>NZ_FORJ01000009.1:0-173604 GCF_900113985.1 Phyllobacterium sp. CL33Tsu | reverse complement strand
GGAACATGCCGCGCAAGCTCAGGAACGATATCAACCTGGCCGGCGTCAAGATTATCAAGGGTCATGTTATTCCAGCGTTGATAATAGCGCAGCCAAGTTCCACCCACGTCTTGTGTATTCCGAGCAGGAATAAATCGGGTGAACACTGTCCGCGTAGGGTCTTTTCCTACCAAGGCCTCAATGTGCGGTAAGACCCGGTCGAACCACGGCATGGCCCAAGGGCTGTCACCTCGAAAAATGCCCTGCATGTCGACACAAAGGTGAACTGCCGCTTCATCAATGGGGCCAAATCTTAGTCCGCTCGCCACGGTCGCCACCCGTCTAAAGAAACATTATTATCAGCATGCGGAGGGTGGCAGCTAGCCGTGAATATGGGTGCGAACCAGCCAAAACAAGGCTTTCAGTCTCAATGGTTTTCTTAACCATTATGCTTGTGTCCTGCGTCATCAGCATCCACGGCCTCAGCATCATCACTACCCTAACGGGAACTGCTACGAGTCCACTGATGACGGCGCCCCCGGTCTAGCGCCGCGGCTCCGGGTTCTCGAAAGGTAAAAGTGAAATTTCCCGCATAACCGCCTAACGCCCTGATGGTTCCGCCGCCGTGTTGGGAACTTGTGCGTGCGACGCCCATTAGGTGCTCGTAAACCAAATTGGAAAATCCCATGGTATTGGACGAGATCGAGGGAGGATGTCTGTGCGGCAATATTCGATTTCGTGTGCGCCGAATTAGGCGTACGCACATTTGTCACTGTGACATGTGTCGTCGCGCGACTGGCGGACCGTTTGCCGTGCTGAGTTGGGTTGACGCCACAGCTGTCGTCTGGGAGGGAACAAAGCAACCGAAAGCGCGACGCTCCTCCCCAATCGCAACGCGCAGTTTCTGCGGCGATTGCGGTACGCCAATCACATTGCAATATGACGACGACCCGGATCAGCTCGCGTTCTATGCGGGTACGTTTGATACGCCGGAAAAAATACCACCAACCTACAATTATCATGAGCAAAGCAGATTGCATTGGGTCCGGTGCGGTGAAGAGCTGCCAGCCCACCCTCCTGAGGAAGGCTGGTAACTCCGTACCCAGAAAGGAGACACGAAATGCCAACCATCGCGCAAGCCATCGCAATCGCGGCTTCCGCGCATGCTGGCCACCTCGCCGAAAACGGCGAGCCATATATTTTTCACCCCTTGAGGGTCATGCTCAAACTTGTGGACATCGAGGAACAGATCGTGGGCGTCCTTCATGACGTCGTTGAAAAAACGGCATGGACGTTGGTCACTCTGCGCTCGGAGGGTTTTTCGGAGCATGTTCTCGTGGCTATCGACGCCGTTACACGTAGGCATGGGGAAGACTATGAAGACTTTGTTGAGCGTACCAAAATCAATGCGCTGGCTCGGCGCGTTAAAATCGCTGACCTCGAGGACAATATCCAAACTGTGCAAATGCAGGTTCAAGACGACAAATCGCGAGACAAGCTCGCAAAATATACCAAAGCCCTGAGGGTCTTGAGTGGCGGGATGGATACTCCTGCGTAACGCGTCGAGGTCCACAAGGGCCAGGGATCAAAATTCATTCTCTGACGTTGCGACACTGTAACCGAATTAGAATGTCTTGGAGGTTCTATGCGTTGTCGCCTCGCCGCTCTTCTTCTGTCCGTATCCGCCCTGGGATTTGTGCTGCCGTCCGCAGGTGGCGCGCAGACCAAGGGCAAAGTCGGGGAATTCTCCGATGTTGTAGTCCAGGGATCTATTCTTGAACCTGAAAAGCTCCAGGTGAAAGATGATGCGCAGCTGACGTCACTTATCATGCGGCCGCAAGGCTTCAAGGTCGACGTATTTGCCCGCGACCTCATCAATCCGCGCATGCTCGCCGTGTCCGAAAAGGGTGTCCTCTATGCGACGCGTCGCTCTGTCGGCGACGTGATCATGCTTAAGGACGACAACGACGATGGCAAGGCCGATGGTATCCAGACAGTGGCCAGCCGGCCGGGCCTGCATGGTATCGCTTTCGACGGAAGCACCGTTTTCCTCGTCACGGTGAATGATGTCTATACCGCGCCAGTGAACGAAGACGGTACCTTCGGTGAGCTCAAGCGTATCATCAACGATTTACCCGACGCGGGGCAGCATGCCAACCGAACTATCGCAGTCGGGCCCGATGGCATGCTGTATATTACCGTAGGAAGTACCTGCAACGAGTGCCAGGAAAGCAACCCTGAAAACGCAACCATCCTTCGTGCCAAGAAGGATGGTACGAGCCGAACGATATTTGCCAGCGGCCTGCGCAACACCATCGGCTTCGACTGGGAGCCAAAGACCGGCGTATTATATGGCCTCGATCACGGCATTGACTGGCTTGGCGACGCGTCACAGGTTGAAGAGCTAAATCGCATCGAACAAGGCAAGCAGTATGGCTGGCCGTTCGTGTTCGGCATGAGCGAACTCAACCCCCACATCAATACGCCGGAAGGCATGACGCTTGATCAGTGGGCAAAGCTTTCAACTGAACCCGTGCTTGGCTACACCGCTCACAGCGCCCCTATGCAGATGGCCTTCTACGACGGCAATGCCTTTCCAGCCGACTACAGTGGCGACGCCTTTGTCGCAATGCGCGGTTCATGGAACCGTCGCCCGCCGAGCGGCTATGAGGTGGTTCGGATAAATTTCGAGAACGGCAAACCAATCGGTGTCGAAAAGTTTCTTGAAGGGTTTCTGCTCAAGCAGGAAGGCGGCAAATTCGGCTTTCTCGGGCGCCTGACGGGGGTTGCTGTCGGCAAAGATGGATCGCTTTATGTCGCAGACGATTCGAATGGTATTGTTTACAGAGTTTCGCACGATGGCAATGCTTCGGCTGCCGGAGCCAATCCACAAGCCGTCCCTAATGTAGTGACCGACATTCCGGCGTCCAAGATCGCCATCGACCTTGTCGATGCCAAATCCGAAGACCCGCTCAAGGCAGAGTCCAGCTTTGGCAGTGATCAGCCCATTCCACTTCCGCATGTGGCCGATGGCGATAATGCCTCGCCCAAGCTCACTTGGAATGGCGGTCCAGACGGAACGAAATCATTCGTTATCATTGTGGACGATCCGGATGCTGAAAAGCCCAAACCCTTTGTTCACTGGCTAGCCTACGACATCCCCGCTACTACGGCCGAACTGCGAGAAGGTCTTCCCACTGATCCGGTTCTTTCCTTTCCAAAGGACATGAAGCAGGGCATCAATTCGTCCGGTTCGAGCGGATATACCGGGCCTAAGCCCCCCTTCGGAGATCCAGCGCACCATTACCATTTCCAGTTATTCGCCCTCGACCTTGCGACTCTTGATCTTGAACCAGGCTCCAAGCGGGATGCTGTACTGAAAGCGATGGCAGGCCATGTGTTGGCTGAGGGCCAAATCGTGGGTACGTATGAGCGAAAGTCTGCGGCAAATGATAGGTGAATGGAGACGTCTCGGTGGCGCGGTCCATGTGGGCTAGCGCTCGCTTCATGGAACCCATTGAAAGTGAGGGCACGGTTGGAGCCTCCCACAGCGACTTTACTCATGCCCGTTGTCTTTCTGTGCGCTGGCGACTCGAAGGCTCATCGATCAGCCTGGGATGTCCGAGGGAACAAATTATAGACGCCAAAGTTGAGAGTGCATGTTTCACACGGCACGCCACCTTGCCCATTTACTAGGAGATGCACCATGAGCAACTTCGATTCCACTCCCGGTTACGATCCGCATCCATCAAATACCCTGACCGCCTTTTACGAAGACCGTGATGCGGCCGAAGAAGCCGTCCAGCGTTTGGTGGCCACGGGTATTAACCAAGCTAGCATTCGTCTCGTCGACGGCGATGACACCCTCGATGCATCGGCAACGACAAACGAGCATGGCAAGGGATTTTGGGAATCAATCGGCGATTTCCTTTTCCCCAGTGCGGAACGGGAAGTCTATACCGAAGGACTACGACGCGGCGGTTTCCTTGTTACGGTAGCCAATGTAACTGGCGAATTGGCGATAAGGCTCTCGACATTCTCGATGATGAGGGCAGCGTCGATATCGATGAACGCGCCGCTTCTTGGCGTTCGGAAGGATGGTCACCCAGCGCTGCGGACGATACAGACGATCCCGCCCCGTCCACTGGCGAAGACGCAAGCGCTGCATCGGGCGATAGTGTAAATGAACTCCAGGCGAACCTCGAAGAAGAGCGCCGACTCAGGCGAGATTTGACTATCGGACGTACCCGCGCGCGCTCGTATACCTTTGATAAATAAACGACGCATGAGCCTGGCGCTGGAACTTCCGACGCCAGGCAAACCGAAGAATGAATCATTGCGGCTCTGGGTCGCCGCCATTTGCTAGTATGGGCGCCAAGCTTTATTCCACGCAATCTTTGGCGGCGTCGGCCGTGGCTGCCGCCGTCTTGTCTCCCTTCTGCTGAGCGGCGACATCTTGGTCTGACGTAGCCTGATTTTTGTCTGCCGCCATCGGCATGGTATTGCCGTCTTTCTGCGTTTCCGCTTTAGCTTTATTGCTGGTCGTTGTGGTTCCCGAGCTTGCTGGCAAGTTTTGCGTCTTGCTGTTAGGGCTATTCTCTAATGGGACATGCGTGCCATCTTGGGAAATCCCTTTCTGTGCGTCCGCTGGAGTGGCGCCGGCGGTATCGGGACAAGCCGCCATGCTTGGCGCAGCAAAAAAAGTAGTGAACGCCAAAAATGCAAAAATCGTTGATATCGGTTTCATTTAAATCTCTCCTTACGTCTATGTAAAATCCCCTTGCAGTTACATTGTTCCGAACTCAAATGGTGCGCCAGGGAGTGATCGGTAGCCCTTCTTTCCCAAGCGCCGCAACCAGAAGGCGGCCTGGGCGAGTTTACCCGTGCCCGACTATCACCCACTCGGTTGTGTCATAACGTCGGAAATACGCAACGTGCCAATGAGCCGGCTCATATCGTCATATACGTGGACCAAGAACTTCGAAGGATCGATGTTTCTCCCGACAGCTTCATGGATATTGTCGCGCGCGGCTTCCGCGGCAGCGTGTAGGGCGGCTTCACCGTCGGCACACTCCACATCGACCACGTCAATGAGCAGCCCGTCTCCCTCGTGGTAGGCGAAATGAAAGATTGGCATTGTGCCTATGGCTCCTGGTGAAGTGACCGTAAATCAACAAGCGTCCAGACAGGCTACTGTTCCCTCAATAAATAAATTGATTGATTCGGAATCCCGAAAACCCGGTCCTATATTCTCGTCCATGGTTTACGAGGACTACAAGACGTTCCAGCGAGTGCAAGTGTTCGGCAGGCAGGCGGGCCAGCTTGTCAGCGTGACGTCGGCGTACGACGCAGCAAGGTTCGTGCTCGAGCACTGGCCAGATCAGGCTGGCCCGAAAAATCTCATGGCGCGTGAGATATTGCTTAAGTGCCTTGAGGGGAATTGCTCGCCGGCCGTGGCGCGTGTGGCTTTCGTCGAGGCCGCGAGAGAAGCCGACATTTACATGGAAGCCGAGCCGATGCGACCGGCCTATACCGGTAAGCCTGATCCAAAATGGGGCAAGAGAAAGACAGCCCGACGATGAGCAACGATCCTGCTGTGCAGTCCGCAACGTCTGTGGCTCTATCGACGTCAGCTATCCTTGCGGCGCTCGTGTCCCACCTGAAGCGAAAGGACCTCATATCCGAGCAGGACGAGCGGGAGGTTTACGAGTTCGCACTCCAGTTGCTGGAACAGAACCAACCAGAGGGACCGGCAACAGTGTTCGAAATGGCGCGGGAAGTAATCGAGGAGCAACTGAGACCAAGCACTCCTTAAAAAAAGCCCGCCGGTTATTGGGCGGGAGTGGGTATTGGCAACGTTAGCGGGAGCAATCTAATGAAAAATGAGTTGGAGCCTCCATCACCGGAAGGCGTCGCGTGTGATACAAAACTTGCCCGACCATTAGCAGAACGCTTGGCGATAAAACCGCACGAAGGCCCGCTAAAGAAAAAGAAGACTTGGTTTAAGCGGGGAATGAAACATCCAGAGTATGCTGACTTTGCTCTTACTGTGACGATCGACTTTGCGTACGGGGGTATGACATCCTTTTCACTGAAACCGGGCGACGATCACTCAGTGCCGTGCCGGACAACCGCCCCTTATGATACCTTTTGTGTGGATTGGGATCGCCCTTGCGTCCCCTCTAAGAGTGCTGTCGTCAGGGGCGGAAAAACATACAGTTGGTACGTCTAGCAGGCACGCCAGCTTGGTGCGAAACACAAAAGAGCCCGCCAACCGGATAACCGGCGGCGGGCGATTTCTTATCTCAATGATGGATGCTGGCTTATCCGAGTGTGCCAGCCACCGCCTATACGTCGAGGCCTCACCCGAAATAGGGACGGAGAAAAGCTTTACGTCGTAGCGACGAAACCGAAGGGCCAACTCTCGCTTTTTGTCAGCCGATGATATTACCGGTCAGAGACTTGGAGAGAAAGCTTATGGACGGAGCGACCTTCGTATCTGTGGAATCATCAGAGGTTGTGGAGCAATTGGGCCCCGCTGGACCAATTCAGCCTGAAACAAAGCGGGCGATTGATTGGCCCATGGTCATAAAAGCTCTCATTATGATAACTGCTGTGCTCGCATACAGTTACTTCGGCGCGATCTATACTCTCTCGCAATAGGACGGCATCACTGGCAGAGCGATAAAGGTTGGGCTGAACGGGTCGCGGGACCTGATGGCTCGGTCGTGTCAGCCTGGTTCTTCCGTTCTTTGATGCGAGATCGGATCATGAATCGTCGCTTTGCAAAGCGGCCGTCGGGCCCAAGCATCCCCTGCTGCACTTTAAATCGTTGGATTCAAACATTGTTTGCGGAATGAACTTCGGGCTGATCAAGTCCGATTCGCGCCGTGGCCGTTGCTGTCCGGGGTCGCCTTGTCGATCTGCCTTAGCATTTCTGCTGACAGAGTTGCTTCGCTCGCGGCGAACGTATAACGGTGGCTTTAATCTCTAGTCGGGTAGTCTGCTTTGAAAAATGATTCTCTTGAGGGCCTGCGAGGACTCGCGGCTCTAGGTGTGCTCCTTGCGCACATCTTACTCGCATTGTTCCCTTATCTCGCGCACTATTCGCCGCGTGCTGGCGACATCCCCCAGGCTCATTGGTGGGAAACGTATCTGTCTCTGCCAATCTTTACCGTGTTCTTTAACGGGAATTTTGCGGTATCGATATTTTTCGTTCTCAGCGGCTACGTACTAACCAAAAAATTTTTTGAAACGGATGACATTCGCGTTCTGAGGAAAGGCGCCATAAAGCGCTACCCTCGGTTGGTAATCCCTGCGGCTTTCTCAGTAATCTTCGCTTGGAGTCTAATGTCGCTTGGTTGGATAAGAACCGATCTAGTACCTAAGCTTCAAGGCGCAGGATGGCCCACTAGTCAATATCGGACGGTCTACACGTTCCAAGAGGCTTTGTGGAATGGTTTCGTTGGTGCCCCAATTTTAAACGATATTGCACTGAACGTTCCCCTCTGGACAATCCAAATTGAACTTTTCGGCTCACTATTCCTGTTTGCTGCCTAGGTTCTCGTTGGCCAGCGTAGCCTCCTTCTAACCCTTGCCGCTTTCCTAATGTTCACACTCTTTTTTAAGCCGGGAACTGTGCTGCTGATGCATTTCCTGACGATTTTTGCTGGCAGTTGCCTCCACCGGATACGGGAATGGTTGATTAGCTACCAGAAGTTGGCAACGGCATTGATCTTTCTCGGCCTATACATCGGTGGATACGATACTTCAGCGGCGTATATGTGGTTGGACCTGAATTTCGGTTCCCTTCCCTTTCCGCTTCCAGACCTGACTGGGAAAGAACGACTACTGATGAACATAATTGGGGCATTGTTTATCGTGTGCGGCGTTTTGGGGAGCACGAAAGCAGCAGGCCTTTTGACTTCGCGAGTACCAACGTTTCTCGGCAGGATTTCCTTCTCCAGCTATCTCATCCACTGGCCAATTATATGTTCATTCACCTTCGCAACCATGGGACTTCTTATGCTGGATTGGGGGTTTAACCACGAACTCGCCGCCGTTATAACAATACCGCTCACGATTGGCCTGATATTGATGATCTCCCATTTCTATGAACGTCTCATAGATTCCCCAAGCACAAGTTTGGCCAACTGGTTATCGGCACGCTTTTGGGATGATAAAAGGACGACAATCCCTATAGGGGTCGCTACAACTCGCGGCTCATCTTTATAACGCACCACCCAATATAATATACCAAGCGTTGCAGCAGCCGACATTCTTGGGAAAACGCGCCAATTAAATAAGCCAGGCGCCTGTCACGGGGCTTACCTAGAATAGGCAGCTATGCAGTCGAGATGAAAAGTAAGCACTTAAATTAGAGACCCCAGCCAAAGTCGCGATTATGATCGCGGTCCGAAAACGGACGATATTGGTTAGCATCGTTGCTCTAACTCTTCTTCATCCAGAACGCACCGCCGCTCGGTTCCACGCCCGCGAGCGGCCCGTTGTTCAATACTGCGTTAAGCGCGGACAAGACCTCTTGCTCCATAACGGTGTAAGCGAGTGGCAACACAATTTCATCACCCATAGCACCACCAAGCAGGTACATCATTAAGAGATACTGCTCATTATAATAACGCTCCGTCCATTGCGCTGGATAGTCTTCAGGCAAAAAAACATCATGGATGCCGTAAAAGCAACCCGCTTTTAAAAACGGCAATATCATTGTGAAAAACACTGTTACATCTGAATATTGGAAACTACGGTGAGAATTGTCAATGAAGGCAATGTCACCGGGCTGTAAGCGCGCGAAAATGGACAAATCGACATCCTGAAGGCCGGTCCGCACAACCTCATCGCAAATCTTATCTATCTCGGCTCGCGGTAAAGGATCGATCGAAATTATTTTGGTTTGCAGGCCGTGATCGCGGACAGCTCGCTTGGCAAACTTGGTTGAATTTCCAGATCCAACCTCAAGGTAAAGGTTAGGGTTGTTTTGGACGAGCAAGCAATAGATACTAATGCCGTCGAGAACAGACAACCAACCATTCGACCAATACGGCTGCTCAATATCAGCCGGTTCATCCAGCGATATGCGATGAAGAAAAGGCTGCAATTCACAAAATGAAGCTAGTAGGCGTTTGTATTCTTCGCGCCGTTTCACGATCAACGACTTCCATGGGTTCCTACGCGTGGGAAGTAGGGATAGTCGAATTCTAAAACAAAACGACCATTCCTGCGTTCATTTTGATGCAGAAGCATGTGCTTGATCTCAGATATCTCAGCACGAAGCTGCGCGTTTTCTACCAACGCGGTGTTTCGTTGGTGTCTGAGGCGCGCAATCGCCGGAATTTTAAAGGCAAGATGCTTCAGCGAGTTTGTCATGAAGGCGTGAGATCCCAAATGTATTGGAAAACATTAAAGTCAACTTATTCACACTTGCACTGCTATAATGATCTCACTACCGGAGATATCCCGAACTGCAGATTGATCGAATTAACTATTATTCAATCTCGACAGGACTAACTAGGATCGCTGCGGAATGAACCGCGGAGGATACAGCGTGTGAAACCAAAATAGAGCGACCGCTCATAATATCAGGAATTTCCACTTGCTGTTAGCCTCGTAAAGGGCCCCGGCGGGCCCGCGGGTATGGCTTACTTGTCGGCTTCGCATGCGAGCACAACTCACGATCACCAAGCAAGGCCCACAACGTTTTTTGTATTCTCAATTCGCAGTTTCAGCGCACTCGTCAACATAGTCTGCGCCTCCAACTCGGTGAGCTTACACGGCGGATTGGGCGCGTCGAGCACTCCGGAACTAAATTTGTCACTGCCGCCAAATACGGCGTATCTATTGCAAACAATGCCTGTTATCAGATTTCGGCCGTTGTTAGTCTCGCTGGATCGAACCCACCCACTTTTCGAGTTTCGTGAGCTAACAACATTTGCACTAAATATCATTCGCGATTGCCCGAGGGACTGCACTTCAAGCAGGCTGTCACCTTCCATCCAATTAGGTTTTTGCACGCCTAAGACAGAAAGAATCGTCGGGGCTATATCAATACGCTGGACAGATTGGGCGACTACGCCTGGACTAACGCTTGGAAAGCGAACCATCAAAGGTATACGCTTATGAGCATTATATCCCTGTCCATGATCCGATGTAATTACAATAAAGGTGTCGTTCAAGATTCCTTGTTTGGTCAAAAAGGTGTAAGCAGCCTCAATAGTATTATCAAAATCGCGAATAGAATCTTCGTAGAATTCCTTCTGCCAAGGACGCTCTTGCTTCAAATTTGCCGACGCCACTCGTGAACTAGGATTAAACATTGGACCGTGCGAGCCCATGAAATGCGTATTGATAAAGAAAGGACGATGATGCCGGGCAATGCGTTTTATTGCCTCGATGCGATCAACATCCGTGAGAGTTGAGCTCGTTCCCTCTATTTGATCCATTGGATTATCGTATTCTTTAATAAAAGTAGCGTCCATCATTAGCTCCACCGCGTAACCCACGGTGTGCAGGACGAACTGTCCCAGGGGTCCGTCCCCCAAATAGTTTGTTGTCAAATTGCGATATCGCTCGTCCTCACCGTTGTTTTCGTCAAAGGCGTTGGTAAGGTTTTGGTCCCTAGCATCGGCAAAATGCGGCACTGCCAAGTTCGCCCGGTAATATCCTAGTTGCCCCAGCAAATGCGGCAACGTGCGCTCCGCGAAGTTTGTGTCGAGCGAATCGGGGGGATATACCACGCCGGTGGTGAGGGGAGATATTCCATTCAGAAGTGAAACGATTGATCCGGTGGTGTTACCATTGTTAGTATAAGCGTTAGTATAAATTGTGAATTCATCACTATGCTTGCTTAGGAACGGCGTTGTATCGGCACTATACCCGTAGATTCCCATGCTCGAAGCATCCAACCCGTCCGAGGAGAGGATGAGAACGTTGAATTTATGTTTCACATCTTGGCTTGATACTTTGGCCGCAGCACTCGGCGCCATGGTGAGAAATATTAGGTAGCCAATTGCGACGGCTGAAAGCGCGCACAGGGGGATGATTCCGAGATTTGTTGCTCGATATGCCAAAGCACTGAGAGGCGAAAGTAGTAGCTTCGCCCCTAAAGCGCTAATTATGAGGAAGGTGAGTTTCAGTGCGAAGCTGTCACCCACCTTCAGACCTACGCCGAAAAGCGTATAAGACCAATTTTCTCCAATTGTTATTAGAGTCACCACAAGAATAACATATGCAACAAGCGAAGCTGCATTCTGCGTCCATTCCAATTTTCCCGAAATACCCGATAATAAACTACTAACTGTAAATGCCAAAAGCGCGACAACAACAGTCAGCGCGAACATTCCTGATAAAACGGAAAGTTTATCGACCAATGGTAAACTTGCTAAAAAAGAAACCTTAGTGACTTCAAAGACAAAGCTGTAAGAGGTGAAAATCAACGCGGCAAACAATACCACCCAAAAGCCGAATCTTGCCACTTTGAATTTCATTTGACTTTTTGAGGTAGTTTTATAGTGTGCCGAGGAATTCATTTGTTCTCTTTTTCGAAAAAGAACAGCGTCCGTCCAGAAGTGGATATAGTTTCTGTGCGATCTATCCGACCAAATTTAGATAAATGCCCAGCAAACTCTTCCATAGAGTAGTTAGGGAAAATGTCCTCCCGTAACGCCAGCATGCGCTTAACTGTTGGGTCATCTTTGGGGACAAATTCGATCACGCCGCGCGGCGCAATTGCAGTTAACCAACGGACGACCTGATCGAGCGGAACGTTCTTTGCGATGGCCAAATGATGTTCGAAAGCAAGAGCTATCAATGCGTCGGCTTTTGTCCTTTGATCGAACCCCAACCGCTCGGATTGCTGCCAACCTTGAGAAGGACTAGGATTAGATGCATCGAGCCATAAGGGCAAAAATTGTAGCTGATCCGCTTGAGCTCGCGCGAATGCTAGTTCCAACGCGTTCTGATCGAAATCAAACCCAACCACATATTCAGCCCCACCGTTGAGAGCCGCGACGGAATAATCGCCAGAGTTGCATCCTATATCTACAAGCAGCCGTGGCTTTAAACGATTGGTGAATTCCGAAATCAAGCGAGCTTTAAGTTGAGCTTCGTCACCGGTATACGTGTTTTCTTTGGCATATTCACCCCAGACCGTTTGCTTTTCACCGGCAGGTTGGAGTTTCGAAATCCAATTATGCATCTGTTGCAGTAATGCTCGATAATTGGATTTCTTTAACGTATGTCGATTCTTTACCGAGGAAACCGCAGCCGCGGGGTCGGAAACCGATTTTCTCTCAAGTCGTGCCTGCATCATCACATGTAACAAAACGTTGAATGATAACCGCTTTGCTATAGGGATTAACTTCGCGATATCCGCAGTGGAAATTCCCTCCAAAGCACCTCTAAACCAATTATTGTGACTGACACCTGTGAGTGACCGCAGCAAAAGTGGATTCAGAAACTGCTCGCAAAATTGTCGATGCCCCAACCAGAATTCACCATCTCTATATGGACGTATCGAGAGGAGATCGATAAAAATTGGATCTGGACCTTGGAATTGCACGTTATATGCGGATGCGTCTGTAAGAACAAACCCCTCGTCAAAGAGCTCGAGTTGAACAGCCAAGTGACATAAAGCGGCAGCTTTTAATTGGCTAAATGTCCATTCGTATGCATACGAAATATACGGTATCTTGGGGTGGCGCAGAACGTACTCTGCAGATGGTATATTTTCCGGCCAGTTGTTGTGAGGGACCTCATCGAACCCAATGAGATTCCCTTGCTCTGCTAACAACTTGACGACGGGGCTATCGCGAAACTTTTCGTAACTCGCTTTAGCTGTTGCCTGTACAGTCCGGAATATTTGATCATTGTGCGAAAACACGTGGCCCGATGGGTCACGAAACGAGCCTGCGATTTGTTCCAAAGCTATTCGCCTTTAGCCTGATTTTTCTTTTTGCTAGCCTTGGCGCCTGTGAACCAGCCTTTCAAGCGATAGTAGTATCCGGATACTACGACCGAAACCGTCAAAGCCCCTCCGATAATTCCCTGCAAAATCATACTGCCGGTACCCGGGTCCAAATAGGCATAAGCACTGCTGCTTAACAAAACAAAATAGGATGCAGATAGAGCTGCTAACGTGGAGTATCTAAACATCGTCCGTCCCTTTATCGAGGTGGGCCAAGCTGGCGGTCGTGGTGTGGGCGTATCAAAAAAAACACGCCAATGCATTCAACAGCGATTGATTTTTGATAAAACCTACGGGTTTGTCACAAATATGTCACATGCCAAATTGGCAGTCGCCTAGAAAATCAGGGGATAGGCTAACTAGGTTGTTTGGTACCGCGCCAAATGTTATGGCACGCCATTGGGAGAACCGCGGATGGAAGCAAGTCACAATCGAGAGAATAATTTGAATTTTTTGCGATTCGTCGCAGCCACTATCGTTGTTTTTGGGCATAGCCAAGCCCTAGTAGGAGATGTCCAGACTCAGGTATTACGTGGCTCGATAGCTCCAGTTGGCGTGATGATTTTTTTCGCAATTAGCGGCTTTCTAATAACTGACAGCTGGGAAAGACGACCATCTCTTATTACTTTCTTTTCAAGTCGCTGTTTGCGGATATTTCCCGCTCTGGTGATAGTAACTATCCTATCCTCCTTGGTTTTGGGTGTATTAGTTACAAGCCTCTCACCTAAGGATTATTTTTCCAATATAGGGACGTGGGAATACCTTTGGAACATTCTACTATATGTGACCTATTCTCTACCTGGCGTGTTTGAGCATAACATTGCGCCACACGCTGTAAATGGTTCGCTTTGGAGCTTGCCCCCTGAATTTCTTTGTTACGTCATTGTCAGTCTAATCGGAACGATTACGATAAAATATCGAATACATGCATATATTTGTTTGGCTATTATTATCGCGTTCATGTGCTTTTATTACCCAATTTACCGCGGCCCACAACTGGTATTCTATGGAACTGATATTTTCCAAGCAGCTAATGTAATGATATACTTCATGGTTGGAGCATTGATTCGATTGCTGAAGATACCATTGAATGTCCCGATCGCCGTTGCTGGATTGGCTCTAAATTTTTGGCTTCCATCACAAATCTCAAGCCTGGGGCCAGCCGTTAATTGGATAACAGTTAGCTATTTCGTCTTGGCATTTGGCTTTAAATCAACCCCACTGCTCAACAGTTGGGGAAAACCCGGTGATTTCTCCTACGGAATTTACCTGTATTCATTTCCTATCCAACAGACGCTTGGGTTCATTACCGAAAATCGACTGTCAGCTGTGCCGATGTTCCTTTTCTCGTTTGTTTTGGCTCTTGCGTTCGCCGTCGCCTCTTGGCATTTGGTTGAAGCTCCCTCGCTAAAGCTGAAGCGCTACGCCTTACCTGCAAAGAAAAACAATATTGCGCTCAAGCCTATGTAAAGGAGCGCAACTGGTCGCCCCACTGCATGCCATCTCACGTTTGGAGACACAATGCCAACATCAGTAGTTCAACAGTCAATCCTCTATGGGAACAAAGTCGAATCGATTGAGAGATCGTTGGAAAGCATTGCAAGGGCGGCTCTGTTGGGACGGCAGTTCGGTATCGACGAATACACCGTGAGTTACGGTGATTCATCGCCCGTACCTTCACTTAGCACCCAACAGTTGAAGAGTTTCAGAGAACGATTTCCGGCACTCAATATTACGTATGACTTTTTTAACACCAATCTCGGTTCGGCTGGGGGGCACAATCGCCTCGCGGCATCCGCTACAGCCGACTTCATTCTAATTCAGAATCCGGACGTGATTCCATCGCCTCGTTTGCTTGAAAATCTCGTTGCGCCTTTTTCGAATCCTTCGGTTGGCATGGTCGAGGCTAAGCAATTGCCGATCGAGCATCCTAAAGAATATGACCCAGTAACCGGCGATACGTCCTGGGCCAGCACCGCATGCGCTATCGTCCGCCGGGACACATTTGAACGATTGGCCGGATTCGATTCGGAAACATTCTTTCTGTATTGCGACGATGTCGATTTTTCTTGGCGGGTTAAGGAACTCGGCCTTCGGGTCATTTTTCAGCCATCTGCGATTGTATTCCATGACAAGCGGCTTACTCAATCAGGTACGTGGAAGACCACGCCAACAGAACAATACTATTCTGCGGAGGCAGCACTCCTTTTGTCGTACAAGTGGTCTCGGCAGGATCTTACTGAAAAAATCCTCGATAGCTTTTCCAAGTCGTCTGAGCCTTTTTATACCAAGGCGGCAGCAGAATTCAGACGGCGTCAAGGCGAAAATTTATTGCCGGCAAAGCGAGACTCCAATCACCTCATCGCCCAATTTATAAACGGTAATTACGCACAACATAGGTATGCGCTGTGATAACGAACTCCTTCCACGAGTACAAAAATGATTACGCGTCCGACAACGTCTATGGACACACGGTGGATCTATTAAAGCGGAACATCGATCACAACGATAAGGGGCTTATTCACCTTGACATCGGATGTGGCTATGGAAGCATCGCGGAACATATTTCCCATTTGGGTCGGATTTACGTGGGGGTTGATGCGAATCAGTTGGGGCTGGCCTCACTGGCAAGCAGAGGCTTTGAAACGCATCGACTCGTTCTGTCGAGTCTTGAAGAAAATATACACATGCTACGTGAAATAGTCGGTCCGCGAACTGTCGGCTCGATAACTCTGCTTGACACTCTTGAGCATTTACCGGACAGCGAAGCCATACTGGGAGCGTTATACGAGATATCTAAGGCTCACAACGCATTACTGATCGTTAGTGTACCAAACATTGCTCACCGCGATGTGGGGTTTAAACTAGCGCTAGGCAAAATCAATCACACTGAAGCAGGTTTACTAGATCATACGCACGTTCGAATGTTTGATGATAACTTTTTAACCGAAACCCTCAGACATTCTGGCTTCTACATTACCGATCGGAACGATGTGCGTAAGGCGAAAAGCGACCAATTCTTTCCCTCCAGTCATCCCGTTCTCCAAGAAGGAACAACCATTAGGACCTTTCTTAATCAGTTGAGGTCGAATGTTGATGACAGCGGAACAATCAATCAAATAATTGTTTCCTGTCTTCCCGGTGAGAAGATTAGTAAAGTTCCCTTTGAACGGCCGGCGCCCGAAACGAGGCCATTTCTAACGATCGTCACGCGTACTCAAGGCAAGCGTATCGCCTCTCTGGTCGAGTTGCTTACGTGTCTTGCGGGGCAAACGTGCACAGATTTCGAGGTACTAATCGTCGGGCACAATCTGTCCGTCGACGATCAAATCGCGGTAGAGATTATCATCGAGGACCTTCCAACCTGGCTCAAGGACAGGGTCCGGCTCATAAGAGTCGAGGAAGGGAATAGAACTCGTCCCTTAAACGCGGGCTTTGCTGCTGCTAAGGGTGAATACATCGCCATTCACGACGATGATGACATCCCCTTGGGGCATTGGGTGGAGACTTTTAAGGCTGCGGCTGGCAAAAAATACGGCTGCATATTGCGCTGTGTGTCCGTGACGCAATCTATTAAGACCGTTAATGTAAACGGCAAGACAGCGATCCGCGCGGTCAGTCAGCACAATAAACCATATCCCCAAGCCTTTAACTTCCTAGAACACTTCAGGGATAATCATTCCCCGAATAATACGCTAGCATTTCCACGTGGAGTTTATCACGAACTAAAAATTCATTTTGATGAAGATTTGACAACGGCTGAAGACTGGGATTTTTTGATGCGTACGGCTTCGATTGTTGGCGTGGCTTCCACAGAGGAAATCACCGGAATTTATCAATGGAGCGATCAAAACTCCATTGCGGAACATCAACAAGACGAATGGATTGCCAATGCTCAAAGAATCCAAAACAAACTTAATCGGCAAGCATTACTTCTTGCGCCGGGAACGTTTAAACAAGCTTTGAGTGCGATGAATGGCACATCCCGGCCCTTAGCGCGACATGAAGATTTAAAGCTCGATAGTTTATTGGAACAAAGGCAAAAATTAACCGAAGTGGCTGATATCTTAAGTTCGCGATCTTGGCGAATTACTATTCCAGTTCGGTTCCTGAAGCGAATTTTTGGCGTTAGGTCTCCAACTTTTCGAGATTATGTTAACCTTCCGGCAGAAGACCTGGCGAGAATACACGCAGACATGAAACGATCGACGTCTTGGCGAATCACGGCTCCGCTGCGCAGATTCAAAAGTTAACTGCCCAGTCTAAGCTCGCGAACTCTCTGAATCTTTGCCGGATCACCCCAAAGTGCACGTGAATCGTATGGCCGCATGGGAAAAGCGCCCCAGACAGGTTTAATGTGTAAGTGGTTTTCTTCGATAAACCGTAGCACCATAGTTTTGAGTGTAACTGGCTCACCAGAGCAACAATTCACGATGCCAATCACACTAGCTTGTTCAGAAACATCTGCAACTTGCAGTCCCAGTTCGTTAACATGAATGAAATCGTACAGGAGTTCGCCGGTGTTCAACGGGAATTCTGTTTTTCCTTCAGCTTCAGCCCGAAGCAATTTGGTGAAAATCGAATTGTTTAACATGTCGTCGCCGTAAATATAGTAGCACCTAATCCATTGATCGACAGCGCCGAATTCTTTGCACATCAGAGTCTGGACGGACCGCAGATAGTTTTTTGCGATCCCATATGCATGCAGAGGAAACGTGGGTGTCGCTTCATCGACAGGACCAATATGATAGCCGACTTCGTGCATTGTCCCAACGCCAACGATGTGCTTCAGACCTGCTTCTAGCATGCGGCGCAAGAAGGTAACGTGTTGCGGAAGATTGGAGAGATGCTTCGAACTGGCGTGATTGAACCCATCTTCCCAAGCGAGACGAATCAAAACATCGGGTTTTCCCGAGATTTCGTATAAGTTCCGGTTATCATTGAGAATATCTAGTTGAAGGTACTCCGCGCCGACTGCTCCACCTGAGACAGTTCGGCTTGCAACGACCACTTCGTGCCCCCTTGAGATCAATGCGCTGACTACATGCTGCCCAACGTATCCACAACCACCCGTTACGAGATATCTCACCCTGGAATTCCTCTGAAACACTAATCCCGCGATCAATCACACTCTACAGAGTAAGTGTCAACCGTGCCGTGCGCGCCCAACGTTCTGCCATTAAGGGTCGCGATTTCAGCGCTCAATACAGCGTTTCTCTATCCTAAAAATCTGTAAGGGCTTAAATTGCGGCTATATACTTCCCCACACGTGGAATTTATTATTCCGATACAATCCAAGGTAGTAGGAAAGCCATCGGTTGGAGGAACTATGACAAGTGATACCGATCCTTTTGACTAAAGAATTCAACGATATAATCAGAAAGGGTCTAAAGCCTGTAATCGAAAAGCCGTTGAGGTTGTATCCTCGGGACGAATGGGTGAAGATGCACAAAGGCGATTCAGCGATTTCACAACCCATAGTTGCCTCAGGCGAGAAAAGCGGTAAAGGCTCGTAGGCAGTGTCTTAGACTGCGTTTCGTCAACCACCGAACCTCACAGCTTGGATAACCGCCAAACCCATTACGCGCCATCCTTCTAGGGACAGCAAGCGCAAGGATTTGCCGTCAGCGGTTTGGGGATTTCGGATGGGGACACATGGATCGATCTCATAGATAGCTCCAATACCGGCAGAACGTTTTCTATCTATGAAACAGCCGCGAGACCCATTCAAACGAATTCGCAATGCTTACCCCGAGCGCGGTACCGCCGATCCCAACGACGCCAAGTGCACCTAGACCCATCAGTTTCCATTTGCGAACCTCGTCGGTCACAATCTTGCTGTCCTTCACCTGCTCGGTAATCGTGGCAATATCGGTTTTGATATCACCTACCTCGCTGACCATCTCATCGATCCGCCGATGAACAATGGCGCGTTTTTCGTCGGCTTCGCGATTTTCAAGCGCGGCCCGTCGCTCCGAGGCTTCCATATCGCGGCGCAGGCCCTGAACCTCTGCGGTCAGGATGCCGATGGATTTGTAGATGTCATTTAAGTTGAGTTCGCCCATCATCGCGGCTTTCCCGCCAAACCGTCATAGAAGCCCGCACAGCGCCCCACCCGCTCGTTTGCCCTGTCGAGCGCCTGTCGTTCTCTCTTCCAGCCTGATAGGGCTTCTGCGCCGACAACAACCGGCGCATGAGGTTCGATCTTGCGGCAATCATCCGGCCAAAACGGGAGATTGCGATCCGTCTGCGCTTCACCTTGCACCGTCGCTGCATCGCGCAGCTGCTTGTCAAGGCTTGAGCAACCAGTCCCGATCAGCATCGTCAACAAGACAAGAACGGCCAGCGGCCCTAAGTTTCGCCTCATGTTCGGCAATCTCGGTTTCATGCTTTTCGACCTTCTCCGCCTCAGCGGCACGAGCGTTCTTCAATTGGACCTGGTAGGCGTCAATAACGATCTGATTGGCATTGCGCTCGCGCTGGATTTTGTCGGCCTTCGCTTCGGCAGCAGTTGCCCGCGCCTCGGCCACATAGCCGCGCCGAGCGTCGTTTCGTTCTATGGGAATGATGACGAGCGCATAGAACGCCGCGGTGACTGCTGCCCCGGCAAGCGCCGAGACCGCAGCCTTGAAGCCTTCGAGGATTGTCATGGCCCCTCCTCCGCGATTGGAGGGACCGGATTGACCGGTGCCGCTGGAGTGACCTCCTCGACGCGTGTCTCAACTCGGCGTCCGCCTGCGCCGAACCGGCGCTTGTTCTGATCATCCCAGATTGCGCCAAAGACGTAGGAGCCGAGAGTACTGCCAGCGAGCGTGAGCGCACCGACGGCAACTGTCTCGCGAAGTGAACTCTCTCCGCCGGCAAGAGTGATGTAGGTGACAATGCCCCCGCACCAAAGAATGGTGCCGATGACCAGGCTGCGCCGAACACGCCATGCGTCAGGATCGATCATGATCAACCCTCGTACAGCTTCGACTTCTTGGCCCAATCGCGCCAAGGGTCGAGTTCGTAGTGTGGCTTATCCCACGCATCGGACGTGGTTTTGTCGCCGTCCCTATTCCAGTCACCACCCCAGCGCAGTGGTATTTTCTCCTCTTTCGCGATCCGCATGATGACCTTCGACAGCGCGATGAAGGCCGCGGTATTGTTCCAGTCGTATGGAGCCGGGAAGAGATCGAACGCGATGGCCGGAACATAGTTGTGCGCCGACTGACCGAACCGAGCCTTGCTCTTGCCGCCGGCAAAGGCCCGCTCCTGCTCCACCCGGCCGCGCGTGGCATCGAGCACCATGAAGTCAATCTCCTTGATCGCTTCGTTGGCAATGTCTTGCAAAAGCGGATGGCACTTAGCCAGAGCCGCTTTGGATTTTGATCCAAAGGAGGGCATGGGAGTTCCTTGATTTTGGTTGAATTCGGTGACGCAGTTGGCGCGTAGGCTTGATTTTATTCAGCAAACCGTATTGTGGTGACGACAGATTACAGAAGGCATCTATTCATGACGGCAATATCAAGCGACACATCGAACAGGCGCATCTTTGGAATATCGGCAATATTAGGAAGCCTGGTTTTCGTTGCGTTCATGGAGGCTGTGACGCTTCGATACTTGGTATTGACCTATTCTCCGGTCACCTTTTGGGATAGCTGGGATAACATCACCCCGCATCAACTATTCTCGAAGTTTTTCGAGCATCACAACGAGCATCGCATAGCGATCCCTAAGTTGTTTTATCTTGTTGATACTTACCTCAATGCTGGCAGACAGACGCTTTTGATCGCTGCAACCCACGTAACGATTGTAGTTAACGGCTTCCTGTTTGGTTACATTGCGTCGCGATTATTTCGAGTGCCATTGCTCCAGCAAGTGGCGCTATCCTTATTATTTTGCGGCCTATTTCTAAGCCTGCAGCAGCGCAACATACTTGAATGGGGCTTCATGATATGCTGGCCTCTGGTGTACCTGTTTGTGATTTGCGCTTATGTCGTTTTGATTGAAAAACGGGGCAATCGTCCGCTTCTCGTTTCATTTCTACTCGGGCTATGCGCCGCTCTATCTCTCGCCAACGGAGCGCTCACCTTCGTCCCTATAGCTGTTCTAGCTGCCTTCTCCCGCAACATTCGGCTGTTAGGCTTCTCAATCGTCGCAACCGCTGCCTTGTTGGCGCTTCATTATTGGGGACTTAAGCCGTCTCCGTTGCCGGAGTTTCAGGGAGGACCGTTTCAGTACGCGATTGAACTTGTGAAATACTCACTCGTGTACGTAGGGACGCCGATCGCGCTTGTATTAAACTTCCTTTTTGTCAGCGGTCCCGACCCACTTCGCATGGGGGGGCCGGGAGTTGACCCTTGGCTGCCGCTCGTCTGCGGATTTGTCGCTGTCGCGACATTCAGCGCCCTCGCATTGCGGGTAATGGTGCATCGGCAGGATGATCGCGCGTCCCTAATTCTGGTAGCGATAGGCGGGTTTGTGCTTGTTTCGGCGCTCGCAACTGCGATGGGACGGGCAGGCCTTGGTCTCGCGACCGCGACCGATGGCCGTTACGGTATGGGAGCCACTTTCTTTTTGGCCGCAACCGCGCTCCTACTGGCTCACTTTTTGTGGAATCGTATGGCGGTTGGACGTGTCATCGTTGCGCTTTTTGTCGGTGTGCTGGTGATCACCACGGCGTTCCAGCAAGTTCATATCGCTCGCCGTGACCGGGAATGGGCCAACCTTCGGAAGATGCCAGCGGCCGCCCTGCTTAGCGGCGTTGATGATCAATATGTAATGGGACTCGCTTTTCCGTGGCAGGATCAATTCCCTGCGTTGGTGTCAGCTGTGAGAGCGGATCGTCTGGGTGTGTTTTCTGATCCGTGGACAGACTGGCTCGACAAGCCTTTGACCTTGCCGATCGTCCAAGGATGCCAAGGCCACATGGACGGTAGCGATCCTATTACCAGCGCGCCGGGAGCACTTCGATTGAATGGCTGGGCCAATACACCCGGCCATCTTATCGGCACTCAGCGTCTCGTCATTACCGATGCGACCGGCAACGTGGTCGGTTACGGCTTCAGTGGGTGGGCACGCCTCGACGTGCCCGCGGCGCTGCCAAATATCAAAAGTAACTACACCGGCTGGTATGGCTACGCGCGCGCAGATCACAAACCGCCCCTTAAGGCCTACGTATTGTTTGGCGAGGGGGCCTGTGCTCTTTCGGGTTAAAGTTCTGCTGCCTCGGTAAAGAACACATCAACTTGCTCGGCTGTAAATCCGAGCGCAGCAAACCCCTGCTGCAACATTTCATCGCTGCGCAGAAATGTGCCACTGTCGGCATAGGCAGCCTGCGTGCGCTCGTCCTGTGTCGCAATCCACCCTTCGACCGTTGAAAGCAGGCCAGCGTCAATTAACTGCAAGCGGAACTGCCGGCGCGAGACGCGATCAGGAATTACGGGTGGGGGCGGCGGAGGCACGTACTCCACAACAACGCCATCAACCATCTTACGCCGGCCCTGATTGGTAAGAAACTCGATCCATTGAGGCTCCGCGATTTCGACAGCCTCCAAGGGAATTTGGCACGCCGGATTGGGCAAGCCATCCACGATTTTATAACCGTGGACATCCTCGTTGAAAAAGGCCTTCGGAAGGCCTCCCTCATCAAAAACACCAAAAATCTTCATGTTGATAAATTCCATCTTTAAGGATTCACGAAACCCATCACCAGCCAGTAGAAGGCCTGAGTGGCAACGCCGACAGTGCCGCCGCTGTTAACGAAGCGAGGCTGAATAGCAAAACTGGAAGAGGTCACATTTGTCGCGACAAATGCCAGCGATGATGTGCCGGCCATCGCCCCTATTCCATGAGCTATAACGGCAGTCACCGAGGCGAGAGCTACTGGAAATGTAATGGTGTGATCCCCCGTGCCTCCGCTGTCGTATCCGCCCTGCATGACGAAGCCATTGGGAAACTTCACGTAGCCTGGAGATGACACGAGCTTAGTTACACCAAGGCTTGTCAAAAACGCATTACCGTCTGCATCATCAAGAAGCGTTCGAACAAAAGCCGTCAGGTCTGTCAAAGCGCTTGAGCTCGCACCCGTAAGATACGGAAGCTTGTTTGCAGCAGGCGTGCCAGCAATATTGACTGACGCTAAGCCCGCAGCCGTTATCGGGCCGCCATCCTTCAGCGTCTTGCTGTTTGCACCGTTCCATAGCGCCAGATTGGCGTCTGCGTTCGTAGCAGGCCCGCTAACGTCGCCACTGCCCTTAACGGCAATTGCCTTCCAGTAGGCGTTTGAGGTCGTCGGCAGCGTCGGAGGCGCGTTGCCAGTGGTCGCCTGCAGCGCAATCCACGACGAGCCCTGGTTGATAACGACATCATCCTTCAGATACGCCGTCGCCCCTGCATAGTCGCCCTTGAACACAAAACCATTGCCGGCCGCTGCAAGAAGGAACCATTGCGTGTTTGAGGTCGTCGGCAAGGTCGGCGGTGGGTTGCCAGTCGTCACTACACGCGCAATCCAAGACGATCCGTTCTGCAGTACAACATCGCCGATGGCGTAGGTTATCGCCCCGCTATAGTTGCCCTTGGACTGAAACGTGCCGTTCGGGCCGGTTAGGTAGGCAGGAACCGACCAGTCGCCCAGCGTGTTCGACGCCTTGAAGTAAACCGCCGATCGACCGTCGCCGACGTTTGCGACGAGGACGGTAAAGCCTGCGGCCTGTCCGTCATAACCCGCCCGCTCCGCGAGGGTTTCGACCTTCGCATCAACATCGATGCCCTGCGTAAGCTCCTGCCGGGACACAAGCGTCATCGCGCCCGCGCCGGTAAAGATCGGAATGAGATCGAGGGCGCCGGCCAAGGCCGAGAAGGCGGTCAGGTTGCCATTGCCAAGCAATTCAATGAGTGCTCGCGTGGCTGCCGTATAGCGTGAACCATCCGGCTGGTAGCGGATGGCATACGAGCTCGCCGCAAGCGCACCTCCCGTCCAGGCTTCCCTGAGCGTAATCTGGGTGTTGCTGTCGACCGAGGCGATGATCGCGTCGAGGTTCTTCACCTTGAACGTGTCGCCGGTCTGAATGTCGGCAGCGGCCCAAAGCGTGCCAACACCGGTCACAGTGACGCCACCGGCGGTGACCGAGACGGTGCCGACCTCATAATCCGGACGAATAGCCATCAAGCTTTCCCTTTATCCTTGGCCCGCATTTCAGCTTGCAGCGCTTCGATCGTCGCCGTGAGTTCATGCAACTGCTGGGCGAGGAGCAGATTACGATTGCGCAGGAATTCATTCATGGCCGCGTATTCGTTGAGCGCAGCTTGAGGAGCGATCGGCAATTTGCCGTCCGCTTGAGGTGCTTTGGACATTTTGGGTTTCCCTTTAGAGACTGGCGATGATTTCTGAGATTTCGGCCGCGGAGGTTGCAGCGTCGACACGGGCTTGCGCGGCCTGGCGCTCGATTTCGATGGCTGCAACACGGTCGATCATTGACCGGTAATTCTTCTCTATCTCTCCCGCCTCGTCAGCATCACCAAATCGGTGGGAGTCCATGCCCTTTACGATGTAGAGAGCAAACTTCGGCCCCATCGCCTCATTGATGCGCGGGAGGAATGCCTCGTCGACCGCTTCCCGGCCTTTGGCGCGCTCCGCCGTCAGGTCTTTCTTGCCCTTAATCTTCATTTCGCGGTGACCTCAAAGTGCGACCCGTCGACGAACGGGAAGCCCGCCTCAAAGCGATAGGTTCCTGCATCCTTGGTCGAGAAATGAAGAACGCCGCCTTTGATCTCATATGGCTCACCATCGATCGTCATCACGCACGGCCGAGGAAGGCCTTTCAACGTGAACGTGTCTTTGCCATCAGCCTTGATCGCGGCGCTCTCGGCGGCAAGCCTTGGGCGCGCTACGACCTTCCCATTTTTCACGTAATGGAAATCATGCGTCACGTCGGGATAGACGAAGCCTTTGCTGCCAACGATCTGCTTGCCCTTCTCGTTGAGAATCGGCTCGCCCGATGGCGTGAAAAACGGCTCGCGCGGGAGTTTCTTGCCGCGGATGTGCAACCAATCGCCCTTTGACAGAAAGTTGTCGATGATCTCCTGGCTTTCAGGGTCGCTACGAATATGGGTGATGAAGCCGCGCTCATCGAACTGAAGCATCATGTCAGAAGCCTATCCGGTAATCGAAGATGAGATAATTGATGGTGTAGTTGAAGCTCGACGAGAAACTTGTGAAAGCGAAGTTGACGCGATCGGTAAGCACCTCGACCTTGAACGTGCTCCAACTGAAAGCGAAGTTATTCCAAGGCGTCGAACTGTCGCCAAATCCCTTGATGGGATAGGTCTCACCAGGCAACGACGCCCCAGCGCCGGCGAGGACATTCGTCATGACGAAAGGCTTCACGGAATAGGTCTTGCCGAACAGCGCCGTATGGTTCGACGTGCCCGAGCCGCTGCGGCTGCCTGCGATCGATCCCTTGATGAACTTGGCTGGCGAGCCATGATCACCGTTGAAGAGCAACCCCGCGTCCGCTGCGGCAAAGACGTCGACGCCCGCGCGGGACAATCGAAACACGCTCGGCTCAATCCAAAGTCTGTTGACCATTAGGGTTTGATGCTCCGCGTGACGATGTAATAGACGGTTGCGTCGCCGGTCGGCATGCCAATGGTGGTTCCGGAATAACGAACGCAGACCTGTCCGCTGCTCGTCGATAGGTACTGGAGCCGAAGCTTGTACTTGTCATTCGATAGAAAAATCAGCGGGTAATATCCGAGGTTCGCCCAAGAGAAGCCGACAAACGCACCGTCAGTGTTGCCGCCGCCGTGAGTTACGACAAAACTGCCCGACTGCAGTATTTGAAACTGCTCGAATATCGTGCTCCACGAAAACTGAAACTTGTTGGCTGTCAGGACGTCGACGCCTGGCTGCGAGACGAAACCACCCATGCCGAAAGTCGGATGATTGCCGAGGAGAATGCGATTAACCATCGGCCATACTCCGCAGCACCAGATAGCCGGCCGTGTAGCCGATAGAGCCAGGCGTATAGAACCTGATGTAGTTCTGCGTCACCGACGCATAATAAGTGACGTATGCTGTGTTGGTGGTCGTGACATCGCCGATAATAAGCTCGGTTGATGAAAGATATTGCCAATAGTAGACGAGCGGCACGAACGGCAGGGTCTCACCGAAATTAACCTCGGTGTATGCCGAGGTGTTGGGCACATTGACAGAGCCGATCGCGTAGACGATCGCGCTATCCTTCCACGTGCTGTCGAATGCCAGTCTTTCAGGCTCAAGCGCTGCGGTGACATCGAAACCGGGTTTTGACATCCTGATGCGATAATCACCGCCGCCGAAGTCGCCGATTAGAACGCGGTTTACCATTGATCAATCCGCGATCAGAATGCGTCGGTTGGTAAGGTCGACCTGCATTTTGCTGTCGCTCGATCGCAGCATGCCGGCCGTCACCGTGTTGACGCGCGTAGCGTTCATCGTGAGCACACCGCCCTGAAAGATGAACGGGAACTCAGGCGTCGAGCCGTTGGTGATCGTAAACCGATCCGCCAGCACCATGACTGTCGAGATGCCGCCAGCCTTGGCGCTGATGAACAACGCAGCCTGGACGGTAGCCCCGCCGCCGGTGGCGCTCGCAGACAGACCGATCGTGGATAGAGCGCCCGCTTCCGTTGCCTCGACCGTGGTGCGGAAAAGACCCGATGCCGAGAAGTTGCCGACGCTGACATTGAGTGCGGTGATGGCATTGGCATTCGCTATCGTTTTGCCGTCGACCACCGCAATGCTTGCCGAAAGGCTGTCGATCGCATTCGCAATGTCGGTGTCGACCTTGACAGTAAGCTCTTCAATGCGGATGACCGCAGCTTCGGTCGCTGTCGCCACTACCTGAATTTCACGCGAGTATTTGGCGCTGACCTTGCCGACTTCGGCGAGAAGCTCGAACTTGTCGAGCGCCGATTGAGCGCCGTTTTGTGCCGCAAGCGAGTTGAGGCGATCCATCTCGTCGCGAGCGTAGTGCGTGCCCTCGGCGAGCCATTCGAGGTGCCCGCTCAGCTCATTGTTGATCTCGTCGACGATATCGCCGAGGTAAACGTCCTCCGAACCGAGGAGAATGTTAAACGTCATGACATTGAGCCATGCCGACCATTCGACCGGTCGCGGCGTGCCGGGAATGTATCGGCCGCGCACGCCGTAAAGCGTGTTGGGCAACAATCCCTGACTGATCAGGACCGAACCCTTGTCGGGCTGATCGGTGCGGCCCTGATAGACCGTGATCAGGCTTGTCGCGAGACGCACCTCGAACTCGACGCCGATTACGTCGGCCTGGTCTCCGTCCCACGACAACAGGATTGCGGGCCTGCGAGGTGATCCGTTGTTGTCGAGGATGACGGCTGGCTCCACATTCCAATCGACGATCGGCTGCGGTTGCGGCCGAACCGGGCCGACCGGACCAAAGACCGGCGGGGTGTAATCGTGCTCCTGATCCCAATCGTAGTCGGACGGGTCGACCTCAGTGATGTCGAGCATCACGTCGAGGTTGGCGCGATCGGACACACCATCAACGCGGAAAAGCTTGTCAACGTAGCCGTTGCGCTCGGAATTCCAGATGATCACGTCGCCAGGCTCAAGCACCCAAGCGGCAGGGCCAAGCACAAGCGTATGGCGCCGCGCCCGCCGAGCCTCGGCCAATGCCGATTTCATCAGGCGTTGCACCTGCGACGAGCGATACACCATATCGAGTTGGATATCGGCCATCAGCCGGCGATTGCCGTCGAGCGCTTCGAATGCCGCGTTGTGGATTGCCGGCGCCGTCTTGGTATTCCATCCCTCGGCCGGCTCGGGATAGGTCGCGTTTACGCCGTTGATCGTGTCGGCCAGACCAAAGAACGGCGTGAAGTCCTGCTCCTCGGTCGACAGAATGTCCGAGTCCGCAAAGGCAAAGACCGCCGCATCAGGCTCGCCGACGTGGATTTTATACACGCCGCCGATTTCGGAAAGCTTGCCCTGGCAGCCGGTCAGCAATGCCTCGATCGCATCGGCGATCTGCGCGCCGACATGGATTTCGCCGCCGGTGTAATATTGCGGCTCGGGGCCGACAGGACCGGCAATTAATGCCCGGCATTTGTTGATCTGGGCGATCCAGTCAGTCGGCGGCAATCGAGCAGCGCTCACACCCTGCAGGCCGTAGAACCACTGCGAGCCGTAGTTAAAGCCGCGCAAGAGGTTGTAAATCTGCACCGCCGGCAGATCGTCGCCGTCACCGCCCCACGTCGCCGGATTATCCCAGCGCTGCGCACCGGCACCGCCGACCGAACTATCCCGCGAAGGATCGTAGAGACGCGCGCCCTGCACCTCGAACTTGAACTGAGGAAAGCCGGTGAAGAATTCCGGATCCACCTCGGCCGTAACCACCGCATAGGCAACGCCATAGCCGATGCGGCTCGATTGCCAGGGATGCGACGAAGATGAGACCCGATTGACAAGCAGGCTGTCTGCTGCGCTCTGCGTGCCATCGTGGAAGCGTATCCACAGATGGTTGTCGCTGCCCTTGCGGTATTCGGGGATCTGGAAACCCTTGTCGTCGGGATCGAGTGTGCCCGAGATCGTTACGGGCTCGCCGTTCACCCAAAGCTGGATGATGCCGTTGATCGGAATATCCGAAATGGCAATGACCTGTGTGAAATACTCGTTCGGCGTCTTGCCGCCATCGCCCCATGTGTTGGCATAGACGAGCGAACCGGCCGTGACCGTGTGGCCGAGAATGATCGAGCGGGCAACGTCGCCGCCTGACTGCAACTGGCCGTTGATGCTGAACTGAGGCTTTTCTGGCTTGCCGGCGATGGCCTTGGCAATGAGATTGAGGCCGATGCCAACGGCTGCCTTGAGCAGGATGGCGCCAAGACCACCAGACAGAAAGGTGCCGCCCAGCAAGCCGCCAATGGCGGTCGCCAAGCCT
The DNA here is from genome assembly GCF_900113985.1 of Phyllobacterium sp. CL33Tsu. Lineage (NCBI taxonomy): Bacteria > Pseudomonadati > Pseudomonadota > Alphaproteobacteria > Hyphomicrobiales > Phyllobacteriaceae > Phyllobacterium > Phyllobacterium sp. CL33Tsu. The sequence goes on along the minus strand of NZ_FORJ01000009.1, from coordinate 144,705 downwards.
GTAAATACAGCCATTGATTTGCCCTAAGACGCGATCGGTTTCATGAAATGGCGCTCGGCGGCGATGTAGCCGCGGCGCTCATAGAACTTTGCTGGCAGCGGATCGTAACCCAGCCCCACCATGTTGACGAAGGAACAGCCCTGCTCCTCGGCCCAAGCCTCATAGGCCGCGAGCATGTGCAGCGCATCCTTGCCCCGATATTCCGGCTCGATCCACCAAATGACCTCGGTGGCCGCGCGAACCGGCGCGATCGGCAAGAGCCCAACCTGAGCGGCAAGCACGCCCTGCACGCCGTCCCGGTCCAATACGATGCAAATCTTTTCCGGATCAGTGAGGAACTGATCGAACAGGATCGAGGCATAGGCCGCGTTGAACGGGATCGGCAGGCCCGACGCCTCATGGAAGTTCTTGGCGAGCAGGAGTACCCTGAACTTATCCGCCGTTGTCGCGCGCCGGATCATGCGCCCCTCAATACGACAGCGCTGGCAAGGCGGGATGAGCCCGTTGTCGTGACCTTCCCAGCTTTTTGGCCCCAGAAAAACTCGGTCTCGCCGACGGTCGTCACGTCCTGATAGAAGTTATCGGTGGCATTGCGCTTCTTCTGGCTATCGTTCGATCGCGTGTCGGGATTGCCGCGCGTCATCTCCTGCGTATGGCTGGCGCAAGTGAGGACAATGCTGCCGGCCTCGTTCTCCTTCGGCGTGTTGATCGCGACGAGATCGACGAACCCGACAAACCGGCAGAACGCCGGGACGAGCAACTGCCGCGAATCCACGTCGAACATCCCACGGTAAATCTCGACACCGGCCTGTTTCAGATCATAACCGCGCACAATGTTCTCGACGCCGGGATCAAGCTGCGACAGCGATATGGTGACATTGCGCACGGCGATCGTCGTCGTCTCGGGAATGTCGCTGATCTGGATAAGCGAGCCCGAGCCCTCGAAATTGCGCGTGTTGGCAAGTCCGGTGTCCGGATTGACCACCTGCGCCTGAACATCATCGACATCGGACCAAAAGCCATAATTGAAAGGTGCGCCGGTAACGAGCGCCCGCGCTTTAAGCCAGAGGAAGTCGCGAGCGATGAGACGCCTTGCCTGCAACAGCGCCAGGTTGCCAGCCGAGATATTACGCATCAGCGGCTCTCCATAGCTTGAAAGGCAATGACGGCCCTGCCGGTCGCAATATCCGCTGTTGACGAGAATGAGCCTGGAACTAGCGTCATCAGGCAGGCGGGACGCAGTACCGAAACCGCATCATTGATCGCAGTCACCGGCCACAGGTGAGGCCGGATTTCGAACAATGGCGACAGACCCGCACCGCTCGCCGTGAAGTCCTCGATCACCTGATGCAAGTTGCCGTTGCCAATCTCGATATAGTCGCCAACCCTGCCGGTATATCCGGCCGGCAGGTTCTTGATCCGAATGGCCTTGCGGCTCGTCGCGATCGTGTCGAGCTGCAATCCCGAAACCGTTCCTATGCCGACACCGCCAGGATAAGCGATCGGATAGCAACGCGACTTCGACCAAGCCCGAAACTGATTGAGGCCGTTCTCCAGCGCCTTGAAGCGAGCGCGCCAACGATCGAGTTCATTCGGCTTGAGCAAGCGTGACTGGAACGCAGCGGTCCAGAGAGGCGAACCCAAATCCTTGACGATCGTTTGCCCGCCAGCCATGCGGCTCTGCTCCTGACGCCACAACAGGTCGAACTCGGTCGACCAGCCGGGAAACTCGGTCAGGAGGTCATAGGGAAATGTGATCGCCATTACAGGTTTCTCGTCTTCTGAGCACGGCGGACGGTATCAACGACCCGAGCCGAGAACTCTTGCTTGTCTTTCAACTGCTCGCGCCGGAACTGCGCCAATTCCTCGCTGGTGCCTTGGAAATTATTCTGCGGCGCGTAGGTGACGTTAACGCCACCGTTCGCGCCAGCGATGGATTGAATGTTCGGCATCCTCGGCGCCGACCCGACCAGGCCGCCCGAGGCATAGCCTTGAAGCTTGCGAAGGTTGTCTACCCCTATGCGTTTCGTCGCTGCCGCATCCATGACGAACTCGCCCTTATGGACGATGCCGGCCGGTTGATATATCCCGCCCTTGCCGGTGTATCCGCCGCGGTCGAATCCTATCATCTTCCCCAGACCACCAAAGATGCCGCCGAATGCGCCGCCGCTCGAATTGCTTGTCTGCGGTGCAAACAGCGCGTCCAGGGCATTGTGAAGCAGCATCTCGCCCAGCTTCTTGAGTATGCCGGAAAGGGCATCGCTGAGGCTCTCGGCGCCGGTGATCGCATCCATGACACCGCTCTTGAAACCGTCATAGAACTCGGTCGCGGCCTGCTCGGCGCGGTCCTGCGCTTCCTGCACATTGCGAAGTTCATCCGCCTGGCGCGCGTATGCGGCCGAGATGGCGCCAATCTGCGATACCTGTTCCGAGGAAAGCTTGATGTTGTTGAGGTCGGTTTCGCCCTTCTTGCGGGCTTCCTCGCGCAGGTCGGCGAGAGCGCTTTGCTCAAGGTCGAGCGCCATCTTGCGCTTTTCCTGCTCCTCGTACGACTTGCCGACGAGCTCGGTTTCCTGACGCAACGCCTCGGTGCGGTCCCTGACCGACTGAATGTCGTCGTTGAACCGGCTTTCCGCAGTGCGCGGGACGCCTTTGCTCTTCGAGCCAGTCTTCTTTTCCTTTGCCGGAACCTTGTAATCCGCAAGCGTTACCGGGCGGATTGTCTCGCCGCCGGTTATGTCGGCGCTTGTGCCGGGCTTGCTTTCGGTCGCCGTGGAGCCAAACGCATTATTGATGCGGTCTTGGATTTGACGCTGCGACCGGTACGGCGAAGCTCCCATCGAGCGGCCAATTTCATCGAGCCCCGTTGCCGCACCGAATGCAGCCGACATTTCGAGGGCGGCGTCCGTAACCGAACTCACCCATTCATGAAGCGTTTGCAGCGGCCCGATCAGCGTCGTGATGATGGCCGCGGATTCGCTCATCGCCTTGCCTATCTTGTCGATCATCTGGGCGAGCAGGCTTGCAGCATCCGAATTGTTGTCGAATTCACGGGCCGTATCGATGAGGATGTTCTGCAAGCGCGTGAGGCCTTGGGAAACGGTAAGCTGGGATCCTCCGACCTTATCCTCGAGGATGACCGCACCAGCTTCGAACGCGCGGAAAAATGCTTCGGACGAGACTTTGCCGTCCTTCACCAGGCGCGTGAGCGCCGACACGGAACCGCCAGCCTCTTTCAGACCGGCGGCGACCGCCTGCAGCAACGGCTGCGCACCATCGAGGAGGGAGTTATATTCTTCGGCCTGGACAACGCCATTGCCGAGCGCCTGGCTCAACTGGAGGAGAGCGCCGCTCGACTCTTCGGCCGACTTTCCCCCTACACGAAGCGACAGAGCGACATTATCGGTGAATTTGAGGAGTTCGGCCTGGTTGACGCCGAGGTCTTTGGCAGACTGAGCCCCGCGGCCATACAGCGTGACAAGATCCTCGATCGGCGCCGCATTACGCTGGGCGCTGGCAAACAGACTGTCGTAGACCTTATTGAGTTCCTGACCCGATAGGCCGGCAACCTTGAGCGCATTGCTGATGCGCGTCGATGCGTCGATAAGTGACTGCGCGCCTTTCAAAGAACCGGCAGCGGCGAAGGCACCCAAGGCACCTTTGCCAAACCCGCCGGCGAAGGATGCGGAAATGCTCTTGTTTGCACGACGGACGCGGTTCTCTATCGCGCCCATCTGCTTGTTTGTGACACCTACGGCGCGGTTCATCGCGTTTTCGTACTTCTTGATGTCAGCCGAAAGCTGAACAACGAGCCGCTCCAAATCTGTCGCCATCAGCCTGTGATCCAATCAAAAAGCTCGTCTTTTTCAGCGTCAGTCAGTTTGCCGTCGTCTTTCGGCGTGTTGGCTTTGACGTAGCCCTCGACCGCCGCCATGAACTTCCACATTGACATTTTGTCGATTTCATTAGGTGAGAAGCCCATGGCAGCGCCGTTGCCATAGATGGCAGCAAATCTCAGCTTTCCGTTGGGGAGGTCGTCAATTCTCTCTCCGCCGGACTCGCTGCCTCGGTTTTTCCCAAGCTTTCCTCCGGGGCCCCCATAAGCCCGGCCGATAGCACCGCTTGAGCGTAGATGATGGATTCGAGCGGCGGGCGCGCTTCAACGTAATCTTTGACGAGTTTGAGCGCCTTGACCGGCTCCAGCCCGCCACCGATGAGACCCCAGCGGATCACTTCGCGAATGTCGTTCATCTCCCATGTCTGCGAATAAAGACGCTGGAGCACGACATAGGGCCCGGCGTTGCAGGCCTCTTGCACCTTCACCAATTCGCCCCAAGCGAGGCGAAAGGTGTAGGTATCATCGCCGAAATCGAGTTCGATCGATGCGTCACGGCTCATGGAGCGGTTGCCCGAACCATTTCGCCATCGGACTGCAGGGACACATTGATCGTCGCCCGCTGGCCGTTGTTCGCCCCGACTTCGACGCTCTCAATATGCATCTTGCCGGTCCAGATGATCGTTTTTGCGGGAAACTCCCACTCGACCTTTACCGGAACGGATTCGATGCTGTCGAAGGCTTCAAGCCAGGTGTCAACGCTTTCTGAAGCCAGCACGCCCTCGCCAGTGACGCTCATTGAAAGGCTCGTTGCATCGCGGCCCAGCCAGTCAACCTTGTCAGGATCGGTGCAGTCTGGGATCTGCACCTCTTCGAGGTTCTTGGTCAGCGTGATCGAGCGCTGCGTCAGGCCGCAAGGTGCGGAGTAGACAATCGGGGTCGCGTCATCACCGAGCAGGACTCGGATTTTGCCGCCTTTAATCGTCGTAGCTTGTGCCATTGGTGTCTCCTATCGATGGCAATCAGGGTTGTTCCGCAAAAGCCTGAAAGCTGATGGCGGCATGGCTCGTTAACCCGTCAGGGTCTCGGAAAACGCGGGTGATGTTGTGCCTGAAGTAGACGAGCGCATTGTCTGCGATCGTCAAATCCGTACCGATCAGGGCAGCGCGAACGGCATCGCTGATGCGCTTCACCTCGGGAAAACCCGAGGAGCGCGACCAGCAGTCGATTTGCATGGTGATCTCAAAGCCGGTGACACAATCAACGTCGTCGCTGATTTCATCCGCCGGGCCGAAACTCACATAAGGAAATGTTGGCGTGGCCGGAACAGCATCATAGATGCGTTGCCCGATCAGCGCCGATACGGTCGCGTCAGCTTTCAGGCGCGCAACAATGGCGCCCTGTAGCTCAAGGATTGGCGATGTCATGATGCGGCGACTTTCCTGGCAGCCTTGGTCGTGGCGCGCGAGATACGTGATTTCGTGCGCTTTCGCAGCGCCCTATAGGAAACGAAGAAATAAGGATGCGCCTGCATTTTCTGCGTCCCGAACTCAAGCCATCGCGCATAGTAGGCCTCGTCGCTGCCGGCAAAAACGACGAGTGAAAGATCGCCGGCGTTCGCCTTTGCCAGAACCATGGAGCCTTTCGGCGCCGCGCCCCACGACCAGCCGATCGAGCGAGCCAAAGCTCCGCTGTCCTTCGGGGCAAGCGATCGCGCCAGCAATACGATCTCGTCGGCACCCTTTGCCAAGGCAGCGCGAATTTCTTCCTTTGCGAATTTCGGCATCAGCTTGAGCTTGCGCACAAGTTTGTCCTGCCCGATTGCCTTGACCATCAGAGCGCTACGCCACTCTCGCAGAGAAGATCGATGAACTGCCGGTCCAATTCCGGTGTCACGTCTCGAACCGCGAAGTAGGTCAGCGAGCGCTTGTCCTGCGCGAACCAATCTGACGTGATTTTCCTCGTCTGTGAGGTAGAGCGAACGCGAATGACCTGCGTGTGCTTTCCCTCCAGGCGGCTCGCCAGCACGCTCTCGCCGCCGCGAAGGTGAATGTAGGCGGCGCGGGTCGAAAACTCCTCGACGAATGCGCCCCGAGTGTTGCCATATCCGTCCTCGACCTCTTCCCGCTTGCCGAAGGCAACGGAATAGAACAGATCACCGGCATTAGGCTTTTTCGCCATCGATCGGCTCCTTGCGAGGCTTCTCGACTGTCACGGCAGCGCCGGCGGCAATTGCGAGATCGGCGCATTCCTGCCTGACGGTCATTTCCATGCCGGCGAGATAGCCGATGGTCGTTCCCTGAACCGGGCGATAATCAAAATTCTTCGTGAATTTCACGCGGGCCATGGGTGTCTCCTATGGATGCATCCGGCGATAGAAGAAGGTAACCCGTCCGAAATCATGCGAGCGCCGGATCACGCAGATGATAGATCAGCGCCGTCACCGGATGCGGTAGCGTGCCAAGATCGAATGCTTTATCGGGGTTGCTGTCGGTGTTCTGGTATAAATGCCCTACGAGCAGAATGGTGGCCACAACCACGGCATTCGGGACAGGGTCGGGAATATCTGACTTGATGTAGCCGGCAATGCGTTCGGAGGCTGCCTTGATGAGCAAGGCGAGCAGTGCGTCATCGTCGGTATTGTCCGCGTCGATACGAAGTCCCTGCTTGACCTGTTCCAGCGTCGCAAGATCGGCCATTACCATTTGCTCCCGTCCGGCCCAAGTTGAGTGAGGTCCCGGCCGTCCCGGCCATCCTTACCCTTTGGACCATCGCCGCCCTTTTCGCCCTGCTTGCCGTCTCGGCCGCGTTTGGCTGCCAAAGTCCATGCCTTATTGACCTCCGGCTTATCTACCGTCTCTTCATCGCAATGCCAGAGTGAGCCTCCCCATGTCACGGTGTCGCCGCGAACATAGGTTTGCCCGTCCTTGAAAACGCCGCGATAGATCATCATCGGAACAGCGAACTTGAATTCCTTGACGAGGTCGCCCCGCATGAACTTGAAAGAAAAGCCACGCTCTCCGTCGTGAACGACTTCCAGATCGTCAAAGCCAAGGCCGTCGGAGCCATCTTTACCGTTGGTACCGTCCTTACCGTCCAAACCCTTTTCACCTGATTGACCGTCTTTCCCGACAACCGGACCAAGGTCGCGCGTGGTTCCATCGGTCAGGGTAACGACTAGGGAGCCGCAACGGTCTATGAGAGCGCCGGCAAGACCGACGCCATCTTTTCCATTGCGGCCGTCGGCACCTCGCTCGCCGTCATTACCGTTAAGTCCCGGGGCACCATCCTTACCATCGACGCCATCGCGGCCGGGCTGTCCGTCTTTGCCGGGCTCTCCTGGCGCACCGTCGACGCCGTCTTTGCCATTTATGCCCGGAGGGCCCTCTTTTCCATCGACCCCATCACGGCCGGGGTCGCCGTCCCTACCCGGTTCGCCCTGCGCGCCAGCGACACCGTCCTTGCCGTCTTTACCTGGGGCGCCATCTTTGCCATCGTTGCCGTCGCGGCCATCTATGCCCGGTTCGCCCGGCGCACCGTTGACCCCGTCTTTGCCATTCAGGCCCGGCGCACCGTCTTTGCCATCGACACCGTCACGACCATCTTTGCCGGGTTCGCCATCTGCGCCACGTTGGCCGTCAACGCCACGCTCGCCCTTCAGCGGTTCACGCTTCTCCAATGCTTCAATTCGTGCTGAGAAGGTGACTACGGCCTTTTCGACATAGCCTTTGACGGTCGCAACAACCTCTTGGCCAAATGCTTTGCCATCAAACATTAGGCGAACCCCTTTATAATTTCTGCCATCGCCTTGGCGGCCTCGGCTTCGTTGTCGTTTTCTGGCGCTGGCGCTCCTGCCGGAGGGGGCTTGGCGAACGGGTCGCCTTCATCGCGCTTGTTCAGCGCTTCGAGGCTATAGTTTTGCTGCTGCATGTAGATCGTATCGCCACCTTTGACCTGAGGCTGATTCATCCTCTTGAGCGCAGCATTTGGCGTCATGATGGATCCGCCAACCGCCTCGGCCAGCGACTTAATCTGAGTTGCCGTATCCATCCGAAGCAGGTCATCCAGGTCGAACTCGGTACCGAGGGTTTTGCCTTCCTTGGTACGATCGAGCCCGAGCCCTTCATCGAGGCAAAGCTCAATGCTTTCGATGTGGATTTGAAGGCACTGGGCATAGTACTGCGCATCGAGCGCTTCCACATTGTTGTTGAGAGGGGCTGCGCCGACGCCAACCTTGTAGGCGGGCACACCGAACACCGAACAGACTGTCTCGGCCGACCACTTGAGCTGTTCGATCAACTGAGAATCGGTGGCTTTCATGGTCATGGCTTCGTATTTGAGGCCATCGCCTAGAACCGCAACCTTGCCGACATTCTTACCGCTGTAGTTTTGGTCCCAGTGGTCTTTCAAACGCTTTGCAGTCTCGTCGCTGATCTCACCGGGAGCGACAAGAATACCGCCCGGATTGGATCCGTTGCCGAAGAACTGGGCGCTGTTGCTCTGAATGCGGATGCCCTGAACAGCAGCAAGCCCGCAGGCATAGATGGGCGACGTACCGACGAGGGGATGATAAATCGTGTTCCAGCGATCGTGAATGATGTCGGACGCGGGAACCGTCACGTTGTTGGCGTGCTGCGCAGACAGATCGTCGCGCATCAGTTCGTAATAAACCGCGCCATCTTCGGCAACCAGAGGCTTCACGCGGCAGGGATCGAGCACATAAAGGGCAACAACAATCCCGCGCAGGTCGCGTTCCTTGAGCACATATGTGTTGCCATGGATCAGCTTGGATTCCATCCACGATGTGTAGAACTGGATCCTGTTCTGAAAGCGGTTCGGCTTGCGCAGCACCGGTGAGAATGCTGGATTGTCGACCTCGTCCCAGATGCAGTTCGCGTCCTTTTGAACAAGGCGCATGCGCATTTTGGCAATGTCGGATGATATAAGCGAGATACAGCGAAACACCGTCGAATAGGTGAGGACGGTGTCGAGCTTAACCTCGACGTTCTGCTGCCAGGCGCCGCTGAATGACTCTCGTACAATTCCCCACCACCCGCCTCGATTGTCGACAGGAGATAGCGATCCCGATGCTTTCTGGCGGGTTATGGTGAGGCCAAGAATTCGCATGGCTCAAGCCTTTGCCTGGGCTTTGGCGATCTTCTCGCGCAGTTTTTCGGCATTCCAGCCATTGAATGCAGCTTTGCCCGCAATAGCTTTGTACTCGGCGCGCAATACAGCGAGATCGCCAACCGGTTCAGGCATAGGAATGGTGGGAACGGATGTGCCGGCCTCATCATCGACAAGCTTGGCCTTCTTGATCGCAATCAAGAGCCTGGCATCGCGTGGACCAGCTTCGAACTGCTCACCGGCCTGCAGGCGGCGAGTGGCGTAGGTCATGGACTTGGTGGCAATAAGCTTCATCTGAGGCCTCCATTCGAACAATGCGAAGAAAGGCCGAGCGAACCCGGCCTTTCGGTCTTCAATGGCTGGATCAGCCGCCGTAGTTGGCGCCTGTGATGTACTGAACGACATCGGCGCGGCGCTTGGCCCAGTTAATGAAGCGCTCGGCGCGAATGCCGACCATGTTGTGCTGCCACAGCGAAACCATAACGGTCGAGGCAGTCGGCGGGCTGGTGGGTGCACTATCCATCTCGAGCGAGGCTTCGCGGGAAACGTCCAGCATTACCTGACCGTCGTCAGCGAGAAGGATCTCGCTTGCCTTGGCAAGGATGATGCGCGAGCCAGCAGGAATTGCAGGCGGGCCCGCAACTTCAGCCTGAGCGGGGATGTTCTCAGAAAGAACAACAGGAAGCCCGAAGAACGTGCCTCCGCTCGTACCGTTGATAGCAAGACCCGGGAATTCCGGCTGACCGAGGGGATTTTGCATGAGCGCCAGACCAAGAGCCTGCGTTTCCGTCATGACAAAGACCGCACCGGCCATGGACATGTTGGCTGCCAGGAACTTGGCAAACAACGCCTTGACGTCCGCACGAACCGCATCAGCATCGGTACCGCTGGCAACGACCGGAGTTACGCCATTGGTGATCGATGCCGGCGACACGCCAACCGATACCGCCTTTGCCGGATCAACGAAGTCCCTGTCCATTGTCTGGACGATCGTGTTGATCAGGTCCTGGCGTACCAGCGCCTCAGCCGAAGGATTGGAGAAGCGGACAAGTTCATCGGTCAAAACGACGATACCCGCCAGCTTGGCGAAACCAAGGGTAATCTGGTCGAAGGCAAGTTCCCCGACCGGCTTCGGCTTGCTTTCACCCACCCACTGTGCCGCAGCGCCGGCAGTCTGACGGGGTATCTTGATGTTGAACGGAACACGACGAAGCCCCGGAATCCGGCCGATGATGGTCTGCGGACGCAGCAAGTCAACGAACTCGGAAGCCATGTTCTGGTATTCGACGAGCGGCTTGGCCCAATCAGCATCCGTCGTGGTGCCAGCGGCAACAGCAGCCTTCAGAACGGTTTCGACCTCCGGCGTATCGCCCCAAGCCTTGGCAACCTCGGCCGCCTGCATCAGGTTACCCTTACCGCGAGCCAAAGCGATGGCATATCGGGTGAATGCGGTGCCCTTTGGCAGGGCGGACTTGGCAACAGTCGGTACGGCACCGCCGCGAGCATCGGAACCAGACTGCTGGTCTTTGACTTCAACCGGCTTGGCCTTTGCCGCATTAGACTTTTCAAGGGCCGAAAGACGAACGAGGTGAGCGTCAATCGACTTCACTTCTGCTTCAAGGCCATCGTATTCCTCGGTCTGCTCTGCATCGAGGGTCACACCCTCTTCTGCAGCGACATTCATCAGTTCTTCCATGCGCGCCGACTTGGCTACGCGGGTCGCTTCAAACGAAGCGATCTGTTCGGCAATGGTTTTCATTGCTTTCCCTTTCTTCGGGTCTGGTGTGATGGTTTTGACTACTTTTCCCGAAGCGCCGGGCTTTACAGGCCGATCACTGTCCCTGGGCTCATTGCCGGTCGCGGCAAGCACGGGGGCGTCAATCGACTTGATCAGTGAAATGGTGGCGTCGGCGTTTGCCGGGATCGTCACCAAGGAGAGTTCGTAAACCTCCGATTTGACAAAGCGGATACCGCCATCGTCGAGGAATGCGTATTCGATGGCGCGGAAGCCGATTGACACAGCGGCGACCAGGCCAGCTTTGACGGACTGCCAAGCCTCGTCGACACGGTCTTTCAGCGCGCCCGGCTCATCAATGGTCGGAAGCTCCGCCTCGAATGTGATGCCATCCTTGGTTGGCTTGTCGAATTTGACCAAGCCGACTGGCTTGTCAGACTTGTGTTGCCAAAGAAGAGGCATGGGGTTCTTGAAGGCAACGCCAAGGGGTTCAACGATGTCGCCGACCCGGTCAGGGCTGGGTGTGGTGGCAGTGCCGCGTATGACACGACGTTCTTCCTCGACCGCTTTCACGGTCAAGATTGAATAGGCACGGTTCATTTTGGGGTCTCCTTAGCCGACCATCAGCATTTGGTACTTCGGCTCTCGCTTCACTTCCGGATTGCGGCTCATCACCGTCACGGCGTCGAACAACGCCATCACCGGGTCGATCTTCGCATCACCGGCGTTCTGTTTCGTCGCGCGGATCGCGGTTGCGGTCGGCTCGATCTTGAGATTGCCAACGCACCAATTCATCAGCGCTGAGCCGGAATGGCGCAGCGTGCCGTTCGTAAGCTTGCGCTCGGTGGTCTTGATGGCGTTCATCATGGCGTAACCTTGCGGTGCGCCAATGATGTTCTTAGCCTCGTCGTTGACGCCGATATCGTCCAGAGCGTCAACCAGTTCGCCGAGCCCGGCCGGATCGACCGCCACCGCGGCAAGGAGGTTCCGGTCCTTGATGTCCCGAATGATATCGACGATCTCTGACAGGTCGTCGAGCTTGTCGTCGACGATCGTCAACTCTCCGGCGCTCTCAAAGTCCCGTAGCTTTGAAGCAATAGACTTGCGCCGATCGAGCACGCCGACATGGCACCAGGCATGAGACCAGCAGAGCCAATCTTTCGTCACGCGATGACGCCCGACAAGTGTCAGGCCGAACAAGTCGTCGAGACCCCCGCCGTCGACGCCGGGAACGATGACCTCGCACATCTCAAGAATGTGCTCGAGCGTGATGGTTTTGTCCGCCCGAGCCTCCCAGAAGTCGGCGCCCGGCCAACGATTGGCCCGCAAGTTCATGCCGATTTCGACGTTCAGGTGCTTGGCGAGGAACGTTCGCTTTGTGTCGCCGTCGCCGTTAAGTTCCTTTACCATCTCCTCCTCGAGCCATTCCCGGCTTACGGAGCGCTCGATATTCGGGTTCGTGATGTAGAAATTATCAGGGTCGAGGTAAGTCTCCGCCTCGACCATCCCCTTCGGAAACTCATAGAGCACGCCGAGGCTCTTGCGATCTGGGATTTTCCCGTCCCGAACGTCGCGGAAATAATCGAGTTTGGCCTTGAACACGCCAGCCGGCGGCGCGTCCGATTGCGTCGACAGGTAGATTACAAACCCCTCGGGTTTCGAGATCAGGCCGCCGGTCGCTTCTCGGAGCATCGCGTCGGCGTTCGGCTTCTTGCCGAACAGCCAAAGCTCGTCGACGAGGACGAATGCTGCCTTCTTGCCGCCGACCGTATCGGTGTCGGCCGCGACTACCTTCAAAGTCGCCTTGGTCAACCGGTGGGTGATCTGGCGAAAGTTGTCCTGAATGTGCAGGAGGTCCGTCAATTCAGGATCCGCCCGCACCATGTCGGCGGCCGGCTTATAACTGTTGTTCGCGACTTCAAGCGTCGGCGCGAGGATGAGCAATTCGCAGGAATGCCGCCAATTGCGTATCAGCGCCGTGACCATGATTCCGGCGGCGATCGTTGACTTGCTGTTCTTCTTGCTGATGAGCAGGAAGAATTCGCGAATATGCCGCTTGGCCGCTTCGTGGTCATAGGCTCCGAAAATAGCCCGAACGAAGTCGAACGCCCATTCCTCGCAAGCCTCGCCAAACGTCGGCTGTCCAGGCGCATCAACAATCTTGAGCGACTTGAACACCGCGAGCGCTGCTTCCGCCTCGTCGGGAAACAGCGGCTCGAACGGTATCAGGGACTGCCGGGCAACAATGCGCTCCTCCCAATCGAGACAGCCAGTACTCCACTCCATCACTTGTTATGGACAACCAGTTTCGGTGCCGTAGGAGGAGCAAACTTGCCGCCGACGCCCTTCGCGGCCAACTGCTGCTCTTCTTTCTTGCCGAGTTTCGACCGCTTTGGCTCTTCACCTCCCTTGACCGCCTCGATAGCGCCGGCAGTCCTGCCCATCTCCTCGAGCTTTTTTTGTGCCGCGACGTTGCCCTCGCGTGCAGACTTAAACAGAAGTCCGATTACTTCTTTTCGGCGCTGCGCATGGCCGTCAGCCAACTCATCTGCGAAATGCTTTCGAAGGGTGTCAGGATCGATCCCCAGGGCGCGAGCAATCACGTTGTCGCTTTCGCCCACGAACTTCAACTCCTCGACCGTTTGCCGATCCGCGAGAGAAGGCCGATACGACGGGCGCCCTCTCTTGTCAGATGCTTTGCTTTTTTCGGTCATTTCGGTCCTTTGCAGGAAATTTCGATGTGGCGGAAAAAATTGTGCGAATGCGAGGCACGCGGGTCTAGGCCGGAAAGGGCCCGCAGACTTTTACCTACCCCCCGTCTCCCGTAAGAACGGGTGGCTGAACGCCTCATCAAATGAATCGATCAAGCATCGCAATTCATCGCGGTTTAAGGAAGGTTTGGCAGCATCGGAGGATGCCAAACAACATCTATCAGTTTAGACGTATCAAGTGGGGCGATCCTAAGCCAAAGTTGAGGGTTTTGCTCGAGGACTTTCAACGACGGTTATGGCTCGACCGCCTTTCAGTTAGGTCTTTCTGTTTGCTCGTTTCAGCCTTGGCTCTGGCGAGCTTTGTCTTGGCTGTTATCTTGTTCAGGAATTAGCGCTTCGCTCGTGCTCGCTGACAACTGTGAGGTTAGCGGTGACGTCTGTCACGCTTCTGTTTCTCGCTGTCGTGGCACGTCTTGCACACGCACTGAATGTTGGTGTCCTTCCAGAACAGGTACTCACTGCCTCGATGGGGTATTCTGTGGTCGGCTACCAACTTAGAGGTGTTGGGTTCCAGCTTCCCGCACATCTGGCAGGTGAAAAGGTCTCGTACGAGGACTGACATTCGCAGCTTTTGCCAACGTGCTGTCTTGTACCACTTACGCCAATGCTGGGTGTCATCCCTATACTGAGAGCGCTCTGCTTCGTTGCCTGGTGCATATCGCTTCAACCTTGGGGCCAACGTCCCAACCGAGGGTTTCAGGGTCTTGATGGCCATCCATTATCTCAACGTGCGACTGAACCACTAGATTCGACTTGCGCCGGTATTCACTTTGGTTCCGGAAACCGGAGAAAGTCCTCATAATTGAGAAGGCTAGCATCGGCTTGTGTGCTTGGAACAGTGTTCTCTACCCCGCGTTGTTCGCTCAGTGCAAAGGAGAACCCAGATGAACAAGCTTGTAATGACTGCAGCTCTATTAATGATGTCAACGTCGGCGTTTGCCCAGACGACGGCTGAAAAGACCGGCGTCAACTCTCTGATCGGGGTGGCCCCCACAACGGAAGATTTCGTCACGGAAGCTGCCACCAGCGACATGTTTGAAATCGAGTCGAGTAAGCTCGCCGCGGAACGGGCTGACGATCCCACCAAGGTTTTCGCCAAGCAGATGATTGCGGACCATCAGAAGACGTCGGCGGAGCTGAAGCAATTGGTTGACAGCGGGAAGGTCAAGGCCCCAATCCCGACGGCCATGACATCAGCGCAGAAAAGCACGCTTGATAAGCTCAACGGTCTGCAAGGTGAGGATTTCACCAAGCAGTATCACTCCGATCAGGTTTCGGCACACAAGGACGCAGTTGACTTATTCAAGCGCTACGGCGAAGGCGGCGATAATCCCGACCTTAAAACGTGGGCCGCTACGACAGAGCCGGCCTTGGAACATCATCTGATGATGGCCCAGGATCTCGAAAAGTAAGCAACAACTGGAACCCAAGAGAGCGCCGTTCACCATGAGCGGCGCAATCGGGTTAGTGGCGTAGCCGCTCTTAAAAGGCGGCCGGAACCTAAATCCCCTGCGGCTGTTGAGTAACAATCAGCAACGGCAGGGAGAAACCCAAATGTCAGACGACAAATCCAAGCAGGACAATCGAGACCGCGCCAAAGTATCGGCAAGCGAGGACTACGAAGTCGACTACCTGATGACGAAACATGACATCAGCAGAGACCGAGCGCTTGAGCTCATCAAGAAGCACGGCGGCAGTCGCAAGAAGATCGAGAGCGAACTTGGAGGCCGCTGACCCATGGCCGCCTATGATCTGTTGTGGACGACGCTTCCAGTCTTGATCGCCGCCCTTCTCTCCTCCATTCCCGAGATCGGCCCACCCAAAAGTGGTCATCGTCATCTTGCTACTGAAGGACGGTAGAATGGAATATCTTTGGTTTGCCCTAGTGTTTGGCGGTCCTATCGTCCTCGGCGCAATCCTTGCCTTCGGCATGATGCAACGTAGGCGTTTAACCCAACGAGAAAAGCGGGCCTCGGAAGAGGCTACCAAGCGCCTTTACACTTCAGAAGACGAATAATGGTTGCGGACGCAGGATTCGAACCTGCGACCTCTTGGTTATGAGCCAAGCGAGCTACCAGACTGCTCCACTCCGACAAAGGTTTGCAGAATAGAAATCCATTTGCCGCGAGCTATCTGCTCAGGCTGGGTTTGACCGGCGAGTATTCCCTGTCCAAAGGTCCGCACTGAACATCAAATCATCCACCTGCGCGTATATACTGATTTGGTTCCTATCAAAAGGATATTTTCACGAAACTGGGGATAATTGCCTAGGCTCGAATTCGACCGGCGTTAAGCGCCCGAACAAATCGATCAAAGCAATAATGCGGCCAGCCTTCGTGACCTCATCTACAATCCCGCCGAAGGTTGCGAACGGGCTTACGAGATCGGTGACGAATACACTTGCGCCGGCGGGATACCGCATCAGGGTGGTTTCCTTTTCTGTCTTTGCTTCCTCCTTGCGGTGAATGCGCGCCGCCTTGGTGTCGTCGAATTTCAAATCGACTTCGGCAAGGAAGATTTTCTCGACATCTTTTGACGGGATCAAGATCGGTCGACCGTCGACGCCGAGGATGCACTCCACGCCGTCGCTCTCTCGCACAGCATAGAAATTGACGTTGCGCGGCGCGAATCCCACGAACAGATATCGTGGCATCAGGGGCTGTTCCTTTACCACATAAGTTTTGGTCCGGCGGTGCTGAACCTCCACACGGCGCCGGGGAAAGTACGTATCGAACCCGGCCTTGCGGATATTTACGCACGCCTTTTCCTCGCCCTTCACGGTCGTGCGAACGACATACCAATGTTTGTCCGTATCAATTGCCGCCTTCATTACCTGTCCTTGAAATCGGGGCGTCGCCTCCCCTTAAAAATTAAGCTTCGGGCTGTTCTCGGTTGCCGCGCCAGACGCCCATCTTCTTCAATGCGTGAAGAACTGTCGTATGATCACGTCCGCCGAAGAGCTTGCCGATCTGGGTCAACGAGAAATGCGGACACAAAACGTGGATATCGGCCATGGCAGCCTGCCGCACGGCTACCACCGCTCGCGCTCGAGCATCGCTCATCACCTCCGAGTAAGAGAATGGCGACCGACGCACGTGATGTTGAATGATTTCGGCTGCGCGATATCGCACCTCCATTGCACCAACAATCGCCGCGGCCGATTTGTATTTGTCGACCAGGTGGCTTAAGCGAAGCTGCCCGATGTTCTCCAGAAATTGCGCGCGAAACAGTTCCTCTTGCTGCGCGATCTCCCACTCCTGGGCAAGCCTCAGCGTGGTCGCGCGTCGGCTTTGTTGCTTGGCCAATTGAGCCGCGTCTCGGGCGGCGCGCCGATGCTCTGCCGTTTCCTGCTTGCGGCGTTTCTCCCAAACCTGCTTAACAAATTTCGGGTTCATGCCTCGATAGCGACGATCGGGAATTTGTTCTGCTGTTTCATCCACCATTTCACGCACTCCTACTGGATAATTAGCTGGCCTGGCTTGACGCCGGCGCGAGCCATGATTTCCCGCATCTGCTTGCGGTACCGAACCTCATCGCAAAGCTGCGCCGTGGAGGGGCAATAGGCCTTGTTGACCTCCTTGACCTCGCCTTGACGGAATCTCTCGACCGCTGCCAGCACGTCGACACATTCGAAGTCCTCGACCGCATCGAGGTAGGCGCGGAGTTGCAAGTCAGGATCGGACATGGGCGATTGCGGGAAACTCCCGAACAGTTTGGTCAATGACTTTGTCGCCTCGATCTTCTCCGAATTGTTCATTTTCCTTGAGCTCCTGGATCAGTGAACGTGCTGCGTCTGTTGATTTCCGAACATGGACAAATCCATTCGGTTTTCGCGCGCTTGCGCGCTCAGAAAAACTGGTAGGTTTTTCTATATGGCTTCTGGCTTCTGGAATGGCATTGCCATCGCATTGCGAACGCATTGCATCTGCATCGGATGGCCTTTGTTTTTGTTTACTTTTCTTCCATCGGGCATTTGCGGCCTGAAATCCTACCTCTGATTTTTCCGAAAGGTAGACTTGCTCTTTTTCGACACGTTCGTTCCACAGACCATTCACGACGCGGACGATCTTTCCTTCGGAAACGAGGGTCTCAAGAGCGGATTTGAAAGCTGAATTTGACGCTCCGCAGAGCCTTGCCAATCGGGCGTGATCCTCGGGGATTGGCTCACCTCGCTCGTACATGGACATGATCAAAGTGATATAAACGCCTGTCTCGACAGCGCTCATCCCGCGCGTTCCAGCGAGCCAATCCGAGGGAAAGAACCGTATCCAAGGATTCTTACTCATGCCGCTACCTCGAATAGATTGCCTTGACCGATGGTTAGGCGACCTCTGGCATTCACGTCATACTCTTCGAAGGGAACGAACCGATAGGCTTTGCGGATTACCCATCGTTGGAACTCGCCAAGCGTGCGTCCTGCGATCGCAGCGTTCATGCCGCCCAGTGGCAAGGTCTTTGCACGGCTGCCGAAGATCATTGGATATGGGCGGATACCGAGCGACACCATCTTGTTGAAGCGATAGAACAATCTCTCCCACGTTTCGCTTTCGTCGAATCCGACCAGCATGTAGACCAAGAGGTGTGATGGAGGCACACCGGCACCATCGAGACGCTCGACGCCGCGCATGAATATCTTCTCATCCTTCAGGTTGTCCCAGGCCGTGTAGAGGCGACGGGCCCTAAAGCTGTCATCGTAGTAGGGAACCTGTGCGATCGCTCTAGCGGCTGCCTCTGTGATCAGACGGATGTTTATCCCTTGGTTCAGACAGACCTTGAAACCGCCGTCCAATATCTCATTGAGCCGGGCCCGCCATTGATCCTCGGGTTGACCGAAGAAGTCGTTGTCAAGCAGATGCAAGTGCTTCGGATATGTGCCGCCGCGCCAGATTTCATAGATCGTGTTGACCGATCGCGGCTTGCCCTCTTTTTTCGGTACGACGCAGAACCCGCATTTCAGCCGGCAGCCGCGCTGTGTGAAGCCTATAGAGGCGTCAAACGCCGCATAGATCGAATAGTCGTAATGCTCGTATTCTTCCTGCCCGATCATCTGTTCGACGGTTGACAGGTTGGAAAGGTTCCAGGTTCCGCCCACGATCGCATTCGGAAACTGTTCCTTGAAGACGGCAACACGATCTGCGCTGTAGGAGAATATCGCTGAGCCATAAACTGTCTTGTACTCAGGCTCGTATAGGCCGCGCTCGACATGCTTGGTGAAAACCACGTCATCGCCCAGAGACTTATGCCAATGAGCAAGTTTCATCAGTGCAAGGTTCGGTAGTTTTCCGTCGATCTGGGTGAGCCGAACCGCCGCGCTCCTCATGACTTCACCAGAACGATGTCGTACCCAAAGACGGCCCGAAACAGCTTTGCCTTCAGACGGAACGCGGGAGTGGAAACCCCTTTCACATCCTCGCAAACACGTTTCTTGGAATGGTTGTGCCAATAGCGGAAGTCGCCGATATAGGTGCAGACCTCTATGCCATTCACGGTCAGCTTGAATCGCGGCTGCAATTCGAGCTCGGTGATCTCGCCAGCCGCCTGCAACAGCTTCAGTTCGCAATAGCGCTTACCCTCCGCCTTGCTTTCAAAGCGGATGCCATCAATCCAAACGGGTTCGTTGCCATATTTGGTTGGCTTTGCCTGCGACATCGCGCGGAATTCGGCAGCGGTCATTCTCACGCCGCACCTCCATCGCGGTCAGCGGCAGCGGAATAATCGGACACCGCTTGCTTCAATACAGCCAGCTCCCGCCAGCGAGTTTCTATCTCGTGCTCTGGACGCTTGCGCCGCCCCTCGGAAAAATCCTGAAGCCAGGTTGCCTTTCCGATGACGAGCTTGTTGAGCTCGTCGGCCATCTCATGATTGGGAATCCTGCTCATTCGGCAGCCTCCGCGAAAAGGTTCGACTGGCGGGCGTCGGAATGGCGGTCGAGCATGCGGAGAACGGTCTCGCCTTGATGCAGATTGTCCCAAACGAACCAAGCGTTGAGCATCGGCGGAGCGCCCTGCCCAGTGAAATCGATCTTCCAGCGCATCAGGTAGACGCGCGCCGGCGGATGTTGCGCCCAAAAATGCTTGAGACCACCGGCACCCGGCCAACCCCAATTCATCAGCAGCGCCATGTATTCGACGTTGAGGACGTCGAGGGCATGCTTCAGCCAGCGAGCCTTACCGTTGCCCCAGCCGCATTCAGCGAAAGGGGGATTCGTGACGATGGCGTAGGATGGGGATGTCGCTTCGGTATAGTCGTAGAAATCCCGGATTACCGCGCCGATTCCGCGATCGACGAGATCAGACGCATTGACGTCGAGGCCGACCGCTTCCATTTCGCGAACCATGGCGCCATCCCCCGCGGCTGGTTCCCAAATCATACGGAACTGCCTCAGCCTGCCGATCTCAGCCGCTAGTAAGGCGCGCGTCGGCTCCGGAGGCGTTGGATAGAATTCGTCTGGCTCCCTCTCGAGGTGCTCTACCTTCTCATACGAGCCGTCGAGGTTGCGCTGAACGACCGGTTTTGACTTCTTGCCAGTGGCGCGAAACAGACCGCGTGCGGAAGGCGCGTTCATAGGCGCACCTCGAGCGCGAAGTATGGAAGCAGGACGAGCAAGGCAAGGAGAGCCGATGCTACCACAAGCCCGACAATTTCTTTGGCAGTCAAAGGCGCACGGTTATCGTTCACTTATCTACCTCCTTGATCTCCGGCGCGATCCATTCAGCCAGCGAAGCCGCTTTATCGCGAAGCTTCGCCGCGATCCGTAGCCGACGCTGAGTTGACAGCCATCGCAGCAATACGGGCGGTCTCGGATTTGAATGCTGCATGGGATTCCTTCGCTCGAATGACTGCGCGCATCTCTTCGATCTCGCGATGGTCGATCCGTGTAGTTTCTTTGTTGAAAATCGAGCGGACACGGCGGCGCGTCCATTCTCTGTTCCGGGTACTCAAAGCACGATACGCACGGTCCAACATGCTCTTGACCGGTTCGCGTACACCGCGATGGCCGATCACGTCGTCGAGTAAGTTGGCGGCCAGATCAGCGTCAGACATGGCTGGTCCTTCCGAAAACTTGGGTGAGATTTCCACGGGCTTGGGAGATGTTTCCGACAATCTGGGCGACTCCGCTCATATGGTTGACCACATGAGCGAGCCACTGAACAAAACGGAGACAGCGACGAAGCACGTAAATGATGGGGCCAACAACCAGAGCGATGGGGATCACGAGGTTGATGACTCGTCGGAAAAAAGGATTGGGTTTCTCGTAGAAGGCGTACTGTCCAGCGCACGAAAAACGAGAAAAAAGACGGGAGAAGCCAACGCCGCGGCTTCTCCCGTCAGCATGTCCGCAGCTCCGGGAGGTGTTAAGAGCGCGAACAATCCTATTAACAGGCTGGCCGTCCGAGCGCGCATGCGCAAGAACGGCGTCAGTTTTGTCGGACACGCCAATGAGAATTTCAGGGCGGAAAAGCAAATCAAATGAAGCGCGGTCCATTATGCAAGCCTCGCCAGGATAGCCGGAAGGCCGTCGGCCACGCGCAGATCGTCAATAAAACGCAGCAATCCGTGCCAATCGAATTTTCGGCGAGACATCCCGTTTTTTGAAACGATGTATTCGTAACGGTGTCCGCTCAGCTTGTAGCCGTGCTTTTCAAGATTCGATCGGATCGCAAGAAAGTCGGTGCTTTCACCCCGCGAGAACCTGCGTGGCCCGCCATTGCGGTCCGTCCAGTCGGAGATCATCTGCTCGGTCGTCATGCGACCTCGCCTTCAACCGCGATCAGCTTCGAACAGGAGTAGCAATGTCTCAGCCCAGACGCACCGCAAGCCTCAGGCTTTTGGCAATGAGGACGGTAGTCGCGGATCGACTTCGTCTGGTCCTTCAGAAACGACGGTGGCTCAAAATTGGCGACGGCTTGCTCGGAATTGCACCCGGTTATGGTATTCCCGCTTTCGCGGCCCTGACCGACGATGGCGGAACCATCGCTTTTTGCGCTGCCCGGTTCCGAGCTTTCTGGTTGGCCGTCGGCAACCACCAAGGAGGACGGGTCAGGGGTGAAATTGGTTGCGCCGACTTCCACGGCGCTGCTGGCGCGCGACGCGCTGCTGTCTACATCGCCCTGCTCCATGTTGGCCGCGATAAGTTCGCGGCTGGGGTCCATCCCATCGGGCGCCTTGCCGTGGGAAGCTGTGATCGCGCCCGTCTCCGGATCAATGTGTTCAGCGGCTTCACGCTCGATCATAATATCGACGGCAGCGATGAGAGCCTTGCGGCCTGTTTCGGTCTGAACTGCGCTTGCAACACTGGCAGCGAGCTTCGCGCTGACTGGAAATTCTTCAATGTTTTCTCGTGCACGCGCAGACGCGGGCGCCCGACCACCGGTCTCGTAAGCCGTAAGATAGAGATCGAAGATCGCCTCGCGCTCGTGCAGGGTGTCACGGCCGACCTTCTCGACCTTTCGCAGATGTGCGACGACATTCCCCAGAACGGTCTTGTCATAGCCCCGGCCCTTTGCCTCAGCATAAACCTCGCGGATGTCTTCGCCGAGCGTGTCCTGTTCTTCCTTGAGGCGGAGAATGCGATCAATGAATTGTTTGATCTCGGCGTCAGCGCTCATGCCGCATTCTCCTCAATAGGAAGAAAGTCGTCAGCCGATAGCTTAAGCCCCAGGTCATGAGCAGCTGCGAGAAGGGCCGGCACATGTTTGAAGGGAATGGTTCCGCCGGTACCGCCCGAGTCTTTGGATCGCATCCAATTCGAAACACGCGTTCGATGAACCCCAGCGATCGAAGCGACAACTGAGGGACCACCGAGGTTTTTGATGATAGTGCGAGCTGGTTCCATGGCACGGAATGTAGCGAATATAGCAACAAATGCAAGTCAATATGTAGCGAATATGGAAAAAGACAGAATTGTGACGAACAGCTATGCATTCCGTATGTTGTCAGAATGGCTACAAACTGCCCTGGACGAGTCGGGCGTCTCGCAATCGGAGCTTTCTAGATTGCTGACGGAGCGGCTCACCCGTTCAATCGATCGCGCAGCCGTAAACAAGATGCTGAAAGGAACTCGCACCATATCTGGCGAGGAGTTATTGGCAATCGAGGCCATCACGGGGACTACCGCACCGAAAGAACTTCACGTTCCACTAAAAGGCAAAGTAGGAGCTGGAGCTGCAGTCTTCGCCATAGATGATGGCGGGGATGATACGGTTGAAGCGCCCGCGGATGCCCGTCATGGGACAGTAGCAGTTCAAGTCTCTGGAGACTCAATGTTTCCTGCGTATGAAGAGGGCACATTACTTTATTATTCAAAGCTTCTGCCCCCTTCGGAACTTGTCAACAAAAGGGCTGTAGTGCAGCTAGCGGATGGGCGGATCTTTGTAAAGATCGTTCGTCCAGGAATGGACGCTAGCCGGTGGACGCTTACAAGCATCAACGGTCAATACGCTGACATGGTCGATCAGATAGTGGAGTGGGCGGCGCCTATTGATTGGATTAGGCCAAGATAAACGGGGTTGAAATGGGACTTTCTACACAAGACAAAATGCTCATCGAGCAGCGGGTTACGAACGACGCAAAGTCAGTCGGTGCCGCGTATCTACTATGGTTTTTCCTTTGGTTTTTTTCAGCACATCGATTTTATCTGGGGCGGCCCGGATCGGCTATTCTTCAGATATTCTCGTACTTCATCTTAGTCGGATTTGTTTGGGTGCTTATTGACGCCTTCCTTATCCCAAGCATGGTGCAGCAGCAGAAAGATGATGTTCGGAAAAGGCTGACATTAGAAGCTTTGACATTTTCGGGGGCGTAATGGACCCCGTTCGCCTCGTAGTTGTCATGGCCTTTGATCGCTCCAACGAGGGCGACATCGTACCGGCATTTGAGGCCATGCAATTCGACAGCGAAGATCGCGCCATGCGCAGCGCCAGCGAGTTGGCTGGCAAGCACATCGGCGTGTTGGCCTGGGCGCGAGATGCTGAACCTGACGTAGGGGAATACGGACCGCCCGTAGTGCTGTTTCAATCTGGCTTAGTGCCAGACATGGAGTGAATATTGGGTGAGCTGGTCGATGGCGACGATGGTTTGCCGGCCGAAGTTGTCGGGGCGTGGGCCAAAGAGAAGGTCGACCTCCTCTGCCAATATGTCCACATTTCATCGGCACCCCGGAAAAGATACCTCCCGCCGGACAACACTGGTGGCGCAGCTTTCATTGACCTGTTCTGCGGACCCGGGCGCAGTTTCATAAAAGAGACAAAGGAATGGATCGATGCTGGTCCGGTTGCCGCCTGGAACCGATCGGTTGCCTGCAATGCGCCTTTTACCCGCGTCATCATCGCAGATGCTGATCAGGACAGACTAACGGCCTGCGAAACCCGTCTGATAAAACTTAACGCGCCAGTCGTGGCGAAATGCGGTCTCGCAAAAGAAACAGCGTTCTGGGCTCGCCAGAAGGCGCCGCAGTATGGCTTAAACTTCGCTTTTTTGGATCCCTACAGCCTTGAGGCCCTCGATTTTAAGATTATCAAGACCCTTGCCCTCATCAAGCGCATCGATGTGCTCGTTCACATCAGCACTATGGATCTCCAGCGAAATTTAGACCTCCATCTTACGAGCACTGACTCAGCTTTCGATGCGTTCGCCCCAGGATGGAGGGAGGCGTTGCAAGTACGTTCAAGGGCGAGAACGCGCGAGGATCTACTTACTTATTGGCGCGAGCTTGTCAGCAAGAGGGGCATATCGGCCTCCGAAGACGTTCGCTTAATCAAAGGAAGCCGCGGACAAAGGCTGTATTGGTTGCTGTTAGCGGCTCGGCATCAACTGGCTCTTAAATTCTGGAAGACGATTTCTCCGAAAGATGGCCAGCGGTTGCTCGACCTTTAGATAATCGCTGCCGGCATTTCGTCGTATGTGCGGCCGTTCAGGATGCGCCCAGTCGTTTTTTTGTTGCGACCACCCCACTGCTTGAAGAAGAAGGCCGCGCCGCTACGACGACACATGGTTTCGATTTCATCTACCCATTGAGGGTCCATCTGGCGCGCGGACGCTCCTGATTCTCCGCCGACAATCGCCCAGTGAATATCGGCGATATTTGCGTCGGCCACCGAACCTATCAATGGCTCGAACGAAACAAAGCGAACAGCAGCCGGGACTTTACGGAGGTTATCCAATCGATCGAGGACACGACTGTCCTCCACGCTGGTGCCGAGCCAGACATTTGGGAGTACAGGGAAATCGCCGCGGTTCAAAACTTGCGCCATGACTTCCGGACGCTTGGTCAAAATCTGGTAGGTATGGCGAGGTGTCGCTTCCATCACCGTCCAGACGCTTCGTATGAAATCCGGGGACACATCAACGTGAAAGAGATCAGACATCGAGTTAACGAACACTCGGCGCGGCTTCGACCATGTTGCTGGAATCGAAAGTGACTTCGAATCCGTGATCACCTTCCCGGTCCATTTTGCCCTGCCACCTGTCTTCCGTGTCAGACCCTGGTACTTTTCCGTGCCCATAGCTTCGAGCCTGGCCGCCATCCGCATCGCGTAGCAATTGGTGCAACCTGCTGTAAGAATTGTGCACCCCGCAACCGGGTTCCAGGTCGCGTCAGTCCATTCGATTGATGTCTCAGCCATAACGAATCTCCTGCGTCTCGAACATAGTGAATAATTTGTTTCGCGTTAATGTCGGGTGAATGTCTGCTGACGTCGACTGACACTTCAGACAAAACCAACACATTCTCACTCCTTGGAAAATGAGGGGTTCCGTCCCTCACCCTGCTCTATGCTGGCAAGCAACGCCTCCGTCGACTGCCATTCCTACATATCGGACTTTCCAGATAATCGCAAATTTGTTTCTAATATCGCTACATCAAGATTGACAGTGTGTAGCGATATGCGCTACAAATGATCCATTCAGTCACGGATGGATGCAATGAACATCATCAACCAGGAATTCAAAACGCCAGCGCAGATCGCAGCCGAAACCGGCTTCATTATCGAAAGCCTGGGCGACGCTCTTCGACAGTTCCAGGACACCAATTCCAAGCATTACGCTTGCGAAGCGGCGGTGAATGGGATGGCGGCATTCTGGGTTCGTACGAACTACAGCAACACTGCGTCAGCGCGGCTCACTGATACCGCCAATCTTACCGGCGACCTGAACACGGCAATCGCCTTGGTCCAACTGCCTCTGCCGGTCTGGACCATCTTTCAGCAGCTTGAAGCTCTGATCCCGCTGAACCGTGGAGCCGCCGAGCAGATCGTCGTCGAGTATTCCAAGCTTGGGCACATGCGTGATGTCGAAGAGCTGCTCGCCCGTGAAACGCACATTATTTGCAACGGCTTCAAGTCGAGGGGGATGTGATGCGCTATCGCGACTTCACCATCGAGCATCCGCTTGCTGCTCCGGCCTACGGCTTTCTTGGAATTCAGCAACAGTACGATGGCCCCGAAGATGACCGCTGCTTCCACGGCAGGACCGTCGAGGAAGTCAAGACAGAGATCGACGAGTGGTGGGAACAGGACGACCCCATAGAGGTCGAAGAGTTCGATGACGATTTCAACAATGATCTGACCGAGGAGTGATCCAGATGCAAAGTTTGCTTGTCGCAATCGTCTCCCTTTTGGGCTTCACCGTCGTCGTTCTCGGCACCATTGGAAGCACCCCGCAGAAGTTTTATTCGGCCCGCGCCGAGGTCGATCAATGACCGGAGAACAAATCTGCATCGCTGCCGAACTGGCGTGCATAGAACGCCTCTCCCGAGAGGAAGCTCTGCAGCACATTGAGGATCGCCTGCTCAAAGAGCCGAACGACGCTGTTCGGCGCGCCTTGAAGCGCACCTATCACAATCTCTTCGAACGGAAGGAACTCGCATGAGCGACGCGTCGCACAGTGTGCACCGCCAGGCCGAAGCGGCAAAACGGCTTCTCGCCAGTCTCCGAGAGAGTGGCGATGCCGATGACCAGGACATCGTTGAGACGGCAATCGAAGGCGAGACTTCGTTGCTCGAAGCAATCGCCGCTGCAATGGACGCCAATGACGAGGATGACATCCTGATTGTTGGCATCAAGGCCAAGGAAGAAACGCTCGCTGAGCGGCGTAAGGCAGCAGAGCAACGCATCGAACGCCGTCGCGCTGCGATGGAGCAGGCGATGATCATCACGGAACAGGAAAAGTTCACGCTGCCAACGGCGACGATCTTTCTCACCAAGCGCAAACCCAACATCGTCATCGACAACGAGGCGGACATTCCAGCCGCCTATTGGACCATCCCCAAGGTCGAACCAAAGCTCGACAAAAAAGCGCTCAAGGAAGCGCTGGAGGCCAAGGAAGAAATTCCAGGCGCCCACCTCGACAACGGTTCTGTCTCCATTTTCATCAGGAGGAAATAATGAACGCGGTTTCTCAGTATACCCATTCCAGCAAGCAGATTGCACTGATTCAGAGCACGGTCGCGAAGGACTGCAACACAGCGGAATTCAACCTTTTCATCGAGGTCGCGCGCGCGAAGGGCCTTGATCCGTTTCTCGGACAGATCATTCCAATGATCTTCTCAAAGGATAACGCGAACAAGCGAAAGATGACCATCATCATCAGCCGCGATGGGCAGCGCGTCATTGCGCAGCGATGCGGCGATTATCGTCCGGCAAGCAAGACGCCCACGTACGAGACCGATCCGGGCCTTAAAGGGCCAACCAATCCTCAGGGAATAGTATCCGCCACCGTCTATCTGTGGAAGCAGGACCCGAAAACCGCAGAGTGGTTTGAAGTGGCGGGACAGGCATTTTGGGAGGAATTCGCCCCGATCTCATTCGTTCCGAGCCAGTACAGTTACGTTGAGACGGGCGATACTTGGGACAATGGCAAGCCCAAGAAGATGAAGGTGCTGAAGGATGGCGCTGCCCCATCGCTGGATGACAGCGGTAACTGGTGCAAGATGCCTCGCTTGATGATTGCGAAATGCGCAGAGATGCAGGCGCTACGAGCCGGCTGGCCTGAGCAGTTCACCGGACTTTACGACGAGGCCGAGCTCGACCGGGCTAAGATGCTTGATTTGACAGCATCCGAAATCGCCGAACATGAGCGCGAGGAAAACCGGCTCAAGCTGATCGCTGGCAACGACGCCATCACTGTCACCTGGGGCGATGGGTGGGCACTGGAAAATGTGCCTGTCGGCAAATTCTTCGATCGCGCCGAGCAATTCATCAATGAAAGCGACCCGTTGACCGTGGCAAAATGGGCCGACGCCAATCGCGATCCATTGCGCACATTCTGGGCGAAATCGCCTACCGACGCGCTGGAACTCAAGAGGCTAATCGAAGCTGTCTCCAAGCGGAAGCCTGCCAATCTCTTGGACCAGCCGGCTGCCGTCCAAAACCTGATGGCCGGCTAACAACGGGAGGATTGGACCGTGCAAACCTTGCCGATTCTGTTTCAGTACGAGGGCGATGGAATATTCAAACCGGCGACTTCATTCCACGCTCGCGCCGCCGACAAACACTATGTTGTCGGTGAACTATACAATCTGATTGAGCATCACGACCGTTCCGACAACTCTCACCGGCACTATTTCGCCTCGATCAAGAACGGCTTTGACAACCTCGACGATTCCATGCTCGGCGAATACCCGACCGTTGAGCATCTGCGGAAGAAAGCGCTGATCCGGACCGGTTATCGCGATGAGCGCTCCATAGTCTGTGCATCCAAGGCCGAAGCTGAACGGGTAGCAGCCTTCATCCGGCCTATGGACGATTATTCTGTGGTTGTTCCACTCAACTGCGTTGTTCACGTCATGACAGC
The DNA here is from genome assembly GCF_900113985.1 of Phyllobacterium sp. CL33Tsu. NCBI lineage: Bacteria > Pseudomonadati > Pseudomonadota > Alphaproteobacteria > Hyphomicrobiales > Phyllobacteriaceae > Phyllobacterium > Phyllobacterium sp. CL33Tsu. The sequence continues at coordinate 116,447 of NZ_FORJ01000009.1, read as the reverse complement.
GAAGAGCCAGTCCGTTCGGGCAATGGGCGCAGCAGAATTCCAGAAATCCAAAGAAGCCGTTCTGAACTTCATCGACGACCTTCTCGGGGTTGAGCACGGCGCCACGGCGCGAAGCGAGGCCGCATGACATCCGTTCCGCTCCACGCACCCTATGAAGTCAGGCGGTCGCGCGAGCTCGCGGAGCGTTACGACGCAACCCTTTCCCGCCTGAAACAAGAGGTTGCCACTTGTGAACGTGTCCTAGCCAAGCATCTCGATCGTGTTCTTTCCGCTGAGAAGTGGGAGTTGACTGATGGCTGATCGCCCTATCCTTTTCAGTGCAACCATGGTCCAGGCGTTGCTCGCTGGCCGCAAGACACAAACGCGGCGGGTGATCAAGCAGCGCGGTCACGCAAGCCTGTTCGATGGATCGTGGACGGATGCTTATGTGCTCGATCCCGGTAACTCCTCATGGCGCTCGAGCGAATTGCGGTTCGCCATTGGCGACCGGCTCTATGTTCGCGAGCATTGGCGCACCTGGTCGACGTCCGACCATCTCCCGCCGAGCCAACTGAAAGTCGGGACTGCGGTCGATTACATAGCGGACGGTGGTGATGTGCTTCATGGCAAACCCCGCCAAGCCATGCATATGCCGCGTTGGGCTTCACGCCTGACACTACTCGTCACCGATGTTCGCGTGGAGCGCCTGCAGGACTGCAGTGAGGCGGACGCCCTCGCCGAGGGTGTCGAGCGCATTGTATTCCCTGAACGCGGTGATTGGGGATGGCCCCAACGGAAGTACCGCAAAATATGGGAGAACATCAACGGCGCGGGATCATGGGAAGCAAACCCATGGGTTGTCGCTGTTTCCTTTGATGTCCTCGAGCAGAACATCGACGAGGTGGCGGGATGAACTATCAGTACCAGCGCTACCTTATCGACAGCGGATATTACGACATCACCCCAGAGGAAGAGGACGCGATTTACGAAGCTGAGGAGATGGCTCGGCTTGAGGCTCACGCACGTGATTGGGACGAATGCGACCTGATGGAAGTGGCGTGATGGCCCGCCAAGTCGACGAGTGGACGGGCAAGACCGATGACACGAAAGCCCCGCCACGCGTGCGCCAGCGCATCTATGACCGGCACAAAGGCGTCTGCCATCTCTGCAAGCTGCAGATCAAGACGGGCGAGACGTGGCAAGCCGATCACGTCGTAGCCCTGATCAATGGCGGGAAGAATGCCGAGAGCAATCTCGCGCCGGCGCATTCTCATTGTCACCTCGGCAAGACAGCGCTGGACGTCAAGGAGAGGGCCAAGGTCGCCAAGGTGCGCGCGAAGCACACTGGCGTCACTCGGCCGAAGGGCTCGGTCAAATCCGCCGGTTTCGCGAAGGTCGTCAAGACCAAGCCGGCTCACACCAAATCCCTGCCGCCTCGCCGTTTATTCGAAAGGATCGAACCATGATGTACGGGCAACGTTTCAAAGGTTGGCTTGCCGACTTCACGTTTATCGCCGGGCCGCTCGTTGTCGTCGGCCTTGTCGTGCTGGCGATATTTGTGAGGTGCGTATCGTGACCGACCACAACGAACTCATTGGAGAGAAGCAGGGATGACAGAAAAACTCCGCTTCACCCGAGCCCAAATTCGCAATGCTGCGATCATCGCCAAAGACGAGGGTGTTCAGATCGAACTCAAGCCCGACGGTTCCTTATCGATTGTGCCCACTATCCCCGTTGTCCACAGAGAGGAGCCGGTTGCTAAACGACCGGCCTTTCGCCTGTAATGGAGGATATGCCCCGCAAGCTCCCGCTTCACGTCACCAAGGAACGGACCAGGCACGACAAGATCGTGTTCTATTTTCGCCTGTTCAAGGGACCGCGCATCCGCCTTCCCGGTGATCCGGACTCGATCGAGTTCAAGGAAGCCTACAAACTTGCATTGTCGGGCAGACCTTCTATCGCACCATCCAAGCCGGAAACGCACACCCAGAGCATTCGCTGGTTGATTGAGCGATACAAGGAAAGCCGCGCGTGGGGAAAACTCACCGAATCCACCCGAGGTGATCGTGACGGCATCTTCACCAAGGTGATCGAGCAGTCGAAGAATGTTCAATTCCAGTTTATTGACCGGGCCGCCATCAATCAGGCCATGGACGATCGGCAGGAAACGCCCTTCGCTGCCAACAATTTCCTCAAAGCAATGCGCGGGCTGTTCGAGTGGGCAAAGGACAATAATCACGTCAAGGAAGATCCGACCATCGGAATTAAGTTCAACCGCGCGGACACCGAGGGGTTCAAGCCGTGGACGATCGAGGACTATGCGAAGTTCATCGGCCATTATCCTATCGGCACAAAGCCGCGCCTGGCGATCGAACTCCTGATCCATTCTGGCTTACGCCGGTCGGATATTGTTCTCGCCGGACGGCAGCATTTGCGCGGAAACGTGTTCGCCATGCAGACCAAAAAAACCAAGGCATGGATCACGGTCGAGTTTCCGCAATCGCTTCTCGCGATCATTCACGCCACCGAAACCGGCGACTTTCATTTCCTATCATGGGGAAAAGCCCGCAACCCATACAAAGCCAAGGGCTTCCAAAGCTGGTTTCGCAAGCAATGCGATGAAGCCGGCATCGACAAGGAACTGAGCGCCCATGGCGTGCGGAAGCTGGCAGCAACACTGTCGGCCGATGGCGGCGCCCAGGCTTGGGAGTTGATGGCTCAATTCGGCTGGACCAACGTAAAACAGGCTGAAATCTATACAAAAGGTGCGGACAGAAAAGCACTTGGCATTCGCTCATCACGCCGTATAGTAGACCAAATTGAGAACGCTATTCCCCGCACCGACAATCAGGTGCGGGAATTAGACGAAAAAGCCAAGTAAAATCAAAGGCGGTTTTCTCATCCGCCAGTCAAACAGGGAGTGACTTTTCCTTTTTGCCTGACGGTTAATTTGCCGGGCCTCTGCGTTCTGCGTTGCTTTGCTTTTTGACTTTGCTTTTGGCTCGTCCGCGCCTCTTCTCTTGTTGCGCCCTTTCTTCGGTTTTGCTGCACTTCCGCGGTTCTTTTTGTGGGGTTTTGTTGTCGTGCGTCTGGGTGTTCTTTCTCGGCGCTGCGCGTTGATCGTTTTGTTGGTTTGGTCTTTCCGTTTGCATGTCGTTGATGCTTGGGTGGATTGCTGCTTGCCGTGCGTGGATGGGATTCTTGTGGTTGATCGTGGTCTGGCTCGTTTTTTGCCTCGTGAGTCTGGTCTTCGTTGTGCTTCTTGCTGGCCGGGTGCTTGGGGATCAGCGCACTTGTGGTTGCTTTGTTGTCCTTTTGCTGGGGCTTATGCTGTGCTTGTTGCTGCTTTTCTCGATTTGCTGGTTGGTGGTGTTGGCGGGCCCGCTTTTCCGCGTGTCAGGCTTCGGATTTTGCGGTGGTGCCATGCTCCTCTTGTTGGTGGGGTTGTTTCTCCTGTTCACGGGGCGGGTGGTCTTGCCCGGGGGGCTTGCTGGGCTTGTTTCCGTGCCGGTTGGGAATGGCTTTCGGTGGTTGTTTTGGCTGGTCGTGGCGCGGTTGGTGGTTCTTGATTGTGTGTTTTGCCTTTGTAGTGTGCTTGCGGTTGTCGGTTTGGTGTCTTCTCTCGGAGTCCTGGTGGTGGGGGTTTTTATCGCCGTCGGCGTTGTGATGCTTGCGGCCGCTCCGCTGCTGTATTTCTTGAATCGTGCTCGGTGGTTCGTCTTGCTGTGTCTGGGTTTTCTGATGTTGATCTGTTTGTGTGTGCTCTTGGAAGGCTTCGGCTTCCGGTTTTGGCAGGGCTATTTCTAGTCTGGGTTCTGTTTCTGTGTGTTTGTCGTCGGGGGCCACTTTCTGGTAGGCCTCGGCGGTGTGCGCTTGGTGGCTTTGGTGGGTTTGTGCGCGGGGCTGGCCGGGGCGGTTCTTGGCCTTCTTTTCGGCGGACTTGTTTCGGAGGCGCGCCGTTCCTCTCTGCTCGCGGTCCTTGCCGATCGGGTCGCCTGCTGGGGCTTTTTGCCTCCTGGCGCGCCGGAGCTGATAGGCTGCTTGGTTGTTTTTTTCGCGCGCCCGGTTTTGTCGCTGTTGTCTTGCCGGGCTGTGGTCGCTTGTCTTGTTCTCGATTGTAGGTCGGCTGCGTTTTTTGTGTGGATGTGCAGGCTTTCTTGGTGGTGTGTGGTGCTGGGGGTTGGAGGCGTGTTTGATTTTGTTTGTGTTGCTCTTCGTCTGGCGCTGCTGTTTGGCCTTGTTTGGGGCGTCCCCCTCTCTTGGGCGCTCGTTCCTGGTTGGGCGCTGCTGTTGTTGGTCCCGGGCCCTGTTTTTCTCGTCCTGGCAGATTTTCTGTGGTGTTCGGTGCCGATGGGCGTGGTCCTGGACGCGCGTTGTTGGTTCGTGGGGTTGGTTCTTTGTGTGGGCGTTCTTGAGTTTGTCGTGTGTGGTTTCGGCGAGGCTGGTGCGGGTAGTCCGGTGCTCTATCGTGCTGCGGGGGGCCGGGTGGTCTTTTGCGGGTATTTCGATTTTCGTTGTCTTTGCGGGTTGATGGTTTGCGAGGTTGTCGGTTGTGGTGGTCTTTGTCCGCCTCTTTCGGGCTGTATCCTGTGTCGTATTTTTCTTGTTCCGGCAGGGTGCTGGGGGCTGCGCTTGGATTCGCTCGCTTTTTTGCTCGTTGCTCTGTCGGGCTTTGCTCTTTTGCGGGTGTGGCTTTGGCCGGGCCCGCCCGGCGCCTTCCTCTGAGGGTCTTCGCTTTCCGTAGGTTTTCTGGGCGCTTTTTGGCTGGACTTGCGTGGCTGGCTTTTTTTGCCGTTTGTCTGTTGTTGTTCTTCGTGTCGTTGTGTTTGCTTGCACGTTTTTGTTGGTTTTTGCTTGTTTTCGATTAGCGCGTGCCGCCGCCCTTGTTTTTTGTTTCGTTTGTGCTCTTTTGGCTGCGGGGCTGGTTGTTGGTGTTCTCTTTTAGCGTGGGTTTGGCCTTGTCTTGTTTTGTCTGTTTGTTCTGTTTGCTTCTATCGGTGTGCGTTGCCTCGTGTTGCGTGGCTATTCCCTCCGGGTTGCGGCTTGTCAGAGTATCTTTCTTTTGGCTTTGGGGGATGGTCTGTTGTGGTGTGTTGGCCAGGTTGTTGGTTTCTGGGCTGGTGGTTGTTGCCGTCTTGTGTTGGGTTTCGGTGGTGTCGTGTTTTGCCGTTTGGGGGGTCGCGTTGGTTTTTTTTGTTTGGGGCTTTGCCTCGTCGGGCTTGGCTGTGGGCTTTATGGTATTCTTCGGATAAGTGTTGGCATTGGTGGTCGCTTGCGTCGCATGTGGCTGGAATGCCTCCTGTTCTTCGTGCTGGGTGCCGCTGGCCTCTTCCTGGTTTTGTTGGTCTTGGGTTCTTTTGGTCGGCTTGCCGGCTTTGCTCGGCTCTCTTCTCGGCGTCTTTGTTGCGCTGGCGTCCCCTGGCCTTGTCAGGAATGCTTCGGGTTGCCGGGTCTTGGCCTTCAGCACATCTTCGTTTGTCGGCGCGTCTGCCTTCGCTGGCTTCGGTTCTTCTGTTTGTGCCTGGCTGTGGGGCCTGGCGAGGGTCGTCATGTTGCTCGTGTTGTCGGCGGTTTTCTTGGGGATGTCTGAGGTCCGCGTGTAGGTGGTGTCGGTCTTGAGGGTTTTGGGCTCTGCTGCTGGGTATGTCGTGCTCGGTCCTCTTGTGAGCTTCGCGGTTGCGGCGGGTTTTTGGGCTGTTTTGGTTGTTTCCATTCTCGTTTTGCTGGGTGTTTTTGTGGTGGTTTGGACGCATGGGGCTGTTGATGACTCCGGGTGTGTCGGTGGCGTTGTCACTCAGGTCGATCTCGCTGGCGGCTAGGTTGATGTCGTTGCCCGAGGGGGCTTCACCGTGGTAGGAGTTGGCGAGCCCGTCGTCGCCTGCAATGCCGTGGGTGGCGGTGGGTCGTCCGTGTATGGGTCCCTGGTTCGGGGTGGCGCTGCGGGGCGGGTCGGTGGGGGTCTTGGTGAGTCCGCGTGTTCGGGCGGTGTCGGGCTGGTGGTGGCGGCCGATTGGGTTGCTGAGGCCGGGGGGGAGGTCACTGTTGTTGGCCTGGGTGTCGATGTGGTTTTGGGGGCGGAGTCGGAGGGGCTGTCGGCATTCGTGTTCTATGTTGCGCCATACAATGGCTTGTGTGCCGCGGCTGATGGCTGCGATTCTCTGGATCATGTTTAGCGGTTGCTTGTTGCGTGGGTGCGTGGTTGGGTGGTTTGGTTTCATTACCTGGAGCTTTGAGTCGCGCTGTTCGGCGGTGAGGTCGCGGTGCTTTTGTGCTCTCAGCTCTGGGGCCGCTGTGGACGTGTCCTGGTTGTGGCTGGTGTTGCGCGGGAGGGCGCCGTGTTTGGTTTTGTGGATGACGCGGTCCTGCGGATGTCCAATCGTGGTCTGCCGGCTTTGGAGCTCGTCGAGGTGATTGGCGTGCGCGGGGCCCTGGCGGCTGGGTTGGGGTGTCGCATCTCTTGTGGGGCTGTTTCGCCTGATGCTGTTGCGCACTCCGATCTGGGTGTCGGCTTGTTCGAGGGCGTTCGGGCCACGCTTGGTGCGCTGCCTGCGGCTGTGGTCGGCGCACGGTGCGTTGACTTCATGGTCGGTGCTGGCGCTGTGCTTGGTGATGGTGCTGGTTCTTTTGATGCGGGTGATTGTGGTTGGGTTGGTGGTGTTGTTGCGCCGGTCGTTTTGGGTGGTGGTCCTCGTCTCGGGGCGCAGCCTCTTCTCGGGGCTCGTTATGTTGGGGTGGGTTCTGGGTCTTTTTCGGGCGCCTGGTGTCATTTGTTGCTGCCGGGGGGGTGGGTTTTTGGTGACGGTGTTGCGTCTCTGGCGACTGCTCTCGCGGCGGTTCGGGATCCTGTCCGGGGCCTGTCATTGTGGGTTTTTTTCGGTTTCTTGGTTTTGTGAGTTCGCTGCGGTCGCTGCTGGTTTTCGTGTCTCTCTCTTTGTATGGCTCTTCGGGCCGTCTACGATCGGTATGTTGTCGGCGTCCCCTGGGCCGTTGTTCACTCTTCAACTGTCCGGCGGCTGGCGTGTGGCTCTGTCGTCGTTGTCAGCCTTCGCGCGGGCCTGTCCTCTGTGCTTTTGGGCCTCTTTCCTTTTGTTCAGCCGTTGTTTGTCGGCGCGGTGCGCGTTTCGGGCGATGGCCAGGCGCTGTGGGATTTCGTCGGCGTGCTGGGTATGTTTGGTTTCTTTTTGACTGTTGTGGCGGGTTTGTCGTTCGCGTCGGGTTGTCGACCTTTGCGGCCTTTGCGCTTTGCTTTTCGAGTTTGCGGTTGCGCTTCCTCAGCGTGTTTTTGTTGGTGTTGTTCCGCGGGAGGCCATCGGTACTGGCGTCGTGGCGGGCGGTTGCGTTGAAATTCTGGACGTGCGGGTGTCGGTTCTTGCGGCGGTTGGGGTGGTGACAGGTCTGGCGGGGTGTGTGGATTGTTTCTTCTGGGTTCGCTGCCTTTGGGGCCTGTGCGCTTTCTTTTTCCTTTTGATTTGTGGTGTTATTTGGTTCTTTTTCCATGGGGCGTTTGGGGGCTTCTGTACATGGTGTATCCCCTTGCCCCCAGGGGTTGGTCTTGCTGTTTGCTGCTGTTGTTCTTGGATGTTTTTTGTTTCTGAGGTGGCCGCCCGAGCTGTTGCCGAGGGGGGCGTTGGTTTTGTTTGGGCTTTGTCGGGCGGAGTGGCGTTTCTGGGTTTACCGGATCCTTTGGGCGGTGTGCTGCGGCGGTTTCTGGGCCCGGCTTCTGGTGTCTGGGGCTTTCGTCCGTTTGTTTGCCTGGGGGTTGCTTGAGGGGCTCGATGGGTTGTCTGTCTTCGTTGTTTTTTCGCCTCTTCATGTGGCCATGGTTATTGTTGGGATGTCCGTCTTTGCCATTTGGGTGCTTTGGGGTCGGTTTTTGGGCTTCTCTGTTTTTGTGGTTGGTGTTTGTGTGCTGGTGTGGCGGCGTTCAAGTGGCTTCAGGGAGTCGTTGATCTCGATTGAGCTTCGCGGCTTTTGCTGCCACTTCTTGGGGGTTTACTGGCGTTGTGCTGTCAGTGTTTGTCGGCCTTCTGGCACTTTTTCCCGCTGGGTTTGTGGGTCTTGTGGCTTCGGGGTGGCTCTTTCGGCTTCGGCTTGTCGCGGCATCTGGGTTTCTTGACCAGTTCCGAGGTGACACGGTGCTCCAGCTGATGGGTTGCTGGGTTGGTATCGTTGTTTTGGTGGTTCCTTGCGGGGATGTGGTTGTGATTCTGCGCGCGGATCTGGGTTTGGCGCCGCCGCTGGGGGCTTTGGTTGCGATCGCGGCTCATGGCCTGCTTCTTGTCGTTCAGACCGTTGGCGACGCGGTGGTGGCGGATGACGTCATCGGGGGTTATGACCGTCTCCAGGTCGTTGCGGAGCTCGATCATGTCGTTGTTGCGGTTGCCTTTGCGTTGCAGCTCTTGGTCGCTGTCTGTGAGCCGCAGTTGGTGTTTGTGGTTGGCTATCTTGCTGTGGCGCTCTTTTTTTCTGTCGAGGTTTATGTCGATTGTTCTTTTCGAACGGCCGGCTTTTTTGGTGGTGTGGTTCCTGGTGGCGTGTTCGGGGCCCTTGTGGGTTGGGATGGGTTTTGCGTCTTGGGGGGTCTGTTTGCTGTTGGCGGGATCGTTGTCGGTTGCGAGCCTTGTTTGACTGTTCTCGTCGGTCATGGCCTGGTCATCTTCAAGGGGGTGGGCTTTCACGATGTCTGTCTTGGTAGGCTCCATTTGGATGTCTTTTCGTTCTTTCCGATTGTTTTTCGCACTATTCGGTTTGGTCTCGTTGCTGTGGGTCTCCATTTGCTTTGTGTCAATGCTCGAGCCGTTTGGTTGCATGCGTTTTCGTTGTGTCTTTCGTAAGTGAGAGCGTTTGCCTTCCAGGGTGTCAGGGCGAGCATGATTGTGATTTGCGTCTTTTTCCGTCGCCGGGTCCTTCGGCCTAGGTCGCGGGTTCGGGGTGGGTCGGAGCTCCGTAAGCGGCTGTTGCCGCGGCCGGGGCGGCGGGGTCGTGGAAGTGTTCGACGCCGCGCTTTTTCTTGTGGGTTGTGGTTTTCGCTGCTGTGTGGGCAGGGGGCTGTTCGGGCCCCTCGTGGTTGCGGTCTTGGCGTTTTATGTTTTCGTGTTGCGGTGCCTCTGTTCTGGGCGCTTTGGGTGCGCTTGCTGGGTGGGTGGTGTGCTGTATGGGCGCTTTCCGTGTCGTTGGGCGGCGGCGGGTTACGGCTTGGTGGCGGTTGGTTCGGCTGGGGACCTGTGCGTATGCGGTTGGGGGGACGTCGGCCGTGGTGCAGCTTGCGGCGTTATGGCTTTGTCTCGGCCGTTTCGTGGCGCATTTGGCTTGCTCGCGGGCTTCTTTTTCGGCGTTCCGGTGTTGGCGGCTTGCTGCCCGGTTGGTGCTGACCACTGTGTCGTCCTCTTGGTTTCTTGGCAGGCGGCTTCTTGGTTTGAGTTTTGCGTTGCGGTGGTGTCTGGGTTCCGCGACGGGGTCTTTCGAGCGGGCCTCGGTAAGTTTGGGGTGGTCCTCTGCGTCGATTGGCATGGTCTCCGGCAATCTGGTCGTGTTGGAGGCCCGGTGTAGGGGATTTGGAAGGGCGTTGGGCTCGGTGTATCTCTGGACGGAGTTGGCGGCTGGCGCCTTGTGGTTGTCGGTGGTGTTCTGTGGCGTTTCTGGTTTCGTCTGGCATCTTTCGGCCGCGGGGGGTTCTCTTTTGATCTCGTGTTCGGGGTTGGCGGCCTTCTTTCTGGTGGCTTTGGTGTGTATGGATTTGAGCTCCTCGGAACCGTCGGTCATTGTTTTGGTGGTCGGGCGGAGTGTGTATGTGCGGGTCGCGGTGGTGTCGGTGTGGTCGTTTGCGGTCAGCGTTTCGTCCGTGGTGCTGGGATCGGGGGTGGTGTTTTCTGTGCTTCCGGCTGAGGTTTCGGCGGGCGTCTTGCGGCTGGTTTTCTCGCGTGTGTCCTTTTGTATCGGGTTGCGGGCCGAGGTTCTTTCGGGTGGCGTTCTCCGGTCTTGTTTGGGCGTTGTGGTCGCCTTGGCTGCGGGGCCGACGCCTAGGTCATCGCCGGCTAGGTGGTGGCTGGTTTCGCCCTTGTCGGCTGTCGGGTGGCCTGCGGCGCGTGCGGTTTGTGTCGGTTCTTTGTTTCCGGTGACGGGGTTGTCTTTCCTGGTGATGTTGTTGGGCCTGTTGATGGGGGTTCTCGCGGTTTGGATCGTTTCGGCCTGGGTGGTCGATGTCCGGTGCGTGCTGATTGCTTGTTCCGTTGCGATCTTTTGGGTGCAGTCGTCTTCCTTCGTCTCCGCCGTCTTTTTGCTTCGTCTGTGTGTGTTGCTCGGGCGGCTGTTTTCGATTTTGGTCTTCTTTTGGTGATCTGTTGCCTGCTTCGCTTTCGCCATTCTTCTTTTTGTTGCTTGTTGGCATATCTTCCCGCTTTTCCTCTGCTGGTCACTTGGGGTGTTTATTGGGGGCGGTCTGTTCTTCATCGTTTTTGCTGCTTCCTTTCTTGTGTTCCCTCGTTCCTCGTGCTTGGTGTTTTCGGTGGTTTTCGGTCTCGTCGCTTTGCTCGCGCGGCCGGTCGGGCCGCGTTTCGGCGGTTGTTTGTGTCGTGGTTTGTGTTGGTAGTGGTTTTTGCTGTTGGCGGTGATCCGGGTTTTTCTGGTTGCCGTGGCCCTCTTTCGGGTTCTGGACTTTTTGAATGGCGCTGGGTGGTTGCTCCGGGATTTCGTTTGGTGGGGGCTTGGGTGCCTGTCAGTGTTGCTTGTTTCGCTCGATTCCGTTCTGGCGTGTGGGTCGCGGGGTGCGTGGCTGGCGTTGTCGACGATCTTGTTTTGCTGCCTCGTGGTCTTTGTGGTCGCGGTCATGTTCTTTTTCCTCTTCTTTACCGCGGCTTGGTCGATGGTCGCCTTTTTCTCGTTGGTGTCGGTGCCCTTTTCGTTCTGGTCTGCGTTGTTGTTCGTGTTCGGTATGGGGTTCTGTGGCTTGGCTTATCTTTCTCCGGTGTCTTTTGTCCGGGTTTGTTGGTCGGCTGCATTGGTGTTGGGGGCGGCGCTGTTTGTTTGGGTCTTTTTGCTGTTGCTGTCTGCACCTCTTTCGGTCTTGGTTTCGGGCCGGATGGATTCGCGTGTCTTGTTGGTGATCTGTTTGCTTGTGTTTGGCTGGGGCGCGTTGACGATGTCGCCTCTTTCGGCTTTCTGGGTTTTGTGCGCGTTTCTGCTTGCACAGTTGTTGCGGGGGTGCTCGGTGATGCTGTTTTTGGTTGGGATCGCCCTTGTGGTGCTGGTGGTTTTGCCAGTGTCGCGATTGCTTCGTGTTTTGTTCCTTTTGAAGCTGTCGCTTTCTTTCGGCGGTGCGGTCTGGCTTTCGTTTATCCTCCTGGTTTTTTGGGGTTGTGGGGCTTTGCCCTCTGCGCGGGTTTGGTCTCGCTTTCTTTGGGGTGCTGGTTCGGCGCAGGAACTTCTTTCGGGTATGGCCTGGTGGTTTTCGGCGCGGGGCCTCTTGTGCCCGTGAACGGCGCTGGGCTCGTTGTCGTGGCTGGTGCTTCACCAGGCGTTGGTCGTTTGGTTCATGGTTGTTTTTTTCTTCCTGGCGCTTCTCTTTGCCTGGCTTGCGGTCTTTGGCTTTCTCCTTCGCTCGCCCGGGGTACCTGGGCGTGGGGTCGGTTGCTGCTCGTGAGGGGCCTTGGTATTTGGTCGGCTCATATTTTGTTTAGGTTTGTCTCGGGCTTTGGTGGTCTGCTCAGCTGCTCTGGCTTCTTGGTCATCTGTGGTGTTCGTGTTGGTTGCTCGGCGACGAATGCCTTGGTTCTTTGCGGTGTCGTCGCTGCTGGTGCGTTCGTTTATCTGCTTTTCCTCGGTGTGTTCTGCCACTGGCCTGATAGCGCTTTCTCGTGGTTTCTTCGGTCTACAATTTCCCCTGCCGTCTCTCCTCCGGGTTTTCCCCCTTGATCGCTTCTTCCACCTGCTTGCTCTCGGTGTGGGCGGCTGTGCTGTTCGCGGGTACGACGATTTCGTTCTCCTCCGCCGCGGGTGCCCTGGTCGCCGCGGCCAGGCCGGCCGGCACGTTGGCTACGGTCTGTTTGCCGTGCGGTTGGTGGGGATGTGGTTGCGTCGTTGGTTGCTTCACGGCTGGGTCTGGTGTCGATGTGGACGTTCTCTCCGCGTCTGGGTGTTCGGTGGCTGCTGTCGGGGGTTTGCGGTCTCGCCTGTTCCGGGCGGGTCGGCCGGGTTGTTGCGTGCTCGGCGTGGGTTTTTCGTTCGGCTGGGACGTGGGGCCGTGTGTTTTGCGGCTGTCGTGCTCTTTGTGGTGTTGGGATTCTCTGCGTTGCGGGCTGCGGGGTGGGGCCGGCCTTTGGTTGGGCGTCTTTTGTTGTGTCGTTTGGCTGCGGTTTGCTGGCGATCTCGTCTGGCACGTGCCGCATGGTTGGGTTGGGGTTCTTCTGCCGGCGTGTGGCAGCGTCGTTGGTTTTGCTTGTGATCGTTGTGGGTCGCGTGAGGCTCTCCTCGGGGTCTCTGGTGCTGTCGGGTGGCCGGGTGGCGGGCTCGTGGCCGCGGGTGGCGCAGCCGGGCTGGTGTATTTTGGTTATCTCAACATGTGTGTGGCTTTCGTTCCGGTGCTGGTCCAGTCGGGGCCTCTCGGGCGGGGTGGACGGCCGCTGCTTCTCCGCTTGGGTTGCGATGGTTTTGCTGTTCGTGATCGCGTCGGGTTGGACGCTCGGGTTGCAGTCGTCGTTGCTTTGTCCGGGTTTGTGGTTGGCTTTTACGTGCGGTGCGTTCTCTCCTATGCCCCGCGCGGGGTTGGTTTCCTTTTCTGGATGGGTTGGCTCTCTTCTGCCGTAGGCCCGGTTGGCTGCTTCTGGGGCTGTTGTGCTGCGGTTGTTTTCTGGGTTCTGGTCGGGCAGCACAGTGTCGTTCAGGACCTTCTCGTTGGTCTTCCAGCCGGAGGGGCCTTGGCTGGGGGCTTCTTTGGGGGGCTCTTTTGACTTGCTGGCGCGGCTGTCGTCTTTCGGGGGTGTTGGTTCCTGGTTTTCTGTGGCCGGGTTGGGTAAGCCGCTTTTTGGGGTCCCGGTGGGTTTGTGCGTGGGGTTTTCTGCGTTGCGCCAGGCGTTGTGGTTGGTTTTTCTCGCGTGCTTTTTTTGACGGGATTTTTGGTTGATGGTGTGGTTATCTCTTTCCGTCGGGCTTGGTTTGCGCGGGGCTGTCTGGACGGGTCGGTTCGTGGCTTTTCCTATCGGTGTCTTCCGCTTCCCGTTGCGGCTGCCGAGGGCTGGGGGCTTTTGTTTTCTTGGGTTTTCTTGGTGCTTTTGGTTGTCTTCGCTGTTCTGTTCGTGGTTTTTGTGACGGTCTTTGTTGTCGCCGGCTCTTTCCCGGCTCTGCGCGGTTTTGTGACCTTTGTCTTTATGTTCCATGTGTTGTGGTTGTTGCTCCTTGACGCTTGCTTGGTCTTGTTCGTGATTTGTCTGTTCTCTGCTCTGCTTGGCGCGGTCGTTGGCTTGTCTGTCGTCGTTGCCGTGGTTTTGTGCGGTTTGCCTTTCTGGATGCGTTGGCCGTTGATGCGTTTGTTTGGGGTGGTATCGTTTTTTGCTGGTGTTCCGTTCTGCTACGTTTTCCTGTTTGCGTTGGGGCGCCTGGGGGTTGTTGCCTCTCTTTTTTTGCCCATGTTGGGGTTTTCGGTGTTTGCCCGCGGCTTCCACTTGTTGTGCTTCTGGGGCCTTTCTTTTACGTCTCTGTTTTTTGAGCTCCCTTTGATGGTCGTTATGGTCACGTGGGCGCTTTCCTGTTTTCGGGGGGTTTGGCGGTCCGGTGCGTTCGTTCTGGGCGCTCCTCGGAGCCGGTTTTGGCTGCTGGTTTTCTTTCCGGTTTTGTGGCGGTCATTTTTGTTCATTTTGTTGCTTCTGTTTTCTGTTTCGTTTGTCGCGGTTGCTTTGGTCTATGCTTTGGGTTGGTGTTCTCTGCGCATTGTGGCTGTCTTGCTTTCTGTTGCTTTTGGTGGCGACGTTTTGCAGGCCCGGTGGCTCGGGTCCGCTGTTGCCTTCTGGATTGTCGTGATCACTGTCGTTTTCACGTTGTTTTCTATGTTGATGGGTGTCTGCCTCGTCCGGTTGCTCGAGTGGTTCTTTGTCGCTTTTGTTGTTGGGTCGCTTTTGGTTTCGGGATCGTCTATTTTCCTTTGCTGTTGGTTGGCGTTGTTGCTTTTTCGCTGCGGTTGTGGGTTGTTCTTTGTTGTCTTGATGCGTCCTGTGTCGTCTTGTTGGCTGCGGGCTTTCATTCCCTCTTCGGTTCTTTCGTCTTTGTTGTCTTCTCGTGGCTGATTGTTGGCGTGGTTCTGGTCGTTCTTGCGGGGTGTTGGGTTTGGCTTCGATTATCGGGGTTGCGTGGGTTCCTGGGGTTGCTGGTGCTTTTGCGGTTGGTCGTTCTCTCGCTTGTTGTGGTCTTGGGTTCTGTTCGCGTTTATCTTCGCTCTTCGCTGTTGCCTGTGCGGGGCTCTTTGTTTGGGCCTTCCGTCGTGCTTTGCCTCTGCTATGCTGCTTTGTTGCTGCGTTTTCTGTACGGTGCTTTGGACGTGGGGCTTGGTGGCATCGTTGTTCGTTCTCTGAGGTGGGTCTGCTGGGGTCTTGGCGCTGGCCGGTTGCCCGTTCTTTCGAGCGTTCTGCTCGGGCGTGTGTTTGTTGTTTTGTTTTCTGTTGGATTCCTGATCTTCTCTGTTTTCTTCGGCGCGTTTACCATGGCGGCGCTGTTGGCTCGGCCCTGCTTTGGCCCGTTCCTTCCGTTGCTCTTTGTTTTCCTTGTTTATTGACCGGCGTTGCTGTCTGTTGTTGTCTTCGCCCTTTCCTGGGTCTGTATGGGCGTGATTCGGGTCTTTTCGCGCCTTATCGACTCTCTTGCTGGTTTGCGGCGATCGTTGGGGGTTTTAATCGTCTGTCTTTCCTTACCGTCTGTGTTTTGTGCTTGCTGTTCGGTGTGCCCACGGTCGTTCCTTATTTCGATGTTTATGTGGTGTTGGGTGCCTTGTTTTTGTTGGTCGGGCTGCGTGTGTTGGGCACGACTTTTGTGTTGTTGATGGTTGGGTTGTTCGCCTTGCTATTTTGGGGTATCCTTCGTATCTGCGGTCGTGTTGTGGTCGCGTTTTCGGTGATCGGTGGGAATGTCGTTGTGGTTTTTGGTGCCTATGCGCTTTTTCCTGCTGTTACCGTTGTGCTGGCTGTTGCTTTCGTTCTGAGGGTGGCCCAGAGTTTGCTGGCTGAGATCTTGGGGGGGGTGCTGTGGTTTGTGTCCTTTATGGGACTCTCTGCGTTGGGCGGGCGTTTCCGCTATCAGTTTTTTGTTGGATGGCGGCAGGTTTTCTGGCTGGGGCTGTTGCTTGCTGCTCTGCCGCATGTGGTGTTTTTCGCTTCCGCTGTGTTTTGCCTGGTTGTCTGGATCGGCGTGTCGTTGCGTGGGGCTTTGCGCGCGATCCATCGTATGCTGGGCGTGCTGCGGGTTTTCGTCTGGTTTGGTCCGGAGGCGTCGGTGTTTGTTTGGTGGCTTCTTGTTGTTCTGTCTTTGGGCCGTGCCGCGCTTTTGGGTGGTTCCTTCGCGGTTTTTCCTCCGCTGGCGTCACGGTTTGTTGGGTGGTTCTTTGGTACTGTTCATCGGCTTGGGGGGGTGGTTCGCGGCGTGCATCCCGGGCTGGTTGGGGTTTGCGTTCTTGCTTTCTCTCTTGGTCTTCGGCTCTACTGTCTTCAGTCGGGTGGCCGGTTTTCGCTTGCGGTGGTTTGCGAGGGGGTTCGCCTTGGCGCTGCCGCGGTTGCACGTGGGCTTCGGTTTGTTGGCGATGTTTTTCGCGTGCAGTTCTTCGGTTGGGTGATGCGTCTGCGTTCGTCGTTTTGGGCAGGGGTTTTCTGGTTTTTTGTTTTGCGTAATCGGTGTGTTTCGGGGTTTGATGCCGGCGCGTTTGTCGGGTTTTGTCTTGCAGCGCGGTATCTCCTGTTTTTCGGTTACTGCGTGTTGCAGTCCCTTTCCGTGGCATCTCTCGCTTGGGTTGGCTGGGGGCTCCCGCTTCCCGTTGTTTCCTTTTAGTCTCTGCTTTTCTCCCGCACTTGCGTTATTGCTGCTTTTGATTTTTGTTTTCTTTGTGGGTTTTCCTGGATTGCCGCCTGTTGTCGGGTCGACCGTTGCCATCTGGGCGTTGTGTTCCTTCTTCTTCTTGTTTATGTTTTGCTCCTTTTTTGGGGTTTGCAGTTTGTGCGGGAGTTTTTGTTCCTTACGCAGTTTCATGGCGTCCTTGGCTGCGTCGTCGGAGCTGCCGTTGGTGTCGCTCTCGTTGGTCAGTCGGCCGCTTCGCTCCTTGGCGGCGTGCCGGTTGGCGGGGAGGCCGTCGTGTGTTTCGCCGGCATTTGTGATGCGGTTGTGGGTGTCTTCGCTCTTGCGGTTCGGATGCGGTTGGGCGTGTTTTGCAGGGGGCTCTTTCTGCTTGTCCGTTGTGCGCGTGGGCGGTGCGTTCCTCGTGTGTTCGGGCGCGGTCTCATCCTTGCCGTCGTCAAGGTTCTTGGGGGTGTTTTTGTTTCCGCGTTGGTTGTCTTGGAGCGCAATGCCGTCGGCCATCGGGTGATAGCCCGGCGCGCAATAGGCTTCGAGGCAGTGGGCGAGCGCATCCATGCCCGTGCCTGCGGTGATGAATGCCGGCATGCCGACCGAAAGTTCAGGATCGGCAATCACGATCGCCGGCAGCATCTTCGGGTGGAAGATTACCTTCTTGGTGTGGCTTTCCTCATGGGTGATCACGCCGGCGCGGCCGACCTCAGACCCGGTTCCGGCCGTTGTCGGGACGGCGATGACCGGCGCTATCGCATCGCCATTCGCCCGCGTCCACCAGTCGTCGATGTCCTCGAAATCCCAGAGCGGCCGTGTCTGCCCGGCTTGAAAGGCGATCAGCTTGCCGAGGTCGAGCGCCGAACCGCCGCCAAAAGCGATGACGCCATCATGCTTGCCCTTCGTGAAGGCGGCGATACCCGCCGTCAGGTTCGATTCCACCGGATTGGGTTTCACATCCGAGAATACCCCATGGGGCACTTTGGCGTCGTCGAGGATTTTCAGCGTGCTCGATACGACCGGCAGTCTGGCGAGCCCTGGATCGGTGACGAACAGCGGATTTTTGATCCCCGTCACTTCCAGCACTTCCGGCAGTTCCTTGATGCGCCCCGCGCCGAAACGAACCGTCGTCGGATAATTCCACTTGGAAATGAGTTTGCTCATGTGATTTTTCTTTCGGATGGATGGGATCAGTATGTGAGATTACCCCCTCTGTCCTGCCGGACATCTCCCCTGTCGGAAGATGGGCGGTAGCCCAGAGGAGGGTAGATCATCATCAAAAGGCTTCGCGCAAATGATACGATTTCGGCCGGGTGAGATTGCCATAGCCGATCGCGGACATGGCACCGCCCTTGCCCGTCTCTTTGACCCCGGTCCAGACCAGCGCCGGATCGATATAGTCGCAGCGATTCATGAACACGGTGCCGGTTTCAATCCGATCGCCGATCTTGGCGGCGTGGTCGGTGTCGGTCGTCCACAGCGATGCCGTAAGGCCGTACTGGCTGTCGTTCATCAGCGCGAGCGCCTCCTCGTCATTGCGCACCTTCATGATGCCGACGATCGGGCCGAAACTCTCTTCTCGCATCACGCTCATCTGATGATCGACCCCCGTCAATACCTCGGGAGCGAGGTAGGGCGAACCTGCAATGTCCTTGGCGACACGCAGGTTGACATGAGCCTTGGCGCCCTTGCGCAGCGCCTCCGCCTTTTGCTCGCGCACAAGATCGGCAAAGCGCGTCTGCGCCATCGGTCCCATTGTCGTCTCTGCATCCAGCGGATTGCCGACCACATACTGCTTGGTCAGGTCGATGAAACCATCGACGAAGCGGTCATAGACGTTCTCATGCACATATATGCGCTCGATGCCGCAGCAGCATTGGCCCGAATTGAAGAACGCGCCATCGACGAGGTTAGCGACGGCATGGTCGAGATTGACGTCAGGCAACACGTAAGCCGGGTCCTTGCCTCCAAGTTCAAGGCCAAGTGTCATGAACGTCCCCGCTGCCGCCTTCTCGATGGCACGACCACCCGCCACCGACCCGGTGAAATTCACATGGTCGATACGGCCGGAACCCAGCAGCTTTTCGGTCTGGGCGTGGCCGAGGACGATGTTCTGGAAGACACCCGTGGGCAGCCCCGCCTTCTCGAAAGCCTGCGCGAAGCGCTCCCCGACGAGCAGCGTTTGGGCCGCGTGCTTAAGGATCACGGCATTGCCGGCCATCAGCGCGGGAATGATCGTGTTGACTGCAGTGAGGTACGGATAGTTCCACGGCGCAATGACCATGACGACGCCGAGCGGCACATGTTTGATGTAGCGGCGAAAGCCCGGCCTGTCGTTTTCGACGACGGGCGCAAGCGCCTGCTCGGCGATGCGGACCATATAGCGGGTACGCTCCTCGACGCCGCCCTTTTCACCGCCATAGCGCACGGGACGGCCCATTTGCCAGGCGATCTCCGGCACGATCTCGTCATTCATGGCGAGCAGCGCGTCAAGCGCCGCAAGACAGAGCCGTCCGCGCTCTTCGATACTCGTCTGCGCCCAATCCGTCTGCGCAAGTTTCGCTGCTTCCACCGCTGCATCCACGGCCTTGTCGGTAGCGATGGGGCGTTCCGCATAGACGGAACCGTCGATGGGGGTAATCAGTTTGACCGTGTCGGCCATGGGTTCAACCTCTAGTCTGGTTCTGGTGTTCCGTCTTCAATACCGTTCGAAGCCGCGATGCAACTCCCAGTCGGTCACGCGCCGATCATATTCGAACTGTTCCCAGCGCGCGGTGTGGACATAGTGCTCCACAACATCGTCGCCCAGCGCGGTTTTGAGCATCTTGGAACGGGCAAGCGTTTCGGTGGCGTCACGCAGCGTCTTCGGAATTTCCTTGAGACGAGCGCCGCCGTAGGCGTCACCCTTGAAGGGCGCGGCAAGCTCCAGTTTCTCGTCGATTCCCGCCAGCCCCGAGGCAATCAGTCCGGCGAAGGCGAGGTATGGATTGAGGTCTGCGCCGCCGATGCGGCATTCGATGCGGATGCCCTTGGTGCCTTCGCCGCAAAGACGGAAACCTGCCGTGCGATTGTCTAGGCTCCATACATTCTTCGTCGGCGCGAAGGTACCGGCCTGAAAGCGTTTGTAGGAGTTGATGTAGGGCGCGAGAAAATAGGTGAAATCATCGGCATATTTCAATTGGCCGGCCACCCATTGACGCATCAGTGCCGACATCGTGTGTTCGGCGTTCTTGTCGTAGAAGAGCGGGGTCTTGCCGTCGGCGCTCCATAGCGAATTGTGGACATGGCTCGAACTGCCGGCGAGAGAATAATCGTACTTTGCCATGAAAGTGATCGCCTTGCCCATCTGGGTGGCGATCTCCTTGCAGCCATTTTTCATAACGACGTGGCGGTCGGCCATTTCCAGCGCCTCGGCATATCGTACATTGATCTCTTCCTGGCCCGGGCCCCACTCTCCCTTGGAATTCTCGACCGGAATGCCGGCGTCGAACAGGCCATTGCGGATCGCCCGCATGACCACATCTTCCTTGGTCGTCATCTGGATAATATAATCCTGGATATAGGGCGAAGCCGTCGCCATGCCTTTCCAGTTCTTGGCCCGCGCCGTCTCATAGGTCTCGTCGAACAGATAGAATTCGAGTTCCGATGCAAAATAGGCGAGATAGCCGCGGTCCTTCAGTCGCGCGAGTTGGCGTTTCAGGATGCTGCGCGGCGAATGCGGCAGATCCGCGTGATGGTGATGGTCAAGAATATCGCAGAGAACGAGGGCGCATTTTTCGAGCCAGGGAATATGGCGGATAGTCGAAAGATCAGGCTTGATGACGAAATCGCCATAGCCCTGCTGCCAGCTCGCGGCCTTGTAGCCTGGCACCGGCTCCATATCGATGTCGTTGGCCAGGAGATAGTTGCAGCCATGCGTTTCGTCATGCGCCGACTCGACGAAATAGGAAGCGTGGAACCGCTTGCCGACGAGGCGGCCCTGCATGTCGACGAAACAGGCCAGCACCGTATCGATCTCGCCATTGGTCACGTGGCGCTTTAGTTCGTCGAAACTCCAATGTCCGGGCATAGTCTTTCCTTGTACGAGATAAATTCATCACGGGCAAAATAAGGGCGGCGACCAGCAAGCCCGGTCGCCGCCTTTGCGGTGGGTCAGCTTCGTTCGCCGACGGCCTGCTCGGCCGCCTTGATCGCAGCCTGACGTGCGGCAATGATTTCGCCGAGTGGCGGGCCTTGGAACCGGCGCTTTTCGAAGGCGAACCAGACGATTGCCGTCAGGATGAAGAAGCCTACCGTGATGTAGAGCGCCCAGTCATTCGGCGGCTGAATGCCGATGATGAAGATCAGGATCATCGAAATAACCGACAGGATCGCGAACAGCGTGAAGATGCCGCGTCCCATGTTCCATGGTCCCATCTTGTCCCATTTCGGCGTGCCCCAGGCGAGGAGGCCGAGAACGATCGGAACGGTGAACGACAGGAACAGGAAGATGACCGTGCACGAAACGACGATCGTATAGGCGGAGGTACCTGCAACGGAGACGATCGACGAGCCCCAGACGAACAGAACCGAAAGCACTGCGGCCGTCCAGATAGCGGCAACGGGCGTGCGGTAGGTCGGGCTGACCTTGGCGAGTGCGGCGGAGCCCGGCAGGCCCCCGTCACGCGAGAATGCGAAGATCATGCGCGACGCCGATGTCACCGTGGCGAGACCGCAAAGCAGCTGCGCCAGGAAGACGACGATATAGACGAATTCCTTAAGGCCGGTGCCGACGCGCTGGTCGAAAGCCCAGAAGAAAACGTTCCAGCCCTGTGCTGCGGCCTCGTCCATGTTCGGAATCATCAACACGAAAGCGGCAAGGAACAGGTAGCCGAAGATCGCCGACCAGACGACCGACATGACCATCGCGCGCGGCACGGAACTTGCGGCCTTCAATGTTTCTTCGGATGTATGCGCGGAGGCATCGTAGCCGGTGATCGTATAGATCGGCAGCAAGAGCCCGAGTGCGAACACCCATGCGTTCGATACCGACGGCCAGACGTTGCCACCCGCTTCGCCGGAATAGTTGTGGAACGAGAAGAGACGGCTGAAGTCCCAGGTCTCGGCGGAGAGAAGGCACACGACCGCAATAAGGATCGACCCGAAGAAGATCAGGTAGCCGGAGAAGTCGGTGAGTTTCGCCGTGAGCTTAATGCCGAGGTGGTTGATGAGCGCTTGGGCGCCGGTGATGATCACGAGAAAGATCATCTGCGTCGTCAGCGTGTTCTCAATGCCGAGCGCCGGGCCGAAGGCGCCGACGAAGAACGTCCAGGTGCCGACATTGATGGCGCCAAGAACGGTGATGAGACCAAGCAGATTGAGCCAGGCCGTTACCCAGCCGGTACCGCGATTGCCGAGGATCGAACCCCAATGGTAGAGACCGCCCGCTGTCGGATAGGCGGAGCTGATCTGCGACATGGCGACGGCAAAGGTCAGCGAGACGAAGCAGCCGACCAGCCAGCCGATACCGATGCCGATGCCGCCCGCGCCCGACGTGGCCTGGGCCAGCGAGTTGATACCGCCGGAAAGGATGCAGATGATCGAAAAGGAGACGGCAAAGTTGGAAAAGCGGCTGAGCCGCCGCTCCAGTTCCTGGGCGTAGCCCATGCTGTGAAGGACCTTTATGTCCTCCGATTTATCTGTGTCAGTATAGTCCTGCTGTGTCATCACGTTCCCCTATTATTCTGGTAAGTTGCAACGTCAGATACTCGCGAGCGCTACTCCGTAAGCTTGTCTATGCCGTCCCGGTTTTTGGTGAGCTCGCCGCTTGCGCAAGCGGCCGCTCCACAATCTCCCTGAGCAGCCTTGAGAGCGTTTCGCCCCAAGCCATTTCTTTTTGAGCGGTGGTGATGAGATCGTTACGGATCTCGATCATCACTGCCGGAAACCCGAGAGCGGACGCGTGCCGCTCCAAAGTGTAATAGACGCGATCCGCCGGCGAATAGGGCTCGTTGACCCCGACGCAAAATTGCGTCAGCGCCTCAAGGCCGGCAATGAGCGGTGCGGCGATCCTGTCGTCGGCATCGTGGATGATGCCGATGTCCCAGGGCCGCGGAATGCCCCGGTAGACCGGCGTAAACGAATGCACGGCGACATAGATCGGGTCGGGCAGACCCTTGGCGGCACGTGCACGCGCCAGATCCTCGATCGCTGAGTGATAGGGTCGATGCGAAATGCCAATTCGCCTTTGTTTCTCTTCCTCGCTCAATTCGGCATTGGCCGGAATTGCCGTTGATTCGCTCAGCGAAGGAATAAGATCGGGCGCATCCAGCGGGCGATTGCAATCGATGATCAACCTAGACACGCAGGATTCGACCAGCGGCGCATCGAGAAGGCTGCTCATCACCATGCTTACGCCGATGGCGCCGGGATCCCAGGCAATATGCCGCTTCAGGTCGATCGGCTTGAGTCCAAGCGTACCATAGCCTTCGGGAATGTGATTGGACGCGTGATCGCATAAAATGATGAACGGGCCGGCGCCATCCGTGTTAGACACGCGGACCACATCCTCGCTTTTTACCGTTGCCTGCGACATTCCCATTGCGGCTCTCTGGCAAGCTGTAATTTACGTTACATTTTGTATTTTTATTTCCACTCGCGTATGATTTGATACACAACGATAAAATTTGTCAAATCCGAATTTACGTTCCAGCGGATATTGGCGGCGAAGATGGGGAAGCACCGATGCAGACCAGCATTTCCGAGCTGATCGCCGAAAGAATCGACAATATGTCGACCTCGGAGCGCAAGGCAGCACAGACCCTTGTCGCCAACTATCCGTTGATCGGACTGCGAACGGTCGCAGAATTTTCGACTCAGGCGGGCGTGAGTTCACCCACAATACTTCGATTTGTCTCGCGCCTTGGCTTCCAGAGCTACCCGGAATTCCAGGGCGCGCTCCAGGAGGAGCTTGCTGCGCAGTTGCAGTCGCCCTGGAACCGCGCGGCAACCATCCAGGCGAGCAATAACAGCGCCGAATTTCCGTTGATGGAAGCCGCGATCGACAATATCCGCGAAACGTTCCAGCATCTTTCCGTGCAGCAGCTCGGCGATGTCGTCGAGGCGATCAGCCGCGCACGCGCCCGCGTCTACCTGCTTGGCGGGCGCTTTACCGATCCCATTGCCCGCTACATGGCGGCACACCTCAAAATAACGCGCCCGGGCGTAACGCATCTTACCGGCCAGGAAAGCCATTGGCGCGATCAGCTGATCGATATGGGCAAGAAGGACGTCCTCGTCATTTTTGACATTCGGCGCTATCAGGACAGCCTCATCCGCTTTGCTGAGAAGGCGCAGGCCCGGGGCGTGGAAATCGTGCTGATCACCGACCAGTGGCTTTCGCCGATTGCGCGCTTCGCACGGTACGTGATCGCCGGCCGCACCGCGGTCCCATCGCCATGGGATTCGTCCGCAACACTGTTTCTCGTCGCCGAGACCTTGATCGCCGAGGTGACGCGCAAGCTCGAAAAAAGCAGTGCCAACCGCATACGCGACATGGAGCAACTGCGCGACAAATGACAGGCGGGGCATTGCCCCCTCGCCCGATTGATATACAAATGCGGTTCCCGGCCAGGCAGGCCCGCCAGGCGCGTGCCTGCGCTGAAAAACATTATCGGATTGATCAAGGACAAATATCATGCAGCAAGCTGACATCGGATTGATCGGCCTTGGCGTCATGGGCGCCAACCTGGCGCTCAATATTGCCGAGAACGGTTATCGCGTCGCGGTCTTCAACCGGACGGTTGCAAAGACCCACCAGTTCTACGAGGACGCCGGCGACCTGAAGGACAAGATAGTTCCTTGCGAAACGCTCGAAGACCTTGCGAAGAACATCAGGGCGCCGCGTCCTATCATCCTGATGGTCAAGGCTGGCGAGGCCGTCGACGAGCAGATCGCTGCCCTTAAGCCGTTCCTCGCCAAGGACGACATCATCATCGACGCCGGCAATGCCAATTTCCATGACACGGTGCGCCGCCTGGCCGCGCTCGGCCCCAATGATCCGACCTTCGTCGGTATGGGTGTTTCTGGCGGCGAGGAAGGCGCGCGCCATGGTCCCTCGATCATGGTGGGCGGCACGCCCGAATCCTATGCTCGCATCGAGCCGGTGCTCACGGCCATATCGGCGAAGTACAAGGGCGAGTCCTGCTCGGCGCTGCTCGGGCCCGATGGCGCCGGTCATTTCGTCAAGACCATCCATAACGGTATCGAATATGCCGATATGCAGATGATCGCCGAGGTCTACGGCATACTGCGCGACGGCCTTGGCCTTGCGCCGGATGCCATCGGCAGGATTTTCGAGAAATGGAACGAAGGCCCGCTCAACTCGTACCTCATCGAGATCACGGCCAAGGTTCTTGCGGCCACCGACAAAGATACCGGCAAGCCCGCAGTCGATGTCATCCTCGACAGCGCCGGCCAGAAGGGCACGGGCCGCTGGGCCGCCATCGAGGCGCAGATGCTGGGCATCCCGGCAACGGCGATCGAAGCGGCGGTCGCGGCGCGTTCGATCTCCTCGCTGGTCGGTGAGCGCAAGCTGGCCGCGGACGCCTATGGCGATCTGCTTGCCGGTAGAAAGCTCGTCCATGATGCCGCGTTTATCGACGCGCTTGAAGACGGACTGCTTGCCGGAAAGATTGCGGCCTATGCACAGGGCTTCGAAGTTATGGCAGGCGCTTCGAAAGAGAATGGCTGGAACGTCCCGCTGGCGATAACTGCCCGTATCTGGCGCGCAGGATGCATCATCCGCTCGCAATTTCTTGACGAGATCGCTGCCGCGTTCGAAGGCAGCGATGGCAAGAACCTGCTCCTGGCGCCAGCCTTCGTCGAGCGCATGAAGACCGGGTCGGCATCCCTGCGCAAGGTAGTCGCGGAAGCGGCCCTCGCCGGTCTCCCGACACCTGCTTTGTCCGCCGCGCTCAACTATTTCGACGGCTACCGGCAGCAACGTGGCACGGCCAATGTCATTCAGGCGCAACGCGATTTCTTCGGGGCGCATGGTTTCAAGCGGCTCGATCAGGACGGTGACTTCCACGGCCCCTGGTCGGATGTCGATTGATTTTTGGCGTCGTCGCGCCGCCATTGTCTACGGGACGGCGACAATCCATCAAGCGGGAGCCGGGTTTAAGCACGCCCGGTTCGGCGACATATAGCAGGCATGTAACGCAACAAGAGGGCCGGTAAATACCGCGCCGGAGTGACGGATCATGTCAGTCAGCAGCTATCACCATCGCATTCACAAGGCAGCGGAACCGGGCAAGCCGCTGTTTTTCGTTTTCCACGGTACGGGCGGCGACGAGAACCAGTTCTTCGATTTCGGCCGCAGGCTGCTTCCTGAAGCAGGTATCGTCTCGCCGCGCGGCGACGTCTCCGAACATGGCGCCGCCCGGTTCTTCCGCCGCACGGGCGAAGGCGTCTACGATATGGACGATCTCGCCCGGCGCACCACGGCTATGGCCGATTTCATCCGTGCTCACAAATCTGAAGCCCAGCCTTCGAAGCTGATTGGCCTTGGCTATTCCAATGGCGCCAATATTCTCGCCTCGGCCCTGTTGGCGCAGCCCGATCTCTTCGATGCAGCGGTGCTGCTGCATCCGCTCATCCCGTGGCAACCGGCGCCGCAGCCGGCGCTCAAGGGCAAGCATGTGCTTATCACGGCGGGACAGCGCGACCCGATCTGTCCGCCCGCGCTGACGCAGGCGTTTGCGGATTACCTGACGGCGCAGGGCGTTGATACCGAGCTCGTCTGGCATCCGGGCGGCCACGAGATTCAGCAGAGCGAAGTCACCGCCATCGAGCGTTTCGTTAGGGAATTTGCCTGACAATGCCTGGCCCCCTCTGATGGAGGGGGCTCTCGTGGCTACATCGAAAAACGCAGGGAAACCGGCGCGGCCTGTGTTGCACGTGACGGCTTGCGGCCGCGCGGCGACAAGAGGCCATGTGCACCGGCAAGGTGGCCGGGCTTGAGTTCCAGCGCCAGGAACCGGCGGCGCTCGACTGGGCCAGGCATGGCAAGCAGCGCCGTCTTCTCGCCTTCAAAGCCAAAACGCTCATAATATTCCGGATCGCCGACGAGGATGATCGCGCCGTGACCAAGGCGAGCAGCCTCGCTGATGCCATGGCGCATCAGGGCAACGCCGATGCCGTGACCCTTGAGTGTGGGCTCGACGGCAAGCGGTCCGAGCAGGAGCGCGCGCACCGGCTTGCCAGCGGCGTCATGACCTGCCTGAATATCCCAAAGCCGTACCGAACCGAGCAGCATTCCGTCATTGCCGCGTGCGACAAAGGCGAGGCCTTCGGAAGGCAGGCGCCCACGCCGCAGCTTTTCGGACGACTTGCGGCGACGTCCCTCGCCCATGGCGCGGTCGAGCAGCGCCTCGCGCGCCGCTTCGTCCTGCGCCGTCTCGTTGCGTATCGTATAGGCCTGTGCGCCTTGGACGTGCAGGTTCTGGTTGAAATCTACTGCGTTCATCTTCTTGACCAATCTTCAATCATGGGCGTCATCAAGGCCGGCAAATTGCCGGCCAAATTCCACGATCGGGCGATGCCCGATCAGATGACGTATGATCGGAGTGGTTCGAAGCCGTTGAAGGCAACCGCCGAGTAGGTCGTTGTGTAAGCGCCCGTTCCCTCGATCAGCACCTCGTCGCCAATGGTCAGCGAGATCGGCAGCGGATAGGGGTTCTTCTCGTACATCACGTCGGCGCTATCGCAGGTCGGGCCGGCGAGAACGCAAGGCGCATTGTGATCGCCATCACGCGGCGTAGTGATCTGATAACGGATCGCTTCGTCCATCGTCTCGGCGAGACCGCCGAACTTGCCGATGTCGAGATAGACCCAGCGCACGTTGTCATTGTCCGCCTTCTTCGAAACGAGAACGACCTCGGCCTTGATGACGCCGGCATTGCCGACCATGCCGCGGCCGGGCTCGATGATAGTCTCGGGCAGGCGATTGCCGAAGTGACGGCTCAGCGCCTGGAAGATCGCCTGGCCGTAGGCCTGTGCGGTCGGCACGTCCTTGAGGTAACGGGTCGGGAAACCGCCGCCCATGTTGACCATCTTCAG
The DNA here is from genome assembly GCF_900113985.1 of Phyllobacterium sp. CL33Tsu. Taxonomy (NCBI): domain Bacteria; kingdom Pseudomonadati; phylum Pseudomonadota; class Alphaproteobacteria; order Hyphomicrobiales; family Phyllobacteriaceae; genus Phyllobacterium; species Phyllobacterium sp. CL33Tsu. The sequence goes on along the minus strand of NZ_FORJ01000009.1, from coordinate 89,336 downwards.
CGTGATGCCTTCCTTGGCAAGCGCATCGAAAACCTGCTTTGCATCGCCAAGCGCGCGATCCCAAGCGGAGAGATCCGTCTGCTGCGAGCCGACATGGAAAGAAACGCCATAGGAGTCGAGGCCGAGCTTCTGCGCAGCGCGCAGGACGTCGACAGCCATCGCCGGAACGCAGCCGAACTTGCGCGACAGCGGCCATTCAGCGCCGGCACCATCGGTCAGAACGCGGCAGAACACACGCGAACCTGGAGCAGCGCGGGCAACCTTTTCAACTTCCTCGACGCAATCGACGGCAAAGAGACGGATGCCGAGTTCGAAGGCGCGTGCGATGTCACGCTCCTTCTTGATCGTGTTGCCGAACGAAATGCGGTCCGCCGTTGCGCCGGCGTCGAGGGCCATTTCGACTTCGGCCACGGAAGCCGTATCGAAGCTCGAGCCAAGCGAGGCGAGCAGGCGCAGGATCTCAGGCGCGGGATTTGCCTTCACCGCATAGAAAATCTTCGACTCCGGCAGAGCCATTTCGAAATTGTGGAAATTTTCCCGAATGACTTCAAGATCGACGACGAGGCAGGGGCCATTCGGGCGTCGGGTGTTGATGAAGTCGAGGATGCGCTGCGTAGCCATCTTGGGTCTCCAATCCGTAGCGGCACTTGCGGCCGCCTTGTGCAAGTCGCGGTTTCATGGGACGCGCCCGATGTACCGCAGGGACAAAGTGCATGAGTCGGTCGTGCGTGAGGCCAGCCTTTGGAGATGCTGAAACCACGAGACTTTTCATGCGGCGATGGACCGACGCTGAAACCAGCGTAAATCCGCTTTGTCTGCCTTGGCTTGGATGTACCCATCCGCACTACAGGCAATGAAGGTGTGCCTCTTCAGTAATCCCGGCTTATGGACAGCCGGAAGACACCAGAAAGGCCCGCACCGTCGTTGCTTCAAGATGTCCTCAGTTCAGCAGTAGGCCGCTAAACTGACTGGAGGGGTTAGTTCCAGGTACCATACCGTTTCCTCACCATTATGAAGATCGGCGGACACCCACAGGCACGTGCGACTTTGGGCAAGCGCCATATAAGGTGAAAGATGTGTCCAATCAATGAAAATTCTGCGGCAACGCCAATTTTTTTATTCGTTGAACAAGGTGTCGAAAATGGCCTAGAATCATTGAACGATGCACACAATTCCGCCCCTGAATGCCCTGCTCGACGTTCCGTTACCCGCGCTTGCTTCGGGTCGCGGGCCTCTGACCGGCGAGACGCTCGCCGTAAAGGACATTTTTGATGTGGCCGGGATGGTAACGGGCGGTGGCAACCCGCAAAAAGCGGCCGAATCACCCCCTGCCATGCACACGGCGCCAGCTATCCAGATGCTGCTCGACAACGGGGCGAAACTCGCGGGAAAATCCCAGACGGACGAATTCGCCTTCTCGCTGCTTGGCCAGAACGCCCATTTCCCGCATCCGGTCAATCCGGCAGCGCCCGACCGCGTGACAGGAGGATCGTCGTCAGGTTCAGTCTCCGCCGTTGCCGGCGGTCTCGTCACCATCGCAGCGGGCTCCGATACGGGCGGTTCGATCCGCGCACCGGCAAGTTTTTGCGGGCTCCCGGGCTTGCGGACGACGCATGGGCGTATCACCCTCGAAGGTGCATTGCCGCTCGCGCCTTCGCTCGACGTCTTCGGCTGGTTCGCCAAGGATATTGCGCTTTACGAAAAAGTCGGAGCTGTCCTTCTTGACGCCGACGCCCAGGACTTCAAGCTGACGCGCCCGCTTTTCATCCCGTTGCTCGAACATTTTCTGATCGGCGAGGCAGAGGATGCCGCCTACAGAAAAATGTACGCCACCGTTTGCGCCCATCTGGGCCAAGCCCGTTCCGCACGCCAGCCGACTGCGTCGATGGACGATCTATATCTGTGTTTTCGCCAGATACAGGGTTTCGAGGTCTGGCAGGCGCATGGCGCATGGATCGCCGCCAAGGATCGCGGCCTTGGACCGGGCGTGCGTGAGCGTTTCGAATATAGCTCAAAGATCGACCGGACCACTTACGATACGCAGACGCGCCGCCGCGATCTCTTCCGTTCCGAACTCGGCGACCTGTTGCGCGACGATGGCGTCCTTATCCTGCCGACTGTGCCCGGCGCGGCGCCGCTGGCCGCCGCAGCCTTCGACGATCTACAGACCTATCGCGAGCGAATGCTGCATCTCCTTTGCCTGTCGCCCCTCTCCGGCTTCCCGCAGATCACCTTGCCGCTAGGCAAGGTGCACGGCGCACCTTTCGGCATATCGCTGCTTGGACCGAAGAACAGCGACCGCGCGCTTATCCGGCTCGGCCGGGCTATTCTCGACAAATCGGCAAGGGCGATCTGAGATGGATACGCTCACCCGTATGCGGGCTTTCATCGACGTGGTCGAGGCCGAAGGCTTTTCGGCGGCGGCGCGCAAGATCGGACGTTCCAAGGCCCTGCTTTCGAAGTATGTGCGGGAACTCGAAGATGAACTCGGAGCGCTGCTCCTCAATCGCACCACGCGGCAGTTCTCGCTGACCGAAGCCGGGCACACCTACTACCAGCGCGCCAGCGAAATTCTGCGCGAAGTCGAAAGCCTGCAGGAGGCGGTGCGCGAATCGAGCAGCGATATCAAGGGCCGCATCAAGATATCCGCGCCGCGCACCTTTGCCGATGCCGAGATCGGCCAGTGCCTCATCGACTTTTGCGCCGAGCAGCCGGATATCGTTCTCGACGTTCGGCTGGACGACCGCTTCGTGGACCTTGTGGAAGAAGGGTTCGACCTTGCCATTCGCATCACCCGCATGCAGGACTCCTCGCTTATAGCCAAGCGCCTTGCACCCTTCCATGTCATTGCCTGTGGTTCGCCGGACCTGATCGAGCGGCTGGGACGCCCTGAGCGCCCCGAGCTTCTCGCCTCCCTGCCCTGCCTTGTCGATACGAACAATCGCTCGCGCAATACCTGGCAATTCCTGAATGAAGACGGGGCGCCGTTATCCGTCCAGGTATCGGGGCCGATCGAAATCAACAGTCCGCTTTCAACGCGCCGGGCCGCCCTTGCCGGCCTCGGCTTTGCCCTGCTGCCGGATTTTGTGGCCCAGGCCGATATTAATAGCGGCAGACTGGTCAGCGTTCTCGAGCAATTCATTCCACGCGATGCCGGCATTCATGCGGTCTATCCGCACCGCCGCTACCTGCCTGCAAAGGTGCGCGTTCTCGTCGATTATCTCGCCAAGTGGTTCAAGGACAATCGCCGCTCTTAATTTTGTTAAATGTTATATTATATCGTCCCAATTTCGCCAATTTCGGCATATCCCTTAGCGCAACTCACGAAAGGCTTTTCATGCAGCAGAGATTCGCGGTTTTTATCGGCGCAATGGCGGCGGGACTGACCTTTGCCACCCCTGCCTATGTGCACCCGCATGTCTTTGCCGAAGCGCGCCTGGATGTGTCGATCAAGCCCGACGGGACCGTTGAAAAGCTCGGCCATGTCTGGCGCTTCGACGACATATTTTCAAGTACGGTGCTGGTCGAGTTCGACAAGAACGCGGACATGAAACTCGACGAAAAGGAACTGACCGAACTCGCCTCGACGATCAACGCGTCGATATCGGAATACGACTATTTCCAGTCCGTCACGCTCGATGGCAAGCAGATTGCCATGGGAGCGCCACAGCACCTCATCGCGGACTTTCAGAACAACCAGTTGCTAATCATCTTCGAGAGTGCGCCAAAGCAGCCGCTGAAGCTCGGCAAGAAGACCAGTTTCGGCGTCTATGACCCGACATTCTATACCGCAATCGACTATGTGAACGACACGGACATCCATGTCACAGGCGTGCCCTCCGGCTGCACGCATAAGGTGGTCCGTCCGGACCCCGACGAAGCGATCGCCGCCAACCAGGCGACGCTGACCGATGCCTTTTTCAACGATCCAACCGGGACCAACATGTCGAAGATCTTTGCGACCCGGCTGGAAATCGAATGCCCAAAGGGCTGAGTGAAGGATAGACCATGCGCAAACGCACCCTTGTGGGTACCCTGGCAGTCCTCGTTCTTGTCGGCGGGCACGCCCTCGCCCAGACCTCCTCACTCGGGATCGGGTCCAACGAGGTTGCCATGCAGCCAACAGGGCCGTTCGCTGAGCTCATCCTCTGGATAAACATCCAGCAGCGCAATTTCTATCTCGCCATGACCCACGCCCTGAAAGGCATGCGCGAGGATCCCTGGCAAGTTTCGATCCTCGTCGGCCTGTCATTCCTCTACGGCATTCTCCATGCCGTCGGCCCGGGACATGGCAAGGCTGTCATCTCCTCCTACATGTTGGCCAATGAGACGACCTTGCGGCGTGGCGTGCTCCTCTCTTTTGCTTCATCCATGCTGCAGGCGTTCACCGCGCTCTTCATCATCGGCCTGACATTTCTGGCGCTACGCGGCACCACGGTTTCGATGAACGACGCGGCGCGCTACATGGAGATCGCGAGCTTCGTGCTGATTATCGCCTTCGGCCTTTCATTGCTCTGGCGCAAGGTTCCGCAGCTGTTTCGCCCGCGCGTAGCTCAACTCGTGGCACACGGCGACGGCACTGCCGTACTCGCCCCCGATCATCATCACCACCATCACGACCATGGTCATCACGCCCATCACCAGCATGATCACGTGCACCATGCCCATGCCGGACACGATCATGAACATCATCATGCTCATGGTCACCATCACCATGCCGAAGGCAACGTGTGCGAGACCTGTGGGCATTCGCACGCGCCGGACCCTGCCATGCTTGCGGGGGAGTTCAACTGGAAGACAGCCTGGGCGGCGATCGTAGCCGTCGGTTTGCGTCCCTGTTCGGGCGCGCTGATCGTCCTTACCTTCTCGCTGCTCAACGGGCTTGTTCTCGGCGGTGTGCTTTCGGTGTTCGCAATGGCGCTCGGAACGTTCATCACCGTCGCGGTCCTCGCCACACTGGCAGTGACGGCAAAGAATGTAGCGCTGAGGGTTTCGGGCGCCTCCGCGCTTTCCGGGCGGGTCCAGAACATTATCGAAGTTGCCGGAGCACTCTTCATCGTGCTCTTTGGCATCCTGCTCCTGACCGCATCGCTGCGGTTCTAGAGCTTGCTCGAGATCAGTCGTCCTTGTGCTGTCGCCTGGCACGCAGCCAGAACACCACGAAGAAACCGGCAACGAAGACGACGGCAAGGATTCCGGCGGCCGGTGCCGATCGCTCGCCAAGCGCCAGCATCAGTGTCGGCATGAAATAGGCGACGATGCCAAAACCAAACATGATGCAGGCAGCCGCGATGGCGGCACTACGGGTTTTCGGATCCATCACGCTTCAAACGCCTCGATTGCTGTTGGCAGGTTTGTAGCGGCAGCACGTATTTATGCAAGGGGCGCTTTCACGCAGCGCGAAACTCTTCGAGCCGCTTGATCTGCTTGCCCGCGGCATCGAAATTCTCCGGTGAAAGCCATTTCTGGTAGGCGGCCTTCAGCGCCGGCCATTCGCTGTCGATGATCGAGAACCACGCCGTATCGCGGTTCTTGCCCTTTTGCACCATATGCTGGCGGAAAATGCCTTCGAACTTGAAGCCAAAGCGTTCTGCCGATCGTTTGGAGGGCTCATTGGCATTGTTGCACTTCCACTCATAGCGCCGGTAGCCGAGTTCGTCGAAAATGTAGGCCATGAAAAGATATTGCGCTTCGGTGGCCGCGGGCTTGCGCGAGATCAGCGGGCCCCAATAGATATTGCCGATTTCGATCACGCCGAAGGCCGGATCGATGCGCATCAGCGTCTGGCGCCCGGCAACCTTGCCGCTCGCCTTGTCGATGACGGCAAAGAAAAGGGGGTCCTTGCTCGCGGCAACCTTCTCCAGCCATTCATTGAAAGCCGCGCGGTTCTGGGGCGGAGCCTCAAACAGATAGCGGAAACGGTCGTTGGCGTCAGTGACGCTCGATGCCTCGAAGAGGCCGTCGCCGTGTTTTGCCGGATCCAGCGGTTCGAGGCGGGCGAAACGCCCTTCGAGGGGTTCGCGCGCAGGCAGGGGCCGGGGTGTCCAGGTCGTCAGGTCGGTCATGGTGAAATTTGCTCGCTCAGCGTCATCCAGAATGTTTGACTTGTTACTGTACTCAAAGCACAAAGCAGAAGTTGAAAATTGTATGTGGGACAAGAATATGCTGCGCACTATTCCGGGGTTTGACCGCATCGGTGAAGAGAATGCATTTGCCGTGCTGGCACGCGCGACTGCTCTGGGCGCCCAGGGCAAGGACATCATCAATCTAGGCATTGGCCAGCCGGACTTCAAAACGCCCGCCCACATCGTGGACGCCGCCATTAAGGCGCTGCGCGATGGTCACCATGGCTATACGCCCGCCACGGGCCTTGTCGCAGCGCGCGAGGCCGTGGCACGGCGCACGCTGACAACGACCGGCATGGAAGTCTCTCCGGACAACATCATCATCGTACCTGGCGGCAAGGTGACGATGTTTGCGGCGATCATGATCTTTGGCGAACCTGCCGCCGAGATCCTCTATCCCGATCCGGGTTTTCCGATCTATCGCTCCATGATCGAGTTCACCGGCGCCAAGCCTGTTCCCGTCCCGATACGGGAAGAGAACGGCTTTGCCTTTTCGGCCGATGAAACGCTGGCGCTGATCACGCCGAAGACGCGTCTCCTTATCCTCAACTCGCCCGCCAATCCGACTGGCGGCGTGACGCCCCGCGCGGAAATCGAAAAGCTGGTGAAAGGCCTTGAAGCCCACCCTCATGTTGCGATCATGTCGGACGAAATCTATGACGTCATGACCTATGATGGCGAGGAGCATCTCTCGCTCTTGACCTTCCCATCCATCCGCGACCGCCTGATCGTGCTCAACGGCTGGTCCAAGACATGGGCGATGACCGGCTGGCGCATGGGCTGGTCGATCTGGCCGGACCAGCTTTACGACAAGGTGCGCAAGCTCGCGGTCAATTGCTGGTCCTGTGTGAACGCGCCGAGCCAATATGCCGGCATCGCCGCCATCGACGGACCGCAGGACGATGTCGAAAAGATGTGCCGGGCCTTCGACAATCGCCGGCGCATTGTCGTCGACGGGCTGAACAGCCTGCCGGGCATCAGTTGCGCGACGCCGAAGGGCGCCTTCTATGCCTTTCCAAATGTCAAGGAAACGGGCTGGCCGGCCAAACAGCTGGCCTCAGCCCTGCTCGAGGAGGCAGGCGTTGCACTGATCGGAGGGCCGGATTTCGGCATTCTCGGCGAAGGATATGTGCGCCTTTCCTATGCCAACTCCGAAGAGAACATCCTACGCGCTATTGAGCGGATCGAGAAGTTCCTGGCGAAGTAGGGCAGAGATTTGTCAGCGTCCATCAACGGGCGCGGGAGGGTGGGATTCTTTTGATATCCCGCCGTGATCTCGCTTCGCCCCTGCACTGCCGTCATCCTCGGGCCCCCACACTGCCGTCATCCTCGGGCTCTTGTCCCGAGGATCCACTTCTATGACAAGTGATGCGTCGATGGCTTGAACTGCATGGACATGGACCGGGACAAGAACCCGAGGATCCAAATACAGGGCACCGAATCCCTCTACGCAGAAACGCGCCTTAAGCGGCCGTATTCGCCTTGGCGTTTGCGACCGTCGCCTCGATGTGGTCGATCAGGCTGTCCGGCAGTTTCAGCCGGCCTGCAAGCAGGTCGAGATAGCCGCGTTCGGCTCGGGTCTTCGGATCGATCGCAAGGCGGGAAGCCGTATAGAGCTCAACTTTCTGCGCGTCGGTGACGGCCGCGGCAACGATCGCGTCGAGGTCGACGGGCGCATTGAGTTCGTTCGTGAGAAACGCCTGCGTATCGCTGTTGAGGCCGGAAAGGGCGAGCTTGTCGGCAATGCGCTTGCGCTCCTCATCATCCACATGGCCATCGGCACGGGCGGCCGCAATCATCGCGCGCACCAGCACCAGCGCAAATTCATGCTCGCCCTGCGGCGCGGTTTCGGGATGGAAGCTCGAGTCATTCGGCGGCGGCAAGAGCTCGCCATCGAGCGCCGTCGGCTGCTCGGCCTCGGCAGGCGTCTTGCCCGACTGGTAATTCTGATAGGCCTTGTAGGCGAGGCCCGCCACGGCAGCGAGACCGCCAAGCTTCAGGGCGCCGCCCGCCACGTCCCGGCCAGTTCCGGTGCCCAGCAGGATAGCCGCGATCGCGCCGGCCGCCAGCGGATTGTCCTTTGCCATCTGAGTCGCCTTGCCCGCAGTGTCCCGCACGGACGTGCCGACGCCGGGGATATTGCTTCCAAGGAAATCATCGAGAATCTTCTTCGGATCAAGCATGCTAATCTCCTCTTTGGCTGCATGAACTGGCCTGGCTTAGTTAGGACCGGGTTCATGGCATTGCAATGACAGGAAGGAGATTTGTCGTCCAGGCTTCAGCGGCGCGGGCCTACGAGCCTATGTGCTCTTTGGCTCCACGCGCACGGGCAAGACGCACCTGCTTCTGCCGCTCGGCAAATCGGGCACGGTCAGCCTCGGTTCGCTCATGATAGCAATGGGGGCAGGAAACGCCTTCTTCGAACAGCTGCGAAAGCTTGTCCTCGGGCGCGATCGGATTGCGGCAGGCGTGGCAAAGCTCCGCCTCACCCTCGACAAGACCGTGACCTACCGAGACCCGCTCGTCAAAGACGAAGCATTCGCCTTCCCAGCGGCTTTCCTCGGCCGGCACATCCTCGAGATATTTCAGGATGCCGCCTTTGAGGTGATAGACGTCCTCGAAACCGAGGCCCTTGACGAAAGCCGTCGCCTTTTCGCAGCGAATGCCCCCCGTGCAGAACATGGCAATCTTCTTGCCTTCCAGTTCGTCGCGGTGGTCTTCGACCCATTGCGGAAATTCGCGGAAGGTCTTTGTCTGCGGATCGACTGCCCCGGCAAAGGTGCCGATCGCCGTCTCGTAATCGTTGCGCGTGTCTATGAGGATCGTATCCGGGGCCGCGATGAGCGCGTTCCAGTTCTCGGGCTCCACATAGGTGCCGACGCTTTGCAGGGGATCGATATCAGCGACCCCCATCGTGACGATCTCCTTCTTCAGCCGCACCTTCATCCGCTTGAAGGGCATTTCGCTGGCATAGGAATATTTCAACTCCATGCCGGCGATAGCAGGCTCGGCATTAAGGAAATCGACAAGCTGCTGGATGGCTGCGGCCGATCCCGCGACAGTGCCGTTGACACCTTCGGCGGCAAGCAACAGGGTTCCCTTGATGCCGAGACCGCAGCAAAGCTTCGCCAGCGGCTCCTGCAGCGACTGGTAGTGATCCAGTCGCGCAAAGCGATAGAGCGCGGCCACTTTGAAGGGCAGGTTTGAAGAATGGTCTGTCATGATCGCCTCCAACTACTGTGCCCGCAGCCGGATTTCAAGCATTTTGGCAAATCGGACGTGGTCGCCTCACACTCTCGTCGCACTTGTTTGCCAGTATTCCCGGGTTTCGATGGACAAAACCGCCCCGCGCTACTAAATCGATTGAACCCAAGGCTAGTGGAGAGAATGACATGACCCAGAAGACCGATTTGCTGTTACCCGTCCTCAAGGGCCAACCGGTCATTCCGGTCATTCTCGTGCACGATGTTGCGCACGCCGTGCCGCTCGCGCGGGCGCTTGCCAAGGGCGGCCTGCCGGCGATCGAGATCACCCTGCGCACGCCCGCCGCTCTTGACGCCATCCGCGCCGTCGCCGCGGAAGTGCCCGAAGCGATTGTCGGCGCGGGCACGATCCTCAATGCGCGCCAGTATGAAGAGGCCAGCGCTGCGGGCTCGCGCTTCATCGTCAGCCCCGGGGCAACGCCGCAGCTGATCGAGGCTGCGAGGGACAGCAACGTGCCGCTTTTGCCCGGCGCGATAACGCCCGGCGAGATCATGGCGCTGCGCGAGGAAGGCTATACGATGCTGAAGTTTTTTCCGGCCGAACAGGCAGGCGGAGCGACTTTCCTGAAATCGCTGGCTTCCCCGCTTGCGGGCACCATGTTCTGTCCCACGGGTGGGGTCAGCGCCGCCAACGCCAGAACCTATCTGAGCCTGCCGAACGTCGTCTGCGTCGGCGGATCGTGGGTTGCGCCGGAAGAGCATGTCAAAGCCGGCAATTGGGACGAGATCACCAGGCTCGCGGCAGATGCCGCAAAGCTGGCGGGCTGACGTTCCACATCAGCTACTCGCCTCCACCGCCATCCTCGGATCGACCGTCTCCCGGGCGCCATCCGCCTCTGTTCCGTCTTACCCTCCTCTCCGCCGTCATCCTCGGGCGTTGTCCCGAGGATCCACCTTCGATTCGGAGGCGCATGCGGCTCGGCTACGTGGTTATGGGTCCTCGGGTCAGGCCCAAGGATGACGGCGGTAGTGGTGGATAATGGTGGTGCTGGATGAAGGCCGGGATGGATGGATCGATGTATGCATGGCGCCAGTCTTACCGGATAAGGTGATACATCCACACTCACCAGGAGGGGTCACGTAACCGCGATGTCATCCACGGTTCAATAGCATCCCCGTACTATCCCGCGGCGACTACCGCGACGCGCTAATTCCACACTGGATTTGAACGGGCAATAACGGGTTCGGAGGGGTGTCTTCTCTAGTCCCTACCCCTCCGCCGTCATCCTCGGGCTCTTGTCCCGAGGATCCACCTTCAATTCGGATGCGTGTGTGGCTCGGCAACGTAGTTTGGGTCCTCGGGTCAGGCCCGAGGATGACGGCGGTGGTGGTGAATAAGGGTGGGGGTGGACGAAGGTCATGATCGACGGATGACGCCAGTAGTGGCGGATAAGGGTGATACCTATCCACACGCACTGGGAGGTGGTCACGTGACCGCGATGTTATCCACGGGCATCCCCGCACTATCCCCATGGCGGTCAACGTGCCAACATTGCCCTTCTCTCTGTCGCAGGAGGGGAACCTACGAACCGCTGGTCGGGCTGAACTTGGCGATCTGCAGGAACGTCACGGCCTTGCCGGTGAACTTGTTGGCGTCGACCGGCGCATCATGCTGGAAGCCCGTGACATAGACCGTCGTCGGCGCGGTGCGCAGCAAGGCGTTGCGGATCACTGCCGGTTCGACGTGCGGCGCCACCGCTGCTACCTGCCGGGTCGAGAGTGCGCGATCGGGCACCTCGTTGCCAACCTGGATTGCCCGCGGCGCCTGTTCCTCCGCCGCCTTCCGGTGCGGTTTGGCGCCCTTCGTCGTCGTCACGACGCCGCTGTTGAGCATTGCGGCAGGATCGCCCTTGGCATGCAACATCGTCTCGCGCAGCGTCGCCATCGGCTCAGCTGAAGCCAGTTGCAGGTTTTGCTGGGCTGCCGGCTGCGGGTGGGCCACGCGGCCCCCTGTCGAGCCTTGAACGGTTGGCAGAACCTTGGGCTGCGACGCCGCTACCGACTGGCGCAACAGCGCCTCCGGTGTCGGGTCCTCGTCCGGTATGGTGATAACATCCTGTTCGGCCGAAGCGTTCTCAGCAGTTGGAGTGCTTGCCACGGCTGCAGCACTCGCCGGCGCGGGCCGCTGATCGGGAACGATCGACGCCATCAGCATGTCATTGTGCTTCGGCTTTTCGAACGGCACGGGCACGAGCGCATTGACCATCTCGGCCTGCGCCTTGCCGGCATCGCTGTCGGAATCGTCAGGGTTGGCCGCGATCAGCTCGCGGATGGCGCTCGCGCTATCCTGCGGACGCGGCTGGGGCAAAGCAGCGATAACCGTCGACTTGTCAGACGCTAGCGCGTTGAGCGTTGCCGGAGCCTCCGGCGCGGGTGTCGGCGTATAATCGGGGCGGCGCAGCGGCACCGGCACGTTCAAGGCCAATGTCTGGCTGTCGTCCGGCGTACCGGCCTGGTCCTGTTCGGCCGGCTGCGGCGCCTTGGCCGTCGTTGCGACCGGAGCGGCCGTACCCTCGGCCTCGTCCGCGACGGATGCGGGCTTGGTCACGGCGCTTTTCGCCGGCTTTGCCGCCGACGCTACAGCAACTGAACCTTCGCTGTTGTCTTCATCTTCGTCGGCACCGCCGCCAAAGAGCATGCCGAACAACGTCTTGCTGCGGCCAGAGCGCGAAGCGCTGGCGATCTGGATGGAGCTGCCATTGCGGCGGCGCGCTTCATAGGCGGCAACGGCCTGTTCATAGCCAGGCAGCGGCTTGCCATCCGACGGAATGTGCAAAGTCTTGCCATCCGGGAATACGGTGAGGAGTTCCTTGCGGCTCATGCGCGGCCAATAGCGCACATTACCGACATCGGTATGAACGAAGGGCGAGCCGGATGTCGGGTAGTAACCGACGCCGCCGGCCTGGAACTTCAGGGCAGTGTAGCGAAGCGTTTGCAGCTTCACGCCCGGCAGGTACCAGTCCATGGCCTTGCCCAGAATATGCTGGCTTTTTTCAGCAACGCCACGCGAGCGCGAGCGCAACATGGAATTGGTCGATGGCGAACGATAGCCGCAGACGACATAAATATAGTCGCGACCGCCGACCGTCTGGTAAATCTGCCAGACCAGATCGAACAGGCGCGGATCCATCTTGGTGGGTTCGTTGCGGCGCCAGTCGCGCAGGAACTGGTTGAGCTTGTTCAGACCATCCTGCTGGAAGCGGCCATCTTTCTTGAACGTGACTTCGATGCGCTCATTCGTGTGGACCGCGTAGAGCTTGAGGGTGCGGGTTTCTGCATTTGCCTGGGTGGAGGCAAAGAGCATCGACGCGAAGATCATTGTGACGGCAAACCACGCAGTACGCGCGAGCGAGGCAACCGTCAAACCGCCGTTCTTTGCATGCTTCATATATGCCAATTTCGTCCCAACCCTGACCGCGATACACAACCCCCGGATGGCTGAATTATCGGATTTAATGGTTAATGGTCGCTTTACTGAAGAACAAATACGTTGAGAGCATGGCAAAAACGCACGAAGAATCCATCGTTTTGTGACATGGTCAACGGGTTGTTAACAGCACAATTAAGGCGTTTTAACGAATGAATCCATCCTGCAAAAGTCTAAAAAGTGCTTCAATGTAAAATAAGCTAGATGCTACTAGGACCATTGCAAACTCGTTTTTAAGGTTTAGCAATTTCCGACTGATTACTCCGATTCGATCCTTCACGGATTGTTTCGCTGCTTTAACATGGTGCTGAAATGACTTTGGAAACAGATAGATACAGAGGCGAAGATGCTGTGCGAGCTGCTCCTGCAAAGGGCGCTGGCAATCCGGCTAAGGCCGACCAGGCCGCACTCGGCGCGCTTCCAGTATGGAACCTCGGCGACCTTTATCCTTCCGCGGACAGCAGTGAACTCAAGGCCGATCTCGTCCGCGCCAACGCGCTTGCGGTGGCATTCGAAGACCGCTGGAAGGGCAAACTTGCCGTTGAAGCCGGAAAGCCGAATGGGGGCGACTTCGTTCAGTCCATCACCGAGTTCGAGACGCTTGAAGAGCTGATCGGCAAGATCGTCTCGTTTGCCGGCCTCGTTTATGCCGGTGACACGTCGGACCCCAAGCATGCCAAGCTTTATGGCGACATCCAGCAGAAGATGACGGATGCCAGCACCCACCTCATCTTCTACAGCCTCGAATTGAACCGCATCGATGACGCCATTCTCGACAAGGCGATGAATGACAATCCCGCAATCGGTCACTATCGCCCCTGGCTGATGGATCTGCGCAAGGACAAGCCCTACCAGCTCGAAGACCGACTGGAGCAGTTGTTCCACGAAAAATCGATAACCGGGCGCGGTGCCTGGAACCGGCTGTTCGACGAGACGATGACGGCGTTGCGGTTTACGGTGAACGGTGAGGAAATGGCGCTGGAGCCCACTCTGAACCTGCTGCAGGATGCAGATCCGGCTCTCCGCAAGGCTGGCTTCGAAGCACTCGCTGCAACATTCAAGGATAATTTGCGCACCTTCACCCTCATCACCAACACGCTCGCCAAGGACAAGGAAATCTCCGATCGCTGGCGCGGCTTTGAGGATATCGCCGATAGCCGGCACCTCGCAAACCGGGTCGAGCGGGAGGTGGTCGATGCGCTGGCGGCGGCGGTTCAGGCTGCCTATCCGAAACTGTCGCACCGCTACTATGCGATGAAGGCGAAGTGGCTCGGCCTTGAATTTCTCAACAACTGGGATCGCAACGCCCCGCTGCCGGAAACGCCGCAGGCGGTCATCTCCTGGAACGATGCGCGTGAAATCGTGCTTTCGGCCTATAGCGGCTTTGCCCCCGAAATGGCCGATATTGCGCGCCGGTTCTTCGACAGGAACTGGATTGACGCACCCACTCGGCCTGGCAAGTCACCCGGAGCCTTCGCACACCCCACCGTTCCCTCCGCCCATCCCTATGTGCTTCTCAACTATATGGGCAAGCCGCGCGATGTGATGACGCTTGCCCATGAACTCGGCCACGGCGTGCACCAGGTGCTTGCGGGCGGTCAGGGCGCCTTGATGGCCTCGACACCGCTGACGCTTGCAGAGACGGCATCCGTCTTCGGCGAAATGCTGACGTTCCGATCGCTCCTCGAACAGACGCGCGACAAGCGCGAGCGCAAGGCGATGCTGGCACAAAAGGCCGAGGACATGATCAACACCGTCGCGCGCCAGATCGCCTTCTACCAGTTCGAGCGCCGTGTTCACACCGAACGCATGGAGGGGGAACTTACCTCCGACCGTATCGGCGAAATCTGGCTCGACGTGCAGAAGGAGAGCCTTGGGCCGGCGGTGCATTTCGCCCCGGGCTACGAGACCTTCTGGACCTACATCCCGCATTTCATCCATTCGCCGTTCTATGTCTATGCCTATGCCTTTGGCGACTGCCTGGTGAACTCGCTCTATGCGGTTTACCAGAATGCCGAAGCGGGCTTTCAGCAGAAGTATTTCGACATGCTCAAGGCCGGCGGCACCAAGCACCACTCCGAGCTGCTGGCGCCATTCGGCCTCGATGCCACCGATCCCGCTTTCTGGCAGAAGGGCCTTTCGGTCATCGAAGGCATCATCGACGAACTGGAAGCCATGGACGCCGACTGATGGATGCAGAGTCACCCTGGCAAGCCCCGACGCACACGCCCTATGACGGTTCGGCGCAACCTTTCACCATCGGCTTGCAACAACTCGACCACAGGGACTGGATCGAAATTGACGATCATCTGCTTAGCTATCTTGCCGAAAAGCAGCGGCTTTTTGCACGCCACGGCGAGAAGATTTTCGTAGAGGAGTCAGGCAGCGAACCGGGCCAGAAGGAGGTTTTCGACCTGCTGACCGCCCACCTCATCGAACATTATCCGGAACGATATGTTCGCAAGGGCAATGCTGTCATTGTCTCTGGCAGGGACGATGCCATTGCGATCGGCGAAGCCGCGACGCCCTACCTGCACCGGGCGGCAAACCTCGTGCAGGAGGACCTTGTGCTCATGCGCAAGGACGAAAGGCGCGGCTGGCACCTCGGTGCCGCCTCGTTATCCTTCCCATCATCATGGACCCTTCTCGAAAAATTCGGCCGTTCCATGGAAGAGATTCATGCGCCCGTCCCGGATTTCGGCGCAGGCACCCGCAATGCGGGCCTCATCGCGCGCATGTTCGACAATCTGCGCCCGGACCGCTCGGTTTTCCGCATGAACTGGTCGCTTCAGCCGGATGGCGAGCTCTACCACCCCTTGGCAAGCCATGAGAAAGGCGCGCTCTATACGGACGACGACATTGCGGCGCAGAGTTTCGTTCGGGTCGAGCGTCAGACATTGCGCAAGCTTCCCGCCTCCGGCGACATTCTCTTCACCATCCGCATCCATCTTGACCCGATAAAGGCGCTCAAGAAACACCCGGAGTGCCGGGCCGTCGCTGAAGCTTTTTGCCGGCAACTCGAGGCATTGAACCCGGCGCAATTGCACTACAAAGGTATTATGACGATCCGCGATCGGCTTTTAACCGCGCTGAGAACCCTATAATCGCGCCTCGATTAACAGTAGATTGAAATTTTCAACATGCAGCGCAAAGGGTTGTTTGCTCTTTGTCACATCTATGCTCTATGGTTTCTTTGATGCCGATCTATAGCGGCTGCCTCAATGATGGAGATCAAAATTAGGAGCACGAAAAAAATGGCGAAGGCTGAATGGCCTATACATGGAGAAATTACTGGTCCGATCGTGATGATCGGTTTTGGATCCATCGGTCGGGGTACCCTGCCCCTCATCGAACGCCACTTCAAATATGACAAATCCCGCCTGGTCGTTATTGACCCCAGCGATGCCAATAAGAAGCTGCTCGACGAGCGCGGCATCCGGTTTATCCAGCAGGCGATCACCAAGGACAATTACAAGACCATCTTGAAGCCGCTTCTTACCGAAGGCGGCGGGCAGGGCTTCTGTATCAATCTTTCCGTCGACACCTCTTCCGTCGATATCATGCATTTGTGCCGCAAGAACAACGCACTCTATATCGACACCGTGATCGAGCCGTGGATCGGCTTCTACTACGACAACGACATGGATAATGCCGACCGCACCAATTATGCGCTGCGCCAGACATTGCTGGCCGAGCGCAGGAAGCATCCGGGCGGACCGACCGCTGTTTCGTGCTGCGGCGCGAATCCCGGCATGGTGTCGTGGTTCGTCAAGCAGGGCCTGCTTGAACTCGCCCGCGATCTCGGCATCGACCATAGCGAACCGGCACGCGACGACCGAAAGGGCTGGGCCAAGCTGATGAGCAAGGTCGGCGTCAAGGGCATCCATATTGCCGAGCGCGATACGCAGCGCGCTGGCGACCCGAAGCCCTTCGGCGCATTCTGGAATACGTGGTCGGTCGAAGGGTTCATTTCCGAAGGCCTGCAGCCGGCCGAACTCGGCTGGGGCACCCACGAAAAGTGGATGCCGAAAAATGCGCGCAAGCAAAAGAAGGGCAACAAGGCCGCGATTTTCCTTGAGCAGCCTGGCGCCGACACGCGCATTCGCACCTGGTGCCCCACCGAAGGCGCGCAGTTCGGACTGCTGGTGACCCATAACGAATCGATCTCGATCGCGGATTTCTTCACCGTGCATGACAAGAAGGGCAATGTTTCCTACCGCCCGACCTGCCATTATGCCTACCATCCCGCGAACGTCGCGACGTTGTCGCTCGACGAGATGTTCGGTGCCGCCGGCCAGCCACAAGCGATCCAGCACGTGCTCGACGAATCTGAAATCGTCGATGGCGCCGATGAACTCGGCGTTCTGCTCTACGGCCATGAGAAGAACGCCTACTGGTATGGCTCGCAACTGACGATCGAGGAAGCGCGCAAGCTTGCCCCTTACCAGAATGCGACCGGGCTCCAGGTTTCGTCGGCCGTCATGGCGGGGATGGTATGGGCGCTGGAAAACCCAGACGCCGGCATTGTCGAAGCCGACGAGATGGATTTCCGCCGCTGCCTCGAGGTGCAGACACCCTATCTCGGACCGCTCAAGGGCCACTATACGGACTGGACGCCGCTCCACAACCGACCGGGTCTGTTCAAGGAAAATCTCGACATGGATGATCCCTGGCAGTTCCGCAACATCCTCGTCCGCTCGTGACGCAAACGGCAGCTTCCGGGCTGCCGTTTTCATCCGCCCCCGAGCGTCATTCCCTACCCCCCGCCGTCATCCTCGGGCCCAGTCCCGAGGATCCATCTTGCAAAAGAACGACCCAGCGAAGCCACCGGAAGACGAGCAGTAGAACCGCCGAGCGTGCGGCACCCAAGCTTCAAAGGGATTCTCCTGACCGCATGACCGCCTAAGCCCATGATTGCGGACATTCGCTTCGGTCTTGTTGGCTAGCCATGCCGAAAGCCGTTGCGAGTCGCTCGCGTGATCGTCATCACACAACTCTATTATGGATCGGCGAAGGACGCGGCAGGCATTGATCGCATCCTTGTGTGTCGCGGGTCGAACGATCATCTGGTCCTGCGCCTGGAAGCGTGTTTAGCCGGATGCATCTTGGAGTTGAATGTCTGGATGGAACAAATGGTAGCCTCAAACACTTCCAATCTGCAATTAAACTTAGGTCTTGTTTCTGCTTGATTTTCACGGCATCTAGATATCCAGAACCATGGGAGAATATTGGATGAGACGTTTTTCGCTGCCCGTCGCCGTTACGCTTAGCCTTTCCCTTGCCGGCTGCATGAGCGGGTCCATGCAGGATGGCGCAGGCGTGCAGGTCGCCAAGCCGACGGACGCCGTCCAGGGCCAATGGTTCGACACGTCGGGCGTCGCCTTCTCGAATTTCAACGGCGGCGTCTTCGAGACCCGCGCCAACGATACCAAGGAAAAACTCGCTGAAGGCAATTATCGCTTCGCCTCGGCCAATCTCATCGAGATCAACATGCGCTCGCTCGCGCGCGGCACACAGTCCAAGGTGAATTGCGCTCTCGTCAGCACCGGCCAGCTCAACTGCACCTCGTCCAGCGGCCAGCAATTCTCGCTGACGCGGCGCGGCCCGCAAACAGGCTAAACTCGAAACATTCGACCAATTGCTCGATTGCATGGCGGTCAAAGGAATGAAACCATTGCTCGTCAACCGATGCTCCACGCACCGATCTGGAGCCAGTCAACCGGGAGCAGATCATGTCCGGAATTATTGCCCGACTTCTCGTTGCAACTTCAGTGGTTGGCCTGTCGGAAGGTGCGGCGATGGCCGACTATACGCTCAACATCCTGCATATCAACGACCAGCATTCGCGCATTGAGCCGATAAACAAGTACGATTCGACCTGCTCGGCTGAGGAAACAGCCAAGAACGAGTGCTTCGGCGGCATAGCCCGGGTCAAGGCCAAGATCGACGAGCGCCGCGCCGCGCTGTCCAAGGATGGCGGCAATGTCATCGTCCTCGATGCCGGCGACGAGTTCCAGGGTTCACTGTTCTACACGACCTACAAGGGCGACGACACCGCCGAATTCATGAACCAGATGGGCTTCGACGCGATGGCCCTCGGCAATCACGAATTCGACGACAAGCCGGAAAGCCTCGCGAAGTTCCTCGAAAAGGTAAAGTTTCCGGTCATTTCCAGCAATACGGAAGCCGCGCCGGATTCGCCGATCGCCGGCAAGTTCAAGCCCTATCTCATCAAGGAGATTGGCGGCCAGAAAATCGGCATCATCTCTGCCTTGACAACCGATACGGCGGAAATATCCAGCCCTGGCCAGAGCGTGAAATTCGCGAATGAAGCCGAGACGCTGCGGAAGGTTGTCGACACCCTCAACGGCGAAGGCGTCAACAAGATCATCGCGCTCAATCACGATGGCTATCTCAGGGACAAGGAATTGGCGGCGCAGGTCGACGGCATCGACGTCATCGTCGGCGGCCACAGCCACACGCTGCTCTCCAATACCGATCCCGAAGCAATCGGCCCCTATCCGACGCTGGTCAAGAGCCCTTCCGGCCGCGATGTACCGATCGTCCAGGCCAAATCCTATTCGAAATATCTCGGCGAACTCAAGGTGACCTTCGACGACGAGGGCAATGTCATCAAGAGCGAGGGCGCGCCCATCCTCCTCGATTCGACCGTGACGCCTGACCCGGCCTTCGCCGCTCGCATCAAGGAACTTGCCCAGCCAATCGAGGAATTGAAATCGCGCAAGGTCGGCGAATCGACCGGCGTGATCGAAGCCGCCCGCGAGGTGTGCCGCGCCCGCGAATGCAGCATGGGTAATCTCGTTGCCGATGCCATGCTGGACCGGGTCAAGAGCCAGGGCGTGACGATCGCCATCATCAATGGCGGCGGCCTGCGTGCCTCGATCGATGCGGGCGACGTGACCATGGGCGAAGTGCTGACCGTGCTGCCGTTCCAGAATACGTTGGCGACATTCCAGTTGCGCGGATCGGATGTCGTTGCCGCACTCGAAAATGGTGTCAGCCAGATCGACCAGGGCGCGGGGCGCTTCCCGCAGGTAGCCGGTCTGAAATACACATTCGACATATCAAAGCCGGTCGGTAGCCGCATCTCCGATATAGCGGTGATGCAGGGCGACAGCTTTCGGCCGCTCGATCCTGGCGCAACCTATGGCGTGGTTTCGAACAATTACATGCGCGCCGGCGGCGACGGCTATAAAATCTTTTCGACGAATGCCGTCAACGCCTATGACTACGGTCCGGGACTGGAACTCGTTCTTGCCGATTATCTCGGTCAGCACGTCCCCTACAAACCCTATACGGATGGGCGCATAACGATGGCGGCGGCCGCGCCGGGCGTCGATCCGGTGCCAGCGGCCCCAGCGCCGCCCGAAACGCCGAAGGCGCCCGAACCGGCAAAGCCGGCGGCGCAAACCACCGCCAACCATCATCCGGACAGCTATACGATCAAGCGCGGCGACAATTTCTGGGAGATTGCCGAGGAGATTTACGGCAAGGGCATCGAATGGAAAAAGCTTGCCGGAGCCAATCCCGGGATGAAACCGCTGAAGCTGCCGATCGGCGCGCAAATGAAGGTGCCCGGCCTTTAGCCTGATTGTACATGACCGCATATGAGGTGGATCCTCGGGCCTTTGTCCCGAGGATTCATGACCACGTGTGCAGAACCACGCGCATCCGCCTTGAAGGTTGATCATCGCAAAGTCCAAGGACGAGCATGCGGCCTTTCGCACTCTTGCAATAAAGACTGCCCGCTCTACGTTCCACCGCGCAAGCGTGGAGTGTGGATATGGCAATTTCAGACGAGGCCCGGGTGGCGGTGCGCAAGCCCGACGATCATCCGGCAATCGAAACGTCGAAGGTCGGCGTTCTTCTCGTCAACCTTGGGACGCCCGATGGCACCGACAAGGTTTCCATGCGGCGATACCTTGCCGAATTTCTTTCGGACAAGCGCGTCATCGAGTGGCCGCGGGCCATCTGGCTGCCCGTGCTCTACGGGATCGTGCTCAACACGCGCCCGAAGAAATCCGGCGCGCTCTACGACAAGATCTGGAACCGGGAGCGCAATGAGTCGCCCTTGCGCACCTATACGCGTTCGCAAAGCGAAAAACTCGCCGCAGCGCTTTCCGCCCATCCCAATGTCGTCGTCGACTGGGGCATGCGCTATGGCCAGCCCTCTATCGAGGAAGCGTTGCAGCGGCTCGACCGGCAGGGCTGCAAGCGTATCGTTATGTTCCCGCTCTACCCGCAATATTCGGCAACGACCACGGCGACGGTGAACGACAAGTTCTTCGAGGCGCTGGTCAAAATGCGGTTCATGCCGGCGACCCGCACCGTTCCCTCCTATCAGGACGAGCCGGCCTATATCGATGCCCTGGCGACGTCGATCGAAAAGCACTACGCGTCGCTGGGCTATGAGCCCGAATTGCTCATCGCTTCCTATCACGGCATCCCGCAGAGCTACTTCAAGCGCGGCGATCCCTATCCATGCCACTGCTGGAAGACGACGCGTCTGCTGCGCGAACGGCTCGGCTGGGGCGAAGACAGGCTTATCACCACATTCCAGTCGCGCTTCGGCCCGGAAGAATGGATGCAACCCTATACCGACAAGACGTTGGAGCAGCTGGCCAAGGACGGCGTGAAGTCCGTCGCCGTCTTCAATCCGGGCTTCGTTGCCGATTGCCTCGAAACGCTCGAGGAAATTGCCGGCGAAGGCGCGGAAATCTTCCATCACAATGGCGGGGTGAATTTCACGCATGTCCCCTGCCTGAATGATTCTGACGAAGGCATGAAGGTCATCGAGACCTTGGTGCGCCGCGAATTGCAGGGCTGGATTTAGAAGGTCCCGGCGGGCTCGCTCGAATCGCTGCTTTGGTCTATCTTGCGCTTGCCGGCTCACGGGCGGTAACGTTTCGTAACGCCGCTTGAGCGGCTGTCGGCCAGGGAGAGCAGCATGCCGTTGAGCGGATTCGACTTCACCATACCGGTTCTGGTCATCCTCGTGCTCGTGGTCCTGTTTGCCGGCGTCAAGACGGTGCCCCAGGGCTATAATTACACCGTCGAGCGCTTCGGCCGCTATACGCGCACGCTCGCGCCGGGTCTCAACCTGATCGTGCCCTTCTTCGACCGCATCGGCGCCAAGCTCAACATGATGGAGCAGGTGCTGGACGTTCCGACCCAGGAAGTCATTACCAAGGACAATGCCAACATTGCCGTCGACGGCATCGCCTTCTACCAGATCCTCAACGCGCCGCAGGCTGCCTATCAGGTGAGCGGCCTGCAGAACGCCATTCTCAACCTGACGATGACGAATATCCGCACGGTTATGGGCTCGATGGTGCTCGACGAACTTCTCTCCAATCGCGATGCAATCAATGACCGGCTGCTGCGCGTCGTCGACGAGGCGGCGCATTCGTGGGGGATCAAGATGACGCGCGTCGAGATCAAGGATATCAACCCGCCAAAGGATCTGCTCGATTCTATGGCAAGGCAGATGAAGGCCGAGCGCGACAAGCGTGCGGTCGTTCTTGAAGCCGAAGGCACGAGGGCGGCGCAGATCCTGCGTGCCGAGGGTCTGAAACAGTCGCAGATTCTCGAGGCCGAAGGGCGGCGCGAAGCCGCCTTCCGCGAGGCGGAAGCGCGCGAGCGCCTGGCGGAAGCCGAGGCCAAGGCGACGGAAATCGTCTCGGCCGCCATTGCCGGCGGAAACGTCCAGGCGCTCAACTATTTCGTCGCCCAGAAATACACCGAAGCGTTCGGCAAGTTTGCCGGAAGCCCCAACCAGAAGATCATCTTCATGCCGATGGAAGCGTCTTCACTCGTCAGCACGCTCGGAGGCATTGGCGCGCTTGCACGCGATGTCTTCGGCGACGGCGCGCAACCGGCGTCGCCGTCACCCTCGACGCCACCGGTGCGCGGCCGAACGGTACCCGGCACCGGCGGAACGAATAGCTGACGCCCGGCGAAGGAGCACAGCCATGCTTGAGCGCCTTTTTACCGAACTTGGGCCATGGAATTGGGTGGTGCTCGGTCTCGTGCTGATGATCTTCGAAGTGGCGGCGCCCGGCATCTTTTTCCTGTGGTTCGGCATCGCAGCCATCATTGTCGGCGGGCTCGCGATTCTATTTGCCGAGGCGCTTGGGCTTACCTGGCAAGTACAAGTCATCATCTTCCTTGTACTCTCCGTAATTGCCGTCTTCATCGGCCGCAAGCTTATCGGCGCGACAGATGCCGTCTCCGACGAGCCATTGCTGAACCGCCGCGCCGAACAGATGGTCGGTCTTGTCGTCACGCTGGAGGAAGCAACCGTCAACGGACGCGGCAGAGCCCGCGTCGGCGATAGTCTGTGGCGGGTTAACGGGCCGGATCTCGCCGCCGGCACGCGCGTGCGCATAACCGCCGTCGATCATGGGATCCTGGTCGTTGAAGCAGCCTAGGCCGCTCCAATACGCAACAGGTCGTGGAAGTGCACGATCCCGACCGGATAGTTCTTCTCGGTCACGATCAGCGCGCCAATATTGTGCTGGTTGAGTAGCGCAAGGGCGGCGCTCGCCAGCATGGTCGGCGGCACGGTCTTCGGATCGCGCGTCATGATGTCTTCGACATTCATGGCGATGAGATTGCGATGCAGGTTACGCGACAGATCGCCGTCGGTGATAATGCCGGCGAGCGTGCCTTCCTCGTTCTGCACTGCAATGCAGCCGAAGCGCTTGGCCGCGAAAACCTTCATCGCGTCGGGAATGGGTGTTCCGAGCGGAACAAGCGGTATCTGGTCGCCGCTATGCATGATCTCGCGAACATGGGTCAGGCTGGCGCCGAGCGACCCGCCCGGATGAAACGTCTTGAAATCCCCGGCGGTGAAGCCGCGTGCTTCCAGCAATGCGATGGCAATCGCATCGCCCATGGCAAGCTGCATCAGCGTCGATGTCGTCGGCGCAAGACCATGCGGACAGGCTTCCGTCACGCGGGGCAACAGCAACACAACATCGGCGGCATTCGCCAAGGCCGACGTCTCGCCGGCCGTCACCGCAATGAGCGGAATGCGGAAGCGCATCGCATAACTGACGATGCCCTTGAGTTCCGCCGTCTCGCCCGACCATGATAGCGCAATGATCGCATCGTCGACGGCAATCATGCCGAGATCGCCGTGATTTGCCTCCGAGGGATGCACGAAGAACGCGGGCGTGCCGGTCGAGGCGAATGTCGCCGCAAGTTTCGAACCGATATGGCCGCTCTTGCCGACCCCGGTCACGATGATCCGCCCGCGGATCGAGGCGATCTTTTCGATGGCGCGGCAGAACGGTTCGGCCAACGGGCCGCCGAGCGCTTCGCTCAGCGCAACGAGACCGTCGGTTTCGGTTGAGATGGTCCGTTTGGCGGATTCGACCGCTGCGGATTTGTCGAGATCGGTGTGATTGATAGCCTGCATGGCGAGAACCGTTAGCGCTTTGCATCCCGGCTGTCCAATTTTTGTTCAAGGCAATGCCCGGGAATGGCATCGAACGACCGCGAATTAGCAGGTCATTAACCATGCCTCTTTACCATCCCTCAACGTTCGAACTCATTGGCAAACCTGCATATGCATCCTCGGCACCCACGTTTGGAAGCCCCGCCCGGCGGCAGCTTCAGACCTGCCAGCATCGTCTGTCTCCTGACAGCGCTGCTCGGCACGACCGTGCTTGCCCCCCACGCACTCGCCCAGCAACAGGCCCCCCTGCGCGGTCCGGTCGGCGAAAATGTGCTGCAGGCACAGAGCAATGGCAGGCGCATTCTCGCCCAGAATACCGTTCCGCCGACGGGAACCCCACCGCCCGACAGCGGTATCCCCTCGCGACCCTACGAACCCTTGAGCCCTGGCGCCCTACCGCCTGTGACGGGCGATGAAGGTCTTGGCCTACGCGGCGTCCCGCCGGACAGCGATCTCCTGCCTTCCGGCCCCGCCGATGACAGCAACAATCTTGGCGCCCAGTCACCGCCAGTCGACCAGTTCGGACCGATTCCCGAGGACAGGGCGGCACGCACCGTGGCGTCGCGTCGCGTCCGCGCGGCTGTTGACGAGGAGACGACCAATTCGATCCCAAACCCGCCGATCGAGCAGAACCGGGAGGCGAACCCGCCGGCGGGCCCGGCCGAGCGCGACAATCTACCGGAACCTGCCATCGAACGGCGCGCCATTCGCCCCGATCCAGAACCTTTTGCGCCTTTTGGCATTAGAGCCGGCACGGTGACCCTGCGCCCGTCAATCAGCACGGGCCTCCGCGCCACGACCAATGCCGACGGCAGTTCCGATGGGTCCGGCGCGCTTTTGTCGGAAACGCGCCTGCGCGCCCGCGCCACAACCGATTGGTCGCGTCATTCCGCCTGGCTGGATTTTGATGGCCTCTACGACAAATCCCTCGTCGGTGAGGACTATTCGGCGCCCAACATCGCCCTGCGCAGCGGATTTCAACTCGACCTCGGCGCGCGCACCACGGTGAAGGGCGAGGCCGGCTATCGCTACCGGCAGGAAGACCCAAGCGCGCCCACGACGATCGTCGGCACGTCGAATCGCCCGGCCGTGCAGGATGTCGACGCCAATCTTGGGGTGCGCCGGGAATTCGGCCAATTCTTCGCCGACGTCAAAGGCAACGTCGACCACACCACCTACGGCAATGCCGAATTCTCCGACGGCACCACAACGAGCCAGAAGGACCGGAACAATACCTTTGCGAGTGTCGCGCTGCGCGGCGGCTTTGAAATGTCGCCGGCGATCAAGCCGTTCGCCGAGGTAGAAATCGGCAAACTGATGTATGACGAAGCCGTCGATTCTAATGGTTTCCGCCGCTCCGGCATGCGCACGGGGCTGCGCGGCGGCGTCGAGCTCGATATCCGTGAAAAGCTGACGGGAGAACTCGCGCTCGGCTACCTGCGCCAGGACATCGAGGACGATCGCCTTAATGCTGTTGAAGGTCTTAGCGTTGATGGGGCGATCAAATGGTCGCCGCAGCGAGGGACCGACGTCGATATCGGCCTTCTCACCCGCATCGAAGGAGCGACGGCACCCGGCGATAGCGGCTCTGTTTTCTATGAAGGCACGGTCGGCATCAAGCGGCAGGCGCGCGCCAATCTCGATCTCAAGGCTAATCTCTTCGTTTCGCTGCGCGACAACAAGGACGATACCGGCTGGGACAAGGGTTTCGGTGCCGAGATCGGCGCTACCTATTGGTTCAACCGCTTCTTCGGTCTTGATATCAGCGCCCGTCACGAACTGACGCGCAGCGAGGTGGACACCCGCAATACGAACGAGACCAGCATATTCGTGGGGGTCACGCTGCAACGCTAGGCGGCCATGGCGAGGCCGGCCCTGCTGCGTCCGGAAGTTCAGCGGCACTCCGCGACTGACACGGCGTTCGTACACCCCACTGCTATCTACCCACCACCGCCGTCATCCTCGGGCTGTTGTCCCGAGGATAAATCACCACGTGGTCGAGCCATCAACGCAGCAGCCGTCATAACAGTGGATCCTCGGGACAAGGGCCCGAGGATGACGGCGAAGAGGGTAAGGGTCCGGAGGATGATGGAGAGGTCGGGAATAAACCATTTGGTGCGGCCGTTATGCCAATTGAGAAGAGCGCGACGACGCGTTTGACAGGAACGGCGGCGACGGCATCGTCTCGTACGTGAGAGCCACAAAGAGCCCCCCACACTACCCGTCATCCATCCACCACTGCCGTCATCCTCTGGCCCTTGTCCCGAGGATCCACGATTACGGCAGATAGGGCGAATTTCCGCGACCTAGCGGACCACGTACAAGGATAACGGTGGAGGGGTAGACTAGGAGCGGGAAGCCGCCAGTCGAGGCTACCCGCCAAACGCCCACTCAGTCCTTCGGCTGGATCGTCTTCAGCATATTGCCGATATTGTCGATAACGCCGCCACGGATATCGTTGCGCCACAGGGCGAAGGCGACATTGGCTTCGACGAAGCCTTCCTTCGAACCGGTGTCATAGGTTCGTCCGCGGAAGTGGTAGCCGAAGAAGTCCTGTTCCTTCGTCAGCTTCAGCATGGCGTCGGTCAACTGAATTTCATTGCCTGCGCCCCGCTCCTGATGCTCGAGAATGTCGAAGATTTCCGGCTGGAGGATGTAACGGCCATTGATGTAAAGATTGGACGGCGCCGTGCCCTTGGCCGGCTTCTCGACCATCTCGGTCAATTCGAAACCCTTGCCAACCGGCCTGCCCTGACCGACAATGCCGTATTTATGCGTTTCGGCCGGATCGCATTCCTGCACTGCGATGACATTGCCGCCTGACTGGTTATAGAGCTCGACCATATCGGCCATGCAACCGGTCGATTCGGGCTGCATGATCATGTCGGGGAGCAACAGCGCGAATGGCTCATCGCCGACGATGTCGCGTGCGCACCAGACCGCATGGCCAAGCCCCATCGGCACCTGCTGACGGGTGAAGCTCGTCGTTCCGGGTCCTGGCTGGATGCCTTGGAGTTCCTCGAGAAGTCCGGTCTTGCCGCGTTCAGCGAGCGTGGCATAGAGCTCGTACTGCGCGTCGAAATAATCCTCGATGACCGCTTTGTTGCGTCCGGTCACGAAGATGAAATGCTCGATGCCCGCCTCGCGCGCCTCATCCACCACATATTGGATGACCGGCTTGTCGACAACGGTCAGCATTTCCTTGGGAATTGATTTTGTCGCCGGGAGCACGCGGGTACCAAAACCCGCAACTGGAAAGACGGCCTTACGGATTTGCTTTCTCGTCGTCATCGTTACCTCGTCAGTGTTGCACGCTTCGATTACTGACGATGCATTCTGCACAAGATGCAAGCGAACAGTATCATTTCAAATTTACGCATAAACTTGTACAAAACCGCCGCCGGCTCTGGGTTTATGCGCTAGACAATTCGGTCTCAAAGACCCAAAATACATAACGCTGTAAAATAAATATTCGTTGCCGTTGTTAATGTAGCCTGGCAGCGCGCGTTTGCCGATGCATGGTAAACCAATTCCTAACTTTGCCATGTCTATTTTATCGTTTGACCCAAAAATGTGGAAACACAGTTCGAGGAGAAAACATAATGGTGAGTTCAACGGGGTTCGCACGGCGCCTCATGATCGCTGCAGCGGTTGCATGCCTTGGATTGGCAGGATCGACGGGGATCGCGGCAGCTGACGCGAAGTTCCAAAGCTGGATACAGGATTTTCGTGCAACCGCGTTGAGCAGCGGCATTTCCGCTGCCACCTACCAACGTGCCTTCGCCGGCGTGACGGAAATCGATCCGGAAGTCCTGCAAAAGGCTCAATTTCAGCCAGAGTTTACCGAACCGGTCTGGGGCTATCTCGACAACCGTGTGAATGAGCATTCGGTACAAACGGGCCGCGAAATGGCGCGCAAGTATAGCCGCTGGCTCGGAGCGATCGAAAAATCCTTCGGGGTCGATCGCAACATCCTGCTTGCTATCTGGTCGATGGAAACCAACTTCGGCGAGATCATGAAACGCGACGATGTGATGCGCGACGCGGTCCGCTCGCTTGCGACGCTCGCTTATGCCGACCCTCGCCGGGCAAAATATGCGCGCACGCAACTTATTGCAGCGATGAAAATTCTGCAGACCGGTGACATCGACCGCAGCCATCTGACGGGTTCGTGGGCGGGCGCGCTCGGTCACACCCAGTTCATTCCGACCAGCTATCTTGCATACGCGGTGGACATGGACGGCAATGGCAAACGCGACATCTGGAATTCCGTACCCGATGCACTCGCTACGGCCGCAAACCTCTTGCGCAAGAATGGCTGGGAGAGCGGCCGCACCTGGGGCTATGAAGTCGTCCTGCCAGCCGGCCGCAAACTGCCTGGCGGCTCGCACACCATCGCCGAATGGCAGCAGCTCGGCGTCGTGCGCGCCAATGGCAAGCCCTTCCCCCGCGGCAGCGAGAAGGCGACGCTAAAGGTGCCGGACGGCCGTGCCGGCCCTTCGTTCCTGATGACACGCAACTTCTTCGTCTTGAAGAACTATAATAATGCCGACAAATATGCGCTTGCCGTGGGTTTGCTCGCCGACCAGATCGCCGGGGCCCCGGGCCTGCGCCAGGACTGGAACCGCCCCTTCACGCCGATCACCATGAAGGAACGCGAAGAATTGCAGAGCCATTTACGCGAACTCGGCTATTATGACGGCAAGGTCGATGGCAAGATCGGTACGAGCTCGCGGGATGCCATCCAGGCGTTCCAGAAGCAGATGGGACTTGATCCGGACGGTCATCCCAGCAAGGAAGTGTTGACCGTCATCCGGAAAAAATAGCTAAGTGACGCAGATGATTGGGTTTGGCAGGTACAGATTACGTTCGCGGGTTGGTTCACGTCCCGCTCTCCTGCCGGCCTGCCTTGTTGCCGCGCCAACCGTCCTTCGGTCGCCGTCGCTGCTTGCAATCGCCATTGCCCTCGCCGGCACCTTCCTGTTCATCGAACATGCAACTGCGCGCACGCTGCTTGACATGTTGTTCGGTCCGCGCATTTACCGCGAAAATACAGACCGCCTGATCGATGACGGCAGGCGCGCCCGCCCGCCAAGCAAGAGCAGGCCGCCGCTAAAGCGCGCGCGCCCGCGGCCGGACACGGTAAGGACATCGCCGGTTCCAAACAGCGAGGCCCCCATCCAGGCAAAATTGCCCGACGCAAAGCCGGTGCTGGTCGTCGGCGACTTCATGGCCGGCAGCCTCGCGGAAGGGCTGGATGCCGCGTTCATCGATGCACCGGGTGTGCGCGTCATCGACAAGGCCGATGGGTCTTCGGGTTTCGTGCGCAGCGATCATCGCGATTGGCCGGCTTCCATCGGTGAAATGATCGCCAAGGAAAAACCGGCCGTGGTGGTCATCATGATTGGGGCCAATGATCGCCAACAATTCTCCGACGGCAAGGTACTTCTGACCGACGACTGGACCAAGGAATACCAGGTGCGGATGAACGGCTTTCTCGATGCGGTGAAGAAGGCGGGCCAACCTGTCGTATGGGTGGGCCAGCCTGCCTTCAAATCGAAAAGCATCACCAACGACGTCCTCGCCTTCAACGAGTTCTATCGCAATGCCACCGAAAAGGCGGGGGGCACTTTTGTCGATGTCTGGGACGGTTTTGTCGATCAGAGCGGCAACTTCACCCTGTCCGGCTTCGATGTTTCCGGCCAGACGGCGCGTCTGCGCAACAATGACGGTATTGGCATGACTGCCGCCGGTAAACGCAAACTGGCATTCTACGTGGAAAAGCCGCTGCGGCAGATGCTCGGCAATGCAACGTCGCCGGACATTGCCGCGATCAAACCGGGGGCTCCGGTACAGGCGCTGACGGGCGCGCCGGGGGTGCCCGCCAAGATCGACCGGCTTGCGCCGGTCAGCCTCAACGATCCGGAACTGGACGGTGGCACGGATTTGCTCGGCGCTGCTCCCCGTCCGGCAGTTGGCGGCGACAAATCTGCGCGCGACCGGCTGGTCATAGACGGCGTACCGCCCGAGGGGCAGCCCGGCCGGGTCAACGATTTTTCATGGCCGAAACAGTGAGGCCACTATCGCCATTTCTTCTTAAGACGGAGTCTTCGCTTCGGCCTCGGATGGTGCCTTGACCGGAACATAGATGACCGGCATCGGCTGAGGCTGATCGCTGGCGCTGGTGGCGACGGAAGCCGTTGCGGGTGCATTGCCCTGGACGGCAGCGTCCGTGGGTTGGTTGCATGAGGCAAGTCCAAGCAGGGCGGCGGTAAGCAGAATTCTCAAATACATTGGTAAAATACTCCACGACAACAGGTCTATGAACGGTCTGGCGACCTAAATCAATTAATCAAAAGTCTAATATTGATGGGTCTCGGGCTCGGTAAATGAGCGTCGACAGGATATGCCACCGGCACGCGATTTAATACGTGCCGGCCCTTTGCGTCAGCGGGGGAGGACCGATGACCCCATGATCGCTGCGTCTATGGCATGGGCAGCCTGGCGACCTTCCCGAATAGCCCATACGACCAGCGACTGACCGCGGCGCACGTCACCGGCGACGTATAGCTTGTCGACACTGGTCCGATAGTTCTTGTCGTCGGCGGAGACGGATCGATTGCCGCGCCGGTCGGCGCGCATGTCGAGCGAGCCCGAGAGCTCCTTGACGATATTGTTCTCGAATGGGCCGGAGAAGCCGATGGCGATGAACGCAAGATCGGCCCTGATGAAGAAGTCCGTTCCCGGGATAGGCTTGCGCGCCTCATCGACTTCGCAGCACTTCACATGGGTCAAGCTGCCGTTTTCGCCGATGAATTCAAGCGTCGCAACCTGGAATTCGCGATCCGCGCCTTCAGCCTGTGAGGATGATGTGCGCATCTTGGTCGCCCAGTAGGGCCAGACGCTGAGCTTGTCTTCCCTTTCCGGCGGCTGCGGGCGAATATCGAGCTGCGTAACCTTTACAGCGCCTTGGCGGAATGCTGTTCCGACGCAGTCGGACGCCGTGTCGCCGCCACCGACCACGACTACATGCTTGCCCGACGCGACGATTGGATCGCTCGGCCAGGCGACCGACTCGATGTTCTCGCGGCCTATGCGCCGGTTCTGCTGGACGAGATAATGCATGGCGTCGTGGACGCCCTCGAACTCCGCGCCGGGAATGCCGGCGGGACGGGGGGTTTCGGCGCCACCGCAGTAAAGCACCGCATCATAGGTATCGATAAGCTCCTGGACCGGCTTGTCCACGCCAACGTTCACGCCGCAGAAGAAAGTTACGCCCTCGCCTTCCATCTGCGCGATGCGCCGGTCGATGAAATGCTTCTCCATCTTGAAATCGGGGATACCATAGCGCAGCAGACCACCCGGCCGGCTTTCCCGCTCGTAGACATGAACCTCGTGGCCGGCGCGGCCAAGCTGCTGGGCGGCGGCAAGGCCTGCCGGACCCGAGCCGATGACCGCGACATTCTTGCCGGTCTTGGCAAGAGCCGGCTGGGGAATGATGAAGCCCTTTTCATAGGCCTTGTCGGCAATCGCCTGCTCCACCGTCTTGATCGAGACCGGTACGTCCTCGAGGTTGAGCGTGCAGGCTTCCTCACAAGGCGCGGGGCAAATACGGCCGGTAAACTCCGGAAAGTTATTGGTGGAGTGAAGATTGCGGATCGCCTCGTCCCAATTGTCGTTGTAGACGAGATCGTTCCAGTCCGGAATCTGATTGTGGACCGGACAGCCCGTCGGTCCATGGCAGAATGGAATGCCGCAATCCATGCAGCGCGCCGCCTGCTTCTTCACTTCGCTATCCGACATCGGGATCGTAAACTCCCGGAAATGCCGTATGCGATCCGACGCCGGCTGATACTTGCCAACCTGCCGGTCGATTTCGAGAAAACCTGTAACCTTACCCATAAAACTTCTCTCCCTCGCCTCTCGGGGGACTACCCTCGCCTTTTCAGGGGTTAGGGCAGCATTCGCCCCATGCCGAGCGTCTTTGATAAGACGCTCGAAGCATGGTGCTTGTTGACTTTATTCGGCTGCGACGCCCATGCGCATGCGCTCCATATCTTCGAGCGCGCGACGGTATTCGACCGGCATGACTTTCACGAATTTCGGCCGGAAGCTTTCCCAATTGTCGAGAATTTCCTTCGCCCGCGCCGAACCGGTGTAGTGCATGTGGTTCGAAATCAGCTGTACAAGCCGTTCTTCGTCGTGCCTCGTCATATTGGCCGAGACATCGACGCGACCCTTGTGCATGAGATCGCCGCCGTGATGATGCAACTTTTCGAGAATGTCGTCCTCTTCCGGAACCGGTTCGAGTTCGACCATCGCCATGTTGCAGCGCTGCGCAAAATCGCCGGCTTCGTCGAGTACATAGGCGACACCGCCCGACATACCTGCCGCGAAGTTGCGCCCGGTCTGGCCAATGACGACGACAACGCCGCCGGTCATGTACTCGCAGCCATGGTCACCCGTGCCTTCGACGACGGCAATCGCCCCCGAGTTGCGCACGGCAAAACGTTCGCCGGCTACACCGCGGAAATATGCCTCGCCCTCGATGGCCCCGTAAAGCACGGTATTGCCGACGATGATCGAGTTTTCCGGGACGATCCTGGTATTTTCCGGCGGGCGGATGACTATGCGTCCGCCGCAAAGGCCCTTGCCGACATAGTCGTTGCCATCGCCGATAAGATCGAACGAAATGCCCCGCGCGAGGAAGGCGCCGAAGGATTGCCCGGCCGTCCCATGGAATTTGACCGAAATGGTCTCGTCCTTGAGCCCCTTGTGCCGGTAGCGCTTGGCCACTTCGCCCGAGAGCATGGCACCGGCCGAGCGGTCGACGTTCTTGATGTCCATCTCGATCCTGACAGGGATCTTGCTTTCGAGCGCGGTCCTTGCCTGCTCGATCAGCTTGCGATCGAGAATATCGACGATCGGATGGTTCTGCCGCTCGGTCCACCGCGTCTTTTCTTCGGGCGCCTCGGGCTTGTGGAAGATGCGGGTGAAGTCGAGACCCTTGGCCTTCCAATGTTCGATCGCCTCGCGCTTCTCGAGGAGTTCCGTCTTGCCGACGATCTCTTCGAGCCGGGTGTAGCCCATTTCGGCGAGGAACTGCCGTACCTCTTCCGCCATGTAGAAGAAGAAGTTGATGACGTGCTCGGGCGTACCCTTGAAGCGCTTGCGCAATACCGGGTCCTGCGTCGCGACGCCGACCGGGCAGGTGTTGAGGTGGCACTTGCGCATCATGATGCAGCCCGCCGCGATGAGCGGCGCTGTCGAGAAGCCGAACTCGTCGGCGCCAAGCAGGGCACCGATGATCACGTCGCGTCCCGTGCGCAGACCGCCATCGACTTGCAGTGCGATGCGCGAGCGCAAGCCGTTGAGGACGAGCGTCTGCTGCGTCTCGGCAAGGCCCATTTCCCAGGGGCTGCCCGCGTGCTTGAGCGAAGTCAGGGGCGACGCACCGGTTCCGCCGTCATAACCGGAAATGGTGATGTGATCGGCGCGCGCCTTGGCGACACCGGCCGCGACCGTACCGACGCCAACCTCGGAGACCAGCTTCACCGAAACATCCGCCTCGGGGTTGACGTTCTTGAGGTCGTAGATCAGCTGCGCCAAGTCTTCGATCGAATAGATGTCATGGTGCGGCGGCGGCGAGATAAGGCCAACGCCGGGCGTGGAATGCCGGGTCTTCGCCACCGTCGCATCGACCTTGTGACCGGGCAACTGTCCGCCCTCGCCGGGCTTGGCACCCTGCGCCACCTTGATCTGCATCATGTCCGAGTTGACGAGGTACTCCGTCGTCACGCCGAAACGGCCAGATGCCACCTGCTTGATGGCCGAACGTTCCGGGTTCGGCTTGCCGTCCGGCAGCGGGTAGAAGCGGTCTGGTTCCTCGCCGCCCTCGCCGGTGTTGGACCTGCCGCCAATCCGGTTCATGGCGATGGCGAGCGTCGTATGCGCCTCGCGGCTGATCGAGCCGAATGACATCGCGCCCGTCGAGAACCGCTTGACGATCTCTTTAGCCGGCTCAACATCGTCGATCGATATCGGCTTGCGGCCCGCATCTGTTGCCAATCTGATCTTGAAAAGGCCGCGAATTGTCTGCGCACGTGCCGACTGGCTGTTTACGAGGTCCGAGTATTCCTTGAACGTTGCGGCCGATTCCGTGCGCACCGCATGCTGCAGCTTGGCGACCGCATCGGGCGACCACAGATGTGCCTCGCCGCGAATGCGGTAGGCATATTCGCCGCCGACCTCAAGCGTGCTCGACAGGACAGGATCGTTGCCGAACGCATCGCGGTGACGGCGCACCGTTTCCTCGGCAACTTCCTCAAGACCAACGCCCTCGATGGTCGTTGCCGTGCCAAAGAAGAAGCGGTCGACAAAATCAGTCTTCAGGCCGACGGCGTCGAAAATCTGCGCACCGCAATAGGACTGATAGGTGGAGATGCCCATCTTGGACATGACCTTGAGGATGCCCTTGCCGATCGACTTCATGTAGCGCGAAACGACTTCCTTGGCATCGACTTCCGGCGGGAACTCGCCGCGCTTGTGCATGTCGAGCAGGGTGTCGAACGCGAGGTAAGGGTTGATCGCCTCCGCGCCATAGCCGGCGAGGCAGCAGAAATGGTGCACTTCGCGCGGCTCGCCCGATTCCACGACGAGACCCACCGAGGTGCGCAGACCCTTGCGGATCAGGTGATGGTGGACTGCGGCCGTCGCCAAAAGGGCGGGGATCGGTATGCGGTCCGGACCAACCTGGCGGTCGGAAAGGATGATGATGTTGTAGCCGCCATGGACGGCAGCTTCAGCTCGGTCGCACAGGCGTTCGACCGCACCGGCGAGACCGGCAGCACCTTCATCGACGCTATAGGCTATGTCGAGCGTCTTCGTATCGAACCGATCTTCGGTGTGGCCGATGGAACGGATCTTCTCGAGGTCGCCGTTGGTCAGGATCGGCTGGCGCACCTCCAGCCGCTTGCGGCGCGAGGAGCCGACGAGATCGAAGATGTTCGGACGCGGGCCGATGAACGAGACCAGGCTCATGACCAGTTCCTCGCGGATCGGGTCGATCGGCGGGTTGGTGACCTGGGCGAAGTTCTGCTTGAAATAGGTATAGAGCAGCTTCGACTTGTCCGACATGGCCGAAATCGGCGTGTCAGTGCCCATCGAACCGATTGCTTCCTGGCCCGTCGTCGCCATGGGCGACATCAGGAGACGCGTGTCTTCCTGCGTATAGCCAAACGCCTGCTGGCGATCGAGAAGGCTCACATCCTTGCGCAGCGCGCGCGGCTCGACCGGGCTCAGTTCTTCAAGAATGAGCTGCGTGTTCTTCAGCCACTGCTTGTAGGGGTGGCGCGTCGCGATCTCTGACTTGATCTCCTCGTCAGAAACGATGCGCCCCTTCTCGATGTCGATCAGCAGCATGCGGCCGGGCTGCAGGCGCCACTTCTTGACGATCTTTTCTTCCGGCACCGGCAAGACGCCGGCTTCCGACGCCATGATGACGTAATCATCATCGGTCACGATGTAGCGCGCGGGACGCAAGCCGTTGCGATCGAGCGTCGCGCCGATCTGGCGGCCGTCGGTAAAGGCGATCGCCGCCGGGCCATCCCATGGCTCCATCAGCGCTGCATGATATTCGTAGAACGCCTTGCGCTCTTCCGACATCAGCTTGTTGCCGGACCATGCTTCGGGAATGAGCATCATCATCGAATGCGCGAGCGAATAGCCGCCCTGGAACAGGAACTCCAGCGCGTTGTCGAAGCAGGCGGTATCGGACTGCCCCTCATAGGAAATGGGCCAGAGCTTGGAGATGTCGTTGCCGAAATACTCGCTGTCGACCGAGGCCTGGCGTGCCGCCATCCAGTTGACATTGCCGCGCAGCGTGTTGATCTCGCCATTGTGCGCGACCATGCGATAGGGATGCGCCAGCTTCCATGACGGGAAGGTGTTCGTAGAAAACCGCTGGTGGACAAGTGCAAGCGCGCTTTCAAAGCGCGGATCCTTCAGATCCCTGTAGTAGGCGCCAACCTGATAGGCGAGGAACATCCCCTTGTAGACGATGGTCCGCGCCGACATCGAGACGACGTAGAAATCGCTCTCCTTGCCGCCGTTCTCCTGGTAGATGCGGTTCGAGATGACCTTTCGCAGGACAAAGAGCCGGCCCTCGAAATCCTCGTTGGTTTCGATGTTGGGGTTGCGGCCGATGAAGACCTGCCGGTGGAACGGTTCGGTCGCTGCAATATGCGGTGCCTTCGACAGCGAGGAATTGTCGACGGGAACGTCGCGAAAGCCAATCAGCGACTGGCCTTCCGAAGCGATTACCTCGGAAATGACGGTTTCGATATGCGCCCGCTCTTCCGCATCCTGCGGCATGAACAGGTAACCGACCGCATAATGGTTGACCGGGGGCAGCTCGACACCTTTTTCGGCCCATTCGGCCCGGAAAAACGCATCGGGAATCTGGACGAGCATGCCCGCGCCATCGCCCATGAGCGGGTCGGCGCCAACCGCACCGCGGTGGGTGAGGTTTTCGAGCATGAACAGGCCGTCTTCGATGATCTTGTGCGACTTCACGCCCTTCATATGCGCAACGAAGCCGACGCCGCAGGCGTCATGCTCATTGCGCGGATCGTAAAGGCCCTGTTTTGACGGAATACCCGACGATTTATTGGTTTTGACCGCACGAGTCTGTACGGCCTGAGCAAGTTCAGTCGTTACAGATGGCGTCAAATCCGTCATCGTCAATTCCTCCAATTCGGCCCGTTGCGGGCGGTCAATCTCTCATGGGACGGAATAACATAATTCCAGCCCCGCCTCGGTGCGGCATATCTTCCGGTTGCAGGCTGCGGTCACCATTCTAGGGACGGAAGCAAGATTGCCCACCATCCCGTTTCGGTTCACGCAAATAGGACAGCAATGCTGTCTTATTGTGGTATGCCAGAATAAACGCCATCACACAAGATGGAAAAGTAAAAAATATGCGCACTGCGCGAAACATCATTGCGCAAAAGACCGCCAAAGTATCGCGATAGTTTCGGTTAGGGTGATTTCCGCCAAAAAGGCCAAGGAAAACAGCTGCTTCCCCCGCAGCCTCATGCGAGCATGGCTTTCCACGCGTCTGCTAAAGGGATATGCCAGCCGCATCAGATCGTACTGCAGGACAATCTCATGCATTTTGCTTCCGACAATTGGGCCGGCGCCCACCCCAAGATCGCTGAAAGCCTGGTCAAGAATGCAGGCGGTTTTGTGCCGGCCTATGGGTCGAGCGCGCTTGACAAGGCAGTGGAACAAACCTTTTGCGAGATATTCGAACGT
This sequence comes from Phyllobacterium sp. CL33Tsu, assembly GCF_900113985.1. NCBI lineage: Bacteria > Pseudomonadati > Pseudomonadota > Alphaproteobacteria > Hyphomicrobiales > Phyllobacteriaceae > Phyllobacterium > Phyllobacterium sp. CL33Tsu. The sequence goes on along the minus strand of NZ_FORJ01000009.1, from coordinate 51,725 downwards.
GAGGTCGCGGTTTTCTTCGTTGGGACCGGCACGGCGGCCAATTCTCTGGCGCTCGCAAGCTTTGCCAGGCCCGGCGGGATGACATTCACGCACCGGGAAGCACATCTTATTGGCGATGAGGCCGGGGCTCCCGAATTCATCAGCGTAGGCGCCCGCCTGCGTCCCGTCGATGGACCGACCGGACGCATGGATTTGAATAACCTCAGATCCGCTCTTGAACCCGTTACGCCCGGTAACGTCTTTATCGGCCAGGCGATGGGCGTGTCTATTACCCAGGCCACCGAGATCGGAACGCTCTACGAACTCGCCGACATTGCCGCCATCTCCGCGCTCTGCCGCGAGCACGATCTGCCGCTGCATATGGATGGCGCCCGCTTTGCCAATGCGCTGGTATCGCTTGGATGCTCGCCGGCAGACATGACGTGGCGGCAGGGGGTAGACATCGTGTCCTTCGGCGGCACCAAGAACGGCTGCTGGTGCGCCGAAGCGCTGGTGTTCATGGACCCGGCAAGAGCGGAGGGCTTCCCCTTCCTGCGCAAGCGCGTCGCCCAACATTTTTCAAAATCGCGTTTCATCGCCGCCCAGTTCGAGGCTTACTTCGGCGGGGGCTTATGGCTGGAACTTGCGGCTCACGCCAATGCCATGAGTGCACGCCTCGCGGGCCATATTCGCGCATCAAAGCAACTGCGCCTCGCCTGGGAGCCACGCGCAAACGAGGTGTTTCCCGTGATGCCAAGAGAAACAGCCGCAAAACTGCGGGGAGCCGGCGCTGTTTTTCACGATTGGCGAGCGCCGCATTTTGAAGGAAGAGTTGCTGCTGAAGGCGAATCGCTTGCTCGGATGGTGACGAGCTTTGCAACAACGCCGGATGAAGTAGACCGCTTCGGCGCCCTCATCGCATGAAAAAAGCGGCGTTTTCACGCCGCTTTCTCCCGTTGCACCTTGCCAATCGCTTAGCGGGCGGCTTTAGCTTCTATCTGCTTGGCTTCCGTGTCCGACAGGGAAGTCACGGCAATCTTGCGCGGCTTCATCTCTTCCGGGATTTCGCGCTTGAGATCGATATGCAGCAGGCCGTTTTTCAGGCTGGCACCACTGACCTCGACGAAATCGGCAAGATGGAAGCGACGTTCGAAAGCCCGCGAAGCAATGCCGCGATAAAGCGTTTCGGCATTTTCATCGGTTTTCTCGGCATTCTTTTCGCCGGTGACCTTCAGCTGGTTGCGATGTGCCTCGATCTGGATCTCGTCCTCCGAGAACCCTGCAACGGCCATGGTGATGCGATAGGCGTTGTCGCCGGTCCGCTCGATATTATAGGGCGGATAGGTCTGGGCGCCTTCCGGCTGAGCCAGCGAATCAAGAATGGTGAACAGCCGGTCAAAGCCGACGGTAGAACGGTAAAGGGGTGAGAAATCAACGTGACGCATGTTTAAGCCCTCCTTTAGAGCGACAATGTTTGCGTATTTTGGTTCGATTGAGAGCTCCCGCAGTGGCAAGCCTTCGTAAACCAGAGACCCCGTTATGGCGGTCACAACGTCTATTTGGTTAGGCATTTCTCGATTTCAAGGGCGCGGCAGGCATCAAAAAGTCCAGCGCCAGCGTGACGATCCCGGCCGCCAGATGAACGCAAAATGAACATGTTCTTCGGAATACGTTCAGCTCGATGCCGCTAAACCTACACTCAATCTGGCATTCGATCCGACACGACAAAGGACTTTGAAATGAAAAAGACCGTTCTTGCGCTCACGTCAGTGGCGCTTCTGATCACCGGCTTCTCGGCTTCGGCTTTCGCCGATGGCCGCTACTACCGGAACAGCGCGCCGGCGATCTACGTGGACGACGAAGATTACAATGATGGCTATCTGGTACAGGACCGCCGCTACTACGAAGGCTACCGCGATGACCGTCGCTACCGGTTCGGACCGCGCGATGTTACCCGCATGCTCGAACGGCGCGGCTACAGGGTGCGCGATGTGAACTTCGATCGCGGTCGCTACTTTGCCCGCACCTCGCGCCGCGGCGAGCCCGTCCTTGTCGTTGTATCTCGTGACGGCGACATTCTTGAAACCCGGCGCATGGGCCGCGATCGTTACTACGACCGTCCTAAAAGCGGCTTCAGCATCGAAATAAATCCGGCTTACTGATCAAACAAGCCGAGATCGTTGCGGATGTAACGTCCCTTCCAGCCGCAACGTATTGACCGGAAACTCCCAGGCAGGGTTTCCGGTCATTCTTTTTCTGGACGCCGCCGTTTGACCTTTAAGGCGGCGCATCTTATCAAAAGCGCATTCAACCATCACATCGAGCCGGCACCGACGTGGACCAGCAAAAGCAAACGATCCGCCCCCTTGTCGAAACCGCCGCCAACCCGATACCGGCCGGCACGCGTGTCGAGGGGCTCGATCTCGGCAAAGGCAAGGTGCTCCGCTATGCGATCACCCCCGCCTCCAGCCACCCGCTGCATGGCACGATCATCATTCTGCATGGCCGCAACGAGTGCATCGAAAAATACTTCGAGACGATTACTGATCTCGCCTCGCGGGGTTTTGCGGTGGCGACCTTCGACTGGCGAGGGCAAGGCGCGTCAAGCCGATATTTACGCAATGCCGCCAAGGGCTTCGTGAAGCGTTTCGATGATTATGCGGGCGATTTCGAGTTGCTGTTCAAGTCCGTTATCCTCCCCGACTGCCGTGGCCCATATTACGTTCTCGCCCATTCGGCCGGAGCACTGGCTGCCCTCGTTGCCGCACCGGCCTTTGCCAACCGTATACGGCGGATGGTGCTGATTGCACCACTTCTCGACATCAATTCCGGCCGCGCCCGCAAGCTGACCGCACGGGTCATCGCCAATACGCTGCGTTCAACCGCGCTCGGCGGCACATATATGCTCGGCGGTCCGCATGTCTTGCGCCCGTTTGCGGCCAATGAGGTGACATCTGATGCGAGCCGCTACGATCGCAATTGCGGCGTCCTTGAAAGCGCGCCCGAGCTTGCGATCGGGGGCCCGACCGCAAGCTGGATCGTCGCCGCCGCGAAGGCGATCAAGCGCGTAACCAGGCCCGACTACGTCGACACGATCCGCATCCCGACACTCATCGTTGCGGCCGGGGCCGACACCGTCGTCTCGACGCCGGCAATAGAACGGTTCGCCGTGCAGATGCGCAATACGACGCTGCTTACCATCGATGGCGCGCGCCACGAGATCCTGCAGGAAAAGGATTTGTACCGAGAGCAGTTCTTCGCTGCCTTCGATGCCTTCATCCCTGGCACCGGCGGTGACGATGGGTCCGTTCTGGCGGAGGCTGGCGAAGAAAACGAGCCTGCGCTGGACGGCAGCGCCTGAAAACCGACGAGGCGCGCAGGCGCCGCCGCATGTCGTGCTCTACCCGTTCAAAACGTCAAGAGCCTGCGCATGGAGTTCGGCGTTGGCGGCGGCAATGATACTTCCGGCCTTTTCGGCTGGACCGCCATCCCAGGTTGTCACAACGCCGCCCGCCTTTTCGATGATGGGTATCAGCGCAACAATGTCATAGGGATGAAGGCCCGTCTCAATGACGAGATCGACAAAACCCGCAGCAACCATCGCATAGGCGTAGCAATCGGTGCCGTAGCGGGCGAGCTTGACGCGTTGTTCGACGCGATCATAGGCAGTCCGCTTCTCGGCCTTGAATATAGCGGGCGTCGTCGTGAACAATGTGGCATCGGCGAGATCGCGCGTCTTGCGTGTCTCAAGCCGCCGCGTTCCGCCCGGACCCTCATACCACGACGCTTCGCCATCACACAGGAACAGCTCATTGGTAAATGGCTGCGCCATGACGCCGGCAACCGCGTCACCATCCACAGTAAGCCCGGCCAGGGTACCCCAGACCGGGATACCGGAGATAAATGCGCGCGTGCCGTCGATCGGATCGATTACCCAGATATGCGAATGGTCGAGATTCTCGCCGCCATATTCTTCACCCAGAATACCGTGGTCTGGATGCTCCGCATTGATCAGCGCGCGAATCGCTTTCTCGGCCTCCCGATCAGCCTCGGTAACCGGATCAAACCCCGACTCGAATTTATTGTCGATGAGCGAAATATTGCGGAATCGCGGCAAGGTCTGCTCTGCGGCGACACTCGCAATCCGCTTTAAAAAGGAAAGTTCTACGACCAAAATGGCTCCTCGCGATTAAAACATTCTCATACAGGTGCATTATGGATGAGATTGGTGCATATTATTTGAGCAGTCGCCATCGGTGCACAAAAACATACACAAATTTCTTGACATTTGTGCGACGCAGCATAGAGTTGTGGGTGAACGGGGCGACCTGTTCTGCCCTCCTTGGGCGTTTCCTCCCTAGACTTGGACCGCGCTTCATGCGCGGTCTTTTTTATTGGCCGCGCGAATATGTGCCTATTCCGCCGCGAGCGGCTGGTCGAGAAAATAAAAATCTGGCAGCGAGACGAGGTCGGCAAGAAACTGGGCGATATCCCGCTGTAATTGATCGAACCCGGACTTCTTCTCGTAACTCTGTTCGTTGAGATAGAGGCCGCGATTGACCTCGATCTGCAGCGCGTGAAGGCCCTTCAGCGGGCTGCCGTAGTGTTCGGTGATATAGCCCCCGGCATAGGGCTTGTTGTGCGCAACGAGGTAGCCCATTTCCCGCAGGAGATGGATAGCGGAGTTGGCGAGTTCCGGTGCGCAGCTCGTTCCGAACCGGTCGCCGATGATGAAATCCGGGCGCATCCCGCTCTCCGGGAAGCGGATGCCTGTCGGCATCGAATGGCAATCCACCAGGACGCCGTAGCCGAAGCGCTGTCGCGTTGCCGAGAGAAGGCCGCTGAGCCTGGCATGGTAGGGCTTGTAGATCGTGCTGATGCGATCCAGCGCCTCGCCCAGCGGCAATTTCTTTGCATAGATTTCCTGGCCCTCGCCAACGAGGCGCGGCACGGTACCGAGGCCTCCGGCGACACGGGCGGAACTTCCATTGGCATAGGAAGGCAGAGCCTCCTGAAACATCTTGGCGTCAAGTTCGTAGGGTTCGCGATTGACATCGAGGTAGGCGCGCGGGAAGTGCGCCAGCAACAAGGGTGCTCCAAGCGGCACGGCGGTGGCGAACAGCTGGTCGACGAAACAATCCTCTGACCGGCGAATGGTTTGCGGGTCGAGCTGCGACTGTTCGAGGAAAGCGCGCGGGTAAAAGCGGCCGCTATGCGGGGAATTGAAAACGAAAGGAATGCGCTGATCGGATGGTTGCCGCACTTCGAACGGCTGGATATCGGTGAAATCGCGCTCGACTGTCATCTTCTGCTTCAAGGTTTCGCTGCAAGGCGGGCTGGTTTTCCCCACTCTAGTGCAAGTTTCCGCGATAGGGAATTGATGAACGGTTCGAAACGGCTTGTCCGCCAACTTTCCCCGGCGTTAAGGCTCAATGCTGATCACACTGGCGACACCTCGACTTTTGCCCCGTTCGCCCTTATTTCTAGCAAATCATTCACGCGATCTTTACCAAAAAAGCGTTTTGTTAAGAGTAGTACGACGCAGGGTTTGGGGATGATCCGGCGCTAGAGAATTCGGACGGACTGATGAAGAGAATCCTTCTTGCAGAAGATGACAATGATATGCGGCGCTTTCTGGTCAAGGCGCTGGAAAAGGCGGGCTATCACGTCACGCATTTCGACAATGGTGCCAGCGCCTACGATCGCTTGCGCGAAGAGCCGTTCTCGCTGCTTTTGACCGACATCGTCATGCCGGAGATGGACGGGATCGAGCTTGCACGGCGCGCCTCGGAGATCGACCCGGACTTGAAGATCATGTTCATTACCGGCTTTGCCGCGGTTGCCCTCAATTCCGATTCGAAGGCGCCTAAGGATGCCAAGGTGCTGTCGAAGCCGTTCCATCTGCGCGATCTCGTCAACGAAATCGAAAAAATGCTGGTCGCAGCTTGAGAAGCTGCGACATTCTTTCGTTCCGATAAAGAAAGCCCGATAAGTTCTTCAGGCGCTATTGACGGGGCTGATTCAATATGGTGTATGCGCCCCGTCAGATGGGCGTGTAGCTCAGCGGGAGAGCACTACGTTGACATCGTAGGGGTCACAGGTTCAATCCCTGTCACGCCCACCATCTGAACCCCCACTCATAGTTCGTATGTCAAATGTCTGCAGCGCAGATGTTGAGGCTGGGCGAGCCAGAAATCCTAAACCTTCGCACGCTTCAAGACGTCATTGATTTTACTCTGCCAGCCCTTGCCCGTGGCTTTGAACTTGGCAATGACGTCTGCATCGAGACGGATCGTAACCGGCATTTTGGTTAGTTCCGCCTTTGGCCGGCCGCGTCTGGCAATTTCTCTGTCCATCTCGGTGGCAAGCTCTGGAAGAGCTTCACGGAAGGGCTTTGCTTGGGCGATCTCTTCCGTCGTCAACGGCGGGCTATCGACTGCGTCCCAATCCTCTTGTGTGAAACCACGACCCGGTTCAAAGCCTGTCTTGAACGTTTTTTTGACCATCAGAGCAAACGCCTTTCGTCTATACGTGCTGGACGCATCGAGATCACCGACAATGCTTCTTTTCCAAGCACGTTAAAGACCACCACAATCATGCCGCTCTCGAAACGACCGATAGCTTTGCTGCGGCCTGCCCTGGCTGGAATGATCATCGAAGCAAGAAAGAACTCAAACGACAAGGCAGCAAAGTCCAAGCCATGCTTCGATATGTTAGCCAATCGTTTAGGTTCGTCCCAAATGATCTTCATTTATAATGTACGTACATTAATTCATTAAACAAGGTCTTCCTGCGCACAGTTAAACCCATTGCATTCTCGTGGCGCAAGCGTTCTCCCACGTGTATGATCGGTGTGAGCGTAGACGAGCGCGGGGGCATCATGGATTGGAACGAGCTTTCAGGGCCGCAGTTGAAAATCCTGCGCGAGGCTATACTGCGCTCGTTTCCGACAGTGTCGCGCTTCGACATGTTCCTCTCCGACGAACTCGACAAGGGGTCGCTCGCCAATGAGGTCGGGCCCGGCAGCTTCGAGCAACAAATCCATGCCTATCTGATCAGCATCCAGAGCGAGGGATGGACCGACAGCCTCGTCGACGCCCTGCAGAGACAACGCGGCAAGAATCCGTGGGTGCGGCGTCTGCCCGATGCCATCCGTGCAGCGGGGACCTCCGCACCGGAGCGCTTGGCCGCCGCCCCCTCGATGCAGCTCGAAAAGATCGTGCAGGGCGGTGGCTTTGCCGATCTGAGGATCTGGGCGCAAAGCCTCGCTCTCGTCAGCGCGGCGACGTGCCGGATCGAGTTTCCGAGCGGCCAGGCCCAAGGCACCGGGCTTCTCGTCGCGCCCGATCTGGTCCTCACCAATCATCATGTCGTCAAGCGGCAGTTGAACAAGGAGGCGAGCCCCGCCGACATCGTTTGTCGTTTCGGGTATGCCCGCGACGCCAACGGGCTCGACGAGGGCACACCCTATAATCTTGCCGCAGGCGACGCATGGACGCTTGACGCCAGCCCGTTCGATACGGTCGACACCGGCGGAGCAGGCATCGCCAGCGCGTCGAACCTCGATTACGCGGTGCTGCGCCTTGCATCGCCGCTGACCGACTGGAAGCCGATCCGCGTTGCAGCCAATATCGCTCTTCCCAATGCTGATTTGCCAGTTCTCATCGTTCAACACCCAGCGGGAACGCCGCAAGCGCTGGCGATCGGCAAATCGCTCGGCACCAACGAGAATGGCTCCCGCTTTCGCTATGACGCCGATACGCTCGGCGGCTCGTCCGGTTCGCCGGTGTTCAACCAGCGTCTTGAACTCGTCGCCCTGCACCATGCAGGCGATCCGCGGTCCGAGATTCGTGCTGCCTACAACCAAGGCATACCGATTGGCTTAATCGTCGCTGCCTGGCAGGCCAAGCAGCTTCCCCCGTTCTGGCAATAGGTCTAGCCTGCAGCCGCAATGAACGCGGCGGCCTTTGGCGCCGCGGCGAGATTGCTCTCGATTTCCGCCAGCACCACATCGGCGACCGCCTGGTGCGACAGGCGGCAGAACATGGTTTCGGTGCTGTTGAACGTTCCGTTCTCGAAGAGCTTGTTGACCGGCGCGCCGCCCATGCACAGGTTGAAATAGGCGCAGCTTGCCTTGCATCGGCTGACCCCTTCATCGATATCGTGCCACATTGCCCGGAACGTAGACGATGCCAGCGCGCTGGACGGCGTCGCGTCGGCTAGATTTCCAATACAGAAATCCCCAAAGGCTTCATTTTTGAGGCCGGCAAGTTCAGGCGAGAAAGTGAAGAGATCGCCGCCGGACGATACGGTCACGATCCCGAACGGAGCGTTCTGCGAATTGTAGCCGAAGTAGCCGAAGGCCGGGCTCTGCAGGCAGGCGAGAAGGTCTTCGCGTTCGCGGATCAATATGGGAGGATCGGCTGCGCGCGCTCTTTCGCTCACGCGGGCGAAAAACCGGCGGAATGCGGTGTCAGACCCTTCCGCCTCAAGCGTCGACGTTTCAACGGAGCCCTCTATTTCCTCGACGTTGAAACCCACATGGCGAATATCCTCAGCATTGAAGAAATCCATCAGTTCTTCCGCAGCATCGAGGGTCGCCTTGCCGACTACGCAGATGATATGGAAGGGGACGCCGCGGCGGCGCAGATGATCGATGCCGCGCATGACCTGCGCATGCGTGCCTTTCCCCGATCGCGTTTTGCGCCGTGCATCATGCAGCCGCGCTGTTCCGTCGAGGCTGACACCTACGCGCATATGCGTTTCCAGGAAGAAGTCACACCATTTGTCGTCGATCAGCATGCCGTTGGTCTGCATGGCGTGCGGCACGGCGAGTCCGGCCGGCGCCACCCGGTCGAAAAGGGCAATGGCCTGACGATACCATTCCGGAGCAATGACCAGGGGCTCGCCGGCGTGCCAGACGATTGTAAAGTCCGGCGCATTGAGTTGCGAATCGAAGATGAAGCTGGCGGCGCGGCCGACTGTTTCCAGCGGCATGACCGTTTTGTCGTTACGATGCGGCAAATAGCAATAATCGCAATTGATGTTGCAGAACGCCGTCGGCTGCATCACCAGCAGCCGGGTCGTGGCACGCAGGGACTGCGCGTCTAGTAATTCTGCCATCCATTCGCCCAGTTCGGAAAATTACCGAAGTTCGGAAAATTCTGCCACTGCGCAATCTGCGTGCTGTCAGGCTCTTCTGCCAGTTCAGGCTTGCCGATTGCTTTCAGATAATCCGACCTGATCTGGCCAAGCCTGTCGATCGCCCGCAGGTTTTCCACGGCGACAGGTGCTTCGGGCGATGCGTTCCCCGGCGGGGTCAGTGCGACTGCCGCCAGGGCGCCGAGGCCCAAAGTTCGCAGATTACTCGTTACTTTCATCTTCAACTCCAGGCCAACCTTTATCGGGTTTCGAGACAAATGCCTTGCATTCCGCGATGTCCTTGCACGTCTGCGGCAAGCGATATTTGAAACCGGCAGCACCCTGAAGCGAGGCTCCGCTGGCATTCTGCCACCGCATCTCGAGGATATCGCTCAGCGGCTGCGTACCAACAAGATATCGCCACTTGCGCAGCTTGACGTCTTCGAGCCACAGCCAATCGCCCTGAACGCCTGCGTCGATGATTTTTGGACCGATATATACGATGCGGGTCCGAGCGGTATGCCCATCATCCGGCTCGGCAAGGCCCTTCGCAGCATCCCTGTACTGCACCTCTATCGTGTTCTGGCAGTCCGACAGATCATCGAGGCATTTCTTGTTGTCATAACCTGCCCTGTATACCACAAGCTGCTTGTCATTTGTATCAAGATCGACGGGACCGGCGTCACAGGTGCGATAGGTCGGCCTCGTGTCGAGGGCCCTGACATCGTCGGGTCCGCCCTTCCCTGCCGTCGCCCTGAAAAGGTTCACCTTGTAGGATCGGCACGCCCGCCCGTCTTTGGCCGCATCGTTCCCTTGTCCGGCGGCCAGCAACCCTGCGCCAGCCATTCCGGTCGGGACCTGGATCGGATCAGAAAGGCCTGTCGTCGTCCATAAATAGACATTCGTCCGCTTGCCCGCATGTTCCGGACCAATGTTCGGAATCAAAAAGCCGACGACCGCGCCGGCCTGGACGAACTTCACATCCTGGATTTTTACATCTGCCAGCCGCGTGCGTATCTCGCGATCCTGGACGAGGAGGTTGATTTTCTCGCCGCTTTCAGTCGAGCGCGGTCCGCGAACACCAAATTGCGTCGGTGTGTTGAGCCGCCGCAAGCCTACATATGTGTCGAGCCGCGTGGTCATATTGTTGCTGGGTGATTCCGATACGTCGAGACGGAAAACCCAGTTGCCGTCCTTCGACCCGCATTCAAGTTTTGTAACGGTACTTATGGGGTTTCCATCGAAGGGTGACGGCACCTTGAACGCTATCTTGGACGCATCTAATGCGCCGGAATTCTCGGTCGCCTTCTTGCAGTCCACGTTCTGGATTTCGCCCTTCGGCAAGCCAGGCTCGAACGAAACCATAAGATCGGCGCCGTAGACCGCGCGCGCACCGGTATCGATGAGGCCGATGGTTTTGCGCAGCACGGATTTCTGCTGTTCGTCATGCGTCGATTGATAGTCCGCTTTTACCGTGTCGATCAGCCATTTCAGGGCGCGATCGTCAGCACCGTTGCGAGGGGCGGTCGAGTTGGCGAAATCGTTGACCGCGAGCGCACGATTGAGTTGCACCGCAAGGCCGTCTGCCCTGACGCGCTCATTATTGGCCCACAAGGAAGCTCCGAGCGCGACCATGGCCAAGGCGGCGATGGCGCTGACGCCCCACATGACGAGGGTCTGCAACTGGTTGACCCATTTGCTGCCCCATTCGCGCCATTTGACAGCGTCGCGCCAGAGGTCGCCTATCCAACGAATCCGCTTGTCCGGCTCTACCAGGGCCTGGCCAGTATCGCCGATCGAAACAAGTTGCTTCTTTTTTTCGACAAGAACGTCCTTAGCCCACGCATCGCTGTAACGGGAATCCGGGCCGAACAGCAGGCGTAGTGTCGCCTGGCTTTCCGAAGGGATCAGCGTGCTCGCCGCCTCCCAGTTCCTGTGGAACAAGCGATGCAGCAGCCCGCTTTCGATATTGTCGATCGCCGGAAGCTCCTGGATTGCGAGCTGCGCCAGGCGCTGTTCGAGGCGCTTTTGCAATTCGAGATGCTGCTTGTACGCCGCCCAGTTACGGATGAGCGACTCGTGCGTGACATTGTAGATGTCCGACCTCTCTCCGCTCTCGGATGGCAGGAGTTCGACGAGGCCCGCATCCTCGAACTTCTGCAGCGCATCGCGCAGGTAGGACCGAAGCAGCCCCTTCGCCGCCTTCGATGTTCCGAGCCGAACCGCGCCGGCGCTCGTCGCCAGCATCTCGTCGACCGAAACGAATTTTCTCACCGCCTGGCCGCCATCATCGAGCTGCGCCAGGCAGCACAAGGAAACGGAAAGAATTCCTTCCGCCTCAAGACGCAAATCATTCTGGCCGCCCTTGAAGCCTTGCTCCTTCGCCATCGCCGTCATCACGTCCTCGGCCTCGGCGAAAACCCGATCGGCGGCGGCGTTGAGACAGCGCCCGAGCCGGCATACCTGCTCGTTGGCCGCCGTTGGCGTCCAACCGGGAACGGACGCAAGATGCTGGGTGTCGATTTCGAACTGCGCATCCTTGTTCTTTGCCCGCCTCGCAATCCAGTCATCGACGGCGTGTTCCCAGACCAGCGGCAGAAAATGCTGCAAGAGGGGCAACTTATCAGCCTTGTGCTGCAGAGCTTCGCCGGCCTCTCGGTACGCCTCCTTGAGCTCCTTCACCGATTCTGCCGTGTAGGGTGCGATCCGCGCTTCGGTGGCGGCGTCGAGGGGCAGTTCCCAGAGCTTGGCAAGTCGGCCTGCCGGCTCGACGATTGCCGCCTCAATGTCATCACCGGTGACGAGGTCAACCAGATACATCGAGGAATTGATAACCTCGGCCATGCCGGCATATTCGGAAAACCGGTGCAGTTCCTCGCTGCGCATCGTGGCAACCGCGAAGAGACAGGCAGGCTTGTACTCGTAAATATCGCGGAGCAGGCCGATCAGCGCCTTGCGGCCATCCGCATCGCACTCCTTGCGGAATATCTCCTCGAACTGGTCGATGTGAAGCAGGAGCAGTGGGCGCCCGCTCCGCTCGCCATAGCTTGCGGCTTCGTCAAAAGTCGCAAGGACTTCACTGACGAAATCGAACACCGATCGGGTCGATATGGTGCCTTTCGTCGGCGAAATTTCGCGATCCAGCCATCGCAGCGTTGCTGTCTCGACATCGTGCTGGGTTGCATCGTCGGGCCATTCGATGCCGAACTCGCGCGCCGCTCCGCGTATACGGTCCGTTGCCCCACGGATCGAGGCCGATTTTTCCGCGGTCGAGCGCTCGGGGAAATCGCCTTTGGGCATGTCTTCGGTATCGGGATCGACATAGGCGAGGTCGATGATCGAACGTAGAACGCTCCACAAGGCTTGTTGGAGCTGCCCGATCGGGTCTTTTGCCGGTCGCATTTCGGCGACGTACCATGCGCCCCATTGCCCCTTGATCGGAATACTGTCGAGTTCCGCGATAAGGCCAGCGCGTGTCAGCGAAGATTTGCCGCTGCCCGAGCCGCCGACGACAAAGGTCATTCTCCCGGATGTCGCCGTGTTCTCGGTCTCGCGATTGGCGAAGAATTTTTTCAGATCGCGCTTTTGTGTTTCGCGGCCACAGAAATATCGCGCAAGGTCCCTGCGAAAACTGCGCAGGCCCGGATAGGGGGTCGTGATGAGGATACCCGCCCCCTTGGCAAAACACGATTTGTCACCCGCTAGCCAGCGCCGGATGAAGATCTCGGCATGGGTCTCCGGCAGGTCGGTCGCTGCACCGGGGATTACGTTCACGCGTACCGCCTCCCTAGTGGTGCATCATGTCTTTGGCCGCATCGATCAGATGGTTCATATCGCTGCTGTTGAAATCGATCTTGTTGTTGTCGCGTCTGACCTTGAGCAGGTTCCAGCGCCGCACAGAAAGGCCTTCGTCAAATTTGAGACCATCGAACTTATCGAAATTCTGAAACAGCACGGCGATACGGAAAATCTTCGGCTCGCGATCGGGAAAATATTGTCCGACCAGTCGGTCGATCCGCGTATCCCAATCCTCGAAATGATTGATCGTATGCTGTTTATCGCCGGGCCTGGTTCTCTGATCATGGGCGGCGACGATATTGAGTTGCGCCCGATTAAAACGGCTCACACTCTCCTCGAGGCTATCGAGCGATACGGCGACTGTTTCATATTCGCCAGGCTTGACCACGGTCTGGCCGAGCTTTTGCAGGTTGGTCGAAAGAAGCTGGCGGTTTGGATCGCTGTCGGGAAGATTTTCGAAACGCGTACGCAGCTTGCTCTCGCAAAGGTCGCCGAAGCCGGCAAGTTTGGCAAGCTTTGCCCCGATTTCTTCGACCGAACCTTTCCAGGCGTTCTCTGTTTTCGGATTGATCTCCGTGCTGTCCCACCACTCGCCTGCCGAGCGCCAGTAGACGCGCTGGAACTTGCTGACGCTATCGCGCCAAATGCCCACCACATCGTCGTTGGAATACCCGAGGGCGTCCATGAGCAGCGGGATCATCTTGTCCTTGAGCCCGCCGACAGTGGTGTTTCGCTCCGATGCGGAGCGTGTAAAAATCGGCGGATATCGGAAGAACTCGTCACGCTGCGGCACGGTCATCCGCATTGTATCGCCCCAGCCATCCTCCCAGTACTGTACACGGTCCGCGTTGAATCGGCGCAGATATTGAAAAAGCGCAACGTCGCCGGCCTGCGTACCCGGATCGGTGTCAGCGGTCGACGGCGTCCCAAGCAACAAGACATTGGACAATTTGGGTGACAGCGGCTCGTCCGGCAGATTGAGAAAAGCCTGAAGCTCAGCGCGGACGCTAGCCCGGTCTTTTGGATCATTCTTGAGCTCCCGCAAGAATATTGGCTCGTCATCGATGGCAGGATACTTGGCGCGATAGCGGTCCTTCCATTTGTTCCACCAGTTGCCCATCTCCTCCTTCTCATAGATGAGCATGAAACGTTTGCGCGCCTCAGGAGGACCCGAGCGGGATTTGAGCCAATCGTTGAACGCATGGTCGAACACCGTACCATCCGTCGCTTCCAGGTTTTCGAGGTCGACCGGTGTTACAATCGCGAGGAAATACTTGGACTGGCTGATCTGTTCTGCTTTGAGTTCCGTAACTTTCGCCCACAACTCAGCAGTAAATGGATGGTATTGCGCAAAGTAATCGAATACGCCTTCGTCATCGCAATACTTGAAAGCGACTTCCCCTTGCATGTAGGTCCGGAACCACATGTTGCCGTCGATATCGACTGGGTCCATAAGCGACTGAATTTGCGCGCGGATTCGCTTCTTTGTCGTCAGAATGCGCAGGAACTTGTCCATCAGTGCTTCGGGAATAATCGTATCGACAATGTAATCCTGCAGCGCCTCCTCATAGCCGAGGTCCGGATTGACCACCGTTGCGGGAAGCGGCAGAAATTCCTGATCGGATAGAAAGATAGAGAAGAGGTTCAGGTTGGGAAACGCCTGACCAATCAAATATCGAAGCAATTTGATTTCACTGCCACTCAAGTCACTCACGCAAGCGTCCCCCGAGACACGAGAACTCTGATTGGTCAATATAGCATAAATTACTTAAAGTTCACTCGGATAGACTGGAGAATCTTTAATCACTTGGTATTAACATGTTGGACCATAACTTGTTCATCGCCCGTCTTCTACAACTAAGTACTCGATTTCATTGCAAAAAACACTGAATAGCCGCGCAGGGCTCTTACTTTAGGTAGCGTGGCTCGGAAATAGCGGCGTTGCAATCCTGATCTATCATTATGGTATCCAGCCAGAACGCTATCGAGAATACTGAACGGCGCTTTCGACGGGGTGGATCGCCGCAATCGCCTCTTCTTGAACCAACTAATTCCTTTGGAGCAAATGGGGCAGGCTTCAGCAGATTTCGCTTGATCAGGCGCAATTTTGTGTCAAGATCGTCAAATATTCGCTTGAATAGTACATGTTACTAAAGCATTTGCAACAACTTATAGTTGATAATACTGGAGTTTATTAGGTTTATTGGTCTTGCACCAATGCTGAAGATTCCGGGTCGAATTACTTTGCCTATTGAATAGCAGTGCATGGCGGCAACCCGAGGAACGCGACCTGACGGCGGTATCGGGAGTTGCCGGGGACGGCAGACTGGATTTGCGCCCGTTTTACGAAGCCAGGCGTTGGCGGGTCTTGGACCATGTTCCATTTTGCGGAGGATAGGATGCCTGCGACCCCTCAACTGCTCGATCTGACGGCACTCGGCACCATTGGCGGCATGACGCTTGCAACGACTGCAGTAACGAACGGCCTTTGGCGTTCCCTAGGCTGGCAACCGCGATGGCTGGGGCTCGCAGTGTCGTTGGTGATCTGCCTCGCAACGGCATTCTTTGCCGGCAGCACCGCCGGAGCCGACCTCTTCCTTGCGGTCCTCAATGCCTTTGTCGTCTATCTCGCCGCGGCTGGCACGAGCGGCGCCGGCGCCGCGCTCCAGGGCGGCGAAGCACCCGCTCCCGCAAATGAGGGGCGCGAACTGCCCGGAGTGGACGAAGGACCAGCGGAAAGGCAGTTCCTGCGCTCCTGGTTTTGACGAATGGAGCTTTCGCAATGAGTTGCGCCCGAGGGCGGACAGGTGGGGAAAATGGGGAATACGGACGCTGACAGGCTGAAGGATTATCTGACGCTCATCACCAGGAAACATGGCGGTATCGAGCCCATCAGAAACATGCTGGAGGAGTGGACCAAGGCTGGAGGCGATTCCGGTCTCGAAAGCATGCCCGGCGATACGGATGAGACGAGGCTCGCCAAATCGGGCCTCGAAGCGATCGAGCTTGGCCGCGATCCCTCCGAGGGTGAGCTTTACGGGCTTGAAGCGATCATCCTGCCGGACTTGCGGCCGGCGATCGACATCGTCGACAATACCTTTACCGTCACGCATCCGCTCTGGCGACGCCTGTCGGATGATGCTGCCGTCCGCACCAGGATAGAAGGGGTCATTCCGTCGATCGGCCGCATCGAATTGCCGGGCAACAACAAGTATCCCTATGGTGGCACCGGCTTTGTCGTCGGCGACGGCCTGCTGATGACCAACAGGCATGTCGCCGAAATTTTCTCGAAAGGGCTTGGCGACCGCAGGCTCGCCTTTATCGACGGCGCACGGGCGGCCATTGATTTCAAGCGCGAACAGGGACGTCCGACCGGCCCGATGCTCGACGTCGTTCGCGTGGTCATGATCCATCCCTATTGGGACATGGCAATTCTTGCCGTGAACGGCCTTCCCGCAACCGCCAAGCCGTTGAAGCTTTCGCTATCGGATGCGCGCGACCTTACGGGCCACGATATTTTCGCCATTGGCTATCCTGCCTTCGATCCCCGCAACCCCTCCGATGTCCAGAACGATGTCATGGCGGGACGCTACGGCGTCAAGCGGTTGCAACCGGGCGAACTCCAGGGCGGCATAACGACATCGAGCTTCGGCAAGATGGTACCCGCTGCGACACATGATTGCTCGACGCTGGGCGGAAACTCGGGCTCGGCAATTCTCGACCTTGATAGCGGCGAGGTCATGGGCCTGCACTTCGGAGGCCTTTACCAGAAGCAGAATTATGCCGTGCCGGCCTATGAACTGTCGCGCGACAGCCGCGTAATCGCGGCCGGCGTGCAATTCGCCGGAGCCCCGACCGGCGGTGCCAATGATTGGGGCGATTGGTGGCAGCGGGCCGATGGTGCCGAACTTGTTGCGAATGGCGGCGACCCGACGATTTCCAGCACGGGGAATACCGCTTCCAGCGCCACCGCCCACGCCGCGTCGTCGATCACGATCAAGCAAGAACGCGAGGTGGGACGCATCGTCCTGCCGCTACGCATTACCATTTCAGTCGACCTCGACGATCAGAAGGCCGTGGTCGTGGCAAGCGAAAGTGTGAGCGCCGACGACGCTGGCATGACTGAGTCCGCGCGGGCGCCGTTCCGCGATACGGACTTCAGCATGCGCAAGGGCTATGACGCACATTTTCTCAATGACCCAAGTCAAGAGGCGCTCCTCGTGCCGGTCGAGGTGGCCATGCCGCAGGCAGCGGATGCGAGCGTGCTCGCCCGGACGCTCACGGGATCGGACACGCTTCACTATGAGAACTTCTCGATCAGGATGCATGCGCAGCGCCGCCTTGCTCTGATCACCGCGTCCAACGTTACCAAAGCGCCGGAACTCAAACGGCCCGAACCCGGTCGCGACTATACGCGGCGCGGCCTTTCCGGCCTCGGCGAGAGCGACCAGGAACTATGGTTTACCGATCCGCGCCTCGATGAAGCCCTGCAGATTCCGGATGTGTTTTTCACCAGGGATCGCAAAGCTTTCGACAAGGGCCATATCGTGCGCCGCGACGACGTTGCCTGGGGCGCAACCTACGATCAACTGCGTCGGGCGAATGGCGATACCTATCACGTTACCAATTGCTCGCCGCAGGTCGCGGGGTTCAACCGGGCCGCCAGCGGCCACGAAAATTGGGGCGATCTTGAAAACTGCGTGCTCGCCGAGGCAGCCAACGAGCGGCTCTGCGTTTTCGCTGGACCGGTGCTCGACCCTTCAGACGAAGTCTTCACCGGTGTCGGCGACGGGCGAACTGTGCTGCGTGCCAAGATCCCGTCCCGCTACTGGAAGGTGATCACCAGCCGCGTGGCCGATGGCATCGCCGCCTATGGATTCATGCTTGAGCAAGACCTTGCCGACGTCGATTTCGAATTCGCCGTGCCGGCCGAATTCGTGCCGGCAATGTATCCGATTGCCGACATCGAAAACCTGGCCGGTGTCCGCTTCGACGAACAGGTGCGTAAGGCCGATCAGTACGAGACGGTTCGCGGAACCGAAATCGGGCTGCACGCAGGCACTCGCCGGAAAAAAATGGCGGCAGGCGGGCCGGCTCAACCCGCTCGAACGCAAAAATAAGGGAGGGAACAATCAATGCCACGTTGTCCTTTTGCGACCTGGAAGCCGATCAGCGGTTCGTCTGGAACCTATACCGGCGGCCCGTTCAAGATCGTTCATCACACAACCGAAGGAAGTTCCGCGGCAGGCGCATTCGCCGCGTTCAAGGCGAACAGATCCGATCCGCATTTCACGGTCGATGCCACCACAATCTACCAGCACATCGATACGGACACTGCGTCACGGGCGCTCAAGAACCTCTCTGACGGCGTCCAGACGAACCGCGATTCAGCCATCCAGATCGAAGTCGTAGGGTTCGCCCACCGGCCAAAGGTTCGCGCCACCCTCGATAATGTTCGACGGCTTTGCCGCTGGCTCGAAGCCACCCATTCCATTCCGAAAGTCTGGCCGAATGGCTTGCCCAAACCTGCGGTCAACGGTCAGGATCCGGGCGGCCATAACCGCAACGCCAGTATCTGGGATACGAAGGGCGGCCATTACGGCCACAGCAACGTGCCGGAAAATACCCACTGGGACCCGGCCTACACCAAGCCGGAAGTCGATTACCTGATGCTGGAAGATACTGAGGGACCGGAGGTCGTGGAGGGGCTGGAAACCATTCCGTTTTCCGATCCCGGGCTTGAAAGCGACCATTCGCATATGCCGGACCATGCCGATCCGCAAGGCACGCATACTGAAATGCCGGCAAGGCGACCGGCACGTGCCCGGGCCAAGCCGGCCGCAAAGGCGCCTTCGCGGCCTAAGAAGACCGTCAAGTTCGACGAGAGCCCCGTGGGCACAGTCAAGGTCGCAAGGGCAGCAGCCGGAACGAAGAAGGCCCCGCGGACGCCTGTAAGGGACAAGGCGCCGCGGAAGATCGACTGAGCACGCTAGGCGGCGCAGGCTTCGCAAATGGCGGCGACGTGGCGATGATCGGTTCCGCAGCATCCGCCGAGGACGCGCATCCGCGGAAACGCCCGGGTCAGCGCTTGATAGCGGCGTCCGAGATCGAGTGGATCGCCCGCGTCGAGCGTGGTCGAGTCGTCGAGCTCAGCGTGACTTTTGGTCGAAGCATTGGCTCTCAGGCCGCCAATGCGGCGCGTCCACGCTTCACCTTGCTCCAGGACCTGCGCAAAGTGCGTGGGATGCGCACAATTGATCATGTAATATTGCGGGGAACCACCCGTCGCCTCGTCGACCCGTTCGATCGCTTCCCGCAGAGACGAACCCGTCACCAGCTTGCCATCTGTTTCCACCGTGAATGATATCACACAAGGCATTTCACTGGCGCGGGCGGCGCGCGCGATGCCAATCGCTTCGTTGTAGTTGGTGAGCGTGTAGGCGGCGACCAGATCGGCTTCGGTATCGGCAAAGGTTGCGATCTGCGCGGCATGATAGGCCTCGGCCTCGTCGGCATTCATGTTGCCGGCCTTGTAGCCGTCGCCGCGCGGACCGATTGCGCCGCTGATGACGCAGGGCGTTGCAGGCGTTTCATATTCCTGGCGAAGTTCGGCAAGCAGATCCACCGAACGGCGGTTGACGGCGTCCAGTTCGGAGCGGCCGTAGCCGAGCTTGGCGCCCCAGTCCGCGTTTGCCCGCCACGTCGGCGTGTCGAGGATGAAGCCGGTAGCGTTCTCTTTCGCCACTTCAAGATAGCGAACATAGTAGTCTCTGAGATGCTGCCGTCCCTCGTCGGTCGACATCAACACGAATGCGGCAAATTCCGGCAGCTCAATGCCCTCAAGGAATATGAGTGTCGTTTCCATCCCCCCATCGCTGAGGAAAAAGCTGCCGGAAAGCTGCGGCAGATTGTGGCGATATTTTGCCATGATCGTCTCCAAGGTTACTGCCGCACTCCCCGGTCATTTGACCCTTGTCGGCATGGTCCTTTTTGCGCTCTTTGGGCTGCACGATCTAGAAAGCTTGCGGTGCGGCGGCGGATCGGCTGACAAACCTGTTGTCGTATCATAGACTTAGCTGCCGCAATGGCCCGGATCGCCCTTTCCATGCTATGCTCACCAATCGCAAAACTGTATCGACGGTACAGTAGTTCTGGGGGAGGCCATGGGCAAGGGCGCGGAAACCCGCGAACGGATCATCGAAATCGCAGAAGCTTCGGTCCTCGCCAAGGGGTTCGGCGCAACGTCGATCGAAGAGATCATTGTCGAGGCTGGTATCACCAAGAGCGGCTTCTTCTATCACTTCAAGGACAAGAACGAACTCGCGCACAAGATGATTCGGCGCTACGTTGACGAGAACAATCGCGTTTTCGACGAGATTTTCGAACGCGGCCATCAATTGTCAGACGATCCGCTTCAAGCCTTCCTCATCAGCCTCAAGCTTCTTGCAGAAACCATGTCCGACCTTCCAAGCGGCCATCCCGGCTGTCTCATTGCCAGCATCTGCTACCAGGAAAGGCTCTTCGATCGCAATGTGCGCAATCTTATCGCCCAATCGGTAAAGGAATGGCACATGCGCTTCCGGGCGATACTCGACGACATTGCCGATGTTCACCGCCCGCGCGATGCGATCGATCTCGGCGATGTGGCCGACATGCTCTCATGCATCGTCGACGGCGCGATCATCATGTCGAAGGCGCTCAACGATCCGAAGCGTATCGAACGTCAGGTGTTGGCATTTCGCAGCTTCGTCAAACTGTTGTTTTCACCCGCAACCGCCCAGCTCGAAAAACCACCTGTTCCGGACAGCATACAGGCCGCATGAGATGGTGCTCCTTTATGACGGGATGACATTCACGCCATAACCCGCTATCGAACAGCCTTGAATAGATCACAAGACGTTCGGAAAGCGCGAAGTTATGAAGGAAGCGATTTCACTCAAGCAGTTGAAGGAAGCGGTTGGCACCGAGGTCGGCTGCTCGGAGTGGCGGGTGGTCAGCCAGGAAATGATCAACCAGTTCGCAGATGCCACAGATGACCACCAGTTCATCCATACCGATCCGGAGCGCGCAGAGAAGGAAACGCCCTTCGGCGGGACGATCGCCCACGGATTCCTGACGATTTCGCTGCTTTCGACGCTCGCCTATGAAGCCTTGCCGATGCTCGAGGGCGCAACCATGGGTATCAATTACGGTTTCGACAAGGTTCGGTTCATGGCGCCCGTAAAGTCCGGCAAGCGGGTACGCGCCCGCTTCAAGCTGGCGGATGCCGATATCCGCCCTTCCGGCCGCGTGCTCAACAATTACGAAGTGACCCTGGAAATCGAGAATTCGCTCAAGCCTGCGCTGGTCGCCAATTGGCTGACCATCGCGGTCCTCGAAAATCCGCCTGAAATGGATTGAACGGCGAGCGCTTGCCTCAAGCGGCGAGCTTGCCTTCCAGATCGAGCGGCGCCGCAACCCCCTTATATTTCGTCACCAGGTCCTTGAATGGAAACGGCCCCTGCACGAACATGCCCATGTCGTAGGGGTTGCGAATTTGTGCGCCTTTCAGGAACAACAGGTGCATCTTGAAGAAGTTTTTCCTGGCACGGGTGTAACGCTTCGCGCTGTGGATGCGCTTGAAACGAATGCGCTCGATGACCGGAGCCTGACGCGGCTTTATCCGAAGAGCCACTGCCGGATCGGATTTGTAGAAATGCACGATGTCGGTGACCGTCTGGAACTCCGCCCACAGGACCGGTGTCTCTTGCATGACCACGCGCACATCTTCACGCAAACCATTGGCGCGCGGGTGCAGTGCAATCATCAGCAGGCAGGAACCCGCAGCGACCAGTGACACCGGCTTGCGCCTGAGCAATTCCGGATCGATACGCCATACGTCAGCGATGGCCTCGACCGCGGGCACCGTACCTAGACTATGGGCGATAATGACGACCTCGTCAGCGTCAGTCACTCGAAGCTTCTCGGCAAGATTGGCTGCAAAAGCCTTGCGGCGTTGGTTGAGAGCGGGATTGCGGCCGTAAATGCGGTCGGAAGCTGCCGCCCAATCGTCCAGCAAGTACGAGAAAAACACCTTCTCCCCGGGCCAACGAATGAGCACACGGCCAATGACGAGCGCGAGCGGCACCGTCCATAGAAGGTGAAACTTGCTGCCCTCGGCGAGCAAGGGAAAGAGCCCGACCGCCAGCGCGGCAAGCGTCACGAAGCAGGCATAGGCGAACGGCCAGAGAAAGAAGATGCAGAAGCGCCAGCTGGTGCGCAGATATCGCCAGAAGGTGCCGGTCAACAAAATGTCGAGGAACGCCATGAGACCGGTTGCGAAGCGCGTCACGACGTTGCGCGCTGCATAGGCGTCGAAGATATCGGCCGAACCGTATTGGCAGAATTTCGTTTCGGTTTTCCAGTCACTGCCGCGCGTCGCGATGTTCATGGACGCGATGTCGTCGCCTTCGGCAACCATCGCACCGGCAACGGTTCTTGCGCCCCATAGCTTGTTGAAATCCGACGCGCTATTGAGATAGCGCCCCCGCACCGCATCGGCGTGCAGGCCCTCATAACCGGTGAAATTGATGACGAGACGCTTTCTAACGGCCATTTCACTTCTCTCGGCAAAGAGACCACGCGAAATCGGCAGTCATCACAATAGCTGCAAACGCGGCAGCGATCCAAAGTGGATGGCTCCGCCCGCATGATCGCGCCGTTTACATGAAAATGGCCGGACTGCACAACCGGAACTTCATGCAGTCCAAAAAATCAGCCGTCGATCAGACCCAGATGTCGCGCGCCGATTCCTGCAGGAAAGCGAAAGCATAGGGTGAGAACGAGCGCCAGCATTCGACCCGGAATGTATTTTCCGCCGTGCGCCAAAGGACGACCTCGATCTTGCCGAGAACCGTGCGGGAGGCGGCCCCCACCGGGAAGGCGCGTTCCGAAAGGTCCTGAGGACAGCCGCCATTGACGACGCCTTCCGCCCCTTTGCCCGAAACGATGATCCCGACATTGCGATGGGAAACGTCGACTGCCGAATGCAGTACCTTGGCCTTGGCGAGGTCCGCAACGAGGTTGCTTTCGCCGTCGTCGATGATCAGCCACTCGTCGGGGCCAAGCCACAAGGCGGCGCGGCTCCCATTCACCGCGGTCGATTTCGGTTTTGTCGGCAGCGTCAGACCGAGTGCTTTCGAAAGGGCAGCGACAGCGTCCGGGCGGGCCCGCAGCGAGACACGTGTCGCATTATCAGCCAGCGTCACCGAGACCGCGGCCGGACCGGTGCGACCCGACTGCAGCGGATGCAAGCGTGTTGCCTGGATCGTCTCAACCATTCAAACGCTCTCCCTTGTCATCGAAGAATACAGTTCCGGTGACTTCCACTTCGATCACTCCATTCGGCATCGGCACATAGAGCGTCTCGCCGAGCCGCTTCGTGCCATCGATAACCAGCGCGAGGGCGATGGAGCGGCCGCAATTTTCCGACCAGTAGGATGAAGTCACATGTCCGATCATTGTCATCGGCACAGGCTGGTTCGGATTGGCAACGATCTGCGCGCCTTCCTCCAGCACCACCTTCGGATCAACGGTCTTGAGACCGACGAGCTGCTTGCGTCCCGGAGTGACGAGATCGCGGCGCAAGAGCCCGCGAATACCGACATAGTCGGTCTTGTTCTTGCCAATGGCCCAAGTCAGCCCGGCATCCTGCGGCGTCACCGTGCCGTCGGTATCCTGACCAACGATAATGTAGCCCTTCTCGGCGCGCAGGATATGCATCGCCTCGGTGCCATATGGCGTCAGGCCAAGCGGCTTGCCGCGTTCGTAGATCGCTTCCCAGACCGCCTGCCCGTAATCGGCCGGAACGTTGATTTCGTAGCCCGTTTCGCCGGTGAACGACATGCGGAACAACCGCGTCGGCACGCCGCAAATCTTGCCTTCGCGCACGCTCATGTGCGGCATGGCTTCATTGGACATGTCGATCCCTTCGACCAGCGGCGCGATGATCTCGCGCGACCTTGGCCCCTGCACGGCAATGACCGCCCATTGCTCGGTGGTCGAGGTCAGCCACACATCAAGGTGCGGGAACTCGGTCTGCAGGTAGTCTTCCATGTGGTTCATGACGCGGGGCGCACCACCGGTCGTCGTCGTGACGTGGAAGCGGTCCTCGGCGAGGCGGCCGACAACACCGTCATCGTAGATGAACCCGTCTTCCCGCAGCATGATGCCGTAGCGCAGGCGCCCGACTCCAAGCTTTTCCCATGGATTGGTGTAAAGCAGTTCAAGGAACTTCGCCGCATCGGGGCCAACAACCTCGATCTTTCCAAGTGTCGAGGCATCGAAAATGCCGGCCTCAGTGCGAACGGCAACGCATTCGCGGTTGACCGCGGCATGCATATCCTCGCCGGCCTGCGGATAATACCAGGCACGCTTCCACTGGCCGACATCCTCAAAGGCAGCGCCCTGCGCCGCATGCCAGGCGTGCATCGGCGTGCGCCGGGTCGGATCGAAAAGATCGTGCCGCGCATGATTGACGATGGTGCCGAACGTAACCGGCGTGAACGGGGCGCGGAACGTCGTGAGGCCCACGGCCGGGATCGGCTTGTTGAGTGCCTCGGCAGCGATGGCAAGGCCGTGCAGGTTCGATGTCTTACCCTGGTCGGTCGCCATGCCGTTCGTCGTGAAGCGCTTGACGTGTTCAATCGAGTGCATGCCTTCGCGCACGGCGAGCCGGACATCCTTGGCCGTGACATCGTTCTGAAAATCGACGAAAGCCTTGACCGTCGTGTCTGGGCCAGCGCCGGCAGCCGAGCCGATCATCCCGCCGATCCAGCTGGCACTGTCGGTGGCGGTCAATGATACCGGCGTACCCTTGCCGGCAAAACCCGCCTGCTCGGCCGACGATCCGCCGGCGGCGATAGCCTCATTGATCACGTCCTGCAAGCCGTCCGTGCCGTTGCAGGCACCGACCGACAGGCAGTCCTGCGCGTAGGTGCCGGGAAGGAACCTCTCGTTCGCCGCGTCCCACGCCACCTTGCCGCGCGACTGCGAGAAGAGGTGAACCGAGGGCGTCCAGCCTGCAGAGACGATCAGGGCATCGACGGCGACCTTACGCTCGCTGCCGCCCCTGTTGGGCTTGATCAAGATCGATGACACGCGACGCTTGCCGCCGGCGCTGAAGACCGCATGTCCCGGCAGTACCTCGATACCCAGCGATCGCGCTTCCTCGACGATGGCCGATTTCGGGTTGTCGCGCGTATCGACGATGATCGGAACGTCGATCCCGGCCCGCTTCAGGTCGATCGCTGCCGCGTAGGCCGAGTCGTTGGCCGTGTAGACGCCAACCTTGCGGCCGATCGCAACACCGTAATGATTGAGGAACATGCGCGCAGCCGAAGCCAGCATGACGCCCGGACGGTCATTATTCGCAAAAACCATGTGCCGTTCGATCGCGCCCGTCGCCAGCACGACCTTCTTGGCGCGAATCTGCCAGAGGCGTTCGCGCGGCATTTCCGCTGCCGGAGTGCTGAGATGATCGCTGATCCGCTCCGCGAGACCGACGAAGTTCTGCGCATAGTAGCCGAAGGCCGTCGTGCGGGTCAGAACCGTGACATTGTCCATGGCACGCAGCCTGGCGATGGTCGCCGTCGCCCATTCGTACCCGGGCACGCCGTCGATGGTGACATCGCTTTCATAGCGCAGCGCGCCACCGACTTCCGGCTGTTCATCGCAAAGGATGACGGTTGCACCGGTGGCTGCAGCGCTCAACGCTGCGGCAAGGCCTGCGGCACCGGCCCCTACGACAAGCACGTCGCAATGGGCAAAGCGGTTGGAATAGCGGTCGGTATCCGGTTCGCCAGGAACCACGCCGAGGCCGGCGGCTGCGCGAATCTTCGGCTCGTAGATCGTCTTCCATGCGAATTTCGGCCACATGAACGTCTTGTAGTAAAAGCCCGCCGGCAGCATTGGCGAGAAAACATCGTTGATCGCGCCGACGTCGAAGGTCAGCGACGGCCAGCGATTCTGCGACTTCACCTTCAGGCCGTCATAGATTTCCTGAACCGTTGCGCGAACGTTGGGCTGCTTGCGTGACTTGTCACGCTCGATATCGACCAGCGCATTCGGCTCTTCGCTGCCTGCTGACAGGATGCCGCGCGGACGGTGATATTTGAACGAGCGTCCGACCAGATGGATGCCGTTGGCGAGGAGCGCTGATGCAAGCGTGTCGCCTTCAAGGCCGGTAAGGCTCTGGCCGTCAAATGTGAAACGGACTGTCTTTGCGGGTGTAAGCCGACCTGCGCCGGAAATGCGGTTGCTGCCGGAATGAACCTGGTTGGTCATGGCTCAGGCCTCCGCTTTCTTGGCGCGCGGCGTGCGCGGCGCGGGAGATTCAACGACTGCTTCTGCAGGCGTCGTTCCTCGTGTGACAAGTTGCTCGACATTCGGCTTCGGTTCCCCGGCCTTGTA
The DNA here is from genome assembly GCF_900113985.1 of Phyllobacterium sp. CL33Tsu. Taxonomy (NCBI): domain Bacteria; kingdom Pseudomonadati; phylum Pseudomonadota; class Alphaproteobacteria; order Hyphomicrobiales; family Phyllobacteriaceae; genus Phyllobacterium; species Phyllobacterium sp. CL33Tsu. The sequence continues at coordinate 25,358 of NZ_FORJ01000009.1, read as the reverse complement.
GACGGTCAGGAACTTGTCGGAAACGGAATCGCGCACGGCATTGAAGAACCGTCCGCAGCCATGAATGTGCCGCCAGCGCTCGAACTGAAGTCCCTTCGGATTTTGGCGGAAATACAGAAAGGCGGCGAAATCATCGTCCGACTGGTCAACGATCGGGTTTGCACGGACCAGATGCGCTTCGCCGGCATTGCGGAATTCCAGTTCCGGGCGCTCTTCTTCGCAATAGGGGCATTTGATGAGAAGCATGTCTTCGTCTCGTTTCTAAAAAAGTCAGTGCGCCACGGCAGCGGCGGCTGCCTCGTCGATAAGCCGGCCGCTGGTAAAGCGCTCGATCGTGAAAGGAGCGTTGATACGGTGCGGCTCGTCGCGGGCGATCGTGTGGGCAAACACGTTGCCCGAACCCGGCGTTGCCTTGAAACCGCCCGTGCCCCAGCCACAGTTGACATAGAGGCCTGGAACCGGGGTCTTGGCCAGGATGGGCGAGCGGTCGGGTGTGACATCGACAATGCCGCCCCACGAGCGCAGCATCTTGAGGCGTGTCAGGACCGGGAACATCTCGCAGATCGCATCGAGTGTATGGTTGATGATGTGAAGCCCGCCTGTTTGCGAATAGGACGTATACTGGTCGGTGCCGGCGCCGATCACCATTTCGCCTTTGTCCGACTGGGAAATATAGGCGTGCACGGTGTTCGACATGATCACGCAGGGAATCAACGGCTTGACCGGTTCCGAGACCAGCGCCTGCAACGGGTAGCTCTCGAGCGGCATGCGGACGCCCGCCATGTTCATGAGTACCGACGTATGTCCGGCGGCGACGACGCCGACCTTCTTGGCGTTGATGGGGCCACGATTGGTGTCGACACCGACCACGGCGCCGTTGGCGGCGCGGCGAACACCGGTGACTTCGCAATTCTGGATGATGTGAACGCCGCGGTCTGCAGCCGCACGGGCATAGCCCCAGGCCACGGCATCGTGGCGTGCGGTCCCGCCGCGGCGCTGCAATGCTGCACCGATGATGGGATAACGTGCATCAGCAGAGAGGTTGATCGGCGGGCAGAATTCCTTGACCTGCTCGGGCGTCAACCACTCATTGTCGATGCCGTTCAGCCGGTTGGCATGGATGTGGCGCTTGAACACCTGAACGTCGTGGATGTTGTGCGCGAGCATCATGACGCCGCGTGCCGAGTACATCACGTTATAGTTGAGGTCCTGGCTCAGCCCTTCCCAGAGCTTTACCGCATGTTCGTAAATACCGGCGGATTCGTCATAGAGATAGTTGGAGCGGATAATGGTCGTATTGCGACCCGTATTGCCACCGCCGAGCCAGCCCTTTTCGAGCACGGCCACATTGGTGATGCCATGTTCCTTGGCAAGATAGTAGGCGGTTGCGAGACCGTGGCCACCGGCGCCGACAATGATGACGTCATATTCCGACTTCGGTTCGGGCGACGTCCACTGCTGTTTCCAGCCCTTGTGGGCACGCATGGCTTCGCGGGCCAGAGCAAATACCGAATATTTCCGCATTACCTATTCCCTTTGCGCACAACTTGGCTTCGAGCGCCGATTGTTCAAAGATTTCTCGCCGGTTTCCTGTCCCAAAATCGACATGGACTTTATCGACATGCGCGGCGTGTTAGCGCATCACTATCGTATCTGTCCAAGCGTCTTTTGCCATTTTGCGACGGAGATTGGCGCGCGATGCCGGTCAGCCCCAAATTAAACCGTGGTCCATGGCTTTGGCGAACGAATATCAGCAATTCCATGCCAAATCGCCATGGACATCGTTTTGAGTTTCTGCTAATGCCGACCGCAGTTTGCGATGGATGACCGTCGCGAAGTCCGGTTTGTTGTCCCATGATCTTCGGTCGGGGATCGGTGGCCAGGCTCAGTGAAATCTAAGAGATACAGGATAAAACGTGCAGGTACTCGTACGCGAAAACAATGTTGATCAGGCTCTCCGCGTTCTCAAGAAGAAGATGCAGCGCGAAGGCATGTTCCGCGAAATGAAGATGCATGATCACTACGAGAAGCCGTCGATCAAGCGCGCTCGCCAGAAGGCGGAAGCAATCAGCCGCGCTCGCAAGCTTGCGCGCAAGCAGGCACAGCGCGAGGGTCTTCTGCCGATGCCGGCACGCAAAGCGCCGGTTCGCGCTGCTGCGGCTCGTTGATCAGCGGTTTATCGACGCTTTTAACCCGATATCGGGGTGGAGTGGCTTCACGCCGCGCCGCCCTTTTTTCGTTTGGTGCCATCGGAGCAAAAGAGCTTGCACGGCTCTGAGTTGTACGGGACACATAGACAATGACATATTCATCTGAACGCGCCGCATACGGCAAATTTCCCTCGGTACGTTATGCCGGATTGTTGATCGCGTCGATCTCTGCGCTCGGCCTTGCCGGATGCCAGAGCACTTCGACCACCGACATGACCGGGATCGACAAGGCACAAGGATCGACCGAGAACATCAGTTCTTTGAATGATGTCATCCGCAACAATCCGAAGGATCCCGAGGCATACAATGTCCGCGGTTCCGCCTATGGTCGCGCCGGCAAGAACAATGACGCGATCAAGGATTTCAACATCGCGCTCCAGTTGAACCCGAACTTCTACCAGGCCTATTCGAACCGCGCGCTCGTCTATCGCAACATGGGCAACTCCGCCCAGGCGATTGCCGACTACAGCCGGGCGATCCAGATCAACCCGCAATATGATGCTGCCTATATCGGGCGCGGCAACCTCTACCGCCAGGCGGGCCAGCTCGACCAGGCGATGAACGATTTCAACCAGGCGATCCAGCTCAGCACCACGGATGCCCGCGCCTACCACAATCGTGGTCTCATCTATCAGGCGCGCAACCAGCATAAGCAGGCCATCGAGGACTTCTCTACGGCGATCTCGCTGCAGCCCGATGCTGCGGAGCCTTATAATGGCCGTGGCATTTCCTATGTGGCGCTCGGCGATGACGACAACGCCTTCGACGATTTCAATACGGCGATTAAACTCGACGGCACGATTGCCGAGGGCTGGGCCAACCAGGCCCTAATCTACGAGCATCGCGGCGACAAGGCCCGCGCCGCCAAGTCCTACGCCCGCGCCGTTCAGCTTGACCCCAAGTACAAGCCTGCTGTCGACGGTCTGGCGCGCACGCGCAAGTCCTGATGCGATAGATGAGCAAGAACGTCGTTATCGTTTTTGCTCACCCTTTGAAAGACAGCCTTTGCGCGCACCTTGCTTCGCTCATAACCGCCAGGCTCGATGAGGCCGGTCACAGTATCACCTTCGCCGATCTCTATGAGCGCGGCTTCGACCCCCGCCTCACGGCAAATGAGCGCAAGGCCTATTACGCGGATGCTTATGACAGAAGCGCCGTGGCTCTCTATGCAGAAGACCTCGTCCGCGCCGACATTCTGATCCTTGTCTTTCCGACATGGTGGTTCGGCCTTCCGGCGATTCTCAAGGGTTGGATCGACCGGCTCTTTGTGCCGGGTGTTGCCTATGACCATGCCCCTGATTTTGGCCGTATGATTCCGCGGCTCACCAGGCTCAAGTCTTGCCTTGCCGTCACTACGCTCGGCTCGCCCTGGTGGATCGATTGGTTCGTGATGTTCCGTCCGGTCCGCCGCATACTTTCGCGCGCCATCATCGGCACATGCGCGCCGCAAGCGCGGTTCTCCATGCTCTCGCTCTACAACACCGAACAATTGTCAGCGGAACGGTTGGCGGCCTTTGAGCGTCGGCTCGGGCGGAAATTGGAACGCCTGATCTAACAAAAAGCCCGCCGATGGGCGGGCCTTTGCCTCATTCGCGAAACACAAGTTCAGTGGTCCAGCGCCTTGACGATATTCTCTACCATCTTCTTGGCATCGGCAAAGAGCATCATGGTGTTGTCGCGGAAGAACAATTCGTTCTCGACGCCCGCATAGCCGGAGCCCATGCCGCGCTTGATGAAAAGCACCGTCCCCGCCTTGTCGACATCAAGGATCGGCATGCCGAAGATCGGCGATTTCGGATCGGTCTTTGCCGCCGGGTTGGTGACGTCATTGGCGCCGATGACGAAGGCGACGTCGGCCTGTGCGAACTCCGAATTGATGTCTTCGAGCTCGAAGACCTCGTCGTAAGGCACATTGGCCTCGGCAAGAAGCACGTTCATGTGACCCGGCATGCGCCCAGCGACCGGATGAATGGCGTATTTGATTTCAACGCCTTCTGCCTTCAGCTTGTCGGCCATCTCGCGCAGGGCATGCTGTGCCTGCGCAACGGCCATGCCGTAGCCGGGCACGATGATGACCTTGGAGGCGTTCTTCATGATGAAGGCAGCATCGTCGGCGGAGCCCTGCTTGACCGGGCGCTGTTCGACTTCACCGCCGGCAGCAGTGCTGGTCTCGCCGCCGAAGCCGCCGAGGATGACCGAAATGAACGAACGGTTCATGCCTTTGCACATGATATAGGACAGGATCGCACCGGACGAACCAACCAGCGCGCCGGTGATGATCAGAGCGAGGTTGCCGAGCGTAAAGCCGATGCCCGCCGCCGCCCAGCCGGAATAGGAATTCAGCATCGAGACGACGACAGGCATGTCCGCGCCGCCGATCGGGATGATGATCAGGCCGCCGAGCACCAGCGACAGGATGACAATCAGCCAGAAGATCGCATGGCTCTCGGTCAGGACCAGCGCGATCACCAGGAGCACTATGGCAGCAAGAAGAGCAATGTTGAGCACATGGCGCCCAGGCAGCATGATTGGCTTGCCCGACATGCGGCCGTCAAGTTTCAGGAAGGCGATAATCGAGCCGGTGAAGGTGATCGCGCCAATGGCGACGCCGAGCGACATTTCCACGAGCGCTTGGCCATGGATGCTGCCGACTTCGCCTATCCCGAAGGAGTCGGGCGAATAGATCGCGGCCGCGGCAACCATGACCGCAGCCAGACCGACGAGTGAGTGGAACGCGGCAACAAGCTGCGGCATTGCCGTCATGGCGATACGCCTGGCAATGTACGCGCCGGCAGCGCCGCCGATGGCAAGACCGAGGACGATCAGGCCGAGGCCCTTGAAGCTAGGCTCGGCAAGCGCCAGCGTTGTCGCGATGGAAATGCCCATGCCCGTCATGCCGTAGTAGTTGCCCTGCCGGCTGGTCGTCGGATGCGAAAGGCCGCGCAGCGCGAGGATGAAGAGCACGCCGGAGACGAGATAAAGGAAAGTTGCGATATTCACATTCATGCTCACTTTTCCTTCTTCTTGTACATGGCGAGCATGCGGTGGGTGACGAGGAAGCCCCCGAAGATATTGACGCTGACGAGGACGAGCGCGATGAAACCGAAGCCGGTCGCAAAGCCGCTCGCCGACAGTCCGACCGCCAAGAGCGCGCCGACGACAATGACGGAGGAGATCGCGTTGGTAACGGCCATGAGCGGCGTGTGCAGTGCCGGCGTCACCGACCAGACAACGTAGTAACCGACAAAGATCGACAGGACGAAAATTGCGAGGCGGAAGACGAACGGATCGACCACTCCGCCTGAAACGGCGTGAGCCGCGGCGCCAGCCGCTTCCGGCATGTTTTCGGCAGCCTGACGGACGATCTCGGTGGCCTGGTTCAGGGTCTCGAGGGCCTTTTCGAGTGTAGCATCAGCCATCATGCCTCTCCTTCAGTCTTTGGCGCCGCCTTGGATGCAGCAGCCTTTTTCGGCGCGGCTTTCTTGGCGGCCGGTTTCACTGCGGCGTCTTTTAGAGCGGCAGGCTTGGCCGGCGCGGCCTTCTTGGCGACAGGCTTGGCAGCCGGCGTCTCGGCAGGGGCAGCAACAGCCGCAGCGGCCTGGGCAAAGTTCGGGTGAACCACCTTGCCGTCATGGGTCAACATGGTCGCCTTGACGAGCTCGTCGTCGAAATTGATTTTCAGCACCTTCGCTTCCTTGTCGACCAGCGTCTCGACAAAAGCGACGAGGTTCTTCGCGTAGAGCTGCGAGGCAGTCGCCGCAATACGGCCCGGGACGTTGAGATGTCCGACGATCTTGACCCCATCGATCTCGGTGATCTTGCCAGCCACCGCGCCTTCGACGTTGCCGCCGCGTTCGACCGCAAGATCGATCAGCACCGAACCCGGACGCATGCGCGCATACATTTCGCGTGTCACCAGCCTTGGCGCCGGACGACCCGGGATAAGCGCCGTCGTGATGACGATATCCTGCTTGGCAATGTGGTCATTGACCAGCGCCGCCTGCTTTGCCTGATATTCCTTCGACATTTCCTTGGCGTAGCCGCCAGCGGTCTCGGCAGCCTTGAACTCCTCGTCCTCGACAGCGAGAAATTTGGCGCCAAGCGATGCGACCTGCTCCTTGACCGCAGGACGGACGTCCGTGGCGGTTACCACCGCTCCAAGGCGGCGCGCCGTTGCAATGGCCTGCAGGCCTGCGACGCCCACACCCATGACGAAGACTTTCGCGGCCGGCACCGTGCCTGCTGCTGTCATCATCATCGGCAAGGCGCGGTCATATTCTTCGGCGGCATCGATGACCGCCTGGTAGCCGGCAAGATTGGCCTGGCTGGAAAGAACGTCCATCACCTGCGCGCGGGTGATGCGCGGCATGAACTCCATGGTGAAGGCGGTAAGCCCGGCATCGGCGAGTTCCTTGACGGCGCTGTCATTGCCGTAAGGATCGAGCATGGCGATGACGACTGCGCCTTTCTTGTAGGATTTGAGCTCAGGGGAGGCGGGTCGGCGCACCTTGAGGACAATGTCGGCGTCGTTGACGTCCGCGGCCTTGCCGATACTTGCGCCGGCGCCCGTAAACTCTGCGTCAGGAATGCGCGACGCGGTTCCGGCACCCGTTTCGACAACGACGTTGAAGCCAAGGCCAATAAGCCGCTTTACCGTCTCCGGCGAGCCGCCGACGCGCGCCTCATTGGCATCGGTCTCTTTCGGTATGAATAGTGTCTGAGCCAAGCTCTTCACCCCCCAAAGCAAGTTTTCACTACAAGGCAGTGGCCTTTCGGACCAGCGCGCCTTCCCGCTTGTAACGATTGGCAGTCTTAAAGACCCGCCCGGTCAAGATCGAGCGGGCTTTGGACGGGCGTCCAGCTCTTGAGAACCAGCGCGCCCTAAAGGAGGAACCAGGCAGCTCCGCAAATGACAAAGAAAAGAACCAGAGCAGAAAAGAATCCCCCGGCGAAAAAGCCGAAAGCCATGGCAACGACCAGCGCTATGCAGGAAACGAAGCCCCATTTCGAAAGCGAGAGAAAAAGATTGTAGGTCTTCTCATGCTCCGCATAGTCCATGGGGGCGCCCAGTTCTGCAGGCGTGGTGTCGTGATGTTCAGCCATCTTCAAACCTCTTCTAGTCGACGTCGTAAAGGCAATAGCGAAAAGCCGACAACTGCGCAATGCGCAGATCGTCGCTCACCCTGACCTCGATCAATATAAATCAAGAATAGAGTTTCATCGCGGTCGAGCCTAATTAACTAACCGAGAAGATGCGGAAAAAGACCGACAACGCCAATGATGATCAGGTAGAGCGCAACGACATAGTTCAGCAATCGCGGGGCGATCAATATGACGATGCCGGCGATTAGGGCGACGAGTGGTGCGATGGCGATTTCAGCAATCATTTCGGTATCCTTTGTGTGCGCAAGCTACCAGCTCAGAACAGAGCGCTATTCGAATACAATGATTCTGTCGGTAACGGACCGGGATCGTTTAATATTCAAATTGGCAAACAACCGTTCAGTGAAAGACGTGCGGGCCAGCTTCGTTGACCACGAGCTTGTGCTCCATCGTCACGTCGAGCAGCTTCACGATGTCATCGGCTGACATCGCAGCACCGTAGAGAAAGCCTTGAACGTGCTCGGCGCCGACGAGTTGATTGACGAGCTCCGATTGCGCGCTCGTCTCGAGCCCTTCGATGGTCACCGACAAGCCGAGTTCATGCGACATGTGGACGATGCCGCGCAAAAGTTTCAGCGATCGTCCCTCTTCAGCGATATCGGCAATGAAAGAACGGTCGATCTTGACCTTGTTGACTGGCAAGTTCTTGAGATAGCTCAGGCTGGAATAACCGGTGCCGAAATCGTCGATGGCGACCTGCACGCCGTAACCCTTCAGCTCGGAAAGCACGCTGCCGGTCGTGGCGCGGTCGGTTATGAGCGCTCCCTCCGTAACCTCCACTTCAAGAAGGTGCGGTTCGATCGCGTGCCGTTTCAAGGCGGATTGAATGACGCTGACCGTATTGCGGTTCTGCAGATCATGCGAGGAAAGGTTGACCGAGACGGCGATACGCGAATTCCAGTTGCGGCAATCCATCACCGCGCGGTCGATGACGTTGCGGGTCAGATCCGAGATCAGCCCCATTTCTTCTGCGAGCGGGATAAACTCTGCAGGCGATATCGCTCCGAATTCCGGATGGTCCCACCGCGAGAGCGCCTCGCACGCGGTCATGCGCGAGGTGCGGATATTGACGATCGGCTGGTAGGCGACCGAGAGCGTGCCTTCCGCGATGGCCCGGCGAAGATCCGCACGCAACCGCTGCTTCGACCGGAAGGTATGATCCATAGTCTGGACAAAGACCGCCCAGTTCTTCTGGCTATCCTTCTTGGCGACATCGAGCGCCAGATCCGCATTCATGTGCATCACCGAGAGGTCAAACGCATCCACCTCGACGATGGCGACGCCGGCGCGGGCGCCGGTCTGGATATCGTGACCCGAAACACTGTATATGCCGGTAATGGCGGACATGATCCGCTCGACCGTTCCAATCGTTTCCTCATGCGAGCAGGCGGAAAACAGCAGCACGAATTCGTCGCTGCCGAAGCGCGAAAGCAGCGGCCGGTCAGCCTCGACAAGGCTTAGCCGGTCGGCAAAGGCGCGCAACATCTCATCGCCGATGCGATGGCCGAAGGTATCGTTGGTTCGTTTCAGGCCATCGATATCGATCACCATGAGCGCGATCTGCGCGCCCTGCACCATGTCGTCGGCATAAGTCGCGGCGATCTCGGCAAACTGGCTGCGGTTGGGAAGTCCCGTCAGGCTGTCGAAGCGCGCCATGCGGTTGATCTGCGCTTCGGCGTCCGCACGCCGCGTGACATCCTGGATGACGAGCACGGTGCCATGCTCGGGATCGGGCGTCGCCGTGAATTCATAGTGGCGCTTGTTCGGTGATTCAAACGTGTCGCGCTGTTTTGAACCGGACAGGAGATCCTGCATCTTGGTGCGCAAGGATTGCAGTGCATCCTCGGGGAAATAGGAACGCGATTGGGCAAGGCGCAACAAGGTCGCAAGCGACCTCCCTTCGAGCTGAGCCGGAGAATCGAAACCCATCATCTTCGCCGCCTTCATGTTGGCGACGGTTATCGTCTGCTGGCCATCGAACATCAGCAGGCCCTGCGGCATACCATTGAGCGCAGCATCGAAATTGGTGGCGACGCGAGCCAGCTGGCGCTTGCCCAGCAGTGCATCGAAGAGCGAATTGCGAAGACTGCCCGCAACGCCGATATTGCTCCAGAAATATGGAAGGATCAGCAGGGCAAGCAGCCAGTTATAGACGCCACCGAGCAGCACCAAGGTCGCGCAAAGCGGTGCGAGAATTCCAATCGACAGGCCGAGGACGACCATCGGCGAGACGTAATTGCGCGTGACAAGCGCAAGCATCGATCCAGCAACAATGATGACGCTGGTGATCGCGGCGGTCGCATCGGGAAGCATGTAGATGCTGACAAAGCATAGGGCCCCGAGCACCGAACAGCTTGCAAGCGCGCCGAGCAAATAGCGCCATTCCCACCTCTTCAGCGTTGCCGCCGAAGCTGACACAAGATTGGCGCGTTCGAAAGCGCCGGCATTGGCGGTGCGCGCGAGGTCGACCACCAGAAAGGCCAGCGCGAAGGCAAGATAGATCGCATGATGCGTCTTCAAATAGATTGTCGCCGTGGCGAGGATCTGAATGATCGAACTCCACCACGTCGCCTTGCCGTTCGCATATAGTGTGCGAACCGCAATCAGCTCGATCGACAAGCCGTCGTTGGCTTCAACTTTCATCAATAGGCCCGCAAAACTTTGCCCGTACCGGGAATGTCGACGAGGAACGCCAACGATGCCAGCGTTATAAATCGCACTTCCGACTAAATCGTTTAATTCATCTTCTGTCGCCAGAAATTCCCAACAACCGGCAAATAGAATTACCAATTTCTAAAAGAAGATCATCGCTATGCCGGGCATATCATCGGCGGGGCTGGTTGCTTGTCGGGATTGGGATCGTAGAACGGTCCAACAACAAGTGGCTTGTCGGGCATAAGTGACTGATCGGTGTCCGAGATCATCTTTCGCTCGATGGTCTGAAGCACGACGCCTTTTGCATCTTCGAGCCGCATTGTCACCTGATACTCCCGGTTCGCCTTCACGCATTTGACGGGTGGGCTTTCGACGGTGATCTTGTCCATTGTCGGCCATATATCTTGCCGCACGACAAAGGGATCGCCACCAGCCGGATTTTCGAAAGTGGTCTCCAATGACGAGCCATCGGGAATCTTGCGCAGTTTCGCCAGGGTGAGAAGATAGGTCGCCTCGGCGATACGATAATTGAAGACGAAAATCTTGCCGGAAACGTTGAGATAATCGCCCTGACCGCTATCGCGGCATGCCGCCAGCGTAACCGCAAGGGCAAGCAAACAGGTTGCCATCCGGCGCGAGGCATTCTTCGTCCTAGACATGGCCGCTTACCATCTGCTTGGCGTTGCGATCGTAATAGCGGCGCGCCTTGGCCCTGTTGCCGCAGACATTCATGTCGCACCAGCGGCGGCTGCGATTGCGGCTCTCGTCAAAGTAGAGCCAGTGGCAATTCGGGCAGACCTTGATGCGTTCCAGGCGCAAAGGCTCAAACAGACGCACCCCGGAGAGGAATGACGCCGCCGCCAGGGATATTCGCCCGCCGTCCCTGGAGGGCCGCGGCAGCGCGAGCGCTTGGTTTCCCGGTTCGTCGCCGACGAGTTTCGACCCGAGGCGCAAGAATTCGGAGAGCGGCGCGGGGCTCAATCCGCCGCCATGCACCGCCGTCCTGAACAGGCGATTTATCGCTTCGCGCATGTCGATGAGGCCTGTGATCTCCCGCTCGGAAAGTGGCGGGCGGAACTCGACGTTTCCCCACTCCCCCTGACGGAAATCCGCCGCCGCCGCAGCAAAGCGCGTAACTTCGGCGGGATCGGAAAAGCGATCGAGCGACCGTTCGGGCGACTCGCGAAAGACGACGGTATTGGCGAGGTCGAGTGCCAATACGCCCCCGCTGAAACGATGTGCATTCCATTCAAAGGTCATCGCCAAATTCTAACTGGTAAAATAGGTTTTGCAAGTTAGAATGAGTTGCAAAGGCGAGGAGTGATTGACCTATTTCCTGCAGCTCCTGTTGAACGGAATCCACAATGCGGCACTCTACGCGCTGCTTGCCTATGGCTATGTCCTGATCCACGGTCTCACGCACAGAACCGACCTTTCGCTCGGCGCAATCTTTGCCTTTTCCGGGCAGACCTTTATTCTTGTCGCGGCCTTTGCCTGGTCGATCCTCTGGATGACCCTGCCCGCCGCCCTGGCCTTCGGTCTGCTGATCGCTCTCGTCTATGTCATGACCGGCGGCTATGTAATCGCTAGGGTGATTTATGCGCCGCTCGAAGCCGGCACGCGCAACACGATCCTTGTCGCAACCCTTGGCCTCAGCATATTTCTTGCCGAGCTTTCCCGCATCGCTGCCAACACGCGCGATTACTGGCTTCCGCCCATGCTGTCGCAACCAATGCCGGTCCTTGGCCCGCAGGTGGATATCAGCCTCACCCAGATGCAGGTTCTCAACATCGCTGTGGCGCTCACCGTGATCGCTTGCGGTGAAGCGATCATGCTGCGAACGGCGGCGGGACGTATCTGGCGTGCCGTGAGCGACGAGCCGCAGGCAACCGCCATGTGCGGGATCGATCCGAAGCGAGTGAGAACGCAGGCCATCCTTGCCGCATACGGCATATGTGCGCTGGCGGGATTTCTGGCGGCGCTCTACTACGGCAATATCAGCTTCAATACCGGCATGATCTTCGGATTGAAAATCCTCTTCATCACCGCGGCCGGCGGCTTCTCACGGCCGCTTCATGCTGCGTGCGGCGCAGCCCTTGTCGGCATGGTCGAATCGCTCTGGGGCGGATATTTTTCCGTTCTGTGGCGGGATGTCGCCGTTTTTTCCCTGCTGGTCTTCGTACTCGCCACCCGCATCACGGGCCGGGACGAGGAGCGCATCTAACCCTGCAGGCTGTGACCGCCATCGATGGTAATGACCGTGCCGGTGATATAGCTGCTCGCGTCAGACGCAAGCATGAGCACGGCACCATCGATATCTTGCGGTTCTCCGAGGCGTCGCATGGGATTCTTGCCTTTCAGGAAACCGCGCGCCGGCCCATCCATCAGGTCTTCGTTGAGGCGGGTCGGAAACCAGCCGGGAGCAATCGCATTAACCCTGATTCCATGTGCCGCCCATTCAAGCGCCATCGAGCGGGTCATCACAGAAGCGGCGGCCTTCGACATGGCGTAGGCGGTGGAACCCTTGATGGGGGTGTCGGCAAGAATGCTCAAGAGGTTGACGATGGAGCCGCCGACGCCTTTGGCGATCATCCGCTTGGCGGCCTCCTGAGCGACGAAGAACGCGCCTTCGGCATTGACCTCGAGAATGCGGCGCAACTGGTCGCGGGTCGTGTCTATCGCCCGGATGATCTCGGCAACCCCGGCATTGTTGAACAGGACCGTCACAGTGCCCTTCCAGCTTTCAGCCTCATCGAATGCACGTTCGATATCGGACGCTTTCGTGACGTCCCCGACAATGCTGAGGATTCTGGGATTGCATGAACCTTCCGGGACCGCCGTTCGCGAGATTGAAACAACATTTGCGCCGTTGGCCGCAAGGACTTCCACCATACGCAGCCCGAGACCGGAGGATCCACCGGTGACCACAATGGTTTTACCTGCAACTGAAAGAGAAGATTCGCCTGCCATTCGCCCTTTTACCAGTAAGTCCTGCATCATGTGTCCAGCAACTGTTAGACCGCGGCTCGACACATGACAACTGCTGAACGTTATACCACCCGGCGCTGCACCTGCGGCCTATCGTATCCCTTTATGAACTAATCAATTCTGTTGATGGTTTCAGATCGTGCTGTTACCAGTGCGCGAAGATGTTCTTATAGGCAAGGCTGGGAGGGCCACCGCGGAGAGCGGGGTGTATTGCCGGCTATCTGAATGAATTGGGAGGACGCCAATGCCGGCTTTGCTCGCGATTTCGCGAACGATCGATCGTATCAATGAACTCGTCGGGCGCGCCGTCGCCTGGCTGATCTTCCTGGCGGTCGTCGTCAGCGCCGGCAATGCGATCATTCGCAAGGCGTTCAACGTTTCGTCGAACTCCTGGCTCGAACTGCAATGGTATCTCTTCGGCGGCGCCTTCATGCTTGCCGCCGCCTATACGCTGCAGCAGAACGAGCATATCCGCATCGATATCGTCTACGGCGCATTTTCAAGGCGCGTCCAGCACTGGATCGATCTTCTCGGGCACCTCTTCTTCCTGATGCCGTTCGTCATTCTGATGATCTTCTATTTCGTCCCCTATGTGCGGCTCTCCTTCAACAGCGGCGAAGTCTCATCAAGCGCCGGCGGCCTCATTCTGTGGCCTGCCAAGCTCATTCTTCTCGCTGGGTTTGTACTCCTCGGCTTCCAGGGCGTCTCCGAAATCATCAAGAAAATCGCGGTGATACGCGGCGACATGCCCGACCCTAACCCACCCGTTTCGATGGAGGAAATCGCGGAACAGGAAGTGGCGACGATTGCGGGAGCGCGCAATGATTGAATTTATCGCCCAGAACATGGCGCCGATCATGTTCGCTTCGCTGATCATCTTCCTGTTGATTGGCTATCCCGTCGCGTTTGCCCTCGCCGCAAATGGCCTTTTGTTCTTCTTCGTCGGGGTCGAACTTGCGCCGCTGTCGAACGGCAGCATCACGCTCTCCTGGCCGTTGCTCTATGCCCTACCTGACCGGTTTTGGGGACAGATGTCCAATGAGACCCTGCTCGCCATTCCATTCTTCACCTTCATGGGCATCATTCTTGAGCGGTCCGGCATGGCCGAGGACCTTCTCGACACCATCGGTCAGCTCTTCGGACCCATTCGCGGCGGTCTCGCCTATGCCGTCATTTTCGTCGGCGCGCTGCTCGCGGCAACAACTGGCGTCGTCGCGGCCTCAGTCATCGCGATGGGCTTGATCTCGCTCCCCATCATGATGCGGTACGGCTACGACAGGCGTGTCGCCTCGGGCGTCATCGCCGCCTCCGGAACCCTGGCGCAGATCATTCCGCCTTCACTCGTGCTCATCGTCCTTGCCGACCAGCTCGGGCGCTCGGTGGGCGACATGTATCATGGTGCGATTATTCCTGGTCTCGTGCTGACCGGGCTCTACATGCTTTACATCCTTGCCATGACCTTCCTGAGGCGCGATTCGATGCCGGCCCTGCCCAAGGAAGCGCGCACGCTCGGCTCCGGCGTCACATCGCTGATTGTCGCCCTCGTCATTGCCGGGGCCATCGCCTATGGCGCGCATAAGATGCTCGCGCAAAGTGCCGGTGCGAACGCGGATATTTGGGGCGGCACCATTGCCATCATTGCCATCTATCTCTATGCGCTCGCCGACCGGGCGTTCGGCATGAACACGATGTCGCGGCTTGCCCAGCAGGTGATCATAGTCCTCATACCGCCGCTCGCCCTGATCTTCCTAGTGCTCGGCACCATTTTCCTGGGCATCGCCACGCCGACCGAAGGCGGCGCGATGGGCGCTGTCGGTGCGCTGGTGATGGCTGCCTCCAAGGGCCGCCTCAACATGACCGTGATCAACCAGGCGCTGGCATCGACGACGCGGCTTTCATCCTTCGTCATGTTCATCCTCCTCGGCGCACGCGTGTTCTCGCTTACCTTCTACGGCGTGAACGGGCACGTCTGGGTGGAACACCTCCTGGTCTCCCTCCCGGGGGGCGAAGTCGGCTTTCTGATTGCCGTCAACCTGCTTGTCTTCTTCCTCGCGTTCTTCCTCGATTTCTTTGAGCTCGCCTTCATCATCGTGCCACTCCTGGCACCTGCCGCAGACAAGCTTGGCATCGACCTGATCTGGTTCGGCGTCCTCCTTGGCATCAATATGCAGACGAGCTTCATGCACCCTCCCTTCGGCTTCGCGCTCTTTTATTTGCGCTCGGTTGCGGCAAAGGTGCCCTATCTCGACAAGATTACCGGCAAGAAGATCCAGCCGATCACCACGGGGCAAATCTACTGGGGCGCCGTGCCGTTCGTCGGCATCCAGGTGCTGATGGTGGCGCTTACCATCATGTTCCCGCAAATGGTCATGCACTACAAAGGCACCGGCCCGGTCGTCGACCCGTCGCAGATCAAGATCGAGGTTCCGGGTTTTGGCGGCGACAACGGGCTCGGCAACGGATTGGGTGGAGGCGGACTTGGCAACGGCCTCGGTGGCCCCGCCAACGATCTGAGTTCACCGCCGCCTTTAGGTGGGCCTGCGCCAAATCCGGCAGCGCCTGGGCAACCGGCCGCCCCGGCGCAGCCGCCGGTGCCTGACCTCAGCCAGCCACCGAAGATGTGACGGCAACAAAAAAACCCCGGGGACCGCAAGGTTCCCGGGGTTTTGCTTTTGGCTGTATTCAGCGCCTAGAGCTTGCCGTTGCGCTGCTGGATCATCATGAACGTATCGAAGGAATATTCCGCGACCTGCGCATAGAGGAAGTGCTCGTTGCGGAACGCCTTGATCGAATCCCAGATCTTCTTGAACTCGGGGTTTGTGGCTTCCATCTCGCCGTAGACGCCGTTGGCCGCTTCGAAGCAGGCGCTCATGATCTCCGGGCTGAACGGACGCAGCTGCGCGCCGCTCGCGACGAGGCGCTTGATCGCCGCCGGATTGAGCGAATCGTACTTCTGCAGCATGTCGGCATCGGTGGCCTGCGCTGCCGTGCGGAAGAGAGACTGGTAAGCAGGCGGAAGCGAATCCCACTTCGCCTTGTTGACCATGAAGCTGACCGTCGGACCGCCTTCCCACCAGCCGGGATAGTAGTAGAACGGCGCAACCTTCTGGAAGCCCAGCTTCTCGTCGTCGTAGGGTCCGACCCATTCGGCAGCGTCTATCGTGCCCTTTTCCAGCGATGGATAGATGTCGCCGCCGGCGATCTGCTGCGGCACGACACCGAGCTTTTCGAGCACCTTGCCGGCAAACCCGCCGACCCGCATCTTGACGCCCTTGAGGTCTTCGACCGTCTTGATTTCCTTGCGGAACCAGCCGCCCATCTGCACGCCGGTATTGCCGCCGGGATAGACCTGCAGGCCCTGCTTGTTGAAGAACTCGTTGAGGAGATCGATACCGCCCAAATGATACTGCCAGGCATTCATGCCCCGCGCATTCAGCGCAAACGGAACGGCAGCGCCGAGCGCCCAGGTGGGGTCCTTGCCCCAGTAATAGTACGCGACCGTGTGGCAAAGCTCGACAGTACCGGCTGCCGCCGCGTCAGCAGCCTGCAGGCCCGGCACGATTTCACCGGCCGCAAATGGCTGGATTACGAAATTCCCGTCCGTGGCTTCCTTCAGGTACTTCGAGAGCACTTCCGCGCCGCCATAGATCGTATCCAGCGATTTCGGAAATGACGACGCGCACCGCCATGTGATTTTCGGTAGCGACTGCGCAATCGCGGGCGCAGCAAGCGTCGTAGCTGCGGCCGCGCCGACACCGGCAAATCCAGCCTTTGTGATAAATGAACGACGATCCATAAAATCTCCTCCAAACAATTGATCTGGACCATTCTCCCGATCCCGCGATCACCATACACACTCACTATTTCAAGTCCAGCGGGTGAACCGACAAAGCCGCACCGGCATTAAGTGGATTGATATTGTTGTAGGATTCTCGTCGCAATTCCGATTCCGGCGCGAATGTCGCGGCGTCTCTCCGGCCATTGGAAACGCTGGGGAATTGCACTAAATAGAGGGAACAATCTTTGCGGGAGCACTTCCATGCGGCAACCCCTCGTCGCCATAACATCCGATGTACGCGCTTTCGAAAACTATACCTGGCACGCAGCGCCCGATCAGTACCTGATGGCTGCCTATGATGCCGCTGGCGTTATTCCGCTCATCGTCCCTTCCTTTGGGAATGGGCTTGATATCGACGCTATTCTCGACGGGGTCGACGGGGTGCTGATTACGGGCTCCAAGTCCAATGTGCATCCCGCGCTCTATGGAGCGGAGCCCAGCCCGGCGCACGAGCCCTACGATCCGGCACGCGACGCGACCTCCCTGCCGCTCATTCGGCGCGCCATCGAGCGTGGCATTCCGCTTCTAGCCATTTGTCGCGGCATTCAGGAGTTGAACGTCGCGCTTGGTGGAACGCTCGCCACGGAAATTCAGGAACTCGATGGCCGCATGGACCATCGCGCCCCGCAGTCGGATCAGCAAGCAGAACGCTTTGCCATTCGTCATCCGATACGCATTAAACCGGGCTCCTGTCTTGCCGGCGTCATGAACAGCGATTCGATCAAGGTCAATTCGGTCCACCGCCAGGCCATCGAGAAGCCAGCGCCCGCGCTCGAGATCGAAGCCGTTGCCGAAGATGGCACGATCGAAGCCGTATCGGTGAAGACCGCCCGCAACTTCGCCGTCGGCGTGCAATGGCATCCGGAATACTGGGTGAAGACCGATTCGCCGTCGCGCAAGATTTTCGCCGCTTTCGGCGATGCGGCGCGCGCGCACAAGGCGAGCCGCGAGCGGCTGCACGCAGCCGAATAATTATCTAGTACGTCAACACGCCTTCGGTGGACATCGACAGGACGACGGAGCGCGGTTCGATGCTGATATAGGCAAGCCCATCACCCGGGCTGAAGGCGACGATGGTTCGGCCCGTATCATCGGCAAGGTCAATCGTCCCGTCCTCATTATTGTGCCAGGTCCTGGCTTGCGCGAGCGGCGGATAGAGCCCGGCGCAGCCCTGCTCGATCGTCAGCGCATTGTGGCCGGGAAGACCGTTCTCAGCGGGAAAAGCCTTGCATTTCGCACTGCCGCCCGGGCCGCTGATGACGAATGTCGGCACATCGAGAATATCGTTCTGTCTCGGCTCTTCGCTGGTGATCGACGCGGTGGTCGCCGTATCGACATTCGTTTCCCCACCTGACGTGTAGGTGGCGAAATCAAGAAACATGGCGATGACTGCAACTGCGCTCACAAGGGCGAGCAAGACCGTGTTGGCGGGTTTCATGCCAAGCTCCACAGGGGTCACTCTTTCGAAAACCCTAGTCCCGTAGCGTTAATGAACCGTGAACCATCGTCGCAGCGCGCGCGTCAGCGCTCTTTCGGCTTGGAGGTGGATTGACGGATGCGCAGTTCAGGCTTGATCAATTCCTGGCGTGCATGGGTGTCGGCGCCATTGAGCTGATCGAGAAGCGCCCTCGCCGCGCGCTGGCCGACTTCGCGCTGGCCGTTCCAGACGGTGGTGAGCGCCGGCGTCGCAATCGCTGCTTCCTCGAGATCATCATATCCGGTGACGGAGATGTCGACGCCTGCGACGAGGCCGGCGCGGGCGATGCCGTTCATCATGCCGATCGCAGCAAGGTCGTTCCAGCAGACGGCCGCCGTCGGGTGGTCCTTCAGCGCCAGGAATTGCGGCGCCGCATCGAAGCCGGCCTGCTTCGTGCGTGGTCCCGAAATTCGCCACTCGGGCTTTACCTCGAGGCCGGCCTTCTGCATGGCCTGGAGATAGCCTTCGTAGCGATCGCGGCCCGTCGACGTCTGGTCCGTTCCGCCGACCATGGCGATGCGCGTATGTCCGAGCGAAATGAGATGGTTGGTGGCAAGCCCGATGCCGTAGGCGTCGTCACCGCGGAAAACCGGGACATTCGCATCCTTGACGCTGCGGGCGATCAGAACGACCGGCAGGCCATTGTCTTCCGCCATGCGGATATCTTCAGCGGGCGTTCCGATCGCGGGCGACATAATGACACCATCGCCGCCAAGCTGCAGAACCGTATCGATGAAGGTGCGCTGCTTGTCCAATTGGTCGTAGTGATTGGAAAGGATGAATGTTTGCCCGGATCGGTCGAGTTCACCTTCGATGGCGCGCAGGATCTCGGCGAAGAAAGGGTTCATGATGTCATGGACGACCACGCCGACAATGCCGGATCGCGACGTGCGCAGGCTTGCCGCCCTCCGGTTGTAAATGTAGCCGATCGTTCGGGCGTGTTCCTTGATCTTCTCGCGCGTCTGATCGGCGACGAGAGGACTATCGCGCAGGGCCAGCGAAACGGTCGCAGTGGACACTTTCAGCGCGTCGGCAATCGTCGATAGTTTGATCTTTTGCGCCAAAAACCGCCTCCCGCAGTGTCGTCCGACAAATGTAATCTTTACACGGCGTTATGCCACCGCAACCGAATAAATCAAAGTTCTTTCGTTACGCATACGGTCAGCCATTCTTGCGGTCCTGGCGGGACTTTGCGACCGCTCGCAACTGCCGCTCGCGGTGTACGACGTAAAGGCCGCTCCCTATGATGATCACGGCTCCGCATAGCGTGTAGGCATCCGGAAACTGGCCGAAGATGAAATAGCCGAAACCCAGCATCCAGATGATCTGAAGAAACGGATAGGGAGCGAGCGCCGCCGTTGTTGCGCGCTTGTAAGCGAGAATGATGAGGAAATGACCAAGTCCGCCAAAAAAGCCCAGAAGACATAGAAGCAGGATCTGGAACGGCGTTTGCGGAAGGACCGCCTGCGTAATTGCCGGCGACATCAGGATCGCCGGCGCAAGGGCGGAATAAAAGATGAGGCTTTCCGGCGATTCAGTCGCGGCCATCTTGCGCGTGAGCAGGACATAGAATGAATAGCTCAGCATTGCCGTGATCGAATAAGGCAGGCCTGGATTGAGCTCGCCAAATCCCGGACGCGCAATGATCAAAACGCCCATGAAGGCGACGATGATGGCAAGCCAGCGCCGCCAGCCTGCCCATTCTCCAAGGATGGGTCCGGCGAGCGCCGTGATGACCATGGGCGCGGCAAAGGTAATCGTCATCGTTTCGGCCAATTGCATGGTCTGCAGGGCGTAGAAGTTGAAATAGGTCGAACCGAACAGGCAGATGCCGCGCAATATCTGCATCGGCAGGTTGCGCGCCCTGAATATGCCGGGATTGGACCATGGCCGAAAGAAGATCAGGACCAGCAGCGTGTGCTCGACGAACCGCATCCATGAAACGAATGCGGTAGGTACGCCGGACAACACCAAATATTTGGCGCTGGAGTCGAGACAGGAAAACAGGAACCCAGTTGCGAAAATATAAAGGATCGCCGCTAACGGCGCAGAGTCCTGTGACGTAGAGGGTGTGGAAGGCAAGGAAACAAACCAATCAGGCGGGCGGAAGCGAGTCCCATGATAACAAAATAAGCTACTTTGTAACCGCCGATTGCAAAAACTTTCGACGAATAATCACTCCTCGTCAGCGTCCTCATCGTCGTGATCCTCTTCGGCCGCCGTCTGGCGCAGATGCTCGGCTGTCGACAGATTGACCTCGAGGCGCGAGAGCATCTTGACGAAGGCTTTGCGCTCCTTCTTGTCGAAACCCTTCATCGCATCCTTTTCCGTCTTGCGGATCGATTTTTCGATGGCCTTGATCGCTTCATTGCCGGTTTCGGTCAAGAAAATATGAGCCTGGCGCTGATCCGTCGTCGAGCCCTGCTTCTTGACGAATCCCTGGGTCTGCAGTCGCGAAATCGTCTTGGTGATCGTTGGCGGGCGCACGCCCAGCCGCTTGGCAAGAATGCTGGGTGAAAGGCCGTCCTCGTGGGCAAGTTGCAGCATTACGGCATCCTGCCCCGCATAGAAGCCGTGGCCGAGGAGCCGCATCGCCAATGCCGTCCGCGTCAGCCGCGCGGTCGATTGCAGACGATGAAGAATGAGGGGCTTACGATCCTTGACCATTCAAACTCCTGCTCGCTTTTCAGCGTTGTTCCGTTGATGATAAGACGGCTAGCTCTGTTTGGTGGATGGCAGTTAACAGACAAAGTTTATTACGCAGACAGTTACGAAGGAACGAGCTATTTGCTCGCCGAAGAGCGCACGCCACAGTTGACTTATACCCAATATCCGCCCGGCAAAATCGCGTTACAACGCTTATATGACAATCTGATGAAATTTGCCGACGAATTGCTCGTGAAGCAATAATAAGCGCATTGCTTATACGCCGTAAGATGTAGGAGCGGCATTTCCTCCGCTTGCGGATACCGATATGATCAGCCGAAGCGCCCGACAGATGAGCACCTCATGCCGATATCCTCAACACATATGATCGCCATTTTGCCCCTTGGCGCTCACGAGCAGCATGGCCCGCATCTACCGTTCGAAACCGATACGCTGATCGCAACCGGATTGGCCGCGCGGCTGAAGGCAGCGCTTTCCAAGACGCTGTTCATCGAATGGCTGCCGGTCGAGCCCGTTGGCTATTCAATCGAGCACATGGACGTCGCCGGCACGCGGACGCTCGCCTTCGACGAGGCGGTGCATCGCTGGATCGGTATTGGCGAAAAGCTGGCGCAACGCGGTATTCGCAAACTTGTCATCCTCAATGCCCATGGCGGCAATTCGCCCTTGACGACAATCGTTGCGACAGAACTCCGTATCCGTTTCAACATGCTTGCGGTGGCAACGAGCTGGACACGATTTGGGCTGCCGGAGGGATTTATTTCCCCCGACGAGAAGGCCCTGGATATTCACGGCGGTTTCATCGAGACCTCGGTGATGCTGGCGCTTTATCCGCAATATGTGGATATGACCAAGGCGGGAACCTTCGATTCTCGACAGCGACAGTTTGCGAAAGACTACAGGCACCTGCGCGCCTATGGCCCGCACGCCTTTGGCTGGAAGATGAGTGATCTCAACCCGCAAGGGGTTGCCGGCGACGCGGCACGCGCAACCGCAGCGGCAGGCGAAGCGATTATGGCCCATAGCGTCAAAGGACTCGTCGAGCTCATTGAGGATGTCGACCGGTTTGATCCGGCTGTTCTTGTCTAAAACCATCAATGCTCAACGCGATTGATGCAGCCATTCACGCAATTGAAGGCGTTTGGTGTGGCAATATGTAATCTTATCACCTATATCGTGGGTCAATCCATCCAAAGAGGCGCACGATGAGTGAAGCTCAAACGACATCCGCTGCCGCGGCAGCAACGGGGCGCGCAGCCCAGATCCCGGTAACCGTATTGACCGGCTATCTTGGCTCCGGCAAGACGACGCTGCTCAATCGCATCCTCAGCGAAGACCATGGCAAGCGTTATGCCGTCATCGTCAATGAGTTCGGTGAAATCGGCATCGACAACGACCTCATCGTCGAATCCGACGAAGAAATCTACGAAATGAACAATGGCTGCATTTGCTGCACCGTTCGCGGCGATTTGATCCGGGTCGTCGAGGGCTTGATGCGCCGTCCGGGCCGGTTCGATGCCATCATCGTCGAAACGACGGGGCTTGCCGATCCGGTTCCGGTGGCGCAGACCTTCTTCATGGACGATGACGTGCGCAGCAAGACCGCGCTTGATGCCGTCGTCGCCCTGGTCGACGCCAAGCATCTGCCGCTGCGTTTGAAGGACAGCCGAGAAGCCGAAGACCAGATCGCCTTCGCCGACGTCGTCCTTCTGAACAAGACCGACCTCGTCTCCGCCGATGAACTTGCAGCCGTCGAAGCGACGGTTCGTGCCATCAACCCGCATGCCGTCATTCATCGTACCGAGCGCGCCGGCATTGACCTTTCCCGTGTGCTTGACCGCGGCGCGTTCGACTTGAAGCGCGCGCTCGAAAGCGATCCGCACTTCTTGGATCATGATCATCCGGACCATGCCTGCGGTCCGGACTGTGATCACCACCATCACGATCATGATCATGATCATGAGCACCACGACCACGACCACGCGCATCATCATCATGATCACGCGTCACCCATTCACGATGTGACCGTCCAGTCGGTTTCGCTGCGCACCGGCGAACTCAACCCCGACAAATTCTTCCCCTGGGTTCAGAAGATCACCCAGGAACAGGGTCCGAACATCCTGCGCCTCAAAGGGATTATGGCCTTTAAGAACGATCCAGAGCGCTATGTTATCCAGGGTGTGCACATGATCATCGAAGGCGACCATCAGCGCGCTTGGAAGGATGGCGAAAAACACGAGAGCAGACTGGTGTTCATCGGCCGTCAACTTGATCATGCCGCCCTTAAGGCTGGCCTTGAAAGCTGCCTCTAGGACAAGCCCTTATGCCGACAATTGCACCGCTCGATCTGGCCGGCCATTGCGTCGATGCGCGCTTCATCCGGGACGTTCCATTCTTTGCCCTGGCCGATGGCACGGTCCATCGCCTCGACAACGGTCATAAGACGAGCGAGGTCCACGACGGCCTCCTATGCGCGGTTCTTTCGGCAGATGGTAAGTCACTGCTTACGGGCGGAGAGGACGGCCGGGTTTGTTCGACCGGGCTCGACGGCGAAGCAACAGAACTGAGCAAGCTGCCGCGCAAGTGGATTACCGCGCTCGCTGCCGCGCCCGGTGGAGCGATTGCCTTTGGTTCAGGCCGCTCGGCATGGGTCCGTTCAGCTGACGGAACATTGCGCGAGTTTTCCCATGAACGCAGCGCCGAGGGCCTCGCTTTCGCACCAAAGGGTCTCCGGCTTGCGGTTGCCCGCTATAATGGCGTTACGCTGCACTGGCCAGCGACGAACAGTGCGCCGACGGAACTCGAGTGGAAGGGCGCCCACGTCTCCGTGATCTTCTCCCCCGACAACCGGTTTCTGGTCACATCGATGCAGGAGAATGCCTTGCATGGCTGGCGGCTCGAAGACAGCCGCCACATGCGCATGACCGGCTATCCGAACAAGGTAAAGAGCTGGTCCTGGAGCGTGAAGGGCAAATGGCTGGCGACGTCGGGTGCGCCCGCTGCCATTGTCTGGCCCTTTGCCGGCAAGGATGGCCCAATGGGCAAGGCGCCGCTGGAACTTGGAACGCGCGGCGACAGTGTCGTCACCGCCGTCGCCTGCCATCCAATTGAGGAGATCGTCGCGATCGGCTATTCGGATGGCATGATCCTTGTTGCCCGCTTCACCGACCAGAAGGAAGTGCTTTTGCGCCGCCCCGGCAAGGGTGCGGTTTCAGCAATGAATTGGGATGCGTCAGGCCATCGGCTGGTCTTCGGTTCGGACGCCGGCGATTGCGGGGTCGTGGATATAACGGCCTGACGGCTGACGGCACATCAAGCGTTCAGTGTTTGAAGCAATTTTCTCGATGCCACCGCAAGAAATGTGGATGCGGTCTTTGACTGACACGTTGTGGAACGATTGCTCGGCCAGTCTTGTTGAAGAGCATCTGGATACCTTCTGGATCATTCGCCTGTCGCGAGATCAAAATCTCCAGATCATCGGAGAAGGCAATCAGTCCTCGATCGAGCATCCAGTGCACGGTTCCGGAAAGGGCCACGCCATTCGTCAAAATATCTGGTCCGTTGGCTTCGACCGGGCGGATATGCGCCGCGTTGACCATTGATGAGTTTCAGTCCAGTGACCGCGCATCGCTTGTCGTAAGTAACCACGCGTTTCTGCCACCTTTCTCGGCTCGTAATAGATGATCCAGTCACCTACGCACGCCTGGACACGCCCAAGATATTGGCTCGGGAACTGATATCGTTCAGCCGGGCTATCGTCGTAGATCGAATCTGAGCGGTGAATGAAAACCCCGAATCCCATGAAAGTTTTCTAGCACGCTCCACGGCTAAGGCCACAAGGCCGATGCTGGAGCGAGCGAACCCTGTTGTGGACCGATTCTGGGGATCGTACTGCCCCTACTGGGCTATTCCACTACACGGATCTGACAGTGGACCGGACGACCATTCATGTGGCTCCAACACGGCCGCTGTTGGCTTCGATTGAATTTGCCGCTTGAACGCACGCAAGCCCGGGGGATGCCGGGCTTTTGTGTGGGTTGTTGTTTTGTGATGTTGGTTGCGGGGACAGGATTTGAACCTGTGACCTTCAGGTTATGAGCCTGACGAGCTACCGGGCTGCTCCACCCCGCGTCAATTGTGTGTGCGGTATGCGCTTGCGCTTTCCTTTGTTGCGCGGGCTTGCGCTTGCATGGAAAGGGCCGTTTGGTGCGGCGCTTGTGTTTGTTGTTGTGTGTTTGTCGAGAAGCTTTGTTTGTTGCGTTTGGCAGACCTGGCAGCGACCTACTCTCCCGCGTCTTGAGACGAAGTACCATTGGCGCAGGGGCGTTTCACGGCCGAGTTCGGAATGGGATCGGGTGCG
>NZ_FORJ01000001.1:0-1965433 GCF_900113985.1 Phyllobacterium sp. CL33Tsu | reverse complement strand
AGTATCTGTTGAACTTCTATCCGAAGTTCCGCAGGACCCTGCCGCCCACGTTTCTCTTTCTTCCATATGAAATTGTCAAAGAACCGACCATGGCATAAACCACCGTCAATAAACCGGCTTCAACCGGCACGAATTCAACCCTCCGGCCAAACCCGAAGGAATGTCACTTCCGCAACAATCCCTTAAACCTTGCCAAGGACCGCTTGCACCAACACGTCAGTCTCGCAACCAACCATCCTGCAAACCTTAGGGCGCATTCAGCAACCGCCAGCGGCGCCCCGCCCTCGTTGTGCCGGTATATAGACCCCACCCAACAAAACTGTCAACACCGATTTTGAAGAATTTATGAAAAATATGACGGTTCGAATTTGCCGCCCTGCCCAGGCCTTGCAATGGCTGCGAAATCCCGGCCCGGCAAATCCAAATGTGATGGCCTTGGCCACAAACATGCCCCAATCGCGACCTAGCGCTCGCGCCGATGTGCGGGGGCTTTTTTAGAACACCCCCGCGAGCGAATGAGCGATGCGCACATCCGTTTCGGCGGCCTGCGTTGACATAGTGAAGTCCCGGGGGCAAAACTGCGGCCTCGTTGATTTCATGCCAGGGCAAACCTGGCCGGCAAACGCGCCGGGAACCTGCATTCACAACGGCGACGGGATCACACTTTAAAGTATGAGCGAGTACGAGGGGCACTCATCGATCGATCCGGGCAATGAGCCGCCGCTTATCACGGACGGACGCCGCGGGCCGCCTGACCGTCGCGAAATCTCCGCGCGCTGGCTGGCCGGCACGTTCCTCACCGGCATTACCTCGAGCATGCTGATGGGCGTTGCCCTGTTTGCGGCGCTCGACGGCCGCGAACAACTCGCAACACCGCCGGAATTGATCGGCCGCAATGCCATGCCCGCCCCCGCCGACGCCAGCGGCGTGACCAAGGGTTCACGCGTCGTCGCAACCACCCCCATACAGAAGAACCGGGACCGCCGCCGCCTCGACGTTTCGACCATGTTCAAGGATGGCGAGCGCGATGTCGTTCGCTCCATGCCATTCGAGTTCGTGCACATTGAACTCGCAGACGTGCACAATACCAATCGCCGCTATCCAAACTTCAATCCGCTCGACGTCTTTGCCGAAGCGAATGAGGATACGGACCCCACGCCGAAGACCGGTCAGATTTACGGCGCCAAGGTCGAGAGCGAAGTCAGCCTGCGCACCGTCGATTTCCCGCTGACCACGGCACAATATGATCCTGCGGACGATCTCAGCGTCGACGAAGTTGAAGAAGTCGTCCGCAACACCGGTTCGCTTTTGACCGATGGCGCCATTCAGGTTGCTTCGCTGCATTATGTCGATCCGCTGCGTTTCGGTACGGATGACGACCCCTACAATTTGCGCAGTCCCCTCGCGGTCAAGATCATCCAGGAGAATGTGAGTGTTGCGCCACGCCTGCCCGAGGATGCAGCGAGCACCGGATATTCGGAAGCGCTGATCCCGTTCCGCAGCGACAAGGAAATTACCGCCGCCCTCGCGGACGCCGGCTATGAGAGCGACGATGCGACCGGCATGTCCGGGGCGATCAGCAAGCTCTTGAACTCCCCGCGCCTCAAGAGCGGCAGTGTTCTACGCCTCGGCATTGAATCGCGCGACGATCTCGACCGCATCGTGCGCGCCAGTGTCTACAATGGCAGCACGCATATTCTGACGATCGCGCTCAACGACAAGGAACAATATGTCCCCGCCGACGAGCCGGAAATGACGCCTGGCCTGCAGGTGGCGTTCGATGACAGTCCCGCCGGATCGCGGCGCGCCGAAGACCTGCCGACCGTCTATGACGGTATTTACAGGGCCGGCATCGCCTATGGCATGACCGATCCGATGATCAAACAATTGATCCGCATGCTGGCTTCCGATGTCGACTTTCAGTCGCAGCTGAGCCCCACGGACGAGCTTGAAGCGCTGTTTTCGCTGCCGGCGGGCTCCGACAAGGCCGGGGACGAATCGGAGATTCTCTATGTCGCCGCGAACTTCGGCGGCGACCTCAAGAAGTTCTATCGGTTCCACGGCGAGGACGGCACGACCGACTATTACGACGAGAACGGCAAGAGTTCCAAGCAGTTCCTCCTGCGCAAGCCAGTGCCCAACGGCACTTTCCGCTCGCCGTTCGGCATGCGCCGCCACCCGATCCTCGGCTATTCGCGCATGCATACCGGCGTCGACTGGTCGGCGCCCCGCGGCACGCCCATCGTCGCGGCCGGCAATGGCGTCGTCGAGCGAGCCGGCTGGACCAATGGCTACGGCATCCAGACCCTCATCCGTCATTCCAATGGTTACGAGAGCAGCTATTCTCACCAGAATGCCGTGGCAAGCGGCGTGGTCGCCGGGGCACGTGTGCGCCAGGGACAGGTCATCGGTTATCTTGGATCAACCGGCCTTTCGACCGGGCCGCATCTCCACTACGAGGTGATCGTCAACGGTTCGAAAGTCGATCCGATGCGCATTCGCCTGCCGAGCGGCGGCGAACTGCAGGGCAATGATCTCGTCGCCTTCCAGCGCGAGCGCGAACGGATCGACCAGTTGCTTCAGGACGAAAATTCCGACGCCACCAAGGTTGCGGCGAGCGGGTAAGCAACGCTCTATTCCTGGAACTCTACCGTCACGCCCTTCTGAACCATCTTGGAAAGCTCCGTTGCGTCCCAATTGGTCAGGCGCACGCAGCCATGGCTGTTGGTCTTGCCGATCTTCGAAGGTTCAGGCGTGCCGTGAATGCCATAGGTGGGCTTCGACAGCGCAATCCACACCGTGCCGACCGGGCCGTTCGGGCCGGGGGGAATCGTCAGGACCTTGTCGTTCTCACCCTGCTTGAAGTTGAGCTTCGGATTATAGGTATAGTTCGGATTGAGCGCGATACGCTCGACCTGGACCGTGCCCGAAGGCGATGGCGTATCGGTCGACCCGATCGTTGCGGGATAAGCGACGATGAGCCGGCCCTCGGCATTATAGCCGCGCACCTGCTTGCGGCCCTTGTCGGCGATGATCCGCGTTACCGCGCCGCCGGCATTCTGGCCGGGATTGGCCACCTGGATGGAAACGCCAGGCGTGTTGAAATTGATGCCCGGATTGATCTCCTTGAGATAAGTCTCATCCATATGGAAGCGTTCGGCCAACATCTCTGTGACCGAAGTGAACGCCATGCGCTCGAGTTGCGCCTTGTGGCCGTAATCTTCCGGAATGGAGGCGACGAACGGATAGGCCGCGTCCTCGGAGGTGATCGTATAGGATACGAAAGCGGGTCCGCCGGTTTGTTCGAGCGAGGCATTGATCCCGTCATCGTTGAGCGGATCGAATTGCTGGCCGGTCATTTCCTCGAATGCCGCGACAGCCTTGTCGACATTGCCGCCCTTGTGGCCATCGATCACGCCGGGTGACACGCCGATCCGATCGAGCAGGACCTGGATTGCGGCGATCTTTGCCTTCGCGCCCTGCCCCTTCGGTAATTCTACTGTCGGCGCGGGATTTGGATGAGCCGGTATCTGCTCCTGCTGCGGCGTGTCGTAGAACCCGTCATTTTGCGAGTCCGGTGGATTGAAATTCGGATCCGCCGGATTGAGATCGGCCTCGCCGCCTGTGGGCGGCAGCGGTTGCCGATCGACGCTGCCATAGTCGCGCTCGGACGGGAGCGCCGATTGCTGTTCATAGCGATCATTGCCCGGTCCCGCATAGGGATCGTTAGGGATGGCGCCGGTGTCATAGGGATCCTGCGGCGCGTCAGGGAAGTAATCCGCACCCTGATCGTTGCGCGGCTCTTCTACCGAAACGACACGGCCGCGGCGATCAACCGTAACCCTGCGGCCATATTCATCATAGTAGGAACGATAGGCCTCCCGGCGCGGGCGACGCTCGCCTTCGAACCATTGCGCCAAAGTGTATGGCGTGTCGGCATTGGCGGCAGGCGCAATCATTCCGGCCGCGCTCGACGTCGCCGGGGCGGTGACGCCCGCTGAAGCCATGAGCAACAATCCGAGTAATGAATGATGATAAGAGGCCATGCCATAAGATTCCGGTTATTGCCGATAACGCGACATTAATCATAAATGACCGAACTTCCTGTCATTATGGTTAATGCCTTCGCGCTTTTATCGTTGCATTTATGAGATGAACGAGACGTGAAAATGGCCGCGCTGTGGCGGCCATCTTCTTTCTTTCAGTGTTGCGAAATCGCAATCATGCAGCTTCGCTCTTGTCGCGCTCCGGCGCGGATTTGACCGACTTGAAATTCAGCCGATCCGAGCCCGCTGTGATCTTCACCGTCGAGCCGTCCAGAATATCGCCGAGCAGGATTTTCTCTGCCAGCGGATCCTGCACCTCTTTCTGGATGACACGCTTCAGCGGTCGCGCGCCATAGGCCGGATCGTAACCCTTCTCGGCAAGCCAGTCGGTTGCTTCGCTGTCAAGCTTGATCGTGATCTTGCGATCGGTAAGCAGCTTCTGCAAATGCTCCATCTGGATCGCGACGATCTTGCCCATATCCTTGCGCTTCAGACGATGGAACAGGATGATTTCATCGACACGATTGAGGAACTCCGGCCGGAACGCCGACTTGACGACGCTCATGACCTCGTCACGCGCCACGTCGACGTCCTGGTCTTCGCCCAGCGCAGTCAGATATTCGGCCCCGAGGTTCGACGTCATGATGATCAGCGTATTGCGGAAATCAACCGTTCGTCCCTGCCCATCGGTGAGGCGCCCATCGTCGAGCACCTGCAGCAACACGTTGAACACATCCGGATGCGCCTTCTCGATTTCGTCGAAAAGGATCACCTGATAGGGCCGCCGCCGCACCGCTTCCGTCAGTGCGCCGCCTTCCTCGTAACCGACATAGCCGGGAGGAGCGCCGATCAAACGCGAGACCGAATGCTTCTCCATATATTCGGACATGTCGAGGCGTACCATCGCCGTCTCGTCCGAGAACAGGAATGCCGCAAGGGCCTTGGTCAGTTCGGTCTTGCCGACGCCGGTGGGTCCGAGGAAGATGAACGAGCCAATCGGCCGGTTCGGATCCTGCAGACCGGCACGCGCCCGGCGGATTGCTTTCGACACGGCCTGGACTGCCTCACCCTGGCCGACGACGCGCTTGGCAAGCTCGTCTTCCATGCGCAGCAGTTTGTCACGCTCGCCTTCGAGCATTCGGTCGACCGGAATGCCGGTCCAGCGCGAAACGACCTGGGCGATGTGATCGGAGGTAACGGTCTCCTCTACCATCGACGTGGCGTTGTCCTGCTGTTCGGCGGTGGCAAGTTCCTTCTCGAGCGCCGGGATTGTGCCATAGGCAAGTTCGCCGGCTCTCTGGTATTCGCCATTGCGCTGGGCAGCGGCGAGCGCATTGCGCGCATCTTCAAGCTGCCGCTTGAGATCCGCCGCATGGCCGAGCTTCTGCTTTTCCGACTGCCAGGTATTGGTCAGCGCGGTCGACTCTTCCTCAAGCTCGGCGAGCTCGTGTTCCAGACGTTCAAGCCGGTCACGCGAAGCATCGTCCTTCTCTACCTTCAGTGCCTCGCGTTCGATCTTCAGCTGCATGATGCGCCGATCGACCTCATCGAGTTCCTCCGGCTTCGAATCGACCTGCATGCGCAGCCGCGCCGCACTCTCATCGACAAGGTCGATGGCCTTGTCCGGCAGGAAGCGGTCGGTGATGTAGCGGTTCGACAGCGTCGCGGCCGCAACGAGGGCCGAGTCCGAAATGCGTACCTTGTGATGCTGCTCGTACTTCTCCTTGAGGCCGCGCAGGATCGAGATTGTGTCCTCGACCGTAGGCTCGTCGACGAAGACTGGCTGGAAACGACGGGCAAGCGCAGGATCCTTCTCGACATGCTTGCGGTACTCATCAAGCGTGGTTGCGCCGACGCAGTGCAGTTCGCCGCGCGCCAGCGCCGGCTTCAGAAGGTTGGAGGCGTCCATCGCGCCCTCGCTCTTGCCGGCGCCAACAAGCGTGTGCATCTCGTCTATGAAGAGAATGATCTCGCCATTTGCCGAAGTCACTTCCGAAAGCACGGCCTTGAGGCGCTCCTCGAACTCGCCGCGATACTTTGCGCCGGCTATGAGCGCGCCCATGTCGAGCGCCATCAGCTTCTTGTCCTTCAGGGATTCCGGCACGTCGCCATTGACGATGCGCAGTGCCAGCCCCTCGGCGATGGCAGTCTTGCCGACGCCGGGCTCGCCGATGAGCACCGGATTATTCTTCGTGCGCCGTGACAGGACCTGGATCGTTCGGCGGATTTCATCGTCACGACCGATCACCGGGTCGAGCTTGCCCGCCCGCGCGTCGGCGGTAAGGTCGCGCGCATATTTCTTCAAGGCGTCATAGGCATTTTCGGCGGAGGCCGAATCCGCGGTGCGACCCTTGCGGATATCATTGATGACGGCATTGAGCCCAGCGGGCGTTACGCCGGCACGACTCAGGATTTCGGATGTCTTTGCCGATTTCTCAATGGCCATGGCCGTCAAGAGGCGCTCGACGGTAACAAAACTGTCGCCGGCTTTCTTGGCCACTTCCTCGGCCGTGGCAAAAACCTTGGCCAATGGCTGCGAAAGGTAAAGCTGACCATTGCCGCCCGTTACCTTTGGCATCGCGTCAAGCGCTGCCTGAAGGCCGAGGCGAACCTCTTCGACATTGCCGCCGGCGCGTTCGATCAGCGACGCAGCAAGTCCTTCCTCATCGTCGACGAGAACCTTCAGCAAGTGCTCGGGAGCAAACTGCTGATGATTGGACGAGAGGGCAAATGTCTGCGCCGACTGGATAAATCCCCGAACCCGTTCGGTGTACTTCTCAATATTCATTACTGTCTCCTTTTCCCGGACGACCCTTAAGCGGCATCGTGCGGTGGTCTGGTGACGGGCCCCCTGCAAGAGGCGGACCCATTCGCTCGAGGCAGATATGGGAACCAGTTCCTAGGCTCGCAAGGTCGAGGCGGAAGGATTTATCATGCCAGAACTAAAGCAAATTATCGATATAAATCATGGCGCATGCCGGCGCGCCCGGGAAGAAGCAATGATGGATTTGGGCGGCGGGCTCTGATCTGCGGCAAATGGATTGGAGTTTGCCGAATGGTCAGGCTTGCAGCGCAATAGCGGGCGCGGATCCTCGGGTAAGCCGGGGATTAGGGCCAACCAGTCGGCATGTGCTCAACGGCGCCTCCGCATCTCGCATTCACAAAATGAATAAGCCGCCCGCGAATGAACGCAGGCGGCTTATATCAAGAAAACCGAAATCAGACGTCCGACTCGACCGCGGCCCGGCGCTTCTTCACTTCGGCGACAATTCCTGCCGGCGAAAGATCGTTCGTGGCGTCAGCTGTGCTCGGTGCGTCACTGTTGCCTTCTGCCACACGCGGTTCACGCGGCCGGGCCGGGCGACGACCGCGCGGTGCGCGGCGGGCGGACTTGGCCTCGGCGTTTTCCGCGTCGACAGATGCCTCGGCCTCCACCGGCCGTGCCTCGGGCTGAGGCTG
This sequence comes from Phyllobacterium sp. CL33Tsu, assembly GCF_900113985.1. Lineage (NCBI taxonomy): Bacteria > Pseudomonadati > Pseudomonadota > Alphaproteobacteria > Hyphomicrobiales > Phyllobacteriaceae > Phyllobacterium > Phyllobacterium sp. CL33Tsu. Next base: position 1,957,928 of record NZ_FORJ01000001.1, on the reverse strand, counting down.
CGGCTGGCGCTGGCTTGCCGTATCATCATCATAGGCGACCTCTGCGGGCGTGCCTTGAATGACCGGCTGCGGTCCGCTGCCATTGATCGGCTGGTGCACGATACGTTCGACCTCGTTGCCGTTGTCGTCGTCATAGCCCATGTCGTCGTCCTGGTCATCGCGATCGTCGCGCTGGAACTGGACGGGCGCCTGGGCCTGTGCCGCTAGAATGATTCGATTGTAGTGCTCGGCGTGCTGAAGGTAGTTTTCAGCCATTACCCTGTCGCCGCTGCTCTGTGCATCACGTGCCAGAGTCGTATATTTTTCGGCGATGTGCTGAGCATTTCCCCGAATTTTGACGTCGGGTCCGTTGCTTTCGTAATTGCGGGATAGTGGGTTCGGACCTTTTCGGTTGTTGTTACCGCGTCCGCGCATGCGCCTATTCTGCTGTACTGGCCTCATACTTATCTCTTTTCAGAAAATCAGGGGCGCTGTTTGCTCACCATTTGAGTCAAAAAGCTTCGCTTCTCAAGTGCCGACCTGAAGCGCGCCCCACGCTTCAATCGCATCCAAAGTTTCATAAAACTTTTGTGCTGCCGCAAAAACCGTCTTCTCCAAAGTTTTCCCGAAGAAAGATCAAACACCCAGAAATTCCCTACCAACTTCTTGATAGGCAGAACCAGTTTTGTTCGGTTTAGAGCGGTATCCGGAAACTATCCGTCTTCGCGGCAAATTCCAAGCCTTTTTTCAAGATTTTTACGCGGCTGTGAACAAAAGTGCCCGTTCATGGCCGCCAATATCCGTCTTTGTGGCCTCCAGCACCAAATCTGAAGCAGCGAAAATCGCTGCAACGTCGGCGCGTTGATCAAAACCGATCTCCACGGCAACCGCTCCACCTTCCCGAAGATACTGGCGGGCCCCGGCGGCGATGATTCGGTATGGTCCAAGACCATCCTCCCCGCCATCGAGCGCCCGGACCGGATCGTGCAATACAACTTCACGTTGCAGACCTTCGATGTCGGCCGTCCGTATATAGGGTGGGTTGGAGACAATCAGATCGTAGACGCCCGTCACGGTGAAAAACCAATCCGAATGCAGGCAGGCAAAGCGCTCCGATACCCTGTTAAGGTGGGCATTCTCGCGCGCCGTATCAAGGGCGCCTGTCGATATGTCGACACCCACGGCACGCAATTGCTGCAATTGATTGAGCAACGCCAAGGCGATGGCTCCGGTGCCGGTGCCGAGGTCGAGAAGGTCGGCAACGCCCAATTCTTGAATGCGGCGGCGCAGGAAAGGCAGCACGAGTTCCACAATCGCTTCGGTATCGGGGCGCGGCTCCAGCGTTTCGCGCGACAGCGCCAGTTCGATATCGAAAAAGGCCCGTTTGCCGATGATCCGATGTACGGATTCGCCGTTCATTCGCCGGTTGAGGACCACTTCCAGCCGCGCATTCGTTTCAGAATCCACCTGCCTGCCGGGGTTCCGGATCGTTTCCAGTTGATCGGTTCCGGTGACCCATTCAACCAGAAGGCGAGCATCCAGCGTGGCTGTGTCAATTCCTGCACGCGCAAGACGGTCGCGCGCGTGCTTGTGTGCGTCGGCGAGGCGCGCCGTCGTCATAGCCCATCGTTCATCTGGGCGAGCAAGGCCGTCTGGTGATCTGAGATCAAGGCGCCGATCAGTTCGTCGAGATCGCCTTCCATGATGCGGTCGAGTTTATAGAGCGTCAGGTTGATGCGGTGATCCGTCACACGCCCCTGCGGGAAATTGTAGGTGCGGATGCGCTCCGACCGATCGCCGGAACCGACCTGGCTGCGCCGCGCCTCCGAGCGCTCGCTGTCCGCCTTCTGGCGCTGCATGTCAAAAAGCCGCGACCTGAGCACCTGCATGGCGCGCGCGCGATTCTGGTGCTGGGACTTTTCGGCCTGAACGACCACGATGCCGGACGGGATGTGGGTGATGCGGACGGCCGAATCGGTGGTGTTGACGTGCTGGCCGCCGGAACCGGAGGCGCGCATCGTATCGATGCGGATGTCCTCCTGGCGGATATCGATGTCGATTTCCTCGGCTTCGGGCAGAACCGCCACGGTTGCCGCCGAAGTATGAATGCGCCCGCTCGCTTCCGTATCGGGGACACGCTGCACGCGGTGTACGCCGGATTCGAACTTGAGCTTGGCAAAGACCCCCTTGCCGGAGACCATGGCAATGACTTCCTTGTAACCGCCGGCTTCGCCGTCGCTTGCCGAAATGAGCTCGACGCGCCAGCCATTGGCGGCTGCGTAACGCTCATACATGCGAAAGAGATCGCCAGCAAAAAGCGCTGCTTCCGAACCGCCCGTCCCGGCACGGATTTCGAGGATCGCGTTGCGCTCGTCGGCGACATCCTTCGGCAGGAGCAGGACCTGGATGTCCTTTTCGAGTTCGCCGATCCGCTCGTCGATCTCCGGCAGTTCCGCCTCGGCAAGTTCGCGCATATCCCGATCGGTCGCTGCATCATCGAGCATTGCCTGCAGCCCATCGGCCTCGCTGCGCGCGGCCAGAAGCTCACGAATCTTGGCGACAACGGGCTCGAGCTCGGAATATTCCGATGCGAGCTTCACATAGGTTTCGGAATCGGGATTGCTCGACATCTGCGTTTCCATCATGGAAAAACGCTTCAGCAGCTGATCCATACGATCCTGCGGAATGGACATTATTCAAAACCTCTAGAGTGGAACGCCAGCTCGCTCTGCGTACTTCGTAAGAAAGTTGCGCAACGTGCCGGTCTCGCCGTGATTGTCGATCGCGTCCTTGAGCTGGGCGCTAAGTTCGCCAACGTCCAGTGAGCCGAGCATGGCTTTGACAGGACCGATCGCGGCCGGCGACATTGAAATGGAACGATAGCCGAGCCCGATCAACGCCATGGATGACAAGGGCTTGCCCGCCATTTCACCGCAAAGCGTCACACTCGTATTGTTGCGCTCGCCCGCCTCGGCGATCTGGCGCAGCACCCTCAGGAACGGCACCGAGAGATTGTCGAAGCGATTGTTGATGATCGAATTGCCCCGGTCGACCGCCATGACGAACTGGAAGAGGTCGTTGGAGCCGACTGATACGAAATCGACTTCGGCCATCAATTCGTCGAGCTGCCACAGCAGCGACGGCACCTCGACCATGGCTCCGATCTTGACGCGGGTCGGCAGATCATAGGCAAAGCGCGACAGGTGCTGGACCTCGCGGTTGATCAGTTCGCTGGCCTTGCGCACTTCTTGCACTTCCGTGACCATCGGCAGCATCAGGCGCAATTCTCGGCCGCCGGCGGCCTTGAGCAGGGCGCGTACCTGTGTGCGTAGAAGGCCAGGCCGATCGAGCGTGAGGCGCAAAGCCCGCCAGCCCATCGCCGGATTTTCTTCGTTTACGTTGCTGCGGAAGTAGGGGAGCACCTTGTCGCCGCCAATATCGAGCGTACGGAAGGTGACCGGCCGGTCGCCGGCGGCTTCGAGCACGGACCGATAGAGCCGCTCCTGCTGTTCTGCGCGCGGGAAGGTCGATGCAATCATGAACTGGAGCTCGGTCCTGAAGAGGCCAATGCCCGCCGCCCCGGCTTCGGCAAGCTGCGGAAGATCCACCAAAAGGCCGGCATTCATCAACAGCTTGATCGCGATGCCATCCTTGGTAATCGACGGCTTGTCGCGCGATTCGCGATAGAGGGCCTGGCGCTTGGCGCGGAACCGCACCTTCTCCGAATAGGCAGCCTCAAGTTCCGATTGCGGCCGCAGATGCACGCGCCCGTCATCGCCGTCGACGATCACGGCATCGTTGTTTTCCGCCATGGAAACGACGCCCTTGACCTGGCCCGCTACCGGAATGCCCATGGCGCGCGCCACGATGACCACGTGGCTGGTCGCCGCCCCGTCTTCGAGCACAAGTCCGCGCAGGCGTTCACGCGGATAGTCGAGAAGCTCCGCAGCGCCCATCGAGCGCGCGATTATGATCGCGTCCTTCGCCAGCGTTCCAGCCATGGTCTTGACATCGCGCCCCATCAGCTGGCGCAGCAGCCGATTGGCAAGGTCGTCGAAATCGCTCAGCCGCTCGCGCATATAGGGGTCGGTCAGATGCATCATGCGGGCGCGCGTATCGCTCTGCACCTTCTCGACTGCGGCTTCCGCAGTCAGGCCGTTGCGGATCGCCTCCTCAAGGCGCCGCACCCAGCCGGTATCGTGAGCAAACATGCGATAGGCCTCAAGCACCTCCCGGTGCTCGCCTTCGAACGCCACGTCACGCCGCGACAGCATGTCGTCGATGGAAATACGCAAGGACCCAAGCGAGCTCTCGAGCCTGTCGATTTCGGCATTGATGTCTTCGTTGAAGAGGTTGGTTACGACGATGCGCGGCTCGTGCAGCACGACGTGCCCGAGACCAACCCCATCGTTGAACGCGCTGCCGCTGAAGCTCATCGGCTTGCCAAGGTCGAGTTCGACACCGGGCCGTGCGATGCGGGGGATATCGCCGGCCGCAACCATTTCGGCAAGCACCATGGCCGTAGTCTCGAGCGCCTCGACCTCATCCTCGCGGTAGACGCGCTTGGTGCGGTTCTGAACGACGAGAACGCCGAGCGTGCGCCCTGCCCTCAGGATCGGCACGCCAAGGAAGGAGTTGTAAATTTCTTCTCCCGTTTCCGGCAGATAAGCGAAGGCCGGATGCGCTTGCGCATCGGTCAGGTTGAGCGGTCGCGCGCTTGCAGCGATCGTGCCGACTAGACCCTGACCAAGGCGCAGTTGCGCCAGGTGGACGGCCGACGGGTTGAGACCTTCGGTTGCGTATAGTTCGAGGACCCCATCGGAGCGCAGCACGTAGAATGAGCACACTTCCGCGACCATGTTCTGCGCAATTTCGCGAACAATGCGGTCGAGCCTCTCCTGCGGCTCAAGAGCCTCCGCCATCAGTTCGCGGAGGCGCTTCAGCATCACACGAGGGCCACTTATCGGGTCGCGTGTAGGCACCGGATGCCTTTCTCCCATTGTCAATTATGGCAAGGCCGACGGGACCTCACCAAATCAGTCGATCCATCATGTCAGTCGGCACGAACGCCGACAAACAGAATCTCGCTCGTTAATGCTTATCGAGACCGTACACAGAATGCAAAGTACGTACGGCGAGTTCCGCGTATGGTCCATCGATCAGGATCGAGATCTTGATCTCGGAAGTCGTGATGGCGCGGATGTTGATTCCCTTGTCTGCAAGGGCGCGGAACGCCGTGGCAGCGACGCCCGCATGGCTGCGCATGCCGATGCCGATGACGGAAACCTTGACCATGCCGGCTTCGGACTGAATCACGTCGAAACCGACATCCTGCTTGACCTTCTCGAGAACAACGAGGGCCTTGTCGAGATCGCCGGTCGGGACCGTGAACGTCATGTCGGTCTTCGACCCGTCCTCGGAAATGTTCTGAACGATCATGTCGACATTGATGTGCGCTTCGGCGAGCGGGCCGAAGATGCCGGCGGAAATGCCGGGGCGGTCAGCAACACGCCGCAACGAAATCTGGGCCTCGTCCTTGGCGTAGGCAATTCCTGTGACAACCTGCTGTTCCACGATTTCTTCCTCGTCGCAAATAAGTGTTCCGGGCGGATTGATCAGATCGCCCATGCCCGGTGCATCGGGATCCTCGAAGCTGGATCTGACAAATGTGCGCACTTTGTGCACCATGGCAAGCTCGACCGAACGGACCTGCAGCACCTTGGCGCCGAGCGAGGCCATTTCGAGCATTTCTTCGAAGGAAATACGCGAAAGCCGCCGCGCCTTGGGTTCGACGCGCGGATCGGTCGTATAGACGCCGTCGACGTCTGTATAGATATCGCAGCGATCGGCCTTTACTGCCGCGGCGATGGCGACGGCGCTGGTATCGGAACCGCCGCGCCCGAGTGTCGCTATGCGGTTGTCCGGGCCGATGCCTTGGAATCCCGCGATCACCGCGACCTGGCCCTCCTGGAAGCGCTCGATCAGAAAGGAGCCGTCGATGTCGACGATGCGGGCCGCACCATGCGCATTGTCGGTCTTGATCGGTATCTGCCAGCCTTGCCAGGAGCGGGCATGGATACCCATTGATTGCAGAGCGATGGCAAGGAGCCCGGACGTTACCTGTTCGCCCGAGGCTACGATGGCGTCATACTCGCGGGCGTCATGCATCGGCGACGTCTGCCTCGTCCAGCCCACGAGCTCATTGGTCTTTCCGGCCATTGCCGAGACGACGACGGCAACCTCGTGCCCGGCGTCGACCTCGCGTTTGACATGCCTGGCCACATTGCGGATGCGGTCAATATCGGCCACCGAAGTGCCGCCGAATTTCATCACGATGCGTGCCATGGAAATTACCGTTCTGGAAAGGCCTGAAAACTGGGTCGGAAAAGAGTCGTTTGAAATGAACTGGCTCTTTGCCAAATGAATGCGGCCTCCCATAACGAAATTATCCGCCGACTGCAAGAATGCGAACAGATTTGCCGGGGTGAAATCGGGTGTGTGCCGCCCATGTTGAAAATGCCGGCTGATGGGCGTATATACTATTGCATATACTTTGAGAGGCAGAGAGATGACCGAAGTGCGCATTGCCAAGCTTTTCAAGAACGGCGCGAGCCAGGCCGTACGGTTGCCGGCTGATTTTCGCTTCGATGGCGACGAAGTCTACGTTTCCCGTGATGACCGCACGGGAGACGTCATTCTTTCGACGCGGCCAGGGGCCCGCGTCTGGGCCGACTTCTTCGAGTTGAGGAACTCCGTCGAAGTCCCTGATGATTTTATAGGCGAGCGCCCAATGAATGCGTTTCCCGTGGAGCGTAGCTTCTTTGGCGAAAACGATTGACTTAACCGATTAGTGATATTTCGAAAGCTAGGCGCTCCATGCTCCATATGTTGGATACAGATATTGCGAGCTACATCATCAAGGGTCGCTCGCCGAAAATCGATGAAAAGCTCTCAGAATTGCAGCCTTCCGATGTCTGCGTCTCTGCCATCACGAAAGCGGAGCTGCTCTACGGCCTGAAACGGATACCTGAAAACCATCGTCTTCATGGTGAAATTTCGCGATTTTTCCAGATTGTTCGCGTCCTGGCCTGGGATGCGGTTGCCGCTGAATATTATGTCGGCATTCGTCATCAGCTTGTGTCGACCGGCCAGCCGATTGGCGAACTCGATATGATGATCGCTGCACACTCGATCTCTGTTGGCGCCGTTCTTGTGAGCAACAATACGCGGCACTATCAAAGGATCAGCGGCGGCTTGGCCCTCGCAAACTGGGCTCAATTGGAAGTCTGAGCAAGCATTGCGCCTTGACATTGCCTCCCGGAACAGGCCACTCGAAAACAGTCAAAGAGGATGAGGCCATGGCGACAACCGAGCGCACTACAATCGATGCCGCAGAAGTCGAGCGGTTCTCTCGCATGGCAGCCGAGTGGTGGAACCCGCAGGGCAAGTTCCGCCCGCTGCACAAGTTCAATCCAACCCGCCTTGCCTACATCAAGGAAAAGGTCTGCGGCCATTATGGTATCGACCCTCATACGCCGATGCCGTTTTCCGGCCTGCGCATTCTTGATATCGGCTGCGGCGGCGGACTTCTGTGCGAGCCCATGGCGCGGCTCGGCGCAACGGTTGTCGGCGCTGACGCGGGCGAGACCAATATCGAGGTCGCCAAAATCCACGCCGCCCAAAGCGGCCTTGTCATCGATTATCGGGCGACAACGGCAGAGGCGCTGGCGGAGGCCGGCGAACAGTTCGACATCGTCCTCAATATGGAGGTGGTCGAGCACGTCGCCGATGTCGAACTCTACATGTCGGCCTGCGCGCAGATGGTAAAACCCGGCGGACTGACCTTCGTTGCCACCATCAACCGGACATTGAAGGCGCTGGGGCTCGCAATATTTGGAGCCGAGTATGTCTTGCGGTGGTTGCCGCGCGGAACCCACCAATATGAAAAGCTCGTCCGCCCGGAAGAACTCGAAGCCGCGCTGCGGCAATCCGGATTGGAAGTCGTCGAGAAGATAGGCGTAACTTACAGTCCGCTCAGCGATAGCTGGAACCGCTCCCGCGATACCGACGTCAACTATATGGTGCTGGCTACGCGGCCTTAGTTGCCACCAGCGCCTTGGCTTCCATGCGCTGGGCCTTCGTCGTCATCAGCACGCCGATTGTGATGATGAGGGCCCCTCCCCAGGTTGCAAGCTGGTAGACTTCGCCGAGAAATAGCGTCCCGGCAAGCAGCGCAACTGCCGCGCCCACATAGCCGATCTGGCTGAGATAGACCGGGCCGCCCACCGCCTGCAGCCGAAAGTACAGCGCGAACATGCAGGCAGAAGCCACCACTTGCGCCACAACAAGCCAAGGAATGCCGCGAAGCGGCGCAACCGGAAAGCCGCCAGTCATATAGAAAATGATCGGGATCAGGAGCAGCGCCGTCATAAGGTGGCTGCCAGCTGCAAGCTCGGTCGGATCGGCGCCCGCCGGCCAGTCGACCGTGCGGTAGACGTTGCCGAGCGCCAGCAGAACCGGAATAAGCAAACCGATGGCAACCCAGAGCGGCTCGGCCGGCTGCCCGACCTGACCGCGGGTGAAGCCGACGATGACGGCGCCGACAAACCCGACAAGAATGCCGAGGAGGCCGAGTGGACTTGGCCTGCGCAACTTCAACATGACAGAAAACAGCAAGGTGAAGACCGGCGACAGCGTGTACATGATGCCGGTATAGCCAGATCCGAGATGCGGGATGGCCGAAAGTGTCATCAGGTTGGGAACGGCGTAGGAAACGAGCGCGGTGATAACATAATAGCGCAGCATGTGCGCATTGAGCTGCGGCCGCTTGCCCATGACGAAAAAGGCCGCCAGCAGCACCGTCCCGGCGCCGAGTGAAATGACGAATGCCCAGAGCGACGGCGCAACACCTGCCACGAATGCGAGCTTGCCGAAGGGAAGCGTCAGCCCAAGGAAGGCGCCGGTGAGAACCAGCAGAACTGCAGCGGAGTTCAATAATTGCATGGGAGAATCACCTCGGTCCGGAGAGGTGAACCTTAGCCATTGCCTTCAACGCAGCAAGATCAATTGCGCTCTTCGGGAAAGACCGGAAGCGGCATCACGTCGACACCGTCATCGAGAAGCGACTTGACCTCCTCCTGGGAAGCTTCGCCATAAATGCCGCGCTTTTCCACCTCGCCGAAATGGATCTTGCGCGCCTCTTCGGCAAAGTCACTGCCGACATAATCGGCATTCTCGCGCACCTTTCTGGTCATTTCTTTGAGCTCGCTGACCATGTTGCTCATGGCAACGGCGATCTTCTCCTTCTGACGCCCGGTCGTCACCGATGGCGCCATCAGCGCTTTGCCAATGCTGTGCGAGCCGCAAGCCGGGCAGGCTACCAGTCCCTTCCCAACCTGGGAATCGAAGTCGTCATTGCTGCGGAACCACCCTTCGAATTCATGGTCGTGCTCGCAATGGAGCGAAAACCGGATCATGATGCGACGTCGAGCCTTGTCTTTTCGCCGTCATTTTCGACGATCAATCCGAACGGACGCGCATTCTTGAGGTTCGGTACCTTCGCACGCGCGGCGGCGCTGAGTGCCGGATCGATATCGGCGACAATGATCGCGGGATCGGCGTGGGCAGCCTCTGCAAGAACTTCACCCCAGGGAGCGACGATCAGCGAGTGACCGAAGGTCTCGCGCCCGTCTTCATGCACGCCGCCCTGGGCAGCCGAGATCATGAAGGCGCCGTTTTCAATCGCCCGGGCCCGTTGCAGCACATGCCAGTGCGCCTCACCGGTCTGCCGGGTAAAGGCGGCCGGAGCCGATATAACCGAGGCACCGGCAAGCGCCTGAGCGCGGAAAAGCTGCGGGAAACGCACGTCGTAGCAGATGGCAAGCCCGAGGCGAGCAAACGGCAGATCGATGACGACGGTATCAGCGCCGGGCGCATACACAGCGGATTCGCGCCAGCTCTCACCATTGTCGAGGTCAACGTCGAACATGTGGATCTTGTCGTAGCGCGTCAGCATCTTGCCGTCTGGACCGAATACGAAGGCGCGGTTGGCAATCTTGCCGTCATCACGGGCGATCGCCGTCGACCCGATGTGAAGATGGATGCCATGTTTCGCGGCAAGCGCCGAAGCCGTTCGCACGATGACATCGTCTGCTTCGCCCTTGAGCACGCTTGCCAGCGTCTTGCGGTCCCGCTGCAACGCGCCGGTCATTTCGGGCGTCTGCACGTAGACAGCGCCTTTGCCGACCGCATCCGCCACATATTCGGCAAGGTCAGCGGCATTGCGTTCTGGATCGACGCCGGAGCGCATCTGGATGGCGGCTGCACGAAATGACGTCATTGGATCATCCTCAAGCGAGTTCGCCGGTCTTCAACAGCGTGTCGAGCCGGCCCTGGTTTTCAAGCGCATAGAGATCATCGCATCCGCCGACATGAGTCTCGCCGATGAAAATTTGCGGGAATGTCGTGCGGCCATTGGCACGCGCCAGCATATCCTGACGGGCCGACGGCTCGAGGCTTGCATTGTGCTCGACGAAGGCGACGCCTTTCTCCGCAAGGAGGCTCTTGGCCGCCGTGCAATAGCCGCAACCATTGCGCGTATAGATTGTTACATCAACCATTCGAATACTCCACGTTGCTCCCTATATAGGCATGAAAAATCAACGCGGAAAGAGCTGAACTTTGCGACATCTCGCCGTCATATGGGCAATTCTTTTGCAAGCGCACGGCTGAAAGTGAGAACATCGACCCTTGACGCACCCCCGCGCAGCAATGCGCGCGACGCAGCCTTCACGGTAGCCCCGGTTGTATAGACGTCGTCGATGAGAAGCACGCGGCGGCCTCGGACCTTGATTTCTTGTGCCTCCGGCACCTTGAAAGCGCCGCTCATGTTGAGCCTGCGCGCATTCGAGCCGAGACCGACCTGCTGGCGCGTGCGCTTCACGCGTTTGAGCGCATCAGGATCGAAGGTCTTGCCGGCAAGACGCGCAACATGCCGGGCGAGTTCGGCCGATTGATTGAAGCGGCGAAACCAGAAGCGCCGTGCGTGGAGCGGTACCGGCACGATAATATCGCAACCGTCAAGCAGTTCGGTGCCAGCGCGCAGCATCCAGCGAGCCATCCATGGTCCAAGATCGGTTCGGTCATTATATTTCAGCCCCTGCACCATCTCGGCTACAACGCCCTCATGCACGGCTACCGAACGGGCGCGCTCGAAAGGAGGCGGATCGGCGATTGCTTCGGCGGAGAGGATTTCGGCGCCAAGGTCGTGGCTGAATGGCGTCCCGAGAACTGGACAGTAGGGCTTCTCGATAAAGCGAACCTTGGCCCAGCATGCACCGCAAAGACTGCCGGGCTCCGCGACAAGCCGCTCGCAGCCCGAACACACCGGCGGAAACAACAGCGTGGCAAACTGGCGTGTCAGCCCTTTCGCAAGCGCTTGCGCCGTCTGCTTGAAGGTTTCCGCTCGGGTTTTCATTGCAATTCGTTCCAAGGCGACGCATCTACCCGTTGACTATACATTGATCAGAGTAATTCGGAATGGAACGGCATCAGGTTTTCGATCGGGCATTGTTGCTGAGACGGCGCCTGCGGGCATTGCGCCAGCACGGCAGCTCCGCCGATTTTCTGCTCGGGCGGGCAGCCGATGATCTCGGAGAACGTCTTTCGGCGGTCGAGCGCCGCTTCGATGTGGCGGTCGATCTCGCTGGCCATAACGGCCTCGGGGCGCAGGCTCTGCTGCGCTCGGGCAAGGTCGAGTGCATCTTGCGCGTTGAACATGATGCAAGCTTTCTTGATCGGTCGTTTCCCGGGGTTGTCGCCGACGAGGAGGCATTGCCGCTCAAGGCCGGATCCATAGACCTGATCATATCCCTGCTTTCGCTGCACCTGACCAACGATACGCCCGGCACGCTGCTGCAAATAAGGCGGGCCCTCAAACCCGATGGCCTTTTCCTTGGTGCCATGGCGGGTGAGAACACGCTTGGCGAACTGCGCGAATGCCTGCTCGCGGCCGAGAGTGAAATTTATGGCGGCGCATCCCCGCGCGTCGCGCCGTTTGCGGATGTGCGCGATGTCGGCGCACTGCTGCAGCGGGCCGGCTTCACTCTGCCGGTCACCGATATCGAAACCTACACGGTCCGGTACGATACCGCGTCTCACCTGATGCGCGATTTGCGGGCCATGGGCATGCAGAACGTCCTTCTCGGGCGCTCGCGCAAGCCGATGTCGCGGCGCTTCTTCGCGCGCGTTGCGGAAATCTACGCGGAACGCTTCAGTGACCCGGACGGGCGCATAAGGGCGACATTCTCGTTTATCTGGATGTCCGGGTGGGCCGCACATGAGTCGCAGCAAAAGCCGCTGAAACCAGGCTCGGCCAAGGCCAAGCTCGCGGATTTTCTCACCAGCGTCGAAAACCTTGAGAAGAAATAGCGATCAGCAGTCGCCGCTTTGCGAACCGTCGCTTTTTATAATGCAAACCGCATTTGGCGATCGCTGCAATACGCTACGGTGAATCGTATAGGTCTTGGTCGATGGATCGTCTTTCCGGATGGAGCCGGTTGCCATCTCGTCGAGAGACCGGCCAGCGGAATAATCGACGACGGACTGCGAGCCGCGATCGGCCAGCGGCGCTATGATCAGCGCCAGTGCAATGGCAGCCGAACCGAATAGCAAAGTGATGCGCAGCAGCCCGGTACCCGCATTCATTAGCGTACCTGACAGCCGCGGTTCATCCTCGCGATAGTCTTCCTTGCGCGCCATGCCCCACCTGAACTTCATTGCCCCAATTCGGCTAAAAGTCGCTCAATCAGGTGAAGGATTCATTAACACTTGGAAGACTTGGCAATTTACAGTTGTGTTCAAAGGAGATCGATCAGAAACGGGATCAGAGGTATGTCGGCAGGCGGCATTGGATAGTCGCGCATGTCTCTTGCCCTTACCCATTTCAGCGCCTGCCCTTCCATCGGACGGGGAATACCCTCATAGCGGCGGCAGATGAACAGCGGCATCAAGAGGTGAAAAGTCTCATAAGTATGGCTCGCGAAGGTTAGCGGCGCGAGACAGGCCGGCTTGACGGTGATGCCGAGCTCTTCATGCAGTTCGCGAATGAGACTCTCTTCGGGCGTTTCACCCGGATCGACCTTGCCGCCGGGAAACTCCCAGAGCCCCGCGAGCGATTTGCCTTCAGGGCGCTGGGTCAGGAGCACGCGCCCGTCGGCGTCAACAAGGGCGCAGGCCGTAACGAGAAGGATCGGGTGCGACACGCGCTCACTCATGATCGGGCGCCTGCCTGTAGACGTAACGATAGGCTTCCTTGAAACCCAATTGTTCGTAGAGCCCGATCGCGGCGGTATTTTCGACCTCGACCTGCAGCCATGCCTTTTTTGCCCCGTGCTGTTCGGCCCACTTCAGTGCCGAGCGCACGATCGCGCGCCCCAGCCCGGCGCGCCGGCGCTCGGCTGCGGTGCTGATGTTGAACAGGCCAACGAGAGCGCCGTCCTGAACACCGATCGCGGTTGCAACCGGCTCGGCGTTCTCCTCGACGACAAAAAGTCCCTTTGAAGGTTTGATCCCGCTGATCACTTCGAAAAGGCCAGGCTTCACTGAAGGATCATCTCCCTGGACCTTGATCGAAGCATCGATGAACCTGCCGATGTCCTTGAGCGGTATTTGATCGATGGCGTCGCCGACATCGACATGCGCGAGGTCGGCAACCATGACCATCGATTCATCGAAGCGCGCCCAACCTATGCTTTCAAGATAGGTATCGAGCTCCTGTGGCGCCAGCGGCGATAGCCGGAACGTTGGCGGCCTCCCATAGGCGCGAAAGCGCTGCGCTGCGCGCGCGACGCGATTTTCCATATCGGCAACATCCCCGGGATCGAGCGGATTGACCGAATTCAGCCGTTTCGAGGGATGACTCGCGGTAATGCGAATGGCCCAGCTTCCATCGTAATGAACCGAGGACGCTGGCCAAGCCCTGAATCCAACCGCCTCAATCTGTCTGATCTTCGCCAGTTGCATTCGCTATCCTTGTATGAGCAAGCCCGCCTAGCTGCGATAATCGCCATTGATGGCGACATATTCCTTCGTCAGGTCGCAGGTCCAAACAGTTGCCTTGCCCTTGCCGAGGCCTATATCGACTCGGATTTTGACATCCTCATTCTTCATGTAATCAGAGGTTGCGTCTTCAGAATAGTCCGGATCGCGTTCACCGTCGCGGGCAACGCGAATGTCGCCGAACCAGATGGCAAGGCGGTCGCGGTCGGCCGGTTCGCCTGCCTTGCCAACGGCCATGACAATACGGCCCCAATTGGCGTCCTCGCCTGCGGCAGCGGTCTTGACGAGAGGCGAATTGGCGATCGACAGAGCAATGCGCTTGGCCGAACCGTTGGACTTTGCGCCGGTCACGTTGATCTCAAGCATCTTGCGTGCCCCCTCGCCGTCGCGAACGACCTGCAGGGCGAGGTTTTTGAGGATCCGGTCGAGCGCCTTCTTGAAATCTTTCAGCCGCTTGTCTTTGACCTTGGTGACAAGCTCGGCGCCGCGTTCGGCTGCCGAGCCCGTTGCGAACAGCAGAAGCGTATCGGAAGTGGATGTATCGCTGTCGACGGTAACGGAATTGAAGCTCTTGCCTACGGATTTCGACAGGAGCTTCTGCAGCACATCCGACTCGATTGGGGCATCGGTCGCAACGAACGACAGCATGGTCGCCATGTCAGGCGCGATCATCCCGGCGCCCTTGGCGATGCCGTTGATGGTCACCGGTACGCCGCCAAGCAGGACCGTCTCCGTTGCGACCTTGGGGAATGTATCGGTCGTCATGATTGCGCTTGCGGCTTCCTGCCAGAAGCCGGGCACGGCCTTCTTCGTCATATCAGCAAGGAGATGGCTGAACTTGCCGGCGTCCAGAGGCTCGCCGATAACGCCCGTAGACGCGAGAAACACTTCCCCGGTTTTGCAGCCCACGGCCTTTGCTGCTGCTGCTGCGGTCAGTTTGGTCGATTCGCGGCCTTTCTTGCCGGTAAAGGCGTTGGCATTGCCCGAATTGACGACAACCGCACGCGCTTTCCCGCCTTCGAGGCTGTCGCGGCAGAAATCGACCGCAGCGGAGGGACATTTAGACCTGGTGAAAACGCCGGCGACCGCTGCCGGCTTGTCAAAGACGATCATAAGGACGTCGGTACGGCCCTTGTACTTTATTCCGGCCTCGGCAGTGGCGATCCTGACCCCATGGATATCCGGCATGGCAGGATAGTGTTTCGGTGCCAGCGGCGAGACAGACGTAGACATTGGGCGACCTCGAAAAGCGCTTTTGACAAGGTGGGAGAGCATAAGGACCCGGCGCATGAACGCCGGGTCCCTATCAATTACTGTTGCTGCTGCGCTTCCATGGCGGCCTTCATGGCCTTTTCGGTTTCAGGATCGCCATATTCGATCTTCAAGTCGCCGCGGTCCTTCTTGACGAGATCAAGATAGCGCTCGCGAATAAGGATCGACTTTACCTGCTCCTTGACCTGGTCGAATGCCGGCGGCTGCTGCACGCGCTTGTCTTCGAGCTTGATCACGTGGAAGCCGAACTGGGTCTGCACCGGCACCTTGGTATACTTGCCGATTTCGAGCTCGTTGGCTGCCTTTTCGAATTCCGGTACCATCTGGCCCGGTCCGAAATAGCCGAGATCGCCTCCCTGGGCCGCCGAACCATCGGTCGACTTGGCCTTGGCAACGTCCTCGAACGATGCGCCGCCATCGAGTTCCTTGATGATGGCCTCGGCTTCTTCCTTGGTCTTCACCAGAATGTGGCGCGCGCGCACCTCATTCTGCGGCGGCATGGCAGCTATTTCCTTGTCGTAGCGAGCGCGGATGTCGGCATCGGTGATCTTGTCGACGACCTGCTGCTTGAAATAGTCGTTGTGAAGCGCGCGATCCTTGAGGAATTCAAGGCGTGCCTGGAATTCCGGTGTCTGGTCGAGCTTCTCGGACTCCGCCTTTGCCGCCAGCGACTTGATGTCGATGATCGCGGCAAGAGCGGCCAAACGCCGCTGCTCTTCCGGCAGGCGCGAAAACTGCGGATCGAGATCGGCGGCGATCTGGTCTACGTCCTTCACGGTAACTTTCTCACCGTTGACGGTGGCAAGAACCTTGTTCGGATCTACTTTCGCGGGCTCTGCCTGGGTCGCATCGGGCTTCGGAGCTTCTGTTTTTCCTGCGTCCTGAGCCATGGCCAGAGTGGAAACACCGGTCAAAAGCAAAGCAGCAGTCATCAATGAAAGGGTTTTACGTATATGCGTCATGGTCAATTTCTCCTCGGAAGGACCGGTACGTGCTAGGAATGCGGCAGAATTTTGCTATGGCGAAGCGATCAATCGCTTGCTGCTTCAACATTGACATAATTCGGGACCCCTCTTATCTGTCCATCGGCTTTGCGTCCAGATAGCTTGGCAACCATACGCTTATAGATTTGGCTTGGTGTCCGTATTGTAACAGGCATGCTTCATGCGGGCGGCGGGCGCCATTAAATGCCGGGTTTCCTGGCAAAACGGATTAGAGAGGACCAGGGATGGTCAGTTTCGGCGGCCTTGCCCGCAAGATTTTCGGCTCCTCGAACGAGCGCCGTGTCAGAGGCTTCAAACCTCGCGTTGAGGAAATCAATGCGCTTGAAGCGGAAATGTCATCACTTACCGACGAACAACTGAAGGCGAAGACCGCGGAATTCCGCGCGAAGCTCGCCGAAGGCACCAAGCTCGACGACCTGCTGGTACCGGCATTCGCGGTTGCACGCGAGGCGGCCAAGCGTGTCCTCGGCATGCGCCCCTTCGACGTGCAGTTGATCGGCGGCATGGTGCTCCACCATGGCGGCATTGCTGAAATGCGTACGGGTGAAGGCAAGACGCTGGTTGCGACCCTGCCCGTCTATCTGAACGCCCTCGAAGGCAAGGGCGTTCACGTCGTGACTGTGAACGACTACCTTGCAACGCGTGACGCGCACTGGATGGGCCAGGTCTACAATTTCCTCGGCCTGACCTACGGCATCATCGTTCATGGTCTCGACGACGAGGAACGCGCAGCGGCCTATAATTCCGATATCACCTACGCCACGAATAATGAACTCGGCTTCGATTATCTGCGCGACAACATGAAGTATGAGCGCGCGCAGATGGTGCAGCGGCCCCACAACTACGCGATCGTCGACGAAGTGGATTCGATCCTCGTCGATGAGGCGCGCACGCCGCTCATCATTTCCGGTCCGCTCGACGACCGCTCCGACTTCTACAATCTGATCGACACGTTCATCCTGCCGTTGAAGCCGGAAGACTACGAAGTCGACGAAAAGCAGAAGACCGCGATCTTCACCGAAGAAGGCACCGAGAAGCTCGAAAATCTGCTGCGCGATGCCGGCCACCTCAAGGGCGAAGGCCTTTACGACATCGAGAACGTTGCGGTGGTGCACCACGTCAACAATGCGTTGCGCGCCCACAAGCTGTTCCAGAAAGACAAGGACTACATCGTCCGCGGCGACGAAATCGTCATCATTGACGAGTTCACCGGCCGCATGATGCCGGGCCGCCGTTTCTCGGAAGGCCTGCACCAGGCACTCGAAGCCAAGGAACATGTGACGATCCAGCCCGAAAACCAGACGCTGGCATCGATCACCTTCCAGAACTACTTCCGCATGTACAAGAAGCTAGCAGGGATGACCGGTACCGCTTCGACGGAAGCCGAAGAGTTTGCCAATATTTACGGCCTCGAAGTCACCGAAATTCCGACCAATCTTCCCGTCCAGCGCAAGGATGAGGACGACGAGGTCTACCGGACCGTCGAGGAGAAATACAAGGCTATCATCCGTGACATCCGCGAAGCGACAGGCAAGGGCCAGCCGGTCCTCGTCGGAACGACGTCGATCGAGAAGTCCGAACTGCTTGCCGAACGCCTGCGCAAGGAAGGCTTCAAGGACTTCCAGGTCCTGAACGCCCGTTACCATGAGCAGGAAGCATTCATCGTCGCGCAGGCGGGCGTCCCGGGTGCGCTGACCATCGCCACGAACATGGCCGGTCGCGGTACTGATATCCAGCTCGGCGGCAATCTCGACATGCGGATCAAGGCCGAATTGGACGATATGCCGGCAGGCGACGAGCGCAGCGCCAAGGAAGCCGCAATCCGCGCCGATATTGCGCGGCTGAAGGAAAAGGCGCTGGCCGCCGGCGGTCTCTACGTTCTTGCTACCGAGCGCCATGAAAGCCGCCGCATCGACAACCAGCTGCGCGGCCGATCCGGCCGTCAGGGCGACCCCGGCCGCTCGAAGTTCTTCCTGTCGCTGCAGGACGACCTCATGCGCATTTTCGGTTCCGAGCGCATGGACGGCATGCTGCAAAAGCTCGGCCTCAAGGAGGACGAGGCCATCGTCCATCCCTGGATCAACAAGGCGCTCGAAAAGGCGCAGAAGAAGGTCGAGGCGCGCAACTTCGACATCCGCAAGAACCTTCTAAAATACGACGACGTGATGAACGATCAGCGCAAGGTGATCTTCGAACAGCGCATCGAATTGATGGATGGCACCGATCTCAGCCAGACCACCAGGGAAATGCGCGAGGACGTCATCGACGACCTTCTCGCCCGTCATACGCCGGAAGGCGCCTATGCCGAGCAGTGGAACATCAAGCAGCTCGATGAGGACGTCCGCAACATCCTCAATCTCGACCTGCCCGTCACCGAATGGGCGCTCGAGGACGGCATTACGCCGGACGACATTCGCGAGCGCCTGACAGAGGCGGTCGAAAAGGCAGCGGCAGATCGCGCCGAGCGTTTCGGCCCCGAGATCATGGCCTATGTCGAGAAGTCCGTAATCCTCCAGTCGCTCGATGCGCTTTGGCGCGAGCATCTGGTCAATCTCGACCATTTGCGTTCTGTCGTCGGCTTCCGCGGCTATGCGCAGCGCGATCCGCTCAACGAGTACAAGACCGAAGGCTTCGAGCTCTTCCAGACGATGCTTGTCAACCTTCGCCAGAACGTGACCTCGCAACTGATGCGTGTCGAACTCGTGCGCGAAGCCGCAGCCGCCCCTGAACCGGCGCTCCCGGTCATGGAAGGCCATCACATCGACGGCTTCACCGGCGAAGATGATTTTGGCGAAGGCAGCGTCCTCGCGGTGCAGGAGGATCTTCGGGTGGTAGACCCCGCCGACCGCGATCCGAACAATCCGAAGACCTGGGGCAAGGTCGGCCGCAACGAGGCCTGCCCTTGCGGTTCCGGCAAAAAGTACAAGCATTGCCACGGCGCCTTCGTCTGAAGTCGCCCGATCAATGACTTATGAAAAGGGCCGCGCTCATCACGCGGCCTTTTTTCTCCTGTGAGCGCACACCTTCGGGGCGTTGACATTCCGAACCGTTTCTAAACGTTTACGGACTAATACCCAGGGTTGAACAAGTGGAGCGGCCTTTGCGAATTTCTGCGGTACGAACTGCAGACCTTCTATTGCCAAAACGACTGTCGGAGCAGCTTAATCCGTGGCTTTTACGCCTCGACCAGCTGTTCGACGGATCGAACCAGCATGCCGTTGCGCAGCGCGTCTCGCTCATCGCTTTTTCCGTTCGCATTTTCAGCGCCATGATCGCGCTGATTTCGCAGGTGATCTTCGCGCGCTGGATGGGCCAGTTCGAATACGGCATCTTCGTGCTCGTCTGGGTGACGGTGGTCATCTTTGGAAACCTTTCCTGCCTCGGCTTCCAGACCACCGTCATCCGCTTTGTCCCGGAATATCTAGAGCGCGGCCAGCTGAACCATCTGCGCGGCATTCTATTCACCAGCAAGATTTTTGCCGTCGGCCTTACCACCCTGGTTGCGCTTATCGGCGCGGCCGGCGTCTATATCTTCCGAGACAGGCTCGAATCCTACTACGTCGCGCCGTTCATCGCGGGCTTTATCTGCCTGCCGATGATTGCACTTGGCGATACCCTCGACGGCACGGCGCGCTCGCGCTCCTGGGCGCTTGTCGCCCTCACCCCGACCTATATCGTCCGCCCCATCCTCACCCTTATCGTCATGAGCATCGGCCATGTGACGGGTTTTGCCCCGACCGCGATGACCGCCATCATCTCGGCGATCATCGCCACCTATGCGACGAGCCTGTTCCAGTTCCTCGTCGTCCGGCACCGGTTCAAGACGGTGGTGGAACCTGGCCCAAGAACCATAGAGTTCGGCCACTGGTTTGCGGTATCCCTGCCGATTTTCCTCGTCGAAGGCTTCTTCTTCCTGCTGACCAATGCAGATGTCCTGATGGTAGGCCGCTTCCTCGATCCTGAGAAAGTCGCAACCTACTTTGCCACGGTGAAACTTCTGGCGCTCGTGCATTTCGTCTATTTCTCGGTAAAGGCCGGGGCGGCGCAACGCTATTCCGAGCTGATGCAGAGCCACAACCAGGCGGAGCTCGGGCAATTCGCCCGCGATACGGCGCGCTGGACTTTCTGGCCGTCCCTCGTCATGGCGATGCTGCTGCTCGTTGCCGGCAAGCCGCTTCTTTACCTTTTCGGCGCGCAGTTCACCGATGGTTATCCGTTGCTTTTCATCATGGTGATCGGCGTCGTAGCCCGTGCATCGGTCGGCCCGGCGGAGAGCCTTCTCAATATGGCCGGCAGACAGAACATCTGCGCGACGGTCTACGCAGTGACGCTTGTCGTAAACATCTGTCTCAGCATACTTTTGATCCCGATCTATGGCCTGGCGGGCGCCGCCTGCGCCACCGCATTCTCAATGGTGTTTGAAGCGGCGACCCTGTCACTGACCGTCTATTATCGCCTGGGCATAACAATGTTTGTTTTTGCCGGCAGGTCTGAAGCCAAGCCCGCCAAGGAAGAAATCTGATGGCAGCCACACCCCTTCTCGAAGAATTGGCCGCTGGCCCGTCCGCACAGATCATTGCGCAGCTTTCCGGCTTCGACAATCCGGGGGATGCGGCAAAGCAGATCGAGGAATCGCTCGGCAATCGAGGCGTGCCGCGCAAGCTCTCGGTCTATTCGGCGTCCGCCGGCTTCGAACTTCTCGAAGAACTCGACTACCTGACCTACCGCACCGTCGAGCCGAATATCTTCTTCAATCCGCGCTTCCTAGCCCCGGCCATGCCTCGCCTTGACGACAGGCAGGTGCGCCTGATGGTCGTGCGCGACGAAAACGACGCCAAGAGCCGGCTGCGCTTCGTCATGCCCTATACGATCGAAAGGCCTGGCTTTGCCCTTTCGGCCTCGATCATCCGTGGCTGGGCGACTTCGTTTGGCCCGCAGGGAACGCCATTGATCGACCGCGATGACCCAATCGGCGTGCTCAATGATTTCTTCGACATGATCGGCCGCAAGCATTTAAAGCTGCCGCAGATCCTGGTCTTGCCCGACATGCTCCTCAACCGGCCGGTGGCGCAGTTGATCCGCTCGGTTGCCATGGACCGCGACCTTACGATCGAAACCGTCAACCAGGTCGAGCGGCCCTTCATCGAAAGCAAGCTCGACGGCGACGATTATCTGCGCGAAGCCATCGGCACCCGCCACGCCAAGGAGTACCGGCGCCTGTGGCGCCGCCTCGCCGAAAAGGGCAAGCTGACCTACACTGTCAGCCGCAGCGAAGAAGACATTCGCCTCAAGCTCGAAGAGTTTCTGGCCCTTGAAGCGAGCGGCTGGAAGGGCCAGCGCGGCTCGGCGATGGCCGTCGATCGTTTCCGCGCCGCCTTTGCCCGGGAAGCTGTCAACAACCTTGCCGGACGCGATCTGGCGCGCATCCACGCGCTTGAACTCGACGGCAAGACCATCGCCGTTCTCGTCGTTTTTGTCGAAGCCGGCGAAGCCTGGACCTGGAAAACCGCATACGATGAAAGCCTCGGCGCCTATTCGCCAGGGGTGCTCCTGATGATCGAGATGCTGAAGAACCACCTCGACGATCCGAACATCGACCGGACCGACTCTTGCGCCATCCCCGACCACCCCGTCGCCTCTCGCCTCTTTCGCGAGCGCGAATTGATCGGGACGCTGGTGATCGGACTGACGCCCGGAGCCGACCGCGCCGCCCGCCAGGCGGCGTCGCAACTGCACCTCTACCGACGCACCCAGAACCTCGCTCGCGCCCTGCGCGAGCGGATACGGGATTTCACCCGGCGGAAGTAGTTCTTAGTTACGCTTCTCCCACTCGGCGACAATCGCCTCGCGTGCGGCAATCGACGGAGCGATGCGCTCTCTCGCCAAGGCCAGGAGCTGCGGCGAAGCCTGCCGGGGGGTGCCTGAGGAAAATGGCGGATGCGGATCATATTCGAGCGAAAGCTGGACGCGTTCTGCCTCCTGCTGCCCCATGAGTTCTGCGACGACCGCCAACCCGAAATCTATCCCTGCAGTTACTCCGCCGGCGGTGATGAGATTTCCGTCCTTGACGATGCGGGCCTCGACATGGGTCGCGCCGAAACGGGCGAGATAATCGACTGCATTCCAATGCGTTGTCGCCCGCTTCCCCTTTAGCAGTCCTGCAGCGCCGAGGACGAGTGCCCCCGTACAGACCGAGGTCACGTAACGCGCGCCAGCAACTTGTTCGCGCACAAATTGCAGCACGTCTTCATCCAGGAGTAATGCGTTGACGCCGGCCCCGCCCGGTATGCAGATCACATCGAGCTGAGGGCAATCGGCGAGCGTATGTGTCGGCGTCAGCATGAGGCCAGTTGCCGAGCGTACCGTGGCGAGATCCTTCCAGACAAGGTGCATCTGCGCACCCGTGGCAGAGGCGAACATTTCATATGGACCGGTAAGATCGAGTTGCTGGACATTTGGAAAAACAAGAAATCCAAAGCGAAAAGACATGGGCAAACTCCTTATTGACTTCTGGCAGTTTACGACATCAGACTTTGGCAAGTTGGCCAAAGGCCCCACATTTCATGCCAAACGCGCGCAATATCGAAATATTGGCTTTTGCCGACGCTCAGGTGCTGGACATATCCGGTCCGCTCCAGGTTTTTTCGAGCGCAAACGACTTCGCCGCCGCCCGCAGCGCCCCGGCGCCCTACAGGCTGACCATCGTCGGAATGTCGTCACAAATACGCACAAGCTCAGGGTTGGTGCTGGCGGCCGAGCCCTTACCCGAACATTGCCGCCACCTCGACACATTGGTGATCCCCGGCGGCTGGGGCGTCAACGCCGCTTGCGAAGACCCCGAGCTTGTCGAATGGGTCGGACAGAGTTCCGCGCAAGCGCGCCGCACGGTCTCGGTTTGTAGCGGCGCCTTTCTCCTCGCCACGACGGGCGTCCTCAACGGTCGGCGAGCCGTGACCCATTGGCAGCGTTGCGCCGAATTCTCGCAACGCTTTCCTGATGTCAGGCTTGAACCCGATCCGATTTTCATCAGGGACGGAGCCTTCTGGACATCCGCTGGGGTAACGGCCGGGATAGATCTCGCCCTCGCGCTCGTCGAGGCCGATCTGGGACGTGAGGCAGCACTCGCCGTTGCCCGCCAACTGGTGGTGTTTTTCAAACGCCCGGGCGGTCAGTCGCAATTCAGCGCGACACTTGTCCTGCAGGAGAGCGCCACGCGCTTCGACCGCCTGCACGCCTGGATCCTCGAAAATTTGCGTTCGGACCTTTCGCTCATCCGGCTGGCGGAACAAGCTAACATGAGTGCCCGCAGCTTTTGTCGCCACTACCTGAGCGAGACCGGACTGACGCCGGCACGCGGGGTCGAACAAATCAGGTTCGAAACGGCGCGGCGGATGCTGGAACAGGGCAACTCCGTCGGGCGTGTGGCCGCACATTGCGGCTTTGGCTCGGACGAGACAATGCGACGCTGCTTCCTGCGCTATGTCGGCATCACGCCACAAGCCTATCGCGAACGTTTTTGAACCTTATTGGCAAATCCATTGGCCTTGCCTAATGTAACCTCTGATTTGTATTTCTAGTAACGTATTGCGTTTGGGGGTTGTGATATGAAACCTGTATTTGCGCATGGCCTGATCCTCCCGCTCCTTCTGACAACAACAGTGTTGGGGGCACAGGCGCAGGAATCGACCGCCGATCTCGCCAAGAAACTCTCCAATCCGGTGGCCGCGATGATCAGCGTGCCGTTTCAGGCCAATTACGACGGCGGCTATGGGCCTGAAGACGGCAGCAAGTATACGATCAACATCCAGCCGGTCATTCCTTTCACCCTCAACGAGGATTGGAACGTAATTTCGCGCACCATCCTGCCTGTTGTCTGGCAGGACGACATTGCCGGGCCTTCGGGCCATCAATTCGGCCTTGGCGACACCACGCAGAGCTTCTTCTTTTCACCAAAGAAGCCGGGTCTTGGCGGCGTTATCTGGGGCGTTGGACCAGCCTTCCTCTTGCCGACCGCGACCGATGATCTCCTCGGCGGCGAGAAATGGGGTGCGGGTCCGACGGGGGTCGTGCTCAAGCAGGAGGGCCCCTGGACCTTCGGCGCGCTCGCCAACCACATCTGGTCGTTTGCCGGCGATGACGACCGCAGTGACGTTAACGCGACTTTCCTGCAACCCTTCCTGTCCTATACGACCCCCGATGCCTGGACATTCGGCGTCAACACCGAGTCGACCTACAATTGGGATGAAGACCAGTGGTCGGTGCCGATCAACCTGACGGTCGCCAAACTGGTCAAATTCGACAAGCAGCCGGTAAGCTTCACGGCCGGCGTGCGCTACTGGGCCGAGAGCCCGGAGAATGGCCCCGATGGCTGGGGGGCACGCTTTGTCGTCACTTTCCTGTTTCCAAAGGGAAAATAGACGGGCTGGCTAATACAGACCACGTCGATGACGGTTGCACTTATTGCATGCAGCAGATTTGATCTGAAAGATCTTATTTGAGCTGGAGATGTTTTGATGACGTCGTCGCGGCCAACGGATGACGGCATTATCCGGGGCGCGGGCCCGATTTTCCTTTTACCCACGGCAACGAACGACCTTCTCGGCGGTGAAAAAATGGGGTGCCGGCCCAACAGTCGTCGTGCTGAAACAGTCGCAGTTCTGGACTTACGGCCTGCTTGCCAACCATCTCTGGTCATTTGCCGGTGGCAGGAACCGAACCGATATCAGCACGAGCTTTGTCCAGCCGTTCATCGACTATACGACCAAGGATGCATGGACATTTGAACTTGGCTCGAAGTCGAACTATGATTGGCAGAGCAGCGAGTCGTCCATCCCGATCAACTTGGATGTCTCCAAACTGGTGAAGATCGGCGACCAACCGGTGAGCATCGGCAGCGGGGTCCGCTATTGGGCCGCCAGCCCGAAAGATGGGCCTGAAGGTTGGGGTGCACGCTTTGTGGTTACGTTCCTGTTCACAAAGTAAGTCCACATAAATTGCAGGAGACCTGAGACATGATCCGTTTGACGATGCTCCTTGCACTCACACTTATCGGCCTTTCGGGTTGCACGTCGAGCGCCAATGTAAGCCCCCTCAGATTTTGCGACAGGCCGACGGACATCAATGCCCGGGTCTTCACAAACTGCACGCCGAGAGTAGACGACAGGGTGTGACCTGCCGCATGGCTGGGGCTCTCGGTGGGGCATGCCCGAACCGGTGACGCACGCAATTTCCAGATTGTTCGGGTGGTGCATCGGTGCCCCCTGCCGGTCCATCTTGGGCAAAATCGAACCCTACCACCAACAGAAAATCCATCAACAATATTAATACCTTGAAGGAAGCTCGCCCGGTAGGTCTGCGCGTTTGAACAGTACCTCGTACTATGTGAAATCAGTACCCCGCTTCCAATTTATTTTGCCCCCCGCCAGCCCAACAACCTCATGGCATTCGCGGTTACGATGACGGTCGCACCCGTGTCGGCAAGGATGGCGGGCCACAGCCCGGTGATGCCGACAATCGTGGTGACGAGGAACACTGCCTTCAGACCCAGCGCGACGGTGATGTTCTGGTGGATATTCCCCATGACCTGTCTCGAAAGATCGATCATGTTCCACACATCTATTACGCGGCCATGCAATATGGCTGCATCTGCTGTCTCCAGTGCAACGTCGGTACCGCCGCCCATTGCAATTCCAACATCGGCTGCTGCAAGCGCAGGTGCATCGTTGATGCCATCGCCAACTTTGGCAACAATAAGCCCCTCGCGTTTCATTTCGCTCACAGTGCGTTGCTTGTCTTCAGGCATGAGTTCGGCCTTTGCTTCAATGCCCAATTCGTCTGCAATTGCCTCTGCGGTCCTCCGGTTGTCACCGGTCAACATGACGGTCTTGATGTCGTTATTTCGGAGCATCTCTAGCCCTTGCGCGGCGTCCTGACGGGGCTCATCCCGCATCGCAATAAATCCCGCTACTTCACCTGCGACGATCAGGATGGATACTGTCTTGCCAGCTTCATTCAATCTTTCCACCGCATGGCGCTGATCCATGGAAAGTTGAACCATGTCCGTTGCCGCACGGGCAGAGCCCAAGAAGACCCTCTGACCACCGACGTTGCCTTCGACGCCTTTTCCGGAGAGTGCTGTCGCAGCTGTTGCAGGTGGAATGGGTACATTCTCTGCGGTCGCTTTGGCGAGGATGGCGTTGGCGAGCGGGTGGCTTGACCCTGTTTCGAGGGCGGCCGCGAGGGACAATATTTGCCGTTCAGCATGTCCGAACGAGATGATGTCCGTGACGACCGGCTTGCCCTCGGTCAGCGTTCCAGTCTTGTCGAATGCAACCGCAGTGATCTTCCCGATTGTCTCAAGGACGGCCCCTCCCTTCAGCAGAAGACCGCGTCGTGCCCCTGCCGACAGCCCTGCCGCGATTGCAGCTGGTGTGGAGATGACTAGGGCACATGGACAGCCGATCAGCAGGATTGCGAGGCCCTTGTAGACCCAATCAACCCAAGAGCCTCCCATCACCATGGGAGGGACAACAGCGACGAGGGTCGCAACGACCATAACGCTTGGCGTGTAGTAGCGCGAGAACCGATCAATGAAACGTTCCGTAGGTGCCTTACTCTCTTGGGCTTCCTCCACCAGACGCACCACGCGAGCTATCGTGTTGTCAGCTGAGGTTGCTGTGACACGAATACGCAGCAAACCATCCGTATTGATGGTACCTGCGAAGACACTATCGCCAGCGGTCTTGCGCTTTGGCGTGCTTTCGCCGGTTACGGGTGCTTCATCAATCTCGCTGGTGCCTTCAGTGATGTCACCATCGGCGGGTATCCGGTCGCCTGGACGAGCAAGCACCACATCACCGATAGCCAACTTGTCGGCCGCAATGGACACGGTCTGTCCCTCGCGTTCAACCAGAGCTGTCTTCGGTACAAGGTTGGCCAACCCCTGAATGCTCGCCCGAGCCCTACCAGCCGCTACGCCCTCCAGAAGTTCCCCAACGAGGAACAGGAACACAATTGCGGCTCCTTCTTCCCCGGCTCCAATGATCACAGCTCCAACGGCGGCAACCGTCATCAGCATCTCAATGGAGAATGGAGTACCTGCAAGCGCCGCCATCAGTGCCCTACGAGCAATTGGCAGGAGACCCACGAGCATTGCGACGGCAAATGCCCACTGCGAAATGTCAGGAAACAATTTGCCAAGCCCATAGGCGGCCACCAGCGCCAGTCCGCTTGCGATGGTCAGGTGGGCCTTCTTGCTTCGCCACCAAGGCCCTGACGAAGGTCCATGGTCATGCCCATGCAGCCCCGATAAGCCATCTGCTTGCTCTTTTGCGTGATCATGCTTGGAGTGATCGTGGTCCGCGTGGTCATGAGAAATGTCGTCCAGCGATGCCTTCTCTCTACGAACATCGCTGCTGCCGATTGGGGCAATCGTGTAGCCCAGCCTTGCAATGCTCTTTTGAAGCTCCTGCAGGTCCGCCTTTGCTCCATGCATCACTGTCATAGTCCCAGCACTGACCGACACCGAGACGTCTTCAATGTCAGAGAGCCTACGCGCAGCCGTGTCGATCTTTGACGCGCAACCAGCGCAACCCATTCCCTCTACGCGAAACCTCGTCTGCGTTGATGCCGTATCCATCTGTCAGCTCCATTGACTTCTCCACTGACCAGCCTACATCCTCTAGCGACTAGAGGAGCAAGCGCAAATGTCGGAACAAATTTCCATAGGCGAGGCTGCGAGACGCAGTGGAGTGAAGGTGCCAACGATACGCTACTACGAGCAGATTGGCTTATTACCGGCCCCTGAACGCACCGAGGGCAACCGAAGGAACTACAGGAAGGACGAGGTACAGCGACTGGCTTTCATTCGCCATTCACGCGAGCTTGGCTTCGAGATCGATGCCATCAAGACATTGCTGGTTCTGCAGGACGATCCCAATCAGCCCTGTGGTACAGCCGACCAGATAGTCATTGCCCGACTTCAGGACGTCGATCAACGTATCAATAGCCTCAATGCTCTGAAAGTCGAGTTAGAGACGATGCTTGAGCAATGCAGCCATGGTCGCGTCAAAGAATGCCGTGTGATTGAGACCCTCGCCAATCATGACCGATGCATTCATGGCCATCACTGAAAGGGCGCTTCATGCTTGCCGACGTAAAGCTATGGGCAAGAAGGATCAAGCGGGACATTGTGGCTCTTTGGATTGCAGCACGAGACCCTCGAACACCTCTGCTCGCAAAGTTCGTAGCGGGAGCTGTGGCCGCGTACGCTCTTTCTCCTATCGATCTGATCCCGGACTTCATTCCAGTACTCGGATACCTCAATGATCTACTGATAGTCCCGGCGGGCATACTAATCGCTGTCGCGCTCATCCCGCCAGCACTGATGGAAGAGTTTCATGACGACGCAACTGGTCGAGAGGGACTAGCTCCATCATCTGCATTTCATAGCAGGTTCTCAATCAGTACGCCAAACAGTAGCCGGAGGACGATTTTCAGTGCAGGATTAAAGAGATGCAGGATTTTTGGTGCTTATGGTGCCCCCTGCCGGAATCGAACCAGCACTCCTCTCGGAACCTGATTTTGAGTCAGGCGCGTCTACCAATTCCGCCAAGGGGGCCGCAAAAGCGTCGGGTGCGGCGAACCGCACCGTCAAAGCCAAATACATGCTGGAGCGGCCCGCGGTCAACACCATTCCGCCAATTTCTCGCGATAACGCACTCGTGTGTTGCCGGTCGCGCGGGCCACAAGTAGAGGCGAAGCAGCCTGGCTGGCAAAAATCGACTGCAGCGATTCCATTTGGGTGAAGTTTGCTCTAAGGATCACCGACTTTCTCGAACAACTTCCCCGGACAGGAACCGCCATATGCTTCGCAAACTCTATGATTGGACGATGTCGCTCGCCGCGCGCAAATCCGCGGAAGTCTGGCTCGCCATCATCGCCTTCGTGGAGAGTTCGGTTTTCCTCGTTCCCGCCGACGTCCTCTATCTTCCCATGGCGCTGGCACGGCCGGAGCGCGCCTATCGTTATGCGCTCGTGGCGACGGTCGCCTCGGTGCTCGGTGGCATTGCCGGCTGGCTTCTCGGCTATTACGCCTATGAGACACTGGCAAAACCCATTCTCGAAATGTACGGCAAGCTCGATGCTTTCGAGGCGCTGCGCGGCTCGACCAGCGCAGATGCGATCCTCCTGCTGCTCATCACCTCCGGCCTTGCGCATCTGCCCCCGATCAAGGTGGTGACGATCCTCTCCGGCGCTGCTGCGATCAACATCTGGGTATTCATCGGATCGGCAATTCTTGCACGCGGGGCGCGGTTCTTCTTCCTCGCCTGGCTCCTGCGCCGCTATGGCGAACCGATCCGCCATTTCATCGAAAAGCGGCTCGGCCTCATCGCCGGTGCAGCCGCTGCGGTGCTGATTTTGCTCTACGCCGTATTCCACTATTATCATCTATAGTTCGAGGACGCTTCGCGCATCATGACAATGGCAACGGCACCCGCGATGAGTTCGACGCATTTCCGGACCGCTTTGTTCCTTCTCGCTGCAATGATAGTGACGGTCGGGTCGGCGCTGGCCTTCCAGTATGTGGGCGGCTACCTGCCCTGCAAGCTCTGCCTCGAGCAGCGCTATCCCTACTATGCCGGCATACCGCTCATGGCGCTTGCCGTCGTCGCCTCTCTCCTGCGCTGGCCGTCAGGCCTGACACGGCTGCTGATCGCATTGGGCGGCATCCTCATGTTGATCGGGCTTGGCCTTGCAATCTTCCATGCAGGCGTCGAGTGGAAGTTCTGGGCGGGACCGACGGATTGCACCGCGGTCGCAATGTCCATCACCACCGATGCCGGCAATCTGCTAAGTGACCTCAACGCAGTCCATCCACCGGCATGCGACACCGCCGCCCTGCGCGTGCTCGGCCTGTCATTTGCCGGCTGGAACGCCATCGCCAGCCTTATTCTGGTTGTCGTGGCGTTTCGTGGAGCGATGAGGCGGGGTTAAGCCCTTGCCAATCTGCTGAGCAAATTATGCATCGCAGAGAGCTCAGCAAAAAATAGCCAGGCGCGGCGCAGGGACCGACGGCCGGAACCCTCAAGGCTCCAGTTCGACATCCCAGTAGAGATAATCCATCCAGCTGTCGTGCAGGTGGTTTGGCGGGAAGAGCCGTCCATTGTTGTGAAGGTCGTGCACCGTCGGCTGGAATGGCTTCTGCCGCGGCCACATTTTGGCGCGGTCTGGCATCAGCCCGCCCTTGCGAAGGTTGCACGGCGAACAGGCGGCGACGACATTTTCCCAGATCGTCTCACCACCGGCGCAACGTGGGATCACATGATCAAAGGTCAGGTCTTCTTCCGAACCGCAATACTGGCACTCGAACCGGTCACGCAGGAAGACGTTGAACCGGGTAAAGGCAGGGTTGCGCGACGGCTTGATGTAGGTCTTCAGCGAAACGACGCTCGGCAGCCGCATGGCGAAGGAAGGCGACGACACCTCGTGCTCATACTCGGCGACGATGTTCACACGGTCGAGAAACACCGCCTTGATCGCGTCCTGCCATGACCAGAGCGACAAGGGATAGTAACTGAGCGGACGATAATCCGCATTGAGCACCAGTGCCGGCAACCCGTCCGGCGAGACGGCTATTGTCAAGGAATCAACTCCAATCCAACCATCAGGCCCTATTATTGTAAGCTGGACGTGACAAGAATGTGAAGCGAATTGCTCGCTTATGCAGCGAAAAACGCCGCTATATCAAATTCATGCGATTGGTGTGCCGTCGCGGCCACGCGTCGCGGCATAATAGGCCCAGAAAAGCCGGGCCGCCACCCCGCGCCAGGGCGACCATCTTTCGGCAAAACGCTGCAGCGCCTTGGAATCGGGCCGGGCTGATTCGCTGTAGGCGTGGGCATAGGCATGCTGCAGGGCAACGTCGCCGGACGGGAACACATCCGCATGCCCGGCCGAGAACAGGAGGTAGACCTCCGCCGTCCACGGCCCCACGTCCTTGATGCGCGTCATCAGCGCCATGGCCTCCTCGATCGGCCGTTCGCAAAGATCGAGAAGGTCGAGCTCGCCGGCAATGATCGCCTCGCTGATCCGCGCGAGGGTCTCCTGCTTGGCGCGTGAAAGGCCGGCCGCGCGCCACGCCTGCTCGCCGGCCGCAAGGTAGTTTTGCGGCGTCAGCGGGTCGATGAGCCCTATGAGCCGCGACCATATCGATGCGGCGCTCGCCTTGGAAACCTGTTGCGAAACGATGACCGAAGCAAGGCTGGGAAAGCCGGGCTCGGAGCGTCGCAGCGGCAAAGGCCCTGCCCGTTCCGCAACTGCCGCCAGCTCCGGGTGAGCCTTGAGCAATGCGGTCAGGCCTTCGGCCACGTCATCGAGCGTATCTATCCTGCGCATGTCGTCACTTTGAATCGTCGGGAAAACACAGTATCAACCCGCGCATATGGTCACGCAAGGACACCAGTTCACGCTCATGACAGTTCCTGTCTTTCGCTTTGCGCCTAGCCCCAATGGATACCTGCATCTCGGCCACGCCTATTCGGCACTTCTCAACCAGAAGATGGCGCGCGAAAGTGGCGGCCGCCTGCTTCTGCGCGTCGAAGACATCGACCGCGAGCGCTGCTCGCCGGAACTCGAAGCGGCCATGCTCGAGGACCTGCGCTGGCTTGGCATCACCTTCGAGGAGCCCGTTCGCCGCCAGTCGGAGCATTTCCCGGTCTACCAGCAAGCGCTGCAGCGGTTGACCGATATGGGTTTCGTCTATCCGGCGTTTCTCAGCCGCGGTGAAGTCAGGCGGATTGCCGAAACGATTGGAGGCGGCATTCAGCATTGGTCGCGCGATCCGGACGGCGCATTGCTCTATCCGTCCAATGACCGGAAGCTTTCGCAGGACGAGCGTACTCGGCGCATCGAAGACGGTTCTCCCTATGCGCTGCGCCTCGACATGGAGCGGGCGCTGGCGGCGATTCCGGCTCCGCTAAGCTGGCACGAAGAAGGAGCTGGCGAAAGCAGTGTCGAAGCGCGTCCGCAGGATTGGGGCGATGTCATCATTGCCCGCAAGGATGTACCGACGAGCTACCATCTGTCGGTCGTCATCGATGATGCCGCGCAGGGAGTAACCCATGTCGTGCGCGGCAGGGATCTCTTCCAAAGCACCAGCGTCCATAGGCTCCTGCAACATTTGCTGGAGATCGAGCCGCCGGTCTACCACCATCACGCGCTGATACTTGACGGTGACGGCGAGAAACTGTCGAAAAGCCGCAAGGACACGTCTTTGCGGGAATTGCGCCAAGCGGGAGTGACGCGTCAGCAGATTTTCGCCATGGTCGGCCTCTGACCTTTCGCTACGCATCGTTCGGGTATAAACAGCCCTGCCATCCTCGTTCCGCCGGTCCCCCGACATGCCCGTTCGTCTTTTCCCTGCACTCTTCGTTCTGCTCTGGGCCACAGGCTTCATTGGCGCGCGCTATGCGATGCCCTATATGGAGCCGTTCCTGTTCCTTACGCTGCGGTTTCTTATCGCTGGCACGATCCTCGGCGTCTGGGTCGCGCTCACGGGCAATGCATGGCCGGGCAGACGCGGGGCGATGCATGCAATCATTGCCGGTTGTCTCATCCACGGCGTTTATCTTGGCGCCGTGTTCTGGGCCATCCACCAGGGCCTGCCCGCCGGTATGTCGGCGCTGGTCGTCGGCCTGCAGCCGCTCATCACCGCGCTGATTGCCGGTGTTGCCCTTGGCGAGACTATCCAGCCCCGCCATTGGGCCGGTCTGGCCGTCGGTTTCGCCGGCGTCGCCATGGTGCTCTCGCCGAAGCTCTCTGTCTCGTCGGACGGGATCACGCCCGCCACTGTTACCGCATCGATCGTGTCGGTTATCGCCATCAGCGCCGGCACCGTATGGCAAAAGCGCTTCGTCGGCGCGATCGACCTGAAGGCAGGGACGGCTCTGCAATATTTCGGTGCCGCGGTCCTCATGGGGTTGCTATCCCTGATCCTTGAAACGCATCAAGTCACGTGGGCCGCCCCGCTTGCCTTTGCGATGTTCTGGCTGGTCTTCGTGCTTTCGATCGGTGCCGTGCTGCTTCTCATGATCCTGATCAAGCAAGGCGCCGTTTCCAAGGTCGCTTCGTTGTTCTATCTCGTGCCGGGCGTCACCGCGCTCATGGCCTATGTATTGTTCGGAGAAACGCTGACACATTTTCAGCTTATCGGCATGGCGATTGCCACGCTCGGAGTGGCGCTGTCGACGGGTCAGAGACGTTCCGCTGCCTTGCCTTCGCGGTAGCGGATGATCGCCGCATTGACCTCAGCGCCGATGATGAAGATCGCGGCGATGATATAGAGGAAGACGATAGCGACCATGATCGAGGCAAGACCCGCATAGGTCGTCACATAGGAGGCGAAGGTCTCGAGATAGCTTGCGAAAATGGTCGCGCCAACGGTCCATGCGATCAGGGTGATGAGAATGCCCGGCAGGATGTCGACAAACCGCCTCTGCCCGGCTGGCAGCCAGAGGTGCACGACGAGGAGACCGACGACAAGCACCGCCGTAGCAATGACATAGCGCCAGAAGACAATCGTACCCGATACGAGCACAAGTTCCGGTATCCACCGTGTTGCAATGCGCAGAGCGAGCGGTGCAAGGACGAGCAGAAAACTGATCGCCATGATGCCGATCGTCGCCACCATGACGAAACCGAGACTTTGCAGCCGGCAGAAAATGATCGAGCGCGTATCGATGACGCGGTAGGCGCGGTTGAGGGCAACGCGCAGCGCCTCGATGCCGTTGGAGGCGAAATAGGCCGCCGCGATGACGCTGACCGTGAGTAGTCCGCCGCGCTGCACGTTGAGGACGTTGCGGACCTCCTGCGCGATCGGTCTTGCGATGACATCGGGCCAGGTATCGAAGATGACGTGCACGGCCGTATCGGTAAAGGCGCTAGCGCCAAGAAAGCTCGCAAGCGACGTCGCAAAAATGAGGAACGGGAACAACGCCAGGATGCCGGAAAGGGCGACATGGCTGGCAAGCGCCCAACCGTCATCGGTCAGGAAATGCCCCAGCGCATCGGCGACCACACGCCGGAGAAACCCAAACACTTTACGCATCTGCGATGATTGCCCCCTGTGAAGCCCAAGATTGCAAGGCACGGTCGAATATGTGAAGTCTTTTATTGTCTTGGATCAAACGAACAATTTGAAAACATTCAGCAACATGGCCGATTCCAGAACGATTCTCCTTACCGGATGTTCCAGCGGCATCGGCGCGCATTGCGCAAGGGCGCTGAAGGCCGACGGATGGACTGTGTTCGCAACCGCGAGGCAACCCGCCGATATCGAAGCCCTCGATGCAGCCGGCCTCACAGGCCTCTACCTCGACTACCGGGAACCGCAATCGATCGCCGCCACCGTCGATGCTGTGTTTTCCCGCACGGGCGGAAAGCTCGGCGCCCTGTTCAACAACGGCGCCTATTCGCTGCCCGGCGCGGTCGAGGACTTGCCCATTGCCGCCTTGCGCGAACAGTTCGACGCCAATTTCTTCGGCTGGCACGAATTGACGCAAATGGTGGTTCCCGCCATGCGCCGACAGGGACACGGACGGATCGTCCATTGCTCCTCCATCCTCGGCTTCTTGCCGATGAAGTGGCGCGGCGCCTATGTCGCCTCGAAGTTTGCCGTCGAGGGCCTGATGCTCGTGCAGCGCATGGAGCTTGCGGGATCCGGCATCGAGGTGTCCCTCATCGAGCCGGGGCCCATTGCAACACGGTTTCCCTTGAAAGCGCTCAAGCAATTCGAAACGCATATCGATGCGGAAAAATCGGTGCATCGCGATGCCTACCGCAAACTCGTAAGCCGGCTCGGCGGTGGCGGAACCAAATCCCGCTTCAAGCTTGGTCCGGAGGCAGTTTATGCGGTGCTCAAGGACGCCTTGGAAAATCCACGCCCGAGGCCGCATTATATCGTCACTCGCCCGGCAAAAATTAGCGCATTCGCAAGCAGATTTCTCAGCGCACGTGCGCTATACGCCATGCTTGCACGCCAATCATAATGAGATCAGCCTATAGTCTGGCCGGTCTGAAAGGAAATGCATCATGGATATCATCTTCAAGTTTCTGGCGGTCGTTGCCATTGCGGCGGTCACGATCGTTCTTCTCATCGGACTGCGCAACATGATGAAGGGAGGCGATGCCAACTTCTCCAACAAGATGATGCAACTGCGCATCTTCCTGCAGTTGATCGCCATCATCCTCATCGTCGGCGCACTCTATTTCCATCGTGCGGCAGGCTAGGTTTCACAAATGGTCAAGCTCAACAAGATCTACACGCGCACGGGCGACGACGGCAGCACGGGTCTTGGCAGCGGCGAGCGGCGCTTGAAGCATGACCTTCGCGTGGAAGCCTACGGTACCGTCGACGAAGCGAATTCCTGCATCGGGCTTGCACGCATCCACACGGGCACCTTCCCGGAGCTTGATGCAATGCTCGCACGCATCCAAAACGATCTGTTCGATCTCGGCGCCGACCTTTCAACGCCCGATACCGGCGAGACACTTGCCTACGAGCCGCTACGCATCATCGACAGTCAGGTCCAGCGCGTCGAGGCAGATATAGACGCGCTCAACGCCAACCTTGCACCCCTGCGCTCCTTTGTGCTTCCCGGCGGATCGCCAGCATCGGCGGCACTTCACCTGGCGCGCACCGTCGCAAGGCGCGCCGAGCGTCACATGGTAGGGCTGTCGCAGAAACCGGACGAAACCGTGACACCGGCGGCGCTCAAATACATCAACCGCGTTTCCGACTTTCTCTTCGTCGCCGCACGGGTCGTCAATGACAATGGCGCGAAGGACGTGCTATGGGTCCCCGGGCATAATCGCTGAGTGCAGAGGGGATAGAGGCGCCGATGTTCATTCCACTGCATGACGCCAACAGCCTCAAATATATTAAGGTCCAATATGTCACGCTGACCCTGATTGGCATCAATGTCCTGGTTTTCGCGGTGATGAGCGTTGCCGGCGACGTATCGCAGGCCGCCGCGATCGGCCTAGGTTACATTCCCGCCGTCATCCACCATCTGGTCAACCTCCCGGCGAATTACGATTTCGTGCCGCCGGATGCGACCTACATCACATATGCCTTCCTGCACGCCGATATCTTCCACCTCGGTGGCAACATGCTATTCCTCTGGGTGTTCGGCGACAATGTCGAGGACGCCCTTGGACATGTGAAGTTCCTGATCTTCTATCTCCTTTGTGCGGCGGCGGGTGCGTTTCTGCACGGCGTCATTCTGCCTGCTTCGGAAATGCCGCTCATCGGCGCGTCGGGGGCAATCGCCGGCATTGTTGCGGCCTATCTGCTGCTCCACCCGCGTGTTCGCGTATGGGTACTGGCCTTCGGGCGAATCCCGTTGCGCATCCCCGCTATCTACCCGCTCGCGCTGTGGGTGGCGACGCAATTTCTCATGTTGGGGTTCGGCGGCGCTGAACAGGTTTCCTGGCCGGCCCATGTCGGTGGCATCATTGCGGGTGCGCTTCTGATCATCATCATGAAGCGCCGCGGCGTGCCGCTTTTCGACAGGGCGATTGTCTCTCCAAAGGCAGTCATAACCGAAAAGGCGCCCGAGCAGGCAACCTCAAATGTGCCGCCGGTCCGGTGGGGGCGTTAGCACCCGAGACATGAGATTTATTCAATCGTTTGAACTTAAAAATCGCCCGCCGCACCGATTGACCTTTACTTCCCTCATATTTACGGTCCGGCGCAATTCCGGCACCTGACGTGTCGTTTTTTTCACCTCAATGTCGGCATCCGGCAAGCGGGTACTATATTGAGGCAGTTAAATCTGCCTTTCTTTTTTGAAGAGGGAGTCCCCATGAAAGTCCTCGTACCGGTAAAGCGGGTAGTCGATTACAACGTGAAGATCAGGGTGAAGGGCGACGGTTCGGGTGTTGAGCTTGCCAACGTCAAGATGTCGATGAACCCGTTCGACGAAATCGCGGTCGAGGAAGCGTTGCGGCTGAAGGAAGCCGGCAAGGTCGAGGAAATCGTCGTTGTGTCCATCGGCCCGGCGCAGGCGCAGGAGACGATCCGTACCGCGCTCGCCATGGGCGCCGATCGCGGCATCCTCGTCAAGGTCGACGACATTGTCGAGCCGCTTGCCGTTGCCAAGATCCTGAAGGGTGTCGTCGAGGCCGAACAGCCCAAGCTAGTCATCCTCGGCAAGCAGGCCATCGATGATGATGCCAACCAGACCGGCCAGATGCTTTCCGCGCTGCTCGGCTGGAGCCAGGGAACCTTCGCCTCCAAGCTTGAACTCGGCAGCGACGACGCCAAGGTGACCCGCGAAGTCGATGGCGGCCTGCAGACCATCGAGATCAAGCTGCCGGCGATCGTGACCACGGACCTGCGCCTGAACCAGCCGCGCTATGCCTCGCTCCCGAACATCATGAAGGCGAAGAAGAAGCCGCTCGACGAGAAATCGGCCGCCGATTACGGCGTCGACACCAAGCCCCGCCTCAAGGTCATCAAGACCGAGGAACCGGGCGGCCGCAAGGCCGGCGTCAAGGTCAAGGACGTCGCTGAACTCGTCTCCAGGCTGAAGAACGAAGCCGGCGTTCTCTAAGATTTAGGAAAGGAACATAAAATGGCTATTCTTCTGTTTGCCGAACACGACAACGAGACCCTTTCCGACCAGACCGCCAAGGCGTTGACGGCCGCCCTCGCCATCGGCCCCGAAGTGCATGTGCTTGTCGCCGGCAAAGGCGCCAAGGGCGTTGCGGAGCAGGCCTCCAAGCTTGGCGGCGTCAAGAAGGTTCTCCTCGCCGAAAGCGACGATCTTGCCAACCGCCTTGCCGAGGCAAGCGCCGCGCTCATCGTTTCGCTTGCCGGCAACTACGACACGATCATTGCCGCTGCCACCACCAACGGCAAGAACATCCTGCCGCGCGTTGCAGCGCTCCTTGATGTCATGCAGGTCTCGGACATCATCGAAGTGGTTTCCGCCGACACCTTCAAGCGTCCGATCTATGCCGGCAACGCCATCCAGACCGTGCAGGCCACCGATGCCACGAAGGTCATCACCGTGCGCACCGCGACGTTCGCCGCCGCCGGCGAAGGTGGTTCGGCATCGGTCGAAAGCGTCAATACCGCTGCCGATCCCGGCCTGTCGAAATTCATCGAAGCCAAGCTTTCGGGCGGCGATCGTCCGGAACTGACCTCGGCGAAGATCATCATCTCGGGTGGCCGTGCGCTCGGCTCCAACGAGAAGTTCAAGGAAGTGATCCTGCCTGTTGCCGACAAGCTCGGCGCAGCGGTGGGTGCGTCGCGCGCGGCCGTCGATGCCGGCTACGCCCCCAACGACTGGCAGGTCGGCCAGACGGGCAAGGTCGTGGCTCCTGATCTCTACATCGCGGTTGGCATTTCCGGTGCGATCCAGCACCTTGCCGGCATGAAGGATTCGAAGGTCATCGTCGCCATCAACAAGGACGAAGAAGCACCTATCTTCCAGGTGGCGGATTACGGCCTCGTCGGCGACCTCTTCACCATCCTGCCGGAACTCGAAAAAGCGCTTTGAGATCCTTCAAAATTTGAAATGAAATTATCTGGCCGGGGTAGACGATACTACCCCGGCCATTTAGTTTGTATGGTACATATAACAATCGGATGGAAACATGGCTGGCACGATCAAGACTGTAGGCATTATTGGCGCAGGGCAAATGGGTTCGGGCATTGCCCAGGTTTGCGCAGTCGCCGGTTACAATGTTTTGATCCATGACCAGTCTGCCGAACAGATCGAGAAGGGCATCGCCACGGTCAACGGCAACATGGCTCGCTCGGTTTCCCATGGCAAACTCGAGGAATCCGCCCGCGTCAAGGCCCTGTCGCATATCCGTCCTGCCCTGAGCATGGAGGATCTGGCCGGCGTCGATCTCGCCATCGAGGCGGCGACCGAAGACGAAACCGTCAAGCGCAAGATTTTTGCCCAGCTTTGCCCGAATCTGAATCCGGAGGCGATTCTCGCCACTAATACGTCGTCGATTTCGATCACGCGCCTTGCCGCCACCACCGACCGGCCCGAGCGCTTCATTGGCATTCATTTCATGAATCCGGTGCCGGTGATGAAGCTCGTCGAACTCATTCGTGGCATCGCCACCGAAAATGTGACCTTCGAGACCGCGCGGGAGTTCGTCGCCAGCCTCGACAAGACGATTACTGTCGCTGAGGATTTTCCCGCCTTCATCGTCAATCGCATTCTGCTGCCGATGATCAACGAGGCGATCTATGTGCTTTATGAGGGCGTCGGTTCGGTAGAGGCGATCGACACGGCGATGAAGCTCGGCGCCAATCATCCAATGGGGCCGCTGCAGCTTGCCGATTTCATCGGTCTCGATACCTGCCTGTCGATCATGCAAGTCCTCTATGACGGCCTCGCAGATTCGAAGTACCGCCCCTGCCCCCTCCTCGTCAAATATGTCGAAGCCGGCTGGCTCGGGCGCAAGGCGGGGCGCGGCTTTTACGACTATCGCGGCGAACACCCGGTGCCGACACGCTGATCCTCCCCTAGCCGCCTGCCGCAAAAGTATATTTCGATCAAACCCTTGCATTGGTCTCCGCCTCTTCCCAACTGAGGCAGAATTGCAGCACCGGGCCCCTCTGGCGGGAGTTACCGGCTCTCCCGTGATGTCGGAGCTGTAATCTGGAACCGATGCCGGCGGATCTTTTTCAACATGGAGCTTCTATTTACCGACGCCATGGGCCAGCCCCTGTGGATGTGGCTTGGCTTTCTCACCCTCGTTCTCGTTCTTCTCGTCCTTGATCTGGGCGTTCTCAACCGTAAAAATCACGACATAGGCATGAGCCAGAGCCTTTTGCTCTCGGCTTTTTATATCAGTCTCGGCCTCGCCTTCGGCGGGTTCATCTGGTGGGAACTCGGCCCCGAGGCCGGAATGCAATATCTCACCGGCTTCGTCGTCGAAAAAAGTCTGGCGATGGACAATATTTTCGTCATAGCGATGATCTTCGGCTATTTCGCCATCCCAAAGCAGTATCAGCACCGCGTCCTCGTTTACGGCATCCTTGGCGTCGTCGTCCTGCGCGGCATCATGATCGCCGCTGGCGCTGCCATCGTCCAGGAATACCACTGGGTGCTTTATCTCTTCGCGGCCTTCCTTGTCTTTACCGGCATCAAGATGCTCGTTTCCGGTGACGAGGCGTATGACGTCTCGGCCAACCCGGTCTTCAAGTTCATGAGCAAGCGCTTCCGCGTCACGCCGGAACTGTACGGCGAGAAGTTCATCGTGCGCCGCACAGATCCACTGACAATGAAACGCCAGACCTGGATTACGCCGCTGCTTCTGGCGCTCGTCATGGTCGAACTTGCCGACGTGATCTTCGCGGTCGACTCGATCCCGGCGATTTTCGCCATCACCACCGACCCCTACCTTGTCTTCACGTCGAACATCTTCGCAATTCTTGGCCTGCGAGCGCTTTATTTCGCGCTGGCGAGCCTCATCCACCGTTTCGTTTACCTGAAATACGCGCTCTCGCTCGTCCTCGTTTTCATCGGCGGAAAGATTTTCGTTGCCGACGCATTGGGGCTGGCAAAGATACCGCCGATGTGGTCACTGTCGATCACGCTTGGCATACTGCTCGCGGGTATCCTCGGTTCGCTTTGGAGCACCCGGCACGAGCATAAGGCCGGATTGTCACATGATGGAAAACCCTCCCCTGCCGCAGCTGCCGCTGACACGTCGGGGAAAGTCTGAACCATCGAGCAGGAGGACGCGATGAACGCTGACGGAACACCGTCCGACTGGGACCCGACCGGGTCTGCTGACGAACGGCGCCTCTCTAGCGTTCTTGTCCATCTTGGCGACAGACAGGCGGACAGGATATCGCTCGATGATATCCTGTCCGCACTTTCGGAGCGCAGCTTTGGCGCGCTCCTGATCTTGTTTTCGGCGCTCAACCTGGTGCCGCTCCCCCCCGGGACATCGACAATATTCGGCATTCCCCTCGTGCTGCTCTCGATCCAGATGCTGATCGGTTTCGAGAACCCGTGGTTCCCCGCCTTCATCCGCCGCAAATCCATGCGTATCGAAACTTACCGCGCCTTCATCGGCCGGATACAGCCCATTCTGCTGCGGTTCGAAAAGCTGGCTCGACCGCGCTACTGGCTGGTGCCGCAGATCATTGTCGAGCGCGTCGTCAGCATTGTCGCGCTGGCAATGTCACTGATCGTGATTTTGCCGTTTCCCCTGATCAACCAGATGCCTGCACTGAGTATCGTTCTGCTTTCGATCGGGCTTGGCGAACAGGACGGATTGTGGCTCGGCACCGGGCTGCTCGTTGCGGCGCTCGCTGCCGGCATTGCCATCGGCCTTGGCGCCTCCGTGGGCCTTGCCGCCTTGCATATTTTCGGCTGAACCATGACCGAGACCAACAAGATCACGATCTATGTCGATGCCGACGCCTGTCCGGTCAAGGCGGAGATATACCGTGTGGCCGAACGCCATGGCGTCAAGGTCTATGTCGTGTCGAATTCCTTCATGGCGATCCCGCGCGATCCGATGATCGAGCGCGTCATTGTCAGCGACGGGTTCGATGCGGCCGACGACTGGATCGCGGAGCGCGTCCACCGGGGCGATATTGTTGTCACCGCGGATATTCCGCTCGCCAGCCGCTGCGTCAAGGCCGGCGCCGACGCGATTTCGCCGACGGGGCGGGCTTTCACCGAGGCCTCGATCGGCAACACGTTGGCGACCCGCAACCTCATGGAGGAATTGCGCCAGGCGGGACAGA
Source organism: Phyllobacterium sp. CL33Tsu (assembly GCF_900113985.1). Classification (NCBI taxonomy): domain Bacteria; kingdom Pseudomonadati; phylum Pseudomonadota; class Alphaproteobacteria; order Hyphomicrobiales; family Phyllobacteriaceae; genus Phyllobacterium; species Phyllobacterium sp. CL33Tsu. Next base: position 1,915,823 of record NZ_FORJ01000001.1, on the reverse strand, counting down.
TCACCGGCGGCCCGCGGCCCTTCTCGCCGAAGGACCGCTCGGCTTTTCTTTCAGCGCTCGACCTTGCCATCGTGCGTCTGAAGCGGGCGGGGTTCGTTTAGCCAACGAATCCGCGCCGCAACAGCGCCTCTAGCGCAGCAGCATCACCGCCGCCGGCCCTTCTGGGTACAGTCCTTTCGAAAGCCCGTGTGCGACCAATGTGCTCCGTGCGCCTTTCCCTAATGCTTTACCGTCAACGCAAAAAACTTGATCATCGCAGGATTTCCCGAGATGGCCGAGGCGGATTGTCCGCGCGCCGAGCCGCCCGCCATTGACGAAATGCGCGATAAGTTCTACGAGGACGCAACAAAGCTATATGCGTGCCGCTCGTGCTCCCATTGACGCCGAGCCCAGACACCAGCCAAACCCATACTTGAAAGTTCATGAATGACCATCTTCGATTCTATCGCCCCGGCGTTGTCCGGTGCATTGGCAGCCCGTGGCTATGAGACGCTGACCCCGGTCCAGACCGCCGTGCTCGCCCCCGAGGCGGAAGGTGCAGACCTTCTCGTCTCCGCCCAGACAGGCTCCGGCAAGACCGTTGCCTTCGGCATCGCCATCGCACCGACGCTGCTCGATGGCGCTGAGCGCTTCGAATCCATCGGCGCGCCCTATGCGCTGGTCATAGCACCGACGCGCGAGCTTGCGTTGCAGGTGCGGCGCGAGCTCGAATGGCTCTACGAGCAGACCGGCGCGCGCATTGCTTCCTGCGTCGGCGGCATGGACATGACCAAGGAACGCCGCGCCCTGCAGGGCGGCGCTCATATCGTCGTTGGCACCCCCGGCCGTCTGCGCGATCACATTACCCGCGGCTCGCTCGACATGGCGGACCTGCGCGCCGTCGTTCTCGACGAAGCCGACGAGATGCTCGATCTCGGCTTTCGCGAAGATCTCGAATTCATCCTCGGTGAGGCGCCGGAAGACCGCCGGACATTGATGTTCTCGGCGACGGTGCCGAAGCCCATCGCCCAGTTGGCCAAGCAGTTCCAGAACAATGCGCTGCGCATTTCCGCCACGAGCGAAAAGGAACAGCACAGCGACATCGAATACCACATCATGCCGGTGGCGCCGCGCGAGCGCGAAAATGCCATCATAAACGCATTGCTCTACTACGATGCGCAGAACACGATCATCTTCGGTTCGACCCGCGAAGCGGTCAAGCACCTGACGAGCCGTCTTTCCAATCGCGGCTTCAATGTTGTGTCGCTTTCCGGCGAACTCAGCCAGGCCGAGCGTACCAACGCCTTGCAGGCGATGCGCGACGGTCGCGCCCGCGTTTGCGTTGCGACCGACGTCGCCGCCCGCGGTATCGACCTGCCCAATCTCGACCTGGTCATCCACGCCGACCTTCCCAATAATTCCGAGACCTTGCTCCACCGCAGCGGCCGCACGGGACGCGCCGGACGCAAGGGCGTCTGCGTGCTGATCGTGCCGCCATCACGCCGCCGTACCGCGGAACGCCTGCTGCAGGGTGCCAAGCTCGCGACGTCCATGGTCCCGCCGCCGGATGCGGCAGCCATCAACAAGCGCAATCGCGAACGTATCCTCAACGATCCGTCATTGACCGAAACCGTCGCTGAGGACGAGACGGATTTCGTGCGGGAACTCCTTGAAAAGCATTCGTCAGAGCAGATTGCGGCCGCATATCTGCGCCAGCAGATGGCCGCCCGCCCTGCTCCCGAGGAACTGTCTTCGACGCCGTCGCATGTGCTCGAACCAATGCGCAAAGGGGGCCGTTTCGACGAGCGTCCGGAGCGGGGTGAACGCGCTGACCGCGGAACGCGCTCGGCGCGCAATACGGAGTTCGAAAGTGGCGCATGGTTTTCCGTCAGCGTCGGTCGCAAGCAGCGCGCCGAACCGCGCTGGCTGCTGCCGTTGATCTGCAAGGCTGGCGATATCACCAAGACCGATGTGGGATCGATCAAGATTCTCGACACCGAAACGCGTTTCGAGATCACTGCAAGCAAGGCTGATGATTTCCTCGCCCGCATCAAGCAGTACGGCAGCGGCGAAAAGGGTGTGAACATTACCCGCAGCGAAGGCCCTGGCTCTGCTGGTGCGCGCCGCAGCGATGGGGGCGAATACAAGGGCAAGAAGAGCTTCAGCGAAAAGCGCGATTGGGATGACAAGCCGCGCACTCGCGACGACAAGCCGAAAGGTGATTGGTCAGCCAAGCCGGCCAAGGCGAAGCCCGAAGGCTGGACGGCCGAAAAGCCGAAAAAGCAGCCGAAGGAGCGCAAGCCCGGCGAGTTGCATGGCTTTGACAAGTACAAGGCAAAAAAGGCACGCAAAGCCGCCGCCGGCGGGGGCGAATAATAAGCGATACGCCGGGGCTGCTTTGTTCGTCGGCCCAAGGATCGCGGTAGCGATCAGGGAAGCATTAGCCCTGACTTAGAGAGCCTTTGCCGCGTCGATAAAGCGGGAGGCGTCTTCGCCGGACCATTCGGCGGGGCCGTTCATGGCGGCAATCTGGCAGCCTTCCTTGTCGACAAGCATTGTGACGGGAAGGCCGAAGGCGAGGTTCTTGCGCTTCAGATCGTTGAAGACGCCCATCGACGGATCGCGATAGAGCTCCAGCGATTTGACGCCGATTTCATTCAGGAACGTCCTCGGCTTCGTTTCGTCGCCAGTATCGATATTGATCGTCACGACCTTGAAGTCGTCGCCGCCTTTCTTCGCCTGTAGCGCGTCGAGCGCCGGCATTTCCTCGCGGCAGGGCAGGCACCAGGTGGCCCAAAGATTGACCAGCAGCGTCTTGCCCTTGAAATCCTCGAGCCGTACCGGCTTCCCGTCGGGGCCGGTGAAGCTGAGCGACGTCATGGATTGCGGCGTATCGGCGCCGCGCATCGCCGCCACGGCACCGGTTGCCGACTTGTCGATCGTCTTTGCATTGGCGGTTTTCAGCGCACATTGATCGCCTGTGTTTGTCGCGGTGGCAATATTGCCAGAGGGCCGCTCCATCACGTATACCGCAACCGCACCGGCAAGGATGCCAGCGAGCGCGGCAAGGGAAATGATCCTCCTGCTGCCGCTCCGTTGGGTTTTGCCTGTCTCGTCGCTGCCTGCCATTTTCTACTCTTTTCGCTACTCACCAAGGCGCATCATGTCCGACAAGAAGAACAGCAATGAAATGTGGGGCGGCCGTTTTGCCTCCGGTCCCGCCGCGATCATGGAAGAGATCAACGCTTCCATCGGTTTCGACCAGAAACTCTACGCCCAGGACATTCAAGGTTCACTTGCCCATGCTGGCATGCTTGCGAAAACCGGCATAATCGCGGCAGAGGATTACGACAAGATCGCGGGCGGCCTGAACACGATTTTGTCAGAGATCGAGAGCGGAAAGTTCAATTTCTCACGCAAACTTGAAGACATTCACATGAATGTCGAGTCGAGGCTGGCCGAACTCATCGGTGCAGCGGCGGGCCGCCTGCACACGGCGCGTTCGCGCAATGATCAGGTCGCGGTCGATTTTCGCCTGTGGGTAAAGGCGGAATTCGAAAAGGTCGCGGTCGCCTTGAAGAAGCTTATCGAGGCGTTCCTTCGCCGCGCCAAAGAACATACGGCAACACTGATGCCGGGCTTCACCCATCTTCAAACCGCCCAGCCCGTCACCTTCGGCCATCATTGCATGGCCTATGTCGAAATGTTCGGGCGCGACCTCAGCCGCGTCAAGGATGCTATCGCCCGAATGGACGAATCGCCGCTCGGCGCCGCGGCCCTTGCCGGGACCGGCTTTCCCATCGACCGTCACATGACCGCGAAGGCGCTCGGCTTTCGCGAACCGACCAGGAACTCGCTCGACAGCGTATCCGATCGCGACTACGCGCTCGAATTTCTCTCGGTGGCCGCAATTGCCGCGACGCATCTATCACGCCTCGCCGAGGAGATCGTGATCTGGTCGACGCCGCAGTTCGGTTTCGTGCGGCTGTCGGATTCCTTCTCGACCGGCTCATCGATCATGCCGCAGAAGAAGAACCCCGATGCCGCCGAACTGGTGCGGGCCAAGACCGGCCGCATCACCGGTTCTTTGGTCGGTCTCCTGACCGTCATGAAGGGTCTGCCGCTCACCTATTCAAAGGACATGCAGGAGGACAAGGAGGCAGTGTTTGACGCTGCAGAAACCCTCGAGCTTGCCATTGCGGCGATGACCGGCATGGTCGGCGACATGACGATCAATGTGGCGGCGATGAAGAAGGCCGCGGGCTCGGGCTATTCCACCGCGACGGACCTCGCGGATTGGCTGGTGCGCGAGCTCGGACTGCCGTTTCGCGAGGCGCATCACGTCACCGGACGCGCTGTCGCCCTCGCCGAGCAGAAGAAATCCGATCTCGGTAAATTGTCGCTCGCCGAGCTTCAGGGCATTAACCCGGGGATTACCGAGGCTGTGTTCGGCTTTCTGACCGTCGACAAATCCGTGCGCAGCCGCAAATCCTATGGCGGAACAGCCCCGGAACAGGTTCGCAAGCAGATCAAGTTCTGGCAAAAGCGAATTGCAAAACTCTAGGTAGCGGGTGACCCTTCCCTAAGTCGCCATCATGCACTAGACAAGGACAACGCCCTTCCGGACGACAGGATCAAGACCTATGGCAATCCGTTCCATTCTGACGACAATTCTGGTCACACTGGCGATTGCGAGCGCCGTTTCGGCTTGCGGCCGCAAGGGTCCGCTCGAATTGCCGCCAGCCTCCGTGACCTCCGCGCCGGGCGAGCCGAAGACGGCCGCTCCTCCCGCCCAGGACAAGCGTTTCATACTCGACCCATTGATCTAGGCCATTGCCGTGAACCATTTCGAATACAAGGACGGCGTTCTACACGCCGAAGGCGTCAGCATCCCCGATATCGCGCGGGTCGTGGGCACGCCGTTCTATTGCTATTCGACCGCAACGATCGAACGGCATTTCAAGGTCTTTTCCTCCGCTTTTGCCGAAATGGATGCGCTCGTCTGTTACGCGCTTAAGGCCAATTCCAACCAGGCCGTGCTGAAAACGTTGGCAAAGCTGGGTTCAGGCGCCGATGTCGTCTCGGAAGGCGAACTGCGCCGTGCACTGGCCGCCGGCATTCCCGCCGGCAAGATCGTCTTTTCCGGCGTCGGCAAGAAGCCCGGCGAGATGGACTATGCCCTCGCTGCCGGCATCCATTGCTTCAACGTCGAATCCGAGCCTGAACTCGAACTCCTTTCGAGCAGGGCCGTGGTCGCGGGCAAGGTTGCACCGGTATCACTCCGCATCAACCCCGATGTCGATGCCAAGACTCACAAGAAGATCTCGACGGGCAAATCGGAAAACAAGTTCGGCATTCCGCTTGCAAGGGCAAGTGAGGTCTACGCCCGGGCCGCAAAACTTCCGGGACTTAAGGTCATTGGCGTCGACATGCATATCGGCAGCCAGATCACCGATCTCGAACCCTTTGACAATGCCTTCCGTCTCCTCGCCGAGCTGGTCGCCCAGCTCAAGGCCGATGGTCATGACATCCAGCATGTCGATCTCGGCGGTGGCCTCGGCATCCCCTATCATTTCGACAACAACCCGCCGCCACTGCCGGATGCCTATGCCGAGATCGTTGCGAGGCACATCAAGCCGCTCGGCCTGAAGACGATCTTCGAGCCCGGGCGGCTCATCGCCGGCAATGCCGGTATCCTCGTCAGCGAGGTAATCTTCCTCAAGGAAGGCGACGCGCGCAACTTCGTCATCGTCGATGCGGCAATGAACGATCTGATCCGCCCGACCTTGTACGATGCTTTCCATATCATCCGGCCTGTCAGGGAGGCTTCGGCTTCGCAGCCGCGTATCCGCGCCGATATTGTCGGGCCAGTTTGCGAGACAGGCGATTACCTCGGGCTCGACCGCGACCTGCCGCGGCCGGCGCCAGGCGATCTCATCGCCATCGGTACGGCCGGTGCCTACGGAGCCGTGCAGGCCGGCACCTACAACACGCGCCTGCTCGTGCCGGAAGTCCTTGTCAGTGGCGATCAATTCCATGTTGTCCGCCGACGCACGAGCTATGAGGAACTGATCGGGCTTGATTCGATCCCTGAATGGTTGTGAGTTTCTTACAGACCTAAACACAAAACTATGATCGGTTTTTTCGGCCAAGGCCTCGCCTTTGCCATGATGGATGTTATTGTTCTTTAGGGCCATCATCGTCGATGTTGCCGAGATGGAGTGCGTATGACCGATCAACACCCCGACCAACGGGACGCTGAAGGGGTCAGGTTCGATATTTTCAGAAGTATCGATCGCCTCCGTTTGTCCACATGGGTCGCGATCAGTTTCGAGCGCCTGTGGCCGCTGCTGCTGCCGTTCCTGCTGCTGGGCGGCGTCTTTCTTTGCCTGTCCTGGTTTGGAATATTCCGGCTGATGCCGGATCTCTTGCGCCTCGGTACACTGGCGCTTTTCCTAATCGGACTCATGCCGTGCTTCTATTTCCTTTTGAAATTCCGCCTGCCGGATCAGGAGGAGATCGATGCGCGGCTCGAAAAGGTCAATGCCCTCGACCATCAGCCAATCACCGTGCAGTCGGAAGAATTGGCGACGAGCAGCTCCGACCCCTTCGCCCGCGCACTCTGGGACGAGCACCGCCGGCGGATGGCGGAACGCATTCGCAATCTCAAGAGCGACCTGCCGCAGACACGTGTGCCCGAAATCGACCCGTGGGGTTTGCGCGCAATCGTCGGCCTGTTTCTGGTGATTGCTTTCGCCTTCTCTGGCGGGCCTTTGGGCGGGCACATCAGCGATGCTTTCCGCAGCCATGGCGGTAGCAACGTGGCGCCGCCGCGGATCGATGCCTGGGTCACGCCGCCGCGTTATACCGGGCGCGCACCGCTGTTCCTGACGTCGGCAGCCAACACCGCCGAGAAACAGTTCACGGTTCCAGAAGGCAGCATCCTCACTATCCGCGTCATTGGCGGAAACGGTACGGAGAAGGTGACACTGCGACCACAAGGCGGAATTGCCGCGGACGTTGCTGCCAAGCAGGAAGGCAAGCAGCCTGAAGGCGAGGCCGTAAAGGACAGGCCGCGCAATTTCGAGATGTCGCTCGGCGCTACCAGCAACGTCGCGCTGTTTGTCGATGGCCGCGGCAACGCCGAATGGACCTTCTCCGTCATCCCGGATGAGCCGCCTTCTATCCGCTTCACCAAGGACCCCTCGAGCGCGGCAAACGGGACCATGGAGGTGACCTACGAAATCAAGGATGATTACGGCGCGGTCAGTGCCGTCGCCAGGATGGAACCGGCCAAGCCTGCCGACAATGACGCCCGTCCGCTCTACAATGCGCCGGATCTTCCGCTTGCACTGCCCCGCCGCGGCGAAGCGGCAAAGGAGACCAAGACCACCAAGGACCTTACGGAGCATCCATGGGCGGGCTCCGAAATCCGCATGACGCTTGTTGCCACCGATGACGCCAAGCAGGAGGCGCGCAGCGAAACCAAGACGCTCATCATGCCTGAGCGGCCGTTCGCCAATCCGCTGGCCCGTGCGGTAATCGAGCAGCGCCGCAACCTGGCGCTGAATGCCAACGCCCGGCAGGATGTGCTCAACACGCTGGACGCAATCACGATGTGGCCGGAAGAAACCATCAAGAATGCCTCGCATTATCTGGCCTTGCGCAGCGTCCACACACGGCTCGACATTGCCCGCACCGATGACCAGTTGCGCGATGTTGTCGCCTATATGTGGCAGGTCGCGCGCGGCATCGAGGATGGCGCCCTTTCTGACGCTGAACGACGGCTGCGTGAAGCGCAGGAAGCGTTGAAACAGGCGTTGGAACGGGGCGCGAGCCAGGAAGAAATCGAACGCCGCATGGCCGAACTGCGCCAGGCGATGAACCAGTATCTGCGCGAATTTGCTGAAAAGGCGCAGAAAAATCCCAACATGGCGCAAGCGCCGAACCAAAACATGCAGGAACTGCGCCAGGAAGACCTCGACCGCATGCTCGACCAGATCGAGGATCTTGCCAAGCAGGGTTCGCGCGATCAGGCGCAACAGTTGCTCTCCGAATTGGAGAACATGCTCAACAACCTGCAGATGGGGCAGAACCAGCGTGGTCAGAACGGCCAGCAAGGTCAGATGCGCCAGCAGATGGACAAGCTCGGCGAGTTGATGCGGCGCCAGCAGGACATGATGAACCAGACCCACCGCCTTGAGCAGCAGCGCCAGAACGGCATGCAGCAGGACTACGGCCAGAATGGTCAACAAGGGCAAAATGGCCAGCAGGGCAACCAGGGCCAGATGTCAGATCAGGAGATCGAGAACGCCTTGCGCGGCCTGCAGGAAGGGCAGAACAAGCTCAGATCCGATCTCGACCAGATGATGGACGATCTTAAGGGCCTCGGCATCAATCCGGGCAAGGACTTCGGCGATGCCGGCAAATCAATGGGCGATGCCGGCAAGTCGCTCGGCGAAGCTGATGGGGGTCAGGCGCTCGACCAGCAAAGCAATGCGCTTGACGCGTTGCGCCGCGGCGGCCAGGACATGATGAAACAGATGCAGCAGGCGATGGGTCAGGAGGGCCAGACCGGACCGGAAGGACGCCAGCAAAACGGCCGGCTCGATCCGCTCGGCCGCGAGCGCCGCACTGGCGGCATCGACGACGGCACCAGCACAAAGGTCCCCGGCGAAATCGATATCCAGCGGGCGCGCGAGATCCTGGATGCCATCCGCCGCAGGCTTGGCAATGCGCTGAGCCCGCAGATGGAAAAGGACTATCTCGAGCGGCTATTGAAGTTCGATTAAGCGTCGTCAGTCACGACGCCGACATAGGGCAGCTGCCGGTACGAGTGGCCGACATCCATGCCATAGCCGACGACGAAATAGTCCGGGCATTCAAAACCCTTGAAATCGGCCTCGATATCCGTCTTGCGCTTGACGCTCTTGTCGAGGAGCACGGCAATGGAAACGCTGCGGGCGCCGCGCGCCAGCATCAATTCGCGCGTGAATTTGAGAGTCTTGCCCGATTCCAGAATGTCATCGATCAACAGCACATCGCGTCCATGCACATCGCTGTCAATATCACGCAAGAGGTGCACTTCGCCGCTCTCGGTTCCCTTGCCGTAACTCGATACGGTTATAAATTCGACATCGGGTTCCGCGCCCGCGTCGTGCATGGCGCGGATCAGGTCGGCCGCAAAGATGAACGATCCCTTGAGGATGGAAATGACGAGGAGGTTCTGGAAGTTACGACCGACAATGGCCTTTGCAAGTTCGAGGTTCCGCTCTGCGATCGTTTCGGCGCTGAATAGAACGTCAATGTTTCTTCCGCTGACCTTTGGCATGCGTGTCTTTCCGGTTTCATATACGGGCTGGTTGCGCAGATGCGCTCTATAGCCTGATCCTGAGGCAAAAAGCAAAGTTGAACATGTGCGGGCGGCTTACTGTCCGATGAAAAGCACGTGCCCGCCAGCGATCCAGAATGCCGACAGGGCCGCCAAAGCGACGACCAGCCAGTAGCCAAAACCGGGAAGGTTAGGACGGCGCGAAACGCCAGGAGTGAATATTGCAAAGCCGCCTGCCGTTGCAGCCACCTCAGCATGTGCGTCGATCGCGCTTCCACCTGGCATTATCGTCTCGAACGAAGCGTCTTCGATGTCGGAAATGGCGAATGCCTGCGCCGACGCAATATTCATGGCCTCGTTCGCAAGCGGTACTGCAGATTGTGCGTTCATCCGGTTTTCCGCTCACCCTGCCATGTTGCAGTCATGTTTGTCCGAATCATGCCCAGGAGCCTAGCGCGCAAAAATTAACGTTTCGGCTGTTGTTCAGGCATGTTGATGGGTGGTCAAATCTGTCCGCGCCAAATAAAACGGGCATGGATTTGAGATTGGAAAACTACGCTTGATTCGCTTTGAGAATGTCGGACTGCGATACGGGATGGGCCCGGAGGTGCTGCGTGATGTCAGCCTCCATATCTCGCCCCGCTCGTTCCAGTTTCTGACCGGTCCCTCTGGCGCCGGCAAGACCTCGCTGCTGCGTCTCCTCTTCATGACGCTGAAGCCGACACGCGGTCTGATTACGGTTTTCGGCAAGGACATTGCCACCATCTCATCGAAGGAAATGCCGCTGCTGCGCCGCCGCATCGGCGTCGTCTTCCAGGATTTCCGCCTTCTCGATCACATGACGACCTATCAGAATGTAGCGCTGCCGCTGCGTGTGCGCGGCAAGGAAGAGGCGACATACCGCGCCGAAGTCGAGGAACTCTTGCACTGGGTCGGCCTTGGCGAGCGCATGCACGTGCTCCCGCCCGTTCTCTCCGGCGGTGAGAAGCAGCGCGCGGCAATCGCCCGCGCCCTCATTGACCAGCCCGAGATTCTGCTTGCCGACGAGCCTACGGGCAATGTCGATCCGCCGCTGGCGCGGCGGCTGTTGCGGCTCTTTGGCGAGCTTAATCGTTCCGGCACCGCCGTTGTCATCGCCACCCACGATCTCACGCTGATGGACCAGATCAATGCGCGGCGCATGATCCTCGATCAGGGGAGGCTCGACATCTATGATTGACGCCGCCCGCCTCAAGGAACAGGCGTTCTCCGCCATTGGCGTCCTTGTCGCGCGTGTGCGCGGCGGCAACGGCCAGGCGCCGATCGTTCCTGCAGGCAATGTCGTCGGACATGCTCTGATGATCGTGATTGCCATCATGACCTTTCTTGCCTGCCTCACAATAGGCGCCGTCAGCCTTGTCCAATCGACAGCGGCCACCTGGCAGAGTCAGATTTCGACTGAAGCCACCATCCAGATACGCCCCGTCGAGGGCGAGGACATGGAAGCGCTGCTCGCCAAGGCAAGTGGTATTGCGCAAGGTTTCGCCGGCGTGAAGGCAACGCGGATCATCGACAGGGCAGCGACGGCGCGGCTGCTTGAGCCGTGGCTCGGCACAGGGCTCGACATTGATGAACTCCCGGTGCCGCGCCTCGTTGTCGTGACGCTCGACGAGGCCGCCCTGCCCGATTTTGCCGCCATCCGCGCCGCGCTCGTCAAGGATGTGCCGGGGGCAAGCTTTGACGATCACCGCAACTGGGTGGACCGCCTCGTCTCAATGGCCCGCTCGACCGTGCTCATCGGCACCGCGGTCCTTGCCCTCGTCGTGGCGGCAACGGTGCTGACGGTTATCTTCGCAACGCGCGGCGCCATGGCGGGCAACGGCCATATCATCGAGGTGCTGCATTTCATCGGCGCTGAACAGAAGTTCGTTGCCCGCCAGTTCGAGCGGCATTTCTTCTGGACCGCGCTCAAGGGAGCACTCTGCGGCGGCGCGCTCGCGATAGCCATTTTCCTGATGATTGCGTGGTGGTCGTCGCGCAATCTCGCCACGCCGGAGGCAGATCAGGCGACCGCGCTTTTCGGCAATTTTTCCATCGGATCGAGCGGCTATACCGGTGTTGTCCTTATTATTCTGGCGGTCAGCGTCCTCACGATGATTACAACGCGAATGACGGTCATTGCACATTTAAGACAGGTGGACAGACGCGACGAAACCTAACTTTGTTAATTTAGTTTCAGTAACATGGATTTGGCAAAAGGCCCCTGCAAGGCCGCGGTTGACCTCCATTTGAATAACATATCTCAGACAAGGCAATTTGCGCGCAAGATGAACGGCGTGAACGACAGAAACGGCAACCAGGATTCCGACGATATGAGACGTGATGGGCGGGTCGTGACATTCGTCCGCAATCGCATCGTCTTGCCTTTGTTCGTCCTCGCAATTCTTGCCCTCGGACTGTTCATCGGCGGCTTCATCATTTTCAGCGATCGGGTGACGATGATGGAACCGCCCGATTTGACCGAGCCGGCCGATGGGATCGTCGTTCTCACGGGCGGTTATTCGCGTATCGAGGGGGCGCTCGACCTGCTCAAGAACAAGCGCGGCAAGCGGCTTTTCATCAGCGGCGTTCATGCCTCGGCCAACCGCGCCGAATTGCAAAGGGTCACGGGCGGCGATGCGGAACTGTTCGACTGCTGCGTCGATCTGGACCGTTCGGCACTCGACACCATCGGCAATGCCGAAGAGAGCGTCAAATGGGCCAATGCGAACAATTACAAGCGGGTGATCGTCGTCACCAACAACTACCATATCCCGCGCACCATGGTCGAACTCACCCATGCCTCGCAGGATATCGAATTCATTCCCTATCCGATCATCAATAGCAACCTGCGTGATGGCGACTGGATATCGCGCGGCCTGATCGTGCGCGTACTCTTCGTCGAATACGTCAAATATCTCGGCGCTGTCCTGCGCTCCAATCTGCCCGACAGTCTGTCCGATGCCACCGCGTCACTTCTGCACCGTTTCAAGGGGTAATTTCACGGGCGCCGGTTTGCCGGTTCACGGCCACGCTGAATTGGTATAACGAAGACCGCAAGCCGACAGCACCAGAGACCCTCATGACGATCATCCGGTCACTTCTCTTCAACACCGCCTTCTATCTCAACCTGATCATCCAGATGATCATCTTCACGCCCTTCTACTTCCTCAGCCCGCGCAAGCAAGCCTGGATCATCCCCAAGAACTGGGCAAAATCCAATCTCTGGCTGCAGAAGGTCATTGCGGGCGCCGAGCCGCTTATCGAAGGGTTGGAAAACCTCCCGGAGGGCCCCTATATCTGCGCGCCGAAGCACCAGTCGTTCTGGGATACCTATGCCTTCCTGCCGCACATCGCCGACCCGGTCTATATTCTCAAGCGCGAACTGACGTGGATCCCGCTATTCGGCTGGTATATCGCCAAGATGAAAATGGTGCCGATCGACCGCGGCAGGCGTTCAGCGGCGATGAAAGCCGCAGTACGGGGTGCTCGCGATGCCATTGCGGACAACCGGCAGCTGATGATCTACCCGGAGGGTACCCGGACGGCTCCCGGTGCTCCGCCGCATTACAAATACGGCGTTGCCCACATCTATGGCGAACTCGGCGTCCCTGTGGTGCCAATTGCCCATAATGCCGGGCTTTTCTGGCCGCGCCGCAAATTCTTGCGCTACCCCGGAATAATCCGCTGCCGTATCCTGCCGCCGATCCAGCCGGGTCTCGACAACGACGCCTTCCTCAAAAAGCTGGAAGAGGTCACGGAAGCTGCATGCGACGAGCTATTGATCGCAACGGCGAAATCCGACAACGCGCCACCAATGCCGCCAACAGCGGTCCAGCGGCTGAAGGAACTCGGCCTCGAGGTTTGATTATTCAATACTACGGTTGCTACTTCCTCAAGCCTCGCCTCAGGACCAGGCGTCAGCCCTGGTCGACAGCAGCCGCGACTGCCTCCATCCAATGGTCCCGAATATCCATCTTGCGCATATGTTCAAGCGTACTGTGCACATAGTCTTCGTTACGGCCGGATTTTCCGACCGAACCGCGGACCGCCATTGCCGCATCTTCAACGGACAGTGCCCCAGCATATTGCACATGGTCGCGGTCCACGATGTAGGTTAGCGCCTCGACCTTGCGGCCGTCCGCAAGGCGTACGCCGAGGCGGCGTTCGAGATAAACATGGGTCACAAGCTCGCGCTCGCGCAGATACGCCACAACCTCATCCTCTAGCTCTCCAGGCACGCGAAACGCCATGCCGAGACATGACCCACCTCGATCAAGCCCGAGGACGAGGCCCGGTCGCTCCGGCGTGCCACGGTGAACGTAGGAACGCACACAAAGCGCGCGCCGATAGCCGTGGAGCCGCGCATGGGTGGTCTCCACATGAGCGAAGCCGGGTTTCCACATCAAAGATCCGTAGCCAAAGACCCAAAAATCGCCCATATCCATCCTGATAGCTGTACTCCCACCCAGCGGAGCTTCCTCATGATCGATAGCGAGAGCCGGACCATGCCGTCAAGCACCCCCGAAACTGTCAAGAAGCCGCGCAGGCTGCTGAAATTTCTTATCGGCGGGCTTGTCGTGCTTGGCGTGATCTACACGGCCGGCTGGTACTACCTCGCCCGCGAGCTCGAGACCCGTGTTGCGACCAACATCGCCGCCTTCAAGGAAAGAGGCATTGACGCGACTTGCGAGAACGCAAGGGCCAGCGGCTTCCCCCTGCGCGTCGGGCTCGATTGCACCAAGGTCGGCTGGGCCGACAAGGCAAAAAATCTTTCAGTGACAGCAGGAAGCTTCCGCTCGGCGGCACAGCTTTACGATCCAATGCGTATCAACAGCGTCATCGAGGGGCCTGCTGCGCTCGATCTGCCGGGGTTTATTCCACTTGATGCCAAGTGGGACGGCCTGACCTCCAGTATCCGTCTCGACCGGCCGCTTCCGAAGGAAATCAGGATCGACGGGAAGAATGTCGTCGTGAGCGGGCGTGATCCGGGCGCGGCGCCAATCGCCGTCGTGGGAAGCGGGCAGCTCGACTTTCGCGCCAATGATCCGCAGATGGATGTCTCGCTCAGTTTCAACAAGCTCAAGCTCGCCGATAACGTCGTTCCCAACCGTTCGCTGCCTGAACTCACCGGCGCTGCGGACATCGGACTTGCCAACGGTTTCGCGCTTCTGGGTAAAACCGAGCGCAACCTGACTGTCCTGCGCGGGCAATCAGGCACTTTGCGCAAGGTCGATCTCTCCTTTGAAGACGGCAGCGGCGTCGGCATTACCGGACCGTTCTCGGTGGCTGAAGATGGGCGCATCACCGGCGAATTCCGCGTGACATTGCGCAACCCGGAGGGCTTCGCCAAGGCCGTCCAGGACATCGTTCCCGAGGCCGGCAATACGATTTCGACCGTGCTGCAGGCGCTTGCCTTTGCGCCGCGCGACGCCAACGGTGCACCGACACTGCCGATCAGTGTGAAGAACGGAAAAACGTCCGTCGGCTTTATTAATATCGGCCGCCTGCCGGCGCTGTGACTTTATTGGGACGACGGATCGCCTGCAAAAAGTACCCTCTCATGGTCCATTGTGGACGGCGCACCTGATTCCCCTACCTTGTCGGCCGGTACCGCAGGCGAATTCGGGAAATCCACGATGCTCGCGCATCGCGCCTCCAACTCCTCAAGGAATGTAACCGCTCGCCAGGGATTGTCGTCTGCGATGTAATCGCCAATCGACAATAAGTCGCTTCGCGCGGCGTCTGTGAAGGCAAGCTTCAAAAGCCGCGTTCTTTTGCCATGGCGGTGTAGCGGGCCTTCAACTCGTCGAAGACATCCTGCGCAGGCCTGACCCGGCCCGCCTCAACGTCTTCAAGACCTCGTGCCAGGGCTGCGTCCAGCGCAGCCAGACGCTTCTCACGTTCATCGACGAGGCGAATACCTTCGCGCAGTATCTCGCTCTTCGAATTGTAGCGCCCGCTCTTGATAAGGCGCTCAACGACCGCCTCCAAATTTCCCAGTTCAACACTATGTGCCATGGCTTCACCTCTCGACTATTATGAATAATCGATAATAGTTATCAAGCGCCTTCTATCGATCGCTCTAACTCCCCGGCTGGCTTGCCTTCTGGCGGCCGAAATCGGGGGCGTCGATTTCCTGCCCTGCGTCGATGATGCCGCGGCGCACCGCGCGGGTGCGCGTAAACAGGCTGAAGAGGGCATCGCCGTCGCCCCAGCGGATCGACCGCTGCAACGAGGATAGATCTTCCGAGAAGCGTGCGAGCATTTCGAGGATCGCCTCCTTGTTGTGGAGGCAGACGTCCCGCCACATTGTCGGGTCGGAGGCCGCAAGGCGCGTGAAGTCGCGAAAACCCGAGGCCGAGTATTTAATAACTTCGGAATTCGTCACTTCCTCAAGGTCGCTGGCGGTGCCGACAATATTGTAGGCGATGATGTGCGGCAGGTGCGAGACAATGGCGAGCACCCGGTCGTGGTGCACAGGATCCATCGTATCGAGCCGCGAGCCGCACGCTTCCCAGAATTTCGTCAACCGGTCGAGCGCGTCCGGGTCGGTACCTTCGAGCGGCGTCAGAATGCACCAACGATTGTTGAAGAGTTCGGCAAAGCCTGAATCCGGTCCGGAATATTCAGTACCCGCCAGGGGATGGCCGGGAATGAAATGTACGCTTGCGGGAAGTTCCGGCTGCATCTGTGTAATGACAGAACCCTTGGTCGAGCCGACATCCGTGACGATGGCGCCAGGCTTAAGCGACCCGGCAATCTGTCGCGCAACTTCGCCGGAGGAGCCGACCGGCACGGAAATGATCACCAGGTCGGCCTGCTTCACCGCCTGGGCGCTGTCGAGCGTGTAGCTGTCGCCAAGCCCCAGTTCCCTGGCCCGGGCAAGCGTAGTGGAACTGCGTGTGGAGATGACGACGTGATCGGCAAGGCCCTCGCGCTTGATGACGCGCGCAAGGGAGGAACCGATGAGGCCGATGCCGATCAGTGCGATTGTGTCAAAGTGGATTTTGGACATGGTCTACTTCAGAAATTCGGAGAGTGCGGCGACTACGCCGCGATTGGCTTCCTCGGATCCGATGGTAAGGCGCAGCGCGTTGGGGAATCCGTATCCGCCGACGCGGCGCAAAATATAGCCCTTGCTCGTCAGGTAGGCGTCGGCCTTTTCGGCCGACTTCGCCGGATCGTCCGGGAAGTGCACGAGCAGGAAATTGCCGACTGACGGCGTGATCCGCAGCCCGAGCGCCGTCAGTTGCTCGGTCAGCCACGGCAGCCACTTCTCGTTGAATGCGACGGCGGCATCGACATGAGCGCGGTCGCGGATGGCTGCGGCGCCGGCGGCGATCGCCGCCGAGTTCAAGTTGAACGGACCACGAATGCGGTTGACCGCGTCAATGACATGGGCGGGCGCAAACATCCAGCCGATGCGCAGGCCGGCAAGCCCGTGAATCTTCGAGAATGTTCGGGTCATCACCACATTTTCAAAGTTCGAGACGAGTTCGACCCCGGCTTCGTAATCGTTGCGACGCACATATTCGGCATAGGCGGCGTCAAGCACGAGAAGAACATTCTTCGGCAGCCCGGCATGCAGCCGGCGCACTTCCTCGAACGGCACATAGGTGCCCGTCGGGTTATTCGGATTGGCGAGGAATACGATCCTGGTACGCGGCGTCACTGCCGCAAGAATGGAATCGACATGCGCCTGCTCGGTCTTTTCCTTGGCGACGACAGGCGTTGCGCCAGCCGCCATGATGTAGATCTTGTACACCATGAAGCCGTGCTCGGTATAAACCGCCTCATCGCCGGGCGCGAGATAGGTCTGGCAGAGCAGTCCGAGCAGTTCGTCGGAGCCATTGCCACAAAGGATATTGCCGGCATTGAGGCCGTGCATTTCGGCGATCGCCTTCTTCAGCGCGGTCGCCTGCCCGTCCGGATAGATTTCCAGCCGTTCCGCCGCGGCGCCATAGGCTTCGATCGCGTGCCGGCTGGCGCCAAGCGGCGTTTCGTTGGACGAGAGCTTGTGGACCTTCGCGACACCCGGCGCATGTTCCTTGCCCGGCACGTAGGCTTCAATGTCGAGCACACCGGCTTTGGGGGTTGGGCGTAGGTCTTTAAGCGTCGTCGTCATGATTCTATGTTCCGTGGCATCGTACGTTTCGAGGGGCAATGCTCGTCGTTCACTGGAAAGCAACCGTGCGGACATAGCCGCACACGGGGCGGATGTCGAGAAAAATGGCATTTCACCTTCTTGGCCTTGATCGCCATGGATGACGGCCAGCACCAAAGTAACCATTGACTTTGTCTCTACCGCAACCATAGCTACCGGCATCTTGCTCAATTTTCGCGTAAAGATGACCAAAGCCAGCCGAGCATCAGCAACGACCGATCAGAAGATTCAGGAGGCGACCAATCCCCATAGTCCCGTGGTGGATTTTGGGGCGGACAAGCCCTTGCATCTTGATAGCGGCGTGTCGCTGTCTCCGTTCCGCTTGGCCTACCAGTCCTACGGCGAACTCAACGCCGACAAGTCCAATGCCATTTTGATCTGCCACGCGCTCACCGGCGATCAGCACGTTGCCAACGTGCACCCGGTGACAGGAAAGCCCGGCTGGTGGGAGACGCTCGTCGGGCCGGGAAAGCCTGTCGATACAGACCGCTATTTCGTGCTTTGCTCCAACGTCCTTGGCGGCTGCCTCGGATCGACTGGTCCGGCATCGATCAATCCGGAGACAGGCAAGCCCTATGCGCTCGATCTGCCCGTCATAACCATTGCCGATATGGTCCGGGCTCAGGCCATGCTCATCGACCATTTCGGCATCAAGCAACTCTTTGCCGTCATCGGCGGGTCGATGGGCGGCATGCAGGTGCTCGAATGGGCATCGAGCCATTCAGATCGGGTGTTCGCCGCAGTGGCGATTGCGACAGGCGCGCGGCATTCGTCGCAGAACATCGCCTTCCACGAAGTTGGCAGGCAGGCGGTCATGGCCGATCCTGAGTGGAAGGAAGGGCGTTATCTCGAAGCAGGGACAGTGCCCCGCAAGGGTCTCTCCGTTGCCCGCATGGCTGCGCACATCACCTATCTTTCGGAAGTTGCCCTGCATCGAAAGTTCGGCCGCAATCTTCAGGACCGGCAGAACGTCACGTTCGGCTTTGATGCGGATTTCCAGATCGAAAGCTATCTGCGCTATCAGGGCATGAGCTTTGTCGATCGCTTCGATCCGAACTCCTATCTCTACATGACCCGCGCCATGGACTATTTCGATCTGGCGGCCGAGCACGAGGGGCGCCTTGCCGACGCCTTTGCCGGCTCGAAAACACGTTTCTGCATCGTATCGTTTACCAGCGACTGGCTGTTTCCAACGAGCGAAAGCCGCACAGTCGCCCATGCCCTGAATGCCGCGGGTGCTTCGGTGTCTTTCGTCGAGATCGAATCCGATCGCGGTCATGATGCCTTCCTGCTTGATGAGCCGGAGATGTTTTCGGCCATCAACGGCTTCATTCGTTCGGCGGCGCGCGCCAAGGGGCTCCTGGCCCAATGAGCGTCAACACCAATGCCCGCGTCGATTTCGAAGTCATCGCCTCGCTGGTCAAACCCGGTTCCCGCGTCCTCGATGTAGGATGCGGCGATGGCGAACTCCTCGAATTGCTGCAGAGTGCAAAAAATGTCGATGGCCGTGGCGTCGAGCTATCGCAAAAGGGCGTCAATGAATCGGTGGCCCGCGGCCTTTCGGTCATCCAGGGCGACGCCGACAGCGATCTCAAATACTACCCCGATTCCGGCTTCGACTATGTGATCCTGTCACAGACCCTGCAGGCGACCCGCAATCCGAAAAACGTCCTTACCGAACTCCTGCGCATCGGCGAGCGCGCAATCGTATCCTTTCCCAATTTCGGTCACTGGCGCGTGCGAACATCGCTTGCCCTTAACGGGCGCATGCCGGTCACCAAGGATCTTCCCTACAGCTGGTATGACACGCCGAATATCCATTTCTGCACGATCAGCGACTTTGTCGACATGACCAGGGAAGTCGGGGCCGAGGTGGAATCCGCCGTCGCGCTCAATGCGCTCGGCCAACGGCTCGGCTTCAACATGCCGTGGGGATTCTGGAACCTATTCGGCCAGCAGGCCGTGTTTCTGCTCAAGCGTTAGATCCCATCCCGCCGGGCACTGGCCGTACCTGACGGTGACAGTACCGGGACGAAAACGCGCCGCGAGGATCGCTGCGCAACCGGCAGGCCCTGGTAGATTCGCTTTTGCGCTTCGACGATATGAACGCCCGAGAACATTGGCCAGAAGCGCCGACCCGCCCGCTCGAAAAGCGGCGACGGCCGCATGACGGAGCGCCTCGACGACGGCGGAAAGAACAACGCCTCTGCCCAGGGACCCGGCGTGAAGTTTGCCTCGCGCAGGAGCCGCGTCAGCTGCCCGCCGCTATAGGGCCTGCCGCTGCCGAAGGGGGTATGCTCGAAGCGCGCCCACAGGCCGCGCCGGTTCGGCACGACAATGACCAGCCTGCCGTTGGGCGCCAGCACGCGCCACATTTCCTTGAGCGTTTCGCGCGGGTCTTCTGCATGCTCCAGCGCATGCACCATTAAAATCCGGTCGACGGAAGAATCGGGCAGCGGCAATTCCTCTTCGAAGATCAATGCCGTGGCGGAAGGCTCCGCCGGCGGCCAGCTCGCGGCGCCTTGCCCCGCCGGCATGAAGGCAAACGTACGCTCCGTATCGCCGCGGAACCGGTCGAGATAGGGGACGGCGTAGCCAAGGCCGACGAGCCTTTCTCCCGGCAGTTTCGGCCAGATCGAAGCGAGTGCCATCGTAATCGAACGCTCGGTCAGGTGGCCGAGCGTCGATGCGTAGAATGCGCGGAGATCGATAATGTCGAGATGCATGCGGGCAACCTAAAGCGTTCCTGCCTTAAATAGAAGCAGATACGAGTATCGCCAGCATGAACATAAAACTTAGAGGGACAGGTGGGTTGCGCCGCTCAGTAGCAAGGCTATCCTGTTTCCGCTCCCCTTTCTCCAAGAGAACGATCATGTCCAATCTCCAAATCGAACAATTCACGGCACGCAGCGACAATTTCGGCGTGTTGATCCACGATCCGGACGCTGGCCTCACTGCTTCGATCGATGCGCCCGAAGAGGCGGCGATCCTCGATGCCCTGAAGCGGCGTGGCTGGAAGCTGACCCACATCTTTACGACGCATCATCATGGCGACCACGTCGAGGCGAACCTTGCCCTCAAGAAACGTTTCGGGGCCGAAATCATCGGACCCGCCGACGAGCGGTCGAAAATACCGGGGATTGAGCGCGTCGTGAAGCATGGCGAGCGCTTTGCGTTCGGCAACTTCGAGGTCGAGGTCATTTCGACGCCCGGGCACACGGCAGGCGAGATTTCCTATTACATACCGAACGGCAAGGTCGTGTTCACGGGCGATACGCTGTTTTCGCTCGGCTGCGGCAGGCTCTTCGAAGGGACACCATCGACGATGTTTCAGTCGCTGCAGCGCTTGATGGCGCTACCCGGCGACACACAGGTCTATTGCGGACACGAGTATAGCGAAAGCAATGCGCGTTTCGCTCTGACAATCGATCCGGACAATTCGGCGCTGAAGGAGCGCGCCAAGGAGATCATGGCCTTGCGCGAGTCGAGCCTGCCGACCTTGCCGACGACGATATTTCGCGAGATGGCGACCAACCCATTCCTGCGCGCCCATGATCCCGTTATCCGCAAGAACCTGAAGATGGAGAACGCCAGCGACGAGGAGGTGTTCGCCGAAATCCGCAAGCGCAAGGACGTGTTCTGATGACGCTGACGCCCGAGGCCATCCGCAGCTACCTTGGACTTGCGCCGCATCCCGAGGGCGGCTCCTACGTGCAGACGTTTCGCGATAACAGGGAATGGCCGGTCGGCGGTCGCGGCCATTCGACGGCAATCTATTTCCTCCTCGAAAAGGGCGAGGTGTCGGCCTGGCACCGGGTCAAGGACGCTGCCGAAGTCTGGCACTGGTATGGCGGCGCGCCCTTGTTGCTGGCGATTGCATCTGCCGATGGAGCGCGCGAAACCCACCGCCTTGGTCTTGATCTTGCCGCGGGGGAACGGCCGCAAGCGGTCGTTCCGGCGGGACAATGGCAGAGTGCACAATCGACCGGCGACTGGACGCTCGTCGGCTGCACCGTCGCACCGGGCTTTGATTTTGCCCAGTTCGAGCTTGCGGAGCCCGGCTGGGAACCCTGATGTTTTTTATCGGCGCTTGAACAGCATTTCCTTGGCTGCCAGCACCGCGCCGAGCGTGATGAGCAGGCAGGCGAGCATGACACGCGTGGTCGGCTCCGTCACCCCGGCAATGATGAGGACAAGGGTCGAAAGCAACGGTGCAGCATAGCTTGCTGCGCCCAGCACCTGGATGTTGCCGTGCTTGACGCCGTAATCCCAGACGTAGAAGGCGGCGCCGACCGGGAAGAGGCCGAGGCCGAGCACCGCCAGCCACTGAACCGCGCCCTCCGGCCAAATCGTCTGTTCAAGCATCAAGTGTGAGACGAGAGAGAGGACAGATGTAGCCGCGCAAAAGCCGGTCACTGCATCGGTCGGCACATGGGCGAAGCGTCGCGACAGCAACGAATAGGCGGCCCATGTGAGCGCGCACAGCCCGGCCATGGCATAGCCGAAGCCATATTGTGCATCAAAGCCGAAGCTGCCGCCCTTGGTAATGATCAGCACTGTTCCAGACAGGCCAAGCAGCGTACCGACCATGTGGAACCAGCGCAGCTTCTCGCCCGGCATGAGCGCGGAGCCGACAACGATGAAGAGTGGCCAGAGATAGGCGATAAGGCTTGCATCAACCGCCGGGGCATTCCGAAGCGCGGTAAAATAGAGGAAGTGGTAGCCGAAGAGACCGGCTATACCCAGCAACCAGACTTTTGCCGGCTGGCGCAGGTTGCGTGCAGCGCCGGGACGCCAAAGCCAGGAAATCAGGCCGAGACTCGTACCG
Source organism: Phyllobacterium sp. CL33Tsu (assembly GCF_900113985.1). Classification (NCBI taxonomy): domain Bacteria; kingdom Pseudomonadati; phylum Pseudomonadota; class Alphaproteobacteria; order Hyphomicrobiales; family Phyllobacteriaceae; genus Phyllobacterium; species Phyllobacterium sp. CL33Tsu. The sequence continues at coordinate 1,893,500 of NZ_FORJ01000001.1, read as the reverse complement.
ATGGCGAAGGTCATGGCTGTGAGCTGGAATGGTGGCACCTTGCCGGACACATCGGTGAAAAGGGCAAGCATTGCCCACATGATGATCGCAAGAAACCCGACGAACGTGGCCACGCGGCGCCCCCAATTTCGAAACGACCGCCCCCGGCCGCGCTATTTTGTCTTTTCGAAACGGGTCGCGTAAACGGTAACCGTACCGATCTGCGTGCCGATCCTCGCCTGCACGGGCGAATAGATAGCTGACTTGCCCAGCGAAGCAAAGGTGAGACTGATCTTGCTGGAGTTTTTCAGATATTCTATCGCCTTGCGGCCCGCCTGATAGCCGGCGATCGGGACGAATTTCGCGGTACACGTTATGGCATCGCCTTTGAAGCCGCGGGTCGCGAAGGGGGCGACACCACCTGATGGCGACAGCTTGAGATCGACGCGCGTCTGCCCGTCATAAAGATGCAAGGTCTGGGCGCAGACCTCATCGGGACGATCCGCCGCAACCATCACTCCGGATATGGGATCGGCAACGGATTGAAGATCGGCAGGCGTCAGCTCCACCCAGTTCTTCTTCTTGCTATTAATGGGCGGAACGTTGGTTGTATTGGTCACATTGCCATTGGTGAAGGCAATCGAGGTCAGCTTGTCGCGGTCGCCGTGCCGGTACTTCACCTCGTAGGAACTCGGCACAGGTCCGTTCTTGGCAAGGTGCCCGGTGACGTCCAGATTCCCATTCGTATCGTCGAAAATACTGGCTAGGCCGGAACTCGAAAGCTTGCCCGTGACCTTGTAGGCACCATTTTCCTCAACGCTGGTCGAAAAACTCGCCTTGGCGATCGACAAGCCATATATCGAAACACGGTAGTCGGTCTTGAACGACTGCGCCCCATGTGCCGGCACGGCTCCGATAAGCGCGGCGGCGGCCAACGGAAAGAGAGCTAGTCTTCGGATGGCAAGATGCCGGGTAGGCTTCATTCTGTCATTCCCGTCGGTGCGCGTCCCTTTCTGCGTTTCGAACGTAGAAAGCAGGCAAAGTTGTGATAAAGATGTGAACTGACGGCCTGCCACGCAAGAGCTGTGCCAAACTTCGCAGCCGGCAGCAGAAGTGGACTTGACGCGCGCGGCTCATATCACTATAGAAACGCGACTTCCCAATAGGCCGCCTGTCCGATAAGCGCGCCGCTGCACGGCGACGTGCGATGGTAACAAGAAACGTTCGGGCTATAGGTAATGAAATTTGAAGGTGAGACCCAATGTCCCGCACATGTGAATTGACCGCTAAATCGGTACAGTACGGTAACAATGTGAGCCATGCGAACAACAGAACGCGCCGCCGCTTTTTGCCGAACCTCTGCCACGTTACGCTGATCTCCGAAGCTCTCGGTCAGAGCTTCCGTCTGCGCGTCTCGGCTCATGCCCTGCGCAGTGTCGAGCATCGCGGTGGTCTGGACGCGTTCCTGGCCAAGGCTGACGAGAAGGAATTGTCGCAGCGCGCTCGTCTCTTGAAGCGCCAGATCGCCAAGAAGCTTCTAGAGGCACCTGTTGCTGCCTGATCAGGCAGCGGCTTCCATTTGATTGCCGTAAGGCCAGCTTCGGCTGGCCTTATTGTTGTCATCATCGTTTTGGCTGGTTCCATTACCCAGGATAAAAAAATGCCGCTCAAAAGCGCTTATTCTCCTTCGGATTTCATTCTTCCCGTCCTCGCCATGTGCGCCGTGGTCGCTGCCTCCAACATTCTGGTGCAGTACCCGTTCAACCATTTCGGCCTTGGTGAAATACTCACCTACGGGGCTTTCACCTATCCGATTGCATTCCTGGTCAACGACCTTGCCAACCGCAGTTATGGCCCCGCCTTTGCGCGCAGGGTAGTCTATGTCGGCTTTACGATCGCTGTGGTCCTGTCGATCTGGCTGGCGACGCCGCGCATTGCGATCGCCTCTGGCACTGCCTTCCTGACAGCCCAGTTGCTCGACATCACTGTTTTCAACAAGCTCCGGCAGTTGACCTGGTGGAAGGCCCCCTTCGCCTCGGCGATCTTCGGCTCGCTCCTCGACACGCTGCTGTTCTTCTCCATCGCCTTCGCCGCGAAATTTGCCTGGATCGATGCAGTGACGGGCCGTCCCGACTCGTCACTCGCCATGCCTGTTCCATTCTTCGGCCACGAGATCCCGCTGTGGATGTCGCTGGGCTTCGGTGACCTCATGGTCAAGATCGTCATGGCCGTGGTGATGCTCGTCCCCTATGGCGCCATTCTCGCCATCTTCGCGCCGGCGATCTATTCGGCCAACCGGAATTCCAGATAAAGATTGCGCTGGACGATCGAGTGGTTGTCGTCGGAAACGAGTGACACCCGCGTCGAGCCGTCCTCGGCCTGCCAGACGTCAAGCGCTTCCATATTGTCGATCTGGTAGCGCATGTCAGCATCAAGAATGACGGGACCGTCCACAGTCGCGCCGGGTACGATGGCGGCGGCGGCTATCCGGCGAATGCGCAGCGCAACGCCGCTCGCAATGCTGAAGCTGCGCTCCAGCAACAGGAGATCGCCGTTCGGCAAAAAAACTCCATCACTAATGTCGAAACCGTCGATGCGCTTGACGTAGAAGATCCCCTTGCGCGGCCCCTCAAGCACGGCTGCAAACATGTCGCCGGCCTTGTTGATGCTCTTCTCGGTAACGGCAACGCGGGCGCCCTGGAGCGGCCCTCTCTCCGGCGCATAGGCGATCGTTTCGATGCCGCGATTACTGCGGAGCTCGTTCTCCGGTATCGGCAGCGGCAGAAATCTTGGCTTTGACGCGAAGTTTTCGAGATCGAGATCGAATTCTGCGATCCGGTGCACGCGTTCGAATGAGACCGTCACCGTGCTGCCCGAAACACTCATGCCTTCGGCGTCGGAATTCCATTTGCCCTCAAGAGGCGCGCCATCCTCGCTCGGGATCGGCGCGAGGCGGAATTTGCCGACCCCGACCGGCCTGCCTTTCTCGTCGCGTTCCATCGTGCCGGCATACCAGAAGCCCGTATCGGTAATGCCGAGAAACGAGCCTCCCTTGTCGAGATAGCGGAACGCCGAAAGGCCGCCGAAGTCGCGATTGGTCGAAGAAAGGTCGAGACCGCCGACGAACTCCAATCCGCCAAAACGGGTTTCTGACGATCCGATCCGAAAGTTACTGATCGGATATGCCTTGATGACGGCGGGCGACACGCCCTCGTCCTGGGCTTGCGCACTCAGGGGAATGAGAATAGCGGCTGAGAGCAACGCGCGCCGGAAAGCCAGCGCGGGTCGCCGCATTAACGCTTCCGCGCGGATTTCGGCGCCCGTTCCGGTTCCTCGAACAGCGAGGCGAGTTGCTCGGTCATGGCACCAGCAAGCTCCTCCGCATCGACGATGGTGACAGCCCGTCGATAGTAGCGCGTGACATCGTGACCGATGCCGATCGCGATCAGCTCAATGGGCGAGCGCGTCTCGATCTCTTCGATGACGGCGCGCAAATGCCGTTCGAGATAGTTGCCCGGATTGACCGAGAGCGTCGAATCATCGACCGGCGCGCCATCCGAAATCATCATGAGGATGCGACGTTGCTCGGGACGGCCTAGCAGGCGCTGGTGCGCCCAGATCAGCGCTTCGCCGTCGATATTCTCCTTCAGAAGTCCCTCGCGCATCATCAGGCCGAGATTGCGCCGGGAACGACGCCACGGCGCATCGGCGCGCTTGTAGACGATATGGCGCAGATCATTGAGGCGCCCGGGATTGGCGGGCTTGCCGCGTTCGAGCCAGGCCTCGCGCGCCTGCCCGCCCTTCCAGGCCTTGGTCGTGAAGCCGAGGATTTCGACCTTTACGCCGCAGCGCTCAAGCGTGCGCGCCAATATATCTGCACAGGTGGCAGCCACCGTGATCGGACGGCCCCGCATCGACCCGGAATTGTCGATGAGGAGGGTGACTACCGTGTCGCGGAAATCCGTATCGCGTTCCTGCTTGTAGGACAGCGGCTGTGTCGGGTCGATGACAATGCGCACGAGCCGCGCGGAGTCGAGATAGCCCTCCTCGAGATCGAAATCCCAGGACCGGTTCTGTTGCGCCATCAGGCGGCGCTGCAACCGGTTGGCGAGGCGCCCGACGACGCCGGAAAGATTGGCCAACTGCTTGTCGAGAAACGCCCTCAGCCTGTCGAGTTCTGCTTCGTCGCAAAGCTCTTCGGCGTCGGTCGTCTCATCGAACTCCTGGGTGAAGACCTTGTAGCCGCTTTCGCTGCCGAGATTGGAGAAAGGCGGATTGGGCCGGCGCGCCTCACCCGGAATTTCAGCGTCGGCGTCGCTATCCTCTTCCATCTCGTCCGACGAAGCATCGGTGGCCTCGGTCTCCCCGGCCTGGCTGTCATCGCTGGACGTGTCGGAATCATCGCTTTCGGACGAATCGCTGCCTTCGTCCTGCTCGGAACCGCCCTCTTCGTTTTCCTCCGGATCGGGCGAATCCTCGCTATTGTCCTGGTCCTCGTCCTGCTGGCTGTCCTGGGCGAGATCCTCGGCCATTTCCATGGAGGCGAGCATCTCGCGCACGACGCGGGCGAAGGCGTTCTGGTCGTTGATTTTGGCGGCCAGGTGGTCGATGTCGCCGGCGGCCTTCTCCTCGATCCAGTCGCGCCAAAGATCGAGGACGTTGCCCGCCGATTCCGGCGCCTTGCGTCCGGTCAGTTTCTCCCGCACGAGAAGCGCCACGGCTTCTTCGAGCGGCGCTTCGGCCTTGTCCGTGATCGCGGGAAAATTGGCCCGCGCATATTTGTCCGAAAGCATCGAAGTCAGGTTTTCGGCAACGCCGTCCATGCGCAAGGCGCCGATCGCCTCGACACGCGCCTGTTCGACGGCATCGAATATCGCCCTCGCCTGCTTGCCTTCGGGGGCGAGCGTCGCGTGGATACGGTCATTGTGGCAGGCTTTGCGCAGTGCCATCGAATCGCCAAGACCGCGGGTGACTGCGATGTCGTTGGCGGACGGGCGCTTGGGAAGGTCGGGAAGGCGGGCGCGATGGCCGGTCAGCGCCGGCTTGTCATTGCCAAAACCGACTTCGAGTTCATGATCGCCGGCAATGGCGCGCATGCAGGCGGTAACGGCACGCTTGAAGGGCTCGGAATCGACCGGGCCTTTCGGATTTGTACGTAAGTTATCTCCCGGACCTGCCATTTCCAACAGCCGCTCAGCTTATGACGACGTTGGCCGTTGATTCGGGCAGTTCCTTGCCAAAGGCGCGCTGGTAGAACTCCGCAACGATCGGCCTTTCAAGCTCATCGCACTTGTTAAGGAAGGTAAGCCGGAACGCGAAACCGACATCCTTGAAGATATCGGCGTTTTCCGCCCAGGTGATGACTGTTCGCGGGCTCATGACCGTCGACAGATCGCCGTTGATGAAGGCCGAGCGTGTCATATCGGCGACGCGGACCATCTTCGAGATGATCTCCTTGCCTTCCTTGTTCTGGTAGTGCTTGGCCTTGGCCGCGACGATTGCAGCCTCGTTGTCATGCGGCAGATAGTTGAGCGTCGTCACGATTGACCAGCGGTCCATCTGCGCCTGGTTGATCTGCTGCGTGCCATGATAAAGGCCCGTCGTATCGCCGAGACCGACGGTATTGGCCGTCGCGAACAGCCGGAAGGCAGGGTGCGGACGGATGACCCGGCTCTGGTCGAGCAGCGTCAGGCGCCCGGACGATTCCAGCACGCGCTGGATCACGAACATCACGTCGGGCCGGCCCGCATCATATTCGTCGAAGACGAGCGCGACATTGTGCTGGTAGGCCCAGGGCAGGATGCCGTCGCGGAATTCCGTAATCTGCATGCCTTCCTTGACGACGATCGCATCCTTGCCGACGAGATCGATACGGCTGACATGGCTGTCGAGGTTGACGCGGACGCAAGGCCAGTTCAGGCGGGCGGCGACCTGCTCGATATGGGTGGATTTGCCGGTCCCGTGATAGCCGGAAACCATGACGCGGCGGTTATATGCAAAGCCTGCGAGGATCGCGAGCGTCGTCTGCTTGTCGAAGAGATAGTCGTTGTCGATTTCCGGCACATAGGCATCGCCCGCCTTATAGGCAGGGACCATCATGTCCGAATCAAACCCGAAGAGCTTGGAAACCGAAACCGTTGTATCCGGCAAATTCGCAATATCGCGATCAACCTTGTTCATCATGCCTCCAGCGCGACTGCACGCGCAGACGCAAAACGATAGTCACACCCTGAAACCTCCGGCGAGGTCTCGAAAAATAAGCCGACAGCGGTCCTAGCAGAAACCAGCCTGCTTAAGCAATTGATAGGCCTGGATTACGTCACGGAAACGATCCTCGGAAGCCCGATCACCGCCGTTGGCATCGGGATGATGGCGCTTCACCAGCTCTTTATAGCGCGACTTGATGTCTTCGCTACTGGCTTTTGCGCCGAGTCCCAGCGTATCCAGCGCTTTCGCTTCCAAGGGTTTCGGCTTGCGCACATGAACCCGCGCCTCATTGAAGACGCTGTTGGGATCACGAAAACGATTGAGATAAGCCGCGCGGCCCGAGCGCAGCTTGGAAAAGTCCGGCGATGTGCGCGCCCCGCCAGCGCTTGCAGCCTGGGCGCTTGCGCCGGCGCCCGTTCCAGGCAGGCCAGCGATGGTCCAGGTCGGGCGGTCGCCTGTCAGGGCTTCCTTCTGATAGCGCGCAACTTCGGCATCGGAGAGACCGGAGAAATAATTGTAGCCCTTGTTATACTCGCGCACATGATCGATGCAGAAGTGGAAGAATTCTCCCTCCTTCATGCGGCCCACGGGGGAGCGATGCGGGCCCGGCTTTTCGCAGCCGTCCCACTGACACACCGGAGTGCGCGATTTTTCCTCTTCCGCCTTCTTCGGCCGGATGCGGATGCTGTCAAAATATTTCGAATTCGAGGTCATCTATCTTTGCTAAGCATGAATTGACATTTGCCCATGGATCGACCTAACGCCTGAAATGGCGGTAAATTTGTGATCATGTACGGATTTGCCAAATGAAACTACCATATGGGCGCAGGAGAACGAAATGTCCACTCAGTCCGCAATCGAAAACAAACTGAACGAGGCTTTTCATCCCGTTTCTTTGGCAGTCATTAATGAAAGCCACCTTCACGCCGGTCACCATCATTCAGACGGCGATCATCATGGCACATTTGACGGGTCGGGCGAAACGCATTTTCGGGTGCGTATTGTCGCGGACGCCTTTACGGGACTATCGCGCGTTGACCGCCACCGCGCCATCAACGACGTCCTCAAGGAGGAATTGAACGGGAGCGTTCATGCGCTGGCGCTTGAGCCGGCAGCGCCTGGCGAGCCTACACGTAAATAGCGTTCAACGCTCCATGAACTGCCTTTCAGGCCTGGCAATCGCGCTGGATTGCGGATCACAGATCTCGCGGAATGTAGCCGGGTCGCGCCAGTCGCGCTAAAGGAATATTCAGGATTGTCGTGATTCTAGCGGGATTCGGCCTTGTCATCTTCCAGGGGACGGATGCGCAGACGCGTGATGCGGTTTTTTTCCCGCCGCAAAATGGTGAAGCGCTTGCCGTGGAAGGTGAAGGCCTGCTTTTCCTTGGGGATGCTCTGCGTTTCGTGGATAACAAGCCCCGCGATGGTTGTGGCTTCAGCATCGGGCAGGTTCCAGTCGAGCGCGCGGTTGAGGTCGCGAATCGGGACCGAACCGTCGACCAGCACTGAACCGTCCGGCTGCGGCCGGCAGCCCTGCACGTCGATATCGTGCTCATCGGCAATGTCGCCGACGATTTCCTCAAGGATGTCCTCAAGCGTGATCAATCCCTGAACATCGCCATACTCATCGACGACGATCGCTATATGCGCCTTGCGCCGCAAGAACGCATTGAGCTGATCCTGCAATGTGGTCGTATCGGGCACGAACCACGGCTTGGTCGCGACCTTCATGATGTTGATCTTCGCAAAGTCGCGGTCTGCGTCACGAATGGCCCGCACGAGGTCCTTGGCATGGACGACACCAACTATATTGTCGCTCGCCCCCTTCCAGACCGGGATACGTGTGTGATGGCTCGCCAGAATTTCGCCGATCACCGTTTCGACCGGATCGTCGGCATTGACCGAATCCATGTCTGTGCGATGGATCATGACGTCATAGACTTCGAGCTCGCGCAGATCGAGCAGCCCGCCGATCTGGTCGCGGTCGCCTTTGACGACTGAGCCTTCCTTGTGCAGGAGTTCGACCGCGCCGCGCAGTTCTTCCTGCGCCGACAACATGGATGTTCCCGCAGCAAGGTTGATGCCGAAGGCGCCCAGCATCTTGCGCACGATCCAGTTGACAAGGTCAGAGATTGGGCCGAGCACGAAAACCGTGCCCTGGGCGAAACGCACGAGCGCCAGCGCGTGCCGATCCGGGCTCGCAACGGCCCATGATTTCGGCAGGACTTCGGCGAAGATGACAAGCATCACTGTCATGATCGCGGTCGCATAGGCGACACCGGCCTGCCCGAAGAGATCAAGCAGCATGCTTGTCGTCAGCGACGAGGCGAGGATGTTGATCAGGTTGTTGCCGATCAGCATGACGCCGATCAGCCGGTCGCGCTTTTCGATAAGATTGGCAACGATCTTCGCCCGGCTGTCGCCACGGTTGGCGAGGCGATGCATTCGCGCCCGCGATGCCGCTGTCAGCGCCGTTTCGGACCCGGCAAACAGTCCGGAGATCAGGATCAGACCGAAGATGACTCCGCAAAAGATCCAGATTTCCAGGGTCATCTTTGCTGCTTCTCCTGCAAAAAACTCAATACGGCGGATGCCGGCACGTCCTTGGCTATGAAAGACTGGCCGATTCCCCGCGTGAGTATGAAGGTAAGCGCACCGCGCGCCACCTTCTTGTCCTGGGCAATATACTCCATCAGCCTTCCGGCGGGTGGCAAATCACCCGGTATTTCGTGGATTGATGTCGGAAGGCCGACCATGCGCAAATGCGTTTCAACCCGCGCGGCGTCGTCGGGGCTCGCCAGGTTCATCTTGGCCGAAAACTGATGGGCAAGGACCATGCCTATCGCTACAGCCTCGCCGTGCACCAGCCTCGAAGAATCATAGTGCGTTGCCGTTTCAAGCGCGTGCCCGAACGTATGGCCGAGATTGAGCAAGGCCCGGTCACCGGTTTCCCGCTCGTCGCGGGCCACCACGTCCGCTTTGGACCGGCAGGAGACGGCGATCGCCTCCGTCCGCTCCGGACCGCCTTCGAAGATGCCGCGCCAGTTCTTTTCGAGCCACGCGAAGAAATCGGGCCGGTCGATCAGGCCGTATTTGGCAACTTCCGCATAACCGGCGCGGAACTCGCGTGGCGACAGCGTGTCGAGAACATCCGTATCGGCAAGGACAAGCTGCGGCTGGTAGAACAGGCCGACGAGGTTTTTGCCGTGGATGGTATTGATGCCGGTCTTGCCGCCGACAGAGGAATCGACCTGCGCGAGAAGCGAGGTCGGCATCTGGATGAATCCCATGCCGCGGCGGGCGATGCCCGCGGCAAAGCCGGCAAGATCGCCGATGACGCCGCCGCCAAAGGCAATGACAATGTCGCCGCGCTCAAGTCGCGCCGAAAGGATAGCGTTGGTCACGGTTTCGAGCGTGGCAAAGCCCTTGGACTTTTCGCCCGGCGCAACGATGATCGGCGTCACGTGAACGCCCGCTGCGTTGAGACTGTGCGTCAGGCGTTCAAGGTGCAGGCCGGCCACCGTTTCGTCGCTGATGATGGCAACGCGCATGGCATCGGTCCGATCGGCGATCGCACGACCGGCGCGCTCGATAAGTCCTGATCCGATGACAATATCATACGAGCGGTCCCCGAGCTTGACGGGAACGACGGTTGTTGCTGCGGCGGATGGTTCCGTCATTTACTCGATTCCTCACCGGTCATCACCACGCCGCCGAGGTGCTCGGCAATCGCCTGCATCGCCTCGAGCGCAATGATCTCTTTCTTTTCTTCGCGCGAATTGATCGTTAGATCGGCCCGGGCATAGATCGGATAGCGCTCGGTCATCAACCGCTCCATCACGCCGCGCGGGTTGTCGTTCTTCAGAAGCGGCCGGTTCTGCTTGCGCGCCACGCGCTGCATCAGCACATCGAGCTCGGCCTTCAGCCAAAGCGAAACGCCCTCCGAGGCGATAGCCCGTCGCGTCTGGTCGTTCATATAGGCACCGCCTCCGGTCGCAAGCACGATCGGTCCATCCTCCAGCATGCGGGCAATTACCCGGCGCTCGAGGTCGCGGAACTCGGCCTCGCCATAGGCTTCGAAGAGTTCCGGTATCGTCATCGTCGAGACCTTTTCGATCTCGTGATCGGCGTCGAAGAAGGGCAGTTCGACCAATGCGGCAAGCTTTTTGCCGACCGTCGACTTGCCGGCGCCCATCAGCCCGATGAGCACGATGGATTTGTGCCCAAGGCGCTCGCGGATGGACCTTGCAGTCTCTGATACGTCCGTATGTTCTACTTGGTCTTCAGTGGTGTTCATCATTGCGTATCGACAGGAAAACTCTGTTTTCGTCAAGCAAACTATAGTGGTCCTGCCCTTCTTGCCAGTTTCATGAAATCATAAGGTTTCGACGGCAGGATTATGGAACCTCAAATCTGACCATATGAAGCGAAAATGCCTACCCTGACACGATTGATCCTTGTCCTCGCGATCCTCGCCGGGCTCGTTTATGCCGGCATGGTCGCGCTGGTGACCTTCGTGCATCCCAAGCAGACCGAAATGACCATTCGCATTCCAAGCGAGAAGCTCAACCCGAAGCCCGACCAGAAGAAGTGACGCCATGCGCGCTGCCGCCGCCATTGAAACATTTCTCGAAATGATGAGTGCCGAACGCGGCGCCGCCCGGAACACACTCGAATCCTATCGGCGCGATCTCGAAGACGCAGCCGCCTTCAGCGCGGCGGCTGGCGAGCAGCTTACAGATGCCGCCAATGCGACGGTTCGCGCTTATCTTGACGATATTTCGGCCCGTGGCTTCGCCGCGACCTCGCAGGCCCGCCGGCTCTCGGCGCTCCGCCAGTTCTTTCGCTTTCTGTATACCGAGAATCTCCGGGGTGATGATCCAACGAGCACGCTCGATGCCCCCAAGAAGGAGCGAGCGCTTCCTAAAATCATGAGCGAGGCGGATGTCGAGAAACTGCTTGGGCGCGCCGAGCTTGAGACGAACGATCCGCAAGCCTCCGGCGCATCGCCGATGCAGGCCCTGCGCCTGCATGCTCTCCTCGAAATCCTCTATGCAACGGGCCTGCGCGTTTCCGAGCTTGTCGGATTGCCGGTGGCTGTCGCCCGGCAGGACAGCCGGTTTTTGATGGTGCGCGGCAAGGGCTCGAAAGACCGCATGGTGCCGCTTTCGACAAAGGCGCGCGATGCGATGAACCGCTACCTCGCCGCCCGCGATGCACAGCCCAATCTGGCCGACAATTCCTGGCTCTTTCCCGCTGGTTCCGAAACCGGCTTTCTGGCGCGGCAGGTTTTTGCCCGCGAGTTGAAAGGGCTGGCGGCCCGCGCCGGGCTAAAAACCTCCGCGATCTCGCCGCACGTCCTGCGGCACGCCTTCGCCAGCCACCTCCTTCAGAATGGCGCCGACTTGCGCGCTGTCCAGCAATTGCTGGGTCATTCCGACATTGCGACGACCCAAATTTACACGCATGTGATGGAAGAACGCCTGCACAGGCTTGTCACGGAGCATCACCCTCTGGCAGACTAGGGAGAAGGGCGAAAAAGCATTCAACCAGAGGTCTGTCCATGTGGCACTTGTTGAAGAAGATGATCACCCGACCGGAGCCGCCGCCCGCCGAGGCCGACGGCGAAGTGATGCATTTTCATGATCGGGGCTTCACCCGCACCAGCCACCTCACCCGCTCCATGGGCTGGCGGCAAAGCTGGAGCTGGAACGAGGTAACCGCCTTCGGCTTTACCTTTACGCCCGCTATGTTTCCCGACCCGTGGTTTGGCGACTATATGGAAAGCCAATGGTTCTTTACCGTCGATGACGGCGAGCGCAAGGAACACATCTACTTCGATGTCACCTGGCTCGATCTTGACCGCCTGCCTCCCGGCCTTCTCGATCGTATGCCGGACCTTGACCGCGACATGTTGCGTGAAGGGTTGCAAACCGCAGCTCTGGGCCCGCGCCATTTTGCTGGCGAAGGCCGCTGGATCGGCTGGCAACACGCGGAACCGAAACCGAAGCGGCGCAAGACTGCCGCGCCGCCAAGGCCGCCGAAGCTTGCAAGGCGCAAACCCGCGGCGAAGTAGCACCACACCTTCGCCTGAATTCCCCCCAATAAGTTGCGCCGCCGGCCCGCCGTTCGGCCATGTTTCTTGACATGCGCCTCGGCAACAGCCAGTTAGAGCAAAATTCACCGTTTGCAGGCAGACATCTCGTCCATGTACAACTACCTTGATTTTGAGAAACCGGTCGCCGATCTCGATGGCAAGATCCTCGAGCTGAAGAAGCTCGCCGAAGAAGGCGACGCGCTCGATACCAATGACGAGATCGCACGGCTGGAAAAAAGGTCGGCCGAGGCCCTGCGCGATCTCTACCGCAAGCTTACGCCCTGGCAGAAGGCGCAGATCGCCCGCCATCCGGACCGTCCGCATTGCGTGGACTATATTTCCAAGCTCTTTACCGACTTCACGCCCCTTGCCGGGGACCGCAATTTTGCCGACGACGATGCAGTGCAGGCCGGCCTTGCCCGTTTCAACGGCCAGGCAGTCGCCGTAATCGGTCAGGAAAAGGGCAACGACACCAAGTCGCGCCTCAAGCACAATTTCGGCATGGCCATGCCCGAAGGTTACCGCAAGGCCGTGCGCATCATGGAACTTGCCGACCGCTTCCAATTGCCGGTGCTGACCCTCGTCGATACGGCCGGCGCCTTTCCGGGCATTGCCGCCGAGGAACGCGGCCAGGCGGAAGCCATTGCCCGCTCCACTGCGGCCTGCCTCAACCTGAAGGTGCCCGTCGTCTCCGTCATCATCGGTGAAGGCGGGTCCGGCGGCGCCATCGCCATCGCCACGGCGAACCGCGTCTACATGCTCGAACATTCGATCTATTCGGTCATTTCGCCGGAAGGGGCAGCCTCAATTCTCTGGCACGATTCGACGCGCGCCAAGGATGCGGCAACCTCGATGCGCATTACGGCGCAGGATCTCTACGAACTGAAGATCATAGACGGCATCATCCCCGAGCCCATGGGCGGTGCGCACCGCGGCAAGGACGCCGCCATCGAGGCGACCGGCAACATCATCAACGTCGCCCTCAAATCCATGGGCAACATGGACGGCGACGCACTGCGCCAGGATCGCCGCGACAAATATCTCTCGATCGGCCGCAATCTTTAGAGCGTTTCTCTCCAAGCAGTAGGCGCTCAAGCTCCTCGCCTTCGACCTTTGATTGAGCAACGGCCGCTTGTCTCCGGGCTTTTTTTGCGCTGCGCTTCACCGCATGCTGCAGCGAATTTGCTAAGTCGCCGAACAATCCGCGCCGCGACCGCACTGCCGAAAATAGTTTCGGTTTTTTTACGAAGCAGCTTGCAATTCGTTTCCCAACCCATTACGAACCGCGCTGCGCAGACGAACGCGCATAAGTGGTACGCGCCCGTAGCTCAGCTGGATAGAGCACCAGACTACGAATCTGGGGGTCAGAGGTTCGAATCCTTTCGGGCGCGCCAGTTTTCCGCCACTTCAGAACAAAACTGGGCGCATGAGGCAGGCCGATTTTTTTGTTCCAAAGACTGCGATATGCTAACTTTGGACATGTTTTCGAAGAAGACCACTAAGACAGTAACCGCGGATACCGCCTCGCTCCTGCAGGCCGGAGAAGGTGATCGCGCGGACTTCAAGCGCGGCCCTGACGGCGTGTCTGCTGAGGACCTAGTCGCGTTCGCCAACGCGGGCGGCGGAGCTATTCTTGCTGGCGTCGATGAACGCACCGGGGATGGAGGCGCACAAGTTGGCGTCGTGGTGGGATGTGATGTCGGCGATGGAACGATACTTCAGATCGCCAACAAAGCTCTGGGATGCATCCCACCGGTCGCCATCAATGTCAGCATCGAAAATGACGACGGCAAGTCGTTTCTGCGGATCGATGTCCCGAGCAGCGCCACGAAGCCACACTGCACTCCCAGGGGCATCTACTGCACGCGTGATGGGCGACGTAATCGCGCGCTGCATCCAACCGAGCTTCTGAAAATCTTCCTCGAAAGCGAAGCGCGCGCATTTGCCGAGCGGTTTGAGGCGGCAGCAGGCCGCATGACGAAAGAACTCGGCCGGCTCGAAGCTTCTTTGGATGCCAGCATCCAAAGCATGGCCGATCAACTCGGCTGGGCCGACAGCAAGCTTGGCGATACGGAAAGCGCCCTCGACACCATCCAAGCTTACGTCACTCGCATCAATTCAGAAACCAACGATGTTGCCTCAAGACTTCGAACGATTTTCCGTCAGGACAAGCGCGACGATCCCGTCACGGAGCGTGAGCGAACCAAGCTTCGCGACGAGCTGGTCGACCGACTTCTAGACGATAGAAAGCTTCTGGACTCCATCGCGAAAGGCACCGCCAACTTCACGATCAGCGCGAAGGGTAAGGCCGCAGAAGAGCTAACGAAGGAAGATCTCCACCCGATTTTCCAGGACGCGCTCAAGATCGTGGTCGACAAGGTCGAGAAGGAAAAATACTCGGTTCAGATCAAGAAGCCCGCCGACTGTACCAAGAACGAACTCAACGATTTTGCGCTCCTCATCAAGAAGGGGGGCGAAGTCGCGGATGGCATCGAGGCTCGCCTCAAGACGGCGGATGTTCTGGGCTTCATCCGATACGAGAAGGCAATTGTCGGCGTCGGGGCTCTTAAGAAGCCGGCGGCCGCCTACCGGAACGGTGTTTTTCAGAAGGCGCAAGCTACAGCCAATCCAGGTGACTTCACGCGCGAACTAGGATGGCTCTTCGTCGACCAAAAGCATCGTGGAAAGCAGACCCGGGACCTGATCGCGGGCTTGCTGGATGCGGCGCGAGCCAAGCTCGTTTATGCGACGACCCGCAAGGAAAACGAAAAATTACAACGCATCCTCAAGCATCATCGCTTCTTCCATAACGGCGCTGCGTACCCTCGACCGAAAACCCCGGCGAGGAAATTATCCTCCTGACACAGAGCTCCAGGCCGTCTATTTCAAAGGAAAAAGAAAGCACAAGCCGAGCTCAACAGCATCCCAAGCCGGATCGCGGTGCGCGTCAACAATCAAAAGGCTGAAGCACGTGCCTGAGCCGCCTGGGCCCGAAACCCTGCCATTCCGGCGGAGCTTTCCGCTTAGAGTCACCAAGGTGCGCGTATCGCTCGGATGTCCGCTTCTGGCGCCAAGGAGACATTCAACGAGTCCGATTGTATGGACGCTTGCGGCCCATTTCTGCCGCTCCCGCCAGCGAGCTTTGGACACAATGACCCAATGCCGGCCCGCAGGTGTTAGCGGCAATCACAAGAATTACATCGAACAAACAATGACATACGAGTTCTCACTTTCATCCTGCCCGGCGCGCCATTCTTTCAATATGATCCAATTATAGTTGTGATTGCCAATGTAGGCGTGAGCCTGATTCCGCCTGCATTTACCGTGAGCTGTCAGCGACCTTGTGGCGATGCATCACTTGTGCAAGAAACATTTGGTATTTTTCACTGGAAAAGTTTCAGCTATCAATGGAATTGGTATACCGCAAATTGGATGGAGAGATTTCTCCCGATGCCGCGAATGTTCACTCGGCGCGATATCCCCTTGTCGTCGATCTCGATAAGACGCTGATATTGACCGATACCCTGCATGAGCAGGTGGTAGCCGCAATCTTCACAAAACCGGCTGTACTTGCCTTCGCAGCTCCGAGTGTGCTGCGCGGGCGCGCCGCGCTGAAAGCCTCCCTTGCGTCGAAGGTCGACCTCGCTTCTACGGTGTTGCCCCTACGTGAAGATCTCGTCAAGTGGCTGCGTGAGCAGGCCGCGGCAGGCCGCGAAATTCATCTCTGCTCGGCGGCAAATCAAGCGGTTGTCGAGAATGTTTCCCGCCGCGTCGGGATTTTTGTTAGCGCCATCGGTTCGGCGACGGCAAACTTGAAGGGCCGCGTCAAGGCAGAACATCTGGCGCGCACTTTCCCGGATGGTTTCGTCTATGTCGGTGACAGCCGAGCGGACCTTGCCGTTTGGAAGGCGGCTGAAGGGGTTGTTCTGGCTGGCGCCTCGCCCGGCGTCGCCAAGGCCGCGCGGGGTCTCGGCAAGCCGGTAGAAGCGGAGTTTTCCAATCATCCGCTCGGTTTGAAGGATAGCCTCAAAGCACTGCGGGTCCACCACTGGTCCAAGAATGCGCTCATTTTCGTCCCGTTGGTTCTTGCCCATGCCTGGGGTGATTTTGCCGTTGTGCGCGATACGATCCTCGGTCTTATCTGCTTGCTAATGGTTACGTCTTCGACCTATCTGCTTAACGATCTTGCGGATTTGAGTGCCGACAGGAAGCACTGGTCGAAACGCAATCGGGCGCTCGCCAGTGGGCGGCTTCCGATCGCATCCGGCCTTTTGCTGGCTTGCAGCGGCCTCATAGCCGCCTTCATCGGCTCGTTGTTGCTGTCTCCCTATTTTACGCTTGCCGTGGCGGCCTATCTGACACTCACCCTGGCCTATTCATTCGGGCTCAAGCGCGTGCCCATCTTGGATACGCTCATCATCGGCATCCTGTTCACCACGCGCCTTATCATGGGCATTGCCCTTCTAAGGGTGCCCGCGTCGGCGTGGCTGCTGACGTTCTCGGTGTTCTTCTTTTTCTCGCTCGCCATGGCCAAGCGTCACACCGAAATCGTCCGGGCTTCATCAAGCGGCTCCCATAGTCTCGCGAGCCGCGGCTACCTGATCGAGGACGAGCCGCTCACACTGGCACTTGGTGTAGCTTCCGCCGTCGCATCCCTGCTGATCATGGTTCTCTTCATCGTCGAAGAGATGTTGCCGGGTCCGTTTTATTCGCATCCGCAGTTGCTGGCAGGTATACCCGTCTTCCTCGCGATCTGGATCGGTCGTATCTGGTTGCTCGCCCATCGCGGCCGAATGAACGACGACCCCGTCAGCTTCGCCTTGCGTGACAGGCCCAGCATTCTGCTGGGCGTTCTGATCGCAGTGCTGTTTGTGGCTGCCCTATGACGTCATACATGGTTGCGGATGACATCCGCTCCTGGGGCGGAACGGTAAAAGCGCAGCATTTCGTCAGCCGGCCGAGCTGGCGTGAGCAACTGCCGGAGCTCCTTGCCCGGAAAGAGGGACGAAGCGTGCTCGGCATCGGCTTGCGCCGGTCCTATGGCGACAGCGGACTCAATCCCGATGGCTCGCTTATCGACATGACTGCGCTGGACCGGGTGATATCGTTCGATCCTGTGACGCGGCTGTTGCGCGCGGAGGCCGGAATCGCCTTTGACAGCATCCTCGAACTCTTCGTGCAGCGCGGCTACTTTCTGCCGGTCACGCCTGGCACGCGTTTCGTTACATTGGGCGGCGCCGTTGCCAACGATGTTCACGGCAAGAACCATCATTCCGCCGGAACGATCGGCAGATGGGTGCGCCGCATCGGTCTCATTCGATCCGATGGCACAGAGATCGAGCTGACGCCCGACGATCAAACGGGGTTGTTTGCTGCAACGATTGGCGGATTGGGCCTGACGGGCCTGATAAGCTGGGCCGAGATCGAACTTCTGCCGATTGACAGTGCCATGATGGAGGCGGAGACCATCCCCTTTGCCAATCTCGACGCATTCTTTGCCGTTGCAGCGGAAAGCGATGACGCTGCAGATTACACGGTCGCCTGGGTCGATTGCTTGGCAAGAGGCGACCGGCTGGGGCGCGGACTATTCAGCCGTGCCCGCCACGCGCCTTTAGGAGCGCGACTGACAAAGCGAGCAAAGCCAAAGCTCAGCATGCCCTTCGCAATGCCGGGCTTCATGCTGAACGCTACCTCCATAGGTTTGTTCAACGGCCTTTATTTCTACCGCGGCCGCCGGGCTGCGGGACCTGCGATTACTCCATACCAGCCTTATTTCTATCCTCTCGATGCCATCGGTCATTGGAACCGGATGTATGGCAGCCGGGGCATGTACCAGTATCAATCGGTCGTGCCGCCAGCCACGGCGCGCGACGCCACGCGGGAAATGCTCGAGACGATATCCAAGGCTGGCGAAGGCTCCTTTCTCGCGGTGCTCAAGACCTTTGGTGGAGTGCCGTCACCCGGACTTTTATCTTTTCCGCAGGCGGGCACCACGCTTGCACTCGATTTTCCCAACAAGGGCCAGTTGACGCTTGACTTGTTGAACCGGCTCGACGACATCGTCCGGGAGGCAGGCGGGCGGCTCTATCCTGCCAAGGACGGGCGGATCTCCGCATCCATGTTTCGCGCCGGCTATCCGGCGTGGGAGACGTTTGCCAACCATGTCGACCCGGCATTCTCGTCAGCTTTCTGGCGAAGAGTGAGCCAATAACGAAGAGGAATGATTTTTTGCGCGTTATCGTTTTGGGAGCGACATCGGCGATTGCCGAGGCCACGGCCCGCCTTTACGCACTGGAAGGCGCTGATCTGCTGCTGGTAGGCCGCCAGGAAGGCAAGCTTGAAGCCATTGCTGCGGATCTGAAGGTTCGAGGCGCTTCCCGTGTCAAGACAGCGGTCCACGATCTTGCTGTTTCGGACGATGTGCGCACCAGGCTTGCAGAACTTGTTGCGACGCTTGGAGGTGTCGATCACGTTATCGTCGCCTACGGGATTCTCGGCGATCAGAACGAGGCCGAGCGCTCGACGGAGGTGGCAGAGGATATCCTGCGGATCAACTTCAATTCTGCTGCGGCCTGGTGTCTGGCTGTTGCGGATTTGTTCGAAACCCAGGCCCGGGGCTCGCTTGTCGTGGTTGGGTCAGTGGCAGGGGACCGCGGCAGGCGCGCGAACTACGTATATGGGTCTGCGAAGGCAGGCCTTGCCGCTCTCGTCGAAGGCATATCGCATCGTTTCGCCAGCAATGGTCCGCGCGCGGCGATTGTCAAGCCGGGCCCGACCATTACGCCAATGACCGATGGAATGAAGCGCAAGGGCGCGTTGTGGGCGACACCGGAGCAAATTGCGACGGTGGTGCGGCGGGCCGCGGATGGCAAAGGCCCCGTATTCTACGCACCGGCCCGCTGGCGCTTGATAATGCTCATCATCCGCAACTTGCCCACAGCAATCTTCAACCGGATGAGCATATGACCCGCAAGATCATCATCACCGGCGCGGCAGGCCTTGTCGGACAGAATCTTATAGCCCGGCTTAAGGCAAATCCAGACATTGCCATCGTCGGCATCGACAAGCATCCCGCCAACACGGCGTTGCTTCGGCGGATCCATCCGGAAATCGAAGTCATCGAGGCTGATCTTGCGAAGCCCGGTGCCTGGTCGGGCGCCCTCGCTGGAGCAGATGCCCTGGTGCTCAATCAGGCCCAGATCGGCGGCCTTCATGAGCAGGAATTCACCGACAACAATGTGATCGCCACTGAGAAAATTGTGGCGGCCATGCGCGAGCACGCAACGCCTTACTTCGTGCAGATTTCATCGTCGGTCGTGCGCTCGCAGGCCGATGATTTCTACACGCGTTCAAAAACGGCTCAAGAGAAATTCATTGATACCGTAACCGATATACCGCATTTGATATTGCGCCCGACATTGATGTTCGGCTGGTTCGACCGCAAACATCTTGGATGGTTGCGCCGTTTCATGGATCGCACTGCGGTCTTCCCGATCCCGGGCGACGGCAAGTTTATCCGCCAGCCGCTATACGTCGGTGATTTCGCCGCCATCATCGCTGCCGGATTGGATAGCCGGGCGACGGGTACCTACGACATTTCGGGACTGGAACAAGTCCACTATGGCGAGTTGATTGCACTCATCCACGACATCGTCAAACCAAAGGCGAAGATGGTCCATATACCCTATGGGCTGTTCTGGGCTCTGCTATACGCCTATGGCAAGCTCAACAAAAACCCGCCATTTACGACCAGCCAGTTGGAGGCGCTTGTCATACCGGAGACGTTCCCGGTTATTGATTGGCCAAAAATTTTCGGTATCAAAGCAACCCCGTTGCGGAAAGCGCTCGAGGAGACTTACCTCGATCCGCGCTATTCCGGTATTGTTCTCGATTTCTAAGGATCGCCATGAGCAGGATCGTCGTCGTAGGTGCCGGGCCAATGGGACTTGCGGCAGCACATCGCGCCGTTACCCTCGGTCATGAGGTTGACCTGATCGAGGCGGACAGCAAGCCGGGCGGGATGGCAGCGCATTTCGACTTTGGCGGATTGTCGATCGAGCGTTACTACCATTTTGTCTGCAAGACCGACGAGCCGACATTCGCCTTGATGGAAGAGCTTGGCATTGGCGACAAGATGCGCTGGACGCCGACGTCCATGGCTTACTACATCAAGGGCAAAATCCACCCTTGGGGCAGCCCGATTTCGCTTTTGATGTTCCCGCATTTGAGCTTCATCGCCAAGCTGCGGACGGGCGTTCAGATGTTTTTGACGACCAAGGCCAAGGCATTCGATCGCATAGAAAAGCTGACAGCGCGCCAGTGGATCGAAGGCGGTTCAGGCAAGGAAGTCTACGACACATTGTGGCGGCGCCTCATGCAGCTCAAATTCTATGAACTCTCGGATGATATTTCGGCGTCCTGGATTGCCACTCGCATCAAGCGCATCGGCAATTCGCGCCGCTCCATTTTTCAGGAGGAACTCGGCTATATCGAGGGCGGCAGCGAGACCCTGGTCAAGGCGCTTGCATCCGCCTTCGAGGCAAAGGGAGGTCGACTGCAACTTTCAGCGCCGGCAGAGAAAATCGAGACCGAGGACGGTAAGGTCACCGGTGTTACAGCGGGCGGAAGGTTCTTCCCCGCCGATGCGGTCATCTCCACCGTGCCAACGCCGCTCGTATCCAAGCTGGCTCCGGATCTTCCGGAGGCGTGGAAGGCAAAATACGATGCAATCCGCAATATCGGCGTCGTTTGCCTCCTGTTCAAGTTGAAGCGTTCGGTCACCAAAAACTTCTGGCTCAATATCGTAGACGACGACATCGACATTCCCGGTATCATCGAGTTTTCGAATCTGCGCCCTGTCGATGATACGATCGTCTATGTGCCCTATTATATGCCCACGACCCAGCCGAAATGGCAGTGGACCGACCAGCAGTTCATCGAAGAGGCGTTCGGCTATATAAGCCGCATCAATCCGGCAGTCACCAAAAGCGACCTGATCGATGCAAAAGTCGGCCGCCTGCGCTATGCCCAGCCGGTCTGCGAGCCGAATTTCTACGAGAAGCTGCCCGACGTTCAGACCCCGATTGCAGGACTGCAGATTGCCGACACATGCTTTTATTATCCTGAAGATCGCGGCGTTTCGGAGAGCATTCGCTTTGGCCGGTCAATGGCAGAGGCGGTCATCTGATGCGTGAGCGAGCGATCTCAGTTGTAGGATCTTCCTTCGTGCGGTTTGTTATTTCAGGCGGGATAGCCGCCGCAATCAACATTCTTTCCCGCATCGCTTTCTCGCAGTTCCTGCCCTTTAGTGCAGCTATTGTGCTGGCCTTTCTGGTAGGAATGACGACGGCCTTCATATTGATGAAGCAGTTCGTTTTCGACGAGTCCGGCAACTCGACTGGAAATGAATATGTGCGCTTTGGACTTGTGAACCTTGTCGCACTTTTGCAAGTCTGGCTGGTGAGCATCATTCTGGCGCGGTGGCTGCTCCCTGCGATCAACTACAATTGGCATGTTGATACAACGGCCCATGTTGTCGGGGTCCTCAGCCCGGTCCTTACCAGCTACGTCGCGCATAAATCATTCACCTTTGCCGGCACCGCACGGTAGAGTCCTACAGCGTTCGTTACGCACGACGGATCGTTTCGCAGTGGCAGGTCGTGGGCTAAAAGTAGGTTAGTTTCCGATGGCGGACTTTATGTGGAAACAATTCCGTGTCCTCGCCAATTTCCCGTAAAGACCAACCTTGGGATCTCAGTGTCATCGGGATTGCTCGTTCAAGCACGTGGCCGTAAGTTCCATCCCTTTGACCGTCCTCTGTCTCAAACTGATCCAAGTCGACATTGGAAAGAATCTCATTCGCGCATTGCGATCGTATCCAAAACATGGTTCCTGCATAGAAACCAAGGTCGTCGGAGGCTGGCGGATTTGATCCTGCCGATGTCATGAACTTAAATACTCGGGCCTGGTTCGAGCCCCAGTATCCCAGATCGCTGACATAGGATCCGCTTGCGCCAATCATCGCCAATTTAGGCGAGTTGCCAAATTCATTGACGATCTTTTGGACACCTGCTTCAGAGGGAATAAGTTCATTCAGCAGATCGCGTCTCCATTTCTCGCCGGTTGGAGAATAGAGGCTACGCTTCCCGTGAATTTTCAGGATTGGGATATCGTCGGGCAATTTGAGAAGAGCGAGTACCTTAAGAAAGGGCAGGACATCCCGCCCTTTGTTTTCGGTAGCCAATACGTCAAGCGAGACCTTGCTTCGTCGCCATCCAGACTTGAACGATGCCAGCACGGACGGACTTGATGACGTAACATGGACCTGGCTTCCATCCGGCAATCGGTCGAGTATCAAAATGAGTTCGTCGACGACTTCTTCATAGTGGCAATGGCAAATGACGATAAGCGGCGGCTTGATAGTCTCTTGCTTTATAGCTGGCACAGGTTGTTGGGTGACTGCCAACTGGGCAATCTCCTTCAGACGAGCGGAATCGCTCAGCGACAAGGGATTTTTGATAAGTCGCTCATACTTGACAATGCCATAACGCAGTTCAACTTCATCGGCGTAGTCATGCGTTGGATTAATTCCTCGCTTGGGCATGACGCGCCTTTGAAGACGCGAAGTATTCGAATCCATAATTGACGAGAAATCGGCACCCATGTCCTTGAGACACGACGATAGTCCAATTTCGTAGGCATAGATCACGTCCAGCCGAGTAGGTTGGGGTCGGACACTACTCATAAATTGCTGAAACGGTCGCCGCGAAAAAACAGAACGATCCACTGCGAAGAGATAACTCTGTCCATGCTCGGTGATCTGGAGCGAACTTGTAAGGAACACCGCCGGATCATTGGACTTGAACAGGAGGTTCAAGGCGTTGGTGAATTTTGACTCGTTGGAAATGAAGAAGCTATCATTGCAGAACAGAATTTTACTTGCAGGACCGGCGCCTTGGATGGCGTCGAACCCAACCGAGTAGCTCATGAAATCGTACCCGACGTTCCCGCGTTGAATGACCGCGTAGCCCAGTTGCTTCGCGAAGTCGGAGTCCCGGTCCGATATTCCTGTGGAAACGACAACGGCATCGCTTACGACCGGCCTAAGCGTTCGCAACAGATTGTGCCAGTTGGCGGACTTTTCGCTGTACGGGTCAAAATGGGCGATGACAGCATTAATGCGCAACTTAGAGCCCTCTAACGCTTCGCCCTAAACGATAGCCTGCGCGTGCGATGCGATATAAAATGTTACGCTTCCGCAATCGATTTGCCATTAACGTAGCGAAGGGCACATTGTGTCCGGTCCGTAGTGCCTGTATCTCGCTCAATGCTTCCTTGTATCGATATTCCAGCCCCGACAGATACTTGAAGTCCTTGATGTCGTAGGAGTCGATTGAAGCCAGTGCACCCATCGTCGAATCGTGTGAGGGGGTGGCGGCAAGGTATCGATCAGCGTCGACTGCTCGACGAACAGCTTCCAAATGCTGATGGCCATATTTCAGGCATGGCTCCAAATGACAACCCTCCGCCCATTCATTCCACGCGTTGATGAAAACAAATTTTTCCTTGTTTCGGTCGTCTTTCAGCGTTTTTACGCTCTGTTGACGCAGCCAGAACTCGAAAAGCTCCGGCGAGGAATTAATGAACGTGAAGGGATCATTCTGACGACGCGCCGTATTGTCCCAGGATGGCATTGACCCATGAAAGAATAGAAAATCATCGTGGGTGCGATCAATCGATTCAGACATCACGGCCCGGTAGTCCATGATATTGCCGCGAAACTCCGGGTTGGTGATCCTTGGAAGTTGGGAAGCAAACGCGTTTTTCAGATATTGATGCGGTGGGAATTCCACCAAAGCATCGCAGCCCCAGTCAGCCGGGTCGAAAATGTCATAGAACGCAACGGACGCGATAAAAAGGCCAGGCAAGCCAGCTTCCTTGGCACGCTTTCGCCAATGGTCAAAAGTCGTTTTTGAATCGACCAAAATGTCAGGTCGATAGATTACGATCATGGGTAGGCCGTCATAACGGATGTACCGCTCATCACGCATATAGGGGATCACATCGTCAATGAAGCGATTGTCATTCTCGACGCTATGCTCATTGGCGAGCAGAACTTCATTGTTTCCACCATCCCAGCGCTTCGTCCAATTTTCGTTGGCCCAGCAAAAACAAAACGGCATATCAATCTTGTTGTCCACGAAGACGTCTATTGGCGTTTCGAGAATTCTTCGCCCTGAGAACCAGTAATAATAAAAACAGAAACCATAGATGCCGTTCTGCCTGGCTAGAGCAGCCTGAGCCTGCATCGTCTCCGGCATACGCAGATCATAGAATCCGAGATCTTTTGGAATTTGAGGCTGATAATGGTCTTCAAAGTTGGCCCGCGCTTTTGCGACGTTGGTCCATTCCGTGAATCCGGCGCCCCACCATTCTGAGTTTTCTTTGACGGGATGAAACTGCGGCAGATAAAAGGCAATAGGTTTAATCATAAATCACTAGTCTTCTGATTAGAAATGGCCAACCCTTAGTGAAGAATCCTGCCACGTCTGTCAAACCATAATCTCCCGCGACCCCTGATTTAGCGCCAGGCCGTCGAAATTCAAACCCGTATCAACCTTGCGAACATATCGATTTCATCTCGCGGGGTTAGAGTTACGACATCCAGTTTAAAGGGTATCCGACCGGTGTGGGCCATCATCCCGATCTCGTGAAAAAATGTCTGGGGCGTAAAAACCCAACAATGACAATCAACGTAATCGTTGACGGATTGCATCGCCTTATCAATTGCGTAGTCTAGCGTATGTACAAGCTTTCCCTCACGCTCGTGCCACCGAAAACTATCAAAAACTTGTGTTGGTGATGGCCTGGTCTGTTTCTGGATAAACGCACCGTAGAAGTCCTTTTCTTCTGAAACGGACCGCCTGCTGTCGAAGGTCTTCTCCTTGTTTGGAATGATGAGTGACAGCACACCTCCCTGCCTCAACACATCCCCAACGTCACACAGCCAAGAAATAATATCGGGCACGTGCTCGATGACATGCGATGCAATCACGTAATCAAATCTGAGGTTGTTTGGCACGACGCGCGCAAGTGGTCCTCCATCGGTTATAAAATCAACATCAACAATGTTTTGTACGTTCACTGTTGGGGTATGTTGATGGTTTCGCCTCAGATTATCTGTCGAGCAATAGTCAGCGTAATACACTTTTCCCACAGAACGCAGCGCACATGGATTGTCCAATGCGCCAATCTCCAGCCCAATTCCCGTCGCCTGGTCGATCTTCTCGAATAATTGTTCCGGTCTCGATAAAACCCGTTCGACAAGCATGTCCCCTCCAAAAGCGCATTAGATTTCGGCTTCGACTACAATGCACGTTGAATACAACTTTAAGTTATCATAGACGTTGGCGATTCCGACAGGCAAACTAGGGGAAAATTTAGGTGTTGCAATTAGAAAGAGCGGAGACGGTAATCTGCGGCACATGCCTCCCTGCAAGCGTCTATCTGTGGGATCGTTTTCAACCAGCCCTAGAGACGGGACTTGCATGAATGAGTGTTGAGCTTAGGAAAGAGCGTCAAATATCGGTAGTCGACAAATATCGTGGAGCACTCGACTGTGTCAGCCCCGCTTCATTTTGGCCCGTCGACCATCTCGTCCGCGAATCTGCGTGGAAAGAACATGCGCCATTTGCGTTTTGGCTCGTGGAATCCCACGAACCTCGCACATTTGTGGAACTGGGAACGCACGGTGGCTTTTCTTATTTCGCCTTTTGCCAAGCGATTAAAAAATTGGCCCTCGAGACAAAGTGCTCTGCAATTGATACTTGGACAGGAGATGAACACTCTGGTCTTTATGAGGATGACGTTTTTGATACGGTCAAATCCTATAACGAGCACTACTCCGGTTTTTCTAACCTGATCCGAATGACATTTGAGGAAGCACGAGACCAATTTGCTGATAGTTCTGTAGACCTGTTACATATCGATGGCCGTCACTTCTACGACGACGTTAAGAGCGACTTTGAATCCTGGCTCCCTAAATTGTCCGAGCGGGCAATCGTCCTTTTTCATGACACTGAGGTTCGATATCGCGGTTTCGGCGTTTTCAAATTATGGGAGGAAGTACGCGACTTGTACCCATCGTTCGAGTTTCAGCATGGCTACGGCTTGGGGGTCCTCGCCGTGGGACCCAAAATACCGAAAGCCGTTGCTCCTCTGTTCGAAGCTTCAAATTCACACGAAACAGTTGTCGCCATTCGATCGGCGTACGCTCGACTAGGTTCAACGATCAGCTTGGAGGCCAGAGATGCCACCCAGCAAGACGAACTCAGCCGGATAACCTCAGAAAACGATGCGCTTGGGAAGGCGCTCGGTGAACGTAACGAAGCAGTGAAAGGCCTCGTTTCAAACGCCGCCGCGCTTGAGCAAACGATAGCAAAATTACAATTCGACACAGCAAGGCAAGACGGCGAACTACGAGAATTACGGAATTCAACGTCTTGGAAACTGACGGCGCCTCTTAGATTTATCGGACGCCTGATCGGTCGCGGTTAGTGAAGCACTCTCATCGATAAGGCAACAAAGACTCTTGCCGCCGAGCTCGGTGACGCGGGTATCGCACGCGAACCTGGAAAGGCCGTACAAGCCTTCCTTGAAACGCGCGAGCCACCAGCTTCTGATTACAACAGGGCCGGCGAGCCTCGAAGATAACGATGGCAAGGTCAGACGCGGAGCATCGTCTTGATTGCCCGGCGTTCGTCCATGGCCTTGTAGCCTTCCGCGACATCGGCAAGGGGAAGCGTCAAGTCAAACACCTTGCCGGGATTGATCTTGCGGGTAAGCACGAGGTCCATCAGGTGCGGCAGGAAGCGGCGGACCGGGGCCGGGCCTCCGAGCATCCCGACCTGCGCGAAGAACAGCGACTGACCATCAAACTGCACGCCGTGCGGCACACCGACATAGCCGATCATCGAGCCGGGACGCGCGACCTGCAGCGCCTGGGTCATCGACTCCTGCGTGCCGACGCATTCAAGGACGGAGTCGGCGCCAACCTTTTTGGTTAGTTGCTTGATCCGCGCAATACCTTCCTCGCCGCGCTCCGATACAATGTCGGTCGCGCCATATTCGAGGGCGAGGTCCTGGCGCGTCTTGTGGCGGCTCATGATGATGATGCGACCGGCTTCCATCTGCTTTGCAGCCAGCACGCCCATCAATCCGACAGCACCGTCGCCGACGACCACCACCGTCGATTCCTGCTGCACGCGCGCCGCATCCGCGGCGTACCAGCCGGTTCCGAGTACATCCGAAACCGCGAGCAGGCTTGGGATCAGGTCTTCGTCCGGCTGCGTCTCGGTGGCGACGAGTGTGCCATCGGCAAGCGGGACGCGGGCATAGGGCGACTGCGCGCCAGTCATGAACTCGCGCTGCTCGCAGGATGACTGAAAGCCGAACCGGCAGTGCGGGCAGGTATTGTCGGAGATTACGAACGAGCCGACGACAAACTGGCCAGGCCTGACGGTCTTCACATCGCTACCGACCTCTACCACCACGCCGCAGTATTCATGGCCCATCGCCAGCGGCGCCGTCACCTCGTTGGCACCGCGATAGGGCCACAGGTCCGAACCGCAGACGCAGCTGGCCGACAACTTGATGACGGCGTCGGTGGGCTTTTCGATTTTGGGCTCGGGCCGTTCCTCGAAGCGAACGTCGCCCGGACCGTAGAGCATCGTTCCAAACATGACACGTCCTTTCGTCTACTCTTGTTCTGAGGGTACTCCATCACCATGCGAATGTCAGGCGAAAGCCTCTAAAGCAGGTGACTTGCCTAAACACGGCTGGCCCGCGGACTTTCACGGCGGGGGGCCATCGACACACCCCGCCTTTAAATTGCTTGCGTGGCGCGTGCGTCATCGATCTATCCGCGCCTGGTTCTGGGGTGAATAGCGTTCGCCGGTGATCGCGATACCGGAAAGCGCGTCATCGATGGCAGCAAGCTCGGCGGGGGAAAGCTTAATAGCGGCAGCGCCGAGATTCTCCTCAACACGGGTCAGCTTTGTCGTGCCTGGAATGGGCACGATCCAGGGCGCTTGCGAAAGCACCCAGGCAAGCGCGAGCTGGGCTGGCGTCACCTTCTTTTCGCGGGCGATTTTGGCAAACGCCTCGGCAAAGGCGTGATTTGCCGCAAGATTGTCAGGTGCAAAACGCGGCACCGTGCTGCGGAAATCGTCTTTCCCGAATGTCGTGTCCTTGGCAACAGTGCCGGTCAGGAAGCCCTTGCCGAGGGGGCTGAACGGCACAAAGCCAATGCCCAGCTCTTCCAGAACCGGAAGTATCTGATCCTCGGGCTCACGCCACCACAGTGAATACTCGCTCTGCAGCGCCGCAACCGGCAGAACGGCATGCGCGCGGCGGATGTTTTTGACACCCGCTTCCGACAGACCAAAATGAAGAACCTTGCCTTCCGCGATTAGTTCCTTGACCGTTCCGGCGACGTCCTCCATGGGCACATTGGGATCGACGCGGTGCTGATAGAGTAGGTCAATGCGGTCGGTTCTCAGGCGCTTGAGCGATCCTTCGACGGCCGCGCGAATGTGCTGGGGCTGGCTGTTCATCGCACCGCCCCAAGCAATGTCGAAACCGAACTTCGTAGCGAGGACGACCTGATCGCGGATGGGGACCAACGCTTCCCCTACAACGTCTTCGTTTTTGTAGGGGCCGTAGACTTCAGCCGTGTCGAAGAAGGTGATGCCGCGCTCAAAGGCTCCGCGGATCAGCGTAACGGCTTCAGGCAACGCCAGCGGCGCACCGTATGACTGGCTGATGCCCATGCAGCCAAGACCGATCGCCGAAACCTCAAGGCCGCTTTTTCCCAAAATCCGCTTTTGCATGTTTCTATCCTTCTTGCTTGTTGTCTGAGCCACTGAACACAATGACCTTGCTCATTGCGGCGCGCCCTTGCCCGCGCCGTATTCCTCGTCGGTAACGTGTTGCAGCCAGTCGACGGCCTTGCCATCCAGAGATTCCTGAACAGCGATGTGGGTCATCGCAGTATCGGGGGCCGCGCCGTGCCAGTGCTTTTCGCCGGGGGCGAAGCGCACGACATCGCCAGGGCGGATGTCTTCGATCGGCCCGCCTTCGCGCTGGACACGCCCGTATCCGGCGGTGACGATCAGCATCTGGCCGAGTGGATGGGTGTGCCACGCGGTGCGGGCGCCGGGCTCGAACGTTACGGCATTGGCTGCAGCCCTTGAGGGGTCTGCGACAGCGAAGAGCGGGTCCACGCGCACCGTGCCCGTGAACCAGTCGCTTGGTCCTTTGGCAGAGGGCTGCGTTCCGGCGCGGATGATTTCCATGATTGACTCCTTGCGCCGGGGAAGGTGATCCCAACGCTTCACAGCCAAAATAGACCTCACAGTATTTTTCAACTAGATGATATTATCTGCATGTCCTTATGAATGAGATTCAGTAATGCAGAAGCCTGATTTCAACGACCTTATCGCGTTCAGGGCAATTGCGCGCGAAGGCAGCTTTACGCGGGCGGCGGCGCAACTCGGCCTGTCGCCGTCGGCCCTCAGCCACACCATTCGCCGTCTCGAGACAGTGCTTGATGTGCGCCTGCTGGCCCGGACCACGAGAAGCGTGGCCCTTACCGACGCGGGCGAGCGTTTGCTGCATGAAATAGGCCATCACTTCGATGATATCGACCGTGCGGTCGAAACGCTGATGGCCACGCGCGACAGGCCGACGGGCACGCTGCGCATCAATGCGGGCGAGCATGCCGTCCGCTCCGTCCTGTGGCCGAAGCTCGACCGCTTTCTGCGCCACTACCCCGACATCAAGGTCGAAGTCGATATCGACAACGGCTATACCGACATCGTGGCGGGGCGGTACGACGCCGGTGTCCGGCTGGGGCAGGAAGTAGCCGCCGATATGATAGCAGTCCGAATCGGCCCCGACTGGCGCATGGCGGTGGTGGCGGTGCCCGATTATTTCCGGGAGCATGGCGTGCCTAAATCACCGCACGACCTCACCCGGCACCGTTGCATCAACCTGAGACTGGCGACATATGGCGGCTTTTACGCCTGGGAGTTCGAGCGCGACGGGGAGCCGCTGAATGTCCGGGTGGACGGGCAGCTTGCATTTAACAGCAGCCTGCCGATATTGACGGCTGCCCTGGCCGGGCACGGACTAGCCTTCATTCCAGAAGACATGGCGGCCACCCATATCGCCGAGGGACGGCTGCAGCGCGTACTGCCCCAGTGGTGCGCGCCGTTCACGGGCTACCATCTCTACTACCCCTCGCGCAGGCAATCATCGCCGGCTTTCCAGCTGCTTCTGGACGCCCTCAGGTTCAAGCCTTGATAAAGAGGTATCGGAGTGGCAACTCCCCGGAACGTGCGCCGACTTGCCTCCAGGTCAACGGCGTATGCGAGGAGGAGCGCGTTTACCCTGAAATGTCGAAAGTGATGCTGTAGCGGCACGCTGCGACAGGCTGTGCCTCGCTCATGAAGACGACCTTGACCTGATACTGGCCCGACGGCGGCAACTTGCCTATGTATCCGTCGCCGATAGCCCTGGCTTCGACCACCGCACCATCGCTTTCGGGATCGTAGACGTTGAACGTGCAGCTCTCATTGTCGGACCTGAATGCGATCGACATTTCCTGGCCGGGCTTGGCCTCGATAATATAGGTGGTGGTTTCAGGCCCCCGTATATCGCCCGACATGGTCGTCGAGCGCATGCCAAGGCGAAATTTGACCAGGTAGGATTGGCTGTCGGCCAGTCCGCTGCCGGCGCAAGCAACACAGGCTGAGAATGCAAGAATGAACAATCGTATCTTCATGTTCGACTCATTCAAGCGAGAATGCAGCCATGCTAGCAGCTTTCCGTTAATGGAAAAGTGCTGCCCGGGCCCTGCCATCGGCAAAATACACTAAAAGATTGCCTTGCGTTGCGGCGCATCGGCAATGAGCCGCCTCGCTGCCCCAGACCCGTGGAACAAATTTTACCAGCCGCTGTTATGGATAGCCGGCGCTCGATGCCGGCTCGCAACGGAGGCACGGCCATGTTCGGGAAGTTATTCAACACCATCGCGAATAAGGTCGCGTTTGCCGCCGGCAAGCCGGTAACATTCATTCTTTGCTGCGTCGTGGTGGTCGTCTGGGGGATCAGCGGCCCTATATTCGGCTTTTCCGATACGTGGCAGCTCATTATCAATACAGGTACGACGATAATAACCTTCTTGATGGTGTTCCTCATTCAGAACACCCAAAACCGGGACGGCATCGCCATTCAGGCGAAGCTTGACGAACTCGTCCGGGTCACCGAGGCGAAAAATGCCTTTATCGGCATCGAGCACTTGACCGAAGACGAAGTCGAAAAATTCCGACGCCAATGCGAAGCTGCAGCCAAAAAGGCCGACAAGGAGCTCGAGGAACTCAAGAAAACCCAGGCCCAAAAGCGCTCGCAAGGCAAGACCGCAGCCAAGCCCGCAACTGGTCGCGCCCGTACCTCCCGGTCTGCCGCAGCGGCGCGCTGACGTTCCTTTTTATTGTGCAATGCAACCTATGATTTGTTGCATTGCAGCTATGCAAAACTGTCACTCCAAGTTCCTCACCGCCTTGCCTATATCACCGTCAACGATCGGAAAATGATCCAACAAACAAGAAGTTACATAGGTGAGTGAAATGAACTTGATCCGCTCTTACAATAACTGGCGCCGCTATCGTGACACCGTCACGGAACTGAGCCGCCTTTCTGCCCGCGAACTGAACGACCTTGGCATCTCCCGCGGCGATATCGCCTTCGTTGCCAAGCGCGCAGCTTCGGCTCGCTAATAGATTACGACTTGCGTCCGGAGCACTCCTCCTCCCAAGCTTCGGACGTATAAAGACCGGCACTCCTCCTCCCAGCCGGTCTTTACAAATAGCACCCACCGCTCCTCCCGCGGTGGGTGTTGTTTTTTGTGCCTCAGCATCTCCATCCCCAGATTGTTCGCTCGACGGTTTCCCTGTAACGCTCTGCCGACCATGAGGAGGCGAACATGACGGGCGGAATTCACCACATCACGCTGATTACCCGCAAGGTTCAGGCAAATGTCGACTTTTATGTCGGCTTCCTTGGGCTGCGGCTGGTCAAACAGACCGGCGGGTTCGAAGACGCGACCCAGTTGCATCTGCTGTATGGCGATGCGACCGGAACGCCCGGCTCGCTTATCACCTTCCTCGTCTGGGAAGACGGCTCGCCCGGCCGCGTCGGCTATGGTCAGCCCAGCGAAATCGCGCTTGCCATTGCACCGGAAAGCATCGGCTTCTGGCTGACCCGGGCCCTCCAGTTCAACATACCGACCTCGGGTCCGGCGCAGGAGTTTGGTGAACCCGTGCTGCGGCTCAAGGATCCCGATGGCGTTATCGTCAAGCTCGTCGGCACCGATGCTGTCGCTGCGGGCGATGCCTGGGCTATCGACGGGATACCCGCGCCTGACGCGATACGCCGAATCCGCGGCGCGACCATCCTCACCGAGGAGCCGCAAGCCACCCGCGCCTTTCTGGAAGATTATTTCGGCTACGCGGCGACGGGTGAAAGCGAAACGATCACGCGCATGGTGGCAGATAGTGGCGACTGCGTCGATGTCCGCGATGCTTCCGGTTTCTGGAGTTCGGCCCCCGGCACCGGCACGATCGACCATATTGCCTTTCGTTCCCCAGGCATTCCCGAAGTGACGCGCATATTCGATCGTCTCGTTGCAAGCGGCGCCGATGCGACGGCCATGCACGACCGCAAATATTTCTCTTCGATCTATGTGCGCGAGCCGGGCGGCTCGCTGTTGGAACTCGCGACCGACGGCCCGGGCATGTTGATCGACGAGCCGAAGGACGAGCTCGGCTCGACACTTTTCATTCCGCCGTATTTTGCGAAAGAGGCGCAGAACCTCAAAGTGATGCTGCCGCAGTTCAGCATGCCGAACGAGTGGCGGTTCATCTATCGCGAGCTACCCTTTGTGCACCGCGTCTACACGCCAGAAGAAGCCGGCGGCCCCACTCTTGTGCTCCTACACGGAACGGGCGGCAATGAGGCGAGCCTTATGCCGCTCGCAGCATTGGCGGCACCCCGTGCAACGCTGATGGGCGTACGCGGCCGCAGCACCGAAGAAGGTAGCGCGCGTTGGTTCCGGCGGTTTGCGCCGCTCACATTCGACCAGAAGGACATAGGCTTCGAGGCAGATGCCTTTGCTGCCTTTATCGAGGGCGCGGTCGAAGCCTATGGGCTGGACCTAACAACCACGGTCTTCCTCGGCTACTCGAATGGTGGAAATCTGCTTGCGGCGATGATGCAGCTGCGTCCCCATCTCGTGCGCAACGCAATACTCCTGCGGGCAACGAAAGTGCTCGATGAAACCCCGCAATCCGACCTTTCGGATGCGCGCATCCTGTTCGTCACCGGCGACCATGATCTCTTCGGCGCCCATGCGCCGGCACTGGAGGCGGAACTTCGGCAGGCCGGGGCCGATGTGACTTCATTGAGCGTGCCGGCCGGGCATGAAACCGGCGATCATGACATCGAGGTGATCCGCCAATGGCTGGTGGAAACGGAAACGGGGCAGAACTGATCTGCCCCGTTTTTGAAGTTTATACGAGAGGCTTGAGGCCCGCTTCGATCGATGCGCGTTTCGGTTCGAGGAAGGGCGGCAAGGACAGGCTCTCGCCGAGCGTTTCCATCGGTTCGTCCACTGCAAAGCCCGGCGTGTCCGTAGCGATCTCGAACAGGATACCGTTGGGCTCGCGGAAGTAGAGCGAGCGGAAGTAATAGCGTTCGACCTCGCCGCTTGACGGCATGCGGAAGCCCTTCAGCCGTTCGGTCCATTCATGCAGCGCTGCCACGTCGGGAACGCGGAACGCGACATGGTGAACCGCGCCCGCACCCTGCCGGGCGACGGCAAGATCCGGCTGCACGGCGACATGGAGTTCGGCGGCAGGACCGCCCTCGCCCATGGCAAAGACGTGGACATGCCCTACGCCGTCCGGCGATGCATAGTCGCTAACCTTGCGCATGTTCATCACATGCAAGAGAATCGCCTCGGTATTGGTGATGTCAGGCACGCTCAGCGTAATCGGCCCGAGGCCGCGTATCTGGTGTTCGGCCGGAACCGGGCTCTTCTCCCATGGATGCGACGGAGTGGCGCCGCCATCATTGACAAGGCGGAAACGTTGGCCTTCGCCATCCTCGAAATCGAGTGAATCATAGCCGCCGACGACAGCGATCTCGCCGGCCTTGACGCCGAGTTTGTCAAAACGCTCCTTCCACCAGGAAAGGCTTTCCTTGCTGCCGACACGCAAGCCGGTGCGTGCGATGCTGTGCGTGCCGCGCCGTTCCGGCCCGACAGGCCAATCGAAGAATGTGAGATCGGAGCCAGGCGTTGCCTCGCCGTCGGCGTAGAACAGGTGGTAAGCGCTGGTGTCGTCCTGGTTGACGGTCTTCTTGACGAGGCGAAGGCCGAGCGTCTGCGTATAGAAGCGCAGGTTTTCAGGTGCATTTGCGGTAATGGCAGTCAGGTGATGAATGCCTGTAAGTTGCAAGGTCATTGAAGCCTCCTGGATGATAATTGCGGCCCGTTTGCCGTTGGGCTGAATATCTGTCGTTGCCC
Source organism: Phyllobacterium sp. CL33Tsu (assembly GCF_900113985.1). Classification (NCBI taxonomy): domain Bacteria; kingdom Pseudomonadati; phylum Pseudomonadota; class Alphaproteobacteria; order Hyphomicrobiales; family Phyllobacteriaceae; genus Phyllobacterium; species Phyllobacterium sp. CL33Tsu. Next base: position 1,858,572 of record NZ_FORJ01000001.1, on the reverse strand, counting down.
TCACCTGATAAAGAGCCAATCTGCGCAACCCATGTTCGCCTGTATCGAACAAAAGCAATCAAATCGGCTTCCCTCGCAGCCGACTGTCCGATAAATTGCAACCATGAAATGGCGTTTCGACGATCTTCTCACCTTTCTCGACGTAATGGAAACGGGCAGCATCACTGCGACCGCCGCTCGCCTCAACCTGTCGAAATCCGTCGTCAGCAAACGTATCACCGAACTTGAAGGGGCTCTTGGCATCGAGTTGTTCCAGCGCTCGCCGCGCAAGCTTGTCGCATCCGGAAGTGCCCTGGATTTTGTCGAGCGTGTGCGGCCGCTGGTGCGAGAACTGATCGATGCAGCCGATCGGGTCGGTGAGCGGCACAGCGCCATCCGGGGGACGCTGCGCATCGCGGCGCCCATGACCTTCGGCACGCTCTATCTCGGGCGCATGATCGCCGATTTCGCCCGCCAGTACCCCGAACTTGAAGTGGCGGTGGAATTCGACGATCGCATGGTCGATCTCGGTCGCGGTGGTTTTGACGTCGGCATTCGCATCGGCATCTTGAAGGATTCGAGCCTTATTGCCCGCAAGCTCTGCACCGATTCGCGCGTCATCTGCTGCAGTCCGGATTTTGCGGCAGCCAACGGGTTGCCGAAATCCCTGGACGATCTCGGCAATTTCGCCTGCATCGACTATTCCAATGTAAATACCAGCCAGCTCTGGCAATTCGAAAACCCCGGCCAACCATCAGATCCGATTTCCGTGGCCATGCATGGGCGTATCGTTGCGAATAATGGTGAGGCGATGCGCGATATGGCGATTGCCGGGCTTGGTCTCGTCCTGCTGCCGATGTTCATTGCGGCCGAAGCGCTGCGTGCCGGCACGCTCATTCCGGTGCTGCCACAGGCAAAGCCCCTCCCTTACAGGATCCATGCCGTCTACCCGCCGACGCGTCATGTCTCGGCGAAGGTCCGCGCTTTCGTCGATCATCTGGTGCGCCATATCGGTGATCCGCCTATATGGCAGATGAGCGATGTTCTACGCCAGGAGCCCGCCTGAATTGGTCTCGGCTTGCGCGAATCACCTCTCGGGGTTTTTCCGCCGCCTTGGCGGCCTTGCCCGCCTTTCGTAGCCGGTTTCGCAAAAAACCCTGTAAACACTGGGTATAAACCAGCATTTTGGGCGCTATTGCTGATGACAGGGCGGGAATCGCATGCCATACAGACCCCTCCGATCAACGAATTTACTGAGGAAACCGCCAACATGAATACCTCCGATCTTGTAGAGAAGCTGGTTGCTGATCAGGGTCTTACAAAAGTTCAGTCCAAGGCGATTGTTGACAGCGTTCTTAAGGGTATCACCGATTCCGTCGTAGCTGGCGATGAAGTATCGCTGCCGGGCTTCGGCAAGTTCAAGGTTCAGTCGCGCGCTGCTCGCGAAGGCCGTAACCCTGCAACTGGCGCTACGATCAAAATCGCAGCTTCGAAGAAAGTCGCGTTCCAGCCTGCAAAGGCATTGAAGGACGCGCTGAACGGCTAATCCCGTTCACGATCGACTTCAAAAGGGCGGCGCGGTTGTGCCGCCTTTTTCATTTGTGGCAGCCTTGAGTAACGTTTCGTTCACCATAGATGCGCTCTCCTTGCCAACCGCCAAGCGTTTGCCATAAATCCGCCCTGTCTTGGTCGCAGATCACGATTGCATGATTGAGCAATTTGCATAGTTGCGGTAAGGCTTTATCAACCATAACCGATGCATGCATGTGCTGTGGGTAAGGATCCGCGTGATTTGGGTCCAGGCAATGACACTGACAACAAACTGAAACAGCTTGCGATGAAACTATCGACACGAATCCTTGTGCCCCTCGCGCTCACCGCATTTCTTGCGGCGTGCCAGGGATCGTCCGTCGAGGACATTGTCCCGAACGGCGCGTCGACGCAGCTGCCTGCGAAAATGATCGAGAGCATGAAGTCGAAAGGCATCAGCCTGACGGCGCCTGTCATGTTCCGCATTTTCAAGGAAGAGAATGTCCTTGAGGTCTGGAAGCGCAAGGATAATGGCCGCTACGACATGGTCACCAGCTACCAGATCTGCAAATGGTCCGGAAAGCTCGGGCCGAAATTCATCGAAGGCGATCGTCAGGCGCCTGAAGGCTTCTATGCGGTGCGGCCGGCGCAGATGAACCCGAAATCGAGCTACTATCTCTCCTTCAACACCGGCTTCCCCAACGCGCTCGATCGCTCCCTTGGACGCACAGGCGCGAATCTGATGGTGCATGGCTCGTGCTCGTCGTCGGGTTGCTATTCGATGACCGACGCACAGGTTGCCCAGATTTATGCCTTTGCCCGCGACGCCTTCAAGGGCGGCCAGGACTCGATCCAGCTCGAGGCCTTCCCCTTCCGGATGACCGCAGCCAATATGGCGCGCTACAAGGATGATCCGAACTATGCCTTCTGGAAAAACCTGAAGGAAGGCTACGACCATTTCGAAATCACCAAGGTGCCGCCTAAGGTCGACGTCTGTGAGAAGAAATATGTCTTCAATCACACCAGCGATCCGAACGCTCCTATCGCCGCAACGAGCGCCTGCCCGCCGTCCGATCAGCCCGATTCGCTGAAGATGGCCTATCAGTCCTACCAGAGCACCTACGATTCGGCGTTTTCGTCGATGGTAAGCAAGGGCCGGGTTCAGCCGCCTGCACGCTCGATCCAGGGCATCGCTGAAGCAAAGATCATCGCTGACTGGAGTTCTCGTCGCGCCCGCGGGGAACGCGTTACGATGGACCCGCCGTCGCTCTCGCCGCAGGACAAGGACAAGGCTTCGAAGCCGCAGGTCATGGTACGCCTCGCATCCGCCGTCGCTGCCGACAAGGCCAAGGAAGAGCGCGAGGCCGCCAAGCGCACGCGCATGTCGAAGGTTCAACTGCCCTCCGCCTCGATGTCGGTCGCCTCCAATGCGCCAGCACCTGCCGTCTCGGCGCAGGCCACCCCGCAGACCACCGGCGCAATTGATACCGCCCCGGCAGCCGCGCCTGTCGAACAGCCTGCGGCAGCACCTGCCAAGAAGGCCTGGTGGAAAATTATCGGTAACTAGGGACGTGCCTGACGAAATCTATGACCTGCGCGGTCTGAACTGTCCCCTGCCGGTGATGAAGACGCGCCGAAAGCTCCTCGACATGCCCGCAGGGAGCCGCCTGTGGGTTGAAACCAGCGATCCGCTCGCCGTGATCGACATGCCGAACTTCTGCCAGACCGAGGGCCATCAGCTGATCGAAACAATCAGCATCGTCGGAGGCCACCGCTTCCATATCGAGCGTGGCGGCCCTATCTGAACTTCATGCCTGAGATTGCGAGCGGATTGTCGATGAGCGCCGCACTATCCGGCGTATCGATTTGCGGCTGGTTCAGGAACGCGCTGAAAAGCTGCCGGACATAGCTTTCGGGCAAGTCCTTCACGATCATCACCAGACGGGTCTCGCGCGCGCCATCGGGCCAGGCAGCAAGCCGCGCCGGTGGATGGAAGATCTGTTGCACGCCATGGATCACCAGCGGACGATCCGGATCATCAGCAAGCTGCACGATGCCCTTGACGCGCAGCAGCTTCTCGCCATGGGCGGAGCGCAACAGATCGAGGAACATGTCGAAGCTCGACAGCGGCACCGGACGGTCGTGCCTCAGGGAAAAAGAACGGATCGAGGCATCATGGCGATTGACGTCATGGTGGTGATGATCGTGACCGTCCTCATGGCTATGATGATGGTGGTGATGATCACCGTCGAGGCCATGGCGCTCGCCTTCGCGGTCCCTGTAGGCCTCGGCTTTGAGCCAGCGCTGCACGTCCACCGTCTTTGTCTCGGCATTATAGATGCCGCATTCAAACAGCGCCGCATAGCCCGTGCGCTCATCGCCGACATCGATCATTTCAGCACCGGGATTGAGGGCCGCGAGGCGCGTGCGCAACGCCGCGAGACCTGCTGCTGCTTCGGGCAGGTCCGTCTTGGTGATGACGATCCTGTCGGCGACGGCGGCCTGCTTGACCGCCTCCTCATGGGCGTCGAGCGTCGCCATGCCGTTGACCGCGTCTACCGTCGTGATCACGCCGTCGACACGAAAGGCCTGCAGCAGGACCGGGTGGCCCATGATGGTGTGGAGAACGGGCGCAGGATCGGCCAGGCCCGTCGTCTCGATGATGACCCGCCGCAGGCGCTCCAGCCGCCCGGTCTGCAAACGGTCGATCAGGCCCGCAAGCGTATCGACCAGTTCACCGCGCACGGTGCAGCAAAGGCAACCATCGGCAAGCTCGATGACGCCGTCGCTGGCGCTATCTACGAGGAGGTGATCGATGCCGACATCGCCGAACTCATTGATGATCACAGCCGTATCGGCCAATGCCGGATCCTTGAGGAGCCGGTTGAGCAGTGTCGTCTTGCCGGAGCCGAGAAAGCCAGTCAGCACTGAAACCGGGATGGGCGCATTGCTGGCCATCAATTGACGGCCTTCAGCACATTGTTGGCGTCCGTCATCGACGGCCGATCTGGCCGCGGCGTCGGCACGGGTATGCTGCTCAGCGGCATGCCTTCGGAGTTAACCTTGGGCGGCAGGACGACGATCGGTTCCGACTTCGGCTCATGGTCGAGCCGCGCGAGGTAGACCGAGCCCTGAACCAGGTGGCCCTCGGCATCCTTGCCGTCCCAGCTGTCGGAGGCATTTGCTTGTTTCGAGCAGACGGTCGGGCGCATGTTCACCGCGACATCGCGCGTGGGTCCGCCATAGGGCGCCAGCGTATCGAGCGTCTGGCCGCTACCCTTGCCTTCGAATGCCTTGCCGAGAAGATCGGCCGCCTTGGTGACCCTCGAGGTGATGGTCATTTCGCCAAGAACCACCGTGACAATCGTCCGACCGTTGCGTGTCGCCGAACCGATGAGATTATAGCCGGAGGGGCATACGAAACCCGTCTTCATGCCGTCGGCACCCTGGAAGCGCCCGATCAGCGCATTGTAGTTGGCCTGTGATTTCTTGGCGCCGTAGTCGATCGCCTCGATATCGAAATAATGGGCATATTGCGGATATTCGCGGCGCAAATGCAGCGTCAGGACCGCGAGATCGCGGGCCGTCGAGTAGTGATCGTCCGAATGCAGGCCGTTCGGATTGACGAAGTGCGTGCCGTACATGCCAAGGCGCTTTGCCTCTTCATTCATCAGCGCGGCAAACTTCTCTTCCGAACCGCCGAGTGTCTCGCCGATGGCCATGGCCACATCATTGGTCGAGCGCACCAGCATGATCTTCAGCGCATTGTCCAACGTCATTTCCGTACCCGCCTTGTAGCCGGATCGGCTTGGCGGTTCCTTGACGGCATTTGCCGAGATGCGGATTGGCGTGTCGAGCGTCACCTGCCCGGATTCGATCATGCGGAATGCCACATAGGTCGTCATCAGCTTGGTAAGCGAAGCCGGATACCAGCGCTGGAACGCATCCTCCTGCGACAGGATTTCACCGGTATTGGCGTCCACGGTAATGTTGGCGCCGGCAAACGCTGTGGTACCGGCCATGGCCGCAAGCAAACAACCCGATAGAAAAGAAACTACAGTTTTGCGCATTCCTGAGATCCGACCTGTCCTTTTAAAAGCAACCGGGAGGGCATAAGGCATTAAGCCGCGCTTCACGCCGGGCGGCAATGGCCTTATCTATCTTATGTGGCAGGCAAAAGGCAAAGCGCCTTTATGCTGTGCACGAAAATGTCAGACGCGAATTTGGAGTCGCTAACGAATGCCCTTGCTCAACCGTGCCATCGAGATGCAGGACGAGGTTTCCGCATGGCGTCGCAAGCTGCACGAGAAGCCGGAACTGATGTTCGACGTGCACGAGACTGCCGCCTTCGTCGCCGCGAAACTGCAAGAATTCGGCTGCGACACGGTGGAAACCGGCATCGGCCGCACCGGCGTCGTCGGCATCATCAAGGGGCGTCATGGCAACGGACCCACGATCGGCCTGCGCTCGGACATGGACGCGCTGCCGCTCACCGAGATCACCGGCAAGCCATGGGCCTCGCAAAACATTGGCAAGATGCATGCCTGCGGCCATGACGGCCACACCGCGATGCTGCTCGGCGCTGCGCAATATCTTGCAGAAACACGCAATTTCAAGGGCACGGTCGCAGTCATTTTCCAGCCGGCGGAGGAAGGCGGTGGTGGCGGGCGCGAAATGGTCAAGGAAGGCATGATGGAGCGCTTCAGCATTTCGGAAGTCTATGGCATGCACAATATTCCGGGGCTCGCCGTGGGCGAGTTCGCCATCCGCAAGGGGCCGATCATGGCCGCGACGGACGAGTTCAACATCACAATCGAAGGCCGGGGCGGGCACGCGGCGCAGCCGCACCGGACCATCGATCCGGTGGTCATTGGCGCGCAGCTCGTCAACGCCTTGCAGACCATCGTCTCGCGCGGCACTGACCCGCTCGATTCCGTTGTGCTGTCAGTGACGAAGTTTCATGCGGGTGATGCGCACAACATCATTCCCCAGCGCGCGGAGCTTGCCGGCACGGTCCGCACGCTGCGCGCCGAAATGCGCGATTTTGCCGAAAAACGCCTTACCGAGGTCGCCGAAGGCGTTGCCGGCGCGCTTGGAGCAAGCGCCAGCGTTCACTATGCCCGCAACTATCCGGTGACGTTCAATCATGACCGCGAGACAAGCTTTGCCGCGCAAACCGCCCGTCTGGTCGCCGGCAATCACGCGGTCAACGAAGACGTTGCGCCGATGATGGCCGGCGAGGACTTTTCCTACATGCTGGAAGCTCGCCCCGGCGCCTTCATCTTCATCGGCAATGGCGACAGCGCATCGCTGCACAATCCGGCCTATGACTTCAACGACGCCGCAATTCCACACGGAATCAGCTATTGGGTAACGCTCGCGGAAAGCGCCCTCCCCGCCTCGCCCTGAGGCGGCTCGGCAACGCAATTTCCTCGCATCTTCAGGCTTGGCGCGCGCGGCGAAAAACAGTATGTCTCAGGTCATGGTCCCGTAGCTCAGTAGGATAGAGCGACAGATTCCTAATCTGTAGGCCACTGGTTCGAATCCAGTCGGGATCACCAATTACCGATGCCCGAGTTAATATGTTTGCCTCGTCGCATCGTGCCGCAACCCGCGCATAGCGTCCAGAAATTCCAATCTGGTAGGCTGCTGCACCGTGACGATCCCCAGTTGATGCAAAGTTGTGTACCACAAAAAGCCAGAATTTGTGACAGAGGTTTTCCACGAGTGGACAAAGACGAATTGTGTCAGAACGGATTGACTATTTGTGACTATCGCTATTATGCCCCCAGTAGACTTGGCATTGAGGGGGGATCATGTCACCAAATATAGAACGTATTTTAGCCAGTGCAGATCAAGAAACACCGGAGCTTCCCACGTTCCCTCCGAACGAAGTTCAAGAACGTTTCGTAGGACGGAGCGGACGGTCTGCGCTTGAAGAAGTCGTGCCGTTCCTCTCCCTCATCGCTAAATTTAAACGCCCCAGCAAAGACACGACTGTTGTGGACTTTGGCGCGGGATGGGGGCGAATCGCTCGTTTTTTCCAAGACGTTGTTCCTGCGAACCAACTTTACCTCGCCGATGTTGACCCCGCCGCGTTGGAGTGGTGCAAAAACTGCCGCGTTCAGGGCACGCCTATCCTTCTAGAGAAATCGGGACCGTTGCCGCTGGGCTCGAACTCCATCGATATCGTGTACTCGTACTCGGTCTTTTCCCATCTCGCCGAATACGCCGCAGAACTTTGGCTCAATGAAATCCATCGGGCATTGAAACCAGACGGCGTACTGGTGTTCACTACTCAATCGCTCAGATTTCTTCATCTCGTGCGGGCTTGCGCCGCTAAGGAGGACGCGAATGATCTCGAGCGTAGCATCGGTGGATACATGGGAGCTGACCCGGAGAAGGCGGTAGCCTCGTACGAGCGAGGAGATCATGCGTACTCTGACGTTAACGGCGGTGGCGGTGGTGGCGTTTTAACCGGCGATTTCTACGGGTGGGCAGCCATCCCAACTGCTTGGTTTGAACGAAAGTTCGGAACTAAATTTACGATTGAAAAGTACGTTGACGATCCTAAGATTCTAGAACAAGCCATTTATATCGTTCGCAAGCGTTAAACTGGTATGATGGATCATCCTGGGACTGATGATCCATCAGCGCCTCTATGCATCACGTAGTTTTCAAAGTCGGATAATTCACGCATAACGAATTGCTGCATCTAAGCTCTCGGCAATCATGGTGACATCGATCGCGAGGAGGCTCAAGGAACTGGCTCGACCCTTGTCCAGAAATCGTTGAAGGCGATGCTGTCAAAGAAAGCATGCGCCTTGCCGATCTTGCCGTCTTTCAGATCGAGGAACCAGGCATAGGTATTTGCATAGGGCTTGCCGTCGCGTGCAGTGCCACTCGCATCGAAGAAAACGACGACGGTGTCGCCTTCTGCATAGATATTGCGAATTGACGGCTTCAGGCTGGCGCTCATGCGTGCGTTAAATGGCCGGATCACTTCACTCATGAAGGCTTCGCGGCTCGGATAGGTCTTGGAAGCAAGGGAATTGCCGGTAATGGTCCACGTCGCATCATCGGCCAGCAAATCGTATGGGCCGCCTGTTCCTGCGGCCCACGCATCGAACGTACGCTGGATGATCGCCTTGTTCGCATCTGCCGTGTCTGCCCGTGCGTGCGCCAATGGAGCCAGCGCGGCCACGGCGAAGCCTGAGACCGATACTGCTAACAATGTGCCAAATCCTGCCATGGCTATCTCCTCCACCGAAAATGATCAGTACCGGCCGTCCTAGGCAATCGGCCAACGAACGTCCGTACCGGACCGCTTAGATTTGGTTTTCCCAGGCCGCCAGTTGGTGTTCCTTCAACATATTTTCGATCGCTTTCGGCACCACATTGCGGAATTTGCCGGTGTCGGCGGGCACGACCTCGATCATGCGATCGATCATCTCCTGCGGGTCCATTTTACCCTCGGGCGTTGCGAAGAAGTCGTCGAACCCCTTGCGCAGGTCGGCGCGCTTGGTGAAATTTGTGGAATCGTCCAGCCAACGGAACGGATTATCGGCCATGGTTTCATTATAACCGGTGTAGTAAGCGCCGGGGTTGATCGTCTGAATCTTGATCCCATAGGCACTGAGTTCCTGCTGCAACGCTTCAGCGATCGATTCCAGCGCATGCTTGGTCGAAACATACGTGCCCCAGTTGGCCGGGGTAAAAAGCCCGCCCATTGACGATGTGAAGACCACCTTGCCTTTCTTGCCCTGCCTCACCCATTTCTGGACAACGCCCTGCGTAAGCTGAAGGGGCAAGATGACATTGACCTCGAAATTACGGCGAACCAGGTCGATCGGGATTTCCCAGACCGGACCCGCCTCGCCCATGCCGGCATTGTTCCACAACACATCGAATTCCCATCCAATGGCCTGTTTGATGTCGTACGGATCGTCGAGATCCAGACGTTCAACACGGAGGTTGTTGAGGCCGAGCGCAGCCGCTTCTTCGCGCAACGGCGTGACTTGCGAAGATACGTGTGCTGTGGCGATGATGTTATGACCGTTTTTAGCCATCCCGATCGCAGCAGCTTTACCGAAGCCCGACCCAGCACCGGTGATAAGGATCGTCCTGGACATTCCATTCTCCTCTTGTTGGCCTAGTTGATGTGAGTTTTGAGAGCGTCAGTCGAGGCCTGAAACGGCCGCCTGGGCGACGTCCATGTCCTGTGCTACGGCCCCTCCCGATACGCCTACCGCCCCGAGGAAAGTTCCGTCGGGCGCCGTCAGAGGCAGGCCGCCGCCAAATACCACGAGAACGCCATTGGTCTGCTCAAGCCCGGGCGATCCGCCTCCCGGCTTGCAGAACTCACCAACGGTCTCCGTTGCCATCTGGAAGAGAGCGGCCGTCTTGGCCTTGCCCAGAGCGATATCTATGGACCCGAGCAATGCTCCATCCATGCGGCTGAAAGCTTTGAGGTGGGCGCCATCGTCAAGCACCGCAATATTGACCGCTATCCCGATCGTCTGGGCACGGGCTTCCCCGGCCGCAATGATCGAACGCGCCTGATGAACCGAGATCTGCATGGCCATTCCCCTCAACGCCAACTGCGGGAGGAATAATATTCAGCATCGCTCGTCCTGCGAGGTACGTGCGTGCTGTTTTGTGTACTGGAGTGCTGATTTGAGGGCGGCCGAAATCACATATGCTTGAATGGGCACGGCCGTCGGCTATTCGGTCCGCTCACAACTTGTGCTTGCGGCGCCATTCGCCCGGGGAGGCCTTGAAGCGCTTGAGGAAAACCTTGGTGAGGTGACTGTGGTCAGCAAAGCCGCAATCGTCGGCGATCGCCTGGATAGTAAGGCTCGTTCCAAGAAGCAACGTCACCGCCTTCTCCAGGCGCTGGTTCTGCAGCCACATCATCGGCGAACGACCCGTGCTGATCTTGAAGGATCGAGCGAGGTGAGCGCGGGAAAGGCCGGTTTCCTTGGCGAGAACGTCAAGCCCGATATCGCCTTTCAGGTTCGCGAGAAGAAGGTCCTTCACCCTCCGCTCTTGCCGCGGAGCCAATCCTCCTTTGACCGCGCGGAACTCGGTTGTCTGTTCCCCGTAAAACATCGTCAGATGGGACAGCAGCGTTAAGGTAAGTTGGTCAAGGAAGAGGCGCGAGGCAGTTTCAGGCCGTTCGAATGCGGGTACGAAACATTCCATCAAGTTTCGCACGATGATATCTGAATAACCAAACACGTCTCTATCCCGGAGCGTCGAGAAGGGCGTCAGATCGTTCTCCTGATGAAAGTCGGTAATCGAGGCATGGGGCGCGAACATCGAGACGCAGTCGACGTCTCCGGCCTCGACCGCTGTGTAGCGTCTTCTAAGGTCGAGGAGCAGAAATTCGCCTGGATCCAATGACACGGACGTTACCGGCTTCCCATCTATCCAACGTGGCCGCGCCGGAAGATGGTTCCTTTGATAGCAAATCATGTAGCCGTCCGCCTGCTCCAGCTGGACGGGAATGCCGTTGTCATCGTGCCGCCATTTGAGCCTGCCGAAGGTTGCGTCCTGCAGCGTGATATGACTCATCTCGAGCGACGAAGGCCGCTCGACGCCTTGAAACCTGTCCGGACTGGCTATCCCCCTGCGCGCCATCCCTAGCCCCCGCGCGATGTTCCGGATCAATACTAGATTAGCCGAGGCGCCAGATCCACCCGTCCGTTGGGCACCACTGGAAGCGGCCGTCCAGCGGCGCTTTGGCGAGCACTGATATGGTCAAGCCATTTGGTTCAGGGTATTGCGGACGTTTTTGTTCATTTCGGCCTGGGTCGCGGCAAAATCACCGACAGAGGTCCAGTAGCGCAAGGTTATCGACACGCTGCTATCGCCCAGGTCCGCGACGAATGCGGCAGGAGTCGGCTCCTTTTTCACGCGCGCATCGCGCTCGGCGAGCTTCATCAGCGATTTCTGCATTGCCTCGATGTCATCCGAATTGGGAATCGTGATGGTGATATCGTTCCGGCGCACGCCGTTGCGCGTATAATTCTTGACCGGCAGCGTCCAGAGCGTCGAATTCGGAGCCAGAATGTAGATCCCATCAGCGGCACGCAATCGCGTCGCAAAGAGCCCTATCTCCTCAACAGTGCCGGAGACGCTGCCGACTTCGACATATTCACCGATCCGCAGCGGCCGCAGCGCCAAGAGCATAATACCGGCGGCTATATTCTGCAGTGTTCCCTGGAGCGCCAGACCGATAGCGAGACCTACCGCGCCAATGGCGGCAATGACCGATGCTGTCTGGATACCGAACTGGCCCAGCACCATGACAACCACGAGCCCGAGCACGAAATAGCGCGCGATCTTTGAAAGGAAGCGACGCAAGGTAAGGTCGAAGCCGCCAACGCGGCCGAGACCGGCAAAGAGCCAGCGCTCCACGAGGCCAGCCACAAGAAACCCTATGACCATGAGCAAGATCGCGCCGATCACCGAAAACGAATAGGTGACGACCAGCGCACTCGCCTGTCTTATCCCGGTTTGTATGGCGGAATAGGCGCTTTGAGGATCAAGTTCCATCAGACAGTTCTCCGTTTCGGTGGGAAGGGCTCAACCGTTGGAAGATGCTCCTGGTTCCGGATGCCACAGCGTCGCCGTTTGTTCCGCCTCAAGCCTCCTGGGTCTCGCCGTGACGCCGGCGGTAGCGGATCGAGGAGAAGAAGGCGAACATGATGAGCGCTGCGCCGATCACACCGGTTATCACCTCCGGAATGTGAACCAGCGTCTGGCAATACATGATCAGAGCCAGAACGAGGATCGCGTAGAAGGCGCCGTGCTCAAGGTAGCGATATTGGCCGAGCGTTTCCTTGTCGACCATCATGATCGTCAGCGCCCGCACATAGAAGGCGCCGATGCCAAGGCCTATCGCAATGACGAAGAGATTTGTCGAGAGGGCAAATGCCCCGATAACGCCATCGAACGAGAAGCTGGCATCGAGCATTTCGAGGTAAAGGAAGGCGCCGAGCCCACCCTTGTGCACCGTGTCCATCTGCTCCTGGGTCGCATCGAGAACCGCGCCAAGCCCTTCGACGAAGAGGAACGTCAAGAGGCCGTAAATGGCCGACGTCAGGAACGTCACCGATTCCTCACCCTCGAGCTGGCGCGAGAAGAATATGATGAGAAGCAGCGCAACCGCGACCTCAATACCCTGGATCGAGGCAAACCGGGAGGCATTTGCCTCGATAACCTTGATCCAATGGACGTCCTTCTCATGATCGAAAAAGAACTTCAGGCCGACCATCAGCAGGAAAGTGCCGCCGAATGCCGCAATGGATACATGCGCGTCCTGCATGATGCGGGCATATTCTTCCGGATTGGAGATGGCGAGTTTCAGCGCCGAAATTGGATCGATCCAGGCCGCAATGGCGACGATTGCCAGCGGAAAGATAATCCGCATGCCAAACACGGCGATTATGATGCCCCAGGTCAGGAAGCGCCGCTGCCACGTTGGTGTCATGTCCCGCAAGATCTTGGCGTTGACGATGGCGTTGTCGAAAGACAGCGAGATTTCGAGGATGCCGAGGACAGCACAAATGAAAAGGACCGAAAGTGCGCCCTGTACGGTTCCTGAATAAATGAAACCGATCCAAGTACCGAGCGCGAGACCAACAAATGTAAAAATGAAGGGCCAGGTGAAATATTTATACGTTGCCATGCGCGTTTCCTGCTTGAAACTCCCTGATTGCTATCAAGATGGGAACTCAGAACGGCCATAACCACCGCATAGGCGGGTTTATGCGCCGTTCAATATGATTTCACACTCGATTGCAATCCTCCCACTGTCTTTAAACCCCACAAACCTGTCTCAATCCTGTCTCGTCCACGAGCAGGCGGCGGTCAATTGGTCTTTCGAACCATATAGATCGTAACGGGCAGCGCAGCGCGCCAGGCGTCGAAGCTTCCAAGGGGTTGTGCCTGCGAAACTGCAAGCTTGGTCAGGTCGCCGCCATGCTTCCTGCGCCAATCGACGAGCGTCATTTCGCCTTCGATGGTCACGGCATTTGCGACGAGGCGGCCGCCAGGTTTCAGGTGGGCCCAGCAGGTGGAAAGTACATCGGGGTCGGTGACGCCCCCGCCGATGAAGATCGCGTCGGGAGCCGGCAGTTCGGCGAGGGCTGCAGGCGCTTCGCCGCGAACAAGATGAAGGTCCGGCACGCCCAGCGCGCGGCTATTGTGCAAAATTAACTGCTGCCGCTTGTCGTTGGCTTCGATTGCCAGCGCCCGGCACATCGGGTGGCTGCGCATCCACTCGATGCCGATCGAACCGCAGCCTGCTCCGACATCCCACAGCAATTCGCCGGGAAGCGGGGCGAGATGCGCCAGCGTGACGGCACGGACATCACGTTTGGTCAGTTGTCCGTCATGTTCGAACGCATCATCCGGCAAACCGGCCAGCAGTGGAAAGGTTCGCATTTCCTGGCCGACCACGCCGCAATCGACGGCAACGACATTGAGATCCGCACATCGCGGATGATCCCAGGAACCGGCAACGCCATCAATCCGGCGCTCAACCGGTCCGCCGAGATGTTCGAGCACTGTCAGCCTGGCGGCAGCAAATCCGCGCTGGGCGAGCAATCCCGCCACATTGGCAGGTGTATCGCCGTCATTACTGAGGACGATGAGTTTGCCGTTGGGAACAAAGGCTTTGAACAGCGTCTCGATTGGCCGGCCATGAACGCTCAGCAACTGGCTTTCCTGAATGGGCCAGCCCATTGCAGCCGCTGCGAGCGCGAACGAGGAAGGGGCAGGAAGTATTCGCATCTCGCTGCGCTCGATATGGCGTGTCAGCGCCGCGCCCATGCCGAAATGCATAGGGTCGCCGCTGGCGAGCACCACGACGGGGTGACCGCGTAAAGCAAGCAGCATCGGATAGGCGTCGGAAAACGGTGTCGGCCAGGCAACGCGCTTTGCTTCGAGATTGTCGGGCAGGAGATCCAGATGGCGCCTGCCGCCGAAAATGGTTCCGGCCTCGGCAAGAGCGCGCCGGGCGGCTTCGCCAAGCCCGCCATAACCGTCCTCGCCGATTCCAATTACCGTGAGCCACTGTGCCGTGATTTCTTCCTCGTTCATGGTCCATGCATGCCCGAAAGCAGACGTGAGGTCAACGAAACCGCCAACTTGCGTGCGGGTCCAGGTCATGGCTGTTGGCACGCTGCCAGCCATCCTGTAAAACCGTCAAACCATGAGCCAGCGCGCGCCAATTGCCCCGAATTTTACTGTCGAAGACCGGCGTTCCGCCTGTCCCGGCCTGTTTCGCATGGCCAAGGCGCTCGATGGCGCCATTTGCCGGGTAAAGCTCACCTTCGGCGAATTCAGCGCCGAACAGGCACGGCAGGTGGCTGAAGCGGCGGAAAAGTTCGGAAATGGCATCATCGAGATCACCAACCGTGCAAACCTGCAGATACGCGGCGTTCGCGCGGAAACTGAAGCGCTCCTGATAGCGGCGTTGCTCGATGCCGAACTTGGGCCGCTGACGGATCGCGGTGACGATGTTCGTAACGTCATGGTCAGTCCGGTTGCCGGGGTCGATCATGCGCTTGTCGATGTTCGCCCGCTCGCCTTACGCCTGCTCACGGCCTTGCAACTCAATGCCGGTTATCAGACGCTATCACCGAAATTCTCGGTGCTCGTCGACGGCGGTGAGACTGTCGCGATGGTTGAACACCCGCACGATATCTGGGTCAGCCCGATCGATCCCGAAAGCAAGACATCGCAATTTGCATTCGGCATTGCCGGTGTGCCCCCAACGGGGCGGGACGATCGCCCGGCGCTCGGGAGGGTCAACGGCGATGAGGTCTTAGCGGTCGTCACCAGCATTATCGACCTGTTTCTCGAATGGAGCCGAGGCAACCCCGCCGCCTCGCGCATGCGCCACTTTCTTGCGGATATTGGAGAGGCAGACTTTCTGCAACAATTGGAGCGGGGGCTCGGCCATTCGGTAGGACACGATGCTTCTGCCCCATGGTTGAGACGGCAGCCTCGGGCGCATGGACACCTCGGCGTCCTTATTGAGAGTGCAAGCACTTTCCTCATTGGCGCCATGCCGCCCCTTGGCCATCTTGATCCAGATGTGCTCGTCGCCCTTGCTGCGCTGGCTCAAGAACAGGGCAATGGCCACCTGCGCCTGACGCCCTGGCAAAGCATCCTATTGCCGGGGATCGCTACGGCTGGGGCGCAGAGCGTCCTCGCTCGTCTCGAAGCGTTGGGCCTGCATTCAGACCCTGAAACGCCGCTCGCAACGATGATCAGTTGTTCAGGATCAGCCGGTTGCGGTTCCGCCCTCGCCGCCACTCAGGCTGACGGGTTTAAGCTCGCCACCCTGCTGGGCCCGACATCCGCTTCCCCGCAGATACATGTGAGCGGTTGCATGAAATCCTGCGCATCGCCCGGGACACGTCCCATTACGCTGGTTGCGACGGCGCCCGGCCACTATGACATCTTTCTGCAAGCGACCAATGGACCGTCGCGTTTTGGCAAGCTATTGGCTGCCAATGTCACTATCGAGGAAGCGGCCGATTTGATCGGCAAGAATTTCGGGGCCAGTTAATGCTAGATTATATTCGCGACGGCCAGGCGATCTATGATCGCTCATTCGCCATCATCCGTTCCGAGGCTGATCTCAGCCGCATCCCCGCCGATCTCGAAAAATTGGCCGTGCGCGTCGCCCATGCCTGCGGCATGGTGGACGTCATCGATGACCTCGCCTTCTCCGAAGGTGCCGGGACCGCGGGCCGCAACGCGCTTTTGAACGGTGCGCCGATCCTTTGCGATGCGCGCATGGTGGCCGAGGGTGTCACCCGCGCAAGGCTTCCTGCCAATAACGATGTCACCTGCACACTGAACGATCCGTCCGTGCCGACTCTGGCGCGCGATATCGGCAATACCCGCTCGGCCGCGGCGCTTGAACTCTGGCGCCCGTATCTCCCTGGCGCCGTCGTGGCCTTTGGCAATGCGCCGACCGCGCTCTTTCGCCTCCTCGAAATGATCGATGCCGGCGCTCCGAAGCCTGCGCTGATTCTCGGTTTTCCCGTCGGATTCGTCGGCGCCATGGAATCGAAAGCTGCTCTCGCCGAAAACAGCCGCGGCATACCCTATGTCGTCGTGCATGGGCGGCGCGGCGGCAGCGCCATGGCGGCGGCAGCCATCAACGCGCTTGCCTCGGAGAAGGAATGATGCCGCAAAAGGGACGGCTCTTCGGGCTGGGCGTTGGTCCCGGCGATCCCGAACTCATCACCCTGAAGGCGCTGCGCCTGCTGCAGGGTGCGCCGGTCGTTGCCTATCATGCCGCCAAAGGCAAGAAGGGCAACGCGCTGACCATCGTGGAA
The DNA here is from genome assembly GCF_900113985.1 of Phyllobacterium sp. CL33Tsu. Lineage (NCBI taxonomy): Bacteria > Pseudomonadati > Pseudomonadota > Alphaproteobacteria > Hyphomicrobiales > Phyllobacteriaceae > Phyllobacterium > Phyllobacterium sp. CL33Tsu. Next base: position 1,841,698 of record NZ_FORJ01000001.1, on the reverse strand, counting down.
CAGTATCTCAGGGACAATCAGCTTCTGGTCCCGCTCGTCTATCCGGTCACAACCGAGATCCTGCCGGCGCATATGAATTACGAGGCGATCGTCAGCGACTTCTATGGTGAAATCACCGGCCTGTTGCGCCGCCATCTCGATGCCGGCAGCGACGTCGCCGTGATCGCCGAGGGCGATCCGTTCTTCTACGGCTCGTTCATGTATATCCACGACCGGCTGGCGGAAGACTACGAGACCGAAGTCGTTCCCGGCGTCTGCTCCATTCTCGGCGGCGCAGCGGTGCTCGGCGCGCCGCTGGTCTACCGTAACCAGACGCTTACCGTTTTGTCCGGCGTCCTGCCTGCGGCCGATTTGAAGATGCGCCTTGCCGCCACGGAGGCAGCGGCAATCATGAAGCTCGGTAAAAACCTGAGCAAAGTTCGGGGCGTCATCGAGGAACTTGGCCTCATGGACCGCGCGCTCTACGTCGAACGGGCGACCATGCAAGCGCAACGGATCATTCCGCTCGCCGAAGTCGATCCCGAGACGTCGCCTTATTTTTCGCTCATCCTCGTCCCGGGCGAAAAGTGGCAAGGCAGCGGCGAATGACCGGCCCGCTCAGCATTTTCGTGCTTTCCGTACGCGGCATCGAAACGGCGCGGCGCATCAAAGCGGGTATAGAAGGCGCAACGGTCCTGGGGCTCGAAGGCCGCGTTGAGGGTGCCGACGAGACATTCGCCAATTTCGGCGATACGATCCGCGAGCACTATTCGCGCGGCAACGCTATTCTTGCCCTTTGCGCCGCCGGCATCACCATACGCTCGCTGGCGCCACTTCTCGGCAACAAGACAGGCGAGCCCCCCGTTCTTGCCGGCGCCGATGACGGGTCTGCCGTCGTTCCCTTGCTCGGCGGCACCACCGGCGTCAACGTCCTCGCGAGGAAGATCGCCGATGTCGTTAGTGTTGCTCCGGCGATCACCACCTCCGGTGAATTGCATTTCGGCACGTGCCTGCTCAATCCTCCGCCGGGCTATGTGCTTAAAAATCCTGAGGATGCAAAGACCTTCATCGCGGATCTGCTCGCAGGCAAGACGGTGCGGATCGAGGGCGATGCTCCCTGGCTCGAGCAGGCGCGCCTGCCCATCGATGAGAACGGCGATCTGCTCATTCGCGTGACCTCCGACAATGCCGCTCCCGGAAAAGGCGAACTCGTATTTCGGTCAGTGCCGCAGAACAGTCCTGCCCCTCGGAAGCGCGGCCGTCTGTCCGTCATCGGTCTAGGTCCCGGTGATCCCGACTTCATGATTCCGGCCGTCAAACAGGCGCTGCAACGAGCCGAAGATGTGCTTGGCTATGAAACCTATGTGCGGATGGCGGAGCCTTTCCGGCCGGATCAGACGATCCACATGACCGACAATCGCGAGGAAATGCAGCGCGCCCGCCATGCCTTCGAATTGGCGGCGACCGGCCGCTCCGTTGTGATGATTTCCTCCGGCGATCCCGGCGTGTTCGCCATGGCCGCCGCAGTGGTCGAGGCATTGCACGAATCGCAAGATCCGGCCTGGCATGCCGTCGAGCTCGAAATTCTGCCCGGCGTTTCTGCGGCGATGGCGGCGGCAAGCCGCAGTGGCGCCCCGCTCGGCCACGATTTCTGCATTCTTTCGCTTTCCGACAATCTCAAGCCTTGGGAGATCATCGAGAGGCGGATCGCGCTTGCCGCCGAAGCTGACCTTGCCATGGCCTTCTACAATCCGATTTCCAAGCCGCGCCCGTGGCAGCTGCCGCGTGCGATCGAAATTCTGCGTCAGCATCGTGGTGCCGCGACGCCCGTGGTTCTCGGCCGCGACATAGGCAGGCCGGGCGAAACGCTGCGGACCATTACGCTTGGCGAATTGACGCCGGAGCAAGTTGATATGCGCACGGTGGTGATCGTTGGATCGTCCCATACGGTAAGTTTCCCCCGCGCCGATGGTGGCAGCTGGGTCTATACGCCGCGTTGGTATGGGACGAGGCCGCAATCCTGACTTGCCGCGGGCCCTTTCGGGATAAAACTCATCGTTGAGTGAGGAAAGTTCATTTGACGCTGCCCGCCGATGCCGGAAAAAGGACTGAGCACTTCGCATTTGTATCGCCGCCCTTCAATGGCGCTCACTATGATCCGCCAAGACCAGAATGCCTGCATCCGGAGCTACCATGCCTGACAAGAATTACGTTTTGACCCTGACCTGCGAAGACCGTCCCGGCATCGTCGCCTCGGTGACGACCGAACTTGCCGGCATGGATGCCAATATTGCCGAGAGCAACCAGTTCTGGGACCGGCAGACCAACCGCTTCTTCATGCGCATCGCTTTTACCGCGGCGGAAGGGACGACCAAGGACGATGTCGAACGGGGGTTGAAGCCCGCCATCGACCGATTTGACATGAAGACGAGCCTCGCCGATCAGGCGAAAAAGCCGAAGATCATCATCATGGTGTCGAAGTTTGACCATGCGCTGCAACATCTGATCTACCAGATCCGCGTCGGCTGGCTCGATGCCGAAGTTGCCGCCATCGTCTCCAACCATGAGGACAGCCGTCGTTTCGCCGAGCACGAGGGTATTCCCTATTATGTCCTGCCGGTATCGAAGGACAACAAGCGCGACCAGGAAGAGACGCTCCTGAAGATCGTCAAGGACAGCGGCGCCGATCTCGTCGTCCTCGCCCGCTACATGCAGGTTCTGTCCGACAACCTTTCGAAGCGGCTCTACGGCAAGGTGATCAACATTCACCACTCGTTCTTGCCGAGCTTCAAGGGCGCTAAGCCCTATCACCAGGCGCATGAGCGCGGCGTCAAGCTGATTGGCGCCACCGCCCACTATGTCACGCCGGATCTCGACGAAGGCCCAATCATCGAGCAGGAGACCGAGCGCGTCAGCCATGCGATGAGCGCCGAGGACTTTGTCGCCACCGGCCGCGATATCGAAAGCCGCGTGCTCGCCCGTGCGGTGAAGAAGCACCTCGAATCCCGCGTCATGCTCAACGGCCACAAGACCGTGGTATTTGGCTAGGTAGATACGGTACCGGCTGCTACCGCAGCCGGCTTGGGAAAGTTAGTTAGCCGCGAAATATTTCTCCAGGTTCGAGACGACCCGGTCGGCCATTGCCTTCCGGGTTTCGACCGTCGCGCTGCCCATGTGCGGCTGCAGCACCACATTATCGAGCTTGAACAGTGCCTCTGGAACATTTGGTTCGTCGACGAACACATCGATCCCGGCGCGGCCGAGTTCGCCCGACTGCAGGAGTTCCACGAGTGCCGCCTCATCGACGACGGTGCCTCGCGCGATATTGACGAAGGTTCCCTCAGGACCGAGCGCCTGCAGCACCTCACGTGAAATAATCCCCTGCGTCGCCGCGCCGCCGGGCAGGATGGCGATAAGGGCGGCGCAGTCGCGCGCCATGGCGACGAGATCATCATAATGGGTATAGGGCGCGTCCGGCTTCCTGTTGCGGGTATGATACACGACATCGCAGCCAAAAGCCTCAAGCTTGCGGGCAATGACGCTGCCGATACGGCCGAGCCCCACGAGCCCGACCTTCTTTCCCTCGATGCCGAGGGAAAGCGGTGCATTCTCGCCCCTCGCCCAGCGACCGGAGCGCACAAAGCGATCATTGGCCACAAGATCGCGGGTTGCGGCGAGGAGGAGCACGATCGCCATGTTGGCGGTATCTTCGTTGAGCACGTCCGGCGTGTTCGCGACCTTGATGCCCTTCTTCTCCGCATAGGCAACATCGAGAGAATCGGTGCCGACGCCGAATGACGAAACAATCTCGACCGCCGTCAAAAGGTCGATCATGTCGGCCTTCAGCCCGGTAAACGTGCTTGTAACCGCGGCGCGAAACCGGCTTGCATTCTTTTCGAGAAAACCGAGCGCATCCTTTTCCTCGTAGAGCTTTTCCACCGCATAGCGCTTTTCGAGTTCTTCAAGGAGATAGGGCATCAACGGCCCGAGTACGAGAAGCGGTTGCTTTGGCATTCGTCACATCCTGTTCGTTCAATTCAATGGGCTTTCCTGACCATAGCGAAACTGGTGACGCAAACACAAACCCTTACGCAATAATTTATATGTGAAATATGCACCCGTATATGATTAAAACCGTCAGGCGCGGTAATTTGGTTCTGGTGCTTGCGCCACTCTATCAATTAGTATGAAAAGCAAGGACCAAGGCCTCGGGACGGAAAAATGTCAAAATCAGTTGAAATCAATGATCTGAAGCGAATTGCCAAGCGGCGCGTACCGAAGATGTTCTTCGATTATGCGGATTCGGGCGCCTGGACGGAAAGCACTTACCGCGCCAACGAAGAGGATTTTCGCAAGATTCAGCTGCGCCAGCGCGTAGCCGTCGACATGACCGACCGCACGCTGGAAAGCACGATGATCGGCCAGAGGGTATCAATGCCCGTGGCTCTTGCGCCGACCGGGCTTACCGGTATGCAGCATGCCGATGGCGAGATCCTGGCGGCACAGGCGGCCGAGGAGTTCGGCGTTCCCTTCACGCTTTCGACCATGAGCATCTGCTCGATCGAGGACGTCGCCGAAGCGACGACGAAGCCGTTCTGGTTCCAGCTTTACGTGATGCGCGACCGTGATTTCATCTACAATCTTATCGACCGCGCCAAGGCTGCCAAATGCTCCGCCCTGGTGTTGACGCTCGACCTGCAGATTCTCGGCCAGCGCCATAAGGATATTCGCAACGGCCTCTCCGCACCGCCAAAATTCACGCCGAAGCATATCTGGCAGATGATGACGCGCCCGCAGTGGTGCCTCGGCATGTTGAAAACAAAACGGCACACCTTCCGCAACATCGTCGGCCACGCCAAGGGCGTCGGCGATCTCTCGTCCCTCTCGGTCTGGACGGCGGAACAGTTCGACCCGCGCCTCTCCTGGAGCGATGTCGCCTGGATCAAGGAACGCTGGGGCGGCAAGATCATCATCAAGGGTATTCTCGACGTCGAAGATGCAAAGATGGCCGTATCGACCGGCGCCGACGCCATAATCGTCTCCAATCACGGCGGACGTCAGCTCGACGGTGCACCCTCCTCGATTTCTGTGCTTGCCGAAATCGTCGACGCCGTGGGCGACAAGATCGAAGTGCTGTTCGACGGCGGCATCCGCTCCGGTCAGGATGTCCTGAAGGCCCTCGCCATTGGCGCAAAGGGCACTTTTATCGGACGCGCCTTCCTTTACGGCCTCGGCGCTGGCGGCAAGCAGGGCGTGAGCGAGGCGCTCGAAATCATCCGCAAGGAACTCGACATCACCATGGCGCTGTGCGGCGAGCGCGACGTGAAGAATCTCGACCGCAACAATCTCTACAAGAGCGGGCTCGAAACCAAACCGCGCATGGCCGAAGTCAAGACCAAGCGCGCGTCATAAGCATGAGCACAAAAAGCCCCGGTCGCCCGGGGCTTTTTTCACAATTCAGATCGCCTTCCAGTTGGGATCGACCGCGTCTGCCGCTGATCGCCATTCATCGGCATAATCGACGTTCTGCCAATTCTTGAACCATGGGCCGCCATTGGTGAAATGCACGGCGTTGGGATAGCCGCTGGCCGGCTTCTCATTCCAGCCTTCGAGCCAGTTCCATTCGACCGGAACCTCGCCGATCTCATCATCCTTCGCCCACTGCATCCGGTGGAGATAGGCGCCCGTTTCGCGGTTGATCAATTCCGGCGTCAGCTGGCGCGTTGACGGATGCTCGCAGTTGAAGAGCATGAAGGACGACCAGTTCTTGCGCGGATAGCTGGTCTGCACCTTGCCATCCATCTTGGTGCCTTCCTTGGGGGTGTAGTCATGCTTGACGCAGATGACTGCCTTCGATTCGTCGCGGTAATCCAGAAGCTTGGCCACGTCGGAAAAGAACAGGAAATCGCAATCGCAAAACAGCGCCCAGCCCTTGTAGCCGGCAAGCCACGGGGTGAAGAAGCGCGAATAGGTGAATTCCGTTGAAGCCAGCGGGTCGATATCGCGGGTATAGGCGCCTTTCTCGACAAGCTCTTCCAGCTTGATCGGGATCACCTTGACCGGAATGCTCGCATGTTTGAGGATAGTGCTCTTTGCAACCTCGTAGGCAATGGGTTCGCGTGAATCCCAGCCAATATAGATATCAAGTTCCCTGTTCATATGACCTCGCTTCCAGCTTCATACGATGACGTTGAGGATGTTCTGTTCCACCCTGTCCATGACCCATTTGCGCTCGTCGCCCCAGGAGTGGCGGCGCCAGCCTTCCCAGCTGAACCCGCAAAGGACGATCTTCCATTCCGCCGGGTCATAATGTTGGAGGATATAGGTCAGGCCGAAGTAGCCGGTGCTCGGGAACACCTCCCGGCGCGCACCTTCGGGAATACCGAGCGCAGCACAGCCGTCCTTGTAAAACCGGGGAGGCAGAATCAGGACCGATTTGCCCGCAGTGCCGAAAGCGTCGATTGCCTGCAATGTCCAGTCACCGCGCCGGCCCTTGAGCCGCGAGAGCAGATGTGGCTGGCGGAAATATTCGGCGATGATCTGCGGGTGATAGGCAAAAATGACTTCGGACGCGCCCTGGACGATCGGAGAGCCGAAATAATTCGGATCGGTCAGGCGGCGCTGCATCGGCTTGCCTGAATTGCACACGAACAGAATGTCGGTCTTGACCCCGGACATGCCCTTCGATGATTTGGGCTCGTTGAAGCGGACAACACAATCTGCACGATCGACATCCTCGGAGAGATTGTCCTTGATCGGACCGTTACCGACGATGAACATCGTCTTGCGTTCGCTGTGATGGGGAATGGAAGACATTAATGGTTTCGTGTTGCTCGTCCGAGGGTGAACGACCCGATTGATGAAGCTGATCGCCAGCCTCGCATGGACATCCGTTGTACGACTAATGTACGGGGAACTCTCGCAAGTCAACATGGTGTAGTTGAATGCACTAGTCCACATATCACACTGCGTGCAACATTTCTGAAGGAATTCAATGGCGAACGAACTTCCAAGCAGAAAGGCCGTCGCAATCATCGGTGGCGGACCGGCCGGACTGATGGCCGCAGAACTTCTGTCCGCATCGGGGGGCTATACTGTCACCGTCTACGACAGCATGCCGACCTTTGGCCGCAAATTTCTCCTTGCCGGAAAATCCGGGCTCAACATCACGCATTCCGAAGCCTACGCCCGATTTGCCGGGCGATTCGGCGCTGCCTCAGGTCACCTGCGCGCGGCGCTCGATACGTTTACGCCGGACGATGTCCGCCAGTGGGCGGCCGGACTTGGCACTGAGACCTTCGTTGGCTCGTCGGGCCGCGTCTTTCCCAAGGTCATGAAAGCCTCGCCTTTGCTGCGCGCCTGGCTTGCCCGGTTGCAACAGCGTGGCGTGGTGCTCAAGTCGCGTCATCGCTGGACAGGCTTTGCCGAAGGCGGCTACGCATTCGAAACGCCTGAGGGCCCAACGATCATCCACAGCGATGCGACGCTGCTGGCGCTTGGCGGCGCGAGCTGGCCGAAACTTGGCTCTGACGGACGCTGGCAGCCGTTGCTTGCGGCTACGGGCGTGCCGATGGCTGGCCTTCGTCCGGCAAATTGCGGCTTCGACGTCGCCTGGGATGAGGGATTTCGCGATCGATTCGCAGGCGTACCGGTGAAGTCGGTCACGGCAACATCGGATGCAGGCTCCTTGCCCGGCGAATTCGTGATCAGCACCGATGGCATCGAGGGAAGCCTGGTTTACGCCCATTCCGCCGCACTGCGCGACCGGCTTCAACGTGAGGGGCGGGCAGAACTGGCGCTCGATCTTGCGCCCGGACGCAGTGAGGAGCGGCTTGCCCGCGACCTTGCGCGCCAGGATAACAAGGCAAGTTTCAGCAATCGCCTGCGCAAGGGCGCCGGCATTGACGGCGTAAAGTCGGCACTCCTCAGGGCCTATGCAAGTCCGGCCGATCTTGCCCACCCGCTGCGTCTCGCCGCAAGCATAAAGAGCTTGAAACTGCCGCTGCTTCGGCCGCGTCCCATCGCCGAAGCCATCTCCTCGGTCGGCGGCATAAAATGGGAGGGCCTCGACGACAATTACATGCTCAAGTCGATCCCGGGCGTCTTTGCCGCCGGAGAGATGCTGGATTGGGAGGCTCCGACAGGCGGTTATCTCCTCACCGCCTGCTTTGCCACGGGGCGCGCCGCGGCGCACGGCATGGCGGCATTTCTGGACAATTGAAAAACGCCGCTTGGCGATGATTTTTCAGCACATTCCGCCCGTTTGATGTACTCTCCTGAAGGGGGGAAATATCGGTTGGGAGGCTGATATGGACGACCTTCGAGATGCCGCAGCCGGCGGGGAGACACGATGGACGGCGCCGCCGCTGCCGGCAACTTCAGCTGAATACATTACCGTTGTCGCCCACTATCACCGCGCGGAAATGGGCCGCATGGCAGGTTGGCGCGACCGGATAGACCGAACAACCAACTGGGCCATCACCGGCGTTGCGGCAATGCTGTCGCTCTCCCTCTCAACGCCGACATCCCACCATGGCGTCCTGATCTTCGCCATGATCCTGGTACAGTTGCTTCTCCTGATCGAGGCACGCCGATACCGCTTTTTTGATGTTTATCGCGGCCGCGTTCGCAAGCTCGAAAAGCACTATTTCGCCCAGATCCTCGATCCGATGCCAGATCCGGACACGAAATGGGGCCATCTGATCGGCGAGGATTTGCGCAGACCGAAATTCATGATCTCTACCCGGGCAGCAATGTCGCGGCGGCTGCGCCGCAACTATATCTGGATGTTCCTCGTCCTCCTCCTCGCCTGGGTATTGAAAATATCTACGCCGAAACTGCAGGATGGCGGGGCGGTACATGATGTGGCCGGGTCGCTGGCCGAAATCGTCCGCAACGCCACCTTTGGACCGCTCCCCGGCTGGCTCGTGGTGGCCGGCGTAGTGATGTTCTATATCTGGCTCGCCTATCTCGCGCTGCTGACCGACCCCGACGAAAAAGAGCACGGCGAAGTCCACGTCTGAGCGACGAGAACCTATAAACATGGATGTAAGAAAGGTGGTACGCCCAAGGGGAATCGAACCCCTGTTTGCGCCGTGAGAGGGCGCCGTCCTGACCGCTAGACGATGGGCGCTTAGCGAGTTGCTTCTGGCGGTATAATCAAGCCGGCGCCAAAGTGCAATAATGATTTGTTACTGTCGTAATCGACAGCCTGCCCTACTTCCCGGGAGCTTCGCCAATGCGCGCCACGACACGCTTCGTTGCAACGTCATAGACCAGAATCTGCCGCGTGCCGTCGGCAAGCCGCGTTTCGAGCGAAAGCGAATTATTCGACAGATTGTGGGAAAGGATGCGCGTGCCGGGGTCGAGCGTGATCGATTCGCCGGCCAATGCCTCGCCGAGCGGCTGCCCCGGAACCGTATGGTGCGCTGCCGCTGCGACCTCGGGAACCGGCTGGTTAATCTTGTAGACAATCGCCGCCAGCACGGCCATAAGACCCACAACCATGATGCCGATGGATACGGCGAGCAGCCGTATCATCTTGCGGCGTACCCGCTCCATCGCCGGATCGAGCGGCTGTTCTTCCGCATCGAGTTCTTGGTTGATTTGAGCCATTAAGGCATCTCCGAGGTTTTGAAACCAAGCCTCTGTAACGAAGGGACGCGGTCTTTGAAAGAGTTAATTACCGATAGCGAAGCGGCTGGCAAGCGGCTGGATGCCTGGCTTTCAGCCCAATTGGCGCCCGATCTGTCGCGCAATCGCATCCAGTCGCTCATCGGCGAAGGCCAGGTCAGCATCGACGGCAAGATTATCCGCGAAGCCAAGCACAAGCTGCGCGAAGGCGCGAGCATCGCGATTGCCGTCCCCGAACCCGAGGATGCAACGCCGCAGGGCGAGGAAATCGCCCTCGATATTCTTTACGAGGATAGCGATCTCATCGTCATCAACAAACCCGCCGGCCTCGTCGTCCATCCAGGCAACGGCAATTGGAGCGGCACGCTCGTCAATGCGCTGATCCACCACTGCGGCGATACATTATCGGGCATTGGCGGTGTAAGGCGCCCGGGCATTGTCCATCGCCTCGACAAGGAAACCAGCGGCGTCATGGTCGTTGCAAAAAACGATCTCGCGCATCGCCATCTCAGCGCGCAGTTCGCCGACCACGGGCGGACGGGCGATCTGGAACGCGCCTATCTCGCAATCGTCTGGGGTACGCCCGATCGCAAGGCCGGGACCGTGGACGCACCCCTCGGCCGATCCCACCGCGACCGCACCAAGCAGGCCGTGGTACATGAGGAGCGCGACGACGCGCGCCACGCCGTCACCCATTTCGAGGTCATGGAGAAATTCGGCGCGAAGGACGATGCCACCGCCCTTGCTGCCTTGATCGAATGCCGGCTCGAGACCGGGCGCACGCATCAGATACGCGTACACATGGCGCATATCGGCCATCCCCTCATCGGGGATCTCGACTATGGCAGCGCCTATAAGACCAAGGCGAACAAATTGGCCGAACCGCTTCAGGGCATCGTCAAGAGCTTTACGCGCCAGGCCCTCCACGCGCAGCTTCTCGCCTTTGAGCATCCTTCGACAGGCGAGGTCAAGCACTTCGAAGCGCCCGTGCCGGCGGATATGGCCGAGTTACTTGACGCCTTCCGCACAACTGCGCTTTAATAAGCGGCGGAACATTCTTTGCCATGCCACGTTCTAGTGAACGCACACCCCAAACATGACTGTATTGTTCACGTTTATGTGACAGCTTGTTTCGTCGCTTAATAGATCGTGATTTTGACAAAATAGTACCTATATGTTGATGGCACGAATCCGCCAGCGCCAATTTGTGGGTGGCCGGATGTTGCGGACCTGCCGATAATGGGGGTCCATTTCAAATGAGGAGGGTGCCCTGTGGCCCAAAATCTTCCTAGTGTTCTCGGCGGGGATGGTGGACTGACCCGCTACCTTGAAGAAATCCGACGCTTTCCGATGCTCGAACCGCAAGAAGAGTACATGCTCGCCAAGCGGTATCTTGAGCATTCCGATCCGAAGGCGGCACACAAGCTCGTTACCAGCCATCTGCGTCTCGTCGCCAAGATTGCGATGGGTTATCGCGGCTATGGCCTGCCGATCGGTGAAGTCATTTCCGAAGGCAATGTCGGCCTGATGCAGGCCGTGAAGCGTTTCGAACCGGAGCGCGGTTTCCGCCTTGCAACCTATGCGATGTGGTGGATCAAGGCCTCCATCCAGGAATATGTCCTGCGCTCGTGGAGCCTGGTCAAGATGGGCACGACCGCCAACCAGAAGCGCCTGTTCTTCAACCTGCGCAAGGTGAAGAGCAAGATTCAGGCGCTCGATGATGGCGATTTGAACCCGGAACAGGTCAAGGAGATCGCAACGCGGCTCAGCGTGTCGGAAGACGAGGTCATTTCGATGAACCGACGCCTTTCCGGCGATGCTTCGCTCAATGCGCCGATCCGCTCGGCCGACGGCGAGGCAGGCGGCGACTGGCAGGACTGGCTGGTGGACGACCACGACAGTGCCGAGGACATGCTGATCGAGCAGGACGAGCTCGAAAGCCGGCGCGAAATGCTGTCCGGTGCGATGTCGTCGCTCAATGACCGCGAGCGCCGCATCTTCCAGGCGCGGCGCCTTGCAGATGATCCCGTTACGCTCGAGGACCTCTCGACCGAATTCGGCATCAGCCGCGAGCGTGTACGCCAGATCGAGGTCCGCGCTTTCGAGAAGGTTCAGGATGCCGTCAAGGCAGCCGCCATCAAGCAGCAGAAGGCGCTCGTCTCGATGAGTGACAGCCGCTAGTCTCCCCTAGCTGAATGCAAAAAAGGCCGCTTCAAGCGGCCTTTTTCATATCATCACGCGTCGTAATCCTAACCGCCGGCCTTGTCTGCCCAGGATTTCAGGACGTCGTTGAAAACCTTCTCGCCGGGCAGACCCTTTTCGAGCGTGATCAGCGCCCGGCGTCCGGTCTTGTAGGCAATCGGAATATCGATCCACGATTGGCGGCCCATCAGTGCCATGTTGGTATCGACCGCCGTCTTGGCGTCGTTCATCGCAATGATGAAGAAATTGTCAGCGATTTTCGCCGGTATGGCGACGAGCGGGCTGCCCGGCGCCTGTTCCGTATCCTTGAAGGTCATGCGCGAGACATTTTCGATCGACCCGCCGGGGAAACCCTCAGGAACCGTAAAGATCATCTCGACGAGATGGCTCGCGGGCAAGGTCTTGTCGCCATTGCGCCGGATGATCATGCGCAGGTTTATGCCTCGGCCAGGAATGGTGACCTCGGCCTTGATCGCGGGTTCCGGCGGCAGGTCGTTGCCGGGGGATTCCTGCACCACCGACCAGACGACCGCGCCAGCGTCGGCGGTTCCGGCTTCCTGACCGGAGCGTTCCTCGTAGAAGAAGGCTTTCTGTCCGATCGGCAGGGCGGCCGGTTGCTGTGTCTGGCCTGCGGCCTGCTGTTCGGCCGGGGGTGCGGCCGGCTTTGCCGATTGGTCCGGTGTCGATGCTGCAACGGACGTTCCCTCACCGAGCGAAGGCTTGTCGTTGGCCGGGCCGGGATTGACCTCCTGCCCATCCGGCATCAGGCGCTGCGTCAGCTTCGGCTCGGGTTTGGGCTCGGTGCTCTCCGGCGTTGCGGCTGGCGCAGGGGCTTGCGGCGTCGGTGCAGGCGTGGCTGGCTCGGCGGGTGTCGTGGCCGGCGCATTGTTGGCGGTTTCTGCAGGCGCTTGCAGTTCGGTCTTGGAACTGGTCAGGCTGGCAAGCCAGGTCTTGGCCGCTGAAGCTTGTTCGGAAAGCTTGTCCTTGTAGACCCATCCTGCATAGCCGCCACCGGCAATGACCAGCAGAAGGCCAACAATGGCAAGGAGCGGCACCAGCGACTTCTTCGGCGCCGAGCGCTTCAGGGGGCCGCGCGTGTACACGCCATAATTGCCCGCCCCGCGATCTTCCGCGGCGACCGTCAGATCGTTTTCGTCTTCTTCTTCCGGGCCTCGGTCAGATTTATTGCCTGCGGCAAACCCGGTCGCGGATTCTGCCAATACATCTTCGTCAGGAAGCCTTTGGTCCTCAGGCTCGCTCCGGTTGTTGATGCCGGCGCCGTGACTTGTCAGAAAATCTTCAAGCGCATCAGGCTGCGAACCTATCTTTGTAAAGCCCGGCGTCACGCTGGGCGCGGGCTTCGGAGGCTCCGGCGGCGCAGGCAGGGGCTCCGGCGCCTTGGTTTCAGGCTCCGGTTCCGGATCCATAATGGGCGTAAACTTGAAATGCGGCGGCGTCGATGATGGTGGCGGGGCGACCGGCTTTGCTTCCACCGGCGGTGGCGGCGCATCCTCGATGGCCGGCGTGAATTCAGACTCTACCTCGGCGATAGCGTCTTCGAGCGCACTTATCTGGCGCGCCGCCGCGGCTTCCGGCGCATTCAGCGCCGCAAGCTTCTGCTCAATCGTTGCACGAGCTTTTGCATATACACGTTGACGAAGTTCGGGCGTTGGGTCCGCGATCCCGTCAATTGTCTTCCTCAATACTGCAACGAAGTCTGCCATTCACCCAAACCTATGGTTTTGCTGTGAGATTCTAGGACAATCCGAGTCTAGTCATGAAACGGATCGGTAACAAGTATCGTGTCGTCGCGTTCGGGGCTGGTGGACAGCAAAGCGATCGGCGCGCCGATCAATTCCTCGATATAGCGCACGTACTTGACTGCCTGCGCCGGAAGCTCGCTCCAGCTCCGTGCGCCGGCCGTGGTTCCCTTCCAGCCTTCGAGCGTCTCGTAGACGGGCTTGACGCGCGCCTGCTGACCCTGCCCCGCCGGAAGATAATCGATTACTTCGCCGTCAAGTTCGTAGCCGGTGCAAACCTTGATCTCCTCGAGTCCATCAAGGACATCGAGCTTTGTGAGCGCGATCCCGCTGATGCCGTTATTGGCAACCGCCTGGCGCACCAACACCGCGTCGAACCAGCCGCAACGGCGCTTGCGCCCGGTAACCGTCCCGAACTCGTGGCCGCGCTCGCCGAGGAACTGCCCGACTTCATTCTGCTGTTCTGTCGGGAAGGGCCCCTCGCCGACGCGCGTCGTATAGGCCTTGGTGATGCCAAGCACATAATGCAGGGAGCCAGGGCCAATGCCCGAACCTGCGGAAGCCTGCCCAGCAACGGTGTTGGATGAGGTAACAAACGGATAGGTGCCATGGTCTATGTCGAGGAGCGTGCCTTGCGCCCCCTCGAAAAGGATACGCTCACCGGCCCGCTTCTTCTGGTCGAGCACATACCATACACGGTCCATGAAGGGCAGGATGTGCGGCGCGGCGTCGTTGAGTTCAGCGAGAAGTTTTTCCCCATCGACCTCTTCGATGCCGAGACCACGGCGAAGCGGATTGTGGTGCGCGAGCAGGCGCTCGATCTTTGCCGGGAGCGTGTCCGGATCGGCAAGATCGAGAACATGAATAGCGCGGCGTCCCACCTTGTCCTCATAGGCTGGACCAATGCCGCGGCCGGTGGTGCCGATCTTGGTGCCCGCGTTCGAAGCTTCCCGCCGCCGGTCAAGTTCACCATGGATTGACAGGATAAGCGTCGTGTTTTCCGCGATTTTCAACGTATCCGGGGTAATGACAACGCCTTGGGCTTCCAGTTTCTTCTTCTCGGCGATGAAGGCATGCGGATCAAAAACGACGCCGTTGCCGATGATCGACAGCTTGCCGGGACGCACGACGCCGGAGGGCAGGAGTGACAGCTTATAGGTGACGCCATCGACGACCAGCGTATGACCTGCATTGTGACCGCCCTGAAAGCGAACGATGATATCTGCCCGTTCGGAAAGCCAATCAACGATCTTTCCCTTGCCCTCATCACCCCACTGGGAACCGATCACAACAACATTTGCCATTCAAAACTCCTCGAGTCATAACCTCGTCGTGCATTTTTCTTCAAATGCGGTGCTTCTATACAGGCTGGTTCATAAAAGCGCGACAATTCTTTCGGCTATCACGCAACCTATTTACCTTTATCCTGGCAATAAACATCCCTGCCGTTGCATCCAGATAGTGGTTTCGCAACCACCCCGAATAGATTGCAAAACATGAATCGTACCGCCTACATATTTCTGCTGCTAACCGCGCTTTTTTGGGGCGGCAATGCTGTGGCCGGCAAGTTTGCAGTCGGCCATATCTCGCCGATGCTGCTGACGCTTTTGCGCTGGCTGCTCGCCTTTCTGATCATCGCCGCCATCAGCGTCAGACAAGTGCAGCGCGACTGGACTATGCTGCGCAAACATTTGTGGTTACTCGCCGCCCTCGGCGCTTTCGGCTTCACCTTCTTCAACATGGCGCTCTACAGCGCACTCAACTATACGTCCGCGATCAACGTCACGATCGAGCAGGCCGGCATACCCATGGTGATCTTCGTTGCAAATCTCCTGCTATTCGGCACGCCCGTTCGCGCCGGGCAGATCATCGGCTTCAGCCTTTCGCTCGTTGGCGTGGCGCTGACCGCGGGGCACGGCAGCTTTAGCCAATTGGCCCGGCTTGAAGTCAATTTCGGCGACGCGCTGATGATCCTCGCAGTCCTGCTCTATAGCGGTTACACAGTGGCGCTGCGGTTCCGGCCCGCCATCAACTGGCAGAGCCTGATGACGGCAATGACCTTCTTCGCGTTTCTGACCGCGATCCCGTTCACGCTCTGGGAATGGCAGCGCGGCGCGCTGATGCCACCGGACACGACCGGCGCCATGGTCGTCCTCTATACGGCTATCTTGCCTTCACTTGCCGCACAGGTGCTTTTTCTCAAGGGCGTCGAATATATCGGCGCCAACCGCGCCGGCCTCTTCATCAATGCGGTCCCGATCTTCGGGACGCTTCTCGCGGTAGCCTTGCTCGGCGAGGAGTTCCACCCCTACCACGGCATCGCCCTTGTGCTCGTGCTTGGCGGCATCTGGATTGCCGAACTCAGCGGACGCAAGCACGCCGCGATCAGCGAAGCTGGCGGACCATGAAACGCGCGACCTCCGAATAGGTTTTGAGCTTTGCTTCAAGCTCTGGCAGGTTTTCTGTCTTGAAGCCCTGCTTTTCCCAGAATCCAACCGAGTTGTTGACCGAGACCAGAGACATATTGGCAAGGTCTTCCCGCTTGGCCTGCTCGGCAAGAATGGCAACAATGCGCGCCGCCGCGCCGCTACCGCGGGCCGTCGGCATGAGGGCGATATCGTGCAGGTAGTAGGTGGAAGGGTGGGTGGGTAATTCGACGAGCAGGCTGTTGAGCGCAGGCATCGCATAAATTTGCCACGGGTGGGTGACCGCGTAGCCGTGAAGAGCGCCGCCCGGCGATTCGAGGACGAAACAGCCATTGCCATAAAGCCGCATGCGCTCGCGAAAAACGCTGTCATCTTCCGGGAAATTCGGGTGGATGACTTCGGCCATGGCATTGGTGGAAGCGAGGTCTCCCGCTTCCATCAAACGCCAACGGAGATCGCTGTGTTCGGATGCCATGACCGACATCCGTACAATCAAGCGATGTTGAATTCCAGCGGTTTGGCCGAAACAATTGCCTTGTTGACCCGTAGTTCCTCAAGGACATTGTCCGGGATGCGCTCGTCGAGATAGAGCATGGCAATGGCATTGCCGCCGGGCGCATCGCGCCCAAGCGCGAAGTTGGCGATGTTGACCTTGTTGTTGCCGCAGATCGTACCAAGCAAGCCGATCATGCCCGGCGTATCGTTGTTGGTCGTATAGAGCATATGCTGCCCGACTTCCGCGTCGAGGTTGATACCCTTGATCTGGATGAAGCGCGGCTTGCCATCGGAGAAGCAGGTGCCGGCGATCGAGCGCGTCATCGACGCCGACTTCACAGTCAGTTTAATATACCCGTCGAACACGCCGGATTTGTCACGACGGATCTCGGAAACGATGATACCGCGTTCCTTCACCATGATCGGCGCGGAAACCATGTTCACATCGGCGACCTGCGGGCGGATGAGACCGGCGAGCGTCGCGCTAAGCAATGCCCGCGTATTCATCGCCGCCGTCGCTCCATCGAACAGCACTTCGACTTCCTCGATCGGCTCTTCCGTGACCTGGCCGACGAAAGCACCCAGCACTTCGGCAAGCTTGACGAAGGGCTTGAGGCGCGGCGCTTCTTCCGCGGTGATCGAGGGCATGTTGATCGCGTTGGAGACCGCACCCTTGATCAGGTAATCCGACATTTGCTCTGCGACCTGCAGGGCGACGTTTTCCTGCGCTTCGCTGGTCGATGCGCCAAGGTGCGGTGTGCACACGACGTTCGGCAGATGAAACAGCTCGTTATCCGTAGCAGGCTCGACTTCGAAGACATCAATGCCGGCGCCGGCGACCTTGCCGGATTTAAGGGCGGCAACGAGGTCCTTCTCGACGATGAGACCGCCCCGGGCACAGTTGATGATGCGCACACCATCCTTCATCTTGGCGATCGCGTCGGCGTTGATGATCCCGCGCGTCTTGTCGGTCATCGGCGTATGCAGGCTGATGAAATCGGCACGGGTCAGAAGCTCGTCGAGTTCGACCTTCTCAACCCCGAGTTCCTCCGCCCTCCCCTCGGAAAGGAACGGATCGAAGGCGATGACATGCATCTTGAGACCGACGCCACGCGTAGCGACGATCGAGCCGATATTGCCGCAGCCGATAACACCGAGCGTCTTGCCGGTGATCTCGACACCCATGAAACGGTTCTTTTCCCATTTGCCGGCGCGAGTTGAAGCATCGGCCTCAGGCAATTCGCGGGCGACGGCGAACATCAATGCAACGGCGTGCTCAGCCGTGGTGATCGAATTGCCGAAGGGCGTATTCATGACGATGATACCGCGCCGAGAAGCGGCCGGGATGTCGACATTGTCGACGCCGATACCGGCGCGGCCAATGACCTTGAGGTTCTTCGCTGCGCTAATCAGCTTCTCGGTGACCTTCGTCGCCGAGCGAATGGCAAGGCCATCATATTGGCCGATGACCTCAAGCAGCTTGTCCTTGTCCTTGCCGAGATCCGGCAAGTAATCGACTTCGACACCGTGATCCTTGAAGATCTGGACGGCGGTGGGGGAGAGTTTGTCGGATACGAGTACGCGCGGTGCCATCATGGCCTCCATCGTTGAAATCGGATAAATGGGAGGAGCGGCCGCAATGCTGCGGCCGGCTTTAGCCTGGAGACCTAGGCGGCCTTCTTCAGTTCAGCCTTCTGGGCTTCGAACGCCCAATCCAGCCACATCATCAACGCCTCGAGGTCAGCCGTCTCGACCGTAGCGCCGGCCCAGATGCGTAGACCCGACGGAGCATCGCGATAGGCGCCGATATCGTAGGCGACGGCTTCCTTTTCGAGGGCAGCGACGAGGTTCTTGGCAAAGCTGGCCTGAGCGTCGGCATCAAGCGCGGTGATCTCGGAATCGACGATGGTCAGGCAAACGGAGGTGTTCGACCGGGTTGCCGGATCCTTTGCCAGATTGGCAAGCCACGGCGTACGTTCGACAAAGGCGTCGATCGCCGCGAAGTTCCTGTCGGCGCGGGCAACGAGTCCATCGAGGCTTCCTACCGACTTTGCCCAGTTCAACGCATCAAGGTAATCCTCGACGCAGAGCATCGAGGGCGTGTTGATCGTCTCGCCGGAGAAAATGCCTTCGATGAGCTTACCGCCGGAGGTGAGGCGGAAAATCTTCGGCAGGGGCCAAGCGGGTTTATAGGTCAAAAGCCGCTCTACCGCGCGCGGGCTGAGGATGAGCATGCCGTGTGCGCCCTCGCCGCCGAGAACTTTCTGCCAGGAGAAGGTGACGACATCGAGCTTGGCGAAATCAAGGCGCTGTGCGAATGCGGCCGAGGTTGCGTCGCAGATGGTGAGGCCCTTGCGGTCCGCAGGGATGAAGTCGCCGCTCGGAACGCGCACGCCGGACGTTGTGCCGTTCCAGGTAAAGACCACGTCGCGGTCGAAATCGATCTTGGAAAGGTCTGGCAGTTCGCCGTAGCCGGCTTCGATCGTGCGGGCATCGGCGAGCTTCAGCTGTTTGACGACATCGGTCACCCAGCCGGCGCCGAAGCTTTCCCATGCGACCATGTCGACGCCGCGCTCGCCCAGCAGTGACCAGAGCGCCATTTCGACGGCGCCCGTATCGGAGGCCGGAACGATGCCGATGCGGTAATCGGCAGGAACCTGCAGAATCTCACGGGTAAGGTCGATGGCCTGCTTCAGCTTGGTCTTGCCGACCTTGGCGCGATGCGAACGGCCAAGCGCTGCATCGGAAAGCGCCGCAAGCGACCATCCGGGACGTTTAGCACAGGGACCTGATGAAAAATTGGGATTAGCCGGGCGCTGGGCCGGCTTTACAAGCGTAGTCATGTTTTCTCCTATCCTCACAGATAGCACGCCTCTCGTTGGGGAGAGGTGGCCCACTCCGGGACCTAGGAGAAATGTCGCTGGCAGTCAAGAAATATGTTTGGCTGCGACATGAATTTCTGGCGTACTCCGAACTGCAACGGCAGGTGCGGGCACCTGCCGTTGCAGTTCGATGGCTCACTCAATCAGAAAGCGTAACGAACGCCGACCTTGAAGTCATGGGAGGTAATATCCTTGAACTTGAAGGGTTCAGGATTTTCGCGGGTAAGCGAGTTGATGTAGTTAAAGGCATTGTCGGTCTTGCCGTCGCCGAGATCGACATAGCTGTAGCCGATATCGATTGTCATGCGATCGGTCGCCTTGATGCCGACACCGGCATGCAGCGCCCAGGCGAGTTCCCACTGCGAGGCACTGCCGGCATACCCGCCGCCCCCGGTGATGATGTTGTTGTCGGTGAAGCCCGAAATCGTATTGCGCGACGCGCCGATACCGGCACCTACATAAGGCGTGATTCCGGCATAGGTACCAAGGTCCGCATAGGCATTGGCGAGGAACAGCCATTCCGACTTCTTGGCATGGTATTCATTTGTGGCCGCGTCATCCGTCGTGGTGAGGTCGCCATCGATATCGTAGAAGTCCAGCGCACTGAAATCCGTCTTGCCACGATATTGCCCGGTCACGTCGGCACGGAGCCAGTCGTTGAACTGGTAGCCGATACCGATCTGCGCCGTCATGCCGGCGTCGAAGTCGCCATCATTGAAAAAGGTGTGATAGGCGGGATCGGCAAACCCGACATAGTCGAGATGATCGAACTGCTGGTTGCTCATGCCGATGTCGCCGCGCAGATACCAACCGCCGAAAGGCGCCACTTCCACCACCGGATCCTGGATCATATCCGCCGCGAGGGCCGGTGCCGCGCCCAGGCTCATAATAGCTGCGCCCATGGCAGCAAATTTGTTGAATGTGCTCATTACTCTATTCCTCACAAAGCCCCATGGTTGGAAAGCGCGGCGATTGCCACAGATGGTTGTGAGGGAAATATGGGGGTAAAAGGTTAAGTCCCGCTTAACCGTGTTTGTTCACCATGTCTATTAAGGTTAACAAAATACAGATTTGAGTAGAATGAAACCCTTAACAACAAAACGGGCCCGAATGGGGCCCGTTTTCGTTATGATTTGTTAATGGATTGCGGCCGGCTAGGCCGCCGAAGACGAAATCACGGAAATGATATCGTTGACCACCGCCTCGACCAGCTTGCGGTCGTCGCCCTCCGCCATGACGCGGATCAGCGGTTCGGTGCCGGACGGGCGGATCACAAGGCGGCCGGCCGTGCCGAGACGATCGCGTGCTTCGTCGATCGCGCTTTTCACGTTCTTGTTTTCAAGCGGCTTGCCGCCGGTGGTGCGCACATTCTTCAAAAGCTGCGGCACCGGGTCGAACTTGCGGCAAACCTCGCTGACCGGACGTCCCTGTTCCTGCACGACCGCGAGTATCTGCAAGGCCGAGACCAGGCCGTCGCCCGTTGTCGAGAAATCGGACAAAACGATGTGACCGGACTGTTCGCCGCCGACGTTGAAGCCATGGTTGCGCATGTGCTCGACCACGTAGCGGTCTCCAACCTGCGTGCGGGCAAGGGTAAGTCCCCGATCCATCAAGAAGCGTTCGAGCCCGAGATTGGACATCACGGTTGCAACGACGCCGCCGCCGACGAGCCTGTCCGTCTCCTGCCACGATTGGGCGATGACCGCCATCAACTGGTCGCCGTCGATGATGGCGCCATTTTCATCGACGATCAGCACGCGGTCGGCATCGCCATCGAGCGCGATGCCGATATCGGCTCGCACCTCGTGCACCTTTTTGATCAGGCCGAGCGGATGGGTCGAACCACAGTCTTCGTTGATGTTGGTGCCGTTCGGCTTGTCGTTGATTGTGATCACTTCCGCCCCGAGTTCCCAAAGGGCGGCAGGAGCGACCTTGTAGGCTGCGCCATTGGCACAGTCGACGACGATCCTGAGGCCCGAAAGCGAGATATTCTTCGGCGTCGTGCGCTTGGCAAATTCGATGTAGCGGTAGATGTCGCCATCGACACGCTTGGCCCGTCCGAGATTGTCGAAACTCGACAAGCGATCCGACAGGTTCTCGTCCATCAGACGTTCGATCTGAAGTTCGATCTCGTCGGAAAGCTTGAAGCCGTCCGGTCCGAACAGCTTGATGCCATTGTCGAAATAGGGGTTATGCGAAGCCGAGATCATCACGCCGATATCGGCGCGGAGCGAGCGGCAGAGCATTGCAACAGCGGGTGTCGGAATCGGGCCGAGCAGGAATACATCCATCCCGGTCGAGGTGAAGCCGGCGACAAGGGCGTTCTCGATCATGTACCCTGAAAGCCGCGTATCCTTGCCGATAACGACGCGGTTGCGGTGCTCGCCGCGCTTGAACGTAAGGCCGACGGCCATGCCGACTTTCATTGCGATGTCGGGGGTCATGGGATAGGCGTTTGCCTGTCCGCGAATGCCATCCGTGCCGAAATATTTGCGCGCCATGCTGGTTATCCGAATTTAGGGCTGTCTCATATCCGGAAAGACAGGAATGCAGCCTCGTGTGCCTGACCTTGGTCTTGTGAAGCTTATTGCAAAAGACCTTCTATTCCGCATCTCACAATTTGTGTAGCGATTATACTTAGAGCCAATGCATGAACAATTCGTACAAACGGCCGGTTTTCACCGGCCGTTTGTAGAAGTTGCATCCACCATCAGGATTGTGGCTGAGGCTCGAGACCCTTGTCGGGCTCATCGCCCTTGCGGGGCTTCTTGGCCGATCCGGCCTTCGGAACAGCCGATCCACGCGAAGGCGGCGTATCGTCGCCGAGGTCGCGGGCGGGCTTGCCGCCGGCCATCAATGCCTTGATTTCCTCGCCCGTCAGCGTCTCATATTCGAGGAGGCCTTCGGCGATGGCGATCCATTCCTTTTTCTTCTTGGTCAGGATGGAACGCGCGTGATTATAGGCATCGTCGATGAGCTTGCGAACTTCCGCATCTATCAATTGCGCCGTTTCTTCCGAAACGTTCTGCGTGCGGGCGACGGAATGGCCGAGGAACACTTCTTCCTGGTTCTCGCCATAGGCGACCTGCCCGAGCTTGTCGGAAAAGCCCCAGCGGGTGACCATGGCGCGAGCAAGCTTGGTGGCCTGTTCGATGTCCGAGGACGCGCCGGAGGTGATGTTCTCCTTGCCAAACTTTAGTTCTTCGGCGATGCGCCCGCCCATCATGATGGCAAGGCGCGAGATCATCCACTTATAGCTCATCGAGTAGCGATCGGCTTCCGGCAACTGCATGACCATGCCGAGCGCACGGCCGCGCGGAATGATCGTTGCCTTGTGCAGCGGATCGGCAACTTCGACGTTGAGTGCAACAATAGCGTGGCCGGCCTCGTGATAGGCGGTGAGTTCCTTCTCGGCCTGAGTCATCGCGGTCGAACGGCGCTCCGCACCCATCATGATCTTGTCCTTCGCATCCTCGAACTCGAGCATGGTGACAAGGCGCTTGTTGCGGCGGGCAGCCATCAGGGCAGCTTCGTTGACGAGATTCATCAAATCGGCGCCGGAGAATCCGGGGGTCCCGCGAGCAAGAATCTTGAGATCGACATTGGGTGCGAGCGGCACGTTGCGCGCATGCACCTTCAGGATCTTTTCGCGGCCAGTGACGTCCGGATTGGGAACAACGACCTGGCGGTCGAAACGGCCCGGACGCAGCAGCGCAGGATCGAGTACGTCGGGACGGTTGGTTGCGGCGATGAGAATAACACCCTCATTGGCCTCGAAGCCGTCCATCTCGACCAGCAACTGGTTGAGTGTCTGTTCGCGCTCGTCATTGCCGCCGCCGAGACCAGCGCCACGATGGCGACCGACCGCGTCGATTTCATCGATGAAGATGATGCAGGGCGCATTCTTCTTCGCCTGTTCGAACATGTCACGGACACGGGACGCGCCGACGCCGACGAACATTTCAACGAAGTCGGAACCAGAGATGGTGAAGAACGGCACGTTGGCTTCGCCGGCAATGGCGCGGGCCAGCAATGTCTTACCTGTGCCGGGAGGGCCTACCAGCAGCACGCCGCGCGGGATGCGCCCGCCGAGCCGCTGGAATTTCTGCGCGTCGCGCAGGAATTCAACGATCTCTTCGAGATCTTCCTTGGCCTCATCAACGCCGGCGACGTCCTGGAAAGTCACCCGCCCATGCGCCTCGGTCAAAAGCTTGGCCTTGGACTTGCCAAAGCCCATGGCGCCACGCGATCCACCCTGCATCTGGCGCATGAAGAAAATCCACACGCCGAGGATGAGTATCATGGGCAGCCAGGAAATCAGCATGCCGACAAGCGAAGTGGACCCATCGGTCTCCGGACGCGCGGCGATCTGGACATTCTTGCTTTCGAGACGGCCGACAAGTCCGGCGTCGCCGGGCGAATAGGTCTGGAAGGTCGAACCATTGTCCGAATAGGTGCCGGTGATGCGATTGCCGGAAATCGTAACGGATTTCACGCGGCCGCTATTCACATCGGTAATGAACTGCGAATAGGGAACATCACTCGATGCCGAGCGCGAGGTGGGGCTTTGAAAAAGGTTGAACAACGCGATCAGCAGCAAGGCGATAATCGCCCACAGAGCGAAGTTCCTGTAGTTAGGATTCATATCGGGTCCCATCAATCACAACCGCAAGGATGCGGAATTTTAACGTAACATAGGTTCGAAGCGTGGCCTTGCCAAGGCTGGCAGTCAAACTGAGGTCAATTCTTGTTAATCTGGTTTACAGGCAAACCCTTATAAGGCGGTAGGGAAAACAGTTCGGCAAGAACTCTGGCCAAGCTGATATCATAGCCTGAAAGGATATGGTCGAACAGGGAAAGGTGCCGCGCGAGAGCGATGCCGGCAGGCAACTTAGCGTGATCGTCGCGGCAAATTACGCTGGTTATCTCGCCTTCGTTTACAATTGCAGGCGAGGATTTCAGGGCACCGGGATGAATGTTGGTGGATCGTTCTTCTCCGATCGATCCTGTATTCCCTTTCCCGACTGGTACGATCTCGACCGGATTCTTCGTCCAGTTGGTGAGCCGATAGCGCCCGTCCCAGATCGCGGTTTCGCCAGCCCCAACGCTGATTTCAGGCAGCGACCGCAGTTCGCGATAGATGAAAGCCTTGTCTCGCTTGACCTCAATCACGCAGCGGCCGAGCGAGACGCGCCGGAACGTCCCATCTCCCGCAATATGCTGGATAGCCCTGTTGCAAATCTCTGCCGCTGGCAGCATCGATAGGCCACCCATCGCCGCGAGAAGCACGCCAGCGGCAAGGCGTAGGTCGTCGCTATCGCCGGCAAAAGCCGATCTTTCGATTTCGGCAAGCGTGCCATCGTGCACCGTGACGCTTTTCTGCAAAAGCCCGGCGGCGCCGATATTGTGGGCCATGCGCTGCTCGGTCTTTATCGCAATGCTTGCAAGTATAGCTGCGCGCTCCTCATCGCGCAGCGCCTTGCGGATGCGGACACGTTCATACTTAGGGTCTTGGTTGGATGGATCATCCCGCCAAGCGATGCTGCGTAACCGCAAATAGGCGCGGAGCGCCTCGCGGGTAATCCCGAGCAGGGGCCGCAGCAGCCAGATCTCGCGTTCGAACAATGTCGCAGGCGCCATGCCGGCAAGACCCCTGTCGCTGCCTCCGCCATTTGTTCGCAAGCGCCGCATAGCATAGGTTTCGATCTGGTCGTCCTGCGTGTGTCCCGTCAGGATCACGTCCGTATCCGCCTCCCGGGCCGCCTGGCAAAGAAGGCGATATCGGGCGTCGCGCGCCGATGCCGAGAGTGCGGTCTGTGGCTTGGGCTCATCCCAGGCAAGAGTCCGGTGCTCGACGCCGAGTTCTGCGCACAGCGTTGCCACATAGCGCGCTTCTTCGGCGGCTTCCGGGCGAAGGCAATGATCGACGGTAACGGCAATAATGGCTGGGAACTGCGGCCGGGAAGCGCACAACTCTGCGAGGAGATGGAGAAGCCCCAGAGAGTCGCTGCCGCCGGAGACGGCGACGATGACCGAAGTCAGTCCCTCGAAATGGACAGAACCAAAAATACGTTCCGGATCGAGCCCTGTCTCAGCACTTGTTGGCGGCACGCTCACTCTTCACGCGCTCCTTGATCGCCGGCGTAATATTCGGATAGCGCGTTGCGACGGAGGAAAAGGTGGCGCAGGCGACGTCATGATCGCGCATCTTGGCGAGAGTCATGCCGAGCTTCAGCAGGTTCTCCGGGCTCTTCTTCGAATCCGGATACTGCTTGTGATTGTCGAGGAACACCGATGCCGCATCCTGATATCGGCCTTGCCCGTAAAGCGACTCGCCGAGCCAGTAACGGGCATCGGGGTCGGCCGGATCCTTGGGGAACCGGTCGACATGATCGCGGAAGGCAAGTTCCGCGCTCTTGTAGTCGCCGGAAAGGAATAGCTGATAGGCCTGGTTGTAAAGCACCTTGGGATCGTCGGTTTGCGGCAAGGCAGCAACTGTCGTGTTGTCAGCCGGCGGATTATCGCTGGCATTTCCACCGATCACGTTGCCATTGGCATCAAATTCGATCTGCCCGAGGTCGCGCGGCGGCGCGCCGAGTTGCTCGGAGCCGGACAAATCGACCTGGGGATCAATAGCAGCGGAATCGGTGGTCTGGGGCGCGGCCCGCGACGAACCGGAAGAGGCAGAGGCATCCGACGATGCCTCCCCCGTTGTTGTTCGCGGCGATGGCGCGGATGCGACCGTGCGATCGCTCTTGCCACCAGCGTCCGACCGCTTGCCCTTTTCCAGCTCCTGGAAGCGGAACTCGTTGTCTTCCTGTACTTTGCGCATCTGCTCCTGCATTTGCAGGATCTGGAAGTTCAGTTCCTCAACCTTGCCGGTGAGCTGCCTGATCTGCTCCTCGAGCTGGCTCACCCGCGGATCGCCTGCCTGAGCCAGGATGACGGGAGCTTTGCTGGGTGCAATCTCCGCCTTTGGCGCAGGCGGAAAAAATCCACCGCTCAAATCCATGGCGTGGCCGACGCCGGTTGCCAGAAATGGCATAACCGTCAGTGCCAGAACCATTCTCTTAAGTCCTTTGTTCATTCCTTTTACCGCCCCTGATATGGGAATTGAAACACCGCCATGATTGCGGCCGCCCTATCTAACACGAGCAATGTGACTTCGGCCAAATTTTGTTAGCCTTGCGTCAAAACAAAAAAAGCGGCCCGAAAGCCGCCTTTTCCGTCTATAAAATCGAAGCCTGCTTAGCTGCCAGCGCCGCCGAGAACGGTGATGGCGCGGCGATTCTGCGACCAGCACGATTCGCTGTCGCAAACGGCAACCGGACGCTCGTTACCATAGGAGATGGTCTTGATGCGGCCAGCTGGAACGCCCTGAGATGCCAGATAGTTGCGTGTCGCAGCAGCACGGCGCTGACCGAGAGCAAGGTTGTACTCGCGCGTGCCGCGCTCGTCGGCATGGCCTTCGACGGTGATCGCATAGTTCGGGTAGCGCTTCAGCCACTGTGCCTGCTTGGACAGGGTCTGCTGTGCATCACCACGGATGACCGAGGAGTCGACATCGAAGAAGATGCGATCGCCGACATTGACGGTGAAGTCTTGCGTCGAGCCCGGTGTCGCGCTGCCAGCAAGGCCAAGGTCGCCGGCGCTGTTGGGCATGTTTTTCTTCGAGGCGCAACCCGCGATGGCGAGAGACATGAACAGTGCAACGACAAGTGGACTGCGTGCGATCATTTCGAACCGGCGCATGGCCTGGACTCCTTAAGAACTGAATTGTTTCGGTGAACAACCAGTAACCATATTGAGGTTAAGGCGAGTTCAAGAAACAGGGTTAATCCCCTCTTAAAACCAGGATTAACGGCGAATCAAATGCGTATTTCCGTACCTCTAAGGCAAACAATGCGGCGG
Source organism: Phyllobacterium sp. CL33Tsu (assembly GCF_900113985.1). Taxonomy (NCBI): domain Bacteria; kingdom Pseudomonadati; phylum Pseudomonadota; class Alphaproteobacteria; order Hyphomicrobiales; family Phyllobacteriaceae; genus Phyllobacterium; species Phyllobacterium sp. CL33Tsu. The sequence continues at coordinate 1,814,410 of NZ_FORJ01000001.1, read as the reverse complement.
AAAAACGACATTCGCGGCGAATGTCGGGGGACATCGCCGCGAATGCAGAGAAGAGCTCCTGATGGCTGGCAGCCACTATTCGAGAAGCGGAGACCAGGCCGGGTCCGACGAGAGGTTCGGGGTCTGGATCTGGCGAATATTGCGGCCAGTCAGATCGACCGTCATCAGATGCGGGCTGTTCGAGCCGGGCGGCTGGCGGAAGAACATCAGCACGCGGCCATTAGGCGCCCAGGTCGGGCCCTCATCGTGGTAGCCGCTCGAAAGGATGCGCTCGCCCGAGCCGTCGGTCTTCATGACGCCGATCGAGAATTCGCCGCCCGCCTGCTTCGTGAAAGCGATCAGGTCGCCGCGCGGTGACCAGACCGGGGTCGAATAGGAACCGTCGCCGAAGGAAATGCGCTGCGGGTTCGAACCATCCGCGCCCATCTTGTAGATTTGCGGTCGGCCGCCACGATCGGATTCGAAGACGACCTGCGTGCCATCCGGCGAATAGGATGCGCCGGTATCGATCGCAGACGTGCTGGTCAGGCGCGTCGTCGTGCGGCTGCGCAGGTCCATGGTGTAAATGTTGGCGCTGCCGTCTTCCTGGAGCAGGCTCATGACGACCTTTTGCCCATCGGGTGAAAAGCGCGGTGCGATAGTCATGCCGGGGAAGTTGCCGACGAGTTCACGCTGGCCGGTCTCGAGTTGCAAGAGGTAAATCTGCGGCTTGCCGCCTTCGAACGACATATAGGTGATTTCCTGCCGGCTCGGCGAGAAGCGCGGTGTCAGGACGAGGTCCTTGCCGTTGGTGAGATAGCGCGTGTTGGCACCGTCCTGGTCCATGATGGCGAGACGCTTGACGCGTTTTTCCTTGGTGCCGGACTCGTCGACATAGACGACGCGGGTATCGAAATAGCCGTCCTCGCCCGTCAGTTCCTTGTAGATCGCGTCGGCGATGATGTGGGCGACCCGGCGCCAGCTTTCCGGCGAGGTGAAGAACTGCTGTCCGATCAATTGCTTACCGGCGAAGGTGTCCCACAGGCGGAACTCCGCCTTCAGCCTGCCGTCGCCCTGCTTGGTGACGCGGCCGGTGACAAGCGCCTGGGCATTGATCACCTTCCAGTCTTCAAAGCGCGGCGCAGCATCGGGGTTCGAGATCTTTTCGATGAACGCACCCTTTTCGATCGGCGCGAAGAGGCCGGACCGCTCAAGGTCCGCAGCAATCACGCCGGAAATATTGGTCCCAAGCTGATCACCGGAGAGAAAATCTGTAATCGCGATGGGCATGGGTTCAACCACGCCCTTGGTGATATCGAGTTTGAGCTGCGCGCGCGCCGGGAGCGTTGCAACAGCCAACAATGCGATAATCATCGCGAAAGCGGAAAGAATTGTCCGGGTCGTTCTAAGCATAAGTTCAGGGCCCTCTTTTGGCTGGCCAATTGTCATCATCAGGTCGTTCCTGGATAGAAAGTCAGTTCAACATCTTTCCAGGTATCATATTTGTCTTGCGGCAGATTGAACGGCACCGAGCGCATGACCGCGCGCAATGCACTGCTCTTGATCGCGTTCAGGAGACCGGGTTCACCGCCGCTGCCGCTCACGACAGGCGAACCTTCGATCTCGCCGCTCGGCGTGAGCTTGAACGAGACGATGATCTTCATATCCGGATATTCCTCGGCACCCACCGGCTTGTTCCAGTTGCCCTCGATGGCGCTGCGCAATGCATCCATTTCGCTCTGGCTGAGCTTCGAGCCGCCCGTCGCCTTGTCGGCGCCAAGAGAAGCCCGGTCCGTGGAGCGCTTGGCACCGCCTGCGGATGGCTTCTGGTTGTTGAGCAATTCCGCAACCTCGTCGGCTATGCCCTTCTCCTTGGAGGGTTTGGCCGCCGTCTGCGTCTGCTTCGGCTTCTCAGGTTCCTTGCGCTCCGGAGTCTTTGCCGTCTGCGCCGGCTGGGTAGGCTTTGCTTCCGGCTTGGCGACATTTTCGGGAAGCTTGAAGGTCTCTTCCTGCGGTACGGGATCGGGCTTTGCTTCAGTAATCGCCGCGGCCACGGGGTCAGGTTTGACTTCCTGCTTGGGCGCAGGCTCCGGCTTCACTTCCGTGGCGGGCACGGGTTCAGGCTTCGGTTCGGGCTTGACCTCCGGTTTCGGCTCGGGCTGCGGTTCCGGCTTTGGAACGGGCGCTTCCGATGGCTTCGGCGCTTGTGCAGATTCCACCGGCTTGGGTTTTACTTCCAGCGTCTCCTTGGTCTTGGTGTCGACGTCGCTGTCGCCAGTATTCTGGGCGTCGAGCTGGGTCTGCGGCTTCTCGGCGGGCTTCGGCGCGGGCTTTTCGGCCTTCGGCGCCTTCTTGTCGCCCTGCTGCAGCTGGGTGATGGATTCGACGGGAACGATATCGATAGGCATGGACTCGACGTCCGCGACCATCGGGGCGGGCGCGGAGAACGTCAGCAGCCCCCAGCCAAGGATGGCGGCATGAATAACAGCAGAGGATACGACACTGCCCTTCATTTCGCTTAGCTATCCTGCTCCTGAAGACTGACCAGACCAATATTCTTGAATCCGGCCGATGAAATGCGCGCCATGACCTTCATGACCGCGCCATAATCGGCTGTCTTGTCACCGCGAACGAAAATGCGCTCGTTATAGCCGGTCTTGGCGATTGCCTGCAGTTTCGGGACAATTTCCTCGATCGGAATTTCCGTGTCCTCGATGAAGATCTGTCCCTGCTGGTTGACCGAGATCGTGATCGGCTTGGTATCGGTATCCAGCGCCTTGGCGGCGGTGTCCGGCAGGTCGATCGGCACGCCGACCGTCATCAGCGGCGCGGCAACCATGAAGATGATCAGAAGAACCAGCATCACGTCGACCAGCGGCGTGACGTTGATTTCACTCATCAGCGCCTTGCTGGCCCGACCGCGGCGTCGGCGTCCGCCTGACGACCCATTGTTTCCCATTGACATGCCCATGGCATCAATCTCGCAATTTCAAGTATCGGTTACGCAGGCGGTCATTCAGGTCCGCGGCAGCTTCTCATCGATTTGCCGCGAGAGTATGGCGGAAAACTCGTCCGCAAAGCCTTCCATGCGTGCGGTAAGCTTGCCGGCATCGCTCGACAATTTGTTGTAGGCGATAACGGCGGGAATAGCCGCGACAAGGCCGATAGCCGTTGCCAGCAGCGCCTCGGCAATACCAGGCGCCACAACAGCAAGGCTGGTGGACTTGGAACCGGCAATTGCCATGAACGAGGTCATGATGCCGATGACGGTGCCGAAGAGGCCTATGAAGGGACCGGCGGAACCGATCGTTGCAAGAAATGTCAGGCGGGCCGCGAGATAGTCGCTTTCGCGCGCCAGCGCCACGTCCATCGCCTTGTCTATGCGCATCTGCAGGGCGATTGGCGACCGGGCGCCCTTTTCGAATGACTTCTTCCATTCACGCATGGCGGCGATGAAGATCGAGCCCATCCCGGTGGTGCGTTTGTCGCCAAGGTTGCGATAGAGCTCTTCAAGCGACTGGCCCGACCAGAAGACCTGTTCGAAACGGTCGAAGGCGCGCTTGGCGCGTCCGAATCCGAGCGCTTTGTCGATGATGATCGCCCATGTCCAGATGGACGCACCGAGAAGCCCGATCATCACAAGCTTGACGATAAATCCGGCTTGCCAGAACAGTCCCCAAAGCGAAGTATCTGATGCTTGAACGGCAACCGCTAAATTTTCCATAACCACAACCCTCGAATCCGAAAACCCGGCATGTTGACCGGGGCGCAATCGTCTCTCACTCCAGATGAGCCACGCTAGTGAGACCGGATTTTTCCAGTAACCACACCGCGGCTTCTCACGGTTAATTTTGGTAAAACGAAGGCGTTAACGCAAAACGCCCCGTTTGATGACCTTATTCATGGTTTGTTATGGTTAAGGATCAGTTATGATTCAGCGCCGTGCGTGATTTTAAATTATCGAGGCTAAGATTGCGGCTTGAAAAGCTTGATCCATTCTGCGGGAAACCTTCGCGGTCTCCCGGCGCCATTGACAAGGGCGGCTTCGACCTTTGCCGCGATCAAGAGTTCGTCACCGCGTTTGATCGATTGCGCCATGCGCACGCGCGCACCCGATATCTCCGCCGTATGGGTCTCCACCGTCAGGACATCGTCGATACGCGCCGCTGAGCGAAAGTCGATCTCCATGCGCCGCACCACCCAGACGATGCTTTCACCGAGCTTGCCGTCGGCCAGTTCCGAGTGGTGCACGCCGAGCAGACGCAGATAGTCGGTGCGCCCGCGTTCAAGAAATTCGAGGTAGCGGGCATGGTAGACGACGCCGGAAAAATCGGTGTCCGCATAATAGACGCGGGCAAGCAGCCGGTGCCCGATATCGGTCAATTCTCCGGCGAGACCGCCCGTTAAGGAAAGAATATTGTTTTCGCTCATGGTTCTTTTCTTTTGTCGGGTAGGCGGGCATTTTGTCCAGACCCGGATGGAGGACGTGAAGGAATTGGCGTTTCGATTGTTTCACGTGCTTTTCGCATTTGCATGCCTGCTTGTCACTGTCGCAACGGCATCGGCCACCGCCTTCACGATGCAGCGCGGGGTCAATCTCGATCCATGGGTCACCTGGCCGCTTCCCGAACGTTGGGACGATGAAGAAATCCTCACCAACTTTCCGGAGTGGCGGCGCAATACTGGGCTGCAAGACCTGCAGGCTATCCGCAAGGCGGGCTTCGATTTCGTTCGCATGCCTGTCGATCCTGCCATCTTCCTGCAGGATGCCTCGGAGGAGCGCGTCAGGAAGCTGCTTGCCGCAATGCTCCGATCCATCGACTTGCTGCATAAGGCCGGTCTCAAGGTGGTCGTCGACATGCATACGATCCCGAGCGACAAGCGGAAAATCGGCACCAACCAGATTTCGTCGGATCCGGCCCTGTTTGCCCGTTATCTCGATCTGGTAGGGCGCCTCGGCCGCGCCCTTTCCATCACCGATCCCGCGCTCACTGCCTTTGAACCGTTCAACGAGCCGGTGGTGGATTGCGATTTGGCAGTCTATCCAAAATGGTCCGCCTTGCTGGTGCAATTGCATGCTGCTGCGCGCAACGCATTACCCAATCACACGCTGGTTCTCTCTGGCGGATGCTGGGCGAGCGCCTACGGTCTGATCCAGATAAATCCCACGACCGTCGCGGATGACAATGTGATCTGGACCTTCCACTCGTATGAGCCCTATATCCTTACCCATCAGGGCGCAGGATGGACGGGCGATGCCATGGCCTATGTCGAGGGCCTGCCCTATCCGCCTGACAGGCTCGGGCAAGAGGGGTTTCACGAGGTTCTCGACGAAGCCCGCCATCGCATCGAGAAGCAGGCGCCAGAGGACAAGCGCAAGGCCCTTCTGAACAATCTCAACGAAATGGCCGATGGGATTGCCGATGATGCCAAGGCGCTGGCGAGACTGAACGAGCCGTTCGATCAAGCGGATGCATGGAGCCGTCAGTATAATATTGCCCCGGAACGGATATACCTTGGCGAGTTCGGAATGATCCGTCAGGAATATGGCAAGTATTTCCTCATGCCGGCCGAGTGGCGCGCCGCTTACATGAAAGACGTGGTTGCGGCCGCAAACAAGCATGGCTTTCCCTGGTCCGTCTGGTCGTGGGGCGGCGCCTTCGGCGTCACCCTTGCCGACGACAAGCGGGTTTTCGATCCGGTTATCCTCGAAGCGCTGAAAGCTGAATAAGCTTCATTCGTCTTCCTGGAAGAGGTTGATCTGTTGCTGCGTCACTTCTGCCGGCGCATTGAGCCCGAGATGTTTCCAGGCATTGGCGGTCAATACGCGGCCGCGCGGCGTGCGCTGGATAAAGCCCTGTTGGATCAGGTAAGGCTCGATAATATCCTCGATCGCGTCGCGCGGTTCGGAAAGCCCGGCGGCGATCGTTTCGATTCCGACCGGCCCACCGCCGAAATTATGTGCAATCATTGATAAATAGCGCCTGTCGAGCTGATCGAGACCGAGAGAATCCACCTCGAGCCTCAGCAGCGCCGAGTCGGCCGTTTCGCGATCGATCCGGTCCTTGCCATCGACAATGGCGAAATCGCGCACGCGCCGCAGCAGGCGGCCGGCAATACGCGGGGTGCCTCGTGCACGGCGTGCGACTTCGAGCGCACCGTCATCGGTCATGCCGATGCCCATGATCCGGGCCCCGCGCCGCACGATATGTTCGAGCTCGGCGACCGTGTAGAAGTTCAATCGGATGGGAATGCCGAAACGGTCGCGCAACGGCGTGGTCAACAGGCCGAGCCGGGTCGTTGCAGCCACAAGTGTAAACTTGGCAAGATCGATCTTGACGGAACGGGCTGCCGGTCCCTCGCCGATGATCAGGTCGAGCTGATAGTCTTCCATGGCCGGATAGAGAATTTCCTCGACCGCCGGGTTGAGCCGATGGATTTCGTCGATGAACAGGACGTCATTTTCTTCGAGATTGGTGAGCAGCGCGGCAAGATCCCCAGCCTTGGCGATGACCGGGCCGGAAGTCGAGCGAAAGTTGACGCCGAGTTCCTTCGCCATGATCTGCGCCAGCGTGGTCTTGCCAAGGCCCGGCGGCCCGACGAAGAGCACATGATCCAGCGCCTCGCCCCGCGATTTCGCCGCCTCGATGAAAACCTTGAGATTGGCGCGCGCCGCAGCCTGCCCAACGAAATCGGCAAGGGTCTGCGGTCGCAGCGAGGTATCAAGGTCCTCGCCGCGCTTGTCGGGTGAAATCAGACGGCCAGCATCGCTCATGCGCCTGTCCTCGCATAACCCGCTTCGTCAGACAATGGCATTAGCGCGACAGCTCCTTGAGGCCGAGCCGTATGAGCTTGGTCGAATCGGCGCCCTCTCCCGCCTCCTTCATCGCCGCCGCCACCGCATTGGCGGCCTGGTCGCGCGAATAGCCGAGATTGGTGAGGGCTGAAACCGCATCGGCGACCGGGCGGGGCGCGACGCCCTCGCCGAGCTCTTGCTTGAGGCCGATCGTGCCGCTGGCCTCGCCGGCAAAGGCCGGCGCCTTGTTCTTGAGTTCGGTGACGATGCGCTCGGCTACACGCTTGCCGACGCCCGGCGCCCGGCTGACCATGGCAATGTCGCGCAGGGCGATCGCGTTGGCGAGGTCAGACGGCGTCAACACACCAAGTACGCTGAGCGCCACCTTGGCGCCAATGCCCTGCACACTCTGGAGCAGGCGAAACCATTCCTGTTCGAGCGGCGAGGTAAAGCCGAACAGCCTGATCATGTCTTCGCGGACATAGGTTTCAATGAAGAGCGTTACCGCCTCGCCAACTCCGGGAAGATTCGAAAGCGTCCGCGCCGAGCAGTAAGCCACGTAGCCTACCCCATGCACATCGATGATCACATGATCTTCGCCGATTTCGTCTACCGTACCCTTGAGCTTGCCGATCATCCGAGCGCCGCCAGTTTCTGTTCGATGGCTATGCGCCCGATCGCGCTTTGCCGGTGATGTGCGTGGCAGATGGCGACAGCGAGCGCGTCGGCAGCATCGTCCGTATCGAACGTCGCCTTCGGCATCAAAACCTTTACCATCATGTGAATTTGCTGCTTTTCGCCGTGACCAACGCCGATTACCGCCTTCTTGACGGCGTTCGGTGCATATTCGGCGACCTGCAAACCGGCGAGTGCCGGCACCAGCAGCGCAATGCCCCGCGCTTGCCCAAGCTTCAGGGTCGCCGTCGCATCCTTGTTGACGAATGTGTGCTCAACAGCCGATTCGTGCGGCACCATCTGGTGAATGACCGCCGCAAGACCATCGTGCAACTGGCATAGACGCGAGGCAAGATCGAGCTTTGCATCGGAAAGGATCGTGCCGGAAGCGACGAAGCGCAGGGAATTGCCCAGCGTTTCGATCATGCCCCAACCGGTTCGCCTGAGGCCGGGATCAATACCGATGATTCGAATCGCTTCCTTCATGTCGGGAACCTTACCTTTCTGCCGGGCATGTTGACAGTAGAAAGGTGAACAAAAGCGAAACGAAACTGTTTATGACTGCCGAAAGCGACCGCTCAACGATTGCCGAAGGCGGTGGCAAGCAGCGTGATCTGGTCCGAGACCGGATTAGTCGAGAAAAGCGGGCGCTCCTCGACGTTCTCATTGTAGATCTCGTCATCCATCTGCCGGACACGTGCCTGCAGCCGGAGCGAGCGATGCACGATGTCGCAATAGGAAAGCGGGATTTCATCCCAGCCCGCGACGCTTTCGGGGGCCGAATCGGTATCAAGGCGCACCTTGGCCTTCTCCGAGAGCACCTGGTCGGGCGTCATCTCGCCACTGCGCGAAGCGCGCTGCAGCAGGAGCCACGACGCGACCTGCATCAGCCGAGTCGTCAGCCGCATCGATTCCGCGGCATAGAGCGTGGCGGCGACACGGGTGAGTCTGCGGGCAGCCGCGCGCCCTTCCCCATCGAGATAGGAAGCGGCTTCTTCCACAAGACTCATGCCTTCATCATAGAGATGATTGAAGCTTTCCGACCGAACCATGCGTTCCGCAAGTCGTATCGTGTTGTCCACGTGGAATTCCTGTTCAGCCATCATATGCCCTGTTACCAATGCGCTGTCGCGAACCGAATCTTGCCAAAGCCGTGCACCCTTACTGAAACAGCAAGCGATACACCACAACGGTCGGCGGACAGTATTCCCCAGCAACCTGCCTGCATACTCACATCAGCGCAAGTTTATCCTTAATAAAGGGTTAACGGCAGGGCCGGTCGGAAGATATGAACATAAAAAAAGAGCCGCGAAACATGGCGGCTCTCAGGAGTCTAACAGGGAGGCGTCAAACAAAGTGGCCAAACCACTTGGTAAGAATCCAGAAAACTGGATGTTCAATTTATAGATTGTAATGCTTAACGATTCCTTAACGCCGACAATAAAGTTGGGCGGAATGTTCTATCAATGCGGTGCGTCCATGGGCTTGCCGGTGGTGGATCGGGGGATCAAGGATGACGGAGGAGATGGTGTTGGACGTGGATCGGTAGCAGAACGTCCGCCACGCTCATCGTTGATAGCTGGTCACCTCTGTCGCCAACAGGGCTTTAGTTTGACGTTAGCCACTCCACTGCATCCTCGGGCTCTTGTCCCGAGGATCCATCCTAAAGCGCCCTTGCTCGCTTGCGCAGCTCGAACTTCTGGATCTTGCCGGTCGAGGTCTTCGGGATCGGCTCGAACAGCACATTGCGCGGGCATTTGAACTTGGCCAGCAACGTGCGGCAATGGGCGATGATCTCCGCCTCGCTCGCCGCATGGCCGGGTTTCAGTTCGACAAAAGCGAGCGGGGTTTCGCCCCATTTATCGTCAGGCCGTGCGACCACCGCGCAGGCGCCGACGGCCGGGAACTTGTAGAGTGCGTCCTCGACTTCGATCGAGGAGATATTCTCGCCGCCTGAAATAATGATGTCCTTGGAGCGATCCTTCAGCTGGATATAGCCGTCGGCATGCATTACGCCGAGATCGCCCGAGTGGAACCAGCCACCGGCGAAAGCCTCGTCGCTTGCCGCCCGGTTCTTTAGATAGCCTTTCATGACGATGTTGCCGCGGAACATGACCTCGCCGATGGTCTCGCCGTCAGGCGGCACCGGCTGCAGCGTTTCCGGATCGAGCACCGCCAAATCTTCCAGCGCCGCGTAGCGGACGCCCTGCCGCGCCTTCTTGGCGGTACGCAGAGAAACATCGAGCGCATCCCACTCGTCCTGCCACTCATTGACAACGGCCGGACCGTAAGTCTCGGTCAGCCCATAGAGATGGGTGACGGCAAAGCCGGCTTCCGCCATGCCCGCCAGGATCGACTCGGGCGGCGGCGCAGCCGCAGTGTTGAAGGTGACCGTCTGTGGGAATGACCGCTTGTCCTGGTCCTTCGCGTTGATCAGCGTCGACATGACGATCGGCGCCCCGCAAAGATGGGTCACGCCGTGGTCTGCGATCGCATCGTAGATCTGCCTGGCGCGCACCCAGCGCAGACAGATATGCGTGCCGAACTGCAGCGCCAGCGTCCATGGGAAGCACCAGCCGTTGCAATGGAACATAGGCAAGGTCCACAGATACACCGGATAACGTCCCATTCCCGAAGCGATGATGTTGCCATAGCCCATCAGCGCGGTGCCACGATGGTGATAAACCACGCCTTTCGGATTTCCCGTCGTGCCGGACGTGTAGTTGAGCGTGATGGCATCCCACTCGTCATCGGGCTTCGACCATGCGAATTCAGGATCGCCGGAATCGACAAAGGCACCGTAGTCCATCCCGAGCAATGGTTCGCCTTGGGGATAGGGCGCATCGGCCGGGTACTCGGCATCGACGAAGTCGATCACGATCGGCTTGACCGCGGCAATCTTGAGCGCCTCGCGAAAGACATCGGCAAATTCGCTATCGACGATGGCAACCCTGGTTTCCGCATGATCGAGCTGGAACGCGATCACCGCTGCATCGAGCCGCGTGTTGAGCGAGTGCAGCACGGCCTGCGTCATCGGAACGCCGAAATGGGCTTCAAGCATCGGGGGCGTATTGGAAAGCATGACGCTCACTGTATCGCCTTTGCCAATGCCCAGCCGCGACAGCGCCGATGCGAGCTGGCGCGTGCGCCGATAGAACGTGCCGTAATCGACGCGCTGGGCCCCGTGAATGATTGCCGTTCGGTCGGGATAGACGCACGCCGCCCTCTCGAGAAAGGAAAGCGGCGTCAGCGGCTGATGGTTGGCCGCGTTGCGCTCAAGATCACGATCGAAGATTCCGCCCATACACGCTTCCCAACGCGATAGCTCCCTGAATTCAAGCTACAGCGATTTGATTGGCGGAGAAAGGACCGATGGACTTCGGCTCAAGTCCGGTCTTCGGGCCTGGCACGAAGACCCATTGCTCATACTCAGGCAGAACGCGCCGTTGCCGGCTTCATGGCCCCGGCCGGCATGGACTTGCCGGCCACGACGGGCTTGGACTTCTCCGCCTTCTGGACGGGACGCCCGCCCCAGCCGAGCCGCGGCAGCCACTCGAGATAATAGGCAAGCGCGAACTGAGCCATGATGCCGCTGGCGATCAGCAGCGTATCGTCGAGAAGCCCGCCAGGATTCATGACCTTTACGACCTGAGCAACCATCGCAAGGATTGTGCCCGCTACGAAGACCGGCAGCGAGTGCTTGCCGAGAATGGCGAGCGGGTGATCGGCGGATGTGCGTGCGAGATTCGAGATCGCCGGTACCGAGACGATGAAATAGGCGAGCGCCAGAACATGCGCGAGGCGTGTCAGCGACAGGAAGGTCTTGTCGAAACCGGTGACGACCATCGGCAGGCCCAACGATGTGTCGATGCCCCAGAGCGGCCACCGCACCCAGAAGAGCGCGACCAGAATATATGCCACTGACAGGCCGAACAGGTATTTGTTGAAGGCGATCGTGCCGCCGCGGCGCACATGCATGATGCCAGCCATCCCCACTACGAACAGGAACTGCCATGACAGCGGGTTAAGGAACCAGACGCCGTCGGTCGGATAATTGGGCGGCGCGATCTGGTAAACGCCGGACACCAGCCACAGCAAGCCGGAGGCGCCGACAAGGAGGGCAAGGCTATATTGCGCAATCACCAGGAACAGCGGCAGCATCAAAAGCAACACGCCATACATGGATAGAATATTGTTGTAGCCAAGCTGATGGCCCATCGTGGCAAGCCCGATCAGCGCCTTGGCCGGCTGATCCATCAGGGGACCGATATTGATGAACGACATGAATTCAGGACGCTGCAGGTAAATGCCCGCCGCGCAGAAAATTGCGAGCGTCGCGATCGTGGTCAGAATATGGGTGCTATAGAGCGTCGCTGCCCGCCGCCATGCCTTCAGTGTCATCAGGAAACGATTGCCGGGTTCGAACTTCGAGCCATAGGCAAGGCCGACGGCAATACCCGAGATCAGGACGAAAGCCTCGGCGGAATCGGAGAAGCCAAAGTTCTTGTGCGTGAGATTCTCATAGACCGTGCCTGGCACGTGATTGATGAAAATCGTCAACAGGGCAAGCGCTCTGAAAACATCGATACGGGTATCCCGCTGTTTCAGCTGAATCTGTGTCATGGCCTTCCCGTATTCCGATATGCAAGGTTGAATTTTACACGCCGCCGATCGGCGCGAGTGAGGCGTATGAATGTGGTGATTAATGTTGACATAGGACAAAAGTTGCGTTTCGGCTGATCAACTTTCGTTGAAAATTATAACAAACTGACCACGCCGTCATAGGTCAGCTTCAGTCCCATCAGCAAAATCATGATGTACATGAAGGGGTAGAAAATCTCCGGCCGCATGCGCTTGACGATCCAGGCGCCAGCAAAGGTTGCAAGCGGCGCCAGCGGCAAAAGCACTGCCGAAGCCCTGAGATTTGCGGTGTCGAACTGCCCGAGCGCGAAATAGGGAATGACCTTCACGGCGTTGACGATCGCAAAGAAAATGACGCTCGTTCCATTATAAACTTTTGGATCCTGGCGCAGCGGCAGCGCATAGACCTGATAGGGCGGACCGCCCGCATGAGCGACGAAACTTGTGAAGCCGGCGAGCGTCGACCACAGCGTCGCACTCGCCCCATTGTGGGGCTGTGCCGTCGCTCGCTTTGCCGCACTCGTAAGCATGTAGCGGGCGAAAAAGATGATCGCGATGGCCCCGACAATGAGCTTGACCATGTCGTCCGTGACGATGGACGCGGTGAGCCAACCGATGCCAATGCCGAGAAATGCGCCCGGCAGCATGAGCTTCAGCGTCTGGTTGTCGCGGTAGCCGCGCCATGACCAGAGGCTTGCGACATCCATGACGATTAGGATCGGCAACATGATCGCTGCCGCCTGCACCGGCGGCATCACCAGAGCCATCAGCGGCACGCCGACCTGCCCCATCGCCCCGCCAAGGCCGCCCTTCGACAAGCCGATCAGGATCGTTGCCGGAACGGCGGCAGCATAGAACCATGGGTTCATCAAGAGGTCGGGCATGTCAGGAAATCCGGCGGATGGGCGTAAATCTGTGTAACCCCGCACGTCGCGGTTGAGAAACGATTTTTGGAATTGTGCCCCGATTTCGATACACCGGCGCTTAACCCGCCTATGGCAACATGCCCATGAAGGCCGGGAGGACTGTTCAAACCGACTGCCTTCCTTTATGCCCCAATTTGATCACGAGCACTCGCTTTATGGGTGCGCCCAATGCATTCGAGAACGAAACAGGTTGCAGCCATGAACACCAAAACAACGCCCGAACGCTGCCGAATCGTTCTGATCGCTCCGCCAGCGGCCAGCGCCGAAGAACTTGTGAGGATTCTCGCATCAGCTTTATCGGGTGGCGATGTGGCCTCGGTCCTTCTTCCGCCCTATGATGTCGACGAAGCCCAATTCCAGATGCTTGCCGAAGCCGCGGTGCCGGTGATCCAGAACGCGGGCGCCGCCGCCATCATCGTCGGGAACACGCAGGTTGCGGGACGCGTGAAGGCTGACGGCCTGCATATCGAAGGCCCAGCCACCGCCATTGCCGATGCCGTGTCGCGCTTCTCTCCAAAGCTCATCGTCGGCACCGGCAACGTCAAGAACCGCCACACGGCGCTTGAGATGGGCGAGGCCCAGCCGGATTATGTACTCTTCGGGAAGATCGGCGCGGATACCAAGCCTGATGCGCATCCGCGCAATATCGAGCTTGCCGACTGGTGGGCGGGGATGATCGAGATCCCCTGCATCATCCAGGCGGGCAACAATCTCGAAAGCATTGTCGACGCCGTTTCCACCGGCGCGGAATTCATTGCCCTTGGTGCCGCCATATTTGAAGGAAACAACCCGGAATCGGCAATCCGGGAAGCCAACAGGCTCCTCGACCAGCACGCGCCGAGATTCGAGGAATGAGATTTATGGGAGCAAGGTCGCTAAACCTTATCCGCACGGGCGCAGTGCTTGCCTTTTCAGGCATCGTTACTGGCGCCCCGGCCCAAACGGCGCAGCCCGTGCCGACTGCACCGCCCCCGGCCGAAGCGGTTAAACCTGCCCTTGAAGATCCGAAGCCAGCGCCTTTGCAACAGGAACTTGGCGCACCCGTCACATCCACCAAGCAGGACAGGCCAAAATCGGCCGGTGACAACAATTCGGCCGAGCCTATCAATCCGACCCGATTCGGTCAGGCGCCGGCCGACGACGCCTTTGGCGCCTACCAGCGCGGCCTCTACAAGACTGCCTACAACCTTGCGCTGCCCCGCGCCGAAGCCGGTGACAGCGCTGCGCAGGTGCTGCTTGCGGAAATATTGGCGCGCGGCCTTGGAACGCCGGTCAACATGGCAGAATCCGCCAAATGGTATGGCAAGGCCGCCGAGCAGGGCGTACCCGAAGCCCAATTCCGCTATGCGGCCATTCTGCTCCAGGGACGATATGCCCCGAAGGATCCGAAAAAGGCCAAGGAACTGACCAAGGCGGCGGCAGACAAGGGCAATGCCGCAGCTGAGTTCAACTACGGCCAGATCCTCATGCAGGAGCGCCCGGGCTCTGCCGGCATTGAAAATGCCTATCCCTGGTTTCTGAAAGCCGCAGACAAAGGGCTTGCCGATGGCGAATATGCGGTAAGCCAGGTGCTGGCCAATGGAACGCCGACGATTCCGCGCGACATGGCGAAGGCGCGGGAATATCTCATCAAGGCCGCAGTCAAGGGTTACGATACGGCGCAGCTCGACCTCGGTAGCTGGCTCGTCGCCGGGCTCGGTGGTCCGCACGAATACAAGGCTGGCTTCGGCTGGATGCTGCGGGCAGCAACGAGCGGCAATGTCGCCGCCCAGGCGCGGCTTGCAAAGCTCTACCGCGACGGCATCGGCGTCGAGGGCGATTTTATCAAAGCTGCTGCGTGGTACATCGCCGCCAAGCGTGCTGGCCTCAACGATCCCGATCTTGAATCCTTCATGGACGGTCTCGACGACGATCAGAAAAGCCAGGCCATCGCGGAAGCCAACAAGCTCCAATTCCGCTAGAACCTTTCCTGTTCACATGGAACTGTTCGAATTCATTGCGTTGACGGATCGTGCATCCCGGTCGTAGCTTCGCTCCATCCGCATAACCAAGCGATGGGAATTCGAAATGCCGCTGATCAACCGTGCTCATGAAATGCAACAACACGTCGCCGAGTGGCGCCGTCATCTGCATGAAAACCCGGAAATCCTCTACGACGTGCATGAGACGTCGAGATTTGTCGCCGAGAAGTTGCGAGCGTTCGGCTGTGATACGGTTGAGACCGGGATAGGCCAGACGGGGGTTGTCGGCATCATCCGCGGACGCCACGGCGATGGTCCGGTGCTCGGGTTCCGCGCCGACATGGATGCCCTGCCGATTGCTGAGGAGAGCGGCAAACCATGGGCATCAAAAACACCCGGAAAGATGCATGCCTGCGGTCATGACGGTCACACTGCAATGTTGCTCGGGGCAGCGCAGCACCTTGCCGATACACGCAATTTCAAGGGTTCGATCGCCGTCATCTTCCAGCCGGCCGAAGAGGGTGGCGCCGGTGCCCGTGCAATGATCGACGACGGCATGATGGATCGCTTCGCCATTCGCGAGGTCTACGGCATGCACAACGCCCCCGGGTTGCCCCTTGGTGAATTTGCCACCCGAAAGGGCTCGATCATGGCCGCGACGAACGAATTCGAGATCACCGTAACGGGGCGCAGCGGCCATGCTGCCAAACCGCACTCGGCGATCGATCCGGTGCTGATCGCCGCCCACATCATTATTGCGCTTCAGTCCATCGTGTCACGCGAGACCGATCCATTGAAGGCGCTGGTCGTATCCGTGACGCAACTCAATGGCGGCGATGCGTCCAATGTCATCCCCGACCGCGTCAAGCTTGGCGGCACGGTGCGCACACTCGTGCCGGAGATCAGGGAACTGGCGAAAAAGCGCGTGACCGAGATTGCCGAAGCCACCGCATCCGTGTTCGGCGGCAAGGCGGACGTCGTCTACCATGAAGGATATCCGGTCACCTACAACCATGATCGCGAGACCGACTTTGCAGTTGGCATTGCCCAGTCCATCGTCGGCGCAACCGCCGTAAGCAGCGATATGCCGCCGGTCATGGGCGCGGAGGATTTTTCCTACATGCTGGAAAGCCGTCCGGGCGCCTTCGTCTTCATCGGCAATGGCGACACGCCTGCCCTTCACAATTCAGCCTACGATTTCAACGACGACGCGATCCCCTATGGCATCAGCTATTGGGTTTCGCTGGCCGAAACCGCGCTGGCCGCTTGAGCTTACGCCCATAAGAACAGGGCGCATCCTCAAGCAGTTTGCGCCCTCTCTCTTGCCTATTGTGTGAAATTGTGGTCTTGGAGGCGCCAATATTTGGCCTAGCCGGCGAAATCGGCGCCAAGTTCCAACAACAATCCGGATAGACAAATGAAAATCAACGGGAATGAAATCCGTCCAGGCAACGTGATCGAGCACGACGGCGGCCTTTGGGTCGCAGTCAAGACGAACGCCGTGAAGCCTGGCAAGGGCGGCGCCTACAATCAGGTCGAGCTCAAGAACCTCATTAACGGCACCAAGCTGAATGAGCGGTTCCGTGCCGCCGAGACGGTTGAGAAGGTCCGCCTCGAGCAGAAGGATTTCTCGTTCCTGTACGAACAGGGCGAAGCACTGATTTTCATGGACACCGACAGCTACGAACAGCTCGAATTGCAGAAGGACTTCGTTGGCGATCGCGCCGCGTTCCTGCAGGACGGCATGATGGTTACGGTCGAACTCTATGACGAAAAGCCAATCGGAATCTCGCTCCCGGATCAGGTCACCCTGGCGATCACCGAAGCCGACCCGGTCGTGAAGGGCCAGACGGCGGCATCCTCCTACAAGCCGGCGCTGCTCGAAAATGGCATTCGCGTTCTCGTTCCGCCATTTATTTCGTCGGGCGAGCGCATCGTCGTCGACACCAACGAAATCACCTATATCCGCCGCGCCGACTAAGCCGGCCCCGGGTTAGCCGGTTCCGCTGGCTTCCCTATTTGATCTTACGGAGACATACCCCGAATGGCGCGTTCAGCGATACTCAATGTAATGGTTCAGGCCGCCATGAAGGCGGGCCGCTCGCTGGCGCGCGATTTTGGCGAAGTGCAGAACTTGCAGGTGTCGCTCAAGGGTCCGGGCGACTATGTGAGCCAGGCCGACAAGCGCGCCGAAGAGATCGTCTACGCGGAATTGCGCCGCGCCCGCCCCGACTACAGCTTCCTGATGGAAGAATCCGGCGCGGTGGAAGGCAGCGACGGCCAGCACCGCTGGCTGGTCGATCCGCTCGACGGCACCACCAACTTCCTGCATGGCATTCCAATTTTTGGCGTATCCATCGCCCTCGAACGCCAGGGACAGATCGTTGCCGGCGTGATCTTCAACCCGGCCATGGACGAGCTCTATACCGCCGAGCGTGGTGGCGGGGCATTCCTGAATGATCGCCGCCTGCGCGTTGCCGGCCGCAACAAACTGGTCGATTCCGTCATCGGCACAGGCGTTCCACACCTCGGCCGCGGCCACCATGGCAATTACCTTGTCGAACTGCGCAATATCATGGGCGAGGTTTCCGGCGTGCGCCGCATGGGCGCTGCTGCCCTCGATCTCGCCTATGTGGCCGCCGGCCGCCTTGATGGTTTCTGGGAAAGCGGCCTTTCCCCGTGGGACATCGGCGCCGGCATCATTCTCGTTCGCGAGGCCGGCGGTTTCGTCACCGACTTTGACGGCGGACAGGATGTGGTGGAGAGCAGTTCGATCGTCGCCGGCAACGAAGCCATCCAGAAGGCGCTCGTCAAGGCGCTGAAAAAGCCGATCTGAGGCCGGCAGTTTAAGAAGCGCCACAGAGGCTGAAGTAGGTGCGTTGTGGCGTGAGGTGGCTACCGCCCTGTAGTCGAGCCTTTTTCCTTGTCGGATGTCGTAACCACATCGAACAGTGAAAAAGCCTTGCTTTGCTTAGGCCATGTCTACTGCGTGCTCAGGATTAGGGTCTGACCCGTTGAATTTGCCGGGCGTATGAAATGCGGAACCTCTTCAGTCTCCGGTACATTTTGTGGAAATACTCTGTTTCCACTATCTCCTCCACCAACCTTGAATTGATGCAGCAATAACAAATTCAAGCGTTACCTCATTGCACCTTCCATTTTCACCTCGATTTCGGTTAGGGTCGCGGCAAATTCGGTTTATGCGACGCGGAGACGATGCGATGGCAGATTTCAGTTCGACCCGCCAGGGTCGGGATGGCGAAGAATACGATCCCTACCGGCTTTCAAGCCCGCGGTTCGTCCTCTTGTCCATGGCAATATTTCTGGCGATCGTAGCATTTCTTGCCGCTATCCTGTTTCGGCAGATCTCGGTGTTCTACGTCACGAACCCGGGCCTCAACAGCCTGATCATCGGCGTGCTTGCCATCGGCATCCTTCTTGCCTTCGGCCAGGTCATCCGGCTCTTCCCGGAAGTGCGTTGGGTAAACTCCTTCCGCCGCGGCAACAGCGATCCAAATGCGCATCCCGTCATGCTCGCACCGATGCGCGCCCTCATCGGCCGGCGCCAGTCCATGGCTCTGTCGACCAGCGCCATGCGGTCGATGCTGGATTCCATCGCGGCGCGCCTCGATGAAACCCGCGACATTTCCCGCTATCTGATCGGCCTGCTCGTCTTCCTCGGCCTGCTTGGCACGTTCTGGGGCCTGCTCGAAACGATTGGCTCCATCGGCCAGACCATTCAGTCGCTGGATCCGCGCGCTGGCGACGCGAACAGCGTTCTCGACTCGCTGAAAGCCGGCCTGCAATCCCCGTTGCGCGGCATGGGCACGGCTTTTTCGTCCTCTCTCTTCGGTCTATCCGGATCGTTGATCCTCGGCTTTCTCGACCTGCAGGCCGGGCGGGCGCAGAACCGCTTCTACACCGAGCTTGAAAACTGGCTTTCCAGCGTCACCGATCTCGGCTCGGATCTGCATGCGCTCGACGCCGCCAGTACCGGTACGAGCGATGAACTGCGCGCACTGGCTGAACGCCTGCAGAATATCCAGGAGAGTGGTGGATCGAGCCAGCGCACCACGGCGGCGCTGGCGAGCCTTGCCGAGGGAATTCAGGGGCTCGTCAAGAATATGCGCTCCGAGCAGCAGATGATGCGTGACTGGGTGGAGAAGCAGGCTGACGAGCAAAAATCCATCCGCCAGACGCTGGCGAAACTTGGCGATGCCATTGCCCGCGACAAGGCCAACTGAGCATGGGACTCGGTCGCAATCGCAAGGCCATCCGCCACATCGACTACTGGCCGGGCTTCGTCGATGCCCTGTCGACGCTGCTCCTGTCGATCATGTTCCTCCTGTCGGTGTTCGTCCTGGCGCAGTTTCTGCTCAGCCAGGAAATCACCGGCAAGGATGCTGTTCTCAATCGCCTCAACGCGCAGATCAACGAGTTGACGCAGCTTCTTTCGCTGGAACAGGGCAACAAGCAGGACCTTGAAGATACGATCGCAAACTTGCAGGCGTCCCTGACCAATGCCCAGAGCGAGCAGTCGCGCCTGCAGGCGCTGCTGTCGCAGGGCGCCGGCGCCGGCGCTGCCGCCGAAGGCAAGATCAACGAGCTTTCCACGGGGCTTGAAAACGAAAAGCAGATCAGCGCGCGTGCGCTCTCGCAGGTGGAGATTCTCAACCAGCAGATATCCGCCCTGCGCAAGCAGATCGCAGCACTGGAAGACGCGCTCAATGCGTCGGAGTCCCGCGACAGGGAATCGAATGCCAAGATTGCCGATCTCGGCAAGCGCCTCAACGTCGCCCTCGCCCAGCGTGTCCAGGAGCTCAATCGCTATCGCTCGGATTTCTTTGGCCGGTTGCGGGAGATCCTTTCCGACCGCGAAAACATCCGCATCGTCGGCGACCGCTTTGTCTTCCAGTCGGAAGTCCTGTTTCCGCTCGGGTCGGCTGTCCTCAATCCTGCCGGATCGGAAGAGATGAAGAAGCTTGCCGTCGCCCTGATCGAGCTTCAAAAGGAAATTCCCGACGATATCAACTGGGTGCTGCGCGTCGATGGCCATACCGACAACATTGCGCTGTCGGGGAGCGGCCAGTTCAAGGACAATTGGGAGCTTTCCTCCGCTCGCGCCATTTCGGTCGTCAAGTACTTGATCGCCAACGGCGTCCCGGCAAACCGGCTCGTCGCGGCGGGCTTTGGCGAATTCCAGCCGCTTGAACCCGGCGATTCCACGGAAGTCCGTGCACGCAACCGGCGCATCGAACTGAAGCTCACCGAGCGTTAAGCCGGCTGGAGCACGTACTGCCATTTAAGCGGTGTATGCTATAAAAGCTATTCGGCAGCGCCCTTGAAGGCGTCGGACCCGGCCTCGAACTGCAACTTGGCGAGGCCGGCATAGAGGCCGTTCTGCTTGACCAGCGTCTGGTGTGTTCCTTCCTCGACGATCCTGCCGTTCTCCATGACGAGAATCCGGTCAGCCCTGAGGACCGTGGCCAGACGGTGCGCGATGACCAGCGTCGTGCGGCCTTCCATCAAGTGGTCGAGCGCCTTCTGCACCAGCATTTCGCTTTCGGCATCAAGCGCCGAGGTCGCTTCGTCAAGCAAAAGGATCGGCGCATCGCGCAAGATGGCGCGGGCAATGGCGATACGCTGACGCTGGCCGCCCGAAAGCGTAACGCCGCGTTCGCCGACTTGCGTGTCGTAACCATGATCGAGCGCCAGGATGAAGTCATGGGCGAGCGCCGATCTCGCAGCGTTCTCGATCTCCGCGGCACTGGCGCCTGGCCGGCCAAAGCCGATATTCTCGCGCACGCTCGTGGCGAAAATTGTCGTGTCCTGCGGCACGATGGCAATGTGCGAACGCAGATCGAGCGGATCGGCCTGACGCAGATCGACGCCGTCGATAGTTATGTTCCCGGAGACCGGATCATAGTAGCGGAGCAGCAGTGAAAACACCGTGCTCTTGCCCGCGCCTGAAGGGCCGACGATTGCGACGGTTTCCCCAGGCGTGATGGCGAAGCTGAGACCCTTCAATGCGGGTGCTGCAGGTCGGCTTGGATAGTTGAAATGGACCTTGTCGAAGACGACGCTGCCAACGGGCGGCTGCGGCAAAGGCATGGGATTCTTCGGAGCCGCAATTGCCGGCTCTTCGGCCAGGATCTCCATCAGCCGCTCCGCCGCTCCCGACGCCTGCGACAATTCCCCCCACACTTCCGATAGAGCACCGAGTGCGCCCGCCGCAAACACCGCATAGAGCAGGAATTGGCCGAGCGTACCAGGCGTCATCGCGCCCGAAAGAACGTCGCGCGACCCGAACCAGAGGACTGCGACCACGCTCGAAAAGATCATGAAGATTGCAAAGGCTGTAAGTATCGCCCGTGCCATGACCGAGGCGCGGGCAGCATCGAAGGCATCTTCCACCGATTTCGCAAACCGGCGCGTCGCTAGCTTTTCATTGGTGAAGGCCTGCAGCGTGCGCACGGAAATAATCGATTCACTTGCATAGGCCGTGGCATTCGCCAGCCGGTCCTGCGCGGCCCGCGATCGCCGGCGTACCGAGCGACCGAACGCGACGAGCGGGATGATGATCAAGGGAATTGCTGCAATCACGAGGCCCGAAAGCTTCGGGCTGGTAATGACCATCATTACGATGGCACCGAAGGCAAGGATCACGTTGCGCAAGGCAACGGAAGCCGTCGCACCCACGGCAGACTTGATCATCGTCGTATCCGCGGTCAGGCGCGAGACGATCTCGCCCGATTGCGTGCTGTCGAAAAACGCGGGCGAAAGGCGGGTCAGATGCGCGAAGACGTCGTGGCGAAGATCGGAAACGATGCGCTCGCCGAGGGTGATGACGAAGTAGTAGCGTCCCGCGGAGGCAACGGCGAGGAGCGCGGCGAGCACGACCAGCATGCTGAAATACGTATTGATGAAGGCGCCATTCACGTCGGAAAATCCGTGGTCGATCATGCGGCGTACGGCGAGCGGCAGCGTCAGCGTCGTTACGGCAGCGATGACAAGCGAGACCAGCGCACCGGCAATCATACCCTTGTAGCGGGCCATATATGGGAAGACCCGGCGCAGCGGCTTCAACGAGCGCCGCTTTCTTTCCGCTTCTTCGAGAGCCCGATCGGCCATACTTGCTTATTCCTCGTATCGGCTATGCGACTTTGCCGCCAGACGGCCTTGTTATTGCTTAAAGGCTGATGTATAGGCTCGCCAACAGTTTTGGAAGCCCACGGCCCTGTGACGTTTGGCTTCATCTCTACCAATCGGCTCCGGACCGGCTTGCCACATCGCTCGTGGCTCCAGTTTTGCGCCCTCTAGTTTAGGACAAGAAAGATGAAAGCCAAGATTCATCCCGACTATCACACGATCAAGGTCGTCATGACCGACGGCACCGAGTACCTGACGCGCTCCACCTGGGGCAAGGAAGGCGACACGATGAACCTCGACATCGACCCGACCACACATCCGGCATGGACCGGCGGTTCGCAGCAGCTGACCGACCGTGGCGGCCGCGTTTCGAAGTTCAAGAACCGCTTCGCCAACCTCGGCATATAATATTTCCCATCCAACGGGATTTAAAAGCGGCCCCGCCAAGCGCGGGGCCGTTTTTCTTTTGTCGCGCGGCAAATATGGGACTCGGCGAATTTGACAAGGACTTGATTCGCCAATAGCTTTTTCCAAACACCCAGCCGACTTCAAAGGGAGGACTGCCCGATGACCGACGTAACAACAGGTGTAGGAACCGCATCGGCCACTCCGGTCGAGCCAAGTCTACACCGGGTCATGGGACCCTGGCTGCTGCTTCTCTTCATCGTCGGCGATATTCTCGGCACCGGCATATATGCGCTCACGGGCCAGGTCGCGAAGCAGGTCGGCGGCGTCGTATGGCTGCCTTTTCTTATTGCCTTCATCGTCGCGGTCGTGACGGCGCTGAGTTACCTTGAACTCGTCACGAAGTTTCCGAAAGCGGCGGGGGCTGCGCTCTATACGCACAAGGCCTTCGGCATTCATTTCATCACCTTCATCGTCGCATTCACCGTCATGTGCTCGGGTATCACCTCGGCATCGACAGCCTCACGCGCCTTCGCCGCCAATCTCTCCGGCGCATTCCAGCTCAATCTCGAAAGTGGGATCGGCATTTCGCTCGTCGCCCTCGCTTTCATGGCCGTCGTCGCCGCAGTCAACTTCCGCGGTGTCGGTGAGAGTGTGAAGGCCAATGTCGTGCTGACGGTCGTAGAACTCACCGGTCTTTTGATCATTATCTTCATCGGCCTGATGGCGATTACCGCCGGCCAGGGCGATGTCTCGCGCATCACGCAATTTGCCACAGCACCTGATTCAAGCGTGTTCTGGTCGGTCATGGCAGCGACCACACTTGCCTTTTTCGCCATGGTCGGGTTCGAGGATTCCGTCAACATGGCCGAGGAATGCAAGAATCCGACCCGGATATTCCCGAAGGTGCTGCTTGCCGGTCTGTTCATCACCGGCATCATCTACGTTCTCGTCTCGATATCGGCGATCACCCTCGTCCCGCCGGCAGAACTTGGCGAAGGCGAGACGCCGCTCCTCAAAGTCGTGCAGGCGGGCGCACCGAATTTCCCGCTTTGGATATTCGGCTTCATCACCATGTTTGCCGTTGCCAACAGCGCGCTCATCAACATGCTCATGGCTAGCCGCCTCGTTTATGGCATGAGCCGGGAGCATGTCTTGCCGCCGCTCTTCGGCAAGGTGCATCCGGCGCGCCGCACGCCCTATCTTGCCATCGCCTTCACGACGCTTCTCGCATTCGGGCTGATCATGTTTGTCGGCGAGGTGCCGGCGCTCGGCGGCACGACGGCACTGCTCCTCCTCTTCGTCTTCACCATCGTCAATATCGCGGTGCTCATCCTGCGGCGCGAGACCGTGGACCACGATCATTTCCGCACGCCGACCTTTCTGCCCGTCGTCGGCGCCATCTCATGCGCTTTCTTCGCCGGCCCATGGACCGGGCGCGATCCTGTTCAATACAAGATCGCCGGCATTCTCATCGGGGTCGGTGTTGCCCTGTGGGTGATCACGGTCCTCATAAACCGCGCAACCGGCGTCAAGCCCGTGGAACCCACCATGGAGACCCTCGGCGGCGACGGCCCCATGAACTGACAAACAAAAATCCCGCCAGCCTTGCGGCTGACGGGATCTGATTGTTGCACTGAAAACGCGATCAGGCCGCACTGAGCTTGGCCAGAACCTCGTCGCTCACTTCGAAATTGGCATAGACGTTCTGAACGTCGTCATCATCGTCGAGCGTCGCGAGAAGGCGCAGAACCGACTGTGCTTTCTCTTCGTCGACCGGCGCCATGGTCTGCGGCTTCCAGATCGCCTTCACGGACTCTGCTTCACCAAGGGCACTTTCCAGCGCCTTGGAAACTTCGCCGATGTCCTCAAAGGCGCACAGGATGACATGGCCGTCCTCGTCGCTCGAAACGTCATCGGCGCCGGCCTCGATCGCGGCTTCCATGACCTTGTCGGCGCTGCCGGCTTCCGGCTTGTAGGTGATTTCTCCGACGCGATTGAACATGAAGCCCACCGAGCCGGTTTCACCCATGGCGCCGCCCGCCTTGGTGAAGGCAGCACGAACATTGGAGGCCGTGCGGTTGCGGTTGTCCGTCAGTGCCTCGACGATCACGGCAACGCCGCCCGGGCCATAGCCCTCGTAGCGGACTTCCTCGTAATTGTCGCCCTCGCCACCGGCGGCCTTCTTGATGGCACGCTCGATATTGTCCTTCGGCATGGACTGCGCCCGGGCATTCTGGACAGCCAGACGCAGGCGCGGGTTCATTGTAGGGTCGGGCAGACCCTGTTTGGCAGCGACGGTGATTTCGCGCCCGAGCTTGGAGAAGATTTTCGACCGAACGGCGTCCTGGCGCCCTTTGCGGTGCATGATGTTCTTAAATTGTGAATGGCCTGCCATGGCACCCCTGCGTGCTTTGCTACGTTTGCTGATGTTTCACGTCAGGGCCCTGCAATTTGACGCTGCGGGCTGCACCTAGCGGAAAACATGCTGCTGGAATGGCGCCCTTATAGGGAAAATCCTATCGCGCGTCCAGCCACACGAGAAGCAAAGCTTGCATCCGGATCATCGTGTCAGCCGCACGCCTGAAAAGTTAGTCCGCGAAATGTCCGAGCAGAGGTCGAACCACTCGCAACCACCACACGCCTCGCGCGTCGTGCCCTTTTTGAACTCCCGGCGAAATGTCGAAAGCAGGGCAGCATCGAGTTCGATCGTGTCGCCGTTTTTCACTTGCCGCCCCAGCAATCTGCTCACTGCCGCCGCAGCTTTGGTGTCGCGCTCGCGAACACTCGCCCACAGGCAATGCGGATCTGCATCGCCAAGCAGAGGAGCGCAGATATCGTCCGGCCCCTCGCCCAGTTCTATGGTTTCGCCCGCCACAAGTCGCTTGATGACCTCGTCATAATTGGCAGTGAACGCCTCGCTGTAGCCCCTCCCGACATAGGTCAGCATGCACAGGAGATGGTGCGGGCGAAGCCTGACCGTCAACCGAGGCGAACCATGACCCCTGAGCGGCGCAAGGCTTCAATAACGGCGGCTGCCAAAGCCGACTTCAGAATGCCGCCGACGATGAACGGTGCGACGCCCGATACCCATGCGGTTTCAAGGCCGAAAAGGTGGACGAGCCAGGAGGCGCCGAGCACAAGGCACAAGGCATTACCGAGGAGCATGACCGCGAAGGACGACCACGGATTGCGGGTCAAACCGCGCTCGGCGAGATAGCCGACAAACGCCGCAACGACCGGGAACGCGAAGAGATAGCCAGCGGTAGGACCAATGAAGGGTGCGAGCCCGAATGCGCCGCCCGCGAGAACCGGCATGCCCATCATGGCTTCAATCAGCCAGGCGATGACCGTGAGGCCCCCGAGACGCCAACCATAAAGGGCGCCAACCATCGTGACCGCAAAGGTCTGCATGGTTACCGGTACCGGTATCATCGGCACGGAGACCCAGGAACTGACGGCAAGGAATGCCGTGCCTATAAGAACAGCGAGCGCCTTATAGACCAGCGGCCGGTTGGCGAGCTTCAGCGGAACGAAAGCTTCGGTAAGTGTCGTATTCATCAACGTTCAGTCCTTGTTGTCAGAAATTCCGGGTCAGCATGGAGCAAGGTCAGTGGCTCTTCTTCCTCCTTCGCCGCGCCAGCATGTTAAGCGCTTCGACGAGAGCCGAGAAGCCCATTGCCGCATAAATGTAGCCTTTCGGTACATGGAAACCAAACCCGTCGGCGATAAGCGTCATGCCTATCATCAGGAGGAATCCGAGGGCAAGCATGACTATAGTCGGATTGGCGGCAATGAACCGCGACAAGGGCTCGGCTGCGAGCAGCATCACTGTAACCGCCGCCAGAACCGCGATGACCATGATGGCAATCTCGTCGGTCATACCGACCGCCGTGATGATCGAATCCACCGAGAAGACGAGATCGAGCAAAAGTATCTGCATGATCGCCGCGCCCATGGACAGGGTTACGGTCTTGCCGATGACATCTTCCTTGGCATCTTCATGATCGACCGTATGGTGAATTTCCTTCGTCGCTTTCCAGACCAGAAAGAGGCCGCCGGCGATCAGGATGAGATCCCGCCAGGAAAAACCATGTCCGAAGGCTTCGAAGACAGGTTCCGTCAACTGCACGATGATCGAAATCGTAAACAGCAGCACCAGGCGCAAGATCAGCGCAGCGCTGATCCCAAGGCGACGGGCCCGGGCCTGCTGCTCTTTCGGCAATTTATTGGTCAGAATTGAAATGAAGATGAGATTGTCGATGCCGAGGACGACCTCCATCACCACAAGCGTGACAAGGGCAATGAGCCCCTCGGGCCGATAGATGAAATCGAAATGGGAAAGTAGCGCTTCCATGGGGGTCGTTCCTGTGTTGCTGTTGGCCCGGATGGTGCAAAATCAAAGATAATAGATGTTCTGAAGTCTATTGGATGCGCAGGTGGTGTTGGCGCCTCGCAAGATCAACTCATTTCCAGAAGGAGGGGATCGTCTCCTCCAGGCGCGGCCCTATGCGCAGCGGCGCAATTTTCTCGGCAAGGCCGGTCCTGTCTGAAATTTCGACACCGACGCCGCAAATCGTCGCCTTGCCGCTTGCCGCCTCGAAACGTCCTTTCGGCACTTTGGAAAGGAAGCGGTTGAGCGGTTCCTCCTTGTCCATGCCGAGGGAGGAATCGTAATCACCGCACATGCCGGCATCGGACATATAGGCAGTGCCGCCATTGAGAATCTGCGCATCCGCCGTCGGCACGTGGGTGTGCGTCCCGACGACGAAGCTCGCGCGGCCATCGACGAAATGGCCGAAGCACTGTTTCTCGCTCGTCGCCTCGGCATGAAAGTCGAATACCGCCGCATCGGCCTGTTCGCCGAGCGGGCAGGCAGCAAGGATTTCCTCGGCGATGGTAAAGGGATCATGCAGGTCCGGATGCATGAACACCCGGCCCATGATGTTGGCGACAAGGACGCGGGCGCCGTTCTTTGCGATGAAAAGCCCCGACCCCTTACCCGCCGTTCCGAGAGGAAAGTTCGCGGGCCGCAGGAAGCGCTCTTCGCGTGCGGCAAAGACCAATGCCTCGCGCTGGTCCCAGACATGATTGCCGGTGGTGACGACATCCGCGCCGGCATTGATCGTATCGTGGAAGATTTCTTCAGTGATGCCGAAGCCGCCCGCGGCGTTCTCGCCGTTGACGATGGTGAAATCGAGCTTGAGGTCGGATATAAGGCCGGGCAACTGTTCGTACACAGCTGTTCGCCCCGACCGGCCCACCATATCACCTAGAAAAAGTAATCTCACTTACGCATCCCGGGTCGGCCGCCACCCTTGGCGAGCCGTGCATCATCGAATGGATTTATCCGTCCGATTGATACTGCGCAACCCGCTTTCCGTCAGGATGGCTTCGAGCGGCATGTCATGCGGCTCGTCCGGCACGATTTCCACCTCCTGGCAGTCGAACGCCACGCCGACGAGGCGCGGATTTAGCCCCTTGTCCTCAAGCCTGGCGATTGCCCGGTCGTAATAGCCGGCGCCATAGCCGATGCGGTGTCCACGCGCATCAAAGGCTGCGAGCGGTACAAGCATGAAGGTCGGATCAAGCACTGCGGCCTCCGCAGGCGGTCCGGCCGTGCCAAAACCGGTCTCGACCATGGGCGCGCCGCGCACGAGTTCGCGAAACAGGATCGTCTGTTTGTCGATGATGACCGGCAGGCATAGCCGGGCGCCGCGTTCACGCAAACCGAAAAGCAGCGGCCGCAAATCGACTTCGGACCGGATCGGCCAGAATCCCGAAACGATGGCGTCAGCTTCGAGGGCGAAGGAAGCGAGACCGATATCGGCAATGCGCATCGACCCCTCGATCCGCGCCTCGGTTGTCAGCGCGTCGCGCCGCCCGAGTGCCTCGAGGCGAAGTTTCTTCTTCAACTCTTTGATGGGGGAGTGATGCGTCACGGCAAGGCTTTGATGGCGTGAAAAACAAAAGTGGCGTCCACACAACCGATGGAGAAGTCGATCCCGGGAACCTACAAAGTAGGTGGGCGCCGTGTGAAGAGGCCCACGGGCCTCCTCAGGGACAGCTCCCTAAGGGATCATTAAGGCCCCGGGGAATATGTCTCTCCTGTCGAGAAGCGCAGAGCGCCAAGCCGAATATAGGACGGCGCGCGCAATTGCACCAGTACCGTCGCCGGCTAATTTCAACCTCTTGCCCCGACGCTGCGCCATCCCTAATCTCGCGGGCTCACGAAAGGAATGACCATGCGCTTTGAAGGCACGGCGGCCTATGTGGCCGACAAGGATCTGATGATTGCGGTGAATGCGGCGATCGCCCTGGAGCGTCCGCTGCTCGTCAAGGGCGAACCCGGCACTGGCAAGACCGAGCTGGCGCGCCAGATCGCGGCGGCGCTCGGGCTGGATCTCATCGAGTGGAACGTCAAATCGACGACGAAAGCGCAACAGGGACTATACGAATATGACGCCGTCAGCCGCCTGCGCGATTCCCAGCTTGGCGATGCCCGCTTCAACGACATTGCCAACTATATCAAGCCCGGCAAGCTTTGGGACGCATTCACCGCGCCGAAGAAGGTCGTTCTCCTCATCGACGAGATCGACAAGGCGGACATCGAGTTTCCGAACGACCTGCTGCAGGAACTCGACCGCAACGAGTTCTTCGTCTACGAAACCGGGGAGACAATCCGCGCTGCCCATCGGCCGATCGTCGTCATCACCTCCAACAACGAAAAGGAGCTGCCGGACGCGTTCCTGCGGCGCTGCTTCTTCCACTATATCCGCTTCCCCGATGTCGAGACCCTGGCGAAAATCGTCGAGGTGCATTATCCCGGCATCAAGCAAAATCTGGTCCGCGCCGCACTGACGCAGTTCTATGAGATCCGCGACGTTCCGGGCCTGAAAAAGAAGCCGTCCACCTCCGAGGCGCTCGACTGGATCAGGCTGCTTGTCGCCGACGATATAGCGCCGGAGGATCTGCGGACCGATCCGAAGAACATGCTGCCGAAGCTGCACGGCGCCTTGCTGAAGAACGAACAGGATGTCCACCTTTTTGAACGACTGGCCTTCATGGCGAGGAGGCAGGGATGAGCGTTGAAATCCGCCCTTTGGCGAAATCAGACGAGGCCGAGTGGCGGCGGCTGTGGACCGGATACCTGACTTTCTACGAGACGACGGTGCCGGAAGAAGTCTACCGCACGACCTTCGAGCGGCTTACGTCAGGCAATGACCACGAGTATCGCGGCTTCATTGCCGAACTCGATGGCAAGCCGGTTGGCCTTACCCACTATCTCTTTCACCGCCATTGCTGGAGCATTGAAAACGTCTGCTATCTGCAGGACCTTTTCGCCGATCCGGAGGTGCGAGGCAAAGGCATTGGCCGCGCACTGATCGAGGCTGTGCACGCGCAAGCCACGAAGGCAGGGGCGCATTCGGTCTACTGGACGACCAACCAGAACAATGCGACAGCGCGGCAGCTCTATGACCGTATCGCCAAGGTCACGCCGTTCATCAAATACGTGAAGACTGTCTGATGTTCATCCCCTTCTTCCTTGAGCTGAAGGCGGCGCGCATTCCCGTTTCATTGCGGGAATATCTGACGCTGCTCGAAGGCTTGGAAGCGGGACTCGTCGACTATGATGTGGAAGGCTTCTACTATCTGGCCCGCTCCGCGCTCGTAAAGGACGAGCGCCACATGGACCGTTTCGATCAGGTCTTCGGCCATGTCTTCAAGGGCATCGAAGCGTTCGGCGGCGAAGACGGCATCAATATCGCCAATCTTCCCGAGGAGTGGTTGCGCAAACTTGCCGAAAAGCATCTCAGCGAGGAAGAAAAGAAACTCATTGAGGCTCTCGGTGGCTTCGACAAGCTGATGGATACACTGCGCCAGCGGCTTGCAGAGCAGAAGGGCCGGCACCAAGGCGGCTCGAAATGGATCGGAACCGCTGGCACCTCGCCTTTCGGCGCCTATGGCTATAACCCCGAAGGCGTGCGCATCGGCCAGGATGAGAGCCGACATCGGCGCGCCGTCAAGGTTTGGGACAAGCGCGAGTTCAAGAATTTCGACGACAGCGTTGAACTCGGCACGCGCAACATCAAGGTGGCGCTCAAGCGCCTGCGCCGCTGGATTCGCGAGGGTGCCGACGACGAGCTCGACCTTTCCGGAACTATCAGGTCGACCGCCGAACATGGCTATCTTGATGTCATAACCCGTCCAGAACGGCACAACCATGTTAAATTGCTCATGTTCTTCGACGTCGGCGGCTCCATGGACGAGCACATCAAGGTCGCCGAAGAACTGTTCTCTGCAGTGCGATCGGAATTCAAGCACATGGAATATTTCTACTTCCACAACTGCCTCTATGAGGCGGTATGGAAGGACAATCGCCGCCGCCACACGCAAAGCATTCCGACCATGGACGTGATCCATAAATATGGACCGGACTACAAGGTCATCTTCGTTGGCGACGCGGCAATGGCCCCCTACGAAATCTCGCATGCGGGCGGCTCGGTCGAGCACTGGAACGAGAAGGCCGGTGCCGCCTGGCTCGGGGAGGTCCTCGACCAGTGGAACAACGCAGTCTGGCTCAATCCGACCAAGGAAAGCTGTTGGGATTATACGGCCTCGACAGCCATGATCCGCACGATTTTCGCGCACCGGATGTATCCGTTGACACTGGCGGGTCTCGAAGCGGCAACCCGCGAGCTTTCACGCCGGCATTGAACCGGGGACCCCGGCCATACTTTGCAATCCAGCGGTGTTTATTGACATCCCGTTTTACCAGTCGTATTAGTCAAGTCATCAGATGACTTTAGGACTTTTGCCATGCAGCCCGCTGCGCGCACCAATCTTGCCGAAACGGCAGTTAATAATATCCGGGCGGAAATCACCACCGATCGCTGGAAGGTTGGCGACCGCATTCCGAACGAGGCGACGCTTGCCGACATGCTTGGCGTCAGCCGCGGCACCGTCCGTGAAGCTGTGCGCGTCCTCGTCGCGCAAGGCTACCTGGAAACACGCCAGGGATCGGGGACCTATGTTCTGTCCGTGATCGACACGGATGAAAGCCTGCTGCGGATGCGACGCACCGGGCTGCGCGATCAGGTCGAGACGCGCTGTGCGCTCGAGGTCGAGGCGGCAAGGCTCGCTGCGGCCCGCCACAGGCCAGAAACGATAGCGTATTTGCGGCAACTGCTCGCCGATCGCGGCGAATATGATCCGGCCAATCATGATCGCTATGTTCAGCGCGACCTCGCCTTCCATAAGGCCGTCGTGGCCGCTTCGAACAATCTCGCCTTCGTCGAAGTCTACGAGTTTTTCTCCGCCTCGATTCAGGAAGTCATCAAGGCGACCGTGACGGGCGAACTTCCGGAACCCGACATGGCGGCGCACCTTTCGATCGTCGATGCAATTGCCTCCGGCGATCCCGACCTTGCCGCGTCGACGACTCGGGCTTTCATGGCTCCCATCCTGGACGAAATTGACCGGTTGCTTGCATCATGAACCACATGCCATCCAAATCCCGCGCTGAGGCGGTCATCGGTGATCAGCTGATCAACGCCGAAGCCGACAGCGTGCCGGAGCCGCGTGCGCCGCAATTTTCGAGCCGCAGCGTCGCCATTGTCACCGGCCTCAGCCTTGTGCTGATTGCATTCAATCTGCGTCCGGTGTTTTCAAGCGCATCGGCCCTTTTGCCCGAGATCATCGCGCAGACCGGATTATCGTCCTTCGGAGCTGGCGTCTTGACGACGCTCCCCGTCGTTTGCCTCGGCATCTTCGCGCCACTCGCGCCGAGACTGGCCCAGCGCATTGGCGCAGAACGCACGCTGCTCGGCGTGCTCCTGCTCCTTGCGCTCGGTACTGCGCTGCGCGGCCTGCAATTGCCCTTCTTGTTCATCGGTACCGCCCTTGCCGGCGCCTGCATTGCTATCGGCAACGTCTTGCTGCCGGGACTGGTAAAGCGCGACTTCGCCAGTCGCACCGGTTTGATGACGGGCCTCTATACGATGGCGCTTTGCGCCGGAGCGGCAACCGCGGCAGGCTTTACCCTTCCGCTGCAACGCATGCTCGGCGGCTCCTGGTCGCTCGCGCTCGGCGCGTGGGCCATGCCTGCGCTTGTTGTGGCTGCAATCTGGTTCCCGCATGCCTTCTTCCGCAAGGTCCGCACCAAGCATGCAGGCTTCAGGGTCGAAGGATTGTGGCGCGACCGTCTCGCCTGGCAGGTCACCCTGTTCATGGGACTGCAGTCCGCCCTCGCCTATTGCATTTTCGGCTGGCTGTCGCCGATCCTGCGCGAGCGCGGCATGGATGGTGTAACGGCTGGCCTCGTCGTTTCCGTCTCGGTCATGGTCCAGGTCTTTGCCTGCCTTTTCGTGCCCTCCATCGCCGTGCGCTGCAATGACCAGCGCGGCGTCAACCTTGCGCTCATTGCACTTGCAATCACCGGGCTGATGGGGTTCCTGTTCGCACCGCTATCGACCGTATGGGTTTGGGCGGTCCTGCAGGGGCTTGGACAGGGTGGTCTCATCGCCATCGCCATGACGATCATCGTTCTGCGCTCGCCCGATGCGCACGTCGCCTCGCACCTTTCAGGGATGGCGCAGTGCATTGGTTATATGCTTGCCGCGGTCGGTCCGCTGCTTGTCGGCCTGATCCACAGCGTTACCGGCAGCTACGCCGCGACCGCGATCCTGTTCGTACTATTGGGCATAGGCGTAGCCTTTTTCGGCTGGGGCGCGGGCCGCGCCGCGCATGTAAAAGCACGGACTATCGCAATTTAACAATTTCGGCATAGTATGCTACCAAGGTCGGAACCAACCGTGTTCCCCGGCATTTGTTGCGTAGCCGAAGGAGTTGAGTATTGGCGCCACGTGCGAACTGGAAAGGCTATCTCAAAGTAGCGGAGCTGAGTTGCCCCGTGAGCCTTTATACCGCCGCGTCGACATCTGACCGCATCGCTTTCCACACCATAAATCGCGCCACCGGACACCGGGTGATGCGACAGTTCATCGACAGCGACAGTGGCAAGCCGGTGGAAAAAGAGGATCAGGTCAAGGGATACGAAGTCGGCTCAAACGACTATATCGTCCTTGAGCCGGACGAGGTGGCAGCGGCCGTTCCCGAAAGCGACAAGACCCTCAATGTCGAGGCATTCGTGCCTATGGATGAGATCGACGATCTCTACTTCGACAAGCCCTATTATTTGACGCCCGGCGATAAACATGGCCAGGAGGCGTTCGCGCTCATCCGCGAAGGTCTGAAAGCCAAGAAAGTTGCAGCTTTTGCGCAGACCGTCCTCTTTCGCCGCGTGCGCACGCTGCTGATACGACCGGACGATGCCGGGCTGCTCGCGACGACATTGCAGTTCAATTACGCGGTGCGCTCCGCCAAGGAAGCATTCGACGACGTGCCCGAGATGAAGATCAAAGGCGAAATGCTCGAACTTGCCAAGCACATCATCGATACCAAGCACGGCACGTTCGATCCCTCGAAATATACGGACCGTTACGAATCCGCGCTCGCGGAACTCGTCAAGGCCAAGCTCGAGGGCAAGGCAATCCCGGTTCGCAAACCCCAGAAGTCGGAAAAGGTTGTCGATCTCATGCAGGCACTGCGCGAAAGCGCCGGCATGACGGCAAAGAAGGCCGCACCAAAGAAGGCGGCGGGTACCAAGGCAAAGGCCGAACCTGCAAGGCGCAAAGCAAGCTGAATCTGGGTCTGATCGATGGTTGCGCTCGAAACCTACCGGAAGAAACGCAATTTCAAGACCACGCCCGAACCCAAGGGCCGCAAAGCGGCTAGTGCCGGGAACAGCTTCGTTATCCAGAAACACGACGCCACACGGCTTCACTACGATTTCCGACTGGAGATGGACGGTGTTCTCAAGAGCTGGGCGGTGACGCGCGGTCCGAGCCTCGTTCCCGGCGAGAAGCGACTTGCCGTTCATGTCGAGGATCATCCGCTCGAATATGGCGACTTCGAAGGCACCATCCCCAAGGGCGAGTACGGCGGCGGCACGGTCATCGTCTGGGATAGCGGCACCTGGACACCCGTATTCGACGAGCATCGGGGGTATGCCAAGGGGCACCTCGAATTCGAACTCCATGGCAAAAAACTATCGGGCCGCTGGCATCTTGTCCGCATGCAGGGCCGCCCACGCGAAAAGCGCGAGAACTGGCTTTTGATCAAGGGCGAGGACGACGCTGCGCGCACGGCGGGTGACCCCGACATTCTTGCGGAGAAGCCGGAATCGGTGAAGACCGGGCGGGATATCGGCGACGTCGCCGGCGAAGCACCGGGATGGTCCTCCAAAACCGGCAAGATCGACAAGGATGCCTCGAAAGCCCGGGCCGCAAGGAAAGCACCTGCGCCAGCGGTCGATGTTAGTATGCCTGATCCCTCGACTATCAAAGGCGCGAAGAAGGCGAAGCTCCCTGTTTTCGTCGAACCCGCCCTGGCGTCGCTTTCGACAAAGCCGCCATCGGGGGAACGCTGGGTTCACGAGATCAAGTTCGACGGCTACCGGCTGCAGGCGCGGATCGAGGCTGGCCGGGTGAAGCTTCTCACCCGTACAGGGCTCGATTGGACCAAGAAGTTCGGCAAGGAAATCATCGCCGCGCTGCAGGAACTTGCGGTCGGCACCGCCTTGGTCGATGGCGAACTCGTCGTCGAAGCTTCCGCCGGAGCCTCCGACTTTTCTGCGTTGCAGGCAGATCTCAGCAGCGACCGCACGGATCGATTTATCTTCTACGTCTTCGATCTTCTCTATCTCGACGGTTATGACCTTCAGGCTCTGCCACTCCTCGAACGCAAGGCGGTGCTGCAGAAGATCGCCGGCGGCAGCACGGGCATGGTGCGGTTCAGCGAGCATTTCGAAGGCGACGGCCAGAACATACTCTCCCATGCCTGCCGGCTCAGCCTTGAAGGCATCGTTTCGAAACTGCGCGATGCGCCCTATCGGTCGGGCAGGGTCAAGAGCTGGATCAAGGCGAAATGCTCGCAAAGGCAGGAGTTCGTCATTGCCGGCTATGTCCCTTCGACGACATCGCGCAAGGCAATCGGCTCACTCGTCATGGGCGTTTACAATGGCGACAAGCTCGAACATGTCGGGCGTGTCGGCACCGGCTACAGCACGGCCGTCGCCGAGGATCTTTTTCGTCGTCTTGAGCGTATCCGTCAGCCGGAAAGCCCGTTTGTCGCGCGTCTTGCCGCCGATGCGGCGCGTCAGGTGCGCTACGTCAAGCCACAACTCGTCGCCGACGTCGAGTTCCGCACCTGGACGGCCGACAACAATCTGCGTCACGCCGCCTTCCGCGGCTTGCGCGAGGACAAGCCGGCGCACGAGGTTGTCCGGGAGACGCCCAAAATGAATGGGCAGATAAAACCGCAGAGGTCCACCGTGAAACTCACGCATCCCGATCGCATCTACTGGCCCGATCAGGGCGTAACCAAACAGGGACTGGCGGATTATTATACCGAGGTCTGGCCCTACATCTCGCCCTTCATCGTCGGGCGGCCGCTGGCGCTGCTGCGAAGCCCGGAAGGCATCACCGGCCAATCCTTCTTCCAGAAGCACGCGTGGAAAGGGCTCAATCCGAACATTGTCCTGGTGAACGACCCGATGGACAAGGATGAGGAGCCGCTGATCAGCATCAAGGATCTGGACGGGCTGATCAGCCTCGTGCAGGCGGCCGTGCTCGAAATCCACCCCTGGGGCTCGACCGTGAAGGATTGGGAACGTCCGGACATGATCATCATGGATCTCGATCCCGGTGATGGCGTTCCGTGGGAGCAGGTCATAAGGGCGGCCGAGGAAACGCGCGAGCGGCTGGAACAGGCTGGCCTGAAGGCGTTCCTGAAGACCTCCGGCGGCAAGGGTCTTCATGTCGTCTCGCCCCTCAAGCCGAAAGCGGTATGGCCCGAGGTCAAGGCGTTTACCAAGGCGATTGCAGATTCGATGGCTGCCGACAGTCCTGGACTTTACGTCTCCACCATCACCAAGGCAAAGCGCACCGGCAAGGTCCTCATCGACTACCTGCGCAACCAGCGCGGCGCAACGGCGGTCGCACCCTATTCGACGCGGGCACGAGCGGGCGCGGCCGTATCGATGCCGCTGGAATGGAGCGAGCTCACCCCGGGAATTGGACCCGCCTACTTCACCGTCCTCAACACGCCGACGCGTATCGCCTCGTACAAGGCCGACCCCTGGGTCGATTTCCGCGCAGCAGCGGCGCCGATCGAAAAGCCGAAGGGAACGCGCGCGAAGAAGGCCTAGAAAGCGGCTCTAGTCGATTTCTTCGGCAATAAAGCCTGCTGTCTGGCGTTTCCACAGGCGGGCAAACAAGCCGTCAGTCGCCACAAGTTCGTCGGGCCTTCCCTCTTCGACGATGCGTCCCTGATCGAGCACGACTATTCGGTCCATCATGGCAATCGTCGAAAGGCGATGCGCAATGGCAATCACCGTCTTCCCATCCATCACGAGATTGAGCTTTTCCTGGATTGCGGCCTCGGACTCGCTGTCGAGCGCGGAAGTCGCCTCGTCGAGGATCAGGATGGGGGCATTTTTCAGGAGAACGCGCGCGATGGCCACGCGCTGGCGTTGGCCCCCGGAGAGCTTGATGCCGCGGTCGCCGACGAAAGCGGCGTAGCCCCTGCGGCCCTCACTGTCGGAGAGATCGCCGATGAAGCCATCGGCACTCGCCATCTTCGTCACCCTTTCGATCTCGTGCTGGGCCGCATCCGGCCGGCCATAGCGGATATTGTCGCCGACCGAACGATGCAGCAGCGCGACATCCTGGGCAATGACGCCGATCGCGCGGCGAAGGCTGGACTGCGTTACCCTGCGGATGTCCTGGCCGTCGATC
The DNA here is from genome assembly GCF_900113985.1 of Phyllobacterium sp. CL33Tsu. Taxonomy (NCBI): domain Bacteria; kingdom Pseudomonadati; phylum Pseudomonadota; class Alphaproteobacteria; order Hyphomicrobiales; family Phyllobacteriaceae; genus Phyllobacterium; species Phyllobacterium sp. CL33Tsu. The sequence goes on along the minus strand of NZ_FORJ01000001.1, from coordinate 1,777,020 downwards.
GATATCGCGCCATCCTTGATGTCGTAGAAACGCAGGAGCAGGTTTGCGAGCGTCGTCTTGCCGGCGCCTGAGAGACCTACGAAGCCGACCTTTTCGCCCGGCCGGATCGTCAGGGACAGATGGTCAATGACGGGTTTGCCCGACGCGTACGCGAAGCGGACGTTCTCGAATCGGATCTCGCCCCGGTCCACAACAAGCTCGGCCGCCTCCGGCCGATCGGTGATTGTCGGCGGTGTCGTCATTACCGGCATGGCGTCCTTGATCGTGCCGATCGCCTGGAAGATCTGCTGGCCCATCTGCAGGAATGTGAATGTGTGACCGGAGAAGCGGCTGAGAACATAGACGGCGGCGGTGAACTCGCCGATCGTAACGAAACCGTCAACGAGGCCGGTAAAGCCGATCCACAGGATCGCTAGCCAGTGCATCATGTTGAGGACGACGACGATGACCTCAGCCGTACGGTAGATCCGCTGTTCGCTCTGCTGCGCCTTGATCGCCTTGCCGATTATGCCTCTGATGGCACCGGCCTCGCTGTCTTCAGCGGCGAATTGCTTGACCATCTGCATATTGGCGTAAAGATCGGTGATGGCGCCGGAAATCAGGCTGCGACGCCGCGCGGAGCGCCGTGAGCGCTCGGTAAAGACGGGCGCCAGCCTGACGGCGAGCAATACGTTGAGCGTGATCCAAATTATGGACGGCAGCGCAAGCTGCCAGGAGAGCGCGCTCAGCAGAACAACGGAGCCGACCATCTGCATGATGAATCGCGGGATGGACTGGAAGGCGGAAATGACCTGCTGCTGCACGGCTGACGCCACCTGCTGCAGGCGCGAAGCGACTTGGCCGGCATAGAGATCGTGGAAGAAGGCGAGGTCCTGCCGCTCGACCGCCCTGTGGCCCTGCCATTGAATGGCAGCCGGCATGCCGATCCCAAGCGTGTGCGAGTTCAGCGTATTGACGAAAAAGGACGCGATCGGGATGACTGGGAAGAGCATCAGGCCGAGGAGGATCAGCAGCATTCGGTCGTTATGCAGGAAAGCGACAGCACCCTGCTGTGTGACGCCATCGACGATGACAGAAAGGCCCCAGACGATCGTCAGGTTCATGGCCTCGATCGCCATGGTGCAGAGGGCGAGCGTGATCAAGATGCCACGAAACATCAGGACGAAGTGAAGAAGGACAGCCACTGGCCCCCTGGACGGCAGCGGCCTGTAGGGGATATCGAGTGGCTGGATCAGATTCTCGAAGGGACGGTATATTGCATCTGAAATTGACATGGCTCGATCGGACACCAGCTGAGAAGGAGGGCGAAAACCTGAACGGCCGAATCGAGTGCCGTCCGGCCATAGTCTCAATCTATATCAGGGGCCTGGAGTTCCCCTATATTACGTCCGACATAGCCGTGCCGCTATTCAGTTCGATCGTCCAGACAGACCCTTGAATAATCTGCTGATCAGCGAAGGTGAACTTCGGACAGGAGCAGGATAATAGTCACCAGTCTGTGGATCGTAACAGTCGATGCCGTGGCGGTGCGCTGTTTCGACGATAAAGGCCAAAGCCTCCTGCAAACCGTCCCAGGTGAGGTGGAGCGACATGAAGTCGTCGGAGATCGTCGATTTTATCGGGCTGAACGTCCATATCGTAGCTCCGCCCTGAGGAGCGAGATCCGGATATCGCTTGAGAAGAGCATCCGCAAAGGCTTCAAGGTTCGGAGCGGCCTTTTTGTCCGTGCTTTCGGTTTTAGCATCCACCCATTCGTCAAAATTCGGATCACTAGGCGTCATGCCGGCGCTGGCAGCCCAACAATAAAAATCTGCTGACATATCAAATTTGCCTTCTTGGCTCACGGCGTCAGCGATGGACGCCCAAATTGCTGATTGAAATTATTCATTCTAAAATTCGAAACCGTTCGTAGATAACAACAGAAATCGATCTTGCCTACCGTTTCTTCGTCGGCTTGCTGTCGCTCGCTATACTCTTGCGCAGCGCATCCATGATGTTGATGACGTTGCTGGGCGCCTCTTCCGTTTCCGCCGCCTTGGCTTTTGCCGGACGCTTCTTGCCCTTTTTCTTGGCCGCGATGATTTCGAGCAGACGGTCCTGCACCGGATCTTCGGCCATCTTCGGATCCCACGATTTGGTGCGCTCCTCGATGAGTGTCTGCACCAGTTTCATCAGTTCAGGATCGGTCTTGCCGGTAGGAATATCGCCGAAATAGGCGTCGCCATCGCGAACCTCGTCGCCATAACGGAGCGTCCACAGCACGATGCCGCGGCCGCGCGGCTCGATCATGACCGCCCGCTCGCGGCGATACATGACAAGGCGGGAAATACCAACCCTTCCTGTCGCCACCATCCCTTCGCGAATGACGGCAAAAGCTTCCTCGCCGACGGGATCATCGGGCGTCAGGTAATGCGGCTTGTCGTACCAAATCCATTCGATGCTTTCGCGCGGCACGAACATCTCGATGTCGATTGTGCGCGTGCTTTCGAGCGCGACAGCATCGATCTCGTCATCCTCGAGCACCACATATTCGTCCTCGCCGCGCTGATAGCCTTTTACCTGATCGTCCTCGTCGATAGCCTTGCCGCTGACGGAATCGACATATTGGCTGACCACGCGGTTGCCGGTCTTCCGGTTCAATGTATGAAACCGCACTTTTTCCTGATCGGTCGTAGCCGGAACCATCGCCACGGGACAGGTCACCAGAGACAGTTTCAGATAGCCTTTCCAGAAAGAACGAGGAGCCATGTCAACCTTTCCTTGCCGTCCAGCACGAAAGCTGCAAACAGCCGAATCGTTCCCGCATAATAACTATGGCAGTTTCGCCGCCAAAACCTCAAGCTTGTTGATCTGAGGCGGACTGGCGAAAAGTTCATCCGCCCGCGCCATCAAAGCTGCAGCAACCTTGCCGGAAAGATGGGCGTTCCGCGCGCTTTCATCCGGAAAGGCATCGAAGATTGCAAAGTTGCTCTTCCCCATCCGAATGCCGAACCAGGCGACGGTTCCCGCTTCTTCGTTGACGAGCGGCAAGGCGGATTTCAGAAAGGCCGCGACCTCTTCTTCCTTGCCGGGTTTTGCTTCGAGCGGAACATAGAGAGCAAGTTTCGTCATGGTCATTCCTCCCTTGACTGCGATGCGCGTCACTCGGCGCTGGAACAGTCTCGCCGCAATCACGTTTCTCGGCAATAGACATGTGGAGACGACGGTGAAGCGCGGATATGAAGATTATGCAGAAGAGCTTGGCCTGAAACTGGTCGATCCGGCAGATTTCACGTTAATCCGCACACCCTTTAAGAAGGGCTTCCGCTATAAACGGATCGACGGCAAGCCGCTTTCTCCCAAGGACGAAGCCCGTATCGTGGCACTCGTCATCCCGCCGGCCTGGACCGATGTCCGTTGCTGCGGTAGCGCCAAGGGCCACATACAGGCTGTCGGGCAGGACGTACTCGGGCGCCGGCAATACATCTATCATCCGAAATGGGAAAACGTGCGCAACAGCATGAAGACCAACCGTTTGCTTGCATTTGGCAAGGCCTTGCCGCGCATCCGCAAACGGGTGATGCGCGACATGCGCAGCAAGCCGACATCCGGAAAACCACTCGCTGCCCTTGCCATCAAGCTGATCGACCAGAAGGCGTTTCGTGCCGGTCACGAAAAATATGCCAAGGATGGCGGCCGTGGCATCGCTTCGCTTAAAAGCACCGACCTCAAGATCGATGGCAATACTGCAAGCTTCGTTTTTGCCGGCAAATCCAAGAAAACCAATGAGATAACGATCAAGGATCCGTCTGCGGTCAAGCGCCTGAGGCTGTTGAAGCGTCGGGGACGGCTGTTCCAGTACAAGGACGAGAATCGCTGGCGAAAGCTTCATGCCGGCAAGCTCAACGAATATCTGCGCGAGATTTCAGGTTCGAAGGTCAGCGCCAAGGACTTTCGCACCTTCCACGGTTCCGCACGAGCACTGGCCTTCCTGGCCGGTATCGAGGCGCAAAGTGAATCGGCGCGCAAGCGCGCTGTTGCGGCGGCTATGCGCCATGTCAGCGAATTTCTGCGCAACACCCCGGCCGTGACAAGGTCGAGCTACGTGCACCCGTTGATAATCGAAAGTTTCAACGCTGGAGAACTCGGCGAGGCCTTGCTGCGATCGCCTCATCGAAAGGGTTTGAGCGGCCCCGAGACCGGCCTGATGCGGCTCCTCGAAGGCGAACGCTAGATGCCGGATATGTGTTCAAGGGCGTTTGAGAAATTTGGAACCGCAGGGCGCGATTCCGCATTGCGGTAAGTGGGCCGCGGAAAAGAGGAAATAAATTCGATTTGCTGGCGCTCGGAAAATGCGCTTAGCTCACATCATGCCCAGCGGGAGGCGACCCGCAATCATGGATGTGTTCTCGCCTTATCTGAGGGAGCGTGTCATGGCCTTTTTGGAAATCGACAGACGCATATTTACGACCACTGATTGGGAAATCATGCAGCGCGCGCATAATCGCGCTTCGATTCTGCTAGATCGTTGCCCAAGGACCGATCCTCGGTGCAATGAACTTGCGCGAACGATTATCGCAATGTTCGAAAGCGGGATCCGCGACGAGGATGAACTGGCCGCAATGGCGGCAAACCGCGAACTGAGTTTTCTCGGTGCGCGCGGTCATTTCCAGAAACCCTTCCCGATCGGGAAAATCAAGCAAGGAATGCCGGAGTCATTCACGGAACACTAGAGCCTTTACTCCGCTCGACAAGCAGCCGTGCGCCAAGGTCCGCCGCAGGTTCCGGGTAGGCGATTGCATAGCCCTGCAATGTATCGCAGCCAAGACGCCGCAATAATTTCGCGTGCTCGTTGGTCTCGACGCCCTCTGCAATCACCCCAATGCCGAGTGCCCGGGCTATTCCAACGATTGACCCGACGAGACTCCTCTGCTCGGGTGAGATCGTGATTGGCATGACCAGGCGCCCGTCGATCTTCAGGCGCTTGGGTTTGAGTTTCAGGAGACCGATGATCGAGGCGTGTCCCGAACCGAAGTCGTCCACCTCTATGTCGATTTCCATTTGCTTCAGCAGGGAAATGTTGAGCAGGACCTCGTCTTCGAGCTCGTCGAGAAAGATCGTCTCCAGGAGCTCGAACGAAATCGCATTGTGCGGAATCTGCAAAAGACGCAGCTGGTTGATCAGCAACGGATCGGACAGGCGGGCCGCCGATGTGTTGACCGCAATGCGTGGAACCGCGATGCCGCTTTCCTGCCAGACCTGCCGGTCGCGCAGCACTGCTCGCAACATGGCTGCATCTAGATCGGCCATGAGGCCGAGCGTATTTGTCACCTTCAGGAAGGCCTCGGGGCCGAGCACGCCGCGCTTGGGGTGTCGCCAACGGGCCAACGCCTCTATACCGACGATTTCACGTGACTCAGCATCGATCTGGATCTGGTAGAAAGGCACGAACTCGCCGCGCTCAAGGCCCCGCTTCACATGTTCAGCGATGCGACGGTCCCGCGAAAGTTCGCTTTTGAGGTGCGGCGCAAAGAATTCGACGCGGTTGCGGCCGAGCTTTTTGGCGCGGTAGAGCGCGATATCGGACTCGGCGAGCAGTCCCGAGGCGTTGCCGTCATTGACCCATGCGACGCCGATGGAGGCGCCGGTCTGCAGCAATGCTCCGCCGTGGGATACGCCCTGCTTCAGGAGGCGCACGATATGCTCGGCAACAACTTCCAGCTCCCGGATCGTCGCAAAATCCGAAAGGAGGATGATGAACTCGTCGCCCCCCATGCGCGCAACGAAGCCGCCTTCCGGCACGACGGAAGCGATCATCAACGCCGCCGACTTCAACACGGCATCGCCCGCGGCATGGCCCGCCGTGTCGTTCACCTGTTTGAAATAATCGAGATCGACATGGAGCACGGCGAGGCGCTCCCTTAGAGGATCGTTCGACAGTTCGGCAAGACGCCTGTCGAAGAACCGCCGATTGGGAAGACCGGTCAGATAATCGTGCTCGGCAGCATACTCGATCTGAGCGGTGCTGGCTTCGAGGGCAAGCGTCCGTGCTTCGGCGATCGCCTTCTGGTTCGACAATTCGCGGGTAAGCATGACATCGGCGGTCACGTCCCACTCGGCGCCAACGAACGTGCCGCTGCTGCCGTCGTCGTAATAATGCGCCCGCGACCTGATGTGACGAATATCTCCGTTCGGGAGTATCACCCGGAACTCCGAGACGTAGTCGCTCTTGAGCTCGGCGGCTTCATTGAAGTCCTCCATGGCTCTTGCCCGATCGTCAGGATGAATCGCATTGATCCAAATTTCCGAGCTAACTCGTCTCTGCGTACCGCCGGTGCCATAGAGCCGGTGCATCTGCGAATTCCAGATCACCTCGCCCGTCTCGGCATTGTGCTCCCAGACGCCGATCTGCGATGCGTCGAGCGCTATTTCGAGACGACGAAGGATGTTTTGGAATTCTTGCTCTGATCGCGCCGGCTGCATCTTCTCGTTGTGGCTCCACCCTCGCCACAACTTACAGCGTGGATTTCGGGTTCGCTACGATTATTGTCTCGTGTCATTCGGTCAGAGAAATTTTACGACTTGCCGTGCAAGGATGATCTTAACCTGGAAGCTTGGCGGATCGATGCTTGGAAAAGACGATGAGAATTTTCTGGATGCGGCGCCATTTCGATCGAGCCTGGTTCAGGAGTTTGCTCGTCGCGGCCTTGATAATCGGCGGCGGTATCTGCGGTGCATGGATCAGCAAGCTGGTGATCGTCTCGAGCGATCGGGCCGACATGCGCAGATACACCGATCAGGTGCTTGATCGCGCGGTTGACGTTTTTGCCGAAGTCGACGACATGCTCGCCGTTATCAACGGCTCGCCCTTTCCTTTCTGCTCGACCGAAGAAATCAGCTACCTTCGCGATATTCTGTTTCGAACGAAGTTCCTGAAGGATCTCGGACGGGTCAAGGACGGCGCTTTTCATTGCTCTGCGGTTTTCGGGAAGGGGCGCAAACCAATGCCCCTGATCACGCATGATTTCGAAACATTGGACGGCAAACTGATCTACACGAAGGCACGTCTTGCCATCTCCAACACCACCGCCCCGATCATCGGCACTGGCCAGGCCAATGTCGTCCTTGATCCCCAAGCTTTCGAAACGCTGAAAAATCCCGACTACACGTTCAGCGTCATGTTCAATCCCGTTGGCATGCCCGAGACGATCGGTCTCTTCGGCACACTCAATCAAGGGGCAATCGGGAGGATCAGGCCCTCCGGCGGCGGGAGGCAGGGCGGTACGATCTTTCGCAACGTCTGCAGGAAAACCGCCTGCGTAACGGTCAATGTCGAAGTCGGCAGGCTCGAGGCATCGGAGCAGCCCATGACGATCATTCTGACCCTGTTCGGAGCGGCGCTTGGCGGCGCGCTCGGAGTGATCCTCATCCTGCTACGCCGCAACACGATGAGCATGAAGGCGCGCCTGCAGCAGGCGATCGCGCGCAAGCGGCTGACGGTAGAATATCAGCCCATCGTCGATATTGTCACTGGAAAACCGGTGGCGGCGGAAGCGCTGGCGCGTTGGCGCGACAATGGCGAAGCAATTTCGCCGGATGTGTTCATTTCGGTTGCGGAGAAGTCAGGCCTGATCAATCGTCTGACGACCTGTATTATCGAACACGTCCTGGACGACATGGCGGCGTTTCTGGTGGCCAATCGGAATTTTCATATCAATATCAATATATCCGCTGCCGACCTTTTCGATCGACACTTCAACGATTGGCTCGCGGCCCGGCTGAAGGCGGCAAACGTTGCCAGCGACCAGATCCTGCTCGAAATTACCGAGCAATCCACCGCCAACTCCAGCGATGCAATCGCCGCGATACGGCGCTTGCGGGCGCGCGGGCACAAGATCTTCATCGATGACTTCGGAACCGGTTATTCGAGTTTGGCCTATCTTGGCGAACTGAGCGTCGATGGCATCAAAATAGACCGTTCCTTTACCCGGACCATTGGTACCGGATCTGTGTCGGTCTCGATCATCCCTCAAATCATCGGCATGGCCCACGTGCATCATCTCGCCATCGTCGTCGAGGGCATCGAAACAGAGGCGCAGCGCGACTATTTTGCCGCTCTCGTACCGAAGGTGGATGGGCAGGGATGGCTGTTCGGCCGGCCGACCACTTCGGCAGCCATCAGAGAAATGCTGCACGCATCGCGCGAACAATCTAATGCAACTTCTGATATTTAACTTAAATCAAGCATGTTCGGATTAATTGTTGATCGATCATAGTTTGTTCATTTCGTCCGAGTGATTCTGCTATCATCGGGGTATTGGGGACGGCAAACGATGAAATTGACAATCCTGGCAGTGGCTGCTGTAGCACTTCAACTGCTCTCGGGCAGCGCTTCGGCGGAAGCCCTAAAACTTAGAGTTGCAACGGAAGGCGCATATCCGCCGTTCAATTCCATCGATGCCAATGGCAATCTCGTGGGCTTCGACGTCGATATTGCCAAGGCTGTCTGCGAGGACATGAAGGCTGAATGCACCCTCGTTGCCATACCCTGGGATGAGATTTTCGGCAGGCTGGAAAACAACGAATACGACCTCGTCGTAGCGAGCATGTCGTATACCGATGCCCGGGCCGCGCGAATGGAGTTTTCAAGCTCCTACTATCGTTCGCATTCGGCGTTTGCAGGAGATCCGAACCGATTCAAGGATGTTGCGCCCGCCGCCCTCAAGGGCGTGCGTATCGCGGCCGGCAAGCAGACGATCCAATCGGAATATCTGGAAAAGGCCTATAAGGAGAGCAAGATCGTTCTGACCAAGGACGAGCCGGAAGCGCAAAAGCTGCTGCAGGCGGGCGAGGTCGATCTGGTGCTGGCGGATTCCATCGACCTGCTGACCTTCCTGCAATCGCCGAATAACTCGAAGTTCGACTATGTCGGCGATCCGGTAACCAACGGCTTTCTCAAAAGCTCGGCGCACATCACCGCGCAAAAAGGTAATGTGGAATTGATCAAGAAAGTCAACGAGGCGCTCGATCATCTCCGGCTGAATGGGACGTATGATCGTATCAACAACACTTATTTTCCCTTCAGCATCTACTAGGTAAATTCGGCAATGGCAGCGCGCAGGAGAGGAGTGCAGATATCGATGATCACGGCCGGAAGGCTGCTGATCGGATTCGTGCTTCTTTACGCCATAGTTGCAGCAGGCGTTTCCATCGTATTCCTGCGCAAGATCGAGAACGATGCACGCTACACCCAAGAACAGCAGCTGCCGCTGGTCTTGAGCCAGAACCGCAACGCCATCAAGGTCGAGCGGCTGGCGTCGCTGGCGCGTTCGATTTACCTCGCGAAAGACCGCGAGCTGGAGCGACAGCTGCAATTGCAGACGCATGTGCTTGCCCAGAGCTTTACGCTGGATGAAAATGATCAGTTGGCAAAGGGCGTCCAAAAGGTCAGCAGCCACGTCAAGCAGATCGTCGCCCTTCGCGATCAGGTTCGCAAGATGGATGCCGGCGATACGAGTCCCGACCCCGCCGTTCGAGCCGAGCTGGAGCGGCAGGCGCTCGAAACCTATCAAAGCGCCATGCGGGTGACCGACGAGCTCGGCCAATCCATCGTCAGCGACGCCGCCGTTCTCGCCTATGGCATGTCTGGCGATATCCAGCGGACGGCGAAGATGATCCAGGTAGCGTGGATCATCATTCTGACGCTGCCAGTTCTCATTGCTGTCGGCGCGATCTATGTCGTGGCAAGGCACATAATTCGCCCCATAAATTCGGCCATCGAAGGCCTGCGTTCCATCGACCGCCACGAAAAGCGCAGGCTCAGACTGCGCCGGCCGCTGTTCCGTGAGTTGTCGACGATCAACGAGGCTATCGAAGCCTATGGCCACGTCTCACTCGATCTGCTGCGGACCAATTCCATCCTGCAGGCGCTTTCCGAAGAAGACGGTCTGACGACCCTTGCGAACCGGCGCAGTTTCGAAAAGCGCATCGGCGAGGAGTTTGCCAAGGCGACGCAGAACGACACCGATCTTGCAATCCTCATGGTCGACCTCGACCACTTCAAATCGATAAACGACCATTACGGCCACCAGATGGGCGATACCTGCCTGAAAATGACAGCGAATGTCCTGCGCAGCATCGGTGCCGAACGCGATTGCCACGCGGCTCGCTACGGCGGCGAGGAATTTTCCCTGGTCTTTCCGGATTGCGATTTGCAGAGCGCGATTGCCGAAGCGGAAAAAATCCGGCTGTCGATCAGCAGCCTCATCATCACCTCAAGCTACGATGAAACCATCCGTATCACCGCCAGCGTCGGTGTGGCGACGATCAGAAGCGGAAGGTTCGAGACTGCGGCGCAATTGCTCGAGAATGCCGACAGGGCGCTCTATCTTGCCAAGCACAGCGGACGCAATATTGTGAAATCCCTTCCTTTGCCCGGCAGGGCCGATTTGAAACCGCTGACGGCCTAGACCAATTCTCGGGAATCCCGCCGATGCCAACGCTCTATTCCCTGAAGCCAGCCTTCCAGAACCTGCTGCGGCCGCTCGTCGGTCGCCTGGTCGCGCGCGGTGTGACCGCCAATCAGGTCACCCTCGCGGCAGCTGTGCTTTCGGTCCTTGCGGGAGCGGTGGTGGCCCTGTTCTACGACATCTTCCCGGTCTTCTGGCTGCTGCCGGTCGTCCTTTTCGCGCGCATGGCGCTTAACGCGATCGACGGCATGATGGCCCGGGAGTTCAGGCAGGCCTCGAAGCTCGGTGCCTATCTCAACGAACTCGGCGACGTCGTCTCGGACGTGGCGCTCATCCTGCCCTTCATGCTGGTCGGGCCATTCGCGCCGCCCGGCGTCGTCGCCTTTGCCATAGCCGCGATGCTGACCGAATATGCCGGCGTTCTCGGCGTGATGACCGGCGGCGGCCGCGGCTATGACGGACCCTTTGGCAAGAGCGACCGTGCCCTGGCACTCGGCGTCATCGCGGCCCTCATCGGCAGCGGTATCGTGCTCCCTTACTGGTTCGGCTGGATCTTTCCCCTTATGGCGCTCCTTTCGGTCTACACCATGATCAATCGCGTTCGCGCAGGCTTGCGGCGCGCCGAAACAGCGGCATCCTGAATGATCTCGTTGGCGGAACACGAAACGACCACCGAGAACGCCAACGGCCACACTGCGCCCGGCGCAGCCGAAGAGCATTTCTTTCGCTCGCATGACGGAACGGAACTCTTCTATCGCAAATGGCCGGCGCGCAGCGCAACGGCCAGAGGCGCAATCATCCTTTTGCATCGCGGCCATGAGCATGGCGGGCGTGTCGCCCATCTTGTCGGCGAGCTTGGTCTCGATGATTTTGCATTCTATGCCTGGGATGCCCGCGGCCACGGCCGTTCTCCCGGAACGCGCGGCTTTTCTCCATCGTTCGCAGCTTCGGTACGCGATCTCGATAGTTTCGTTCGGCACATCATTGCCGGGGACGGCTTTGCCATGGAAGATATCGCGGTCGTCGCCCAATCGGTTGGAGCAGTCCTCGCGGCAAGCTGGGTTCATGACTACGCGCCGCCCATCCGCGCACTTGTTCTTGCGTCGCCGGCCTTTAGCGTAAAACTCTACGTTCCCTTTGCCCGGCAAGGCATCTCGCTCTGGCAAAAGCTGAAAGGCCAGTTCTTCGTCAATTCCTACGTCAAGGCCAAGTTCCTCACCCACGATCCCGAGCGGATCGCCTCGTTTGAAAACGACCCGCTGATCACCCGCCCCATCGCTTCCAACATATTGCTAGACCTTTATGAAACCGCGGAGCGGGTCGTCGCCGACGCTCGCGCAATCATCGTGCCGACGCAGCTCCTGATCTCGGGGAGTGACTGGGTCGTTCGCCATGCGCCGCAACACCGCTTCTACGAAAATCTGGCGCATCCCCTGAAGGAACGGCATGTACTGAAAGGCTTTTTTCACGACACGCTCGGCGAAAAGGAACGGGCCATTCCCATCGCCCATATGCGCCGCTTCTTAACCGAGCGCTTTGCTAAGGCCCCAGCCGAACTCGACGTCACCAACGCCGATGCCAGTGGTTACACACGCGACGAGGCGGACCGGCTTTCGTCACCACACGATATGCTTTCGGCCAAGGGCCTATACTGGACATCATACAAAACCTCCCTGCGCTGCGCCGCCCTCATCTCCGAAGGCATTCGCACGGGGGTAAAGACGGGCTTCGACTCCGGTTCGACGCTCGACTATGTCTACCGGAACCAAACGCGCGGGATCGGCCCGGGCGGCAGGCTCGTCGACAAGCAGTTCCTTGAAGCCATCGGCTGGCGCGGCATTCGCCAGCGAAAGCTGCATCTCGAAGAGCTGATCGGAATGTGCCTCGCCAGGCTTGCCGCGAGCGGAAGAACAACGAATATCCTCGACATTGCGGCCGGCCACGGTCGCTATATCCTCGACGCCATCGCGCAATCCAGCATAAAGCCGGACAGTGTCCGGCTCCAGGATTATTCGCCCATCAATGTAGATGCGGGGAACAAGTTGATAGCCGAGCGCGGTCTCCAGTCGATCGCGAACTTCCATCAGGCTGATGCCTTCGATGGCGACATGCTTGCGGCGACTGTGCCCTCCCCGGATCTTGCGATTGTCTCCGGGCTTTACGAACTATTTTCCGACAATGGCATAATCCGCCGCTCGCTCGATGGCCTCGCCCGGGCGATGCAACCCGGCAGCCTTTTGATCTACACCAACCAGCCCTGGCATCCGCAGCTCGAAATGATCGCACGCGCGCTGACATCGCACCGCGGCGGCGAAGCCTGGATCATGCGCCGGCGCACACAGGCCGAAATGGACCAGTTGGTCGCTGCCGCAGGGTTCAAGAAGATCGAGCAGCGTATCGACCGCTGGGGCATTTTCACAGTGTCGGTCGCCGAGCGTAAATGAAGGCGGCTAGCGTTTCACCGATTGGCAAATGGCGTCTTGAAGGGCCGGTGGCCAAGCGCGCCATCCTATGGCTCGCCTTTCTCGCACCCTTCTTCTATCTCACCTATGGCACCGCCAACTGGCTCGCCGCGCAACGGCTGCACGTTGCGCACATAACCTTCAGCTGGGAACAGGAAATTCCGTTCCTCGCCTGGACGATTTTTCCCTATTGGTCGATCAACGCCTTTTACGGCCTGTCCCTGTTCCTCAATGACACCCCATCAGAGGTGGACCGCCTGGCAAGGCGCTATCTCACGGCGCAGATGATCGCCGTTGCCTGCTTCGTCGCCTTTCCCCTGACCTTTACTTTCGCAAAGCCTTTGACGAGCGGAGCGCCGGGCTTCCTCTTCGATTTACTCGGGGGTTTCGACAAGCCATTCAACCAGGCGCCGTCCCTGCACATTGCCTTGCTCATCATCATCTGGGAACACTGGCGCCACCGGCTCGCAGGCGCGATACTCTGGCTATGGCACCTGTGGTGCCTGCTGATCGGAGTTTCCGTGCTCACGACCTACCAGCACCATTTCATTGACATACCAACCGGCGCACTCCTCGGATTCTTTGCCTTGTGGCTATTTCCCGCCGGGGAGCGGTCGCCGCTGGGGGATTTTGTTCTCAGTCCGAATGGCAAGCATAAGCGTATCGGCAGCTACTATGCCGCCGCCAGTTTGGCGCTTCTTCTCCTTGTTGTAGTCGAAGCAGCGAGATCGATCATTTACCTCATCTTGCTTTGGCCGGCTCTGGCGTTCGGCATTGTCGCCCTCGCCTATCTTGGCGCAGGGCCCGGAGTCTTCCAGAAACGCCAAAATGGAACAGTATCGCTGGCCAGCCTGTGGCTGCTTGCACCCTATCGGCTTGGCGTAAAAATCAACATCTACCTATGGACCCGCAAGCTGCCTTCCTCCGTGCGGATTCTTGACAACATCCACCTCGGCCGTCTGCCGAAGCGTGCCGAGCTTTCGGCTTTTGCCAGTGTGATCGATTTGACCAGCGAACTTGCAAGACCGTCCGGCGTCGAAATTGCCTGGCGAACTTTCCCGGCGCTCGATCTCGTCCCGGTACCGCCCGACGATCTTGAAAAAGCTTCGGAAGCCATCGAAAATGCGCAGATGAGAGGTCCCGTGCTCGTCTGTTGCGCGCTCGGCTTTCAGCGCAGCGCAGCGGCAGTGGCGACCTGGCTTTTGCGCCATGGGCACGCTGTTGCCGCAGAACAGGCGATACACCTTATAAAGACAGGGGGCAGGCCAATACACCTGAGCGACGATATGATCGTGACGGAAGAAACAGGGGAACGTCATGGATGAAGACGCGGAGACCTTCGCGGCCCGTTTGACGCGCAGGGCCCATACATATGGGTTTTTGACCTGCATTCTATTGGTGGCATCTTCCGTTGCGGGAGACGCCGGGGGCAAGCTTTTCAGTTGGCTATGGCCACTCCTGATAGTTGGTGGTCTGACGACGCTGTTCCTTGCCATCTATCTGCGCTTCGATGCGGCGCTTTTCCATTTCATTGCCTCGCATGAAGACGAAACGGCGGGCTGTCGTGCCGCCGACAAGCTGCTCGAGCGCATGCGCCTGCGCAAATGCCCAAAAACCACCCGTCCGCTCAACGCTCGCATTGCCGGCACCAACCGCCTGCTGATGCGCCTTCATCTGGCTTTCGCGGTCTTCCTTGCCCTCTTTGCTTCCGCAACGGCCTATGGTTTGTGGACGGCATAAGCGTGGATAAACCTGGGGAGACGTTCGGTAAGCATGTCACGCGGCGCGCCGCCGCCATGGTCCTTGCCGGCCTGTCGCGCGCAATTACCGGCGTGCGGCCCATCTGGCAGGGCTGCGCACCCTCGGGGCGGCAGCGCATCTATTTCGCCAACCATGCCAGCCACGGCGATTTCATTCTGCTTTCGACGTGCCTCCCGCCGAAGGAGCGTGCGCGGACGCGCGCCGTCGCGGGCGCAGACTATTGGCGCAAGAACCGCGTCCGCCACATCCTTGCCCGCGATCTTCTCAATACGGTGCTGGTCGAGCGCAATTGGGTGGAGCGGGCCGAAGATCCGATGGTCATCATGCTGGATGCCCTCGCCGATGGACACTCCCTGATCATCTTTCCCGAAGGTACGCGCAACATGACCGAGGAACCGTTGCTGCGCTTCCGCTCAGGTATCTACAATCTTGCCCTGGCTCGCCCCGACGTTGAGCTTGTCCCATGCTGGATCGAGAATATGTCCCGCGTGCTCCCCAAGGGCGCGTTTCTACCGGTCCCTCTATTGTGCCGCGTCGTTTTCGGCACGCCGGTTCAATTGGAGCCAGAGGAGGATCGCCACGCCTTCCTGGCGCGCGCCCGCGATGCGCTTCTGGCGCTTAGTCCCGAACAGCAGAGGGCTCTCGATCATGGTTGAAGCAGCCTGGCTGTTTCTCGGCCTTCTTGCCGTCCTCACTGGCGCAAGCGCCATTGCCACCGCCCTGTCCTGGAAAAGCCGGCGGAAAGGTGACGTGCTGCCGGACGCCCTCGCCAATCTCAACTCGCGCATCAAGGCGTGGTGGATCATGGTTGGCGCGATCTCCGTCGCCTTCTTCTTCGGCAAGGGCGGTGTCATCCTCCTGTTTGCCTTCGTGTCCTTCGCTGCCTTGCGCGAATATGTGACGCTCACCCACACGCGGCGCGGGGATCACTGGATCCTGATCGGCATGTTCCTCGTGATCATCCCCGTTCAATATTATCTGCTGTGGATCGAGTGGTACGGCCTGTTTGCAATCTTCGTGCCGGTCTACTGCTTCCTCGCCATGCCTGCCCTGACGGCAATTTCGGGCGACACCGCGCGCTTTCTAGAACGTGTCAGCGAACAGCAATGGGGCATTATGCTATCGGTCTATTGCATCAGCCATGTTCCGGCGCTGCTCACGCTGGCGATCCCCGGCTTTGCCGGCAAGGGATTGCTGCTCATCGCCTTCCTTATAGCCACCGTGCAAGGCAGCGATGTCCTGCAATATGTGTTCGGCAAGCTCTTCGGCCGGCACAAGGTCGCGCCGAAGGTTTCGCCTTCCAAGACCTGGGAAGGGCTCATCGGCGGCATAGCCAGCGCTTCGCTGCTTGGCGCGGCGCTCTACTGGCTGACCCCGTTCACGCCGGTCCAGGCCGGGCTGATGGCTGCTCTTGCCTGCATCATGGGCTTCTTCGGCGGGCTCGTCGCCTCCGCGATCAAGCGGGATCGCGGCGTCAAGGATTGGGGCCACATGATCGAGGGCCATGGCGGCATGCTCGACCGCGCGGACAGTCTCGTCTTCGCCGCGCCGGTCTTCTTTCACTTCGTCCGATACTTCTGGACCTAGCGCTAGAGAAGTTCCGCCCTGGCGAGATCGCGCAGCAGATGGCTTGCCCCATAGGTCCACGGCGCACACTCGGTCGAGAGCCGCACCCGGTTGGACAATGTCCCAAGCGAAGGCGTGGATATCGAGACGATATCGCCGAGCTTATGGGTGAAGCCCTTGCCCGGGCCGTCGCGGTCCTTGACCGGAGCGAACATGGTGCCGAGGAAGAGGACGAGGCCATCCGGATACTGATGGTGCCGACCGATCGTCGCCTCAACCAGCGATTCTGGCTTGCGCGAAATCTTCGCCATGTTGGAATGCCCGTCGAGCACGAAGCCATCCTCGCCCTCGACCCGCATGCTGAGTTCGGCGGCTTTGACGGTTTCGAGTGTGAACTCGCCATCGAAGAGCCGGACGAAAGGTCCGACGGAGCCGGACGCATTGTTGTCCTTGGCCTTGCCGAGAAGCAGCGCTGAGCGACCTTCGACATCGCGCAGGTTCACGTCATTGCCAAGCGTCGCACCGACGATCTGGCCGCTGCTGGCAACCACGAGCACGATCTCCGGCTCGGGGTTGTTCCAGCTTGAGATTGGATGGAGGCCGACGTCCGCACCGAAGCCGACCGTCGACATGGGCTGCCCCTTGGTGAAAATCTCCGCATCCGGCCCGATGCCGACCTCGAGATACTGGCTCCAGACGCCGCGTGCAATCAGCGCCTCCTTCACCTGCATCGCAGCGGGCGAGCCCGGCACGATTTGCGACAGATCCGCGCCAATAAGGCCGAGTACCTCTTCGCGCAGCGAATCCGCCCTGGTCTTGTCGCCCTTCGCCTGCTCTTCGATAACACGCTCAAGCAGCGAGGCGACAAACGTCACACCGGACGCCTTGACCGCCTGCAGATCGATGGGTGACAGCAATGCCGGGTGGGCCGGATCGAACGTGCCGGACCAGCTATTGGCAAGGACGGCATCGACGGCGCCGATCCTGGTACCTTCCACGCCGGTAACATAGCTTGCGGGTTCGGCCATCTCGCATATGTCGCGCACGGTCGGGCCAGCCTTGTCGGTGATGTCATAAACAATGCCATCTCTGATTGTGACGATCCGGGGGTGGTCGTAGCCAGGAATTTTGGCTCGTCCGAGAAGGACGCCGGAGGTTGGGACGATGGCATTTGACATGATCGATTTCCTGGATGTTTCGGATTGACGGAGTGGAATGGCATCCTCTCCCTGGACTGCTTGCCCGCATTTATGCGGGAGGAGTGCGCTCCAATCAAGACCAGCCCGACGCTCGTCCGGGCCGCTCTGTCAGGAGACCGTGGACGGGCTTCCAATATATCTTGTCATTTTGTGCGAACGCGCCACTAGTACGCGCAAGGGCAAAAGACAACCGGGGCGTGTGTGAACAGGGTAGCGGAATATCGACTGGGATTGATCCTGGTTACTGCATCCGCAGTGGCCTGGAGCCTTGCCGGGTTGTTCACGCGCGCGATCCCGCTCGACAGCTGGACGATCCTTGCCTGGCGGGGTATTTTCGGCTCGATCGGCATTGCCGTTGCCATGATGCTTTTTGAAGGTGGGATCGCCTGGAAGAGCTTCCGCCATATGGGTCGTCCCGGCTGGCTTTTCGTAGCGGTCTCGTCGCTGGGCATGGTGTTTTTCATAACCGCGCTCAAGGAGACGACCGTGGCGCATGTCGCGGTCATCTATGCGACAATCCCTTTCGTCGCCGCCGTCGTTGCCTGGCTGGCCATGGGCGAGCGCTCGACCCTGCGCGCGATCGTCGCGAGCATCGCCGCGATGGGTGGCGTCATCATCATGGTCGGGCTCGGGACGGAGGGCAGCCTGTTCGGCGATCTGCTGGCATTCGGCATGACCCTCTGCATGGGCGTGCTGATGGTCATCGTGCGCCGGTCTCCTGAAATCTCGGTCATGCCCGCCGCCTGCGTGTCGGCCCTCCTGAGCTCGCTCATCTGCTGGCCGCTTGGCAATCCCCTGTCGGTCTCCGCACACGACCTCCTCCTCATCGCCATGTTCGGCATCCTCGTTTCCGCCGTCGGCCTTGCCTGCTTCACGCTAGGCGCAAAATGGCTTCAACCCATAGAAACCGCCCTCATCGGCTCGCTCGATGCGCCTCTCGCACCTTTCTGGATGTGGCTCGTATTCAACGAGGTTCCAAGCAGAAGCACGGTTATTGGCGGCTCGATCGTTTTTGCCGCCGTGGTCGCCAATGTTCTGGCCGGAACAAAGAAAGGGCCGAGACCTGCTAATTCTGTCACCTAACAGCGGTGTCCTAAAACGTGGCTTATATGACATTTAGGCCGTGGCCGTTCAGTTGTATTCTTCCTCCAGTCACCCAGACATGGAAGGAACCAGGACATGACCATTCAATCAGACAAGGGCACGGCGCTGATCACTGGCGCATCATCGGGCATCGGCGCGGTATATGCGGACAGGCTTGCACGCCGCGGCTATGACCTCATTCTCGTGGCGCGCAATCGCGACAGGATGACAAGCCTTGCTTCGCGCCTGACAACCGAAACGGGGCGGAGCGTCGAAGTGGTTGCCGCCGATCTTGGCGACGACAGCGGAATTGCGAAGGTCGGAGCAATTCTTGCCAACGATGCGAGCATAACCATGCTCGTCAACAATGCGGGCGTCGGCGCAACGGCACCACTGCTCGAATCCGATCCGGCTGAAATGGACGCGATGATCAAGCTCAATGTGGTTGCATTGACACGGCTGACGGAGGCCGCAGCGCCAAAATTCGTCGCACGCGGCAGCGGCACGATTATCAATATCGCCTCGATCGTCGCCATTGCGCCGGAAGCGCTCAACGGCGTTTACGGCGCGACCAAGGCTTTCGTGCTCGCCTTCAGCCAGTCCCTGCATCACGAACTCAATGACAAGGGCATCCGTATCCAGGCCGTGTTGCCCGGCGCCACGAGCACGGAGTTCTGGGCGAACGCCGGCCGGCCGGTTGAAAACCTGCCGAGTGCCATTGTCATGACCGCGGCCGACATGGTCGATGCGTCCTTGGCCGGCCTCGACCAGGGCGAACTCGTCACAATTCCAGCCTTGCCCGACATTGCCGACTGGAATGCCTTCGAGGGTGCCCGGCAAGCATTGCGACCCAATCTCTCGCATCGGGAACCGGCGGCGCGCCTCTTCGCCCGAGCTTAAGGCAACTAAACCCAAATAGCGATATCCGTTGAGCCGGCTGCTACAAGGCGGCCGGCTCTCATTGCATGAATCGCATCACCAAAGGTTGAGCGCTACCAATTCCCGGCGTTTTGTGCCAACTCATTGACACAATGGATGTATAACCGCTTCGCAACGCGCACATCGCACCCTCTCCCGCCTTCGGGAGGTTCACGCCAACACGGTCCGCTCATGGGTTTACGTCCACTTTATCGCAAGCTGGCACTGCGCCGATTGGGCGTGTTCTCGATTTTCCTTGCGCCAAGCCGGCTGCGGGCTTTCGCCCGCAGCACCGAACTTGGCCTCGTCCTTGCAGCCGCTGTCGTCGGGGTTGTTTCGGGTTGGACGGTCACGGCCATGAGCATGATCGCCCAGGGCATGCACCAGATGATTTTTGGTCTCGAGGCCGGCGAGCGCCTTTCGACGATCGTAACGACCAATACGACCACTTTGTTCATCGCGCCGATTTTCGGCGGCGCTCTCATGGGCCTCGTGCTGCTCGTTCTCACGCGCTACTGCAAACGGCCCATGGTCGACCCCATCGAGGCGAATGCGCTGCATGGCGGCAGGCTGTCGCTCAATGACAGCCTGATCGTTGCCGCACAGAATTTGATCTCGAACGGCTTCGGTGCATCGGTGGGGCTCGAAGCCGGCTACACACAGCTTGCCTCAGGACTTGCGTCGAAGATCGGTCTTTCGCTGAAACTTCGCCGGTCGGATCTGCGCATTCTTGTCGGCTGCGGCGCGGCGGGAGCGATTGCGGCAGCATTCAATGCGCCGCTCACCGGCTCGTTCTACGCCTTCGAATTGATCATCGGCTCCTATACCATCCTCAGCCTTGCGCCCGTGATTGTGTCGGCGCTGATCGCCAATGTCGTTGCCAAAGCCCTGTCGGGTGACCATTTTGTCATCGACATCGGCCAGTTCGGCGCGGTCGTACCGGCAGACTACTTGCCAGCCATGTTGCTCGGCATCTTTTGCGCACTCGCCGGCATTCTCCTGATGAAGGGCGTCTCTTTCGTCGAGGAAATGGCACGCAAGAGCTTCATTCCACCAGCGCTCCGGCCCCTCCTCGGCGGCGCCATCGTCGGCCTCCTCGCCCTCGTCACACCGCAGGTGCTGTCGGGCGGACATGGCGCCCTGCACCTCAATCTCGACACGACCACGACGATTGCCGCATTGGTCGGCCTGCTGTTGCTCAAATCGCTGGCTTCCGCGATCTCCATCGGATCGGGTTTCAGAGGCGGGCTTTTCTTCGGCTCGCTGTTCATGGGAGCCTTGCTCGGCAAGCTCTTTGCTTATTCGGCGCCCTATATTTTTGCGCACGCGACGCTGACGCCGGTGATCTACGCGGTCGTCGGAATGAGTGCGCTTGCCGTCTCGGTTATTGGCGGTCCCCTGACGATGACGTTCCTCGCCCTCGAGATCACCGGCGACTTTCCAATAACGGTCCTCGTTCTCGCCGCGGTGACCGCAGCGTCGCTGACGGTACGCCATACGTTCGGCTACTCCTTCGCGACCTGGCGTTTCCACCTGCGCGGTGAGAGCATTCGCAGCGCCCATGACGTCGGCTGGATTCGCAACCTCACGGTCAACAAGCTCATGCGATCCGATGTTCGCACGGCGCCAATCGAGCAGACCATCCGCGCATTCTGCCGTGACTTTCCATTGGGTTCGACGCAGCGGGTGATCATCGTCGATGACACCGGCAAATATGCCGGCATGGTCCTCGTGCCCGAGGCGCATGCGGGCCTGACCGAGAACGCCGACGAGGACCTGCCGATTGCCGGTCTCATCAAATACCGCAACGAATATTTGCAGCCGCAGATGAACGCCAAGCAGGCGGCAGCGATTTTCGACAAGACGGAGAGCGAAGCGCTTGCTGTCGTCAACGATCTCGTCGAGCGGCGCGTCATCGGTCTCCTGACTGAAAGTCACTTGCTGCGTCGATACAGCGAAGAACTCGACCGGCAACGCCGCGACGTATCGGGAGAGATTTAGAGCATGGCAAGCCGCTGTTTGCGCTGCGGCGGCGGGAATACGCTGTCCAGAACTGCGAGGTGCTCTGCCGAGAGCTTGAGGTCCAGAGCTTTGCGGTTATCGCGGATGTGTTGCGGCGTGCTGGACTTCGGAATGGCGATAACGCCTTCCTGATTGATGACAAATGCAAGCGCCACGACCGCCGGCGTCGTCTCATACGCCTTGGCAATCTTGGCAAGCGCAGGATGCCCCAACATACGGCCCTGCTCGATGGGGGAGTAGGCCATGACCGGGATCGTTCGGTTTTGGCAGAATGGCAGAAGGTCGAATTCGATGCCGCGCCGCGTCAGATTGTAAAGCACCTGATCGGCGGCAACGGCGCTTCCGCCGGAAACATCGAAGAGTTCTTCCATGTCGTCCGTGTCGAAATTGCTGACGCCCCACGCGCGAATCTTGCCCGTCTCAATCAGTTCCTCGAAGGCTGCGACTGTGTCGTGCAGCTTGTATCCGCCGCGCCAGTGCAGGAGATAAAGATCGATCGTCTCGCATTTCAGCCGCTTCAGGCTACGCTCGCAAGCGGCAATCGTTCCCTTGCGCGAAGCGTTGGACGGCAGCACCTTGCTGACGATGAATACCTCGTCGCGCCGTCCGGCGATCGCCTCGCCAACGATTTCCTCCGCGCCGCCATCGCCATACATTTCCGCAGTGTCGATCAGCGTCATGCCAAGATCGATACCGAGGCGAAGCGCCTCCACCTCTCTTTGCGCCTGGCGCCTGTCCTCGCCCATGAACCAGGTGCCCTGGCCGAGAACAGGTACCTTCTCGCCAGAAGGCAGCGACGTCGTCCTGATATCCGAATGCTTCATTGTTCAGTCCTGCAAGACCCGATGAACGCCCAGTCCAGCATCGATCGTCAACCGGTGCAAGGGCCTGTCGGACCGGCACGCATGTCGCGCAGCCGCTCCGCAGCCGACGCCGCGAGGTCGGTGAAGATGAGATCGAGGTCCTCAGCCACCTGATAATAGGATTCGGGCAGGTCTTCGCCTTCCATCTCCGACCGGATTTCCTCCATGCTGTGCGCATGGCTTTCAAGGAACTTGTAGAGTTCCGACATCTGTTCGAGCGAAAGTGATTCGTGCGCGAGCATCCTGGGAATTTTCTTTCCCAACACGGTGGCCAATTCGTTCTTCTCCCGCAGAACGTTCAACCAATTTGCCAACTATTTTTATTCCTCCCACGAGGAGCGTCGCAGAGGACCGTTTCCACATCAACTAATCCTTTAGTACTATTTATGCCTTCTAGTCCTCGCTCTTTTCTGTTAACCTACGCCCTGTAATTTCCCCCTTCGCACATGCGAATTACCGTTTCCACCGCGTGGTACACTGGTTTCAGGAGCACCTAATGATCTCGCATTTGCTGCACAATCTCGTCGAAGCCGACCCGGCCAAGGAAGGCGAGGACAGCGTTGACGCGGTAGACGCACCACGACGCAAACGCACGCCTTCGTCCTCTTCCGCATTCACCCACTTCGAATTGGGCCGTACGCTGGAGCGGGCCAATCGCCGCTTCGCCACATTCCTGCAGGCCGAGATGTCCCGCCTCGGCGTGCGCGAAATCGGTCCTGCCCATGCGATGCTGCTCCTGACGATTGGGAATGACGAACTTTCCGTAGGCCAGCTCATGGATCGCGGGCCCTATGGCGGCACCAACCTTTCCTATTACCTGAAGCAGCTCGGCGAGTGTGGCTATGTCGAGCGCATTCCGTTGCCGCGCGATCGCCGCACGATCCGAGTGCGCCTGACACAAAAGGCGCAGGATCTGTGCGCCGACCTGACGGAAATCACCGAAAAATATCACCAGCTGGTGGCTGGCGACCCTGAGAACATGCGGCGGATGGAGATAGCGTTCGAAACGCTCGACAGGTTGGAGCGGGCTTGGGCGACGGCTGCCATTTTCGGATCTCCTGACGAGTGGTAGAACTGCCACCCTCAGATGGCGACGATACGGTCCCGCCCGTCAAGCTTGGCCTGATATAGCCCCTTGTCGGCCCGCGCGAATGCATCCTGGGCAGTGTCGCCCGGCTTCAATGCCGTCATACCTGCCGAGCACGTATAGGAAACCTCCGGATATGACGGAAGCGGCCTCGAGGTGCGAATCTTGCTGAACACGCGTTCCAGGATCGCCAGGCCATTTTCAATATTGGTGTCCGGCAGAATGAACATGAACTCTTCGCCGCCAATCCGGCCGAAACAATCAAGTCGCCTGACGAACGAGTGCCCATGCCGGGCAAAATCGAGCAGGACCACATCGCCGGACTGATGGCCGTAGCGGTCGTTGATCGATTTGAAATAATCGATATCGAGCACCGCGATACAGCCAATATCGATACCAGGCGCCGGTGTCTTGCCCGCAAGCGCCTCAAGCCTTGTCATTATGAAGCGCCGGTTGGCGATCCCGGTGAGTTCGTCGGTTTGCGAGGCGCGCAACGCCAGATCACGATCCTGGCGAAGCCAGCGGTCGTCGGCGCGCAGTGGGGTAATGTCGCTGGCAATGCACAGCATCCAGCCGTTCGATTGCACTGTCTCGGTCATCCACAGCCATCGACCGTCGGCGAGATCTGTTTCAAACGAGCGGAAGGCGGTCTTGCCGCGGCGTGACTGGGTCGAGCGCAACCATTCTTCGAAGTCGGCCGTCTTCAAGACGGTCCCGACGCCGGCCAGGAAGTTGCGCCGCATGATATCGCCCCAGCTCAACTGCTCGTCAGGGGTAAGGTGATAGGCGGCGCGAAAACTCTTGTTTGCGTAGCGCAGCACATCGTCTTCGTCATAAACGGCGACCAAGGCGAGGCTTTCCGTCTGCAGCGACAGAAGATTGTCGAGAATTGCGTCTGCTCGCTTCGAAGAATCCATGCTCACCTGAATCAATCACGGCACGGGAATACAACTAACCCGAATCCCGCCCGACCGGAACAGATAGTTGCATCAGGTAGCAAGCGCCTTGATTGCCGAGAGGTCCTTGATGAACGCCTTTTTCTCGGCCGCAGCATCGGCCCGATCGCGAATTCGCAGGATATAGGACGGATGGATGGTTACAAGCACCGGCGGAAACATCGTCGTTTCAACGACCTTGCCGCGATCGCGCATGACACGCACCGAACTGCCGAGTAGCGCCGAGGCCGCGGTGCCGCCGAGCGCGACCACTATTTTCGGATGGATCAGCCGCAATTCATTTCTGAGCCACCAGGAGCAGGCCTCGATCTCGCCGCCGTTAGGCTTGGCATGCAGGCGACGCTTGCCGCGTTGCTCGAATTTGAAGTGTTTGACGGCATTGGTGACGTAGCATTGATCCTGGTCGACTGCCGCTTCCTCAAGGCACTCATCGAGAACCAGACCTGCTGGCCCGACGAAAGGCCGGCCCGCAAGATCCTCCTTGTCGCCGGGCTGTTCGCCAACAAGCACGATCTTGGCACGCGAGGGACCTTCCCCGAAGACAGTCTGGGTTGCATACTTGTAGAGATCGCAGCGGCGGCAGTGGTCGGCTTCCGCCTTTAGCTCGGATAGCGAGTGCGCGTCCGGCGTCTCACCGTCGGTGATGTACCTGTCCATGGCGCCGTAACGCGTGAAAGAATTGCGTGGTTCCACGGCATTGGGAACCAATCCTGCCATCTCCGGTTGAATCTCCAGCGCAACAGGCAGGAGTACTGCAATGGCCAGGACAGCCAAGAAGAAATGGTCGCAAGACGTCACAGAGCATAGCGATGCGCTGGATCTTGAAGCGAATGTTTTCGAACAGAAGGACCCGCGCAAGATTGCGCATTCGCTAAAGCAATCGGCGGAACATTCGGACCGCAGGAAATCGAGCCCCTACCGTTCTGCCATGTCGATGCTGACCTTTTACATCAACCGCGCCGGCAAGAATCTCCCCGAGGCGCAAAAGCACATTCTGGAGCAAGCCAAGGGCGAGCTTCGCAGGGAATTCGGGCGAGACTGAGAGGGTTCAATCATGGAAAAGGCGAAGATTGCTCGTATCTGGCGTGGCCGCACGCTGCCGCACATTGCCGATGAGTACGAGGCCTATAACTTCGAGGAAGGGATCAGACCGCTTATCGAACAGGCTCTTTGGGTGCAGACACTGCGCGAGGATCGCGAGCAGGAAACCGAATTCATGACGATTTCCTATTGGGAAAGCATTGAAGCGATGTCACGGTTCACTGGCAGCGATCCCAATAGCATTCACCATCTTCCACGCGACAAGGATTATCTGATCGAGCTTCCCGATGGGGTTCAGATTCTCGAAATCCGCACCAGCAATGGCCGATCTCAGTAGCCGCCTATGATCGGCAGGATCTCGCCGGTGATATAGCTTGAACAGTGAGGCGAGGCGAGAAAGACATAGGCGGGGGCAATTTCCTCGGGTTGGGCCGGCCGCATCATCGGCGTGTCGCTTCCGAATTTCGAAACGTCGGCCGCTTCCTTGTCGGCAGGATTGAGCGGCGTCCACACCGGGCCCGGCGCCACCGCGTTTACCCTGATGCCCTTGGACAGCAAATTCCCCGAAAGGGCCCGAGTAAAGGCGTGAATACCGCCCTTGGTCATCGAGTAATCGAGGAGGTTCTTGCTGCCTCTGATCCCGGTCACCGAGCCGGTATTCACGATCGCCGAACCCGGCTTCATCTTTCGGGCCGCAGCTTGTGCCAGGAAGAAATAGCCGTAGAGGTTGGTGCGGATCGTCTCGTCGAAGTGCTCCTCCGTGAGTTCGTCGAACGCGTCGGTGTGGAGTTGAAACGCTGCATTGTTGATCAGAACGTCGAGCGCACCGAATGCTTTCACGGTTTGCTCGACCGCATCCTTGCAGAATTTCCGGTCTCGCACGTCGCCGGCCATCACCAGGCATTTCCCGCCTTCCTTCTCGACCAGCGCCTTGGTCTTTTCGGCGTCGGTGGGCTCATCGACATGAATGATGGCGACATCTGCGCCCTCGCGCGCAAACAACACAGCAACGGCCCGCCCGATTCCTGAATCGCCCCCGCTAATCAGGGCTGCCTTTCCTTCGAGCTTGCGTGAACCGAGATAATAGGGCGCGTCGTACATCGGCTCCGGTTTGAGCATGGACTCCGTTCCTGGTTTTGACAGATGCTGTTTTGGAAACGGCGGGACCGGGTAGGCGCGCGCTCCCGTCTGAGGTATCTTTTTTTCTTGCCCCGAGCCGGATTTTTTGGCCTTCGTATCGGCCCTTTTCTGGATCGTCCGCTGCCGTTCCGCCGTTTGCTTGCACTTATTGGATCGAGCAGTCTGGGCCATTGCTTTTACCTCCGCGCCTTCGGGTGAAGTTGTGAGTAAATGCCACGAATTGGTGATCGGTTCCCTCACCGAACCGAAACGCTTGTTCCGCGTTACTGTGCTAGGTTCGCTCGCGCGGCAGCGCTCTTGTGGCAGGGAAAGAACATGAAGCAATCACGGCAGCTACTCTCTGGAATTTTTATGGCGGCGATGGTCGCGAGCGCTGGAGCGCTTGCCCAGACGAGCGCCAATTACGCCGTGGGCTATGGGCCTGATCCCGTATTACCGGAACCCGATACTGCACTCGTTCCGACGATCAATGTTGCAAAGACCGATCCCTGGCCGCAAGGGACTGCACCCCAGGCCGCTTCGGGGTTGAAGGTCGGCGCTTTTGCCAGCGGCCTCGACCATCCACGCTGGCTTCACGTTCTTCCGAATGGCGATGTGCTCGTTGCCGAGACCAACGCGCCTCCGGCCCATGATGAAGGGTTCAGCATCAAGAAGTGGATCATGGGCTTTTTCATGAAGCGGGCCGGAGCGGGCGTTGAAACACCGAACCGGATCATCCTCTTGCGCGATACCAACCACGACGGTGTGGCCGATATCAGGGAGACTTTCCTCGAAGGCTTGAATTCGCCCTTCGGCATGACGCTTTCAGGCGGCAAGCTCTACGTTGCCAACACCGATGCAATCGTCGCTTTTCCTTACAAGGACGGTGAAACCACGATCAAGGCCGAACCGGAAAAGATCGTCGATCTGCCAGGCGGGCCGATCAACCATCATTGGACCAAGGATGTTATTGCGAGCCCCGACGGCAAGAAGCTCTATGCCACCGTCGGCTCGAACAGCAATGTCGGCGAGAACGGCATCCCGGCAGAGCAAAATCGGGCGGCGGTGTTCGAAATCGATCTCGCCAGCAGGCAGAGCCGGCTCTTTGCGTCCGGACTGCGCAATCCCAACGGCCTTTCCTGGAATCC
Organism: Phyllobacterium sp. CL33Tsu; assembly: GCF_900113985.1. Lineage (NCBI taxonomy): Bacteria > Pseudomonadati > Pseudomonadota > Alphaproteobacteria > Hyphomicrobiales > Phyllobacteriaceae > Phyllobacterium > Phyllobacterium sp. CL33Tsu. Next base: position 1,749,347 of record NZ_FORJ01000001.1, on the reverse strand, counting down.
CGATGACGGCAGACTGTGGGTCGTCGTCAATGAACGCGACGAGCTCGGCAATGATCTCGTGCCGGACTACATGACCTCGGTCAAGGATGGCGCGTTCTATGGCTGGCCCTACAGTTATTTCGGCCAGCATGTCGATACCCGCGTTAAGCCGCAAAATCCTGATCTTGTGAGCAAGGCGATCAAGCCGGATTATGCGCTTGGCGCCCATACGGCATCGCTGGGCCTGACTTTCTACACCGCGTCGTTGCTCGGACCCGAGTACAGGAACGGTGCCTTCATTGGACAGCACGGCTCGTGGAACCGCAAGCCGCGCAGCGGCTACAAGGTGATCTTCGTGCCGTTCAAGGACGGAAAGCCTCAGGGACCGCCGAAGGACGTGCTGACCGGCTTCATCAATGCAGAGGACAAGGCGATGGGCAGGCCCGTGGGCGTTGCGGGCGACAAGGCTGGAGCACTGCTTGTCGCAGATGATGTCGGCAATACGATCTGGCGAATTACTCCAGCCGCGAAATAGCCGCACAAAATTTTTGCTGCGATGTCGGAGGCTTGCGTCGGCGAACGTCCTTGGCGGGAACACCAACCTGCGAGGCGATAACTACATGCAAACGATTGTTGAAGCCGCTCCCCTATCGAACACGGCCGTTTGGGCCGGCCGCGTCATGAGCGGTCTGATCATCCTCTTCATGCTCTTCGACAGTGGCATCAAGCTCATTCCGCTGGATGTCGTCATCCAGACCTGCGCCGAACTCGGGCTTCCGACAGGTGTTGGCTTTGCCCGGGGCCTCGGCATCCTCGGCCTGGTTTGCACGATCCTCTACGCTGTTCCGCAAACCTCCGTTCTTGGCGCGATCCTGCTCACCGGTTACATGGGGGGCGCAATTGCGACGCAGGTTCGGGTCGGTAACCCGCTGTTCAGCCACCTGCTCTTCGGGGTCTATCTCGGCCTCATTCTTTGGGGCGGGCTTTACCTGCGTGATCCGCGCCTGCGCCCAATCCTGCCGTTTTCGCGCTGAAGCGCTCCGCGCGACCCCGATAAGACGTGCATCGGGGTTGCGCCGAATCGCCGTGTCTGATTCTTTGCACATGTTCCGGAGCATGATTTTTTGATTCGCCGCCCTGCCGGAATTCAAAGCCGCAATTGAATGTGCGGCGGGCAGATCAGCACACGAAGGAACCAGGATGTCCATCAACCTCAGAAAGCCGGAAATTTCCGAGATGAAACCCAACATCACCGTGTTCGGTGTCGGTGGAGGTGGTGGTAACGCGGTCAACAACATGATCCGCGAGAAGCTCGAGGGAACGGACTTCATCGTCGCCAATACCGACGCGCAAGCCCTGACAATGTCCAAGGCCGAGCGCCTGATCCAGCTCGGTGCGCATGTCACGCAAGGACTGGGCGCCGGCTCCGCCCCGGAGATCGGCCGCGCCGCCGCCGAGGAATGCATCGACGAAATCATGGACTACCTTTCCGGCACCCATATGTGCTTCGTGACCGCCGGCATGGGCGGCGGTACGGGAACCGGTGCGGCGCCGGTTATCGCCAGGGCAGCCCGTGCTGCCGGCATCCTGACGGTTGCAGTGGTCACCAAGCCCTTCACCTTCGAGGGCACACGGCGCATGCGGATGGCCGAAGAGGGGATGAAGGAGCTTCGCGCCAGCGCCGACACGGTCATCGTCATCCCCAACCAGAACCTTTTCCGCGTGGCGAACGCCTCGACCACATTTGCTGACGCTTTCGCCATGGCCGACCGCGTGCTTTATTCGGGCGTCGCCTGCATCACTGACCTGATGGTGCGCGAAGGCCTCATCAATCTTGATTTCGCCGATGTGCGTTCCGTGATGCGCGATATGGGCCGCGCCATGATGGGCACGGGCGAAGCAACGGGCGAGGAACGGGCAAAGACCGCCGCGGAAGCTGCCATCGCCAATCCGCTGCTCGATGTCGCCTCGATGAAGGGGGCGAAAGGCGTCCTCGTCTCGATCTCGGGCGGACGCGACATGACCCTCTTCGAAGTCGATGTCGCAGCCTCGCGCATCCGCGAGGAAGTCGATGACGAAGCCAACATCATTCTCGGCGCAACGTTTGACGACGCGCTCGAAGGCGTATTCCGCGTGTCGGTCGTCGCGACCGGCATCGACCAGGACGATGCAGCGGCGGTCGAAACCGCAGCGGCGGCGATGCATGAGGCAAGTCCCTCGGTCATGCCGTTCCTGCGTCGCCAAGGCTGAAGACAACCAACCCGATCCCAAGTCATGAGCCGCTCATGTCGTATGCGAAATGCGACGTGACAATGCCGAAATACGGGCGTTAGACTCCGCTGTACGTGCGTAACATGAATGCGTTGATGCCAATGGACAGGGTTGTCATGGACCACCGCACCATCATTGCCTCGCTGACCCAGGAGCAGCGCGATCATCTGACCGCCAAGTCGGATGCAGCAGGCCTGGTGCAGCTTGGCGTGCATTGGGGCGCGATTGGCCTGTTGGGCTTGTTGATTGCCGCTCGCGTTCCCTTCTGGCCTTTGCTCATGCTCCCGCAAGGGATCCTTATCGTTTTCCTGTTCACGCTCCTGCACGAGGCCGTGCATCGCACGCCGTTCAAGACGCAGCGGCTGAACGATGTCGTCGCGCGCATAAGCGGTTTCATGATCGTGCTTCCGGCCGACTGGTTCCGCTATTTTCACTTCGCCCATCACCGCTTTACGCAAGATCCCGATAACGACCCCGAGCTTGCAACGCCAAAGCCCGAAACGTTGCGGCAATACATCGTCCACCTTTCTGGACTCCCTGTCTGGTTGAGCCATGTAAAGACTCTTCTGCGAAACGCCTCGGGTCGCTGCGATGATCCCTATGTCCCGCCCAAGGGACAAGACAAGGTGAAACGCGAGGCACAGATCATGATCCTTGCCTATGCCGGCCTCGCGGGCTTCTCGCTATGGTTCCAATCATCGGTGCTGCTCTTCGCCTGGATTATCCCGGCAATCATAGGACAACCATTCCTGCGGCTTTATCTCCTCGCCGAACATGGGCGCTGCGCCTTCGTCGCCAATATGCTCGAGAACAGCCGGACCACGACGACGACATGGTTCGTGCGCAAGCTCGCCTGGAACATGCCCTACCACGCCGAGCATCATTCCTATCCGGGAGTGCCTTTCCACCGGCTGCCTGAGTTCCATGCGTTGATCGAGGAACATCTGAAGGAGACAGAGACCGGATATATGCGGTTCCACGCTAGATACATCGAAGGACTTCGTTAGAGATCCGAATCCATCCGGTCCGAGCAAGCCCAGTTTTTCCAGAGAAGCGAGGATTGGCGATCCCATGTTACGCGCGGCTGGATTCCGCGCTACTATGGTAGGGCCATCATCCGTTGCGCCAGGAAAGGAATGAAGATGAACACGGCCAATCTTCAACTGGAAGGACTTTGCCTAGCCATCGCAGCGGTCAATCGGGCCCTCGTTGCCAAGGGGCTGTTGACCGCAGTCGAAATCGACACAGCCCTACGCAGGGCCGAAGCCGTCGCCGTAGGCGACGACAGGGCGGTCGAGCACCTATCCCCAGCAAATCGCGACGCCGTGTGTTTCCCCATCCGCCTTTTGCAGCTGGCAAACAATTCAGGCGCCGATACGCCATGGTCGTTCTCACATCTCGCAAGAATGGTTGGCGAGACCAAGCGGCCCTATAACGATCAGCTTTGAACGGCCAGATGGCGCAGTTGCGTCGATACCCTCAGGATCAACGACGCAACTGACCGCTTGCTTCCAGTACAGTTATCTTACTGCGCCGGCGTCAGCGTTACGGTCGTTACCCCTCCGGCAAAGTTGATGCCCTCCTGCCCTTCAACTGATATCGGTTGCAGGGAAAAGGCCCGGCCGGTTCCGCCGGCGAGAATATTGGCGCCAGCACCGGGGCCGACCGAGGCGTTCGCGCCGACGCCGCTATATGTTCCCGCAAGCGCTCCCGCTGGAAGACCGCTGGTGGCTGCGACGACACCCCAAATGAGGTGCCCTGCCGCGACTTCACCAAGCGCCACGCCGAACTCGTCAATGGACCCGGTGTAATTGTCGGCACTGCCGCCCTTGTCCTGTTTGAACGTACAGGTCAGCTTCTGCTTTTCGACGACGAACATCCCTATGCCCTTGGATACGTCGCAGGACAGTGTTCCGATCTGGGTAGACTCCGCATTTGCGCCGAATGGAATAAGCGCAACGATACAGCCAAAGCATGCCTTTTTGAGGAAAGTCATCATTGTATCTCCTTCGCAACTATTGAAAGTCCCCTGGGCGACCGCCAAAAGATCTTCGCAACAGCCATTGGTGGGAAGTACGTAACTGTTACAGCAGTGGATATTCTGGCACCCGTGCTAGTTTGTCCTGCATTGCGATAGTTCTTCCAGCTGCAGGCCCTCTGGTTACGCGAGACATGGGTGACACGATGAATGACCTTTCCACGCCTGAGCCGGTTCTCGAGATTGCTGTCGGCACAGTTATTCTGATTATTGTCATCTTTGTCCACGGCGCCGGAATTCGGGCAATCAACTTGCGCTTCAACCGGGCCTGGGTTCATGTGGACAGTGGCACGTCGCACTGGCGCATCAACCTCTTGCTCGCCGCGACGATTGCCTCGCTCTCGGCGCTGCACTTCACCGAGACCCTTATTTGGGCCGCTCCGATTTATGCGAGAGGGTTTATCCCTTCCATGCGTGACAGCTACTATTTCGTCCTTGAAAGCTATACGACACTCGGCCAGGGCAATATCACCCTGCCGGAACGCTGGCGCCTGCTCGGCCCGATCATAGCCATTTCCGGCTTGTTCACATTCGGTTGGACGAGCAGCGTTCTCGTCAGCATCATGACCGAGTTCGGCAAGCTCGACCGGGAACGGATCAAGGGGCCGAAGGAACGGGCGTCCGATCAGACAGACCCTGATGCCTGACCTGACAGTCAGAGGTGGTGATCGTGTTCGCTCAGCGAGATACGCACATCCTGCAGGAAACGAACGAGGCAACCGACCAGCAAGCACAGCGATATGACGAAAAGCGCGCCGGCGCCCGGCTCGTGGCGATAGCCGAGGAATGCCACCACGAACCCGACCAGCAAGAGGATGGCAATGCCGATTGCTCCGATAACGGCCAATTGCAGGGCCTGATTCAACAGAACTTCGCGCCGCTTCAGCCGCGCTATGTCCGCCTTGAGCCACTTGCGGCTCGTATCGTCGTCAGCGTTCTGATTAAGACTTCTGATGCGGTCGGTCACGCCCGTCATACGGTTGATCAGGATGGATACCAGCGCCGCGATGGCTGCCAGCAGGAATACTGGAGCAACGGCATGAGAGATCATGGCTGAAAGTTGGTCGACGTCTACGGGCATTTCTCGGGCTGCCTTTGTTGCAGAGCGGATCTTGTCGCGCCGAAGATGCCACTGAACGACACGTTCGGCAAACTGCTTCGCGGGTTGGATTGAACCCTACGAAGGGCGCGCCCTTGTGGCGTCCGGCTATCAAGACTACGCTGCAGGGACGATTGCTGAGCCGATGGGGGGCGGGCGGGCAATGTCGACAAACGTTCGTGACGAACCACGATGGATTCCCGCGCTGGCCATTCTGGCCGTGTTTGGCCTGCTCGCAGTTCTTCCCCATCATGTGCACGTGATGCCGGTTTGGATTTCCTACGTCGTCGTCCTCGTGGTGCTTGTCCCGATGGCTGCCGTCACGCTGACCGGCAGCGCATTTTGGGTGAAAGCGGAACGCATTGCAATCATGCTGCTTGCAGCGGTCTACGCGGCCAACACGGCGGCGGAACTTGCCGATATGATTGGGATCATCACGATTCATCCACCAGAGACACGAGCGGTCTCGCTGCTCTCTTCGTCCCTCGCGATCTGGGTAACGAATGTTTTGACCTTTTCCCTGCTGTACTGGCAAATCGATCGCGGCGGGCCAGGCGCGCGGATGAGCAATGCAAGCACCAAGCCGGACTGGTTGTTTCCGCAGGCGACGGTGCTTGAACTCGCACCGCCTGACTGGAGGCCATTGTTCCTCGATTACCTGTTTCTTGGGTTCAATACGGCGACCGCCTTCAGCCCCACCGATGTCCTGCCGCTTACGCGCCGCGCCAAGTCGCTCATGATGGTGGAGAGCACAATTTCACTTTTGACGCTCGTCATTGTCGCCGCCCGAGCGATTAATGTTCTGCCCTAGATCGGCAATGTCCGGGCAACGGGCCCTTGATTGGTGCTGAGACTCAAGATTGACTTGGCCAACAATTACAAATCTCCAACGGGTGGGGCAATGCTGATCAAAGAGGGCGACCATCGCACATCTCGAATTGACCTCACCCTCGCAGCTATATTGTCGTTTGTGGCTGGAGCGGTGAACAGCGCGGGCTATTTTGCCTTCGGCTATTTCTCCGCGAACATGACAGGCAACGTTTCGCTGATCTCCGACCATATATCGCTCGGACAAGTTGTCATCGCGACAGCCTTCGCCTCCATCGTTGTGCTCTTCATCCTTGGAGCGTTTGCCGCGTCCCTGTTCATCCAGCTCGGCAAACACAACAACTGGCAGAAGGTTTATGCGCTTACACTCCTGGCAGAAGCTTGCCTGCTCCTCATTGTCGGCGCCCTCGATATTCACGGGTCCGGTCCCACAAGGGGAACATTGATTGTTGGAATGCTCAGCTTCACCATGGGCATTCAGAATGCTGCTTCAACCCGCATTTCCACGGGGCGGGTCCGTACAACGCATGTTTCAGGTGTAGCAACGGATATTGGCGTTGGGCTTGCGACGCTGTGGCGATCCCACAGCCCTGATGCCCGCAATACAACCATTCAACGACTGAAACTGCACTCGGCAACAATCGCATCATTCCTGCTCGGTGGAATTGTCGGCGTAGCCTCATACAGGGCCGTGGAAGGCGCCGTTTTCTGGGCGGCGTCGGTTCCCCTCTTTCTGCTAAGTGCAAAATATCTCAAGCGCTGAGCGCGATACCCGACGCCTTGACGAAGTCAACGAACGCGCGAAGCGCAGCGGGCATCTGCCTCCGGCTCGGGTAGTAAAGATAAAGGCCGCCATAGTAGGGACACCAGTCCTCGAGCACCCGGACGAGCCTCCCCGCTTCGATATGCGCGATCGCCTGGCTCTCGAAGGCATAGGCGACGCCGACGCCGAGAAGCGCAGCCTCGATCATTATCTCCTGATCATCGACGATGAGCGGTCCATCGACCTCGACGCTTAACTCCACGCCGCCACGCTCGAATTCCCACGCATAAAGGCGGCCGCTGCCGAAGCGCAATCCAACGCAGGGAAGACGTTGCAAATGCTCTGGCGTCGTCGGCTTGGCATGGGCATCGAAAAACGCTGGGGACGCCACGATTGCGGTGCGCTGGCGCGGACCGATCGGGACCGCAATCATGTCCTGCGCAATCACCTCGCCGAAACGAATCCCGGCATCGAAACCCTCCGACACCATGTCCACCAGATCGTTGGCGACGGCGATTTCGACGCTGATCTTCGGGTGAGCCTCCAGGAAACGGGCGACAACGGGGAGAAGCACCATCTTTGCCGAGACATGCGCCGTATTGAAGCGCAGCCGTCCGATCGGTGCGCCGCGCAGCTCATTGAGGTCATCCAGTGCATCGTCGATATCGCGAAACGCCGGCGCTACCCGTCCAAGCAGACGTTCTCCGGCTTCGGTCAAGGCGACGCTGCGTGTCGTACGGTTGAAGAGCCGGAGGTCCAATCTCTCCTCCAGCGCCTTCAGGGCGTGGCTTAAGGCTGACGTCGTGCATCCGATCTCGTCAGCGGCGCGACGGAAACTGCGATGCCGCGCAAGAACCAGAAATGGCGCAAGGTCGGAGGATGATACTTTTCGCATTGTTGAATTTTACTCATCAACGCAAAGAGAATCCAGTGGATTATCTCAACAGCCACTTCACGATAGAAATCTCCCACAGCTTAGAACAACAGGAGGTTCAAATGCATACATGGTTCGTTACCGGGGCATCGCGTGGTTTTGGTGCTCTCATCGTTGAAAAGGCCCTTGCCAAGGGTGACCAAGTCGTTGCTTCGGCACGCAGTCCCAAGGCGATCACCGACCGCTTCGGCGAGCGATCCAACCTTCTCGCCGTTGCTCTCGACGTCACTGACGAGACGCAGGCGCATCAGGCGGTCAAGGAGGCAATCGCCCGCTTCGGGCGCATCAATGTGCTCGTCAACAATGCGGGCTACGGTCTGCTTGGCGCGGTGGAAGAGGCAAGCAGCGCAGAGGTTGAGGCGCTTTATCGCACCAACGTCTTCGGACTGTTGTCTGTGACCCGCGCGGTGCTTCCGCATATGCGCCGCCAGAGATCAGGACGCATCCTCAATTTCTCTTCGGTCGGAGGCTATCGCAGCGGCGCGGGATTCGGCGTCTACTGTTCGACGAAATTCGCCGTGGAAGGCCTGACCGAGGCTCTTGCCGAGGAACTGAGCCCGCTCGGCATCCACGTTACCGCCATAGAGCCGGGATATTTCCGTACCGACTTTCTCGATTCTACCTCGCTGAGTGTCAGCCCGATCGAGATTGACGACTACGCGCTGACCGCTGGAGCTGTCCGCAGCAAGGCCAGGGACATCAGTCACAACCAGCCCGGCAATCCCGACAAGCTCGCGGAGGTGGTGGTTGCATTCGTCGATGCAGAAAATCCGCCGGTTCGCCTGCCGCTCGGCAGCGACACCTTGGCTGCGATCTCGGCCAAGCACACATCCGATGCGGAACTCGTCGCCAACTGGCGCGAAGTATCAGTCTCGACCGATTTCGAGTTGCCAGCATAAAAACGGCGCTGAGCAGCAAGCAGTAACAATCCGCAGGATGGGGTCGATAACCTCCTGCGGATTATCCTGTTCCTGCGTTATTCCATGCCGAGCGCGTTCATGTAGAGTTCGAGGATAGCCTCTTCTTCCTTGCGCTCATTGGCATCCTTCTTGCGAAGCCGCACGATCGTGCGGATGATCTTGGTGTCGTAGCCGCGGCCCTTGGCCTCGGCCATCACTTCCTTGATGTCGTCCTGAAGGGTCGTCTTTTCTTCTTCGAGCCGTTCGATGCGCTCGATGAACTGCCGCAGTTCCGCTGCTGCTACGCCTTCGACACCACCCTGCGCTGCCAGATCATCCATGCTCATACTCCGCTCCTAAATCCTGTGCGACTCGGTTGGCCGCGCGAAGGGTTCCGATGCCCGACGAGCCCATCACGAGTCAAGTTAAGAGTAGGCTTGGATGCATTTGAATTGGAGGAGGGCCCGCCGGGGCTTGGCTCAATGCGATGGTTTGTTCGCCTCGAAGGCAGCCTTTTGTGCCTCGCTCGCTTCACGCTGGTTCCTGGCTTGCCACTGCGCATAGGGCTCGCCATAAATGATCTCGCGCGATTCTTCTTTCGACATCGAAACGCCGTCGCCCTCGGCGGCATCCCTGTACCAATTCGACAGGCAGTTGCGGCAGAAGCCGGCAAGGTTCATCAAGTCGATATTCTGCACGTCACTGCGTTCGCGCAGGTGCTCGACCAACTTGCGGAAGGCGGCGGCTTCGAAAGCCATCTGTTGCTCGTTCGTAAGCTTGGTCATGATCCGATCTCCGCTCGATTCAGTTCGATGTCTCATCAGGCGATCCGGCAATGGGCCCGGTTCGCGAACCGAAATGCCTGACCACATGCATATCGGGGTCGGCATTGATGGCGTCAAGGATCGGCGCAAGCCGGTTGGCCCATTGTTCGACCCCTGCTTCCTCGGCGATGAGATCCTGTCGCACTTCGATCAATGCGTGAGCGAGGCCCGTCACGATGCAATGTTGGAACATCGTGTCGTTGCGGAGCGCTCCGTCATAGGGCTCATTGTCGCCTACGACGAGTTGCGGATCGGCTCGCAGGCCTTCGATCAGCGGGCGGACCGCGCGCCAGTCCTTGTCCCAGAGAATGCCGGCATGCCAGGGACGCGGCGTTGCCTTCCAGAAGGCCGTGAACGAATGGATGGAAATAACGAGCGGCGCCTTGCCGCTCGCCTTGGCCACCGCTTCGATCGCTTGTGAAACCGCCGTGTGATAAGGCCGGTAATAGCCTTCGATCCGCCTCGCGCGCTCCTCCGGCGGCATGGGATTGTTGCCCGGAATGATCGCGCCATCGGACAAGCGCATGATCAGCGTCGGGTCGTCCTCGCCGCGATTGGGATCGATCAAAAGCCGCGAGAAGCCGCCAAGGACCGCGGGTACCCCGAGCATAGCCGCGAGCCGCCGCGTCAAATGCTCGACGCCTATATCATAGGCGATGTGACGCTCGAATTCTGACGGCGGCAGGCCGAGCGAACCATACGCCTGAGGCAAATCGCGGCGCGCGTGATCGGCAAGCAAGAGAAGGCCCCTGGCCCTATCGCCATCAACCAGATGAAGAGGTGAAAACGGCATTCGCGGTCTCGCTGCTTGGGGATGACAACTTCCTGTTTTCCACGGGCTGGACTGCTTTGCAACGAATATGCGCACTTTCGAACGACCCGGGCGCATTAATAGGCTGATTCCATCTGATGCGCTGATCGACCGGATATGCTGATCGACCCAGAGAACGTGTGGCCGTCCATGCCGCGCCGCCAGTTTGACCGTCCCCGCCAGCGTTAAGCTCTTTCAACCGAAATCGCGCTTGTTTCGCCGCCTTTGCCCTGCTCTTTCATGGCAATGATCATTCTTTTGTCGCACTCGTCGCTGAACTTGCCATTCAAACGATTAGCGCGTTGACAATGCCCATGAAACTGCCGAAAAGAGGTTCGAAGACGGACGGAGGCAATATTGCGTGAGGGCATTGAATTCCACCCCGATCAGCATCGGCGGACGCGCCTGGGCAGCTTTCTAGCGGCTTTTTTATTCATATTTCTAGCAGCCAGTTTTGCGGCTCCTGAGAAGGCGCACGCTGATTTTCGCGTGTGCAACACCACACAAAATCTTGTCGGCGTCGCGCTCGGCTATCGCGCCAAGACGGGCTGGATCACCGAAGGCTGGTGGCATGTCAACGCCTCGTCCTGCACGACCCTCGTCGTCGGACCACTGACATCGCGCTACTATTATCTCTACGCGGAAGACGCCCAGAGCGGCGGCCGCTGGGACGGCAAGATCAACATGTGTGTCGCGGAAAACCAGTTTAAGATCACCGGCATCAATGACTGTTTTGCCCGCGGATTTCAGCGCGCGGGATTTCAGGAGTATGATACCGGCGAGCAGACGAGCTGGATGGTCCAGCTTACCGAAGAGAATCCTCCCTCCTCTCCAATCGTAACGGATACCCCTCCTCAATGAGACGTCGCCGCAAGGTCAAGATTCTAGCCACCCTCGGACCCGCTTCTTCCGAAGAAGCCATGATCCGCAAATTGTTCGAAGCGGGTGCTGACGTATTCCGCATCAACATGAGCCATGCCAGCCACGATCTGATGCGCGAGCTCGTGCGCCGCATCCGCCGCGTCGAGAAAGACCTCGGCCGCCCGATCGGCATCCTCGCCGACCTACAGGGCCCGAAGCTGCGTGTCGGCAAGTTCGCGGACGGCAAGGTCGATCTTACGCCGGGTCAGACCTTCACGCTCGATAGCAACGATACGCCCGGCGACAACACCCGCGTGTTCCTGCCGCATCCCGAGATTCTCGAGGCCGTCGAGCCCGGCCATCGCCTGCTCATCGACGATGGCAAGCTGGCGCTCGTCGCCGAGGCATCGGACGGCAAGTCGATCCGCTGCCGCGTCGTTTCGGGCACCAAGATTTCCGACAAGAAAGGCGTCAGCCTGCCCGACACGACGCTCGGTGTCGGTGCGCTGACCGAGAAGGACCGGCGCGATCTCGATGCGGTCCTGCAGGAAGAAATCGACTGGGTCGCCCTCTCCTTTATCCAGCGGCCCGAGGATCTTGCAGAAGTGCGCAAGATCTCGCGTGGCCGCGTTGCTCTCCTCTCCAAGATCGAAAAGCCGCAGGCCGTGGCGCGGCTCGATGAAATCATCGAGCTTTCCGACGCGCTGATGGTCGCCCGCGGCGATCTCGGTGTCGAGATGCCCCTCGAATCGGTTCCCGGTATCCAGAAGCAGATCATTCGTGCCTGCCGGCGTGCGGGCAAGCCTGTCGTCGTCGCGACCCAGATGCTGGAATCGATGATCACGGCCCCGGTCCCGACCCGCGCTGAAGTATCTGACGTCGCTACCGCCGTTTTCGAAGGCGCGGACGCGGTGATGCTTTCGGCCGAATCTGCCGCCGGCGATTATCCGATCGAAGCTGTCTCGACGATGGCGCGCGTCGCCGAAGAGGTAGAGCGCGACCCGAACTATCCGGGCATCATCCATGCCCAGCGCCCGGAACCCAATGCAACCGGCGCCGATGCAATCTCGCTCGCCGCCCGCCAGATCGCCGAGACGCTGAACCTTTCTGCCATCGTCACCTACACGGCGTCCGGCACAACCGGGCTGCGCGCTGCGCGTGAGCGCCCGCTGCTGCCGATCATCGCGCTTTCGCCCGTGGTGGAGACGGCCCGCAAGCTGTCGCTGGTCTGGGGCCTGCACTGCGTCGTGACGGAGGATGCGTCCGATCTCGACGACATGGTCGATCGCGCCTGCCACATTGCCTATCAGGAAGAGTTCGGCAATCCGGGCGACCGGGTGATCATTTCGGCAGGTGTGCCACTGCGCACGCCGGGCTCGACCAATATGCTGCGCATCGCCTATATCGGTTCGGACGGCCTGACCGGCATCTAAACCGGGCATATTGAACTTGAATTGATGTGGTTCGGCCTGCGGATTCGAACCACATTGCGTTTGGCATGCCGGCGACCTGCCACCCGCAATCGCTTGAAGTTCAGGTGCGCTGTCCGGTGAGTTCGTCGGCAAGTTCTCCGGCCTGTTTTTGCGCTTCGCGCATCATCGGATAGACCGTGAGGACACGTTCGAAAGCCTGGAGGGCGGCTTCCTTGCGCCCCGTATCCTTGAGGATAGCGGCCATACCGGCCATGGCGCCGAAATGTCTCGGCTCAAGCGCCAGTGTCTTCTGTATGTCGGCCATGGACCGGCCGTAGTCATTCATGAGGAAGTGCAGCGTTGCGCGCCGGTTCCAGCCCTCGGCAAAATCGGGCTTCATCGTCACGACCTGGTCGAGAAAATCGATGGCGACCGAGTATTTCTTGTCTTCCATCGCCTTGGCGGCCCAGCCCATCATGAGGTCGACGGTGGCGCTGCCGGAGTTTTGCCATTGAATCTGGATCAGCGAGGCAATGCGCGCAGCCTTTACCTCGTTGCTCTCGCGCTTCAAGGAAGCAAAGAGCTCGTCGAGCCGCAAAGCGCGCTTTTGCGCCTGGGTCATATCGGGAAGGGCGGCCTGTTGTCCGATGGGCGTTTGGTCCTCGGCGAAAGCCAAGGCCGGCAATATCGCCAGTGAAGTTACGACTGAAAACGCAAAGACGCTCCGCATGAGACGGATCGTAATCCGTATCAGCGAAACGTCAAATGCAAATAAGCGTGAGTCGCGGACGATCAGCCCTGGCGCGCTTTGAAACGCGGAGCAGTCTTGTTGATGATGTAGATGCGGCCCTTGCGACGGACCAGCTGATTGTCACGATGACGGGCCTTGAGAGCCTTGAGCGAATTCTTGATCTTCATTTCAGCACCGGTATCTTTACGCCCGAAACCGGGCACCAATAAAAAGCGCGCCTGAGCAGCGCGCCGGAAACACGTGGCGGGGAAATAGCCAATGATTACCCCGAATGTCAACTCCCCGCTGGCGATTCATCGCATGATTCCGCGCTCAATCGCTTATTTGTCCAGCTAAAGTCTTTTGCTGATGTGCGTGACATGGCCCATCTTGCGGCCGGGGCGCGCTTGCGCCTTGCCGTAAACGTGCACGACTGCACCGGGCTCCTTGAGGAGTTCCGGCACTTTGTCGATATCGTCACCGATCAGATTTTCCATCACGCAGTCGGAATGCCGCCTTGTATCGCCGAGCGGCAAGCCGGCGATGGCGCGGATATGCTGTTCAAATTGCGAGACGGCACAGGCAGCCTCCGTCCAATGGCCGGAATTGTGCACGCGCGGGGCAAATTCATTGGCGAGCAGCGTGCCGTTGGCAAGAACGAAGAACTCGACGCCGACGACGCCGACGTAATTCAGGCCTTCCAGCAGCTTGCGCGCGGCATCGGCAGCGAGCCCGGCCATGGTGGATGAGACCGATACAGGGACGGTCGAAGTCGCGAGAATGCCGTCTTTATGTACGTTCTCGGCAATGTCGTAGACCTTGATATTGCCTTCCTGATCGCGCGCGGCGATTACCGAGATTTCACGCGTGAAATCGACCATCGCCTCGAGGATGGCGGGCACCGCGCCGATTGCCGCGTAGCCTGCCTTTGCACTTTCGCCGTTGGCTCCGGTGAACTTGACCTGACCCTTGCCGTCATAGCCGAATCGCCGTGTCTTCAATATGCCCTTGCCATCGAACGCCAGCAGGGCGGCTTCGAGATCGCCTTCGCTTTCGACGATGCGCCATTGCGCCGTCGGAATGCCGACCTTGGCAAGGAACCGCTTTTCCGCCACGCGGTCCTGCGAAACCTTGAGCGCCTCGGGCGGGGGAAACACACTTTTCGTCTCGTTCAGCGTTTCCGCTGCATCGACCGGCACATTCTCGAATTCGTAGGTAATGACATCGCTGACCTCAGCGAGCTGTTCGAGCGCATTCGGCTCGTCATAGGCCGCGAGGATGTGCTGGTTGGCGACCTGACCTGCGGGACAATCGCCCTGGGGTTCCAGGATCACCGTCCGGTAGCCAAGCCGCGCCGCCGCCATCGCCAGCATGCGCCCAAGCTGCCCGCCGCCGATAATGCCTATTGTCGAACCTGGAGATATCATGCTCATGCCTCGTCAGAAGGCCGCAGAGCAACCTTGTCGCTTTGCGCCTGCCGGAATTCATCCAATCGTACCGCAAGTGCTGTATCGTTCAGTGCCAGAACCGCCGCGGCCAGCAATGCTGCATTGACGGCGCCAGCCCGCCCGATCGCCAATGTCCCGACCGGGATACCTGCAGGCATCTGCACGATCGACAGCAGCGAATCCTGCCCCGACAGGGCCTTCGATTCGACCGGAACGCCAAACACGGGCAAAGCAGTCATCGAGGCTGCCATCCCGGGAAGATGTGCAGCGCCGCCGGCGCCTGCAATAATGACCTTGAAACCATCCTCGCGCGCGCCTTTGGCAAAGGCGACGAGACGGTCCGGTGTCCTGTGTGCCGAGACGATCCGGTCGTCATGGGAAATGCCGAGCGCATCGAGCGTTTCGGCGGCGTGACGCATGGTGGCCCAATCGGACTGGCTTCCCATGATGATTGCGACGTCAGCGCGTTTATCTGGCATTGAGCATCCTCTGAAATACGAGGCGGTGTGGGAGTAGGTCGGATTAAAGGAAAAGGTTGTCCCCCGCAAGTTAACTCGCGGACAGGTGCCTGCCGTTCTTGCAATCAGGCAATTATATCGGGGGTGATCTTGTCTTCGAGCTCGATGAGCTTGTCTTTGATGATGAGCTTCTTCTTCTTCATGCGCTGGATGCGAAGCTGGTCGCAGCCCACCTGGATCATTGCTTGTATGGCGGCATCGAAGTCCATGTGTTCTTGTTTCAATCTTGCGACTGCCAATCGAATGTCAGCCTGATCCTGATCGGACATGCAGTGATTCCCGATATTTCGCTGTAATAGAAGCTAGTGACTGGTTGCAGGCAATTCTGTCCTCGCCAGCACGTCGCCATATCACATTTTACACCACAAGAAAATCCTACGAAACAAATTCGACAATTGCTTAAAGTGGTGGCAGACTGTCACGGCTCTGTCACATACTTGCCGCGCGGCAAGTGGAGCACGTACGAGTTGGGCAACAAACCAAGGGAGAAGCCGGATGGCCATTGAGTCTCATCTTGAAACGCTTGAACGTAAGCATGGAGCGCTTGAAAAGCAGATTGCTGATGCGTTGTTAAGTCCCGCCTCCGACGACCTGATGATAAGCGATTTGAAGCGTCGCAAGCTTATGCTGAAAGAACAGATCGAAAGGCTGAAATTAGCCGTCACCCACCACTAGGAAGGTCCCACGAAATTCCATCCGGCAGCTACCCAGCGCCGCGATGGCAGCGATAAAAGAGCCCGGTCTCCGCTTCACGCAGGGACCGGGTTTTTCTTTGCCCGCCATGAGAGTCGTCATCCGCTCCAGAATTGGTCGAGCCATAAATTCAAGTGAAAGAAACCGCTGTCATCGACGGCGTAGATGCGGCGCGTGCCCTCCGATTTCACCTTGACGAGGCGCGCATCGAGCAGCGCTTTCAGGTGCTGGGAAACCGCTGGCCGCGAGATCGGCAGCCCGAGCGCAAGCTCGTTCACGGTTTTTGGCCCGCGGCGAAGTTCCTCAAGGAGGTAACGGCGGTTGGGATCTGAAATGGCTGTAAAGGCATCCGTCTCGACCATGTAGAATAGTCGGTTTAAACGAAGCGCATTGTCAACGGATTTCGTTGTCGAGCGAACCTCCAGAGGTCCGCAAACGCCTATTCCGCCGGGTTTTCGGCGCGCGGGTCAAGCCGCACGCTTTCCGGCGTTACCCGCTCGGCGCCGGCAGTTTTGAAATTGTCCCTGAGCTCTATCGGCACGGGCGCGCGCATGCGCGAGCGGATGATCGCATGGGTCATGATCAGAACATGCGCGAGCGCTGTGACGCCGAAGAGCGCAGATGGCGAAATGCTCTCCATGGCAAGGGCGCCGAGGATGGGACCGAGCATCGTGCCAAAGCCGTAGAGCAGCAGCAGGCCGCTCGTAACTTTGACGAAATTTGCCGAGTCGGCAAAGTCATTGGCGTGGGCGACAGCGACGGGATAGAGCGCATAGGCCAGCCCGCCATAGATCGCCGTCATGATCAGGATGATATAGGCGTTGTGCGGCGAGATAAGGAAGATCAGCAGGCCGATCACAGCAGCTGCGCCGCCAACAATCGCAAGGACGTAGCGTCGGTCGGTGCGGTCGGACATGCGGCCGACGGGGATCTGCATCAGCGCGCCGCCCATAACCGACGCGCTCATCATCAAGGCGATCTCGGTTGTCGAAATGCCCGTGGAGGCGCCATAGACCGCACCGAGCGTACCGAACGCGCCGTTGGCCACGCCAATGAGGATACAGCCCAGAAAAGCCACGGGCGAATTGCGGTAGAGGGCCCTGAGATCAAGCTGGACTTCCGTCAGCGGTTTCGGACTGCTGGCGGTCGAAATGGCAGTTGGTATCAGTGCGAGACAGAAGAGGATGCCGGTCAGCATGAAGAACGTCCCCGAGCGCACGTCGCCAAAGCCGATCATCATCTGGCCTACCGTGATGGAAGCGAAGTTGACCACCATGTAGAGGCCGAAAATCTGGCCGCGATTGGAGTTCGTCGCCCGCTCGTTCAGCCAGCTTTCGATAACCATGTAGGAGCCCGCCATGGCAAAGCCGGTCAGGGCGCGCAGGGCGATCCACGCTATCGGTTCGACAAGGATCCCGGTGAACAGCGCAACAATTGCCGCGATCGCGGCAAAGGCGCTGAAGGCCCGCACATGGCCCACCCGCCGCACCAGGCGCGGCGCAAGCAGGCAGGAGGTGATGAAGCCCCCTGCCCAGGCCGTCCCGAGGAGGCCGAGCGAGGTCGTCGAGAAGCCTTCAGCACCGCCGCGCAGTGGCAGGAGCAAACCGTGCAGGCCGGACGCCATGACAAGAAACGATGTACCGCAAAGGAGCGCGAAGACCTGGATGAACGAACGAAACACGGCAAGACCTTGCATGAGAATGAGGGAGGAACCGACTCGCTAACTCCGCCGGCACCGGGTTCGTTTCATGGAGCAATAGGGTAACTTCATGGCATCCCTGTTTCGTTACCCGGAGACTATCAAAACTTAGCGGAAGAGCGCTTCGGCCGCGACCTTGCTGTTGCCCTTGCGGGAACGTTCTTCTTCAAGGCGTGTGATTTCAGTCCGCAGCAGGGCTATCCGCTCGTCAAGTTCGGAAACCGACAGCAGCGACAAATCCTGCCCTATATCATGAACGACCTTGCGTCTTGGCTCTTCGTCGAAAACTGACATCATTTCCTCCAAGATAGGCTCTAATATACGAAGATACAGCCCAACCACTTGGAATTGCAAATCATTCTGGCGAATCGATCGAAGGGAACAGCTCCATGGCCGAAAAAATACCGACAACCATGACGGCAATCGAGATCACCCAGCCAGGGGGGCCGTTGGTGCTGAAGGCAGGAAAACGCGGCGTCCCCGAGCCAGGTCCGGGCGAGTTGTTGATCGAGGTCAAGGCCGCAGGCGTGAACCGTCCGGACGTGTTGCAAAGGCAGGGTCACTACCCGCCTCCGGCCGGCGCTTCCGATATTCCGGGGCTTGAGATTGCCGGCGATATCGTCGCTGTGGGCGCAAATGTTACCCGCTTTCGAATAGGGGAACGGGTGACCGCGCTCGTTGCCGGCGGCGGTTACGCCGAGTTTTGCAGCGTGCACGAAACCAACGCGCTGCCGATCCCGGCCGGCTACGGCTATATCGAGGCGGCCGCCATTCCGGAAACGTACTTCACGATCTGGCACAATGTGTTCCAACGCGGCGCGCTAAAGGAAGGTGAAACCTTCCTTGTGCATGGCGGCTCCTCCGGCATCGGCACGACAGCCATTCAGCTCGCACACGCCTTCGGCGCCTCGGTCATGACCACTGTCGGCTCGCAGGAGAAGCGCGAGACCTGCCTCAAGCTCGGCGCCAGCCATGCCATCAATTATCGCGAGGAAGATTTCGTCAAGGCGGTCAAGGATGCCACCGAGGGCAAGGGTGCAAATCTCATCCTCGATATGGTCGGCGGCGATTACATCGAGCGCAACTACGAAGCCGCCGCGCTTGACGGGCGAATTGTGCAGATCGCCTTTCTGCATGGAGCCAAGGCGACGAGCGACATTTCCAAACTGATGGTGAAACGCCTCACGCATACAGGATCAACCCTGCGCAACAGGCCCGTGGAGTTCAAGGCGGGTATCGCAAGGGCGCTTGAGACAAAGGTCTGGCCGCTGCTGGTCGAGCGCCGCGTCGCCCCTGTGATCGACATGGTCTATCCGCTGCACGAGGCCTGGCGGGCGCATGAGCGCATGGAAGACGGCCATCACATCGGCAAGATCGTGCTCGACGTCGGCTAAAAGACTGAACTCGTATGGTTTACATAGAAGCGCGATAGGGCCGCAGGTGTAAGACTGCGGCCCGGTCGATTGCTACCCGGCGTTATCAGTTGGTCGCCTGCACCTTGCCGACGCTGAAAAAGAGGGTTTCGCCGGACGAACCATCGACCCCGTCATTGTCGGTAACGGCATAGCCATTGCCGTCGGAATCGATGGTGAAACCTTCAAGCTTCTCGACGACATAGCCATTCGAAACCTTCAGATCGTCCATGAAGTCGTGGGCAAGAACCTTGGTCACGACCGGAAGCTTGTCGCCGATCTTGGCCGGCTTCAAATCGTCGAGCGCGATGCGATATAGCCGCTTCACCGCGGCCTTCTGGCCAATCTGGTTGTCACGCTCGATGATATAGAGCTGACCGTCATGGGCGGTGATCTCCGAGAGGCCGACCCAGCCATTTTCCGTCTTGTCGAGCGGATAGGAGACCGCGCTCCAGCTCTTGTCCTTGACGTTATAGGCAAGGAGCTTGACGAAACCTTTCTCGTCATCCTTCCACTCACGCTGGATCGCCATCCAGAGAACCGCATCATCGCCTTCACCAACGCGGGTTATGCCTTCAAGGCCAAAACGCGTCTGGTTCGGAAGCAGTTCTTCCGGAAGGGCGATTTCCTTCTTGATCTCGCCCTTGTCGTTCACGTTGAGGATCGCATGCGGGACGAGCTTTGCCTGGTCGCCTTCGTTGGCGAGCCAGAAGCCACCCTGACCGTCCGTGGTGATGCCTTCGATATCGAGCTTCTGCGCCGCCTGTCCGCCGCGCTTGACAGTGAGCGCCTCGGTGATTTTCGCCGGCGCCTGTTTGGCATCGATGGTGAGGATCGAGGGGGAAGCGTAGTAGAAGGAGTCTGAGACAGCGTAGAGCTTGCCGGGCTCTTTCAGATCGCCGACGAGGCCGGATAGAGCGCCCCAGCCGAGCGGCGTGCCGTCATCCTTCGGGGTCGATACGATCTGCGGATAATTGGGCTGTTGTTCCTTGAGTTCATAGATCATGACGTGTGAGCGCGCGCCGCCATCTTCCACGAGATCGCTCTCGTTGGCTGTAACCAGAAGATTGCGCGAAGGAATGGCCAGAACGCCTTCAGGTCCAATGCCTGAGGGAAGCAGCTGCACGAATTGCGGCTCCGCACCATTATCCTTGTAGACGCCGACGAGCGAAGCGCGCTCGCTGGCGACGAAAAGATAATTGGTGTCGCCGAACTTGCCCACTTCCGCGCCTTCGAGCTCGACGCCCTTCTTGTTACGCTTGTCCGGATAGTGTCCGGCTTCCGCCATCTTCCACTCGAGCGAGGGGCCGGATTCATAAAGCAGCTTTCCGTCCTTGGAGAAGATGCTGAAGCTGCGTGAGCCGCCCTTGTAATCGCCTTCATTGGCGATGACAAAGCGGTCATTGTCCAGCCATTTGACGGTGTCGGGCTCGCGCAGCACGCCCTTCATGCTGCCGTCGAATTTGAGTGCGCCGTCATTCTTCACGTCGATCTTGTCGAGATCGACGGTGCCGGCGGAGAAATGGTTGACGATCTTGCCGGTTGCCGCATCGACAATGGCGATATGGTTGTTTTCCTGCAGCGTAACGGCGATCAAATTGTCCTTGTTGATCGAGACGAACTCGGGTTCGGCATCCTGCGGTGCGATTTCGGAGAGCCCGATCAGTTCAACAGTCTTCATGCCGGCGCAGTCCGCCGCGCCTTCCTTCAGCGCCAGAACCTTGAGATTTCCGGATGGCATCTGCGGCAGCGCGCCTTCATTGATCTCTTCGTCACGTTCGTTTTCGATGACGATGGCAGCGAAGGTCTGGTCCGGTGAGATCGCAACCGAGTCCGGCTGGCCGCCGAGATCGCAGCTGGAGACGACCTTGCGTGACGCGATATCGATGATGTCGAGGCGGCCCGACGGGTTGGCCCTGTCCTTGGACGTATTGACCGCGGCAAATACCGTATCGCCGAGCGCTGCAACCGAGGTGGGCTCACCCTCTACCTTGATGATGCCGCCGGCCTGCGGCTTTGCCGGATCGGTGATATCGATGAAGCCGACCGAACCGTAAGGGCTATCCGAATAGATCAATGTCTGGCCATCACCGGAAACGGTGATGATCTCGGAAGAAGTCGGCTTCGACTTGTCAGCGTCCTTCGGCAGATTATTGGCTACGGCAAAGCTGGCGATCCGGTTGAAAATGGGGTCGGCAGATGCAGGCATGGCAACGGATGCAAGAAGTGCCGCGCCAAGCCCGAGGTAGAGCGTGTTCCTGTTAGACATTAGTAGACCTCCGATTGTAATTGCGGAGATCGATGGCGTAGATGCATTGCAGTGCGATGACACTTTGATGACAGTTCGATGAAACGGCTCCGGAGCAGATTCCTGCGGCTAAATCCGATTCTTGCTCATCGGTTAAAATGAAGGTATATAGCGCCTCGAATTCCCGGAAATTGTGGTTGAACCCACGTCCCGCGCCACCGGAGCGGACGAACGAGAGGATTATATCTATGGCCACCCAGCTTCTTATGCCAAAGGCAACGGCCGTCTGGCTTGTCGACAATACCGCCCTTTCTTTCGAACAGATCGCCGCTTTCTGCAAGTTGCATCCGCTCGAAGTGAAGGCGATCGCCGATGGCGAGTCCGCGCAGGGCATCAAGGGCCTGGACCCGCTGATCACCGGCCAGCTTTCGCGCGAGGAAATTGCGCGTGGCGAGGCCGACGTCAATCACAAGCTCAAGATTTCCGATCCGAAGGTCCGTGTTCCCGAGACCAAGCGCAAGGGCCCGCGCTATACGCCGCTTTCCAAGCGTCAGGATCGCCCAAATGCCATTCTCTGGCTCGTCCGCAATCATCCGGAGTTGAAGGACGCTCAGATTTCGCGTCTCATCGGCACGACAAAATCGACGATCGAGCAAATTCGTAACCGTACCCACTGGAACTCCAACAACCTGCAGCCGATGGACCCGGTGACGCTGGGCCTTTGCTCGCAGATCGATCTCGACATCGAGGTCGAGCGCTCGTCGCGCGGCCGTCCCGCCCAGCCGGTCGAGAGCGGTGATACCTTGCTGCCGGCTTCGGCAACCGAGAACCTCGACGTACAACCGCAGGTTCGCGACGAGGACGAAGAACTCGACGCCGACAAGGTCTTCGCCAAGCTGTCGTCCCTCAAGGGCCGAAATCAGGACGAAGACGAGGAATAGGCTCCTCTGCCTCGTCGTTTGACGGGGACTTAAGGAATAAAAAAAAGCTCCGTCCGCGGAGCTTTTTTTATTGCCGGGAAAATATTCTGACGGATTCGAAACCAGGCCCTAACCCAGCTCGCGGCATGATTCGGCATGCCTTGCCAGCTTTTAAGATGCCTTCGCCCGCGTCTCCGGCGTCTCGCTGAGTTCGACCCGGCGATAGAAATCGGCAAGCGTCTTGCCGCGCTCCTGCCGGAAAATGCGGTCGATCTTCTCGACCTTGGCAATGCGGTCGATGCGGAACGTGCGGAAGTCATTGCGCAATTCGCACCAGCTGATCAGCGTCCACACCTTGCCCCAGAACCACAGCCCCAGCGGCCGGATGTCCCGCATGCTTTCCTTGCCTTCGAGGTCCGTATAGGTGATCGAAAGGACCCGGCATTGCTCGGCGGCGTTTTCCGCAAGATCGATCAGCGACCGGTCGTTCTCGGTAATGCTCGTTCCGGAAGCATGGATATGCGTGTTGGCGATCCGCGGGCGTTCTTCCTTGGGCAGTACAGCACCGATCTTGATGATGGCTTCCTCGGCAGCACGTGCCATGGAGGCCCCGCCCCAGGCGGTAATGAGCCGTGCACCGGCGACGAGCGCGACCACCTCGTCGCGCGTGAACATCAGGGGCGGCAGGTCGAAGCCTTCACGCAGAATGTAACCGACGCCCGCTTCGCCATCGATCGGAACGCCTGTCGATTGCAAATCGGAAATATCGCGATAGATCGTGCGCTCCGACACTTCGAGTTTCTCAGCCAGCTGGCGCGCCGTCACGAGCCTGCCACCACGTAGTTTCTGCACGATCTGGAATAGCCGGTCCGCCCTACGCATCGCTCAATCCTTCCCGCCGGCGCTGTTCGAGGACAAACGCCGGTCCAAAG
The DNA here is from genome assembly GCF_900113985.1 of Phyllobacterium sp. CL33Tsu. Classification (NCBI taxonomy): domain Bacteria; kingdom Pseudomonadati; phylum Pseudomonadota; class Alphaproteobacteria; order Hyphomicrobiales; family Phyllobacteriaceae; genus Phyllobacterium; species Phyllobacterium sp. CL33Tsu. The sequence goes on along the minus strand of NZ_FORJ01000001.1, from coordinate 1,726,028 downwards.
GAAAGCTTCGCAATCGTCGGCGTCTTGATGTTGACGACACGCCAGAACGGCGTGACTGCCTTGACATCGCCTGTTCGCTGATATGCCTCATAGGCAGCTTCCGCCACCGTCCGCAGGTGAAACCCGGTGGTAATCGGACAGGTAACCTCCGCACCATGCGCCTTCGCCATCGCCCGGCGCATAGACTTCACATCCATCTCGGCGCCTTCGGGAAGACCGCGAATGAACTCATCGATCTCCAGCGCCGTTGGCACGAGCATGATCTCACCGGCCTTCATGCCGGCAATACTGATTGGCGCAGGCTTGACCTGGTGCCGATCCTCGGAATTCAGCTTTTCAGTCCACGTCTTCATATTACGCGTCCTCACTCGGCCAATGTCAGGCCGTCTGGTATTCCTGTGCGATGAACGCACGCATCTCGGCCACCTGGCCTGCCTGCTCCGGCAACAGCGCTTCAAGAAAACTTGTGGCAAAGGTGCCCGGTGCCGCTCCGGATGCGCTGACGATATGACCATCGCGGATTGCGTGCGGAACATCCTGGTAGAGCTCCGCGCCCTTGTAATCGCCGATCTTTGACTGCAGCCATCCAGCGCCGTTACTGGTATGGCGTCGGCCTTCGAACAGGCCCGCGCGGGCGAGCGCCAGCGTCCCGCCGCAGATGGCCCCGACGATGGCGCCCCGTGACAAAGTCGCATTCAACAGGGGCGAAATGTCAGGAGCGTCTTCCTCGGGCCACAGGTCCGAGCCGATGATGGCGAGACCATCTAGGTCGGCATTTTCGTCCGGCGCAACACCCCGATCCGGAATGAGCTTAAGTCCACCGATCGAGCGGAGCGGACCTTGCGACGGCGACAGGGCGACGATGCGCCCGCCGAACCATTCAGTAGCGGAGCCGGAAAGCAGACCGAATTCCCAATCGGCAAACTTGTCTATGAACACCATTCCGATCAGCTTCTTCGGTTCCATGCCGCCACTCCCATTGCCGCTTTGAAAAATCAATATTCTAGCCCGAAACGCCGGGATTTGCTTGTCTTTTTGGGCTGGAATGCTCTTGTCCAATCGATATGCCGCAGGGGAAGGTCGACGCCGGCACTGTCGGTGCCGACGTCTGCATTCCTCATTGCGCCACGACGTGCAAGACGCTCTGCATAAGCATCCGGCCAGCCGATATCCTTAAGCACATGCTCGGGAAGCGAATTGAGATGGCGCTCCGTGCGCAGTTCCTCGCGATACGCTGCGAAGTCAGTCAACAGACGCCTTACTGTCTGAACAATGCCAAAATCTACGTAAGTCATAACCCTGTCTCCTTGTCATCACGGAGACACTATCGCACACCCCTCCTGACAACCTTCTGTCAGGAGGATGTCATGAGGACTCAAATCATTTTCGGCCTATACCGCGCGCCTCGAGGACCACGATGATCTCATCGAGAATCGCCGGGTCGTCGATCGTGGCCGGCATGTTCCAGGGCTCCTGATCGGCTATCTTTTGCATCGTCCCGCGCAAGATCTTGCCGGATCGCGTTTTCGGCAGCCGCTTGGCGGTGATGGCCAGCTTGAACGCCGCTATGGGCCCGATCCTTTCGCGAATGAGCACCACGCAATCCTGTTCGATATCTGATTCAGCCCGCGTCACGCCGGATTTGAGGACGATGAAGCCGCATGGCACCTGACCTTTGAGATGGTCGGCAATGCCGATCACCGCGCATTCGGCAACGTCCGGATGGCTTGAAAGCACCTCTTCCATCGCCCCCGTCGAAAGGCGATGCCCGGCGACGTTGATGATGTCGTCGGTGCGGCTCATGATATAGACATAGCCCTCCTCATCGACGATCCCGGCATCGGCGGTTTTGTAATAGCCCGGAAACTCGCTGGTATAGGCTTCGCAAAACCGCTTGTCGGCGTTCCACAGCGTGGGCAGGCATGAGGGCGGCAGCGGCAGCTTGACAACGATGTTGCCGAGGTCGCCGCGCTTGACGGGGTGGCCGGCATCGTCGAGGACCTGAATGTCATAGCCTGGCATCGGCACCGTGGGCGATCCGTACTTGACCGGCAACATGCCGAGACCCGCCGGATTAGCCGCCATCGGCCAGCCGCTTTCCGTCTGCCACCAATGATCGATGACCGGCACCCCGAGTTTTTCCTCGGCCCATTTGATCGTGTCCGTATCGGCGCGTTCGCCAGCCAGAAACAGATATTTCAGCGAGGACAGACCATATCTGGCGAGGAATTCGCCCTTCGGATCCTCCTTCTTGATGGCGCGGAATGCTGTTGGCGCGGTGAACAGCACCTTGACCTTGTGCTCCGATATGACCCGCCAGAATGCACCTGCATCCGGCGTACCAACCGGCTTGCCCTCATAGATGATGCTGGTGGCGCCGATGAACAGCGGTGCATAGGCGATATAGGAGTGACCGACAGCCCAGCCGATATCGGAGGCCGCCCAAAACACCTCGCCGGGCTTGGTATCGTAGATCGCACCCATCGACCAGGCGAGTGCCACCAGATGCCCGCCATTGTCGCGTACGACGCCCTTGGGTTGGCCGGTCGTGCCTGATGTATAAAGGATATACAAGGGATCGGTTGCCTCGACGACCGCACAGGGCACCTTGCGCCCGCGTGCGGCCGCCACCGCATCGGCATAATCAAAATCGCGATCAGCAACGAGTTCGTGCGGCTGCTGCGGACGCACGAGGATAAGGCAGGTCCCGACCTTGTGCGCGGCCTGCTCTATGGCCTTGTCGAGCATAGGTTTGTAAGCCACCACGCGCCCGGGTTCGAGGCCGCAGGACGTCGCGATGATCATGACCGGCTTGGCATCGTCGATGCGCGTCGCCAGTTCATGCGCTGCAAACCCGCCGAAAACAACGGAATGAACGGCGCCTATCCGGGCGCAGGCGAGCATTGCGACGATGGCTTCCGGTACCATGGCCATGTAGATGATAACGCGGTCGCCCTTGCCCACACCCTTGCCGATCAGAACGGCCGCGAGCGCATTGACCTCGTCAAGGAGCTCGGCATAGGTGATCCTGCGCTGCGTTCCGGTGACTGCGCTATCATAAATCAGTGCGGGCTGATCGGCCCTGCCCTGTTCGACATGGCGATCAACGGCATTGTGGCAGGTATTGCACTGGGCCCCGGCATACCATCGCCCGTAGGGGCCTTGCTCTGCGTCAAACACCTTATCCCAGGGCTTGAACCAGTCTATCGGCACGGCCGCATGAGCCCAGAAGGCCAGCGGATCGGTTTGCCACTCGCGATAAACGTCCTTGTATCGTGATGTCATGTATTTCCTCCCGAGTTTGGCAGCATCCGCAATGTGCGGGCCAGAGTCAAAGGTCGAATTGACAGTGTTCGGTCAATCCCCCACAACTCCGCCACCGACCCGACAGCCTCCAACCGCCGGACACCATGCTCAAGATTCTGCCCTTTGCACTGATATTGATGATGGTGCTTCACATCATCAAGCCGCTCGGTTGGCCAGGCATGAAGAAGCGCGGAGATTTCTGGAAGATCGCCGCTGGCGCCATGCTGGCCATGTTTCTGGTGGTGGTGATCGGGCATGCGGGTTAGATCAGTTCCGCGTCCGAAGATGCAGGTCAAGTTCTGATCACCTTGAGCGTGTCGCTCGGATTTCCTAAAGCAATTCCTGCCCGTTCTCGGTCTCGGCGCGGTTGAGAATGAACGGCACCAGATGCTTCGCCCAGGCGTCATATCCCAGCGCCGAAGCATGGAACCCATCCGCAGCAAAGCCCTCCGGCCCTTCAATGGGAAGCCGTGTCGCAGCGACGGCCATGCGCTCACGGCAAAGGCGTTCGCCGAGCTTGTTTATCGCGTCAGCGCGCCCTTCGAGGATGCGGCCGAGCAGTTTCGGCATCGCCGGCACATCGCGAAAATCGATGACCTTCGACCAGACGATGTGAGCCTCCGGCCACTTTGCCTTGAGCGCATAGAGCAGACCGCCGAACTCCCGTTTGAAACGCGGCAGTGAGTGGAAATTCTTGGTATCGTTCGTTCCGGTTGTCAGAACGATATGGGTCCACATGCCGCGTTCGAGGTTGGGAACGACATGATCGCGCAACTGGCCCGAGGTTGCCGAATTGAACCCTGCGGCGCGCCAGATGATCTTGCGGCCCGTACGACCCTGCAGATGCACGGCAAGCCTGACGCATAGCCCTTGCCATGGATCGTTTACACCGACGCCAGCCGAAGACGAATCGCCGATAACAAGCAATCGAATGGCCGGATCCTTGCCCGCAATCTCCCCAACAGGCAAACCTGCAGGCGGCGCCATGCGCTCCGTCCTGAGCCGCACGCCAATGCCCTGCCAGGCGTAGACCGGGTAGAGCAGCCAGCTGAGGAGGGGATGGAACGGCGATGTCATGCGCGGTTGAATACTCCACGAAAAAACCCGGACTGATACCAGCCCGGGTCCATCAGATACGCTTCTATAGATAAAAAACGCTTAAGCGGCCTTTTCGAGGTCCTTCTTCCAGCCGCCCATCGCAGCAAGACCGTTCATCTTGGCGCGGTGCGTAAAGGCACGCTGGCCGGCCGCGACATTCTCCGACTTGCCCTTCCAGGCGCTCAGCGCCGCAGCCTGCAGCGCGCGGCCATAGGAGAAGGTCAGCTTCCACGGCGTCGTGAAGTTCGCGTTCATCGCCGAAAGATGCGCAGTCGCTTCCTCGTCGCTCTGACCACCGGAAAGAAACGCGATACCGGGCACGGCGGCAGGCACCGTCGCCTTCAGGACGCGCACGGTCTGTTCTGCGACTTCGTCCACTGAAGCCTTGCGGGCTTTCTGGCCGTCGATGACCATGTTCGGCTTGAGGATCATGCCTTCGAACTTGACGCGGGCATCGTAGAGTTCAGCGAAGACTGTCTTCAACACGAGCTCGGTTACCTCGTAGCAACGCTCGATCGAGTGCGTGCCCGGCTTGCCGTCCATCAGCACTTCCGGCTCGACAATCGGCACAATGCCGGCTTCCTGGCACAGCGCGGCATAGCGGGCGAGCGCTTGCGCATTCTGCTTGACGGCGCCCCATGTCGGCAATGTGTCGCTGATCGAGATGACGCCGCGCCATTTGGCAAAGCGTGCACCGAGGCCATGATATTCGGCAAGGCGCTCGCGCAGGCCGTCGAGGCCCTCCGTGATCGTTTCGCCCGGATAGCCCGCAAGCGGTTTTGCGCCGGCATCGACCTTGATGCCGGGAATGCAGCCGTCGGCCTTCATGATGTCGACGAAAGGCGTGCCATCCTTGGCGCTCTGGCGGATGGTCTCGTCATAGAGAATGACGCCGGAAATATTGTTCCGCATCGCATCCTGCGAACGGAACAGCATCTCGCGATAGTCGCGCCGGCTATCGGCAGTCGATTCCAGGTCGATCGTGTCGAAACGTTTCTTGATCGTTGCGGTGCTCTCATCGGCAGCAAGAAGCCCCTTGCCGTCGGCAACCATTGCAATCGCGATATCTTCCAGGCGTTCGCTCATAGATTATTTTACTCCGTTTCCCATGCGTTGGCGCATATCAGAAGCCTAGGGGAAACAAAATGGTGATCCAAGCTATTGAAACGATTGAAATTTTTTCAACCGATTTAACAGCATAACATTTTCTGTTGTTCGTTAACTGGAAAATCGCTCAACGCCGGGTTGCGCCCACGCCGACCTATCGAGCGGCGGCGGCAAAGCCGAGCATTTGGCTTTGCCCGTCGCGACACCTTGCCCTCCCGACGAGGGGAGCAAGGCGTCGCTAATCTTATTTCTTCAACACATCGACGCCTGGAAGCGGCTTGCCTTCCATCCATTCCAGGAAGGCGCCCCCAGCCGTCGAAACATAGCTGAAATCGTCGGCAACGCCCGCATGATTGAGCGCGGCGACCGTATCGCCGCCGCCGGCGACGGAGACAAGCTGGCCGGCCCGGGTACGTGCGGCGACATGCCGGGCTGCAGCGACAGTTGCCTGGTCGAAGGGGTGCAGTTCGAAGGCACCGAGCGGGCCGTTCCACACCAGCGTCTTTGCATCATCGATGGCGCCCTTGATCCGCTCGATCGATTGCGGACCGACGTCAAGGATCATGCCGTCTTCAGGGATGGCATCGAGACCATAGGCACGGTGCGGGGCGTTTGCCTCAAAATGCCATGCCACCACCGCATCGACCGGCAGGATGATCGTGCAGTTTGCGGCATTCGCCTTGGCCATGATTTCGCGCGCTGTCGCGGCCAGATCGTGTTCGCACAGCGACTTGCCAACCTTCACCCCTTGCGCGGCGAGGAAGGTATTGGCCATGCCGCCGCCGATGACGAGCGCATCGACCTTCTGCACAAGATTGCCGAGAAGGTCGAGCTTGGAAGAAACCTTGGCGCCACCGACAATGGCGACGACAGGACGCTGCGGATTGCCGAGGCCCTTTTCGAGGGCCGTGAGTTCCGCCTCCATGGTGCGACCAGCATGGGCGGGCAGAACACGGGCTAGTCCTTCGGTCGAGGCGTGGGCGCGGTGCGCTGCCGAGAACGCATCGTTGACGTAGATGTCGCCATTTGCCGCAAGCGCCTTGACGAAAGCGGCATCATTCTTTTCTTCGCCCTTGTGGAAGCGTGTGTTCTCCAGCAGCAAAATATCGCCGTTGTTGAGCTTCGACACTGCTTCCGCTGCCTTTTCACCGATGCAATCCTCTGCGAACTGAACATTGCGGGCGATGACCTTGGAGACGGCGTTGGCGATGGGTTTCAGCGAGAATTCCGGCGTCGGACCATCCTTGGGCCGGCCGAAATGCGCGAGCAGGACCACCTTCGCGCCCTTGTCTGAAAGTTCGACAATGGTCGGGGCGACACGCTCGATGCGGGTTGCGTCGGTGACGACGCCATCGGCGACAGGAACATTCAAATCCACGCGCACAAGCACGCGTTTTCCTGCAACGTCGGCGTCATCAAGCGTTTTGAAAGCTGGCATCGTCTTACCCTCTATGGACTATTTACCCGGCCCTGCAGGCCAGAAAGATTGGTGGACCATCAAAAACAAAATGGCGGGTGTTGTCGACCCGCCATCCTGAAACCGTCAAAGCGTGACCAATCAGATCACCTTGCCGAACGCGACCGCGGTGTCGCCCATGCGGTTCGAGAAGCCCCATTCATTGTCGTACCAGGAAAGGATGCGCACGAAGGTGCCGTCCATGACCTTGGTCTGGTCGGTGTGGAAGACCGAGGAATGCGGGTCGTGGTTGAAGTCGATCGAGACATTCGGCGAATCCGTGTAGCCGAGAATGCCCTTCAGCTTGCCGTTGGCAGCGGTCTTGATCGCTTCGTTGATCTCCGCGACCGTGGTCGGGCGCTTGGCAATGAACTTGAAATCGACAACCGACACGTTCGGCGTCGGCACGCGGATTGCAGTGCCATCGAGCCTGCCATTGAGTTCCGGTAGCACGAGGCCGACGGCCTTGGCAGCGCCGGTCGACGTCGGGATCATCGACAAAGCTGCCGCACGGCCGCGATAGAGGTCCTTGTGCATGGTGTCGAGCGTCGGCTGGTCGCCCGTATAGCTGTGGATCGTGGTCATGAAGCCATGGTCGATACCCACCGCTTCGTTGAGCACATAGGCAACCGGCGCGAGGCAGTTCGTGGTGCAGGAAGCATTGGAAATGACCATATGCTCCTTGGTGAGCTTATGGTCGTTGACGCCGAAAACGACAGTCAGGTCCGCGCCTTCCGCCGGAGCCGAAACGATGACGCGCTTGGCGCCGGCCTCGAGATGTGCGGCAGCCTTGTCGCGGGCGGTGAAGATGCCCGTGCATTCAAGCGCGATATCGACGCCGAGTTCCTTCCACGGCAATTCGACCGGGTTGCGAACGGCGGCCACCTTGATGGGCCCACGACCGACGTCGATCGTATCGCCGGAAACCGTGACGGTACCGGGGAAGCGCCCGTGAACGGAATCATAGCGCATCAGATGAGCATTGGTTTCGACCGGGCCGAGATCGTTGATGGCAACGACCTCAATATCGGTACGGCCGGATTCGACGATTGCCCGAAGAACATTGCGGCCAATGCGGCCAAAACCGTTGATTGCAACGCGAACTGTCATTTCTGTCTCTCCCTGAGGGTTAGGAGCCCTTGGTTGGATTATGCTGGAAATCGTCTGGTTATTTCAACTTGCCTTCGGCCGCTGCGACAATTGCGTCCGCGGTGATTCCGAAATGCTTGTAAAGCTCTTCGATCGGGCCGCTGGCGCCAAAACCGGTCATGCCGATGAAGATGCCGTCGAGACCGATGAAGCGATCCCATCCCATGCGGATTGCCGCTTCGACCGCGACCTTGACGGGCGCATCGCCGAGTACCTTCGCCTTGTAATCATCGCTCTGTTCCTCGAACAGTTCAAAGCACGGCACGGAAACGACCCGAGTGGGATGGCCGTTGGCTTCGAGCTGGTCGCGGGCTGCGAGCGCGATCTCGACTTCGGAACCGGTTGCGAAAATGGTTACCTCGGCCTTGCCGCTTGCCGCGGCGAGTTCGTAGGCACCGTAGGCGCATTTGTTTTCATCGACATGTTCGGTACGCACCGTCGGCAGGTTCTGACGGGTGAGCGCCAGGGTCGAGGGGCGCTTGCGTGATTTTAGCGCGATCTCCCAGCATTCCGCGGTTTCAACGACGTCCGCCGGGCGGAATACGTAGTTGTTGGGGATGGCGCGCAGGGCAGCGAGGTGCTCGACCGGCTGGTGCGTCGGACCGTCTTCGCCAAGGCCGATCGAGTCATGCGTCATGACGTAGATGACGCGGATGCCCATCACGCAGGAAAGGCGCATCGCGCCGCGCGCATAGTCGGAGAAAGTGAGGAAAGTGCCGGAATAGGGAATAAGGCCGGCATGCAGCGCGATGCCATTCATCGCAGCTGCCATACCGTGCTCGCGGATGCCGTAATGGACATAGCGCTGGCCGTAATCTTCCGGGGTGATGTTCTTCGTCTGCGTCGTCTTGGTATTGTTGGAACCGGTCAGATCGGCGGATCCGCCGATCGTCTCCGGAACAATGCCATTGATGACTTCAAGCGCCATCTCGGATGCCTTGCGCGTGGCAACCTTCGGCTTTTCTTCCGAAAGCTTTTTCTTGTAGGCGATGATCGCGGCCTCGAAGCCGGCAGGCAGGTCGCCGGCAACGCGCCGTTCGAATTCCGCGCGGATACCGGCGTCAACGGAGGCGAGACGGTTGCTCCAGGAAGCATGCTCCTTCAACGAACGCTGACCGGCAGCGCGCCATGCCTCCAGAATGTCCGCGGGCACGACGAAGGGCTCGGCGGTCCAGCCGAGCGCTTTTTTGGCGCCGGCGAGCTCTTCCGCGCCGAGGGGCGAGCCATGCACCTTGTTGGTGCCGGCCTTGGTCGGCGCACCGAAGCCAATCGTCGTGCGGCAGGCGATCATCGTCGGCTTGTCGGACTTGTGCGCATCCTCGATGGCAGCGGCGATAGCCGCCTGGTCGTGACCGTCGACTTCGAGCGTATGCCAGCCCGACGCTTCGAAGCGGGCGCGCTGGTCGGTGTTGTCGGCAAGCGAAACGGGGCCATCAATGGAAATATTGTTGTGATCCCAGAAAACGACGAGCTTGTTGAGCTTCAGGTGACCGGCAAGTGCGATCGCCTCCTGACTGATGCCTTCCATGAGGCAGCCGTCGCCGGCGATGACATAGGTGTGGTGATTGACAAGGTCATTGCCGAAATGCGCATTCATGATGCGCTCGGAAAGCGCCATGCCAACCGAATTGCCAAGACCCTGGCCGAGCGGGCCGGTCGTCGTCTCGATGCCCGATGCGTGACCATATTCCGGGTGGCCGGCTGTGCGAGAGCCGAGCTGGCGGAAATTCTTGATCTCCTCGATCGTCATGTCCTCGTACCCGGTGAGGTAGAGAAGCGAATAGAGCAACATCGAGCCGTGGCCCGCGGAGAGGACGAAACGGTCGCGATCCGGCCATTGCGGCGCTTTCGGATCGAACTTGAGGAACTTGGTGAAAAGGACGGTCGCAATGTCGGCTGCGCCCATGGGAAGGCCGGGGTGGCCCGAATTGGCCTTTTCAACGGCCTCCGCCGACAGGAAGCGGATTGCATTGGCCATTTGGTTGGATTTTTCAGAATTGGTCATGGTTACCGTCTTTCGTGGAGGAAAGGAGACGCCGTTTCTGGAAGCCGGTCAGACAATATCCAAAAGGCACGCGACACATAGCAGGTGTCATCAGGGAGTCAATAAAACCAGCCCCGGACCGGGCATTATTGGCCGGTCCGATTGCGCCAAATCAGGTGATTTGTCACGGTTTGCGACAAAATTTGATCGCCGGTGATCCCGCGCGTCATTCGATTATCGGTGCATGACTTGGTCATGACAGCGCGGATTGATTGACGCAACGTTCATGCAACCTCTAGACTCCAGTCCATAAGCTGTTCTTCTTTTTTGCGATTCGCGAAAAGGTCGACACATAAGGGGAAGCGAAAATGGCATCGGAGGCCACCCTCAAACAGGTCCTTGAACGATTGGGAAAAGCTTTGGCCGCGCTCGAGGATGCGGTGGACATGCGATTGGAGCACGAGGGCGATTTCGCCGAGGCCGAAGAAGAAGTCCAGCGCATGAACATGGACCGTCGCAAGCTGGCCCAGGAACTCGATGCATCCGAGGGGCGCGCCGAGCGTCTCGAGGCGGCTAACAAGGAAGTTTCGCGCCGTCTTGTCGCCGCGATGGAATCCATCCGCACCGTTCTGGACCGCTGAAGGGCTGAAGGGAGCTTACGCCATGGCCACTGTTACCGTAACGATCGATGGCAAGGCCTACCGCATGGCCTGCGACGAAGGCCAGGAACAGCACCTGACCGGCCTCGCGGAGCGTTTCGATCAATATGTCACTCACCTTAAATCCTCGTTTGGCGAGATCGGCGACCTGCGCCTCACGGTCATGGCCGGCATCATGGTGATGGACGAGTTCAACGAGTTGCAGATGCGGGTGAAGGGGCTCGACAACGAGGCCGAGGCCCTGCGCAAGAGCCGGGACGAGGCCCTGATGCGCGCCGACAAGAACGATGCAGCAATAACCGGCGTGCTTTCGGAAGTAACGAACCGCATCGAAACGCTGACGACCAAGCTTTCGCCCAAGCCAAACTAGCACATCGTTACGACACGAAGGCGCAGCCATCGGCGAGCCGGATAACCCGATCCTCCGGGCGAATGACTGTTTTCCGATGAGTGATGGCGATGATGGTTACCTCGTCCTTCAAACGACGCAGCCCTTGCATGATATCGGCCTCAGTACCCTCGTCGAGGGCGGAACTCGCCTCGTCGAGCAGAAGCATTCTCGGATTGGCGTAGAGCGCACGGGCAATGGCGATACGCTGGCGCTCGCCGCCTGAGAGTTTCAAGCCGCGCTCCCCGACAACGGTCGCAAAACCCTCGGGAAGCTGTGCGATGAAATCGTCGATGGCAGCGTTGGCGGCCGCCTTGAGAAGCAGCTCGCGGTCGAGCGGCCGGCCGAGCACGATATTCGCCTCGATCGTGTCGTGCAGGAGCATGATTTCTTGCGGCACGACGCCGATCGCCTTGAACCAGTCGGAGCGTGCAATGGTCTTCAGATCGACCCCGTCCGCCGTAATGCGCCCTGATTGCGGCTCCAGCGATTTCAGGGCAAGCTTGAACAGGGTCGATTTGCCTGCACCGGTTTCGCCGGTAATGAAAGTTACCCGTCCGCGCTCGACGCAAAAACTGATGTCTTTCAGTCCTTTGGACTCGCGGTAGCCGAAAGCGACCTGGTCGAAACACAAGGTTCCCTCGACCAGGGTGAACACGTTGTGTGCGCTGGGCTCAGGCTCTTCCGGCGCCATCCACATCCGCGCGAAGGGCAGGAATTCGGAATAGGACTTCACCAGGTCGTCGATGGCATAGCCGATCATTTCGAACGGTTGATTGAGCTGCAACAACAGCATGTTGAACAATACGACATCGCCTACCGAGAGTTCGCCGGCCTGATAACGCGGCAGCAGGACAACGAAAGCGATTACCAGTTGAAGCGCCAGCGCCGTTCCATGGACGCAGGCGAAGCTTATTTCGATATTTACGTATTTTCGCCACTTCTCGCGAACCGTCCGCGCATTTTCCGCAAAGCGCTCTCCTACCCAGTTCGCGCTTCCGAAATAGCGCAGCGTTTCCATCGAATTGACCGAATTGCCGACAAAGCGCGCGTTTTCCTGGCTCGTTTCAATGGCTACATCAAGATGCGGCCGTTCCCATTTGTTGGAAAAGTAGGTAGCGGTTATGAAGAACGCACCGTAGCCGAACACAATCGCGGCAATTTCCCAGTTGATCGTTGCGCCGAGCGTGACCACGGTCAGCGTAATGCGGATCAACCCCGGTAGGATTGCCAGGATCCCAAGCTGGATCACGCCGGCGAGCGCGTGTTGGCCGCTCGACTGGGCGCTTTGAATCTCCGCAGGATTATGATCGATGAAGAAGGCGACATGCTTTCGCAGCAGCCTTGCGAAAAAGCTCGTCCCGGCAATGAAATTGACGTTTTGCGCATTCATGAACGACAGGCTTTGAACCACGCGCTCCAGCGCCGTCTGCAGACCCTGAAGCACGGCATATGTCACCCAGCCCAAAAGCAAGCTCTCGGCAAGTTTGTCCGCGCCAAGGCGATCGACCAAACGCGAGAAAAAATAGGGGGCCATGACCGATGTAACGGCCGACAGGGCCACTACCGCTGCGATCAGGAGAAGCGTCCAGCGCGATTGTCGCCAATAGATATGAAGAATAGAGCGCAAGGGCTCGGCTAGCACGCGCCAATCGACCAAGGTTCCGGCTCCGGATAGGTGGGAAAGCCGGCAATCTCTTGCAGGAGCGCGTCGGGGGCAACCCCTACCTTGGACTAAATGATTTCAGCCTTCGATCTCTTCGCGCAGCATTTCGAGTTCGAGCCATTCATGCTCATGCGCTTCGAGGCTATGCCGCTTCTTGGCGATATCGTCGACGGTCTTGTTGAAGAGACCGGCATTCTTGGCGAAGAGGTCCGGGTCGGCGAGTTTCTTTTCGAGCGCGGCAATTTCCGCATGCAGCGTCTCGATCTTTGCCGGCAGCGTTTCGAGCGCGAATTTCTGCTTGTAGGATAGCTTGCGCTTTTCCTCTCGCGCCGGCGCCGCTTTTCCTGCGTCGCTCGTCGCGGCGGACGCCTTCGCGCCCTTGATTTCCTTGCGTGTCGCCAGCGCTTCCTTGCGCTGCGCCAGCATGTCCGTGTAGCCGCCGGCGTATTCGAGCCAGCGTCCATTGCCTTCCGGCGCGATCACCGACGTCACCGTACGGTCGAGAAAATCGCGATCGTGGCTTACAAGCAGCACGGTTCCCGGAAAGCCCGCGACCAGTTCCTGCAGCAGATCGAGCGTCTCCATGTCGAGATCGTTGGTCGGCTCGTCCAGCACGAGAAGGTTTGCGGGTCGGGCAAGAACGCGCGCCAGCATCAACCGCGCCCGCTCGCCGCCGGAAAGTTCGCGGATCGGCGTGCGCAATTGCTCCGGCTGGAACAGGAAGTCCTTCATGTAGGAAGCGACATGGCGTTGCTCGCCATTGACGATGACGTTCTCGCCGCGCCCGTCTGTCAGATAGTCGGATAGCGTCTGTTCGAGATTGAGGCTGTCGCGCCTCTGGTCGAGCACCGCGATTTCAAGATTGGTGCCAAGTTTCAGCGTGCCGCTGTCGGATGCGAGCTGGCCGGTGAGCATGGAGAGAAGCGTGGTCTTGCCGGCACCATTCGGCCCAACGAAACCGACGCAATCGCCGCGCTGGATCCGGGTCGAAAAATCATCGACCAAGACATTATCGCCGTAGGCCTTGGACAAATGCTCGGCTTCGATGACCAGCTTGCCCGATTCCCTTGCGTCGCTGGCCTTCAGGACAGCCGTTCCCTGCGCCCGCCGGTGATTGCGGAATTCGCTGCGCATGGTCTGCAATTCGCCAAGGCGGCGCATGTTGCGCTTGCGCCGTGCGGTGACGCCATAACGCAGCCAATGTTCTTCACGCACGATCTGGCGCCCGAGCTTGTGAAGGTCGCGTTCCTCTTCTTCGAGGATCTTGTCGCGCCACTCCTCAAAGCCGGCGAAACCCTGTTCGAGCCGTCTCGTAACGCCGCGATCCAGCCACACCGTCGCACGGCTGACGTTTTCGAGAAAGCGCCGGTCATGCGAAATGACCACGAGGGCCGAGCGCATCTGGCGAAGTTCGCCTTCCAGCCATTCGATCGTCGTCAGGTCGAGATGGTTCGTCGGCTCGTCGAGAAGCAGGATATCCGGCTGCGGCGCGAGCACCTTGGCAAGCGCCGCCCTGCGCGCCTCGCCGCCCGAGAGATTGTCTGGCTTTTCTTCGCCGGTAAGCCCCAGATGTTCCAGCAGATAGCCGACGCGGTAGTGGTCGTCGGCGGGTCCGAGCCCAGCTTCCACATAGTCGTGGACATTTGCAAAGCCATCCATGTCCGGCGCCTGCGCGAGATAGCGCACTGTCACGCCCGGATGCTTGAACACCTCGCCATCGGTCGGCGCAATGAAGCCGGCCGCGATTTTTAACAGCGTCGATTTGCCCGAACCATTGCGTCCAACCAGGGCAATGCGATCACCCTCGCTGACGGAAAGCGCAGCATCGGTCAGGAGCGGCGTGCCGCCGAATGTCAGCGCAATCTGGTCGAGACGAAGCAGTGGTGGGGCCATGAAGAAATCAAATCCAGCGGTACAGGCAGACCGGGAGTGGCCGGGCGCATGGCCTTTTCGGCGAGAAACGTGCCCCTGTCAAATAAAACAGGCCGGAATTTTCCGGCCCGTCGTTGGACTGTGCGTTGAAAATCAGTATCCGCTGCCGCCATAGGCGCCGCCGCCATTGCCTTCGCAAGGCGCGGTATAGATCGAGCCGTCACGCCGCTGGTAGCGGCAGAGGTTCTGCGTCTGGCCTTGCGGCGTCGTTACGGTACCGATTGCGGCACCGAGCAAGGCACCGCCTGCTGCACCAACCACCGTGCTCTTCGTGTCATGCCCCAGCGCCTGGCCGGCAATCGCACCCAGGCCACCGCCAATCAGGGCGCCCGTCCCTCCACGTACGTTTTGCTCGCTCGTTGCGCAACCGGCAACAGAGACGGCCAGCAGCGCGGATACCGCAATCGCGGTCAGACGTAACTTCATGACAAATCCTTTCATGTCCAAAACAGATGCGGCGGACCCTGCTGTGCCAATAAGGCAGAAGAAAGTTTTCCGTCGCGCTTACCAACAAATTATGACGGAGCCCTCGTCGACATTCTCGGCTCGTGTCCCGAGGATCATGGCTGTATGAAACCGGTGGAGGGTCCGCGTACGCCACGCTCACCTACGATCAGTAGCGTCGTTGGGCTACTCCGCCCTGGCCAAAAAAACAGGCCGGGAAAATCCCGGCCTGCTCTTATGCAAGAAATAACCGATTATCGGCACGGAGCCTGATAACGCTGGCCATAACGATTCTCGTATGTGCAATAACGATTGCTATTGTTGTTGGTGGCAGCACCAACCAAAGCACCACCGGCACCGCCGATTGCAGCACCTGCAAGGGCGCCCTTGCCACCGTTGATTGCACCACCAGCCAATGCACCCAATGCCGCACCGCCTACGCCGTAGCCGGCGACGCGCTGATCAGACGTGGTGCACCCTGCGGCCGAAAACGCCAGGAGTCCGGCGACTGCAATCGTGGACAAACTTTTCAACATGGAAGACCTCTCCCGTTGTTAGAACCAAATTTCAACAGCTTGCGTCCCCAATGCTGTCCTGCAACAATTACATCTAGCGCTTTTTTTTACAAGCCGGATGCCGGTTGCAAGGCAGCAATCAGGATTGCCTTACCTGAATCGAGCGATACCCGGAGAGTTCCGCGTACCGAATTCGAGACAGTAAGCGATGAACCGAAAGAAAGTTCCATATTTTGCAGCGGCCAGCGCGCGCCTTCGATAAAAAGGCCGTGCAATGGCGAAAATGCAACAATGCTGAAGAGCGTATCTTCGGGGAAATCGAACCTATAGGAACCTGCGACCAGCGGATGCGCTTCTTCATCACCGCTGGAGAGGATTATCTTGCGGCCCTCGGCCGCATGGGCGGTCGCCATGGTGAGATGCAGGAGCGTGTGATCTGTGCGCGAACCGCCGAACGCCCCGCACAGAATGACCTCGGTTGCGCCGAGCCGATAGGCCTGGTTGAGCGCCAGCTCGCCGTCCGTCATATCCTTTGCAGCCGGGAAAACCGAACGGGGAACATGCGCATAACGCCGGTCGAGTTCGGGCGACGTCGAATCGAAATCGCCGAGCCAAAGCTCGGGTTCGAGGCCGAGGGCTTCGGCATGTGCTATGCCGCCATCGGCCGCAAGGACGCGGGCACCGGCGACGAGGTCCCTGAGGCGATCATTGGCGTGGACGGTTCCGCCGAGAAGAATGACAAACTTGCTCATGACGCGGCCATAGCATGCGGCACCCGCGCCGCATAGCGTCGTTCAGCGTGACATGAAGCTGCCGGGCAAAGGCATGCGTGCGAATGCTAAAACCCTGTAAGCTGCACCAGCGAGATACCGTAGAATATGTAAGCCCCGATTGCCGTGGCGATGGCGATGACCACCAGCATGGCCCCATCCGTGAGTTCGAACATTTCTGCCCCCTTAGTCTTCTTATTGTTCTGAAGGGAAATCTAGCAGATTCGCGGGCGCATGGCTTCACACAAATCCGGGTTAATTAGCGCGGACTAACTGGCCCCCAAAATTGCGATCGCAACCACACGCAAGACGGGCAATCGGCTTGCGCCGACCAATGTTTTTCTTTAATCTTTGCAACGCTCTAACGGGGTGCCTGCCAGAAATGACAGGCTGAGAGGCACAAGGTGAAACACCTGCCAACCCGCGGAACCTGATCCGGTTTGTACCGGCGGAGGGATTAGACGCGGCATCACAGCCGGCGCACCAATCCTTTTGAACACCAAGCTAAGGAGGCGCCGATGCGGCCGCTAACGACATTATTGAAATTTGCACTCATAATCGGTGCGCTGGCCCTCGCTTTCCCGGCGGGTGCCAACGCCGAAGGCAAGCTCACCGTCTATACCTATGAAAGCTTCACCGCAGAGTGGGGCCCCGGCCCCAAGGTAAAGGAGGCTTTCGAAACACACTGCGGTTGCACGGTCGACTTCGTTGCCGTGACCGACGGCGTTGCCCTTCTTAACCGGTTGAAGCTCGAAGGCACTGCAACGAAGGCGGACATTGTACTCGGTCTTGATACGAACCTCACCTATGAAGCGGCAGCGACCGGCCTCTTCGCGCCGCACGGCATCGATACGAAGGCAGTAGTAATTCCGGGTGGCTACAAGGACGATACTTTCGTACCCTTCGACTATGGCTACTTTGCCGTTATTTATGACACGGAAAAGCTGACGAACCCTCCGGCGAGCCTCAAGGACCTCGTCGAAGGCGATCCGAAACAGAAGATCGTCATAGAGGACCCGCGTACTTCGACGCCGGGCCTCGGACTGCTCCTGTGGGTAAAATCGGTCTATGGCGACAAGGCGGGCGAAGCTTGGGCCAAACTCAAGAACCGCGTCTTGACCGTTACGCCCGGCTGGTCGGAAGCATACGGCCTCTTCACCAAGGGTGAAGCGCCGCTTGTCCTCTCCTATACGACATCTCCTGCCTATCACGAGATCGCCGAAAAGACCGAGCGCTACAAGGCGGCCTCGTTCGCCGAAGGCCACTATCTGCAGGTTGAAGTCGCGGGCCAGACCACGACGGGCGCGAAGAACCCGCTGGCCAAGGAATTTCTTGCCTTCATGACCTCGCCTGCCTTCCAGGACGCCATCCCGGAAAACAACTGGATGTTCCCGGCGGCAAAAACCAGCGCGCCGCTGAACCCGGCCTTCGACAGGCTGGTAAAGCCCGTAACGACCCTGATGTTCTCGCCGGAGGAAGTCGCCAAGAACCGCAAGGCCTGGATCGACGAGTGGCTTGCGTCGATGAGCCTGTAACGCATTGACGCCCACCATCTCCCTCAAACCTTTGGCCGGGGCACTCGCCCTGGCCTTTCTCGCCCTGCTTGCGGGGGGAGCCTTGCTCGGTCTCCTGAGCGAGGCATTGCGTGGCAATACCGAAGGCTTTGCTGCATTCGACAGCTATTTGTGGAGAGTTGCACGCTTCACCCTGTTGCAGGCCGTTCTTTCAATGCTGCTCTCGATCGCCTTTGCCATCCCGCTGGCCCGGGCCCTCCATGCCAATCCTGATTTTCCGGGGCGGCCGATGATCTTGCGCCTTTTCGCCCTGCCCCTAGCCCTGCCCGCGCTTGTCGCTGTGCTCGGGATCACCAGCATTTACGGACGCAACGGCCTTCTCGCTGCACTGCTTGCGCAATCCGGCTTTGAAATCATACCGAACATCTACGGCCTCACTGGCATTCTGATCGCCCACGTGTTCTTCAACCTGCCGCTGGCAACGCGGTTCATTCTCGCCAGCCTCGATTCAATTCCGGAAGATTACTGGAAGCTCTCCGCTCAGCTCGGCATGCGCGCATTGGCGCAGTTTCGCCTGATCGAATGGCCGGTAATACGGCGCAATCTTGCCGGCATTGCCGGGCTGATCTTCATGCTGTGTATTACGTCTTTCACCATCGTGCTGACGCTTGGCGGCGGGCCGCGCGCGACAACGCTGGAAGTGGCGATCTACCAGGCGCTCCACTTCGACTTCGATATCGCGCGCGCCGTATCGCTCACCCTGTTGCAGCTGACCCTGACGGTCGCGGTACTTTTGCTCCTCAGCATGGCCGGCCGTCCTACGGAGGAGGGTTTCAGCCTGCGCACGACGGCCCGCCGCTTCGATAGGCCTTCTGCCCGTGCAAGGTCGTTGGATGCTATTCTCATTTTCGTCAGCGTGCTCTTCGTCGGATTGCCAATGGCAGGCACCGTGGTTTCCGGTCTTTCTGCCGATCTTTCGCGTCTGCTGGGCGAAACGCAGGTGTGGCGGGCAATCCTAACCAGCCTCGGCCTTGGCGCTGGCGCCGGCCTTCTCGCAACGCTGATTTCGCTCGTCCTCGTTACGGCACGCGAGGACATCGCAAACCGCCGCCGTTACGGAACGCCCGGCATTTTTGAACGCGCCCTTGACCTTGGCGCCAGCCTCATCATGGTTGTGCCACCGATCGTCATCGGAGCGGGGTGGTTCATCCTGTCGCGCCATTTCGTAGACCCGTTCAGGCTTGCGCCGTTCATGGTCGTCAGCGTCAATGCGGCGATGGCAATTCCATTTGCATACCGCATTCTGCGACCGGCCTGGGATACGGCGGCGAGCCGCCATAACCGGCTCTGCGCCGAACTGGGCATCAGGGGATGGAACAGGCTCCGCCTCATCGACTGGCCGGTATTGCGGCAGCCCTTGTGGATTGCCTTTGCATTCGCAATGGCGCTTTCGCTCGGCGATCTCGGAACGATCGCGCTTTTCGGAAATGACGCTGTCCAGACGCTGCCCTACCTCCTGTTGCAGCGCATGGGCAGCTATCGCACTCAGGATGCGGCCGGTCTCGCCCTGATACTCGGCTGCCTGTGCCTGCTCCTGATGATCCTTGCTGACAGGGGCGCCAACCGCCTGAAGACACGCGAGGTGCGTAGCGATGGTTGAACACACCAGTGAAGGATCGCGGCATGGCGCGGAAATCCGCCTTGAATCGGTGGATTTCGATTATGGCGAGATGGCGATGCATTTCGACCTTGTCATCGAGCCTTCCTCCATCGTCACCATCATCGGGCCGAGCGGATCGGGGAAATCGACGCTGCTTAACCTCATCGCCGGCTTCGAGCCGGCAAAGTCTGGACGCATTTTCATCGAGGGCAAGGACGTGACCCACGCCGCGCCTGCCGAGCGGCCCGTCTCGATGGTGTTTCAGGAAAATAATCTGTTTGCTCATCTCGATGTCGCGGCCAACGTCGGACTGGGCCGTCGGCCGGATTTGCGCCTTGACGACGCCGACCGTGCCACAATCATGGAAGCAATCCGCAAGGTCGGTCTCGCCGGCAAGGAGCAAAGGAAGCCTGAAGCCTTGTCCGGCGGCGAGCGCCAACGCGTCGCCATTGCGCGGGCTCTGGTGCGAAAGCGGCCGGTACTTCTGCTCGACGAAGCTTTTGCGTCGCTGGGCCCGGCGCTGCGCCATGAAATGCTTGACCTCGTCGAAACCCTGCAGCGCGAAACCGCAATGACCGTGGTCATGGTCACGCATCATCCTGACGATGCGCTGCGCATGGGGTCAATCCTGGTCTTTCTCGACAATGGCACGGTCGCGGCCAAAGGACCCGCACAGGAACTTTTATCCGAACAGGGACCATCGCTGTTGCGGAAATACCTCGGTGCGAAAGACTCTGACCTTTGACATATTTTCGACGCCTTGGCTTACTTAAGAAAAAACCATGAAATTCTTGCTCAGGACAGTTCATCGGGATAGCAAGAAGGATGGTACGCGAGTCTGCTGCTTCGCGATGACAACGAGGATATGATTCTGGGTCCGCACGATCTGCAATTGAGCCACGGATGGTTCCCTCCCGCCACCCGCCGCAGGAATCTTGCGTCGGCAACGCTGCTGCTCGCCTTTTTGTCAGGTTGCCAGGTGCTGAGCGTGACCAAGGAGGACGCCATTGGCCCCTCCTCCAACCCCGTGACCGTGGACAATGTCAGCAAGAACGACCGGCTGGCAAAGCTCAGCGCCGAACAGCATCCGCGCATCCTTGCAACCTATGGCGGCGAGTACAAGGATGCCAAGCTTGAGCGCATGGTTGCGAAGGTCGTCGGCAACCTGACCACCGTGTCCGACAATCCGACCCATACATACCGCATCACCATTCTGAACTCGCCTAACATCAATGCTTTCGCCTTGCCCGGCGGCTATCTCTACGTGACGCGCGGCCTGCTTGCGCTTGCAAATGACAGCGCCGAGCTTGCCGCCGTCATTGCCCACGAAATGGGTCACGTCATCGCCAACCATGGCATCGAGCGGCAGCAGCGCGAACAGGAAGCGCAGATTGCCGGACGTGTCGTCTCGGAAGTCCTCCAGGACGATAGCGCCGGTCGCGAGGCCCTCATTCGCGGCAAGCTGCGCATGGCGCAATTCTCACGCAACCAAGAATTGCAGGCCGATGCGATCGGCATCAAGATGATCGGCGAGGCAGGCTATGACCCGTTTGCCGCCGCTCGCTTCCTGCAATCCATGGCCTCCTATGCGGATTTCCGCAGCGTTTCCGGGGCGACGGACGCCAGTCTCGACTTTTTGGCGAGCCACCCGTCCGCGCCACAGCGCATCGAGCTTGCCCGCGGCCACGCCCGGCGGGTTGGGGCCCCCGGCGTCGGCACCACCGATCGCGATTCATTCCTGCAAGGCATCGACGGCATCCTCTATGGCGATACGCCCGAGGAGGGTTTTGTCCGCGGCCGCAGCTTCGTTCACCCGCTGCTTGGCGTGAGCTTCACAGTGCCGGAAGGCTTCGTCATCGACAACAGCGCCGATGCGGTTATGGCAACCGGCCCCGGCGAAGTGGCCATCAGGTTCGATGGAACGCAGGTCTCCGGTAACCCTTCGATGACGGACTATATGCGCAGTGGCTGGGTCACCGGGCTCGACAATGCGAGCGTCACCGCGACGACTTTCAATGGCATGCCCGCAGCGACGGCGAAGGCACGGGCGGACCGCTGGGAGTTCGACATCTTCGTCGTCAACGCCGGCAACCGCATTTACCGGTTCCTGACCGCCGCGCCGGCCGGAAGCGCCGCGCTCAACCCTGCGTCACAGACCGTTATCCAGAGCTTCCGCCTGCTCACCACGCAGGAAAAGGCGAGCATCAAGCCGCTGCGTATCCGGGTCGTCATCGTCAAGCCCGGTGACACGCTCGTAAGCCTTTCCAATCAGATCATGGGGACGGATCGCAAGCTCGATCTCTTCCGCCTGATCAATGCACTGCCGCCAGGCGGCACCGTCTCCGTCGGCGACAAGGTCAAGATCATCAGCGAATGACAATAAAAAAGCCCGGCATTGCCGGGCTTTTTACGATCGATGAAAAAACAGCTTATGCCGCTTCTTCCTGTTCGTCTTCGACGGCGATGTCAGCATCGGCATCGGCTTCTTCAGCCTTCGCACCGCGCTTCGGGCCCTTGGCGAGGTTAACCTCGATCAGCCGGACGGCTTCTGTTTCCGACATCTTGTTGACGGCGGAAATTTCACGCGCCATGCGGTCGAGCGCAGCTTCGTAAAGCTGGCGTTCCGAATAAGACTGTTCAGGCTGATTGTCTGCGCGGAAAAGGTCGCGCACGACTTCCGAAATCGAAATAAGGTCGCCGGAATTGATCTTTGCATCATATTCCTGCGCGCGGCGCGACCACATGGTGCGCTTGATACGGGCGCGGCCCTGGACAACCTTCAATGCGCGATCGACATAATCGGTCTCGGATAGCTTGCGCATGCCGATGGCAGTCGCCTTGGCAACCGGTACCTTCAAACGCATCTTGTCTTTCTGGAAATCGATGACGAAGAGTTCGAGCTTGTGGCCTGCAACTTCCTGTTCTTCAATATTTACGATCTGGCCTACACCGTGGGCAGGATATACAATAAATTCACCCGTTTTAAATCCAATACGCTGGGCGGCTTTCTTCTGCTGAACTGCTGTCATTCGCTTAATAACTCCTTGTTGCGCCCGGCAAAACGCACCGGCTAGAACCAACCACTGGACCCGGATTACCGGTCTGTCGGCCGTCAATATGTTCACGCAAAAGCAATCCGGACGAACCAGCGGGCTGAGGCACACAAACAACCACACCCTGAACTGTTAGGTCCGAAATAAATCTAGCCGATTGGTGATTTATGCTTTAGCGCCACGAAATTGACGTCCAATGATCAACATATCAAAGGACCATAACATGAAAAGTGATTAGAATCAACTTTTTGCTGCACTTGCTCAAAAATAGTCAGAATGCAAGTCTTGAAAATTGCAGCAAATCAAGTCTTGCAAACACAGGATTCGGGAACGATTCAATCGCCTTCGCCGGGCTCGGCTGAAAAGAATTTTTCAAACTTGCCTTCGACGCCGTCCATCTCCTTCGCATCGGCAGGTGCATCGCGCTTCTGCGAGATATTAGGCCACTTGTCGGCATATTCCGCGTTAATCTGCAGCCAGCTATCGAGACCCGGCTCGGTATCCGGCTTGATCGCTTCCGCCGGACATTCAGGTTCGCACACGCCGCAATCGATGCATTCGTCAGGATGAATGACGAGCATATTTTCGCCTTCATAGAAACAATCGACCGGACAGACCTCAACGCAATCCATATATTTGCAGCGGATGCAGTTATCGGTCACAACGTAAGTCATTTGCAGGCTCCTGAAGACACCACACTCAGTGTGTCAGCGGTTGAGGTAACGATTTGGCGCCGGGCTGACAAGAGGGGAAAATCGGCTGCGGCACCAGAACGCGCCCCGTCAAAGGTCTAAGTCGCGGAAACGAACTCCATCCAACCTGGCCAAGGGCAAATCCAAGTATGCGCGCCGCCTTTCTTCGCACCGGGCAGGCCCGTCAACAAGCAACCAGCATCCTTTGCTAGCGCAGATTGCGGAATAATATTTTAGCTGTGCGGCCTTTGGTGGAGATTATTTCGACGTGGCCGTCAATACTTGCAATTGAGCCGTCAATTGTCGCGGTCGTCGTCGATGCCATCCATCAGGCGATCCACCTGCCGGCGTTCGCGCTTTGTCGGGCGCCCGCTGCCGACGTCGCGTTTCGGCAGCAAGTCGAGTTTGCTCACATCGCCTTTAGGCACTGGCGGCGGCGACATATCCTCATAGAGCGTGCGCGCTTCTTCGGCCGGGCCGCGTCTTTGTCCGCCATCGAGCACTCGATAGATGAGTATGCGCCGATCAAGCGTAATCGTCAGCACATCGCCCGCTTTGACGCCATGCGACGGCTGGTCGACTTTGTCCTTGTTGACGCGAACGCCACCGCCCGAGACAAGCTTCGCTGCGAGGGAACGGGATTTGACGACCCGCGCGAAGAATAGCCACTTGTCGATGCGCTGGCGGTCCGACATCCTATTTTTTCAGTTGCTCCTTCAAGGCAAGGAGCTTGGCAAAGGGCGAATCCATGTCGATCTTGACTGGCCGCTCCTCACGCTCGGGACGCTTGCCATGCTGCGGCTTGCCGTTGTTGGGCTTGCCGCCTTCGTTCTTGAAGCGATCATTGCCTCCGGGCTTGCCCTTGCCACGGAAATGTTCCTTGCGCTCGCTCCGCTCGGGCCGCACATTCTCGTTGTTTGCCGGGCGAGGGCCGCGTTGCTCGGCCTGGTTGTTGCCCCGGGCTTCCGCACGGGCGTTGCCGCGCTTTTCCTGATTGCCGCGATTGCCGCGGCCATCGAAACGGGCCTGCCGCCACAAAAGAATTGGCTTTGGCGCCTCTTCGGGGGCGCTCGGTGCAGCCTCTACAGTTTCCGCCGCTTCTGCGGGAGCGCTGGCGACAACCGTGGTCTCTGCCGGTGCGGCAGCGGGTTCAGCTACTGTCGACGTGGCTTCGGATGCGGCGTGCTCTGCCTCGACAGCATCGGCTGCAACCGGTTCTGCCGTTGCTTCGGCTGCGCCACCTTCCGCAGCCGGAGCCGCTTCTTGCGCGGGCACGGGGGCCGCATCGAGCTCGACGAGCTTGGCGGCGACTGCTGCGGCGTCGGTCGCTTCCGCACGGTAGCCGAGATTCTTCAGAATCTCTTCCATGTCGTCGGCAGTCGCGCCAAGAATCGACATCATTGCCGGGGTTACGACGAAGCGCGTCCCATCGTAAGCGCCATCCGGACGCGTGCCGGTTCCAGGCTTCCAGCCGAGAGCCGGGCGAATAAGATCAGCAAGCCGTTCGAGAATATCGATGCGAACCGCGCGGCGGCCAAGCAGCCGGTAACCGGCAAGGCGGTAGAATGCAGGATCAAAGCTTGCATCGGTGACGACCGAGGTGCGGCCGGCTGCGAGCACCTGTACGACGTCGCCATAACCTGGACGATCCTTGGCGTCTTCCTTGAGCGCCCAGAGCAGCGTCAACAGGCCGGCCGGAGCGGGCTTCAAGAGCAGTGGCAGGAAGACGTGGTACGCGCCGAACCGCACCCCGAGCCTGCGAAGCGCAGCGCGCGAGTCCTGATCGAGGCCGCGAACGTCGTCAGCAACATCGCGGCGCTGCAGGACACCGAAATTTTCGACGAGCTGGAAGGCAAGTCCCTTGGTGATACCGACGAGCGCATCGGCATTGGCGAGATCAACCAGCGGCTTGAGGACCGTCTCGATATGATGCGCCAGGAAACGATCGACGCGCGCGGCAACCTTATCGCGCGCCGGACCCGTCAATTGCTCATCCGCCAGAAGGACGGCGCGCGGCTTGAGCGCCTGCTCGCCCGGCACCACCGACGCGATCGGGGCGCCTATCCAGCGCAGGGTTCCATCCGACCCGAGGGCGAAGTCGCCATTGGCAGACGCGGCAAAGCGCTCTGCCCGGCTTTCGAACTCCGCGGCCAGGGCTTTTTGCGCGGCTGCCCGGAGGGCTTTGGCATCCGTTCCCTCGACCTGTGCGTCCGTTGTGAAACGGAATCCGTCCAGGCGTCCAACATGGTGCCCTTCGACAACGACGTCCCCGGCAGGGCTGATTTCGGCTTCTAGCATTGTATTCTCTCTCAGGCGCCTCATAAGCACGCTTGTCCTGCGGTCTACGAAGCGTTTCGTCAACCGTTCATGCAGTGCATCGGATAGTCTGTCCTCAATTTCACGCGTCTTTTCTTGCCAATGTGTCGGATCTGCCAGCCATCCGGGCCTGTGCGACACAAAAGTCCACGTTCTGATCTGGGCGATCCTGCGTGAAAGAGCGTCAATGTCACCGTCCGTGGAATCGGCCCGGCGCACCTCTTCGGCCATGTAATTCTCGTTTACATGACCGAATTCGACGAGATCGGTATAGACCGACGCGATGATGTCGGCATGCTGCGCCGGCGCGATCTTGCGGTAGTCGGGAA
Organism: Phyllobacterium sp. CL33Tsu; assembly: GCF_900113985.1. NCBI lineage: Bacteria > Pseudomonadati > Pseudomonadota > Alphaproteobacteria > Hyphomicrobiales > Phyllobacteriaceae > Phyllobacterium > Phyllobacterium sp. CL33Tsu. The sequence goes on along the minus strand of NZ_FORJ01000001.1, from coordinate 1,699,990 downwards.
GCGCGCAGGCATCCCACAACAGCGCCACGCGCTCCGGCGTATTGGCAAGCGGGGCAACGTCGGGATCGGCCGAAAGAAACTCGAGCGCTTGCTGGTCGACGGCGGGGAGCGCACGCGTCAACCCCTCGATCGGTGCCGGTGTCTCGATCGAGCGTTTCAGCGCGGCGATGCTCGAATAGTCGAAACGGGCCGTCCGCCACTGCAATATCTTGACCGGGTCGAATGTGTGCGACTCGACGCGTTGCACCAGCTCCTCGGAAAAACCGGAAATTGCGCCCGTGACGCCAAAGGTACCGTCGCGCAGGTGCCGCCCGGCTCGTCCGGCAATCTGGCCGATCTCGGCAGACGAAAGGTTGCGGAACTGATAGCCGTCGAATTTCCGGTCCTGGGCGAAGGCGACATGGTCGACATCGAGGTTGAGACCCATGCCGATCGCGTCGGTCGCGACCAGATAGTCGACATCGCCCGACTGGTAGATTTCGACCTGCGCATTGCGCGTTCGGGGACTCAAGGCCCCCATCACCACGGCAGCGCCGCCGTTCTGGCGCCGGATGAGTTCGGCGATCGCGTAGACCTCCTCGGCCGCGAAGGCTACGACCGCGGTGCGCGGCGGCAGGCGGGTAATCTTCTTCGATCCCGCATAGGTAAGGTTGGAAAGCCGCGGCCGCGTGACGACGGAAATGCCGCGCAGGAGCTTTTCGAGAATACCGCGCATAGTGGCGGCGCCGAGCAACAATGTTTCCTGGCGCCCGCGCAAATGCAGGATGCGATCGGTGAATATGTGCCCGCGCTCGAGATCATTGGCGAGCTGCACCTCGTCGATGGCGACGAAATCCATGTCGGTCTGGCGCGGCATGGCTTCCACTGTGCAGACCGAATAGCGCGCGCCGACTGGATTGATTTTTTCCTCGCCCGTTATCAGCGCAACGTTTGCCACGCCGACGCGCTGCACCACGCGGTTATAGACCTCGCGCGCGAGCAGCCGCAGCGGCAGGCCGATCATCCCGGTCTGGTGCGATAGCATCCGTTCGATGGCGAGATGCGTCTTTCCCGTATTTGTCGGTCCGAGTACGGCCGTAACGTCACGGCCCGTCAGGACGAGAGGAAGTTCAGAGGTGGGCATAAGGTTCATCAACTACATTCCAATACCGGTACCAAGGCCCAATCAGGTGAGTGAGTAGTAGCCGGGCATGCTTTTCCGCGTAGCACTTTCAACGTCCGACAGAAAGTATGCGGGGGCGACCGGATAAACAATCATGAACCGATTCACGGAGTCTTCCATTAAGAAATAGAACGCGAGAAGAACGAATCAGCTACGAATCAGCTCTAGGATGAGATTCCTGATTTGTTCACGGCAATATGTAGATTTTTGCAATCCGAGTCCAGCTAAATGCTGAATCGGCTTTTGCCGGGATGAGCAGTCCTGTGGCATCTGCATTAACGAAATGCCAGAATGAAAGACGCCCGATTGAATAAAATACGGCTTTTAATTCAATAAGTTATTAGAAATTCGAGCAGAAAAGTACTGCGTGTGGTTTTACTCCTGCGAATCCGACTGGAAGCGCGCAACGGCCAGGTAAAGCCCTGTCGTTTCGCGCCTTGTTACGCAAGTACGACATCGCTGTTAGGAGAAGATTCAGGGCTTGCGAATGAAGAGTGTCGCGCGAGACCGCGCGACACTCTTTGGCAGGATCAGCTGAAATATTGTCCGCCATTCGCCGAGATCGTGGAGCCGGTGATGAAGCCGGCATCGTCCGATGCCAGGAACACCACGCAACGCGCGACTTCCTCCGGCTCGCCGAGACGGCCGACCGGGATTTGCGGAATGATGCGCTCGTTGAGCACCTTCTCGTCGATCGCGCGCACCATCTCCGTGCCGATATAACCCGGGCAGATGGCGTTGACGGTGATGCCGGCGCGCGCGCCCTCCTGGGCCAGCGCCTTGGTGAAACCGATATCGCCTGCCTTCGACGCTGAATAATTTGCCTGTCCTGCCTGGCCCTTCTGGCCGTTGATCGACGATATGTTGATCACCCGCCCAAATTTGCGGTCACGCATGCCGTTCCACGCCGGGTGCGTCATGTTGAAGAGGCCCGTAAGGTTCGTATTGATGACGTCATTCCACTGCGCCGGCGTCATCTTGTGGAACATTGCATCGCGCGTGATGCCGGCATTGTTGACGAGAACGGCGACCGGGCCGAGATCGGCCTCGATCTTGGCTATGCCCGCTGCGCATTCCTCGTAGTTGGAAACGTCCCATTTGTAGGCCGGTATGCCGGTTTCCTTGCTGAATTTCTGCGCCGCTTCGTCATTGCCGGCGTAGTTTGCCGCAACATTATAGCCGGCCTTCTTCAGCGCAATGCTTATGGCAGCGCCGATGCCACGTGTTCCGCCCGTTACGATTGCTGTTTTTGTCATTGTCGCCCTCCCTTAAACGTATTTATGCCAATCAAGAAAATGTTGAGAAAATCGAAAGCGCAGGGCCTACCCACCGTGCGAAATGGACCGGCCCGTCAAATGCGCGCCGGTCCTCAGCGGATTAGTCCTTGAGGCGTTCGATGCAGAGTGCAACGCCCATGCCGCCGCCGATGCAAAGGGTTGCGAGCCCCTTCGTGCCGTTACGGCGCTTGAGCTCAAAAAGCAGCGTATTGAGAATGCGCGCACCCGAAGCGCCGATCGGATGTCCGATCGCAATGGCGCCGCCATTGACGTTGACGATATCGGGATTGAAGCCGAGGTCCTTGTTGACGGCGCAGGCCTGCGCAGCAAATGCCTCGTTGGCTTCGACCAGGTCGAGATCCTCGGCTTTCCAGCCGGCTTTCTCCAGCGCCTTGCGCGAGGCAGGGATCGGCCCGGTTCCCATGATTGCCGGGTCAACGCCGGCGGTCGCCCAGGAAGCGATACGGGCAAGCGGCTTGATACCACGGCGATTGGCTTCTTCCTCCGTCATCAGTACGACGGCGGCCGCGCCATCGTTCAACCCGGAGGCGTTGCCTGCGGTCACGGTGCCTTCCTTGTCGAAGGCCGGACGCAGCTTGGTCAGCGCATCCATCGTGGCGCCATGGCGAATATATTCGTCATCGGCAACGACAACGTCGCCTTTGCGCGTCTTGATGGTGAAGGGAACGATCTCGTCCTTGAACTTCCCGGCCTTTTGCGCGGCCTCGGCCTTGTTCTGCGAGGCGAGGGCGAAACTGTCCTGTTCCTCGCGCGTCAACTGCCACTTGCGGGCAATGTTCTCTGCGGTGATGCCCATATGATAGCCATGAAACGCATCGGTGAGGCCGTCCTTGATCATCGTATCGATCATCTTGTAGTCGCCCATCTTCACACCGGCGCGAAGATGCGCGCAGTGCGGGCTCAAGGACATCGATTCCTGTCCGCCGGCGACGATGATATTGGCATCGCCTGTTGCAATCTGCTGCATACCCAGCGCCACGGCGCGCAGGCCCGAGCCGCACACCTGGTTGAGGCTCCAGGCGGTTGCCTCCTGCGGGATACCGGCAGCGATGGCTGCCTGACGCGCAGGGTTCTGGCCCTCGCCGGCCGTCAGCACCTGGCCGAGAATGACTTCATCCACATCTGCTGCCTCCACGCCGGCCCGCGCCAGGACCTCCTTGATGACGGCAGCACCAAGTTCATGCGCCGGCGTATTGGCGAATGCGCCGTTGAATGACCCGACAGCGGTGCGCGCCGCACTGGCAATGACGATCGATTGGCTCATGGGAAGTCTCCTCAAATTTGTCATGCTGGTTGGTGCAGCACACTTCCCCGACAGAATTCCCTCCCCGCAATCGTTTGACAAGGCATTTGTTTCCGAAGGCCAAATTATCCATTGCTGCAGCGCAGCATGACCTTCCTCGCATCGCGTTGGATGCGCTGCACAATTCTCTTTGAATTGCCGCGCTTTGCCCCTATCCTTCCCGCTTGATCCGTAAGCCGGCACGCAAATTCGGCGGAGGGCGCGAGGTTGGGGAGTTGAGCAATGGCAGGAAAAACTGGCGACGTCGTGATCAAGAAATATGCCAATCGGCGTCTCTACAATACCGGCACGAGTACCTATGTGACGCTTGAGGATCTGGCCGAAATGGTCAAGCGCAATGAGGACTTTACAGTACAGGATGCGAAGACGGGGGAGGACATCACGCATTCGGTTCTGACGCAGATCATCTTTGAACTGGAGAACAAGGATGGGCAGAACATGTTGCCGATCCCGTTCCTGCGCCAGTTGATTGCCTACTACGGCGATCAAATGCAGGTGGTTTTGCCGACATTCCTCGAACAGTCCATGCAGGCTTTCGCCAAGGAGCAGGAGCGTATGCGCGAGCAGTTGACCGCGGCCTTCGGCAAGACGCCAATGGACATGATGAATGTCAGCGCCCCTATCAAGCTGGTCGAAGAGCAGGTGCGGCGCAACACTGAAATGCTGCAGAACGCAATGCGCATGTTTACGCCTTTTCCGCTCGGCAAGGGCCCGGAGCCCGAAGCGGGCGAGGCAGCATCCGACAAACCCAGCAAGGATGGCGGCGGCCTCGACGAGTTGAAGGAACAGATCGCTGCAATGCAGCGTAAACTCGACTCGCTCGACAAATAGCAGGCCTGCCTCATTCTAGAACGGGCTTCGCTCCGGAGCCTGCTTTCATTCGAACTTCTATCGCAGAGAGACCATCATGGCATACATCACACTTTCGAAGGCCAATACCATCATCAAGGCCGCATTGGCCAAAGGCGCCGAGGCCGGAATGCGACCGCTTTCGGTCACCGTTCTCGACGCGGGCGGTCACCTGAAGGCCTTCCAGAAGCAGGACGGCTCGTCGATGCTCCGCTTTGAGATCGCTTTCGGCAAGGCCTATGGCGCCCTGGCTATCGGTGCCGGTTCGCGTACCGTAGAAAAATTCGCCAAGGAGCGTCCGCATTTCACGGAAGGGCTCGTCGCTTCGTCCGGCGGAAATGTGATTCCGGTTGCCGGCGGCGTACTCGTCAAGAATGCTAAGGGCGAGGTCATTGGCGCAGTCGGCATCAGCGGCGACACGTCCGATAATGACGAGACGGCAGCGATCGCCGGCGTCGAGGCCGCTGGCTTTGTCGCCGATGGCGGCCAGGGTTAGACCGCATGTCCGGATCAGCCAAGGCAACCGTCTTCATCGACAATGACCGCGTTGTGGTGACGGAGTATCGGTTTGCGCCGGGAGACAATACGGGCTGGCACCGGCATGGCCATGATTATGTCGTCGTGCCGATGATGGACGGACGGGTTAAACTCCTGACCAAGGATGGCGAGTCCTTTGCGGACATGAAAAAGGGCGTGCCTTATTTTCGCTCGGAGGGCGTCGAACACGACGTCATTAACGCCAATGACGGCGAATATTCCTTCATCGAGATTGAAATCAAATAGGCCCGGGAAAAATCTTCGGTTCATGTCAAAATGCGCTGCTGTGAGCCGTCATTGCATCGGGCGCATGTCTTTGCGCTATAACCGGGAAGGAACAGCCATGAACTACACGATTTTGGCCTATGAGACGCAAGATGCATATGCGGCGCGAACAGACCCAGCGAGACAGCAGGCCTATGTCGCCGGATGGATGGCCTATTCGCAAGTCCTGAGGGAGGCTGGCATCATGGTCACTGGCGCCGGACTTCAGGCACCTGAGACGGCGACCACGATAAAATTACGGGGTGGTCAGCCGCAGGTCCAGGACGGACCTTATGCCGACAGCAAGGAACAGCTCGGCGGTTTCTACATCATCAACGTGCCCGATCTCGATACCGCGCTCAGTTGGGCGGCACGGTCCCCGGCTGCCGTGGCGGGCGGCGTTGTCGAAGTTCGGCCAAACATTCCGATGTGAAGCCGATGAGCGATGAGGATACGCGCCGCGTCGTCGAGATGGCGGCGCGTCATTCCTACGGCCGGCTCGTTGTCTTTCTCGCGGCGCGTTCGCGTGACCTGACTGCCGCGGAGGACGCGCTTGCCGATGCTTTCGCCTCGGCCCTCGAAAACTGGCCACGCAATGGCATTCCCGCCAAGCCCGAAGCCTGGTTGCTTGCTGTAGCACGCAACCGTCTGTCGGATGCGATGCGCCGCACGCGTGTCAGGACTGCTGCGATACCGACATTGCTCGCAATTGCCGAGGAGGCGCATGACATGGCCGATGCCGCGCCGTCCTTTCCCGACGAACGATTGAAATTGCTCTTCATATGCGCGCACCCTGCCATCGATCGAGCCGCGCACACGCCGCTTATGCTGCAGACTTTGCTCGGCCTTGATGCTGCGCGTATCGGCTCGGCATTTCTGGTGCAACCCGCTGCGGTGGGCCAGCGCCTTCCCGCGCCAAGCGCAAGATCCGCGACGCCGGCATGGAGTTCGAGATACCCGCAGCAGTGGACCTGCCCCAGCGGCTCAATGCTGTCATCGAGGCCATCTACGCCGCCTACGGCAGCGGTTGGGATGACATCGCGGGCGACCATCCGCGCAGCAGGGGCCTTGGCCGTGAGGCCATGGAGCTCTGCCACTTGCTTCTGCGGTTCATGCCCGGCGAGCCGGAGGTGCGCGGCCTGCTGGCGCTCATGCTCTATTGTGAATCGCGGCACAATGCGCGGCGCGACGTCGCTGGCAATTATGTTCCGCTTATGGAACAGGACACCACGCTTTGGTCGCATCCGATGATCGAGGAAGCGGAGGAACTCCTGCGCTCGGCAGCACCATACCGCCGTGTCGGTCGCTTTCAGCTCGAAGCGGCAATCCAGTCGGTTCACGCCCAGCGCAAGCGAACCGGGAGCATTGACTGGGAGGAGATTGCACTTCTCTACGAGGGTCTTATTGCCCATGCGCCTACGATCGGAGCGATGGTGGGCAGGGCCGCAGCCATTGCTGAGGCCCGCGGTCCGGCGCTTGGCTTGAAGCTGATCGAGAGCATTCCCGGCACGGCAGTGAAAAGCTACCAACCCTATTGGGCAGTTGCAGCACACTTGCTGGCGTCGCTCGGACGCGGCGATGAAGCGCGATCCGCCTATGATCGCGCCATTGGCCTTTGCGATGTGCCGGCCATGCGCGAATTTCTGCAGCGACGGCGACATGCACTGCTGCAATGAACCTGCCCCCCAAATAAAAAGACCGGCCTGAAGCCGGTCTTTTTATTCAAGCGTATCGAAGAGGCGATCAGCCTTCCTTCGGCGTCAACACCTGGCGACCGCGATACATGCCGGTCTTCAGATCGACGTGATGCGGACGGCGCAGTTCGCCGGAATTCTTGTCCTCGACATAGGTCGGGGCAGTCAGGGCGTCAGCGGAACGGCGCATGCCGCGCTTCGACGGGGAAGTTTTTCGTTTAGGTACAGCCATTGTTCCAGCTCCAGTAATCAGTCAAAATCCGGCACTGGCCCGATTTGAGCCTGTCACAATGGACAAAATTCCGGAAAGTTCGGGTGGGGCTATACACGGCTTGAGAGCTTTTGACCAGCAGGACTCGCATATTTTTTGTCGCAAGCGCCGATGCCGGTGCGTTTGACGCCGTGCGGGGTGGCTCCAATACTACTTCACGCAGCCGATATAGGCGCCCGCACCGCGCGCCCGGCGTTCGTTGAGCCGCGCGAGTGTCTGCATGCCGCGTCCCGGCTTTGCCGGATTGCGGACGATCGGATTGGGGAGGGTTACTGCGAGATAGGCTGCCTGGCGCGGTGAAAGCTTTGCTGCACTTGTGTTGAAATGATGCTGTGCCGCTGCTTCGACGCCGTAGATGCCCGGACCCCATTCTGCGATGTTCAGGTAGATTTCCATAATCCGCTGCTTGGGCAGGATCAGATCCGTCAGCATCGCAAGCGGCACTTCCAGACCTTTGCGAATGAAGGAACGGCTGGTCCAGAGGAAAAGGTTCTTGGCAGTCTGCATGGTGATTGTCGAAGCGCCGCGGGTCTGCTCGCCATCGATCGCATCAGAGACAACGGAATTCAGCGCGTCCCAGTCAACGCCTGAATGAAAGCAGAACCGCGCATCTTCAGACATCATCACCGAATTGATCAGCACCGGTGAGATTTGCTCGATGGGCACCCAGCGCCGGTCGTAACCTGAAAACGTCACGAGGTCCTTGACCATGAGCGTCGAGACCGGATGCACGAAAGGAATACGATAGAGGCTCAGAAGAACCAGCGGCAGCATGATCAAAACAACGCCGGCAAGGACGGCGTATCGTATCAGCCGTCCGACGGGCGAACGACCGGGCCCGACCAGATAACCTCTCCCCCGCTTGTTTCTAACCAATACCCTCGTCACTCAGTCCGTCCGCGCTAAAACTCTTCTTGGACATAGAGCAAAGCGCCGCGGAAGGGAATTCATTCTGCAGTTTTATGCATTATCCACACACGGCAGCGCAGCAAATGATGGCAGTTGCAACCAGCCCCATTGACCGGCGCGCAATTTTTCGGTCATTGGCGGATGATGATAACGGATCAGGGCTTTTCATTGTTCGAGATTACCTTGCAGCAGCGGGCGGCGGCAGTCGAAGCATTGCTGGGCGAACTCCTCTCTGATCGCTCGCGCACCGGTGAAATCAGCCGGCCGCCGCGCCTGATGGCCGCGATGCGCCACGGCGTGCTCAATGGGGGCAAGCGGCTGCGCCCCTTCCTTGTAATGGAAAGTGCAGCACTTTTCGGAGCGGACAACCTCGCGGCCCTGCGCGTTGCGGCGGCGCTCGAATGCATTCACAGCTATTCACTCGTGCATGACGATCTTCCAGCCATGGACGATGACGATTTGCGTCGAGGCCAGCCGACGGTGCATCGCAAATTCGATGAAGCCGCCGCCATTCTTGCTGGCGACAGCCTTCTGACCTACGCGTTCGAACTCATTTCGGACGAGGCGACCGAGCTTGCTCCGTCCGCGCGACTGGCCCTCATCACGCAATTGGCGCGCGCTGCCGGCATAGGTGGCATGACCGGGGGGCAGGCGCTTGATCTTGAAGCGGAAACGGTCAAACCCGATGAGGAAGGCATTATTCGCCTGCAGGCAATGAAGACCGGCGCGCTCATCCGTTTCGCCTGCGAGGCCGGGGCAATTATCGGCAATGCCGGCGTGAAGGATCGCGAACGGCTGGCGGAATATGGCTCGGCTATTGGCCTTGCCTTTCAACTCGCCGACGACTTGCTGGATGTGACCGCCGATGCGAGTCGCATGGGCAAGGCGACCGGCAAGGATGCTGCCGCCGGCAAGGCAACGCTCGTTTCGCTGCATGGGATCGACTGGACCAAGCGCCAGCTTGCCGGCCTGGTCGCCCAGGCGGAAGAACTGCTTTCGCCCTACGGCGCTTCGGCCGCACTGTTAAAGGACGCTGCCCGTTTCATTGCCGAACGGCGCAGTTAGCAATCTATTCGGCGGCGTGCGATCCGGCGGACTGCTGGCCGAACCGGTTTTCGATGTAATCGGCGACCATTTTCTGGAAATCTTCGGCAATGCCGGCACCGCGCAGCGTCGCAACCTTTTTGCCATCGACAAATACAGGCGCTGACGGCGTTTCGCCGGTTCCCGGCAGGGATATGCCAATATCGGCCATCTTCGACTCGCCCGGACCGTTGACGATGCACCCCATAACGGCGACGTTAAGCGCCTCGACGCCGGGATATTTCTCGCGCCAGATCGGCATGTTCTTGCGGATGTCGCTTTGAATCGACTGCGCCAATTCCTGAAAAACGGTAGACGTGGTGCGTCCGCAGCCGGGGCAGGCAGCGACGATGGGAATAAACTGGCGAAAGCCCATGGTCTGCAGAAGTTCCTGCGCCACCTGCACCTCCTGGGTGCGGTCGCCGCCGGGCGCGGGGGTCAGCGAAATGCGGATCGTATCGCCAATCCCCTGCTGCAGGAGGATGCCGAGCGAGGCGGACGATGCGACAATACCCTTCGAACCCATGCCGGCCTCGGTCAGGCCCAAGTGAAGCGCGTGGTCCGTGCGGCGTGCCAGCTCGGCATAGACTGCAATCAGATCCTGTACCTGGCTGACCTTCGCGGAGAGAATGATCTTTGATCGGGCAAGGCCGATCTCTTCGGCAAGCTGCGCCGAAATCAACGCCGACTGGACGATCGCCTCGCGGGTAACCTGCTCGGCGGTGAGCGGCGCCCCTGCCTTGTGATTCTGATCCATGAGCGCCGTCAGGAGTTCTTGGTCGAGCGAACCCCAGTTGACGCCGATGCGCACAGGCTTGTCGTAGCGGATCGCCATCTCGATGATGGCGCCGAACTGCGCATCCTTCTTTTCCTTGAATCCGACATTCCCCGGATTGATGCGGTATTTGGCCAGCGCCTCCGCGCAAGCCGGGTGATCGGCAAGGAGCTTGTGGCCGATATAGTGAAAATCGCCAACGAGTGGCACCGGGAGACCGAGCCTGTCGAGTCGCTCGCGAATTTTTGGAACAGCGGCAGCGGATTCGTCACGGTCGACGGTGATACGAACGATTTGCGATCCGGCACGCGACAGTGCGGCGACTTGCGCCACGGTGCCATCGACGTCGGCAGTATCCGTGTTGGTCATCGACTGCACGACAATCGGCGCACCGCCACCCACCATTACGCCGCCGACATCGACACCAACAGATGGACGCCGGGGAAAGGGGTCGGAATAATAGTCAGACATCATCACGCTCCAAGTATCCCGTTCAGGTGGCGCAGCTATCGCTGTTTGTCAACACTACCGCCCCTCAACGTCGAAGAGAAAAGGTTCCAATTATGCTACCCGCTGAATGCAGAGCTTCCATGACAAAGTCTCACGGCTGCGAGCCTAGCAATTTTGCTGCAATGCAATATATTCCCCGGGCCGCGAGGCGGCGGTTGTTTGAAATCGAAGGAAGCCTTTGCCATGACCGAAAAGACCGCAGTCGTCACAGGTTCCAACTCCGGAATCGGCCTCGGTTCTGCCCATGCACTCGCAGCCGCTGGCTACAACGTCGTGATCAACTCCTTTACCGATCGCCCCGAGGATCATGCGCTCGCCAAGGAGATCACTGAAAAGCATGGGGTCGAAGTCGTCTACATCAAGGCGGACATGTCGAACGGCGGCGAGTGTCGGGCGCTGATCGAAAAGGCGGCCGATACCTTTGGCAGTGTCGACGTACTCGTCAACAATGCCGGGATCCAGTTCGTCGCGCCGGTCGATGAGTTTCCGGTCGAGAAATGGGATGCGATCATCGCGATCAACCTGACCTCGGCGTTCCACACCACTGCTGCAGCGCTACCGCATATGAAGAAATCCGGCTGGGGCCGCATCATCAATATCGCGTCGGCCCATGGCCTGCGCGCCTCGCCTTTCAAGTCGGCCTATGTCTCTGCCAAGCACGGTATTCTCGGCCTGACCAAGACCGTAGCCCTCGAAGTCGCCGAAAAACATATCACCTGCAACGCAATTTGCCCGGGCTATGTCCTTACGCCCTTGGTCGAGGCCCAGATCCCCGATCAGATGAAGGCGCACAACATGGATCGCGATACGGTGGTCCGCGAAGTGATGCTGGACAAGCAGGCGACGAAGGAGTTCGCGACGGTCGACCAGATCGGTGCGACGGTGGTGTTTCTCGCCAGCGACGCCGCAGCACAGATCACCGGGACGTCAATTTCCGTCGACGGCGGCTGGACAGCGGCATAATGGCCAAAACCAAGGCCATCAACATCGCCCTTCAGGGTGGTGGTTCGCACGGCGCCTTTACGTGGGGCGTGCTCGACCGCATTCTGGAGGACGGGCGACTGACAATCGAGGGCGTCTCAGGTACCAGCGCCGGCGCAATGAATGCCGTGGCTCTTGCCGATGGCTGGGCACACAATGGTGCCGAAGGTGCACGCGCCAAATTGCATGATTTCTGGCGCGCAGTGGGCCGAACGGGCCAGTTCAGCCCGGTGCAGCGCTCGCCCTGGGACAGGTTCTTTGGCAACTGGTCCATCGAGAATGGCTTTGGCTTCAACCTGTTTGAACAGATCTCGCGCGTTTTTTCGCCCTATGAGTTCAATCCCTTCAATCTCAATCCGTTGCGCGACGTGATCGAAAAGGAAATCGACTTCGACCGGGTGAAAGCCTGCCCCAAGCTCAAGCTCTTCATTTCCGCCACGAATGTCGAGACGGGGCGCCTGCGTGTTTTCTCGCAATCGGAACTGAACGCCGACGTCGTGATGGCCTCCGCGTGCCTTCCCTATATTTTTCAGGCGGTTGAAATTGACGGCGAACCCTATTGGGATGGCGGCTATGGCGGCAATCCTGCCCTCTACCCGTTCTTCTATTCGAGCGAGAGCGAGGATGTTCTCCTCGTCCAGATCAATCCGATCGAGCGCCGCGGCACGCCAAAGACCGCACGCGAAATCAGCGAGCGGATCGACGAAATCACATTCAATGCCGCGCTGCTGCGCGAGTTCCGCTCGATTGCCTTTGTCAACTCATTGATCGACGCCGGACGGCTTCAGCATGGCGACTACCGCCATATCCGCATGCATCGTATCGACGCCGACGAGGCTCTGGCGGGCCTGTCTTCTTCGTCGAAGATCAATGCCGAATGGGCCTTCCTCGAATATCTGCGTGACCTTGGGCGCGCCGCTGCTGAAGATTGGCTCGATGAGCACAGCGACGCCGTAGGCGAGCACGCGACTCTCGACCTGACCGGCGAACTCGCGCCGGAAATGCATATCGGCTTCAAGGCGAAAAAGCCCGGCCGTCGCGTCAGCGATTTCCTCTTGCAGCGGAAAAAACCAATGGGCGCCGCGCGCCGGGCCTAACGTACCTTTTGATCTGCGCTCCTGGCAAGGTTGGCCATGAGGGCGACGACGACGAGCAGACCGGCGAGCACCATATAGATCGGTCCGAACCCGGTCTTGCCGCCGACAAAACCGATTGCCGATGGCGCAACGAGTATCCCCGAATAACCCATGAGCGTAACCATGCTGAGGGCCACGCCTGATGACGTGCCCTGCTGGTTGCCGGCCGCAGAAAAGGCGATGGGCACCATGTTGGCAATACCGAGACCGGAAAAGGCAAAGGCGAGGATGGCGATCCACGAGGTCGGCGCAATACTGGCAGCAAGCATTCCCGACGCGCCCATCAGCGCGGAAATGCGCAGCGTATTGACGGCACCGAAACGGTCACGCACGCCATCGCCGAGAAAACGCATGATCGACATCGTTCCCGAAAACGCCGCAAATGCGAAGCCGGCCGTGGCGATATCGGCCCCGCGCTCCTGGCGCAGATAGAGCGCTGCCCAATCGAGCACCGATCCTTCCGGAACCATGGAGAAGAGCGCCATCAAGCCGATGAGGTAGATCAAGGGATTGGTGGGGAACGTCAGCTTCTGCTTCTCATGCCTGACGGGCGCATCCTCGGTGATCATGAACCGGAAGGCAATGAGGCCGATCGCGATCGCGATGATCGTCACGACGACGGCATGCGCCAGATGTCCATGCGCTTCGATCAGGATGCCCCCAAGTCCGCCGCCGGCAAAGCCACCGAGGCTCCAGAAGCCGTGCGAGGACGACATGACGGCGCGGGAGAGTTTTTTCTCGACCTCCACCGCATTCGCATTCATCGCGACATCCATCCCGCCGATGACTGCGCCGAACAGAAACAGCGCCGGTGCGGCGCTTATCACGTTGGGCGCGAGGGCAACGAGAAGGAGCGAGAAGGAGCAGAATATGGCAAACCCCTTCACCACGGCGCGCGATCCATGTTTTTCGATGAGGTAGCCGCACCAGGGCATCGAAGCCAGCGCCCCTATGCCGAACACCAGGATAAGAAGCCCAAGCGTGAACTCGCTGATGCCGAGTCGCGTCATGAACACCGGAATCTGCGGAGCCCAGCTGCCAACGAGGAAGCCATTGAAGAAAAACGCGCTGGCGACGGCCCAGCGGCCATAAACAGCTCTCCTGCGAAAGGTCGCGGCATCCATTGGGGCTTCACCGGTTGCAGATTGGGCTTGGACGGACATTGAATTCACTCACATAAAATCAGGCTTGTTTATCGGCGGTAACGATCACCTCGACACCAGCACCGCCGATGCGATCAAGGATCGAGGGGTCGGCCGTGGTATCGGTGACGAGGGTGGATATAAGGGTGATCGGCCCGATGGCGAACGGACCCCGCTTCACCAGCTTGTCGCTGGTTGCCAACAACAGGACTTCGTTGCTCGCCTCGGCAAAGGCCAGTTTCATGCGCGCATCATCATAATTTTCGGCTCGCAGCATCAGGCTTTCATCGACAGCGCAGGCGCCAAGCACGCAGTAGTCGATGCGCATCGATTGAACTTCGGCCAGCGTCGATTGGCTGATCACGCTGCGCGTCAGCCGGTTCAAGGTTCCGCCAAGCAATATAACCTCGCAAAGCGGATGATCGAGCGCCGCGACAGCGATATCCGGTGCACTCGTGATGATGCAGGCCCTGAAATCGGCAGGAAGGGCGCGCACGAATTCGAGAACCGTCGTGCTGGAATCAAGCACCATCGTTGCATCGGGCGGAATAAGCGCTGCCGCTGCCCGGGCGATCGCCTTTTTCCCGGCGGTCTCTTCGCGTGCGCGTTGCTGGAAACTTCTCGGTCCCGTTCTGCTGCGTGCTGCCCCGCCATGAAAGCGCTGAACGAGGCCCTGATCCGCGAGTTCACGCAGGTCACGACGTATGGAATCTTCCGAGACGCCGAACTCCGACGCAATCATGTTGGCGAGCACACGACCGTTCTCGTTGATCCGCCGCAGGATCATGCTTTTGCGTTCGTCCGGGGATAGATCTTTCAGCAACGATGTTCCTCCATTGCATCCTTCTATCCCATACTGCCGATATCGGCAACATCAATTGCACATTTATGCATAAACACGCACTCTGGGGCGCATCCATTTGCAACAAAGGCCCCGTTTGGGGCCCTTGAACGTTCCGCTAAAGAGAAACGGGCCTATTCGTAGACCACCAAAAGGTCCTTGGCATCGATCTGGTCGCCGGCACGGACAAGAACTTCGGCTACGGTGCCGTCGCGCTCGGCGCGCAGCGCTGTTTCCATCTTCATTGCTTCGATGGACAGCAATACGTCCCCGGCGTTGGTCTTCTGCCCCGGAGCGATGCCGACCGTCGATACGATACCCGGCATTGGCGCGCCGACATGCTTGTCATTGCCGAGTTCCGCCTTGCGGCGAAGGCCCGCTCCACCCGCGGCGCGCGTGCGATCCGGCACCTTGACCCGGCGTGGCTGGCCGTTGAGTTCGAAGAAGACCGTGCACATGCCCTTGTCGTCGGCCTCGCCCATGGCAAGGTTGCGCACGACCAATGTCTTGCCGCGTTCGATATCGAGGAACACCTCTTCCTCCTGCGCCAGCCCATAGAAATAGACATGGGTCGGCAGGACGCTCGTCGGCCCATAGGTATCGTGCGTGGTGGCAAAGTCCGTAAAGACCTTCGGATACATAAGATAGGAGGCAAACTCCTGGTCGGTGATCTTGCGTTCGAGCTTGGTTTCGATGTCGTTGCGTTCCGCCTCGAGATCCGCCGGCGCGAGCAGCGCGCCCGGTCGTTCGGTGAATGGCTTCTCGTCCTTCAAAACCTTCTTCTGGATATCCTTGGGCCAACCCTTTGGCGGCTGGCCGAGGTCGCCGCGCATCATTGAGACGACCGAATCCGGGAAGGCGATGTCCTTGCCGGGGTTTTTCACGTCCGCGACCGACAGATCCTGGCTCACCATCATCAGCGCCATGTCGCCCACCACCTTCGACGACGGCGTCACCTTGACGATGTCGCCGAACATCTGGTTGACGTCGGCATAGGCCTGCGCCACCTCGTGCCAGCGGGTTTCAAGACCGAGCGAGCGCGCTTGCTCCTTGAGGTTGGTGAACTGGCCGCCGGGCATTTCGTGCAGATAGACTTCCGAAGCCGGCCCCTTGAGGTCACTTTCAAATGCCGCGTACTGGGTGCGCACGGCCTCCCAGTAGAAGGAAATGCGGCGAATCCATTCAGGATCGAGGCCGGGATCGCGCTCGGTGCCCTTCAACGCCTCGACGATGGAGCCGAGACAAGGCTGCGAGGTATTGCCGGAGAGTGAATCCATGGCGGCGTCGACCACATCGACCCCCGCGTCGACGGCAGCAAGGACCGTCGCGGCCGCGATCCCCGATGTGTCGTGCGTATGGAAATGCAGGGGCAGATCGGTTGCTTCCCGCAGCGCCTTGAACAGAATCTTGGCTGCAGCAGGTTTCAGTAGCCCGGCCATGTCCTTGACGGCGATGATATGAGCGCCCGCTTTCTCGACCTCGCGGGCAAGATCGACATAATATTTGAGATCATATTTCGGCCGCGCCGAGTTGAGAATGTCGCCAGTGTAGCAGATCGCCGCTTCGCAGAGCTTGTTCTCCGCGATGACCGCATCCATGCTGACGCGCATGTTTTCGACCCAGTTCAGGCTGTCGAAAACACGGAACACGTCGATACCGCCGCGCGCCGCCTGGCTGACGAAATATTTGACGACATTATCCGGATAGCTCTTGTAGCCGACGCCATTGGCGCCGCGTAAAAGCATCTGCAACAGGATGTTGGGCGCGCGCTCGCGAATTTCCGCCAACCGCTCCCACGGATCCTCCGTCAGGAAGCGCATCGCAACGTCGAAGGTCGCCCCGCCCCAGCATTCGAGCGAGAACAATTGCGGGAGCGCGCGCGCGTAGGTTCCGGCGACGCGGGCGATGTCATAGGTGCGCATGCGTGTCGCCAGCAGCGACTGGTGCCCGTCCCGCATGGTCGTATCGGTGACGAGCACGCGCTCTTCATTGCGCATCCACTCAGCGAACTTCTTTGGTCCAAGCTGGTCCAGCAACTGCTTGGTGCCATCTGGAATCGACGCTTCAATGAAGGGGACGCGCGGGAGCGCCGCTTCCTTCGGCGGGGTGGCGCGACCCTTGGTTTCCGGATGCCCGTTGATCGTCACATCGGCAAGGTAGGTCAAGAGTTTGGTGGCGCGGTCCTGCCGCTTCACCTGCGCAAAGAGTTCCGGCGTCGTGTCGATGAACTTCGTCGTGTAGGAATTGTCGGTGAACTTCGGATGCGTGATGATGGCTTCAAGGAAGGTCAGGTTCGTTGCAACGCCGCGAATACGAAACTCGCGCAAGGCGCGGTGCATGCGGTGGATGGTCTCTTCGGCCGTCGGTGACCAGGCGGTGATCTTTTCGAGGAGCGGATCATAAAAGCGCGTGATGACAGCGCCCGAGTAGGCTGTGCCGCCGTCGAGTCGGATGCCGAAGCCAGTTGCGCCGCGATAGGCGGTGATGCGGCCATAATCGGGAATGAAATTCTGCTCGGGATCCTCTGTGGTGATACGGCACTGCAGGGCGTGGCCGTTGAGCCTGATGTCCTTTTGTGCCGGCACACCCGATTCGGGCGTTCCGATGGTAGTGCCTTCGAGGATGCGGATCTGTGCCTTGACGATGTCGATCCCGGTCACTTCCTCCGTCACCGTGTGTTCGACCTGGATGCGCGGATTGACCTCGATGAAATAGAATGAGCCGGTATCGGAATCCATCAGGAACTCGATCGTTCCGGCTCCGATATAACTGGTCGATTTGGCGATATTCAGGCCGTAGTCGCAGATTTCCTTGCGCTGCGCCTCGTTGAGGTAGGGCGCCGGGGCGCGTTCCACCACTTTCTGGTTGCGGCGCTGAATAGAGCAGTCGCGCTCGAAGAGGTGCACGGCATTGCCGTGCGTGTCGCCGAGGATCTGCACCTCGACATGGCGCGCGCGCTCAACGAGCTTTTCGAGATAGACTTCATCCTTGCCGAACGCCGCCTTGGCCTCGCGCTTGCCCTCGGTGACCTCCCGGGCAATATCTTCCGGCTTGAAGATGGCCCGCATGCCGCGCCCGCCGCCGCCCCATGACGCCTTGAGCATCACAGGATAGCCGATCTTGTCGGCGAGCCGTTTGACCTCTTCCATGTCGTCAGGAAGCGGATCGGTGGCCGGCACGACAGGAACGCCGATTTCGATCGCGAGGTTGCGCGCGGCGACCTTGTTGCCGAGCCGTCGCATGGTTTCAGGCTTGGGGCCGATAAAGATGATGCCCGCCTCGGCGCAGGCTTCGGCAAACTCCGGACTTTCCGAAAGCAGGCCATAGCCGGGATGAATCGCATCGGCCCCGGAAAGCTTGGCGACGCGGATGATTTCCTCGATCGAGAGATAGCTTTCGATCGGCCCCATGTCCTTGGCAAGATGCGGTCCACGCCCTACCTGGTAGGATTCGTCCGCCTTGAAGCGATGCAGCGCAAGCTTGTCCTCTTCCGCCCAAATCGCCACGGTTTTCATGCCGAGTTCATTGGCAGCGCGAAACACGCGGATCGCGATTTCCGAACGATTGGCGACGAGGATTTTCTTGATAGGCAAGACCGCAACTCCGAATATGAACTAAAGTAGTTTTGGTTTGGCGCGCTTATCTGGCGACAGATTGCTGCACTGCAAACAACGCATATTGACCATAAGAAATCGAAATGTCCAACAGCAAAATGCCCGGCGCAAGGCCGGGCATCCGCTTAGGCAATCATGCAAGAAGGCTTACTGCTGGAAGTAGCTGTACTTGCCATCTTCGCCCTTCTTCCACTCGTACATGACGTAGCCTGGAAGCTTTGGGTCACCCTTTTCGTCAAAGGCAATGTCGCCGAGAACGGTCTTGAACGGACCCTTTTCCTTCATCACCTTGGCAACGGCTTCAGGATCGTTCGATCCGGCAGCCTTCGCTGCGTCGGCGATGACCTGAGCTGCAGCGTAGGAATAGAGGGTGTAAGCTTCCGGTTCGAAGCCCTGCTTACGGAATTTCTCGACGAGTTCCTTGTTGGCAGGGTTCTTGCTCGGATCGGGACCGAACGTGTTCAGCGTGCCTGCAACTGCGTCGCCAGCGATCGAAGCGAGTTCGTTCGAAACGATACCGTCACCGGAGATGAACTGAACCTTGAGGCCCTGGTCTGCGAGCTGGCGCATGATCAGGCCGGCTTCGGTGTGAAGACCACCCCAGTAAAGAACGGTTACGCCCGATTCCTTTGCCTTGGCGATCAGCGCGGAGAAGTCCTTGTCGCCGACGTTGACGCCTTCGTACATGGCTTCCTTGACGCCCTTGGCATTCAAGGTCTTCTTGGTTTCGTCAGCAAGACCCTGGCCATATGGCGTCTTGTCGTGCACGACGGCAACCTTGGCGTCCTTGAACTTCTCGGCAATGAAGGTGCCGGCTACCACGCCCTGCTGGTCGTCGCGACCGCAAGTACGGAAGGTGTTCCAGAGGCCGCGCTCGGTGAAGACCGGATTGGTCGCGGCAGGCGTGATCTCGAGGATGCCGTTTTCAGCATAGACTTCAGATGCGGGGATCGAAACGCCCGAATTGAAGTGGCCGATAACGAACTTTACGCCGTCAGCAACGAACTTGTTGGCAACCGAAATGCCCTGCTTCGGATCGGAAACGTCGTCACCGAGCGAAAGCTTGACCTGTTCGCCGTTGATGCCGCCCGCAGCATTGATCTCGGCAATGGCAGCCTCAGCGCCCTTCTGCAGCTGAGCGCCGAATGCAGCGTTCGGGCCGGTCAACGGACCGCCGACGCCGATCAACAGATCAGCATAGGCATGACCGCTCAAAGCGAGCATTGCAGCGAGTGCAACGCCCGAGAACAGTGATTTCTTCATTTGAAAACTCCCATTTTCTAAGTATTTACTTAACCCCTCGCGATGACCCGTTTTCATCGCTTGAAGCGCACATTTGCCGATTTCCCGGCGGTTGTCACGCTGATTCATTTCGCATCAGCGAGATTGGTTAGGCTCCCGTTTTTTCCTTCCATGAAAATGGAGAAACTTTTTCGTAGAGCCAGAAATATTGACCGATCATTTGGTTGGTACGGGTGTAGCGATAGCCCAACGTCCCGAAGATGATCAGGACAATTGTATCGACCACATAATAATGCAGCGTCAGCATCGTGCCGCCGAACAGGGCGAAGTGGATGAACCTGACGGCAATGCCGAGCAGCAGCATGTAGAAGACGAGGAAGGCAATCGGACGCCAGGTCTTGGCGCAGGCGCGTCCCGCCATCCACGCCGCCCAGCCCCCCATCACACAGGTGACGAGCAGGAACAGAAAGATGGACGGTTCTTCGTAAAGTATGCCTTGCATGGCATTATTCTCCTTGGGCCTCGCCGTCGGTGGAAGCCCTACTTGTTCAGTGACGACCGCCTTCGAGATAGGCGGCACGCACTTCCGGATTGGCAAGAAGGTCGGCGCTCGAACCGCTCATCGTTACGATGCCGTTGACCATCACATAGCCACGGTCCGCGAGCTTCAAGGCGCCGAACGCATTCTGTTCGACCAGGAACACGGTCAGGCCCGTATTCTTGTTCAGTTCCTTGATGGCTTCGAAAATGTGTTTGATGATCAACGGCGCGAGACCGAGCGATGGCTCATCGAGCAGAAGCAACCGGGGACGCGCCATCAGCGCGCGGCCGATCGCCAGCATTTGCTGTTCGCCGCCGGAAAGTGTACCGCCGCGCTGGTTGATGCGCTCCTTGAGACGCGGGAACAGGTCGAAGACCATGCGCGAGTCTTCGTCGAAAAATTTGAGATTATCGAGGCTCGCGCCCATTTGCAGGTTTTCCTGCACGGTCATGCGCGGAAAGATGCGGCGTCCTTCCGGCGATTGCGCAATGCGCAGGCGCGCGATCTCATGTGTCGGCAACTGTGTTATGTCCGTGCCGTCAAAGACGATCCGGCCGGTGCGGGCACGCGGCATGCCGAAAATCGTCATCATCAGCGTTGATTTGCCTGCGCCATTGGCGCCGATCAGCGTGACAATCTCACCGGGATTGGCATGAACGGTTACACCGCTCAGCGCACGGATATTGCCGTAATAGGTCTCGACATTCTCGATGCTGAGAAGGGCCTGGTTCTGCGACATTACTTAGCCCCTCCGGTCTTCTTGGGCGCCGGTTTAGCCTGGCTTTCCTTTGCCAGTGTCTTGGCCTGACCGATCCAGTCTTCACGGGCAATCCGCCCGTCGAAAGCGAGATAGGCTTCGGCGGCAATGATATCGGCTTTCTTCCATGCGGCAATCTGATCGAAATGGAAGATGCCGTGTTCGTTGAGCTTGCGCTCGTTGACCGGGCCGATGCCCTTGATCAGGATCAACTTGTCGGCCTTACCGCCGCGCGGTTCGGCCAGTGCATTGGCTGTCGCCCCTGCCTTGATGCCAGCGGCTTTCGCCGGCGACGCCGGTTTTGGCGCCGTAGTCTTCGGCGACTCCGGTTTAGGAGCCGCAGCCTTCGGTGAGGCCGGTTTAGGCGCCGCAGTCTTCGCTGACGCCTTGCGGACGGCGGCAGCCTTTGCCGGTGCCGTCTCAAGCAGCGTGTTGGCCGGGATGAGTTCTACCGGCTGAGCATCGGGGTGGGTCTCGACGATCTCGTGCAGCGCTTCGGAGGAGAGTAAATCGACGGCGGCTGTGATGTCGTCGACGCCCGCCTCTTCCGCCTTCTCGATCAGTTCGACCACTTCCTCGTCTTCGACGCCGAGATAGGCGGCGATGACCTTCGGATCATTCTTGACGGTCTCCGGCGTGCCATCGGAAATCTTGGTACCGTATTCGAGAACGACAACATGGTCGGAAATTTCCATCACCACGGACATGTCGTGCTCGATAAGCAGGATCGACGTTCCCGTATCGGCGCGAATATCGAGGAGCAACTTGTTGAGTTCCGCCGATTCACGCGCATTCAGGCCCGCTGCTGGCTCGTCGAGGCAAAGAAGCTCCGGCCCGGTGCACATGGCACGGGCAATCTCGAGGCGGCGCTGCGCCCCGTAGGGCAGATCACCGGCAGGATCGTCCGCCCGGCTGACGAGATTGATCTTCTCCAGCCAGTAACGTGCCTTCTCGATCGCTTCCGCCGCCGCCTTTTTGTAGGTCGGAAAGCCGAGGAGGCCAAGGACAGTGAAGCCCGAGGAAAGCATCAGCGGATTGTGCTGCGCAACCAGGAGGTTTTCGAGCACCGTCAGGCCCGAGAACAGGCGGATGTTCTGGAACGTCCTGGCCACCTTTGCCCGCTTGGTGATGACATGATCGGCCATGCGTTCGAGAAGATACTCCTCGCCGTTCTGGCGCGTCAGCGTCAACATGCCTTCGGTCGGCTTGTAGAAGCCGGTGATGCAGTTGAACACCGTCGTCTTGCCGGCACCATTGGGGCCGATGAGGGCCGTGATCGCACCGCGCTTGGCTTCGAAGTTGAGATCGTTGATGGCGATAAGGCCACCGAATTTCATTGAGAGACGTTCAACACGCAGGATTGCGCTGGTATTTTTCTGCACTTCCGAAACCATCAGCCGTGCCCTTCTTTCGTAAACTCGCCCGATATCATCTTGCGTTCATGCAAGAAGGCACTTGGTTCTCGACTGCCGGCAAAGCCGCGCGGCTTCCACACCATGACGACGATCATGGCGAGGCCGAACAACAACATGCGGTAGAGTTCCGGGGTAAAGTCGGGGCCGAAGATAAGCTTGAGGAATTCAAGTTCGCGCAACAATTCTGTGCCGCCGATCATGACAGCCGCAGCGATTGCGATACCAACCAGCGATCCCATGCCGCCGAGAACGACCATCGCCAGGATGATTGCCGATTCGAGGAAGACGAAGGATTCCGGGCTGACGAAACCTTGGCGTGCCGCGAAGAACGAGCCCGCAAAACCGCCGAACATCGCGCCGGTGGCAAATGCCGTAAGCTTGGTCGTCGTGGTGTTGATGCCGAGCGAGCGGCACGCGATCTCGTCTTCGCGCAGGGCTTCCCAGGCGCGGCCAACAGGCATCCGGCGCAGGCGGATCGTCACCCAGGCGGTCAGCAACGCCAGGCATAGGATGAGATAATAGAGGAAGATCTTGTAGTAGACGCCGGAGTTTGGCAGGCCGAACATCGCAGCGAAACCTGTCGGACCCGGGGTGAACGGGATGCCGAACAATGTCGCCTTGGCGATGCCGGAGATACCGAACGTTCCCTTCGTGACAGCTGTCCAGTTGATAAGGACGAGACGGATGATCTCACCGAAGGCAAGCGTTACGATGGCAAGATAGTCGCCGCGCAGGCGCAGCACCGGGAAGCCAAGGATAATGCCCCAGGTCGCGGCGAAAATGCCGGCCATCGGCAAAAGCAGCCAGAATGACAGGCCGAAATGGGCCGAGAGCAGCGCGTAGGAATAAGCACCGACGGCGTAGAATGCGACGTAACCGAGATCGAGCAGTCCGGCGAGGCCGACCACGATATTCAGTCCCCACGCCAGCATGACGTAGATAAGGATCTGGATACCGAAATTATCGACATATTTGAGCGAGGCCTGCAGGCCTCCCATCATCGATCCCTGATAGGCACTGAGTATCAGGACCACGAGGGCGGGATAGAGGAAGAGCAGGCCAAGACCGATCTTCGGGAAAGACTTCCTGAATGCGGACGGCTCCCTCGCCTCGGCGACCTTGTGCAACTTCTTGCGCTCGGCGCGCATGGGCGCAGTGTATGTAACGAGGAACCGACCCACCGCCGCGACGAGGACAAAGATCGCCAAAAGCCCCCAGCGCTGGGTCAGGATGAGTTCGTTGCGAATGTTCTGCTCGGTGCGGAAACCGACAATCAGGCAGAATAGCCCGAGTGCGATTGCACCTGAGATAATCCCTTCCTTCAGGGCTTTCGCGAAAACGGAGTCCCGTTCTGTATTCTGGACATCGGCCATGAGCTTATACCTTCTCGACTTCGGGCCGACCCAGGATACCGGATGGCAGGAAGATCAGCACGATCGCCAGGATCGAGAAAGCCGCGACATCCTTGTAATCGATGGAGAAATAGGCGGACCAGAGCGCTTCGATGAGGCCGATGAGCAATCCACCCACCACAGCGCCGGGGAGCGATCCAATGCCGCCGAGAACGGCAGCGGTAAAGGCCTTTACGCCTGGCACGAAGCCATCGGTGAAGGAAATGACCCCGTAGAACATGAGATAGAGCGTTCCGGCGACGGCGGCGAGCATTGCGCCCATGACGAAGGTCATGGAGATCGTCTTGTCGACGTCGATGCCCAGCAGCGCCGCCATCTTGCGGTCCTGCTCGCAGGATCGCTGGGCACGCCCCAGCGTCGTCTTGTTGACAAGGTACCAGAAGGCGGCAAGCAAAATCGCCGTGACGATGATGATCACCATCTGCTTGTAGGCGATGGTGATATTGGTGCCGTAAATGGTGATACCGCCATTGACCAGCGGCGGGATCGGCTTGTTGCGCGGACCCTGCGTTACCTGCACGAAATTCGACAGCGCGATCGACATGCCGATCGCCGTAATCAACGGCGCGAGGCGGAACGATCCGCGCAGCGGCCTATAAGCCAGGCGCTCGATCGTCCAGCTCCACAACCCCGTCAGCAGCATGGCGACGAGCATCATCAGGAGCAGCGCCAGCACGACCGGCACGCCGCCAATGAAAGTGGTTAAAGCTAGAAAAACGATCATCGCCATGAAGGCGCCAAGCATGAAAATATCGCCATGGGCGAAGTTGATCATGCCGATGATCCCGTAGACCATCGTATAACCGATTGCGATCAGGCCATAGATTGAACCAAGCGTCAGACCATTGATCGATTGCTGGATGAAGTACTCCATCGCAACGATACCCCTCATTTTTTATTGGGAATTTTCTTATCCGGTTTTTTTATCCGGTTCCCGTTTACCCCAATATGCTACACCTAGCGTGTGCGCTAAAGAAAGCAACAGCTTTTTTAGCCTACGCCATATCTTTACATTTGCTGGCACAGTTTCGGCGGGATTATACACCAAAATTGGACGGTTCCTCAGGGAATGCTGCTACCAATAGTTGAAAAACCGCTGTTTCGTCCGGCACCGCCTTAATTGGCCACCTTTCCCTACACGCTCATTTGACGACAAACCCGTGGGCGAAGGGATCGCGATCGTCGATGAAGATGGTGTTGTAACCGGTCATGCGAGCCCAGCCGGCGATGGACGGAATGATGGCCGGCTGGCCGGCGACCGTCACAGCCTTTTCGACTCGGCCGTGGAACAGCGAACCGATGATCGATTCGTGCACGAAATCATCGCCGGGCTTCAACTTGCCCTTAGCAGCAAGCTGTGCCATGCGCGCCGATGTGCCCGTACCGCAAGGGGAACGGTCGATCGCCTTGTCGCCGTAAAAAACGGCGTTGCGTGCGTGCGCTTCCGTCCGCGTGGGCGCGCCTGTCCACAATATATGGCTCAGCACATTGATCTCGGGCTTTTCCGGATGCTCGAATTTGTAACGCTCATTGAGGCGCTGGCGCAGCACCGGGCTCCACCCGATGAGATCAAGCGCCCGGTAGTCGGCGAGATCGCGGAAGTTCTCCTGCGGATCGACGATGGCGTAGAAATTGCCCCCATAGGCAACGTCGACCGTGAGAACACCAAGGTCCGGACACTCGAACTCCAGGCCCTCGGCGTAGAGGAAAGCCGGTACATTGGTGAGGCGCACGCTCGTAACGTATTGCCCCTCCTGCGTGTATTCCGCAACGACGAGGCCGGCGGGCGTATCGAGGTTGAGACGCCCCGGTGTACGTGGATTGATAAGACCATGTTCGATCGCCATCGTGACGGTACCGATCGTCCCATGGCCGCACATGGGAAGACAGCCCGAGGTTTCGATGAACAGCACCGCGACGTCGCAATCTTCGCGCGTCGGCGGATAGAGGATCGAGCCCGACATCATGTCGTGGCCGCGCGGCTCGAACATCAGGCCGGTCCGGATCCAGTCGTATTCGGCGAGGAAATGCGCGCGCTTTTCCATCATCGTAGCGCCGACCAGATTGGGACCGCCGCCAGCGACAAGGCGGACCGGATTGCCGCAGGTATGACCATCGACACAGAAGAAGGAATGACGCGCCATGATGCTCCTCAAAAGCGTTGCGGATGGAATGCTTCGATCGCGATCGACGGCGTGCGACCGTCGATCAACTCGCTGATCAGGCGCCCTGTCGCCGCGGCCTGGGTCAGCCCAAGATGGCCGTGACCGAATGCGTAGAGTACATTTTTGCTCGCCCTTGCATAGCCGATAACGGGCAGCGAATCCGGCAGCGACGGACGATAGCCCATCCACTGCCTCCCGCCCGCGGTCTCAAGGCCGGGCATGAATAATTTGGCCTTGGTCAGCATCGCCTCGGAGCGAGCGTAGTTGGGCGGCAGGTCAAGGCCGCCAAGTTCGACGGCTCCGCCGATACGCAGGCCGGTTTCGAGGGGCGTGACGACGAAGCCGTGACCGGAAAATATCAACTGCCGCTTCAGCGTAAAGGCGTCTTTGGGCAAAGTCGTATTGTAGCCGCGCTCGGTTTCAAGCGGTATCGCGTCGCCGAGCTGTTTCGCGAGCCGGTGCGACCATGCCCCGCCCGCAACGACGAGCTTTCCAGTATTGATCGTCTCACCGTTGGCAAGTCCGATCGCCACACCTTCCGCGGTGCTCGTAACGGTCACTACCTCCGCCTGCCTGTAACGTGCGCCAAGGCGTTCGGCGTAAGCCCACAGCCCCTTTCCGACATGGAGCGGATCGCTGACGGTCTTCCACCCGGGAACGAACGTCCCCGCCACGAAACGCCGCGCCAGTCCGGGCTGGCATTCTGCGAGGTCGTCACCGCGCAGATGCTCGAAGGCGATCCCTGCCTTCTTGCGGGCGGTCCAACCGGGCAGAGCGCTGTTGAGCTCTTCTTCGCTCTCGTAAAGTTCGAGCGATCCGTCCTCGCGCACCATATGGCGAATGCCGGCTCGCTCCATCAACCCAAGCATTTCAGGCTCGGCAAGCCGCATCATGGCGCCTTGCGCCTCGATCGTATGGAATTGCGCTGCTGGCCGGCTGGCGCGCCAGAAGCGATAGAGCCAGGGGGCCAATTTGGGAAGGTAACCCGGCTGGATCGTGAATGGGCCGAGCGGATCTCTCAGCCAGCGCGGCACCTTGGCGAGAACGCCTTTCGATGCCATGGGCAATATGTCCGAAAAGGCGAGAGCCCCGGCATTGCCGGAGCTTGTACCCTCGCAAATGCCTTGCCTGTCGATGACGAGAACCTTGTGGCCGCCTTCCGACAATATGGCAGCGACAGCAGTGCCGACAATGCCGGCACCGATGATGACGATGTCGTCCTTGCGCCCATCCATCGTATGCCGGGAGACTTAGAGGACCGGCAAGGTTGGGCGCGATGCGATCGCGTTCCTGACGATCTGTTCCACCGCTTCACGCCGTGCACCGCGCAGCGGCTGGCGTGGGAGACGAACCCTGTCATTGGTGCCGATCTCGAGCACTTCCGCGAGCTTGATGTTCTGGACGAGATAGGTCGAGACATCGAGATCGAGAAGCGGCCGGAACCAGCGATAGATGCGCAGCGCTTCTTCATAGCGACCGGCCTGGACGAGCTTGTAGATTGCGACCGTTTCCTTCGGGAACGCGGTGACGAGACCGGCCACCCAGCCGATGGCGCCGGCGGTCAGCGCTTCGAAGGCGAGATTGTCGACGCCGGTGAAAAGATCGAAGCGGGTGCCGAACGTATTGATGATGTCGGTCGTGCGGCGGACGTCGTCGGACGATTCCTTGATGGCTACGAAGAGATCATCCGATGCCAGCTCGCCGAGGATTTCATTGGTGACATCGACGCGATAGGCGATACGGTTTGAATAGATCATTACCGGGAGTTCGCCGGCCGCGGCAACGGCCTTCAAAGTTGTGACGGTTTCTTCCGGGTCGGTGTGATAGATCGGGCTCGGCACGAGCATGAGACCATTGGCACCGGCACGTGCTGCGCGCTTTGCAAGCGCCGCGCCTTCGCGGGTCGCTGCCTCATTGATCGTCAGTAGCACAGGCTTGCCGTTTGCTACGCGTTTTGCTGTCTCAAGAACTTCGAGCTTTTCGTCATGGCTGAGCATCGGCCCCTCGCCGAGCGAGCCCGCAACGATCAGGCCATCGCATCCAGCGTCCATCAGGAGCGAGAAGCAACGTTCCATTTCCGCATGATCGAGATTATCATCCTTGGTGAATTTGCTGGTTACAGCTGGAAAAATGCCTGCCCACATATCTCTGCTCCTTCTTGATATATCAGAAATATATCTGTAACCTTCGTCGCTGTCAATTGGGTACTCCGAAAGATTCAATATATGCATCAAGCCGCAGTCCAGAGTTCAATTCCGACGGGAGAGAGCCTCGCCGAACTTGCATATCGCCAGATCGAGGAAATGATCGTTACGCTCAAGCTTGAGCCGGGGGCGATTATCAATGAGCGGGCCTTGACCGACATTACCGGGATGGGCCGCACACCCGTGCGCGAGGCGGTGCAGAAACTCGCCTGGGAAGGCTTGATGGAGATCCGGCCGCGCTCGGGGATCGCGATTGCCGCGCTCAATCCGCAGGATTTTCGCAAGGTCCTCGATACCCGGGAGGGCGTTGAGAGGGTCCTCGCCCGCGACGCCGCGCTCTATGGCGCCGACCTTCACCACCGGCGCCTGCAGCAAGCCTCCGATGCCATGAGCGCCGCTCAAGAAGGCAATAATGTCGGCAGCTTTCTTGCTGCGGACAAGACGTTCGACACTGTCCTTGGCCAGGCGGCGGAAAACCCGTTTGCGGCCCGGCTCGCGTCACCCCTTCAGACGCACAGCCGCAGGTTCTGGTTCCGGCTGCAGCGGCCGGGAAGCCTGCAGGAATCCGCCGGCGCCCACCGGGCATTGATCGAAGCAATCATAGATCGGGATGAGCAGCGCGCTGCCGATGAGGCCACAAGGTTGATAGACCATTTGCGCAGCATGGCGCCCTGATCTGCCAGCCCCATGAAAGCAGAAAGGGCCGCGGCATTGCTGCCACAGCCCCTGCTCAATTGCCTGACCCGGAGGTTACTTCATCGTCGGGATAACGAATTCCGCGCCATCCTTCACGCCGGATGGCCAGCGCGACGTGACCGTCTTGGTCTTGGTGTAGAAGCGGAATGCATCCGGGCCATGCTGATTGAGATCGCCGAAGCCCGAAGCCTTCCAGCCCCCGAACGTGTAGTAGGCGATCGGAACCGGGATCGGAACGTTGACGCCGACCATGCCCACCTGGACGCGAGAGGCAAAGTCGCGTGCCGCATCGCCGTCGCGGGTGAAAATGGCAACGCCATTCCCGTATTCGTGTTCGTTCGGCAGGCGCAGCGCATCCTCATAGGTTTCCGCGCGGACGATGCTGAGCACAGGGCCAAATATCTCTTCCTTGTAGATCCGCATGTCAGGGGTCACGTTGTCGAAGAGGCAGCCACCCATGTAGTAGCCGTTCTCATAGCCCTGCATCTTGAAGTCGCGGCCGTCGACGACGAGCTTGGCGCCTTCCTTGATGCCGAGATCGACATAACCCCTGATGCGTTCCAGCGCGTCCTTGGTGACGACCGGACCGTAATCGGCCGACATATCGGTCGAGGGGCCGACCTTCAGGCTTTCGACACGCGGGGCAAGACGTGCGACCAGACGATCAGCCGTATCCTTGCCAACCGGCACTGCGACGGAAATCGCCATGCAGCGCTCGCCAGCAGAACCGTAACCGGCGCCGATAAGGGCGTCGACGGTCTGGTCCATATCCGCATCGGGCATGATAATCATATGGTTCTTGGCGCCGCCGAAGCACTGGGCGCGCTTGCCGTTGGCCGTCGCCCGGGCATAGATATACTGGGCGATCGGGGTCGAGCCCACAAAGCCGATGGCCTTGACGTCCGGATCATCGAGCAGCGCATCGACGGCGCTCTTGTCGCCATTGATCACGTTGAAGATGCCTGCCGGAAGCCCGGCCTCCATGAAGAGTTCGGCAAGGCGCATCGGCACGCCCGGATCGCGCTCCGACGGCTTCAAGATGAAAGCATTGCCGGAGACGATGGCAGGAGCGGCCTTCCATAGCGGAATCATTGCCGGGAAGTTGAATGGCGTGATGCCTGCAACGACGCCGAGAGGCTGGCGCATCGAATAGACGTCGATGCCGGTACCCGCATTGTCGCTGAATTCGCCCTTGAGCATGTGAGCGGCGCCGAGGCAGACTTCGACGACCTCAAGGCCACGCTGGATATCGCCCTTGGCGTCGGGAATGGTCTTGCCGTGTTCGCGGGCGAGAAGTTCGGCGAGCGAGTCGTATTCCGCTTCGACCAGTTCAAGAAACTTGCGCATGACGCGGATACGGCGCTGCGGATTGGTGGCAGCCCATTTCGGCTGTGCAGCCTTGGCGTCTTCGACGGCGGCGCGCACCTCTGCCGGCGTTGCCAGAGCAACGCGGCCCTGCACGGTTCCGTCCATGGGCTGGAAAATCTCCGTCGAGCGTCCGCTCGTGCCGGGGACGTTCTTGCCACCGATAAAATGTCCGACTTCACGCATTGTGATCTGCCTCCCTGCAATTGTTGGATTTATTCGTGGTTCATCATCGCGCTTCAAAATATTTATTGCAAGCCAAGCAAAAGCGTATCCGTTGTGCGAAAATTGAAGTACGAACTGCGGCAGGAGAAAAGCCTATGAACTGGGACGACGTACGTATTTTCCTGGCGGTTGCACGTTCGGGGCAGATTCTAGGCGCCGCAAAGCGCCTCGGCGTCAACCACGCGACGGTCGCGCGGCGGTTGACGGCGTTCGAACACGACCTCAACACGAAGCTTCTTACCCGTCGCACTAGTGGCTGCGAACTGACCCACGCCGGCGAGGAATTCCTGCTTTCGGCTGAGCGCATGGAAGCCGAGATGCTGTCAATTCGCTCGTCGCTCGGCGATGCGGATGTCGCGATCTCGGGTTCCGTCCGGATTGGCGCTCCCGACGGCTTCGGCGTCACCTTCCTTGCGCCGCGCCTCGCCACTCTGACCGCACGCTATCCCGACCTCAAAATCCAGCTGGTTCCGGTTCCCCGCTCCTTTTCGCTGTCGCGGCGCGAGGCTGACATCGCCATAACCGTCGATCGACCTGACCAGGGCCGGCTTGTCGCGCGCAAGCTCGTGGATTACAGCCTCGGCCTCTATGCAAGCCGCACCTACCTCGACGCGCACCCTGCGCCGCGCTCGATCGACGAACTCGCGCACCACAGGCTTGTTGGCTATGTCGATGACCTCGTCATCAGCCAATCGCTGAATTACGCGCCTGAGATCAGCCGCGACTGGCGTCCTGCCTTCGAAATCTCGAGCGCGCTCGGCCAGGTCGAAGCTGTGCGCGCCGGCGCGGGCATCGGCATCTTGCATATGTTCATCGCGCGCGAGCACGCCGATCTCGTCCCGGTCCTGCCCGAGCGCACGATCCGCCGCTCCTATTGGCTCGCCTATCATGAATCGGTACGCACGCTGCGGCGCATAACCGCCGTTTCGAGTTTTATTTCCGATCTTGTCAGCAGCGAGAATGCACGGTTTTCCTGAACACTGCCTCTTTCGAAGCACCCGAGAAATGTGATCGCCGCCACTGGAACAAAAATTGCCGCGGGGTCTTCAATTGGTGCACATTCACGTTGTTTTGATTCGGTATTGGAGAGGCAAAATGTACCGATATATCCTTGCTTTCGCTGTCGCCTTTGGAGGCGCGCAATATTTCATTTCTACGCCCGCACTCGCGCAGAGCACGATCAAATGCGAATCGCGCAAGTTCAAATATAGGGAATGCGATGCCGGCATGCGCCGACCGCGCGTTGTCCGCCAGCTTTCAGGGACGCCCTGCGTTGCCGGCGACACGTGGGGTTTTGCCCGCGGCGTGATCTGGGTCGACAAGGGTTGTTCCGCTGTCTTCGCCGATTCCGGCGGCCGGCCGCCACAGCGCTATTATCGCAATCGCGACCCCTATCCGGACGACCGCTACCAGCAGCCGCGCCGCGGCTACGACGATCGGTCCTACGATCCCTATCGCGGCGATCCGCAGAGCGATTGGTAATCGCTATTCCGAACTGAGAGCGACTGCCGGCTGAAGCCTTGAAGCGTTTCGAGCCGGCAGAAAGCCGAACACCAGGCCTGTCAGGAACGAACAGGCGAAGGCGAGGGCCACCGGCCCGATCGTGAAACTGACTGGCGCGCCAAGAACCTTGGCAAGAATGCCCGTACCAAGGCCGGCGACCACGCCGATTGCACCGCCGATGGCAGAAACGACCACAGCCTCGATGATGAATTGCAGCAAGATATCGCGCTGGCGCGCACCTGTTGCCATACGCACGCCGATTTCGCGCGTCCGCTCGCTAACACTCACCAGCATGATGTTCATGACACCGATACCGCCGACAAGCAGGGATATGGCGGCGACGGCGCCGAGAAACAGCTTCAGCGTGTTCGACGTTTCGGTCACGGCCTCGCGGATCGAGGCCATATTGGTGATCTGAGTGTCCTGTTTCTTGTGACGGCGATCAAGGAGGGCCTGCAGCGCCTCCTGCGTGGTGTCGATGGCGGCGCTGTCCTTCACCTGGACCGTGATGGAGCGCACATTGCGTTGTCCGAAAATGCGCATGCTGCCTGTCGTCAGCGGCATGAGGATCGTATCGTCCTGGTCGTTGCCGCCTGGCCCCGCCCCCATCTCACTCATCACGCCAATGATCTGGAACGGAATCTTGCTGACCAGCACATATTTTCCGAGCGGATTTTCGCCGTCTGGAAACAAGGTCTTCTCCACCGTGCGGCCGATGACGGCGACCGGCGCATAGCTTTCCATGTCGTCCCTGTTGAGGAATTCGCCCTTGGCAACCTTCCAGGATTTCGCCTCGGTGAACTGGGGAACGGTGCCGTTCGCTGTGGTTTGATAGTCGACATTGCCGTAGCGTAACGTAACAGTGCTGGTCATTTCCGGAACGGCAAAGGCAACGTTCGGCACTTCGAGGATGGCGTCCGCATCGGCCGGAACGAGCGTTACGTTACTGCCGCCACTCGTGCCGCGAAAATTCGCCATGCTCGGCCGAACCACCAGCAAATCGGAACCCATGGCGGAGATACGGTCGAGCACGGAGTTCTGTGCGCCCGTACCGATTGCCAGCATCGCCACGACAGATCCGACACCGATAACGATGCCAAGCAGCGTCAGGATCGTACGGAACAGGTTGGCATGGAGCGCACGCAGCGCCATCTTGACGGCTTCGGTCACATCGGCAAGTGCCGCGACGCCTTCGACGGCTTTCTGCTTCAGACCGGAAGCGGCCTCGGGATTGCTGCGGCCCTTCTTGGTGCGATCGGAAACGACGCGCCCATCGCGCAATTCGATCAGCCGATCTGCCTGCTCGGCCACCTCACGCGAGTGGGTGATAACGATGATGGTGTGGCCGCTCTCATTCATGCTTCGCAGCAGCGCCATAACCTCTTCGCCGCTCTGGCTGTCCAGAGCGCCGGTAGGTTCGTCCGCAAGAATGATGCGCCCGCCGTTCATCAGCGCCCGGGCGATCGATACGCGTTGCTGCTGCCCGCCCGAAAGCTGGTTAGGCCGGTGATCGAGCCTGTCGCCGAGCTTCAGCGAATTGAGCAGCGCCTCGGCGCGGTCGCGCCGGTCTCGCGCATGCGCGCCGGCATAGACGGCAGGAACCTCGACATTCTCCTGGGCGCTCGCCGTCGGAATCAGATTGTAGCTCTGGAAGACGAAGCCGAAGGTGCGACGGCGCAGTCCGGCAAGCTCGTCGGGTTCGAACGCGGAGACCTGCTCGCCGTCCAGGAGATAGTCGCCGGTGGTTGGCCGGTCGAGGCAGCCCAGAATGTTCATCAGCGTCGATTTGCCCGAGCCCGATTGGCCGATGATCGCGACAAACTCGCCCGCCTCGATATCGAGCGAGATGCCGTGCAGGACCTCAACGGCGAGATCGCCATTGTAGTAGGTCTTGGTGATATCCTTGAGCGAGATCAGTGCGGTCATGTCTTTGCTCAGAACATCGGCGGCATGCGAACCGAACGCTGCGAGCGGTTGCCGCCACTATTCGGTTTCGTCGTTGATGGATCGCTTCCGGTTCCGACGACAACGCGCTCGCCTTCATTGAGACCGCTCTTGATCTCGGCATTGACGCGGTTGCGAATGCCGACTTCGACCGCGCGCGTTTCAGTGGCGCCAGCCGCCGTGACGACTGTCACCTCGCCCTTGTGCGATGCTTCGCCATTGCCGCCGCGCCGTGAGCCCGCAGGCATGGTGATTGCCGAACTCGGCACCACAAGCACATCGCGCGCGGCGGACTCAACGAAGAACACCTGGGCGCTCATCGAGATCATGAGATCGCCATCGGGATTGGGAACGTCGAACAGCGCGTAATATAGAACGACATTGTTTTCGATGTCCGGCGTAGGCTGGATCTGCCGCAGTTTGCCCGTATAGCGCTTCCCCGGCTGACCGAGCAGCGTGAAATAGGCATCCATGCCGATTTTGAGCTTGCTGACGTCTGCCTCGGAAACCTGCGCCTTGACCGTCATCGTCGAAAGATCGGCAATGGTGACGATCGTCGGCGCCGTCTGGCTCGCATTGAGCGTCTGGCCTTCCTTGACCGGCACGGCAGCTATCGTTCCGGCCATGGGAGCATAGATTTTGGTGTAGCCAAGATCGACTTCGTCGCCGGCAAGGGTCGCCTGTTGCTTGCGAATCTGCGCCTCGAGCGCATTGACGTCCGCTTCCGCGCCGGCGAGGTCGGCGACCGCCTGATCGAGCACCGATTGCGAGACGCTGCGCGTTGCGACGAGATTACGCTGGCGGTCGATGTTGGACTGCTTCAGGACAAGCTGCGCCTGCTTCGAGACGAGCTGTGCCTTCAAATTGGCAAGTTCCGCCTGGTCGATTTCAATCTTGTTGAGGATGGTGGCGGGATCGATCTCGCCTACAAGCTGGTTTTGCGTGACCTTATCGCCGATCTCGACGTGAAGGACTTTCAGCTGACCGGACACCTGCGCGCCGGCATCGACCGATTTTATCGAATCGAGCGTGCCGACTGCGGTAACAGCATTTTCGATATCGCCCCGCTCGACCGCCTGCGTGACGACGGCGGCCGTCGCAGTCGAGTTCTGGTAGCGATTCCACGTATAGGCGCCCGCTCCAACGGCAATGAGCACCACGGGGATCCAGAACCAGAAGCGGGCGCGCTTTTTCTTGCGGCTCGGTGGAACTGCGCCGGGAATGAAGGTCACATTGGATGTTTCGGGAGTCTTGTCCCGCTTGGCCGCTCTGGCTATTTCTTTCATCCGACCCGCTCCACTCTCATCCGCCGCCTCAACTCGTCCATATTACCAACAAATGGAGATGAGGGGTTCGCCCGAAAAGCATTGAGATCATTATATTTTGGTAATGATCCTCAAGGCGCGATTATGAACGGCGCGCATGAACGGCGGCTGAATGATCAGACGCGATGGTATGGATGTCCGGAGAGTATCGTCGTTGCCCGATACATCTGCTCGGCGACAAGAATGCGGACAATCTGATGCGGCCAGGTCATTGCGCCGAGCGCAAGCACAAGATCGGCCCTGTCGCGAAGAGCGGGATCATGCCCATCTGGTCCGCCGATCGCGAGCAGGAGCTGACGCTTGCCGTCGTCGCGGAAGCGCGCGATCTTTTCCGCGAAGGCTTCGGAAGACAAGGTCTTGCCGCGCTCATCGAGAAGGACAAGCACGCCGCCCTGATCCAGGGCTTCGAGGACTTTTGCCGATTCTTCCTGCTTGCGCAGTTCGGGTTGCTGCGCCCTGCTTTCAGTGATCTCCGTCACCGACGTAAATTCGAGCCCGAGTGGCGCGCCGGTTTTCTTCAAACGGTCGAAATAGCGGTCGGCCAGTTCGCGTTCGGGGCCAGACTTCATCCGGCCAACGGCAAAAACGGTAATGCGCACGAAAGGGTTCCTGTGCCCGCACTCGGACGGCTGCTACTCTGTTACGGGCTCGTAAACGACCGTGCCGGCCGTTAGCCGGTTCAAAATCACATCAACCGCCCAGGGCGTCATATGGGCCTGCGCCCGGACGCCCCGATCCGTCAATCAGTGAACGGTTTCTCCATCGAGCTCGGGAGCCTGCCACATCTTTTCGATGTTGTAGAACTCACGCACTTCGGGACGGAAAACATGGATGATGATATCGCCCGTGTCGATCAGCACCCAATCACCGCCGCTAAGGCCTTCGACCTTGACGCCATTGCCATGCCCGCTCTCTTTCAGAGCGCGCAAAAGCTGGTCCGCAACCGCCGTTACGTGACGATGCGAACGTCCCGACGCGATGACCATGTGATCACCGATGACGGACTTGCCTCTCAGGTCGATGGGGACAATGTTTTCGGCCTTGGAGTCTTCAAGACTAGCAAGAACCGACTGAAGGGCGAGAGATACGGAACTCAGTCCGCCCATCTCCGCCGTTGAAGGTGCCAAGGCATCCTTCTTCTGAAATGCTGTTCTCAGTGTATTTCCTTTCCCTTAAGAACAACGCGACGCAGCCGACAAAACATACTGCACGCTATTAAGATAGGCAGAGTCGCATGACACTTTCAAGACATCCGAAGGGAGCATTCGATCACGTTTTGCGCGATCCACTCTGCGTCCCATTGCGGATAGCCGTGGAAGAGAGCAGCGAACGAGGCCCATGGATGAATGTCCACGCCGGTGCCTTCGAGCGCGCCAGAATCGGCGCGTCCGCTTCATCGATGCGTGCGTAGTCGAAGGTCTTGGCCATGCGCGACGACAAAAATGCCAGCGTCGATCCCGGCCTGTCGATAACGGCGATGGGAAATGTCAGCGCGATCTTGTGCCAGCGTTGCCAGCGGTGGAAATCCGCCAGGTTGTCCGCGCCCATGATCCAGACGAAATTGACGCCGGGATTGCGCGCCTTGATCAGGGCGAGCGTATCTGCCGTGTAGCGAATATGATAGGCGGCTTCGAAGGCGGTGATCTTGATGCGAGGATCGTGCAGCAGGGCTTCGCAAAGCGCCAGTCGCTCGGCGAGCGGCGCCAGCCGCCTCGTATCCTTGAGCGGGTTGCCGGGCGTGACCATCCACCAGAGCTGATCGAGCTTGAGGCGCCGCAGGGCGATTTCCGCAACGAGCGCGTGACCGGCATGCGGCGGGTTGAAAGAACCGCCAAAAAGCCCGACCGTCATGCCTTTTTCAACAAAGGGCATGCGCAGGTGCGCTTCACTGACGCCGGGGAAGCTTGTCTGCAGCGCCTGCCCTGGTTTCACGGGCGCGTCTGGCCATTGCCGCGCACGCGGTACTTGAACGACGTCAATTGCTCGACACCGACCGGACCGCGCGCATGCATCTTGCCAGTCGCGATGCCGATCTCCGCGCCCATGCCAAACTCGCCGCCGTCGGCAAACTGCGTCGACGCGTTGTGCAGCAAGATGGCCGAATCGATCTCATTGAAGAACCGCTCGACCACTTTCGGATCTTCCGCGACGACGGCTTCAGTATGGTGCGACGAATAGCGATTGATATGATCGAGGGCGCCACCGATGCCATCGACCAGCCGGACCGAAATGATAGCGTCGAGGTATTCCGTCGTCCAATCTTCTTCCCTAGCGGGCGTTGCAACGGGATACACCGATACCACGTCCGCCTCGGCGCGAATCTCGCAACCCGCAGCGCTGAGATCCTCAAGCAAGGCAGTGAAGTCAGCCGGCGCGATCGCACGGTCGATAAGAAGCGTTTCCGCCGCCCCGCAAATCCCGGTGCGCCGCATCTTGGCATTGACTGCAATCTTGCGCGCCATGGCGAGATCGGCAGAGCCGTCGATATAGAGATGGCACAGGCCCTCGAGATGGGCGAATACGGGAACACGCGCTTCGGACTGTACCCGCGCCACCAGGCTTTTGCCGCCCCGCGGTATGATCACATCGAGATTGCCATCGAGGCCCGTCAGCATTTCCCCCACGGCGGCGCGATCGGTCGTGGGAACGCGCTGAATCGCATCGCGCGGCAAGCCTGCCGCTTCGAGCCCCTCGATCAAGGCAGCATGAATTGCCTGCGAGGAATGCGCCGAATCGGAGCCGCCGCGCAAGATGACGGCGTTGCCGGATTTAAGGCAGAGCGCGCCCGCATCAGCGGTCACATTCGGCCGGCTTTCGTAG
Organism: Phyllobacterium sp. CL33Tsu; assembly: GCF_900113985.1. Lineage (NCBI taxonomy): Bacteria > Pseudomonadati > Pseudomonadota > Alphaproteobacteria > Hyphomicrobiales > Phyllobacteriaceae > Phyllobacterium > Phyllobacterium sp. CL33Tsu. The sequence continues at coordinate 1,662,007 of NZ_FORJ01000001.1, read as the reverse complement.
ATGACGCCGATGACGCCGAGCGGGGTGCGCACCCGCTCGATGTGAAGGCCATTGGGACGATCCCATTCGGCGATCACCGTACCAACAGGATCCGCCAGTGCAGCGATCGTGCGGATGCTTTCCGCGATGCCGGCGATACGCTTTTCGTCCAGTGTCAGGCGGTCCAGCATTGCGATGCTCATGCCGGCGGTTATTCCATTGGCGACGTCCTCGCGGTTGGCCGCGAGGATTTCTGCCTGCCGGCGCTCGATCGCCGCGGCCATGGCATTGAGCGCAGCCGTCTTCTTGCCCGGCGAGGCGATAGCAAGCGGTTGTGCGGCGACGCGAGCCTTGCGGCCGATTTCGGCCATAAGATCGGCGACTGTCGTCTTAGCCTCGACGCGTTCCAACATTTGCTACTCCTTCGCCGCAGCCACCCGCTTGGCCGCGCGCACCACAAGATCATCACGATGAATCATCGCCGAACGTGCATCATAACCGAGAATGCCGGCAATCTCATTGGTCTTCCGTCCGGCTATTTTCACCGCATCGGCAGCGTCATAGGCAATGAGGCCGCGCGCAGCCTCGCGCCCGTCGGGCCCGAACACCGCAACCGTATCACCACGCAGGAATTGCCCTGCGACTTCGCGAACACCGGCCGCAAGCAGCGACTTGCCCGATTTCAACGCTACGAGCGCTCCCTCGTCGATGACGATGCGCCCCGAAGGTTCGAGATTGCCTGAAATCCACGTCTTCCACGCGTTGACCGGCGTCAAACTCGCCTTGAACAGCGTGGAGCGCTCGCCCTGATCGATTGCCGCGAGCGGATTGAAGCGCGTGCCCGACGTTATGATCATCGCGGTACCCGCCGCATTGGCGATCTTGCCGGCGTCAAGCTTGGTCTTCATGCCGCCACGCGAATATTCCGAGGCGGCAGCTCCCGCCATCGCTTCGATATCCGGCGTGATGGCATCAACGACGGGCAGGAACTGCGCATCCGGATTCTGGTGCGGCGGAGCGGTGTAGAGCCCGTCTATATCGGAAAGCAGGATCAGGAGATCGGCGCCCATCATCGTCGCAACGCGCGCCGCCAGGCGATCATTGTCGCCGTAGCGGATTTCAGTGGTCGCAACCGTATCGTTTTCATTGATGACGGGTATGGCCTTCAGCCGCAAAAGCGTGCCTACGGTAGCACGCGCATTGAGATAGCGGCGCCGCTCCTCCGTATCGGAAAGCGTCAGCAGGATTTGCCCGGCGCGCAGAGCGTGATGACTGAGCACTTCGGCATAGGCCTTCGCAAGTTCGATCTGCCCGGCAGCCGCGGCGGCCTGGCTTTCCTCAAGGCGCAAGGGCCCCTTCGGAAGCCCGAGGACAGTACGCCCGAGTGCGATCGCGCCTGACGATACGATCATCACCTCGACACCGGCCTTGGCGAGCGCAGCGACATCGGCGCCAAGGCTTTCCAGCCAATCGCGCTTGAGACCGGCTGTACGGTCGACAAGCAGGGCCGAACCGATCTTCACCACAATGCGGCGATAGGTCGAGAGCCTGAAAGACTGATGCGGCTGGGAAATATGATTCATCTGATCAAACCAACGCTCATCGTTGAATATTCAAGAATTGAACCGGGTATCAACTTCAACCGGCCGGTCGGCCTCACGCGATTCCAGAATGATCGCCGACAGGGCACGCAGCACCTGCTCGACGCCCTCGCGCGTCACCGCCGAGAGCAGCATCGGCTCGCGCCCGGCGACCTTCTTCAGCGCCGCCACCTTTTTCTTGCGCGCCGCTGCGTCGAGCGTGTCGACCTGGCTCAGCGCCACGATCTCGAGCTTTTCCGCCAGGCCATGACCATAGGCCTCGAGTTCGGCACGTACGGTCTTATAGGCCTCGGCGACGTTTTCCTCCTGAGCGGACACCAGATGCAGAAGCACACGCGTGCGCTCGACGTGGCCGAGGAAACGGTCGCCGATACCAACGCCTTCATGCGCGCCCTCGATCAGGCCCGGAATGTCGGCAATAACGAACTCGCGCCCATCAATGCGGGCAACGCCAAGATTGGGATGCAGGGTCGTGAACGGATAATCGGCAATTTTCGGCTTGGCCGCGGTAACGCTCGCAAGGAATGTCGACTTGCCGGCATTCGGCTTACCGAGGAGACCGGCATCCGCGATCAGCTTCAGGCGCAGCCAGAGATTGCGCTCCTCACCTTCGAGACCCGGATTGGCGCGGCGCGGCGCCTGATTTGTGGAGGTCTTGAAATGCAGATTGCCGAAGCCGCCATTGCCACCCTTGGCGAGGCGATAGCGCTGGCCGACCACAGTGAAATCGCAGATCAGCGTTTCATTGTCGTCTTCGAAGATCTGCGTTCCGACGGGCACCTTGAGGATGACATCGGCACCCTTGCCGCCGGTCATGTTGCGCCCCATGCCATGCATGCCGGTCTTTGCCTTGAAGTGCTGCTGGTAGCGATAGTCGATGAGCGTATTCAAGCCATCGACCGCCTCGGCCCAGACATCGCCGCCGCGACCGCCGTCGCCGCCATCCGGCCCGCCGAACTCCAGAAACTTTTCACGGCGGAACGATACCGCGCCGGCACCACCGTCGCCGGATCGGATATAGACCTTCGCCTGATCGAGAAATTTCATGAAATTCAGTCCTTATCGTTGTGGCGAGGCATTACAGTAAAATGCCTGCAAAGAAAACTGGCCGTCCCTATCCAGGACGGCCAGTTCATTTATGATGTCCAGCTACGCAAACCGATCCAGGTGCGCCGATCGAGCATGTAGCGCTCGACAGGCACGTTGCCGGCAGCGATTGAATCCATCATGCCGGTGTTGGCATACTGGAAACCGCTCTTGTAGATTACCCGGCGCGAGGCGATGTTCGACACGCGACACGAGGCGTGCAGCTTTTCGACCTGCGTCGCGCGGAAAACGAGATCGACCAGCGCGTGGGCAGCCTCGGTGGCATAGCCTTTGCCCCAGTAGGGCTCGCCCAGCCAGTAACCGATTTCCAGCTCGTCCCGGCGCGAAGGAACGTACTCATCCTTGCTGCGCCGGTAATTGATGCCACAGCACCCGATAAACGTGCCGGATTGGCCCAGGGTAATCGCGTAGACGCATTTGCCGATCTCGCCCGCATTGGCGCGGCGCACAAAATCCACCGCATGTTCCTTCGTATAGGGATGCGGCATACGCGAAAGCATTTCCGCCACATGAAGGTTATCGGCGAGACGGGCAATTGCGTCGACATCCTCGTTACGTGGCGCCCGTAAAACCAGGCGTTCCGTAACGAGCACGGGACAGTCTATCAGGTCCAGCCGTTCTTCATCGTCTTCCAGTAAATCAGCAACCATTTTGTCGTCCTCCAGACACGAAAAGGGAGATGGGCTTTAATCCCATCTCCCTTTGATCTTTTGGCGGTTGCCATGTTTCACCGGGTCCGATGGGACGCCGGTGCTTCAAGCAGGACCGGCTATTCTGCTGCTTCGGCGATCGGGTTGACGATCGACACGTAGCTGCGGCCGTTGGCTTTGGTACGGAAGGAAACGACGCCTGCTTCAAGCGCAAACAGGGTGTGATCCTTGCCAAGACCAACATTGGTGCCAGCATGCCACTTGGTGCCGCGTTGACGCACGAGGATATTGCCGGCGAGAACCTTCTCGCCGCCAAACTTCTTCACGCCAAGGCGCTTCGATTCGGAATCACGACCGTTGCGTGACGAACCACCAGCTTTTTTGTGTGCCATCGGATTGCTCCTCTAAACTCTTCTTACTCGCCCGTAGCGGGCTTTTCAGCCTTGGTTGCAGCCTTCTTCGGCGCAGCCTTGGCCTTGGGGGCGGCTTTCGTCTCGGTTGCATCCGCGGCGACGGCAGCTTCTTCTGCCTTCGGAGCGGCTACCTTCTTGGCCGGCTTTTCAGCGGCCTTCTTGGAAGGCTTCGCACCATCCGTCAGGATTTCCGAGATGCGGATCGTCGTCAGTTCCTGGCGATGACCACGCGTGCGCTTGGAATTCTGGCGGCGACGCTTCTTGAATGCAATGACCTTGCGGGCACGGCCCTGCTCGACGACTTCCGCCGTGACGAGCGCACCGTTGACGACGGGAGCACCGATCGTTGCGTCGGCTCCGACGCCTACCATCAGAACTTCTGCGAACTCAACGATGTCGCCGGCTTCGCCAGCAACTTTCTCGACCTTCACGAGGTCGTTGGCGGCAACGCGATACTGCTTACCACCGGTCTTGATGACTGCGAACATTTTTTCCCTTTCGGCGTTCGGTTCGGTTTTTTGCGGCACGCCGCAATAACCGTCTTTTTGTCAGTCGTGACAGATTGATAGAAGGGCGCTTCGATCGAAGAATTTAGGCGCCCGGATTCAAAAACAAACGGCGCGGAGAATCCCCCACGCCAGTCGTTGCGCGCTTATAAGATCCGCTTTGTTGGAGAGTCAAGAATTTTAACGCAAAATTGCTCTTGTATCTCGAAGCTTTGCCCGCTATCTACCACGCCGCACGCTCAAGCCAAGCCCTATAGGGCATCGCGGCACCGGCAGGGTTGAATTTCCTGACCATTTTCTTTCGAGACCGAGTCGATCGGTTTCTGGCGCGGAGAGGTGGCTGAGTGGTTGAAAGCACCGCACTCGAAATGCGGCATGGGGGCAACTCCATCGGGGGTTCAAATCCCTCCCTCTCCGCCATCTATTCTGCCTGATCACCAGCACCCTTTTATTTTTGTGCAGTGCAGCAACTTTCCTTTCGCACTTGCGTTATAAGCAATTGGCGCCATTGTGGTCGCTGACGGGAAAGGATGCCTTCATGCGCAACATAGCCGACACGATCAGACGCCTGAACGTAAATCGCATGCCGGCAGGCATCATTGACGCTGGCGGAAGTACGCGCCTCAAAGCACTTGAGGATTTTGGCCAGAACCCCGGCCAATTGCGGGCATGGCACTATATTCCGGCAAGCTCCAAGCCAGGCTCGCCTCTGGTCGTGGTTCTCCACGGCTGCACGCAAACCGCAGCCGGCTATGATCGCGGCTCGGGATGGTCCGAATTGGCTGACACGCACGGGTTTGCGCTGCTATTTCCGGAACAGCAGCGTGGCAACAACGCGAACCTCTGCTTCAACTGGTTCAACCCCGGCGACGTAGGCCGGGGACAGGGCGAAGTGGAGTCGATCCGTCAGATGCTCGTGGCGATGTCGGCGCGCTATCCGATCGATCGATCGCGGACATATATAACCGGTCTTTCGGCGGGTGGCGCCATGGCCGCCGCAATGCTGGCAACCTATCCGGAACTGTTCAAGGCAGGCGCGATCATCGCCGGCCTGCCGTTCGGTACTGCATCCACCATCCCTGAGGCGTTTGACCGCATGCGCGGCCATGGCTTGCCGGAAAGTCGGGCATTGGCGGAGAAAGTCCGCAAAGCCTCCGGTCACGCGGGTTCCTGGCCGGCGATATCCGTCTGGCATGGAAGCGCGGATACGACCGTCGATCCTGTCAATATGGAAGCGATCATTGGCCAGTGGTGGCACTTGAGCGATCTCGACGATGCGCCGACCATCACTTCGCTGACCCAAAAACACCAGTGCAGGACATGGCGGGATGCGAAGGGTGTCGCATGCATAGAAGCCCATACGATCAAGGGCATGGCCCATGGAACGCCTATCAAGACCGGCGGCATTGACGGGTATGGAGCGGCAGGTCCTTTCATGCTCGATGTGGGCGTTTCCTCGACCTGGCACATCGCCGATACCTGGAACCTGATCACTGAAACAGAGCGGCAGAAAGTCGAAGCAATCAAGCCTGCGCTTGAAGGAACCGGCCTCAACGACGCTCGCGGCGGCGATCAGGCTGTCGGCAGCGTCATTGAAAACGCGCTTCGCGCTGCGGGTCTGATGCGATAGGGCCCTATCCGACTTTTCGGTCCATCGCCGGGAGAATGCCATTCCCGGCTGGATCGGCCGCGGTCGACAATAAAGTCGCTCGGGAACAAATAGGGACGTTACAGCTTCTAGTGATACGGCTGGCACATCATGGCCAGCCAAAAGCAAGCTTGACACCTTAAGGAGGTTTCTATGGGACGCGGTATTCTTCTTTGGCTGCTCGGAGTTCCGATCCCGATCATCCTGCTTCTCTTCCTGTTCATGCGATAGGAGCGAAGCATGTCATTTACCGATATAAATTCAGGTACGGACACGACTGTCGAGTCGAGTTCGAGTGCCGTGAGCTGGGGGCCGATCATCGCGGGCTCAGTCACGGCGGCAGCGGCGTCGGTTTTGTTGACGTTGCTCGGATCAGGTCTGGGGCTGACCATCGTGTCGCCCTGGGCTTCGCAGAGTGCTTCGCTGACGACCTTCGCGGTATCCACGGCGATATGGCTGATCCTTATTCAGTGGTTGTCGTCGGGACTGGGTGGCTATCTGACCGGCCGCCTCAGGACCAAGTGGACGGGCGTTCACACCAACGAGGTATATTTTCGTGATACTGCCCACGGCTTCATTGCATGGGCCCTGGCGACACTGTTCGTCGCGGCCTTGCTGGGCAGCGCCGTCACGTCGACCATTAGTACCGGCGTAAAGGCGGCGTCCAGCGTTGTCTCGGGCACCGCGAATGCTACCGCTTCCGCGGCCGGCGCTGCGGACAACGATACATCGGTATCGTACTTTGTCGACAGTCTGCTGCGGCCTGCCACGCCGGCAACCGCGACTTCCCCGGACAGCGCTAGTCAGGCGGCCGGAGAAGTCTCGCGAATACTGCTGAACGCCGCGACAACAGGCACGCTTCCGCCGGATGACCGCAATTATCTGGATCAGGTTGTGGCCTCGCGTACCGGACTGAGTGAAGCCGATGCCAAAGCAAGGGTTGATGCTGTTCTGGCACGCGCCGACGAAGCGAAGAAGGCGGCCGCAGAAGCCGCTGACAAGGCCCGCAAGGCGGGTGCCACCGCAGCCTTCATGGCGGCGTTCTCGCTGTTGATTGGCGCATTCATTGCGAGTGTCGCAGCGGCTCTCGGTGGCCATCATCGCGATACAGATGAGGAAACCAACCTCGCCGCGACGAACAAGGCCTATAAGTAAAGCCTCAAAGCCTGGCGCGCCCAACCGCGCCAGGCAATTCAATCGGGTTTTGTCAGCATGCTGCAGGAATCGGATTGAATCTCGACGCCAAAGCGACGATTCTTGATGCAGGCTGAAACTTGAGAGTGCCTGCCATGACAACCCACCAATACTATATCTTCGATACGCCTGCTGGCTTTTGCGGCGTCGCCTGGAATGATGTCGGCATTACCCGTTTTCAACTGCCGTCACGCACCGCCGAGGCAACTGAGCGTAACCTGTTGCGCCGCATTCCGGATGGGGCGCCAGCGAAACCTCCGGCTGAAATAACCGCTGCAGTCGCTGCGGTGAAGCGCTATTTTTCCGGCGAAGAAATCGATTTTACGAGTTTGACACTCGATCTTGGCGAACAGGATCCGTTTTTCAAAGAGGTTTACGCTGCGGCACGGCGCGTTGGTTGGGGTGATACCACCACCTATGGTGCATTGGCAAAGCAACTTGGCGCCGGCCCGGAAGCTGCGCGCGACGTCGGCGTCGCCATGGCGAAAAACCCGGTCGCGCTGATTATTCCCTGTCATCGCGTCCTTGCCGCGGGTGGCAAGATAGGTGGCTTTTCGGCGCCAGGCGGGTCCACTGCAAAAATGCGCATGCTTGAGCTTGAAGGCGTTCAAGTTGGCCCGGCACCAGCCGCACAGCAGTCGTTTGGCTTCTAGGAACCGGCGCGGCGCGCTTCGGCGCTCAACGTACGAGGGAGCATTGCATGAACATGGTAATCCTGTCGGGCACCGGGTCGAAGGGCTCGCACTCTTCAAAGCCGAGACCGCGATAAAGGGCAATTGCCTCGTTCATGTAGGTGGCAGTCACAAGTCGCGCTGTGGTCGCGCCCTGTTCCCGCATGGCATTCATCACGGTCGTCATAAGCGCGAGCCCGACGCGTTTGCCACGCAGCTGCGGCTTTACATATAGTTTGTGAACTTCTCCGACGCCGTCACCTTCATCGGTACAGCCCACGCAACCGACGGCCTCGCCGCCAATATGGGCAATGAAGAAATCCGCGCCGTCTTCTGAAAATTTCGCCATGAGGTCCTGCGGTGAAGCGCCGAAATAAGCGGCGACGACCTCGTGGAACGGCATGCCGGCGCCGGAATTGATATCTGTATCCCATGCTCCGAGCGCGCTGACGAACTCCCTTGCGACTTCGAAGTCGGAAATGTCCCGCGCCCGCCTGATCGTTATGTCTGCATCCATCCGTTTTCTCCTGGGAGAGAAGTTATCACGGCCTGCGAAAATCGAAACAGGATCAATTTGGCTGTCCGGCATCCTGGGCTTGCCGTTATACGCCTCCTACGCAGGCATGGATCCTCGGGACAAGGGCCCGAGGATGACGGCGGTGGGTGGATGAAGGTAGTGCCTATTGACCCGCTCTCACCAACGACGTGGTCATATCGCCCCCCGGTTCCCCACGAGATTATAACGCCGCGGGACTGTTTCCAGTGACTTAGACATCAACGACGGATGTGGAATGTGAGCACTTTGATTCCCGACTTCTCCGTTTTTCGTCGCCGTCCTAGGCCTCTGAGCGTCATCCCCGCCCCGTCCCTGCCGTCCCCCTTCGTGCCCTTCCTGCCCGGAACAGATGCGGGCGATCAATGTTTGCCATTTGTGAAATATGTTGATATCAACGTTATTGGGCGGAAACTTCAGCACGGCGGAATGGCATCTGATGCCAGAACTGCCGCAATCCACGCGCAAGGCGCCAACTTCAGAGGATCGAGCCATGAGCATATCCCATTCGCTTACTCCCGCAGCCGAACTCGCCAGCCGCAATGGCGTACGCTATCCCAACGAGAGCGCCGCCTACCGCCAGGCACGCGATGCCCTTCTGGCGGAAGAGATTGAACTGAGGCGCCATATCGAACGCGTCGCCGAACAGCGGCGGGCCTTGCCGCCGGGCGGCGAGGTTGCAAAGGACTATCGCTTTGACAGCGAGGACGGACCCGTCAGCTTTGCCGATTTGTTCAGTGGCAAGCAGACGCTTGTCGTCTACAACTACATGTTCGGACCTGAGCGTGAACGTCCTTGCCCCATGTGCACCTCGCTGCTGAGTGCCTGGGACGGCGAAGCTCGCGATGTCGAACAGCGCGTTGCGCTGGCGGTCGTTGCTCGCTCGCCCATCGAACGCCTTGTTGCCTTCAAAAAGGAGCGCGGCTGGCAGGCTTTGAAGCTCTATTCCGATACCAGTGGTGCGTTCAGCCGCGACTATCATGCCTGGCCGCCGGAAGGCGGGGATGACGCGGCCTTCAATGTCTTCACGCGGCGCGACGGAACGATCCGCCATTTCTGGGGTGGCGAGATGGGCTTCGTTACTGCGGATCCCGGACAGGATCCGCGCGGCGCGCCGGACCTGATGCCGATCTGGACAATCCTTGACTGCACCCCGGAGGGTCGAGGTTCGGACTGGTATCCGAAGTTGAACTACTAGAGCGGGCGGAAAACGCATCGCTCAAATGCGTTCTCTCACAGTGTAATTACAGGGTTTCACGGGTGGAACAGTTACACTCCCGGGCAGTTATGATCTTCATCACAAACGTCCGGGAGTTCTGAAATGCCATCCCTCGAGCAAGCCATATCCATTGCTGCGAGTGCCCATGCTGGTTACCGCACTGAAAATGATGAGCCCTATATTTTGCACCCGCTTCGGGTGATGCTTGGCCTCCACGATGAGGACGAGCGAATCGTCGCTGTTCTCCACGACGTTGTCGAGAAAACCGGTTGGACACTCGACAATCTGCGCAATGAAGGTTTTTCCGAACAGATTATCGCAGCAGTTGACGCGGTGACGCGCCGCCACAACGAGGATTACTTCGATTTCGTGCAGCGTATGCGCAACAACGATCTCGGCAGGCGGGTCAAGATCATGGATTTGAAGGATAATATCGCCAAGGTCAGGAACGATCGCCGATCATCGCAAGCCGAGGAAAAGCTGGCGAAATATGAAGATGCCCTCGTCCGGCTTCAGTGAGCATTTCTGTTATTCAGCCGCCTGCCGGTCGTCGGGGACATATTTCTGACCGTTTTGTGCAGTGCACCTTGCCGCCCCGACCGGCGCCTCTACTACCCGAGGGATTTTTGCGCGGTGGTAGGTTCGTCGCACATGAATGCAAGGAACCACCCCGCAACTTGAACGTTGACTCGCTGAATGGGCGGAACATTCAACAACTGTGAGGGAAGAGTTATGAGAAAACTGTTGATCATTGGAGCGACCGCCTTGGTCGCGCTCACGTCCGCGCCACAGGCATTTGCGCAATCTATCGTAATTGGCCCCGATGGCGTCCGACTGGCTGAGCCGCAGAGGGAACCGGCCTATCGTTCGCGGGAAATTTCCGAACGTGATGCAGTTCGAATCGCGCGAAGCGAGGGTGTTCGCGACGTAGACGATGTAAGGCGCAGAGGTTCGCGCTTCGTCGTGGAAGGCATAGACCGCCGCGGTGACGATATCCGTGTCGATATCGACCGTCGCACAGGTGACGTTGTTGCCGTCAGGTAATCTTAAACAATGAAAATTAAAAGCCCGCCATCGGAATTGGCGGGCTTTTGCTTGTCGGAGATTCAATAGGCCGTTTCGCCGTTGGCGTCGTCAAAGTAAGATAGGCGCGCAAGCTCGCGTTCAACGGCCGAGAAGAAGGCGCCGACCTGTTCGTCCTGCTCCTCCTCGGCGATGCCGATTTTGCTGAGGTGTCTGAAGAGCGTTTCTGCCACCTGGTTTCGATAGGCACCGGCCTGCCGGTCCGAGACCTTTTCGGCGATCCTTGCCGCCACTTCGCGAATCTTCGCCGCCCTCCGCGTAAGCGGAAATGCGATGACCCGGCACGGCGTGGTGGCTTCGGCTTCAAACATGCTCATATTCTTCCCGGTTCCCGCAGGCGCGGTTGGCAATCGATTCGCCTGACGATAGGGGAAATTGTCCTAACAATTTGTTTCCGCAGGCCTTTGGGCCCCTCTCCGATCTCTGTTGGACTGGTTACGTCACGTCCTGTGGGGCAATAGCAGCGGGAACAGTCTGTGCGTAACGGCCTCAAAATGTTGCCCGTCATGGCATGCGGGCCTATCAAGTGAGGGACAAGTGATTCGTTTTCGTTACGGCGCAGACAGTGAGACATGGCACTTAGCAACGCGGAGAGACAGCGGCGGCACCGCGAGCGGCAAAAGCAGAAACTTGCCGCCGCTGCGCCGGATCTGGCAACGCAGTATGAGAACGTCGGTGCAGATCTTCGTGAAAAGCTCTATGCCCTCATCGATGCGGAAAACGCGCATCGCGAACGTTACATAACGGCCCTCTCGCTGGAGCGCATCGACTTCAGCAGGGTCATTCTCGATATCGCTCTCAATGAAGATCGCTCCGGCATTGCCGATACGGCGAGGATTGTCCTCCTGCAGGCGCTGTGCATGGGCGAAAGTACCGAAAAAGAGATTATCGAAGCGCTCCGGCAAAAAGCGCTGGAGGCCGCGCATCAGTCCCATGGCTATGATTCGCAGGATCAGATAGGCCCGCTTGCGCACTATATGCGCGTGCCGAACTTCGGCTGACCGAATGGTTTTACTTCCGTGTCTGGCGTCTGCTAGATTCAGGCTTCGACGCGATCTCATTGGAGGGAAAAGACATGGCGCATCCGGCTTTTTTACCATCCAACGTTGCAGTTATAACAGGAGGCGCATCAGGCATAGGGTTTGCGGCGGCCAGGCGCTTCGCCAGGATGGGTCTCAAAGTCGCAATTGCCGACCTTGCCGGGGAAAAGCTCGAGACGGCCCGCGCCACGTTGGCGACCGAGGCCGGAAGTGAGAATGTCTTGGCCGTTGCGACGGATGTCACGAATGTGCCAGAGCTCGAGCACCTGAGAGAGGCGGTCGACGCCAAATTCGGCGGGGCCGATATTCTGATGAACAATGCCGGCATCCAGCCCGGCAGCAGCGTCTTCGATGCAAAAAACTGGGACAGCATCCTCGCCGTCAACCTCTTTGGCATCATCCGCGGCAGCCAGGTTTTCGGCCCTTCGATGATAAAGCGGCAGAAGCCCGGGCTCATCATCAATACGGGGTCCAAGCAGGGGATCACCACCCCGCCCGGCGATCCGGCCTACAATGTCTCCAAATCCGGCGTCAAAACCTTCACCGAGGCCCTAGAGCACGAGTTACGCAACACAAAGGACTGTCACGTAACGGCACATCTTTTCATTCCCGGATTCGTCTATACGCCGCTCGCCGCAGGCGGTCGAACAGAGAAACCAGCGGGCGCATGGACAGCCGAACAGACCGTCGATTTCATGCTCGAGCGCGTATCCGCCGGCGATTTCTACATTCTTTGTCCCGATAACGACGTGACCCGCGCCTTGGATGAAAAGCGCATATTCTGGGCCGCGCACGACATGATCGAGAACCGCCCGCCGCTTTCGCGCTGGCATCCGGACTATCAGGACAAGTTCACCGCATTTCTGAGGGACACTGACTGATCAGCACAACAGCGCGATCACAGACGGGTTCATGCTGACTGAACTTAATTCGGATCCGTGCCTTGATGCGGCCGTTGGTCCGGTTCTATGCTGGAGCATCGTTTTGATCAGCATGGATTTCCAATGACCTCATCCCCCAAAATCCCGTCCGTCGATCCCGTCAAGCTTGACCGTCTGGCGGAAGTTTCCGTCAAGATCGGCCTGCAGCTGCAGCCGGGGCAGGATCTCTTGATCACCGCGCCGCTTGCGGCGGTGCCTCTCGTGCGCCGCATCACCGAACATGCCTATAAGGCCGGCGCCGGCCTCGTGACGGCGCTTTACAACGATGAAGAAACGACCCTGATGCGCTATCGCAACGCGCCGGACGACAGCTTCGACCGCTCTGCAGGCTGGCTCTATGAAGGCATGGCCAAGGCTTTCTCAGAAAATACCGCGCGGCTCGCCGTGGCCGGCGATAATCCCATGCTGCTTTCTGCCGAGGATCCGGAGAAGGTCGCCCGCGCCAACCGAGCGCAATCGCGCGCCTATCAGCCGGCGCTGGAAAAGATTGCCGGGTTCGACATCAACTGGAACATTGTTTCCTATCCCAACCCCTCCTGGGCCAGGCAGGTCTTCCCGGATCAGGATCCGGACGTTGCGGTCGCGATGCTCGCGGATGCGATTTTCGCCGCATCGCGTGTCGATGTCGAGGATCCGGTCAGCGCCTGGCGCGATCACAACGCCGCCCTGCACCGGCGCACGGCGTGGCTCAACGCCCATGCCTTTTCCGCATTGCATTTCAAGGGCCCGGGCACCGATCTGACCGTCGGGCTCGCCGACGAGCACGAGTGGCATGGCGGCGCTTCGGTTGCCAAGAACGGCATCACCTGCAACCCCAACATTCCGACCGAAGAAGTGTTCACAACCCCGCATGCCCTGCGCGTCGATGGTCACGTATCGAGCACCAAGCCACTCTCGCATCAGGGAACATTGATAGAGAACATCAAGGTTCGCTTCGAAGGCGGCAAGATCGTCGAGGCGAAGGCAACGCGCGGCGAAGAAGTGTTCAACAAGGTGCTTGGCACGGACGAAGGCGCGCGGCGCCTCGGCGAAGTCGCTCTCGTGCCGAATTCGTCACCGATCTCGGCCTCAGGCCTCCTGTTCTTCAACACGCTGTTCGATGAAAACGCCGCCAGCCACATCGCGCTCGGCCAGTGCTATTCGAAGTGCTTCATCAATGGCGACAGGTTGACGCCGGATGAAGTCGCGGCCCGGGGCGGAAACAAAAGCCTCATCCATATCGACTGGATGATCGGTTCGGGCGAGATCGATGTCGACGGCATCAACAAGGACGGATCCGCCGTGCCGGTCATGCGCAAGGGCGAATGGGTCTAAGTAGCGTTTAACGCTGCAGCAAGACGGCAAATCAGTGAGACCCCACCTTTATACAGAACAAGAGGAGCTGGCCGGGGCCAACTCCTCTTTTCTCAGTTCTAGCGCCGAGGTATTTACGCGACGAGACGTCCTGCCGATTCGGCCTGGGCGTACGCCCTGCCGAAGCGGTTGGCGAGGAAAGTGTCGAGCGCGATGTCTTCCTGGCGGATGAAGCCCTGCTGCGGCAGTTCGCCCTTAGCCAGCATGTCGAGCACGGCGCAGATGGCCGATGCCGTCGTGATCTGGATGCCGCTGTAAAGCTGCGCGCCGATATGGTTGCTGTAGACCTTATTGGCATAGGTTTCCTGCAGGAGACGGCCCTTCTTGCGGCCGCTGACGGTGACGAAGATGACGACGACGTCCTGCAGGGTGGACGGCAGCGCATTCTCAAGAATGTCCTTCAGCACATCGCGGCGATCGCGCAGGCCGAGATCGTTCAACAGCGCCTTCATGATGGCCGCATGTCCGGGATAGCGAATGGTGCGATAGTTGAGGGTGCGCACCTTGCCGAGCAGCGATTCGCACAGAGTGCCGAGACCGCCCGAGGTATTGAACGCCTCGTAAGTGACGCCGTCGAGGGAAAATTCCTCGCGCTCTTCCAGCGCCGGAACTTCGATCAACTCGCCATCGACGATGGCTTCGCAAGGCTCGCAATATTCGTTGATAACGCCGTCCGTGCTCCAGGTCAGATTGTAGTTGAGCGCGTTGGACGGATATTGCGGCAATGCGCCGACGCGCATGCGCACGCTTTCAAGCGAGTCGAAACGCTTGGCGAGGTCGTTGGCCACGATAGAGATGAAGCCTGGCGCAAGACCGCACTGCGGGATGAAAGCAGTCTTTGCCGTTGCCGAAAGCTGCCTGACAATGCGGGTGCTGGCGACGTCTTCAGTGAGGTCGAGATAATGAACGCCGGACTTGGCAGCTGCCTCGGCAATGCGCGTGGTAAGGTGGAACGGCGCAGCGCTCAATACAGCGAATTTTCCTGCAAGAACCCCTTCAAGCGCGCCGGCTTCATCGATTTCGATGCATTTCGTTGCAACGTTCGCCGATACGTCGAGCCCATCGAGCTGGGCTTGCGAGCGGTCAACGACGGTGACGCTGTAATCTCCGGTATTGGCGAGGAGATTGGCGATTGTTCCGCCGATTTTGCCTGCACCTACGACAACGATATTTTTCATATGATTCCCCAATGGACAAAATAGCCTCGCGCGAATGTCGCAGGCTTGTTCGGCGGAATGAAGTATGTAAACTGACGATATGACATGCTATTTTTTAGCATTTCGACGAATGGATTAGTAATATGCTGACAGACGCCGATCATGCCCTGCTCTCCCTGCTGCGCGAGAATGCAAGGGCTTCCACCGCCGATCTCGCCCGCAAGCTCGGCGTTTCGCGCACGACGGTGCAAAGCCGCATCGAACGACTGGAAAAGCGCGGAATGATCCGCGGCTATGGCGTGCAGCTTTCGCCGGAATATGAGCAGAATCTCGTCAAGGCGCATGTACTCGTCACTGCCTTGCCAAAGCTTGCCGTCAAGGTGGAGGCGGCCCTAAAAAAGATTGCTTGGGTGAGGACGCTGCATTCAGTCAGCGGACAATTCGACATGATCGTCATCGTCGAAGCGCCTTCGATCCAGGAGCTCGACCGGCTGCTGGACGAGATCGGCGCGCTTGAGGGCGTCGAACGCACCATGTCGTCGATTATTCTTTCGACGCGCATCGATCGTTGAGAACGTAAACTCAGGCAACTGCTTGACTCTCACCGCCATTGGATTCCATAATAGAACATATCGTGAACATTCAGGGGTTGAGTAGGTGGCGACAACCGTCGATCTTACGGCGTTGCGGCGTGATATTGCGTCTTTGAGCGCGGGCATTTCGCCTGCCGCCAAGCGCTCTGCCTTTGCCTTCGGCATCGAAACGCTCGACCGGGTGTTCCGCCATGGAATCGAGCGGGGCGCCGTCCATGAAGTCTTTGCCGATGAGGCCGGCGACGCTGGTGCGGCAACAGGCTTCGTCATCGCTCTTGCCCTGCGCGCTGCCTCCGACCAAAGCCTCATCTTGTGGCTTGAAGAGGATTTTGCGGCCCAGGAACATGGGTTTCCCTATGCGCCCGGACTCAGGCACATCGGTCTCGACCCGCAACGCCTCGTCATCGTGCGCTGTGCCACGCCGCAGGATGTGCTGAAGGCGGCTGCGGATAGCCTGGGCATTCGCGGAACAGGTGCGGTGATTATCGCGCCGTGGAGCAATCCGAAGTGTCTCGACCTTACGGCCTCGCGAAAATTGCTGCTTTCGGCTCAGCAGACGAATGTGCCTGCCTTTCTCCTGCGGCTCGGCGCTCAGCCCGCCGAAAATGCCGCGACTACGCGCTGGCTTATCCGTTCCGCCGCATCGCAATCGAGCGGAGCAAATGCCCCCGGCCATCCGGTGTTCGATGCGACGCTCATTCGCAACCGGCAGGGCATGACCGGCCATTGGATCCTGCAATGGGAGAGTGAAGACCATGTGTTCCGACAGATCGAACCGCTTTCTGGCAATGTGGTTCCCGCACCTGCCTACCGACCGCCTCAAACGCGAAAGTCCGGCACGCGCTCTTACTGACCAGCATCTGATCGTGGTGGACAAGATTGCCAATGCCTTAAGGCTGACGGCTGTAGACGAACAAGCAGCCAAGGCCGGCCTTTACAAGGGCATGGCCCTGACCGATGCCCGCGCGCAATTCGACAAGCTCGACATCGCCTTCGCCTCGCCGCGCAAGGATGGCGAGCTTTTGGAAAAGCTTGCCGACTGGTGCGACCGTTATACGCCGCTGGTTGCACTCGATGCGCCGCATGGGCTTATTCTGGACATGACCGGGTGCATCCACCTTTTCGGCGATGAACCCACATTGCTTGAGGACGTTCACCGGCAATTGCAGCGGTATGGCATGATCGTGAAGACGGCCTTTGCCGGGAATGCGGCAGCGGCAAGCGCGCTCGCCCGGCATTCTGCGGGCGGCATCGTCGAGCCCTCAGACCAGAGCCGGAGGCTTTATGCGCTTCCTCTCGTCAGCCTCGATCTCGAAGACGCACATCTTGCCGGTCTCAGGCGTGCCGGCTTGCGCACCGTCGGTGATCTCGATGTTTTGCCTCGTGCAGCCCTGACAGCCCGCTTCGGAAATGGTGTGGTTGCGGGTCTCGATGCCCTGTTTGGCCGGCAGATGAAGCCTATTTCGCCGCGCCGCATCGTACCCGTCTGCATGGTGGAAAGGCGCATGGCCGAGCCCTTGATTGCGATGGAAGCTGTCGAGCTTGTGCTTGTTCAGCTGGCAGACGAGCTGTTCATCCGCCTGGGGCAGCGCGTCGAAGGCGCGCGCGAAATCGAGGCGAGTTTTTTCCGTACTGACGGCAATGTGCGCCGGCTGCGCATCGAGGCAGGAAGACCCTTGACCGATACGAAAACCCTGATGCGCCTGATGAAGGAGCGCTTGTCTACACTTGCCGAGCCGCTCGATGCCGGCTTCGGCTTTGACATGATCCGCCTCGGTGCCCTGCGCACGGACCGTACCCGGCATCAGCAGAAAAGTCTCGATGACCGCGAGCAGGAAACCGAAGAGGTAGAAAGGTTGATCGACCGGCTTTCCATCCGCCTCGGCAATAGCCGCGTCCTGCGGCCAACCCCTGTCGACACCCATATTCCGGAGCGAACGGTCGCTCTCGAGCCCGCATCAAAGACCAAGCGCGAAAGCAATGGCGAATGGACGGCGCAGCCTCAAGGCGATCCGCCGGAGCGGCCGGTCAGGCTCTTCCAGCCGCCTGAACACATCGAGGCGACCTTCGAGGTGCCGGATTCGCCGCCGGCGCAATTCATCTGGCGCCGCGTCAGGCACAATGTCGTTCTCGCCGAAGGCCCGGAACGCATCGCTCCGGAATGGTGGCGTGAGCATTCCGGTGCGCTGACAAGGGACTATTACCGGCTGGAGGATAGTTCCGGCAAACGCTTCTGGGTCTTCAGGGAAGGCTTGCTCGAGCGCGGCACTCCTAACCCGCGCTGGTATCTGCATGGGCTTTTCGCATGAATTATGCCGAGCTTGCCGTCACCAGCAATTTTTCCTTTCTGGAAGGCGCGTCGCAGCCGGAGGAACTGGTCAAGGCCGCCGCCCTTCTTGGCCTTGACGGCCTTGGCATTGCCGACCGCAATACGCTTGCCGGGGTCGTCCGCGCCTATTCTGCGCACAGGGATTTGCAGAAAGCTGCGGGAATCAATCTCAAGCTTTTCATTGGATGCAGACTGGTTTTCATCGACGATACGCCGGATTTGCTGGTCTATCCCCGCGACCGCCCGGCCTATGGCCAGCTTTGCCGGCTTTTGAGCGAGGGCAAGGATCGAGCGAAGATAAAGGGCGAATGCCATCTCCGTTTCGAGGATTTTCAGTTTCGGGCGAGGGACTTCCAGATCATCGTCATGCCGGCCCGCGGCAGCAGGGACCTAACGCCGTTCCTCAAGACACTTGCGCTGGCGGCTCCAGGTTCAGTCTGGCTTGGCCTTGCCATGCCGCATCAAGGCGCGGACAGGCGCTATGGTGAAAGGCTGGCCCGCATGGCAGCCAAGGCGGATATTCCCCTTCTGGCAGTCAACAATGTCCTTTATCACACGCCCTCCCGTCGCCCGCTGCAGGATGTCCTCACCTGCATCCGCGAGCATGTGACGATCGATGAGGCGGGCAGGCGGCTCGAAAGGAACGCCGAGCGGCATATGAAATCGCCGCAAGAGATGCAGCGGCTTTTCCGGCATTTTCCTGGCGCCCTGCCTGAAACCCGTCGCTTCATCGAGCCTATCCGCTTCTCTCTCGATGAGTTGAAATACAACTATCCGGACGAACCCGTACCGCCAGGCAAGACGCCCCAGCAGCATCTCGTCGACGAGACCTGGAAGGGTGCGGCAAAGCGCTATCCGGAAGGTGTTCCCGGCAAGGTAAGCGAACTCCTTGAAAAGGAACTCGCCCTCATTGGCCAGCTCAATTACGCGCCCTATTTCCTGACCGTCTACGACATCGTCACCTTCGCCCGATCGCAGAATATCCTGTGTCAGGGACGCGGCTCTTCGGCAAATTCGGCGGTTTGCTATTGCCTCGGTATTACCGCGGTCGATCCCGTCAAGATCAACCTCCTGTTCGAGCGGTTCCTTTCGGCCGAGCGCAAGGAACCTCCCGATATAGACGTAGACTTTGAGCACGAGCGGCGTGAAGAGGTGATGCAGTGGGTCTATGAACGCTATGGGCGCCATCGCGCCGCCATCGTCGCCACCGTCATCAGCTATCGCCCGCGCAGTGCCATTCGCGATGTCGGCAAGGCTCTGGGACTGACGGAGGACGTCACCGCAGCGCTTGCCAATACGGTCTGGGGCAGTTGGGGTTCTGCGGTCGAAAAGCAGGAGGTGCGGCAGGCTGGTCTCGATCCTGACAATGTGATGATCCGCCGCGCGGTCCGGCTTGCAACCGAACTCATTGGCTTTCCCCGCCACCTTTCCCAGCATGTCGGCGGCTTCGTGCTGACGCAGGAGCGGCTCGACGAGACCGTGCCGATCGGCCCCGCCGCCATGGCCGAGCGGTCTTTCATCGAATGGGACAAGGACGATATCGACGCGCTCAACATCATGAAGGTCGATGTGCTTTCGCTCGGCATGCTGACCTGCATCCGTAAGGCGTTCGACCTCATTCATCTTCATGGCGGCGATCGGTTCGAACTGGCAACCGTCCCCGAGGAGGACGAGAAGGTCTACGACATGCTCTGCAATGCCGATTCCCTTGGCGTGTTCCAGGTGGAAAGCCGGGCCCAGATGAACATGCTGCCACGCCTGAAGCCCAGAAAATTCTACGATCTGGTTATCGAGGTCGCCATTGTCCGTCCAGGCCCGATCCAGGGCGACATGGTGCATCCCTATCTTCGCCGCCGCAACAAGATCGAGCCTGTCTTCTATCCCGCCCCTTCGCCTGAGCATGGCGACAAGGACGAATTGCGCAACGTTCTGGGAAAGACCCTCGGCGTGCCGCTCTTTCAGGAGCAGGCGATGCGCATAGCCATCGAAGCTGCAAAGTTCACGCCCGACGAAGCCAATCAGTTGCGCCGTGCCATGGCGACCTTCCGCCGTGTGGGCACGATCAACCAGATGGAGCAGAAGATGGTGGATGGCATGGTCCGCCGCGGCTACGAGCGCAGCTTTGCCGAAAATTGCTTCAATCAGATCAAGGGATTTGGCGAATACGGCTTTCCCGAAAGCCATGCTGCAAGCTTTGCCATCCTCGTCTACATTTCCTCTTGGATCAAATGCTATCATCCGGCAGCCTTTGCTGCTGCGCTTTTAAATTCGCAGCCCATGGGCTTTTACGCGCCGGCGCAGATCGTTCGCGATGCCCGCGAGCATGGCGTGGAAATCCGGGCTGCCGACATCAATTTCAGCAGTTGGGACAATACGCTCGAAAAGACGGGTAAGGGCCTCGCCACGCGCTTGGGATTGCGTCAGATCGGTGGTTTTTCCAAGGATTGGGCAAATATCATCGTGGCCAAACGCCGCTCGGCCTATACCAATATCGAAGAGTTTCGTCGCCTGACGCGGCTCGAGAGAAGAGCCTATGTCCTCCTTGCCGATGCCGATGCGTTCCGTTCGCTCGGCATTGCCCGACGCGAGGCGCTTTGGGCGGTGCGGCGCCTGCCGAACGACGAGACTTTGCCGCTTTTTCAGGCGGCCGACAGCAACGAACTTCCGGAGGAAGCAGAGACCAGGCTGCCTTCAATGAAACTTTCCGAACATGTCGTTGCGGATTACGAATCGACGCGGCTTTCCCTCAAGGGCCACCCCATGCAGTTTCTTCGCGAGATGTTTGCACGCGAGAACGTCCTGACCTGCAGGCAGGCCAACAATCTCGGCAATAATCGCCGCGTCAAGGTTGCGGGTGTCGTCACAGTCCGGCAGCGGCCGGGAAGCGCCAAGGGTGTTGTCTTCATGACCATCGAGGATGAGACGGGCATCGCCAATATTGTCGTGTGGAAGAAGATGCTGGAGAAGTACCGCCGTGAAGTGATGGGCGCCCGGCTGATCCTTATCGAGGGCACTGTTCAGAGCGCCGAAAACGTCGTCCATGTCGTGGCAACCAGGCTTACCGACCGAACCAACGCGCTTTACCTTCTATCCGAACAACTCGCAACGCTGCCCGTCTCGCATAGCGATGAAGTTGCGCATCCTGTTTCAGAAGAATCGCGGGGCCGTCATCCGCGCAATGTACGCATCTTGCCGAAATCGCGGGATTTTCATTAGTCGATCGCTTAGGCCTGCTTGCTTTCCTTGGCGAGGGCCGCGCGATCAATGGCGGTGATCATGCAGATCTCAAGATCGCCCAGACCATCCTTTATCTCTGCGAACGAAATGCCCGCAGCTTCCGCATCCGCCGCACATTTCTCTGCCAGCTGTTTGGGCCGCCGGTCATGATGCGCCATGTCCGCCGGCTTGCTTGCATCCACGTTGGTCGAGATCCAGTCATTGACAAAATCGATCGCTCTCTGGCTCATCCAATCCTCCTTACCTCTTCCCAACACCGTCCAGCTTGCCTTCAAAATATGCCCTTATCCGCCATATATCCAGTGCGATGATGGGCCCATGAAAGCATTTGGCCGGCTTCAACGAGCCGGCCAAAATTAAAAAAGCGATGAATACGTCAAGCTTTGTCGACAACCTTTTTGACCGCGTCCTTGGCCTTGCCCTTGGCTACCTGAGCATCGCCCTTAAGCTCCTGGGCCTTGCCTTCGGCTTCCATCTTGCGTGATCCTGACACCTTGCCTGCAGCCTGTTTAAGATTGCCTGCAGCCTTGTTGGCCGTGCCCGAAACTTTATCGCTGGTGCTACCCATCATGTGCTCCTTGAAATTTGCATTTACCCCAGTAGAACGGCGGGACCTTATAAAGGTTCCGCGACTGAGATATTCAATTACTTGAAAACATTCGATAATATTCCAAAATAGTGTGACCCGGCGCCCACGGGGGAACAGGCACCGGGTCCTTACGCTACTGGCTGGGGTTGGCCAGCAACCTCGAAACGTGTCAGCCTTGTCTTGGTTCCAAGCCCGAAATCTTCCAGTGACGTCTCCTGACAAAACGTGACCTTTCACGCACTGATCAGCTCCAGCGCATCCTCCACGGACGACGCAAAATGGCAGTTGCGCGTCGACCCGACGATCTTCTCACCATCGACATTCTCGGGATCTTCCGACCAGAAGCTGATGACGATCTTGACGCGCCCGTTCCTGCGCCGGATGCGGCGGACCAGATACCGCGCATGGGCCACCGACGAGACATTGAGATAGCAGATATGAATGACACTGACGCCCGTAAGGTCGAGCTTACCGATGCTGCCCGACGCGAGTTCGTCGTGGGAAATATCGCGCACCTCGAAGCCACGCCGTTCCAGGATATCGCCAAGGATGACGGCTGCCGCATCGTCGAATTCGCCGCGCCCCCCTGCGGAAATGGCGACGCGCGCTTCTTCTTCGGGTGGCGGCTCCTTGGCTTTGGCTTTGGCTGCCTTTGGCTTGGTGCCCGGCCGATCAGCATTCTTTTCAGTCTCTTCCGGCTTGCCGTTTTCTTCCTCTTCCTCCTCGTCGTCGTGATGTTCCGAGAGATTTTCAACGAGAAGAACGGTTCCCTGAGCTACGCGGCTGCGGCGGGTCGAATCAAGGACGCCTCTCGCCCGGTCGTTCTCGGCGAGGAACAGCGCCGGGATCGCGACCGAAGCATAGTATTCCTCGATCGTGGAAGACTGCAGAAACTCCTCCGCCCTTTCCGTTGCTTCATCCGGATCGCCGGAAAGAAGCCTTTGGTAAAGCTGTTGCGGTGGTGAAAGGACAGGCTCGTTGCCGAGAAGGACGTCTAGAAATTCGAACTTTGGAACATGCCTGCCGAGAACGACAAGGCAGACCGTGAGCGGCGTTGAAAGGATTAGTCCGATTGGCCCCCAGATCCAGGTCCAGACGATCGCGGCCATGAGGATGGCAACCGGCGACAGACCCGTTCTTGATCCATAGAGCAACGGCTCCATGACATTGCTGCTGACAAGTTCAAGGACAATGAACAGCGCGCCGGTCCAGAACAACAGCATCCAGCCGGGATCGACCGCCAGCGACAGAATAAGGGGAAAGGCGGCGGCCATGATCGGACCGATATAGGGAACGAAGCGCAAGACGATCGCGAGCATACCCCACAGCATCGGATTGGGGATGCCGATAACCCAGAGCCCGATGCCAATCGGAACGCCGAAACTGATATTGATGATCAGCTGCATCAAAAGATATTGGCCAACACGTTTTCCGGCGTCGTGGAGCGCAGTCGTCGTTCGGTGGATATCGCTGGCACCGACGAGCTTGATGAAGCGATCGCGTAGATCCTCGCGGCGCATCAACATGAAGATGACGACGACGATGATGATGCCAACCGTGGCAAGGGGCTGGATGAGCGGGCCCGCGAAAGTCTGGAGCAGGCTCAGGGGGTCGGGTGGCGGATACTTGATCTCCACGGGAACCGGCTTGTTCGGATCATTGCCCTGCAGCGGGGATCCACCGGCCGCCTGGTTGTTCTCGACATTCTGCGGCCGCTCGTGCTGCGGCTCGGGCTTCTTCTCCGGCTCTACGGCAAAACGCTCGACCTCGTCCGAGCGGCCGATTTCATCGTTGAACCGCTTCAGCATCCTGGCGCCGCGGTCGAAAATACTGTTGCCGGATTGCGCTTCCTTCACCGTGCGGATCTTGGCTTCTATATTGTACTGGTAGCTTGGAAGGTTCTGCGCCAGCACCGTCAGCTGACTGACGACGATGCTGACAAAGATGAATATGGCGAGGAACGCCATGGCGACAACGCTAATGACCGCAAAGGCCTTGGGAATGCCGGAACGATGCAGCTTCGTTACCATTGGTGAAAGGGCGAAGGTCAGGAGCAGCGCCATTGCCAGCGGCACGAAAACATCGCGTGCGAAATAAAGCGCAGCGACAATGGCAATTGCGACGACAACCGGCGGAAACTGCTGTTGGGGATCTGCTGCTTCGGGCGCTGGAACCGGACGTAAACTGATCCGCTCGACCGCGCGCGAAACCTTTGCCCCGCTATCCTCAGACGGCATAAGAATCCCCCAATCTGAGGTTCATGAATGGCACGCTCCCGTTACAACCCGGATTAGAAACGAAGCCGGCTCAAATTGGTTGCATATTCAACACCTAGTTCCACTCCCTGCAACCTCAACAGGAACCAAATTTCATTTCGCGTGTTTTTGCACTGAACGATTTGCCACTCACAGGGAGACGCGGAATGTCACTAGGGACACTGTTAATCATTATTCTCATTCTCGCATTGATCGGCGTCTTTCCGAGTTGGCCGCATGCGAGAAGCTGGGGTTACGGGCCTTCGGGTCTGCTCGGCATTGTCCTGGTCGTCGTTCTCATATTGCTCTTGATGGGCAGGATTTAACGTTTAGCAAGGAGATTTCAGACATGATGCGTGGTGCATTACTCTGGCTTATAGGTTTGCCACTTCCGATCATCCTCATACTTTGGTTGCTCGGCTATCTTTCTTAAACAATTCCTCATTTAGCGCCGGCCGTCTGGCCGGCGTCTTGTTATCCATCTTCGGCTTGCCAGCTTGCGATGCGCTCGCAAGCGTGGAACAAATGTCGCCACGCGACGTTTCCCGCAGCATATGCCATTTTCTAAAGGAGTTTTCCCATGGCCTCTGTTTCCTCGAAGGTTCGCAAGGCGGTTGACGATGCGACCGAATCCAATCCCGATCTGCAGGCACAGGTGGCTGCGCTTCGGGAAGACATTGCGAACATCACGGCGACACTCGGCAAGATCGGCAAGAATAGAGCCCAGGATGCACGGAGAAGCGCGGCAAGTTCGTTCGAATCCGCGAAATTGCGCGGCGAGGAGACCTTCGAAGACCTGCGGCTGCAGGCGCGTGAACTGGAAGACCAGATCGTCGAGACGGTGCGGGAAAAACCCTTGACCACACTCGCAGTCGCAGCCGGCGTGGGTTTCCTTCTCGCGCTTATCGCTCGCCGCTGACATGCTGAAGCTGCTGGCCCCACTTTTAACCAGCCTGGCGGCTGGAGAGGTCGGCTTGGTCGTCAGCCGAGCCAAACAGAGCGCCATCTTCGCCGCAATCATCGCGGTTCTGGTCACGATTGGCGCCGTTTTCCTGTTGGTGGCGGCGCAGATCAGCTTGGCAGAACATTACGGCCCGTTATATGCGGCCCTGATCATCGCGGGTTCAGCCTTTGGCCTCGCGATCATCGCGTATATTGCAATGAAAATCGCCTCTTCCTCGGCACGACGCCGCCAGGAAGAACGCGCCAAAGTAGATACATCGACCGTATTGACCATCGCGGCCCTGGCCGTGGCTCCAGCGCTGCTTCGTTCGAGAGCGTTGCTGATGCTCACGGTCCCGCTTGTAGCATTTACTGGCCTGTCTCTCGCAGGCAAGAAGAAAAAGCGTCGCCCCCGCAACGACCCATCAGCCGGCGGCGGGATCTGACTGATCCCCGATCGGCATTGAGACGATTGCCTCTATGCCGGTCTCCGGATAGCTCAGCCGCACACTGCTCGACAGCACCTTATCCAAACTGCGTTCGATCAATTTCAAACCCAACCCTCGGGTGTTCGGCGCCGTTACGCGCGGGCCATTGGATTCCGTCCAGCGGATGACGATGCGCGACTCATGCAGCCCGACTTCCAGTTGCCAGACGATGCGCACATGACCGGTGGCGACCGACAGTGCGCCATGTTTTACGGCGTTGGTGGCAAGCTCATGCAAGGCGATCCCGAGCCCGAGGGCATGATCAGGAGGCAGCATGATATCTTCGCCCACGAGTTCAATCTGGCCAATATCGAAGATCGCGTAAGGCTCCACCTGTTTCGTGATGAGATCGACGAGACTGATCCCGCTCCACTCGCGATCCGACAACAATGTGTGAGCCTCGGAGATTGCGCGCAGACGGCCTGAGAAGGCTTCCATGAATTCTGCCGGATCGGATGTGCGGCTTAGCGTCTGCCTTGCCAGCGATTGCAGCATGGCGAGCGTGTTCTTGACCCGGTGATTCAGTTCACGCAGGAGAAAGCGCGTCTTTTCCGACGCCGTCTTGGTTTTGGTGATATCGATATTGACGCCGACAGCGACGACAGGCTTGCCGGACGAGTCACGCTCGAAAATGCGGCCGCGGCCAAGCAGCCACTGGCCCGACGAAGCGACGCGAAACTCGCCGACATAATCCTGATTCTGCGCCAGTGCCCGCGTGAAGGCCGACTTCATGGCAGGGAAATCATCGGGATGCATAGCCCGAAACACATCCTCGCCGCTCACGGTACGATCCGAATCGAGTCCGAGCATTTCATAGGCCATGCGATTGCCTGTGAACCGGCCGTTTCGCAGATCCCAAACCCAGCTTCCGACATTTCCCACTTCGAGCGCCATGGCATTGCGATCATCATCCCGATGCAGCGTAGCGACGCGTTCATCTCCCTGCCGCGAGTCACGCTTGAGCTCGATTAGTGACCCGGCCACCTTGGCGAGGCTTGCAAGTTGCTCCTGCTGCGCGGCCGTAAACTCCGTCCGTGTTTCGTCCGACATGACGCTGACGGCGCCAATGCATTCATCCGAGACGCAGATCGGCGCCACAGCAATGAATCTGAGGTGCGGCGCGTGGGTAACGCAATGAAGTTCGGAAAAACGGACATCCTGTGCTGCGTTGAGAATGACGAGACAACTGGCTTCCGGAATCGTCAAAGCCGCAGCTTCGAACGTCCACATGTTGGCCCGTCCAAGCGTTCCCTTATGCGCAAGAACCTTACTCTGTCGTTCATCTACAAGCGAGATTTGAGCAGCTGCCGCGCCTGACGTGGAAAGCGCAAGTGCAGCTATGTTATCAAAATCCGAGTCGTTCTCAATTGCCAACGGCGTCAGGCTCGAAAGGACATCGAGCCGGGCAGGCTCGGACATTGCCTGAAAAAGGTTTTCTGAAATTGGCGGTGATTTCATATCTCTATGAGGCACTCCACACCCCGCTCCCCACACTAATCGTTACTACATCATGGTCCATCAACGCCACCCTTTAAGCATGGTTCCAGACGGGAACAAATAATCGGCCTCCCCGTTTTGGTTGAGTGTTCAATGATTTTGTTGGGCATAAAATGGAGAGACCCATGCTCGAAGCGAACGATATTCTCACCGATGCGGGATTGAGTAGGGAACAGAAAATTGCACGGCTCAAGGAACTTTTGAGCGAAGCAAGGGGCTTGCAAAGAGCGGCCACTGAGGGCGGCATGGACCCGGATGACGGTGTGACGCGCAACCTTCGCGATATTGAACTGGCTCTCGACCAATTGAATGCGGAGCAGCCGGAAGCCGGCGCCGCCACGCTTTAGCGATTGCAGCGTAACCGACGGCTCCTAACTCGTTAGATGAACGGCCTCGGGATCGAAGACAGCCCTGACCATTTCGAGATTTGGAGCAGTGTTGTCTCGTCGAGCACGTCACAGCCGCGGTCAAGCCAGCGCAAGGCACCGCGACCTGCCAGTTTTTTCAAGGTTTTGTTGGTATGAACGATGGAGAGCCCTAACGTATCGGCGACATGTTGTTGCCGGAGCGGCATGACCAGGGTATCGCCTTTCACCAATCCGACGCTTTTGGCGCGTTGAAAAAGGAAGGCGAAGAGATAGGCCGCCCGCTCGAGCGCAGTACGCCTACCTACGCTCAGCAATATCTCATCCAGCATCTGCTCCTCGCGCGATGCTATCCATGTGATGTCGTAAGCAAGGCTTGGGAAATTAGCAAATAAAGTCGGGAGCTTGTCGCGCTGGAAAACGCACAGGATCATAGGCGACAGTGCCTCGATCGAATGAGACATCTCCCGCATAAGCGATCCTTGCAAGCCAATGAGATCACCAGGAAGAACATAGTTCAGGATCTGCCGGCGGCCGTCCTCGAGCATCTTGTAGCGAAAGCCCCATCCGGATAGGACCGTGAAAAGATGCGCGCTGTTGGCTCCCTCGACAAGCACGGTGGTCCCGGTATCGGCCACGAGTTCGCCCGTCTTGAAGGTCGATAAAAAATCTATCTCATCCTTTTGATGCGGCTGCAGGTGCGCAAAACCCTGCAAAGGGCATTTGTCGCACGGGTATTGCCGTGCTGTCGATGCGGCTGTGTTCATGCCCATATCCCCGTTCGGATTTACGCTACCACGATGCCGGTAAATTGCGCGTGCGATCTTTGCAATCGGCATGTCTTAGTTAAATGACACATGTCATCACTCCGCTCATAACGGCTCCCCGAAAAGGAGCAATGAGATGGAAATGACCGGCATGCGGATTCTGGTCCTGGAAGATGAATATCTGATAGGGTTGGATCTTGAACGCATAGCAGAAGAATCTGGGGCGCAGTCGGTACAACTTATTGCAACTGTTGGTGAATTGCAGGCTCAGATCGCCAACGAGACCGACTATGATCTGGCTATTCTTGAGGTTCAGGCGCGAGGAGTCTCGTCGCTTGATTCGGCTGCCGAAATGCAACGCCGCGGCCTGCCGATCGTTTTCACCACGGCCTATGACAGCCAGGCCAACGGTGTTCCAGGTTTTCCGGATATTCCCGTTGTCGCCAAGCCCTATGGAAAAGCGCAGATCCTCCAGGCAGTCGCCAAGGCGCTGGCCAATTCCCAGCACAATCCCGCCTCGCGCCGAAACGGCGCCTCAGGCGAATTTGTTTGATGTGACCTGCGTCGCGATTGAATCCGGACCATAATCGACCTCGCCCTGAACTTCGAGAAGTTCCTGCAATCGCGTCCGTGCACGGCTAACCCGGCTCTTGATCGTCCCGACGGCGCAACCGCAAATATCGGCTGCCTCCTCGTAGGAGAATCCGGAGGCGCCGACGAGAATGATAGCTTCACGCTGATCGTCGGGGAGTTTGTCGAGGGCCTTGCGAAAATCCTGGAGGTCCAGCGATCCGTACTGCGCCGGATGGACCGAGAGCTGTTCGGTGAACGTGCCATCGGAATCCTGCACCTCACGGCCACGCTTGCGCATCTGGCTGTAGAATTCGTTGCGCAGGATGGTAAACAGCCAGGCCTTGATGTTGGTGCCGGGCTCAAAGGAGTCCTGCTTGGCCCAGGCCTTCATGATCGTATCCTGCACAAGGTCATCGGCCCTGTCGGGATTGCCAATGAGCGATACGGCGAATGCGCGCAGCTTTGGCAGCGACGCAATCAAGTCTCTCTTAAAATCAGTCGATTCGTGGACCATTCACCAGCCTGCTATTCAGGGGTTTGCGCGTGGTTGCGTTCAGCCTCGTCAAGCTTCTCGAGCAAGTCCAGAAAACGAGCCGGAATCTCTTCCTCCTGTACGGATGCATAAAGCGCACGTAGCTTCAATCCAATCTCAGTCTCGGCATTCCTTATATCGCGGCGACGGACCCGCGCTTTTTCAGGCGCGTCAATTGAGGATTTTCTTGCGTTCATTCGTAGGATCTTTGCTGTTGGCGCAGAGCGAATTCGGATTCATCCAATAAGTTAAGCACATTAGCAGTGATAATTCTTCACGAGAGGAAAAGTTCCGTTGTCGGGAACTTTTTTTTTGCGAATGTGTTTCTGTTCGTCGCTTATATCAGGCCGGCTCATCATATTCACCGGAGAACAGGGAACTCACTATGTCATTATCCACCCGGATAGCCCCACACTTGCCTTACCTTCGCCGATTTGCGCGTGCCATCACCGGCTCGCAGTCATCGGGCGATGCCTACGTCGCAGCGACCCTTGAAATTCTCATTGCCGACGTTTCCTTGTTCCCGAGTGCCGGGTCGGACCGTGTCAGCCTTTATAAGCTGCTGGTCAAACATTTTAATTCGGTCAATGTTCGCCCACTGGAACTGCAGTCGGAATATGGATGGGAAAAACATGCGGCCGCCAACCTCACGTCGATAGCGCCAAAGGCACGCCAGGCTTTCCTGCTGATCAGTCTCGAAGGCTTCAGCAAGGCCGAGACCATGGAGATTCTCGATGTCGATGAGGGCGAACTCTACGAGCTTCTCGATGAGGCATCGGTCGGCATCTCCAAGCAAATTGCTACCGACATCCTCATTATTGAAGACGAACCGCTGATCGCCATGGATATCGAGCATATGGTTGACAGCCTCGGCCACCGCGTGGTCGGCATTGCCCGAACCAAAGACGAAGCCGTTTCGCTCTACGCTTCAACCAAGCCGAGCATGATTCTTGCCGATATTCAGTTGGCCGATGGAAGTTCGGGCATTGATGCCGTCAACAACATCCTCAGCCAGGATGCGGTTCCGGTCATTTTCATCACCGCATTCCCCGAACGTTTGTTGACCGGAGAGCGTCCCGAGCCGACGTTCCTTGTTACCAAGCCGTTCAACCCAGACATGGTCAAGGCGCTGATCACCCAGGCTCTCTTCTTCAAGGAAAGCAGCAAAGCTAAAGCATAACGACAACGCTACGCAGCAGGGAACCAAATCTTGTTCAATCCGTTACACCCCCGACGAGATAGGGAGAACGCTAAATGCTTTACTATGCTGTAATTTTTCTGATCATTGCGCTTGTCGCCGGTGCGTTGGGATTTGGTGGTATTGCCGGTGCTTCCGCCGGTATAGCCCAGATAATCTTCTACGTGTTCCTGGCACTGCTTTTGATCTCGCTCATCGCAAGCATCATCAGGCGCGCCTAAGTTTCGCCTGAGTAGCGCCAAAGCCGCCGGCCACAAGCCGGCGGTTTTCTTTTGCGTGACAGCTCCGAAAATCTCGTCCGAAAACTTGCGGGAACCGCAATTCCTGTAGTACTCACGGCTGCATGACACGTGAAGCGCGATTGTTCCGGCGAAAATTCGATCTTGCCTGGCTCGATGGCGCACCGATCAAATGGTCCAAGCTCGCCAAGCGCGTTCCCGCCGCGATCGTCGTCTACATTACCGCCCTCATTCTCCTCCGCCTTTCCCTCTCCCGCTTCATGGAAATCGACGAGGCGCAATTCGTCGGCGAAGTCTATCTCGCCTGGAATTACGGCAACTCTCATCCGCCCCTCTATAACTGGCTCGTTCGTCTGGCTTTGGAAATCACGCAGTGGAACTGGGTCTTTTCGGTTGCGCTAGTCAGGCTATTTCTCCTTGGTCTCTACCATTGGCTTTGCTTCGACGCCGCTCGCCGACTTGCGGGGGATCGCGCCGGTATTCTGGCAATCACCGCCTCGGCCTTCCTGCCTCAGATCGTCTGGATGTCGATCCAGACCACGGCTCATACGATTCTCGTCATGGTTGCTGCCATAGGCATCGTCCATGCCTTTGCCATAATAAGGGCGGGGCGCGGGGCGGTCGGTTTTGCCTGGTTCGGCTTTTGGGCCGCGGCAGGCGCCCTTGCGAAGTATAATTTCTTTATATTCCTTGTCAGTTTTCTGATCGCGGCCGCTCTGACCCCCGGTATTCGCCGCCAGCTGTTCCGGCGCCAAATCTGGCTGTCAGCGGCCATTTTTGTCGTAAGTTTTGCCCCGGTCGTCATTGCCTCGCTGCGCGCTCCTCTGTCGGCAACCGCCGGGCGGATGGAAAAGCTCGCGAGTTCGATCGATTACCTGTTGGTGTTCGATGTGCCGCACCTCGGGATCGACGGATTGCTGAGCCTCGGCATGTCCACGGCGCTGTGGGCGGGGCCGGCCCTTGTCATCTTCATCATCGGCAGAACCCGTGATCATCCGCGTCCCGCACCCGACGGCGATGCGGAGGTGCGCGTCCTGCTCCTGCGCACGGTGCTGATCGGTCTCGCCGCCTTCGCAACGCTGGTGCTTGCCGGCGATTATCATTCGGTGGCCGAGCGATACATGGCGCCGATCCTGGCGCCGACCGCTATACTGCTTGCGCTCTACCTGCCGCAGGTTCTGGGAGCCCGCAACCTTCTTGCGATTGCCGGTTTCGTCTACATCCTTGCGCCAGTCGCCGTCGCATATATCGCCTTGTTTGAAACGCCCCGCTTCACCTTTCCGTTTGATGCGGTAGCCCTTTCCATCCGCGCGCAGGATCCAACACCAGCGCGCATTATCTCAAACCGGCAAGATGATGCCGCCAATGTTGCGGTGCAACTGCATTGGCCGCCGGAACAAGGGTCGGCGAAAGATGTCGTCCTGGTCTGGCATGGGGATGAACCCGCACCGTCTTCTGCAGACCTTCCAGCCGATGCCATGCTCCTCGGGCCTGCCGTGCGGGTCACTGCGCCGGTCAGGAACTTCAGCGGTCAGCTCCGAACCTTTAATTTCCAGCGTTATTCAGTCGCGCCACAGACCCAGGTTCCGAATAGCGGCGGATAAGCCAGAACACGCCGACTGTATCGAGGAAGGCGACCGCAGCCCGGTCGAAGAACCCGTACTTGGAAACACCCGAGCGCCGGGGCCGATCCTCAACATCCACCTCGACGACCGGCAGCCCCGCCCGGCGGGTCAGGGCCGGCAGGAAACGATGCATATTGTCGAAATATGGCAGACCCTGCGCAAGGTCCCGCGGCAGGACCTTGAAACCACAGGCTGTGTCCTTGCAGTCGTCCTTCAGCAAACGCCGGCGCACGAAATTGGCAAATTTGGAGGTGAGGAGTTTCACAACGCCATCATTGCGCCGTTTGCGAATACCGGCAAAAAGAGCCGGCTCCGCGTTGGAAATGCGCGGCCAGAGCCGGGCCAGATCCTTCGGGTCGTTTTGGCCGTCACCGTCGAGGGTTGCGACCCACCGACCGGAGGCTGCGCGAAATCCCGTGACAAGCGCCCGCGACTTCCCGGTGCGCCTTTCGTGGCGCAGCGCATAGGCGCGGTTCCCCGCCGCCAGCGCCTCTTCAGCCGAACCGTCCGAGGATCCATCATCAATGACGATGATCTCATAATCCGGTCCGCTCGCCAGCGCCGCGTCAATCTCCTTGATCAGCGCGCCGATGTTTCCGGCTTCATTGTGCACAGGAATGATAATTGTCAGATCAGTCATCACGCGAGCCATTGTGGACCGGCGAGCACGTTCAGCGAACCGCGTCGGTGGCATTCACATAGAGTGTTTCCCTTGCGATGAGAAGCGGTTACGTGACTTCTTCTATGCCGGCCCCGCCGACGCCGGCGCATCGCCGCAATTCCGCCATGCCTTTTTTGCTACAAAATGCGCAGCTTTCGACGCGGCTGGTTTATGGTTAATACTTCATTAATCGAAGTCTCCCTAGAGTCGGGAACAAACCATACGCATGTTCCGGTCCGAGAATGATTTTTGAGGCATCAAAGGCAGTTTTCCACCCGCGCAGGCTTGGCCTGACGTGTTCGGCGCTTTTTGCCTTCGCGCTCTGCTGCACCGCGCCTGCCCGCGGCCAGGAGACCCCGCCAGCTCCGACGTCGCCGGCCGCCGAGTCGCTCGACGCGCGGCGGCTTCAGTCGCTCAAGGAGCTTGAGGATCTCACCAGCCAGATCTCGCTTTCCTCGGAACGCGTCACGGCCCTCGACAATGAAATTGCCGGGCTGAAGAAGGACCAGACGACAATCACCGCGGCGTTGATTCAGTCAGCGCAAACCGAGAAGAAGCTGACACAGGACATAGCGGGCTTCACCAACAAGCTGGCCGATCTGCGCGGTCAGGAAGACAGCGTGCGCACCTCATTGAGACAGCGGCGTGGCGCGCTGGCGGAAGTGCTTGCAGCACTCCAGCGCATGGGCCTCAGCCCCCCGCCAGCCCTGCTCGTTCGTCCCGATGATGCCCTCGCCTCGGTTCGAAGCGCCGTCCTGCTTGGCGCTGTTGTCCCGGAAATGCGCCAGCAGACCGAAGTCCTTATCGCCGACCTGAAAGAACTCGACCGGGTGAAAAACTCGATTGCGGAAGAGCAGACGCGCCTGACAGCTGCTCTTTCAAGCCAGGCCGAGGAAAAGAAGCGGCTCGACCTTCTGCTGGCGGAAAAGCAGAAGTTGCAGACGACGTCCGAAGAAACACGCATGGCCGAACAGGCAAGGTCGGAGGAACTGGCGAAGCGCGCGACATCGCTGCGCGATCTCATTGCCTCGCTTGAAAAGGACATGCAGGAGGTCCAGAAAGCCGCCAGCGCCGCCAGCGCCCAGGAACAGCAGAAGCTCCAGGCAAGCCAGCAGCGCGCCGACGATTTTGCCGCCAACCAGAACCGCCTTTCGGCCCAGGTCAACTTTGCGTCTTTAAAAAGCCATCTGGCCCTGCCAGCAGCGGGGAAACTTGTTAAGCATTTTGGCGATGACGATGGCCTTGGCGGCGTCCTGCAAGGTGACACGCTCGAGACCCTCCCGGGGGCGACCATAACGGCGCCGATGGACGCTGTCGTCCTTTATGCCGGCGCATTTCGTTCCTATGGTCAGCTCTTGATACTTGATGCCGGGAATGGATATCATGTCGTCTTGGCGGGCATGAAGAAAATCAATGTCTCCCAAAATCAGTTTGTTCTGGCGGGAGAGCCGGTCGGTGTGATGAACGAGCAACTAGTTGCCAGTACGGCACCCGTTCCGATGGGAAATGGAGCTCCAATGCTTTACATTGAGTTCCGAAAGGATACAAAACCTATTAATCCCGCCCCCTGGTGGGCGGATCGGCTTGCTGGAAGGACCGCAAATGATACGTAGGCTAACGCTTCTCATGGCTGGCGCACTGATGGGTGCAACAGCGATGGTCGTTGTGCAGGGTGCTCTGCCCACAACCGCTGCAGAAGCTGCGGGCACCGACACCTACAAACAGCTTTCAATTTTTGGTGATATCTTCGAGCGTGTACGCGCCCAATATGTCACTCCGCCGGATGACAAGAAGCTCGTCGAAAGCGCCATCAACGGCATGCTGACCTCGCTTGATCCGCATTCATCATACATGAATGCCGAGCAGGCGCAGGACATGCGCGTTCAGACCAAGGGCGAATTCGGCGGCCTCGGCATCGAGGTCACCATGGAGAACGAACTCGTAAAGGTTATCGCCCCCATCGAGGACACCCCGGCCGCCAAGGCTGGCGTTCTTGCCGGCGATTATATCTCGCAGATTGACGGTACTGATGTTCGCGGCCTGACGCTGACCGACGCGGTCGACAAGATGCGCGGCGAAGTGAACACGCCTATCGAACTGACCCTCATCCGCCAGGGCGCCGATAAGCCGATCAAGCTCACGATCGTCCGCGACGTGGTCAAGGTGAAGGCGGTCAAGTACCGCGTTGAGAACGATGTCGGCTATGTCCGCGTCATCTCGTTCACCGAGCAGACCTTTGATGACTTGCAGAAGGCGATCAAGGACATCCAGAGCAAGGTTCCGAACGACAAGCTGAAGGGCTTCGTCCTCGACCTGCGCCTCAACCCAGGCGGCCTGCTCGATCAGGCTGTCGCGGTCTCCGATGCCTTCCTCGACAAGGGCGAGGTGGTCTCGACCCGTGGCCGCGATCCACAGGATATCACCCGGTTCGATGCCCGCCCGGGCGATCTCACCAACGGCAAGCCGCTGATCGTTCTCATCAACGGCGGTTCGGCAAGCGCGTCCGAGATCGTCGCCGGTGCGTTGCAGGATCACCGTCGCGGCACCGTGCTCGGCACCCGCTCGTTCGGCAAGGGTTCGGTCCAGACTATCATCCCGCTCGGCGAAAATGGCGCGCTTCGCTTGACGACGGCGCTGTATTACACGCCGGCCGGCAAGTCGATCCAGGGCAAGGGCATCGTTCCCGATATCGCCGTCGAGCAGCCGCTGCCCGATGAACTCAAGGGCCAGGATATCACCCGCGGTGAATCCGATCTCAAGGGCCATATCAAGGGCGTGCAGGAAGATGCCGAAGGTTCGGGCTCCATCGCCTATGTGCCGCCGGATCCGAAGGATGACCTTCAGTTGATCCAGGCGCTGAAGCTCCTGCGCGGCGAACAGGCCAATGCGGCCTTCCCGGCCGACCCCAAGAAGGGCGTGCCAAACTAGTATGACGACATATGGGGCCAGGCGATCAGCAAGCAGTCTGGCCCCATATTCTCACCGCCAATATTTCCTCTCTTTCCTCCATCTCTCCGGCCCTCACGCGTGAACGTCGACCTCAACCGGCCGCTGGGAAAAAACAGCAAACGGCCAAGACAATCCGGCAATCTAACACCAGGACGCTGGCTACCGCCTCTTTTGGTAGCCACCTGTATCGTCGGACTATCTTCCCTGATTTCGTTCACCAGCCATCAGGGCTTCCGCAATCCCGCGCCGGAACCCGAGAAGCCGCAGGTCGCTGAGGTACCTCCGCCGCCCGCCCCGCCAAGTGCTGCTCCTGCGCCGCCGCAGACTGCGAACAATCTTTCCGGCAAGGTCATCTCTCCCGAAGGAGGGCCGAAGGTGATCGTGGTCGGCGATCCAAACAAGCGCACGCAGGACCCGCGCACGGCACACATTCCCGAACAGGACTTGATCGAGCAGTCGCCGCAAGGCCCTCTCCCGACTATCGCGCCTGACGGCAGGCGTCCGCTCGACGTCTATGCCCGGCCCTGGTCTGGTGCACGCGGCGCGCGTGTCGCAATCGTGATCGGCGGGCTTGGGCTTTCGCAGACCGGTTCGCAGAATGCCATTCGCGCATTGCCCGGTGAGGTGACTTTGGCCTTCTCTCCAGAGGGCAACAGCCTCGGCCGGTGGATGCAGGCGGCCCGCCAGGACGGCCATGAAATCCTGATGCAGATCCCGCTCGAACCCTTCGACTATCCGCGCGTCAATCCCGGCCGCAACACGCTGACGGTGGATGCAGCGGCGCCGGCGACGCTTGAAAACCTGCACAAGACGATGGGGCGTATTACCAATTATACCGGCGTTATGAACTATATGGGCGCTCGCTTCACCGCCGACGCCAACGCCATGACGCCTGTCATCCAGGATGTGGCGAGGCGCGGCCTGCTTTACCTCGATGATGGTACGTCTGCACGCAGTACGGCTGACGCGATCGCAGGACAGCAGGGCGCGCCCTTCGCGGCATCCGATGTCCTTATCGATGCGTCGCAGGATCGTGGCAGCATCTTGAAAAAGCTCGATGAACTCGAGCGCATCGCCCGTGCCAAGGGCAGCGCCATCGCCACCGGTTCTGCCTTTGATGTCACGGTTGAGGCGGTAACCTCATGGGTCAATGAAGCGAAGGCACGTGGCATCGAAATCGTTCCCATCTCGGCCCTTGTCCGCGATCCCCAAAACGGCTAGCAGGGCGGCAGCAAGCATTTGGAGATTTCGCCATGAGCAAGAAGCCGGTCGATCCACAATCCCTGCCTTACCGGCCCTGTGTCGGCATCATGGTTCTCAACAAGGAGGGCCTCGTCTGGGCTGGCCATCGCATCATGATACCGGGCGATGAAATGGATGGTGCAACGCAACTCTGGCAGATGCCGCAAGGCGGCATCGACAAGGGCGAGGACCCGGAGCCCGCTGCCCTGCGCGAACTCTACGAAGAAACCGGCATGAAGAGCGTTTCATTGCTGGCGGAAGCGCCAAACTGGATCAATTACGAGCTGCCGCCGCATCTCGTCGGCATCGCGCTCAAGGGCAAATACCGCGGGCAGACGCAGAAGTGGTTCGCCTACCGCTTTGAAGGTGACCCAAGCGAAATCGCCATCAACCCGCCTCCGGGTGGCCATACCGCCGAATTCGATGAATGGGCCTGGAAACCCATGACGCAATTGCCCGATCTCATCGTGCCTTTCAAGCGTAAGGTCTATGAAGAGGTCGTTGCCGCATTCCGGCATCTGGCAGCCTAGGATCCCTAAAGAAAAAGCGGGCACTTGGCCCGCTTCTACACTTACAAATCGAAGCGGATACCGCCTCAGGCGGCTTTGATGGCTTCCTCGAGCGTCGTCAGCTGGCCCAGAAGATCTTCCAGGCGGGCGCGTTCTTCGCGCGTCGTCGCATCCTCGAAATCTTCCTTCGCGTCCTTGATCCGGCGCTGCAATTCATCGGCCTTTATATCGGTGACGTGCACCGCCGACTCCGCGAGGAGGGTGCATCCATCGGGCGTCACATCAACGAAACCGCCGAAGACAACATAGCTGTCCGGCTTGCCGTCCGCCATCTTTACGGTGACAACGCCGGGCTTCACGGTTGCCATCAGCGGCGCATGGTGCGCCATGACCGTCATGTAGCCTTCCGTGCCCGGAACCACGACTTCAATGACCTGTTCCGAGAGGAGCAGGCGCTCTGGCGATACGAGTTCGAACTGGAAGGCTTCTGCCATGATATTCACTCAATTCCCGTGGTCTTGATCGAGATGGACAAGGGCGGGCCGGAGCCCGCCATCAGTCTCTGGATCAGGCAGCTTCCGCTGCCAGGCGCTGTGCCTTCTCGATGGCTTCATCGATCGAGCCAACCATATAGAAGGCAGCTTCCGGCAGGTGATCGTAGTCGCCGTTGCAAAGGCCCTTGAAGCCCTTGATCGTGTCGGCGAGATCGACCAGCTTGCCCGGCGAACCGGTGAAGACTTCAGCAACGAAGAACGGCTGCGACAGGAAGCGCTCGATCTTGCGGGCGCGGGCAACAACCAACTTGTCGTCTTCGGAAAGTTCGTCCATGCCAAGGATGGCGATGATGTCCTGGAGCGACTTGTAGCGCTGCAGGATCGACTGAACCTGACGAGCAGTCTGGTAGTGCTCTTCGCCGACGATGATCGGATCGAGCATGCGCGATGTCGAGTCGAGCGGATCCACGGCCGGGTAGATACCCTTTTCCGAGATGGCGCGGTTAAGAACCGTCGTCGCGTCAAGGTGGGCGAAGGATGTTGCCGGCGCCGGATCGGTCAAATCGTCGGCGGGGACGTAAATCGCCTGAACCGACGTGATCGAGCCCTTATGGGTCGTGGTAATGCGTTCCTGCATCGCGCCCATGTCGGTCGCAAGCGTCGGCTGGTAACCCACGGCGGACGGGATACGTCCGAGCAGGGCCGACACTTCAGAACCCGCCTGGGTGAAGCGGAAGATGTTGTCCACGAAGAACAGAACGTCCTGGCCCTGGTCGCGGAAATGCTCGGCCACCGTCAGGCCCGAAAGGGCAACGCGGGCGCGCGCACCTGGCGGCTCGTTCATCTGGCCATAGACCAGCGCGGCCTTGGAGCCGGCACCGCCGCCTTCCTTGTTCACGCCGGATTCGATCATTTCGTGGTAAAGGTCGTTGCCTTCACGCGTACGCTCGCCAACACCGGCGAACACCGAATAACCACCGTGCGCCTTGGCGACGTTGTTGATCAGTTCCATGATGAGAACGGTCTTGCCGACGCCTGCACCGCCGAAGAGGCCGATCTTGCCGCCGCGAGCATAGGGAGCGAGGAGATCGACTACCTTGATGCCCGTCACGAGGATCTGGGCTTCGGTCGACTGCTCGACATATTCCGGTGCCGACTGGTGGATGGCGCGGGTCACCTTGGTGTTGATGGGACCTGCCTCATCGACGGGCTCGCCGATGACGTTCATGATACGGCCGAGCGTCTCGTCGCCGACGGGAACCATGATCGGCGAACCGGTGTCATAGACCGGCTGGCCGCGGACGAGACCTTCGGTCGAGTCCATGGCGATCGTGCGAACGGTGTTTTCGCCGAGGTGCTGCGCCACTTCGAGAACCAGGCGGTTGCCAAGGTTGTCGGTTTCGAGCGCGTTGAGAATCAATGGCAGGTTGCCATCTTCAAACGCAACGTCGACGACGGCGCCAATGACCTGGCTGACGCGGCCAGCTGCGCCGCTGGCCTTCAGCGTCGCCTTCGGTGCGGCGGCCTTGGGAGCAGCTGTCTTTGCTGCGGGCTTCGCAGCGGCTTCCGCCTTTGCGGCCGCCGCCTTTGGTGCAGCTGCCTTTGCGGGCTTAGCTGCTGACGCAGCCGGCTTGGCTGCGGGTGTCTTCGGGGTCGCTGCTTTTGCCATCGATCCTTACCTTCGCGATTAGAGCGCTTCCGCGCCCGAAATGATTTCGATCAGTTCCTTGGTGATCTGGGCCTGACGCTGGCGGTTGTACGACATCGTCAGCTTGTTGATCATGTCGCCGGCATTGCGGGTTGCATTGTCCATGGCGGACATGCGCGCACCCTGCTCCGACGCCGCGTTTTCAAGGAGAGCGCGGAAAACCTGGACGGAAATATTGCGCGGAATGAGGTCACCCAGAATGGATGCCGGATCCGGCTCATATTCGTAGACTGCGTCGCCTGCGCTTTCCGGTTCAACTTCGCTGATGGAGTTGGCCGGTATGAGCTGCTGGGCGGTCGGGATCTGCGCGATCACCGACTTGAATTCCGAATAGAACAGCGTTGCCACATCGAAGCCGCCCTCGTTGTAGAGCGCGATGATCTTGTGGCCGATTGCATCGGCATTGGCAAAGCCGACCTGCTTCACTTCGCGAAGATCGACGTGGTCGATGATATGGCGACCGAGATCACGGCGCAGAATGTCAGCGCCCTTCTTGCCGACCGTCAGGATCTTGACGGTCTTTCCGTCGGCGATCAGCCGGCGGGCATGATCGCGCGCCAGACGCACGATCTGCGCATTGAAGCCACCACAAAGGCCGCGTTCGGAAGTGCACACGACGAGCAGATGCACATCGTCCTTGCCGGTTCCGCTCATCAGCACCGGCGCATCGGCACCGTCGACGTTGGAGGCGATGTTCGCCAGCACCGCAGCCATGCGCTGCGAGTAGGGGCGAGCCGCCAACGCAGCGTCCTGCGCACGACGCAGCTTCGCCGCGGCGACCATCTGCATCGCCTTGGTGATCTTCTGCGTCGCCTTGACCGAGGCGATCCGGTTTCTCAGATCCTTTAACGAAGGCATCCGTTCATCCCGTCAATGAAGTTTAAGCGAAAGACTTGGCAAAGGCATCGACTGCTGCCTTGAGCTTGCCCTTGGTGTCGTCGCTGATCTGCTTCTCCTTGGCGATCGTCTCGAGAATGTCCTTGTTCTCGGTACGCAGCCAGGTGAGGAGGCCGTGCTCGAACTTGCCGACCTGATTGACGGCAAGCTTGTCGAGATAGCCATTGACGCCGGCAAAGATCACCGCAACCTGCTCTTCCGTCTTCAGCGGCGAGAATTGCGGCTGCTTCAGGAGTTCGGTCAGGCGTGCACCGCGGTTGAGAAGGCGCTGCGTCGAAGCATCGAGGTCGGAGCCGAACTGCGCGAACGCCGCCATTTCGCGGTACTGCGCAAGCTCACCCTTGATCGAACCTGCAACTTGCTTCATCGCCTTGATCTGTGCGGCCGAACCAACGCGGGAAACCGAGAGGCCGACGTTAACGGCCGGGCGGATACCCTGGTAGAAGAGGTTCGTTTCCAGGAAGATCTGGCCGTCGGTGATCGAGATCACGTTGGTCGGAATATAGGCCGAAACGTCGTTCGCCTGGGTCTCGATGACGGGGAGCGCGGTCAGCGAACCGGCACCGTTTTCGTCATTGAGCTTGGCCGAACGCTCGAGCAGGCGGGAATGGAGATAGAAAACGTCGCCGGGATAAGCTTCGCGGCCCGGCGGGCGGCGCAGCAGCAGCGACATCTGGCGGTAGGCGACGGCCTGCTTCGACAGATCGTCATAGCCGATCAGCGCGTGCATGCCATTGTCGCGGAAATATTCGCCCATCGTGCAGCCCGCAAATGGAGCGAGGTACTGCATCGGTGCCGGATCGGAGGCAGTTGCAGCAACGACGATCGAATATTCGAGAGCGCCACGCTCTTCGAGGATCTTCACGAACTGCGCAACGGTCGAACGCTTCTGCCCGATGGCGACATAGACGCAATAGAGCTTGTCCGTCTCATTGCCGGCATCGTGAGCCGGCTTCTGATTAAGGAACGTGTCGAGAATGATCGCGGTCTTGCCGGTCTGGCGGTCGCCGATGACGAGCTCGCGCTGGCCGCGACCAACCGGGATGAGTGCGTCGATGGCCTTGAGGCCGGTCGACATCGGCTCATGCACCGATTTGCGCGGGATGATGCCCGGCGCCTTGACGTCGACGCGGGAACGCTGCGTCGCCTTGATCGGACCCTTGCCGTCGATCGGATTGCCGAGCGCGTCAACAACGCGGCCGAGCAATTCCTTGCCGACGGGAACGTCAACGATGGCGCCGGTACGCTTGACGGTGTCGCCTTCCTTGATGTCACGATCGGAGCCGAAAATAACGACGCCGACATTGTCGCTTTCAAGGTTCAGGGCCATGCCACGGGTGCCGCCCGGGAACTCGACCATCTCACCGGCCTGAACATTGTCCAGACCATAGACGCGGGCGATACCGTCACCGACGGACAGAACCTGGCCGACTTCGGAGACTTCTGCCTCCTGGCCGAAATTCTCGATTTGCTTTTTCAGGATTGCGGAAATTTCCGCGGCGCGGATGTCCATCAGCCGACCTCTTTCAGTGCAAGCTTAAGCGAAGAAAGTTTTGTGCGAAGTGAAGTGTCGATCTGGCGCGACCCCATCTTGACGACGAGGCCTCCGAGGATCGACGGATCAACGGTGACATTGATTGTCACGTCCTTGCCGGCGACGCTTTTCAGCGTGGCCTTCAATTCATTTTCCTGCGCTGCCGTAAGGGCATGCGCGGAAGTAACGTCCGCTGCGATTTCACCGCGATGGGCGGCGGCAATCTGGCGGAACGACTGGATCATGGATGGTACGGCGAAGAGGCGGCGATTTTGCGCGGCGACGCGCAAGAAATTGCCGACCAGCCCGCCGATCTTGGCCTCGGCCAGGATCGCGGAGATCGCGCGCACCTGATCGCCGGACGAGAATACCGGGCTTGCTACCAGGCGCTTCAGATCGGGACTGCCATTGACCAGAGCCTCGAAGCGATCGAGATTCTTTTCGACCTCGGCAAGCGAATTCGCTTCCAGCGCAAGTTCGAACAACGAACCCGCGTAACGCTGGGCAACACCGGAAATGAGCGACGTAGTTTCTGCCACGAACGACAAGCTCTCTGGTTTGAAGCCAAAAATCAGGAAACCGGAAGGAAGTTTTCGGTCAAATCTTTGGCATTATTGATTTTTTTACCGCCTTGGGTGAAGCCCTGAAGCTGCCTTAGACGTGATTTGAATGCCGTCTAGCATAGGAAGACAGGACTCGCAACACGCGAATCCGCTAAATGAGGAGGCAGAATCGCCGCAGCTTCGGATAATTATGAGTAACCAATTCCACTAATGCTCGGCGGCTCAGGCGACAAAGCCGAAGGCAAATAGAAGCGGACCCGCCGCAAGCAGCAGTTCGATGACGACCCAGGCCCAGTTGTACGGCTTGTTGCCGCCGTCGGACATCATCGAAATCAGCCGGCCGAAGACCGTGAAGCCCCATGAAACGCCGAGCGCGATCCAGAGAAAAGGTTGTGCAAATACAAGGGCGCTAAGTCCAAGTCCGAGGTAGAATCCGGCGAATGTCGCACGGATTTCGGAAAGCGCCTCGGGGCGTTCCGGCTTCGTCTGCAAGCGCATTATCCTCATGGCAACGCGCGGCGCAAAGAACAGGACCAGCCCGAAGACGACGGTGATGGCCGCCGACAGCCATGCCATCCATTCGCCCTGACTTGCCGGCCAATAGAGTTCCATGATCCCCTGCCCCTTCCGCCGAAGCGTTAACCGCGATGCAGATCTTATA
This sequence comes from Phyllobacterium sp. CL33Tsu, assembly GCF_900113985.1. NCBI lineage: Bacteria > Pseudomonadati > Pseudomonadota > Alphaproteobacteria > Hyphomicrobiales > Phyllobacteriaceae > Phyllobacterium > Phyllobacterium sp. CL33Tsu. The sequence goes on along the minus strand of NZ_FORJ01000001.1, from coordinate 1,618,445 downwards.
GAAAGCTTTGCGGATCGATATCAACCTGCACCCGCGTCGATCCCCGTTCTTTTGGCCCATCCGCCAGCATGACGCGGATGAAGCCCTGAATATCCGACTTGCGTGTGCCGTGGACGAGGAGACGGAACCGATGCCGCCCGCGCACAAGGGCAAGCGACGCCTCCGCCGGTCCGAGGACGCTGATCTGATCCGATGCCGGTGCTGCCCGGCGCAAGGCCCGCGCATGCGTCTCCGCTTCCTGGCGCGTCGCTGCAGAAATGATCAGTGAGCCGAGCCGGCCGAAGGGCGGCAGGCTCGAGCGCTCGCGCTCTTCGATCTCCCGCTCGTAAAAGGCTTTCGCATCGCCCGAAACGATGGCTCGCATCACCGGATGATCCGGCTGGTAGGTCTGCAGAAGGCCAAGGCTTTTCTTGCCCGTGCGTCCGGCACGGCCTGTCACCTGGCTCAATAGCTGGAACGTGCGCTCGGCGGCGCGCGGGTCGCCATTGGCGAGCCCGAGATCGGCATCGACGACGCCGACCAGGGTCATGTTCGGGAAATTGTGACCCTTGGCAACGAGCTGCGTGCCGATGACGATGTCCGCCTCACCCTTGGCTATCGCGTCGAGCTCAAGCCGCAGGCGCTTGACGCCCATGAGATCGGACGACAGCACGATGATGCGGGCGTCCGGAAAGGTCTTCTCCACTTCCTCGGCGATCCGCTCGACGCCCGGCCCGCAGGCGACGAGGTGATCGAGCGTTCCGCAGGAGGGACAGGCTTCCGGGCGCGCCTCATGGTGTCCGCATTGGTGGCAAACGAGTTGGCCGCGAAAGCGGTGCTCGACCAGCCAGCTCGAACAATCCGGGCACTGGAAGCGGTGGCCGCACACCCGGCACAGCGTCAACGGTGCATAGCCTCGCCGGTTGAGGAAGAGCAGCGACTGTTCCTTGCGCTGCAATGTCTGATTTACCGCTTCAACGAGCGCGGGCGAGAGAAACCCGCCCGGTCGTGGTGGCGACCTGCGCATGTCGATGGACTTCAGATCCGGCATTGCCGCCTCGGCATAGCGCCCGGAAAGGCGGATGCGTTTGTACCGACCCTGATTGGCGTTGACCTGGCTTTCGATCGACGGCGTGGCCGATGCAAGTACGACCGGGAAGGCGCCGATATGGCCGCGCACCACCGCCATGTCGCGGGCATTGTAGCAGACGCGATCTTCCTGCTTGTAGGCAGGATCGTGCTCCTCGTCGACGACGATCAGCCCAAGTTCCTGGAATGGCAGGAACAACGCTGACCGCGCGCCGGCAACGACACGCACCTGGCCCTCCATGACCTGTCGCCAGACCCGCTCGCGCATGCGCGGCGCAAGATCGGAATGCCACTCCGCCGGCTTGGTGCCGAAGCGATCATGGAAGCGATCGAGAAACTGCTGCGTCAGCGCAATTTCCGGAAGCAGGATCAGGACCTGCTTGCCCTGATCGATGGCTTTGGCCACCGCCTCGAAATAGACTTCGGTCTTGCCGGAGCCGGTCACACCGTCAAGCAGCGACACCGAGAAACTTGCGGACGCCACGGCTTCAACGAGTTGGTCCGCCGCCTCGCTTTGATCGCCCGAAAGCGACGCCTTGGCATAGTCTACATCGGGAGCGGCAACGACGGGGCGCGCCGGGATCATGACCTGTTCGAATACGCCTTGCGCCACCAGACCGTCGACTACGGTTGCGGAGACGCCTGCCGCGTGGGCAAGCCCCGTGCGCGTCCATGCCATGCCGCCTTCGGCAAGCTCGAGCACGCGGGCCCGGGCCCCGGTCATGCGGTCAGGTTCACGGCCGGCAAAGCGCAAGCCCGGCACCGGCGGCTCGGGATCGAAAGCTGCGGGCACGCGCAGTACCATGCGCGCCACCATGCCGGGTGGCGACAGCGTATAATCGGCGGCCCAGCGCATGAAGCGCAGCATGCCGTCGTCCACAGGCGGACAATCGAAGAGCTCGGATATGGGCCGCAGTTTCTTCGCGTCGATGCTGTCAGTCGTGCCGTCCGTGACAATGCCCGCAACTTCGCGCGGACCGAGCGGCACCCGGACGATTGACCCGGCCCTGACGTCCATTCCGTCCGGGACGGCATAGCTGTAGGGCCGCTCTGCCGGCATCGGCACAAGCACGGGAACGGTTTTTTGCGGGATGAACGAATCCTGACTCATATATACGTGACCTTGGCGCGCCTTTCGGATAAAGAAAAGTCACTTTCCGGGAGATAGAATTGATCTCTCATTTAGACACCCGCATATCAGGAAGGAATGTTCCCATGAAATTCTTTGTCGATACCGCCGACGTGAAGGAAATCCGCGAGCTCAACGATCTCGGATTGCTCGATGGCGTAACCACCAATCCTTCGCTGATCCTCAAGTCCGGTGGCAGCATCATCGAAGTGACCAAGGAAATTTGCAGCATCGTCAACGGCCCGGTATCCGCCGAGGTCGCGGCAACCGAGTATGAGCAGATGATGAAGGAGGCCGCAGTGCTCTCCCGCATCGCCGACAACATCTGCATCAAGGTCCCGCTCACCCTCGATGGCCTCAAGGCCTGCAAGGCCCTGCGCTCCGATGGCCATCTCGTCAATGTGACGCTGTGCTTCTCCGCCAACCAGGCACTTCTTGCCGCCAAGGCCGGCGCCACGTTCATCTCCCCATTCATTGGCCGCATCGACGATACCGGCATCAATGGAATGGAACTGATTTCCGAGATCCGAACCATCTACGACAATTACGATTACCAGACGCAGATCCTGGCCGCCTCGATCCGCACCGTGAACCATGTCAAGGAAGCGGCTCTGATCGGTGCCGACGTCGCGACGGTTCCGCCAGCAACTCTGAAGGCATTGGTCAAGCACCCGCTGACCGACAAGGGCCTTGAGACTTTCCTTGCCGATTGGAAGAAGACGGGCCAGTCGATCGCCTGATCAGGTCGCCTTGTTCAATGACGCCCGCCTGTTGCAAGACCGGCGGGCGTTTTCTTGTGCTCCTGCGCGGCGCGCATCCGGCTAGGGGCAGGAATCATGAACGGTACGCCCGGCCGTCGCCGAGCGAGGTCATGCGCAGTATGACTATTGGTTCTTCGTCAGATCCTGGGCAACGCTGAGCTGAATCGCCTGCGCAACTTCCGCCGCCGCACGATTATAAGCATCGCGATAAGCTCGCTGAACGGCAAACTGCTGTCTTGGCGCATCATAACCTGCATTTACAAGACGGCTGCCGCGGCCGATGACCTGACCGTCCGACACGCGCGTCAGAACGTAGTTGCCAGTCATGCGAATGGAGCCTGCGGTCGGCTGGCCCGATTTATCATTGGTCGCATTCTGGATCAGCGCCAGCGAAATGTTCTGGGATGCAATGGCGAGTTGGAGCGTATAGGCGACATGCGTCGGCTCGCCCGCACCGCCACCGAAGAGGAAGATCAGGTTGTTGCGTACTTCCTGGGTGACGCGATCGCCCGCCGGATTGACCGACACGGTCGCGAGCCGGGAGCGGACGCTGCCCGAGACGCCGGCGGCCGTGCTGCCGACCGGACCGGGATCGGAGTAGAGCGGCCGCACCTGGCAACCGCCTGCAATCAATGCCAAGCCGAGAACGCAGAAGGGAAGCAGCCGCTTGACGACGGAACCCGGCTGAAAACGATCAGGCAACGACATTGATGATCCTCTGCGGTACGATAATGACCTTCTTCGGTGAATTGCCATTCAGCGCGGCCTTGACGAAATCAAGCGCGAGGGTGGCCTTTTCGACCGCCAATTGATCCGCATCGCGGGCAATTGTCAAATCGCCGCGCTTCTTGCCATTGATCTGAACCGGCATGGTCACATCGTTCTCGACGATCAACGTCTCGTTGTATGACGGCCACGGTTGATGAGCCACAAGATCTGCGCCGCCGAGTGCCTTCCAGCACTCCTCGGCAAGGTGCGGCATCATCGGCGCGATCATTGCAATCAACATGGTCGTCGCTTCGCGGCTTGCTGCGATCGTCACCATGTCAGCCTCGCCCGCCGCCACCTTCTGCAGATAAGGCGCCAAGGTGTTGACGAGCTCGTAAAGGCGCGCGACGGCCTTGTTGAAGTTCAGCTTCTCGATATCTTCTCCGACAGCCTTGACAGTCCGGTGCGCCGCTTTCGAAATCGCCAAAGCCTCGCCCTCGGTCCCGGCTGCGGCATCGACCGTCTTCAACGTCTCGGCCGCTTCCGAAATCAGGCGCCAGACGCGCTGAACGAAGCGATGCGCTCCCTCGACGCCGGATTCAGTCCAGATCACATCGCGTTCCGGTGGCGAATCCGACAGCATGAACCAGCGCGCGGTATCCGCGCCGTAGGAAGCGATGATGTCATCCGGATCGACCACGTTTTTCTTCGATTTCGACATCTTCTCGATCGAGCCTATCTCGACCTCTTCGCCTGTAGCAATCAGCGTTGCGCGGCGCGCGCCATCCGTCTCTTCGACCCGAACGTCAGCTGGCGTGACCCAGCCGTCCTTGCCCTTGTAGGTCTCGTGGACGACCATGCCTTGCGTGAACATGCCCTTGAACGGTTCACTGATATCGAGATGACCGGCCACCTTCATGGCCCGTGTGAAGAAACGCGAATAGAGCAGGTGCAGGATCGCGTGCTCGATGCCGCCAATATACTGATCGACGGGCAGCCAGTGATTCGCGACCTTGGGCTCGGTCGGCTCCTCGGCCCAAGGAGCGGTGAAGCGCGCGAAATACCATGACGAGTCGACGAAGGTATCCATCGTGTCGGTCTCGCGTCGTGCGGGCTTGCCGCATTGCGGGCAGTTGACGTGCCGCCAGGTCGGATGACGATCGAGCGGATTGCCCGGCCGGTCGAATTCGACGTCGTCCGGCAGCTTGACCGGCAGGTCGGCCTTCGGCACCGGGACAACGCCACAATCATCGCAATGGATCATCGGGATCGGACAACCCCAGTAACGCTGCCGGGAAATACCCCAGTCGCGCAGGCGGAAATTGATCTTGCGCTCGCCCTGCGGGCGGTTGCCGACCGTCTGCTTTTCCAACCGCCGCGCCACCTCGTCGAAAGCTTCGGCCGGCGACATCCCGTCAAGGAAGCGCGAATTGATCATGACGCCGTCATCGACATAGGCGGTTTCGGTGATCTGGAACGTGGCCGCGTCGGCGTCCATCGGCATAACCACCGGCACGACCGGCAGGCCATACTTGTTGGCAAAGTCGAGGTCGCGCTGGTCACCGGACGGACAACCGAAGATCGCGCCGGTGCCATAGTCCATCAAGACGAAATTCGCGACGTAGACCGGCAGCTTCCATTCCGGATCGAACGGATGCGTGACGCGCAAGCCGGTGTCGAAGCCCTTCTTCTCGGCGGTTTCGAGCGCAACGACCGAGGTGCCCGCATGGCGGCATTCCTCGTTGAACTGCGCCAGCGCCGCATTGTTTTCGGCGGCTTTCTTCGCCAGCGGATGGTCGGCGGCAATGGCAATGAAGGACGCGCCGAACAGCGTATCGGGCCGCGTCGTGTAGACCTCGACCTCGCTCTCGCCTTCGACGTGCGACTGCTTGTCCAACGCCCAGCGGATCAGCATGCCCTCAGACTTGCCGATCCAGTTGCGCTGCATCAGGCGCACCTTTTCCGGCCACTGGTCGAGGCCATCGAGGGCGCCCAGCAGTTCCTCGTTGAAGTCGGTGATCTTGAAGAACCACTGTGTCAGCTCACGCTGCTCGACAAGAGCGCCGGAGCGCCAGCCGCGACCGTCGATGACCTGCTCGTTGGCAAGGACCGTCATGTCCTCAGGGTCCCAGTTGACCTTGGACGACTTGCGCGTCACCAGGCCCTTCTCGACGAAATCGAGGAACAGCATCTGCTGGCGGTGATAATATTCGACATCGCAGGTGGCGAACTCCCGCGACCAGTCAAGCGAGAGGCCCATGGACTTGAGCTGATCGCGCATCGTCGCGATGTTCTGGTAGGTCCAGGTCTTCGGATGAACCTTGTTCTGCATGGCGGCGTTTTCGGCCGGCATGCCGAAAGCATCCCAGCCCATTGGATGCAGCACATTGAATCCCTTGGCCCGCTTGTAACGTGCAACGACATCGCCCATCGCATAGTTGCGCACATGGCCCATATGGATGCGGCCCGAGGGGTACGGAAACATTTCGAGGACGTAGTAAGGATCGCGAGGATCGTCATTGTTCGTCTCGAAGAGCTTGGCGTCGTTCCAAACTCTCTGCCAATGCTTCTCGGCTACACGGGGATTATAGCGTTCGGTTGCCATGAACGGGATTCTCTTGCAAAGGATAGTGATGCGGGGACCTTCACCATGGATTGGTGGGACCGTCAACCACTTGAAGCTGAAGGAGCCCGTGAAATCGGGCCGTCAGGCGATAAATAGGACTGAACCAGCCAATGCCCAATGCCGTCGATCAACTTTTTGCCGTCAGGGACGCTATTCACAAGGCTGAAGCGGAAGCGGGTCGCCCGGAAGACGCCGTCACGCTTGTCGCCGTGTCGAAAACCTTCGGCGAGGAAGCAATCCGTCCCGTGCTCGAATCCGGTCAGCGCGTCTTTGGCGAAAACCGCGTCCAGGAGGCGCAAGCGAAGTGGCCGGCCCTGCGCGGTGAATTTCTGGATATCGAACTCCACCTGATCGGGCCGCTCCAATCCAACAAGGCCGAGCAGGCGGTGGCGCTTTTCGACGTGATCGAGACGGTCGACCGCGAAAAGATCGCCGAGGCCCTTGCCAAGGAAATGCAAAAGCAAAACCGCTTTCCCAAACTCTATGTCCAGGTGAACACCGGTTCTGAACCGCAGAAGGCGGGCATAGATCCAAAAGAGGCGGTAGCATTTGTCAAGCATTGCCGCGAAGTTCGCGGCCTCCAGATCGAGGGCCTGATGTGCATTCCGCCGGCCGATGAGAATCCCGGCCCGCACTTTGCCCTGCTTGAAAAGATCGCCCGGCAGGCCGGAGTCGACAAGCTTTCCATGGGCATGTCCGGTGACTACGAACTCGCCATCGGCTTCGGCGCGACATCAGTCAGGGTCGGTTCCGCGATTTTCGGAACTCGGTAATTACCAGCTGCGGCGCGGTCCGGTATCGATGTGATAATAGCCGGCCGGATAGCGTTTCAACCCGCCGACGTCACCGCTGGACGACAGATGACTCATGAGGCCGGACGAGCCGCCGTGGACCCGGAAATCCACCGCCTGACAGCTCAGGTGGTAGGATTGGTCCTTGCCGCCAACGCGATTGTTGCGCGTGCGTGTGCGCACGGTCGAGTTCACCGTGATCGGCCCATACTTGGCGGAAACGCGGCTCAGCACGTTCTTCAGCCTTTCGGGAACGCATTTCGACGGCGCCTTGTAGTTGATATAGGCCTTGCCGCGCGGCATGGCCGCCAATACCAGCGGACTGATCTTGTCGAATACCGAATCCTTGAGCAAATGCGCATGCTCCTCGCCGAAAAGCTTTGCGCCGATACGGTCCTGCGGATTGGATGGCGCGGGGAGCGTGCCGGCGCCTGCCGGAATGGCAATGCTCAAAGCGGCTAGGGTGAACCATGTGAATTTTGCGCGTGACGCAACGCTGCGCAAGACAGTTATTCGCATTCCTCGATCCTTGGTGCGGCGCCGGAAACAACAATTCTTTGGCGCTGATAGTTTGTCCTCCCCAAGTCAAGGCAGCGACCCTATAAGCCGAAATGTGGTCAAAATGGACCGATTTCGCGATAAAACGCGACCGAAAACGATATTGGCCGCTACAGAATGCGACCGAACGCCATTGCCTCAGGGCCAACTCTGATATTTACGCATTGATTTGCTTGGTGGTAATGAACCTGTGCGCCTCCCGCCCGGGGAGGTATCCGGGTGGAGGCCCGATATTTAAGATTCTGGAGGAAATTGATGTCCGAGAAGGTTTATCCGGTGCTGGCAAGCGCGAAGAAAAACGCGCTCATCGACAATGATACCTATCTCAGCTGGTACAAGCAGAGCATCAAGGACCCCGAAAAGTTCTGGGCCAAGCACGGAAAGCGCATCGACTGGTTCAAGCCCTTCACCAAGGTCAAGAACACCTCGTTCGAGGGCAAGGTTTCGATCAAATGGTTCGAGGATGGCGTTACCAACGTTTCCTATAACTGCATCGACCGCCACCTCAAAAAGCGCGGCAATCAGGTCGCGATCATCTGGGAAGGCGACAATCCCTATCTCGACAAGAAGATCACCTATAATGAGCTTTACGAGCAGGTCTGCCGCCTTGCCAATGTCCTGAAGAAACACGGCGTCAAGAAGGGCGACCGGGTGACGATCTACATGCCGATGATCCCGGAAGCGTCCTATGCGATGCTGGCCTGCGCGCGCATCGGCGCGATCCACTCCGTCGTCTTCGGCGGCTTCTCCCCGGATGCGCTCGCTGGCCGTATCGTCGACTGCGAATCCACATTCGTGATCACGGCCGATGAGGGCATGCGCGGCGGCAAGCCGGTGCCTCTTAAGGAAAATACCGATAAGGCGATCGACATTGCGGCGCGCCACCACGTCATGGTGAAGAACGTACTCGTCGTACGCCGGACCGGCGGCAAGACCGGCTGGGCCAGCAATCGCGACCTCTGGTATCACGATGAGATTGCCAGCGTTAAGGCGGAATGCAAACCTGAAAAGATGAAGGCTGAGGATCCGCTTTTCATCCTTTACACCTCTGGCTCGACCGGCAAGCCCAAGGGCGTGCTGCACACGACCGGCGGCTACCTGGTCTATGCCTCGATGACGCACGAATATGTCTTCGACTACCATGACGGCGACATCTACTGGTGCACCGCCGATGTGGGCTGGGTAACCGGCCATTCCTACATTGTCTACGGTCCGCTCGCCAACGGCGCGACGACGCTGATGTTCGAGGGCGTGCCCAACTACCCTTCGGTATCGCGGTTCTGGGAAGTCATCGACAAGCACAAGGTCAACATCTTCTACACCGCCCCCACCGCTATCCGCGCGCTGATGAGCGCCGGTGACGAACCGGTCAAGAAGACATCGCGCAAATCGCTGCGCATCCTCGGCTCGGTTGGAGAGCCGATCAATCCGGAAGCCTGGGAATGGTATTATCAGGTGGTGGGCGACAAGCGCAGTCCTGTCGTCGATACCTGGTGGCAGACGGAAACCGGCGGCATCCTCATCACGCCGCTGCCCGGCGCAACGCCGCTCAAGCCGGGCTCGGCCACAAGGCCGTTCTTTGGCGTGCAACCGCAACTGGTCGATAATGAGGGTGACGTGCTCGAAGGCGCGGCCGATGGCAACCTCTGCATCACGGACTCCTGGCCGGGGCAGATGCGCACGGTCTATGGCGATCACAAGCGCTTCATCGAAACCTATTTCTCCACCTATAAGGGCAAGTACTTTACCGGCGATGGCTGCCGGCGGGACAAGGATAGCTACTATTGGATCACCGGGCGCGTCGATGACGTTCTCAACGTCTCGGGGCATCGCATGGGAACGGCCGAGGTAGAGTCCGCGCTTGTCTCCCATGATACGGTCTCGGAAGCGGCCGTGGTCGGCTATCCGCACGACCTCAAAGGCCAAGGCATATATTGCTATGTAACGCTCATGTCCGGACTCGAGGGTAGCGACGATTTGCGCGCCGAGCTGGTCAAGCATGTGCGCAAGGAGATCGGCCCGATCGCCACGCCAGACAAGATACAGTTTGCGCCGGGCCTGCCGAAGACCCGTTCCGGCAAGATCATGCGCCGCATCCTGCGCAAGATCGCAGAAGATGATTTTGGCGCGCTCGGCGACACCTCAACGCTTGCCGACCCGGCCGTCGTTGATGACCTGATCGCCAATCGCCAAAACCGCAAGGGCTGAAAATAGTGTCTTCCCCTAAGGGGGGACACCCTCCTTCAGCGATAAAGATCGGCGCGTGTCTGCGGCACGGCAGAGATTCCGCGCTTGCGGCGTGACGCCAGCGTCTGATTGATCTGTACGGTGCCACGCTCGAACGCAAGGGCGCAGCCGGTGAGGTACAGCAGCCACAACCGCGCTTTGGGAGCGCCGACTTCCGCGATCGCCTCATCGAAGCGCGCATGGAGACGGTCGGCCCACATGCGGCAAGTGCGGCCATAATGCTCACGCAGATTCTCGACGTCGTGGACCTCGAAACCGTAGCCTTCGAGGTTCTCGACCGTCATGCCGAGATGGTCGAGTTCGCCGCCCGGGAAGATGTATTTGACCAGGGCGAGGTGTTCGGCGCTCTTGCGCCCGAAGGTCTTCTTGTTGCGCTTCATGCGCCGTGTGATCGCGTGGTGGAGATAAAGGCCACCCGGCCTCAGTAATCGGTGCACGCTGGAAAAATAGGTGTCGTAGTGGGCAATGCCCACCGCCTCGAACATGCCGATCGAGGAAATCTTGTCGAACTGCCCCTCGAGATGCTCATAGGATTTCACGTGAATCGTGATCTTGTCCTCAAGGCCTTCCGCCTTGATCCGCTCGCGGGCAAGGGCCGTCTGCGCCTCCGACAAAGATACGCCCGTGCCGGTCACGCCATAGTTCTTTGCCGCATAAATCAGCATGGCCCCCCAGCCGCAGCCTATGTCGAGCAGGCGATCGCCGGGCTTGAGGCGCAGCTTGCGGCAGATCAATTCGAGCTTGTCAGCCTGCGCCTGGTCGATGCTATTGGCCCAGTCGGTGAAATAGGCGCAGGTATAGACCATGCGCTCATCGAGAAAGAGCTGATAGAAGGCGTTCGACACGTCGTAGTGGTGGGTAATCGCTTCCTTGTTGGACCCGCTGACGTAAGGATTCTTGCCGCCAAGCCCGGAACTGCCGCCTTTTGCTCCGCTCAGCAAAAGCGAAGGCACATCCTTCAAGAGCTGCCACTTTGGCAGGCTTTTCAGCCGGTGCTTGAACTTTCCCTTGGGACCGCGCTCGACGAGATCGAACAGCGTGCCGTTCCTGATGTCGATCTGGCCCGACACCCACAACTCGACGACAGAGCCGATATTGGGTTTGAGAGCGATCTGGCGCACGGCCATAGGATCATTGATGGCAAGTATAGGACCATCAAAATCACCGATGCGGGTTCCGTCCCAAAGTTCAATCGCAAATTGCGGTTCGATGACGTCGACCACCGTGCGGATGATCCGCGCCGCCTTGTCTTCAGCTGCCATTCTCTGCCCCCGGGCACGGGGCGCAGCAAGTTGCGCGTCGCGTGCGTTGCATTCAGTCTGCTTGGCTTATGACTGCCTGAGCCTCTTTGCAACCCATGCACACATGGCCTTGCTTTTTTCTCTTGAAACGTGGGTCATGACACCCCATTCTCCAATTGTGTTCAACGAATGAAAAGGAGGTGATCCGATGTCTCGTGATTTCGCAATCTGCCACAAGGCGTCTGATGCTTTCCATCGGGGATTGTCTCTCCGTTGAATAAGCGCCCGGCGAAAGCCGGGAAAGGCCAAAGACAGCTTTGTGCCAGACGGAATTGCGGGGCCACCCTTCGGGGTGGCCCTTTCCGTTTAAGTCGCCCGTTTGCCACTCAGTTGAAAGCCGACTGCCTTCAACACGGCTATCGTTGTGGCCAGTGTAGGGTTTCCACTTTCACTCAGTGAGCGGTAAAGTTGTTCCCGGGACAATCCAGTCTCGCGTGCGATCGTTGCCATGCCCTTCGATCTTGCGACTACCCCGATGGCCTTCGCAATGTAGGCAGAATCGCCAGTTTCAAATGCGTCGGCAAGAAATAACTCTATTGCCTCGTCAGATTTGAGTGCGTCGGCAGGATTGTAGTCATAGAGCTTCGTCATCATCCCTCCAATCTATTGCCAATCGCCGAGCCTCGCGGATGTCCCGATCTTGCGTCTGCTTGTCACCGCCACAAAGAAGGATGACAATCTGTTCGCCGTGACGCCGGAAATAAACCCGGTATCCCGGTCCATAGTGAATTCTCAGTTCGCTTACGCCACCACCTACAAATGCAATGTCGCCCCCAAGCCCATTGGCCAAGCGGAAGAGGCGGGCAGCGATGACCGCCCTCGCCCTCTGGTCTTTCAGCTTGCTTTCCCACTTACGATAAACGGAGGTCTGTTTCAGTCTTATCATGAAAATGTAGTTTTTAAATTACAAATGTCAATATGATCGACAATAACGCCCGGAAGGGAAGCCAACCACCAATGCCAGGTTGCAGGTGCCCCCTTTGCTCTTGCCGAAATTTGATGATACCAAGAATCTGCCTGAAATCGGTGCATCCTGCCTCAATGCGAGGCAAATTCCTCTGAAAGACCAAGACATGTCGGTTGCCCTAGCCCAAAACGCCGCGTCCCGGCGCGCGTGGCGTGAAGAAATTATTGCGATGCTGGCGTTGAGCTGGCCGATGATTCTTACCAATCTCGCGCAAACAGCGATGACGGCAACCGACGTCATGATGATGGGCTGGGTCGGCGCGGATACGCTCGCAGCCGGCGCCCTCGGCACCAACCTCTACTATATGCCGATGATCTTCGGTCTCGGGCTGATGCTTGCCACCTCGCCGATGATGGCCAAGGAACTCGGCCGCAATCGCTTTTCAGTGCGCGAGGTTCGCCGCACGGTGCGGCAAGGCCTTTGGCTCGCCGTCACCATATCGATTCCGATCTGGTTCGCGTTGTGGCACACCGGACCGATTCTCATTGCCATGGGGCAAAATCCGGCCCTTGCCGATACCGCCGAAGCCTACGTTCGTTCGCTGCAGTGGGCGGTCCTGCCGTTCTACGGCTATATCGTATTGCGGTCCTTTATCGCGGCGCTCGAACGTCCCGGCTGGGCGCTGTTCGTTGCCCTCTTCTGCGTCGGCTTCAATGCCCTTGCCAATTGGTGCCTGATCTTCGGACATCTGGGATTCCCCAAGCTTGGGATCGTCGGTTCGGGCATCGCGACCTCCCTGTCGTCGCTGATGATGTTCGTCGGCCTCGTCGTCATCATCATGCGTGATCGCCAGTTCCGCCGTTACCATCTGTTCGGTCGCTTCTGGCGTGCCGACTGGCCACGCTATGGCGAACTGCTCCGCCTTGGCCTGCCGATCGCCGCGATCATGAGTTTTGAAGTTACAATCTTCAATGCAGCGGCTTTCCTGATGGGAATTCTCGGTGCGGATTACCTTGCGGCGCATGCGATTGCCATCCAGATTGCCGCCATTGCATTCATGGTGCCGATGGGCTTTGGCCAGGCGGCAACGGTCCGCGTGGGCCGGGCCTACGGGGCACAGGATGGTGACGGAATCAGGCGCGCCGGCTGGGTCGCCTTCATCGGCGGAACCGGCTTCATGGTGCTCACCGCGATGCTGATGTTGTTTGCGCCATACCAGCTTATCAGCGCCTTCATCGATCTGCACGACCCATCAAACGCCGAGGTCATATCGCTCGCCGTCTCGTTCCTGGCGTTTGCAGCGCTCTTCCAGATTTTCGACGGCGGTCAGGCGGTCGCGAGCGGGATGCTGCGTGGCCTGCATGACACGACAGTACCGATGATCTATGCGGCCATTGCCTATTGGGGCATAGGCTTGCCGCTCTCAATTGCCTTTGGCTTCTGGCTGGACATGAAGGGCGCCGGCATTTGGCTCGGCCTCGTCTGCGGCCTTGCCGCCGCGGCAATTCTGTTGCTCAGCCGTTGGCTCCGGCGTGAACAACTTGGAATTGAAGTTATCCGCCATTAGAAGTCGATCGTGCGGCCCTTGATTTCCCAATCGCCGTAGCGGGCAGGATCCTTGCCGCCCCGTCCGCCGATTTCGCGCGGTTTCTCGGCGGCATCCTTTTCCGCCTGCCGGCGCGCTTCCGCTTCCTTGAGGGCGCGCTGGGCCGCCGGCGGCAGTTGGTCGAAGGCGGGATGCCGGCGCTTGTCGTCATCGTCGGCGTGCGGCGTTTTTGCTGTCTCTTCGTCCGTCATGTGACACTCGTCATTGAAGCTTGCTGTATAAAGCACCATCATATAGCGGAAGATGGCGAACAAAAGGAATGACCTTGCCAGCCATGGACTCTAACGCTTCATTTCCGAGGGGAGGAATGCAACCATGAACATCATGCGCACTGCAATGCTGCTTGCCTTCATGACCGCCCTGTTCATGGCCGTTGGCTATCTCATCGGCGGCTCCGGCGGCATGATGATCGCGCTCGTGATGGCCGCCGGCATGAACCTTTTCAGCTACTGGAATTCGGACAAGATGGTGCTGCGCATGCATCACGCCATTGAGGTCGATGAGCGCACCGCACCCGAATATTACGGCGTTGTCCGCGATCTTGCAGCGCGTGCCAACCTGCCCATGCCGAAGGTGTATCTCATCGAGGCGGATCAGCCCAACGCCTTTGCCACTGGGCGCAACCCGCAGAATGCCGCTGTCGCCGCCAGTACCGGTCTCTTGCAGCGCCTGTCGCCGCAGGAGGTCGCGGCGGTGATGGCGCACGAACTCGCCCATGTCGAGCACCGCGATACGTTGACGATGACCATCACCGCGACACTCGCCGGTGCCATTTCGATGCTCGGCAATTTCGCCCTGTTCTTCGGCGGCGGCAACCGCGAGAATAATAACCCTCTCGGCTTCATTGGTATTTTGATCGCCATGATCGTCGCGCCGTTTGCCGCAATGATCGTGCAGATGGCGATCAGCCGGACACGGGAATACGCCGCCGACCGGCGCGGCGCACAGATCTGCGGCAATCCGCTGTGGCTCGCATCTGCCCTCAACAAGATTGCGCGCGGCGCGAAGCAGATTGTCAACGAGGATGCGGAGCGAAACCCAGCCTCGGCACCGCTTTTTATCATCAATCCCTTGAGCGGTCGTGGCGCCGACAATCTGTTTTCCACGCATCCAAACACCGAAAATCGCATTGCGGCGCTGGAGGCCATGGCCTCGGAATTCGCCCGGACCGAGGCGCCCGCGAAACCGGCGCGCGGTGTCGAACAGCCGCTCGACGATGAGGAACCGCGAGACGACCGTCCGACGCCGTGGGGCCGCAATGGCGCAAGCCGCAAAGGCCCTTGGGCATGAGCGCGGAACGGGCAGCGAAACGGAATTTCTCCAGAAAACAGCAAGTTACGGAATCTTTTGACGGGGAGGACAGGCCTGGCCTCGCCGCGCGTCAATGCGCAACACGTCTGCTGGGGGCTGTCATCGAGAAGCATACGTCGCTCGACGGCCTTACCGACAACAGTAACGGGCATCCCCAATATATGGCTCTCGACGACCGTGACCGCTCACTGGTGCGCGCCATTCTCGGGGCTGCGCTGCGCAATCGCGGCGCGATCGAAGCAGCTATCAGCCAGATGATTGACCGGCCGCTGCCGGAAAATGCGGTAGCCCTGAAGCATCTTTTGCACGTGGCGGCGGCACAAATCCTTTATCTCGACCTGCCCGATCGCGCCGCCGTCGATCTTGCCGTGACAGCGGCGAACGGCGATCCACGTAACCGGCGCTTTGCGTCGATGGTGAATGCCGTCCTGCGGCGCCTGTCGCGGGAAAAGGAGACGTTCGCCAATCGGGCCGCAGTCAATGTTCCTTCATGGTTCGAGGCAAGTCTCGTTGCCGCTTATGGCAAGGAAAAGGCAGGCGCCATCCTTGAAATCCAGGCAAAGGAGCCAGCCGTCGATCTCACGGTCAAGGGCGACCCACAAGTGTGGGCCGAGCGTCTTGGCGGTCTCGCCCTGCCAACGGGCTCGGTTCGGCTTGCCAACATTGAAGGCGCCCTGACCAGCCTCCCGGGCTTTGCCGAGGGGGAGTGGTGGGTGCAGGATACGGCGGCGAGCCTTCCGGCAAAGCTCTTTGGCGACATTACCGGAAAACGTGTTGCCGATCTTTGCGCCGCGCCCGGCGGCAAGACCGCACAGCTTGCTTTGGCTGGTGCCAATGTGACCGCGCTCGATCTGTCCGCCAATCGCCTGGAGCGGCTGCGCGCCAATCTCGAGCGCCTGCATTTCACCGCCGACACCGTCGAAGCAAATCTTGCGGCCTATGAACCGGCCGAGCCCTTCGATGCTGTCCTGCTCGACGCACCGTGCTCCTCGACGGGGACGGTACGACGCCATCCCGACGTTCCGTGGACTAAAAGTCCCGAAGAGATCGCCAAACTCGCCGCGCTTCAGGCCAAGCTCTTGGACCACGCCGTCACCCTCGTTCGGCCCGGCGGGATTATCGTGTTTTCTAACTGCTCTCTCGACCCCTCCGAAGGCGAAACGGTCGCAAAGCAATTGATTGCCAAGAACCCCGCCATCGAACTCGTTCCTGTCGTCGCCGAAGAGATCGGTGGCCTCGCAGACCTCATTACGAAAGAGGGTTTTGTGCGCTCTACGCCCGCGGATCTTCCCAATGACGATGCGGCGCTGTCCGGCATGGATGGCTTCTTTGCGGCTCGATTCCGGCGCAAATACTAAAATTTTAACTGTTTGACCGGATAGTTTAGGCTGTCGTCGACGATTCGAAGCAAAAATAATATGGTCGCGCTCAGCGAAACACCGCAATTGTGGGGACTAGCGACGGCGCAATTGTGGCGCCGTTTCCGCAGGCGCGTGCGCATGGGCCCGCTCTACCGCTGGCGCTTTACCGGCTTTACGCCCGAGCGCGTGCTTATTGCCCCGCAAGATCTGCGCCCGGCCGATCCGCAAATTGCCGAAGAGTTTTACCATGGTCGCTTTGCCTTGGCCGGCAAGGTCGTCGAAACCGGCGGCCGCTCGCCGTTCCTGGTCGAGCCACCCAATGCCGCCTGGCAGGCGGCTCTGCACAATTTCGGCTGGCTCCGCCACTTGCGTGCGGCAGGCACGGACCTTGCCACCGCCAACGCCCGCGCCCTCCTCAGCGACTGGATCACCACGCATGGCCGTTCGGTCGCGGGGCCGGCATGGGTGCCGGAGGTCACGGCACAGCGCATCATCGCCTGGCTGCAGCATTCGAGCCTCATTCTGGCAGGCGCAGACCTGCGCGCCTATCGCCAGTTCATGCGCTCGCTCGCTGTCCAGGTCCGCTACTTGCGGACGATGGCGGCTGTCATGGATGACGGCGAAGAGAAGCTGCGCGCCCGCATCGCGCTCGCGCTTGCGGCGCTTGCCCTGCCGGTAGCGTCGAGCACCAGCCGGTCGGCCCGTCGCAACCTCGAATATGAACTAACCCGCCAGATCCTCCCCGACGGCGGCCATATCTCGCGTAATCCCCTTATTATTCTCGAACTGCTCGCCGACCTTCTGCCGCTGCGCCAGACCTATGCCAGTGGCCAGGAGGCACCGCCCAAAGCGCTGATCGAAGCCATCGAGCGGATGCTGCCGGCGCTGCGTTTTTTCCGCCATCATGACGGCAGCCTTGCCCTGTTCAATGGGGTTGGGGCCACCATGCCGGAACGGGTCATTGCCGTGCTCCGCCATGACGATATCGGCGGCCTACCGCTCATTCACGCGCCGCATTCGGGCTATGAGCGGCTTTCCATGGATTCGACGACGATCATTGCCGACACCGGCCTCGCTCCGCCGGTCACTGCCTCGCGTGATGCCCACGCTGGCTGCTTGTCCTTCGAGATGTCATCGGGCCGCAACCGCTACATCGTCAATGCCGGCGTCGATCGCTATGGCCCGCCCGAATTTCGGCCGCTCGCCCGATCGACCGCCGCTCATTCGACGGCAACGCTCAACGACACGTCCTCCTGCCGCTTCAGCAATACCTCCGGACTCTCGAACATGATCGGAACGCCGATCATTGCCGGGCCCACCAGGGTAAATATCGAGCGTATAGAGCGGGAAGGCGCCGTCGGCTTCGTTGCCAACCACAATGGCTACGTTCGACCGTTCGGCATCTATCACGAACGTCAGATCGTGTTGTCGCACAATGGCAGCGTCATCGAAGGTATCGACAGCTTCTTTGCCGCCGGTCGCAATCCACTGCGTGATACTGGCGCCGAAAATGTCGTCGTGCGTTTTCACTTGCATCCCGCCGTCCACGTCTCTGTGGACGATAACGGCCTGATCATTCTTCAGGCGGAAAACGACGATATCTGGATGTTCTCGGCAACGGTGCAGCCCTTCGTCGAGGATTCACTGTTCTTTGCCGGGTTCCGCGGGCCCGTCAGGACCCGCCAGATCACGTTGTCCTTCAGTGCCGCCCAGCGGCCCGAAGTCGAGTGGCAGTTCACCCGCACAAGCCTCGGCGTTTAGAGTTCGGCCATCACCTGGCGAATAAGGCGTCCAAGACGGGCGATACCGGTATCGGCAACCTCTTCTGAAGCGAGCGAGAAGCTCAGGCGAATGGTATTTGCCCCGCTGCCGTCGGCGTGGAACGCCTGGCCTGGCACAAAGGCAACCCGCTCGGTTTCGATCGAACGGGCAAGGAGCTTCGCCCCGTCAATCCCTTCCGGCAAGGTGACCCAGATGAACATGCCGCCTTCAGGCTTCGTCCATGACACGCCTTCCGGCATATATCTTTCAAGCGCCGTCAGGACATGGTCGCGGCGCGCGCCATAGGTCGCGCGCAGGCGCTCTATCTGCGCGTCGTAAATATCGACGGCCGCATGATACATCGCCATCTGGTTGATTGTGGGACTGTGGAGGTCCGCCGCTTGCTTCATCAGAACTAGCTTGCGGATGACCGGCTTTGCTGCACAGACGAAACCGAGCCGCAATCCGGGCGACAGCGTCTTCGAGAACGTTCCGCAATAGATCGTGCGCGTTGCATCGATATCGCCCTTGCGCGCAATGTCGAGCGCGAGGATCGGCGGAACCGGCTCACCGTCATAGCGCAGCCCCTGATAGGCGGCGTCTTCGATGATGGGAATGTCGAGTTCGTCGGCAAGGTCGAGCAGGCGTTCACGACCGGCGCGATCCAGGGTTTCGCCGGCGGGATTGGAGAAATCCGGGTTGATATAGGCGAATTTCGGGCGTCCGCCATTGCGAGCCGCCGTGTCCTGGTAACCCGCAGGCGTCATATTGCCCAACTCGGGCGTCAGCTGATCGTACTGAGGTTCGTATGCATTGAATGCCTGCAGTGCACCGAGATAGGTGGGGCTCGTCACCAAAGCGGTATCGGACGGCGAAAGGAAGAGCTTGCCAAGGTAGTCCAGGGCCTGCTGCGATCCCGATGTGATGACGATGTTATCGATATCGCAGACAATGCCGAGCGCCGCTAGGCGTTTTGCGATCCACTCGCGCAAGGGCGCATAGCCTTCGCTGACCGAATATTGCAGCGCCGGGCCTGCCTGTCCGTCTGCGAGCGCCCGTTCGTAGGCTTTGCGAAATGCCTCGGTCGGGAACAACGCCGGATCCGGAATACCACCGGCAAAGGAAATGATGTCCGGCTGATCGAGCAGTTTCAGGAGTTCACGGATTTCCGAAGCGCGCATCCGGTTTGCACGCGTTGCGTATCTGGCTTCCCAGTTGCTCATTTTCTACTCGCTTGATTGCCTCTCGTGCCTGTGCGCCCACCGTCCGGAAACTCCTCCTCGAACGTCGCATAAGCCCGGCGGATATGACGCCATCAAGCGAGATATGTCAATGTATCTGACCTAATTTCGCAGCAAGCCCGGCATAATTCCGGCAAATGCGCGATCCGAAGTAGGATTCCGCGAAGGCCTGTGTTAGAGCCGCCAAATCCACGCATCCACATTCTGCTAAGGACGAACTCCCATGGCCGTCGCCGCAAAATCATTTACACCGCCGAACCTTTTTCCCGTCCGTCGCGCGCTGCTTTCGGTTTCCGACAAGGCGGGCCTGACGGCCCTTGCCCATGCGCTGCACCGCCATGGGGTCGAGATCCTTTCCACCGGCGGCACGTCGAAAGCGATCGCGGCAGAGGGCATTCCGGTTCGCGACGTCTCCGATTTAACGGGCTTTCCCGAGATCATGGATGGACGCGTCAAGACATTGCATCCAAAGGTGCATGGCGGTCTCCTGGCCGTCCGCGACGACCCGGAGCATGTCGAAGCGATGAAGACGCATGAGATAGGCGGGATCGACCTCGTCGTCATCAATCTCTATCCGTTCGAAGACGTCCGCCATTCGGGCGCCGACTATGCCAATATCGTAGAGAACATCGATATTGGCGGGCCGGCAATGATCCGCGCGGCTGCCAAGAACCATGCCTATGTCGGTGTGGTCACCGATCCCGGCGACTATGACATGGTGATCGCAATGCTCGACAAGCATGAAGGATCGCTGCCCTACTCGTTCCGTCAAAGTCTCGCGGCCAAGGCCTATGCCCGCACCGCAACCTATGACGCCGCGATTTCCGGATGGTTCGCCGAAGCCTTGATGACGGAGACGCCATCCCGCCGCGCGATCGGCGGTCACCTGCATTCGGTGATGCGCTATGGTGAAAACCCGCACCAGTCCGCCGGCTTCTACCTGACCGGCGAAAAGCGCCCGGGCGTTGCCACCGCGACGCAGCTCCAGGGCAAGCAGCTCTCCTATAACAACATCAACGACACCGATGCGGCCTTCGAGCTCGTCGCCGAGTTCGACCCGGCCCGTACAGCTGCCGTCGCGATCATCAAGCATGCCAATCCATGCGGTGTCGCCGAAGGGGCGACGTTGAAGGAGGCTTACCTCAAGGCGCTGGCCTGCGATCCCGTGTCTGCCTTTGGCGGAATCGTCGCCTTGAACCGCACGCTCGACGCCGAGGCTGCCGAGGAGATCGTCAAGATCTTCACCGAGGTCATTATTGCTCCCGACGCAACCCCGGAGGCGCAGGAAATCGTGGCGGCGAAGAAAAACCTGCGCCTGCTGGTAACCGGCGGACTGCCCGATCCCCGTGCGTCCGGCATCAGCGCCAAGACGGTGGCTGGCGGCATACTCGTCCAGTCGCGCGACAGCGGCGTGGTGGACGACCTCGAGTTGAAGGTCGTGACCAAGCGTGCACCCACCGAAACCGAGATGGCTGATCTCAAGCTCGCCTTCCGCATCGCCAAGCACGTCAAATCCAATGCCATTGTCTACGTCAAGGATGGTGCTGCAGTCGGCATTGGCGCGGGGCAGATGAGCCGTGTCGACAGCGCCCGCATTGCCGCCCGCAAGGCCGAGGATGCCGCTGAAGCTGCAGGCATCGAAACGCCCCTCACCAAGGGTTCCGTGGTTGCCTCCGATGCCTTCTTCCCCTTTGCCGATGGTTTGCTCTCAGCCGTCGCCGCGGGAGCGACCGCTGTCATTCAGCCGGGCGGATCGATGCGCGATGATGACGTCATCGCCGCAGCCGATGAGCACGGCATCGCCATGGTGTTTACCGGGATGCGTCACTTCCGGCACTAGAGCAAATCTAGTTAGGTAGAACCTCTGGGCATCGCGGCCGGATAGGGCGTTCGCACGAGAATCGCCAATCCGCCCAGAAGGAAAACGATGATGGTCGCCATGCCAAGGCGCGGCGACCCGCTGAACGCGGTTACCGTCGCCACGAGGAAGGGCGCAAGGAAACTCGTCGCCCGACCCGAGAGCGCATAGATGCCGAAATAGCGGCCGGCTTCTTCAACTGAAACACTCCGCGCCATATACGACCGCGACGAAGCCTGGACCGGGCCGAACGCAACACCGATGAGGAGGCCGAAACAGATATAGGCCTTCTCGGCAGGTGTACCGAACAGGCCGCCGCTGTCAGCGCCGGGAAGCGGTATGAAACCGAAGAGCGTGTAGCCGGGCCCGGTCGAAACAATCCCGATCGTAGCGATCACAAGGACGATGAGCGCCGCCACCACAACCGTCTTCGAGCCCAGCATCGCGTCGAGCCTGCTTGCTGCAAGGCAGCCGAAGATGGCGACGACGTTGAGGATGATGCCGAAAATGCCGATTTCGGCGGTAGCCCAACCGAACATCGTCGCGGCGAAGGCGCCGCCAAGCACGACGAGGGCATTCACCCCGTCCTGATAGATCATCCGCCCGACCAGGAAGCGGAGAATGCCAGGGCGCTGGCGCACCTCAGCCAAGGTCGAACGCAAACGCGCAAGCCCGGAGGCAATGGCGGGGCGGATGGGCAAGCCGCGCGCGCCATCGGGCGTGAAGAAGAACATCGGCAGCACGAAGACAAGGTACCACAAGGCGGCGAGCGGTCCGGTTGCGCGGTCGCCCTCGCCGGCTGAGGGGTCGAGCCCAAAAATCGGTTGCAGGCCGAGCATGGTCTTGCCCGTTTCCGGCGACCCGGCCATGAAGGCAACGACGAAGATCAGCGCGATCATGCCACCGAGATAGCCGAGGCCCCACGCAATGTTGGATATACGGCCGATGTCCTTCGGCGCAACGAGGCGCGGCATCATGGAATCGTTGAACACGATCGAAAATTCCGCAGCGATCGAGGCAAGCGAAAAGAAGATGAGCGGTATGATCAGGCCCGAGCCCGGCGCCGCGAACCATAGCATGACGAGGCAGGTGATCTTGATGACGGCGAAGAAGGCGATCCACGGCTTGCGCCTGCCGGTCTCGTCGGCGATGGAGCCGAGCACAGGCGACAGCACGGCGATGAACAGGCCGGATACCGCGATGGCATAGCCCCAGGCAGCCTGCCCCAATGCCGGATCGCTCGCCATGCGCGAGACGAAATACGGCCCGAAGATGAAGGTGGTGACGACCGTGAAGAACGGCTGCGCCGCCCAGTCGAACAGCATCCACCCCCATATGCCGGATTTAGTCGAGGCAGTGGTTTCGCTTGTCAGCGGGGAGGCGGTCATTGGCACGCCCCTCCGCCCCGCCTGAAGCTTCCCCCACAAGCGGCGAAAGCGGGCTTCATCGAGACTGGCGCCATTTTGCCTCCAGGCATTGGTGATTGCGGGCGATAATTCCCTCCCCCTTTTTGGAGGGTCGCCCCGTGCGGAATTTTGAGAAGCTTATCCCAGGCCCGGATTAGTTCAAGCATTCCCCTCCCCGGACCTTCGGCCCGCCCTCCCCCAAGGGAGAGGGCAAGGGGCTACCACGACTACGACAAATCCGAAAGCAGGCCGGCAGCTACGGCGAGTCGCGATACGGTCAAATCACCGCTCTCGACGATGTTCGCCATACGCTGGCGCACTTCGTCGACACGCGCGCCACGGCTGGTCAGCCAATCCTTGGCCGGATCAGCGTTCTTGCCGTGCCGGCTGAGCGCTGCGACGGCGATACCGCGCCGCGCCTGCGAGATCAGGTCCGTCGCGCGGGCAAGTGCCAGGCCGTCATAGTAGTCGGCGACGGAAACCCCGCGTGCGGCGTCTTCGATACGGCCTATACGGAACGCCTCGGAAATATCGAAATAGGCCTTGCCGGCAGTGGCTATGTCGATATTCGCCTGCTGCGCCACCGCCGCTATATCAGGAATGATCGGCGCGACGGACAGGCG
Source organism: Phyllobacterium sp. CL33Tsu (assembly GCF_900113985.1). Lineage (NCBI taxonomy): Bacteria > Pseudomonadati > Pseudomonadota > Alphaproteobacteria > Hyphomicrobiales > Phyllobacteriaceae > Phyllobacterium > Phyllobacterium sp. CL33Tsu. The sequence continues at coordinate 1,595,182 of NZ_FORJ01000001.1, read as the reverse complement.
TGCCAATTGCGCGGCAAGAGCCGGTGGTGCGCCGAGCGCCGCATTGCTGGCGGTGTCGTCGCGGATCAACCCCAGCATGGAGGCTGGCAACAGCTTCTCTAGTCTTGGCTGCAGCGCGTCACGGGCTTTCTTGATCTCATCGATGGCGGTCGCGAGACTGGCCCCTGCGGTGCCATTACGTAGAACCCATGCCGTCGTCCAGTTCAGCATCTGCGCCACCTTGGCGTAGAAACCGTTCTGCGTGTCCCCTGCCACGGCATTGTCGAGGGCGTCAATCGCGGCAAAGACACTGTCGAGCGAGAAGCCGTCACGCACAATGACGTAGGCGCGCACGATCTCCGGCCCGGAACGGCCCGTAAGATCGGATAGCCGGCTAACGAAGGTCGGGCCGCCGCGATTGATGATGTTGTTCGCAAGCTGCGTTGCGATGATTTCCCGCCGCAAACGATGCGTATGAAGCTCATCGGCAAATCCCGATTGCATTTGCTTCGGAAAATAATCCATCAGCTCGCGATCGAGATAAGGATCGTCGGGCAGGGTGCTTGCCAACAACTGGTCGGACAGCACGATCTTCGCATAGGCAAGCAGGACGCCGAGTTCGGCGCGCGTCAAAGGTATGCCATCGACCTGCCGTTCGGCGAGGGCCTTGTCATCGGGCAAGGTCTCGACCTTGCGGCTCAGAAGCTTTCGCGCCTCGAGGTCGCCGATGAAGCGGGCCTGATAGGCGAGATCGGCCAGGCCGCGCCGCTGCGCCAGCGAGAGAGCCAGGGTCTGCAGATAGTTGTTGCGCAAGACGAGGTCTGCAACCTCTGCTGTCATCGATTCCAGAATCTTGTCGCGCTGATCGCGCTTGAGCTTGCCGGCGCGCATGGCCTGCGCCAGGGCGATCTTGATATTCACCTCCACGTCCGAGGTGTTGACGCCAGCGGAATTGTCGATCGCATCGGAATTGCAGCGTCCGCCAAGCAGGCCGAACTCGATGCGGCCCTTCTGCGTGACGCCGAGATTGGCGCCTTCGCCGATGACCTTGGCCCTGACATCGCTGCCGGTGATGCGGATCGCGTCATTGGCGCGGTCGCCGACTTCCGCATCGCTCTCTCCCATCGAGCGGACATAGGTGCCGATGCCGCCGAACCACAGGAGATCAACCGGTGCCTTGAGAATGGCGGTCATGATCTCGTAAGGTGTTGCCGTCGTCTTGGCGAGGCCGATGGCCTTCGCGGCTTCCTTGGACAGCGTGATCGACTTCAGCGAGCGCGAGAACACGCCGCCGCCCGCCGATATTTTCGACTTGTCGAAATCCTGCCAGCTCGATCGCGGCAGGTTGAACAGGCGCTGCCGCTCCTTGAGCGTCGCCTTGATGTCGGGCTCCGGATCGATGAAAATATCGCGGTGGTCGAAAGCGGCAATCAGCCTTGTCTGCGGCGACAGCAGCATGCCATTGCCAAAGACGTCGCCCGACATGTCGCCGACGCCGACTACGGTGAACGGGGTTTTCTGGATATCGGTTCCGATTTCGCGGAAATGGCGCTTGACCGCTTCCCAGGCGCCGCGCGCGGTAATGCCCATCTTCTTGTGGTCGTAGCCGGCCGAGCCGCCCGAAGCAAAGGCATCGTCGAGCCAGAAATCATGCGCCTGGCTGATCGCATTGGCGGTATCCGAGAATGTCGCCGTGCCTTTGTCCGCGGCAACGACGAAATAAGGATCGTCGCCATCGCGCCGCACCATGTCGGCCGGCGGCACGACGGTCTCGCCGTTCAGATTGTCGGTGACCGACAGCAGCGTAGAAATGAACGTGATATAGGCAGCGCGGCCGGCCTCGAAGATGGCGTTTCGATCGCCGCCCGTGGGCAGGCGCTTGGGATAGAAACCGCCCTTGGCGCCGACGGGCACGATGACCGCATTCTTGACCTGCTGCGCCTTAACGAGACCCAGAACTTCCGTTCGGTAATCCTGGGCGCGGTCTGACCAGCGAAGCCCGCCGCGGGCAACGGGCCCGAAGCGCAGATGCACGCCTTCGACTTCCGGCCCATAGACGAAGATCTCGCGGTAGGGACGGGGCTCCGGCAACTCGTCGAGTGCACGCGGATCGAGTTTGAAGGCGAGAGATGCGCGTTCGCTGCCATCCTCCTCTGGCGAGAAGGCATTGGTGCGGAGCGTCGATTCGATGAGATTGAGGTAGCGGCGCAGTATCCGGTCATCGTCGAGGCTCGGAACGCCTTGCAAGGCTTCCTCGATGGCCGCACGGATCGCAGCCTCCTTACGCTCCGATTGCGCGCCCTTGGCCTTGGCCGGGCTTAGCCGTTGCTCGAAGAGATCGTAAAGCTGACGCGCGATCGCAGGGTACCGATTGAGCGTGATTGCGATGAAATCCTGCGAATAGGGAATGCCCGCCTGCTGCAGGTAGCGCCCATAAGCGCGCAGGATAATGATCTGCCGCGCCGTGAGTTGGCCGCTCAGCGCCAGTCCATTATAGCCGTCATTGTCGGAGGCGCCGCTCCAGATGTTGCGGAAGACGTCCTCGAACAGGGCGCCACTGTCGCGCAGATCGATGGCCGCGCCCGAAGTGCTGACGAGTTCCATGTCGTGAACGTAGAGCGGGCTGGCATCCGCCGCAGGCAAGGCGAATGTCTGCTCGCTGATGACGCGGAAGCCCATGTTTTCGAGCAGCGGAACACGCTGCGACAGGGCAACAGCCGAGCCATAATGATAGATCTTCAGCGATGCCGCATGGGGCCCGTCTGTACGGTGGCGGTAGAAATCGACGAAGAGCGGATTGCTGCGTGAGAGACCAGCAATTCGGCTCGCATCGACGAGCGCCTCATCCGCGGAAAAGTTCTCACGGTAGGAATCAGGGAATGCTGCCGCCAGCGCAGTATATTGCGACGTACCCGTACGGTCGCCAACCTCGGCGACGGCATCGTCCCAGGTACGAACGATGGCGCGGACGCCTTCTTCCAGCATCTCACGCTTGACCTTTGGAAAATCGTCCTCGGCATGACCGATGATGAAGTGGACGCGTGCAAGGTTGCCTTCCGGGAAAGCGGGATAGTAGGCCGAGACATGCCCTTCATAGAGCGCGGCAAAGTAAGCGCCCATTTTTTCGCGCACCACGGAATCGTAGCGTTCGCGTGGAACGAAGACGATGATCGATGCAAAGCGGCCGAAGGGATCGACACGCGGCAATACCCGCACGCGGGGCCGCTCGCCGAGCGCAAGGATGATCTCCGCATAGCGCGTCAACGTCTTGACGTCGATCTGGAACAGGTCGTCGCGCGGATAGCCTTCAAGAACGTTGAGCAGCGCCTTGCCCGAATGGTCTTCGCGATTGAACCCGAGGCGGCTGATGACCGCTTCCGTCTTTGACCGCAAATAGGGGATTTTGAGTACCGAACGCGTATAGGCGCCGGAGGTAAAGAGACCTACGAAACGAAGCTCGCCGGTGATCCGACCCTCCGCATCGAAGGTCTTGACGCCGATATAGTCCATATAGCCGCGGCGATGCACCAGCGACTTCGTGTTCGCCTTGGTAACGATCAAAAGCTCGGGGCCGGTGAGGAAGGCGATGATTTGCGGCGTCGTGGTGACGCCCTGATTGCCGCGTTTCAACACGCGGACATCGGGGTCGCCGAGGATGCCAAGTCCTGTCTTGCGGGAGCGTTCGAGCTCGCCTTGGTTATTATCACCGAGGTAGTCGTATTCGCGCACGCCGAGGAACGTGAAATTGTCGTCACGCAGCCATTCGAGGAAAGAGACTGCCTCGTCGATCGCCGCCTTTTTCATCGGCAGCTTTCCGGTCTTGTAGGCATCGATCGCTTCGCCGAGACGGTCGAGCATCGGCCTCCAGTCGCGTACGGCCTCCCGCACCTGCTTCAGCACCGTCGTGAGCGCTGCGTGCATGATTTCGCGGGAAGGTCCGTCGAGCGCGGGAACGTGGATCTGCATGACGCTGACGCGCGCCACATCCTTGCCTGGCTTGTCGGGTCCTGCCGGGCCAATCGCCTTGTTTGTCTTCGCATCGACATCCATGACGGGGTGCATGACGAGGTAAACAGCGTTTGCCCGGTCGCTTATTTCACCAAGAACGGAATCGAGCAGGAAAGGCATATTGTCGTTGATCAACGTGATCACGGTGACCGGACGGCCGTCGCGATAGACAAGCGACCCCTCGCTCACATCGATGATAGACTGCCCGCTCTTGAAACGTGAGAGTGCCTCCTCGGCAAGCTTCGCCGAAGTCTGGATTGCGCTTCTATCGTAGCCGGCAAGGTCTTCGTCTGGCGCTCGGGCAAAGAGCAACTCTTCGAACAGACCAGCGTCAATCTTCTTGTCTTTGGCCTTGGGTGATTTGGGCTTCGGGGCGGCCTTTCGGTCCAATGCAGTCTGTGAAGCCATCAAAATTCCCCCCTCATTGCGTATTTTGCATGATCATAGCCATTCGGAAGCCGTTTTCGACCCCAAACTGCACCGATGCGGTGAAAATCGTATGACACGCAAGAAAATTACAATTCGACCAGATGGTCATCCAGTTCGTTGATGTCGCCGGGCCTCACCGGGAAATGTTCTTCCAGGAGCAGGCCTGCCTTTTTGATGGCCTTGAGGAAACCGCCGGGCAATTCGTCCCTGCCGGCATGGTCGATCAGAATCGCAACGATATCGTTCCATTCCTGCTGCGCCACTTTGGCGTTGATGCCGGCGTCGGCCACAACCTCCGCATATCGTTCCGCCAGCGAAACAAACAGCAGTACGCCGGTGCGCTTCGTGGTGAGGTGAACATTGCGTGCCAGGAATTGCTGGGAGGCATTGAGGTGGGCGCGGCGATAACGAATATGCTTCGGCACGAGCCACATGTGGAGATCCGGCAGCAGCCGCAACACAAGCAGGGCGGTGACAAGGGCCGACAGGATCGCCAAGCCGAAGACCGGCAGAGTAATCGTATACCAGAACCAATGGGCCGCGACTGCAACGAGCACAGCGGCGAACAATATCCCGCAGGCGACCATGAAGCCGGCAACGAAGAAATAGCTGTCGCTGCGCCGCGCCAGAACTGCATAGATTTCGCCACTTGTCCGGCTCTCCGCCTCGCGAATTGCCGCAGCAATATTGGCATGATCGGCTTCGTTCATTACCTGCATGGCCTACCAGCTCCCCGATGCGCCGCCGCCGCCGGAGGACCCGCCACCCCCGGAGAAGCCGCCGCCACCGCCGCCGCCCGACGACCAGCCACCACCGCCTCCGGTCCAGCCGCCTCCTCCGCCTGACCACCCACCGCCCGATCGCCCGCGGGTGCGATTGTCAAAGCGCATGCCGAGCCATTCGTACTGGCCGGGGCCGATCTTGCGACCAAATGCCGGCGCAAGCACAGCGGTGGCGAAACCGCCGAAAAAGATGAGCGCCCAGATGGTTATGAAAATTACAAAGAACCAGTCAATATCGGAAGTCGGCTCCTTGATATTGCGCTTGGCCCGCGCCTCGACCTCGGCCTTATCGCCGGAGAGCACGGTCAGTATGTCATCGATACCGCGCGCGATGCCTCCGGAATAGTCGCCTGAACGAAAGCCGGGTATGATCGCGTTTTCGATGATCAGCTTGGAAAGAAGGTCGGTCAGCGTGCCCTCAAGCCCATATCCGACTTCGATGCGCACCTTGCGCTCGTTTGGGGCAACGACGAGAAGAACACCATTGTTCTCCTGCTTTTGTCCGATCGCCCAGGAGCGGTAGAGCCGATTGGCATATGGTTCGATCTCTTCCCCGTCGAGACTCGGCACGGTGACGACCACCACTTGGTCGGAGGACTTTGCCTCGTAAACCGCGAGCTTTTCCGTGATTGCGGCGCGGGTAGCGGTGTCGATGATGTTGGCGCCATCGACGATGCGCCCGGTCAGCGCTGGAAGTTCGGCAGCAAAAGCGCTGACCGACAGAAATGCCAGAAGAACTGCCGCGCAAAAGAGCTGCAGCACCGGTCGAATACGTTTCACCTCACGCAACTCCCGGGAGCATATGCGCGTGGCAGCAGCGACTGCAAACATCACACAAGCCCCTTCTTTCCGGCTGATGCCTAGAACTTCACCTGCGGCGTCTGCTTTGCGGAGTCGTCGATCGTGAAGGTCTGGTAAGGCTCGTTGCCGCGGAACCAGATCCAGCTCCAGATCATCGTCGGCATGGTCTTGAGCGAGGTGTTGTAGACGCGCACGGCCTCGATATAGTCGCGGCGGGCAACCGCAATGCGGTTTTCCGTCCCCTCAAGTTGCGATTGCAGGGCGAGGAAGTTCTGGTTCGACTTCAAATCGGGATAGTTTTCGACGACGGCAAGCAGGCGTGACAAGGCGCCGGTCAGGTTCGCCTGGTTGTCCTGGAAGGCCTTGAAGGCGTTGGGATCTGTCAGTGTTTCCGGTGTAACCTGTACCTGGGTCGCCTTGGCGCGGGCCTCGACGACGGAGGTCAGCACATCCTTCTCCTGGGCCGCATAGCCCTTGACGGTCTCTACCAGATTGGGAATGAGATCGGCACGGCGCTGGTATTGGTTGAGCACCTCGCTCCAGGCAGCCTTCGCCCGTTCCTCATTGGTCGGGATGACGTTGAATCCACAGGCCGAAAGCAGCGGCAGGAGAAACGCCACGGCGAGAACGGTGAGCGCACGGCGCGGCATCGCGACTGAAGGCAAATATTGCATCGAAAATCATCTCCCAAAATACGGATACACGGGGCCGGCGGCATCAAAACGAAGCAACGCGAGCCTAGACATTTTTTTCTGCAAAAGGAACTGGCAAAGCGCTATGCTGATTTGCCTTGGAATCGAATGGATGCCTCATGCCCGAACAGAACGACAATCGGCGGCCAGATACTGAATCGAGACGGATTCTTGAGCGTATCGAGCGTGAGACCGCGGTTCATGGCAACGCAATCGTCGGCCGCGCGAAGCGCCATTTTTCTGCACAGGATGCCGACGCCGCCGACCCGATCGAAGTCTGGGGCACGCGCATCGGCCGCCTGCTGGGATTGCTAGTATTAATCGCAATGTTTATTTGGTTGATTGTCTCCATATCCGGAAAGGGATGACGTTCGGCACTGCCGCCGCCCCTTTCTCTCCAATGCCCTCGCACGAGTATTTTCAATGACCGGTTCTGCTGTTTCCTCCAACGCTGTCATCGTCATTTCGAGCCACGTCGTTCGTGGCGCCGTGGGCAATCGTGGCGCAGTTTTTGCGCTGGAAACCCTCGGCCATCCGGTCTGGGCGGTGCCTACGGTCATTCTTCCGTGGCATCCCGGCCACGGGCCCGCCAAGCGCATCGTGCCGGAGCCCCAACAATTCGACGACCTCATTGCCGATCTCGAGCGCGCGCCTTGGCTCGACGAGGTCAGCGCCATCATGACCGGCTATCTTGGCCATGCTTCGCAAGCCGCGAGCGTTGCGCGGCTGGTAAAGACGATCAAGGCACGCAGGAAATCGGTGCGCTATCTTTGCGATCCGGTTATCGGCGACGAGAAAGGCCTTTATGTTCCCGAAGCGACGGCGACAGCCATTCGCGACGAACTGATGCCGCTCGCCGATATCGCTACACCGAACCGTTTCGAACTCGCATGGCTTGCGGGGGCGGATCTTCCTGACAACAAGGCGATCATGCAGGCGGCCCTGCATGCGGGGCCGGGCACCATGCTCGTCACCTCTGCCCATCCGATGATCGCGGGCGGCACCGGCAATCTGCTGGTGACGCATTCGCTGGCCCTGCTCGCCGAGCATCGCCTCGTCAACGGTCCGACCAATGGCCTTGGCGACCTGACGTCCGCGCTTTTCCTCGCAAGGACGCTGTCTGGCCTCGAACCCGAGCAGGTCTTGCAGCGAACCACCGCATCGGTTTTCGAGATCATGGCACGCGCTGCCAAGCGCGGCGCCGACGAATTGATGCTGGAAGCGGATGCCTCAAGTCTATCGACGCCAATGGCCATGACGCAGATGCGCCGACTTGTGCACCCGAGCAAAGGCATCCGGGCTTGAGCGCGATCTTACACCTGAAGACCAATTGATCTTCGCGATGATGAGGACTACAGCAAAGCCATGACCCTGCTTCCCGATAAACTTCTTACCGGCTATCGCAACTTCATGGCGCATCGCTATGCCAATGAGACCTTGCGCTACAGACAGCTTGCCGAAAAAGGTCAAACCCCCGAGACGCTCGTTATCGCCTGCTGCGACTCCCGTTCGGCGCCTGAGATCATTTTCGACACCGCGCCGGGCGAGATCTTCGTGGTGCGCAATGTCGCCAATCTGGTGCCGCCGTATGAACCGGATGGCGAGTATCACTCAACATCCGCCGCGCTTGAATTTGCAGTGCAAAGCCTCAAGGTCAAAAATATCGTCGTCCTCGGCCATGGCCGCTGTGGCGGCATCAAGGCGGCGCTCGATCCTTCCAGCGAGCCCTTGTCGCCCGGCGATTTCATCGGGAAATGGATGAGCCTGGTTGCGCCGGCGGCCGAAGCCATTTCCGCCAACGAGCTCATGACGACGCTGGAACGCCAGACCGCGCTGGAACGTATCTCGATCCGTTACTCCCTGCAAAATTTGCGCAGTTTCCCCTGCATCGACATTCTGGAGAAGAAGGGGCGGCTAACGCTCCACGGCGCATGGTTCGATATTTCGACTGGCGAACTCTGGATCATGAATCCCGAAACCGGCGACTTCGTTCGCCCCGACCCTGAAGAGGTCGGCGCGCCAACCCTGGAGTAGGCCCTTCGATGTTGGCGCGGCTTGTTCTTGCTTTCGCCTTCATCGTTTCGCTGAGTTTTGCTGGCCGCGCGGCAGATAGCCATGAACAGCTGGTCGAACAGTGGTATTCAGCCCTTGCAACCGCCGACCACGCCATGTTCGACAAGCTCCTGGCCGACGATGCAAGGGTGATCCTCGAAGACATAGACTCGATCCAGACGAAGGACGAGTTTCTTGGAAGCCTCGACGAATGGAAGAACGCGGTGCATGGCGCGACCCTGCGCCACCGGATCGCCAGCGCCGGCAACGGGACGGTCACCGTCTTCGTCTGCTATCAATTCCCGAGCAATTCTACCTACATGCGCGAAATCTTCAGTTTCCGCGGCGAGAAGATCATCGAGAGCGCACAGAGTTCAGTCGGCGAGGCCTGCGAAGGGTTCGAATGACAAAGGCCGGCGCGATGGGCACCGGCCTTGAAATTTAGTCTGACGCGAGGCCGGCTATTCGCCGTCGATCTTCGCGCCAATGATTGCGATTGCCTGCTGATAGACGCTTGCCGCGTTCCAGCCCTGGATTGCGGCGAAATTAGCCTGCCCTGGCTGATAGCCAGCGCCTGTCTGCCAGCCGTGGCCGCGCAGGAAATTCGCCGTCGAGGCCAGCGCATCCGCCTTGGATCGCAGGTCGATGCGGCCGTTGCCATCGCCGTCCACGCCGTAGCGAAGGACGTTGAGCGGCAGGAACTGAGTCTGCCCAATCTCGCCGTGCATGGCCCCGACGGAATTGGACGAGAGCGTTCCCTGATCGACCAGCTTCAACGCAGCATTCAGCTGCTCGCGGAAATATTCCGGGCGGCGGCAGTCGAAGGCAAGCGTCGTCACGGCGGAAAGGGTATTCTGGTTACCCATGAAGCTTCCGAAACCGGTCTCCATGCCCCAGATCGCGATCAACGGGCCGGCCGGCACGCCGAACCGGCGCTCGATGCTGGCGAACAAAGCGGCGTTTTGCGCCTTCTGCGCGCGCCCACGCGAGATAATAGTCTGACCGCCGCGCACCTGCATGAACTTGTCTAGCGAATATTTGAAGCTCTTCTGGTTGCGGTCGGCATTGATGGTCTTGCTCGCATAGGAAACGCCATCGAGCGCACTGATGCCCCTGCTGCCAATTCCTTGCGCCTGCGCTTGCTGCTTGTAGGCCTGGACCCATTCCTGAAATCCGGCGGAGTTGTTTCCGCAGGAGGGAGCAGCCTGTGCGGCGCCCGCCATCAAGAGGAGGCCGGCCGTTGCGACCGCAAAAAATCTGTTTTTGGCAACAGATGCCATGAAGATCTCCTTAAAAGTTGAATCGTGGTTGGCCCTATCTGCCATTTTTCTGCAACCGTGTCATCCGGCAGAATCGCGCGCCTTAAGGTTAAAAGGACGCAATTTTATCAAGGTCGTTGTCAATTTCGCAAAAATCGCCCCCTGCCCCATGTGACGACAGACATTGGGGCCACAACCGAGAGTCGGCATTCGCGCGTGTATAAAGCCCTGGCTCCCCGCCCAACATTAGAGAGAAAGGCTTACGGCTGGTGGTCTGCAAGGTTTTCGATTAGGCTTCCATTATAATTTTTGTATATACGATAATCATTGACCAAAAGTGATTTCATGACTAGGTTTGAGTGGGATCCCGAAAAGGCAAACCGCAATTTAAGCAAACATGGCGTCTCGTTTCGGGCAGGCGAGCGTTTTGAATTTCCTTCGGCTCTAGAATTCATCGACGATAGGGAAAACTACGGCGAAGAGAGAGTAGTTTCGATCGGGTTCATTGGCGAGGTTTTACACACAATGGCATATACCGAACGCAACGGGTTGATCCGGATTATCTCGTTGCGAAAATCCACGACCGCAGAGATCAAAAGATATGCAAAAGCCTATGAGTGAAAAGGTTCGCGCTGCACATCGAGCGCGCATTGAAGCCGCCTTGAACAAGATCTCACCCGCGGAAGACGCTGCGCTCACAAACGCGGCATCCGAAGACCCTGACACCGCGCTCATCACTGAACTTACAAAGCGCCGACCCGGCAGGCCCGTGGCGGAAGTCACCAAGACGCCGGTTTCGATCCGTCTCAGCCCTGATGTCCTCGACCACTACCGGTCCACCGGACCCGGCTGGCAGGGTCGCATCGACGATGCCTTGCGTAAGGCTGCCGGCCTCAAGAAGCGGGCGTGACGGTCCTGGACGCGCGCAGCCTTGACTCCCGGGGCGAATTCCTGTTTAAGCCGCGCATCAATCCGCGACGAGTCTGGAACTCCGAGCAGCCGACCGGGACCCCGCAAGGGTTCGACGATCCCGGAGGTCAACACCCGACAGCGCCATGCGCCCTCGGGTGCCTTTTTGCTTTGAGCCATTGGCCAGGGCGCGGTTTGTGCCTACCTTTCGCGGAAACAGGTCCCTGGAAGGAAGAAGGAAAAACTGGATGTTCGAGAGCTTACAGGAACGACTAGGTTCGATATTGAACGGCCTGACCGGTCGCGGCGCGCTGTCGGAAGCCGACGTCGCAGCGGCTTTGCGCGAAGTGCGCCGGGCCCTGCTCGAAGCCGATGTTGCGCTTGATGTCGTCCGTTCCTTCACCGACAAGGTGCGTGCGAAAGCTGTCGGCGCCGAAGTCCTCAAAAGCATCAAGCCCGGCCAGATGGTGGTCAAGATCGTCCATGACGAGCTTGTCAGCATGCTTGGCGAGGAAGGCGTTTCCATCGACCTCAATGCGCCAGCGCCTGTCGTCATCATGATGGTCGGTCTGCAGGGCTCGGGCAAGACCACGACCACCGGCAAGATCGGCAAGCGCCTGACCGAGCGCGCGCGCAAGAAAGTGCTGCTCGCCTCTCTCGATACGCGCCGCCCGGCCGCTCAGGAACAGTTGCGCCAGCTTGGCGTGCAGACCGGCGTAGATACGCTGCCGATCATCGCCGGCCAGTCGCCGGTCGAGATCGCCGCTCGCGCCGTTCAGGCAGCGAAACTTGGCGGCCACGATGTCGTCATCCTCGACACGGCGGGCCGCACCCATATTGACGAGCCCTTGATGGTCGAAATGGCCGACATCAAGAAGAAGGCCAGTCCTCACGAAATTCTTCTCGTCGCAGATGCGCTGACCGGTCAGGACGCCGTCAACCTTGCCCGTTCATTTGATGAGCGCGTCGGCATCACCGGGCTCGTCCTTACCCGCATGGACGGCGATGGCCGCGGCGGCGCGGCATTGTCCATGCGTGCCGTCACCGGCAAGCCGATCAAGCTGATCGCCACCGGCGAAAAGATGGACGCGCTGGAGGAATTCTACCCACGCCGTATCGCCGACCGCATCCTTGGCATGGGTGACATCGTTTCGCTGGTCGAGAAGGCGGCTGAAAACATCGACGCTGAAAAAGCCGCGGCGATGGCCAAGAAGATGCAGTCCGGCAAGTTCGATCTCAACGATCTTGCCGACCAGATCGGCCAGATGCAGAAGCTCGGCGGCATGGGCGGCATCATGGGCATGATGCCCGGGATGGGCAAGATGAAGGACCAGATGGCCGCCGCCGGTCTCGACGATTCCATTTTCAAGCGTCAGCTTGCGATCATCTCTTCGATGACCGCGGCCGAGCGCGGCAATCCCGACATGCTCAAGCATTCGCGCAAGCAGCGCATCGCCAAGGGTTCCGGGACCAGTGCTGCGGACATCAACAAGCTTTTGAAGATGCATCGCCAGATGGCCGACATGATGAAGGCCATGGGCGGCAAGGGCAAAGGCGGCATCATGAAACAGATGATGGGCGGCCTCGGCGCCAAGATGGGCCTTGGCGGTCTCGGCGGGATGGGCGGCATGCCTGACCTCTCCAAGATGGACCCGAAACAGCTCGAAGCCCTGCAGAAGCAGGCGGAAGCCGCCGGCTTCGGCAAGGGCGGCGGTCTGCCTGGCGGGCTCGGCGGTTTGCCGGGAGGACTTGGCGGCATGGGTGGCATGGGCGGAATGCCGCGCCTGCCAGGGCTTGGTGGTGGTTTGCCCGGCCTTCCAAAGAAGAAAGGATAATCATGTCCTCATCATCCCTCCCGAAGGAACTCATCGATCTGCGCGCTTCCATCGACAACATCGATGCGGCGCTTATCCACATGCTTGCCGAACGCTTTCGCTGCACCAAGGCAGTCGGCGTCCTGAAAGCAAAGAACGGTCTTGCTCCGGCCGATCCGGCCCGGGAGAGGCGGCAGGTCGAACGCCTGCGTGCCCTCGCCCAGCAAGCCGATCTCGACCCCGATTTTGCCGAGAAGTTCCTAAACTTCATCGTCAAGGAAGTGATCAGACATCACGAAACAACGGCCGCCGAGGAAAACGGCGCCCCATCTAACACCTAAGGAGAATAACAATGTCACTGAAAATCCGTCTGGCCCGCGCAGGGTCGAAGAAGCGTCCCTACTACCACGTCGTCGTTGCTGACGTTCGCGCCCCGCGCGACGGCCGCTTCATCGAGAACGTCGGTGCCTGGAACCCGATGCTCCCCAAGGACGGCGACCGCATCAAGCTGAATGAAGAACGCATCCAGTATTGGATCGGCCATGGCGCACAGCCGACCGACCGTGTCCTGCGTTTCCTCGACCAGGCCGGCATCGCCAAGCGCGACGCGCGCACCAACCCTGAAAAGGCTGTTCCGGGCAAGAAGGCGCAGGAACGCGTTGCCCTTGCTAAGCAGGCTGAAGAAGATGCGAAGGCTAAGGCCGCTGCGGAAGCTGAAGCCGCCAAGGCCGCTGCCGAAGCTCCGGCTGAGGAAGCCGCTGCCAGCGAGTGAGCTGTCACGCTGCAGTCTTGTTGAAACGGGTGGCTCTGGCCGCCCGTTTTCGTTTTGGCCCGCGATAATTTCACGCGCCTGCAAAAAAACCGAAACAATCCCGGTGCACAAGAGGCGGGTTAGCCAGCCACTTGCATGCCAAGGGAACAGTTTCATGTCGAATCGATTTGCCTACACCCGCCGCAGTTTTCTCACGTCTTCGGGGGCTTTGGCCCTGACCGCTGCTTCCGGCCTTTCATGTCCGGCAATTTCACGCGCCGCGTCGCGCCCGGTGTTCACGCACGGTTTCCAGTCCGGTGACGTCGATTCCGCAACGGGCATGATCTGGACGCGAACCGATCGCCCGTCCCGGATCAACATCGAAGTTTCGACGACGGAAAACTTTGCAGATTCTGTCCGCCTGCCACCGCTCAATGCACTTCCCAATACTGACTTTGCCGCCAAGCAGCTCCTTACCGATCTCGCCTCCGACCAGGAAGTTTTTTACCGCCTCACTGCAGTCGATCTTAACGATCTCAACGGCGTATCCGAACCGATCGTCGGCCGTTTCAAGACCGCGCCGATGTCCAAGCGCAGCATCCGCTTTGCATGGTCGGGCGACACGGTCGGTCAAGGTTGGGGCATCGATGAGACGGGCATGAAGACCTATGCGTCGATCGCCAAGCACCAGCCGGACTTCTTTCTGCATTCGGGTGACACAATCTACGCCGACGGGCCCCTCGTTGAGGAAGTCGATCTGAAGGATGGTACCAAGTGGAAGAACCGCGTCGTCACCGACGAGAAGCGGAAAGTTGCCGAGACACTCGACGAATATCGCGGCCAATGGAAATACAATCTGCTTGACGATCACGTGCGGGCGCTGAACATGGTTTGCCCGACGTTTTTTCAATGGGACGACCATGAGGTGACCAACAACTGGTCGTCCTCGAAGAACCTTGCCGCAGACGATCGTTACAAGGAGAAATCTATTGCGCTGCTGTCGGCGCGCGCGGCTCGTGCCTTTCACGAGATGACGCCCATCCGCTATACGCCTGCGGAGCCGGGCCGGGTGTATCGCAAGATTGCCTACGGGCCCTTACTCGACGTCTTCTTCCTCGACCTGCGTTCCTATCGCGGCCCGAACGGACCCGACATGGAAGAGGCGATTACCCCGGAATCGTCAATTCTCGGCGAACGTCAACTGCGGTGGCTCAAGCGCGAGTTGCTCAATTCGAAAGCAACGTGGAAGATCATTGCTTCTGATATGCCGCTCGGCGTTATCGTCTGGGACAATGCCAAGGACAAGAAGGGCGCTGAGGCAGTCGCCAATGGCGATAATGGTCCGGCCAAGGGTCGCGAACTCGAAATTGCCGATCTGCTGCGCTTCATCAAGACCGCTGGCATCAACAACACCGTCTGGCTGACGGCAGACGTGCACTACACCGCCGCGCATTACTATAATCCCGACAAGGCGCAATTCCAGGACTTCGCACCTTTCTGGGAGTTCATTTCGGGCCCCATCCATGCCGGAACGTTTGGACCGAACGACCTCGACCAGACCTTTGGACCCGAGCTCAAATTCATCAAGGCACCGACTGCCGAGCAAGGTCAGAACGTGCCGCCCTCGGCCGGTCTCCAGTTCTTCGGGCTGGTCGATATCGAGGGCGCCAGCCAGCAACTCACGGTGCGCCTGATGGACCGTGAGGATGTCGAGCTTTACAAGGTCACACTCGACCCTGTTTTCTCATCTTAGAGGCTAACCAGCGCCGGCTATCAGCGAATCCCAGGCCGCCATGGCGGCCTGGGCGGTGCGCATCAGCGTCTCGCGCGACGCGCCGTCGCGGGCGGTGATCGACATACCATGCTGGACCGTCGCGTAGAACTCGGCAATCGGATCGCAATCGACGCTTGACGGTAATTCGCCCTCGCTTATGGCGCGCTCCAGCCGGTCGCGCAGTTTAACAGCGTTGCCAAGGCGTTGTTCCTTCAAAAGAGCGCAGGCCGGTTCCGATCCGCGTTCGCCGTGAAGCGCGCCAAGAACGACAAGGCACCCGTGCGGCTGATCGGGCTGCGAATAGGCGACCGCCGTTTCTTTGAGAAAATTAGCAAAGCCTTCACGCGCCGTGGGCGCTTCCAGGGCCTCCCAGATCTCCAGCCCCACATTCCTTTGGTAAAGTTCAAGCGCCTGCTCGAACAACCCGGCCTTGCTGCCGAAGGCGGCGTAGAGACTAGGCGCGTTGATCTCCATCACCTCGGTAAGGTCGGTCATGGAGGCGCCTTCGTAGCCGCGCGACCAGAATAGCTCCATGGCGCGAGCCAGGGCCTCTTCCCTGTCGAATGAGCGCGGGCGTCCGCGTGGCGGCATCGTTCAGAACCTTTCTGTAGTGATCAATATATAAATGGCTTGACGGTAGAGCGCAAGCATCATAGGTATTTATGTATCGACTATTACATAAAGGAAAGATTGCATGTCCCGTCTCGACAACAAAGTCGCTTTCGTCACCGGTGGTAGTCGCGGAATTGGCGCTGCGATCGCTCTGAAACTAGCGGAGGATGGTGCCGATATTGCCCTTACCTATACCAGCAGCGTGGAGAAGGCCGAGGCTGTGGTCAATTCAATCGAGGCCCTGGGACGCAAGGCAATCGCCATCAAGGCGGACAATCTTGATGCCGCGGCCGTCGAGGCTGCTGTCCAGGAAGCGCACGCCCGGTTTGGGCGGCTCGATATCCTTGTGAACAGCGCCGGCGTCTTCTCGGTGGACCAGATCGAAACGGCGAGCCTTGCGGAGTTCGACCGCGTCATGTCCATCCATGTCCGTGCCAGCTTCGTCGCCTCCAAAGCGGCGGCAGCCCTCATGAGTGCCGGTGGACGCATCGTGTCGATCGGCAGCAATCTCGGTGAGCGTGTGCCGTTTACGGGGCTCAGCATCTATGCCACCAGCAAGGCCGCACTTACGGGCCTGACGAAAGCGCTGGCGCGAGACCTTGGCCCGAAGGAGATCACCGTCAATATCGTCCAGCCCGGCTCCACCGATACGGACATGAACCCGGCCGACGGCGATCATGCCGACGCCCAGCGCGCCCTCATGGCCATTCCGCGCTTCGGCAGGGCTCAGGATATTGCCGGGGTCGTAGCCTTTCTCTCCGGCGATGAAGGTCGCTTCATCACAGGCGCATCGCTGACCGTCGACGGCGGCACCAACATCTGATCGTGCAGGTTAAAGGTCACCCTTGCGAATAAGCTTGCCTTCCTCGGCCTTGTGGAAATATTGCGAGCAGACGAGCCAGCCCTTCAACGGCCGCAACAGGATCAGGCTGCCGAGCAGCGTCAGCGGCAGTGTCGTGATGAGATGCAGCCAGATCGATACTTCGTAGGTCGTCTGCAGCCACAGCGCGAAAAGCATCGCTGGAACAGCAACGATCGTCATGGCGAAGAAGGCGGGCCCGTCGGCGGGATCGGCAAAGGAATAGTCGAGACCGCAGACCTCGCAGGACGGAGCAAGTTTCAGGAAGCCATTAAACAAATGCCCCTGCTGGCATTGCGGGCAACGTCCGAGAATGCCTGTCTTCATCGGATTCTCTGTCGCATGATAGTGAGCGTCTGACATTTGCGTGGCCTTTCGCGGCTGCAGATTGTATGGCACCTACACCCATACAAATAATCGATGTTTAAATTCAATATACGCCGTTTTCGCGAAACTTAAAGCCACGGTTGAGCAATAGCGACAAAATGGCTTGCTATCCTGCAACATCTCACCTAATTGTATGTAACATATATCCATACAATTAGGTGACCTGGATGGCATGGAAGCCCCGAATTGCTGTTGACGCCCGCTACAAGCACCAGGGCCTCGCGGATGCATTGCGAGCCGATATTGCTTCCGGTGCCGTCAAATCCGGCGATGCCCTGCCGCCGCAGCGTGAAATTGCGCGCGAACTCGGCGTTGATCTGACGACAGTAACACGTGCCCTTAACGAGGTGCGTCGGTCGGGCCACATCGAGGGCCGCATCGGTTCTGGCACATTCGTAAAGGCGCCTGCCGTTCAGGCGGCTGTGGCAACACAGGCAAATGAACTCGATTTGACCATGAACATACCTCCGCAACCCGCGGACCTGCCCGCCCGCATCGCAAACGGCATTGGCGCCCTTCTCGCCAATGGACAAAACCGGCTGTTGTCCTACCAGGAAACGGCCGGAAGCGCGTCGTCCCGAGCGGCGGCAGCGTGCTGGCTCGCTCCGCGTCTCGGTGCTGCGCCCGAAAAGGATCGCCTCGTCGTTGCCGGCGGGGCTCAGAGCGCCCTATTTGCCGTCTGCAATCTCCTCGGCCCCGGCACAACCATAGCGGCGGGGGCGGCAACCTATCCGGGACTTAAATCTGCAGCGTCATCCCTTGGTCTCAAGCTGTACCCACTCGCCATGGATGAGGCCGGCATTACGCCAGAAAGCTTCGAGGAATGCTGCCGCAATGAGCCGCCCAAGGCGCTCTACATTATTTCGTCCATTGACAACCCGACCACCGCGACGATGCCGCTTGCGCGGCGGCGGGCCATTGCTGCAATCGCCGCTCGCCATGGGGTAGCTGTCATCGAAGACGATCCCTACGCGGAACTGCTCGACAAGCCGATACCGGCGCTAGCAACGCTCGCCCCCGACCTGACATGGCACATCGCCACATTGTCGAAATGCGTAGCTCCGGCACTGCGCATTGCTTTCGTCGCCTGTCCTTCGGCGCTCGATGCCCTAAAGCTTGGTTCCAGCCTGCGTGCCAGCAATCCGGGTCCATCGCCGCTGCTCACCGCGCTCGCGGCCGATTTCATTCAGACGGGAACGCTCCGTGAGATCGCGACCACCATCAGATCGGAAAGCCGGGAACGCCAGGCCCTCGCGGCACGGATTCTTAAAGACTGGACCTTTAGAGCCGAACCTGGCGGACATCATCTCTGGCTGTCGCTGCCACAGCAATGGCACGCCGGAGAATTTGCCGCGCTCGCCATTCGCTCCGGGCTGGGTGTCGTGCCAGCCTCGGCGTTCAGCATCGGGGCACCAAGCATGGAAGCGGTCCGTGTTTCCCTCGGCGCTGCCCCCGACAGGACCAGATTGGAACAGGGTCTGGTCCTGCTGGATCGCCTTCTGCGCGAGCCGAAGTTCAGCCCTGGTATGATTGTATAGGCGCTGCGACGGTTCTCAGAACAAAGAGCCCTGAGCGGTTATCGGATGAAATGTTGGACGGGTTGCCGTAGCGGCGAAGGTGCGGTGCTCAAGGTCAATGAGGAATCGCTTGCGCCGCTGGCCGCCGCCATAACCCGTCAACGATCCATCCGCACCGATGACTCTGTGGCACGGAACCACGATAGCGACGCGGTTCTGGCCATTGGCGGCGCCGACAGCACGGCTGGCATTCGGGCGGCCCATAGCGCGTGCCATCCCTCCATAGCTCCGGGTCTGGCCGTAAGGTATTTCCCGCAGCCGCTCCCAGACTTCATTCTGGAACGCATTCCCCGGCAGGACGAGCGGCGTTTCAAATACGGTCAATTCCCCCGCAAAATAAGCAGCAAGCTCCGACTCGATCTGATCGAGGACTGCATTTCGCCCCGGCTCGATCATATAGCCATAACGTCGTTGCAACTCATCGACTTCCGAGGCAAGTGCAGGCCGGTCAGCAAATTCGAGCAGGGACAGCCCTTCGCCGCTTGCCATGGCGATCATTGGTCCAAGCTGTGTTTCGATCGTGTCGCGAAGTAAGAGCCTGATCATGTAGCGACCTCCTGATTCGGTCCAGATCGTACCATTCTGCCGAGGCCAGCCAATCCGATTCCTGTCAGGAGTGCGCCGCCGCCGATGCCACGGTCACAGTGGTGCCGGCGGCGTGAAGCGCCTGCACAATGTCGCCCGGGGGATCGCGGTCGGTCACAAGTTCGTCGATGCCGTTAAAGTCGCAAACCTGCACAAGACCGCGCCGTCCGAACTTTGATGCGTCCGTTATCGCTATTGTCCTTGCACCACGCGATAGTACCGTGCGGGCAAACTCTGCCTCTTCGAGGTCGTAGTCCGTTATGCCTCCCGGCGCGTCGAGCGCGCCCACCGAGATGACCGCATGGGCAACGCTGAAGCGGCTGACGAATTCGATAGCGGATACCCCAAAGGCGGCGCCGCTATCGCTGCGCAATTCGCCGCCCGCCATGAACACCCTGTTGCCGTTTACCGTTGCGAGCGTGCGCGCAATATCGGAGGAGTTCGTGACCACCGTCAGGTTGCGGTGCTGCAGCAACTCGCGGGCAAGAAAGCTTGTCGTGGTGCCTGTATCGAGCATCACCGACTCACCATCGCGGATTGTCGCTGCGACCCATTGGGCAATCACGCGCTTGGCGCTCGCATTTTCGCGCATGCGCATCTCGAACGGCGCCTCGCCAATATGCTGCGGCAACCCGACGGCGCCATGGATGCGCGTGAGAACGCCCGAGTCCGTCATGGGCTTGACGTCGCGCCTGATGGTTTCGAGCGAGACGCCGAGCTTGTTGGCAAGATCGGAGATCGAGATCGTGCCTTCCTCTTGCAGTAACCGCCGAATTTCGCCGCGCCGCTTTGCACTCATGCCAAAACCTCAAAATTTGATGCCTAAGCCGCACCATTACCACATATTTTACCAGTATCAGGCGATAAAGCCACATTATGCCACATAAATATGTTGACAGATGCGCGAACTTGGCAGACGATCCCATCAATGGGGTTGGTGGTAGTGCGCGGTTAGACTGGCTCACCATGAGGAGGGCCAATCCTTGCAGGTACCCAAGATACCGCGAGGATCCTGAGTGAAAGTCTTTGCCATAGACGGATTGCCTGTTACCGGAGAGTCCACAACCTTCAGGGGACAGGTTGCCTTCCTCGTGGTGAGTCAGTCTGACCGCGCACTTTTTTTCTGCTCGCCGACCGGCGCATTCCTGCCGGGCCATACACGGTAGGCGTCGCCAATGGCTCCAGCGCCTGACGTGCACCCTGGTGAGCCCGTAGCGCGGCGCATCGCGGCGCTTCCCATCTGGCAAGGCGAGATAAGGATTGCCCTTCTGAAGGGCGGCATCAGCAATGAAAGCTACGTGGTAGAGGACGCAAGCCGCAAATATGTGGTGCGCTTCGGCATGGACTATCCGTTTCACCACGTGTTCCGCCAGCGCGAGGTGATGACCGCGCGTGCTGCGCACCTCGCCGGATTTGCACCGGAAGTCTTTCACTCCGGCGACGGCGTTATGGTGACGGCATTCCTCGGTGCTCGAACCTATGACGCTCGCGATGTGCGTGCCAATATTCCGCGAATTGCCGACATGGTCCGCCAGTTCCATACGCGCATGCCTGAACATATTCGCGGACCCGGATTCATGTTCTGGGTTTTCCATGTCATTCGCGACTATGCCCGCACGCTGGAAGCCGGCAAAAGCCGCTTGGCGCATCAACTTCCCGCCTATCTGGCGATCTCCGACGAAATGGAGGCGGCGCAAAAGCCCCTGCCGATCATCTTCAGCCATAATGATCTTCTCCCTGCCAATATCCTCGATGACGGGGAAAGGCTGTGGCTCATCGATTTCGAATATGCCGGGTTCTCGACGGCGATGTTCGACCTTGCCGGGCTCGCCTCAAACGCAGGGTTTGATGCAGACGAGTCCGAGGCATTGCTGGATGCCTATTTCCGGGCGAGGCCCGATACCGCACTGACCCGCGCGCACGCCGCCATGCAATGCGCCTCGCTGCTGCGCGAGGCGATGTGGAGCATGGTCTCGGAACTGCATCTGAAGGCGCCAGGCGTCGACTACGTCGCCTACACGACCGAGAATTTACAGCGGCTGGACGAGGCGCTGGACTACTACAGAACATTATACGGAAAGACCATATCATGAGCCTGCCAACCCATGCGCAGATCGTCGTCATCGGCGGCGGCATTATCGGCTGCTCGACAGCTTACCATCTCGCCAGGGACCACAAGGCGGATGTGGTTCTCCTCGAAATGGGCCAGCTGACGTCCGGCTCGACCTGGCATGCGGCGGGACTTGTCGGCCAGTTGCGCTCGTCGGCCTCGATCACGCGGGTTCTTAAATATTCCGTCGACTTGTACAAACGCCTCGACGCTGAAACCGGTCTCGCCACCGGCTGGAAGATGACCGGGTGCCTGCGCCTCGCCACCAATGAAGATCGCTGGACTGAGTTTCGCCGGCTGGCGACCACTGCGCGCAGCTTCGGTATGGACATGCATCTGCTTTCCCCGCAGGACGTTAAATCCATGTTCCCGCTAATGGAGGTGGGCGATCTCATAGGCGCGAGCTGGTTGCCGACGGATGGTCAGGCGAGCCCTTCGGACATCACCCAATCGCTGGCGCGCGGCGCGCGCATGCACGGCGCCAAGCTCATCGAGAATGTCCGGGTCACCGGATTTGAGATGGACGACGGCCGCATCGTCAAGGTGAAGACCGACAAGGGCGACATCGCCTGTGAGAAGGTCGTCAACTGTGCGGGCCAATGGGCGCGGCAGGTAGGCGAAATGGCCGGCATCAATGTGCCGCTGCAGCCGGTCAAGCACCAGTACATCATCACCGACAGGATCGAAGGCCTGTCTGCCGAGGCACCGACGATCCGCGATCCCGACCGCCGTACCTATTTCAAGGAAGAGGTCGGCGGGCTGGTGATGGGCGGCTATGAACCGAACCCACAGGCCTGGACGACGGCCGACGTGCCGAACGACTGGCAGTTCCGCCTGTTCGACGATGATTTCGACCATTTCGAACAGCACATGATTGAGGCCATCGATCGAATACCCGCCATGGCAAACGTTGGTGTGAAGCAGATGATCAACGGGCCGGAAAGCTTCACCCCCGACGGCAATTTCATTCTCGGTATCGCACCCGAATGCGCCAACATGTTCGTCGGCGCCGGCTTCAACGCCTTCGGCATCGCCTCGGGTGGCGGCGCCGGCTGGGTGCTGGCGCAATGGGTGGTCGACGGGGAATCGCCGCTTGATCTTTGGGCCGTCGATATCCGCCGATTTTCCCATCTGCACCGCGATCGCCAGTGGGTGCTCGACCGTACCCTCGAAGCCTATGGCAAGCATTACACCATTGGCTTTCCCCATGAAGAATACACCTCAGGCAGACCGGCCATCGTCTCGCCGCTCTATGATCGCCTCAAGCAGCATCGCGCCGTGTTCGGCTCGAAGCTTGGATGGGAGCGGCCAAACTGGTTCGCACCTGAAGGGACTTCGGCCGAGGACATCTATTCCATGGGCCGGCAGAACTGGTTCAAGGCCGTCGGCGACGAGCACCGGCACGTGCGCGAGAAAGTCGGCATCTTCGATCAGTCGTCGTTTGCCAAGTACGAGCTTAGCGGCAAGGATGCCGGCAAGGCGCTCGACTACATCTGCGCCAACGACGTCTCGAAGCCAGTCGGCCGGCTTACCTATACGCAGATGCTCAACACGCGCGGCGGCATCGAGTGCGACCTGACCGTGGCGCGGCTGACGGACGACAGGTTCTACATTGTCACCGGTACCGGCTTCCGGACGCATGATTTCGCCTGGATCCGGGATCATATCGGCAGCGATCTCGATGCGACGCTTGAGGACATTACGGAGTGCTTCGGAACGCTCTCATTGATGGGGCCGGACGCGCGCAACGTGCTGGCCAGGGTGACGACAAGCGACGTTGGCAATGCCGCCTTCCCGTTCGGCCACGTGCGCGAGATCGACATCGCCGGCACCACGGTCCGGGCGCTACGGCTTACCTATGTGGGCGAACTCGGCTGGGAATTGCACATTCCAATCGCCGCGACCGGCGCTGTGTTCGATGCGCTCATGCAGGCGGGCGAGCCTTTCGCCATCAGGCCGGTAGGTTACCGCGCGCTCGAATCGCTGCGTCTCGAAAAAGGCTATCGCGCCTGGGGCAGCGACATCACCCCGAATGACTCCCCCTTTGAAGCCGGCCTTGGTTGGGCGGTCAAGCTCAAGAGCAACACCGATTTTCTCGGCAGGCAAGCGGCGGAAGCCACGCGCAACGGCCCCCTTAAGAAGCGTCTGGCGGGGATCACGGTTATCGACAGGGACGTCGTTCTGCTTGGACGCGAAACGATCCTGCGCAATGGCGAACCGGTGGGCTATCTCACCAGCGGCGGCTTTGGCTATACCGTCGATAGCCCCATCGGTTACGGCTACATCCGCAATGCAGAAGGTGTCGACGACACATTCCTCGCCGAAGGCAAGTACGAGCTCATTGTCGCCAACGAGCCATTCGCCGCAAAGGTCCACATCGAGCCACTTTACGACCCACGCAATGAGCGAATAAGAGCCTGAAGCGGCGCACGAAGATGTGTTCCCTGCCGCTTTCCGCCGGGGCTTGACATTAATCCTGGACAAGACCAAATGACAGCGCGCTGGGTCGCTCGTTTACGCCCAACGTATCTTTCAACCGGAGTTTATCTCTAATGCCCAACGACGACAGTCAAAGTCGATTGTTTGCGCCGTCATCGGCGATCGTGGCCTGTTGAGAGATCAGCTCGCCTCGGTCCCCGTGACGGCGGATCGACAGAAAGGCGAGCAAAATGAACGACCTTCGCTTTACCCAAGGAGTGGTTGATGCCGGTTCGGCACCGGCCGCAACCATTGCCGAACAGCTGGCAACCATGCAGGCTGCCGATGCCGTCGAGCTTCTCAACGAGCTCGAACAGAACGATACCGTCGGCATCATTGCCGAGATGCCGCGCGACCATGCGGTGCTTATCCTTGACCAGCCGGAATTGCATTCGGCAGGCGCCATCATCGAGGCGCTTCCCGACGTCATCGCATGCGAACTGCTCGACGCCATGTCGGCAGACCGCGTCACCGATATCTTCCATGAACTCGATGCCGAGGCGCGGGACCGGCTGTTTCCAGGCCTCGGCCACGAAACCCAGCAGGCCCTTGCAAAACTGCTGCGCTATCCGCCCCATACAGCCGGCAGCCTGATGACGACCGAATTCGTCAGCGTCCCCGCCAACTGGAGCGTTGCGCGCACGCTACAACACATTCGCGAAGTCGAACGGTCCCGCGAGACGGTCTACGCCATCTATGTGATCGATCCGGAGAACCGCAGCCTGCTGCGCGCAGTGGCCCTTCGCCGCCTGATCGCCAGCGAGCCCGAAGCCTCGATCATGACCGTGGGCCGCGACGTTGCGCCGGTCACCGTGGGACCGCTTACCGATCAGGAGGATGTCGCTCGGCTGTTCCGCAAGCACGACCTCCTCGCCGTTCCCGTAGTCAATGACGGCAACCAGATCATCGGCATCGTGACCGTCGATGATGTGATCGACGCCATGACCCAGGAGATGACCGAGGATACGCTGAAGTTCGGCGGCATGGAGGCTTTAAACAAGCCCTATATGCAGATCGGCTTTCTCCAGATGATCCGCAAGCGCGCGGGCTGGCTCGGCGTTCTTTTCCTCAGCGAAATGCTGACGGCGAGTGCCATGCAACACTTCGAGGGCGAACTCGAGAAGGCCGTTGTGCTGACCCTGTTCATCCCGCTCATCATGAGTTCAGGCGGGAATTCGGGCTCGCAGGCGACCTCTCTCTTGATCCGCGCCCTTGCCTTGCAGGAATTGCGGCTGAAGGACTGGTGGCGGGTCGCGCTGCGGGAACTCCCGACCGGCATCGTGCTCGGCACTTTCCTTGGCCTGATCGGCGTCATTCGCATCTCGACGTGGCAGATGCTCGGCCTCTACGATTATGGCGTCCATTGGCATCTCGTCGCGGCAACGGTGGGGACGGCCCTTGTCGGCATTGTCACTTTCGGGTCGCTGGCCGGCTCCATGCTGCCGTTCATCCTGCAGAAGATCGGTTTCGACCCGGCGAGCGCCTCTGCGCCCTTCGTGGCAACGCTTGTCGATGTCACCGGCCTCATCATCTACTTTAGCATCGCCCTGATGATCCTGTCGGGAACATTGCTTTGAAACTGCGCGCGGCGGACGGTTCTCGTTCGCCGCGCACGACCCCCGCGCAGAAGCGCATCTGCATGGCTGCAATGCAGCCCCCAAATGCTTTGACCCCTTTCGCAATTGCGAAAAAACATGTATGGAGCGCGCAAATGTAAAGCGGCGCATCATATGTGGCGTCCCTAATTTTCCAAAGAGAACCCAATGAAACTGCGCAACATCGCGATCATCGCACACGTTGACCATGGCAAAACCACGCTCGTTGACGAACTCCTGAAACAGTCCGGCAATTTCCGCGACAACCAGCGCGTCGCCGAGCGCATGATGGATTCCAACGACATCGAAAAGGAACGCGGGATCACCATTCTCGCCAAGGCCACGTCGGTCGTCTGGAAGGACACGCGCATCAACATCGTCGACACGCCCGGACACGCCGATTTCGGCGGCGAGGTCGAACGCATTCTCAGCATGGTGGATGGCGCGATCGTTCTCGTTGACGCTGCCGAAGGCCCGATGCCGCAGACGAAATTCGTCGTCGGCAAGGCGCTGAAGGTGGGGCTCCGTCCGATCGTCGCGATCAACAAGATCGACCGCCCCGACGCGCGCCACGAAGAAGTCGTCAACGAAGTCTTCGATCTCTTTGCCGCTCTCGACGCGACCGACGAACAGCTGGACTTCCCGATCCTCTACGGTTCCGGCCGTAGCGGCTGGATGGCCAAGAACCCGGAAGGCCCGCAGGACCAGGGCCTTGCCCCGCTGTTCGACCTCGTGCTTGAGCACGTGCCGGAGCCGACCGTCGGCGACGGCCCGTTCCGCATGATCGGTACGATCCTTGAGGCCGATCCGTTCCTCGGCCGTATCATCACCGGCCGCATTCACTCCGGTACCGTAAAGTCGAACCAGCAAGCCAAGGTTCTCCATGGCGACGGGACGCAGCTCGAAACCGGCCGCATTTCCAAGATCCTGGCTTTCCGCGGTCTTGAACGCCAGCCGATCGAAGAAGCCCAGGCAGGTGACATCGTTGCGATCGCCGGACTGCAGAAGGGCACCGTGGCTGATACCTTCTGTTCGCCGGAAGTTACCGAACCCCTGCAGGCGCAGCCAATCGATCCGCCGACCGTCACCATGTCGTTCATCGTCAACGACTCGCCGCTTGCCGGCACCGAAGGCGACAAGGTCACGAGCCGCGTCATTCGCGATCGCCTGTTCAAGGAGGCCGAGGGCAATGTTGCGCTGCGCATCGAGGAATCGAGCGACAAGGATTCGTTCTACGTATCCGGCCGCGGCGAATTGCAGCTGGCGGTCCTGATCGAGAACATGCGCCGCGAAGGCTTCGAGCTTGGCGTGTCGCGTCCGCGCGTCGTCATGCAGAAAGACGAAAATGGCAACATGCTCGAGCCGATCGAGGAAGTTCTCATCGACGTCGACGAAGAATATTCTGGCACGGTCGTGCAGAAGATGTCGGAGCGCAAGGCCGAGATGGTCGAGCTGCGCCCCTCCGGCGGCAATCGCGTACGCCTTGTCTTCCATGCGCCGACGCGTGGCCTCATCGGCTATCAGTCGGAGCTTCTGACCGACACGCGTGGCACCGCCATCATGAACCGCCTGTTCCGCGCCTATGAACCCTACAAGGGAGAAATCGCCGGCCGCAACAACGGCGTTCTGATCTCGAACGATCAGGGCGAGTCGGTGGCCTTTGCCATGTGGAACCTCGAAGATCGCGGCCCGATGATCATCGACGCTGGTGTCAAAGTCTATGCAGGCATGATTATCGGCATTCACTCGCGTGACAACGATCTCGAAGTCAACGTGCTGAAGGGCAAGAAGCTCACCAACATCCGCGCCGCCGGCAAGGACGAGGCCGTCAAGCTGACGCCGCCAATCCGGATGACACTGGAACGCGCCCTGTCATGGATCCAGGACGACGAACTCGTCGAAGTGACGCCGAAGTCAATCCGCCTGCGCAAGCTCTACCTCGATTCCAACGAGCGCAAGCGCTTCGAAAAGAGCAAGACCGCCGGCGCGGCATAAGCCAGCCGGACCAAATATCCAATTGCAGGGGCGGCCATTTGGTCGCCCTTTCTTTTTCGTGAACTCAGCCAAATTTCGGTCGCGATCCCAGTTGCCCAAGGTCGGCCCTCGGGTCTATGGTTAAGAAACCATGAACACCCATGTGATCGAGATAAGACGGGCTGAACTGGCCGACGCCGAGGCGATTTCGGACATTCATGTTGCCGCCTGGAGAGGTGCCTATACCGGCATCATTCCGCATCGCGCGCTCAATACCATGCTGCAGCGCCGCGGATCCGCGTGGTGGGCGCGCGCCATCCAGCGCTCGACGCAAATACTTGTTGCAGACATTGGCGGCGTTGTGGCTGGCTATGCGACCCTCGGTCCAAATCGCGCGCGACAATTGCCGCAGAAGGGCGAGGTCTACGAGCTCTATATCAGGCCGGAATATCAGGGCTTTGGCCTGGGCACACGCCTTCTCGGCGCGGCAAAGCGCAGCCTGGTCGACCAGGGGATGAAGGGATTGGTCGTCTGGGCGCTCGAAGACAATGGCCTTGCCACCTCATTCTACGAGGGCGCCGGCGGCCGCGATGTCGCCGAAGGCGTCGAATGTTTCGAAGGCAAGACCCTGAAGAAACTCGCCTTCGTATGGAATTGACGGCTTCCGCAATGCCAGCCCTTCAGACTAAAGTCGCTAAACTTCTGTACCGGCTGCAAGGCCGGCCTCTCATGCGCTCGCCGCGGCTCAGGCGACGCTCTTGTTGCGCCGGCTCCTAAAAGTCAGTACAGCACTCCCAAACCAACAAGGACTTTGAAAATATGCGCATCGATGCCATTCCTGTCGGCAACAATCCCCCCGAAGACGTCAACGTGATCATCGAAGTTCCGGTCGGCGGTCAGCCGATCAAGTACGAACTCGACAAGGATTCCGGCGCGCTGTTTGTCGATCGCTTCCTGCACACGCCGATGACTTATCCGGGCAATTACGGCTTCGTACCGCACACATTGTCGGATGACGGCGACCCGATCGACGTCCTGATCTGCAACACGCGCGCCCTGATGCCGACCAGCATCATCAATGTCCGCCCAATCGGCGTCCTCGTCATGGAGGACAATAAGGGCCAGGACGAGAAGATCATCGCCGTTCCCTCGCCCCACCTTACCCTTCGCTACGAGAAGGTCCACAACTACACCGACTTGCCGGATATCACGCTTAAGCAGATCCAGCACTTCTTCGAACACTACAAGGATCTCGAGCCCGGCAAATGGGTGAAGATTGGTGACTGGGGCGATGAAGATGCCGCCCGCCAGCTCATCACCGAGGCCATGGAGCGCCACAAGGCCAAGACCGCCTCGTAAAAACTATGCCTTGGGCGATCCCAGCGCTTCGATCTTCGAAGCCAATGCGTGCGGGTCGCCCAGGATTTTTACCTGTTTGAGCCGGGACGTCGCTCCCGCTACGATCGCTACCTCACGCGTGGCAACGCCAAGCTCCCTTGCCAGAAGCTTTTCCAGCGCCGCATTCGCCTTGCCATCCTCGGGGACTGCCCTGACGCGCACCTTCAGGTGAGCGTGCCGATCCGCTGCAAGCTCCACCCCTTCGACCGCATCCTTCGCGGATTTAGGCGTCAAACGTACGAATACGATGACGCCGTCCGTCACCTCACGGAAGCAGCTCTGCCGGTCGATCAAACCAGCAGCGGCGCGATTGTCGTCCACAACAGCTGGCGGATGAAGAAGATGATCAGCAGGAGCACGATCGGCGATATGTCGATGCCTCCGAGATCAGGCAGGAAGCGGCGGATTGGGCGCAGCGCCGGTTCGGTGACGCGGAACAGGAAATCGCCGACAGATGCAACGAACCGGTTGCTCGAATTGATGACGTTGAAGGCGTAAAGCCACGAGAAAATGGCGCTGGCAATAATGATCCAGGTGTAGATATCGAGGGCAAGATCGATGGTGCGGATGAGGGCGAGCATTCGTTTCTCCTAACAGTCACGCCGACATGTAGCGATTGGCCCGGCTAGGGGCAAGAGGCCGTCGTGGTCATGGCGCTTTGCGATGATTATTCATTATACTAACGTAGTATAGATTTAGTACTTGGATGATTACAACCACCCCGCCCCCCTGAGACACACTTGTGTGGGAATATTATTGAATTAAAACTATGATTAATTTTGCTTACATGATTCGATCTATTTTGTTTGGATTTTTTATTTAAGGGGGTTTCCATGTTGAATAAACTATCTGCCGAATTCTTCGGAACGTTTTGGCTTGTACTCGGTGGCTGCGGCAGCGCTGTTATTGCGGCAGCATTTCCAGATGTCGGTATTGGTTTGCTTGGCATTGCGTTGGCTTTTGGTCTTACGGTTCTTACCATGGCCTTCGCCGTCGGCAGTATCTCCGGCGGACACTTTAATCCCGCCGTGTCACTTGGACTTGCCATTGCCGGCCGGTTCGAGTTCAAAGACGTCATTCCCTATTGGGTCGCCCAACTGGCAGGCGCCATCGTCGCTGCCGCAGTGCTTTATCTCATTGCCTCCGGCAAGGCCGATTTTGCCGCTGGAGGGTTCGCGTCTAACGGCTATGGCGATCTTTCGCCCGGCAAATACGGGCTTACTCCGGCGCTGGTGATCGAGATCGTCATGACCGCTTTCTTTCTCATTATCATCCTCGGCGCGACATCGGCTGCGATACCGGCCGGATTCGCGCCTGTCCCCATCGGCCTCGGCCTGACACTGATCCACCTTGTGTCGATCCCGGTCACCAATACGTCGGTTAACCCGGCACGTTCGACCGGTGTCGCCCTGTTTGCCGAGACGGCAGCGCTCAGCCAGCTGTGGCTGTTCTGGGTTGCGCCCCTGATTGGTGCCGTGCTCGGCGCCATCATCTGGAAAGCGTTGCTCGGGAAGGATTGACCTTCAACGTTCCAAGGAGGGCGGCTCGCCGGCCCTCCTTGGATTATTTCGCAATTGCTTATCCCATTTCGGTTCGAACTGGTTTAAAAGGGCCTCCAGATTCCGGAGCCTTTCAAGCAAAATGTCCTCGCCAGAAACGACAGCGGCGCATGACCGCTACGCCGCCTTTCGCCATTCGTCCTTCACGCTCTATTGGCTAGCCCGCTTTTGCGGCTCTTTCGCCATCCAGATTATCAGCGTGTCGGTCGGCTGGCAGATCTACGATCTGACGCGCGATCCGTTCTATCTCGGCATTGTCGGCCTTGTGCAATTTGCCCCATCCCTGCTCCTGGTGCTGATCACGGGCGCCGCGGCCGATCGCTTCGGGCGCCGGCTTATCATGGGGCTTTCGCTCTGCGTCGAACTGGTCTGCGCCGTGCTGCTACTCCTTCTCACCATCGCTCACATGTTTTCGCCGGCACTGGTTTTCGTCATTCTCGCTGGCTTTGGCATTGGCCGCGCCTTCCTCGGACCGGCGTCGGCGTCGCTTGTCGTAAACCTTGTCCCGACCGAGGTTTTCTCCAACGCCGTCTCTTGGAACTCGTCCGCATGGCAGATTGCCGCGATTGTCGGTCCGGTGGTCGGTGGCCTGCTATACGGCATTTCGCCGATCGTCGCCTATGGCATAGCGAGCGCCATGCTTGCAGCCGCCGCCGCCTGCACATTCGCCATTCCAAAGCCGGCCCAGCATACGCTTTCCGAATCTCGCTCATTGCAGACGCTTCTTGCCGGCTTTCACTATATCTGGAAGGAGAAGGTTGTCCTCGGCGCAATCTCGCTCGATCTCTTCGCCGTGCTTCTCGGCGGCGCAGTCGCCCTATTGCCGGTTTATGCCCGCGACATCCTGCAACTTGGCCCCTGGGGTCTCGGCATGCTGCGCGCCGCGCCGGGCATCGGTGCTATCTTGACCGCCGTGTGGCTCACCGGTCACCCGATCCGCGATCACGCCGGAATAATCATGTTTGCCTTTGTCGCGCTGTTCGGCCTGCTGACGATCATGTTCGGCGTTTCGAACATCGCCTGGCTGTCGATCGTCGTTCTCGCCCTGATGGGTGCCGCCGATATGGTGAGCGTCTATATCCGCGAAACGCTGCTGCAATTGTGGACACCAGACCATGTCCGTGGCCGGGTGAATGCGGTCAACATGGTCTTCGTCGGGGCTTCCAACGAACTCGGTGAGTTCCGCGCCGGCATCATGGCATCGCTGATCGGTACCATACCTGCCGTCGTCTTCGGTGGCATCGGCACCGTTGCGGTTGCGGGTCTTTGGGCCTACTGGTTTCCGCAGTTGCGCAAGGCCCGCAATCTTCAAGGCAGAACCTAGAGCAGCCTGGACAGTTTGTTGGACGGGGCCGGAACGCCAAAGATCGTCGCCAGGAAGCCGTGCAGCCAGACCTTGAGCACGGCATCGTGGATCATGCGGCCCTCGAGATGCATCCTTCCATGCTGGGCGCCGCAGAGAGCAAAACGCTCGGACCCGCGAACGACCCACCGCTGCATCATCGCGCGGGTCAGCTCCGCATGGAACTGGACGCCCCAGGCATTGTTGCCATAGCGGAAGGCCTGATTGGGATAGCTCTCGCCTGTCGCAAGCAGCGTGGCGGTCTGCGGCAGCTCGAAACCCTCGCGATGGAAATGATAGACCATCGAGGGCCAATCCATCAGGGCGCTGCCGGCTTCGGTTGCCTGCAGCGGATACCAGCCAATTTCGACGAGCCCTTGCGGGTGCGGCCCAACCCTGCCGCCAAGATGATTGGCGAGCATCTGCGCACCGAGGCAAATGCCAAGGAAAGGCTTGTCCTCGGCGAGCGGGACGGCCAGCCAATCGGTTTCGGTGCGGACGAAATCATCGCGATCGTTGGCGCTCATCGGGCCGCCGAAAACGACGGCGCCGGCATGGTCTTCAAGCGTTTCCGGAAGCGGATCGCCGAGCGGCGGTCTGCGGATATCGAGTGCGAAACCCGATTCGATCAAAAGATGGCCGACGCGGCCCGGACTTGAACGTTCCTGATGCAGTACCGTGAGGATCTTCGGCCGCTGCGGCTGCCTGTTTTCCATCCAGTCCGTCTGGAACATTCGCTCCGATCCTATTCCTCGACAACCGGCTGCTTGGCGCGTTCGGCGGCTTTTTGCTTCATGGTCACGCGATCACGCGTCGATACGCCGATCAGCTCCGCCACGCGCCAGACCACGTTGTCCTCAAGTTCGTGGGCGGTGCCGTCGGCATAGACCACATCCCACATGAGTTCAATGAAACGAATGCGCGCCTCTTCGTCAAGATTGCGCTTGATGATGCTGGTGAAGCTGTAAAGATCGACGGCTTCCTGGTCGGCCTGTTCACCATCGTCGAGAAGACGCTTCAAGGCCTCGCCTTTCAGGCCGTAGGCTTCCGATATTAGCTGCGACACACGCTTGCGCTCGGATTTGCGCCGTTCACCATCGGCGTCCATGACGTGGAACAGAAGCGCCGCAGCTGCCAGCCGCGGATCGTTCTTGGAAAAATGATCCTTGTCGCCTTCGCCGGACGGCAGGGCCTTGAAGAATGTCACGAGGCGTTCGAGCATAGAATATTCTTTCGGCATCTTGTGGGAGGGCAGATCATTTAACAGATAGCGTGGCAGGCATGGTTCTGCCACTGTACATGTTGCCGCAAAAAGCGAGCACGACTACCAACGGGCAACTAGAACAGCCGGAACTTCTTGTTTGCGCGCTCTTCCTGATATTCCGGACGCACGCCCGGATCGTCAGGAACCGGGATGACCAGTTCAGCATCTTTCTGCGGTTTGTCCGGGTTAGGCGGCATTTTCGCTGTTTTTTCCACAGGTTGCGTCTTCGAAGCTGTATCTTCATCTGGCCTTGGAGTGGGCTGAAGTTGGACGATCTCAGCATCGACGACATCCGCATCGTCGCGCGACACCTTTGGGGCGGCATTGTCGCTGCCTTCGATCCTTGGAGGTATCAGCGGCTTCACATCTTCGCGAGGTGGCGCGGATGCCGCCGGAGTTTCGGCCATCGCTTCGTCGAATTCGCGCTGGTAATCGATCACAGGCCCGAGTTGCTCCACTGGAACCTTCCATTCGAAGGCGTTGAGCCTTCCGGTGACAGGCGATGCTGGCGCCCATTGGTCGGAAACATAGCCGTCGGCCGTCCATGCGGGATCGCGAGGCGCCTTGACCGCCCGCGAAAGCCACTGCCGCACGCGGCCCTGGTCGCCGGTTTGCGCTTCCTCGATATCGGCGAGCAGCAGGTAGGCACTCTCGCGCGGAGCACTGCGCAAAACAGCCTCGGCAGCTTCGCGCGCTTCCCTGAGTTCGCCGGCCGCGAGGGCCGCATTGGCAATGGCGAGATTGGATTCCGGATGGTGCGGATAGAGCGCCGCAAGGTGGCGTGCACGTTTCAACCGATCGATGGCCGAATCGCCAAGCCGGGCATGGACGAACGTCTCGGCGACGTCCGGATGCGGCTGTTTCTTCCAGACATATTCGAGGATCTTCGATCCCTTGCGAAGTTCGTTCTGCTGGAACAGCACCTTGGCTGCGATAATCGCAGCCGGGATCAAATCCGGCGCCAGTTTGTTGGCCTCGAGTGCGATCGGCCGTGCGCTGACGGGATCTGCATCGAAAAGGTCTATGGCCTTGGCGGTCAGCAGCGCTGCCCGTTCGCGCTTCACTTGGTCCTTGTCGATCTGCTTGCCTGCCTTCTGCTTCTCCAGCAGCGCCAGCGCTCCGTCCCAGTCGCCGTGGGTTGTCTTCTGGCCGAGTGCCGCCGACGTTGCCCATTCGACATTGGGCGCGAGCTGCGCAGCCTCCTCGGCATAATGGCGCGAGGCATCGCGCGCCCCGAGCCGCTGCGCTTCCAGATAGAGACCGCGCAGGCCAAGCAGCTTCGTTTCGGGATCATCCAGCATCGCCTCGAACTTTGCCCGCGCATCGTCGGCACGCCCTTCGAGCATTGCCGCCTGGGCATCAAGGAGCTTGATCAACGGTTCCTGGTCGACGTTAAGAAGCTTCTCCGCCTGTTTGACCATCCGCAATGCTGTCGGTCCATCGCCGGCACCTGCCGCGATCAACCCGGTCGAAAGCGATTGATAGCCGCGATCACGCTTGCGCGCCCGGAAATGCCGGCGCAAGGCATAGGGTGATGCGACGAGGCTCTTGATCGCCCACCAGGTCAGCATCACAGCGGCCACAACTGCAACAATGGCAGACGCGGCGACCATCAGCGTTACTTTGTATTGCATGCCGCCGAAAGTGACCAACAGATCGCCGGGCCGGTCGGCGAGCCAAGCAAATCCGATACCGAGAAGCAGAACGACAACGATGAATGTAAGAAGACGCGCCATGATCGTCGTGAACTCCTAGTTTGAAGCCGCGGGGGCCTTTGCCCCGGCAAGCGCATCGGACAGAGCCTTCGCAAGCGCCTCGTCGGCCTTCTGCCGGGCCTTCATGGCCTCCGCGAAATTGGCCGAAACTGACTTGGCGTTATCCGGCAGCTTTTCCCATTCGGCTATGGCCCCGCCAAGATTGGCAGAGCCAAGGTTGGCTTCGATGCGCGCCGTGATCGCATCGACGCTGTCGCCGGCAACCATACCAACTGGCCGCGCTTCTACCAGACCTCCGGCGCTCGCCCAGAGTCTGTCGAGAACGCTGGCATTCGGATCGACGGTCCGGGTGGTCGCGACAATTTTTGCCGCAAAGTCGCCGAATTCCGTCGCAAGCGTTCCGACCGTCGGTATCCCCTTGGCAGCAAAGGCGCGCAGGCTTTCGATGTTTTCTGTGGCCGGTGCCACGGCCGCATAGGTATCAAGTTCAGCGGTAAAGGGCGCGCCGCGATCGAGTGCGGCCTTCAATCCGGTGGCGGCCATCGCCAACGCCATATTGGCCTGGCCTGACGTATCATTGACCTTGGCTTCGAGCGCCGCCAACCTGTCGGTTGCAGCCGATGCCTGCTCGACCTGCTGCTGGCTCGCATTGAGTTTGGTCTCAAGCGCCGCGATGCGCGCGTCAATCGCACTCGTATCTGCCGAACCGGCGGCACCCACGCTTTTCTTGACCTCGTCAACACTCTGCTTGATCAGGCTCATCTCATGGGCAAGCGCCGATACCTGTTCCACGGCATTCTTGGAATTTTCCACCGCACCATTGAGCGCCAGCTCAGCGCCATCGCCGAGGTCGGGTGATGGCGGTGTTTTTTGCAAGGCGGCAATCTGTTGTTCGAGATTTGAAAGGTCGGCTTTCGGCGACGGCATCAGTCCCGCCCACTGCAAGGCGGAAACACCCACCAGGGCCACCAAACCGCCAATGACCCCCGCAGCAATCCGGCCGAACTGGTCGCCGGAATTTGGCGCCGGCGCTGGCGGTGTTTCGGTAGCGGACCTCACAGCGCCCGGGCGACCAAACGATTGCTCAGACTCCGCTGAACGTCCCGTCGAAGTTTGCTCGGGCTCGCCCGCATCTTCCGCCGCCTCTAGGATCGGGGTAGTTTGCGATCCAATAGCTGCTGGATCGAAACCCACGGGCTCAGCGGCAGGTGTTTCCTTGGCCTTTGCTTCGGGTTTGCTGACGGCCGACGGCTCCAAATCGATCGTCACCGGCTTGCGGGCGGATTTCGAATGGCGTGGAACGGACGATTTTGCCATGAGCTGTCTCTTTCGTGATCAAAAGCGGGTGAACGCCACGCTAGCAAGGAAGTTCCTGCTGCGAAACGGCCAATATCGGCGAATTGAAGGTGTCTCCTGCTTACGCTTCGCGCATGAGTTGCAACAACGCGCCTTCATCCGGCTTCGATGCGGCGTAAACCCGCCCCTGGTTCCAGTCCGTCAACACGTCGGCAATTCGTTGCGATAAACAGAATATTGCTGTGTTATCAAAGTTTTGAACCAGCTCTGGCCGACTCGCTAAAGCTGCAAATAGTTCGGCGCCCCAACGCGAATAGATCAAACAGGAGTCTATGCGCTTCTGGGCAAAAAAATCGTGCAAAAATTCAGTTGTATAACTGACTGAAACCGTATCGTAGGTCAGACTGCAGCGGAAACGGATTGCGGATTTGCGAAGGCTCTGTTCGAAGTCTGGCGAGCGAACCTTACCAGTCAGATAGAGGAGGCATCCGCCGGAGGGCAGTTCCTCGATCACGATTTGAGCGAGGGTCGCTCCGTCGCCGTCGCCCGTTGTCACCGTTTCAAAACCCCGCGCTCGTGCCGCAGCGGCTGTCGCTTCGCCGACGACAAAACACGGCACTTTTAGGAGCGGGCGCAGCAGTTCGTCGGAGGCTTCACGCAATGCGCTGGCGCTAGTGACGGCGACGGCGCAAAATTTGGCTTTTGGTCTCGATGCGTCGAGAGGAACGATTTTTGTGAGCGGCAATACGAGCGGCAGGAACCCGCTGCACAGCAGGCGCTCGGAGGTTCTGGTCGCTCCGGGCTGGGGCCGCGTGACCAGAACCGTCTTCATCAAAGCCAATCCGTGAAGAAGTGCGCGCCAGCCCGGGCGCGCACGCGCTGGGCCGCGTCTCGGCCAATCTCGGCGGCATCAGCCAGGGCACCCTCGCCAGACACCTCGTGTGCCTCACTGCCGTCGGGCAAAAGGATCATGCCGTGGAAGGAGAGCCTGTCTCCAGAAACGGTGGCAAGGCCGGCGATCGGCGTGCGGCAGGAACCGTCAAGCGCTCCGAGGAACGCCCGCTCGCAGGCGAGTGCTGTCGATGTCGGTAGGTGATTCAACGGCGCGAGCAGGCTATCCACGCGTTCGTCGCCGATACGGCTTTCCACCGTGATCGCGCCCTGGCCGGGGGCTGGCGGAAAGGCTCTCACATCCATAAGTTCGGTCACGACTTCGCCCAATCCGAGCCGCCGCAAGCCCGCATAGGCAAGGAATGTTGCATCCACCTCGCCATCCGCAAGCTTGCGCAAGCGGGTTTCCACATTGCCGCGGAAATTGACGACCTTAAGGTCCGGACGCACGCGCCGGATGAGGGCCTGGCGGCGCAGCGATGCTGAGCCGACGACCGCTCCCTGCGGCAATTCGAGGAGGGTCTTCACCGAACGTCCGATGAACGCGTCGCGCGGGTCTTCACGCTCGAGGAAAATCGACAGATGCAGCCCTTCAGGCAGGAACGTCGGCATGTCTTTCGAGGAGTGGACAGCAAGATCGATCCGGCCGTCGGCAAGCTGCTCTTCGATCTCAAGCGTAAACAGGCCTTTGCCGCCGACTTCGGCCAGCGGACGATCCTGAATCCGGTCGCCGGAGGTAGAAATAACGACGATCTCGATGTCGTCTTCACGCATTCCGTGGTGCCGCAGCAGCCTGCTGCGCGTCTCACGGGCTTGTGCGAGCGCGAGCGCGCTCCCACGTGTACCGATCTTGAGCGTTTTTGTTTGCATTGGCTGCTGTCCGTGTTACGCGATCTCGAATAGAAACGTCTGCCTAGCGAAGTTTTATTCGACCGGCAATGCGGCGAAGGATATCAGGTTTATCTATGCGTGTTCTGGGAATCGAGACAAGTTGTGACGAAACGGCCGCCGCCATCGTCGAGCGCGACGCGGACGGCCGCGGCCGCATCCTGTCGAATGTCGTTCTCAGCCAGATTGACGACCACGCACCCTATGGCGGCGTTGTGCCCGAGATCGCTGCGCGCGCCCATGTCGAAGTCCTCGACCGCTTGATCGGCCAGGCGCTGCATGAGGCGCAGATGTCGCTCGATGATATCGATGCCGTCGCCGCAACCGCAGGGCCCGGCCTGATCGGCGGATTGATCGTTGGCTTGATGACCGGCAAGGCTATCGCCATGGCCGGCCGCAAGCCGTTTTACGCGATCAACCATCTGGAAGGTCATGCGCTAACCCCCCGGCTCACTGACCAGATCGACTTTCCCTACCTGCTGCTGCTCGTCTCCGGCGGACATACGCAAATGGTGCTGGTGAAGGGCCTCGGCGACTATGAGCGGCTCGGCACGACCATCGACGACGCGCTTGGCGAAGCCTTCGACAAGACGGCCAAACTCCTTGGGCTTGCCTACCCAGGCGGACCGGAGGTGGAAAAAGCGGCCCGCCTTGGCGATCCGGCGCGCTTCCTCCTGCCGCGCCCGCTCAAGGGTGAGGAACGGCTCGATTTCTCGTTCTCGGGGCTCAAGACCGCCGTGCGCCAACTCGCCACATCGCTTCAGCCGTTGTCACAGACGGACGTCAACGACATTTGCGCCGCCTTTCAGAGTGCAGTAGCGGACACGCTCGATGATCGCGTTGCGCGCTCGCTTGCCCTGTTTCGCCGCCGCTTTCCGGATGTTGCCGCGCCCGCGCTTGTCGTTGCCGGTGGTGTTGCCGCCAACAAGATTATCCGCGATGGCCTGCAGCGACTTTGCCCCGAGCATGGCTTTCGCTTTATCGCGCCGCCCATGGCGCTTTGCACCGACAACGCCGCGATGATCGCCTGGGCAGGAGCCGAGCGGGCGAAACAGAATGCCGCCGACCCTCTCGACATCGCACCGCGGTCGCGCTGGCCGCTCGATCTGCGGTCTGCGCCGTTGATCGGTGCGGGGCGCCGAGGCGCCAAGGCATGACTTCGGGCGTCAATATCACGGTCTTGGGTGGCGGGGCCTGGGGGACGGCCCTTGCCACGATGGCAGCTGGCAATGGCATGAATGTCCGGCTCTATGCTCGAGATGCGGCGACTGTCGACGCGATCAATATCGACCATCGCAACGAACGCTACCTTCCGGGGATCAACCTTCATCCGGCACTGAGAGCGAGCACCGATGCCGCCTCGGTTCTGGCAAACAGCGACTTCATTCTGTGTGTTGTTCCGGCACAGGCGCTGTCCGCCGCCATTGGTGAATTCAAGGGCAGCATTCCGTCCGGCGCGCCGTTTGTGATCTGCGCCAAGGGCATCGAGCGGACGAGCGGACTCCTCTTGTCGGAAGTCGTTGCGAGAGCTTTGCCCGGCCAGACGATCGCCGCGCTGTCCGGCCCAAGCTTTGCCAGCGATGTCGCGAAGGGGCTGCCGACGGCGGTAACCGTCGCCGGAGACGACCAGACCATCGCAGATCGTATTGCCTCGACGCTTTCTGGCCCGACTTTCCGCTGCTATTCGACGGATGACCTGATAGGGGTGGAGATCGGTGGCGCGCTCAAGAACGTCCTCGCCATTGCAGCAGGGGCGGCGGTGGGGCGCGGCTATGGGGCAAGCGCGCAGGCAGCTCTCGTGACCCGTGGATTTGTCGAACTGCGCCGGATCGGCCAGGCACTCGGCGCCAGGCCGGAGACGATCATGGGCTTGTCCGGTCTCGGCGATCTCATGCTGACCTGCTCGACCCCGCAATCTCGGAACTATTCCTACGGGCTCGCGCTCGGACGCGGCGAAGACCTGTCGGCGAGACCACTGGCGGAAGGCGTCGCAACGGCCGCCATCGCAGCGGAACTTGCCATGAACCACGGTATCGAAGCGCCGATCATCGCCGCCGTTGCGCGGATACTCGATCGTCACATCACCATAGACGAAGCCATGGAAGCGCTGCTTTCTCGGCCGTTGAAGACCGAAGACTAGGCTGCTGGCCTGATGAGAATTGGGAGACATGAATGCTTTACGCACTGCTTTGCAACGACAAGCCCGATCACCTGCAGGTGCGGCTCGATACGCGCGCCGCGCATCTCGACTATCTGGCGGGCCTTGGCGACCGGCTGAAATTTGCTGGTCCCTTCCTCGGCGATGACGCCAAGCCGAATGGCAGCCTCGTTGTAATCGAGGCAGGCGATCTTGCCGCAGCAAAGGATATTGCGGCCAACGATCCTTACGCCAAGGCGGGCCTTTTCGCCTCGGTCGACATTCGCCCATGGAACTGGGCCATCAAAAATCCGGCAAACAGTTAAGCGAGGTCCAATATGGCATTCTGGCTGTTCAAATCCGAACCTGACGCATGGTCCTGGCAAAAGCAGAAGGCTGCCGGCGCCAAGGGTACCGAATGGACGGGCGTGCGCAACTATCAGGCCCGTAACAACATGCGGGCGATGCAGATCGGCGACAAGGGTTTTTTCTACCACTCGAACGAAGGCCTCGATATTGTCGGCATCGTCGAAGTCTGCGCGCTCGCCCATCATGATTCGAGTACGGACGATCCGCGTTGGGAATGCGTCGATATCCGCGCCGTCAAAGACGTGCCGAATCCGGTCTCGCTCAAGGACGTCAAGGCAAGCCCGAAGCTCGCCAAGATGGCGCTTGTCACGTCGATGCGGCTATCGGTTCAGCCGGTCATGCCCGACGAATGGGTCGAAGTCTGCCGCATGGGCGGCCTGACGCCCGCACCGGAATGACCGCTGCGGAGGCGCCTGTTCTCGAGCCTGGAAGCGATCGATTCCGCCGATTTGTGTTGAACAACACAGCGCTGCAATCGCCGCCGCATGTTCCCGAGATCAAGCTTCATCTCGCCGATGAGGCGCATGATCTCTGGCACCGGACCGAAGAGGAACTCGCAACGCTCGGCCTTCCCCCGCCCTTCTGGGCTTTTGCATGGGCCGGCGGCCAGGGGGTGGCGCGCTATGTGCTCGACCATCCGGCGAGCGTAAGGGACAAGAACGTCCTCGATTTCGCTTCGGGTTCCGGGCTTGTCGGCATTGCGGCGGCGCTAGCCGGCGCCCGGCATGTGGTTGCCTGCGACATTGATCCGTTCGCGTTGCCGGCTATCGCACTCAATGCGGCTGCCAACGGCGTTTCCCTGGATGCTCGGCGAGACGACCTGATCGGCAGCGACGGCGGGTGGGACGTTGTCCTCGCCGGTGATGTCTTTTACGACAAGGCGTTTGCAGATCTTTTGATCCCCTGGTTTACCAGCCTGGCTACGCGCGGCGCTGAGGTCATCGTCGGCGATCCCGGCCGTTCCTATTTCCCGAAGAACCTGCTGCATGAGCTCGGCGTCTATACCGTGCCGGTGACACGCGTCCTTGAAGATGCAGAGGTCAAGCGCACCACCGTCTGGCGCTTTGCGTAGCCTTTACCGCCGTACGCGAATAACCGTCTGATCCGACAGGTGCGGCAAGAGCCTGTCCATGTCGCCGCGACTCAAAGCGATGCAGCCTTGCGTCGGCGTATAGCCCCGCCGCGCCAGATGAAAGAAGATGGCACTGCCCTTGCCCCGCCGCCGCGGCCGGATATTCCAGTCCATGACGATACACACATCATAGAGGTCGTCTTCGCGCCACATGGTCTCGTGGCTTGCGCCATAGGGAATACGCACATGTCGGTTGTAGTTGCGGTCGTTGCCGACTTCGCACCACCCGTCATTCCGGCGCAGGGCGCGCAGCTTAAGACCAAGGCCGCCTTGAACGCGCTTGTCCGGGCGCTTGTAACCATGGAGCAATCGCATCTGCGCCAAGGGCGTCCCGCCATCGCCCTCCCGCTTGAAAGCCGTGATTCCACCGCGTCCTAGCGCACAGCGCAGCACCATTCCGCCGGCGATGAGTTGCCCCTGCGTGGCATGACCGGGGCGGGGGCGTACATCGATGATCAGCAACCGCTTTCGACTCATGATTGCCTCATAAAAAGCCTTTTTGTGTCAGACTGATGCGCCTCACAGGCAATATCAAGTCGATCCCCTTTCTTTCCTCCGTAATTCGACTTAAATTCCAATCACTTCTTTGCACTTGCGGGAGATCTGATGACAGCGCGTACTATTCTGATCGTTGACGATGATGCGGATCTGAGAGCCATTCTGGTCGAGCAACTCGGGCTCTACGAGGAGTTCCAGATCATCGAGGAAGACAACGCGACCAAGGGCGTACAGGCTGCACGGAACGGCGTCGTCGATTTGCTGATCATGGATGTAGGTCTGCCCGACATGGATGGACGCGAAGCGATCAAGCTTCTGCGCAAGGGCGGCTTCAAGGCGCCGGTGATCATGTTGACCGGGCACGACACCGATTCCGACACAATTCTCGGGCTCGAGTCGGGCGCCAACGACTATGTGACCAAGCCGTTTCGCTTCGCCGTGCTCCTGGCCCGCATTCGGGCCCAGTTGCGCCAGCATGAGCAGAGCGAGGACGCTACGTTCGTCGTCGGGCCTTATACGTTCAAGCCCGGGCAGAAGATGCTTATCGATGCCAAGGGCGGCAAGATCCGGCTGACGGAAAAGGAGGTCGCGATCATCAAGTACCTCTATCGCGCCGGCGGGAAGGTCATTACACGCGATGTGCTTCTCGAAGAAGTTTGGGGCTACAATTCCGGCGTTACCACCCATACGCTTGAAACGCATGTCTACAGATTGCGCCAGAAAATCGAGCACGATCCTTCGAATTCAACCATACTCGTCACGGAAAGCGGGGGATACAAGCTCATTCCTTGATGCCGGTGGGGCCAATCTAGGTATATGTCTGTTCATGCATGGCAATTGAAGATGATATCCGCATACTGGAGACGGTGGGGCTGTTCGAGACGTTTACGCGCGACCAGTTGCGACTGCTTGCCTTCGGGACGGAACGTCTTGTCCTCAGAGAAGGCCGCGAACTCTACCGCGAAGGTCAGTCTGCCGATTGCGCATATGTCATCGACCGCGGCGAAATCTCGCTTTTTCGCGAGGGCACGACCGGGCGCGTCATTCTGAAAACGGTCGGGCCTGGGGCCGTGCTTGGCGAAATGGCGATCATTGCTCAGACGAAAAGGCTGACAAGCGCCATGGCCGAAGCGGAGACAGAAGTTATTCGCCTCAACCGGTCCCTGTTCCGGCGCATCCTCGAGGAATATCCCGAGATCGCCGCCGCGCTGCACGACAAGATCGCGTCAGATATCAGCGAGTTGATCGACGCGATCACGCAATACGAGCACCTGTTCCAGGAGCGCTAGAGTATCCGTATCAATCCAGATTGAAGCGGGCGATGACCGGGACGTGGTCGGACGGCCGGTCCCATCCGCGTGCCTCGCGCAGGACCGTGATATCCGTCAGG
This sequence comes from Phyllobacterium sp. CL33Tsu, assembly GCF_900113985.1. NCBI lineage: Bacteria > Pseudomonadati > Pseudomonadota > Alphaproteobacteria > Hyphomicrobiales > Phyllobacteriaceae > Phyllobacterium > Phyllobacterium sp. CL33Tsu. The sequence goes on along the minus strand of NZ_FORJ01000001.1, from coordinate 1,551,876 downwards.
TCATTTTCGAGGTCTGGTGATCCCCAGATATGATCGAGACGCCGGCCGCGATCCGCCGCTTCCCAGTCCATCGCCCGATAGCTCCACCAAGTGTAGATTTTCTCGTGTGGGGGAATGTGATGGCGCATGAGGTCGCTCCAGCCGCCATTCTTGCGCAAGGCTTCCAGGCCTTCGGTTTCAATGGGCGTGTGGCTGACGACCCTCAACAATTGCTTGTGCGACCACACGTCGGTCTCCAGCGGCGCTATGTTGAGATCGCCGACCAGCAGGGAGGCATGGCCGTCGCCATAGACGGCGTTCATCGCCTTCATCTCGTCGAGAAAGCCGAGCTTGTGCTTGAACTTCGGGTTGATCGCGGGGTCCGGCTCATCGCCGCCTGCAGGGACGTAGAAATTATGAATACGCAGGCGCTTGGTTCCTGCGGTGACGACTGTGCTTAGATGCCGGCAGTCGGCGATATCGCAGAAGCCAACCCGTGCCGGCTCCGTCAGCGGCCGGCGCGACAATGTCGCAACACCGTGATAACCCTTCTGGCCGCTGATCTCGATATGGCCATAACCTGCAGCGTACAGCGCCTCGCGCGGAAACAGATCGTCCGGACACTTGGTCTCCTGCAGGCACAGAACGTCCGGCTGATAGTCGCGCAGAAACTGCAGGACGAGCGGCAGGCGCAGGCGAACGGAATTGATGTTCCAGGTGGCAACGGAAAAGGGCATGAACACTCGCGAAAAGGCGTGGGAGGCGCAGCAAAGGTGCTGCGCGGTCATGCCAAAAGATCAACCAGAGTTCAAGCCGCCGGTGATTACTTCTTCATCGCAATGCGTGTGTAGTCGATCTTGAACATGTCGTCAGCGAAACGCACGCCGGTGCGCACATTGGTGATCATGACCGTGGTGTCGAGACCCTGCGCATCGGTGATGGTCCACTGACGCAGATCCGAGGTCTTCGGATCGAACATCATGGTGATTGTGGAGTTGCCGAAGATCGATTTGTCGCCAAGGACAATGGTCGTCATATCGGGCTCTTCCTTGACCGACTTTACCTTACCGCCGGAGAGGTCGATCGAATCGCTGAGAAGCAGCTTCAGCGGCGTCTTCGACAGCGGGTAAAGATCCCAGGTGTCAAGCTTGCGGTTGTTGATTACAACCGACTGTCCATCGGAAATGACGCGGATGGGCGAAGGCTTGTTGTAATTGAAACGAATCTTGCCCGGACGCTCGATGTAGAAGGTGCCTTCCGTCTGGTCGCCGCGCGGGCCGAACTGGACGAAACTGCCGGTCAGGGTCTTAACGCCCGAGAACTTGTTGGCGATTTCCTGGGCAGCACTGACACCGCCGGGCGCAGCTTGTGCCAGCGCCGGCGTTGCAATAGCCACTACTCCGGCAACACATGCGGTACCGACCATCGAGGCGACCGCCGACGCTCTCATAAGCGAGCCAATTGCGCGAAACGGTGCGGTCGTCATCATGGTCATATCTCCTGTCGTCGTCGTACGGTATCTAGAAACCCAGTTTGGCTTCACTGTGGCTAAGAAACGGCACAAACCCGTTTCCGTTCCTCAATGTGGTCCAGCAAGGACGTTACGTAACCGCCCTGCCCCTTATAGATAGGAACTCGCTGGGCAGCATTCCATAACGCCGCAAATTCTTGGTGTTACGGCACGCGCCTGGCATAACGTTCCTAGAACTCGTCATCCTGTGTCGGCACGAGAATTTCGCGCTTTCCGGCATGATTCGCCGGGCCGACCAGACCCTCCTGCTCCATGCGCTCGATAATGGACGCGGCACGGTTGTAGCCAATACCGAGCCTGCGCTGAATATAGCTCGTTGACGCCTTCTTGTCGCGCAGGACGACGGCGACCGCCTGATCGTAGGGGTCGTCCGAATCTTCGAGATTGCTCGTTCCGGCCGGACCAGCACCTTCGTCCTCGTCATCCTCTTCGGTAATCGAATCGAGATATTCCGGCACGCCCTGTAGCTTCAGATGCTGGACAATCTTCTCCACTTCATCGTCGCCGACGAACGGGCCGTGCACGCGCTGGATGCGGCCGCCGCCGGCCATGTAGAGCATGTCGCCCATGCCGAGCAGTTGCTCGCCGCCCTGCTCGCCAAGGATCGTGCGGCTATCGATCTTCGACGTGACCTGGAAGGAGATGCGGGTCGGGAAGTTTGCCTTGATCGTGCCGGTGATGACGTCGACAGAAGGGCGCTGCGTTGCCATGATCACATGGATGCCCGCAGCGCGCGCCATCTGCGCGAGGCGCTGGACCGCTCCCTCGATATCCTTGCCGGCGACCATCATCAAATCGGCCATTTCGTCGATGATGACGACGATATAGGGCATGGGCTTCAAGTCGAGCTCCTCCGTCTCATAGACGGCCTCGCCGGTCGCCCGGTCGAAGCCGGTCTGGACCGTCCGGGCGATGCGCTCGCCCTTCTTCTGTGCCTGTTCGACGCGCTGGTTGAAGCCGTCAATGTTGCGCACGCCCACCTTCGACATCTTGCGGTAGCGGTCTTCCATCTCCTTGACCGTCCACTTCAACGCGACGACCGCTTTCTTCGGATCGGTGACAACGGGCGTCAAAAGATGCGGGATGCCATCATAAATCGACAGCTCCAGCATCTTCGGGTCGATCATGATGAGACGGCATTGCTCCGGCGTCATGCGATAGAGCAGCGACAGGATCATGGTATTGATGGCGACAGATTTGCCTGAGCCCGTCGTGCCGGCGACGAGAAGGTGCGGCATCTTCGCAAGGTCGGCAATGACTGCCTCGCCATTGATGGTCTTTCCGAGTGCAAGCGCGAGCTTGGTCTTCGTCTGTTCGAAATCCCGGCTCGCCAGCAATTCCCTGAGATAAACCATCTCGCGTGTCTGATTCGGCAATTCAATGCCGATGGCATTGCGGCCAGGAACTACCGCGACGCGCGCGGCGATGGCGCTCATCGAGCGGGCGATATCGTCGGCAAGCGTGATGACCCGCGACGACTTGATGCCTGGTGCGGGCTCAAGCTCGTAGAGCGTGACGACCGGGCCGGGGCGAACGTGGATAATCTCGCCGCGCACGCCGAAATCCTCCAGCACGCCCTCAAGCAGCCGCGCATTCTGCTCAAGCGCTTCCTTCGAAAGGCTCGGATTGCGGACGACATTCTTCGGCTCGCTGAGGAAATGCAGGGACGGCATCTCGAAGTCATCCGACTTGATCAGCGAAGCCTGCGCTTCACGTTGAACACGCGCACCAGCCTTCGGTGCAGGCGCTGGGGTATCGATTCGCGCCGTCACCGGCCGTGCCGGAGCAGACCGTGCCGGGGCGGCCTGCGGCGCCCAGTCGTCATCATCTTCGTCGTCATCACTGAATGCTACTGGATCAAATCGCGCCGAGCGTGCGTCGAAATCGTCGTTTCCGATGTCGATCGAAGGAGCCTCTATGCGCGGCGCCGCATCGCCAAAGCCGGGCTCACGGCGGACGCCGTTCGCACCGGCTTTTTGCTTACCGCCTCCAACGTCGTCGAGGAAGTCATCAGCCCGCTGGCGTCCGCGCAGATTGCCTGCGCCGCTATGGCCGGTCAGGCGTCGGAATAGTGCCTTTGCGCTAAGAAACCAGTGGGTCAAGGCGCCGAGGGCAAGCAGACCACCGCCTTCGCGATCGTCCTCATCCTCGTCCTCGTCATCATAATCGTCTTCATCGGCGACGTGGCGCGTCGATTTCTTGGCGACCGGCGGCTCGCTGTCGCGATAGATAATGCCACTGGCAAAAGCGAATACCCAGAGGCTCGGCAATACAAGCACGGCAACGACGATCATTGCCAATCCACCCCGGGGGAACGTGCCGATGAAAATTGCCGGTATCTTCAGGACCATATCTCCGAAGACACCGCCGAGGCCTATCGGCATTGGCCAGCTCGAGGGTATGGCGAAGCAACCTGCCATCGCCGCAGCCATCAACGAAGCGCAGAACCAGGCGACGGCGCGCTTCGGCATACGGTCGATGCTGCGGCCGGTAACGAGAAAGCCGCCCCAGAAGAGCGCGGGCATCAAAGCCACCACCATGGAAAGGCCGAAGAACTGCATACCGAGATCGGCGAACACGGCGCCCGGATAGCCCAGCGCATTGTGGACCGGATTGGATGTCGCGTGACTGAAACTCGGATCGAGGACATTCCATGTCGCGAGGCTTCCGACGGCGAACGCCACGAAGCCAAACAGCGCCAGCCCCCAAAGCAGGAGAATCTGCCGCCGGAATATGGTGGTCAACCCGAGCCGTTCGCCATCGATGGCATAAGAGGCTGAATATCCTTGACGCATGAATGCTTGCCCCGCGTGAATGCATGCCCAGCGGCTGAGCCCCAGCCGCAGATTTGATTCTCACGTTAAGATGCCGATGGTTAAGGGGGCATTAACCATGGGAACCAGTGGGCCAAATTTGCTTCTACTGGCATTGTGACAAGTTTGACCCAAACCAAAATGGGCCCGGAATTTCCGGGCCCATCACACTCATTTGTCAGTACGGCAATGTGCCGCTTCTGCCGATTACATATGGTAGGCGGCTTCACCGTGCGAGGTAAGGTCGAGACCTTCGCGCTCGGACTCAGGCGATGCACGCAGACCGATGACCAGGTCGACGATCTTGTAAAGGATCGCACTGCCGATGCCCGACCACAGCAGCGTCACGAGAACGCCCTTGAACTGTGCCCAGAGCTGGGTTGCTGTGCCGGCATAGGAAGCGGCAAAGTCGGCGGTCGAATAATCGACGATGCCAGCGCCACCAAGAGCCGGGTTGACAAGGATACCGGTTCCAAGCGCGCCGATGATGCCGCCGACGCAGTGGATGCCGAAGACGTCGAGGCTGTCATCATAGTCGAACTTGTTCTTCACCACGGCTACGAAGAAGTAGCAGACCAACGTGACGAAGGCACCGAGGACGATCGCACCCATCGGGCCGACGAAGCCAGCGGCGGGCGTTACCGCAACGAGACCGGCAACTGCACCCGAAGCTGCACCGAGCATCGAGGCCTTGCCGCGCAGCCAACCTTCGAGGATGATCCACATGACCGCAGCTGCGGCCGTGGCGACGAAGGTGTTGATCATGGCAAGTCCGGCATAGGCATTGGCTTCAAGATTGGAGCCGGCATTGAAACCGAACCAGCCCACCCACAGCAGCGAGGCGCCGATCATGGTCATCGTCATCGAGTGCGGTGCCATGATGTCCTTCTTGTAGCCGGCACGCTTGCCGATCATCAGGGCGCCGACAAGACCGGCAATGCCGGCATTGATGTGAACGACGGTACCACCGGCGAAGTCGATCGCGCCGAAGCCGAAGATCAGGCCGGACGGGTCGGAATAGGCGCTCGGGCCACCCCAGAACCAGACCATGTGCGCGATCGGGAAGTAAACGAACGTTACCCAAAGGATGACGAAGAGGATCACGGCCGAGAACTTGACGCGTTCAGCAAAGGCGCCAACGATCAGCGCCGGCGTGATGCAGGCAAAGGTCATCTGGAAGCAGACATAGACCAGTTCGGGAATGGCGACGCCTTTGGAGAAGGTTTCCGACATCGTGGTCACGTCGACGCCGGAAAGAAACGCCTTGGAAAAGCCGCCGACAAAGGCATTGCCGGGGGTGAAGGCAAGGCTGTAGCCGTAGAACACCCAGATCAGCATGACGACCGCTGTGATCGTGAACACCTGCATGAGTACCGACAGCATGTTCTTGGCGCGGACGAGACCACCATAGAACAGGGCAAGGCCGGGAATGGTCATGAGCAGCACAAGGACGGTCGAGATCATCATCCAGGTGGTGTCGCCCTTGTCGACCGTCATGGCGGGCGCTGCAGCGGGAGCGGCTTCCTGGGCGAAGGCGGCGATCGCGCCGAACGCTGAAAGCGCCAGCGACCCCAGAAGGGTAGTGCGCGCTGCAGATTTCAAACTTGGCAGAATTGTCATTATTATCTCCTTGAACCCCTAAATCACAGCGCGTCGGTATTGGTTTCGCCGGTGCGGATACGAACAGCCTGTTCGATGCTGAGGACGAATATCTTGCCGTCACCGATCTGGCCGGTCTTGGCGGCCGTGGTGATGGCTTCAACCGCGGTGTCGACGAGCTCTGACGCGACTGCGATTTCGATCTTCAGCTTGGGAAGAAAGCTGACCGCATATTCGGCCCCGCGATAAATTTCGGTGTGCCCCTTCTGGCGGCCATATCCCTTCACTTCGGTGACGGTCAGGCCCTGGATGCCGACAGCGGTGAGGGCTTCACGCACCTCATCCAGCTTGAACGGCTTGATGATAGCCATCACAATTTTCATTCAACTACCCCTGCGCTAGCGCGGCACCTTCAGAGTGGAATTACCTGAAGGCATGACCGCGTTGGACCCATCGCCTCAAGCATGCGCCATTGGTGACTGGTCAGGAGTATTCAAGTTCCGTGCCAGAATCACATGAGAGATTTAAGTCATTGATATTTAATGTTTATTTTTCACAAATTAGTACTATTGCACATTTTTCCATGCGCGCTGATTAAATAATAGGCAAATGTAAGTGGCTGGTTAAATCTCACACCTTTGCATGCACACGAATTAGGCCTTCTTGCGCCGTCGAGGCGATGAGGGTGCCGTCACGGCCATAAAGAGTGCCCCGGGTAAGGCCCCGTGCGCCTGATGCGCTGGGGCTGTCTGCCGTATAAAGCAGCCAGTCGTCGAAGTTGCAGGGGCGGTGGAACCACATGGCGTGATCAAGGCTGGCGACCTGGAGGTCGCGGTCGAATATCGAGCGCCCATGCGCGTAAAGCGATGTATCGAGCAGGGTCATGTCCGAAAGATAGGCGAGAACGGCTGCCTGCACTGCCCGGTCGGCTGGCACGGGACCCGTCGTCTTTATCCATACGTTTTGCTCCGGCGGCAATTTCTCGCGCGAGAAATAATGCGTCAGCGACAACGGCTTCAATTCAATCGGACGATCCTGCTCCCAATATCTGCGAATGTTTTCAGGTGCATTCTGCAGGTACTGTTGCTTCAGATCCTTGTCGCTTATCAATTGCTCCGGCGGCGTGATATCGAGCGGACGGGGAACCTGATGCTCCAGGCCGCCCTCATCGATCTGGAAGGAGGCTTCAAGCGAAAAGATCGCATGCCCATGCTGTATTGCAACCACACGCCGGGTCGTGAAACTGGAACCATCGCGGATGCGATCGACTTCATAGATGATGGGTACTTTCGGGTCGCCAGCGCGCATGAAATAGCCGTGAAGGGAATGAACGTGGCGCGATGAATCGACTGTCCGCTGCGCAGCGACCAGCGCCTGGCCAATGACCTGTCCGCCGAAGACGCGTTGCCAGCCGACCTGCGGACTGCGACCTCGAAACAGGTTGTGTTCAAGCGTCTCAAGGTCGAGTATGGACAAAAGCTCTTTCATGGCTTTGGACATGGACGGTCATCTCCCTACGAGGCGTTTTACCTGACGCTTGCAACAGGAACGGACCGACAAGTCAAGCGTTTGCAGTAGCGGCAAGAGGAGGCAAACATGGCGCAACGAACCACCGATATTATCATAGCCGGTGCAGGCTATGTCGGCCTTGCAACTGCCGTAGCCCTCAAATCTTCTGCCGCTCATCTTAGCGTCACTGTCATTGACGCGGCGCCCAAGGGTGTCTGGCGCAATGATGCGCGTGCCTCGGCTATTGCAGCCGCGGCGAGTCGCATGCTCGACCGGCTTGGCTGCTGGGAAGAGATACTTCCAGAGGCACAGCCTATCACCGAGATGATCGTCACCGATTCGCGCACATCTGACCCCGTGCGCCCGGTGTTCCTCACATTCAATGGCGAGGTAGAGCCTGGCGAGCCTTTCGCTCATATGGTGGAAAATCGCATCCTTAATGCGTCATTGCGCAAGAAGGCCGAAGCGCTTGGCGTTACTTTTATCGAAGGAGCGCCAGTCGAAGGATTCGAACATGGCGAGGCATATCTCACCGTCCGCCATTCCGGTGACAAAACCCTCGATTCGAGGCTGTTGATTGCCGCTGACGGGGTCAAGTCGCGGCTGCGCGACATGGCGGGCATCAAGACGGTCAATTGGGAATACGGCCAGTCCGGCATCGTCTGCACCGTTAGCCACGAACGCCCGCACCATGGCCGCGCTGAAGAACATTTCCTGCCCGCCGGTCCATTCGCAATCTTGCCGCTCAAGGGCAACCGTTCGTCTCTGGTCTGGACCGAACGGACCGCGGATGCCGAGCGCCTTGTCCAGGAGGATGATTTCCTTTTCGAAGCAGAGCTTGAGCAGCGTTTCGGGCTCAAGCTTGGCGAACTCCATATCGAAGGCGGGCGCAAGGCCTTCCCGCTCGGTCTGACCTTGGCGCGCGATTTCGTCAAGCCGCGTTTCGCCCTCGCCGGCGATGCGGCGCATGGCATCCACCCGATCGCCGGACAGGGGCTCAACCTCGGTTTCAAGGATGCGGCAGCGCTGGCCGAAACGATTGTCGATGCGGACCGGCTGGGGCTCGACATTGGCTCGGTGGCCGTACTCGAGCGCTACCAGACGTGGCGACGCTTCGACACGGTGCAGATGGGGGTCACGACCGACGTGCTAAACCGGCTGTTCTCGAATGACAATTTGCCGGTGCGCGCCTTGCGCGATTTTGGCCTCGGCCTTGTCGAACGCATGCCGCGCCTCAAGGGCTTCTTCATTCGCCAGGCTGCCGGCCTCTCGACCTCGGCGCCAAAGCTTTTGCAGGGTCAGGCGATTTAATGAATGTGCGCGGCATAGGCCGCGCACATTCCGGGCAAAAATCAGAGCGGCCGCGGAAAGCGGCGATGAATAGCTTCGATCTCCGTCAGGATCTCCGGCGAGAGCGTTAAGTCCGCCGCACCGATATCAACCTTCAACTGCTCCATCGTCGTCGCACCAATTATGACCGCGGTCATGAATGGCCGTGTCAGAGCAAAGGCGATGCCGAGCTGCGCCACATCGACACCGTGCTTGTGCGCGAGATCGATATAGGCCCGCACCGCGGGCGCCGAATGCTCATTGTTACGCCACAGGCCGCCCGGCTGGATCGAGCCGCGGGTCCCGTCAGGCACCTTGCCGCCGAGATACTTGCCGGTGAGAACGCCGGAAGCCAGCGAGGAATAGGCAAGCAGGCCAACGTCTTCATGATGGCTGAGTTCGGCAAGGTCGAGATCGAAAGCGCGCTGCAACAAGCCATATTCGTTCTGCACCGAGGCGACGCGCGGCAGGTTCTCCCGTTCGGAAAGCTTGAGCCACTGGCCAATGCCCCAAGCGGTTTCGTTGGAAAGACCGATGTGGCGGATCTTGCCCTCCTTGACCATATCGTTGAGGCCCTGCAGCGCATCCTCGATCTGGACGGGCACCTCGGTCCTGTTCTGCGTGTGCGGCGCATAGTGCCAGCCATTACCGAAATGGTAGTGGCCGCGGGCGGCATAATGCACTTGATAGAGATCAATGTAATCGGTCTGCAGGCGCCGGAGGCTGCCCTCCACGGCTTCGCGCACCGAACGCCGGCTCGGCTTGGCACCATCGCGGATCCAGCCATTGCCGCCACCGGAGATCTTCGTGGCGAGGACAAACTTGTCGCGCTTGCCGGTCTTCTTGAACCACGTGCCGATATAGGTCTCGGTCTTGCCATAGGTCGCGGGACTCGCCGGTATGGCGTAGACCTCCGCCGTATCCATGAAATTGATCCCGTTATCGAGCGCATAGTCGATCTGTCGATGTGCGTCTTCTTCGGTGTTCTGCACGCCCCAGGTCATGGTGCCGAGGCAAATTTCCGTGACGTCTATATCCGTCCGGCCAAGCTTTTTCAGTTTCACGGGGTTTTCCTGTTCGGTGTCGTTGATCAGTTGACTTGAAAGCCAAGCCTTTGCCTGAGCTTTCTGACCCGCTGCTTGTAGTGCTGTGTGGGAGGCACGGCCGCAGCGGTCTCTTCCAGCATATCAAGCAATTCGCACTTTTCCACTTCGCTCAATCTTTGATTGATGAAAGGCGTGGTTTTTTCAATCACCGTGACTGTATCGCCGATCTGGTCGCATGCCCATCGGGCATAGATGACCGCTTCGTCAACCTGCAGGCAATTTGTGACCTTGAGCAGGACTTTTCTGACCGCTCCGGTATGCCGATCGTCGATCATCTCGTCTTCCGAGATAATAGCTAGAATTATGGTAGCGGCAGCATGCACCGGATCGTTGATTGCAGTGAGCGGCGAATTTTCCGCCTGCATCCTGATTTTTCGGCGCCGGAAATGGCCCCTTATCCGCCCGGCCTCATCGGCGATGTCGCTTGCCGCCCTGCCCAGGAACATGAGCCTGTACCACCAGAAAACCCCGCCGCCCAGCAACCCGAGCACAAGCAGAACAATATGCATGATCCAAAAATCCCGCGCAAATTGGCAATCTCTACGTCAAGGCAAGCGCTGGGTAAATTAGTCGATGGAATAATGCCGGGCGGTGGTTATGATGGAAACACCGTGCCGTTTGCGCGGAGCGCTTTTCGATATTACTCCAGATCAAATCAGGGAGATACCAATGGACAGACAGGCAACCGCAATCTGGAAGGGAACTCTCACGGAAGGTTCAGGCACACTCGATACACAAAGCGGTGCGCTCAAGAGCCTGCCCTATAATTTTAAGGCGCGTTTTCAGGACGAAAGCGGCACGTCCGGCACCAACCCGGAGGAATTGCTGGCAGCGGCGCATGCCGGGTGCTTTGCAATGCAATTGTCCCATTTCCTCGCCGAGAACGGCACGCCCGCCGAGAACCTCGACGCCAAGGCCAAGGTGACAATCAGCCCTGCGGCCGGCGGCGGCTTCGAGATCACCAAGAGCGCTCTTACCCTCGTCGGAACAGTTCCGGGTATTGATGACGCGACGTTCGCCAAGCTCGCCGCACAGGCCAAGGCGACCTGCCCGCTTTCGAAGGCGCTCGGTGCCATCGAAGTAACGCTGGACGCCAAGCTGGGATAATCTGTAACCCATGCAATAATAAAACGGGCGCTCAAGGCGCCCGTTTCTCTAGGTTCAACGGCAGTAGCCTCAGATCCGGCGTTCCACCATCATCTTCTTGATTTCGGCGATGGCCTTTGCGGGGTTTAGCCCCTTCGGACAAGTCTGCGCGCAATTCATGATCGTGTGGCAGCGATAGAGCCGGAACGGGTCCTCGAGGTTGTCGAGGCGCTCGCCCGTCGCCTCATCGCGGCTGTCGATGAGCCAGCGATAGGCCTGCAGCAGCACGGCCGGTCCAAGATAACGGTCGCCGTTCCACCAATAGCTGGGGCACGATGTCGAGCAGCAGGCACACAAGATGCACTCATAGAGGCCGTCCAGCTTGGCACGGTCCTCGTGGCTCTGCAGCCATTCCTTGGCGGGTTCCGGCGAGACCGTCTTGAGCCAGGGTTCTATCGAACGATGCTGTGCATAGAAGTTGGAAAGATCCGGCACCAGATCCTTCACCACCGGCAGATGCGGCAGCGGATAGATTTTTACCGGTCCCTTGATCTCGTCCATGCCCTTGGTGCAGGCGAGCGTATTGGTGCCATCGATATTCATCGCGCAGGAGCCGCAAATGCCTTCGCGGCAGGAGCGGCGGAGTGTCAGCGTCGGATCGATCTTATTCTTGATCCACAGCAGTCCGTCGAGGACCATAGGCCCGCAATCGTCGAGATCGACATAATACGTATCGATACGCGGGTTTTCGCCATCATCCGGCGACCAGCGATAGATACGATACTCACGCAGATTGTTGGCGCCCTGCGGCCTGTCCCAGGTCTTGCCCGGACGCATCTGCGAGTTCTTGGGAAGTGCAAGTTCAACCATGATGCCCTAAAGCCTTTCCCTTGCTCAGTAAACGCGCGCCTTAGGCGCGATCTTGGCGAGGCTGATGCCCCCATCCTCTTCCCGGACCAGCGGGTCGAGATGGACCGGGCGGTAGCCGAGCGTGACCTTGCCATCCGGAGCCAGCCAGGCAAGGCTGTGCTTGCGCCAGTTGACGTCATCGCGACTGGGGAAATCCTCGTGCGCGTGGGCACCCCGGCTTTCCTTGCGCGCCTCGGCGGCAACGACGGTCGTCAGGGCATTCGCCATCAGGTTTTCGAGTTCGAGCGTTTCGACGAGATCCGAGTTCCAGATCATCGAACGGTCGGTTACCTTGATATCCGGCAGCTCGCTCCAAATCTTTTCCATGCGTTCCACACCGGACTTCAGCGATTCGGACGTCCGGAAAACGGCAGCGTCCTCCTGCATGGTGCGCTGCATCTTCTCGCGCAGTACCGCTGTCGGCGTTCCGCCGCTGGCGTGGCGCAGGCGATCGAACCGATCCATGATCCTGTCGACGGAGGCGCCGTTGATGTCGGGCACCTTGGCATTGCGGTCGATCACCTCGCCGGCGCGGATCGCCGCGGCGCGACCGAAGACGACAAGGTCGATCAGCGAGTTGGAGCCAAGGCGATTGGCACCGTGTACCGAGGCGCAGCCCGCCTCGCCCACTGCCATCAAGCCGGGCTGGATACGGTCGGGATCTGCTGCGGTCGGGTTCAGTGCTTCACCCCAATAATTGGTCGGAATACCGCCCATATTGTAGTGGACCGTCGGCAAGACCGGGATCGGCTCGCGTGTCAGATCAACGCCGGCAAAAATCTTGGCCGATTCCGAAATGCCGGGCAGCCGCTCATGCAGGACGGCCGGATCAAGATGGTCGAGATGCAGGAAGATATGATCCTTGTTCTTGCCGACACCGCGACCCTCGCGGATTTCAAGCGTCATGCAACGCGAAACCACATCGCGTGACGCCAGATCCTTGGCGGATGGGGCATAGCGCTCCATGAATCGCTCGCCTTCGGAATTGACGAGATAGCCGCCCTCACCGCGCGCACCCTCGGTGATCAGGCAGCCGGCGCCATAAATTCCGGTCGGATGGAACTGAACGAACTCCATGTCCTGCAAGGGCAGGCCGGCACGTGCCACCATGCCGCCGCCATCGCCGGTGCAGGTGTGAGCGGAGGTTGCGGAGAAATAGGACCGGCCATAGCCGCCCGTCGCCATCACCACCATCTTCGCCGCGAAGCGATGGATCGTGCCGTCATCGAGATTCCAGGCGACGACGCCGGTAATGGTGCCTTCTTCATCCTGAATGAGATCGAGTGCGAAATATTCGATGAAGAACTGCGCATTGTTGCGCAGGGACTGGCCGTAGAGCGTGTGCAGGATGGCGTGGCCCGTACGGTCAGCTGCGGCGCAGGTGCGCTGCACCGGAGGTCCGTCGCCATAGTTCATCATGTGGCCGCCAAACGGTCGCTGATAGATCTTGCCTTCCTCGGTTCGCGAGAACGGCACGCCGTAGTGCTCGAGTTCATAGACCGCCGCCGGCGCTTCCCGCGCCAGATATTCCATGGCATCGGTGTCGCCGAGCCAGTCGGAGCCCTTGACCGTGTCATACATATGCCACTGCCAGGAATCCGGGCCCATATTGCTCAGCGAAGCGGCGATGCCGCCTTGCGCCGCGACCGTATGCGAGCGGGTGGGGAAGACTTTGGTGATGCATGCCGTCTTGAGGCCCTGCTCGGCCATGCCAAGCGTTGCGCGCAAGCCGGCGCCGCCTGCTCCGACCACGACCACGTCGAACTTGTGGTCAACGAATGTGTAGGCCTTGCCGGCCGTATTTTCTGTAGCTGCCATAATGTGGCTCAGCCTCCAAAGCTCAGCTTGAGGATGGCAAAGATGCTGACGACGCCAACCGCCAGCGTGAAGAAGGTGTTGAGCATCAAAAGGACGATCTTCGATCCTTCGCCATGGACGTAATCTTCAATGATCACCTGCATGCCGAGTCGCATGTGATATAGGGCGGAAATGATCACCATCAACAGGACCAATGCCGTCAGCGGATGGGAAATCGCGGCTTTCGTCTCCGCATAGCTGGCTCCATGCAGGGAAAGGATCAGTCCGATAAAAAACAGAAGCAGGGGCACGTTGGCAACGGCCGTCAGCCGTTGGCGCCAGAAGTGCTCGGTGCCTTCCCTGGCGGAACCCAATCCGCGAACCTTGCCGAGCGGCGTGCGCATGTCGCCCATCGTTCCGCCTCCTTGTTCTAGGCTATTGTGAATGCGGCGATCCAGACGAGGATCGTCAGCGTGACCGAAAGAATGAGCGAAGCCCAGGCCATCTTGGTGGTGGTTTCTTTTTCGAGGCCGCGTCCCGTATCCCAAATCAGGTGGCGGATGCCGCCGATCATGTGATGAAGGAGCGCCCAGGTGTAGCCGAGCAGAACCAGAAGACCGAGCCACGAGCCATAAATCGCATTGACGAAGTTGAAGTAGTCTTCGCCGATCGCAGCCGCGATCAACCACCAGGCAACCAGCAACGTGCCGACATAAAGCGCCGCACCGGTAACGCGGTGGACGATCGACATGACCATGGTTGGGATTGGCTTGTAGATTTGCAAATGCGGCGACAGGGGCCGGTTTGCGTGTATTGATGACTTGCTCATGGCGTTTCCAAATTGAGCGCCTCGCCTCGAATGGCGGGCAGGGCCGAAAGGCTGCGAGAGGCAATTTAGAAGGGTTTTAATCCGGTTTTTGCACTGCGTCAAAGCCCTTTCCGCACCCTCATGCTGCGAAATGGCGCCAATAGCAAGCACTTATGGTTTATTCATAAAATTCAATCGTTTAAACCGGCAAAATGGCTCCGTCACTGATAGGAACGCCATTATTGTTCACTGCAAAAAATACTTGAATTAGTCTCTCCAGTTCATATCCCTGACGCCGTCCCGAAGGCACCGCGCGGCTATTTTGGTGACGACGCAGCCTGTCTCGCGCGCGACGTGTTACACCGCGAAACAACCATTCGTTGCGGGACAATCTATTGATTGCCAAAGCGTATGATGAAGCTTGTCCAGTCGGCCGGCGCCGCGACCTGCTCGTAGAGCTTGCGACCGTCCTCTGGAATGCGCGGGGCATTAAGCGACAGCTTGGTCCAGCCGCGCTCCTCTGCCTTGTCGGCGAGGACATCGATCAATGCCTTGGCGATGCCTTTGCCGCGGTGATCGTGATGCACGTAGATATGATCGACCTGGCCGGCGCGCATGCCTGAAACCGGCTCCGGCAGATCGTAGAAGATGACAAAGCCCACGAGTTGACCATCGAGGCGCGCACCCGCGATCTCGGCGGCGCGGTCGCGCAACAGGTTTTCGGCGTAGTAATCGTCGGGGCGGCGCGGTGCGCCGCGCTTCAATGCTTGCGCGTAGCTGGCGAGCAGGGGCGCGAACTCATGGGCATGACTGAGATGGAGTTGCGAAATGTCGATTGCGTGTTCGTCGGTGGTCTTCTTGGTCATGTCGGCTTCCATCCCTTGGATCGCACCGGTCGAGCCGGTTTGTTGGCGCCAAGGATTGGTTGATTTGCCGGGCCCGTCAACCAGCAGCCCGGATGAAAATCGATTTGATTAGCAATGGGCAGGTGACAATTGTTAATAAAAGATTAATGCTGCGATCAAGGAAGCTAGCCGACGAGGGATGACAAATGACCTTGATGCAAAGTGTGTTGTTGAAATCGTCAGTTGCATCCGTTGCGCTCGCGCTGTTGCTGGTTCCGCAACTTGCGGCCGCGAACGGCAGTAATGCCAGCAACGCTTATGGCGACGAGTACGGCAACGTCGTACTGCACGAAGAGGGCGGACCAAAGATCATCTTTGTCGGCGCTTCTGCAGCAAAGTCCGATACGCTTGGCCGGGACATCCGGCGAGAGGTTCCGGTCTATAAGCGTGGCAAGGGTCCGGCGGTGATCTCGCCTGTCAGCGATCCACGTGTGGTTGGAACCGTTCCACCTCCCAATACGGGCTGTGACAGTCCGCTCGTCATCCAGGGACGCGGCTATATGTATGGCCTTGATTGGAACGAAACGCCCGTTATCGCGCACCCGGGCTGCGAGTAGACCTTTCTGCCAAGAATTGATTTGCCTTGACGAAGCGTGGCCTGTAATGGGGCCGCTTCATTGTAGGATCGTTTCCAATGGCTCGCAGTTCCGATGGCGCACTCGTTCTGTTCTCGGGCGGACAGGATTCCGCCACCTGTCTGGCCTGGGCGCTCTCACGCTTCGAGAGGGTTGAGACGGTGGGCTTCGATTACGGCCAGCGCCACCGCGTCGAGCTCGAGGTACGCGGTGCATTCCGCGAAGCGCTGACAACCGCGTTTCCCGCATGGGGCAAACGTTTGGGTGACGACCATCTGCTGAACGCGTCGATGGTCAACGCGCTTGGCGCTACTGCGATGACGGCTGACATTGCCATTGCCATGGCGGAAAACGGCCTTCCCAACACATTCGTGCCGGGCCGCAACCTCCTTTTCTTCACGCTTGCAGGTGCTCTCGCCTATCGCCGCGGCCTGCGCGTCATCATAGGCGGCATGTGCGAGACGGATTATTCCGGCTATCCGGATTGCCGAGATGATACACTGAAGGCGCTGCAAGTCGCCCTTTCCCTCGGCCTCGATCGTCGTATCACCATCGAGACGCCGCTGATGTGGCTCGACAAGGCAGAGACCTTTGCCCTTGCGCAGGAACTTGGCGGCAACCCGCTGCTTGATCTGGTGATCGAGTCCACCCACACCTGCTATCTCGGCGATCGCGCCAACCGCCACAGCTGGGGCTACGGGTGCGGTACCTGCCCCGCTTGCGCTCTGCGCGCCGGTGGCTGGGCGAAATTCAAGGCGGAAGCGGCGTGACATACGCGGTCAAGGAAATCTACCTGACGCTCCAAGGCGAGGGCAATCACACCGGCCGCGCCGCCGTGTTCATGCGATTTGCCGGTTGCAACTTGTGGTCCGGTCTTGAGCGGGACCGCGATGAAGCTGTCTGCCAGTTCTGCGATACGGACTTCATCGGCGTCGATGGCCCCGGCGGTGGCAAGTTCAAGACCGCGGATGCCTTGGCTGAAGCGGTGGCGGCGAAGCGGCCGGGCGGCGGCAAGCCTTATGTCATCTGCACAGGGGGCGAGCCACTCCTGCAACTCGACGCGGCGCTGATCGATACGTTTCATGCAAGAGGCTTCGAAGTCGGCATCGAGACCAACGGAACGATCGCCGCGCCTGCAGGGCTCGACTGGATATGCGTTTCACCGAAAGGAACCGGCTCGCTGGTCCAGACTCGCGGCAACGAGCTCAAACTTGTCTATCCGCAGAAGGAGAGCGAAGTTCACCCCTCGCGCTTTACGACGCTTGCCTTCAACCATTTCTATCTGCAACCTCTTGACGTTATCGGTGATCCGGCGCAAACCGCCGCGCATGTGGCATCTGCAGCGGCCTATTGCCTCGCCCATCCGCTTTGGCGGCTGAGCACGCAGACACATAAATTGATCGGCTTGCCTTAGAGACAAGCCTTGGCGGGCGCCTGTATTGCGCCAGAGCTGACCGAGGACAAAATGCGAATTTTTATCGACTTCAACTTTGAAGCGGCGCACCATTTGCCGCATTCCTTTCCCGACGGCCACGTGAACCAGCGGCTGCATGGCCACAGTTTCCGCGCGCGGATCACCCTTGACGGACGACCGGACCCGAAGAGCGGACTGATCACGGACCTCGGCGCAGTGAAATCCTGCGCCGACAGCGCCCGCGAAGAGCTCGATCATCGCTATCTCAATGAAGTTCCGGGGCTAGAGTTACCGACACTCGAGACCATTGCCATATGGCTGTGGCGGCGTGTGGAGCCGGATCTGCCCGCGCTCGTGGAGATCGGCATTTACCGCGACAGTTGTGGCGAGGGCTGCGAATATAATGGCGAGTTCGAGACAAGAAAGGCAGCAGCATGAGCCACTATGCAGATGAGGCAACAATGCTCGGCAAGGATGTCAAGATTCCGCAGCATCCGGATGAAGCCGTGCTTGATGCCGTTCCCAACCCACAGGCCGGAACGCTATTTCTCGCGCGCTTCACCTGCCCGGAGTTCACGTCGCTCTGCCCGGTTACCGGCCAGCCCGACTTCGGCCATCTGATGATCGATTATGCGCCGGGTGAGTTCCTGCTGGAATCGAAGTCGCTCAAGCTCTTCCTGTTCAGCTTCCGCAACCACGGCGCATTTCACGAAGATTGTACGGTGGGCATTGGCAAGCGCATCGTCGACGCCATCAAGCCACAATGGCTGCGCATCGGCGGCTACTGGTATCCGCGCGGCGGGATTCCGATCGATGTATTCTGGCAATCGGGGCCGTCACCCGAGGGTCTTTGGCTGCCTGACCAGGGCGTTCAGCCCTATCGCGGGCGGGGCTGAGCTCCAAAGCCCAAAGGCGCTGCCGACAAAAAGAGCGCCCTCCCCGGAAGGGGAGGGCAACAGCGATTATTTCCAATCGCGGATGTCGATGAAGTGACCGGCGATCGCCGCGGCTGCGGCCATTGCCGGAGAAACAAGGTGCGTGCGGCCCTTGAAGCCCTGGCGACCCTCGAAATTGCGGTTCGACGTGGAAGCGCAACGTTCGCCCGGCTTCAGGCGGTCGTCATTCATGGCAAGGCACATGGAGCAACCCGGCTCACGCCAATCGAACCCGGCTTCCTTGAAGATCTTGTCGAGACCCTCGGCTTCCGCCTGCTGCTTAACGATGCCGGAGCCCGGAACGATCATGGCATCGACGTGCTCGCTGACCTTGCGGCCTTCAACGACCTTGGCGACGGCGCGCAGATCTTCGATGCGGCCATTGGTGCATGACCCGATGAAGACGCGGTCGAGCTTGATGTCGGTGATCGGCGTTCCGGGCTTCAGGCCCATATAATCGAGCGCACGCCACTTCGAGCTGCGCTTCGTCTCGTCGGCGATGTCGTCCGGATTGGGCACGGTGCCCGTGACAGAGACGACGTCTTCCGGCGAAGAACCCCAGGAAACGATGGGCGGAAGTTCCGCCGCATTGAGCACGACAACCTTGTCGAAATGCGCACCCTCGTCGGTGTGAAGCGTCTTCCAATAATCGATCGCCATGTCCCAGGCCTGGCCCTTCGGCGCGCGCGGCTTGTCCCTGACATAGGCAAAAGTGGTTTCATCCGGCGCGATGAGTCCGGCGCGGGCTCCGCCTTCGATCGACATGTTGCAGATCGTCATGCGGCCTTCCATGGACAGGTCGCGGATCGCCTCGCCAGCATATTCGATGACGTAGCCGGTGCCACCGGCGGTGCCGATCTCGCCGATGATGGCAAGGATAATGTCCTTGGCGGTGACGCCTTGCGGCAGCTTGCCGTCGACGCGCACCAGCATGTTCTTGGCCTTTGACTGGATCAGGGTCTGCGTGGCGAGCACGTGCTCGACCTCGGACGTGCCGATGCCATGGGCGAGTGCCCCAAAGGCGCCGTGGGTGGAGGTGTGGCTGTCGCCGCAAACGATCGTCATGCCGGGCAGGGTAAAGCCCTGCTCGGGTCCGATGATGTGGACGATGCCCTGGCGAATATCCTTCTCCGAATAATATTCGACGCCGAAATCCGCAGCGTTCTTGGCAAGCGCCTCAACCTGGATGCGGCTTTCTTCGTTCTTGATGCCGTTGACCCGGTCGGGCGAAGTCGGAACATTGTGGTCGACCACGGCAAGCGTCTTTTCCGGATGACGCACCTTGCGCCCGGTCAGGCGAAGACCTTCGAAGGCCTGCGGGCTTGTCACTTCATGGACAAGATGGCGATCAATATAGAGGAGGCATGTGCCGTCTTCCTGTTGATCGACCAGATGGTCATCCCAAATCTTGTCATAAAGTGTGCGTGGCGCAGTCATAGTTCTATCCTCGGCACGGTTTTGTGCTTTTCAATTATTTCGTGGACATATGCACTTGAGGTCCAGTTACGTCAAGAAACAAGCGAGAAAAGTAATATTCCGGCGACAATGCGCCGCTCTTCGCGCAGGTTCAGCGACGGTCGGACCGCCCCAGTCTTCGTTCGATCCATCGCAATGCAAGGGACAGGCTGATAGTCAGGAGAAGATAGATATAGGCAACGACCGAATAGGTTTCAAAAAAGCGGAATGAACCGGAGGCATAGACTTTGCCCATCTGCGTGACGTCGACCACGCCGAGCACCGAGACCAGCGACGAATCCTTCACCATCGAGATAAAATCATTGCCGTAAGGTGGCAGGATCGTACGGATGGCCTGTGGCATGACGATCAGCCGGAAACGCTGCAACCGTGTGAGACCGAGCGCCTTGGCTGCCTCTATCTGTCCCTTGTCGACCGCCTGGATGCCTGCCCGGAATATCTCGGCAAGAAACGCTGCATAGGCGAGCATCAACGCAATGATCGCCCGCCAAAGCAACGAAAAATCCCGCACCAGGGCCGGTTCGATCAGGCCAGCGCCTTGCAACGGTTGAGAAAGAAAGTTCCACAGCGCAACCAGCGCAGGAGCGCCGACAAAGGCGATATAGAAAAGCAGCACGAGAAGCGGCACGCCGCGCACGACTTCGACGTAGAAGCGCGCAGCTTGCCTTATTGCGATATGGTCCGAGAGGCTCATGACCGCGAGCGCGAGACCGAGCACGGAAGCGAGGCAAAATGCGAGAAGCGACACCCAGACCGTAATCCAGATGCCTTGCGACACGGTCGTGAAAACTTGCCCGTAGATGGGGCTGATGAGAATGGCG
This sequence comes from Phyllobacterium sp. CL33Tsu, assembly GCF_900113985.1. Taxonomy (NCBI): domain Bacteria; kingdom Pseudomonadati; phylum Pseudomonadota; class Alphaproteobacteria; order Hyphomicrobiales; family Phyllobacteriaceae; genus Phyllobacterium; species Phyllobacterium sp. CL33Tsu. The sequence continues at coordinate 1,531,284 of NZ_FORJ01000001.1, read as the reverse complement.
ATGCCGAGCGCGATGGCAATCGTTCCGGCAACAACCAGCCACCATGGGAAATCCGGCTTGGCTGCGCGCGAAGGTCTGGCGCTTGTCACTGCCCGAGCTTGTAGTCGAGGAACCATTTCTTGTTGAGCGCTTCGAATGTGCCGTCGGCCTTGAGAGCCGCAATTGCCGCATCGACGGGCGCCTTCAGGTCCGACCCCTTGGGAAATATGAAGCCGAAATCCTCGGCACCAAGCGGCCCGCCGATCAGCTTCAGCTTGCCGCCGGACGCATCGACGTAGCCTTTGCCCGCAGTGCTGTCGGTCAGGACGAGGTCGACATCACCCGTCTTCAACGCTTCGATTGTGGCGCCGAATGTCTCGAAGAGCTTGATGCGCGGATTCTGCTCATTGCCGTCAAGCACGTTATAGACAGCGACGTAGAAGTTGGTCGTCCCCGGCTGCGATCCGACCAGCGTGTCCTTTACCTCGGCAAAGCTCTTCGGATCGGTGAAGCGTTTCTCGTCGCTGCGCACGAGCATGAATTGCTCGGATCGCATATAGGGTTCTGAGAAGTCGATCTTCTGCTTGCGCTCGTCATTGATTGTGATGCCGTCCATGCCCATCTGGTACTGGTTGTCGGACACCGCCTGGATCATCGCGTCCCAACTCGTATTGAGATATTCGACCTGGAAGTTGAGCCGCTTGGCGATCTCGTTCATGGCGTCATATTCCCAACCAATCGGCTTGCCGGTCTTGGGATCAACGAACTGCAGAGGCGGGTAGGCGTTCTCGGTAACGACGGCAACCTTCTTGCCGCCAAGGTCAGGCAGGTCTGCTGCAAAAGCGGAAAACGGCAGCGCGGCGAGCATAAGCCCGGCTATCAAAACGGATCGCAACATTATCTCAGCCCCTCGTTCGTCTGAAGCGAAACAGATTTCACCTTGGCGTTGAGCCGTCAATCCCGCAAGGGTCGCAATCCTACTGTCAGTTGTGAACGGGGACAAAATTACTCCGAAAATGAAAAAGGCGGCCCGAAGACCGCCTTGTTCAAATCCATGGAGCCTGCGCTTATTCGGCAGCCGGTGCCTTGGCGACAGTAGCCTCCGAAACGGTCTCGGCAGTGCCGGTAGCCGGAACCGCGGTCTTGCCCTTGCGATTGTCCTTCTTCTCGGCAATGCGGGCAGCCTTACCAGTCAGGCCACGCAGGTAGTAGAGCTTGGCGCGGCGAACCTTGCCGCGGCGAACGAGCTCGACGCCCTCGACCAACGGAGAATAGATCGGGAAAACGCGCTCGACGCCTTCGCCGTAGGAAATCTTGCGAACCGTAAAGTTCTCGTTGAGGCCAGCGCCGCTGCGGGCGATGCATACGCCTTCATAGGCCTGGACGCGGGTGCGCGTACCTTCGGTAACGCGTACGTTGACGCGGACCGTGTCGCCCGGCTTGAAATCCGGAAGGGTGCGCTTGGCTTCGATCTTTGCCTTCTGCTCTGCGTCGAGCTGACGAATAATATCCATCGTCTTCATCCTTTACGTTCTTCTCGAACAGTCAGAGCGCTCGGCACTTGGCACGCAGCACATTTGGCCGCGTTTCTATGCCTCAAGGGAGGCAGGAGCGAATTCACCATTCATTGATTAATGGACCCGGATTTTTCCGGAGTTGGCGGGCAGATACACCATTAAAGCCGGTTTGTCACCTCCGTGCGTCAATCTTTTTGCCCAGCTATCGCTTCGTCCGTTTGCCATGGGCATCCCAGAGGTCTTGCCGCCGCTCACGCGTCAAACGCTCGGCCTCGGCACGCCGCCACTCCTCGATCGCCCCATGGTTGCCGGAAAGGAGAACATCGGGGATACGCCTTCCCTCCCATTCCTGCGGCTTGGTATAATGCGGATGCTCAAGCAATCCCGTCTCGAAGCTTTCAGTCTCACCTGACAGCGCATTGCCCATCACCCCGGGCAAAAGCCTTACGACCGCATCGAGAACGACGATCGCAGCGGTTTCGCCGCCGGAAAGAATGTAGTCGCCGATCGAGATCTCCTCGAACTGCCGCGCTTCGATCAGTCTCTCGTCGACGCCCTCGAAGCGCCCGCACAGGATAATGGCACCCGGGCCGTCGGCAAGCTGGCGCACACGCTCTTGCGTGAGCGGCTTGCCGCGCGGGCTCATGAAAAGTTTGGGCCTGCCATCGGCCACGTGATCGACCGCGCGCCCGAGGACATCAGGCTTCATGACCATGCCTGCGCCGCCGCCCGCCGGTGTATCGTCGACCATGCGGTGCTTGTCGGTGGCAAAATCGCGAATTTGCACCGTTTCGAGCGACCAGGCTCCCTCGTTCAGCGCTTTGCCGGCAAGCGAGATGCCGAGCGGGCCCGGAAACATTTCGGGATAAAGCGTCAGGACCGTGGCGCGGAACCCCTCCCTGCTCATGGCTTGGTGTTTCCCCCGGATTCTCCCCCGAGTTGCCGCCGCCGCTCTTCGGCCTCGTCGGCGTCGGGGATAAGACCCGCGGCCACGGGATCGATGACGACATGCCCCGCCTTCACGTCCACGCCCGGCACGGCTGCCTGCGTGAACGGAATAAGCATCGGGCGCTTGCCCTGCATGGTCAGTTCGAGGAGATCGCCGCCGCCGAAATCGAACATGGCGGACACCTTGCCGAACGTGTTGCCATCGGCGTCTACAGCATCAAGTCCAATCAGGTCGGAATGGTAATACTCATCTTCATCAAGGTCCTGCGGCAACTGCGAACGGTCGATGAACAGCGTCGTGCCGTTAAGCGCTTCCGCCATGTTGCGGTCGTTCACGCCGCGAAAGCGCACGACGACTACGGTTTTCGCCGGACGGATATCGAGAACCTCGAAGGGCCGGCCGGTTTCGTCGTAAAGCATGCCGTAATCGCCAAGCGCCATGGGATCGCCGGTGAATGTTTTCACTCTGAGTTCGCCTCGCGTGCCGTGTGCAGCGCCGATCACTGCCAGTTGCACCGGATCTTTCAACTTTGCCATGATGTTCCGTACTGAAGTTTCGAGTTTTTGGATTAGCCTTTCTACGGCGAAACGCCAAGCAAAACCAGAAACGAACCGGAAAGGACTCCTGTTGCACTATCGCGGCGATGGTTAAAAGGAGCGATGCAATGGGCGCAGTACCGAAGCCGGCCGAGTTTCTCGTCTCCGCCCGTCCGGATCTCGTGGACGCGCGCGAGAACTGGCTGAAATCATTGAAGAACACGCGCCGGCTCGCCGCCAATACGCTCGATGCCTATGAGCGCGATACGCGCCAGTTCTTTCAGTTCCTTACGGGACATCTCGGCGAGCCGCCGGCGCTGAAGGATGTTGCGACGTTGCGGATTGTCGATCTCCGTTCCTTCCTTGCAAGGCGGCGCAATGATGGCGCAGGCGCCCGCACGCTCGGGCGCGGCCTTGCCGGCATACGCTCGTTTCTGCGCTTTCTGGAAAAGCAGGGCATGGCCAATGCCGCCGCATCCATCGCCATCCGTTCGCCCCGCCAGCCAAAATCCCTGCCAAAGCCGCTGACCATGATCGATGCACGGCGCGTCGTTGAAAAGGGCGAACAGCTAAACGAAGAACCGTGGATTGCTGCGCGCAACGCCGCAGTACTGACGCTGCTTTATGGATGCGGCCTGCGCATCTCGGAAGCGCTTGGCCTCGACGGCGGGGCACTCACCGATCCCGACGCGCGTTCCATTCCTATCACCGGCAAGGGCGGCAAGACCCGCATGGTGCCATTGCTACCCGTCGTGCATCGCGCTGTCGCAGAGTATCGCAAGCTCTGCCCCTATGACCTTGCGGAAGGAACGCCGCTTTTCCGGGGCGCGCGCGGGGGCGAGCTTCATCCCGCGATCATTCAGCGCGACATGCAGAAAATGCGCAGTGCGCTTGGGCTGCCTGATACGGCGACCCCGCACGCACTTCGCCACTCCTTTGCGACGCATCTTCTCGGGCGCGGCGGTGATCTGCGCACCATTCAGGAGCTCCTCGGCCACGCCAGCCTTTCGACGACGCAGGTCTATACCGGTGTCGACAGCGAGCGGCTCCTGGAAATTTACGAAAAGGCGCATCCGCGCGCTTGAAATGTCGGGGCAATTCATATTCGAGACAATTTGCAGGTAGAGATTAACACTTTCTCGGCAGGCCCATTGGTAAAAGTCCGGCATGGATAACCAGGATATTTCCGTCATATTCGACCGTATAGCAGATCGCCTGCTCCAGCTGCTGGTGGCACTGAGCTGGCTCTTGCTCGCATCGTTCTTCGTCGTCGCCCTTGGCGCGGCGCGCGCCCATGCGGACGATTTAAGCTGTGGAGGCCACGATATTATCGCTGCAATGGCGAAATCAGAGCCCGCCAAGCTTGAAACATTGCAAAAGCAGGCCGCTGCAACTGAGAACGGTACGCGGCTCCTATGGAAGATTGAAAGGCCCGGCATCAAGCCGTCCTATCTTTTCGGAACCATGCATCTTACCGATCCGCGCGTGCTCAAACTGTCGGACGCAACGCAGGCTGCCTATCAGGGCGCCGATACGGTCGTCATCGAAACCGATGAAGTGCTCGATCCCAAGGCGCAATTTAAAGTTCTCGCCGAGACACCTGAACTGATGATGTTCACGGATGCAACCACGCTCGACAAGCTCATTCCGAAGGACAAGGTCGATGCCGTCAAGGCGGCGCTTCAGCAGCGCGGCCTGACACTTGCCGCGGTCAACCGCATGCAGCCCTGGATGCTGACCAGCATGCTCGCCATGCCGGCTTGCGAGCTCGCCCGCACCAAGGACGGAACCGCCTTTCTCGACATCAAGCTGGCGCGGGATGCGCAGGCGGCAGGCAAAAAGGTTGCGGGGCTCGAGACGATAAAGGACCAGCTCGGCGCCATGGCTTCGCTACCGATGCAGTTCCATATCGATGGTCTCATGGAAACGCTCGCTCTCGGTCCAAGACTGAACGACATCTTCGAGACGATGACCGTCCTCTACACGAAGGGCGAAATTGGCATGATATTCCCGCTAATGCGCTCCGTCTCGCCCGATGGCATCGAAAGCGGCAGCAGCTACGCCGCCTTTGAGGAAACGATGGTCAATGCCCGCAACCGGGTCATGGCTGATCGGGCTTCTCCGATAATAGATCAGGGTAATGCTTTTATCGCCGTGGGCGCCCTCCACCTTCCGGGCAAGGATGGGCTCGTTTCGTTGCTGCGAAACAAGGGCTATCAGGTGAGCGCGGAGTAACCGCGATCCCTCGAGCATGTGTGCATTGCAGCATAAGCAGGCGGCTTTTTGGAACTTATTTGAAAAGTAGCCGTTTTCCTTCCATTGGACGCCCTGAAACGTCATGGAGGACACGAAATGACCTATGATCCGAACCTGCAGCAACGGCCGATAGAAACCGAACCTTTGAACCCGAGAGCGACAGCGAAGTCGGGCTCAGGCGGTTTTCTTATCGCGGGTATTCTGATCGCTGCACTGATCGTTGGCGGCTATTTCTATCTGAACAGCGGTAGCAACGAGATGACCGCACCGGCACCGACTGCGCCCGCTACAACGACAGCTCCGGAACCGGCAAAGCCTGAACCGAACGCGATGGCTCCGGCAACGCCAGCACCGGCGCCTGCCGAAACTGCTCCGGCCCCGTCGACCACGCCGGCACCGGCTGCTCCGGCCCCTGCCCAGTAAGTTTTGGTACTGCAATGAATGCAAAAAGGCCCGGATATCCGGGCCTTTTTTGTAACCTTTGAACGCACCATCACATGTGAATAGCTTTGGCGAAGGTCGCAAGCGCGGCTTCGCGAACTGCCTCGGACATGGTCGGGTGAGCATGTGTGGTCCGTGCCAGATCTTCCGAAGAACCGCCGAATTCCATGAGCACGGTCGCTTCGTGGATCATCTCTCCGGCGCCATAGCCGAGGATGTGCACGCCGAGAACCTTGTCACTGGCCTTGTCGGCCAAAATCTTGACGAAACCGTCGGTGTGGAGCATGGCGCGGGCGCGTCCGTTGGCGGTGAACGGGAACTTTCCGACTTTGTAGTCGATGCCAGCCGCCTTCAATTCTTCCTCGGTTTTGCCCACCGACGCGACTTCGGGTTGGGTATAGACGACGCTCGGGATCGCATCATAATTCACATGGCCGGCCTGCCCTGCCAGGATTTCTGCAACGGCAATACCTTCGTCCTCGGCCTTGTGCGCCAGCATCGGCCCGGCGACAACGTCGCCGATCGCGTAGATGCCCGCAACGTTGGTCTGCCAATGATCATTGATCGAGACGCGCCCGCGCTCGGTGGCAATTCCGGCTTCTTCCAGACCGAGCGCGTCGGTATAGGGCCGGCGCCCAGTAGAAACGAGGACCGCATCGGCCTCCAACGTCTGGGGCTCGCCGCCTTTTACCGGTTCGAAGGTGACTTTCGCGCCCTTTCCAGCCTTCTCGACGCCGGTGACCTTGGCGCCCATCTTGAACTCGATGCCCTGCTTTTCGAGCATGCGCAGGAACTGCTTGGACACCTCACCGTCCATCGGCCCGAGAATCTTGTCCAGGTATTCGACGACAGTCACCTTCGATCCGAGACGGCTCCAAACCGATCCGAGTTCGAGGCCGATGACGCCGCCCCCGACAACGATCAGGCTTTCGGGGACCTTCTGAAATTCGAGCGCACCGGTCGATGAAACAATAACCTTTTCGTCGAACTCGACATTTACACCCGGAATGCCCGCGACATCCGAGCCGGTGGCTATCACGATGTTTTTCGTCTCGATCTCCTGGACCGTGCCGTCGTCAGCGGTCACCGAAACCTTGCCGGCGCCGATGATCTTGCCCGTACCAATGAAGGCATCGATCTTGTTCTTCTTGAACAGGAACGCGACGCCGTTGACGTTGGCCTCCACCGTCGCATCCTTGTGCGCCAGCATGGCCGGCAAGTTCAGTTTCAGCGTGCCGACGTCCACGCCGAGGGTGGCATGGGAATGTCCGGCCTCGTGGAACACCTCGGATGCATGCAGCAGAGCCTTTGAGGGGATGCAGCCGATATTCAGGCAGGTGCCGCCAAAGGTGGCGCGCTTCTCGACCACCGCGGTCTTCAGGCCAAGCTGCGCAGCCTTGATCGCGCAGACATAGCCACCCGGACCCGTTCCGATGACGACGACATCATATGCCATAACTCAATCCTTCTCTTGTGACGCTGTGCGCGATCCGCCCGGCGCGATTACTGCTCGGGCACGCATTCTTTGAAACGAAAGACTTCCCAGGGAAAAGCTTCGACAGGCTTGTCGAGCTTGAAATTGTAGCGGGTCATGGCGCTGGTAAGGTCCGGCAGCAGCAAGGCCTGCGCCGCAGGTTCCTTGGCCTTGGGCAGGAGATCCGCGTCGGCCCCCTCGGTCAGCGCATAGATGACACCCTGCCATACGGTGCAGGCATCAAGCTCCTCACCGGTCTTCGCGGGCGGACACTTATAGGAGATAGTCCCATTCGGCCGGGCAACTTCTTCGGTCCAGGCAACGACGCCATCAAGCCGAAGGTCGGTTTCGTTCAACTGGAGCGAAAACTCGTTGGAGGCATCCTCCGCATCATCGGGAACGCGCTTGAAGGTCAGCGTATAGTCGTCGTCCTTGTCGGTATAGACGGCACGATCCTGCGTGCATGCGGCAAAGGCCGGCGTTGCGAGCAGCGGCATGCTTGCTGCAAGAACAGCGGCGAGATGCAGACAGCGGAGACGCTTCCGGGACCCCATCAGTTCTGGCTCGCCTGCTGGTTTGCGAGCTTGATGCCCAGCCCGATGAACACCAATCCAGTTGCGTGATTGAGTTCGTAAATATAGTGCGACATGCTCATTCTCCGGCCGCAGGACCGCCCACTGACGATCCTGCTTGGTTGAATATTGGCACTAAAGGTCGAGTACGAGACGCTCCGGATCCTCGAGCGTATCCTTGACACGGACAAGGAACGTGACCGCCTCCTTGCCATCGACGATGCGATGATCGTAGCTCAAGGCGAGATACATCATCGGACGGATAACGATCTGGCCGCCGACGACGACCGGGCGCTCCTGGATTTTATGCATGCCGAGAATGCCAGACTGCGGGGCATTGAGAATCGGCGAGGACATCAGCGAACCATAGACGCCACCGTTCGAAATCGTGAAGGTACCGCCCTGCATGTCGGCCATCGACAGCGCGCCATCGCGGGCGGCCTTGCCGAGGCGGCCGATTTCTTTTTCGATCTCGGCGATCGACATCTGGTCGGCGTTGCGCACAACTGGAACAACGAGACCCTTGTCCGTGCCGACGGCGACACCGACATGGGCGAAGTTCTTGTAGATGATGTCGTTGCCGTCGATCTCGGCGTTGACCGCCGGGATCTCCTTCAGCGCATGGGTGACCGCCTTGGTGAAGAAGCCCATGAAGCCAAGCTTCACGCCATGCTTCTTCTCGAACAGCTCCTTATAGCGATTGCGAAGTTCCATCACCGCCGACATGTCCACCTCGTTATAGGTGGTTAGCATGGCAGCGCTGTTCTGCGCATCCTTTAGGCGCTTGGCGATGGTCTGGCGCAGGCGGGTCATCTTCACCCGCTCTTCGCGCGAGGCATCGTCGGCCGGCGAAGCGGGGCGCGCAACGGCCTTTGGCGCTTCGGATGCCTGCTGCTGCGCCGGGACACCCTTGGCGACGATATCGAGCACATCACCTTTGAGCACCTGGCCGCGTTTGCCCGAGCCTTCGACCTGCGAAACCGAAACGCCTTTTTCAGCGAGCAGCTTCGAGGCGGCCGGAGAGGCCGGCATTTCGCTTGGACGGCGTTCGGCAATCGGCGGCTCCCCGGCAACTTCGGCGGTCTTGGCTGCGGCCTCTGCGGTGGAGGCAGCAGCGCCGGCGCCGGATGCCTGTGCGACAGCCGCGGGCTTCGGCTCTTCCTTCTTGGCAGCAGGGGCGGCGGCAGTTGCGCCATCGGCAGCGCCAATCGTGCCGAGCAGCGCGCCGACTTCGACCGTATCACCTTCGTTGGCGGCGATTTCGGCCAGAGCACCGGCAGCGGATGCCGGCACTTCGATCGTCACCTTGTCGGTCTCGAGTTCCACCAAAGGTTCGTCAACGGCAATCGCGTCGCCGACTTTCTTGAACCATTTGCCAATGGTTGCTTCGGTAACGGATTCGCCCAGCGTAGGGACGCGGATTTCGGTAGCCATGTGTTCGCTCTTCCGTTGATCGTCAGTTACTTAGGAACCCAAAGCATCTTCAAGGAATGCTTCGAGCTGTGCAAGGTGTTTGGACATGAGGCCCGTTGCCGTCGATGCGGCGGCGGGACGGCCCGTATAGCGCACGCGCTGATGCTTGGCGTCGATATGTGCAAGGACCCATTCGAGATAGGGATCGATGAACGCCCAGGCACCCATGTTCTTTGGTTCTTCCTGGCACCACACCATTTCCGCGTTGCGGAAGCGGGAAAGTTCGGTGATGAGGGCCTTGGCCGGGAACGGGTAGAGCTGTTCGACGCGCAGGAGGTAAACATCGTCGATACCACGCTTTTCGCGCTCTTCGTAAAGGTCGTAATAGACCTTGCCCGAGCACAGGACGACGCGGCGGATCTTCGAGTCCTTCTGCAACTTGATCGGCTGATCCTTGAGAAGCTGCGCATCATCCCATAGCAGGCGATGGAACGAGGATTCACCGGTGAAATCGCCGATTGAAGAAACGGCCCGCTTATGGCGGAGCAGCGACTTCGGCGTCATCAGGATCAGCGGCTTGCGGAAGTCACGCTTCATCTGACGGCGCAGGATATGGAAATAGTTAGCCGGCGTCGTACAGTTCGCAACTTGCATATTGTCTTCCGCGCAAAGCTGCAGATAGCGCTCAAGACGGGCTGACGAATGCTCGGGACCCTGGCCTTCATAGCCGTGCGGCAGCAGACAGACGAGCCCGGACATGCGCAGCCACTTGCGCTCGCCCGATGATATGAACTGGTCGAAGACGACCTGCGCGCCGTTGGCAAAGTCACCGAACTGCGCTTCCCACAAGGTCAGCGCGCGTGGATCCGACAGCGAGTAGCCGTACTCGAAACCAAGCACTGCCTCTTCGGAAAGCATTGAGTTGATGACTTCGTAAAGAGCCTGGCCCTTCTGCAGATTGTTGAGCGGAATATAGCGTTGTTCGGTATCCTGATCGTAAAGCACCGAATGACGCTGGCTGAACGTGCCGCGCTCGACATCCTGGCCGGAGAGGCGCACCGGGTGCCCTTCCGTGACGAGGGACCCGAATGCCAAAGCTTCAGCCGTCGCCCAGTCGAAACCTTCGCCGGTTTCGATCATCTTGGCGCGGTTGTCCTGGAAGCGCTGGATCGTGCGGTGGACATTGAGACCGGCCGGAACTTCCGCCAACTTCTTGCCGATTTCCTTCAGCGTCTTGACCGGAATGCTAGTCTTGCCGCGCCGTTGTTCATCGGCATTGTCCGCCGTCCGCAGGCCGCTCCAGGCGCCATCGAGCCAATCTGCCTTGTTGGGCTTGTAGGCCTGGCCGGATTCGAACTCTTGCTCCAGCGTTTCGCGCCAGGTGGCACGGATCTTCTCCAGGTCGGCCTCAGTGATCAGGCCTTCCTCGATGAGCTTTGCGGCGTAGAGCTGGACAGTCGTTTTCTGGCTGCGGATCTTCTTGTACATGATCGGCTGTGTGAACGCCGGTTCGTCACCCTCGTTGTGGCCGAAACGGCGGTAGCAGAACATGTCGATCACCACCGGCTTATGGAAGGTCATGCGGTATTCAGTGGCGATCTTGGCAACGTAGACGACCGCCTCAGGATCATCGCCGTTGACGTGGAAGATCGGTGCCTCGATCATTTTCGCAACGTCCGACGGATAGGGCGACGAACGCGAAAAGCGCGGATTGGTGGTAAAGCCGATCTGGTTGTTGATGATGAAATGCACGGTACCGGCAACGCGGTGTCCGCGCAGACCGGAAAGGCCGAGACATTCCGCAACTACGCCCTGGCCAGCGAAGGCCGCATCGCCGTGGAGCAGCAGCGGCATCACCTTGGAGCGTTCGGAGAGGGGGACAACCTCATCGCGCTCGCGTCCGGCAAGGATATCCTGCTTGGCGCGCGCCTTGCCCATGACGACCGGATTGACGATCTCGAGATGCGACGGATTCGCCGTCAACGACAGGTGCACCTTGTTCCCGTCGAACTCACGGTCGGAGGAAGCGCCGAGGTGGTACTTCACATCGCCCGAACCTTCGACGTCGTCCGGTGTATAGGAGCCGCCCTTGAACTCGTGGAAAATCGCGCGGTGCGGCTTGCCCATGAATTGGCTGAGCACGTTGAGGCGACCGCGGTGGGCCATGCCGAGGACGATCTCCTTGAGACCCATCGAACCACCGCGCTTGACGATCTGCTCCAGCGCCGGAATGAGCGCTTCGCCGCCGTCGAGACCGAAACGCTTCGTGCCCTTGTACTTTACGTCGATGAATTGTTCGAAACCTTCCGCCTCGACGAGCTTGGAAAGGATAGCCTTCTTGCCTTCATTGGTGAAGGCAACGCCCTTGTCCGGGCCCTCGATGCGTTCCTGAATCCATGCCTTCTCGACAGGATCAGAAATGTGCATGAATTCGACGCCGATAGTCGAGCAATAGGTGCGCTTGAGGATATCAAGCATCTGCGGGATCGTCGCGTATTCGAGACCCAGCACATTGTCGATGAAGATCTTGCGGTCGTAGTCGGCAGGCGAGAAGCCGTAGCTCTCCGGCGAAAGCTCGTTGTAATCTTCCTTGACCTCGGCGAGGCCGAGCGGATCGAGCTTGGCATGGAGATGGCCGCGCATGCGGTAAGCGCGGATCATCATGATGGCGCGGACGGAATCACGCGCGGCGTGGATGATGTCGCTGTCCGAGGCCGTCAGAACGGGAGCAGCAACGCCATTGGCTACGGCACCGTTGGCGGACTTCGCCTTCAGCTTATCGGTTATGTGCTTTTCAACTTCGCCCCAATTGCCGTCGAGCGCCGAGACGAGTTCGCCATTGCTCGCGATAGGCCAATTCGGCTTTTCCCAGGACGCGCCCTTGGCGTTCTTGATGACGTCGTCCTTTGCATCGTCGAGATTGGCGAAAAATTCCTGCCACTCAGATCCGACCGATGCCGGATCCTTTTCGTACTGGGCATGCAGCTCCTCGATGTAGTGCGCATTGCCGCCATAGAGGAACGAGGTAAGTGCGAAGATGTCGTTGGCCTGTTCTTGACGTGCCATATGTGTGACCGGAGTACCGACTCCGTCTCCCTTTGTGCGAGCTCGCCGGGCCTTCTGAGCCGGAAACGCTCTGGGTTGAGGCCAATCGGGCCCCGGGGATTGATCGGGGCGGCGCCCGCCCCAATCGATAGTTCTCTTCATCAGGCGTCTGGCGCCAGCCGGTGTCAGCCCTTGAGGACCTCGACCAGCGTCTTGCCAAGCTGCGCCGGTGAAGGCGAAACACGGATGCCCGCTGCCTCCATAGCAGCAATCTTGTCTTCCGCGCCGCCCTTGCCGCCGGAAATGACCGCGCCCGCATGACCCATCGTCCGGCCCGCAGGGGCCGTGCGGCCGGCAATGAAGCCGGCCATCGGCTTCTTGCGGCCACGCTTGGCCTCGTCGGCGAGGAACTGCGCTGCATCTTCCTCAGCCGAGCCGCCGATTTCACCGATCATGATGATCGACTTCGTCGCTTCGTCAGCGAGGAACATTTCCAGGACATCGATGAACTCGGTACCCTTGACCGGATCGCCGCCGATTCCGACAGCGGTCGTCTGGCCGAGGCCCTCGTTCGTCGTTTGGAACACTGCTTCATAGGTAAGCGTCCCGGAGCGGGATACAACACCCACCGAGCCTTTCATGAAGATGTTGCCCGGCATGATCCCGATCTTGCATTCCTCAGGCGTGAGAACGCCCGGGCAGTTCGGGCCGATCAGACGCGATGTCGAACGATCGAGACGCGCCTTGACCCGCACCATGTCCATGACCGGGATGCCTTCGGTGATGCAGATGATCAAAGGAACTTCCGCATCGATGGCTTCGATGATGGCTTCGGCCGCTCCTGCGGGCGGCACATAGATCACAGAGGCATTGGCGCCGGTGCGGTCCCTGCCCTCGGCAACCGAGGCGAAGATCGGCAGCTGCGCGCTGGCGCCGGTCGGCAACTTGCCTTCCCAGGTCTCGCCGCCCTTTTTCGGATGGATGCCACCGACCATCTGCGTGCCGTAATAGGCGAGCGCCTGTTCGGTGTGGAAAGTACCGGTCTTCCCGGTCAGGCCCTGAACGAGAACCTTGGTGTCTTTGTTGACAAGAATAGACATGCCTTAGTTTCCCTTCACCGCCTTGACGATTTTTTGCGCTGCGTCGTCGAGGTCGTCGGCCGACGTGACGTTAAGGCCGCTCTCGTTGATGATCTTCTTGCCAAGCTCCGCATTGGTGCCTTCGAGGCGCACCACGAGAGGAACCTTGAGACCGACTTCCTTGACCGCCGCGATAACGCCCTCGGCAATGACATCGCACTTCATGATGCCGCCGAAGATGTTGATCAGGATGCCTTCCACGGCAGGATCGGCAGTGATGATCTTGAACGCCGCCGTTACCTTCTCCTTGCTCGCGCCGCCGCCGACGTCGAGGAAGTTCGCCGGCTCAGCACCATAGAGCTTGATGATGTCCATCGTCGCCATGGCGAGGCCGGCGCCGTTGACCATGCAGCCGATATTGCCGTCGAGGGCGACATAGGCGAGGTCGTATTTCGACGCCTCGATCTCCTTGTCGTCCTCTTCCGAGACATCACGCAGTTCGACAACGTCAGGGTGGCGGAAAAGCGCATTGCCGTCGAAGGAGACCTTGGCGTCGAGAACGCGCAGGCGGCCATCCTTCATGACAATGAGCGGATTGACTTCGAGCAGGCTCATGTCCTTCTCGGTGAATGCCTTGTAGAGCGCCGGGAACAGCGACTCCCCATCCTTGCGCGCTTCGCCGGTGAGGCCATAAGCGTCGCTGATCTTGGCGATATCATCCGCGGTCACGCCCTTTTCAGGATCGATCGCGACGGTGATGATCTTTTCTGGCGTATCGTGGGCGACGGCCTCGATGTCCATGCCGCCCTCGGTTGAAACGACAAAGGACGGACGGCCGACCGAGCGGTCGACGAGGATCGACAGATAAAGTTCACGCTCGATATCGGCGCCGTCCTCGATATAGAGGCGGTTCACCTGCCTGCCGGCGGGGCCGGTCTGCTTGGTAACCAGCGTGTTTCCGAGCATTTCCTTGGCATTGGCAACGACTTCCTCGACCGAGCGGGCCAGGCGAACGCCGCCCTTTGCGTCAGGGCCGAGTTCCTTGAACTTGCCCTTGCCGCGACCGCCCGCATGGATCTGGCTCTTGACCACATAAAGCGGGCCCGGCAGCGTCTTTGCCCATTCTTCCGCCTGTTCGACGGAATAGACGGCAACGCCGTTGGCGATCGGCGCACCAAAAGTGTGCAGCAGACGTTTCGCCTGATATTCGTGAATATTCATTTAGCTGTTTCCTCTCGAAAAATCCCCGCGCGGAGGATTGTTTCAGAATGGTCCGGGGCCGGATTTACTTGAGGTTCGGGGCGATGCCGATGCAGGCTTCGCAAAGACCTGCAACAGATGCGACGGAATTTTCGAAGGCCTTTTCCTCGGTCTTGTTGAGGTCGATCTCGATAACGCGTTCGACGCCGCCTGCACCGATGATGACTGGTACGCCGACATACATGTCCTTGACGCCGTACTGCCCGGAGAGGTGGGCAGCAACGGGCAGAACGCGCTTTTTGTCCTTGAGATAGGCTTCCGCCATCTGCACGGCCGATGCCGCGGGCGCATAATAGGCCGAGCCGGTCTTGAGGAGGCCGACGATCTCGGCGCCGCCATCACGCGTGCGCTGCACGATCTGGTCGAGCTTTTCCTGGCTCGTCCAGCCCATCTTGACCAGGTCCGGCAGCGGAATGCCCGCAACCGTGGAATAGCGCGTCAGCGGAACCATTGAGTCGCCGTGGCCGCCGAGAACGAACGCAGTGACGTCTTCTACCGAAACCTTGAATTCTTCAGCCAGGAAATAGCGGAAACGCGCGCTGTCGAGAACGCCGGCCATGCCGACGACCATGTTTTTCGGCAGGCCCGAAAACTTCTGCAGCGCCCAGACCATCGCGTCCAGCGGATTGGTGATGCAGATGACGAAAGCGCCGGGCGCATATTTCTTGATGCCGGCGCCGACCTGTTCCATGACCTTGAGGTTGATGCCGAGAAGATCGTCGCGGCTCATGCCCGGCTTGCGCGGCACGCCGGCCGTAACGATGACCACGTCAGCGCCTTCGATGGCGGAATAGTCATTGGCGCCGGCAAGCTTGGCGTCGAAATCATCCACTGGCGAAGACTGGGCAATGTCGAGCGCCTTGCCCTGGGGCATGCCCTCGGCGATGTCGAAGAGCACGATGTCGCCGAGCTCCTTGAGCCCGATCAGATGTGCAAGCGTTCCACCGATCATGCCTGAACCGATGAGGGCGATTTTGTTACGTGCCATGCTGGTTGCTTCCTTGATCTGAAGTCTTGACGGACGCCTAAGAACACATTTGGATAGTCAAGCCGCCAGACGGCAAACTTATGACAACATGCCCTTGCGTTGGGACGTTCGAATATTCCTCTTTGAAAAATAACTCAACCGAAAATTTTCACCCCAATAAATTCAATCGTTTAGATTTAACGGGATTTACGTAAACGTCAATTTGTTCTGAGTTTTTCGAGCGCATTCAAGCCTATTTCTATCACGCAGAACTTGTCAGATTGATGATATTGCCGGGAGTTTCAGGCTTCCCCTGGCTCCCTAAACGCCCGCCGATTTCGGCTCTGCACGCGAATGTGTTGTGCCGGTTGCAGCAATATAGTCCTCGCTCTGCATTTCGAAGAGCCGCGATGCCGTGCGGTCGAATTCGAATGCCTCGGTGCCGTTTTTGGCGTGGTAGAGTTGGTCGGGGGTAGCAGCAGCCGACATCACCAAGTGAACCTGGTTGTCGTAGAGAACATCGATGAGGATGATGAAGCGCTTCGCTTCGTTGCGACGAGGGTAGTCGAGGACGGGCACGTCGTCGATGAAGATTGTACGGTAGCGCTCGACAATCGCCATGTAGTCGGCCGCACCGAGCGGTTTTGAACATAGGTCTGCGAAGCTGAAGCGGGCGGTACCGCGAGTCGCTTGCGGGATCGAAACCGTGTGCCCCTTCACTTTCAAACTATCCGGCGTGACAACCGCTCCGTCTGTCGCCGCGTGCCAGGCCGCGTCCATCTGCCGTTTTGTTTCGTCGCCGAGCGGCGAAAGATAGACCGGCAGATGATTGAGCTTTTCCAGGCGGTAGTCGGTGCGCGCGTCGAGACTGACGACATCGACATGTGTCTTGAGAAGCTCCACGAACGGCAGGAACAATTGCCTGTTGAGACCGTCGCGATAAAGATCGTCGGGCGCCACATTCGATGTTGCGACCAGAACCACACCCCGTTCGAACAAGGCACGGAAAAGCCGCGACAGGATCATGGCGTCTGCAATGTCGGTCACCGTGAATTCATCGAAGCACAGAACCCAGGCCTGCTCGGCCAGGGCCTCGGCAACGGGTGGAATCGGATCCTCCTGCTTGGTATCCCCGTTCTTCAGCGCCTGCCGGTGCGCATTGATGCGCTCGTGCACATCCGCCATGAAATCGAGAAAATGCGCGCGTCGCTTGCGCTTTGCCGGAACAAGCTGGTGGAACATGTCCATCAGCATCGTCTTGCCGCGACCCACCTCGCCATGGATGTAGAGGCCCTTGATAAAATCCCGTCGCGGCGCCTTTCGGCCGAAAAGCCAGCCGAGGGCGCTCGATTTCGTAGCCAGACGCGTCGTGGCAAGCTCATGGATCAGCCGGTCGAAGCGATCCGCCAACCGTTGTTGCGCCGGGTCGACCTCGATGTCGCCGGCAGCCGCGAGCGCATCATAGCGCTCGCGGACCGAAGGAAAGACTTTCAGATTGTCGTGCGACATGCGCGGTGCAGTCTCCGCGGGCGCCGGCGGATGCCGGCGCGCCGTGCTTGGTTATCGCGACAGACGCAGCGACTGTCCGCCGGATGTCTGGCCGTCGAAGCTCGACTGGCCCGTAGAATAGAGCTTGGCGACCGTGCCACCCGCCGCATCAAACAGCGTCAGCTGCTTGCCGCTCACAGCCCACGACGAGAGGTTGGCGAGTTCGCCCGGGCAACGCAACGGACCGGCGCGGTAACCCTGGCCGAACTTGGTCTGCGGTGTCGCGATCTTGCAGCTCTGGCCGCCCATCGAAGCATTCCACACACCGGCGACGCTGCCGGCGGTCAAATCCGGCGCATTTTCCGGCGGGATTGCGGCAACCTGGGTGTTTGGCTGGGTACCGGTCCCCGGGGTGCCCGTGGTCGGAGCGGTCGGAAATTGATTTGCGCCACCGGGCGGCGGCAACTGGCTCGAACTCACGCTGCCCGACGGTGCAGGTTGAAGCGGGGCGGGACCCGAAGACACGGGGTCAAGCCGCGAACTCTGGCATCCTGCCAGTACCATGCCTACAGCGGCAACGGTCAGCAAATTGACTTTCAAAGACCCCATAACCTCAGCTCTCCATCTGCGCATTCGAACTCCGGAATGCGATTCCATTTGGCAAATATTAACCGCGATACAAATGTGAACTCGGCGAGATTTCAACCCGCGCATCGAAAAAACAGCCACATTCAAAGCCCAATCGGCGGCAAGAATTCGCGAAAGTAGCCGGAAATGACAATATCGCCACACCTTGCACGTGCTGACGCCCGCATACGTATATTGGCGCCATTAACCAATTCAACCATTTCAAGGTGAATAAAGTCTTATATCGAAACGCTTTGCCCGACGCCTCCGTCCGCGACACCATTGATTACTGGCGGCACTGGCAATTTTCCACCAATTCCGCCATATAGGCCCCATATGAATGGGAAGTGACGGCAACGGGCAAGCAACAGGCATGGCAGGACAGGTGCAATTTGCGAAGATGAACGGCCTTGGCAACGAAATCATCGTTGCTGACATGCGCGGCCGTGCCGATCGCATTGCCCCCCACGCAGCCATTGCACTCGACCATGATCCGGCGACGAAGTTCGATCAGATCATGGCAATCCACGACCCGCGAACCGCCGGAACCGAAGCCTATATCGAGATCATCAATTCGGATGGCAGCCAGGCGCAGGCATGCGGCAACGGTATGCGTTGCGTCGTGCAGGCACTCACCGCCGAAACGGACAAGCGCGCCTTCACATTCGAGACGATCGCCGGAATCCTCACGGCGCAGGAACATGCCGACGGCCAGATTTCCGTCGACATGGGTATTCCGCGCTTCGACTGGCGCGACATTCCGCTCGCCGAACCCTTCCACGATACGCGCCGGATCGAGCTTCAGATCGGGCCGATCGATGCGCCAGTCCTGCACTCGCCCTCCGTCGCGAGCATGGGCAATCCGCATGCCATCTTCTGGGTCGATCAGGATGTCTGGACCTACGACCTCGAACGCTTCGGACCGCTTCTCGAGAATCATCCCATCTTTCCCGAGCGCGCTAATATCTCCATCGCTCATGTGACCAGCCGCAATGCCCTGACGTTGCGCACGTGGGAACGTGGCGCCGGCCTTACGCGCGCCTGCGGTTCGGCCGCCTGCGCCGCCGCCGCTTCCGCTGCGCGTACCGGACGCACCGACCGTACCGTGACCGTTACCGTGCCCGGCGGCCCGTTGCTGATCGAATGGCTCGACAACGACCATGTCATCATGACCGGACCGGCCGAGTGGGAATTTGCCGGCAGCCTCGACCCGCAAACCGGCGCTTGGCAGCGCGAAGAAGCGGCATCGTCGCAGGGAGCCGCCTGATGGGCGTCGACGTCGTCACGTTCGGCTGCCGTCTCAATACCTATGAGTCGGAAGTGATGAAGCGCGAGGCCGATGCAGCCGGTCTCGGCACGCTGGAAAATGGCGCCATCATTTTCAACACCTGTGCCGTAACCAGCGAGGCGGTACGCCAGGCCCGGCAGGCGATCCGCAAGGCCCGGCGTGACAATCCCGCAGCACGGATCATCGTCACGGGCTGCGCCGCGCAGACGGAAGCCGAAGCATTCGCCGAAATGGACGAGGTCGACCTCGTGCTCGGCAACGAGGAAAAGCTCAAGTCGAACTCCTACCGCATGCTGCCTGATTTTGGCGTCAACCAGTTCGAGAAGGTTCGGGTCAACGACATCATGGAGGTGCGCGAAACCGCATCGCACATGGTCGACGCCATCGAGGGCCGCGCCCGCGCCTTCGTGCAGGTCCAGAACGGCTGTGACCACCGCTGCACCTTCTGTATCATTCCCTATGGGCGTGGCAACTCACGCTCCGTCCCGATGGGCGGTGTGGTCGAACAGGTGAAGCGACTGGTCGGCAATGGCTACGCCGAAGTGGTCCTCACCGGCGTCGACATGACAAGCTACGGGCCCGACCTGCCGGGAAACCTGCGCCTTGGCAAATTGGTCAAGACGGTACTGAAATCGGTTCCGGACTTAAAGCGGCTGCGTCTTTCCTCGATTGACTCCATCGAGGCCGACGACGATCTGATGGAAGCGCTCGCGACGGAGCCGCGGCTGATGCCGCATTTGCATCTCTCGCTCCAGTCCGGCGACAACATGATCCTGAAACGCATGAAGCGCCGGCATGCGCGGGAGAATTCGATCGCATTCTGCGCCGAAGTCCGGACGATCCGTCCCGACATCGTGTTCGGCGCCGATATCATCGCCGGTTTTCCCACCGAAACGGATGAGATGTTTGAAAACTCCATCCGCATTGTTGAAGAATGCGGCCTGACAAACCTGCATGTCTTCCCGTTCAGTCCCCGCAAGGGAACGCCCGCGGCCCGTATGCCGCAGATCGAACGCAGCATCGTCAAGCAACGGGCAGCACGGCTGCGCGCGGCGGGCGATGCGGCATACAACAGGCATCTCGACGGGCTCATCGGCACCACGCAGAAGGTTCTCGTTGAACGCGACGGCATGGGACGCACCGAGGGCTTCACGCTCGTCGGCATCGACGGCGGCGTTGCGGGCCAAATAATCGAGCGGACGATCGGCGGGCACGACGGTAACAAGCTGCTGGCAACCGGTCGCGACCGGCGCGCAGCATAACAGGCAAAGCAGCATTCATGGCTCTGGGGTTCATCAAGAAGATTTTCTCCTTCGGTAAGAAGGAGGTCGAAGAGGTTTCCGCAGAAGAACCGCAGGTTGCAGCGGAGGCTCAGGAAAGCCTCGCCGCGCCTGCTGATGACACCGTGGCGTCCGCGCCGTCGGTCGAGGAAGCTGTGGAAGAGGCGGCAGTTCTGCCAGCCGAAGCGCTCGGCGCCATTGAGGTTGAGTCGCCGGTTGCGGACGAGCCCGCGACGAAGCCGGAAACTGTAGCGGAATCCGAACCCGAAATTCTGCCAGAAATTGCCCCAGTCGTGGTCGAGCAGGTCGAAGCCGTAGCGGAAGCGGGCGGGCGGGCCGAACCCGAACATATACCAGCCTTCGAACCACACGCAGTCCCGGTCGAATCCGCGCCCGTTCCCGAGGAACCTGAACCCGAGCCGGAAGCTGCCGACGAACCGTCAGGGATCGCGATCGACATGATCCCTGGCCCGATGGATGACGCGGATATCGAGCCGGTCGAAATTCCGGCTCCGGAAGCGCCAACGGCGGATATCGAGCCCGCGGGAGCCGTCGATACACCGGCACCTGTCGCCAAGCCGTCCACCAACAAAGTGACAGTGACCAGGTTCGTAGAGGACAAGAAGCCGGATGAGCCCTTGCCCGCTGAGCCGGCCAGGCGACTCTCCTGGTTCGAGCGCTTGCGCAAGGGCTTGTCGCGCTCGTCGCAGCAGCTCGGCGATTCGATTGGCGGGATCTTCACCAAGCGCAAGCTCGATGAAGATACGCTGCAGGATCTTGAGGATGTCCTCATCCAGGCCGATCTCGGCATGGAAACCGCCATGCGTGTGACCGATGCATTGAGTGCGACGCGCTATGGCAAGGATATCACCACCGATGAAGTGCGCACCATCATGGCGACCGAGATCGAGAAGGTCTTGGGACCCGTCGCCAAGCCGCTTGAGCTCGACCTATCCCACAAACCGCATGTGATCCTCGTGGTCGGCGTCAACGGTACCGGCAAGACGACGACCATCGGCAAGCTTGCCGCCAAGCTGACGGCCGGCGGCCTCAACGTCATGCTTGCGGCAGGAGATACTTTCCGCGCCGCCGCGATCGAACAGTTGCACATCTGGGGCAAGCGCACCGGGGCGCCGGTGGTATCGTCCAAGCTCGGCGCGGATGCAGCGGGCCTCGCCTTCGACGCCTGGAAGCAAGCCAAGGAAGCCGGCAGCGACGTCCTGATCATCGATACCGCGGGGCGGCTGCAGAACCGCGCGGAGCTGATGGAAGAACTCGCGAAGATCGTTCGCGTGCTCGGCAAGCACGATCCCGATGCCCCGCATACGGTGTTGCAGACGCTCGACGCCACCACCGGGCAGAACGCCCTCAACCAGGTCGAAATCTTCAAGAACATCGCCGGCGTGAACGGCCTTGTCATGACCAAGCTTGACGGCACCGCGCGCGGTGGCATTCTTGTGGCCATATCGGCCAAGCACAAATTGCCTGTCTATTTCATCGGCGTCGGCGAGCAGGTCGATGACCTCGAACCCTTCGCCGCCAAAGATTTCGCCAAAGCCATCGCGGGAGTCGCATAATGGACCAATCAGTATTCGAACGCGACCCGTCGGATCCGGCACACAAGGACGTCAATCCATTCCTCAAGCTGGCGCTTGAGCTCGGCCCGCTCATGGTCTTCTTCTTCGCCAATTCGCGTGGGGAATGGCTGGTCGAACACCTTCCTTTCCTCGCCAATATTGGCGGTCCGATCTTCATCGCGACAGCCTTGTTCATGGTGGCGACGGCGGTCGCCCTCGGCGCATCCTGGCTCCTTTTCCGCACCCTGCCGATCATGCCGCTTGTATCCGGCATCGTTGTATTCGTCTTCGGCGCACTGACTTTGTGGCTTCACAACGAAACCTTCATCAAGATCAAGCCGACGATCATAAACACGCTGTTCGGCGTTATCCTGCTGGGTGGTCTCTTCTTCGGCAAATCCCTGCTCGGCTACGTCTTCGACAGCGCCTTCCGGCTGAACGCCGAAGGCTGGCGTAAGCTCACGCTGCGTTGGGGCATCTTCTTCCTGTTCCTGGCAGTGCTGAATGAAGTGATCTGGCGCAGTTTTTCGACCGACTTCTGGGTCGCCTTCAAGGTGTGGGGCACGATGCCGCTCACCCTCATCTTCACCTTTGCCCAGATGCCGCTGGTCATGAAATATTCTCTCGACCAGCCGGCTGCCGAAAAGGCAGGCAACAAGGGCAAGTAGCTCCACCACACTCCAGCGAAAGACGGGATGATTTACGCTGCGCTCGACGATTATTGATTTGCTTTGAGCGCCGCCTCAATGGCCGGCATCAGTTCGTCGCGGATCGACGTCTCGCTGAGCGGTCCGACATGCTTGAAGGCGACGTTGCCGTCGCGACCGATCAGGAAGGTTTCGGGAACGCCATAAACACCCCATTCGATCGCGGCGCGTCCGCTGTCATCCGCACCGACCACGGCATATGGGTTGCCAAGCTCACGAAGAAAGCCCAGCGCATTCTCGGTCTTGTCCTTGTAGTTGAGGCCGGCAAGCTGAAACCGCTTGTCCTCACCCAATTTCATGAGCAGCGGATGTTCCATTCGGCACGGCACACACCAGGAACCAAAGACATTGAGCAGGGTCACCTGGCCCTTGAAGGTTGTCGGATCTAGGCCGCCGACCGGCTGTCCGTTCCGGGCCAGTCCCGGGATTGCCGGCAGCGACAACGCCGGCGCAGGCTTACCGATCAGCGCCGAAGGGATGACCGATTCATCGCGCCCAGATGCGAGCTGAAAAGCAAAGATCGCGGCAAGGCCGATGAAGATGATCAACGGCAGGAATACGAAAAACGAGTTGCGTTTGGCCCGCGGCGGTTGAAGTCCTTCCTGCTGGCTCAAGGCTGCGCACCCTTCCCCTCGGAGCGGCGACGCACGCCGCGCGACTCCAGCTCACGCAGCGCCCGGTTTTGCAGGCGCTGATCGATGAAGACCCACCCGATCAATCCGGCGAGCGCAATAAATGATACGCCATAGGCGGCTATGATAAACCCTGCGTGGCTGCTCATTGCACCGGCCCCCGGTCGGCATTGCGGGCCGCGACACGGCGCATGGCGACAACCCGGCGGCGCAAGATTTCGTTGCGCATCGCCATCAGGTGCAAGGTGAAAAAGAGGAGCGTGAATCCGATGGCCATGACCAGCAGCGGCCGCAGCAGCGAACCGTCAATGGTTGACCCGCCCATGCGCAAGACCGATGCCGGTTGATGCAGCGTATTCCACCAATCGACCGAAAACTTGATGATCGGAATGTTGATGAAGCCGACAAGAGTCAGGATTGCCGTCGCCCTTGCAGATTTCGCCGGATCATCCATGGCGCGGGTGAGCGCGATGATGCCGAGATACATGAGGAACAGCACGAAGACCGAGGTCAGCCGCGCATCCCACACCCACCATGTGCCCCACATGGGTTTGCCCCAAAGCGAGCCGGTGATAAGCGCAAGAGCCGTGAAGACTGCGCCGATGGGCGCCGCGGCCTTTGCGGAAACGTCGGCGAGCGGGTGACGCCAGACCAGCGTGCCAAGCGCAGCAATGGTCATGATCGTATAGCACATCATCGAAAGCCAGGCGAAAGGCACGTGGATGAACATGATCTTGACCGTCGCGCCCTGCTGGTAATCGTCCGGCGCCTGCATCGACATCCACAGCCCGCCCGCCAGAACGATCAGCGTCAGCCCGGCAAGCCATGGCAGGATCACCCCGGCAAAGCTCATGAACCGCGTGGGGTTTGCCCAGTCGATCCAGCGACCGGTCTTTGAAACAGTCTCACTCATGCTCGTTTCTTAGCTTTCCGGTGCCTGTTGCGCAATTCACCTCTCTGTCAGTCCGCCGACGATTTTAGCGCCGCTGCAGCCGCAAGTGGTCCCAGCACTGCAAAAAACAGAGTAATCGCAGCGAGAATAAGGAAGGGTGCCAGAAACGGCGCGGGATCTTCAACTGCGCCATAGGACGCAGAGACGCCGAAGATGAGGACCGGCACAGTCAGCGGCAGGACTATGACTGATACGAGGAGCCCGCCCCGGGGCAAGGACACGGCGACAGCAGCGCCGACGGCGCCGATCAGGGTAATCGCCGGCGTCCCGACGAGCAGCGTTGCCGTGGTCGCACCAATGGCGGCAGGTTCCATGTTCATGAAGAGGCCAAGCAGCGGCGAGGCGACCACCAGTGGCAGCACGCTGACCGTCCAGTGCGCGAGGCATTTGACCAGCACCGTCAGCGTCAAGAGGTGCCGTTCGGAGGCCATGATCAGGAGGTCGAGCGAGCCGTCGTCGCGGTCTGCCTGGAACAGCCGGTCGAGACCGAGCAAGGTGGCGAGCAGAGCCCCTATCCACAACATAGCCGCACCTATGCGTGCAAGCAGTTTGAGATCGGGGCCAACGCCGAACGGAACGACAGCAATCACGGCAAGAAAAAATAGAACGCCGATGAGGATACCGGCTCCCGATCGTAGCCCAAGCCGTACTTCCCGAACAAAGAGCGCTCCCATCAGGCGGGCGCTCCCAGCCGGAGTTCACCCGCGACCTCGAGGCCAAGCGGAAGATGTGTCGCCGCGATCACGATACCGCCATTTCCAAGGTGCTCCTGCATCAGGCCGGCAAATTGCAGCTCCGACGCCTTGTCCAATCCTGCCGTCGGCTCGTCGAG
Source organism: Phyllobacterium sp. CL33Tsu (assembly GCF_900113985.1). NCBI lineage: Bacteria > Pseudomonadati > Pseudomonadota > Alphaproteobacteria > Hyphomicrobiales > Phyllobacteriaceae > Phyllobacterium > Phyllobacterium sp. CL33Tsu. The sequence goes on along the minus strand of NZ_FORJ01000001.1, from coordinate 1,506,413 downwards.
CAGCCACAGCGGACGGTCGCTGACGAGAAGCCGGGCAATGCTGGCGCGGCGCTTCTGGCCGGTCGAAAGATAGCCGAAGGGAAGATGCGCGATGTCGCCGAGGCCGACCTTGTCGAGCGCGGCGATGACGGAGCGTTTTCCCGCTCCATTGAACGCGCGCCAGAACTGCAGGTTTTCTTCGATGCTGAGCACCGGTTTCATGGCGTTGAGATGCCCAAGGTAGTGGGCAAGCGGCGCCACCTCGTCCGAGTTTTCCGAACCCTCGACCACGCGCAGCGAGCCAGCGGAGCGGGCAAGCAGCCCAGCGATGATTCGCAGGAGCGTCGATTTCCCCGCGCCGTTCGGACCCGTCACCAACAGCGCCTCTCCGGCCGCCACCGTGAAGTCCAGATCGGAAAACAGCGTCTCCCCGCCGCGCTCTCCAGCCAGTTTTTCGGCGACTAACCGCATGTTTTGCCCGCTCTCGTCTATCCCCAATCGCCGCGTGATCATTTCGACGCAGCATGCATTTTTGCCAAATGTCGGTCTGGCACAGATCGGCGAAAAACTCTATATAGGCCTCAACCATGCCAGCGGTCGGTGTGGAAACAATTTTTGGCCGATCTCGGATACGGACACCCGTTGGGGAAACTGTGTCGGGACGGACAGCGGAAATGACTGCACCCGCACCTTAGCGCGTCCTTGAAACGCGGCAAAGGCGTTCGTCCCGGGTTAGGCCGCAGCATAAGGACGAACGAAGAATGTCTCAAATCGACAGTTTCAAATCCCGTAAGACCCTCACCGTCGGGGGCAAGGAATATGTCTATTACAGCCTGGTGGAAGCGGAAAAGAATGGTCTGGAAGGCATCTCCCGACTGCCGTTTTCCATGAAGGTTCTTCTCGAAAACCTGCTTCGCTTCGAAGACAACCGCTCGGTTTTCAAGAAGGACATCGAGAACATTGCCAAGTGGCTCGTCGACCGCGGCAGCGCTGGCGCTGAAATCGCCTATCGGCCCGCGCGCGTGCTGATGCAGGACTTCACCGGCGTTCCAGCCGTCGTGGACCTCGCCGCCATGCGCGACGCCATGGTCAATCTCGGCGGCGATCCCGAGAAGATCAATCCGCTCGTCCCGGTGGACCTCGTCATCGACCACTCTGTCATCGTCGATGAATTCGGCAACCCGCAGGCGTTCAAGCGCAATGTCGATCTCGAGTATGAGCGCAATGGCGAGCGTTACCGCTTCTTGAAGTGGGGCCAGCAGGCGTTCAAGAATTTTCGGGTTGTCCCGCCCGGTACCGGCATCTGCCATCAGGTCAATCTAGAATATCTGGCGCAGGGTGTCTGGACGAAGGAAGAGGATGGCGTCACCGTCGCCTATCCCGATACCTGCGTCGGCACCGATTCGCACACGACGATGGTCAACGGCCTTGGCGTGCTCGGCTGGGGCGTTGGCGGCATCGAGGCTGAGGCATCCATGCTCGGCCAACCCGTCTCCATGCTCCTTCCGGAGGTTATCGGCTTCCGCCTGACCGGCAAGGTCAAGGAGGGCGTCACCGCGACCGACCTCGTTCTCACTGTCGTCCAGATGTTGCGCAAGAAGGGCGTCGTCGGCAAATTCGTCGAGTTCTTCGGACCGGGTCTCGAAAGCATGACGCTGGCCGACCGGGCGACGATCGGCAATATGGGTCCGGAATACGGCGCAACCTGCGGCTTTTTCCCGATCGATGGCGAAACCATCAATTACATGCACATGTCGGGCCGCGACGAAGACCGGCTTGCCCTGGTTGAAGCCTATTCGAAGGCGCAGGGCATGTGGCGCGAGAGCGATTCGCCCGATCCAGTCTTCACCGACACGCTTGAACTCGATCTCGGTACTGTCGTGCCTTCCATGGCGGGACCGAAGCGCCCTGAGGGCCGTATTGCGCTGGAAGGCATCGCTTCCGGCTTCCACGAGTCCCTGCAGAAAGAATACAAGAAGACGACGCAGTTCGACGCGCGTTACGCGGTTGAAGGCGAGGACTACGATCTCGGCCATGGCGACGTTGCCATCGCTGCGATTACCTCCTGCACCAACACCTCGAATCCGAGCGTCCTCATCGCCGCAGGGCTCCTTGCCCGCAACGCGGCCGCCAAAGGCCTGAGGTCGAAGCCCTGGGTGAAGACATCGCTTGCCCCCGGATCGCAGGTGGTTGCCGCCTATCTCGAGAACGCCGGACTGCAGAAGGAACTCGACAAGCTCGGATTCAACCTTGTTGGCTTTGGCTGCACGACCTGCATCGGCAATTCCGGCCCGCTGCCGGCGCCGATCTCCAAGACGATCAACGACAAGGGCCTGATCGCGGCCGCCGTACTTTCGGGCAACCGCAACTTCGAAGGCCGTGTCTCCCCGGACGTTCAGGCGAACTACCTCGCCTCGCCGCCGCTCGTTGTCGCCTATGCGCTCGCCGGTACCGTAACGAAGGACCTCACCACCGAGCCGCTCGGCGAAGATCAGAACGGCAACCCGGTCTTCCTCAAGGACATCTGGCCGTCATCGCATGAGATCCAGGAGTTCATCGTAAAGAACGTTACCCGCGCACTGTTTGCATCGAAATATGCCGACGTCTTCAAGGGTGACGAGAACTGGCAGGCGGTGCAGGCGCCTGCCGGCCAGACCTACGCATGGGACGACCAGTCGACCTATGTGCAAAACCCGCCCTACTTCGTCGGCATGGGCAAGACGCCAGGCAAGGTCAACGATATCAAGGGTGCACGCATCCTGGGTCTCTTCGGCGACAAGATCACCACCGACCATATTTCGCCGGCCGGTTCGATCAAGGCGGCTTCACCTGCCGGCAAGTACCTCACCGATCACGGCGTCGCCCCGCTGGACTTCAACCAGTACGGCACGCGTCGAGGCAATCATGAGGTCATGATGCGCGGCACCTTCGCCAATATCCGCATCCGCAACCACATGCTTGGTGAGAACGGCCGCGAAGGCGGCTACACGATCCATTATCCTTCCAAGGAGGAAATGCCGATCTACGATGCTGCCATGCAGTATCGTGCGGAGAATGTGCCGCTGGTGATCTTCGCCGGCGTCGAGTACGGCAATGGTTCGTCGCGTGACTGGGCGGCCAAGGGCACCAGCCTTCTCGGCGTCCGCGCCGTTATCGCTCAGTCGTTCGAGCGCATCCACCGTTCGAATCTCGTCGGCATGGGAATCGTGCCATTCGTTCTCGAAGACGGCACGAGCTGGCAGTCGCTCAGCCTCAAGGGCGACGAAATCGTCTCGATCGACGGGCTTGCCACGATCCAGCCGCGCCAGAAGACATTCGCCACGGTCACCTATGCCGATGGCAGTGTCAAACAGGTGCCGCTCATCTGCCGCATCGATACGATCGACGAGCTTGAATATCTGAAGAACGGCGGCATCCTGCAGTACGTGCTGCGCGATCTCGCCGCCTGACGCTCCAATGACATGAGTATTGAAGGGCCGCCGGGTGATCGGCGGCCCTTTTGAATGAATGTGAGCCAAAACGTGATCGAATTCACCTCAAAGTGACTTCCCCTTGAAAAGTGCGGCTCCTATCAATCTTCTCGCAATCCTTTTATCCGACAACAATCCCACTCGAATTGGGAAGAGAATTTAACCCGTGTATCTGCGCAAACTTTCCAGACGCTTGCTGATCGGCGCACCGCTCATTGCTGCGGCGGCCTATGTGCTTCCGGTCTGCGCTGATGATGTTGGCAAGAAACCCGAGGGCGTTGTCGAACTCTATACGTCGCAGGGTTGCGGATCCTGCCCTCCCGCGGACGCGGTACTCAAGGAACTCGTCGCGGAAGGCAAGGTCGTCGCGCTCGCCTTTCACGTGGATTATTGGGATTATCGGGGCTGGATCGACACGCTCGCCCTGCCTGAAAACACCGAACGCCAGAATGCTTATCGCGTCGCACTGGGCCTCAACGGCGTCTATACGCCCCAGGTGATTATCAACGGCCGTGTCCACGTCAACGGACAGGATGGACAGAAGATTCGCCGCCGCATCGCCGAGATGCGCGATACCGATTCGGGCCTTACCATTCCGGTCAATATTGCCAAGGCAACGCCCGACCGCCTCGTCATCGATATCGGCCAAGGGCCAGTACCGACAAAACCTGTCCGCGTCCTCCTCGCCTATTTCAATCGCGAATCCATCGTGGCCATTCCGGATGGCGAAAATATCGGGCGTAAAGTCAGCTATGCCAACAGCGTGCGTGCGATGGAAACAGTCGGCATGTGGGACGGCAAGGCCCAGAAGATTGAAATACCGATCAGCGAAATTGCCAGCAAGAAGTCGACAGGATGTGCCGTGCTTCTGCAGGAGATGCTGGGCGAGGGTCAGCCAGGACCAATTATCGGCGCGTCGATCATGGCCGCCAAACAGTAGCCGAAAGCGCTCTCCTAAACAAAAACAGGCCGGATAAATCCGGCCTGAGATATTGGGGCATGTTGCCATTCAGGGAGACTGATGGTTCGGCCCAAACAACCCGTTGGGCGGGGGGCTTGGGGTATCGGACTGTCAAGACCGAACCGTCTCAGACAACATGCGAGGGATGTTGGGTGCGGAATCGGGCGGCAATGCGAACAGAAAATGGCGAGAATGTGTCCAATAATCACCATTGGAGACAGTGCGTATTTCTTCGTGACATCATAGCAAAACCGGTTCCTAACCCTCGTCGTCGCCTTTCGGAAATCATTCCGGACTTGTAAATCGGCGCAGAAAAGGTCACCCTGATGTCATCCAGGTGTCACACGGCATACAAAGGCGGATGATTGATGGACAGCAATGCAGGTGGCGACGAAGCGCAACAGCAGGCAACTTTAATCCCCCTCACACGCAGTAGCGAGTTGCCCGTTACCTTCAACCGGCGTGAACTGGATCAGATCCTTCGAATCTACGGTTTCATGGTTTCCGCTGGCGAATGGCGGGACTACGCCATTGACCACTTGATGGATCGAGCGGTGTTTTCCATCTTTCGCAGGGCCAGCGAGGTTCCGATGTTTCGGGTGGTAAAGAACCCGAAACTTGCCCGCAAGCAGGGCGCCTACAGCGTTATCGCGGCGAGCGGTCTTATTCTCAAGCGCGGCCACGACCTCGACCGCGTTTTGAAGGTGTTCGACAAGGGTTTGAGCCTCGTGCGTGGCTGACGCGTTTTAAGCGTCTTCGCTCCGCAAGGGCGGCTTTCCTGGAAGCGTATGCGCCCCGCCATTCATCTCCAGCTGCATCAGCACAGTATCGAGCCAGCGTCCATGCTTGAAGCCGGAGGCTCTGATTGTTCCGGAATATGTGAACCCTGCGCGGGTATGGAGCCTAACGGAAGCGGAATCCTCGTGGCCATCCCCGATGACGGCGATAAACTGCCGGAAACCAAGGGAGGTACAGTCCTTGATCAACTGGCTGAGCAGTTGCTTGCCCAAGCCCTTTCCCTTAGCGTCGGGCGCGATATAGATCGAATCCTCCACCGACCACCAATAGGCCGGACGCGTGCGGAAATAGCTTGCATAGGCGTAGCCAATCACGGCCCCGTCCAGTTCGGCGACGATATAGGGAAAGCCGTCCGTGGTGATTGCGTGGAACCGCTTCGTCATTTCCGCCTGGTCCGGCGGGTCGATCTCATAGGTCGCCGTTCCGTGAAGGACGGCATCGCGGTAAATTTCGGTGATGCTCGCGAGGTCGGCTGGCTGCGCCGGGCGGATATGAATCTCTGACATTGGCTCTCACAGGGGGAAAATGATCGTGCCCGTTTCATGCACGTCTTTGCCGGCATTTTAAAGTGGAAACGCGTTACTCTGGTGGGGAATTACGCCCAACAAAAAGGGCAGCGTTTCCGCCGCCCTTTTTGTTATTTTCCATGCTCGAAGCCTAGTTGCGGTTACCCAGGAACTGCAGCAGGAACATGAACATGTTGATGAAGTCGAGGTAGAGCCGCAGGGCGCCCATGATTGCCTTGCGGCCATAGGTGTCCGAAGCGTCGCCTTCGTAATACATTTCCTTGATCTGCTGCGTGTCATAGGCAGTCAGGCCTGCAAAGACCAGGACGCCGATTGCCGAGATTGCGAACTGCAAAGCGCTTGATGCAAGGAAGATGTTGACCAGCGACGCAAGGATGATGCCGATCAGACCCATGAACAGGAACGAGCCCATCGCGGACAGATCACGCTTCGTGGTGTAGCCATAAAGCGAAAGAGCACCAAACGACGCGGCGGTGATAAAGAAGGTCTGCACGATGCTTCCCGAGGTATAAATCAGGAAGATCGAGGACAGCGAGAGACCGACAAGTCCAGCATAAACCCAGAATGTGGTCTGCGCGGCAGATACGCTCATCCGCTCAATGCGGAAACTCAAGAAGAACACTGCGGCAAGCGGCGCGAGCATGACAACCCAACGCAGCGGCGAGCCGTAGAGGGCAACACCGAGATTGGTCAGCATCTTGCCGTTCGGCAACTGTGCGGCGGCGAGAGATGGGTCATTGGTTGTCGCGAAATAAACGGTGGCGAGCGCAGCGAGACCGGTCACTGCGAGACCGATGCCCATTAGATTGTAGACCTTCAGCATGTAGCTGCGCAGACCCTGATCGATCCCCGCGTCCACACGCATTCCGGCCGATGTGCGGGCCTGGATATTGCGATAGTCAGCCATGGTTTTCCTCATTTGCTTCGTCCCGTCGGGTGTCGGGTTATTCCCCAGGCGCCGCTGGCGGGACCCCAGCATGCCTTGCGACGAATTATGGGGATTCCTCGGGTCCATAACAAGACCTCAACTACTCAAGATTGCGTGTTAGCGCGCCAAATTATGAGTAAATTGGTAAAAATCGCACTCGTTTAACGATTTCAGAGGTTTCGCAGGATCGGCGCAGCCTTTTGTCCAAGAATTCGCCAGGTTCCGGCAAGCCCAAAACCGACCGTTAAAACGAGCGCGATAATGACGGTCATGACGGCGACTTCGGGCTGGAAATAGGCCGGCAGCGTCATGACCCGCACCACCACGTACCATGCAGCCGCACTGCCGGCGAGAAGAGCGAAAATAGCCGTCGAAAGACCGAGCAGCATATATTCAAGGCTGAAAGCCTTGATCAGCGTGCGCCGGGTCGCGCCAAGCGTTTTCAACACTACAGCATCGTGCACCCTAGCGCGGTTGCCGGCTGCGAGCGCGCCGCCGAGGACAAGAATCGAGGCGATCAGTGCCACCGAAGCTGCGGCGCGAATGGCAACGGCGAGCTGGCCGACGAGTTCGTTGGCAATGGTGATCGCATCCTTGACCCGTACCGTCGTGACCGCCGGGAACGCCTGGGTCACATTGCGCATGACAGCGGCCTCCTCCTGCGGAGTGGAGGTCGGGTCCGTCAAAGTCGCCAGCCAGGCATGCGGCGCGCCCGCAAATGTATTGGGCGAAAAAACCATCACGAAGTTGATCGCGAGCGATTCCCATTGCAGTTGCCTTAGATTGGCAATGCGCGCCGTTACATTGCGGCCAAGCACGTTGACGGTCACCGTATCCCCGACCTTGAGGCCGAGATTGGTCGCCTCTTCCGCCGAGAACGAAACCAACGGTTCGCCGGAATAGTCGGCGGGCCACCACTCGCCCTTGGTCAGCGCCGAGTTTTCAGGCACGTTCTTCGCATAGGTAATGCCGCGGTCGCCGCGCAGGACCCACGCGCCCTCTGGCGCAATGGTCATTTTGGTAACGTCCGTGCCGTTCAAGGCGATGATGCGCCCGCGCAACATGGGAGCGCTGACGATCTTGCCGTTGGGAGCCGATTTCTGCAGAACGCCTTTGAATTCGTCCACCTGGCGGCTCTGTATATCGACGAAGAAGAAATTCGGCGCCCGCTCAGGGAGATTGCCGGCGAGTTGCTGACGCAAGCTGCCATCGATGAGGCCAAGCGTAACGAGAAGCGTCAGGCCGAGCCCCAGTGACAGCACAACCGAGGGAGTAAGCGCGCCGGGGCGATGGATATTTCCGATCGCGAGCCGCAACGCCGTCGAGCGGACACGCGGAGCCCGGCGTGCCAGCCACTGCACGAATACCGAGACGCCGCGCAAGACGAGGAAGGAAAATGCCACCGCGCCAATAAAGATCGTGGCGATCCGCCTGTCGTAAGAAAAATACACAGCAAGCGCGCACAGCACCGCGATGACGGCAGCAGCGGCGATGATGTAGGCAGGCTTTGGCCAGCCTCGCTGCTCGAATCCCTGCTCGCGGAAAAGCGCCGTCGCCGGAACGTCGCGGGCCCGCCCCAATGGGAGAATGGCGAAGGCGAGTGTCGTCAGGAAACCGAACAGGGCGGCCCATGCCAATGCGCCGGGGTAAAAACCGCCTTTGGCCGCTATCGGCAACACGCTCTGCAAGGCATAGCCCGCCACATAGGGGATGATCGCGGCAAGCACGAGGCCGATCGCAATACCGACGAGCGAAATCATCAAGATTTGCGAGAGGTAAACAGCAATGACGAACCAGCCGGGGGCGCCGAGTGACTTGAACGTGGCAATGACCCCGCGTTTTCCATCAATATAGGCGCGGACCGCATTCGCGACCCCGACGCCGCCGACGATCAGCGCCGTCAGGCCCACGAGGGTCAGGAACTGCGAAAAGCGCTCTATATTGGCACTGAGCGAAGGCGCGGCATTTGTCCGGCCCCGAATACTCCAACCGGCTTGCGGAAACTTCTCCTTGGCTTCGTCGCGTATGGCGGTGAGCGCGGCTTCATCGGTCCCCGCGGGCAGCGCAAGCTTGTAGCTGTGCTCGACCAGGCTTCCGGGCTGAACGAGGCCGGCAGCCTCGAGCCCCTGCAGGGATACCATCATGCGCGGCGCAAAGCCGAAGCCGTCGGAAAGCAGATCGGGTTCGTTGCCGATGACCGCCCGCAGTTCGAACTTCGCACCTCCGACCAGAACCTGATCGCCAAGTTTGAGGTTGAGACGGTCGAGCAGAACCTGCGCGACGGCTGCGCCATAGACCCCGTTCACCTCACCGAACAACGTCTTGTCATCGCCCGCCGGCGTTGTCACCAACGACCCGTAAAGCGGATATGCGCCATCGACGGCCTTGAGCTCGACAAGCGACTGGTCCGAGCCATTCGGTAGCCTCGCCATGGACCGCATATTGGCGCTGACCGCTACGCGCCCCTTGCTTTCAAGAAAAGCGCGCTCTTGCGCATCCACTTCACGCTGATTGAGCTGAAACCTGAGATCGCCGCCGAGAATGCTCTGCCCCTGCGAGGAGATGCCGGCGCTGACCGCGTTTGCCACCGAGTTGACGCCGCCGATCGCGGCAACGCCGAGCGCTATGCAGGCAAGGAAAATGTAGAAACCGGACAGGCCGCTGCGCATTTCGCGCAGGGCAAAAGTGAAAGCAAGTTTGAGCGACGGCGCTGTCCCGGACGATGCTGCCTCGCTCATGCGGATTTCGCCAGCTCCGGCGCATCCGCATCCGCTTCGATCCTGCCGGACCGAACGCGGATTTCCCGGTCGCATCGCCCGGCAAGCGCGGCATCGTGTGTGACGAGCACCAGCGTCAGTCCAAGCTCGCGCTGCTTCTCGAACAGGAGATCGGCAATCTGCTTGCCTGTTGCCGTGTCGAGATTGCCGGTCGGCTCATCGGCGATAAGGATTTTCGGCGATGGCGCCAACGCCCGCGCAATGGCGACACGCTGTTGTTCGCCGCCTGAAAGTTCGCCCGGATAGTGGGTCACCCGGTCGGCAAGTCCGACGGCGGCCAGCACCCGTTCAGCAATGGCGAAGGCATCGGGATTGCCGGCAAGTTCCAGGGGAACAGCGACATTCTCCAGCGCCGTCATATTCGGAATGAGATGGAATGACTGGAAGACGATGCCGATATTGCGTCCGCGAAAAGCGGCCGTCGCGTCCTCGTTCATCTTTTCGAGCCTTTCGCCGGCGATCTCGACCGAGCCGGAGTCGACCTGCTCAAGCCCGGCAAGCACCATCAACAAGGTCGATTTGCCGGAGCCCGAGGGACCGACGATACCGACTGACTGGCCCGCGCTGATATTGAGTGAAACCCCCTTGAGCACATGCACCGAGGACGCGCCGCTGCCAAGCGTCAACTCAATGTGATCGAGCGCGATCATGGAATTAGTCACGAATTGACATCCTTTGCGATATGGTCGGCCGAGTCGCCGCAGTTGGTCTGATATGGGTAGCCCGAAATGAGATTCAAACCGTTGATGCAAATACTGGTTTCAATTGGCCTTGTTGCCTTGCCGTCGCTGGCCTTGGCCAATCAAAATGCCGTGTCCGATCGACCGCTCGCGGTCGTCGGTTTCGGTGACAGCCTGATGTCGGGCTTTGAGTTGCCGGTCCAGGATTCCTTCACTGCGCAGCTCGAAAAAGCCCTTAAGGACAAGGGCGTCGACGTCACGATCGCCAATGCCGGTGTTGCAGGTGAAACCACAACCGACGGCCTTTCGCGTCTCGACTGGTCGGTGCCTGACGGCACGGATATGGTGATCCTGGAATTTGGTGCAAATGACGCCCTGCGTGGCATTTCGCCGGAAATCAGCGAGAAGAACCTTGCCGAAATCATCGAGCGGCTGAAGCAGCGCAACGTCAAGGTGATCATTGCCGGGATGCTGGCGCCGCCCAACATGGGCCGCGACTACGAAGACAAGTTCAATTCCATTTTCCCGCGTCTTGCCGCCAAATATGATGTTCCGCTCTATCCGTTCTTCATGGACGGTGTCGCAACGGAAAAATCGCTGCAGCTCGAAGACGGCATGCATCCCAACGCCAAGGGCGTCGCCCGCATGGTCGAAGGCTTCATGCCGGTGATGGAAAAAACCATCGCGGCATCGAGCGAAGCTGCCGGCGGAACCCAATAGCACCATCCTCCGAAAGTTGGACGCGGTGGCCTGAGTATCGGCTCGCCACAACTTCCGGGGGACAATGCGTGTCCAATATGTCGCGCTCCAAGATAATCATAAGGAATGCCTTGCTCCCGGACTCATTCGATGATTCTCTAGAATGACAACTCGATTCGGGGAGGATGCCTTATGCCGCGTCTCTTTACTGCCCTCGAAATCCCGAGGGACGCCGCCCTCTCACTGTCGCTCTTGCGCGGTGGTCTACCAGGCGCCCGATGGATTGACGTCGAAAACTATCACATCACATTGCGGTTCATCGGAGATGTCGAAGGGCATGTCGCTGACGAGATCGCCAATGCGCTGGATCGCATTCGCCGGCCGGAATTCACGCTGAAGCTTTCGGGCGTTGGCGCGTTTGGCTCGAAGAAGCCGCACAGCATCTTTGCCTGCGTATCGCCTTCGCCTGATATCCAGGCGTTGCAGGCAGAGATCGAGCGCATCTGCCAAAGGCTGATGCTGCCGGCCGATCCGCGCAAGTTTACCCCCCACGTGACCCTGGCCCGGCTGCGCAATGTGCGCAACGAAGAGGTCGCTCACTATCTCTCGTCGCGTGGCAATTTCGCGACCACGCCGTTCAAGATCGGGCGTTTCGTCCTGATGTCGTCTCGCGACTCCGTCGGCGGCGGACCCTACATCGTCGAGGAGGCCTGGCCTCTCGAAGCGCCTCGCTCGTCGTTTCAGAACAGCCTGGAGAGGCCCTTCGAGGCAGCAAGGACCATACGGTAGACGCGATCGAAATCGGCGTCGGTTCCATAGTAAGGGTCGGGGATTTCCTCCGCCTCTCCCAGCGCCAATTCATTGAAGAGCCCGGCCGTCGCAGTAGCACCAGCGGGCTGGCGCGCGGCTATGGCCTTCATGTTCCCGCGATCCATGCCGAGGATCAGATCGAAGCTCGCAAAGTCGCCCGGTGTCAATTGCCGGCAACGCTGGTCGGAGATGTCGATGCCGTGGTGACGCGCAACGCGAATCGAGCGGCGATCCGGTGCTTCGCCGGTGTGGTAGCCGTTGGTACCGGCCGAATCTATGGATACGTGGCCGCCCTTGCCTTCGCCTGCAAGCACGGCGCGAAAGACGCCTTCCGCGAGCGGTGAGCGGCAAATGTTGCCGAGACAGACGAAGAGGACGGAACGGTAGGGTGGTTTCACCATAATGGCTTCCGGTGTGGAGAAAGATCAATCGGTCAGGCCATGATGGATATTCTCACGGCGAATTGATCGCAAGTCTTGTACGGCGCATTCGCCTTACCCATGTTGTGTAACCTGAAACCTCAGAAGGAAAAGGGATGGACGACGTCAAGATCGGTGAGATTCTGGAGCCTGGCAGCGAGGAAAAGCAACGCAGCCGCGAGGAGCGCGTGCGCGCGCAGTTCTGGAAGACCGTGCGAAAGGCTGCAAAGGCCGTGCCGTTCCTCGATGAGGTCATCGCCGCCTATTACGCTGCCCTCGACCCCGCAACCCCTACGCGGGTGCGCGGTATTCTCCTTGCCTCGCTCGCCTATTTCGTCCTGCCGCTCGACTTCATCCCGGACTTCATATTCGGTCTCGGATTTACGGATGACGCCGCCGTTCTCATGGCTGCCCTGACCGCTATCCGCACGCACATTACACCGGCGCACCGTGCCGCCGCGAAGAAAGCTCTCGACGATCTCGATCGGGATCCGGCGAAGCGTTGATGGCCGCTACCCAATCACAAGCCCGTGATGTCACAGATCGTCAAAGTGTCGCCGCTTTTCTTTGGCTGGACTTGCGGTGTGGGACTTTGAAAAAAGGACGTAACTTCTAACTCCTGCAATCGCTTTTTTGACCCTGTCTTCACCGTTTGGTAACCCAGATTAAGTCAAATTAAGAGAAGCGAACCGGACAATGCCGCGATCGGATTTTTCCGGGCCATTGCCGGTTCACGAGTTATGAAGTGAACGACAGAAACTGGTAGGTAAAATGTTTGGAAAATCAATCGTAGCGGCGTCTGTCATCATACTTGGCGTGACAGGAACGGCTCTTGCCCAAACCCCGAGTCAGATCAGCCAGTTCAATGCCTGGGGCGCCTACAGCTATCAGCAGGGCAACGGCAAGGTATGCTACGTACTTTCCGTTCCGGTCGACAAGCAGCCGGCGAAGATCGACCATGGCGACAATTTCTTCATGGTCAGCCAGAAGCCGGGGCAGAATGTCAGCTTCGAGCCGCAGTTCAAGGCAGGCTACGAACTGCAGAAGGATTCGAAGGTCACCGTGACCATTGATGAACGCAGCTTCTCCATGTTTACCAATGGCAGCCATGGCTGGATGGAAAACGCCGCGGAGGAGCCCCAGCTCGTCGCCGCCCTGCGCTCGGGCCACAAGATGACGATCAGTGCCGTGTCGAAGCGCGGGACAAAGACGAGTTACGGCTATTCGCTAAAAGGCGTCTCGGCAGCGCTTAAGGCGATAGCCACCTGCAAGTAGCCACTTCGACATCAACAGTTTGCGAAGGCCGGACGCAAGCAGTCCGGCCTTTTGCATGTCGGCCCGGAACGTGATATGAGCCGCGCTTCACGAAAGAACGTTAGAAAATCCCATGTCTGTAGCGCTTGACCTGACACATTCTGTTGCCCGGGATAAATCCCGTGACGCACGCCCGACCGCGGCAGCAGAAATGCCTTCGCTGATCGGTCTGACGCGCGCAGAAATCGGCGAGGCCCTTGTCGCCATCGGCGTCCCCGAGCGCCAGATCAAGATGCGCGTGGCGCAACTTTGGCACTGGCTCTATGTGCGCGGCGTTTCGGATTTTCCCGACATGCTCAACATTTCCCGCGATATGCGCGAGCTGCTTGCGCGCCATTTCACCATTGCCCGCCCCGAGATCGTCGAAGAACAGATTTCCAACGACGGCACGCGCAAATGGCTTTTTCGCTTTCCCCCGCGCGGTGCCGGACGGCCTGTCGAGATCGAGACGGTGTATATTCCGGAGGAAGGGCGAGGCACGTTGTGCATTTCGAGCCAGGTAGGCTGCACCCTCACCTGTTCCTTCTGCCATACCGGCACCCAGAAGCTCGTGCGCAACCTTACGGCTGAGGAAATCCTGGCGCAGTTGCTCATTGCCCGCGACCGCCTTGGCGATTTTCCCGATCGCAATACGCCGGATGGCGCGATTGTGCCGGCCGAGGGCCGCAAGGTGTCCAACATCGTCATGATGGGCATGGGCGAGCCGCTCTATAATTTCGAGAATGTGAAGAAGGCCCTGCTGATCGCCTCCGACGGCGATGGGCTTTCGCTGTCGAAGCGTCGCATTACCCTTTCGACTTCTGGCGTCGTTCCTGAAATCTACCGCACCGGGGAAGAAATCGGTGTCATGCTGGCGATTTCCCTGCACGCGGTGAACGATGACCTTCGCGACATGCTGGTCCCGATCAACAAGAAGTATCCATTGAAGGAGCTTCTTGACGCATGCCGCGCCTATCCGAGCCTCTCCAATTCCAAGCGCATCACCTTCGAATATGTGATGTTGAAGGGTGTCAACGATTCGCTCGATGACGCCAAGGAGTTGGTCCGCCTCCTGAAGGGCATTCCGGCCAAGATAAATCTTATTCCGTTCAACCCTTGGCCGGGCGTCAACTATCAGTGTTCCGATTGGGAACAGATCGAAAAGTTTGCCGATTACGTGAACAATGCGGGCTATGCCTCGCCGATCCGCACGCCGCGCGGCCGCGATATTCTTGCCGCCTGCGGTCAGCTCAAATCCGAATCGGAACGCATGAAAAAGACGGAGCGCCTCGCCTTCGAAGCGGCGATGATCGCCGGGCATGGCGAAGATTGACCCAGCTTCTGCATTGTCTCTTTCGCTTCGCCCTCGCCGTTTTTGGCTTCATCTGCGCAATCATTGCCGCGTCGATTTTCCTGAACATGCTGCTCCTCGGCAGTTCGGAGTGGATCGGCACGGAGGGTCCTTTTCTCTATACGACGGTACCGGTCTTTGCGGTCGTGATCGGCTATAGCGTCTTCGTGCCGTCCGCAATGCTGATCCTGTACGCCGAGTTGACGGGCTGGCGCGATTGGTTGTTCTACGCTCTCGGCGGCGCTGCGACGGCGCTCTTCGTCATCGTCTGGAAATGGCGGCCGCAATCAGAGGATGTCAGCACATTTGCTGCGATCCTCGCCACCGGCGTTGTCGGCGGCGCTGTCTATTGGCTGGTTTCGGGGCGAACGGCGGGGCTTGGAGCACAGCGCGCTCCCCACCGCAATATCTAGCTATTTCGCTTGCGCCATCAGGATCTTCGCGGCAAAGGCCGAAAACACGCCAGCAAACAGCCAATCGGTAATGCGAGTGACCCGCGGGCTTTTCTTGAGCAGCATCGAGAACTTGTCGGCCGCGATAATCATCGGCGAAACCACAGGCAGCGCCATGGGGATGAAGAGCACGCCCAGGAAAAACAGCTTGCCGGGCGCGTGCGGATCACTGGCCGAGACGAACTGCGGCAGGAACGTCATGAAGAAGAGAATAATCTTGGGATTTAGCAGGTTGATACCAAATCCCGTCAGCCAATTCTGGAAGAGCGTGTGCGACTGGCCGATCTTCTTTTCGGGCGAGAAAGCCGAGCCATTGCGGATCGCCTGGAAGGCGAGCCAGACGAGGTAGCCGGCGCCGACGATCTTCAGCGCGAAGAACGCGGTTGGCGACGCGACGATCAGCGCCGAGAGGCCGATGGCGACCATTGTCGTATGGACGACGATGCCGGTGCTGGCGCCGGCAAGGCAGGCAAAGCCCGCTGCCTTCCCTTCCGACAGTGCCCGCCCCACGAAGAGGGTCATATCCGGACCCGGCGTGATGGATAATACGAAGGTCGCGATGGCAAATTGCAGAATTGTGGGCCAGTCTGGAATGAAATTCATAAGAGTACTCCGTCGAAGCGGGCGGAAATTAACGCGAAAGACCGATTTTGGCTATCAGATTTCAGCTGTCCCGACGACACGAACGAAAAAACCTTGCCATAACAAGGGCACGATAACTTCCTCATCACGCCGTAATGCCGTTGCAACATAAGCATTGCACAAGAGTGCTCGAATCATCGGCCGCCAGGGAAGCCATGGTCTACTACCGGACAACCTCAAAGCCATGTGGAACGGCCCAATACGGATTCGGCGCCTGGAGCGAAGCAACTTGCCTTGCAGGGCTCCTGATCCTCTGGATGGCGCTCGCCATCCTGTTCAACAGCGCCCCCGAGTTCGACAAGGACGTCTCATCGATTTTCTTTATCGCCCGTCAATGCGCCAATGGAGCCGCCGGTTCGATATGCGGCGATTTTCCCGCAAGTTCGGTCCACCTGCTGAAAACGCTCCGCCGCGTGTTCTACGCCCTCCCAATGGTCGGAGCGAGCGTCGTCGTCACGATCGCACTACGCGATCTCGCTTCCGGACTTCGATGGAACCACGAGCGTATCCGCATCTCGACCGTGTCGCTGATTACGCTGGCGCTGGGACCCGGGCTGCTGGTGAATGGATACTTGAAAGAGTTCGTCGGCAGGCCGCGCCCGGCAGATTCGCTGCTCTTTGGCGGCGACCTGCCTTTTGTTGCTGCCGCCGAATGGTCGAAGGCCTGCCTTCACAATTGTTCGTTTGTTTCCGGTGAAGCCGCCGGTATTGCATGGATCATCTGCCTGCTGCCGCTTTGGCCGCACCATCAGCGGCAGCGGGTTTTCTGGATCATGCTGGCGATCGTGATCACGACGGATATGCTGCGCGTTGCCTTTGGCCGGCACTATATTTCCGATGTCGTTTTGGGCTCCCTGTCCACGCTGGTCATCTTCTCGGCGGTCGCATGGGCCGGGGAGTTATTGATGCGGAGGTTTTATCCAGGCGTCCGCCCCGCCTTGTAGGCTTCACATCTTTGTATTGGCGGGCATGACCGAAAGCGGCTATGTAGCCCGAACAAGAACAATAGGTGCCAAGAAGAACAATGCCTCAAGACACCATGACGGTTCCCGCGCAACCGGGCCCGTCGAGCACAACCACCTCCAGAACGAAGCTCGCAATATTTCTCGCTCTCGCCTTCATCATCGGCCTGCTTCCGCTCGGCTCAAGCCTGATCCTGCATTTTCCGGACGAACGCTACTACTCGAACGGCGCGGTCATCATGATGCAGAGTGGCGACTATCTGACGCCGCATACCGCCGAAGGTGACGTGCGCCTGAAGAAGCCGCCATTCACCTACTGGATGAGCCTGGCGGGAATGGAGATATTCGGGATCTCCGTTATTGGCTCGCGCTTCTTCTGGCTTGTCGGCGGGGCCGCTATCCTTCTCGCGACGTTTCAGTTTACCCGCATCCTGACGCGCAACGACCAGACGGCGCTGCTCGCCGTGGCCTTGCTCGCTGCCAATGGCGCGTTCCTGCGCGCCAGCTTTAATGCCATACCGGACCTGCCGCTGACCTTGTTCATGCTCCTTGGCTTCATCGGTTTCACTGGCCTTCTTTTCAAGGACGACCGCCAACGGACCTACGCCCTCCTGGCTTATGGCGGCACCGGATTTGCTGTCCTGACCAAGGGACTGCTGCCACTTGCCATGGTTGCCTATGTCATCGCCTATGCGCTTGGCGTCGCCTCGTTGCGGCCGCGCGCACGGCGGCTCTGGCAGCCATCCGTCGTTTTGCCCTCGATGGTCATCTTCGGCGCCTGGTTCGCCTATCAATCCTTCACGGCTTCGAGCGAACTTGCATCCGACTTCGTCGGCGATCAGCTTTCCGAAAAAGTCGCGATCGGGTTTGGCACTTTCGTCGATGGCTTGAGCAGCAATATTGCCGGGCTTTTTCTGCCCGTGCTTCTCTGGCTGGTGATGCTTCTCGTCGGGGCGAGGACAAGTGGCAAGCGTCCGACCGTCCAGTCCATCGGCGCGGCCGCACCGTTCATCGCCGGCTGGATCGTCACGGTTGCCATCATCTTCTCGCTCTCCCGCTATGCGTCGTATCGCTATATCATTCCCGTCATTCCGCTGCTTTGCGTTCTTCTTGCGGTAGCGCTTCAATCCGTCATGGACCAGCGGGCCGATAGTGTCCTTCGCGTCATCCTGCGCATTTCGATGATTTTGATGGCGGGCGCGCTTGCCGTGATCTTGCTGCTCGGCCTGCTCCTCCTGCCGCCAGTCATCGTCGTCGCATTGGCAATCATTGCGGTTGCCGGATTGGCCGGCCTGTGGCTCTACAGCAGGGGTGCAACCACCGAGCGGCTGGCAGCGTGCTTTGCGCTGCTTTTGCTCAGTGCCGCCTTCATCAGCACGCCGGTGCTGCGCGGATTGCTGCTGCCGGATATCGGTGCCGTCATCGCCGCCAAGGCGGGACCGCTGCATCTACCGCAGGATCAGGTGCTGTTCATAGGCTCCCACCTCGACGCGGCCAAACTGCGCCTCTACATGGATCGGGAAGCGCCCTTCCCGCAAATGCGCCGCTTCCCCGAGGCCGGCATTGCGCCCGGCATCAAGCTGGTCATGACCAACGAGCAGCCGGTGGCCGACAAGCTGAAATCATTGGGCTTCAATGTCGAAGAAGTCGTTGGCGGCTGGCGGCGGGTCGAATGGCCACCGTTTTACGCGGCACTTCGGGCTCGCGACCTGATTGGCGCCCGAAACCAATACGGTCAGCGCGGATGGATTGCGACACGCCCATAGAATGCGTCGATTCACCATGGCGCGCTGCTTGCCAACATGGCGCTAACTGTTAAAAGACCGCAACGGAACGCGTGTGGTTCCCGGCATCAGGGATAGCAAAATGAACAAGTGGAAAGACGTCAAGAAAGTCGTGCTGGCCTATTCCGGCGGACTGGACACATCGATCATCTTGAAGTGGCTGCAGACCGAGCTCGGCGCCGAGGTCGTGACCTTCACAGCCGATCTTGGCCAGGGCGAAGAGCTGGAGCCGGCGCGCAAGAAGGCCGAGCTGCTCGGCATCAAGGAAATCTACATCGAGGACGTGCGCGAGGAATTCGTTCGCGATTTCGTCTTCCCGATGTTCCGCGCCAATGCGGTCTATGAAGGCGTCTACCTGCTCGGCACCTCGATCGCCCGCCCGCTGATTTCCAAACATCTCGTCGAGATCGCCGCCAGGACCGGCGCTGACGCGATCGCTCACGGCGCGACCGGCAAGGGCAATGATCAGGTTCGCTTCGAGCTTTCCGCCTACGCGCTCAATCCCGACATCAAGGTTATCGCGCCCTGGCGCGACTGGACCTTCAAGTCGCGCACGGACCTTCTCGAATTTGCGCGTGAGCACCAGATTCCGATCGCCAAGGACAAGCTCGGCGAAGCGCCGTTCTCGGTCGACGCCAACCTTCTGCACTCCTCATCCGAAGGAAAGGTGCTGGAGGATCCGTGGCAGGAAGCGCCGGAATATGTGCACCAGCGCACGATCTCCCCGATGGAAGCGCCGGACCGGGTAACCGAGATCGAGATCGCTTTCGAAAAGGGTGATGCCGTTGCCATCGACGGCAAGCCGCTCTCGCCGGCAACCCTGCTCAAGGCGCTCAACGACCTTGGCCGGGACAACGGCATTGGCCGGCTCGATCTCGTCGAGAACCGTTTCGTCGGCATGAAGTCACGCGGCGTCTACGAGACCCCCGGTGGCACCATTCTCCTTGCCGCACACCGGGCGATGGAATCGATCACGCTCGATCGTGGGGCGGCCCACCTCAAGGACGAGTTTATGCCGCGCTATGCTGAGCTCATTTACAACGGCTTCTGGTTCTCACCGGAGCGCGAAATGCTGCAGGCCATGATCGACAAGAGCCAGGACGACGTGGAAGGCACAGTCCGGCTCAAGCTCTACAAGGGCAATGTCATGGTGTCGGGCCGGAAATCGAAGAAGTCGCTCTACTCGGATGCGCTGGTTACCTTCGAAGACGATCGCGGTGCCTATGACCAAAAGGACGCGGCCGGCTTCATCCGCCTCAATGCACTGCGGCTGCGTACACTTGCCGCGCGCAAGCGCAGCAGCTGAGCCACAAGAGCTTGAAAAGCGGGACCTTTGGTTCCGCTTTTTACTTAGGATCTTATATGTTGGACTTCGCAGCTTGTGACGGCCGCGGGTCCGCCCTAAATGTTTAAAGCCAAATTCCATACTTGATCAGGGAGCTCCCATGTCCACGCAGAAACCGGCCTTCAACCACGCGCTGACGAACTGGACCGGGCCACTTGGACTTCCCGATTTCACGGCATTCAACGACGACGATTTCGCCACCGCCTTCGACGCGGCCCTTATCTCGGACCTTGCCGACATCGATGCGATCGTCACCCACCCCGAAGCGCCGACCATTGACAATACGCTGAAGGCGCTGCAGCTTTCGGGCAAGGATCTCGATCATGTCTCGGCAATCTTCTGGCTGCGCGCGGGTGCGCATACCAATGATACGATCCAGGCTCTGGAACGTGTGATCGCGCCTAAAATGTCGCGGCATGCTTCATCGATCATGATGAATCCACATCTCTTTGCCCGCATCGATTCGCTCTTTGAGCAGCGCGACCTGCTCGGACTCGACGCGGAGACTGACCGCGTCCTCGAAAAGACCTGGAAAGGCTTTGTACGCAGCGGCGCGAAGCTCGATGAACAAGGCAAGGCGCGGCTCGCCGACATCAACGAGCGGCTGGCAAGCCTTGGCGCGCAATTCGGCCAGAACGTGCTCAAGGACGAAGCCGACTGGGCCCTTTTCATCACCGATGAAACGGAACTTGCCGGCCTGCCGGATTTCGTGCGCGACGCCATGCGAGGCGCTGCCGAGGAACGCGGCCGCAATGATGCATGGGCCGTGACGCTCTCGCGCTCGATTATCGAGCCCTTCCTGTCTTTCTCTGAGAATCGCAACTTGCGGGAGAAGGCATTCCGCGCCTGGGCAGCACGTGGCGAGAACGGCGCCGAAACCGACAATACTGCGATTGTTGCCGAAATGGTGAAGCTGCGCGCAGAAAAGGCGGGGCTCCTCGGCTATAAAAGCTTTGCCGCCTATAAGCTCGACGACACCATGGCGAAAACGCCAAAGGCGGTGATGGATTTGCTTGAGCCTGTGTGGGAAAAGGCCAAGGAACGGGCGGCGGAAGAGGAAGTGGACTTGCAGCGCCTCATTGCCGGGGAAGGCCGCAACCACAGGGTCGAGCCATGGGACTGGCGCTACTATGCCGAGAAGCTGCGCAACGAACGCTTCGCCTTCGACGAAACCGAACTTAAGCCTTATCTCCAGCTTGAAAAGATTATCGAAGCCTGTTTCGACGTTGCGACCCGCCTCTTCGGCATTCGCTTCGCCGAAAAGACCGGGATTCCCACCTGGCATCCCGATGTACGTGTCTGGGAGGTGTTCAACCCAGATGGCAGCAAGCGCGGCCTTTTCCTTGGCGACTACTTCAATCGCCAGTCGAAGCGCTCGGGCGCCTGGATGAGCGCCCTGCAGTCACAGCATAAGCTCGACGGCGGCCATGCGCCGATCATCTACAACGTCATGAATTTCGCCAAGCCGTCGAAGGGCGAGCCGGCGCTGCTTTCGCTCGATGGCGCTCGAACCCTGTTCCACGAATTCGGCCACGCCCTGCACGGGCTCTTGTCGGATGTGACCTGGCCGGCCGTATCGGGAACCTCGGTTTCGCGCGACTTTGTCGAACTTCCCTCGCAATTATATGAGCACTGGCTGACCGTACCCGCCATTCTCGAAAAATATGCCGTCCACTACCGGACGGGCGAAGCGATGCCAAAGGCGTTGCTCGACAAGGTGCTGGCCGCCAATACCTTCAACGCCGGGTTCAACACGGTGGAATTTACCTCATCTGCGCTGGTCGACATGGCATTCCACGCCGATGGCACCCCGCCATCCGATCCAATTGAATTTGAAGCCGCCACATTGAAGCAGCTTGAAATGCCGGATGCGATCATCATGCGCCACCGCACGCCGCATTTCACCCATGTCTTCTCGGGCGACGGCTATTCGGCCGGATACTATTCCTACATGTGGTCGGAAGTACTCGATGCCGACGCTTTCAAGGCATTTGAGGAAAGCGGCGACGTGTTCAACTCCGAACTTGCGGGTAAGCTGAAGCAGTTTATCTACTCGGCCGGCGGCAGCCGCGACCCGGAGGAGCTTTATAAGGCATTCCGCGGCAAGATGCCCACGCCCGATGCGATGATCGAAAAGCGTGGGCTTGCGTAAACTCTGATCAGTTAACCGAAAGACGCACGTCGAGATTGCTGCGCGTAGCCTCTGAATAGGGGCAGACAATATGCGCGGCGTCGACAATCTCACGGGCCTGCGTTGCATCGACGCCGGGCATCGTAATGGCAAGGGCAACGTCGAGGCCGAAACCCTTGCCGTCCGCGCGCGGGCCAATGCCAACCGTCGCGGTTACAGCCGTTTCCTCCGAAATTTTAACCTTGCGCTGCGAAGCGACGAATTTGATCGCGCCGAGGAAGCACGCCGAATAACCGGCGGCAAACAGCTGCTCCGGATTGGTGCCGCCAGCACCGTTGCCTCCGAGCTCCTTCGGCGTGGAAAGCGTCACTTCGAGGCGACCGTCTTCGCTCTTGGCAATGCCATCGCGTCCGCCGGTTGCCGTTGCCCTGGTGGTGTAGAGAATGCTCATCGTCGTTACCTCTGGTTGAATTCATTCGACACGCTTTAAATTGCACACAACTTAATTGTACGCAATATGAATTTCGGATATAGATGATAAAAATTAAATGGTGCGCAATCGAAGCACGCCGATTAGATTGTGCTTGCACTAAGAGCAGGAGTTTCCAGAATGAAGAAAACCGCGCCAACTGCATCGGACTCGCTGCTCAAGCTCGACAATTTCCTGTGCTTCGCGATCTATTCGACTGCAAATGCCGTGACCCGCGCCTATCATCCAAGGCTTTCCGCGCTCGGGCTTACCTACCCCCAATACCTCGTGATGGTCGTGCTGTGGGAGGAGGAGAACCAGACGGTCAGGGCCATCGGTGACAGGCTCAACCTCGATTCTGGGACGCTGACGCCACTGTTGAAGCGGCTAGAGGCAATGGACCTTATCACCCGTCGCCGCGACACCGTGGACGAGCGTCAGGTGCTGATCAATCTGACTGACAGCGGGCGCAGCCTCCGTGCAAAGGCAGAAGCGGTGCCGCTCGCGATCGGCAAGGCCTTTGGCTGCACGCTCGAAGACGCCAAATCGCTGAGAACAGAGTTATTGGACATGCGCGACAATCTCATCGCGAGCATCGAGACAAGGGATCAGCCTGCATGAACACAAAGCACAGCACGCCGCTTGAGGTACGCGCATTGTTGTTCGACGTGCTGGGCACCGTCGTCGATTGGCGCAGCGGGATCGCGCGGCAGGTATCTTCTTTCCTTGAGCGTTGCGGCGTCGTTCACGTCGACGCAGCTGATTTCGCCGATACTTGGTCGCGCCTCTACGATCAGGCGACGGACGCGGTGCGCAGCGGCAAACGCCCCTTCGCGCGGCTGGACGTGCTGAATCGGGAAAATCTCGAAGCGGCGTTCAAAGCCGTCAGTATCGAGCCAAAGCTCTTGCCGAGCGCCGACCTCGACGAACTGAACCTCGCCTGGCATCGCCTCGACCCCTGGCCAGACTCGATCTCCGGCCTGACGCGATTGAAGTCGAAATTCATCATCGGGCCACTATCCGGTGGCAATACCAGCCTCCTTCTCGACATGGCAAAGCGCGCCGGACTGCCGTGGGACGTCATCCTCGGATCGGATGTTGTCCAGGTCTACAAACCCGCGCCTCAAGCCTATTTGCGCACATGCGAATTCCTGGGGCTGCGACCTGATCAGGTCATGCTGGTTGCGGCTCACAATGACGACCTAGCCGGAGCGCGTCGCTGCGGAATGCGTACGGCCTTTATTCCAAGGCCAGCCGAGCACGGTCCGTCACAGACCACCGATCTGGCGCCTCTTGACGATTGGGACGTGATAGCCAGCGATCTCGTTGATCTGGCGGACAAGCTCGGCGCATAAAAAAGGGCGCGGTTGCCCGCGCCCTTGATTTCGAAAGTTCCAGTCCCTGTCAGGCTGCGATCTGCTTCGGCTGAATCAGTCCGCGCGCAACGAGCAGTTCGGCGATCTGAATTGTGTTGAGCGCCGCACCCTTGCGCAGATTGTCGGAAACGACCCAGAGTGACAGGCCATTTTCCACAGTGATGTCTTCGCGGATGCGCGAAATATAAGTGGCGTCTTCGCCCGCGGCTTCGTACGGCGTGATATAGCCGCCATCCTCGGCGCGATCGATGACGAGGCATCCTGGCGCATCGCTCAGGATCTCGCGGGCTTCCTGAGCGCTCATCGGGCTTTCAAACTCGATATTGACCGCCTCGGAATGGCCGATGAACACCGGCACGCGCACGCAGGTCGCCGTCAGCTTGATCTTGGGGTCGAGCATCTTCTTGGTCTCCGCAACCATCTTCCACTCTTCCTTGGTGTAGCCATCCTCCATGAAGACGTCGATGTGGGGGATGACATTGAAGGCAATCCGCTTGGTGAACTTCTTGTTCGTCACCGGATCGGCCACGAAGACGGCACGTGACTGTTCGAACAGCTCGTCCATGCCCTCCTTGCCGGCGCCGGAAACCGACTGATAGGTGGCAACGACGACGCGCTTGATCCTGGCCCTGTCATGCAGCGGCTTCAAGGCGACGACCAATTGGGCGGTCGAGCAATTGGGATTGGCGATGATGTTCTTCTTCGTGAACCCGGTAATTGCATCCGGATTCACTTCCGGCACGATCAGGGGCACGTTGGCGTCGTAGCGCCAGGCTGAAGAGTTGTCGATGACGACGCAGCCCTGTGCACCAATCTTCGGCGACCATTCCTTGGAAATGTTACCGCCCGCCGACATCAGGCAGATGTCGGTGTCGGAGAAGTCATAGGTGTCGAGCGCCTTCACCTTCAGCGTCCGGTCCCCGAAGGACACTTCCGTGCCCTGTGACCGCCGCGATGCGAGGGCAACGACTTCGCTTACCGGGAAGCCGCGCTCTTCGAGGATGGTAAGCATTTCGCGGCCCACATTGCCCGTGGCGCCAACAACCGCAACCTTGAAACTCATTTTAGCAATCTCCTGTCCCCTCTCTGCTCTTTGGAAAACCCGCTGGCCGTTGCGGGTCTCACCCCCGGGCCGGACCCGGGAGGGGGCGAGCAGGCCAAGGGAAATCAGACCGTTTTGGTGGTCGTTTTCGCAGTCTGTTTGGCCATGGTGGTGAGGACAGACGCGGGCACGCCAAGGCGTCCGGCGATCATGCCGGAACGGTTCATCAGGGCGAGAGCAATTGATTCGCTTGCCACGAGAGGCGTCTCCATATCCGTCTGTGCTTGTACGCACTTTCGTAAAAGAGTCAATCGCCCGCTCAAATGACAAGAATATGTCGTGTTCCACATGATTTTGGACAATTTACGTAAGGTGCGGGCTTTGCTTTCTTCAATATTTAGTCAACAATTTGCATGTGCATGAGGTGCATGACCTTTGGGGGGAGAAATTCCGGAGGACATTCACCGGCGCATGGTCAACACGAGCCAAGTGCATCGGGGGATATGATCATGCGCAGTGTCGACAGTGGAGAACACCGATTGGGGTTTGCTGTGGGTGTTCTTGGTTCAACTGCCGTTTTCTGGGAGGAATACAATGGCAACGACGTCTTTGGCCGACTCGTCCAGTCGGGGAATGACGCGGGAAGAGAAGAAGGTTATCTTCGCTTCCTCGCTCGGTACCGTCTTCGAATGGTACGACTTTTATCTTTATGGGTCCTTGGCAGCCTTCATCGGCGCGGCCTTCTTCAGCGAATATCCTGAAGCAACACGCAACATCTTCGCACTGCTCGCCTTTGCCGCAGGCTTTCTTGTCCGCCCGTTCGGCGCTCTGGTCTTCGGTCGCATCGGCGATCTCGTCGGCCGCAAATACACGTTCCTTGTGACAATCCTGATCATGGGCCTGTCGACCTTCCTCGTCGGTATCCTTCCAGGATCGGCGAGCTGGGGCATTGCAGCTCCGGTCATCCTGATCGCCCTGCGCATGCTGCAGGGATTGGCGCTTGGCGGTGAGTATGGTGGTGCTGCGACCTACGTCGCCGAACATGCACCGGACAATAAGCGCGGTTATTACACGAGCTGGATCCAGACCACGGCGACGCTGGGTCTCTTCCTCTCGCTCATCGTCATCCTCGTCATCCAGAATTGGCTCGGCAAGGAAGCGTTTGCGGCATGGGGCTGGCGCTTGCCGTTCATCCTGTCCTTTGTCCTTCTCGGCATTTCCGTCTGGATTCGGTTGTCCTTGAGCGAATCGCCTGCCTTCCAACGGATGAAAGAAGAGGGCAAAGGCTCCAAGGCCCCGCTTTCGGAGGCCTTTGGCCAATGGAAGAACGCCAAGATCGCGCTTCTGGCCCTCTTCGGTCTCACCGCAGGCCAGGCGGTCGTCTGGTATTCCGGTCAGTTCTACGCACTGTTCTTCCTGCAGAACGTGCTGAAGGTCGATGGGCAATCGGTCAATATCATGATCGCGATCGCCCTGTTGCTGGGTACGGGCTTCTTCGTCTTCTTCGGCTGGCTATCCGACAGGATCGGGCGCAAGCCCATCATCATGGCGGGTCTTGCACTGGCGATCATCACCTATTTCCCGTTGTTCCATGCGTTGACCTGGGCTGCCAACCCGGCATTGGCGAAGGCACAGGAAACGGTGCGGGCAACCGTTACAGCGGCCCCCGGTGATTGCAACTTCCAGTTCAATCCCGTCGGAACCCGCAAACCGGTCAGCTCGTGCGATATTGCCACCGACTTCCTGGCAAAGAGCTCGATACCCTATGACATCGTAGCGACCGCACCTGCAGGCACACCGGCAACCGTGACGATCGGCAGCGAAACCGTCTCATCGTTCGACGGCGCGACTGCCGGCGCTGATGCTGCGGCGAAGACGGCTGCCTTCACCAAGGGCGTCAACACCGCGCTCCAGGACGGAGGGTATCCGCTGGTCCGCGACCCGGCCAAGGTTGCTGATTCAAAGCTCGATGCCTTTGTAGCGGCCAATCCGAAGCTAGCACTCGACGCTGCCGCCATTCGCGGCGGAACGAAGACCATGGTACCGGTGGCGCAGGCGGTAAAGGACAAACTGATCACCGCTGACGAGGCGGCGGGTGCGACGGAAGTCGCGGTCTTCTCCGTTCCGGGCGCTGGGGCATTCAGAATGGTGGCTGATCCGGCGGCCGTCAATTGGCCGAAGGTTATCGGTATTCTGTTCATCCTCGTGCTCTACGTCACGATGGTTTACGGGCCAATTGCCGCGATCCTGGTCGAGATGTTCCCGACCCGCATCCGCTATACCGGCATGTCGCTGCCCTACCACATCGGTAATGGCTGGTTCGGGGGCCTGTTGCCGGCAACGGTGTTCGCAATGAGCGCTGCCAAGGGCGATATCTACTATGGCCTATGGTATCCGATCGTGATTGCGGCGATGACCCTCGTCATCGGCCTGCTTTTCGTACGCGATACGAAAGGCACGGATCTTCATGCCGTAGAGTGATCCCGCACAAATGAGAAAGCCCGGCGCGATTCTGTCGCGCCGGGCTTTTCTTTTGTTGGTGCGATGCTCCTCAGGCCGCAAGGGCCTTGAACTTGGCGAGAATCGCATCGCCCATTTCGACGGTGCCGACCTTGGTCTTGCCTTCCGACATGATGTCGCCCGTACGGATGCCGTCATCGAGAACGCCGGCAATCGCAGCCTCCAGCCGATCGGCTTCGGCGATCATGTTGAACGAATAGCGCAGGCACATCGCAAACGAGGCGATCATCGCGATCGGATTGGCAGCGCCTGTACCGGCAATGTCCGGCGCGGAGCCGTGCACGGGCTCGTAGAGCGCCTTTCGGCTGCCGGTCTTTGCATCGGGTGCGCCGAGCGACGCCGACGGCAGCATGCCGAGGGAACCCGTCAACATGGCTGCGATGTCGGACAGCATATCGCCGAACAAATTATCCGTCACGATGACGTCGAACTGCTTGGGCCAGCGCACGAGCTGCATGCCGCCAGCGTCGGCCAGCATGTGCTCCAGCTTGACGTCGGAATACTTGGCCTTGTGCGTCGCCGTGACGACCTCGTTCCAGAGCACACCCGACTTCATGACGTTGCGCTTTTCCATCGATGTCACCTTGTTGGCGCGGGTGCGCGCAAGCTCGAAGGCGACACCGGAAATGCGCTCGATCTCGTAGGTGTCATAAACCTGCGTATCGATGCCACGCTTCTGACCGTTGCCGAGATCGCGAATCTCCTTCGGCTCACCAAAATAGACGCCGCCGGTCAGCTCGCGCACAATCAGAATGTCGAGGCCCTCGACCACGTCCTTCTTGAGCGACGAGGAGTCCGCAAGTGCCGGATAGCAGATGGCGGGACGCAGATTGGCGAAAAGCTCCATGTCCTTGCGCAGGCGCAAAAGCCCGGCTTCCGGGCGGACATCGTAAGGAACGCTGTCCCACTTGGGCCCACCCACCGCGCCGAAGAGCACAGCATCGGCGGCCAGCGCCTTGGCCATGTCGGCTTCCGAGATCGCTGCACCATGCGCGTCATAGGCGCTGCCGCCGACGAGGCCTTCATCGAGCACGAACTCGCTGTCAAGTTCGGCATTCATGTAGGCAATGATCTTGCGAACCTCGGCCATTGCCTCGGGCCCAATGCCGTCACCTGGAAGAAGAAGGAGCTTTTTCGATGCCATCAGGGGGAAACCTCTAGAGCGGTTGAATGGAATGGCGGTTCCTTAGCGCAAGTTCGGCAAAGATGGAAAGCGTTGCGCGCAATTTTTTGAAACTTTGGCGGGTCTGCAAATGAAAAGGCCCGCCGAAGCGGGCCCGATAAGCAATCTTAAAAACACTCAAGCCCAGGGGCGCTTTTCCGCATTCGCGGTTTCGAACGTATCGATCTTGGACGCCTTCTCCATCGTCAAACCAATGTCGTCGAGGCCATTGAGCATGCAGTAGCGGCGGAACGCGTCGAGGTCGAAGTGGATCGTGCCGCCATCCGGTCCCTTGATCGTCATCTCCTCGAGATCGATCGAAAGCGTCGCATTGGCGCCGCGCTGCGCATCGTCCATCAATTTGTCGAGATCATCATGGCTGACGCGGATCGGCAAAATGCCGTTCTTGAAGCAGTTGTTGTAGAAGATATCGGCGAAGCTGGTCGAAATAACGCAGCGTATGCCAAAATCGAGTAGGGCCCACGGCGCATGCTCACGGCTCGAACCGCAGCCGAAATTGTCGCCTGCGACCAGAATCTGCGCCTTGCGATAGGCAGGCTTGTTAAGGACGAAGTCCGGATTCTCGCTGCCGTCTTCATTGTAGCGCATCTCGGCAAACAGGCCCGTCCCGAGACCGGTGCGCTTGATCGTCTTCAGGTAGTCCTTCGGGATGATCATGTCGGTGTCGACATTGACGATGGGCAGCGGAGCCGCAACGCCGGTGAGCTTGGTGAATTTGTCCATGGTGTCAGCCTGCAGAATTCCGGAAAGAGACGTATGGTTCGCTTTACACCAGCTTTGCAGCGAATCAAAGCGTTTCGCCTGTGGCACTTTGAGCGCTGCGCCGCTTCACGCAGGATTGCACTTGTCTTGATGCGGCGATCAAGGCACAAAACCGCCATGACGAAACCTTTTCGCCTGCGTCGCTCAGTTCTTTACGTTCCCGCATCGAATGCCAAGGCCCTTGCCAAGGTCGCTTCGCTGCAAGCGGATGCCGTCATATTCGACTTGGAGGACGCTGTGGCTCCCGAGGCGAAAGAGGCCGCACGAGAAAGTCTCCGTAACTATTTCCATGCCCAATCAGCAACCAGAGCGGAGCGGATCATCCGGATCAACGGGCTTGATACCGAATGGGGCGCCGAGGACCTTCTCGCCGCCCGCGCCTGTAGGCCCGACGCCATTCTCCTGCCTAAAGTTCAGACGCCGCAGGACGTGACCAACGTCGCCGAGGTTCTCGACGATACCGATGCTTCGGAAAACATCCGGTTATGGGCGATGATCGAGACGGCCCGCGGCATCCTCAACGTCGATGCAATCGCCGAGCTTGGACTGCGTTCGACCGCGCGTCTTGACTGTCTCGTCGTCGGCACCAACGACATAGCGAAGGAAACAGGAACTCGTCTGGAGAAGGGCCGCGCGTTTTTCGTTGCGTGGCTGATGCAGGTGCTGCTTTGCGCGAGGGCCGGCAAGCTGGATGTCATCGACGGTGTGTTCAATGACTTTGCTGACCTTGCGGGATCCGCCGACGAATGCGCCCAGGCCGCAGCGATGGGCTTTGATGGCAAAAGTCTCGTTCACCCCACGCAGATCGAGCCCGCCAATGTGGCATTCCTTCCCGATGAACAAGCCTTAAGTGAAGCGCGTGCCATTGTCGCCGCCTTTGCGCAGCCGGAGAACGCCAACAAGGGTGTCATCTCGCTCGCCGGAAAAATGATCGAACGCCTGCATCTTGAAACGGCACAAAAGCTCGTGACAAAGATGGAGGCTCTTGGCAAAAATTGAGCGAAGCCGGATCGGCTGGTTTCGCTTTGAACCTGGGAAAACACCATGAAACTTTATCGGCTTCTGACGGGCCCTGATGATGCGAGCTTCTGTCACAAGGTTACGGCCGCCATAAACAAGGGATGGCACATTTACGGATCGCCGACCTACGCCTTCAACTCGGCGACGGGGGTGATGCAATGCGGCCAGGCAGTCGTCAAGGATGTCGATGGCGTGGACTATGAGCCGGGTATCAAGCTCGGCGACTACTGAATCGCTCTAATGCCGGCCCGCGCTTCATCGCCTGCGGCCGGCCTCTACCCGTCGACGGTAGCCTCGATCCGTTCCATGTCCTCATCCGATAGGCCGAAATGGTGGCCGATCTCGTGGATCAGGACATGGGTCACGATATCGCCGAGGGCCTCTTCATACTCAGCCCAATAGTCGAGGATTGCACGCCTGTAGAGGGTGATGCGATTTGTCTGCTGTCCCGTCTGCAGCGAGAAACGCTCACCGATGCCCGTTCCCTCGAAAAGCCCAAGAAGATCAAACGGCGATTCCAAGCCCATATCTTCGACGATCTGGTCCTCGGGGAAATCCGAGATCTGAATGGTGATATCGCCGCAAAGGCTGCGGAAGGTTTCCGGCAGATGTGCATAAGCCTCGATCGCCAGCGATTCGATCTCGCCAAGGGAAGGTGACAATCGGTTACCCCAGTCGGCAGCTTGGTTGCTTCGGGCCATTACAACTCCATGATGACGTTCCGGCATCATATAGTGCGTTTTGCCGCCATATGCGAGGTGTGTGCTTGCCAGCATTCACGCGTTGGATTTGGCACCAAGCAGCAGCCGTTCCATACGCCTGAAGCTTTCCGCAAGCACGGTAGGGTCGCGAAGGCCATGGGCAAGCATAATACCGCCCTGCCATTCAGCCACCGCGTTGCGTGCTATCGCAAGGGCAGTGGATGGCCGAATGCCCGAGCGCCCCAGCTCCCGGCCGATGAAACCGATGAGGAGGCTGAAGGCTTCGGCCGCTCGGCTCGCCGCCTCAGGTGAATCGCGGCGAAAATCCCGGATGCCCAGCGCGATCGGACAACCATGCTCGACGCGGCTCTTGAGCGATTGGGCGAGTTTGTCGATCAGCAGTTGCAGGCGACGCCGGGGATCCTGGTCCGAGGCGACGATCTGGGTCAGCATGTCTTCGGTTTCGGCAACGAAAATGTCCGCGACGCTGCGTGCGAGATCGGTCTTAGTCTTGAAATAATAGTAGATATTGCCAAGCGGAATGCCGGAGCTGACCGCTATATCGGCGAGACTGGTCACGGTATAACCCTGGCGCCAGAACAGCCCCGCAGCCGTCGCAGTCAAAATTTCCCGTTTGTCGTTTTGCCTTGGCATCTGCGCTCGGTCAGTCATTCAACTGACTCGTATTATGGCGCAAAGCCGGCTGAAAGCCAATCGCTGGAACGATGAGACAATCAAGGAAGCCGCCTAATCCTCGATCGGCCGCGCTTCCGATGGAAGCATTATCGGAATGCCGTCACGAACCGGATAGGCAAGATGAGCGGATTTGGAAATCAGCTCGGAGTTCGCCTGATCGTAGGTCAGCGGACCCTTGGTCAAGGGACACACCAGCAGTTCCAGCAGTTTGACGTCGATGGGAGTATCGCGTTTCTCTTCGGCCATTGCGAGGTCCTCGTCCTATTGCAGGCTGCCTTCAAAGCCATCTTCATCCTTGGCGAGGGCTATTTCGGTGATGGCTATAAGCGTCTCTGCCCGGGTCTTGAGGTCGGCGGCTTCGAGCAGCGCCTGCTTTTCGGCCGCGCCGAACGGCGACATCATCGCCAATGCGTTGACAAGTGTCTCATTGCCGGCGCGGGCGATGCCGTCCCAATCCGCTTCCAGGCTGTTGGCGTCGAGATAGGCGCGGAAGACGCGCAGGAGCGCCGCGCGATCGACTTCCGACTCATCGGCTTCGTCGAGATCGGCACGCAAGGGTGCGATCTTGCATTGCCGGAAGGGCGCTCGCGTTCCAAGTTCCTTGACGATACGAAAACGGCAGATGCCTTGAAGCGTGATCAGCACGCGTCCGTCGCCCGTTTCAGCGAAGGAGGTGATTCGACCGAGGCAGCCGACTTCGCACAGCTCCGCTTCTTCACCCTCCTCCTGGTCAAAGCGCGGCTGAATCATGCCGATGATGCGCTTGCCGGAAAGCGCCGCATCTATCATCGCAAGGTAGCGCGGTTCGAAGATATTGAGCGGCAGTTGTCCGCCGGGTAGCAGCAATGCCCCCGACAGCGGAAAGATCGGCACGCTCTCCGGAATATCCTCCAGCGTCCGATAGCGCACGTTTCCTGCCTTCATCATTTTCTCCAAGCCGGATCGGACAAGTCGCGACCGACGGCTATAGTGCCTGATTTTCCTCAGGAAAACAGCAGTGATGACAATTTACGGCGCGCAGTGACGGAAGATGGATCGGTTGGGCCCCACGCGTCGAAAAACTGCAACAGCTGTTTGCGGGCGCCATCGTCGTTCCAGCCACGATCGGCCTTCATGATGGCGAGAAGATGATCGGCTGCCGCATCCCGCTCACCCTTCGCGTTCAGGATCATCGCAAGATCGAAGCGCGCCTGATAATCCTTGGGGTTTGCCTGAAGACTGGCTTCAAGCGCTACGGCATCACCGAGCGTCGCAACCTGCTCGGCAAGCGCAATCCTGGCCTCGGCGGTGCGCACACTCGCATCCTGCCGCTTGTCAGCCGGTACGAGATCCAGGCTCGCCCTCGCCTGCGCCACGTCGCCGAGTTCGACAAGCGCGGTTGCGAGTCCGGCGAGAGCTGCGACGTGATCCGGCACCTCGCCGAGGATGGCGGAATAGATTTGGGCTGCCTCCTCAAAATGGCCTGTCTCCGTCGCCTCGGTTGCGGCATCAAGCGCCGATTGAATAGCGGCGTCCCTGCCGCCATCCGGCGAAGCGATACGGTTGATGAACTCGGTGACTTTGGACTCTGGCAGGGCCCCCATAAAACCATCGACCGGCTTGCCGTCGGCAAAGGCGATAACAGCGGGGATGGATTGAATGCCAAGCTGCCCGGCGATAGCCGGATGATCGTCAATATTCATCTTGACGAGTTTCACCCGTCCGCCGGCGGTCTGCACGGCCTTTTCAAGTATCGGCGTCAACTGCTTGCAGGGCCCGCACCACGGCGCCCAGAAGTCGACCAGAACCGGCTGTTGCTTTGATTCGGCAATCACGTCCTTGGAGAAAGCTGCCGTTGTCGTGTCCTTGATCAAATCAGCGGCGGCCGCCGTACCGTTCGGCGCACTTGCGCCGAACGGTACGCTTGTTGCGCCGGTGGTTGCAGCGCCATAGCTGCTGCCAAACGGGTTGTCAGTGTTGCTCATCAATTTCTCCCGTTCTCCGTCAGGTGTTCGCAAAAGCTCGAAGACACCAGCTATCAGTTTGGGACCGATCCGTCTATTTTCAAGATCAGCGGATCATGTCCGGTCGCCTTGAGGAACGTCAAGAGATCATCGCGACTGATGGAACTCGTAGCATCATTGCTGAGGGGATGTGCGTTGATAGTGTCGTGCTGCATGAGCCCCTCGTCGAGGACCACTCTCACTTGATGCTGACCATCATTGATCACGCCAAAAACGCTCACCGCACCCGGAACGAGGCCAAGATATTCGAGCAGTTTTTCCGGCTTGCCAAAGGAAACACGGCTCGCCGCGCCAATCTTGTTGTGGATCGTTTTCAGGTCGACCTCGGCCTCCTCGTCGACCGTCACCAGGAAGAAGTTGTCCTTCTTGTCCTTGAGAAAGAGATTTTTCGTATGTGCTCCCGGTATCTGACCGCGAAGATCCTGGGCTTCGCCCACCGTGAAGACCGGCGCATGGCGAATCGTCGATATTTCGATGTTGAGTTCGTCCAGAAACTGCAGCAGCTCGTCGAAAGTCTTGGGCATGACAACGTTTTCAAGGGGTTTAGCGGGGGCTTCTGCGTTGTAGATAATGGCTTGATGAAGCGGCCTCAAGCGAAAAGCCCAGTCAGATCAGGGTGTTTTGCCGATTTTTCGCTATATCGTTCAGAAGTTGAAAAAACCCTGTTGCAATTAGCCGGCGCTTGGGCCATATAGGCCCCGCTTCGCAAGACAGACTGGTGCATGCGGGAGTAGCTCAGGGGTAGAGCACAACCTTGCCAAGGTTGGGGTCGTGGGTTCGAATCCCATTTCCCGCTCCAGTTGTCTCAATAATTTGAAGCACTTAAGCAAGGCGTCCTTCGGGGCGCCTTCTTGCTATTTAGGCCCGCCGATCCAACGGTGATACCCACATCAGCCGCTGCGCATTGCAATCTTCAACCAAAGCGGTAAATCCTAGGATCATGGCACAGAAGAAAGCGCACGAGGTCGATTCGTTCCTGAGAAGGCTCGATCGAGCCTATCCCATCATTCTCATCTATGGGCCCGACAAGGGGCTCGTCAGCGAACGCGCAGCCGCATTCATCAGGCTTACGGACCTTTCCCCGGATGACCCGTTTGCCGTAATCCGGCTCGATGCGGATGCGGTTCAGGCAGAGCCCGGAAAACTATCCGACGAAGCCAATACCATTTCCATGTTTGGCGGTGAGCGGCTGATCTGGGTGCGAAATGCCTCCGGCCAAAAGGGCCTCGCCGATGCAGTCGCCCATCTCGCAAAAAACCCGCCGCAAGCGACCTTCATTCTCATCGAAGCCGGCGACCTGAAGAAGGGCGCCGGCCTGCGTGGCATCGTCGAACAAAGCGCCAGCGCCATGGCCTTGCCCTGTTACAGCGACGATGCGCGCAGCCTCGATGGGACGATTGATGAGATGATGACGCGCTATCGACTGCAGATCAGCCTCGATGCCCGTAACCTCCTCAAGGAGAGCCTCGGCGGCGACCGGCTGGCGACGCGCGGTGAACTTGAAAAAATCTGCCTCTATGCGCACGGGAGCGAGCGCATCACCATAGATGACGTGCGGGACATCATTGGCGATGTCAGCGCCGTATCCCATGAAGCGATTATCGACGCTATCATGGTGGGCAATCTTGCCGATTTTACCCACGCCTTTGACCGGGTAATTGGCACGGGCTCATCAAGCTTTCTCATCTTGAGCACCGCGATTCGCCAGTTTCAGTCGTTACAAACGTTACGTTACGGCATGGAAACGGAGGGCAAAAATGCGGGATCGGCCGTTGCGACGGCCAAGCCGCCCGTATTTTTTGCGCGCAAAAAGCTCGTGGAGACGGCATTGCAGCGTTGGTCAACCCTGACGTGTGCCCGCGCCATCGAGCGCTTGCAGAAAACCGTTCTCGAAAGTCGGCGCAATGCGGATCTGGCTGTGCCAATTATCCGCCAGTCGCTCATTGCGCTGGCGGCGGAAGCGGCGCGGGCCGGACGGCCCGGCCGTTAACGGGATTTCGCTCGGAAATCAGCTTTGCAGGCGCCGGCAAACCTCGTCGAGTTGCTCCAGCGTCGTGTAATGAATGCGCACGTCGCCGCCCTTGTTCTGATGATTTACCGTCACGCGCATGCCGGTCACATCGGAAAGCAGCTTTTCCAAAGCCCGTGTATCGGCGTCCTTTTCGCTGTCGCGCTCGGCCCTCGGCTTCGGTGTCGGCGACTCGCCGCCGCTTTGCGCCAAGGCCTCGGCCTGGCGTACTGACAGCCCATCGCGCACGATCTTGTCCGCGAGTGCGCCGGGATTCTCGGCGGTTATAAGCGTACGCGCGTGGCCGGCGGAGAGCGCGCCATTGGTGATCATGTCGCGTACAGGCTCCGGCAATTTCAATAGGCGCAGCGTATTGGCGACATGGCTGCGGCTCTTGCCGATCACTTGCGCAAGATCAGCTTGAGTATACTCGTGATCGTCTATAAGCTGTTGATATCCCATGCCTTCTTCGATCGGATTGAGATCGGCGCGCTGGACGTTCTCGATGATCGCAAGCTCAAGCGCAACGCGATCATTAACCTCGCGAATGATCACAGGGATCGATGCCACGCCGGCGCGCTGCGCCGCACGCCAGCGGCGTTCTCCGGCAATGAGTTCATAGTGATCCGGCGAACCGCTGACGGGACGCACGACAACCGGCTGGACGATGCCGTGTTTGCGGATCGACTGCGTCAGATCCTCAAGATCGCCTTCCGTGAAAAGCCGGCGCGGATTGCGTGGGTTGCGCGTAATGAATTCGATCGGAATGTTTCGGTCCTGAGGCGCCACCGGATGCGATGCGCTTTCCTCGGGAACGCGGTCCATTTCACCGATAAGCGCCGCAAGTCCACGGCCAAGGCGCTTTTTCGAGAGATCTTCATTCATGGTCGTCAACTTTCATAATCATTTCGTCTTCGAATCGATATTCAGGCCGCGCGCAGATGGCGCTCGCGCTGGATGACTTCCGATGCGAGCTGAAGGTAGGCCTGGCTGCCTGCGCATTTCAAATCATAAAGGATAGCCGGGATACCGTAAGAGGGCGCTTCAGAAACGCGAACATTACGCGGAATGACCGTCCGATAAACTTTGTCCCCCATGAACGAGCGTACATCGTCAACCACCTGCGTCGCCAGATTGTTACGGCCGTCATACATGGTGAGGACAATGCCCTGTATATTCAGCTGGGGATTGAGCGAAGCACGAACCTGGCTGACGGTTTCCAGCAGCTGGCTGAGCCCTTCGAGCGCGAAGAATTCACACTGCAAAGGCACCAAGACCGAGTCTGCAACCGCCATGGCGTTCATCGTCAATAGATTCAGGGAAGGCGGACAATCGATCAATATATAGGAATATGGCGAGGCGGCCGGGTTGCCACGGAAGGCCTTGCGCAATCGCGTGGCCCGGTCCGCAGCGTTGGCGATTTCCATTTCGACACCAAGGAGGTCGAGTGTCGATGGAATCAAAGACAAATTCGGAACTGCTGTCACAACCGCAGCGTCCTCCACCGATGCAGTCTGCATAAGTACATCATACGAGGAAACGTCGCGATTTTTGCGATCGATACCAAGCCCGGTGCTAGCATTGCCCTGTGGATCAAGATCGACCACCAGGACGTTCTCGCCAATAGCTGCCAAGGCCGTTGCCAGATTGATTGCGGTGGTTGTCTTGCCAACCCCGCCTTTCTGATTGGCTATGGTAATGATGCGAGTCTGACTGTTCATCACTATCTTCCTGAGCAGAAACCGTATTCCAGAGGCGGACGAATCGCGCGTGTGTTAGACGCGAGGTTCGGTTGGGCGCAGATTGCTGATCTGCAAGATTACCGAATCTTTGTCGACCGCACTTTGGTGTTCTACCAGATCGAAGACCCAATCGTCACGGGTTTCCGCGATTTCTCGCCGGTAATCCCGCCCTTTTTGAAAAAGCGCGGTCGCTCCGCCTCTGAGCCACGGGCCGGCAAGAACGAAGAGGTCACTTAAAGGTGCCAATGCACGAGCCGTCACAATATCCGGCGTTGCGATCTTGCTCCATACATTGTCTATCCGCGCCGCGTGAACGATCCCGGGTGCCTTGAACTGCCCGATCGCGGTCCGCAAGAACGCCGCCTTCTTGCCGTTGCTCTCAACCAGGTCAATTTTTCCGCCATAGTGTTCATTAAGAAGAATTGCGATTACGACGCCCGGAAAGCCTCCGCCCGACCCCAGATCCAGCCACGTCTTTGCATTAGGCGCGAGATTGAATAATTGCGCGCTATCGACAATGTGACGATCCCACAGCTGATCAAGCGTAGATGGGGAGGCGAGATTGATCGCCTTTGACCATTTGCGGAATAGGTCTTCAAACCCGATAAGATCATCGACTGTTTCACGTGAAACAGTGGATAACACTTTTTTTAGACTTGCTTCGCGCTGATCACTCACGCGACGTCTCGAGCGCCTGTTGTCACCTTGCGTATCTGGGTAATGATCAGAGCAAGGGCAGCCGGTGTCATCCCATCAATGCGCTGGGCTTCCGCGATCGACCGCGGCTGTCGCTGTTTCAGCTTTTGCTTCAACTCGTTCGAAAGTCCCGAAGTCGTTGCAAAGTCAACCGACGCAGGAATCACGAGAGCTTCCTCTCGCTCCATTGCCGCGACGTCGGCCTTCTGGCGGTCGAGATAGACAGCGTACTGCGCTTCGATTTCCAGCGCTTCGGCAATGCGCGGATTGAGTTCACCAAGTTCGGGCCAAATCCGCTTGATCCGACCAAGATCAATATCCGGAAATGCCAAGAGATCGTAGGCCGACCGGCGAATGCCATCGCGGTTGAGATGAAGATCATGAGCCGCGGCGGCATTTGGTGTAATCGTCAGGCTCTGAGCAAGTTCACGCGCCGAATCGAGGTCGCGGGTCCGTGCTGCAAAGCGCGCGCGACGCGCAGCACCGAGAATGCCCAGCTTCTCAGCCACCGGCGTCAAGCGCTCGTCGGCATTGTCGGCGCGGAGAGACAGCCGGAATTCTGCACGGGAGGTAAACATTCGATAGGGTTCGCTCACACCGCGGGAAGTCAGATCATCGACCATTACACCGATATAGGCTTCTGTCCGCTGCAGAATAACCGGGTCACCAGCCCCTGCCAGGCGTGCCGCATTCAAGCCCGCTAGCAGACCTTGAGCACCAGCTTCTTCGTAACCCGTAGTACCATTGATCTGCCCTGCCAGAAACAGGCCGCCGATGCGCCGCGTCTGTAAAGCACGGTCAAGTTCGCGTGGATCGATAAAATCATATTCGATCGCATAACCAGGCTGCAACATTGTAGCGTGCTCAAGCCCGGGGATCGTCTTCAAGATATCGTTCTGTACCTCTTCAGGCAGCGACGTCGAAATACCGTTTGGATAGACTGTGTGGTCGTCCAACCCTTCGGGCTCCAGGAAAATCTGATGTCCATCGCGGTCGCCAAATTTGACAATTTTGTCTTCGACCGAGGGACAATAGCGCGGACCAATCCCTTCGATCGAACCTGAGTACATCGCTGAGCGATGCAGGTTCGCCCGGATGATGTCGTGAGTCTTAAGCGTCGTCCGGGTGATGCCACAATCAATCTGCGGGTTAGTGATGGCGTCCGTCATCAGCGAGAAGGGCAGGGGTTCTTCATCCGCCGACTGGACATCCAGTCCGTCCCAGTCAATGGTTCTACCGTCCAATCGTGGTGGGGTGCCCGTCTTAAGCCGACCCAGCGCAAACTCGTGACGCATTAGCGTATCGGAGAGTCCCAGAGCCGGCGCTTCGCCCATCCGACCCGCCGGTATCTTCTTCTCACCGATGTGGATGAGACCGCGAAGAAAAGTTCCAGTCGTCAGCACGACGGCGCCGCAAGAGAGCACGCACCCGTCCACGAGCTGAACGCCAGTCACCTTACCGTCGGCGATGATCAGGTCATTGGCTCCACCCTCGACCACATCCAGATTTGGCTGCTCTGCGATAGCTTGCTGCATTGCCAGCCGGTAGAGCTTGCGGTCGGCCTGCGTTCTCGGCCCGCGCACCGCGGGGCCCTTGCGGCGGTTGAGCAATCTGAACTGAATACCCGCAGCATCCGCCACACGCCCCATCAAGCCATCAAGAGCATCGATCTCTCGGACGAGGTGGCCCTTACCCAAGCCGCCGATGGCGGGATTGCAGGACATAACTCCAATTGTATCCGCGCGATGTGTTACCAGCGCGGTTTTCGCGCCAAAGCGCGCGGAGGCTGCCGCAGCCTCGCAGCCAGCGTGGCCACCACCGATGACGATGACATCATAGACGTCTTGCACGATACATTGCTTTCAGAGATTCGAATCCTTGCCTTGATGGGCAAAACTCAACGTGGAGTCAAGTATGGGCCGCTATACAATGTTTCACGTGAAACATCAGTATTTCGAAAAGCTCGTTTGACTCGATGTTTCACGTGAATCATTTGCCGATGCAGAACTGCGAGAAGACGACATCAAGTATATCCTCAACATCGACATGGCCCGTAATTCGTCCCAGCGCGAAGGAAGCGCGTCGCAAGAACTCGGCCCGCACTTCGAGAGGCGAATTGTCTTGTCTGACGGCCATTTCAAGTTCGTGGCTCGTTACCGCCAGAAGCTCGAGATGACGGCGGCGCGTCGGTAATGGATCACTCAAATTGCCCGCAGCCTCGGCGGCGCGTTTAGCGAAGATCGCGAGCAACGCTTCAAGTCCATCATTGTCTCGTACGGAAATCACCAGATCGCAGTCATCTCGTTTATAGGCCGGGTTCAGGTCGAACTTGGTGCCAACACGCAGCACGGCCGCGTTATCGACATCTCCCGGGAAGTCGGCGGCAGCATTGGAAAGATCGACCAGCGCGACCACCAGGTCGGCGGCCGCGGCGCGTTCTCGTGCACGATTAATTCCGATGCGTTCGACTTTCCCCTCCGTGTCACGCAAGCCTGCCGTGTCCGTCACGAGGACCGGAAGGCCTCCGAGGTCAAGTTTGATCTCAATTAAGTCGCGTGTTGTTCCAGGCTCGTCGGAGACGATGGCGACATCGCTTCCCGCAAGCGCATTGAGCAGACTTGACTTACCTGCGTTGGGCTCTCCTACTATGACCACACGGAAGCCGTCGCGAACAAGAACGCCTCGCTTGCCGTCCGCCACGTGCTTGCTAATCCGTTGGCCGAGTTCGCTAAGTTCGGTCCACACCTGATCCGAGACTGAGCCCGGCACATCCGCCTCGTCGGCAAAGTCGAGTTCTGCTTCGATAAGCGCGCGCGCGCGAATGAGCTCCTGGCGCCAACCCGAATAGAGCGACGCTTGCGCTCCCGAGGCAATGTGCAAGGCGAGCCTCCGCTGCCCCTCGGTCTCGGCAGCAATGAGGTCTGCAAGCCCTTCGGCGACCGTCAGGTCGAATTTGCCATTTGCATAGGCGCGCTTGGTAAACTCGCCGGCCTCGGCCATCCGACAACCCTCAAAGGAGTACATGCAGGTAATCATTGCCTCGACGACCGCCTTGCCGCCGTGCAGATGAAATTCGCCGCACTCCTCACCGGTGAAACTCCTCGGAGGCGGAAAATAGATAACAAGGCCTCGGTCGATAGGATTACCGTCACCATCAACGAATGTTTTCAGCGCAGCCACGCGTGGCGCTGGCAACTTACCGCAGATTGTTTCGATAACGAATCGAGTCTCTGGTCCAGACAGGCGGATGACCGCGACACCGGAAGGCAGTCTGCCACTAGAAAGTGCGAATATAGTCTCGCCGGAGACGCTCTGTTTCATTTTAATCATCCGTACTAGAATGTCTCAATAGCCATTCAAGGCTTCTTCGAAAAGGCTGCAGCGAAGATGACTGAGCAACGAAACCTACTTGGCCAGGAATCAAGCCCTTACCTGCGTCAGCACGCCACGAATCCTGTCCATTGGCGGGCTTGGGGTCCTGCTGCACTCGCCGAGGCACGGGATGTGCAAAAGCCTATCCTGCTATCTGTGGGTTATGCCGCTTGCCACTGGTGCCACGTTATGGCCCACGAGTGTTTCGAAGACACCGAGGTGGCGACTCTGATGAACGAGCTTTTTGTCAACGTCAAGGTCGACCGCGAGGAGCGACCCGACATCGACCAAATCTATATGGCCGCGCTCGGCGCTATGGGCGAACAGGGCGGATGGCCCCTGACGATGTTTCTAACGCCGGAAGCAAAGCCTTTCTGGGGCGGCACCTATTTTCCGAAGCATTCACGCTATGGCAAGCCCGGCTTTCTCGATGTCCTGCGCCTGATCAGCAAGGTGTGGCATGAAGACAGGATTCGCGTCGAACAAAACGTTCAGGCTCTAGTGAATCATGTCAGCAGTCGCCTTGATGCGCGTGCGGAGCCGTCAAAACTTGATGCAGCACTCTTTGATCAATTCGCCAACAATGTCTTCGAAATGATGGACCTCGAGAAAGGCGGCATTGCCGGTGCGCCCAAGTTTCCGAGTGCGCCGTTCATGGATGCTTTATGGCTGTCCTGGCTGCGTACTAGTGCGAAGACCCATCGCGACGCCTTTTTGACCAGCCTGCATATGATGCTGCAGGGAGGAATCTACGATCACCTAGGGGGAGGACTGTCGCGTTACTCGGTGGACGAGAACTGGCTCGTGCCGCATTTCGAAAAGATGCTTTACGACAATGCACAGATGATCCGCCACGCCACCTGGGCATATGCGGCAACTGGCGAAGATTTGTTTCGTGAACGAATCGAAGAGACGGTGGCGTGGCTGGAACGAGAAATGCGTATCGATGGCAGGTTCGCTTCGAGCCTCGATGCAGATAGTGAGGGCGAAGAAGGCCGCTTCTACGTATGGTCGAGCAAAGAGGTGCCGGGCGACGCGGATTTCGAGACCTTCCACGAAGTCTACGATGTGAGCGAAGGCGGTAACTGGGAGGGTAAAAATATCCTTAACAGATTGCGAACGCCTCGATTGGGCAGCGCCCAGGAAGAGGCAGATCTCGCTCGCCAACGGCGCAAGCTTTTTGAGTTGCGCAACGCCAGGCTGAGACCTGGCCGGGACGATAAGGCACTAACCGACTGGAATGGCCTTGCCATTCGTGCGCTTGCCGAAGCTTCGGCTCTATTTGATCGCCCGGATTGGCATACGCTTGCGATTGAAACCTATCGTTCCGTTGCCGAATCGATGGTTGAGGACCGTCTTCCTCACTCAGTCTTGGGAAATTCGCGCCAATTTCCGGGATTGTCGTCCGACTACGGCGCCATGATGAATGCCGCGCTTTCATTGTATCAGGTAACGCATGAGCACGCCTATATCGCCGACGCTCGCCGCTGGCTTGCTGCGCTTGATAATTGGTATCAAGCTCCGGACGGCGGATATGCCCTGACCGCTTCCGATAGTGGCGACGTTATCATCCGCGTGCGCGGGGACCAGGATGAGGCCATACCAAGCGCGACCGGCCAGATCATCGAGGCCATGGCGCGTCTTGCCACGCTATCCAACGACGACCAGCTGCGCGAGCGAACGGAGCGGATGACGGAAGGTGCAATCGGCCGTGTGCTGCAGCAGCGTTTCGGCCAAGCCGGGGTTCTCAACAGCGCCAGCCTGCTGCTCGAGCCTTTGAAACTCACCATTGTGACGCCAACCCTCGATCACCCGCTGGTGGAGACCGCACGGCGTTCTCCCGATCCGCGGCGCAGCGATATCTGGATTGAATTCACCGAAGGCAAGAAGGTCGAACTCATAGGCGGCGGTGGCGATGTCACAATAGAAAAACCCGCGGCCTATCTTTGCCGCGGGTTTGTATGCCTTGCACCTGTAACATCTGCCGAAGCGCTGTCTGCACTGCTTCGACCGGGCAGCTAGGTTATGTATTCATCGAGTCGAAGAACTCGCCATTGGTCTTGGTCTGCTTGAGCTTGTCGATGAGGAATTCTATCGCGTCGGTCGTTCCCATAGGCGCCAAAATGCGGCGCAGAACGAAGATCTTCTGGAGATCCTGGCGCGGAACGAGGAGGTCTTCCTTGCGCGTACCGGACTTCAGAATGTCCATCGCCGGGAAGATACGCTTGTCGGCGACCTTGCGGTCGAGCACGATTTCCGAGTTGCCGGTACCCTTGAATTCTTCAAAGATCACTTCGTCCATGCGGCTGCCGGTATCGATCAGGGCCGTCGCAATGATCGTCAGCGAGCCGCCTTCTTCGATATTGCGGGCCGCGCCGAAGAAGCGCTTAGGACGCTGCAAGG
This sequence comes from Phyllobacterium sp. CL33Tsu, assembly GCF_900113985.1. NCBI lineage: Bacteria > Pseudomonadati > Pseudomonadota > Alphaproteobacteria > Hyphomicrobiales > Phyllobacteriaceae > Phyllobacterium > Phyllobacterium sp. CL33Tsu. Next base: position 1,462,412 of record NZ_FORJ01000001.1, on the reverse strand, counting down.
CGTTGGCGTCGACACCGCCGGTCAGAACCTTACCCGATGACGGCACGACCGTGTTGTAGGCGCGGCCGAGGCGGGTGATTGAATCGAGGAGGATGACGACGTCGCGTCCGTGCTCAACCAGACGCTTGGCCTTTTCGATCACCATCTCGGCGACCTGAACGTGGCGGGAGGCCGGCTCGTCGAATGTCGATGATACCACTTCGCCCTTTACCGAACGCTGCATGTCCGTGACTTCTTCCGGACGCTCATCGATGAGAAGGACGATGAGATAGCACTCGGGATGATTGGCGGTAATGGAATGGGCAATGTTCTGGAGGAGGACAGTCTTACCCGTACGCGGCGGTGCAACGATGAGACCGCGCTGGCCTTTGCCGAGCGGCGCGACGAGATCGATCACGCGCGCTGACAGATCCTTGGTGGTCGGATTTTCCAGCTCCATCTTGAAGCGCTCGTTAGGATAGAGCGGCGTCAGATTGTCGAAGTGGATCTTGTGGCGGATCTTCTCGGGGTCTTCGAAATTGATCGTGTTGACCTTGAGCAGCGCAAAATAACGCTCGCCTTCCTTCGGGCCGCGAATGGGACCCTCGACCGTATCGCCGGTCTTCAGCGAAAACCGCCGTATCTGCGACGGCGAAATATAAATGTCGTCTGGACCTGGGAGGTAGTTGGCGTTGGCGGACCGCATAAAGCCAAATCCGTCCTGCAAGATTTCGACGACGCCTTCGCCGATGATTTCGACTTCTTGCGAAGCCAGCTTTTTCAGTATCGCAAACATCAATTCCTGTTTGCGCATGACGCTGGCATTTTCCACCTCAAGCGACTCCGCAAAGGCGAGAAGGTCAACCGCCGTCTTGTTCTTGAGTTCTTGTAGTTTCATTTCCTGCATGTGTGGCGGAACTCTTAATTTTAATGTTGAGAAATGGGAAAGGGAAATGACGATGCCCAAACGCAGTGCCAGAAAAAAGATTTGGCTGAAGATGCTGTGGCGGTATTTCCGGAGAGGAGGCCCCTATCTAGCTAATCCAGCCAGCAAGGGCAAGTGATTTCATGATTGGTTTTGATGCTAGATTAGCAGTTTCTGTGATCAATCAAAATGGCTTTATGATGACCATGATGACGATAATGACCATGAGAAGTGTCGGAACTTCGTTCATCAACCGCCAGAAGCGCTGCGATTTAACATTTCGGTCCTCGGCAAACAACCTTACCGACTTCGAAAAGTATCCATGGACGCCTGAAAGAATGAGAACGGCCAGAAACTTGACGTGGAACCAGCCATCCACATAGGCCGCACTCTTCCAGGCGAGCCATAGGCCCGCAACCCACGTTGCCCCCATTGCGGGGTTGATGATTGCCTTAAGCAGCCGTCGTTCCATGACCTTGAAGGTCTCGGACTCGCTCGACCCCGGCTGAACCGCACAATGATAGACAAACAGGCGTGGAAGATAGAGCATCCCTGCCATCCATGAGATCACGGCGATGACATGGACAGCCTTGACCCATAAATAGGCATCGTCAGGATAGAAAACAACCAGGACCACCAGGCACAGCGCAACAGCCGCGACGATCGCGCGCGGAAGAAGCGGAACGTTGCTTGACTTCGTTTTGCCTGAACCGGAACTGCTCATCGCTCGAACCCCGTGATCGACATATCAGGGCCGCGGAGAAGCGAGGCGCACGCGGTTGATCATCTGCTCCACATGCGCGACAGGGGCATCCGGCGTAATGCCGTGACCGAGATTGAAGATCAGCGGGCCATGTCCCAAAGCTTCGAGAATTGCATCGACACCGTCGTCGAGCGGTTTGCCGCCGGCAACGACCCGTAAAGGATCGAGATTACCCTGAACCGGACCACTACCCTGCAAGGATGACGCCATGGAAAGCGGCACAGACCAATCGAGGCCCAGTGCCGTAACGCCGGTTCGCTCGCGATAATTGGCATAAAGTGCGCCTGCGCCCTTTGGAAAGCCTATAATCGGCACAGTCGGATGAACAGCCCGAACCTTCTCCACGATCCGCGCTACCGGAGCGATGCAGAATTGCTCGAACGACGCTTCGTCGAGAACACCTGCCCACGAATCGAAGATTTGCACGGCATCGGCACCGGCCCCAATTTGCCTGATGAGATATTCGGCTGAGACATCGGCAAGCTCGTCCAGCAATTTCTGAAATGCATCGGGATGGCGATAGGCGAAGAGACGAGCCGGCGCCTGGTCCGGCGTACCGTGTCCGGCGATCATATAGGTCGCAACGGTCCAGGGCGCCCCGCAGAAGCCGAGCAGCGTCGTCTCGTTAGGCAGCTGCTGCCGCAGAAGCCGAACGGTCTCGTAGACCGGCTCCAGGCGATCGGCGGCCCCTCCCGATTCAAGCCAGAATATTCCATCGACATCGATCGGCGTCATCAACGGACCGCGACCTTCTTCAAAACGAAGATCACGACCCAGTGCGTGCGGCACGACGAGAATATCGGAAAACAGAATTGCCGCATCAAAGCCGAACCGACGGATCGGCTGCATGGTCACTTCGACGGCAAGGTCGGGTGAATAGCAAAGGTCGAGAAAGCTTCCCGCGTTCTTTCTGACTTCCCGGTATTCAGGCAGATAGCGCCCCGCCTGGCGCATCATCCAAATCGGAGGAGGGAAGACAGTCTCGCCTCCAAGGACTTTCATCACTTTGCGAACCATCGTTCTCTCCACCCTGTTCTATAAAAAAGAAATTCAGATCTATTTTGGATTTTCTGATTCTTAGAGTCTGTTTGTACTGGGAATTACCGGAATGCCAGAACTTTCCCACAGCTAACAATTGAACGATTAGTCCGGGATAGCCAAACAGATTCTGGAAGGTTTTGTAAGGACTGTCGATTTTATGAATATAATTCAATGGGTTATGTTGAGGGTAACTGTGGAAATTCCTGTGAAGAAATGGCGGACAACCATGGAGAGGTTTTGAATTTCCCCATAGTGCCGCGGACCTGCGAAGCGACGCACACAGGCACGCCCGCTGTGGATGACTTGCCAAGAATTCACATGGCTGCCATCTGTTGTGGCAGGCGAGGCGTTTTATCCCCAGCCATCAACAGAGCGTGGAAATTCCTGTGACGAAACCGGTAAACTACTTCCATCTCCACATGATTTCTGATGCGACCGGAGAGACTCTCATCGCCGCTGGCCGAGCGGCCTCGGCGCAATATGCCCATGCGCGGGCGATTGAGCACATTTATCCGCTGATACGCACGGAAAAGCAGATCCGCCGCGTGCTCGATAGCATCGATGCCGAACCCGGGATTGTTCTCTATACGATTATCGATCAACGCCTTGCGACAATGATCCACGATGGCTGTGCGGCGCTTGGCGTTCCCTGCGTGTCGGTGCTGGAACCCGTTCTCGGAATTTTTCAATCTTATCTCGGCACGCCGGCGGGGAGGCGCGTCGGCGCACAACATGTCCTCAACGCCGAGTATTTCCGCCGCATCGATGCGTTGAACTTCACCATGGAACACGATGACGGCCAATTGCCGCTCGATATGGAGGAAGCGGATGTCGTCCTCATCGGCATTTCCCGCACGTCTAAAACGCCGACAAGCATTTATCTCGCAAATCGCGGCATCAAGACGGTCAATGTGCCGATCGTCGTCGGCGTTCCCATACCCGACGTTCTTGTTCATTCGCAAAGGCCGCTGGTCGTTGGACTTGTCGCATCTGCCGAACGGATATCTCAGGTGCGCCAGCACCGGGTGCTCGGCGCTTCGCAGAATTTCGATGCTGAGCAGTACCTCGATCGCGCCAACATCATCGAGGAATTGACCTATGCGAGGCAGATATGTCATCGCCACAACTGGCCGATGATAGATGTATCGCGCCGCTCCATCGAAGAAACCGCTGCCGCGGTGCTTGCCCTCCGTGCAGAGGGGCGATAACGCAACCAGCAACAATCACGAGGACGACGCCATGGATATTATCCTAGCCTCCAAGAGCCCGTTCCGCGCCACGCTCTTGAAAAACGCCGGTATTAGCTTCACGGCGCAAGCGGCGAATATCGACGAGCGCGCGGTGGAAGCGCCGCTTTACGACACCGGCGCAACACCCGAAGATGTCGCGCTTGTTCTTGCCGAAGCCAAGGCGCTCGATGTAAGCGAACGCAATCCCGGGGCCTTGGTGATCGGGTCGGATCAAACCTTGTCCCTTGGCGATGAGGTGCTGCACAAACCTGCCGACATGGATGCTGCCCGCCGGCAATTGCTCAAGCTTTCGGGCCAGACCCATCATCTGAACAGCGCTGTGGTGCTTGCCAGGGACGGCGAGACCTTGTGGCGACACGTATCGGTGGCCCGCATGACGGTGCGCGATCTCGACCCGGGCTTTATCGGTCGTTACCTTTCTCGTGCCGGCGAGATTGCCCTGCAAAGTGTCGGTGCCTATCAGATCGAGGGCGAGGGCGTGCAATTGTTCGAAAAGATTGACGGCGACTATTTCACCATTGTCGGCCTGCCCTTGCTGCCATTGCTTGTTGAACTGCGCCGGGAAGGTGCCATCGATGGCTGACGCATTGCATGCCTTTGTTGCTGGTTATCCCATTCGCCATTCGCGCTCGCCGCTCATCCATGGCTCTTGGCTGAAGACCCATGGAATTGCGGGTACCTACCGGGCGATTGAAGTTGCGCCTGATAGTTTCGCGAACTTCGTCACCGGGATGCCGGAGGCCGGTTTGGTCGGCGGCAATATTACCCTTCCGCACAAGGAAGCAGCCTTCGCTCTCGCCGATCAGCTCGACGCCGCTGCAGAGGAGATCGGCGCGGTCAACACGCTTTGGTTCCGCGACGGCGCGCTTTGGGGCGGGAATACGGATGCCTATGGCTTTGCGGCAAATCTCGATGCTTATGGCCCGGACTGGGACAAGGGCAGGAGCGCACTTGTTCTCGGCGCGGGCGGCGCCAGCCGCGCCATTGTCTATGCGCTGAAGCAGCGCGGCTTCAGCGATATCCGCATCGTCAATCGTACCCTTGGCCGTGCGCAGGAACTTGCCGACCGATTTGGCAAAGGCGTTAGCGCTCATTCCTGGGCGGCCGTGCCCGAACTGACACGGGATGCCGATCTCATCGTGAATACGACTTCGCTCGGCATGGAAGGCAAGGATGAACTGGAGATCGATCTTGCAAGTGCCAAACCCAACGCCCTGGTCACCGATATTGTTTACGTTCCGCTCGAAACACCGCTGCTGCATGCCGCACGCGCTTGTGGATTGAAGACCGTCGATGGGCTCGGCATGCTGTTGCATCAGGCGGTACCCGGCTTCGAACACTGGTTCGGGAAAAGGCCGGAAGTAACCGCTGAATTGCGCGACCTTGTGCTCGCGGACATGGCAAAGCGATGATCGTGCTTGGGCTCACCGGATCTATCGGCATGGGCAAATCCACCGCGGCGCAGATGTTCATGGATGCCGGAATTCCGGTAAATTCGGCCGATGACGCCGTGCACAGGCTTTACTCCGGCGTCGCCGTGCCCCTGATCGAAGACGCGTTCCCTGGAACGACGGCGGGCGGCACGGTTGATCGCACGAAGCTCTCGTCGGCCGTTGTCGGCAATCCCGAAGCGTTGAAGCGTCTCGAGGCAATCATCCACCCGCTCGTTCGCGACGAAGAAATCAGGTTTCGCGATGAGGCGAGGGAGCGCGGGGAAAAGTTGATTGTCCTCGACATTCCGCTGCTGTTCGAAACTGGCGGCGAAAAGCGCGTAGACAAGGTTCTCGTCGTTTCTGCGCCGGAAGAGGTGCAACGCCAACGCGTCCTCGATCGGCCTGGCATGACGCCGGAAAAGCTCGAAGCAATCCTGGCCCGACAAATGCCCGACGCCGAAAAGAGAAGGCGGGCGGATTTCGTCGTCGACACGCGTTACGATTTTGCTATCACGCGCGCCGCAGTCAACAAGATCATCGCGGCGCTGATCGCTGAGGCGTGAGCCCTCGTTCGTTGAAAAGGGGATACTGACAATCCGGACTTGCCCCACGCGTTGGTTTCATGGAACGTGGGCAAAAAAGGTGAGTCGATGCGCGAGATCATTTTCGATACGGAAACAACCGGCCTCGACCGGCTGGAAGACCGCGTCATCGAAATTGGCGGCGTCGAACTGATCAACCGGTTTCCGACCGGCCGTACGTTCCACGTCTATATCAATCCTGAAGGCAAGGCTGTTCACGCCGATGCGCTGGCGGTTCATGGCATCAGCAACGACAAGCTGCTCGACAAGCCGCTTTTCGCTGGCATCCTGCATGACTTCCTGGATTTCATCGACGGCGCCAAGCTGATCGCGCATAACGCGATGTTCGACATCGGCTTTATCAATACCGAGCTCAATCGGCTTGGTCATCCGCCGATCCATACGGACCGGGTCGTTGATACGCTGGCGCTCGCCCGCCGCAAGCATCCTATGGGTCCAAACTCGCTTGATGCGCTCTGCCGGCGCTATGGCATCGACAACAGCCACCGCACGATGCACGGCGCGCTTCTCGATTCGCAGTTGCTCGCCGAGGTCTATATCGAGCTTATCGGCGGCAAGCAGGCGGCGCTCGGTCTGACCATCGCCGAACAGGGTGACAGCGGCCGCACGGGCGGCGAGTCTCGCGTGATCCTGATTTCGCCGCGCCCAGTGCCGCTGAAGCCGCGCCTGACCGAGGCTGAAATATCCGCCCATGCACAACTCGTCACAAAGATCGGCGAAAAGGCTATCTGGAACGAACGCGTCGCCGTTCATCAATAAAAAACCCGGGACCAGCCCGGGTTCTTCTCAAATCAAACGTAGTCGGCTCAACTGACCTTGGCCTTGGCCTGTTCCTCGGCCATGCGCTGCTGAAACATCTGCGCGAAATCGATCGGATCGATCATCAGTGGCGGGAAACCGCCGTTGCGGGTGGCTTCTGCAATGATCTGGCGCGCAAACGGGAAGAGAAGGCGTGGGCACTCGATGAAGAGCAGCGGCAGCAAATGTTCCTGCGGGAAACCGACGAGACGGAAGACGCCGCCATAGACGAGTTCGGCATTGAAGAGGACTTCCTTGCCTTCGCCGGCCTTGGCCGAAAGTGTCAGAACGACGTCAAAGTCATTCTCGGCAATCGGATTGGCATTGACGTTCACGTTGATGCTGATCCCGGGTGCCTTGTCGCGCGGACGCAGCGAAAGCGGAGCGCCCGGGCTCTCGAAAGAAAGGTCTTTTACATATTGAGCCAGAATGTTCAGCGTCTGCTGCGGGCTCGTACCATTCCCATTGGTCACTTCGTTGCCGTTTTCGGCATTCTCGTCAGGCTTTTGAGCCATTGTCTGGAAACCTTCTTTTGTTGCGTCCGCTTCGGCGGTTATCGATTTGGATGTGGCTCGCTAGCATGTGTGCCTTAGCGAGGCAAGCCGCGACCTCTAATCCTATAGTTCCAGCAGCCGAAGCCCAGAGCCGTAAAACTCGCTGCCTCAAGGTTTCGGGTTCCACGGCGAATCTGGGTCCGGCTTCCTTGAAAAGTCCTCCGGATTAAGATCGATCACCCTGTCCCTCCGACCCGGCGGATCCGAACGCGGCGACCGGCGCATACCGGGCTTGACGACGACGATGCGGTCCTTGACCAGCCGCCAGCCGACATCCCGCACTGCGGGAATGAACAGAAGCAGGCCAATGATATCGGTAATGAACCCGGGCACGATCAGGAGGAAAGCCGCAACGATCAGCATGACACCGTGAACGAGTTCGCGCCCCGGTGTGCGACCGGCTGCCGTCTCGGACCGAATACGCTGGATCAGACCGAAGCCCTGTACACGTAGAAGGAAGACGCCGAGAAAGATCGACAGTATCACCAGGCCCAGCGTTGCGAGGACGCCGATCTTGCTGCCGACGATGACAAATCCGGCAATCTCCAGGAACGGCAAGGCCAGCAGGAGCAGGGGAACGAAAAGCGATCGCAAAACTAATTTACCTTTCAAAGGACATATGGGGATATTATCCATTCCCCGCGTCGATTTCATGCCTATATAGGCAAGCAAGATGAGCATTTGTATGATTGCCATTGGCAATCTATATGAATTTGGTATTTCGGCAGAAGATCGAAGACCCTAACGAACGCTGGGATGAGTGGCAGGCGACATGGAATATCTGGACTTTGGAACGATTTTCTTCTTCGTGGCGGCGGTGGTGATCTTCCTCCAGCTGCGCAAGGTCCTTGGCCGGCGGACCGGCAACGAGCGCCCTCCGTTCAATCCCTATACCCGAACAGCCGAGGTCGATGACAAGTCCAAGCCGAGCGACAACGTTGTTTCGCTGCCGCGTCGCGGCGAAGTGAAGGAAAGCAGCTTCGAAAAGGTCGATGCTGTTGCCAAGCCGGGTACCCCGCTCAATGACGGACTGCGTGCGATTCAGAATGCCGATCCGACATTCGAGCCGGCAAAATTCCTCGACGGGTCGAAAATGGCCTATGAAATGATCGTCATGTCCTTTGCCGATGGCGATCGCAAGACGCTGAAGTCGCTCCTGTCACGCGAAGTGTTTGACGGTTTCGTCGCTGCAATAGCCGATCGGGAGTCGCGCGGCGAAAAGGTTCAGTCGTCCTTCGTTGGCATCAACAAGGCTGATATTATCGGCGCCGAGATGAAGGGCACGGAATCGCACGTGACTGTGCGCATTGTCAGCGAACTCATTTCCGCAACGCTCGACAAGAACGGTACGGTCATCGACGGCGACAAGGAAGCTGTTGCCGAGGTCAAGGATGTCTGGACTTTCGCCCGTGACACACGTTCGAAGGACCCCAACTGGAAGCTCGTGGCGACCGAAGCGGAAGATTAATCAGCAATTGAGATAAAGCCATGCTGTCGCCCCTGTTCAAGCCGGTGGATTTTGCAGATTGCCCCGGTTGGCAAGACGACCACCACCTTCCAGCTTTCGAAGCCTTCCGGCGCTCCGCGCAGCATGTACTGGAAAAGCCCTATAAGAGCGGCTCCCTTGGCATCGGTTTTGAAGCGCTTGCGCCGATTTTTGCTGATTCACGTGAAACATCGGTGGAGACCGACGCGGCAGCGCGGCAGTTCTTCGAGCGCTGGTTCAGGCCGGCCCTTGTCCGGTCGGCGGATGCCGAGGATGGATTTGTAACGGGCTTCTACGAGCCAGAGGTAGTGGCTTCGCCCGTCCGCACCGATCGGTTCACTGTCCCTTTTCTCGGCCGCCCGGCCGATCTCGTCGATGTCGATGACGGCAATCGACCGCAAGGCTTCGATCCCTATTTCGCCTTTGCGCGAAAAACGCCCGAAGGCTTGACCGAATATTTCGACCGACCGGCAATCGAGAGGGGTGCGCTCGCCGGCCAGGGTCTCGAGATCGCCTTTGTCGAAAGCCCGGTTGACGCCTTCTTCATTCACGTCCAGGGCGCCGCTCGCCTGAAGATGACCGATGGTCGCCTCCGGCGGATCACCTATGCTGCGAAAACGGGGCACAGGTTTACCGGTATCGGCAGGATTCTCCTCGAACTCGGGGAAGTTGCGCCTGAAAAAATGTCGATGCAGGCTATCCGCGCCTGGCTGGCGGCAAATCCGGACAAGGCCCAGGCGCTTATGTGGAACAACCGTTCCTACATCTTTTTCCGCGAGGCCGATGTCGAAGATGAAACGCTTGGCCCTGTCGCCGCAGCCAAAGTGCCGTTGACCAACGGCCGCTCGCTCGCCGTTGACCGATTGCTGCATACATTTGGCACGCCGTTCTATATAAATGCGCCGAACTTGAAGGCGTTTGGCGGCGACGGCTTTGCCCGTTTGATGATTGCACAGGACACCGGCTCGGCAATTGTCGGCCCGGCCCGGGGCGATCTTTTTGCCGGATCGGGCGACGCGGCCGGCGAAATCGCCGGCGGCATCCGCAACCGTGCCGATTTTTATGCGCTGGTACCCCGTTCGCTGCTGGCCGCGGCGCGATGAGGAAGCGGCCGCAGGATGGATTCGCCACGCTTGAAGACCGGATCCTCTGGGAGACGGTGGCAAAGACCGCGCGGCCGTTGAAGGGCAAGACCCAGCCGCTCTTTCTCAGCGACGACCCAGAGAAGGAAGCCATCCATCCGTCCGCGCCGGCGAATACAAAGCTGACAGCCATCGGCGCTGCTGCTCCAAAAGCGCCGCCGCCGCATCGTCTGCATCCGATCGACCGTCCGACGCACAAGAAGATCGCGCGCGGGCGCGTCGACATAGAGGCGAGGATCGATCTCCATGGCCTGACGCAAAGCGAGGCATATGGGCTGCTGCTCGGATTTCTGCAAAGGGCGCATTTGCGCAAGCTGCGCTACGTGCTGGTCATTACCGGCAAGGGTTCTTCATTCGGAAGCGACGGCGTGCTGAAGCAGGCTGTGCCACTATGGTTTGCGACGCCGTCGTTCCGCCCGCTGGTCAATGGCTATGAGGACGCGGCCCGCAACCATGGCGGCAGCGGCGCAATCTATGTGCGCATGCGCCGCCTGAGCGATGCGCCATGACGCCGTTCGGGAAAAAACTTCGCGATCTCCGGGGCGAGCGGGGAATCTCCCAAAAGGAAATGGCGAAGGCGATCGGCGTCTCGGCTGCTTACCTTTCGGCACTCGAGCACGGCAATCGTGGCCAACCGACCTGGGACAAGCTGCAGCGCATCATCCAGTACTTCAACATCATCTGGGACGAGGCGGAGGAATTGCAGCGGCTCGCGATGATTTCGGACCCGCGCGTCACCATCGATACCGGCGGTCTTTCGCCGGCAGCGACAGAGCTTGCCAACCTGCTGGCGATCACCATTGCCGATATGGATGATGCGACCGCCCGCGAACTGATCGAGCGATTGAAAACCGTGCCGAAACGCTGAACCCGTAGTCTAGAACAATGCCCGCAGCTGATCGATTTTCTCGTTCACCAGCCAGCCATAATAATTTTCGGCCGGAAACTCAGGCGCCTGGCCATTGGCGATACGCGCGGCGTTGGCGTCGGCTAGCGCGCGCGCGCGTGCATCGGCACCGCCTGTATTGTACAGCGTCGCGGTGACGCCGGGATTCTTGGAAATGTCGAAATCGGCAACGCGGCGGTAGACTTCGATGGAGTGCTTCAGCGTCGCCGCCATGTAGGGCAACGTCAGATCGGGATCCATGATGGTCTTGTAGACCTCGGCCGCGTGGTCGGCATCGAGCTTGGGCAGGCCCGAATACCGATTGACCATATCGGTCATCTGCAATGCGACCAGCGGGCTAAGCTGACCGAGGCCGAAACTCTGGCCGGCATAGAAGGGCTGAAAGAACACAGTGCTGAAACGGTTGTCGGGGAAGCGCTTGCCGCCTACCGTCTTGCCGCGAAAATCATGGTCCCAAACGTCCTCCCGGCAGGTCCACAAACGTAAGCTGTCCTTGAACTGCGCGCATTCCGAAAATTGCGGGCGCTTGACGAAAGTCCCGATGGTCTCGCCTTGATAGTCGAATGCGAGGCCCTGCTGCACGTAGGAAATCGCCTTGACGTAGTAGGTTTGCAGGCGGTCATAGGCGTCGACATTATAGGTGTGCTCGCCGATCAATGCGCCGGCAATGTGAACCGGATCGATGCCATAGGTCCGGGCAACGCTGGCGATCTTCGAGCGCAGTTTGGAGTCCGTTTTCAGCAGATTGTAGATCTTCTGGTACTTGGCTTCGTAGGTGGTGTTGAGATCGCGGGTGCGTTTTGCCGACGCAGCCGGAACGCCAGGCTGGCTGGCATTGCGATTTCCTTCCGGAACGACTGTCACGGCTGTCGCCGTCGGCACGGCCGCAAAAAGCGCGAGCGCAAGGCTCATCGTGAGGCAGATCAGGTGGTTTCTCATAGCGGTCCAGAATTCCGTCGGGCGTTCCAAATAGCCTCTTGCTCACGCGAAAGCCAGAAAAACCTCATCGTCAGCGCCCCGCTCAAAAGAAAAATGCCTCCCCGGCTGGCAGGGAGGCATTGATTCGCATTGCAAAATGCGCCGCTGTCGCACTTGCAGGAAACTAGAGAATGAAGCGCGAAAGATCGCTATTCTTGGCAAGGTCGCCGACGGTCTCGCGGACATATTTGGCGTCGATCGTGTGTTCGGTCCCGGCTTTGTCCGGAGCCGAGAACGAAATCTCGTCAAGTACCCGCTCCATGACGGTTTGCAGCCGCCGCGCCCCGATGTTCTCGACGGTAGAATTGAGGTCCACCGCGATATCGGCAAGCGCGTCGATGGCATCGTCCGTAATGTTGAGCGTCACGCCTTCCGTTTCCATCAATGCGATATACTGCTTCAGGAGGCTAGCCTCCGGCTCGGTCAGGATCTGGCGCATGTCATCGCGCGAAAGCGCACTGAGCTCGACCCGGATCGGCAGACGTCCCTGCAATTCCGGCAAGAGGTCCGAGGGCTTTGCGACATGGAAAGCGCCCGAGGCGATGAACAGGATATGGTCGGTCTTGATCGGCCCATATTTGGTCGCAACAGTCGTGCCCTCGACGAGCGGCAGCAGGTCGCGCTGCACGCCTTCGCGGGAAACGCCGGCCCCGACGCCGCCGTCGCGCGCGGCGATCTTGTCGATCTCGTCGAGGAAGACGATGCCGTCATCCTCAGCCGAACGCATGGCTTCCTTGGTGATCTGTTCCTGGTCGAGCAGTTTGTCCGACTCGTCATTGATCAGAACGCCGTAGGAATCCTTGACCGTGGTCTTCACTGTCTTGGTGCGACCGCCCATGGCCTTACCGAGCATATCGCTGAGGTTGAGCACGCCGATATTGGCGCCGGGCATACCCGGCAATTCAAAATTCGGCATGCCTGAGCCGGTTTCCGCGACCTCGACCTCGATTTCCTTGTCATCGATCAGGCCGTCGCGAAGTTTCTTGCGGAAGGAGTCGCGCGTTGCCGGGCTGGCCGTCTTGCCAACAAGGGCATCGAGGACACGCTCTTCGGCGTTGACGTGAGCGCGAGCCTTCACTTCTTCGCGCTTCTTTTCGCGGACAAGGCCGATTGCGACCTCGACGAGATCACGGATGATCTGTTCGACGTCGCGGCCGACATAGCCGACTTCGGTAAATTTCGTGGCCTCGACCTTGATGAACGGTGCGCCGGCGAGCTTGGCAAGGCGGCGCGAGATTTCGGTTTTGCCGACGCCTGTCGGTCCGATCATCAGGATGTTCTTGGGCATGACTTCTTCGCGCATCTGGCCCTCGAGCTGCTGGCGGCGCCAACGGTTACGCAGGGCGATGGCAACGGCGCGTTTTGCGTCCTTCTGGCCGATGATGTAGCGATCGAGCTCAGAGACGATTTCACGGGGAGAAAATGTTGTCATTGTAATCTCGTTTCATCTGAAGAAAGTTCAGGATTGTCGCGCGCCATCATGAGGGCGGGACCATAGATGGTTGTGCGGGTGTCGAAAGCGATAAAGCCTGCTTTCTTGTAAGCTTTGACCGCGTGGGCGTTGGCCGGATCGGGATCGACGATCACCCGGGGCACGCCCTCTTCGAACAGGAGCGATACGAATTCGTCGAGGAGCCTCGGCCCGTGGCCCTGTCCGATCAGGTCGGGCTCGCCGATGAACTGGTCGAGACCGAGCGTTCCCGTCGGCTGATCCTGATAGGGATGATCGTCCTCCAGATGCGGATCATAGGTCTGCAGATAGCCGATCGCTTCGTCGCCAAGCATGATGATGAAGGGTTCCACCGAAACGCTGTCCATGCTTTCCATGATCAAGGCCATTTCTTCATCGGGGCTCTTGCCCCACCACTTCGCCACATGCGGTTCCGCCAGCCACTCCATGATCATGTTGAGGTGGCGCGGCTCAACCGGAATGAAGCGGTAGTGATAGTGTGGCTCATTCGGCATCGAGACTCTCGAGGGTAACGCTCGTATTGGTGAAAACGCAGATATCCGCGGCGATCTGCATGGCCTTGCGGGCAATTTCCTCGGCGCCAAGATCGGTGTCCGCAAGCGCGCGCGCTGCTGCGAGGGCGTAATTGCCACCTGAACCGATGGCCATGACGCCGAATTCCGGCTCCAGCACATCGCCTGTTCCTGTGAGAGCCAGCGTAACCGATTTGTCGGCGACAAGCATCATCGCCTCGAGGCGGCGCAGATAGCGGTCGGTTCGCCAGTCCTTGGCGAGCTCGACGCAGGCGCGCATCAGCTGGTCGGGATATTGTTCAAGCTTGCTTTCAAGCCGTTCGAGCAGGGTAAAGGCGTCTGCGGTGGCGCCGGCAAATCCGGCAATGACATTGCCCTTACCGATGCGGCGCACCTTGCGTGCATTGCCCTTCATGACCGTGTTGCCGAGGCTGACCTGTCCGTCACCGGCAATGACGACCTTGCCGTTTTTGCGAACCGTAACGATGGTCGTGCCATACATGGTGGAGGGATTGTGTTCTTGCATTGGGTTCTCCTTCAAGCAGGTCCGATTATGCTCCAATTGGCAGCAGGTCGAACCCCTTCTGTGCCACTTATGTATGACGCGGCCGCCGAAATGCAAATGCTGCCGGAATCTGCGCCATCAAAGCATTTGGAGATTCGCCGCCCATGTTCTAGAAGGCCACAATTGAAAGCCAGCTTGCGGATCCATGTGGCGGGAAAACAGTAGATGAGCAGCCCTAACAAACGCACGGCAAAGATCGAGCGGACCACCAAGGAAACCTCGATTGCCGTATCGGTTAATCTGGACGGCACCGGCACGTTCAACGTGGCAACGGGCGTCGGATTCTTTGATCACATGCTGGAACAGCTCTCGCGCCATTCCCTGATCGACATGGACATCAAGGCAGATGGCGATCTTCACATCGACGATCACCACACCGTGGAGGATACGGGCATTGCCATCGGCCAGGCGATCGCCAAGGCTCTCGGCGACCGGCGCGGGATCAATCGCTATGCCTCGCTCGACCTTGCAATGGACGAGACGCTGACCAGAGCGGCGCTTGACGTTTCGGGCAGGCCGTTTCTCGTGTGGCAAGTAGAGTTCTCGGCACCGAAAATCGGCACATTCGATACTGAGCTTGTTCGCGAGTTCTTCCAGGCCCTGTCGCAGAATGCCGGCATCACCTTGCACGTAACGAACCTTTACGGTGCCAACAACCATCATATCGCCGAAACCTGTTTCAAGGCGGTGGCACAAACGTTACGTAACGCGATCGAGACCGATCCTAGGCAGAAGGACGCGATCCCTTCCACCAAGGGTACGCTCAACGGCTAGCGGAGGTTTGGGTCATGGCGAGCTACCTGGTATTGACACAGCGACCAGACAATGGCGGGCGTAATGAGGACAAGACCGTCTTCATCCGCGACGGCTTTGCGTTTCTCGCGCTCCTCCTGCCTTTTGTCTGGCTGCTCTTTCACAAATTATGGTTCGAGGCGGCCATGGTGCTTGCGGCCGGTGTCGCGATTTCGGCGGTGGGCAGCTATACGGGCCACGATGGCGCCGCCGGGCTAATCGGACTTCTGGTATCGCTGCTTGTTGGACTGGAGGCGAACCATTGGCACGCGGCCGCTCTCGAGCGCCGCGGCTTCGAACTTGCCGGGGTCGTCGATGCGCATAACGCAAGCGACGCTGAAACGATCTGGTTTCTCGGAACCGAGCGTTTTCGTCCGGTCCCGGCTAAAAATCCCGTCCCGACCTCCGAAACGCCGGGTTTCGCGGCGACGCCGCGTCCGGCACCGCTCGGCGGAATGGTCGGGCTCGTCAGCCATCGCGGGGAGAATTGAGCATGCGCGTTGCCATCATCGACTATGGCTCCGGCAATCTCCGCTCGGCCACCAAGGCATTCGAGCGGGCATCGCGCGAAGCCGGAATAGATGCGGAGATCGAACTCACAGCGGATGCTGATCGGGTGCTGAGTGCCGACCGCATCGTTCTGCCCGGCGTAGGCGCCTATGCCGATTGTCTCAAAGGTCTTGATGCCGTTCCCGGAATGGTCGAGGCGATCCATGAAGTGGTGATGGACAAGGCGCGGCCGTTCCTTGGCATTTGCGTCGGTATGCAGCTCATGGCGTCGAGCGGGCTTGAGAAGACGATCTCCGTCGGTTTCGACTGGATCAAGGGTGATGTCCGCGAAATGGTCCCTTCCGATCCGGCGCTGAAAATTCCGCAAATTGGCTGGAACACCATTCGCCTGACGCGGCCGCACCCGCTCTTCGACGGAATCAGGACGGGGCCTGAGGGCCTTCATGCCTATTTCGTCCATTCCTATTTTCTCGATGCGGAGCTTGAAAACGACGTGATCGCCGTTACCGACTACGGCGGCAGCGTGACGGCCGCTGTTGCCAACGACAATATGGCGGGGACGCAGTTTCATCCGGAAAAGAGCCAGGCGCTCGGCCTGGCTCTCATCGCCAACTTTCTGAGGTGGAACCCGTGATACTGTTTCCGGCTATCGATCTCAAAGACGGGCAATGCGTGCGCTTGAGGCTCGGCGATATGGAGCAGGCGACCGTTTACAATACGGACCCGGCGGCGCAGGCGAAGGAATTCGAGGACCAGGGCTTCGAGTGGTTGCACGTGGTTGACCTCAACGGCGCCTTTGCTGGCCAATCCGTCAACGGCGGGGCGGTCGAAGCCATCCTCAAGGCGACCAAAAATCCCGTCCAACTTGGCGGCGGCATCCGCACCATCGCGCATATCGAGTCGTGGTTGGCAAAAGGGCTCGCGCGGGTCATCCTCGGCACTGTCGCCGTTCGCGATCCCGCACTGGTTATCGAAGCCTGCAAGGCGTTTCCCGGCAAGATTGCCGTTGGCATCGATGCCAAGGGCGGCAAGGTGGCGGTCGAAGGCTGGGCGGAAGCTTCGACGCTTGGCGTGATTGAACTTGCGCAGAAGTTCGAGGGTGCGGGCGTCGCCGCGATCATCTACACGGATATCGATCGCGACGGCGTTCTGGCCGGCATCAATTGGGAATCGACGCTGCAACTGGCCGAAGCAGTGTCCATACCAGTCATCGCTTCGGGTGGCCTTGCCTCGATCGCCGATATCGTGCGCATGACCATGCCCGATGCGGCACGGCTCGAAGGCGCGATTTCCGGGCGTGCACTTTATGACGGCCGCATCGATCCGGCGGAAGCGCTGACGGTGCTTCGGCAAGCAAGGGAGCGCGCCGCATGACCCTTAAAGCCCGGGTTATTCCCTGCCTCGACGTCAAGGACGGACGCGTGGTCAAGGGCGTCAATTTTGTCGATCTGATCGACGCCGGCGATCCGGTGGAGGCAGCCAAGGCCTATGACGCGGCGGGTGCCGATGAGCTTTGCTTTCTCGATATCACCGCCTCGTCGGACAATCGCGAGACGATTTTCGATGTGGTGGCTCGCACGGCCGAGCAGTGCTTCATGCCGCTGACGGTGGGCGGCGGCGTGCGTACCGTTGCCGACATTCGCAAGCTGCTGCTTGCCGGGGCCGACAAGGTTTCGATCAACACAGCCGCCGTCAAGAATCCCGAATTCATTGCCGAGGCGGCTGACAAGTTCGGCAATCAATGCATCGTCGTTGCCATCGACGCAAAGAAAGTATCAGGCGAAGGCGAGGCGGACCGCTGGGAAATCTTCACCCACGGCGGTAGGCAGGCCACGGGCATTGATGCGGTGGATTTTGCCCGCAGGGTCGTCGATCTCGGCGCCGGCGAAATTCTGTTGACCTCGATGGACCGGGATGGCTCGAAGATCGGCTACGACATTCCGGTGACGCGCGCCATTGCCGATGCGGTCAAGGTTCCCGTCATCGCATCGGGAGGGGTCGGCAATCTCGACCATATGGTCGAAGGCATACGCGAAGGTCATGCCTCCGCCGTTCTTGCAGCATCCATTTTCCACTTCGGCACGTATTCGATTGGCGAAGCCAAGGCCCACATGGCGGCAGCGGGAATTCCGGTGCGCCTTGATCCCATCCACTGAGTTGGAGACGACCCATGAGCTCATTTACCCTCAGTGACCTCGAACGCATCGTCGCAGAGCGTGCGGCCTCCGCCGATGCCGGATCCTATACGGCAAGCCTCTACGCCAAGGGCATAGGCAAGGCCAGCCAGAAGCTTGGTGAAGAGGCGGTAGAAACCGTGATCGCGGCTGTCTCCGGCGATGCCAAGGGGATTGTTTCGGAGAGTGCTGATTTGCTCTATCATCTTGTCGTTGTTCTTGGAATCTCGGGCATCAAGCTTGAAGACGTGCTTGCCGAACTCGAACGGCGGACGGCGCAAACCGGGCTTGAGGAAAAAGCCGCGCGCGGGCAGGGTTAATCGTGTTCCGGTCTTCGACGAGCGAACGGCAGAGGGAAGGGGAAGTCATGGACCAATTGGCACCCAGCGAGTTTTCGCCTTACCGCTTCTACAGTGCGGAGCGATGGGCGGAGTTTCGTGCCGATACGCCCATGACGCTGACCTACGACGAGATCAAGCGGTTGCGTTCGCTGAACGACCCGATTGATCTCGATGAAGTTACGCGCATCTACCTGTCGCTTTCACGCTTGCTGTCGGCCCATGTCGAGGCGAGCCAGCTTCTGTTCTACCAGCGTCGCCGGTTTCTCAACACCAGCGAATCCTTCAAGACCCCGTTTATTATCGGCATTGCGGGATCGGTCGCGGTTGGCAAATCCACGACGGCACGCGTGTTGAAGGAATTGCTGGCGCGTTGGCCGTCGAGCCCGAAAGTCGATCTCGTCACAACCGACGGCTTTCTCTATCCAAACGAGGTGCTTCGCGCCAAAGGCCTGATGGAACGCAAGGGTTTTCCCGAAAGCTACGATGTCGGCATGGTCCTGCGCTTTCTCTCGTCGATCAAGGCGGGCCAGCGCAACGTCAACGCGCCGCTCTATTCGCATTTGACCTACGACGTCCTGCCCGGGCAATTTCAGACCGTCGATGCACCCGACATCCTGATTTTTGAAGGCATCAACGTTCTGCAGGTTCGCGACCTGCCGGAGGATGGAAAAATGGTGCCGTTCGTCTCCGATTTCTTCGATTTCTCTATCTATATCGATGCCGACGAAGAGCAGATCCACAAGTGGTACATAAGCCGTTTCATGCGGCTGCGCGAGACTGCATTCCGCGATCCGACGTCGTTCTTCCATCGTTACTCCACGATCTCAGAAGACGCGGCGCGCGCCATCGGCGAAAGCCTCTGGGCCAACATCAACCTCAAGAACCTGCGCGAGAACATACTGCCGACACGGCCCCGTGCCGATCTTATCCTGCGCAAAGGCGACAATCACTTGATCGAGGAAGTCGCGCTCAGGAAGCTGTAACCCGGCGAAGCGTCAGGTTGATGCGACCAGTGCCTTTGAGCAGCATCGATGTTCCGGGATAGATCCTGTCGACGCCATGATAGGCGAGGCGTCCCTCGCCGCCGAGCACAATGACATCACCGCTCGATAAACGCAGCGACTGCGTCTTATCTGTTCGTTTTGTGCCGCCGAAGCGGAACTGGCAGGCATCGCCAAGCGAAACCGAAACGACGGGTGCGTTGAGATTTTGCTCGTCGCGATCCTGGTGCTGTCCCATCTTGGCGGTGTCCGAATAGAAATTCACCAGACAGGCTTCGGGCGGCATCGGGAATTCGGAGATATGATGCCAGAGCTGTTGCAGGCGCTCGGGAATTGGGGGCCAAGGTTCCCCGGTGACTGGATGCACAGGCTGGTAGCGATAGCCGCGCTCCTTGTCCGTCACCCAGCCAAGCGCGCCGCAATTGGTCATGCGCACGCTCATCTCCTTGCCGGTTTTCGGCATTGCCGGAACACAAAGCGGTGCCCGTGCAACCACCGCCCTGATATCCTCTAACAATGCAGCCTGCGCCGCCTGATCAAAATAATCGGGATAATAGCGAATTCCAGGTGCGAGCAGGATCATCGTTTTGAATGCAAAGCTTGCCGGCCCGGCAGGACCGGGCCGTGCCTAATGAAAGGGGTTATTTGAGTTCTGGAATGCGCAGCACCTGGCCCGGATAAATCTTATCCGGATGGGTGAGCATCGGCTTGTTGGCCTCGAAAATAAGCGTGTTTTTGGCGCCCTTGCCCTTGCCATACTGGGCTTCGGCGATCTTCCAGAGATTGTCGCCCTTCTTGACCGTATAGAACACCGGGGCCTTTTCAATCGATCCGGTCGGCGCATTGTCGATCTTGAGCTCGTCGGTTTCGACCTTGGAGATGCCAAGGGAATTGCCAACGGCGATAATCGCCTTTTCGAGAATTTCGTGGTTGGTCACATTGCCCTTGAGAACGGCCTTGTCGCCCTGAACCACGACCTCGACATTTTCGGTACCGAGCTCGTGGGAGTCGAGCTCCTTCTTCAGGTCTTCGGCCTTTGGCTCGTCGTCGCCGATACCGATTTTCTTGCCTACGGATTTAACGAAATCAAACAGTCCCATAACTGGCTCCTGATAATTGTTCAAACCGACATATGCAGTTGTGGCATTCCGTGAAGGACTTGAAAAGGCTAGAAAATCACCCGAGCAGATTATAGCGTCAGGTATTGGCGACCGAGACTCTAGTCGCCTGATACCCTGCCACGCATCTTCTTTACGTCGGAACGGCCGGATTTCGCCTTGAGGCGACGCTCGATCGAACCTTTCGTGGGTCTGGTCTTCTTGCGCGGCGGTGGCGGTGGCTCGGCCGCCTTGGCGATCAGCGCGACCATCCGCTCGCGCGCATCTTCCCGGTTGCGCTCCTGCGTGCGGAAGCGGCTCGCCTCGATGAGGATATGGCCGTCCTTCGTCGCGCGCTGACCGGCAAGCTTGAGGAGCCGTGCGAAGACTTCGTTGGGCAGGCCCGCATTCGCCGCAAGAAAGCGCAACTGCACTGCGGTCGAAACTTTGTTGACATTCTGGCCGCCGGGTCCAGCCGAGCGAATGAAGCTCTCCTCCAGATCGCTTTCATCGATCCAGATCCGGTTGGTGATTTTGATCCGGGTGCGGCTCTCTTCCATGCCAGATTGGTAACCCAATCTTTGATTCGCGCAAAGCTGCATCAAATGCAAAGAGCCCCGCCGCGGTGGGCGGGGCTCTTAAGAATTTCTGGCCTATTCTGCGGCGACCGGCATATGCGGCGCGGCAGCCCTGATATCGCTATCCACGTGGCTTTCGAATTTGCCGAAGTTGCGAACGAACATATCGACGAGTTTCATCGCCTGGGCATCATAGGCTGCCTCGTCGGCCCAGGTCGAGCGCGGATCGAGGATCGACTGATCGACGCCTGGCACGGAAACCGGCACGTCGAAGCCAAAGTTCGGATCCGTGCGGAACTCGACGTTCTTCAAGGAACCATCGAGCGCTGCCGAGAGGAGAGCCCGCGTCGCCTTGATCGGCATGCGTTTGCCGGTACCGTAGGCGCCGCCAGTCCAGCCGGTATTGACCAGCCAACAATCGACGCCGTGCTCGGCGATGAGTTCGCGCAGCAGGTTGCCGTATTCCGAAGGATGGCGTGGCATGAACGGCGCGCCGAAGCAAGTGGAGAAGGTCGCCTCCGGCTCGGTAACTCCACGCTCCGTGCCCGCGACTTTGGCGGTATAGCCGGAGAGGAAGTGGTACATCGCCTGCGCCGGCGTCAGTTTTGCGATGGGAGGCATGACGCCGAACGCATCGGCGGTCAGCATGATGATATTCTTCGGATGGCTCGCCTTGCCTGTCTTCGATGCATTCGGAATGAAGTCGAGTGGATAGGCGCAGCGTGTGTTCTCGGTCAGCGAACCGTCATTAAAGTCGGGCTGACGGCTTGCGTCCAGAACGACGTTCTCGAGAACGGTGCCGAAACGCTGCGTCGTCGCGTAGATCTCGGGCTCCGCTTCGGCGGACAGACGGATCGTCTTGGCATAGCAGCCACCTTCGAAGTTGAAGACGCCGTGCTCGCCCCAGCCATGTTCGTCGTCGCCGATCAGCGTGCGCGAAGGATCAGCCGACAGCGTGGTCTTACCGGTACCGGAGAGGCCGAAGAATACGGCGGTATCGCCATCAGGACCCTCATTGGCCGAACAGTGCATCGGCATCACGCCCTTGGCGGGGAGAATATAGTTCAATGCCGTGAAGACGGATTTCTTCATCTCCCCCGCATAGGCCGAACCGCCGATGAGAACGATGAGACGATTGAGGTCGACAGCGATGACCGTTTCCGTCCGCGTGCCATGGCGCGCGGGATCGGCACGGAATGACGGCAGGTCGATGATCGTCATTTGCGGCACGAAGCTCGCGAGCTTGTCGCGATCGGGACGGATCAACAGATTGCGGATGAACAGGGAATGCCAGGCAAACTCGGTGATGACGCGGGTGTTGAGCTTGTAGTCGTCATCGGCGCCGCCGACGAGATCCTGAACGAAGAGTTCCTTGCCTTTCGCCTGCGCCA
Source organism: Phyllobacterium sp. CL33Tsu (assembly GCF_900113985.1). NCBI lineage: Bacteria > Pseudomonadati > Pseudomonadota > Alphaproteobacteria > Hyphomicrobiales > Phyllobacteriaceae > Phyllobacterium > Phyllobacterium sp. CL33Tsu. Next base: position 1,440,122 of record NZ_FORJ01000001.1, on the reverse strand, counting down.
TGAAGTCGGCATAGAGCAATTCGAATTTTTCCGGTGAAATCGGAGCGTTGTTGTCCCACCAGACATGTGCTTCGGTGGAACCGTCGCGCACGACGAACTTGTCCTTCGGCGAGCGTCCCGTGTGCTGACCGGTCCGGGCGACCAATGCACCCTGGGCGGTTAGCTGTGCTTCGCCGCGGCGTACGACTTCTTCATAAAGTTCAGCTGCTTCGAGGTTGTAATAAACCGCCGCAAGTTCCTTCAAGCCTGAGTTGCCGAGCGCGATTGACGCGTTGTGGATACCGGTTTCTCTAGTCATGTGTCCGCCGTTGTTAGGGTCAATAGATGCATTCGCCGCATTCTTGCATCATCATACAAGAACGCGGCTACGTCTCGTCAAAAGCAGAAAAATTGAATAGTTTCAAATATTTAATCGATTTAAAGAATTTAAATATTTTTAAATCGGTTTAAGTAAGGGGAAATTTCCGTGCTCTTCCCTTTACGTAAGACAGACCCGGACCGGTCCGGGTGACACCGCCGCGGATCTGTGCCACATTTTGTACCTAATTTGTACTGCACAAGCTGTGCAGACCAATGGCATAAGGAAGGCAGCGCATGAGGGAAGTCCCCGCAATGCAAACAATCGCGCTCGTCGATGACGACCGCAACATTCTGACGTCCGTTTCGATTGCGCTCGAATCGGAAGGCTATCGCGTCGAAACCTATACGGATGGCGCCTCCGCGCTCGACGGCCTGATGGCGCGCCCGCCGAACCTTGCCATTTTCGACATCAAGATGCCCCGCATGGACGGTATGGAGTTGCTGCGCCGCCTGCGCCAGAAGTCCGACCTGCCGGTCATCTTCCTTACCTCCAAGGATGACGAGATCGATGAGTTGTTCGGCCTCAAGATGGGTGCGGACGACTTTATCACCAAACCGTTCTCGCAGCGCCTGCTCGTCGAGCGGGTCAAAGCCGTGCTGCGCCGCGTCGCCGCGCGTGATGGCACGGTCAAGCCCGGTAGCCCGCAAGCGAAATCGCTCGAGCGCGGCCAGTTGGTCATGGACCAGGAACGCCACACCTGCACATGGATGGGCGAGCCGGTGACGCTGACGGTTACCGAGTTCCTGATTCTGCATTCGCTGGCGCAGCGCCCCGGCGTGGTCAAGAGCCGCGATGCGCTCATGGATGCCGCCTATGACGAGCAGGTCTATGTCGACGATCGCACCATCGACAGCCACATCAAGCGCCTGCGCAAGAAGTTCAAGGTCGTCGACGACGATTTCGACATGATCGAAACACTTTACGGCGTGGGCTACCGTTTTCGCGAAACCTGATAGAATAGCCGCGGTATAGGTTAATTGATGGATGGGCTTGAGCGGGCCCTTTGCTTTCACAGGCGTGTGATCCGCTGTAAAACAAGGTTGTCTCGTGGCGCTATGAATGCCATGAGACGCCGCGATCAAGGTTCTTTGAGGAATAAATGGTAGCCGGGCTGCAAAGCGGCAATATTACGCGCAAGAGCGCCGTCATGCGCCGGAAGCGCTCGCTTGCTTTGCGTCGCTTCTTCAAGCCGCTTAACCGCGTCTTCGGCAACTATCTTTTCTCGAGCCTCACGCGACGCATCCTCTTCCTCAACCTCGCCGGCCTCGCCGTTCTCTTGTCCGGCATCATGTATCTCAATCAGTTCCGCGACGGTTTGATTGATGCCCGCGTCGAAAGCCTGATGACGCAGGGCGAGATCATTGCAGGCGCCATTGCCTCATCAGCGACCGTCGACACCAATTCGATCGCCATAGATCCGGAAAAGCTGCTTGAACTCCAGGCCGGCCAAAGCATCACGCCATCGCCGGACGTTCTCGACAATCTCGATTTCCCGATCAATCCGGAACGCGTTGCCCCAGTTCTTCGCCGCCTCATCTCGCCGACGCGCACGCGCGCCCGCATCTACGACCGCGACTCGAACCTGCTTCTCGATTCCCGCCACCTTTATTCGCGCGGACAGGTGCTGCGTTATGAATTGCCACCCATCGATGGGGAAGAGCCCAGTTTCTTCGAGCGTTTGACCAATCGCATGACGAGGCTGCTGCGCCGCAGCGACCTGCCGATCTACCAGGAGCAGCCGGGCGGCAATGGTTCGTCCTATCCGGAAATCGTCAAGGCGCTGACGGGTTCGCCGGCAACTGTCGTGCGTATGACCGAGAAGGGCGAGCAGATCGTTTCCGTCGCCGTTCCTATCCAGCGTTTCCGTGCTGTTCTCGGCGTTCTGCTGCTTTCCACCGAAGGCGGCGACATCGACAAGATCGTCCAGGGCGAACGTTACGCGATCATCCGCGTCTTCACGGTTGCGGCCCTGGTCATGGCGATCCTTTCCCTGTTTCTGGCATCCACCATCGCCAATCCGTTGCGGCGTCTCGCCGCCGCGGCCGATCGCGTGCGCCATGGCGTGAAGAACCGCGAAGAGATTCCGGATTTCTCCGAACGCCAGGATGAGATCGGCCATCTATCGACGTCCATCCGCGACATGACCAACGCGCTCTATGCCAGGATCGAGTCGATAGAAAGCTTTGCGGCCGATGTCAGCCATGAACTGAAGAACCCGCTTACTTCTCTGCGCAGCGCCGTCGAAACCTTGCCGCTTGCGAAGAACGACGAGTCGCGCAAACGCCTGATGGATGTCATCCAGCACGATGTGAAGCGCCTTGACCGCCTGATCACCGATATCTCCGACGCCTCCCGTCTCGATGCTGAACTGGCCCGCGAAGATTCCGAGCATGTCGACCTCAAGATGCTTCTCGGCAATCTCGTGACAGCGGCCCGCGAAGTCCGCCGCAACAAGAAAGACACGCGCATCGAGCTGGTCGTCGGCAAGCTTCCAAACAACCGCAAGGGCTTCTATGTCGTCGGCCACGATCTTCGTCTGGGCCAGGTCGTCTCCAACCTCATCGAGAATGCGCGCTCCTTCGTCCCGATCGAAGGGGGCGTCATTACCGTTTCGCTGCAGCACATGGGTGATCGCATCCGCATTCTCGTCGAGGACAATGGCCCGGGCATCCGTGTGGAGCAGATAGATCGCATTTTCGAGCGCTTCTACACCGACCGGCCTGCCGGGGAGGCCTTTGGCCAGAATTCCGGTCTCGGGCTTTCGATCAGCCGCCAGATCATCGAGGCGCATGGCGGGACGCTCAATGCCGAAAACATTCCAGATCCCAAGGATCCGGAGAATTATCTCGGCGCCCGCTTTACCGCCATTCTGCCAGTTGAGGCTTGATGGCGCGCATGCCGGAAGAACTGATCCATGCAACGGCCCTCATCGTCGCCGACCGCGGCGTCCTGATCGTCGGCCCGTCCGGTGCCGGGAAATCGTCAATAGCGCGGGCACTCATCGAGCGTACCAACGCCAGGGGCACGTTTGCCGCGCTTGTCAGTGATGACCAATGCCAATTGTACCCATCTTCGCGACGTCTCGTCTGTTCGGCACCGGCATCGCTGCGGGGCGGAATCGAGGTGCGCGGGTCGGGGCTTCACGCGGTCGAGCATGAAGGCACTGCCGTCATTCATCTTGTTGTCGAACTCGTCGATAAAGCAGAGGCAGTTCGATTTGCTTGTGAGGAGACGACACAACTTCAAGGCGTCGCAATTCAGCGTCTCCGCCTACCAAAAGGCGAGGTGGAATCCGCTTGCAGGGCCATCGAGGCGTGGCTCTTTGAGCCCCAATGGAAAAAATTAACGAGCTAATCCAGATGGTTGCCCTTTTGCACTGCGGTAAAATGACTATGCGTCTTGGTGGCGCCATTTTTCCACTTGCCTTCGCGATTCGTCCTGCCAGAATGCGACACCTGCCAAACGGGGCATTCAATGCGCGGAAAAAAGCCCAAGCTGAAGGGCGCGGCGCGACAGGAGCAGTTTCAGAATGATCGGACTCGTGCTTGTGACGCACGGAAGACTGGCCGAAGAATTTCATCATGCTGTTGAGCATGTGGTCGGCCAACAGGAATATTTGGAAACCGTATCGATCGGTGCGGATGATGATATGGAACAGCGTCGCCGGGATATCGTCGATGCAGTTGCCCGCGCCGACAATGGTTCGGGTGTTATTATCCTGACGGACATGTTTGGCGGGACGCCTTCCAATCTCGCCATATCCGTGATGGAATCGGGCAAGATCGAAGTGATTGCGGGCGTGAACCTGCCGATGCTTATCAAGCTCTCCAGCGTTCGCCTGACTAATGACATGGCGGCGTCGTTGCGCGAAGGCCAGGACGCCGGTCGAAAATATATTAACGTGGCCAGCCAGGTGCTGACAGCCAAATAGAGGTCATGAATGCGCCTGACTGCAGAAACGACCGGTACGTTCAACCCGGACAACGCGCTTGTGGAGTCATTCGAAATCATCAATCGCCGCGGCTTGCACGCGCGCGCCTCCGCCAAGTTCGTTCAACTTGTCGATGGTTTTGATGCGCATGTCCGCGTCGAGAAAGATGGCATGACAGTCGGCGGAACATCGATCATGGGCCTGATGATGCTCGCCGCTTCGCCTGGTTGCTGCATAAAAGTCAGCGCATCCGGTGTGCAGGCGCGCGAGGTGATGCAAGCGCTCGGTTCGCTGATCGCCGACAAGTTCGGCGAAGAAGCTTGAGCGTCGATAATTAAGATCGCTCAAAATTGGATATGCACGCATAAGGATTTCTTTATGTCCCATTGTGCGGCGCGCCCTAATCTGCTAGTCAACTCCATCTCCGGCCACGCTGTTCAAGCGCGCGGCCATACGGAATTTGCGAAAAATGGAGTTGGCACAGATGGCCGAGAAGCAGGATTATATCGTCAAGGACCTTGAGCTGGCCTCGTGGGGCCGCAAGGAAATCGAGATCGCCGAGACAGAAATGCCGGGCCTGATGGCGAGCCGCGAGGAATTTGGCCCGTTGCAGCCGCTGAAGGGCGCCCGGATCACCGGTTCGCTGCATATGACGATCCAGACCGCCGTTCTGATTGAAACCCTGCAGGCGCTTGGGGCCGAGGTGCGCTGGGCGTCGTGCAACATCTTCTCGACGCAGGATCACGCTGCAGCTGCAATTGCTGCTACCGGCACGCCGGTCTTTGCGGTCAAGGGCGAAACCCTTGAGGAATATTGGACCTACACGGACCAGATTTTCCAGTGGCCGGACGGTCAGCCGTCGAATATGATCCTCGACGATGGCGGCGATGCCACCATGTATATCCTTATCGGCGCCCGCGCCGAAGCTGGCGAGGACGTTCTTTCCAATCCCGGCAGCGAGGAAGAGGAAATCCTGTTTGCGCAGATCAAGAAGCGCATGAAGGAAACACCCGGCTTCTTCACCAAGCAACGCGAAGCCATCAAGGGCGTCACGGAAGAGACGACGACGGGCGTCAATCGCCTGTATCAGCTGCAGAAGAAGGGCTTGCTTCCCTTCCCGGCGATCAATGTCAATGACAGCGTCACCAAGTCGAAGTTCGACAACAAGTATGGCTGCAAGGAGTCGCTGGTCGACGGTATCCGCCGCGCCACCGACGTGATGATGGCCGGCAAGGTTGCCGTCGTTTGTGGCTACGGCGACGTGGGCAAGGGCTCTGCCCAATCGCTCAACGGCGCCGGCGCACGCGTCAAGGTAACGGAAGTCGACCCGATCTGCGCGCTGCAGGCTGCCATGGACGGTTTCGAAGTCGTGACCCTCGAGGACGCAGCGCCGACCGCTGACATCGTGATCACCACGACCGGCAACAAGGACGTCATCACGCTCGATACCATGCGCAAGATGAAGGACATGGTCATCGTCGGCAATATCGGGCACTTCGACAATGAGATTCAGGTCGCAGCGCTGCGCAATCTCAAATGGACCAACATCAAGCCGCAGGTCGACATGATCGAATTCCCGGATGGCAAGCGCATGCTGCTTCTGTCGGAAGGACGCCTGCTCAATCTCGGTAACGCGACCGGCCATCCGAGCTTCGTCATGTCTGCTTCCTTCACCAACCAGGTGCTGGCACAAATCGAGCTCTACAGCCGTGGCGAGAAGTACAAGAACGAAGTCTATGTTCTACCCAAGCACCTCGACGAAAAAGTCGCGCGCCTGCATCTCGACAAGCTCGGAGCGAAATTGTCGGTTCTTTCCGAAGAACAGGCCGCCTATATTGGTGTAACGCCGAAGGGTCCCTTCAAGTCGGACCACTACAGATATTAATTCTCGTTAGTAACGACACAAGATATGGACGCCGGGGGATTGACAAATTCTCCGGCTTTCTTTTTTACCGCCAGTTCTTCCCGTCGATTCGCTCAAGGTTTATTCTAGTGATTCGGGATAGCGCTGTTCCCGGTGGGCCAAGCGATTGAAAAATCGAAGGGAAGGAGCAGCGGGCATTCGCCAGACGGGGTAGCGACGGTTGATATGAAGATTGAAAGCGGTGTTCGCAGGAGACATCCGGCACGGGCATTTCCGGTGCTGAAGGAACTGCGGATCTTGGCGTGCCGCGCCTGCTCCTCTCTCGCAATTCTTTCGGCGTTTTCATTTCCGGCCCGCGCCGAGGATGCTTTTGGCAAGATCAGCACGCCTTTTGGGGTGGAGGTCGGCACGTTCGAGGTCATCCAGTTCGCCATGTTCCTTGGCGCCATGGGTGCCGCCTTGCTCTCGGCAGGCTGGCTGATCCGTGAACGCAGCCGCATTGCCAATGAGAACCGCCAGTTGCGCGACAAGGTCGCCGATCTCAATGTCACGGTGCAGCGCAACGAGGCCATGCTGAATCTGAAGGATCAGCGCATCATCGTCTGGGAAGGTGGATCGAGCACACCCAACCTGATCGGCAATCTTCCGCCGGAGATCGGCGTGCCGGAGCCCCGCTCGCTCTTCCTTGCCTTCGGTCGCTGGTTGCGCGTGGATTCGGTTACCTTGCTCGATCGCTCCATCGCCGCTTTGCGCGAAAAGGCACGCCCCTTCGATATCACCGTCGAAACGACAAAGGGGGCACCGCTGGAAATCCAGGGCCGTACCTCGGGCGGATATGCCATTGTTCGCTTCATCAATGTTGGCGAAGCAAGGGCCGAGCAAGCGCTGCTCAAGACCGAGAATTACCAGTTGAGCGAAGCGATCGGCACCCTGCGCGGATTGCTCGAATCGGTCGACATGCCGGCATGGAGCCGCGATGCCGATGGGCGGCTCAACTGGGCCAATCCTGCTTACGCCAAGGCAGTCGACGCGCGAGAACCGCACGCCGCCGTCAGTGAGGCGCGTGAATTGTTCGGCGCACAGGCACGCGAACGCATGGAACGGGAAAAGGCCGCGTCGCGGCGCTTCAACGAACAGTTGTCGACAGTGGTAGGCGGAGACCGGCGCGTCTTCCGTGTGACCGACGTTGCCGGCACGACGGGCTCGGCCGGTGTCGCCGTTGATATCAGCGAAGTCGAGCTTATCCGCGAGGAATACAAGCAAACCGTCCTCAATCATTCCGACACGCTGGACCAGTTGAACTCGGCCGTGGCCATGTTCGATGCCAACCGCAAGCTGCAATTCTTCAACCAGGCCTTTGCCAAGGTCTGGGGACTCGAAACGGCGTTTCTCGAAAGCCACCCTGACAATTCCATGCTGCTTGACAGGTTCCGCAGTGACGGCATTTTGCCGGAGCAGCCGGATTGGCGTCGTTGGAAGGAACAGGTTCTTTCGGCTTATCATTCGGTGGAACCACAGGAACACCTCTGGTACCTGATGGATGGCCGTACGCTGCGGGTCATCGTCAATCCGCAGCCTAAGGGCGGCGTCACCTGGGTCTTCGAGAATCTCACGGAAAAGCTCGAACTTCAGAGCCGGTACAACACGCTGATCAAGGTGCAGGGCCAGACGCTCGATCACCTGGCCGAGGGTGTGGCCGTTTTTGGATCAGACGGCAAGATCCGCCTTTTCAATCCTGCTTTTGCTTCGCTCTGGTCGCTGAAAAAGGAACAGATCGCGGAAGGCATGCATATTTCGGCTGTCCGGCGGCTGTGCGAACCGGTTTCGGATGCCGTGCACTGGGAAGCTTTCGTGACGACCGTCACCGGGTTTGACGATGAGCGGCAGTCGCTCTCCGGCCATATAGAGCTCAGCACCGGTAAGATATTGTCCTACGCGACGGCGCCTCTGCCGAACGGTCAGACCATGCTGACCTTCGTCAATGTGACCGACTCGGTGCAGGTTGAGCGAGCCCTGAAGGAGAAGAACGAAGCGCTCGAACGTACGGACGAATTGAAGAACGACTTCGTACAGCACGTCTCTTACGAGTTGCGCTCACCGCTGACCAATATCATTGGCTTCACCGAACTCCTGCAGACGCCCATGACGGGGCCGCTGAACGAGAAGCAACGCGATTATCTCGACCATATAGGAACTTCGTCGTCGGTCCTTTTGACGATCGTCAATGATATTCTAGATCTCGCCACCGTCGATGCGGGGATCATGGAACTTGATATCAGCGATGTTTCCGTGGCGGACGCGATCACGACCGCGTCGGAAAAAGTCGCCGACCGGCTGAAGGAACACAATATCCTTCTCGACATCCGCATCACGCCAGGAGCGGGCTCTTTCCGGGCCGACGCCAGCCGGGTGAAGCAAGTGCTGGCAAATCTCCTGAGCAATGCCGCCAACTATGCGCCGGAAGGCAGCACCGTAATCCTGTCCTGCTGGCGCGAGCAGGCCGAAATGGTGTTCAGCGTCGAGGACAAGGGGCCCGGCATGCCGGGCTATGTGCTCGACAGCATCTTCAAGCGATTCCAGCCCTATCCGAATGGCGGGCGCAAGCGCGGCGCCGGATTGGGCCTTTCCATCGTCAAGGGTTTCGTCGAACTGCATGGCGGCACAGTCGATATTGAAAGCGCCGCCGGCAAAGGCACGCTGGTGACATGCCGCTTCCCGCTCGAGGCGCGGACCTTCAGCATCGCTGCCGAATAAGGCGTCCATGGCACCGATCATCGTTCAATTGGCAACGACTGAGGATACTGAGCGGTTTGGACAGGACCTTGCCCTGGCGCTGCGCAAGGGAGACCTCGTGGCTCTTTCGGGCGATCTTGGAGCCGGCAAGTCGACGCTCGCCCGCGGTCTCATCCGCACGATTGCAGCGGACAATGATTACGAGGTTCCAAGTCCCACATTTACATTGGTTCAATCCTACCCGGAATTGCGACTGCCGGTCAGCCATGTCGATCTCTATCGCCTCTCCTCGGCCGAGGAAGTCGACGAACTTGGCCTGGAGGAAGCGCTGGAGGATGGCGTCGTGCTGGTCGAGTGGGCGGAGCGCGCCGGAGGCGCTCTGCCGCGCGAGAACCTTCATATCAAGCTTACCCACGTGAGGGAGGGACGAGAGGTCAGGATCGATGGTGACGCGGCGACACTTGCTCGCGTCGAACGCTCCCTCGCCATTCGCGCCTTCCTTGCCTCGTCGGGCTTTCCAACGGCGGAGCGGCGCTATCTTCTCGGCGACGCCTCGGCGCGCGGCTACGAGACGATTGCCAACGATGGTCAGTCGCCGCTGATCCTGATGAACTCGTCCTACAATCCCGGCGGTCCGATCCTGCGCGACGGCAAGACCTACATGCAGATTGCGCATCTGTCGCAGTCGGTGACCGCCTTCGTCGCGATCGACAAACTGCTTCAAGCAAATGGTTTCTCCGTTCCCGAAATCCATGCCGCCGATCTCGATGCGGGCTTTCTGATTATCGAGAATCTCGGCAACGAGGGCATCCTCGATGCGCAGGGGCTCCCGGTGCTCGGCCGGTATGAGGCGGCGGTGCGCCTGCTGGCCAGATTGCATCAATATTCGTGGCCGCAGGACATCGAAGCCGCTGACGGTTATGCACATCATATCCACCGCTTCGATCGCGACGCGATGATGATCGAGGTCGAGCTCCTGTCGGAGTGGTATGTGCCGCGAATGCGTGGCGCAGCACTCTCGCACGAGTTGAAACAGGATTATGTGGCAGCATGGGACGAAGTCTTTAGCCAACTCAAAGATGCCGAGCTGAGCCTGCTTCTCAGAGACGTGCATTCGCCCAATATTCTGTGGCGCGCCGACCGGAAAGGCATGGACCAGGTAGGGCTGATCGATTTTCAGGATGCGATGATCGGGCCTTCCGCCTATGACGTCGCGTCCCTTGTACTCGATGCGCGGGTGACCATTTCTCCGGAACTGCAGGACCATCTGCTCCTGGCATATCTGGCAGAACGACGGGCCGCCGACGCGAAATTCGATGAAGCGAAATTCCGCAAAGCCTTTGCCATCATGGCTGCGCAGCGCAACGCCAAGATTCTCGGCATTTTTGTCCGCCTCGACGAGCGCGACGGCAAGCCAGCCTATCTAAAGCATCTCCCACGCATTCAGATGTATTTTATCCGTGCGTTGCAGCACGAGGCTCTGGCGCCGATCGGAAATTGGTGCGAGAAGGCCGGCATACTCGATCCGGAGTTCCATTGATGAAATCTCCTCGCACGGCGATGGTTCTTGCAGCCGGTCTCGGTACGCGTATGGCCCCACTTACGCTCACGACGCCAAAGCCGTTGATTAAGGTAGCCGGCAAACCATTGCTGGATTGGGGCCTTGATGCCTTGCGTGCTGCGGATGTCGAGCGCGCAATCGTCAATGTCCACTATCTCGCGGACCAGATTGAACAGCATGTAGCGGGGTACAGGCTGCCGTCGATTATCGTATCGGACGAGCGGGCTGAACTTCTCGATTCCGCCGGCGGCATCGTCAATGCACTGGATCAGATTGGAAACGAACCGTTTTACGTCATCAACGCCGACACATTCTGGATCGATAGGGCGCGCTCAAATCTTGTCCTGCTCGCGGAAGGGTGGGATGATGATCGGATGGATATTCTTCTGATGATCGCGAACAAGTACCAGGCGACGGGCTATGACGGACGCGGCGATTTTCATATGGACAAGCAAGGACGCCTCAGTCGTCTAGGGAAAGACGAAACATCTCCCTATATCTATGCCGGCGCCGCAATCATCCACCCGCGCATCTTCGCCGGCGAGGCGCAAGGAAAGGCGTCGCTCAATCGCTATTTCGACGCGGCGATTGCTGCGGACCGGCTCTATGGCGTGCAGATGGACGGCCTTTGGCTGACGGTGGGTACGCCGGCGGCAATCGGCGAGGCGGAAGCGGCCATCGCCGCACATAAGGTTCATGGTTGAGCGCAGACGGCCGCGGGTATTTTCCACTGCTCCCGGCGTCCCATTTCTGCCGGCGCTGATCGAAGCCATCCAGTCCGGAACACTGATCCCGGGCTTTCCCGCCGACCCTCGCGATCCCATGGCGCTGGCGCGGGCGACGATCTACGTGCCGACGCGGCGCGCGGCGCGAACCTTGCGCTCCCTGCTCGTCGAAAAAAGCCCGGTGAAATCGGCGATCCTCCCCGTCATCCGACCGCTCGGGGATGTGGACGAAGATGCCGCCATGTTCGACATGGGCTCGGAGGCATTCTTCGATCTTTTGCCGCCCATCAATGCGACGGAGCGGCTGCTGCTTCTGGCGAGCCTGGTAAGACCTTGGCGCGAGCGTTTGCCCGACCATGTGCGTGCGCTCTTCGGCAATGAGGAAATTGCCATTCCGGCGACAACCGCCGACGCCATATGGCTGGCGCGCGATCTTGCCGGACTGATGGACCAGGTTGAAACCGAGGCGAGTGGCTGGGCGACGCTTGGCAATATCGTGGCCGAGGACCTACCGAACTGGTGGCAGGTCACGCTCGAATTCCTCGATATCGTCACCGGCGTCTGGCCGCAAATCCTGGAGGAGGGCCGTCGTTCCAATCCCGCTGCGCATCGCAATCGCCTTATCGAACTGGAGGCCGAACGTCTCTTGCGTAGCCCGCCTTCGGGGCCGGTGATCGCGGCCGGTTCGACAGGGTCGATCCCGGCCACCGCCAAGCTGCTTGCGGCGATCGCATCCTTGCCGCAAGGAGCGGTCGTTCTGCCCGGCCTCGATCGCGATCTCGACCCAGCGAGTTGGGATATCCTTACCAAGGTCGACGACAACCCCTCCATGTTTGGCCACCCCCAATACGGCCTGCGCAAACTCCTGGGGGAGCTTGGCATTCTGCGCGATGATGTCGTTCCGCTGGGGACGCCCCAACCCGGAATGCGGGCGCGTGAGCGTCTTGTCAGCGAGGCCATGCGACCCGCCGACACCAGCGAGGCTTGGGCATATCTCGACCGGGCGGGCGGGGCATTTTCCGAAGCCACTGCCGATATCTGTCTGATCGAGGCGGCGAATGAACGCGAAGAAGCGCTCGCTGCCGCATTGGCCCTGCGCGAAGCGATTGAGGATTCGGGTCGTACCGCAGCGCTCGTAACCGCCGATCGGGATCTGGCGCGGCGCGTTTCGACGGAACTCGCCCGCTTCAACATCATCGCCGACGATTCCGGCGGCCATGCACTCCGCGAGACCTTGCCGGCGACGTTGATGCGCCTGGCGCTGGAGACGGTATTCAACCCTGGCGATCCCGCTGCGCTTTTGGCACTGCTCAAGCATCCGCTGACGCGCATCGGCGGGCAGCGCGGCAAGGTGCGCAAAGTGGCAGAGACCATCGAACTCGTCGCCCTGCGTGGAGGGACCGGACGCGCGACCCTTGCGGACCTTGGAGCCTTCTTTAATCACCGGCTCGCGCAAACGAGCGGCACACCCTTCGAACCGATGTGGCTGCGGCACCTGTCAGCGACGGATATCGAGGAGGCGCGAGCGATCTGCGATGCGCTGAGCGGATGCATGGCGCCAATCGTTGCCATGGCAGGTCAGTCCGGCGCCGTCGCCTTGCCCGAAATCATTCATGCGAGTGTTACCGCGCTTGAAAATCTTGTGCGCGACGACAATGGCGATATTTCCGCGCTCTACGAGGGGCCGGCCGGCGAGCAGTTTGCGGCTTTCTTGCGCAACCTCGTCTCGGCCGATACCGGTCTGGAATTTGCGCCGGCCGAATGGCCTGCCATGGTCGAGGCGCTCCTCGCCGGCGAAGTCGTGAAGCCGAAAATCGGCGCCCATCCACGCCTCTTCATCTGGGGCGCGCTCGAAGCCCGCCTGCAAACCGTCGATACAGTCGTCATTGGCGGTTTGAATGAAGGATCCTGGCCGGGCAAGACGCGCAACGATCCTTTCATGTCGCGGCCGATGAAGTCGATCATCAAGCTCGAACCGCCGGAACGACGGACCGGCCTTGCAGCCCATGATTTCCAGATGGCGATGGGCATGGGTATGGTCGTTCTTACCCGTTCGCAACGCTCGGCAAATGCACCGACGGTGGCCTCCCGCTGGCTGCAACGGCTGGATACGGTGCTTGGCAAGGATGCCGGTGCGACATTGCGGCAGCGAGGCGGCAAGTATCTTGGCTGGGCGCGCGAAATCGATCGCGCCGTCGATGAAGATTTCGTCAAGCGCCCGGAACCGAAGCCGCCGCTCGATGCACGGCCGAAGCATTTCTCGGTGACCGAAATCGAAACCTTGCGGCGTGATCCATACGCGATTTTTGCGCGGCGCATCCTGCGCCTGCGCCCGATCGAGCCTTTGATCCGCGATCCCGACGTTGCCGAACGCGGCTCGCTCTTTCATGACATCCTCGCCGCATTCACTGGCGAAAACATCGATCCGATTGATGCCGATGCCATGGCAAAGCTCATGGATATAGGGCGGCGGCATTTTGATGCGAGCGGTCTCCCGGAAGAAATCGACGCGGTTTGGTGGCCGCGATTTCAGATGCTGGTACCGGAGTTCATCAATTGGGAGCGCGGGCGCGCGCAACTCATCGCCGAACGGCATGCGGAAATCGCATCCAAAAAGATCGCGGTTGATTCGACCGGCGTTACCTTGTCGGGGCGCGCTGACCGCGTCGATATCCGACGCGACGGAACCGTCGATATCATCGACTACAAGACCGGTTCGACACCGTCGGTTCGGCAGGCGCATGTCCTGCTGGCACCGCAGCTCGCGTTGGAAGCGGCGTTGCTGGCCCGCGGCGGATTCCATGAGGTCGGGCGGCGCAATGCAACCGACCTGCTCTATGTCCGGTTGAGGCCACGAGGGAAGGTTGTCCCCGAATCGATTCTAGAAACCCGCAACAGCAGGAAGTCCGCGCCGGACCTTGGTGAGTTGGCATGGCATCGCCTGAGCGAACTCTTGAAAGCCTACCGCGACGTCGGCAAAGGATACCTGTCACGCGCCCTGCCATTCAAGGAGGGCGATCTGACCGGCGATTATGATCACCTCGCCCGTGTGCTGGAATGGTCGGCCGGCGGCGCCGACGACGAGGGTGAAGGATCATGAAGAAGCCGCTCGCCATTCCGGTGGAAACCATTCGCGACCAGAACCGCGCCGCCGACCCGAAGGACTCCGTCTGGGTGTCGGCGAATGCCGGTTCGGGCAAGACCCATGTTCTCACCGAACGCGTCATCCGGCTGCTGCTGGATGGGACCGATCCGTCCAAGATCCTCTGCCTGACCTATACGAAGGCAGCGGCGGCGGTCATGCAGAACCGTGTCTTTGCCCGCCTGTCGGAATGGGCGACAATGGATGAGGCAGCGCTCAGCCGCACGATTGAGAAAATCGACGGGGAACGTCCGGGTCCGAAAAGGTTGACGCAGGCACGCCGCCTCTTTGCCCGCGCGCTCGAGACACCGGGCGGGTTGAAAATCCAGACCATCCACGCCTTCTGTGAAGCGATCCTGCATCAGTTTCCGCTCGAAGCGAATATCGCCGGTCATTTCGAATTGATGGACGATTTGATGCAGGTCGCGCTCGTCGGCGAAGCGCGCCGGCAACTTTTGCAAACCGCCCGGCTCGATCACAATGTCGAGCTTGCAGGCGCCTTCGGGGACGTGCTCGACGCGGCCGGTGAATTCGGCCTGCAGGCGCTGCTCGATGAAGCCATCGTGAAACGGCATGACCTCACGTCATTCATCCGCGAAGTCGGCCACGATGGATTGCGTCGCCAGACCTTCTACGGGTACTTCGGTTTTAGAGGCGATGAGGCGGAAGACGAAATAGTCGCCGAGTTCTGGCCGCTGCCTGAACTCGATGATGGGGTGCTCGGGGAACTTCTCGACATTTCCGAAGGCGCCAGGCGCGCAGTCGACTTTGCGTGGCTGATCCGGTCCGCCGAGCAGGCGAGCCGCACCGAGGAACTGGAGGACTTTCTGCGAGAAGCCTTCTACCTGAAATCCGGGGAGCCGGTCAGCGGCGCCAAGCTCGCGACCCGGGCCGTGGTCGACAGGGTGCCCGACTTCGAGGATCGCTTCGAAAGGGCGGCGGAGCGGGCGCGCGGCGGCCTTGACCGCCTCAAGCAATACAGGCTCATCGGACTGACCCTGTCCGCATTCGTGCTGGTGGACGAACTGCTCGGCCGCTATCAGGAAATGAAGCGGTCTCGCGGTCTGCTCGATTTCGACGACCTTATCGTGCGCACGGTCAATCTACTGCAACGCCAGGATGCGGGCCCCTGGGTGCAGTACAAGCTCGACAAGGGCATCGATCACATACTTGTCGACGAGGCACAGGATACGAGTCCCAACCAGTGGAAAGTTATCCGGCTGCTCAGCGAGGAATTCTTTGCCGGCAAAACAGCGCGTGAGATACGCCGCACTCTGTTTGCGGTGGGTGATGAGAAGCAGTCGATCTATTCGTTCCAGGGGGCCATTCCGGAGGATTTTGCCGCTCACGGCAGGGCAACGGAACGCAATGCCGATCAGGCGGATCTGAGCTTCGCCAAGGTCAGCCTCAATTTCTCTTTCCGCTCCGCCCCGGACGTGCTCTCGGCTGTAGACAAGGTTTTTGCAAGGGCCGAAGCGCACCGTGGTTTTGGCCGCGATCATGGATCGACTGTCCACACAGCCATACGCGGCAGCGATCCGGGCGAAGTTGAAATATGGGACGTGCTGACGCCGGACACGACCCCGGAGGTGGAGGACTGGCGCACGCCGGTCGACAGCCTGCGCGCGCCACCCGTGCGGCTCGCCGAGCAGATCGCCAGGACCATCGAACTCTGGCTGAACAACGGCGAGGTGTTGCAGGGGCAGGGACGCAGGCTCGAGGCACGCGATATCATGGTGCTGGTGCGCAAGCGCGACCAGTTCATGCATGCCCTGTCGCGCGAACTGAAACGGCGGCACGTGCCGGTCGGCGGGGCAGATCGGCTGAAGCTGACCGACCACATTGCGATCAAGGACCTGATGGCGCTTGGTCGCTTCATGTTGTTGCCTGCCGACGACCTCTCTCTGGCCGCCTTGTTGAAGAGCCCGCTGTTCAAGCTTGGAGACGATGAACTGTTCGCCCTTGCCCATGGACGCACCGAAAACGAGACATTATTCGACCGGCTGAACAGCCGTGCCGAGGACGACCTTACGTTCCATGCTAGTGCCCAGCGCCTGAAGGAGTGGCGCAGCCGCGCCGATACGCTCCCTGTCTTCGAATTCTACGCCCATATCCTTGGACCAGGCGGTGCGCGGCGCGACTTGCTGGCGCGGCTTGGCCAGGAAGCCGGTGACGTCATCGACGAGTTCCAGAATTATGCGATCGCGACCGAGCGCACCGGATTGCCGGGCCTGCAGGCCTTTCTCGAAACGCTGGAGGCGGCAACGCCGGAGATCAAGCGCGAATTCGACCAGAGCCGCAACGAAGTAAGGATCATGACCGTCCATGCCTCGAAGGGCCTGGAGGCCGCAGTGGTCTTTCTCGTTGATCCCGGCAGCGCGGCTTCGGCCGGCGGACGGAATCCCAACCTCGTCTCCTTCGATATGCGCGAACAGGACGGCTGGCAGGGCAAGGGTTTCCTTTTCGTACCGTCGAAATTCCACGCAACAGCATTCACGGGCACGTTGCTCGATACCTTGAAGCTTCGCGCCGAAGAGGAGTATCGGCGCCTGCTCTATGTTGGGATGACCCGCGCCGAAGACCGCCTGATCGTCTGCGGCTATCGCGGCATAAGACAGGCCCCCGAGACGTGGCACAATCTGGTTGATGCCGGTCTCGGCGATGCGAGCCTGCCGTTCGATCATCCTGTGGAAGGCGTCAACGCGAGGCGCTATCGCATCACCCAGCCCGACGATCGCGATATTGCGGTTCCCGAAGACCGGCCGGCAGCCACCGAGGTCGCGTTTCCCGCTGCCTTCAGAAAGCCGATGCCGCGCGAACTGGGTCTGCCGCGACCGCTCGCGCCGTCAGGCGTGTCAGTAGTGATCGAGCCGGACGATGAAGTCCCGCTGGTCACCGGATCGCCGGTTCTCGCCGGGGATCGCGGCACGTCATCCTTTGCCATCCGCCGCGGCATCGTCATCCACGCTCTGTTGCAGACACTGCCTGATCTCCCCGTTGAACAACGGATGGCAGCGGCGGACCGCTATCTGGCGCGGGCCGCGTTCGACTGGGAACCACAGGAGCTTGACGTGGCGCGGAGGTCGGTATTTGCGATCCTCGACGATGCAAAGTTCGCTGCCGTCTTTGCCGAAGGCTCGCTGGCAGAGGTGGCCGTCATGGGGACATTGCATCTGCGCGGCAAGGACCACGCCGTATCCGGCGTCGTCGACCGACTCGCCGTCGTGGGCGATCGCGTCGTCATCATCGACTACAAGACCAACCGGCCGGCACCTCAAATGCTGGCGAAAGTACCGGAAACCTATGTCGCCCAGCTTGCGCTCTACCGCGAGTTGCTGGCGCCACTTTACCCCGGCAAGACCATCGAAACCGCCTTGCTCTTCACCGAGGGCCCCCACCTCGTCGACATTCCCGAGGCGGCCATGAACGAGGCGCTCGAGCGTCTGCGATAGGCACCCACGTAGACCTTTGCACTGAATCGTGACAAGACCTAGCTTGACGAGTGTGGATAGACTCACCACATGATGTGCAACACATTCAACAAACCTACAAGGAAAAGCCTATGGCTACCGTCAAGATCGACACCAGCAATTTTCAGTCCGATGTAATCCAGGCTGGCCAGCCTGTCGTCGTTGATTTCTGGGCGGAGTGGTGCGGCCCCTGCAAGATGATCGCGCCGGCCCTCGAGGAAATCGCTTCGGAGATGGAAGGCAAGGTCACGATCGCCAAGGTCAACATCGATGAGAATCCGGAACTGGCCGCCCAGTTCGGCGTCCGTTCCATCCCGACCCTTCTGATGTTCAAGGATGGCGAACTTGCCGCCAACCTCGTTGGTGCTGCTCCGAAGAGCAAACTCAGCGACTGGATCAGAAATTCGGCTGCCTGATCAATCCGGACTGCACAATAAAAAACCCGGCCTTATGCCGGGTTTTTTATTGTGGCGGCGTGGCGTTGTCGGAGAGCACTTCGCCGGCAAGATAGAGCGAGCCGCCGATGAGGATGCGCGGCGCGGGCTCGCTGGAGTCCCAGCTATCGCGCAAGATTTTCAGGGCATTCTCCACCGAATGCACCGGCTCGGCGGAAAGACCCGCTTCATTGGCAGCGATTGCCAGCTCGTCGTGGGGGATACCGGCGCCGCTGGAGCGGATCGGCACCGTATAGACGTGGCGCGCCATGCCGGTGAATGCCTGGAAGTATCCCACCGGGTCCTTGGTATTGATCATGCCCGTAATGAGGAAAAGCGGGCGCTGGCTGCGGTCTTCAAGGGTGGCGATCGCCTCTGCGACCACGAGGCCCGCACCGGGATTGTGCCCGCCGTCGAGCCAGATCTCCGAACCGGGTACGGATAGTTCAACAAGCTTGCCCTTGACGAGGCGCTGCATGCGCGCCGGCCACTCCACGGTGGTCATGGCGCGCTCAACGGCCTGTTCGGGAACTTTAAAGCCGGCGGTCCGCACGGCCTGGATGGCCGCGGCCGCATTGGCCAGTTGGTGCCGGCCAAGAAGGTTCGGCAGGGGCAGATCCATCAGGCCGGTATTGTCCTGGTAGATCATGCGACCGCGCTCTTCGAAGCTCAGGAAATCCTGACCATAGACGGCATAGGGACAATCGCGGCGCTCGGCGGTCTCGATCAGGACCATGCGCACGGCTTCTTCGTCCTGCGCGCCAATAACGACGGGGCAACGCGGCTTGATAATGCCCGCCTTCTCGGCTGCAATGAGCTCCACACGATCGCCAAGATAGGGTTGGTGGTCGAGCGAGATCGGCATGATGACGCTGACCGCCGGCTCCGGGATTACATTTGTCGCGTCGAATCGTCCACCAAGACCAACTTCAAGGACAACGGCGTCCGCCGGGTGCTCGGAAAAAAGCACAAAGGTGACTGCCGTCAAAATTTCAAAAACGGTGATCGCCTGCCCCGCGTTGGCTTCGGCAACGCGCTTTACCGCTTCAGCCAGAACCGCATCCTCGACAATCTTGCCGCCGCCCGGCGCACCGAGCCTGTAACGCTCATGCCAGCGCACGAGATGGGGGGAGGTATGCACATGCGCGGTATAGCCCGCAGCCTCGAGCAGTGCGCGAGAGAAGGCTACCGCCGAACCCTTGCCGTTGGTCCCGGCGACATGGATCACCGGCGGGAGTCTCAGATGCGGATTGCCCAACGTGTCGAGCAGGCGTGTGATCCGGCCGAGCGACAGGTCGAAGCCCTTCGGGTGCAAGCCGAGCAGCCGTTCTATTTCCTTTTCAGCATGCGACGACATTGCACATCCGGCTTTAGGTATGGCGCAGCGGCATCAGGAATCGGCCTTGGCCGGAACCGGCAAAGCGGTGGTGGCGAGACCATTCGGCACATCGGTCTCCTCGGCAATTTCCGTCGCCGGCTGGCCCATCATCATCTTGAGGAGCCGGGCAATAGTCGTCTTGAGCTGCGGCCGCGGCACCACCATGTCGACCATGCCGTGGGTTTTCAAATATTCGGCGCGCTGGAAACCTTCCGGCAGTTTCTCGCGGATGGTCTGTTCGATGACGCGCTGCCCGGCAAAGCCGATCAGGGCGCCTGGTTCTGCAATATGGATATCGCCGAGCATGGCATAGGATGCGGAGACGCCGCCGGTCGTCGGATTGGTCAGGACGACGATATAGGGCAGGCCGGCTTCCTTCAGCATTTCCACGGCAACCGTGGTGCGCGGCAGCTGCATCAGCGAAAGAATGCCCTCTTGCATGCGCGCCCCGCCCGATGCGGCAAAGAGCACAAGCGGCTTCTTCTGTGCGATCGCTGTTTCAAAACCCTTGATGATTGCCTCGCCCGCTGCCATCCCGAGCGAACCGCCCATGAAGCTGAAGTCGTGGATCGTGACGACGATCGGCAGACCCTCGATGGTGCCGAGGGCGTTGATGATTGCGTCGTCCTGCCCGGTCTTGGTGCGATGTTCCTTGAGGCGGTCGATATAGCGCTTCTCATCGCGGAATTTCAAAGGATCGATGGCGACCTTGGGCTGCTCGAGCGTCTCGAAAATCCCGTCATCGAAGAAAAAGCGCAGCCGATCACGCGCCGGAATGCGCATGTGGTGGCCGGAAGACGGCACGACCCACTGGTTCTTTTCGAGATCCGTGTGGAAGACCATCTCTCCGGACTCCGGATCCTTGATCCAGAGATTCTCCGGCATTTCACGGCGGCCAAGCATCGAGTTGATCTTTGGCCGAACGTAATTCGTGATCCAGTTCATGATCGGTCCTGTTCTTCCGTCAAAGGTTCAGGTGATTTAGAGCTTCTACTCGGCCGCCGCAAGGCGTACAGCCCTGACGCCGCTGGACAGGCCCTGCACCATGGTGGCAACTGCCTCGGCAGGATCGGCGACCAGCGAGCCATCGGGACGGATGGTATTGGCAACGGCATTGATGATCGCCGTACCGACGACGACACCGTCGGCGGCGCTGCCGATAACCTTTGCCTGTTCTGCGGTCTTGACGCCGAAACCGACGACGACCGGAAGGTCCGTGTGCTTCTTGATCCGCTCGACGGCGCTCGCAACCTTCGACGTGTCGGGAAGCGCCGAACCGGTGATGCCGGTCATCGATACGTAATAGACGAAGCCGGAGGTGTTCTGCAGCACTTTCGGCAGGCGCTTTTCGTCCGTCGTCGGCGTCGCCAGGCGAATGAAGTTGATCCCGGCCTTGATGGCGGGGATGCACAGCTCTTCATCCATTTCAGGCGGCAGGTCGACAATGATGAGACCATCGATTCCCGCAGCAACGGCATCCTTCACGAAGCGGTCGACACCATAAATGTAGATGGGATTGTAGTAGCCCATCAGCACGATCGGGGTCGTATCGTCGCTCGCGCGAAACTGCCCGGCAAGCTCCAGGGTCTTGGTCAGGGTCATGCCTTTTTTCAGCGCCCGCAGGCCCGCAGCCTGAATGGCGGGGCCATCAGCCATGGGATCGGAAAAGGGCACGCCGAGTTCGATGATATCGGAACCCGAGACCGGCAACGACTTCATGATCTTGAGCGAGGTGTCGAAATCCGGGTCGCCGCCCATGAAGTAGGTCACGAGCGCCGGACGACCCTCGGCTTTCAGTGCAGCAAATTTCCTGTCGATACGCGTCGTCATGATCAGATGTCCATTCCAAGCAGTTTGCCGACCGTGTGTACGTCCTTGTCGCCGCGGCCGGATAGATTGACGATCATGATCTTGTCCTGCGCCATCTGCGGCGCGATCTTCACCGCGTGCGCGATGGCGTGGGCGGATTCGAGCGCCGGAATAATACCCTCTACGCGTGTGGTCAGCTGGAAGGCGTCGAGCGCCTCATTGTCAAGGATCGGCACGTAGGAAACGCGGCCCGTATCGCGCAGCCAGGAATGCTCCGGTCCGACGCCCGGATAATCGAGGCCGGCCGAAACCGAGTGGCCGTCAAGGATCTGGCCATCCTCATCCTGCAGGAGGTAGGTGCGGTTGCCGTGCAAAACGCCGGGACGGCCTGCGCTCATCGAGGCACAATGTTCGATACCGTCAAGCCCTCGTCCGCCAGCCTCGATGCCGATGATCTCGACGCTCTTGTCGTCGAGGAACGGGTGGAACAGGCCGATTGCGTTGGACCCGCCGCCGACGGCAGCAATGATCGTGTCGGGCAGGCGTCCCTCCTGTTCGAGGATCTGCTCGCGTGCCTCAATGCCGATGACGGACTGGAAGTCGCGAACGAGTTCGGGATAGGGATGGGGACCAGCGGCAGTGCCGATCAGGTAGTAGGTGTCGTCGACATTGGTGACCCAGTCGCGCAGCGCCTCGTTCATGGCATCCTTGAGCGTGCCATGGCCGGAGGAAACCGGCTTCACTTCGGCACCAAGCAGCTTCATGCGGAAGACGTTCGGCTTCTGCCGTTCGACGTCGGTCGCGCCCATATAGACGACGCAGGGGAGCCCGAAGCGGGCCGACACAGTCGCCGAGGCGACGCCATGCTGTCCGGCGCCGGTTTCGGCGATGATGCGGGTCTTGCCCATGCGCTTGGCGAGCAGGATTTGCCCCAGGCAATTGTTGATCTTGTGGCTGCCGGTGTGATTGAGGTCTTCGCGCTTGAAGTAGATCTTGGCGCCGCCATTGCCGCCCTTATCCTTGGCGAGCTGGCGCACGTGCCGGGTCAGGCCCTCGGCATAATAGAGCTTGGACGGGCGGCCGGCATAGTGCGTGGAAAGCGCCTGAAGCTCAGCCTTGAAGGCCGGATCATTCTTGGCGTCGTCATAGGCCTGCTGCAATTCAAGAATGAGCGGCATCAGCGTTTCGGCAACAAAGCGCCCGCCGAAAATGCCGAACATGCCCTCTTCGTCGGGACCTGTCTTGAATGAATTGGGCTCAACCACCTTGTTCACTGCTCCACTCCGTTCCTGGAATAGTCGCCGAAGCGACTGCCCGCCTTAAGCCGCATCGGCGCTTTTGGCAGCGCGCACGGCCCTGAAAAATTCCTTGATAAGCCCGACATCCTTAACGCCGGGCGCCGATTCGACGCCGGATGAAATATCAATGCCGCCCGGCAATGTCTCCTGCAATGCCTGGCCGATATTACCGGCATTCAGCCCGCCGGACAGAATGTAATCGAGCGAGCCGCCAAGCTCACTCAAGACCTGCCAATCGAACGCGACGCCATTGCCACCCGGCAAGGCCGAGCCTGCAGGTGCCTTGGCATCGAACATCAGCCGATCGGCGATGCCGATGTACGGTTCGATCTGCGCAAGGTCGCCGCGCTCGCGCAGCGAGAAGACCTTGATCACCGGGAGGCCATAACGCGCTTTCACCTGCCGCACGCGCGAGACGCTCTCGTGGCCGTGCAACTGCAGCATATCAGGCGCCATTTCCGAAACGATCGCATCGAGCGCGGCATCGTCGGCGTCAACGGTAACGGCAACGGCCTTTGCTCGGCCTGCGGCGGCGCGGCGCAGACGACCGGCCTCGGCAGGGTTAATATTGCGCGGGCTCTTTGCAAAGAAGATGAAGCCGATATGCGTGGCGCCACCGTCGAGGGCAGCGGCAACTGCTTCGTCGGTTTTCAATCCGCATATCTTCATATCAAGGCTCATGACCCGCCACTCGCATGAAAATGCGCCAAAGTCGAGGATTTTGCATCGGACTCTGTCACAGATGGTGGTGATAGCCCTTCGCGACAAGAAATTCGAACGCATCCGCGACGGATACGGGGATGGATTGCGCTGTCTGATAGCCCTTGATGGGGTAAATCCTCATGCGATGCACGTCGCCGACCATCTCGTTGATAAGGCCCTCAAGCGAATAGGCCGTCGTCGGTTGGTCTTCGAAACGGGTAAGTGGTGCGGTCACCAGCGTTGTAACTTCAGGCCATTGTGCATCCGCCGTGGCGCGGACGCGCCGCTGGGTCTGCGGCTTGGTGACCATAATGACCCGCTGGATATGCTCGCCGGCCATTGATCTGGCAAAGCGGATATTCTCGCCGATATTGGTGGCGTGGGGCTCGATGAGAATGGAGACGGCGGGCACGCCAAGATTGACGGCACGGTGCGCAAACGCCTCTGCCTCGCTGCTTTCATAAAGGTTGCCGGTCCAGTTGCCGGATTTGCCGGTAAAGAGAATACGCGGCGCCAGACCCTGGTGAAACAATGCGGCGCAATGGTCGGCGACGCGCAGATCGTAGCTGCCGAGCCCGATGATCAGGTCCGCCTTGGCGAGCGGATCGTAGATGTGGTGATACTCCCACAGCGTTTTTGCGGCCTGCAAAACCGGCATTGGAAGATCGACTGCCATCAGCTGAAATCGATTGCCTGCAATGCGCCGCCATTGCGCTTCAGCCAGGCCTTGCAGCGATCGGTATCGGGGCAAAGCTCGCCGCACAGCTTCCAGAATTTCGGACCGTGGTTCATTTCCTTAAGGTGTGCGACCTCGTGCGCGACCAGATAATTGATGATCGGCGGCGGGGCCATCATGATGCGCCAGGAAAAGGACAGCGTGCCATCGGAGGTACAGGAGCCCCAGCGGCTTTTCGTATCCTTCAACCGCACCGCTTTTGCGCGTCGGCCGACAGCCGCAGTATGGCGCGCGACGAGCATTTCAAGGTCGCGGCGGGCTTCCCGCTTGAGGAAATCGCCGACGCGGCGGGCAAGATGCGGGCGGTCACCGCAAACGATGAGCAATGGCCCGTCTGGTCCCGGCTCCTGCCGCACCGTGCCGCGCTTGGCGGGTTCGTGAACGATGCGATGCGGCACACCTCGCACCGGTATCTTCACGCCGGGGCGCACCTTGGGCTGGTCGGGCATCTTGGAGATGCGGGTCTCGATCCAACCCTCGTGGCGCGTGAGGAACTTGTCGATCTCTCGCGCCGGCATGCCGGGCGGCACCGTCATGCGCAGCCCCTTGCCACCGGCGTCGATCCGCAGCGTCAAGCGTGTAGCGCGAGGGTTCTCCATCACGCGCAGCGGCAGAACGCGCCCGGCTACCTCATAGCTGCGTTCAGCCGTAAGCGTGGCGGACTTTTTCGGCGGGTTCCGAAACAGGGACAGGATCATTCGGCCACTTTAGTTGATTCGAGGGGTGTCGCCAGCCAAAACAGGAGCGGCGCCGGGACATCCCGGCGCCGCCTCATACAGCAACGAACGATTGAAACAGGGTTATTCGCCGTTGCCTTCATTCACATCAGGAACCGATCCCGAAGACTTCCTGGCGTTGCGATCGGCCATGAACCGGTCGAATTCTTCCCTGTCCTTGGCGCGGCGCAGTTCCTGCGCGTAGGTCTCGAACTCGGCGCGCATCTCTTCGAGCTTGCGGCGTTCCTCGTCGAGGCGCTCCAGTTCCTTCTCGCGCCATTCGTCGAAGGCGACGTTGCCGGTGCCGAACGGACCTCTGCCGAAACGCTGCGAACGGCGATTGCGGCGCCACGCACCGCAAACGTTTTCAGCGGCATTGTTCATTTCGTGTTTGAAACCGCCAAACCGGTTGCCCCAGACAATGTAGGCAAGCATGGCTAAGCCAAGTGGCCAGAACAGCATGAAACCGATAATCATCAGAGCGATGGTCGCCGGGGTCCAGCCTGGCCGGATCAAAGCAGCATTGTTCATCTAAAGCCCTTCCTTACTGAAGAAAGCCCGACCCCGATTGGTCGATCGATTACGACATGGGAAGGAAATTTTGGCTTTTCAAGAAAACGTGACTCCAAATGCGACAAGCCTTTGGAATCAGACCGCTTTCTTTACGTGATCGAGCCAATAGACGAGCAGGCCCGCAACGAGCGCCCAGAAGGCCGCGCCGATTCCCGCGATGGAGATGCCGGATGCAGTGACCGCGAAGGTCACGATTGCGGCAAGGCGCTCCTTTTCTGTCTTGAGCGCGAGCGAAAGCGCGTTGGTAAATGCACCGATGAGGGCGAGGCCGGCGACGAGCGCGATCAGCGGCGCCGGTAGAACCGCGAAGAGCGCGACGAGGGAGGCGCCGAAGATCGCAAATATCAGATAGGAAAGCGCATAGAACGGTCCCGTCAGCCAACGCTTCTGCGGGTCAGGATGGGCATCGGGACCGGTGCAGATGGCGGCCGAGATCGCCGCCATATTGCTGGTGTGCCCACCAAAGGGCGCGCTCAGGAGCGAGACGAGGCCGGTCACCTGCAAAGCCGCGGCCGTCGGCGGCTCGTAACCTGCAGCGCGCAAGACCGCAAAACCCGGCAAGTTCTGCGAAGCCATGGTGACGAGATATAGCGGCAGGGCAAGGCCGATCATGGCGCGCAAGTCAAACACCGGCATGATCAGCGTCAACGTCGACAGTTCAACCGAGGGGACGCTAGCCACGCGCCCGCTGGCAAAGGCGTATATCACGCCGCCGAAAAGCACCGCGAGCACGGCCATGGCAGGGTTATAGAGCCGGGTGACGAAGAACAGCGCCGCCAGCGGCAAAACAAAGAGCGGATCAACCGGTATGGTTCGCGCCGCGCCGATGAGGAAGGCAAAGAGCACGCCGGCAAGCATGCCCGAGGCGATGGAAGCCGGGATCTTCGAGACGAAAGCCGAGACCGGCTTGATCAACCCCGTAAGGATGATGGCAAGGGCGGTGACGATAAAGGCACCAACGGCCTCAGGCATGGTAAAGCCGATCGATCCGCCGATAAGCGCAAGGCCGGGGGTCGACCATGCACTGATGATCGGCATTTTGTAGCGCCAGCTGAGGTAGCCGGTCGCGAAGAACATGGCGAGACAGACGGCGGTGACCCAGCTAGCGGTCTCGGCCTGTGTCGCGCCCAGCGCCTGCGCCGCCGCGATAATCAGCGCCAGTGTACCGCCAAAACCGACGACCGCAGCAACGACGGCAGAAGCAACCACTGAAAAGCGCATGAGGGTGACCTATTGAACGGGCGGGCGGGACTTTGGATGGGTGATGCGATCGACCATTGAAGACACGGTTCGCGTCAGAAGTTCAAGGTCCTGCGGGCG
Source organism: Phyllobacterium sp. CL33Tsu (assembly GCF_900113985.1). NCBI lineage: Bacteria > Pseudomonadati > Pseudomonadota > Alphaproteobacteria > Hyphomicrobiales > Phyllobacteriaceae > Phyllobacterium > Phyllobacterium sp. CL33Tsu. The sequence goes on along the minus strand of NZ_FORJ01000001.1, from coordinate 1,413,369 downwards.
GGAAAGGCGGTGGTCGCCGTCGCGAACGAGGGTGATCGTCACGTCGTCGACGGGAAGATGATCGACGAGTCGCAACGCATGGCGATAGGGAACGTCGTCGTCCTTCATGCCTTGGAGAATGTGAATGGGGCAGTCGGTCTGGATGACGCCCTTCAATACCTGGTTGGTACGCCCGTCTTCGAGCAGCTTCTTCGTGTAGATATAGGGCTCCGGCGAATACTCCGACGGCTCTTCCATATAGCCAAGCTCGGCGATCTGCCGCCGCTGCTTGTTGGTCAGTTGCGGCTCTACCAGTTCCGAGGTGAAGTCGGGCGCCGGCGCAATAAGGACGAGGCCGGCGACCCGTCCGCCTTCACCGACCTTCTGCAGTTCTTCGATGAGGCGTAGGGCAATCCAGCCGCCCATCGACGAGCCGATTACGATCTGGGGCCCGGAGGTGAAATCGCGGAACACCGCCAGCGTCTGTTCGAGCCAGAGCGAAATCGTGCCGTCGCGGAATTCACCGCGGGATTCGCCGTGCCCGGAATAGTCGTGCCGAAGATAGGCAAGGCCACTGCTTGCAGCCCATTGATCGAGCCATTCGGCCTTGGTGCCGAGCATGTCCGAGCGATAGCCGCCGAGCCAGACGAGACCGGGTTCGCCTCCATTCCGCCTGCGGTAGGCAATCTCGATCCCATCGACGGTGTGGAACTGGGGCGGGGTAATGTCCATGAGCATGCCTGTCATCTATCGCTATACTGCCTTTTGCCATGTTCGCACCTGGCAATAAAGCCCGCGATATTGCATAAAACTGAAACAATCCTATGTCTGTCATGGATGATTTATCCCGAAAAAAATGGTATTCGCATGGGCCCGACGCATAGAAGCATTGCGGCGCTGGTCCGACGGTGCTATTTGCGTTGACCGAAATAATTCAAGGAGACTACTGCCATTCGCCGACCCTTTAGAGCACAGGCGGTCCAGAAAGATGGACCTCGTTCGAACCGCGATATCCGCGTACCTCAGGTACAATTGATCGATGCCGAAGGTGAAAACCACGGTATCGTTACCATTCAGGCAGCACTGGCCATGGCCGATGAGGCCGGACTTGATCTCGTCGAGATCGTCCCCAATGCCGAGCCGCCGGTTTGCAAGATCGTCGATCTGGGCAAGCTGAAGTACCAGGGCCAGAAGAAGGCCGCTGAGGCGCGCAAGAAGCAGAAGACAGTCGAAATCAAAGAAATCAAGATGCGTCCGAACATCGATACGCATGACTATGATGTGAAGATGAAGGCGATCAAGCGGTTCTTCGATGAGGGCGACAAGGTCAAGGTAACGCTGCGTTTCCGCGGCCGCGAAATGGCGCACCAGGAACTCGGCATGCGTCTGCTCGACCGGGTGAAGGAAGATACTGTCGAGATTTCCAAGGTCGAGGCGGAGCCGAAGCTTGAGGGCCGCCAGATGATGATGGTGCTCGCACCGCGCTGACAGGCGCTTTCCTCGGATCAAGAGCCGCCTTCGGGCGGCTTTTTCATTTACAATCGGCCTTGATCGATTCAGTTGTTGCGCTTTTTCAGACTTCTGGTAATAAGGCCCCGTTCAAACCGCCCGGCAGGGCATGCCGTGGCGGTTTTGTATGCTTTCAGGCTTTGGTCGGCCTGAAGTGGAAAAACAGGAGCCGCCGTTTCACAGAAACGACTTGGCTCCTTTAGAAGAATGGAGTAGCAAAATGCCCAAGATGAAGACCAAATCTGCTGCCAAGAAGCGGTTCAAAGTAACCGGGACTGGCAAAGTCAAAGCCGCCGCCGCTGGCAAACGCCATGGCATGATCAAACGTTCGAACAAATTCATCCGTGACGCACGTGGCACAATGGTTCTTTCCGATGCCGATGCGAAGATCGTGAAGAAGTTCTTGCCCAACGGCCTCTAAGCCGGGCGCGTTTTTAGTCCTTAAGACAAGGAGATCATATCATGGCACGTGTAAAACGGGGCGTTACGTCCCACGCCAAGCACAAAAAAGTTCTGAAGCAGGCCGAGGGTTTCCGTGGCCGCCGCAAGAATACGATCCGCACCGCAAAGGCTGCCGTTGATCGTTCGAAGCAGTACGCTTATCGCGACCGCAAGAACAAGAAGCGCACGTTCCGCGCGCTCTGGACCCAGCGCATCAATGCCGCCGTGCGCGAGCATGGCCTGACCTACAGCCGTTTCATCGACGGCCTGTCGAAGTCGGGTATCGAAGTCGACCGTAAGGTTCTGTCGGATCTCGCGATCCACGAGCCGGAAGCATTCGGTGCACTCGTCGCTTCTGCCAAGAAGGCGCTTGAGTACCTCAAGAATACCACTCCGAACGCTTTTGAAGGCGCTGTCCACTAAGCCCAGCGCTCCCAAAGCATTTTCGGAAAATTAGACTTGGGAAACCCGCGCTGGCTCGGCTGGCGCGGGTTTTTCGATTTTTGTCATTGACGATCAGACAGGTGATGAACGATGGACGACCTGGTAGAACTGGAAAGCGTGCTTGCCGCGCAGATTGCGGCAGCCAATGACGAAGCGGCCATCGAGGCCGTACGCATTGCTGCACTCGGCAAGAAGGGCTCGATCTCGGAGAAGCTGAAGTCGCTCGGCGCAATGTCGCCGGAAGAGCGCCAGTTCCAGGGCCCGGCCATCAATGGCCTGAAAAACCGTATTACCGAAGCGCTGACGGCCCGCAAGGCCGCCCTCAAGGATGTGGCCATCGCTCTTCGTCTCGAAAAGGAAAAGGTCGACATCACGCTGCCGGTCCGCGCCGCTCCGGTAGAGCGCGGCCGCATCCATCCGATCAGCCAGGTCATCGACGAGATCACGGCAATTTTCGCCGACATGGGCTTCTCCATTGCCGAAGGGCCAGACATCGAGACCGACTATTACAATTTCACCGCGCTTAATTTCCCGGAAGGCCATCCGGCGCGCGAGATGCACGACACCTTCTTTTTCAATCCGGATGCCAACGGCGAACGGCGTGTGTTGCGCACGCATACGAGCCCGGTTCAGGTCCGCACCATGGAGAACCAGAAGCCGCCGATTCGCATCGTTATTCCGGGCAAAACCTATCGCATGGATTCCGACGCGACCCATTCGCCGATGTTCCATCAGGTCGAAGGCCTCGTCATCGACAAGACGGCGAATGTCGCCAACATGAAATGGGTGCTCGAAGAGTTCTGCAAGGCGTTCTTCGAAGTGCCGTCGTTGAAGATGCGCTTCCGTCCATCCTATTTCCCGTTTACCGAGCCATCGCTTGAGGTCGACATCCAGTGCGATCGCTCCGGCAAGGAAGTGAAGTTCGGCGAGGGCAATGACTGGATGGAGATTCTTGGCTGCGGCATGGTGCATCCGAATGTGCTGCGCGCCGGCGGCCTCGATCCCGATGAGTATCAGGGCTTTGCCTGGGGCATGGGCATCGACCGCATTGCCATGCTGAAATACGGCATGCCGGATCTGCGCGCTTTCTTCGATGCGGATGTCCGCTGGCTTTCGCATTACGGCTTCCGCCCGCTCGACATGCCGACCCTGTTTGGCGGCCTCAGCGCGTGAGCGCAGCGCTAGAAAACCTGTTTCCGGTGCGAGCGGCTTGGCCTTGTCGAAACGCTCCAACGCTAAAATCTGAAAACGAGTGAAATCATGAAATTCACACTCTCCTGGCTAAAAGACCACCTCGAAACCGATGCGCCGCTCGACAAGATTGTCGAGACCCTGACGATGATCGGGCTCGAAGTGGAATCGCTCGACGACAAGGCGGCCTTGAAGCCTTTTGTCATTGCCAAGGTGCTGACTGCGGCCCGCCATCCCGACGCCGACAAATTGCAGGTTCTGACCGTCGACACGGGCGACGGCAAACCGCTACAGGTTGTCTGCGGCGCACCCAATGCGCGCGCCGGCTTGATCGGCGCGTTTGCGTCGCCCGGCACCTATGTCCCGGGCATTGATATTACACTGTCGGTCGGCAAGATTCGCGGTGTCGAGAGCCATGGCATGATGTGTTCGGAACGCGAATTGCAGATGTCTGACGAGCACAATGGCATTATCGACCTGCCGGAAGACGCACCTGTCGGCACCAGCTTTGCCGCCTATGCCGGGCTTGACGATCCTGTCATCGAGATCAATCTCACGCCCAACCGTCCGGATTGCACCAGTGTCTATGGCATCGCGCGCGACCTGGCTGCCGCCGGGATCGGCAAGCTCAGGCAACAGGCGATAGCGCCGGTGAAGGGAACGGGAGAGCCTCGGGTTGGCGTCTCGCTCGATGTTGATAGCCACCTTTGCCCGGGTTTCGCCTGGCGCACGGTCAAGGGCGTCAAGAACGGCCATAGCCCACAATGGCTGCAGCAGCGGCTGATCGCCATTGGCCTGCGGCCGATCAATGCGCTTGTCGATATTACCAACTACCTGACCTTCGACCGCGGCCGGCCCCTGCACGTGTTCGACGCCGACAAGGTGAAGGGCGATCTTACTGTTCGCCATGCCAGGGCAGGCGAGGAAATCCTCGGCCTCAACGGCAAGGAGTACAAGCTCGGCCCGGACAATGTCGTCATCGCCGATGCCGATGGGGTCGAGTCGATCGGCGGCATCATGGGCGGCGAACATTCCGGCTGCGACGAAAACACCACCAATGTGGTGATTGAATCGGCCCTCTGGGATGCGATGAACATTGCTCGCACCGGCCGCAATCTCGGCATCATCACCGATGCGCGTTACCGCTTCGAGCGCGGTGTCGATCCGGAGTTCATGATTCCGGGGCTTGAACTGGCAACGCAGCTTGTGCTCGATTTCTGCGGCGGAACGCCGTCGGAGGCGAAGGTCGTCGGCTATGAAGGCCACACGCCGAAGGTGGTCCGCTTCCCGCTATCGGACGTCAAGCGTCTGACCGGCATCGAGGTGCCTGCCGCAACCAGTCTCAACATCCTTTCGCGCCTGGGTTTCGTGCCACAAGGCACGGGCGAGGCTGTGGACGTGATCGTGCCCTCCTGGCGTCCCGATATCGACGGTAAGGCCGATCTCGTCGAGGAGGTCATGCGTATTCACGGCGTCGACCTCATCGAGCCGCAAGCGCTGCCGAGCCATGCGACGGTCAACGGCAAGATTCTGACAACCCTGCAGATCCGCACCCGCCACGCCCGCCGGGCACTGGCCACGCGGGGCATGATGGAGGCTGTCACCTGGTCGTTCATTTCCGAAACGGCGGCCAAGGCATTTGGTGGCGGCCAGCCGGAATTGAAGCTCGCCAATCCGATCGCTTCCGATATGTCGGATATGCGCCCCTCCCTGCTGCCCGGCCTGCTTGCCGCCGCCCAGCGCAATGCTGATCGCGGCTTCAGCGATCTTGCCCTGTTCGAGGTTTCCGGAACCTATGAGGGCGACACACCGGAAGCGCAACGGCGCGTTGCCGCTGGCGTTCGCCGTGGCACCGCCCGTCTCGACGGATCAGGCCGCCATTGGTCCGGCAATGCCGCGCCCGTTGGCGTTTTCGACGCCAAGGCCGATGCGCTCGCCGTGCTCGAGGCTTGCGGCGCGCCGGTGGACAAGCTGCAGATCGAATCCGGTGCTCCCGGCTGGTACCATCCCGGACGGTCGGGGGTGATCAAGCTTGGTCCCAAAGTGGTTCTCGGCACCTTTGGCGAGTTCCATCCGAAGACGCTGGAAACGCTCGATGTCGGCGGCACGCTCTGTGGCTTCGAGGTTTTCATCGACGCTATCCCGGAGCCGAAGCTGAAGGCGACGCGTACCAAGCCCGCGCTTAACCTATCCGATTTCCAGGCGCTTCGCCGCGACTTTGCGTTCATCGTCGACAAGGGCGTTGAAGCTGGCGCAATCGTCAAGGCCGCTCTCAACGGCGACAAGAAGCTGGTGACAGGCGTTCAGGTCTTCGACGTGTTCGAAGGTGCGTCGCTGGGCGCAGACAAGAAGTCCGTGGCGATCGAGGTGGCGATCCAGCCGCAGGAGCGCACGCTGAACGACGAGGATCTGGAGGCGCTTTCGAAGCGGATTGTCGAGAATGTCGCCAAGCAGACCGGGGGCGTCTTGAGGGGATAACCGCCCTCCCCGGACCACGTCGTTTCACTGCTATCGCGGGTCATTTGCGATCCGCCTGGGTCCTCGGGACAAGAGCCCGAGGATAATGGCAGAGTCTATTAGGCGAAGGAGAAGCACAGGCGAACCTTGCCTTACTTCTGAATGACCTTCCAGTTCTTGTAGAATACCGAATTGCTGCCCTTTAGGACGACGCCCATGAAGGCGACGACGGCGGCGAAGAATCCCGGTACGTAGGACGGGCGCAGGATATCGACGAAGAGGCAATAGCGCGTCTGGTCGGTCTGGTTCACTGACTGGTGCATCAGCGTATCATCGAAGATGAAGAGCTTGTCGTCCTTCCAGTAACTGGTGGTGTCGCCGCACCAGATATAGGCCGAGCGGTCATTCATGTCGTTGATATTGTAGAGGACGCGGATCGTTGCGCGCATCGGCCCGAAGTGCTTCGACGTCGAATTCTTCTTGTTAAAGACCGAAACCCCGATCGTCTTCACGAAGTTGTACTTCTCGTAGAACGAAGGCACGTTGGCGAAGCTTGGCTGATCCTTGCCGTACCATTTGAAGAAGAACATGCTGCGCGATTGCTGCTCGGCGCGCTGCTGCAACTGGCCGACGATATTCTCCTTCTGAGTCGCCGTAATCAGGCGCTTCACCTCCGCCTGATAGTCGGAAGGCAGGTCCTGCAGGCGGTAAACGCCCTTGTTGATATAAGGGAGCGAGAGAAGGTCGAGAATGATATTCAGCGGCGAAAGAACCCAGGTGAAAATGCCGTTGCCGAAGAAATACTGCTCGATCACCTGCAAGTTGAGATTCTTGTTGCGCGACAAATCATAGATGCCGCAGATCAGATAGAAGATCACCAGATAGGGTACGAACCAGGCGATAATTGCCAGTACAACCAATCCGATACCCCAGCGCCTAAGCGACTTTTTCGTTGCTTTTTCCATGATGTTCCAGTTGAGCGCCATTATAGATTGGCCAACGGCGCGGCTTGTTGAGACAAATCGATCCTGCGCGATATACAACCGCCGACGCATTTTTAAAAGTGGCGAACGGCGGTTATAGGCACCGGGGGTCGGCAGTCTGTCAAGCCTCTGGAAGGAATGGCAGGGCGCCCTGTCGGAAACGCCCTGCGGTTGCAATCAGCCGTTGACGAGGGCGAGAGCCGCCTCGGTATAGCGCTTGCCGGCAACGCGGTTGGGAGAGAGCGCATCACCGATCTTCGCAAGGTCCGCCGTGGACAATTCGATATCAGCCGCGGCGGCATTCTCCTCGAGGTGCTTGATCTTGCGTGCGCCCGGTATTGGTACGATGAAATCACCCTGGTGCAGCACCCAGGCAAGCGCGAGCTGCGCCGGGGTGACACCCTTGTCGCCAGCAAGGCCCTTCAGCGTGGCGATCAGCACCGCATTGGCATCCATGTTCTCGGCCTGGAAGCGCGGCAGTGTCCGCCGCCAGTCATCCGTTCCGAGTTCGTCGGGCTTGCTGATCGTGCCGGTCAGAAGGCCGCGCCCGAGCGGGCTATAGGGAACAAAGCCGATCCCCAACTCCTTGCAGACTGCAAGAACCTCGTCTTCGGGATCGCGACTCCACAGGGAATATTCGCTCTGAACAGCGGCGATCGGATGCACCCTGTGCGCACGGCGGATCGTGGCGGCACTCGCTTCGGAAAGGCCAAGCGCCTTGACCTTGCCTTGCTTTACGAGGTCGGCCATTGCGCCCACCGTATCTTCGATCGGGACGTTCGGATCAACGCGGTGCTGGTAAAAGAGATCGATCTGCTCAATGCCGAGGCGTCCGAGCGATGCCTCCGCGACTGCTTTCACGTGCTCCGGCCGGCTGTCGACGCCCGCCATGCGGGCTGCGCCCACGCCTTCGTCTGAAATCTTGAAGCCGAATTTCGTGGCGATCACCACCTTGTCCCTGCGGTCCTTCAGCGCCTTGCCGACCAGAATCTCATTCTCGAACGGGCCGTAGACCTCGGCCGTATCGAAGAAGGTGACGCCGATATCCACTGCGTGCTGCAGCGTGCGGATTGCATCGGCTTCCTCCTGCCCGCCATAGGCGAAGCTCATGCCCATGCAGCCGAGACCGACGGCCGAGACGTTGAGTTCCGTTACAAGTTTGCGTTTTTCCATCACTGATCTCCTTGTCTCGTGTGGTGAGTCGAAGATAAGGCCTGTCGGAGTGTTCGATAATTCCTTGTCGATGGCACAGCTTGTTCGATATGGTAGATCAATGGAACGATCCCGCCTGCCGCAACTTGCCGTTTTCGCCAGCGTCGCCGCTTGCGGCGGTTTTCGCGGTGCCGCCAAGGAACTCGGCATAGCGCCATCCGCAGTGAGCCATGCCATCTCCAGTCTCGAACAGGCCCTGGGCGTCAGGTTGCTGGCTCGCACCACGCGCAGCGTCACCGTCACCGAGGAAGGCGCGCTGCTGTTGAAGCGGCTGCGCCCGGCGCTCGGCGAGATCGACCTCGCGTTCGATGCGGTCAAGGAAGCGAATAATCGCGTTGCCGGCAATCTGCGCCTCAGTGTTCCGCCCTTCGCGGCCCACTGGCTGCTTGCTCCGCGGCTCGCCGCCTTCAGCACGGCCTATCCCGGGGTCACGCTGGAACTCAGGGTCGAGGAACCGTTCAATGATATCGTCGCCGCCGGTCTTGATGCCGGCATGCGCCTCGGCGAAAGCCTCGAGCCCGACATGATCGCCGTACCGCTGAGCGGTCCGATCCATGCCAATATCGTCGGGGCGCCTGCCTACCTCGATGAGCACCCGCTGCCGTTGCATCCGCGCGATCTTGCCGCGCATCGCTGTATCCGTCGTCGCTTCGCAAGCGGTCAGGTCTATCGCTGGGAGTTTGAAAAGGATGGCGAGGAGATCGTCATCGATGTGAACGGCCCATTGATCCTTGGCGATGACGGCCTGGTTATTGCCGCCGCTCTTGGCGGTGCGGGGCTCGCTTTTCTCCTCCAGCATATGGCGCAGGATGCGATTGCCGACGGTCGGCTGCGCTGCGTCCTTGAAGATTGGTGCGCGCCATTTCCGGGCGTCTATCTTTACTATCCGAGCCGCCGGCAAATGCGCCCGGCGCTGCGCGCCTTCATTGATTTCTTCCGCTTTACGACCTAGAGCAGTGCTTCCATTCGCCGAAACAGGAGAAGCCGTCATGTTCCGCTGGGGTGTTTTATCAACTGCCAAGATCGGAGTGACAGCCGTCATTCCGGCAATCTGCGACGCGGAAAACGGTGTTCTCACCGGAATTGCCAGCCGCGATCTTGCGAGGGCGCGCGCGGTTGCCGATCGTTTCGGCGCGCCGCATGCATTCGGCTCCTATGAGGATATGCTCGCGTCCAGCGAAATCGACGGCGTTTATATCCCACTGCCGACGGCCCAGCACGTCGAATGGTCGCTGAAAGCCGCCGAGGCCGGCAAGCACGTCCTGTGTGAGAAGCCCATTTCGCTCAATGCCGGTGAAATCGATGCGCTGCTGTCCGCGCGCGACAAGAATGCCGTTTTGATTTCGGAGGCCTTCATGGTCACCTATCATCCGCAATGGCTGAAGGTGCGGGAGCTTGTCGCCGACGGCGCCATCGGTACACTGCGCCAGGTGCAGGCGGCATTCACCTATTTCAACAAGGACGCCAACAATATGCGCAATCAGGTGTCGCTCGGCGGCGGCGCCCTGCCCGATATCGGCGTCTATCCGACGGTCGCGACACGCTTCGTTACCGGCAAGGAGCCGTTGCGGGTCGCCGCAAGCGTCGAGCGCGATCCCGAATTCGGCACCGATCGCTTTGCGAGCGTCCGGGCGGATTTTGACGGGTTCGAACTCACGTTCTACGTCGCCACGCAACTCGCCGCCCGCCAGTCGATCGTATTCCACGGCGACAAGGGGTTTATCGAGGTCCTGGCGCCGTTCAACACCGGCAAATACGATCATGCCAAGATCACGCTGCATAATGCCAACCATAGCAGCGCGACCGAGTTCAACTTCAGCGATGTGAACCACTACCGTCTGGAGGTCGAGGCCTTCGCCCGCGCCGCCAAGGGTGGGAAGGCTCAAATCTTCACGCTGGAGGATTCGGTGCGCAACCAGAAGCTCATCGATGCGATCTACCGCGCCGATAAGAGCGGGGCCTGGGAAACGGTTTGAGATTTTGGCGACTTTAAATAAAAAACCGGCGGTCTCTCCGCCGGTTTTCATCTTTGCTTGCCGCTTGGGCCCGCGTTCTAATTTTTTGAGGCAACGGTAGTTGCTGGTTGCGCCATGTAGAACGCGTCCAGCTCTTTCTTCATCGGTCCCCGCGCCGCCTCCGTATAGTACGTCATGTGGCCACCCTCGAATAGTTTCACGGGTATGATTTTGTCGAGCTTGGCCTGTTTCAACGTTGACTCGCTACCGAAAAAAGGCGTCGACATGTCGTAGTAGCCATGAAGCACCAGCATCTTCAATTTGGGGTCGTGCGCGAGCGCCTGCGTTATTTCGAGCACGCCGCCCGGGTTGCGTTTCATATTAAATTTACAGCCGCAATTTGTGAGGTATTTACCCTCGGTAAAATAATTGAGATATGTCGGCAATCTCGAACTGATGTGGTCGCCGAAAATCGTCTCTTCAAAGAGGTTAACGTCATAGTCATCCGCTTTCAACCGCGTGTCGTAGACCCCGCCGCCGAACCCAGGTACTTTGATGGATATATCGCCGTACTTCGTGAACGCTTCATCTGCCGTCATCGAAGGATCGCCAAAAATATTCCGCAGTTCGGTCAGTGTTGACTCCACCAAAGCAAGTACCTCAGGCGTCTTTGGCTTGTAGGCCAGCGGCTTGCCGCTCTTTCCTCCAGTTCCAGGTTCTTGAACCTTTTCGTTGTACTTCACATATGTAGGCGCGAAGCGTTCCTCGGAGAATTTGCGCAGATAGTCGGCATATTCTTCCAGGGTGCGTTTGCCGCGCCAGCTCTTCGCTGGACCCAGCAAATAATCGACCGTAAAGGCTCTGGTTGGTAAGGTTAGATAGCAACCACCGGACAAATTGAACAGGTCGCATGAACTCCCGTTCAGAAGCGGCGAGTTGAAGACCAGGCCCGTGAGCACCTTTGTCGGTCTGCCGGAAGGATCAGGCTCGTAAAGACTGATGCCAGCGTCTTCCATGAGCGCGCTGGCAAAGGCGATGCGCGAACCGCCCCAGGATTCGCCGTACAGATATTTGGGCGAACTCTGCCGGCTGTTCGTGTTGACGTAGCGTGCTACTAAGTCCCGAACTATAGCTGCGTCCGTGTCAGCGACGTAGAATTCTTCATTCTTGTGCGGCGCGATTGCTTTTGATAGCCCCGTGCCGACAGGGTCGACAAAGACAAGATCCGTATGGTCGAGCAGTGTCTCTGCATTGTCGATAAGCGGAAATTTCAGGTCCTTGGCAAGTTTTGGAATATTGGGCGTGTCTACTTTAAGGCGTTGCGGGGCCCATGAAGCAGTATGCAAATACACAGAGGAAGAACCGGGCCCACCGTTGAAGAAAAAAGTGACGGGACGGTTTTCAGGAGGCAGGTCGTCCCGCGTATAGGACATATAGAAAATCGCCGCCTGCGCGTCTTTCTTGTCTGGGTTTTTGGGGTCCTTCGGCGCAAAGGCGATATAGTGACCGGCCTTGGCGGTAAACCAGACCGTCTTGCCATTGATCGTCATCGAGTGGCGCATCGAGGATGGCGTTTCGTCGACCGGCGCCGTCGCGGTCGCAGGATGGTCCTTTTGATGGAATGCATAGTCCGCCGGAGCAATCAGCGCATAAGCCTCTTCGTCAAGCCCCGCTTCTTTCAGGACGCTTACGGCCTCGTAGGGCTTGCCCGCCTTCATCAATTCTGCGGCCTGCAGCCGGGCGGTGGCGCCGGGATCGACAGTTACGGACGGGGGAACCGGCTGCACTGGTTCGGTGACTTCAGGCACCACCTCTACAGTCGTTTCCGGCGCCACCGCTACCGGTGTTTGCGGCGTCACGGCTTGAGTGGTTTCTGGCAAAGCTGCTGCTTCAAAGGTGCCCGCCGAGGAAACTTCGACGGCGGGCGCCGCACTTGCCGGGGCCGGGTTATGGGAATTGTCGCAGGCAGCGAGGCCTAAAAGTGGAAAAAGGTAAAGTATTTTTAAGTTCATTTGAATTCCCCTATGAATGGGTGAATTCAGCAGATGAAATATGTGATGACAATTCGACCAAAGTCGCGATCTGAATGTTTTTTAGGCAAAAGAGTAAGCTATTTAGGGAAGGTTCTCTGACCTACCAATAGACCGCTGCGGGTGACATGGACTCGCGGGTCGCCGTCCGGCGTATAAAGGCTTGCAGCGCAAGCCTCGCAGTCGGCATCCTTGTCGGCAACGACCGGATGCGTCGCCTGCGTATTGATGAGTGACAGGATCTCAAGGTTGTTGGAGTTCCAGCGTCCCTATTGCTGGCCAATCTGCGGGACTGATCGCGGGCGGGTGCGAATATGCTCCTGCGGCTCAAGCGCCAGTTTGACGAGAATGTCGTCCGGCATCTTTTCGCCGCGCGCCGTAGCTGAACGTTTCGGCGCGCTGCATGCAAACCGGCGGTCGCGCCGCCGGTTTTCATCTTGTTTGCCGCTTAGGCCCAGATTCTAGTTTTGTGAGGCAACGGTCGTTGCTGGTTGCGCCATGTAGAACTCGTCCAGCGCTTTCTTCATCGGTCCCCGCGCCGCCTCCGTATAGTACATCATGTGCCCTCCCTCGAATACTTTCACTGGTACGATTTTGTCGAGCCCGGCATATTTCAATAGCGACTCGGTTTCCAGGAATGTCGTTACTATGTCGTAGTAGCCATGAATGACAAGCATCTTCAATTTGGGATCGAGCTTGAGTGCCTGCGCTATTTCAACGACACCGCCCCTCAAATGATCTTTATAACTGAACATACCGGCACCTTTGATGCCCCTGTCATCGATTGCGCAATCGCAAATATTTGTGAAATATTTATTTTCGTTGAAGTAATTGACGTATGCTGGAAGCATAGTACTGAGGTAATTACCGAAGATCGGCACTTCAAAGAGGTTTACGTCGTAATCGTCGGCTTTGGTTCGCATGTCGTAAAGGCCTCCGCCAAGTCCTGGGACTCTGACGGGTATATCGCCATAGTTCGAGAACGCTTCTTCCACCGTCAGGGAAGGATCGCCGAAAATATTCCGTAGTTCGGTCAATGTTGACTCCGCCAAAGCAAGTACCTCAGGAGTTTTAGGCTGATAAGCAAGCGGCAAGCCGCTCTTTCCTCCAGTTTTCGGTACTTTTTCCTTCTTGTTATACTGCACGAATGTGGGGGCGAAGCGTTCCGCGAAGAACACGCGCAGATAGTCGGCATATTCTTCCAGGGTGCGTTTGCCGCGCCAGCTCTTCGCTGGACCCAGAAAATAATCGACCGCCATGGCTTTGGTGGGCAAGGTCAAATAGCAATCGGGAATATTGAACAATTTGCATTCGTCGCCCGTTAGCGACGGCGAGTGAAAGACGATGCCGGTGAGCAGTTTCGTCGGTCGGCCGGAAAGATCGGGCTCGTAAAGACTGGTACCCGCGTCTTCTATGAGCGCGCCGGCATAGGCGACCCGCGATCCGCCCCAGGATTCCCCGTAAAGGTATTTGGGCGAACTCTGCCGGCTGTTCTTGCTGACATAGCGTGCAACAAAATCGCGAACTATCTCCGCGTCGGGAGTGGGGGCGTAGAATTCTTCTTTCTTGTGCGGAGCTATCGCTTCGGAAAAACCTGTGCCGACGGGGTCAACGAAGACCAGATCGGTCTGGTCGAGCAGCGTATCCGAAGTGTCGATAAGCGGAAATTTCAGGTCCTTCTTAAGTTTCGGAAGATTGGGCGTGTCCATTTTGAAGCGTTTCGGTGCCCACGAAGCAGCATGCAAAAACAGCGCGGGAAACCCTGGTCCACCATTGAAGAAGAAAGTGACGGGGCGGTTTTCAGGAGGCAGGTCATCCCGCGTATAGGACACATAGAAAATCGCAGCTTTCGCGTCTTTCTTGTCAGGATTTTTTGGGTCCTTCGGCGCATAGGCGATATAGTGACCGGCCTTGGCGGTAAACCAGACCGTCTTGCCATTGATCGTCATCGAGTGACGCATCGAGGATGGCGTTTCGTCGACCGGCGCCGTCGCGGTCGCAGGATGGTCCTTTTGGTGGAATGCATAATCCGCCGGTGCAACCAGTGCATAGGCTTCTTCGTCGAGACCCGCTCCCTTCAGAGCTTCCACGGCCTCGTAGGGCCTGCCTGCCTTCATCAATTCTGCGGCCTTAAGCCGAGCGGCGGCGCCTGGGTCGACCGTCACGTCCGGGGGGATCAGCGCCACCGGTGCAGCGGGTTCCGGCGAGACTGCTTCAGTGGTTTCTGGCGGCGCTGCCGGAGGCGATGCCTCAAAGGTTCCAGCCGAGGATACTTCGGCGGGAAGTGCTGCACCTGCCGGGGCCGGGTTATCGGAATTGTCGCAGGCAGCGAGGGCTAAAAGTGGAAAAAGGTAAAGTATTTTTAAGTTCATTTGAATTCCCCTATGAAAAGGCAAATTCAGCAGATGAAAACCGTGGTGACAATTGAACCAAAGTCGCGGTCTGGATGTTTTTTCAGCAAAAGCAGAGTTTATTTTGGGGGGAGGTACCTACCAATAAACCCCGCCGCGGGTGACATGGACTCGCGGATCGCCGTCGGGGGTATAAAGGCTTGCGGCGCAGGCCTCGCAGTCGGCATCCTTGTCGGCAACGACCGGATGCGTCGCCTGCGTATTGATGAGTGACAGGATCTCAAGGTTGTTGGAGTTCCAGCGGCCATACTGCTGGCCAATCTGCGGGACTGATCGCGGGCGGGTGCGAATATGCTCCTGCGGCTCAAGCGCCAGTTTGATGAGAATGTCGTCTCGCATCTTTTCGCCCCGCGCCACAACCGCGCAGGCATCCTTCAAGGCCTGCAACCGCGCCACCCGCGCTTCGGTCAGCGGGTGCGTGCGCAGGACCGAGGGATCGGGTATGCGCCCGCCTGGCAGGATCAGGCTTTCCCAAACCTTGCCTTGCGCCTTTTCGAGCTTCGTCAGCGCATGGGCGAGGCCTTCAGGATCGCCGGTGAGCATGGCGGCACCGAGATCGGCATTAAATTCGCGGGTACGCGAAAGCGCCATTTGCAGGAGGCCGCCGACCGTCGGAGCCACCAGCAGCACCAGAACCCCAAGCCAGGGTATCTGCGGCGTCGATCCGCTGGCGAGCCAGGTAATATTGAAAAGCAGCGAGACAATGCCGATCGTCGACATCAGCGACGTGAAGCGGGAGACCGTGTCGGCAAGCGCCATGACCCGCAAATCTTCATTGCGGATATGGCTTATTTCGTGGGCGAGAACGCCGGTAAGTTCGCGCGCGGTCAGGGTCCTGACCAACTGATCGGTAACAGCGACGACCGCCGTTTCTCTGGAGCCGACGGCAAAGGCGTTCATCATCCTCGAGGGGATGACGTGGAGCTTCGGCACGGCTGCAAGTCCGGCCCGGCGGGCGAGTTCCTCGACGATTGCCAAACCTTGCGGAAATTCCGAACGGGTGACGCGCCGCGCCTTGTACATGGCAAGCACCATTTGCGGGCTGATGCGCCTGATCGCATAAAGGCTGATGCCGCCGAAGACGAGGGCATAGGCAATGCCTGCCGGCCCTGCCAGGGTCCAGGCACAGGCGATCAGCAGCGCAAGGCTGCCTGCGAGCAGCAGCCAGGTGTGCAGCATGTTGATCAATTGGCTGCGGCGATGCTCGGGAATATGGGGGTGGAGCGCGCTTTCGGTCATCCTCGAAATATGGGGTCATCGCCGGATTTGGGCAATAGAGCGCCCCAGACCCGGTTTTTACGACTCTTTTGCAACATTTCCCCCGACAAATGCTGTAGCTTAGAACTTGCATGGCAAATTTACCCTTCTTATATAGCCCCCAACAATGTAAGTACCGCTCGCCTCGGCGGTCCCCTATTGTTGAAACCCCCTAGGGGCTGCTGAATGGAATGCTCGGCAGAGGTCCCAGCAGCCTGCTGAATGGAGATGAAGTAATGGCAAAAGTTATCGGTATTGATTTGGGAACGACCAATTCCTGCGTCGCCGTCATGGATGGCAAGAACGCGAAGGTCATTGAAAATGCGGAAGGCGCACGCACGACGCCATCCATCGTTGCATTTACGGATAGCGACGAACGCCTCGTTGGCCAGCCGGCCAAGCGCCAGGCTGTCACCAATCCGGAAGGCACCGTCTTTGCGGTCAAGCGCCTCATCGGCCGCCGCTTCGACGATCCGACCGTCGAAAAGGACAAGAAGCTCGTCCCCTATCACATTGTGAAGGGCGACAATGGCGATGCCTGGGTTGAAGTTCACGGCAAGAAATATTCGCCGTCGCAGATTTCCGCGATGGTCCTGCAGAAGATGAAGGAAACCGCCGAAGCCTATCTCGGCGAGAAGGTCGAGAAAGCCGTCATCACGGTTCCGGCCTACTTCAACGATGCCCAGCGTCAGGCGACCAAGGATGCCGGCAAGATCGCCGGTCTTGAAGTCCTGCGCATCATCAACGAGCCGACTGCGGCCGCTCTCGCTTATGGGCTTGACAAGAAGGAAGGCAAGACGATTGCCGTATACGATCTTGGCGGCGGCACGTTCGACGTGTCGATTCTCGAGATCGGCGACGGCGTCTTCGAAGTAAAGTCGACCAATGGCGATACGTTCCTCGGCGGTGAAGACTTCGACATGCGTCTGGTCGAATATTTCGCAGCCGAGTTCAAGAAGGAACAGGGCATCGACCTGAAAAACGACAAACTCGCGCTGCAGCGCCTCAAGGAAGCCGCTGAAAAGGCGAAGATCGAACTTTCGTCGGCACAGCAGACGGAAATCAACCTGCCGTTCATCACCGCCGATGCGACGGGTCCGAAGCATCTGACGATGAAGCTGTCGCGCGCCAAGTTCGAAAGCCTCGTCGACGATCTGGTCCAGCGCACGGTCGAGCCCTGCAAGTCCGCGCTCAAGGATGCCGGCCTCAAGGCTGGTGAGATCGATGAAGTGGTTCTCGTCGGCGGCATGACCCGCATGCCGAAGATCCAGGAAATCGTCAAAGCCTTCTTCGGCAAGGAACCCCATAAGGGCGTCAATCCAGACGAAGTGGTCGCAATGGGCGCCGCCATTCAGGCCGGTGTTCTCCAGGGCGACGTCAAGGACGTGCTCCTGCTCGACGTCACGCCGCTTTCGCTCGGCATAGAAACGCTGGGCGGTGTTTTCACCCGTCTGATCGAGCGCAACACGACGATCCCGACGAAGAAGTCGCAGACTTTCTCCACGGCCGAGGACAATCAGTCCGCCGTGACGATCCGCGTCTTCCAGGGCGAGCGCGAAATGGCTGCCGACAACAAGGCGCTTGGCCAGTTCGATCTCGTTGGCATTCCGCCAGCGCCGCGCGGCGTTCCGCAGATCGAGGTCACGTTCGACATCGACGCCAACGGTATCGTCAACGTTTCGGCCAAGGACAAGGGCACCGGCAAGGAGCACCAGATCCGCATCCAGGCATCCGGTGGCCTCTCCGACGCCGACATCGAGAAGATGGTGAAGGATGCCGAAGCCAATGCCGAGAGCGACAAGAAGCGTCGCGAGGCTGTCGAGGCGAAGAACCAGGCGGAAGCTCTGGTCCATTCAACCGAAAAGTCGCTGAAGGACTATGGCGACAAGGTTTCGGCTGAGGACAAGGGCGCCATCGAGACCGCGCTTGCCGATCTGAAATCTGTAATCGAAGGCGATGACGCCGAAGTCATCAAGGCAAAGACCCAGACTCTTGCCGAAGCTTCGATGAAGCTTGGCCAGGCAATGTACGAAGCCTCGCAGGCTGCGGAAGCAGCTGAAGGCGCCGCGGGCGCCGAGGCAGCGGCCAAGGCCGACGACGATGTGGTCGACGCCGATTTCGAAGAGATCGACGAGGACGGCAAGAAGAAGTCTGCCTGACGCCTTCTAAAGAACACACGGAAAAGCCCGGCCTTCGTGCCGGGCTTTTTGTTTGCCGGGTTAGACTTTCGCTCAATTGAGAGCCGAGGAAAATAGGGCTATCACGCCTATTCAATCGGTTGAATTGCTACTGGGAGGGGCAATCGAACCGGGGCCCGTATTTCGGACCCTTGCCCTCCAAGCTATTTCAGCAGGATTCATCGTTGAATCATTGGAGGAAAGTCATTTTGAAAAAGACATTTATCACCGCCCTTCTTGGGTGCACGATGCTCGCCGGCTGCAACAACGGCGACGACAAGGCCACCACCGGGAACGATCAGGGCACATTCGCTTCCCAGATCGAGACGCTGAACACCACCAACGCTGCACTGACAGCACAGGTCGGCGAGCTTAAAGCTGCCAATCAAGGTGCCTCGGACGTTGCAGTCGGGTTGTCCGCGCTTGCTGTCGAGGTAAGCGCGCTGAAGGACGCCAACCTCAAGGCTTCGACTGAGATTGCCGGGTTGTCATCGGAGGTGGGTAACCTGCAAAAAGCGGACAAAGTCGCCGACGCTGCGACGAGTGCGCTTGCCGATCAGCTCAACGATCAAAAGAATACCAGTGAGAAGAATGCGAATTCGCTGGCCGAACTGGCTCGCCAGATCAGCGAACTGCAAGCAGGCGGCAAGATGACCACTGCGTCGCTCGCTGATCTTGCAAAGCAGATCGGCGATGTGAAGACGCAGCAATCGACCTCCGTGACGACGATCGCTGCCCTTTCCAAGCAACTCGATGACTTGAAGGCTGGAACGGCAGCCACGACCACAAGCGTCAAAGAGTTGCAGGGCGCGCTGTCGTCGCTGTCGCAGATCGTCAAGACCGTGAAGCTTGAGACCATGCAGCCGCATATCGCGGATCTGCAGGCTGAACTCGGGAAGATAACCCTTCCCAATGGGGTACCGGCACCAACGACCTCCCGACGTCGATCACCCAGGACAGCAAGGTTCCGAACCCGCTGAAATCGCTGTTGCCGGTCGGCAACTACGACGTCACCGCGAGTACGGCAGATAAAAAGGATGCCATTTTCGATCGTACTTCCGGCACCGCATGGACCAGTAAAGGCGCGGGCTGGATCGAGGCGGCGAAAAAAGCGCCGACAATGATCGATGCCGTATCGCTCTACACCCTGTCGTCATCGACTGATGCGACGAAGGACCCGACGGGATGGATACTGAAAGGTTCGAATGACGGTTTGGTGTGGGTGACGCTCGACACCCGCGAAGGCCAGGGCTTCGCGTGGCGCCGGCAGACCCGTCCGTTCGCGCTGAAGGCGCCGGCTTACTACGCCAAGTATCGGCTGGAGTTCACCGGAACCAACGACGTCTCGATTGCAGAGCTCGAGTTGCTTGGCGCGACAGACGTTTCGGCCGCCCCGACGACCGCATCAACCCCAGTTCCGACGCCTCCCGTGGCACCCACGCCGCCCTCGACCTCTGGAGGCTCGACCTCGTCTGCCGGAGGCGCGGGTGGGGGGCTCGCCGATTCCGGAAAGCTCGACGGCCGGCCTCTCCGTTGATTTCAATGCGCCATTGCGACGCGGCGAAACTCTTGTGAATGAAACGAGACGAGCCCGGCCATTGCGCCGGGCTTTCTCGCCCTTGCGAAGAAAATCAAAAGCAAGGGGGAGATCCTGCCACATTCCCGCGATAATCCGCGAATATGCGGCATTTCTTGCGAATCAATGTAAGTTGGCTATGGCATTCACGGCGGCGAACACCTAAATACCGGCATTAAACAAGCTTCTTAAAGAAGCGTACGCGATTTTCACGGAACGAGTGTCTGGATGAAGGCTGACTATTACGAAACCCTCGGCGTTACGAAAGGCGCTGATGAGAAAGAGCTCAAGAGCGCTTTCCGTAAGCTGGCAATGCAATTTCACCCCGACAAGAATCCGGGAGACGCAGCCGCCGAACACCGATTCAAGGAAATTGGCGAGGCCTACGAGACCCTGAAAGACCCGCAGAAGCGAGCAGCTTACGACCGCTTTGGTCATGCGGCCTTCGAGCATGGCGGCATGAATGGCGGTGGTGGCTTCGGCGGCGCCGGTGGTTTTGCCGATATTTTTGAAGATATTTTTGGCGAGATGATGGGCGGCGGACGTCAGCGCCGCTCCGGCGGCCGCGAGCGTGGCGCCGATCTGCGCTACAATATGGAGATCACGCTCGAGGAAGCCTATACCGGCAAGACGGCGCAAATCCGGGTTCCAACCTCGATCACCTGCGACGAATGCTCGGGTACAGGTGCAAAAGTCGGCACATCGCCCGTCACCTGCAGCACCTGCAGCGGTTCTGGCCGCGTGCGCGCTGCTCAAGGGTTCTTCTCGATCGAGCGCACCTGCCCGACATGCCATGGCCGTGGCCAGATCATCAAGGATCCATGCACCAAATGCTCAGGCCAGGGCCGCGTTACCGAAGAACGCGCGCTTTCCGTCAACATTCCAGCCGGCATCGAGGATGGCACCCGCATTCGCCTGACCGGCGAGGGCGAAGCCGGATTGCGTGGCGGACCGGCGGGCGATCTTTATATTTTCCTCTCGCTGAAGCCGCATGAGTTTTTCCAGCGCGACGGTGCCGATCTCTATTGCAAGGTGCCGATTTCGATGACGACTGCCGCGCTTGGCGGGCAGATCGAAGTTGCGACGCTGGACGGTACGCAGACGCGGGTCAAGATTCCCGATGGTACGCAAAATGCCAAGCAGTTCCGCCTCAAGGGCAAGGGCATGCCGGTGCTGCGCCAGCCTGCCATGGGCGATCTCTACATCCAGATGGCCATTGAAACGCCGCAGAATCTCAACAAGCGCCAGCGCGAGTTGCTCGAAGAGTTCGAGCGCATTTCATCGCAGGATAACAGCCCGCAATCGTCAGGCTTCTTTGCCCGCATGAAAGAGTTCTTCGAAAGTCTAAGCGAGTAGTTTTATTGGATCTTTTCCCGTTGGCGGCCTTGCTTCCGTCACGTGTTGCGGCATAAACTTGTCTAACTGCGACGGAGGATGAGCATGTCGAGACCTTTGGGGAAGAAGCTGGCCGAGAAGTTCGGCGAGGAAATCCGGTTCTTCAAGGGTTGGATGCATGGTCCCAAGGCGGTGGGTTCGATTCTTCCAACGAGTTCGATCACTGCCCGGCGCATGGCGAGCGTCGTCAATCCGCATTCCGGGCTTCCCGTGCTCGAACTCGGCCCCGGCACAGGGGTAATCACCCGGGCTATTCTCAGTCGCGGCGTCGCCCCGGCCAACCTTTATAGCGTCGAATACTCGTCGGATTTTGCCGAGCATCTGCGCGAGGATTTCCCTGGCGTCAACATCATCGAAGGCGATGCGTTCGATCTCGACACCACGCTGGGCGAGAAGCGCGACCAGAAATTCGATAGCGTCATCTCGGCGGTTCCACTCTTGAATTTCCCCGTAAGTGACCGCGTTGCCATCGTCGAGGATCTGCTGCGGCGTATTCCGCACGGGCGGCCCGTCGTCCAGATTACCTATGGGCCGCTTTCGCCGGTGCCCGCCGGGCGCGGCAACTACAAGATTGAGCATCTCGATTTCATTATCCGCAACGTGCCGCCGGCACGGCTCTGGGTCTACCGCAGGGTCGATTGACTCCGCTTAATTGCGCTGCGCTGCCATTTCGATATAGAGGGTTTGAATGCTGCCGAAGATTCTGGTGTTCGCCGGGTCGAACCGTACGGGTGCCTACAGCAAGAAGGTAGCAAACGCTGCGGTCAAGACATTGGCCGAACTCGGCGCCGATGTGACGCTTATTGCGCTTTTCGATTATCCCTTGCCGTTGATGGATGAGGATCTCGAAGAGAAAAAGGGAATACCTGACAATGCCATGAAGCTTGGCCGGCTCTTCGCCGCTCATGATGGCATGCTGATTGCCTCGCCTGAGTACAATTCTTCCATTCCGCCGCTTCTCAAGAATACCATCGACTGGGTCAGCCGTATTTCGAAGGATGGCGACAAGCCGCTCAAGCCCTATTCCGGCAAGGTCGTCGGACTTTGCTCTTCATCCGAGGGCAATTTCGGCGGTGCACGCGGGCTCTATCATTTGCGATCGGTCCTGATGAATGTCGGGACGCAGATCATCACGGAACAATGCTCGGTGATCCATGCCCATGAAGCCTTCGCCGAGGATGGATCGTTTCGCAACGAGCGCACGGCAAAGTCGATGGAACGGGTCTGCCAATCGTTGATCGACCATACGCGCTTTGCCAAATCCCGCGCATAGTCGGCGTTTTGCGGCCGCTCGCGGCAATATCTGTTTTCAATCGGCTGCATCTGTGCCAATGGGATGCGATCAAACAAAAAGGGATGATTGTCATGACGGATGCGGCTTTGCGCGAGCGCCTGATCGTCGGCCTTGACGTGCCGACGCTCGACGTCGCCGAAGAGGTGATCAGCGAACTCGGCGATACGGTTTCATACTACAAGATCGGCTATCAGCTCGCCTTCGCCGGCGGGCTTGGTCTGGCCAGCGAACTTGCCCGTTCCGGCAAGAAAGTCTTTCTCGACATGAAACTTCTCGACATCGACAACACGGTGGCGAAGGCCGTTGAGAATATCGTTAAAATGGGCGTGTCGATGCTGACGCTGCATGCCTATCCGAAAGCCATGCGGGCCGCCGTCGAGGCAGCGCGGGGATCCGACCTTTGCTTGCTCGGCGTGACAGTGTTGACCTCGATGGACCAGCAGGATCTCGTCAATGCCGGCTATGAGCACGACCCGCATACGCTGGTGCTGATCCGGGCCGAACAGGCATTCAACGCCGGCATGGGCGGGATCGTTTGCGCGGCGCCGGAGGCCGAGGCTGTGCGCAAGGTCGTCGGTCCAAAGCTTGCCATCGTCACGCCGGGCATTCGCCAGGCAGGTTCCGCCGCAGACGATCAGAAGCGTGTGATGACGCCGGCAGACGCCCTGCGCGCCGGGGCGAGCCACCTTGTGGTCAGCCGCCCCATTGTCGGCGCGGGCGATCGCCGTGCGGCAGCGGAAGAGATTCTGGCTGAAATGGCCAAGGCATAATTGGACATCAAAGGAGCGAGAAAATGCCCAAGGGATACTGGATCGCGCGGATGGATGTAAAAGACCCGGAACGCTACAAGGACTATATCGCCACAGCGAAACCTGCGTTCGAGAAATATGGCGCCAATTTCCTGGCGCGCGGCGGCGCCTATCACGTGCTCGAAGGGCAGGCGCGCGGACGCAACGTTGTCATCGAGTTTCCCTCGCTCCAGGCCGCGCTCGATTGCTATAATTCGCCGGAATACCAAGCTGCCAAGGCTATCCGCCTGACAGTCGCCGAGGGTGAGATGCTGCTGGTCGAAGGCGCCGAAGCCGGCTAACTGCGGCTACGCCTTTCGATGCGAACATTTTTCTGTTCTCTCATACCTTTGTTGCATTGCAATAGCGGTAAAACCAGCTACGGTCACTGACCCGTCAAGAACATTTTCATATGTGGGCGTCATTGTTCTTGAATTGCAGCTGTGGTGATTGATCGGAAAGTGGAATGTTTTACCAACTTTATGAACTCAACCATGCCGCGCTTCAGCCTTACAGGGCTTTCGCCGATGCCACCAAGCTGTTCTACGATAACCCGCTCAATCCATTGTCCCAGACGGTAGTCGGGCGCTCCATCGCGGCGATGTGTGAGCTCTTCGAGCGCACCACCCGTGCCTACGGCAAGCCGGCATTCGGCCTGCCTACCACGGTGGTTGACGGAGTTGAGACCGACGTCAAAGAGAAGATCGTCTGGAAGAAGCCGTTCTGCAACCTCATCCATTTCAAGCGCGCCCTGCCGGCAAAGCGTGCCGCCGATCCGAGGATCCTGATTGTTGCGCCCATGTCCGGCCACTATGCGACGCTGCTGCGCGGTACCGTCGAAGCGCTTCTGCCGCATGCGGAGGTCTATATCACCGATTGGGTGGACGCCCGCACCGTTTCGCTCACTGACGGCAAGTTCGATCTCGACGACTATATCGATTACGTCATCGAGATGTTCCATGCGTTGGGCGAAGATACGCACGTGGTTGCGGTGTGCCAGCCTTCCGTACCGGTGCTTGCCGCCGTTTCGGTCATGGAAGCCAATGGCGACCGTTTCGCGCCTTCGAGCATGACGCTGATGGGTGGGCCAATCGATACCCGCAAGAATCCGACGGTGGTCAACAAACTCGCCGAGGAAAAGGGCATCGACTGGTTCCGCGACAATGTCGTCATGTCGGTTCCCTGGCCGCATGCGGGCTTTATGCGTGAGGTCTATCCCGGTTTCCTGCAGCTTTCAGGCTTCATGAGCATGAATCTCGACCGCCATATCACGGCGCACAAGGAATTCTTCATGCATCTCGTGAAGGAGGATGGCGACTCGGCAGACAAGCACCGCGAATTCTACGATGAATATATGGCGGTGATGGATTTGACGGCCGAGTTCTACCTGCAGACCGTCGATACCGTATTCGTCCGTCACGCCCTGCCAAAGGGCGAGATGACCCACCGCGGCATCCTTGTCGATCCATCCGCCATTCGCAATGTGGCGCTGCTTACGGTGGAAGGCGAAAATGACGATATCTCCGGCGTAGGTCAGACCAAGGCAGCTCAGACCCTCTGCGTGAATATCCCCAAAGAGATGCGCATGCATTACCTGCAGCCGAAGGTTGGGCACTACGGCGTGTTCAACGGTTCGCGCTTCCGTGCCGAAATTGCACCACGAATCGTCAAATTCGTTAACGATCACGCACGCGTGAACCGCCGGACGAGCAACGTTACGCCGATCGGCAAGCGCGCGGCGGGCTAGAACCTTCGGTCTAGCCTCAGGCAGTGGAGACACAGATCGATTAGTCTGTTCCACGGAAAGAGTGCGAGAAATAATTGTTGTTTTTCAGTGGTTTGAGCAGCGGCTTCGGGCTTCGCCCACAAGGTATGTTGCTTCGGAAGTCATAGAGTTTCGCAGCAATTCCACGTCGGCGCATATCAATCGAACGTGGGGATAGGCGGCTTCTCAAATTTTAACCATATATTAACAATGGCAAGACCGTGGCGCCATTGTGATTGACTCATGTCCCGTCCGGCCATTAACGTTTTGTTAACGAAGGCTGCTGGTGTGGAGTAGGGCATGTTCGGAATGGGGCGGGTTTTGAAGTCGATGGGGATCGCGGCAGCGCTCTTCACGGCCGCATTTGGGGCAAACTCCGCCTCGGCGTCTGAAGCGTTCATGACCACCGGTGGCCTCACCTCACAACCAATCGGTCATTACGAGTTGTGCAAGCGTATGCCGGAAGAATGCTCGATCCGTAGCCGCAATATCATGCCCGAAAAGATGAGCCACGATTTCTGGCAGTTGATCGTCAACGTCAACAGCGACGTGAACCAGAAGATCAAACCGCTCACCGACAAGGAAATTTACGGGGTCGAGGAATACTGGGCCTATCCGGACAAGGTCGGCGATTGCGAAGACTATGTGCTCCTGAAGCGCCGCGACCTGATGCAGCAGGGCATCTCGCCCGCCAATCTGCTGATCACCGTTGTCCGCAAGCCTGATGGCGAGGGTCATGCAGTCCTGACCGTGCGCACCGACAAGGGTGATTTCGTTCTCGATAACCTCGTTGACGGTGTGAAGAACTGGTCGGAGACCGAGTACACCTACCTGAAGCGCCAGGCGACCAACAATACCGGGCGCTGGGTCAGCATCGAAGCTCCGTCCAACATCCTCGTCGGTTCGGTCCAGTAACCGGGCGAGTCCGCGAAACTCGAACTGCCGGACCAAGGGTCCGGCAGTTTTCATTTGCGCCGTCCTTACCTAGGATTCTCGCACCAGAAAGGCGCGGCGGTCGCGCCTGATAAACGTTTCCGCATCTTTCGTGCTGACGCAGGCAAGACGCTACCTGGCTACCCTCAGCAATTCTGCCTCGATCTCACGCTGGCTCGCCCATCCTGTCGGCGATCATGCGATAGGAGATTGCTTCGGCAAGGTGAATGCGCCCGACCGTTTCCTGGCCGTCTAGGTCGGCCAGCGTGCGCGCAACCTTCAGCACACGGTGATAGGCGCGGGCCGAGAATCGCATCTGCTCGCTTGCCTGGTGCAGCAGCGCCATGCCGGAAGCATCGGGTGCGGCGACCGTTTCGATCAGCGCGACGGAGGAATGCGCATTCGTCGTGATCGAGGGAGCGCCGAGTTCTTCGTAGCGCCGCTTTTGAACGGCGCGCGCCCGTGCGACCCGCGCCGCCACTGTGACGCTCGCTTCCGACGCAGCCGGGCGGATGAGATCGCTCGCGCTCACTGAAGGCACGTCGATCCTGATGTCGATGCGGTCGAGCAGCGGCCCGGAAAGACGCGCCTGATAGTCCTGGCGGCAGCGCGGGCCACGCGCACATTGATGGCCGGGCTCGCCCGCCATGCCGCAACGGCAGGGATTCATCGCCGCTACCAGCTGGATCTGTGCCGGATAGACGATGCGGTGGTTGGCGCGCGCGATCAGGCATTCGCCGGTCTCCAGGGGCTGGCGCAGCGAATCGAGGACCTGCGGCGTGAATTCCGGGAACTCATCGAGGAAGAGAACGCCGTGATGGGCGAGCGAGACCTCACCGGGCCGGGCACGGACGCCGCCTCCGACCATCGCCGCCATAGAGGCTGAGTGATGCGGGGCGCGGAACGGACGCCGGTCGGTAAGCTTGCCGCCGAGAAGTTCGCCGGCGATCGACGCGATCATCGACACGTCCAGCAGTTCGCGCGGCAGGAGCGGCGGCAGGATCGACGGGAGCCGTTGCGCCAGCATGGATTTGCCGGAACCAGGCGGCCCGGCCATCAGGAGATTGTGCCCTCCAGCCGCCGCGACTTCGAGCGCGCGCCTGGCGCTTTCCTGTCCGCGGATGTCTGCAAGATCGGGCAGGCCGGTCGCGCTCGTCTGCATGGCCGGCTCGGGCCGGGAGAGAACCTGTGTGCCGCGAAAATGGTTGGCGAGGGCAATGAGGCTGCGCGGCGCAAGGATATCGATTTCGGGTCCTGCCCAGGCGGCCTCAGGTCCACACGGGGCCGGGCATATCAGCCCCCGGTCCTGGCGGTTGGCGGCGATGGCCGCAGGGAGAACCCCCGCCACATGCGTGATGGTGCCGTCGAGCGAGAGTTCGCCAAGGACGACATAGGATTGCAGCACATCGGCGGGGATGGCGCCGAGCCCGGCCATCAACCCCACGGCGATGGGAAGATCGTAGTGACTGCCTTCCTTGGGAAGGTCCGCCGGCGCGAGATTGACGGTCACCTTCTTCACCGGCATCGACAACCCGGATGCATGCAAGGCGGCTTGGACCCGCTCACGGCTTTCAGCGACAGCCTTATCCGGGAGGCCGACAATATGCATGCCCATCTTGCCGGGCGCGATCATGACCTGCACATCGACGGGCTGCGCATCGATACCCTGGAAGGCGACCGTCCGAATGCGGGTGACCATGATTTCGTCCTTGAAAATGCGGGCATGAAAAGAGCTGAGTGCAATAACGCAACATCAGCACATTTCATCCCACATCACAAGAACATTAAGTGAACGGTTCAGGCGGGGAGCCTTAATCGCGTTTGGCCTCGACCGCATCCCAGAACAGCGCGGCAATGTCGGCGCCGCCGAAACGCTTCACCTCGCGTACGCCCGTCGGGGAGGTCACATTGATCTCGGTCATGTAGTCGCCGATCACGTCGATGCCGACGAGAATAAAGCCGCGTTCACGCAAAGCCGGTCCGATGCGCGCGCAGATCTCGCGTTCGCGCTCGGTGAGTTCCGTTTTCTCAGCCCGGCCGCCGACATGCATGTTGGATCGCGCATCGCTATCCGACGGGACACGGTTGATTGCGCCCACGGGTTCGCCATCGATAAGAATGATGCGCTTGTCGCCGGCCCGCACGTCCTTCAGGTAGCGCTGGGCGATGATCGGCTCGCGGAACATCTGGCCGAACATTTCGAGCAGCGAGGTGAGATTGCGGTCACCATCGGCAAGGTGGAATACGCCGGCGCCGCCATTGCCATAGAGCGGCTTGAGGATGATGTCGCCGAACTCCTTGCGGAAGGCGACGATCTCCTGAGGATCCTTGGTGATCAGGGTCTCCGGCATCAAATCCGGAAACTCGGTGACGAAGATCTTTTCGGGACTGTTGCGCACCCAGGCGGGATCGTTGACAACGAGCGTCTGCGGATGGATGCGCTCGAGCATATGCGTTGTCGTGATGTAGTTCATGTCGAAGGGCGGATCCTGGCGGAGCAACACCACATCCATCTCCGACAGGTCGCGGCGGATCGGCTCACCAAGGGTGAAGTGGTCGCCTTCGACATCGCGGACGCTGAGGTCCTCGATACGCGCCGACACGACGCCGTCGCGCAGGCTGATCCGGTCGGGCGTGTAGTGGAAGAGAACGTGGCCGCGCTTCTGCGCTTCAAGGCAAAGCGCGAAGGTCGTGTCGCCGCCGATCCGGATCGATTTGATATGGTCCATCTGGACCGCGACTTGGAGTACCATCGAAAGTCCCCTAAACGAGCAGGAAATGCTCACATGGCGATGTCACGTTCGACGGTCAACGTCAATCCCATCATACGCCAACGCCGCTGGCGCATGCTTGCTTCCAGAGGCCTTATCAGAGCTGAGCCATGCAGATGTTGGTGTGTCCCTGCCCGACAAAGCCGAGCCGGTTGGCGGCACCCTTGGAGAGGTCGATCACACGGCCCTTGATGAACGGCCCGCGATCATTGATGCGCACGACAATGGAACGACCATTGCGCTGATTGGTAACCTTGACCTTCGAGCCGAAGGGCAGGGTGCGGTGAGCGGCGGTCAAATCGGATGGGTTCATCCGTTCGCCGGATGCAGTCTTGGAACGCAAGGCATACCAGGATGCGCCGCCGCAGGCTGAGCCTGCATGTGCTGAAACGGCGCCGAGCATGAGGAATAGCACCGATGCCGAAAGGACGGTGCGGATGCTTGCGATAGATACCATGGTGATGTTCGCACTTGTGGTAGCCCGCGGCAGAACTGCCGGACTGAAGACACACGCATTGAAGATTGACCCCCGGGCAAAAGATCACGGCGTGAGCGAGTAATTGCTTCTATTTTGGAGAAATGTGGCCCTGAGGTGGCCCGCCAAAGCAAGATCGGTCGAGATCAGCGGTAAAGAGCAGCCAAGTTACTAAAAAAGCTTGTCTTAATATGATTCAAAACGTGATCGGAAATGCTTCTCTATAGAAAGGTATTTCTGCCCGTTTGGCAAAATATGGCGATAATGTGATGGATATTCACCGCATTATTGCGCTCTATTTGCCCAGCAGCACAACCAGACTCATGAATATGGTTAAAATGGATTAACTATAAAGAACTAGAACGCCCCGGCTTGGGAAAGCCGGGGCGCAATATTCGGTAAAAAGTGATCGCTTTTAGACGAGAGCTTGTGGATCAAGGGCGTGAATGATGCCGCGAAGTTCGGCAAGGCCGCGCAAGCGACCGATGGCGGGGTAGCCCGGGGTCACTTCCTTGTTGAGATCGTCGAGCATGCGGTGACCATGGTCCGAGCGGAAGATGATGCTGCGCGACTTGTCGCGTTTGCGGTCCTCGGCAAGGAGTTCGCGCAAGACAGCCACCATATCGACGTCGCCTTCGAGATGCGCTGCCTCGTGGAAGGTGCGCCCGTCCCCCTCGCGCGTCGTTGCCCGCAGATGGGCAAAGTGAATGCGGTCGGCAAAGCGCCGGGCGATTGCGGGCAGATCGTTGTCGGCGCGCACGCCAAGGCTGCCCGTACAATAGCACATGCCGTTGGCGGGCGAAGGCACCGCTTCGAACAGCGCGGCATAGTCAGCCTCCGTAGAGGCGATGCGCGGAAGCCCGAACAGCGGGCGCGGCGGATCGTCGGGATGCAGTGTCAGCTTGACACCGAGATCATCGGCGACGGGGGTCACGGCCAGCAGGAACTCGATGAGGTGCTGGCGAAGCTTGTTGGCATCGATACCTGAATAGGCCTCCAGCTTGTCGCGGAACGCCGGAATCGTCAGCGGTTCGGTGGTCGAGCCGGGAAGGGCGCTGGCGATATTGCGGGTAAGATCAGCGATTTCCTGTGCGCCCATGGCGGCATAGAGCTCGGCCGCGATCTCCTGGTCGGCTTGCGAATATTCACTTGCAGCACCCTTGCGTTGCAGGATGTGCAGATCGAACACAGCGAACATGTTGTGGTCGAAACGCATCGCCGTGGACCCGGTCGGCGTGACGTAGTCGAGTTCGGTGCGGCACCAGTCGACAACAGGCATGAAGTTGTAGCAGATGACCTTGATGTCATTGGCCGCCAGAGCTTCCATACTGGCGATCCAGGCGGCAATTTCGTTCTTCGCCATGCCGCCTGTCCGTTTCACGGCGTCTGGAATTGGAATGCTTTCGACCACTGACCAGGTCAGCTGCGAGCGGCCGTCCGGCGTCGATTCGATCATTGACTTGCGCTCTTGAACCTGAGCGGTGGTCCAGGCTTCGCCGATCGGTACGTCGTGCAGCGCGGAGACGATATCGGTCGCCCCGGCCTGACGCACATTATCCAGCGACACGCCCGCCTTCGGGCCAAACCATCGCCATCCCTGACGCATGCATTCCTCCGTAGTGTGTTTTATCTCGTCCGGATCAGATGAATGATTCCGGGTGGCTTTTTCTCAATTCGTCGACATCGGGGATGACGGCGTCGAGGTGCTTCCGCATGGCAGCGCAAGCTGCCGCCACATCATGGGCCTCAATGGCGTTGCGGATGATCCGGTGCTCGGAAAGCACGTGTTCCATGCGCCCCAGAGCGGGAAGGGTCATGCGCCGCGCCCGGTCGATCTGTACCTTCACCGGCTTCAAGTAGCGCCAGATGCCGGGATGTCCCGAAATGGCAGCAATCGCCTCGTGAAAGGCCTCGTCGGCTTCATGGAATGCGCCCATGTTCTGGCGGTCGGCGAAGAATTGCTGCCGCGCCAGAACCTCGTCTAGACGTTCAATGTCCTTAGCGGTCGCTCGCGATGCGGCCCGCTCGACGGTCGCGCCTTCCAGCGCCTGCCGGATGACGACAGCCTCAGGTATAAGCGCAACAGGAATGCGAGCAACAAAGGTTCCGGACTGGGGAAACACGTCGACAAGGCCATCTTCAACGAGGCGGATCAGCGCCTCGCGAACCGGCGTCCGGCTGACACCGAAGCGTTCGGTGAGCACCTTTTCGTTCAGCGGCGTTCCGGGCGTCATCTCCATCGAAACGATGGCTGCATGGAGTTCGCGATAAATGGCTGTCGCCGTGGTGACCCGGGCAACAGGCGCTGCTCCCCCATGCCGAACGGGCCGCACATTGGTAGCGCCGGGCGTGACGATCGTCTCGGACGCCAAAAGGACGACGCTTTTTTCTCCCGCCTGCTTTGCTGCCATTCAAGCGCTCCATTTCCTCATTTTGGATCCTTCAATCCTCAATGATGGAATTCCACCCAATTCCTAGATGCTCCGATCCGCCGCGAAGTGACTTTCCGCGCGCGATCGGGTGTTGACATACTAATATATTATTCTCTAGTGTTCGCCAAGGCCAATACCGGCAAATCTCTGAAGATAATGGCCTCGCGGGCATCGGTACCAAGCTTTGGTGTCACTGGGTCCCGATATTGTAGATGCAGCAAGGAAGTTGAAGAATGGCCCTCAACCCCGACCGGTTGTTTCCAATCGAGCCTGACGCGCGCGCCATCGCGCGGCGCTTGTTCGAGACCGTGGAGCGGTTGCCGATTGTCTCCCCGCACGGCCATACCGACCCGCGCTGGTACGCGGATGATGAAGCATTTCCCGATCCGGCAAGCCTCTTCGTCAAGCCAGATCATTATATTTTTCGTATGCTTTACTCACAAGGCGTGCGCCTCGAGACGCTTGGCGTTGCGCGAAAGGACGGCGGGGCCGTCGAGACGGACGGACGCACCATCTGGCAGACGTTTGCGCGGCATTTCCACCTGTTCAGGGGAACGCCTTCCCGCCTGTGGTTCGAGCATGCGCTCGAAACCGTTTTCGGTATCGATGAACGGCTCAATGAAAAGAATGCGGACACGCTCTACGACCGGATCGCCGAACGCCTGACTGATCCGGCCATGCGTCCGCGCGCGCTTTACAAGCAGTTCGGCATCGAGGTTATTTCGACCACCGACGCGGCAACAGATGATCTTGCCGCACACGATGCGATCCTGCGCTCAGGTTGGGATGGCCGCGTTGTCCCGGCCTACCGGCCCGATGCGGTCGTCGATGCCGCGCAGCCGGCTTT
Source organism: Phyllobacterium sp. CL33Tsu (assembly GCF_900113985.1). NCBI lineage: Bacteria > Pseudomonadati > Pseudomonadota > Alphaproteobacteria > Hyphomicrobiales > Phyllobacteriaceae > Phyllobacterium > Phyllobacterium sp. CL33Tsu. The sequence continues at coordinate 1,381,047 of NZ_FORJ01000001.1, read as the reverse complement.
TCGCTCGAATGTGGAAAATTTCGTCGCACTGGCTGGCGTTAATCTCGACTATGCCGGCTACCTCGAAGCGCATCGCCTGCGCCGCGCTTATTTCAAGGCGCGCGGCGCGACATCCACTGACCATGGCCACCCGACGGCCCGCACGGCAAATCTTTCGCCGGTGGAGGCTGCGAGCCTGTTCGATCGCGTTTTGCAAGGAGCCTCTCTTGCCGATGCAGAACTCTTCCGTGCGCAGATGCTGACCGAGATGGCGCGCATGAGCGTTGAGGACGGCCTGGTCATGCAGATCCACCCCGGCTCCTTCCGCAATCATAATCCGGAAATTTTCGGCCGCTTCGGACCGGACAAGGGCGCCGACATTCCGCGCGCCACCGGCTACGTGGAAGAGCTGAAGCCCTTGCTCGATGCATTCGGCAACGATCCGCGGCTGACGCTTATCCTGTTCACGCTCGACGAGACCAGCTACAGCCGCGAGCTAGCGCCGCTTGCCGGGCATTATCCGGCCTTGCGCCTCGGACCGGCCTGGTGGTTCCACGACAGTCCGGAAGGCATGCGCCGCTTCCGCGAACTGACGACCGAAACCGCAGGTTTCTACAACACCGTGGGCTTTAACGATGACACGCGCGCCTATCTTTCGATCCCTGCCCGCCACGATATGGCGCGCCGCGTCGATTGCGCATTTCTCGCACGCCTTGTCGCCGATCACCGGCTTGATGAGGACGAGGCGCAGGAGGTGGCGGTCGAACTTTCCTACCGCCTCGCCAAGCAGGCATACAAGCTTTAGGAATGGACATGACCGAGCAAAATCAACTGTCCGCTGACACGCTGGCTCGCCTCGGCAAGGATGTGCAAAGACCGGCTTACGATCGAAATCAGATGAATACCGGGATTGTGCACCTTGGTATTGGCGCGTTCCACCGCGCCCATCAGGCAGTCTACACCGATGCCGTGCTGGCGAGCGGCGACAATCGCTGGGGCATCCTCGGGGTTTCGTTGCGCAGTGCCGACACACGAGATGCGCTGCAACCACAGGACGGCCTCTATACGGTTGCCGTGCGTGATGGCAGCGGCGATCGTTTCAGCGTTATTGGCAGCATCACGAGCGTTCTTGTGGCGCCTGAAAATCCGCAAGCCGTTTTGTCGGCAATGGTCGAACCTTCCGCCAAGATCATCTCGCTGACGGTAACGGAAAAGGGCTATTGCTATGCGCCCGCGACCGCTTCACTCGACGAAAGTCACCCGGATATCGTCCACGACCTTGCGCATCCCGCTGCGCCGCGTTCGGCGATTGGTTTCATCGTAGAGGCACTCGCGCGCCGTCGTGAAAACGGGACGGAGCCGTTTACGCTCCTGTCGTGCGACAATCTTCCGGCAAACGGCGAAACCCTCAAGCGGGTCGTCCTGCGCTTTGCCGAATTGCGCGATCCTGATCTGGCGACGTTCATCCGCGAAAGCGTCGCCTTTCCTTCGACGATGGTTGATCGCATTGTTCCGGCGACGACCGATACGGATCGCACAATTGTCGAGCGGGCGACCGGGCTGCGCGATGCCTGGCCGATCATGACCGAGCCGTTTACGCAATGGGTGGTGGAGGACCATTTCCCATCCGGGCGTCCCGCATGGGAGAAAGTCGGCGTCACCTTCGTTGAAGACGTCGATGCGTTCGAATTGATGAAGTTGCGCCTCCTTAACGGCAGTCACTCGACTCTCGCCTATCTCGGCTATCTTGCTGGGCACGAGACAGTATCCGACGTGATGCAGGCGGAAGGCTTTTCTGCCTTCATCGAAGCGATGATGGACGAAGAGATTACGCCGACCCTGCCGCCGCTTTCAGGCTTCGACCTTTCGTCCTATAAGGCGCAGCTGCGCGAGCGCTTCCGCAATCCGGCTCTGCGCCACCGCACATGGCAGATCGCCATGGATGGCTCGCAAAAACTGCCGCAGCGGCTGTTGAACACGATCCGCAAGCGCATCGAACAGGGCAAGCCCTTCAAACGGCTGGCGCTCGGCGTCGCGGGCTGGATGCGCTACGCCACGGGGACAGACGAGCGCGGACAGCCGATCGACGTTCGCGATCCGCTGGCAAACGATTTCCGCGAACGCACGCATGGCAAAACCTCGGCCGCCGACCTTCTCGACGCCCATCTAGGGATGCAGCAGATTTTTGGCAAAGACCTTGCGGACAATGATGAGTTTCGCCGCGCCGTGGGCGGGGCACTGGAACAACTGCTACGAGATGGCGCCGCTGTGACTGTAGCAAAAGCTGGAAGAGTCTAAAGCCTTGCTATCCTGATCTGATAGATTAATATATCAAATCTCAAAACAGGCCGGTCCGGGAACCCGGTCGCAGTCTCAACGCAGGACATTGGGAAATCCAAAGGGAGGAATAATATGATCCGCATTACACGCAGACAGGCCATTGGCGGTCTGGCAGCAGTCGCCGCGCTACCCGCCACGCGGCTCTTTGCTCAGTCGAAGCTGGCACTGCCGACTTCGCCGGTCGCGATCAACGTCGCTGACGTCGCCGGCAACCTCGCATTGACGCAGGCCGCAATCGAGAACTATGCGAAGGCGAAGCCGGAACTGGTATCCAAGATCACCTTTACCAAGGCGCCGGCACCCGAACTGCCCGGCAAGATCAAGGCACAGCAGGCGGCCAATCGGCTCGATATCGATCTCGTGCTCACCGGTACGGACGCGCTCTCCGCGGGGCTCGAACAGGATCTATGGATCAAGCTTCTCCCGGATCACGCCGCATCGCTGCCTGATCTTGCGAAAATCTATCTTGAACCGGCTCATCGCATGCTGGCGCTCGGCAAGGACCATGGCGTCGTCGTTACCTATTACCCCTCGGGGCCGCTGCTTGAATACATGCCGGATCGGGTGAAGAAGGTACCGACCACAGCCGAAGAGCTGCTGGCGTGGGCCAAGGAGAACCCGAATAAGTTCCTTTATGCGCGTCCGGCAAATTCCGGTCCAGGCCGTACCTTCCTCATGGGCCTGCCCTACCTTCTTGGCGATAGCGATCCGCGCGATCCGGTCAAGGGCTGGGACAAGACGTGGGCTTACCTCAAGGAACTAGGCCAACATATCGAATACTACCCGACAGGCACCGGCGCGCTGATGAAGGAACTCGGCGAAGGTACGCGCGACATGACGGTGTCGACGACCGGCTGGGATATCAACCCGCGCGTCCTCGGCGTTGTTCCGAAGGAAGCTGCAGTCGCCCCGCTCAAGGGCTTCCATTGGGTCGCCGACGCGCATTACATGTGCGTGCCGAAAGGCGTCGCAGATGAGAAGGTTGCGGTACTCCTCGATCTTATGAGCTTCCTGCTGACGCCCGAGCAACAGGCCTACACCTACGACCAGGGCTACTTCTATCCGGGTCCGGCGGTGAAGGACGTGCCACTTTCCATGGCGCCGCAGGAAAGCCAGGACGCGATCGCCGAATTTGGCCGCAAGGAATATGCCGACTGGATTGCCAACAACCCGATCGAGGTTCCGCTCGAGCCATCGTCGATGGTGGTGGCATTCCGGCGCTGGGATGAGGAAGTCGCAGCCAAGAAGTCATAATTTATTGTTTCATCGGCGCGGCCCGGCGATGCCGGACCGCGCACAGCCATGAGGTTTCCAGATGCTGCTTGCATCATCGCCATTTCGCGAAATTCGTCTCGATCAAATGAGCCGTGCCTTCGGTGCGCATAACGCGCTGAAGAGCGTCTCGCTTTCCATTCGCAAGGGGGAATTTATCGCCCTCCTCGGCCCCTCAGGTTGTGGCAAGTCGACGGCGCTCAACTGCATTGCCGGGCTCCTGGCAACCACGGGCGGCGGCATATTCATCGACGACAAGCGCATCGACACCTTGAAGCCCGAGGATCGCGGGTTCGGCATGGTGTTTCAGAACTATGCCCTGTTCCCGCACATGACTGTGCGCCAGAACATTGGCTTCGGCCTGAAGATGCGCAAAGTCGCGAAGGCCGAAATCGACAAGCGGGTCGAAGAGGCACTGAATCTCGTGCGCCTGCAAGGTCAGGGCCACAAGCTGCCGGGCCAGTTGTCGGGCGGCCAGCAGCAGCGCGTTGCCATCGCGCGCGCCATCGTCATCGAACCTCCGCTCGTCCTCATGGACGAGCCATTGTCGAATCTGGATGCCAAACTCCGGCTCGAAATGCGCGCCGAAATACGCCGCATTCACAATCAGCTCGGCGCAACAACGATTTACGTTACCCACGACCAGGATGAGGCCTTGTCCCTGGCTGATCGCGTCGTGGTCCTGCGCGACGGAGAGATCAGGCAGGTTGGCGTTCCAAGCGATCTCTACGAACGCCCCGATCATCTGGATGTCGCCGAATTCATGGGATACCGCAATCGCCTGACCGGCAAGGTCGTCGCCAAGGAAGGCGACCGCGCAACCGTCACCGTCGGCAATGCGACCTTGACCGGCACCGCCCGTTCATCCCTGAAGCCCGGAGATACGGCCGTCATTGCCGCCCGTGCCGACGATGTCGTTGCCGGCGAAAAATCGGCGCAGACTGTCGAGGCCGTGGTCGAGACGATCGAGTATCGCGGCCGCGAATTTGTCGGGACGGCGCGGACCGCTGGCGGTCTAGAACTTGTTTTCCACGCCGGCCAGACCGCGGAACTCGGCAGTTCCATCTGGCTTTCAGTCGATCCGGCGCGTGCGCTGGCTTTTGCGGCGTGACGGCCATGGCAAGCATTACCGCATCCTCCTCTCCGTCCGAGTATCGCCTGCCGCTGCGCCAGCGGCTGGCGGTGCGCGGCATCGACGGCGTTACGCTTCTGGTCCTGCCGGCATTCTTGTTCTTGCTGGCCGTATTCGTTTATCCCTTCATCTATGGCCTGGTGCTTTCCTTTACACCAAAGGAAGGCGGCCTCTTCGGCAATTATCAGAAATTTTTCTCCGACCCGTTTCTGTACGATACGATCCTGACCACGCTTTGGCTCGCCGTACCGGTGACGATCATAAGCATCGCCATCGCCATTCCGGTTGCCCTGCGGGTGCGGCTGCTCAAGCATCAGCGGCTATTGACGACAATCCTGGTTCTTCCGGTAACATTGGGAACCGTGCTCGTCGCCGAAGGGCTCCTGAACTATCTCGGCCCGCAAGGCTGGTTCAGCCGTACCCTCATCCAGTTCGGCATGATCGACCGGCCGCTCAAGCTCACCAACAATTATTGGGGCGTGTTCGCGTCGTTGATCATCACCGGCTTCCCGTTCACATTCCTGCTGACGTTGTCCTACGTATCGGGCATCGACCCGGCGCTGGAACAGGCCGCCGCCACCCACGGCGCAAGCAGTTGGCAGCGCTTCCGCCATGTCATGCTGCCGCTTCTGGTTCCCGGCCTTGCCATCGCCTTCTGCCTGTCCTTCGTCCAGGCCTTCGCGGTGTTTCCTTCCGCGGTCTTGCTGGGCGCGCCTGCGGGACCGACCCGCGTCATTTCGATTGCGGCTTACCAAGCGGCGTTCGAGCAGTATGATTATTCGATGGCATCGGCGATCGCCATGATCATGGCGGCTGTGCAGCTGTTGATCGTCGTCGCCATTCTCGTCATTCGCAACATGTTCTATCGCGGCTCGACCGCTGGCGGAAAGGGCTGATCCATGATCCGCGACACAACAATTGCTGCAAAGCTCTGGATCACCGCCGTTTGGGTACTGGTGGGCTTCTTTGTCCTCAATCTCCTCGCGATGATCACTACCGTGATCTTCTCTTCCTTCGCCACCCGTTGGCTCGGCACGTGGCTGCCGGCCGGATGGACCACGAAGTGGTATTTCACCGCCTGGACCGAGTTCCAGCTCGGCGACGTCCTGCTCGTCACCTTCCAGATCGTCTTCGCCGTGGTCGCCTTGTCGGGGATACTTGGCGTGACCGCAGCCTACGCGCTGGCGCGCAGGGATTTTCCCGGCAAGAAACTGGTCATGCTGCTCTTTCTGTTGCCGCTGCTGGTCCCGCCGATCACCTTCGGTATTCCGCTCGCAACAGTGCTTTATCAGGCAGGCGTTGGCGGCACGTTCTGGGGCGTGGTTCTCGCCAATCTCGTGCCGACAGTGCCCTTCGTCATTCTGGTCATGATCCCGTTCATCGAACAGATCGATCCCAAGATCGAAGCCGCCGCACGCGTCTTCGGTGCGGGAACGTTCCAGCTCTTCATCCACGTTCTCCTGCCGATGCTATTGCCGGGTATCCTTGCGGCTCTCCTTCTCGTGCTCGTGCGCACCGTCGCAATGTTCGAGCTGACGTTCCTAACCGCCGGGCCGACGAGCCAGACACTTGTCGTCGCGCTCTACTATTCGGTGTTTGCGTCCGGCGTTCGCGCCGTGCAATCGATCGACGCCATGGCAGTGGTCTACATGATCACGACGCTGGTCTGGCTGCTCATCGCACTGCGCTTCGTCAACCCGACGCAGATCGTGGCGCGTGCCAAGCATCAGCAAACAGCCGCCTGACCGTACAGGCAGGAACGAAAGGAAACGGGAGCCATTGGCTCCCGTTTTTGTTTCAATCTCGAAGCCTTGTTGGCTACATCGTTGCGCCAATCTGCCAAGGCACGAATTCCGCATCGCCATAGCCGAGCTGTTCGGACTTGCTCGGCGCGCCGGAAGCAACCTTCAGAACCCGTTCGAATATTTCCTGGCCCTTCGCCTCGATAGAGACACCGTCGAGAATGTCACCGCAATTGATGTCCATGTCCTCGATCATCTGGTTGTACATCGGCGTATTGGTGGCAAGCTTGATCGAAGGCGTCGGCTTGCAGCCATAGGCCGAGCCGCGCCCTGTGGTAAAGGCAAGTACATTGGCGCCGCCGGCAACCTGTCCTGTCGCTGAAACGGGGTCGTAGCCGGGCGTATCCATGAAGACGAGCCCATGGGAAGTGACGGGCTCGGCATAGCCGTAGACGGCCTCGAGCGGCGACGTGCCCGACTTCGCAATAGCACCAAGCGACTTTTCGAGGATAGTGGTGAGACCACCGGCCTTGTTGCCCGGCGACGGATTGTTGTTCATCTCCATCTTGTTGCGGGCGGTATAATCCTCCCACCAGGCAATGATGGATTGCAGCCGCTCGACCGCCTGCGGGTTCGAGGCGCGCTCGATGAGGAGATGCTCGGCGCCGTAGATCTCCGGCGTTTCGGAAAGAATCGCCGTACCGCCATGCTTGACGAGGAGATCAACCGCAGCGCCGAGGGCGGGATTGGCGGTAATGCCGGAATAGCCGTCGGACCCGCCGCACTGCAAAGCGAGCATGAGTTCCGAGGCGGGAATGGTTTCGCGCCGAACGTTCGCGGCGACGGGCAGCATGTCACGGACGGCCGCAATGCCCGCTTCCATCGTCTTGCGGGTGCCGCCGACTTCCTGGATCGTCAGGCTGCGGAACGTGTCGTTCTCAACGATATTATACGTTTCTTTCCAGCGACCGATCTGGAATGCCTCACAGCCGAGCCCGACCATGAGCACGGCGCCGATGTTCGGGTTGGTGGCGTAGCCCCACTGCGTGCGCTTCAGAACTTCGTAGCCTTCGCCGTTCGTATCCATGGCGCAGCCGCCGCCATGGACGAGCGGTATGATGCCATCGATCGTTGGATATTCATCGAGAAGCCCCGACTTGCGCACCGCCTCGGCGATAAATCGCGCCACCGAGGCCGAGCAGTTCACCGAGGTAAGGACGCCGATATAGTTGCGCGTACCGGCACGGCCATTGGCGCGGCGGAAACCCTCAAAGGTGGCGCGCTGCGTCAGCGGCAGCAAACCGCTCCCATGTGGCGCGTGGCCCACATCCGCCTCACGTACGAAATCGCTGTAGTTCAGATTATGTTCGTGCACCCATTGGCCAGGCTCGATCAGCTTTGATGCCGAGCCGATGATCTGGCCGAACTTGCGCACAGGCTCGCCCTCGGCAATGACTCGCGATGCCAGTTTGTGGCCGCGCGGCACCCGATCGGCAACCGTGACGCCCTCGATTTTTTGCCCGGCCTGAAACGAGTCGACGGCAACGACGACGTTGTCGCTGGCGTGCAGCCGCAAATGACGAGGGGCGGTAAGCGTGTCCATGAAATTCTCCAGGTTGAATTAATATATTAGTTGGAGAGGGTAGCAGTTTCAATGCGTCATGTTAGCGTTGCCCGCATCATAGCACCGCGGGGACCTTTCGGGGGCGAGAACTTGTAGCCAATGCGCGGGCTGGTTCAGGTCACATCGAGTGACTGGTCGTCCCGTTTGCGGCGGGAAACGTTCATTTCCGCACGCTCGCGCGCCATGTTGCTCACGGCCTTGCGCAGTGCCGGGTGACGAGACATGAAGACGTTGAAGTCGCGGCGCTCAAGCACGAGGAACGCGCAAAAGTCGACGGCAATAACATCTGCCGTGCGCCTGCCGCCGCTGAGGAGCGCCATCTCACCAAAAAAAGCGCCGGCGTCCAGCCGGACATTGTCATCCGCCAGTTCAACCTCGACCGCGCCGGAAGCAATGAAATAGAGCCCGTCCGGACGATCGCCCTTGCGCAGGACGCGCTCGCCGGGTGATGCGGATTTCGGCCGGAACAGTAGCAAGAGTTCCTCCTGCGAATTCTCGTCGACCTGGGAGAAAAGCGGAAATGTCTCGCAAAGCTGCTGCATCTCCAGCTGGTGCTGCCGGTTGCGCTCGTCATTGGCGGCGCGGATCTGCTCGACCGCGTGATTAAGCTTTTCAAACTTCACCTTGCCGTACGTCGCATACACTGTTGGCCAGGTTGCCTGCAGCTTCTTCTGGATGGCCTCACCGGCGAGCAATACCAGCGGGTTGAGCGTGATCGACAGAATGGCCCCGGCGAGGATAAGGTCCTGCCCCTCGCGGGGAAGCAAGCCAAGCGTGACGCCGAGCCCGGCAAGGATGAAGGAAAATTCACCGATCTGGGCGAGACCGGTCGATATGCGCACGCCCATGCCCAAGGGGTAGCGCAGCACGAGCACCACCAAAAAGGCGATCAGCGATCTGCCGATGATGATCAACACGAGAACGGCGATCACCGCGATCGGCTCGCGAACGATGATCGAGGGATCGAAGAGCATGCCGACGGAAACAAAGAACAGGACGGCAAACGCATTTTGCAGCGGCAGGGAATCGGCGGCGGCACGGTGGCTGAGGCGCGATTCACTCATGACGACGCCGGCAAAGAAGGCGCCGAGCGCAAAGGAAACGCCGAAGATTGCCGCGGACCCGTAGGCGATGCCGAGGGCGAGGGCGAGCACGGACAAGGTGAACAGCTCTGAGGAGCCGGTGCGGGCAACCAGCGTCAAAAGCCATGGCACGACCTTCGGCCCGACAAAGACGGCGATGCCGGTAAAGGCTGCAACCTTGAGCAAGGTGATGGAAATCGTTGTGGCAATCGAAAGATCGCTGGCCGCATGGGCGACGGCATGGCCGCCCAGGACTTCCGCAAAGGCCGGCAAGAGCACGAGAGCCAGCACCATCGCCAGATCTTCGACAATGAGCCATCCAACGGCCACGCGGCCGCCGACGGATTCGATCAGGTTGCGCTCCTCCAACGCCTTCAGGAGCACGACCGTGCTGGCAACGGACAGGCTGAGACCAAAGACCAGTCCGGCTCCGAGACCCCAGCCCCATAGCGACGCAAGGCCCATGCCGAGCAGGGTTGCAAGTACGATACGACCAAGCGCGCCCGGCACGGCAATGCCGCGCACGGCCAAGAGATCAGCTGCGGAAAAATGCAGGCCCACACCGAACATCAGCAAAATGACGCCCATTTCCGCCAGTTGGCCGGCCAGCGACGCGTCTGCCATGAAGCCAGGCGTGTAGGATCCCATGAGGATGCCAGCGACGAGATAACCGACGAGGGGCGGAAGGCGCAGCCTGTCCGCGGCATAGCCGAGGATGGCGGCGAACACGAAGCCAACGGCAACGGTTGCGATCAATGCGACTTCCTGGTGCACCCTCAGCCTTCGATTGTTTGGTGTTTTCCCACGAGACAGGTTGCGGTCGAACAACCGTGCCGCCTCAGGGTACAACCTAACCTTGATGCTTACATGCTGCCATAAAAATTTTCAGATGCGGATAACAGGTACCGGGCTTTCCCACGCCTGAAGCGATCAAGGATGCCGAGACCACGTTACAAGGAAGGGTCGCCGAAACGGCCCCGCCCTGTTCCTATTGGATAAGCTGAACGCCCGGCAGCGGATTGGCTGTCGGCTTCGAGTAGTCGCCGGCCGGGCCCGAAGGCGGCGTCCACTCCGCACCCCATTCGGTGGGAGTGGTGGATAGGTCGAAGTTCAGCTTGCCACCGTCCTTGATCTTGTCGAGCGGAAGCCAGGTGCCCTGATAGGTCGCCCCATTCAGTTTCATCTCCTTGATATATCGGGCGTCTTCAGCGACCGGTGCGGCGTGGCCGAGCATCGCCGGCCGGTCGGTCGAAATGCGCAGCTTCTTCCCGTTCCCGAGCCACATCGAGATACCCTTGAACTGCGGAGTGGAAACCGCAAGACCGGGTTCGGACGGGATCACAGGATAGAGGCCGAGCGTCGCCAGGACGTACCATGCGGATGTGGCGCCCATGTCGTCATTGCCTGGCAAACCGCCTGCGGCCAGCGAGAAGTTTTTTCGCATGATGGTCGGGATGATGTACTGCGCGTATTTCGGTGCGCCTGCCCAATTATATGCCCAAGGCGTCTGGAAGGACGGTTCGTTGCCAATATAGTACGTCGTGCCGCTTTCACTTGCGTTCAGTTGACCACCCTCCGGCTCCTTGCCGAACGGGTTGGCCTTGTCGAGCGCGAACAGGCTGTGCAGCCGCGTCAACGCTGCCTGTTTGCCGCCGAGCTTGTCCATCAGCGAGGCCCAATCGTGGGCGAAGGCCCAGATGTAGTGGGGCTCCGTACCCTCATGGAACACGCCATCCTCCCATACGCCGGCCTTGTTTTTGGCGCGTAGCTTCAACTGACCAGCCGTCGTGTCGAAGATGTTGGACCAGTTCTTCGAGCGCGCATAGAGCTGGGAGATCTGGTCCTTGTCGGTGGATGCTGTCGGCAGCCGCGACAGGAACGATGCGGCAGAGCGATCGGAGGTCACCATCTCGACCGTTGCCGACGATTCCTTCCAGTCCGCGACTGCGTCCGTCGGGATGTAGCCATATTGGAGCCAGTCCGGCAAGGCGGGCTTATCGGCATTACGGCCGACGCTGAGCTTGTCGTTGCACGCGCTCTTGGGGTCGAAAGTCGACTGGATCACATATTTGCGGGCGGTCTCGGTGTCGAATTTCTTGGCGCCGAATACATACGAGCCTGCAACGACATTCAAGCCATGGTCGCCCTGCATCGGGATTGTGTCTTCAGAGCCGTCGACCCAGTGTGGGAACGCTCCACACTGCTGCGCATCGGCGACGAGCGACTGCATCATATCGCTCGCCTCGTCCGGCGCGATGAGAGCGACAAGTTGCGCGGCCGAGCGATAAGTATCCCACATGGAGAAGCCGGAATAGTGGGTCGTATACCCGGCGTCCTTGCCGTCGATCTTGAACCTGTATTTCGACACGTTCTCGACCTCGCGCGCAGGCAGCGACCCGCTCGCAGCTTTGAGATCGGCCTGTTTCATGCTGCGATAGTCGCCGTTGAGATCGCTATACACGGTCGGGCCGCTGAAGACCCGATAGAGGGTGGTGTAGAATTTGGTGAGATTGTTGATCGCAGCCTGTTTGAGATCGGCGCTGGCCAGCCTGTCCGCCTCACCCGGCTTGGCGAGATCGATCTGGATCGTGTTCAACCGCTTGTTCCACATATCGAGCGCCTGCTTGCGCATGTCGTCGAACGACCAGGCGGTGTTTTCGCCTTTCAGGTTTTTTGCTGCATCGCCGAGAAGATTGGCCTTGGCATTTTCGATGCTGACCGAAGAGACGCCGATCTTAATCTGCACCGTCTTGTCCGTATCGCTCAGTGCAAACTGCAGCGTTGCCACGTCACTGCCCGCATCGGCCGTGCCACTGGTGAGGGGCTTATCAAAGGTTGCGTAGAAATAAACCGGTTGGTTCCAGGTGCCATCGCAGAACTTGCTGGCGACAGCGTTCCCGGAGATCGTTCTGGCGTCGACATCGACCTTCAGCCCAGCTTGATCCTTAGGCACACCTGAAGACTTGTTCGAGTTGTTCAACAAGGAATTCAGTATGAAGTAGGCCTTCGTGGCATTGGCATAGGTTACCCGCATCATGCCAGTGCGCGTCGTCGCGGCTGTCTCGACGGTGATGTTGTTATCGAACTTGACCTTGTAGTAGCCGGGTTCGGCGCTCTCATTGTTGTGCGAGTACGAAAGACCCGAAGAGAGGCTCTGCGTCGCCGATTCCGCGGGCAGCATCGCAACGGTACCCTGGCCACGGCAGCCTGGACCATTCAGATGCGTCATGCTGAAGAATTGAATTGAGGAGTCGCCGTAGTAGTAGCCGCCCGAACCATAACCCCAGCCCTGGCTGCTGCCTCTCGTGTCCGGCCCGAAGCTGACCATTCCAAAGGGAGTTTGTGCACCGGGATTGACGTTACCGGAGTGTCCAACTCCGGTGTCGGACATGGACGTCCCGATGAAAAGATTGACATATTTCGTCAGCGGGGCGTCGGAGCGCGGGCGCAGGAATTCGAGGCTTTCTTCCCATGGGCCCGAATAGGGAGCCAGGCGCTTGTCGAGCGTTGCCGTGGTATCGGCGATTTTCTTGGCGAGGGTTTCGAGGGTCTTCGGCAGCGCTTCGAGCTCAGCCGAAAGCTTGGCTGCGGTCTCCTTGTCGCCGCTGGCAAGAGCAGCGCTGACCTTCTCGGTGAGCAGGCGGGCGTCGCTTGTGCCCTTGTCGAATTCGGCGAGCGACGTCTTGAAATCGTCGTTGATCGATGCCGCCTGCTTGGCGAAATCGGCGATCTTGGCCTTTTCGTCGGCCGAGAGGCTGGACATCGCCTGAACGGCGGCAATATCCTTTATCGTCTGATCGAGGCGCGGCAGCAGCGCCGCGAAAGACTGGCGGGCTGCGTCAGCGGCCTTCAGGCGGTCGGAAGCTGCCGGAAAGTCGATGGTGCTGATCTTGGAGGCCGTGGCGGAAACGGTCAGCTTGTGATCGGCTTGCTGCAGGTCGGACAGTGTCGTGAGGCTCGTCTTCAATGCGGCAAGGTCCGATGCCAGCTTGTCGAGCTGTTCCTTGGTGGCTGCCTTCTTTTCGAGCGCGGCAATGTCGGCGCCAAGGGTGGACTTCACCCCGGCGAGGCCGGTGGTGAGCGTATCGAGCTGTTGCTTGGTGGCGGATGACTTGTCGAGGGAGGAAAGGGCGGTGGTGAGCGCGTCAAAGCGCTCCTGCAGCAATTTGAACTCACCGGCCAGCGCCCCGCCCTCCGTCTCGCCTGCACTGGCTTTGGCCTGCAAGGTGGCCAGGTCGGTTGTAATTTTCTGCAGATCGCTCTGCAGTTGGCCAACCGTGACGCTCACCGTGGCCGTGCCGGCAGCCGCCGCCTGCAACTCGCCAACCTTGGCATTGAGCTTGGCATTGTCCTGTTTCAGCGCATCGACATCACTGGCGAAAGTGCTCGATCCTGCACCCTCGGCGTCTTTCTTGTCATCCGAATCGCACCCGGCAAGCATGGAGCAGCCGAGCAGGCCCGCAAGCACGGTCCGCGTTATGGTCATGAATTCCTCCAAATGAATAGGTAAATGAAGCCTTTGTTTAAATCGATTTAGAATATGCGTGAGTTTATAGATCCGCAGGCAATGCCACAGAAGTGGATTGCTGTGCTCTTAATGGAATCAAACGTATATGGCTGCGCCTGGGCCTCCCTTCCCACGCATTCCTCCAGAGTTGGCGACAATAGTCGCGCTGTCATTAAAGCGTCAATTATCCCAAAGTCTAACGGCTCTCCTTCGAATTATTGCAGGCGGGGATTGAACATTGCGGGCCCGCAAAGCAGTCTTGCGGCATGAATAATCGAGGCGACATTCTGGTAACGGGCGCGGCGGGTTTCGTAGGCCGTGAAACTGTAAGACATCTGCTGGCCAAAGACTGGCACGTCCGTGGGCTGGTACGTTCCGAAGTGCGAAAGGAATCTGCGCCGCACGCCCGTTTGTCGCTGCATAAGGTGGGTGATATCAGCGCTATTTCCGACTGGTCGCTACTTGTGTCCGGTTGCCGGGTCGTCATCCATCTTGCAGCGCGCGCACACAAGACCGGCGAATCTCCCGACGCTTCGCAGGCGCTCTTCCGGCGCACCAATGTCGACGCCACGATTGCGCTGGCGCGCGCGGCGCTCGCCGCCAAGGTAAAGCGTTTCGTCTTCGTGAGTTCCGCAGGCGTCATGGGCGATTTTTCGCAACGCCCCTTTACCGAAGCCGATCTGCCGCAACCTGCCAGCGCCTACGCCATGAGCAAATGGCAGGCGGAACAGGCGCTTCAGGATATCTGCCGCCAAGGCGCCATGGAACTTGTGGTTCTCCGCCCGGTCCTCGTCTACGGTCCGGGCAATCCCGGCAATCTGGAGCGTCTCATGCGCTTGATTAAGACCGGCATGCCGCTGCCGCTGGCTTCAGTCGACAACCGGCGCAGTCTGCTCAATGTTGGTCACCTGGCGGCGATCATTGCAGAGGCCGCGCAGTTGCCTGCTGCGGCCGGAAAGACCGTGCTTCTCGCCGATGGCAACGACGTATCGACCCCTGAGTTGTTGCGCGCTTTTGCCGAGGGCATGGGCGTCAAAGCGAGGCTTTTCCCTATGCCCTCTTCCTTCTTGCTCACCATGGCGCGATTGCTTGGCAGGTCGCGCGATGCGGAGCGCTTGCTCGGATCATTGCAGGTCGATACGAAATTGAAAACCGAGCTTTTTGGTGCATTTCCGCGTGATGCGACAATCCGCGGTCTCATCGAAACCGGACGATCCGAACGGTAGCGGCCTTGACATTTGAATAGGCATGAGAGTGTTTTACCTTACGCCGAAGATGGGGGGATAGATGACACACCTGACAGTCCTGGCATTTGCCGTGGTTGCCTTCATTGGCATTGCGACGCCTGGTCCAACCGTGATCCTCGCCCTGACGAATGGCTCGCGCTTCGGCGCCAGGACCGCCTGTTTTGGCATGGCGGGGGCGGTGCTTTCCGACTTTGCCCTCATCGGCGCGGTGGCGCTTGGCCTTGGCGCTCTACTCGCGGCGTCCGAGTTCTGGTTTTCCGTCGTCAAGTGGATCGGCGTCGCCTATCTCACCTTTCTGGGTGTGATGCTGATCCGATCAAAGGGAACGCTCGAACTGTCCAATATAACTGCACGTGCCGCGACATCCGTTTCGGTGCGGTCGGTGTTCCTGAAAAGCTTCGCGGTCGCGGTCACCAATCCCAAGGGCTATCTCTTCTTCTCGGCCTTCCTGCCCCAGTTCGTTGATCCAGCTTTGCCGCAGCTACCGCAATACATGGTGTTGGCCGCAACATTCGCCGCCATCGATTTCATGGTGATGTTCGGGTATGCGATGCTCGGTTCGCGCGCTGCGCGCTTTCTGCGCAGGTCCGGTGCCTTATGGCTCGATCGCGTGTGTGGCGGGGCCATGCTGATGCTGGCGGCTTCGCTGGCATTCTATCGCCGCGCAAATGCCTGAGGGCTTATGAACGGGCTGCGCCCTGCCGGCGCATGGCCCATTTGAGCCCCGCAATCACGGCGAGCGCAAACATCGGCCACACGGCCCAGAATGTGCCTGACCACGAGAACAGATTGATCGCCGCAAGGCCAAGCCCGATGACGGCCAATGTGCCGATGCCGCGGTTGATCGTCCTTGTCCCGCGCACCCAGATCAGCGCCGCCAACGTGGCGAGGGCAAGGATCGGCCACTGCGCCCAGAATTCACCTTCCCATGTTAGAAGATTGATGCCCGCGAGCATGGCGGCAATCACTGCGAGCACGCCGAAGCTGCGCCGGGGCGCCGATTGTGCCGTGGACGGCTCCCTTAGGACTGACTGCAAGGGCGCTGGCCGGGCATCGCGTCCGTAGGGGCTTTCCGGCTGCCGCGGCGCGTCAGCGTTGCCGAGTCCGCCGATACGCACCGCATAACTCGGCACGCCCTCTTCGATGTTCTTCACATTGAGCGCGCCGAGAAAATCAAAACCGACCGCAACCTTGTTGCGCACCTGATCATAGACGGTATGCGAGATGACGATGCCGCCCGGCCGAGCGCTCGCTTGCAGGCGCGCAGCGATGTTGACGCCGTCGCCATAAATGTCCTCGCCCTCGGCGATGACGTCGCCGAGATTGAGCCCAATGCGAAACAGCATGCGGTCACCTTCGGAGCGGTCACCATTATAGCCGGCAAGCTCGTTCTGGACGTCGATCGCAGCGCGCACGGCCTCGACCACGCTCGGGAACTCGGCGATCACGCCGTCGCCCCAGGTATTGATCACACGCCCGCCATGCAATGCGATGAGGCCAGCCATCGCGTCGCGATATTGCTTCAGCGTATCGAGGGTGCCTTCCTCGTCAGCCTGCATCAGCCGGGTATAATCCTGGACATCGGCGGAAAAGATGGTCGTCAGCTTGCGGCGCGTTTCGGACATCGTTCACTCTCGTTGCGAGCGAGCGACTGAAGCAAGAAGGCTCCGGTCACGCTATGAGATATAGCGATTTAAGATGGCCGGGTAAATGCGCAAACGGTTCAAATAGCCGCGACGGTGCTCGAAGGTGGCTCCGATCGCTTGGGTCAGAAGCCCAACGTCGGCCTTAACGACATCGAACGGCCAAATGTCGAATGAAATTGAAATATTGGGAAATGGTGCCCAGAAGAGGACTCGAACCTCCACGCCTTGCGGCACACGGACCTGAACCGTGCGCGTCTACCAATTCCGCCATCTGGGCAGCGGGGTCTCATGTAAGGGGCAGCTTTGAGTCTGTCAATCCATTTAGAGCGCTTCGCGTTTAAATAGAACGCGTTGTGCAATTTCGCGCCCTTTGAGCCTCGTTGGTGCCGAAAAAGGCCGGCGCCAGCGCCAGCCTTTGCTAATCACAACACGGTCAGCCCGCCAGCACTTCCTTCGAGGCGACCGTCGAGTCCGCATTCAGCTTGTAAACGATTGGAACGCCCGTCGCGAGTTCTTGCGAGACGATCTCTTCGCCCGTCAGGCCGTCAAGCGCCATGATTAGCGCCCGCAGCGAGTTGCCGTGGGCCGCAACGAGAACGGTCTCGCCACGCAGGACATGCGGCTGCACGTCGTGCAGGTAATAGGGCCATACTCGCGCGCCGGTATCGCGCAGGCTCTCGCCTCCGGGAGGCGAGACGTCATAGGAGCGGCGCCAGATGTGAACCTGCTCCTCGCCCCATTTGGCGCGGGCATCATCCTTGTTGAGACCGGAAAGATCGCCGTAGTCGCGCTCGTTCAACGCCTGATTGCGAATGGTCTCGAGGCCCGTCTGTCCGACTTCTTCCAGGATATGGTCGAGCGTCGCCTGCGCGCGCGAAAGAACCGACGTATAGGCGATGTCGAATTGCAGGCCTTTCGCCTTCAGGCGCTTGCCCGCTTCGATCGCTTCCTTATGGCCGAGTTCCGTGAGGCCCGGATCGCGCCAACCGGTGAAAAGGTTCTTCAAATTCCATTCGCTCTGGCCGTGGCGGACAAGGACGAGGGTTCCGGACATGGGATTACTCCTGTGAGACAATCGTTATGGGTTGAGGCCGAGCACGTCGAGCATCGAATAGAGGCCGGGTTTGCGGCCCTTGCCCCAGAGCGCTGCCTTGATGGCGCCGCGGGCGAAAATGCTGCGATCCTCAGCGTGATGCGATAATGTGATGCGTTCGCCTGGTCCGGCGAGGATCACCGAATGGTCGCCGACCACCGAACCGCCGCGAAGGGTGGCAAAGCCGATCGCGCCAGCCTCGCGCGGGCCGGTGTGGCCATCGCGAACCCGCACGCTGTGCTGGCCGAGGCCGATATCGCGGCCATCCGCTGCGGCCTCACCCAGCAGCAGCGCTGTGCCAGATGGCGCGTCGACCTTGTGCTTGTGATGCATCTCCAGGATTTCTATGTCGAAATCGTCCGAGCCGAGGGCCTTTGCCGCCTGCTTGACGAGAACGCTGAGAAGATTGACGCCAAGGCTCATATTGCCGGACTTGATGACGACCGCATGGCGCGCGGCTGCGTGGATCTTGGCATCGTCTTCCGCCGAGCAGCCGGTCGTGCCGATGACGTGGACGATACGCGCCTGGGCCGCCAGCTCGGAAAATTCAACTGTGGCGCCTGGGGTGGTGAAATCGAGGACGGCCTCGACGCCGACAAATACACCCAGCGCATCGTCGGTCACTTCGACGCCAAGGGTCCCCACGCCGGCAATCTCACCGGCGTCGCGGCCGATATGCGGCGAGCCGGCCCGTTCCACTGCGCCGGCGAGAACGGCGCCGGGTGTCTCGTTGATAAGACGGATGAGCGTCTGGCCCATACGGCCGCCGGCGCCGACCACGGCAAGCTTCATCGGCGTGGCGGGCTGTTCGGCACTCATGTGGCGGTTCCTGTGATTTCTGCGGGCTGCAATTCGGTATCGTCGATGATGGGCGACTCTTCCTTGCCTTGCAACTGGTAGAAACGCGCATAGACGCCGTTCGGAATGGCAAGGAGGCTGGCGTGCACGCCCTCCTCGACCACGCGCCCGGCCTCCATGACGACGATGCGGTCAGCATTGACGATTGTCGAAAGCCGATGCGCGATGACGATCGTCGTGCGGCCGCGCATCACATAGTCTAGCGCCTGCTGCACGCGTTTTTCAGATTCATTGTCGAGCGCCGAGGTCGCCTCGTCGAGGAGAAGGATCGAGGCGTTGCGAACGATGGCGCGGGCGATGGAAAGGCGCTGGCGCTGTCCGCCGGAAAGGTTCGCCCCGTTTTCGCCGATCTCGGTGCCGTAGCCTTGCGGCTGACGCCGGATGAACTCGTCGGCATTGGCGAGCTTTGCCGCCTCGATGACTTCGTCGTCTGTGGCATCAGGGCGGCCATAGCGAATATTGTCGGCGATCGTACCCTCGAAGAGATAGGGCTGCTGCGACACATAGGCGATCGATTGCCGCAGCGAACGCTTGCTGACATGGGCGATATCCTGCCCGTCAATGAGGATACGCCCGCCATCTATGTCGTAGAAACGCTCGACAAGCCCGAACAGCGTCGACTTGCCGGCGCCCGAAGCGCCGACGATGGCGGTGGATTTGCCGGCTTCCGCCGTGAAGCTGATCCCGTGCAGGACCGGGATTTCTCCATAGCTGAAGCGGACATTGTCGAACTTGACCTCGCCGGAGGGCACGGTGATCGGTACCGCGCCAATGCTGTCGGCCTGCCGCGGCTCGATGTCGAGGATTTCGTAGATCATGCGCGCATTGACGAGTGCGCGCTCGAGCCCGACCTGGACCCGTGCGAGACGCCGCACCGGATCATAGGCGAGGAGGACCGCGGTCATGAAGCCGAACATTGCGCCGGGTGGCTCCGCATTGAGAACGGCGCGGTAGCCGGTATAGGCGATCATCGAGGCGATCGCGAGGCCGGCTATGAGGTCGGTGATCGGCGTCAGCCGCTCTTCGACGCGTGCGATCTTGTTGGAGCGCTCCTCGGCGCGGTTGATCAGGGTCGTCACCTTGCCGCGCAATTGCTCTTCCATCGTGAAGGCCTTGACGATGGTAATCCCCTGCGTCGCTTCCTGCATGGCGCCGAGAAGATGCGAGTTCAGCGTCACCGACTCGCGGTGGATGCTACGCAGGCGCTTTGTCAGGTACCGGACGGTGAGCAGCACCGGCGGCCCGATCAAAAGGGCAAAGAGCGAGAGCACCGGGTCGAGATAGATCATGCTGCCGACCATCGAGACGAGGGTCGGAATATCCTTGCCGACTGTGGTCACGATCAGCTGCAGAAGGTCGCGCACGCCTGAAATGTTCTGGTTTATCCGCGCTGCAAGCTGCGCCGAACGATTGTCATGGTAGAAATCGAGCCCGAGACGCATAAGCTGGTCGAAGATGCGGCGCTGATAGCGCGCAACGATATTGTTGCCGATCTTCGCCATGTAGACCGAATAGATATAGGTGGCGACACCGCGAATAATGAACGCGGCAAGCACGCCGAGGCTGATCGGGATGATCAGGTCCGCACGTTGCTCGTAGTAGATCTTGTTGATCACATCACGGAAAATGATCGCGACGAAAGCCATGGCGCCGGCTGTCGCCAGCATGGCTGGCACCGCGACCGCATACGACCCGCGCTGTTCATAAAGGTTCTCGCGCAGAACCCTTCCGATGACGCGGCGCGCCTCGTTCATATCGATCTTTTTCTTCTTGGTCTGACCATCCATGCAGGCGTCAACTCGCTGGTACAAAAAGACTTCCCGGCAAGGGAAGACCCTTGCCGCTGAAATTGTCCCTATAGCCTTATTGATCCGCCTTGCCTATCGGTTTTGGGCCTCGGCACCGCGTCTGGGCGCCGAGTGTTGCCATTGTGCTGCGGCCTGCGCCTCCCGTGCGGTCGGCGCGAGAGCCACGAGGCGGTTCAGTCGCGGCGCCAGCGGCGTCCTTCGGTCGAGACGCCGAAACGGGTGGGCGTCCGGGAAAAGGCAGAAAGGCCGCTCAACGCCGCCAGGGGATGAGTAATGATATAGACCGGGGTTTCGCGCAGGATTTCGCCGTGCGGCGCCTTATCCTCGAAAGCCTTGCGGAACGAGGGATCCTTTAGCGGCTGCACGATCTTCTGCACGATGCCACCAGCAAGATAGACGCCGCCACGTGCCATGAAGGTCAAGGCGAAATCGCCGGCAAGGCGGCCGAGATAGATGACAAAAAGCGCCAGCGTTTCCTTGGCTTCGGGCGATTCGCCAGAAAGCCCTGCGGCGGTGATTTCCGCCGGCGTCTGCAGCGTCGCGTCAGTGCCGCTTACCTTGCAGATGGCCCGGTAGATATTCTGAAGTCCGCGACCGCAAAGCAATTGCTCGCCGGAAATGCGCCCTTCGATGTGTTCGACATGCGGGAAGATTTCGAGGTCGCGCGCCGTGCGCGGTCCCATGTCCACGTGGCCGCCTTCGCCGGGCACCGGAACCCAGCTATTGCGCGAACGCACCATGCCGGCGACGCCGAGCCCGGTTCCGGGTCCGAGAACAGCCCGGCTGCCATGGGGGTCGCCCGCACCACCGCCGAGCTTTTCGAGGTGCTTCGGCTCGAGGGAGACGACAGCCAGCGCCTGCGCTTCGAAATCGTTGAGCACGGTAATGTCGCTGAGACCGAGGGTCTCCATCATCTGCCGCGGCTTTACGACCCAGGCACAATTGGTGAGGTCGATCTCGTCGCCTTCTACCGGACCGGCGATGGCAAGCACAGCAGAGCGGGGTTGGATCGAAGTATGATCGAGAATGGCATTCTGGATCGCCTCGTCGATTGTCGAGTAATCCGCGGTCTGGATGATCGGGAATTCCTTGGGTTCGGCATTGGCATCCACCAGTATCGCAAAGCGCGCATTGGTGCCGCCGATATCGCCGACCAGAATCGGAAATTTCATGATGTGGTCGGTATCTGCCTGTGTCACCATATCGCTGTCCTCGCGTCGCCCCTTCTTGAGTATGACCATTGGATCATACGCTTTTAGCCTTGTCGCTGCACGCTTGCGCTCAAGTGGCGCTCGCCGCAGTGATTGTGTTGTCTGCTGCGTCATCACGCAGCAAGCCTCGTTTTTGCACCAGAACCTCGGCTGTAGCCCGGTTCAATGCCATTGGAATGTCGTAAACACTGCCGAGCCGCATCAGGGCCTTGACATCGACGTCGTGCGGCATCGGTGACATCGGGTCGACGAAGAAGATGAGCCCGTCAATTTTCCCTTCGGCAATGAGCGCGCCGATCTGCTGGTCGCCTCCGAGTGGTCCGCTTTTGACGCGGCGGATAGTGAGGGATGGGCACGCTTCCTGGATCAATCCGCCGGTCGTGCCCGTGGCAACGATTTCACACGGCGCCAGCAGCTTTTCGTAGGTGCGGGCAAACGCCACTATGTCGGCCTTTTTCTGGTCGTGAGCGATCAGCGCGAGGCGGAAAGGCTGTGTCATCAAATCTCTAACTTGGGTCCGGGCCCTAAATCGATTGAAACCCTATACTCAATTCATGACAGCATGAAAAGGCCGCAGCGAAAAAAGACCGGCTCGCGGCGGAAAGACGATCCGTCTCAGGGCTTCTGCCCGGGAACCGGTACGTCCTCGGGCAGCGTCTCATCGTCCGGCGCATAGGCGGCAGCAGGAGCGGCAGCCTTGGCTGGCGCAGCGACGGTACCGCCGGCGCCATAAGTAACCTCAGCGGCGGAATTCGGTCCGGGTGCATTGAGCACCTGCGCGCAGACCTTGGGCAGGTCAGAAAGCATCATGACGCGCGGTTTGACCGGCTTGGCCGGCTCGGGCTTTTTCTTCCACGGCTCGTCCGTGAACCACCAGGCGAG
Source organism: Phyllobacterium sp. CL33Tsu (assembly GCF_900113985.1). Classification (NCBI taxonomy): domain Bacteria; kingdom Pseudomonadati; phylum Pseudomonadota; class Alphaproteobacteria; order Hyphomicrobiales; family Phyllobacteriaceae; genus Phyllobacterium; species Phyllobacterium sp. CL33Tsu. The sequence continues at coordinate 1,358,624 of NZ_FORJ01000001.1, read as the reverse complement.
CGGCTTGCCGCAACCGTCGTCGATGCCGGTCGGCTCCTGCGGCTTGCAATTGGGCGACCCGGCTTGGCATTTGATGCGGATATGGAAATGGTAGTAGTGCCCCCAATAGGGACGGATCTTTGCCATCCAGCTGCGATCGCCCTGGACGGTGTCGCAGAGCTTCTTCTTGATGCCCGGATGGACGAAAATCCGCTCGACCTCCGGATAGCTCGCCGCACGCTTCAAAAGGGCGGCGCGGGACGCCGACCACTTGTCCGGATCGACGAAGAGCGTGTCGCCCTTGAGCATCGATGTGGCCTCGACAGTTTCGCGCTCCTGGTTGGTGAAACGGCGCTTTGGCATTGGGGTCAACCAGACGTCGGCATCGAGCCCAACCTGATGTGAGGCGTGGCCCGTGAGCATGGGACCGCCGCGCGGCTGGGAAATGTCGCCGACGAGCAGGCCAGACCAACCATCCTTGGCCGCGGCATCGCGCGACAAGCGCTCCAGCAGGCTGATCATTCGTGGATGGCCCCAGCGCCGATTGCGCGACAGGCGCATCACCTGCCAGGTCGGCCCGTCAACCGGGAGGGCTACACCGCCCGCAAGGCATCCCTTGGCATAGAATCCGTCCGATTGCGGCGCACCGAGGGTCGGCAACGGCTGCGCGCCGAACAATTGCTTGGCCGGACCGTCTTCTGCAATCGCCCCCGCTGTCATGCCGAGTGAAACGAGCGCGCCAAATATCAGGCGCAACAGGACTTTGGGTGTCATAATCGCTATCCCACAGGTGATCCCGGTAAATTTGCGTCGAGGATCGGGGCTTTATGATGGCCAGATTCGCCGCCAAGTCGCAATATGCGATCGGATCCACACTCTGATTCGAAGGGGTACTTACTATGCGAGCTGTCATCTTCGAAAAGTTCGGCGAGACGCCGCGCGTTGCAAACGTCGCCGATCCACGCCCGGCGGATTCCGGCGTGGTCATAAAGGTCGAAGCCACGGGTCTTTGCCGCAGCGACTGGCACGGCTGGATGGGGCATGACGCGGACATCGTCCTGCCGCATGTGCCGGGTCACGAACTTGCTGGAACCATTGCGGCAGTCGGCAGGCACGTGAAGCAATGGCAGATCGGCCAGCGCGTAACAGTGCCGTTCGTCGGCGGCTGCGGTCATTGCTTCGAGTGCAATTCCGGCAACCATCAAGTCTGTGAGAACCAGTTCCAGCCGGGATTTACCGCCTGGGGTTCATTTGCAGAGTTTGTCGCTGTCGACTATGCCGATACCAACCTGGTCGGCTTGCCGGATTCTCTCGATTTCGCGACGGCGGCGAGCCTTGGCTGCCGGTTCGTCACCTCGTTTCGCGCAATCGTCGATCAGGCCAGGGTCAAGCCCGGCGAGTGGGTTGCCGTGCACGGCTGCGGCGGCGTCGGGCTGTCGGCGATCATGATCGCCACTGCCATGGGCGCCAATGTCGTCGCGATCGATCTTGCCGACGAGAAGCTCGCTTTTGCGAAGGCGCTGGGTGCTGTCGCCATTGTGAATGGCGCCGAGCGAAGAGACGTCGTTGGCGCCGTCCGTGAAATCACCAAAGGCGGCGCGCACGTCTCGATCGATGCGCTCGGTCATCCATCGACCTGTTTCAACTCCGTCGCCAATCTGCGCCGCCGCGGCCGGCATGTGCAGGTCGGACTGATGCTGGGCGACCATGCCCATGCACCGATCCCGATGGACAAGGTCATCGCGCATGAACTTGAAATATATGGCAGCCACGGCATGCAGGCGTTCCGTTACAAGGCGCTGATGGACATGCTCGAAAACGGCAAGCTCGCGCCGCAGAAGTTGATCGGCAAGGAGATCACGCTCGACGATGCTCCTGCCGCCCTCATGGCCATGGATCGATTTGAGGGCACGGGCATCAATGTGATCACGAAGTTCTAGCAGTCCGCGTCAGCGCCAGCTGTCGCCCCGCCACATGGCTGAAAAGGCGGTTCCATAGTCCGGGTAGCGGAACGTATAGCCCAGCGCCTTGATCCTTGCATTGGAGACGCGTTTGTTCTCGCCGTAGAAGGAACGCGCCATTGGTGTGAGCGGCGCTGTCTCGAAGTCGGATTCCTCGGGCGGTTCTACGCCCATCAATTCGGCCGCGTAGGCGACCACGTCCTGCGGTGGCGCCGGTTCGTCATCGGTGATGTTGAAGATGCCCCCCTCGTTGCGGGTCGCGAGAAAGCGGAGGGCCCCGGCAATATCGTCGACGTGAATACGGTTGAAAACTTGTCCAGTCTTGTTGAGCCGGCGCGCGGTGCCGTTCGAGAGATTGACGAATGCATTGCGGCCCGGCCCATAGATGCCGGACAGACGCAGGATGGCAAGCGGCACTTCCCGCCGGTTCGCGAGCTCCTGCCATCCTTTCTCCGCATCGACGCGCTCGACAGACCGGGCGGAGACCGGGTGGCACGGCGTCGTTTCATCAACCCACGCGCCCCCATGATTGCCGTATACGCCCACCGTCGAGAGATAGCCTATCCATTGCAGCTTCGGCATCCCGCGCGCAATGGTCGGCGCGAACTGGGCCAGTACCGGATCGCCGCTTTGGCCCGGTGATGTCGAAACGGCGATATGGGTTACGCTCGCCAGCGTATCGACGATTTCCTGCGAGGCATGGGTCCCATGGAAAAGATAGGGCGTTATGCCGTCCTGCTTAAGCGCGGCGAATTTGCTCGCGTCACGCGTCGTCCCGCCGATAAAGTCCGCTTGACCGGCCATGATCCTGGCGAATGCGCGTGCCGAATATCCGGCCCCGAAAAGAAAAATCTGCATTATTGATTTTTCACAGCATTCCGCCATTCGGTCAAGACGTCCAGGTCGTTCTCATGGGCTGCGTGGCGCATTCGCAAGGCCGAAAGTGGTTCCGGTTCCGAGAGTTCGCCGAGCGCCCACACTGCCGCGCCCCGCACCAGCGGCGAAGGGTCGGCGAGATGCGCTTCCACACGTTCGATGAGTTCCGACCTGCCCGAATTGCCGCTGGCGATCAGGACGTTGCGGATGAAACGATCGCGGCCGATGCGCTTGATTGGAGAACCGGTAAAGAGCTCGCGAAATGCCGCGTCATCCAGGCCAAGCAGCGACGCGAGACCAGGCGACTTCAGATCTTGGCGCGCCTTCAACTTCGCCTCGCGCGCACTTTCGGCAAACTTGTTCCAGGGACACACGGCAAGGCAATCGTCGCAGCCATAGATCCGGTTGCCCATCGCCTTGCGGAATTCCGGCGCGATCGGTCCCTTGTGTTCGATCGTAAGATACGAGATGCAGCGGCGCGCATCGAGCTGATAGGGTGCGGGAAAAGCCTGAGTCGGGCAGGCATCGAGGCAGGCGCGGCACGACCCGCAATGGTCGGAGTCGGGCTCGTCGGCGGGAAGTTCCGCCGTCGTGAAAATCGTGCCCAGAAACAGCCAGGAGCCGTGGCTCCGGCTGACGAGATTGGTGTGCTTGCCCTGCCAGCCGACGCCCGCGGCTTCGGCGAGCGGCTTTTCCATCACCGGCGCCGTATCGACGAAGACCTTCACGTCCGCGCCTGCCGCGCGCGCAACGAAACGGCTGGCGATGCCCTTGAGCTTGCCTTTGATGATGTCGTGGTAGTCCCGGTTCTGCGCGTAGACAGATATGGCCGCCTTGTTCCGTTCTTGGAGAAGCACAAGCGGATTGCTGTCGGGCCCGTAATTCATGGCGAGGACGATGACGGAGCGCACCTCGGGCCATAGCGCGTCTGGGCGCGACCGCCTGAGTGCCGTTTCCTCCATCCAATCCATCGTGGCATGGCGGCCTAGCGCCAGATACTGGCGGAGCCGTTCCTCGGCTTGCGGAATGGCGTCGGGACGCGTCACCGCAACGAGGTCAAAGCCGTGCGCACGGGCCTCATCGATGATGAACTGTTTCAGCTTATCCGGTTGGCCGGCACGCATGGCAAAGTCCCGTGGACCCTTGAACTCGCTAGCTTGCAGCGGTTTGGCTCAGAAATCCAGATCGCCATAATGCGATGCAGGTGGAAGTCCGCGCACGCGGTCGGAAAGCAGAGGCCGGAACGACGGGCGCGATTTCATGCGCGTATACCAGTCGCGTGCGGCCTTGTACTCGGCCCATTTGATCTCGCCGAGATAATCAAGGATCGAAATCGATGCTGCGGCCGCCATGTCGGCATAGCTCGGCGTTGGACCGGCAAGCCAATTGCGGGTCGCCGAAAGCCAGTCGATATATTTCATGTGCTGTGTGATGTTCGAGCGTGCCGCGCGGATGGCGGTAGAGTCGGGAGCGCCGCCGCCCTGTTCGGCCGTCATGTGCAGCTTGAAGATGCGCTCGCGCGCCATATGGCGCGTTACTTCGTTTTCGAGTTTCGACAGGAACCAGTCAATCAGCCGGCGCACTTCGGCGCGGTTCAGCGAATCTTCCGGAAACAGGCGGCGGCTGCGCTTCAGCGCGCCGCGCGTCTCATCGATATATTCGGCGATTACGGAGGCCCCCGAGATCGGCACGTCGCCTTCGGCGAGGAGCACCGGTAGTGTCCCGGCGGGATTGAGCGCCAGGAATTCCTTGCGTCGCGCCCAACTGTTCTCCTCGATCAGTTCCGCCTCGATGTCATATTCATTGAGGATGAGGCGCGCATAGCGTGAGCCGGTGGACATGGGATGATGGAAGAGCGTCAGCATCTTTGTAAGCGGATCTTTCAAACTGGCATTTTATTCGGCGTCGTCGTATTTCTCGGCACCGCTTTGAGTCTGCGCCCAAAGCTATAGGCGCAAGCGCTGCATGAGACAAGTAAACACGATTTCACCAATAGCCGGTTACCAACCGCTCCCGGCGCCGTCATGAAAGCGATATCATGGAATCACAGACGATTGTCGAAGCCCTTTTCCTTGGTCTGCTGGAAGGGTTAACAGAGTTTATACCGGTCTCGTCAACCGGCCATCTGTTGCTTGCCGGGCATTTCCTCGGCTTTGAATCAAACGGCAAGACCTTCGAGGTTTTGATCCAGCTCGGCGCGATTCTGGCTATCCTCACCGTCTATTTCAGCCGTCTCCTCAAGATCGCACGCGATCTGCCGAGCGATCCGAAGACGCGCCGCTTCGTCGCCGGCGTGCTTATAGCTTTCCTGCCCGCCGTGGTCATCGGCGTTCTCGCGCATGACGTGATCAAGACCGTGCTGTTCGAATCGCCGATGCTCATCTGCGTTATGCTGATTCTTGGCGGCCTGATCCTGCTCTGGGTCGATCGCCTCGAACTGAAGCCGCGCTATACCAACGTCATGGATTATCCACTGTCGCTGTGCTTCAAGATCGGGCTTATCCAGTGTTTCGCCATGATTCCGGGAACGTCGCGTTCGGGCGCCACCATCGTCGGCGCGCTGTTGCTCGGAGCGGACAAGCGTTCGGCGGCGGAATTTTCGTTCTTCCTTGCCATGCCGACCATGGCGGGCGCGTTCGCCTATGACCTCTTCAAAAACCGCCATATCCTGACCTTCAACGATGCATCTCTCATCGTGGTCGGTTTTATCGCAGCCTTCATTTCGGGCGTCTTCGTGGTTCGCTATCTGCTCGACTACGTGTCACGCCACGGTTTCGGCCTGTTCGCCTGGTGGCGTCTTGTCGTTGGAACGCTGGGCCTCGTCGCCCTTATCCTCATGCGCTGAGACGGCGGACCTTCAATGGGTCTCCCGTTGCGGGCGACCTAGGCGGGCTTCTGCGCTGAATACTGCCCGTGGACGCGGAAGCGCCAGAGATAGGATGGCAGGATAATCTCGACTGTTTCCGGCTGAATGCCGAGGCCCTCCAGAGTCCGCCCCTCGGCCTTGGCAGCATGCGACACCACATTATCCTTTTGCAGCAGCAGAACCTGGTCTCGCGTCAGCATCGGGTTGGGGAGCATGCCCATGATACGCCCCTGCAGGCGGGCAACCCAGAAGGGAAGCGAGACGAACCAGCGCTTGCGGCCGATCACGCGCAGGACGATGTCGAGGCACTGCTTGAATGTCAGCACTTCATTGCCGCCAAGTTCATAGGTCTCGCCGGGCTTCAAGGCCCCGTCAACGGAGCGCGCAATAACCTCGGCAACATCGCCGACATAGACCGGCTGAAACTTGGTATGTCCGCCGCCGATCAAAGGCAGGAACGGCGACAACCGCGCCATATTGGCGAACTTGTTGAAGAAATTGTCCTCAGGGCCAAAGACGATCGACGGCCGGATGATCACGGCGTCCGGCAGAATATCGCGCACCGCAGCCTCGGCGCGGCCCTTGGTGCTGGCATAGGCCGAGTGTGACTTCAGGTCTGCCCCGAGGGCCGACATATGGGTCAGCGGAACGCCCGCCGCACGGCAAGCCTCGGCGACGGCACGCGCGCCAAAATCATGCACGGTGCCGAACTTTTGATTGCCGCCTTCGAACAGGAGTCCAACGAGATTGATCACATGGTCTGATCCCGCGACGGCGCGATCCACTGACCAGCGATAGCGCAGATTGGCCTGGACAGCCTGGATCTGGCCGACGCCGCCGAGGGGCTGCAGGTGAAATGCGAGCTCCGGATGACGGACCGCGACGCGAACCCGATAGCCGCGCTTTGTCAGCGCACGCACGACATAACGACCAATAAAGCCGGAGCCTCCGAAAACGGTGACGAGTTTTGGCTTGGTGATTGTCATCGAACGCTCCTATGGGAATGAAACTGCGGCCGCATATTTCCAAGCTGTTTACTGCCTTTTTGGATGAAGGCAAAGGGTCGTTGCGCCGCATTCTTCGCGGCGCGTTGCCGCGCTCGCATCCGGTCAGGCCGACATGCGCAGCTTGATTTCCGCATTAAGAAGGATGCGGGAATCCACCGGCAGGGGCGTTTTGGAGTCCTGGTTCTCGCCGAGCTTATTGAACAGCAGTTCGATCGCAAGCCGGCCGATCTCGTTGTAGTTTTGCGCCACTGTCGTCAGCGGCGGACACATATAGCGCGACAGCGGCTGGTCATCGTGCCCGGCGACGCGCAGTTGGCAGTCGGGTCCGCGTCCGACCTTCAGTCCCGCCTGGTATGCAGCAGCCACCACGCCGAACGCGATCCGGTCATTGGCGCAAAATACGGTGTTGGTGGGGAATCCCCCTTCCTTCAGGATGCGCGTCGTCCGGTCGAAGGCATATTTCTCGAAATCCCAATTGGCATGCTCTTCGATTGGAATGGCGCGGGGCTCGAAATTAAGGTCAGTCATCGCCTCCGTATAGGCGTCGCGCCGCTCCAGTGCGTTGTTGTTGACGAGCGCCATGCCGAAATAGCAGGGCGGCTCGCCGGAACGCGTCAGATAATCGACGATCAGCTTGAAGCTCTGGCGATTATTGGTGCCGACATAGGCCGAGGTGGCATCAAGCGGTGAATCGACATAAACGAGCGGAATTGAATCGCCGAGCTTGCGCAGCTTTTCATGATGCGACTGCACGCCGAGAGGGCCGATGATCACGCCCGCGACGTTCATCGACTTGAAGGTCTCGATGGCGCGTTCTTCAAGTTCCGGTTTGCCGTCGGAACTCAACACAAAGGCAAGGTAGCCCGCCTGTTCGGCAATGCCTTCGATCCGGCGCGTCAACGCCATATAAAATGGATCGGTCGAATTCGGCACGATGATGCCGAGTATATTCGTGCGGCGGCGATTGAGATTGACCGCAAAGATGTTGGGCCGAAACCCAGACTGCTTGACGGCGGCCTCGATGATGGCGCGTGTGGAACTTCGGACGGAATTCGGATCGTTGAAATATTTCGAAACCGTCGGACGCGACAGCCCGACGAACTCGGAAAAATCTTCCATCGTCTTGATAGGTTTTTTCACCGTCTGGATTCCCTGCTTGCTGTCAGCTTGCTCTCAAAAAAGCCGGTGCGTGCGGAAATTGCCGCTTATCATCACAATGATTTTTTGCTCAAAACTAAGACGGCGCAATACATCACCTGATTGATGGGGCGCGATCAATTTTTCGGAAAGTTGCAGAGAGCCTCACGCGCGTCAAGATCTTAATTACTCCGGATCAATTCCTGGAAAACATTATCATGAAACTAATTCTTGCGAAGAGGGCAAAGCTAATACCTTTGAGCTATAGAAATATTTCGGATGCCTTTGCAACGGCAGGCACGAAACCTGACACCTTCGCGGGGGGGGGGCGTTTGAGCCCGGTGGTTTGCATCAATCTTCCACTCAGCTAGCATAAAGCTTCCAGTTCATGCTTACGACGGGGGAGGATACGCATTGGAAGGCCGCATACCCGATCCGGAAGTCTTCACCCATGTGCGCGTCATCATCGGCATCATCCTCGGCCTGAGCGTCTCGCGACTGCTGACCGGCGTCGCACGTATCATCCAGCACCCGCAGCGCAAAAACATATTTGCCGTGCATCTCGGCTGGGTGCTCTTTACATTTCTCACCGTCGTGCACTTCTGGTGGTTCGAGTTTTACCTGCACGAACTCGTGCAATGGACTTTCGAGGCCTATCTCTTCGTCATCTTCTTCGCGAGTATTCACTTCCTTGCCTGCGCGCTGCTTTTCCCCGACAGCATGGAGGGCTATTCCGGCTATGAAGACTACTTCATGTCACGAAGGGCGTGGTATTTCGGCATATTGATCGCGATTTTTGTCGTCGATTTCTTTGATACTGCGATGAAGGGCAAGGCGCATTTTGGCTCGCTCGGCCCTGAATATCCCTTCCGCAATCTGTTCCTCATCGCCATTGCGGGCCTTGGCATTTATCTTCGCCGTCCGAACGCGCAGATCGTTCTCGTCTGCCTCGCCCTTATAGTCCAGATCGCCTTCATCCTCGTGCAGTTCGACACGATCTGACACTGCCAGACGCCCATAGAAAAACCCGCCGGCTTGCACCGGCGGGTCATTGGTTTTCGGCTGGAAAAGACGCTTAGTTCTTTTCCTGCTTCTTCAGCGCAGCGCCGAGAATGTCGCCGAGCGAAGCGCCGGAGTCGGTCGAACCGTACTGTGCGACAGCTTCCTTCTCTTCGGCGATTTCAAGCGCCTTGATCGAGACCTGCAGCTTGCGGGTCTTCTTGTCGAAGGCGATGACGCGGGCGTCAACCTTTTGACCGACCGTGAAGCGTTCCGGACGCTGTTCGTCGCGGTCACGCGAGAGGTCAGCGCGACGGATGAAGGTGTCGAGGTCGTGGTCGACCAGACGAACTTCAAGGCCGCCATCGGTGATCCCGGTGACTTCAACGGTTACAACGGCGTTCTTGCGCAGTTCGCCCGAGGAAGCGGCTTCGCCGACCTTGTCGCCGGTAAGCTGCTTGATGCCGAGCGAGATACGCTCCTTCTCGACGTCGACGTCGAGAACCTGAGCCTTGACGACATCACCCTTGTTGTACTCTTCGATGACCTGTTCGCCCGGACGGTTCCAGTCGAGGTCGGAGAGGTGAACCATGCCGTCCACGTCGCCGTCGAGGCCAATGAACAGGCCGAATTCGGTCTTGTTCTTGACTTCGCCTTCGACGATCGTGCCGACCGGGAACTTCTCTGCAAAGGTCGTCCACGGATTGTCGAGCGTCTGCTTGAGGCCGAGGGAGATGCGGCGCTTGACCGGATCCACTTCGAGAACAACGACTTCGACTTCCTGCGTGGTCGAGAGCAACTTGCCGGGATGCACGTTCTTCTTCGTCCAGGACATTTCCGAAACGTGGATCAGGCCTTCGATGCCGGGCTCGATCTCAACGAATGCACCGTAGTCGGTGATGTTGGTGACGGTACCGGTGATCTTCTTGCCGATCGGGTACTTGGCACCGATGCCATCCCACGGATCGCTTTCGAGCTGCTTCATGCCGAGCGAAATACGATGGGTTTCCTGGTTGATACGGATGATCTGGACCTTGACGGTCTGGCCGATCGACAGGATTTCCGACGGATGGTTGACACGGCGCCATGCCATGTCGGTCACATGGAGCAGACCGTCAATGCCGCCGAGATCAACGAACGCACCGTAATCGGTGATGTTCTTGACCACGCCCTCAACGACCTGGCCCTCTTCGAGGTTCTGGACGATTTCGGAGCGCTGCTCAGCGCGGCTCTCTTCAAGAACGGTACGGCGCGAGACAACGATGTTGCCGCGACGCTTGTCCATCTTGAGGATTTCGAATGGCTGCGGGTTGTGCATGAGCGGGGTGACGTCGCGGATCGGACGGATGTCGACCTGCGAACGCGGCAGGAAGGCAACGGCGCCGTCGAGATCGACGGTGAAGCCACCCTTGACCTGGTTGAAGATGACACCGTCGACGCGCTCGCCGCGATTGAACTTCTCTTCAAGGCGGACCCAGCTCTCTTCGCGGCGTGCTTTTTCACGCGACAGAACGGCTTCGCCGAGAGCGTTTTCGATACGCTCGACATAGACTTCCACGAGATCGCCCGGCTTGAGCGAACCGTCCTTGGCCTTGGCGCCGAATTCCTTCAGCGGAACGCGGCCTTCAACCTTGAGGCCGGCGTCGATGATCGCCATGTCTTTTTCGATGGCGACGATACGGCCCTTTACAACATAACCTTCAGCAAGGTCGTTGGTGGCAAAGGACTCGGCGAGAAGAGCTTCGAAATCTTCGCGCGTTGGATTGGCTTGAGACATACATACTCCTGGAGTGTCCGGAAAATACATCGGACACAGCACCGGTGGTTCGTGTTGCGGTTCATTTGCATGCCAACCCGCCCTTTGAAGGGCAATCCGGTGCATGGGATGGCGGCAAATGTTATCGTTTAGAATGCGTGTTTCGCGCCAAGGCCTGATCGATCAGGGTTTTGGCACTGAGAAACGCGGTCTCTATATCCATTTCTGTCGTATCAAGCAAGTGCGCGTCGCCAGCGGGCTTCAGAGGCGAATCGGTTCGGCCCATGTCGCGCGCGTCGCGGCGTCGCAAATCATTGAGGATATCCTCGTACGTCGCCGAACCGCCATTCAACCTGATCTCGTCGTAGCGGCGCCTGGCGCGCGCCTCGGGCGAGGCAGTTATATAGAGTTTTACCGGTGCATCCGGGCAAACCACCGTGCCGATATCGCGGCCATCGAGCACCGCGCCCGGTGAGCGTGCCGCAAAACTCTGCTGTGCAGCGACGAGTGTGCGCCGCACCGCCGGCATCACCGCGACACGCGACGCGCCCTCGCCAATATCGTGGGCGGCAAGGACATCCCGGTCGAGCCTCGAAAGATCAACGCTGCGCGCTGCCTTTTCGGCAAGGAACTCGTCGTCGAGCGGCATGTTCTGGTCCATGAGCGATTTCGCCACCGCGCGGTAGGTAAGGCCTGTATCGAGGTGGTGGTAGCCGTAGGCATCAGCGATACGGCGGGCAAGCGTGCCCTTGCCGGAAGCGGCCGGTCCGTCGATCGCAATCGTGAAATGCGTCTGCGGCAGCGCTGCGTCTTCTTTTTCTTCCTTGTCGAAAGCCCATTGCCAGAGCGCAAACAGCGAGTAGGCAGCCGCAAGAACCAGCGTGATGATCGGGGTGATGCCTATCGTCACAAAAGCAAACCCGCCGATGGTCGACAGCATTGATTCCAGCCAGCCGGGCAGGGTGGCGGCAAAATTCTGCAGTATCGTATCGATGAGGAAAATGAGAACGAACTGAAAGATGAAGAGCCAGAAAAGCAGCGCAAACAGGCCAAAGCGGACCCGAAGGCCCACGCGTTCGACCGCATAGGGAATGGCGACGATGGCAAATGACGTCAGCAGGAAAAACATCAAGCGACCCTTCTCTTGCCCATGATAAAGCCTATGCCGTAGCCGGCGATCGAACCGAGCGCCGATGGCAAGAGCAGAAACTGATAGGGCATCCAATCGCTGGCGCCTTCAGCCTCTGCATTCACTGCACCGGATGCAGTGTCAGACACATTCCACGCATAAAGGAAGATCAAGAGCAAAGGAAGCGCAACCCACAGGATTGTTCTGGCCGTGCCCGGCCATGGCCGGGGCTCCCTGCTGGCGATCGTGCCGGCATAGGCGCTGCGTCCCGCCCAGACCAGGCAGGGAACGCTCGACATGGCGTAGAGGAAATAGACCGTGAAGGCCGAAAGGAGCGCGCTCATTGCCCGAGGCGCTCCCAGTCTGGCGCACGGCATGCTGATAGTCCTGCGGATTGTTCAGATGCAATCATGCGCAATCGGAACCGATCTAGCCTTGCGCGCCGTCTTCGGAAATCTCCGCGCCCATTCTGGTCATCATCTCCATGAACTCCGGGAAGCTCGTCGCGATCATCGTCGCGTCGTCGACAGTCACCGGCTTTTCGGCGGCAAGCCCCATGACGAGGAAGCTCATGGCGATCCGGTGGTCGAGATGCGTCTCGACGGTACCGCCGCCAAGGCCCTTGCCGTCCGGACGGCCGCGCACATTGAGGCTTTCCGGACCTTCCGTGCAATCGACCCCATTGGCTTTCAGCCCGTTGGCGACAGCCGAGAGACGATCCGATTCCTTGACGCGCAGTTCATCGAGTCCGTGCATGAGCGTCTCGCCCATGGCAAAGCTCGCTGCGACCGCGAGGACGGGATATTCGTCGATCATCGAGGGCGCACGTTCCGGCGGCACGCTGACGCCCTTGAGTTCGGACGAGCGCACGCGCAGGTCGGCGACGTCTTCGCCGCCGGCAAGACGCGCGTTGAGAACCTCGATATTTGCGCCCATTTCCTGCAATGTCAGGATGAGGCCGGTGCGCGTCGGGTTCATCAGCACGTTGCGAATGGTAATGTCGGAGCCGGGGACGAGCAGCGCCGCGACCAGCGGGAAAGCCGTCGAGGACGGATCGCCGGGCACGTCGATTACCTGTCCGGTAAGCTTGCCCTGGCCCTCGATACGAATATGGCGGACGCCGTCCTTGTCCGTCTCGACCGAAAGATTGGCGCCGAAACCCTGTAGCATCTTCTCGGTGTGATCGCGCGTCATTACCGGCTCGACCACGGTCGTTATGCCCGGAGTGTTGAGGCCGGCGAGAAGCACGGCTGATTTGACCTGCGCTGACGCCATCGGCACGCGATATGTGATCGGGGCCGCCGCCTTGGGACCGCGCAACGTTAACGGCAGGCGGTCGCCATCCGCGGCCGAGACCTGCACGCCCATTTCTCGCAAGGGATTGAGCACGCGGCCCATCGGGCGTTTCGAGAGCGAGGCGTCGCCGATGAACTTCGTCTCCATCGCATAGGTGCCGACGAGGCCCATGGTCAGGCGTGCGCCGGTTCCGGCATTGCCGAAGTCAAGCGGGGCCTCCGGCTCGAGAAGGCAGCCATTGCCCGTACCCTGAATGATCCACACATCTCCGTCCTTGGCGATCTTCGCGCCCATGGCCTGCATGGCGCGACCGGTGTTGATCACGTCTTCGCCTTCGAGCAGGCCGGTAATACGGGTTTCGCCGGAGGCAAGGCCGCCAAACATGAAGGAGCGATGCGAGATCGACTTGTCGCCGGGGATGCGGATATCGCCCGAAAGGGCCTTCGAGCGACGGGCGGTAGCGGGGCGGGGCAATGAAGTGTGGGACATGGAGCAATCACAATGAAAAGGGCTGGCAGGGTGCGGCCGCGTTGGTAACACAGCTTGAAGATGCGGTCATCTCGCAAATGCATTCGCGTGTGCGGGCTTTTTTCACTTTGACAAATACGCTGAATTGCGTTTATGGGACCAGAAATCCATTTTTGATGAGCGCTTGCATGCACGGTCGGGTTTAGGACCTGAATGTTGACCGGATGCGGGCGCAGCCAGAACGCGAGGCAAAACGTGGCAAATCCCAAACTTGGCACCAAGCGAATTGACCCGGAGACCGGGCAGAAGTTCTACGATCTGAACCGCGATCCGATTGTTTCGCCGTATACGGGCAAGAGCTACCCGCTCAGCTACTTCGATTCGACCGCGGCCGCCGCGCGCGAAGAGGAAGAAGAGGTCGAAACCGAAGAACTCGACGTTGCGCTCGAGAAGCCGGAATTCGTTTCGCTCGAGGATGCGGATGCCGACAGCGGCGAGGATGTTCCGGACCTCGGCGATGATGTCGATGTCGAGGTGGAAGATTCCGACGACGACGATACGTTCCTTGCCGAAGACGAGGAAGACGAGGACGACGACGTCACCGATATCCTCGGCGGCGGCATTGGCGACGACGACGAGAATTGATTTCAAATAATCCTGTTCGTCGAAAATAACCGGCGAACAGGACTTGATCTTCCCGGCGGCGGGAGATAAGTACCCGCCCGGGCAAGGCGCCAGACCTTGCCGAACAGTTTGCCGGTTTACCCGGCGCGGCCTTTCCGGCCGATTGGAATGGGGCCATAGCTCAGCTGGGAGAGCGCTTGCATGGCATGCAAGAGGTCAGCGGTTCGATCCCGCTTGGCTCCACCAAATTTCATAAAACAATCCGATCTCTTTTGGAAATCTCACATCGGAGCACCCGAGCCCAGTTTGGTGTGCCAATGCGATTTGTTAAGAATGCCAGTTTACAACAGGGCGAGTTCTTTCTCCTGAGAAAAACCGCGATCTGTATTTATGACCGACTTCGGCAGGATTGTAACCGTTCTCTCAATGGTCCTGGGGCTGGGGGTGACACGCCTTCTGCTTGGCTTGGTCACTGTGTTCCGCATCCGGCGCGAAAGTCCACATGACTGGGTGTCGCTCGCATGGGCGGCAATCCTGTTCACTATCCAACTTCAATACTGGTGGGCCATTACCCTGCTGCCATCTGTGAAGCCAACGTTTTCTTTCCCAGATTTTATCTTCCTTGTTCTCCTCACTCTGATGCTCTTCCTATCGGCAGCGCTTATGCTGCCGAGCAGAAGTGAGGATGAAAAAAACGGGCTGCGCGCCTATTTTGAACATGACGGGCGATACGCTCTCCTATCGCTGACTGGTTTCCTCCTGCTCGCTTTCCTCGTGAATATTTTCTTTTTCAAATCGTCGCCTTTGTCTGCATGGGCTTTGACGGACGTTCCAATGATTGTACTGCCCGTCGCAACCTTCTTCGCCAGGTCGCGCAAGGTATACGCAGCGCTGACAATTGCGTATTTGCCGCTTGTGGCCTGGGACGTTTATATATCGTGATCGCTTTACGAGTAGATGTGCCGCCCGCACGGGCGTTGCATCGCTCCGGTTTATGTGCGAATGGCGGGTAAATTCTCCATCGTGGGCCGCTCCTGAATGACCGTTTATGCCATTTGGCCATCATTCGTCGCTATTGGCTTGGTCATGCTGCTCGCTTGCCTGCCGGTCTTCGATCGAGCGGGATTCGGTCCAGCCAGGGGTCGGCGCATCGATGCGGTGGATGGGCTGCGGGGATTTCTGGCACTTGCCGTCGTGCTCCACCATTCCATCATTTACTATGAGTTCATGCGCAATGGCGCCTGGGCAGTGCCACCGTCGCGCTTCTACACCCTGGCCGGACAATTGGGTGTTGCCTATTTTTTCGTGATCACGGGCTATCTGTTCTGGGGCAAGATCGTCAGGGCGAGGGGATCGCTTGATTTTGCCAGTCTCATGCTAGGCCGCCTGTTCAGGTTGGGCCCGGTCTACCTGCTTGTCGCCTCGATCGCCATGGCCATCATGTTCGTCAGGTCCGGCGCGCGGCTGAACGTGCCAGCGCCGCAGTTTTTCATGGAACTCGTCCAAAACCTGTCCCTTGGTATCTTTCCGCTTGTCGAGATAAATGGTGCCCCGGGCATAGGCACCCTGACGGCCGGGGTCACATGGACCTTGCAATATGAATGGCTTTTCTATTTCGCGCTGCCGTTCCTTGCAATTTTTGCGCGGCGTGATCGCCTGCACCTGCCCTTCGCGGTGCTCGCAACGATGCTGGCGCTGATTTTTGCCTTGATCTCGCCGGACCGCCAGTTTGCACTCTATTCGCTCTTTGGCTTCGGTATGGTGTGCGCATCGCTTGAAGATGAAAGTTTGGTGCTGCGACTGCATCCCGCGTTTGCGTCGATCGGCATTGCCGCGATACTCGCAGTCATAGGAATGAATTATGAAACATCCTATCGCCCGGATGTGTCTGTCTTAATCGGAGCGTCCTTCTACTTGATGTTAAGCGGCGGCACGCTTTTCGGGCTGCTGGTCGCGCGGCCTTCGATCCGGCTCGGAGAAATCAGTTATTGCATTTATCTGATGCAGGGCCTCGCGCTGTTTTCAATCTTCGCCATTCCGCCGTTGCGTGCATTCGCTCTGGCCGCCGACGCATACTATTTGATCATGATATGCGTGGTCATGGTTGTGCTGGTTCTCGCGGCGCTGGCGGCGCACGTTCTGGTCGAGCGGCCTGGCATCGAACTCGGTCGCAGAATTCAGCGCAGGGAACGCGACTCGGTCGCCGCAGCTGGTGAGCGCCAGCCGCAGGTTCAGCGCAACGCGGAGCGGCCCGTCGGCGAAAGCCTTGCTACGATGGAATCCGCGATCAAATAGCTTTCCAGCGCCTCCTGCACGCGCTGCCATGCAGTGTCGTTTGTCAGTCGTCTGTTGAAATCGGCATGGGCGGCAAGATTGTCGAAGCGCGAAAAGACCACGAAAACATTTTCTCCGAGCCGCACGGGAAGCCGAGAAAAAGTGTTTTTACTGTGCTCCGAAGTCAAAATTGCGATGCGTATATCGCCCATCCGGTCCAGAATCGGCTGCAGTTCATTGCGGTGAAATGAGAGAAACGCGTTTTCGGCGGGTTCCTTCAGTCTATATGTCAATGCCTGATAGATTGCCGGGGAGGGCTGCTCGCAGCCATGCCCGGGTCGGGCATCTGGAAACCTGAAGCCTCCCGAATCGCCTGCGGGATGCAGGAGAAACACATCATCGGAATCGAGCATGGTCGCGTTGGCAGCGTCGCGATGTCTTGTCCAGACGGGCCCGTCATAGAATGCTGTCAGCGCAGCATGCCGTTCTCGCATACCGGAAAATCCCCTTAGCCAGACAAATGCAATAGGATCGTCGAGATCACGGAACTGGCCAATGACACGCATGCCGCAGGCTTCCTGGGTTTCAATGAATTCAGCATCGAAGAGTGTGATCAGTTCGTCGCGTCGCCCTGGATACAACCTGTAGCGGCGTAGCTCCATGATCGGGCTTTGCGCCGGCTCGCCGTCCGTAGGATGGGCGGTTTCAACAGCCGTGAACATTCATCCTCCAAAACAAACAGGGCGTCCTGTTTTAATAAAAGACCGGTTGTCCTGTTTTGTCAATCTCGTTATCCTTGATGGAAAGGAGAACTGATCGTGGCCGAGAACGAACTGAAAACGCGCGGTGTGGCGCCGTCGAGCGAAAAGCATCGCCGCGGAGCCCCGGCCGGGGCTGCTGCAGGCAAGCCGAAGCGCACCAATAATCCGCAGGCAATGCGGGCTCGCATCCTTGATGTTGGCGCGGACCTTTTCCAACGGCACGGCTACAATGCAACGAGCGTGCATGACGTCGTGCGGGCAGCGGGCACCACCGGAGGCGCGCTGCACCATCATTTTGCGACAAAGAAGTCGCTTGGCCTTGCCGTCATCGCCGAGCGGGTGGCGCCGGAAGTCGAGGCGACCGCCATCCAGCCGGTTTCAAATGCATCATCGGCCGCGTCGGGGATACGTGCGGTGTTCAACGGTGTTGCTGATACGCTCGAGCATAACCGGGCAGTGACCGGTTGCCCGCTGAACAACCTCGCGCTCGAACTATCCTTGGCCGATTCGGACTTTCGCGAAGCGGTCAACGCCGTCTTCGATCGTTGGCGCGCCGCGCTTTCCTTCCGCTTGCACGCTGATCATCCGGAAATGGACGAAGCACGCGCGCACGACCTCGCCACGCTCGTGGTTGCCAGCTATTCGGGGGCGATGGCGATGGCCAAGACCAGCCAGAGCGCGGCGCCGCTGCGCGCCTGCGCAACCCAACTCGAGACCTTGCTGCGCAGAACCTAGAGCGGCGCCCTGGCGAATATTTCGGTCAGCCAGTCGGCGAAGACGCGCACGCGCGATGAAAGCTGGCGGTTCTGCGGATAGAGCACCGAAACGATCATTGGCGGTGGCGGGCTACCGGGGAGAACGACGCGCAGGCTTCCTTCAGCAAGTTCATTCGCGATACGATAACGTGGCACCTGGATGAGCCCGAGGCCGGCAATTGCGGATGCGGCATAAATATCCGCGCCCGTCACCGAAACGGGTCCCGGCAAGTTCACCAGTCTGAGACCTGTATGCGTGGCGAATTCCAGCGGAAACGGCTTGCCCGTACCGCTTGAAACATAATTGACGGCCAGATGTCCGGCGAGGTCATCCAAGCTCCTTGGCTCGCCATGCCGGGCAAGGTAAGCCGGGCTCGCACAGGTTACCTGCTGCATTTCGGCAATCTTGCGTCCGACCATGGTGGAATCCTGGAGTTCGCCGGCGCGCAGGACGCAGTCGACCCCCTCCTGAACGAGATCGACAAGCCGGTCGCCTTCGCCGATGCTGAGTTCCAGGGCGGCGTAACGATTGAGGAAATCGGGCAGTGCCGGTATCACGAAATGTCGAGCCAGCGTGCCTTGCAAGTTTACCCGCAAAAGACCCTTCGGCGCCGAGTCGCGGAACGATGCTTCCGCTTCCTCCATGTCGGCGAGAAGGCGCAGGCAACGGTCGTAATAGGCTTCGCCGTCGAGTGTCGGGTTGACCTGGCGCGTCGTGCGGTCGAGCAGGCGCGTACCCAGGCGCTCTTCAAGGCGCTGTATGGCGTTGGTCACCGTCGCGCGCGGAATGTGAAGATCGTCGGGCCGCATTGGTGAAACTGCGCCGCTCGACGATGCGTACGAAAATCTGCATATCGCGAAAGCGATCCATGCCCGCGCCTACTCTCGTTCAATTGTTATAGATTATCGAATAGTCCTGCCAATTATTTGCTAATTATGCAGAAAGCGATTTGCGGCATAGTGGAGCAAATGTCAACGTGACAGAGGAGTTCCATCGAATGGCACAGACCGATAAACGGATTGCAATCATCACGGGCGCAGCGCGCGGTATTGGTGCGGCGGTTGCAGAGCGGCTCGCAAATGACGGTTTTGCCGTCGTCATCAATTATGCGAACAGCGCCAGGGAAGCCGAGGCGCTTGCGGCAAAGTTCAGCAAGGCCGGCCAAAGGGCGATCGCCGTGCAGGCGGATGTTGCCAAGGCTGAGGAAGTGCGCCGCATGTTCGATCTTGTCGAGGCGGAACTCGGCAAGGTCAGCGTTCTCGTCAACAATGCCGGCATCATGAAAGTTCAGCCGCTTGTTGCAACCAGCGACGCGGTTTTCGAACAGCAGTTTGCCACGAATGTTCAGGGCACATTCAACACGATGCGCGAGGCTGCCGGCAGGATGGGCGATGGCGGCCGCATCATCAACTTTTCAACTTCGGTGGTCGGGACCAACCTTCCTGGTTACGCCGTCTATGCCGGTACCAAGGCGGCGGTCGAAACATTCACCCGCATCTTCGCCAAGGAACTGCGCGGCCGCAACATAACGGTTAATGCCGTTGCACCGGGGCCGGTTGCGACCGATCTCTTCCTTGCAGGCAAGAGCGATGAACTTGTCCAGCAGCTCAGCAAGGCTGCGCCCATGGAGCGGCTTGGACAGCCGGATGATATCGCCCGCATCGTCTCGTTTCTCGCGGGTCCCGATGGCGGCTGGATCAATGGACAGGTCGTGCGCGCCAATGGCGGGCTGGTCTGAGCCCAAACAAAAACGGCGGCTGTGAAGGCCACCGTTGCTCATCACGGATTTTTGCAGCCGTTACATGCCGCTGATCGGCTGGAAGCGCGCAATCTGCATGAAGGTCACGGCCTTGCCGGTAAACTTGTTGGCGTCAGCAACAGGCAGTGCTTGCTGGAAGCCGGCGGTATAGACCGTCGTCGGCGCCTTGCGCATCGAGCTGTTGCGCAGAACCGCCGGCACCACCTCTGGCGCTGTGGCGGCGACCTGTTCGGAGGATAACGCCCTATCCGATAGGTCGGAGGACACCTGGATTGCCTTTGCCGTCTGCCCCTGCGCCGCCTGGCGGTGCGGCTTGGCCTTCTTGCTGGTGGTCTTCACGCCGCTGTCGAGCATGGCGACCGGGTCGCCCTTGGCTTCGAGCATTGTGCGACGGAGGGACGTCTGTGGTTGAACTGCCGCCATTTGAACATTCTGCTGCGGCTGCAACCGTCCGCCTGTGGTGCCGCTCGTCGTGGGCATCGGCGCGACGAGGTCTGCGGAATCGTCGTCATGGTCGACATCCGCCTGAGCAATGATGGCCTCCGGGCTAAGACTGTCATCGGGAACGGCAATGACGTCTTGTTCTGCGGCGGCAGGGGCAGGTGCTGCGGCCACGACTGGGCGTTGGCCGGGGACGACCGAAGCAACCTTCATGTCTGGCTGCTTCGGCTTGTCGAAGGGCACGGGAACGAGGGCGTTGGCCATGGCCGGTTGGGACTGATCGGAGGCCTCGGCGGGCTGCTCGATATTTGCTGCGATGAGTTCGCGGATCGCGCTGGCGCTGTCGTCGGGTCGCGTCTCGGGCACGGCGACCGCGGCAGTGTTCTGTGCGAGCGCATTAAGTGTCGAAGGATCGCCCGGCGCGGGTGTCGGCGCGTAGTCTGGACGGCGCAGCGGTACCGGCACTGCAAAGGCGAGAGCGGCATTGTCTTCGGGCGTTATGGCGACGGGCGCCGGTGCTTCCTGGCGCGGCGCGGCCAAAGGCTGCGGAACCCGGGCGGGTAGCTCCGGGGCAGCCGGTGTTGCGGTTGCCGCAGGCGCTGCCGCCGGTTGCGGCTGTGCCGCCACTACCGGAGCCGCACCGCCATCGTCCGCGTCCTCGCCTGCCGGAGCCTGGGCAACGGCGCGCGAGGGTTTGGCCGTAGAAGCGACCGCGACAGAGCTCTCGCTCGAATCCTCTTCCTCGTCCGCACCGCCGCCAAAGAGCAGGCCGAACAGGGTCTTGCCTTTCCGGCTGGAGCCCGATGACGAGCTTGCAATCTGTATCGAGCTGCCGTTGCGACGGCGGGCTTCATAGGCGGCGACCGCCTGTTCATAGCCGGGCAGCGGCCGTCCGTCGGATGGAACATGGATCGTCTTGCCGTCCGGGAAGACCGCGAGAAGTTCCTTGCGGCTCATGCGCGGCCAGTGGCGGACATTGCCGACGTCGGTGTGAATGAAGGGCGATCCCGAACGAGGATAATAACCGACGCCGCCAGCCTCGTAGCGCAGGGCAGTGGCACGCAGGGTCGCAAGCTTCACGCCGGGCAGGTACCAGTCCATGGCTTTGCCGAGCATGTGCTGGCTCTTGCGGGCGACACCGCGCGTACGTGAGCGCAGCATGGAATTGGTCGCCGGTGAGCGGTAGGCCGAAACAACGTGGATATAATCGCGCCCGCCGACCCTGTCATAGACCTGCCAGACGAGATCGAACAGGCGGGGGTCCATCTTCGTCGGTTCGTTGCGGCGCCAATCGCGCAGGAAACGGTTCAACTTGTTGAGGCCGTCCTGCTGATAACGGCCGTTCCGCTTGAAGGTTATTTCGGCGCGTTCATTGGTGTGGACGAAATAGAGCCGCAAGGTGCGGGTCTCGGCAAAGGCCTCGGCGGAGGAAAACAGCATCGACAGGAAAAGGACAAAGGGTCCAAACCAGCGGCCGCTGATCGGGAAAACTGTCTTCGATAGGCCGGTTTTTGCTTCACTCACGCTAGACAATATCGTTCCAATCCTGACCGTTTTCCAAAGCACCGAATAGCTGGACTATCCGATTTATTGGTTAATGACCACTTTATTGATGCACACGAGCATCCGATTTGAATGTTTATGAACGCTTCCCCAGACAAGCTGTCTTCCCTAAAAGGACAAATTCAAGTCGAGATTATGGCTGACATTGCAAATGGTTGGGCTAAATCTGCTTATTTTTGCGCCACATGTGGGCTTTTGGTTGTTTGGGCTGGATTGGCCAAGAAAAATAGCGCAAACCAGCCGGACTAAAAATCTCCCCAGGATAGAACCGAATGTCCGCTCCATCGGATACCCATATTCACGCATCCGCATCGCCTGCAGCCCGCAACGGCGTCGTTTTGATGCTGCTTGGCATGCTTATGTTTTCCCTCAACGATGTGATGGGCAAATGGCTGGTGTCGACCTATTCGGTGGGGCAGGTGGTTTTCATCCGCAGCGTCGCCGCGCTCATCATCCTGGCGCCGTTCATATGGTTCAACGGTCCGGAGAAACTGTTTCAGGTCGATCGCCCGCGCCTGCAGCTGCTGCGCGCGGTTCTCTCGACCGTGGAGGTATTCGCCTTCTATTTCGCCGTGGTCTACCTGCCGCTTGCCGATGTAATGACCTACTGGCTCGCGGCGCCCATCTATGTGGCCGCGGTCTCGCCCTTCATCCTGAAGGAGCCCGTCGGCTGGCGTCGCTGGAGCGCTATCATCATTGGCTTTGTCGGCGTGGTCATCGCGCTCGAACCGTCGTCTCAGGCTTTGACACCGCAGGCGATTATCTCGATTTTAGGCAGCGTGGCGTTTGCCTTCATGCTGCTGCTTGGCCGGTCCTTGCGCGGGACACCTGATACGACGCTGGTTTTCTGGCAGATCGTCGGTGCCGGCGCGGCGGGGCTCGTCGCCATCGTGTTCGACTGGAAGCCGGTCAGCGTGCGCGATCTGCTGCTCCTCGGCCTTCTCGGCGTCGTCGCCATGCTCGCCCATGTCCTTGTCAACCGTGCTCTCAAGCTAGCGGACGCGGCAACCGTAGCGCCGCTGCAGTATACGTTGCTGTTCTGGGCAATTGTCTTCGGCTGGCTGGTGTTCGGTGACGTACCGCGCATGTCGATGTTGATCGGGTCGGGCTTCATCGTGGCTTCCGGCCTCTTCATCTTCTTCCGCGAACAACAGCTGAAGCGTCAGGGGCGGATCAAAACGCTCAATCAGACAGTGGTTGCCGGATCGGGCGATGGCGCCGGACCCGGCAACGGTTAGTGATTTCGCTCAGGCGTTTGCTGGCACGGCTTCAAGGGATGCGCCGAGTGCGTCGAGCAGCGAGCCCATCCCACCCCGACGCACGGCCGGATCGTCGAACTCGTCGAGGAAGGCGCCCTGTTCAGTCAGGACCAGCCGCGTTCCGGTGCCTTCCGGCTTCAGTTCGAGCGTTGCCAGCGATACGGAGATGCGCTTGCCGTCGAGATGCATCTCGTATGTGTAGATAATGCGCTGGTCAGGCACGATATCCTGGTAAATTGCATCGAAGCGGTGCTGCGGTCCTTCCTTGGGGCCGCCAATGCTGACTTCGCGTCCGCCGACCCTGAAATCTATCTGGTGCTGTGCCGGCCCCCATTCCTCGGGGCCCTTGAACCATTTTGCCTTCGCTTGCGGGTCGCTCAATGCGAAGAACACCCGGGCGGGCGCAGCCGGATAGCTGCGCTCGAGAGTAAAAGTATCATGCGTCACGGATCGCTTGGTCATGCTTTTATCCCTTTGTTTGATCGGCGAGGAAATCGCCGAGCCTGTCGAGGCGCAGTTCCCACGTCCTGCGCCGATCCATCATCCAGTCCTCGGCCGTCTGCAGTGCCACCCAGTCGACACGGCAGGTGCGCACGCGCCCGACCTTCTCAGATCGCACCAGCCCGCTCGCTTCGAGAACCTGCAAATGCTGCACCACGGCCGGCAGCGACATTGTGAGGGGCTTGGCGAGTTCGCTGACCGAGGCTGGTCCCTTGCTCAACCGCTCGATCATGCTGCGCCGGGACGGATCCGCGAGCGCCTGAAACATGAGATCGAGCTTGTCCTGTTTGTTAAGCATATACTTAAGTATCGCAACATCGGCAGGCTGTCAATCGGCGAGTGGCGGAAATCACTCGGGGGTGTTGTTAAAGCAAGTCCGGTTCTAAGGATTCGCGTGCGCTACGCGCGCCAGGGCCGCTTCGAAATGGTTGACCGCCTTTTCGAACTTGTCGCGGCAGCCGGGGTTGCAAAAGCCAACGACCGCGCCCTTGTAGAGCGTGAGGCTATCCTCCTTGATGGGATCGCCCGACCAGGGACAATTCCTGTTGACCGCGTCGCTAATCCTCAGTTCATGCATCGTCTTGTTCCTCCCTGGCGCCTTTAACGGCTTCGACCACGACGTGCGTGAGCACGGAATTGGCGATGAAGCATTGTTCGTGGGCTTCGTGATGGATGCCGGCTTCGGTGTGGCGATCTGGGGCCGCGCCAACGTAGGTTATGCCCGGTTTCAACGTAACCCGGCTCACATAAAGCCGTCCGCCTTCATTCTTGGCAAGTTCGCCCTCGGCAGCGTCACGATACTGGCGGACGACAAAGCCTTTCTTCGCTGCAATGGAAAGAAAGAACAGCATGTGGCAACTCGCCAGCGATGCAACGAAGGCTTCTTCGGGGTCGACATTCGCGGGCTCGGAGAAGGGAAGGCGGACAATGTGGGGCGACGACGAAGCGGGAATTTCGGCGCCGCCATCGAACTGCCAGACATGGGCACGGCTATACTTGTTATCGGTGAAGGGTTCGCTGCCCTGCTTTTCCCAAAGGACTGTCGCGCCGAAAGTGGTCATTGCTGCATTTCCCGGATCTGCCGCTGATTTGATCAACCAGAGCTTGTCAAAGCGGCCAAGAATTGTCGATAACCAGTGCCCGGAAAAGAATCGGCGAGGATGAGATGGATCTTGGTATCAAGGGCAGACGCGCTATCGTCTGTGCGAGTTCGAAGGGGCTGGGGCGCGGCGTAGCAGAAAAGCTTGCTGAGGCGGGTGTCGATCTGACTTTGAATGCGCGCACCGAGTCGACCCTCAAGGCGACTGCGGATGCGATAGCGGGCAAGTACGGCGTCAAGGTTCAGATCGTGGCGGAAGATGTCACTACGGAGTCCGGACGGCAAGCCTTGCTTCAGGCGGAACCGCAGCCTGACATCCTTATCAACAATGCCGGCGGTCCGCCTCCCGGCGTCTGGTCCGACTGGGGCGAAGAAGAGTGGCTGAAGGCGATCAACAACAACATGCTGACGCCGATCCTGCTCATGAAGGCGATTTTGCCGGGTATGATCGAGCGCAAATGGGGGCGTGTGGTCAACATTACCTCGGGTTCCGTCAAGTCACCGATCGCACAGCTCGGGCTTTCCAACGCCGCACGCAGCGGCCTTACCGGCTTTGTCGCGGGAACGTCACGTCAGGTCGCGCGCCATGGCGTCATCATCAACAACCTCCTGCCCGGATCGCATGACACCGACCGAACCAAGGGTTTCATCGAACGCTCCGCCAAGGAAAAGGGCATATCGATCGAGGAAGCGCGGAAAGAGGCCTATGCCGATAATCCCGCAGGACGCTATGGCACGGCTGAGGAATTCGGCGCGGCTGCGGCATTCCTCTGCAGCCAGTATTCCGGCTTCATCGTCGGCCAGAATCTTTTGCTTGACGGCGGCGCCTTCAATTCAACGCTCGGTTGATCACTCGGAGATGAAGCGGTAGCCGACGCCGGGCTCGGTGCGAATGAACTGCGGGTTGTTCGCATCGTCCTCGATCTTTGCCCGCAACTGCCCGACGAACACACGCAAATATTGCAGATCCTCGACGTGGGCCGCTCCCCAGACAGAAGCGAGCAGCTGGCGATGGGTCACGACCATGCCCGCATGGAGCACAAGGTGAACCAGCAACTGGTACTCCTTGCGCGTCAGGTGCACTTCCTGATCGTTGCGCGTCACGATGCGCTTTGCGGTATCCACGACGAGACCATTCACCTCGAAGCGCGAGGGAACGCTCGCCCCCGCCACCTGACGGCGCAGGCTGGTGCGGATGCGTGCCAAAAGTTCGCCGATGCCGAAGGGCTTTTCCACATAGTCATTGGCGCCGAGATCGAGCGCGGCAATCTTTTCCGCCTCGCGGTCGCGTGCCGAAAGCACAATGATCGGAACATCGGAAAATGCGCGCACAGTCGCGATGACGTCCTTGCCGTCCTTGTCCGGCAGGCCAAGGTCGAGGATGACGAGGTCCGGCGCGCTCGTTGCGACCAGGCGCTCCGCCTCGCCGCCGGTCGCCGCCTGAATGACCTCGTAACCCGACGCCGTCAGTGCCGGATGCAGGAACCGCTGTATTTGCGGCTCATCGTCGACAACGAGGATGCGATGCTGGTTCATTCCTGCGCTCCCGCTGGATTGACGACGGGCAGGCGGATGATGAATCTGGTGCCACGCTTGCGCACGGCAGGGCTTTCCGCCTTGATCGTCCCGCCCATCGACTCGACGAAGCCGCGCGCGATCGAAAGCCCGAGGCCGGTTCCGGGTGCGCGGCCATCGCCCTTGGTACGGCGATAGAACTTGTCGAAAATCTTGTCGAGATCCTTGGGCGGAATACCCTTGCCCTGGTCGGTGACGCTGATGGCCACCGCGCTGTCGTCCTGGCGCGCATAGATGGTAACCGGGCCGTCGCCGGCATATTTCGCTGCATTGTCGAGGAGATTGAACAGGACCTGCCCGAGCATTGCGGCGTCACCTTTGACCATCGGCAGGTCGGGGGCGACGCTGATATCGACGACAATATCGGGCTTGAGCTTCTTAATGCGCTCGATCGAGGCGGTGATGACCTCCGACGCATCGACCGGCGCGTTCCTGATCTTCAGGGTGCCGGCCTCGATACGGGTCATGTCGAAGAGATTGGCGACGAAACGTGTAAGGCGTCCGGCCTCTTCCTCAATCGAAAGCAGAAGATCATCCCGGCTCTCCTGCTTTATGCGATCGCCGAGCTGGCGCAGGGTCGTGATCGCACCGGTGATCGAGGCAAGTGGCGTCTTGAGGTCATGGGAAAGCGATGAAAACAGCGCCGTATGCAGCTGTTCGCTCTCCTGCAGGGCGGTCGTCTTCGCGTTTTCCTTTACAAGTTGTGCGCGATCGATGGCAATGGCCGCCTGATCGAGGATCGCTGTCAGCATGCGGTCGTCCTCCTCGGTCAGAACGTCGCGGTCGTCCATTTCGAGACCAATAACGCCTGCAACGCCATGCGAGGTGAGGATGGGCAGGAATTCCCACCCGATCTGCGGCAAGGTTGCGGTGTCATGGCCAGCCCGCTCGTTCTTCTCAAAAGCCCAGCGCGCTGCGGTCATGTCGGTGCCATCGAGGTTTGAATCCGGCGGCCAGGCCGCCTGCACGCTCAATTCGCCCTCGTCCGGAAGCAGGATGGCAGCGCCGGTCCCGAAGGTCGCGTGCAAGTGGGTCGCCGTCGAGAAAAGCACGTCATCCAGTCGCGCCGTACCCGAGAGCTTGCGCGAAAATTCGTAAAGTGCCTGCGTGTTCTTCGCCTGTTGGCGAGAGCGGCCCACCTGTTCGCGCAAACGCCCGGTGAGGTCGCCGATCATCAGCGCGACGGCGAGGAATATGATCAGCGACAGCAGCTGGTGCGGCTTGGCGATGCTGAGATCGTGTATCGGTTCGAGAAAGAAGAAATTATAGAAGACAAAGGCAAGGCCAGCCGCGATCACGGCCGAAAGACGCCCGCAGATCATGCCGGAAAGGATGACGGCAACAAGGAATACCATCGACAGATTCTGCGGATGCACGACATTGCTGGCCGTCAGGCCGAGCAGTGTCGTCGCACCCGTCGTTGCCACGGGCACGCCAATGGCGAGGGCGAGTTCCAGCGGTGAACGCTTGCGCAGTCTGGGCGGCGCATAGGAAACGTCCTGTTCTTCGCCGGTGACGATATGAACGCCGACATCGGTAAAGCGTTTGATGATTTCATCGGGGAGGGACCGGCGGAACGGATTGGCGAGCCGCCTTGGCTTGGGCCGGCCAACGACGATCTGCGTGACGTTCTCACGTCGGGCAATGCGGAAGATCTCCTCGACGAAGTCGTCGGCGATGACGCGCCGTGTTTCTGCGCCGAGACGTTCGGCAAGATCGAGCAGGGCATCGATGCGCTTGCCGGTATCGCCGCCGAGATCACTGGTCTGCGTCATCGAAACGACAAGCCAGCGCGCATTGAGACCGGAAGCGAGACGACTGGCGGTGCGCACAACCTTGTCGGATAGACTGTCTGGACCGACACAGACGAGGAGGCGCTCGCCCGTCGCCCACGGACCTTCGATCGCCTGCTGGCGCAGGATATCGATCATCTGATCGTCGACGCGATCGGCAGTACGCCGCAACGCAAGCTCGCGCAGGGCAGTGAGGTTTGCAGGCTTGAAGAAGCCTTCGGCCGCCCGCTCCGCATTGCCGGGGAGATAAATCTTGCCCTCTCTCAGGCGTTCGATCAGTTCCGCCGGGGGCAGGTCGACGAGAAGGACATCGTCGGCGCGTTTCAACACCGTGTCGGGGACAATCTCCCGCACAGTAACGCCGGTGATGCTGGATACGATGTCGGATACGCTTTCGAGATGCTGGACGTTCATGGCTGTCCAGACGTCAATGCCGAGCCAGAGCAGTTCCTCGACATCCTGATGACGCTTGGGGTGGCGGCTGCCGGGAACGTTGGTATGGGCGAGCTCATCGACAATAAGCACTTTCGGCTTGCGCGCGATGGCTGCATCGATGTCGAACTCCTCGAGGAGCCGCTCGCGATAGGTCACTTCCTTGCGCGGGATAACGTCCAGCCCCTTGAGCAATTCGGCGGTCTCGGCGCGTCCGTGGGTTTCGGCAATGCCGACGACGATATCCTCGCCCTCTTCCTTGAGGCGGCGGGCGCGCTGCAACATGGCGTAGGTTTTGCCGACACCGGGTGCCGCGCCAAGAAACACCGTGAGCTTGCCACGCGTTTCGCGCGTCGCAAGTTGCAGAAGTCTGTCGGGATCGGGTCTGTTTTTTTGACCGTAATCGGCCATGGATGCCTCAAGCTGTTTTATGCGGCCCATACTCAAATCTCAGGGACAGGCCAGAACGTTTACCCCAGCTTTGTCGGAAAAGCCAAGGCGTGGATCGGCGGGGCTGCGACAGCACATCTATTGACGCAACCGGCCGAGTGTGGAAAGTCCCGCGCAAACTATGCAGCAGGAAGCCTAGCCGTGATCCGTCATATTGTGTTTTTCAGTGCCCGGAACAAGGAAGACGTGGGAGCAATTGTCGAGGGCTTGAAGCGCCTCGGCGAAATTCCGCATTCGCAGGTGTTCGAAGTGATGCAGAACACGAAGACGGATCCGATCTCCGGTGAGATCGATGTCGTGGTCTATGGCGAGTTCAAGGATTCCGAAGCGCTGGCGGCTTACAAGGCGCATCCGATCTATAGCGAGACGACGGCCGTGGTCCGGCCGATGCGCGAACTGCGCATTTCCGCCGATGTTGTTTCGACGCTTGTCTGACCTTCCGTCAGTTCCTTCCTGAAATCGTCTCGAGGATCGGGCAGTCAGGCCGCTGGTCGCCGTGACAATGAGCGACCAGATGTTGCAGCGTGTGCTGCAACTCGCGTAGTTCCAGAATCTTGCGTTCGATCTCGCCGAGTTTCGATTGCGCGATTGCCTTTACGTCGGCGCTGGCGCGCTCCTTGTCCTCATAGAGCGCAAGGAGCTGTCGACATTCCTCGACGGAAAATCCAAGGCCGCGCGAGCGCTGCAGGAAGCGCAGCTTGTGCACGTCGGACATGGAATAGTCGCGATAGCCATTTTCCGCGCGCCCGGGCTTCAGCAAGCCGATATCCTCGTAATAACGGATCGTCTTGGGCGGCAGGCCGGATTTGTCGGAAGCGGTTCCGATATTCATGGCAACCTCACAGTTTGACGGTGCGCAGGCGCAGCGCGTTGGCAATGACCGAAACCGACGAAAGGCTCATTGCTGCGGCGGCAAGCATCGGCGAAAGCAGAAGGCCGAAGACCGGATAGAGCACGCCCGCGGCGACCGGCACGCCGAGCACGTTGTAGATGAAGGCGAAGAAGAGGTTCTGCTTGATATTGCGAAGCGTCGCCTCGGCCAAATGACGCGCACGGACAATGCCGTTGAGGTCGCCCTTGACGAGGGTTATGCCCGCGCTTTCCATGGCGACGTCCGCGCCCGTACCCATGGCGATGCCGACATCGGCTGCGGCGAGGGCCGGCGCGTCGTTGATGCCATCGCCAGCCATCGCAACCCTGGCGCCGCCATGACGCAGTTCATCCACCAGCGCCTTCTTGCTCTCGGGCAGCATATCGGCGCGCACCTCATCGATGCCAAGCTGCGAAGCCACGGCCCGAGCGGTCACGGCGTTGTCGCCTGTCGCCATGATGATCTTCAGACCCGCAGCGTGCAGCAGGCGGATCGCCTCAGCGCTCGTCGCCTTGATCGGATCGGCAACGGCAACAATGCCGGCGGCCTTGCCGTCAACGGCGATGAACAGTGCGCTCTTGCCTGCGGCGCGCAACGCGTCGGCGCGCTCCTGAAGCGGCAGAACATCGGCGCCGACATCCTGCATCATGGCGCGGTTGCCGAGCGCGACGGTGCGCCCGCCGACAATACCGGTAACGCCCTTGCCGGTCACGGCTTCGAAACCGGTTGCGTCGGGGACTGTAAGACCGCGATCCCTGGCGCCATCGACGATGGCTTCGGCCAGCGGATGCTCAGAACCTTTTTCGAGGCCTGCGGCGAGTGCCAGGAGTTCGCCGTCATTGAAAGGCGGCTGCGCGATGAGATCGGTCAACCGTGGCTTGCCTTCGGTCAGCGTGCCGGTCTTGTCGACGATCAGCGTATCGACGCGGGCAAAGCGTTCGAGCGCTTCAGCATCCTTGATGAGAACGCCTGCATGGGCGCCACGTCCCGTTGCCGTCATGATCGACATCGGCGTTGCCAGACCAAGCGCGCAGGGGCAGGCAACGATGAGCACCGAGACCGCGGCGACAAGGCCGTGGATCATGCTCGGCTCGGGGCCGAGAAGCGCCCAAGCGGCGAATGCCAGCATGGCGACGAGGACGACGGTTGGAACGAAATAACTCGCAACGCGATCGGCGAGGCCCTGTATCGGCGCGCGCGAACGCTGCGCCGCCGCGACCATGCCGACGATCTGCGACAGCACCGTATCCGCGCCGACCTTCTTGGCCTCGATGAGCAGCGTACCGTTGCGATTAAGCGTCCCACCCGTGACCTGGTCATGCTCGGCTTTCTCGACTGGCAGCGATTCGCCGGTAATCATGGATTCGTCGATCGAGGTGCGCCCCTCGAGCACGATGCCGTCCACAGGAATGCTTTCGCCAGGACGAACACGTAGCTTGTCGCCCACTGCGACCTCGTCGAGCGGAACATCCATCTCTGCGGCGTCCGCACCGACACGCCGTGCCGTCTTCGGCGCAAGGTCGAGCAGGGCGCGAATTGCCGAGCCGGTCCGTTCGCGCGCCTTGAGCTCCAGCACCTGGCCGAGAAAGACGAGGGCAACGATCACCGCGGCGGCTTCAAAATAGACCGGAACCATGCCGCCATGGCCACGGAAGGAATGCGGGAAAATATCCGGAAACAGCGTCGCGACGACACTGAACGCGTAGGCCGCGCCAACGCCGATGGCGATGAGCGTCCACATGTTAGGGCTTCGATTGACGAATGAGGCAAAGGCGCGCTCGAAAAAGGGGATAGCCGCCCAGACGACGACCGGCGTCGCCAGCGCAAACTCGATCCATACGGCGAGGCGCTCGCCAAGCCAGTCGCGGAACGGGAGACCGAGCATCGGCCCCATGGTGATGACAAGCAGCGGCACCGAACAGACAGCGCTTATCCAGAAGCGGCGGGTGAAATCGACGAGCTCCGGATTGGGGCCTTCGTCGCCGGTCGGTATGCCCATAGGTTCGAGGGCCATGCCGCAGATCGGGCAGGCGCCGGGACCGTCCCGAACGACCTCGGGGTGCATCGGGCACGTATATTGCGTTCCGGCTGGCATAGGCTTCGGCAGGGGGCGGCCGCCGAGATAATCCTCCGGGGCTTTCTCGAACTTCGCCATGCAGCCCGCCGAACAGAAGTAGTATTTCTCGCCTTCGTGGCGAAGGAAATGCTTGGCGCTCGCCCGGTCGACCTTCATGCCGCATACCGGATCCGTTGCCTCGATATAGGCTTCCGGATCCTTGACGAACTTCGCCTCGCAGCCGGCCGAACAGAAATGGAAAACGCGCCCGCCATGTTCGGTAGTTGGCTTGCCCGCGTCAGGATCCACCACCATGCCGCATACCGGATCGCGAACGACCTCGGCCGATACGGATTCATGCCCGCCGCAGCAACTATGGCCGTGGTGCTGGTGGTTCGCGTGTTCGTGCTTCATGGTCCTGCTTTCCGTCTTCAAGTAAGTAATGCAGGAAAGGTAATCTTTCCAGTGACTGGAAGGTCAAGGGGCCATGTTGCGATAAGGTGCAACGCAAAAGCCCGGCACGCGGCCGGGCTTTCTGGGAGAAGACGGTTCTCAGCCTGCCTGGCTGTGCGGCGCATCCTGTGCGAGCTGCCCTGCCTCCCAGCCGAGAATAGCGCGCTTGCGGGTGAGGCCCCAATGATATCCGGTCAAGGCTCCCGACTTTCCGACAGCCCGGTGGCAGGGAACAACGAAGGAGACAGGGTTGGCGCCGATCGCCGCACCGACGGCGCGCGAGGCGTTGGGCGAGCCGATGTCAGCGGCGATATCAGAGTAGGCGACGCATTTGCCCATCGGAATCTTGAGCAGCGCTTCCCAGACTCGCAGCTGAAAATCGGTGCCGATCGTCACGACTTTCAATGGCCGGTCGGC
Source organism: Phyllobacterium sp. CL33Tsu (assembly GCF_900113985.1). Taxonomy (NCBI): domain Bacteria; kingdom Pseudomonadati; phylum Pseudomonadota; class Alphaproteobacteria; order Hyphomicrobiales; family Phyllobacteriaceae; genus Phyllobacterium; species Phyllobacterium sp. CL33Tsu. Next base: position 1,326,066 of record NZ_FORJ01000001.1, on the reverse strand, counting down.
GCGCCATTCCGCCGGATTGAAAATCCGCCCGGCATAGGGGGCTGTGGCGGCCAGATCCTCGACGTAGGTGGCGTTTGGCCAGCGCGAGGACATGTCGGCGAGCGCTTCTCGCTCCTTGCCGGCGTCCGCAAAGGCGAGGCCGGCAAGACCGCGATCCGTCACCATGATGAGCGCCAGCCCGAACGGCGAAATGAGAAAGCCATATCGGATCGTCAGGCCTGCGCCGCGGCTCTTATAGTCTCCCGGCGACATGCCTTCATGGGTAACGAAGAGATCGTGCAGCCGGCCAGGGCCCGAAAGTCCGGTCTCATAGGCGGTTTCGAGCAGCGGCATGCCCTCGTCAAGCAGCCGGCGCGCATGATCGATCGTTACCGCCTGCAGGAAACCCTTCGGTGAGAGGCCGGCCCAGCGCGTAAAGAGCTTCTGCAGCGCAGTCGGCGAAAGTCCGGTGTCGCGCGCCAGAGTTTCAAGCGAAGGCTGGTCGCGATAATCCTTGCTGATGCGTTCGATGATGTGGCTGACGATGGCATAGTCGTCGCCGGTCGGAGTGATGTCTTTTTGAAGTATGGCGTGCGGTTTCATGAGCTTTTACCTCTTGTGTTGAGGATATATGACCACGCACCCGCCTTCGCCGCCACCCGATTCTTGACGGCCGAACCGGTCGGAAAGATTAGCGTCCCTTCGCCGTCGCAAGCGCTGTCTGAAAGGCCGAGGCAAAGCTTTCGCGGTCGTCGGGATTGAGGAACGAGCCGATGATGACGGCCTTGCCCTGTCCCTCGACGCGCATCGAGGTAATGCCGATCTCGGCATGACGGGCAATGCTGAACCGGGTCCAGTAAGGGTTGAATTCGTGCTGCCTTGCCCGTCCCGAAGGCGCGACCTGACGGATATGCAGGGCAACGCGCGAAATGCTGACTTCTTCGTGTGCTTTCGCTGCAGCGTAGTTCATGCGAAACGCCACGTAGACGATGACGACGTCCAGCCCGAAAAAGCCGAATACTGGCCAGGCGCCGATCGACAGAAAGAAAAGGCCGGTCATAAAACTGCTGACCCCAAGCGTTCCCATAAGAACAAGAAATCCGAAACGGCCAAGCGATCGATGTGGCACAAGAAGCGCACGGAAGATTTCTTCTTCGTTCATCGCGGCCGGGTCAATCGGGTTTGTTGTTTGGCTCATGGGGCTCAAGTATAGAGGGGTCATGGAAAATCCCAAGCCGAAAATCGATCAGAACGCTGTGACCGCCAGGCCCGCCAAGGAAGAGCGGCGTGTGCCGGGGACGCGCTACACGGCGGCGGAGATCCACGAGATATTTCGCCGGTTTTCGATCCAGCGGCCGGAGCCAAAGGGGGAACTCGAACACGTCAATCCGTTCACCCTGCTTGTCGCCGTGGCACTTTCGGCGCAGGCAACCGATGTCGGCGTCAACAAGGCGACGCGCGCGCTCTTCAAGGTTGCCGACACGCCCGAAAAGATGGTGGCCCTAGGGGTAGAGAGGCTTGGCGAATATATCCGAACGATCGGGCTGTGGCGCAACAAGGCCAAGAATGTCGTCGCGCTATCGCAAGCACTGGTCGAAAAATTTGGCAGCGTCGTTCCCGACGATCGTGACGAACTGGTCAAGCTGCCGGGGGTTGGGCGCAAGACTGCCAATGTCGTCCTCAGCATGGCGTTCGGCCAGGCTACGATGGCGGTGGACACGCACATCTTCCGCATCGGCAACCGCCTTGGCCTTGCGCCCGGCAAGACCCCGGACGAGGTGGAGGCGAAGCTGATGAAAATCATTCCGTCGGAATATCTCTATCATGCGCATCACTGGTTGATCCTGCACGGCCGATATGTGTGCAAGGCGCGTAGGCCGGAATGTTCGGCCTGTGTCATCGCCGATATCTGCAAGGCAGCGGAAAAGACCTCGGAAATCCCGGCGCCGCTGGTGCCGCTGCCGCCGCAGGCTATCTGACGGCTACAGGCCGTGCCGCACTGGCGACGGCTTTGTGGAGGTGCACCATGAGCGCTGCGGCAAAGAGCGGCGTCAGGAGGTTGAGCAATGGCACGGCCATAAATGCGGCGATGACAAGGCCCGCGAGGAAGACCGTACCGGCATTCTGCGCCCGCAAGGCCTTTGCCTCGGCTTCGGATCGAAAACGCATCGCGGCGAACTCGAAGAACTCGCGGCCCAGCAGATAGCCATTGACGATGAAGAATGCGATCAGGTTGACGCCGGGGATGAGCAACATCAGCAGCGCGGCAACATTGCCGAGAATGACGACGCCAAAGAAGCGGATCGAAAGGACCATCGAGCGCATGGCAGGCAGCGGCTTTCCGGCCGGGTCGCCAGGGTAGTCTTCCTTTTCGACGACCTCCGCAACATCGTCAAGAAAAAGCCCGGCTACGATGGCGGTAACTGGAGCAATCAGCAACGCCAGTCCCAATGCGAGCCCGATGCTGGCAAAGAGGCCGGCGATGAAGCCGATCCAGCCCGTCCAGGATGGCAAATCCGGCATCATTCCTTCGAAAAAAGGGAGCGCGAGCCATTCGAAGATTTCGCGCAGCCCAAACCATGCGCCGACGAGCAGCAGCAATGTCAGCCCCAGCGATTTCCACAGGACAGCGCGAAATTCCGGACGGAAGAGGTGACTGGCGGCGGCGCGGGCGCTTTCGACGATCATCGGGCATTTTGCTCCATGGCGTAGGTTCCCGACATAAGTGCAACTGACCCTTCGGACAAGGTGTTCGCCCAAGTGGGGGGTGGTCAATTCTGTCGCGACGGGGTAGAGCAGGCAAAACAACGCCAACAGGTTTGCGATCTATCCCGGAGTTTCCATGTCCACTTATGACGTGCTTTGCATAGGCAACGCCATTGTCGATATCATTGCCCGCACCGATGACGATTTCATCATCAAGAACGGCATTATCAAAAATGCAATGAACCTGATCGACGCCGATCGGGCCGAGTTCCTCTACGAGCGCATGGGTCCCGCGATCGAGGCGTCGGGCGGCAGCGCCGGCAATACCGCGGCGGGGGTTGCCAGCCTTGGCGGACGCGCCGCCTATTTCGGCAAGGTAGCGGACGATCAGCTTGGCCACGTTTTTACCCATGATATCCGTTCGCAAGGAGTGGCCTTCGACACGCGTGTGCTGGCTTCACCGCCACCCACCGCGCGCTCGATGATTTTCGTGACGCCCGATGGCGAGCGCTCGATGAACACCTATCTCGGCGCCTGCATCGAGCTCGGGCCGGAGGATGTCGAGAGTTCCAAGGTTTCCCAGGCCAAGGTCACCTATTTCGAGGGCTATCTCTGGGATCCGCCGCGCGCCAAGGAAGCCATCCGCCTGTCGGCAAAGATCGCTCATGAGCACAAGCGCGAAGTCTCGATGACCCTCTCGGATCCGTTTTGCGTCGATCGCTACCGCGAGGAGTTTCTTGATCTGATGCGCTCCGGCACGGTCGACATCGTTTTTGCCAACGAGGCGGAAATGAAATCGCTGTACCAGACGGACAATTTTGAAGAAGGCCTTGAGCTGATCCGCAGGGATTGCAAGCTCGCTGCCGTCACCCGTTCGGAAAAAGGTTCTGTGGTCGTTGCCGGCGACGAGACTGTCGCCGTTCCCGCCATCGAGATCGAGGAACTGGTCGATACCACAGGCGCGGGCGATCTTTATGCTGCGGGTTTCCTTTTCGGTTACACCAACGGCCGCTCGCTGACCGATTGCGCCCGCCTTGGCTCGCTGACGGCGGGGCTTGTCATCCAGCAGATCGGTCCGCGTCCGCAGATCAATCTGAAGGCCGCGGCGGAGCGGGCGGGGCTGCTCTGATCAAGCCTTCCCGCTCAAGCTCGTCCGCACTGCGGCCGGGCTTGTGATAGGTCGGCAGATACCAGCCGAAATAGAGCGCGCCGCCTCGGACCGTGAAGGCGGCAAGCGCCGCGACGAGCGCGGAAATCTCCGTCCCGACGGCAAACCGGTGCAGCACGATATAGACAAGTGAGCCGGCGAGCGCCGCCGTGACATAAATTTCGCGGCGCATCACCACTGATGGCTCCCCCGAAATGATATCACGCAGGATACCGCCGAATGTCGCCGTCATGATCCCGGTCACCACCGCAATGGTCGAGTCGAAGCCGAGTGCAAGGCTCTTTGCCGCGCCCATCACGCTATAGGCGGCAAGCCCGACCGCATCGAGCCAGAGGAGAACGCGATAGCGTGATTCAAGCAGATTGGCGGTGAAATAGACAAGGATTGCCGCTGCGGCGCAGACAAGTAGGCTCATCGGATCCTTCACCCAGAAGACGGGAACGCCGAGGATGAGGTCGCGCAACGTCCCGCCGCCGATCCCGGTGACCGCGGCGAGAAAGATGAAAGCCATGATGTCGAGCTGGCGCCGCGAGGCCGCCAGAGCTCCCGTCGCGGCGAAAAGGAAAATTCCGGCATAGTTGAACAGCTGAATCATGGTCACCGGCAGTTTCCCCTCGCCGTTATTTTGTCCCACGATAGAGCATGACCGGAAAATGAAAAGAGCCGCATTCCGGTCAGGGAAATGCGGCTCCTTGGAACGTCGTTAAGACCGATCAGGCGTCTTTTTCAGCCTGCGGATTGATCGGGCCGGGTTCCGGCTGAGCTTCGCCGGCGGCCTGCTTGGGTCCGCCCCGCGACACGCCGACAAGCGCCGGCCGCAGCACGCGGTCGCCGATGACAAAGCCAGCCTGCGCAACCTGCACCACCGTATTATGCGGAACATCCGCATTCGGAATTTCGAACATCGCCTGGTGGAAGTTCGGATCGAACTTCTGACCCTGCGGCTCGATTTTCTTGACGCCGTGGCGTTCCATAGCGGTGAGCATGGAGCGTTCCGTCATCTCGACGCCCTCGACGAGGCCTTTAAGGCCGGCATCGCCGCCTGCAAGTGCATCGGCGGGAACAGCTTCGATGGCGCGCTTCAGATTGTCGGATACCGCAAGCATGTCGCGGGCGAAGTTGGCAACCGAATAGCTGCGCGCGTCATGGACGTCGCGCGCGGTCCGCTTGCGCAGGTTTTCCATATCTGCGGCAAGGCGCAGCAACTGGTCCTTCAGATCGTTGTTTTCGGCGCGCAGCGCGTCGAGTTCGGCGGTCGTTGCCTGCTCCTGGTCTTCCTCGGCAAGCGCATATTCCTCGGCCTTGCGCGATTTAAGAAAATCATCGGCAGCGCGCTTCAGCGCATCGCGATCGCGCGGATTCTTCAGGTCGCGCTGATCGAGATCCGGGGTGTCGTGAAGTTTCTTGTCTTCAGCCATCTATCCTGTCCGTTCATTTTTCGAAGTTGCGCTGGATATCGACGTTCGGCTCTTGAAAATCAAGTCTTATCGCAAAAGGCGGGATACGAGCTGGGCGGTATAGTCGACCATCGGCACGATCCGGGCATAGTTGAGCCGGGTCGGGCCGATGACGCCGAGGGCGCCGATGATGCGCTGCTCCGAGTCCCGATAGGGCGCGATCACCAGCGACGAACCCGACAGCGAGAACAGCTTGTTTTCTGACCCGATGAAGATGCGCACGCCGGGTCCCGCCTCGGCGAGGTCGAGAAGCTGTAGCGTTCCTTCCTTGGTTTCGAGATCGTCAAAGAGGTGGCGCAGCCTGTCGAGATCGGCCTCGGCGTTGATCGAATCGAGAAGATTGCCGCGCCCGCGCACGATCAGGCGCGGCGGCTGCCCGCTGCCTGCGCCGCCCCAGACCGCCAGCCCCTGTTGCACCAGATGTTGCGACAAGGCATCGAGTGCCTGCTGGGTCTCGTCCTTGAGCCGGCCGATTTCCTGGCGCGCCTCGCTGATCGTGCGGCCCTGGATATGCGCATTGAGAAAGTTCGAAGCTTCGATGAGCTGTGAGGGCGTCACGCCAACGGGCAAATCGATAACGCGATTTTCGATATCCCCGCTCTGGCTGACAAGAACGGCCAGGGCCTTGGTCGGCTCGAGGCGCACGAACTCGATGTGTTTCAGCGCGCCTTCCGCCTTGGTCGCAAGCACAAGACCGGCGCCGCGCGACATGCCGGAGAGGATTTGGCTCGCCTGCGTCAGCACAGTTTCAGTCGACTGGTCTTCGCTTGAGGCACGAACCTGCGCCTCGATCGAGTTGCGCTCAGCGGCGGAAAGATCGCCGACTTCCATGAAGGCGTCGACGAAGAAGCGCAGCCCAAGCTGCGTCGGGAGGCGTCCGGCCGAAATATGCGGTGCATAGACCAGTCCGAGATGCTCGAGATCGCTCATGACGTTGCGGATCGTCGCCGGCGACAGCGACACGGGGAGAATCCGCGAAAGGTTGCGCGAGCCGACCGGTTCGCCGTCGCCAAGATAGCTCTCGACGATGCGCCGGAAAATGTCGCGCGACCGCTGGTCAAGCGACTGATATGCCTCCGGTACCACGGCCCGTTTCATCTTGCCTCGTATGTCTGCTTGTTACAGCCCTGATATAAGCATTGTCCGGGCAATCATCAAAGCCTTTGCTTCGATCTGCCATCACGGCTAAAAGGCCGGACCACAGATTTTCAAAGAGGTCTTTCCAATGCGTCCTTCCAAGCGAGCCCCCGACGAGATGCGCGCCATCTCCTTCGAACGCGGCGTTTCCAAGCATGCCGAGGGCTCGTGCCTAGTCAAATTCGGCGACACCCACGTTTTGTGCACAGCGAGCCTTGAGGAAAAGGTGCCAGGCTGGATGCGCAACACCGGCAAGGGTTGGGTAACGGCCGAATACGGCATGCTGCCGCGCTCGACCGGCGATCGCATGCGCCGCGAGGCATCCTCGGGCAAACAGGGCGGTCGCACGCTGGAGATCCAGCGGCTGATTGCCCGCTCGCTGCGTGCGGTCGTTGACCTTCAGGCGCTTGGCGAAGTGCAGATCACGGTGGACTGCGACGTTATCCAGGCCGATGGCGGCACGCGCACGGCTGCCATCACCGGCGGTTGGGTCGCTCTGCACGAGTGCCTTCGCTGGATGGAAGCGCGCCAGATGATCAAGGTCGAAAAAGTGCTGAAGGACCATGTTGCGGCGATCTCATGCGGAATTTCCAACGGCACGCCGGTGATCGACCTTGATTATCAGGAAGATTCGACGGCACAGACCGACGCGAACTTTGTCATGACCGGCAAGGGTGGTATCGTCGAGGTCCAGGGAACCGCCGAAGGCGAGCCCTTTTCCGAGGAAGAACTGCTCGCCCTTATAAGTCTTGCCCGCAACGGCATCGGGCGGCTGGTCAACCTGCAGCAGATGGCTGTGAGCTAAAAGCCCGAGACCATGCGACCATCCGGTATCCTTGAAACGGCGCTTTATGTTACGGACCTTGCGGCCGCCAAGGACTTCTATGCCGGCATTCTCGGGCTCGAGATCATATTGGAGACGCCGAAGCGGTCCATCTTCTTTCGCTGCGGCGCCGGTGTCCTCATCCTGTTCGATCCCGTGCTTATCAACGAGCGCCCGCCCGGCAGCCTGCCTATCCCCTCGCATGGGGCAACAGGCCCGGGCCACGTCTGTTTCAAGGCGACACGGGATGAAATCGCCGGATGGAAATCCCATCTTGAGGCAAATGGCATCGAGATCGAAAGCGAGTTCGATTGGCCGAACGGCGCGCGCTCGCTCTACTTCCGCGATCCCGCCGGAAATTCGATCGAATTCGCAGAACCGAAATTATGGAATTTGGAATGAGAAAACTCGAAAAGGGCAAACTGCTCGTCGCAAGTCACAATCAGGGCAAGATCAATGAGATGATCGACCTTCTGGGACCATTCGGCTTTGAAGTGGTTTCCGCTGGCGATCTCGGCCTGCCGGAGCCGGATGAGACCGGAACCACGTTCGAGCAAAATGCCTATATCAAGGCCTATGCAGCGGCGAAGGCGACCGGCCTCGTTGCGCTCTCCGATGATTCCGGCCTTTGCGTCGACGCGCTCGGCGGCGATCCCGGCGTTTACACGGCGAACTGGGCGGAACTTCCCGATGGAAAGCGCGATTTCAGCCACGGCATGGAAAAGGTGGAAAAGGCCTTGCAGGATAAGGGCGCGACAAGCCCCGACCAACGCAGCGGGCGTTTCGTATCCGTCATCTGCCTCGCCTGGCCGGACGGCGAAGCCAATTACTATCGCGGCGAGGTCGAGGGCGAGATCGTCTGGCCGCCGCGCGGCAGCGCTGGCTTCGGTTACGATCCCGTATTCAAGCCGGAAGGCTATGAGGCGACCTTCGGCGAGATGACAGCTGAACAGAAGCATGGCTGGAAGCCGGGTGACGAAAAGGCGCTGTCGCACCGCGCCCGTGCCTTCCAGCATTTCGCCAGGGATTGTCTGGACGCAGGATGACCCGCAACGATCCGATCACACGCCGGAGTTTTGCAGTTTGGCTCCCACCCTTTCCCCGTCTGGGAAGGGTCATTGCTGTTCAACGGGGTAGGGGACGGGTCTGATGGCGTCCTTGCCAGTGATTCCCGCCGACCCGGACCTGCGGTCCGACCTTCTCCAAGAGTTCGAGGGTAAGGGAGGGCGCACGAAATCGCACCCCGACAAGGGCGAGAGCGGGTTTGGGGTCTATGTGCACTGGCCATTCTGCATGGCAAAGTGTCCCTACTGCGATTTCAATTCGCATGTGCGGCATCAGCCGGTGGACCAGAAGCGCTTCGCCGTTGCCTTTGCCCGCGAGCTCGCGACAATGCGCCAGCGCACCGGCGAGCGCACAGTGTCCAGCATATTTCTCGGCGGGGGGACTCCCTCGCTGATGCACCCCGATACGGTCGGCTCGGTTCTGGATGCGATCGCGCAGAACTGGCACGTGCCCGCGGGCATCGAGATCACCCTCGAAGCCAACCCCACCAGCGTGGAAGCGGATCGGTTTCGCGGCTATCGCGCCGCGGGCGTGAACCGGGTTTCGCTTGGCGTGCAGGCATTGAATGATGCCGATCTGCGCCGCCTCGGCCGCATGCATAGTGTCGATGAGGCACTTGCGGCGATCGGCCTTGCACGCGAAATCTTTCCGCGGCTGTCCTTCGACCTGATCTATGCGCGGCCGGACCAGAGCCTCGAGGCATGGCGGGAAGAACTTGTGCGTGCCATCTCTTTCGCCGCCGATCACCTCTCGCTTTATCAGTTGACCATCGAAGAAGGCACGCCCTTCTACAATCTTTGGAAGGCAGGAAAGCTCGTTACGCCGGATGGCGATCATGCGGCCGCGCTCTATGCCGAAACGCAGGATGTGACTGCAAAGCACGGTCTGCCAGCCTACGAGATTTCCAATCATGCCATTCCCGGCGCCGAGTCGCAGCACAATCTCGTCTACTGGCGCTACGGCGAATATGTCGGTGTGGGACCCGGCGCCCATGGGCGCTTTGTCGAGGACAATATCCGCGCCGTGACGATCACCGAGCGCCATCCTGAAACCTGGGTCGAAAAGGTCGAGGCAGCGGGACACGGCATTATCGAGGAAGAGCGTCTTGATCGCGAGCAGGAAGGCGACGAATTCCTGCTCATGGGCTTGCGGCTTGTCGAGGGGATCGACCTTGCGCGCTACGAACGCCTTACCGGCCACAGCGTCAAGGAGAAGCGGGTAATTTCCCTCGCCGAGCAGGGGCTTATCGAGTATGTCGGCAATAGCCGCATACGCACGACCCCGCAGGGCGCGATCGTTCTCAATGCGGTCATCGCCGATCTCGCGGCTTGAGGGGAAAAACAGGTGTCCGAAGCTGAAACCGGCGACCGGCATTATCAGATCGGCAGCGCCAGCTTCCGGGCTCGTCCGCTCGAGCCGGCGCTCTACATCGTGGCGACGCCCATCGGCAATCTCGGCGATATGACGATCCGCGGCGTCGAAACCCTTGCCGCCGCCGACATCATTGCCTGCGAGGATACTCGGGTGAGCCGCGTCCTGTTGGAGCGCTATGGCATTTCACGCCGCCCTTTCGCCTATCACGAGCACAATGCCGAAATCGCCGGCCCTAAACTGATCGAGGCGTTGCTTGCCGGTAAGAGCGTTGCGCTCGTCTCTGATGCGGGAACGCCACTCGTCGCCGATCCCGGCGGCAGGCTGGTGCCGGAGGCCAAGGCGGCCGGAATCCGGGTGGTGCCGATCCCCGGCGCCTCATCTGTCCTCGCCGCGCTGACGGCATCGGGCCTCTTCAAGGACTCATTTTACTTTGCCGGCTTTTTATCGTCGAAACAGGGACAGCGTCGCGCCCGGCTGGCGGAGCTCAAGGCGCTCGATGCGGCGCTGGTTTTCTTCGAATCGCCCAACCGGGCTGCCGCGACGCTTGCGGATATGGCCGATATATTCGGGGCGGAACGCCCGGCTTCCCTCTGCCGCGAGTTGACCAAGACCTATGAGACCATCGTCACCCTACCGCTGAAGCAGCTGGCCGAGACGTTCGCGCACGAGGATCGCATCCGCGGCGAGGTGGTTCTCGTCGTCGGTTCTCCCGTCGAGGATGCGAATATTCCCCGCTCCGACGAAGATGTCGACGCGTTGCTGCGCGCGCTTGTCCTCGAAATGTCGCCGGCAAAGGCGGCCGGAGAGGCGGCGCGCATGACCGGGCGGCCCAAGGGCGAGCTCTATCAACGGTTGCTGGCAATGAAATGAGCGCGCGGGGCGGCAGGCGCACGGCATACCGCCGCGGCCATTCCGCCGAGCGGCTCGCCGCGCTCGCCCTCATGCTGAAGGGCTATCGCATAGTCACCCGCCGGTACCGCACCAAGGTCGGCGAGATCGATCTGATTGCCCGCCGCGGCAATATCGTCGCCATTATCGAGGTGAAGGCACGGGCACGGCTCGACCAGGCGATGGACTCGGTAAACATCCTCGCGCAGCGCCGCATTGAGGCGGCAGCCGATCAATGGCTGGCGCGCCAACCGGATCAGGCGTTGCTGTCCGTGCGGTTCGATCTTGTGGCGATCCTGCCCTGGCGCTGGCCGGTACATGTGCCTGCAATTTTTACAAGCTGAGGGTCAGCTGCAATTCCCCAGCGGACCCGATGGCTGGCTCCAGATTGTTTCCATCGCGACGCCGTCAGAGTGTTGAGAATTTCATGGCGCCGAGATGGCAAAGTCGGCCGCGCCAGTTCTACCTAAAAAGGGTGCTTGCATTTTCTGATTAACACTATAAAAGTGGTCGTGTATCGGTTGAAATTGCGCCCGCTTTGTTCCACCCTGAGGTGAGCGGGGCTGCTTGCTGTTTGATTGATAGAACGAGAATCTGCAAGCCCCCGGTTTTTCAGAAATTCCATGCTCCGCCTTCAGTTTCGGCGCATTTCTGTTCCTTATAAACCGCTGACCTTTCATGGATAATCCCTGCAACCATTGGGATTATCGCATTCATGTCCATCAGCAAGACCCAGCTTTCTGTCTTTCCAGCCTTTTTCCGCGTGCGGAATGAAGTGCTTGTGGTCGTGGGCAATGGCGAAGAGGCGCTTAACAAAGCGCGACTGCTCGATCAGACGAATGCGGCAATTCGCGTTGTCGCCGATGCGCCCGAACCGGAACTCGCGGCCTTCCTGCGCGATGGCGGATATGAACATGTCGCGGAAAAATTTGCTCCCAAGCAACTGACCGGTGCAAAACTGGTCTTCATCGCTACCGGCGATGAAGACCAGGATCGAGAGATTGCCGCCGAAGCACGCCGCCAGCACATTCCAGTCAACGTCGTCGACCGTCCCGACCTTTGCGATTTCTTCACGCCTGCCATCGTCAACCGCGCGCCGCTCGCAATCGCCATAGGTTCGGAAGGCACCGGTCCCGTTCTGACCCAGATGATCCGCGCCCGTATCGATGCGGCGTTTTCGCCCCGCCTTGGCGATCTTGCGCGCCTCGCCAACGCCTATCGGCCCGCGGTGGAGCGGCTGGTCATGAAGGGCTTGCCGCGTCGTTTGTTCTGGCGATCATTTTTTTCCGGTGATGTCGCAAGCAGTGTCTACAACAATGATCTTGCCGGCGCCCAAGCGGCGGCGGCGGCGCTGCTGGGCAACCAGGAAACGGGCCAAGGCTATGTCTGGCTGGTCGGCGCAGGCCCGGGCGCGGAGGATCTGCTGACCTTGCGGGCTCATCGCGTCCTCATGGAAGCCGATGTCATCGTTTATGACGCGCTGGTGCCGGACGCGGTTGTCGGCATGGGCCGCCGCGACGCCGCGCGCATTTCCGTCGGCAAGCGCAAGGGCTGCCATTCGAAGAGCCAGGGTGAGATCAATGATCTGCTCGTCGCGCTCGGCCGCGAAGGCAAGCGCGTCGTGCGGTTGAAATCAGGCGATCCGCTCGTCTACGGTCGCGCCGGCGAAGAGATGGCCGCGCTTCGCGATGCCGGAATTTCCTTCGAGATCGTTCCCGGCATCACCTCGGCCTTTGCCGCGGCTGCCGATATGCAACTGCCTTTGACTTTGCGCGGCGTTGCCTCCTCGCTCGTCTTCACGACGGGCCACGACATGACCGGCGAAGTCCTGCCGGATTGGGCCCGCCTTGCCATCTCTGGCGCGACGATCGCCGTCTATATGGGCCGCAGCGTCGCAGCTTCGGTGGCAGAGCGGCTGATCGCCGCTGGTCTTCATGCCGATACCGGGGTTGCCGTCATTGAAAATGCTGGGCGGACCGACCGTCGCATGTTCCACGGCACGTTGAACGACCTGCCGTCGCTTGAGCGGCGCGGGGATTTGAGCGGTCCCGTCATGGTCGTCATCGGTGACGCCGTTGCTGGCGCCGCCATCGACAAGGCCGAGGCGCTTTCCGCCCGGAACCAGAATTCCGTGGCGCCGCGCCACCTTGAAACCAATGCTGCCTGAACGCGAAGGATCACGATCATGAGTGTCAAAGTTCTTACCGCAAATCGCCTGACCGACGGTGAAGCCGTCTGGCTCGGCGCCAATGGCGAATGGCTCGAACAGATCGATGGTGCGCTAATCGCCCGTCACGCCGAGGCGGTGACCGCGCTTGAGGAAGCGGGCAAGGCAGCGATCAAGTCCAACCTCGTTATCGACGTTAATGTGATCGATGTCGAAGAGCGCGGCACTAATCTGTATCCGCTGCGTCTGCGCGAACGTATCCGCCAACTCGGTCCCACCATCCGCCTCGATCTCGGCAAGCAAGCTGAAAAGCCCAAAGCCTCGGCCGCTTAAATTCCTGAAGGTTCGCATTCATGTATCGTTATGACGAGTTTGACCACGCATTCGTTTCTGCCCGCGTGGACCAATTCAAGGATCAGGTGGAGCGCCGTCTCGCCGGCGAATTGACCGAGGACCAGTTCCGGCCGCTGCGGCTGATGAACGGCGTCTATCTGCAGCTGCATGCCTATATGCTGCGCGTCGCCATTCCCTATGGCACTCTGTCGAGCCGCCAGATGCGCAAGCTCGCCCATATCGCCCGCCATTACGATCGCGGCTACGGTCATTTCACGACGCGGCAGAACCTGCAGTACAATTGGCCGGCACTGAAAGACATGCCCAAGGTTCTCGATGAACTGGCATCGGTCGAGATGCACGCGCTGCAGACCTCGGGCAATTGCATTCGCAACGTGACGGCGGACCATTTCGCCGGTGCGGCGGCTGACGAGGTCGCCGATCCGCGTCCCTATGCGGAGATCCTGCGTCAGTGGTCGTCGATGCACCCCGAGTTTTCGTACCTGCCGCGCAAGTTCAAGATCGCGGTGACAGGAGCCGAGCGCGATCGCGCCGCCATCCAGGTGCACGACATCGGCCTCCATCTAAAGAAGAACGAAGCCGGCGACCTTGGCTTTGCAGTCTATGTCGGCGGCGGGCAGGGCCGCACACCAATGGTGGCCAAGAAAATCAGGGATTTCCTCCCGGTGGAGGATCTCCTGACGTATACGACCGCGATCATGCGCGTTTACAATCTCAACGGCCGCCGCGACAACAAATACAAGGCCCGCATCAAGATTCTGGTGCATGAGACCGGGACTGAGGAATTGACCCGCCAGGTCGAGACCGAGTGGCAGGTGCTCAAGGATAGCGACCTCAAGCTGCCGCAGCAGGACGTCGATGCAATCGACAGCTATTTCCGTGCGCCCAACCTGCCGCAGCGCCCGGAAGGGTGGTCGGGCCTTGCCGCCGCGCGCAAGGCAGATCACGCCTTCGCGACATGGGTGGATCAGAACGTCACGCCGCACAAGAACCCGGATTACGGCGTCGTAACCATCTCGCTGAAGCCCATCGGCGGAATTCCGGGCGATGCAACCGACGCGCAGATGGACCTCGTCGCCGATATTGCCGAGAAGTTTTCGCAAGACGAGATCCGCGTCAGCCACGAGCAGAACCTTGTTCTTCCGCATGTTGCGATCGCCGATCTGCGCATCGTCTATGACCTGCTTTTGACCGACGGCCTTGCAACGGCCAATGCCGGGCTCATTACCGATATCATCGCGTGCCCCGGCCTCGACTATTGCGCCCTCGCCAATGCCCGCTCGATCCCGGTGGCTCAGCGCATTTCCGAGCGCTTCGGCCAGCCGGATCGCCAGGCGGATATCGGCGAGCTCAAGATCAAGATCTCGGGCTGCATCAACGCCTGTGGCCACCACCATGTTGGCCACATCGGCATTCTCGGCGTCGAGAAGAAGGGCGAGGAGCTCTATCAGATTTCGCTGGGCGGCTCGGGCGACGAGATCTGCACCATCGGCGATATTACCGGCCGCGGCTTCTCGTCCGAAGAGATCGTCGATGCGGTCGAGACCATTGTCGACCGTTATCTTGAAATCCGCAGCGACAAGGAGGAAACGTTCCTTGCCGCCTACCGTCGTGTGGGAGCCGCGCCGTTCAAGGATGCGCTCTATAGCGAGGCTGCAAATGCTGCTTGAGTTCAACGAGCAAACGGTGGCGGATGAAGCACGCTCGCTCGAAGCCCGGTACGGCAATCTCGAGCCGCTGGATGTCATCGAACTAGCCATCGACCACCTCTTCAATGAGGAGATCGCTGTTGTCTCGTCGTTCGGGGCGGAATCCTCGGTATTGCTTCACATGATCGCGCAGATCGATCGGGCAACGCCGGTGCTTTTTCTGGAGACAGGCAAGCATTTTCCCGCAACTTTGCGCTATCGCGACCAGCTGGTCAGCGAGCTTGGCTTGACTGACGTGCATGACATTCACCCGCTCAAGCAGAGCCTGAAGGATGAAGATCCCTTTGGCGCGCTGTCCATGACCAACAAGGACCGCTGCTGCTATATCCGCAAGGTCGAGCCGATGGCGCGCGCGGTTGCGCCCTATCGCGCCTGGATGACGGGCCGCAAGCAGTTCCAGGCCTCGACACGCTCCAGCCTGGCAATCTTCGAGTCGGTCGGCTCGCGCGTCCGTATCAATCCGCTGGCCCACTGGACCTCGGCCGACCTCAAGGCCTATATGGGCGCGCATGAATTGCCGCCGCATCCGCTGGTTGCCGAAGGCTACCGTTCGATTGGCTGCATGCCTTGCACGTCGCCGGTCAAGGACGGCGATGACGACCGGGCCGGGCGCTGGGCCGGGTCGGACAAGACCGAATGCGGTATTCACCTGACTGGCCTTACCGACCAGTTGAGCAATATTTCACTGACGGATTCGAATTTATGAGCGACATTTCCGAAAAGCCCGCTGGCGAGCTCTGGGGCCGCGAAGGATTTCGCGAAGATCCCTATATCACGGCTCCGTCTTTGGATGAGGCCGGCGACGCGCCGGCGGTCATCTTGCCGCTCGCCGTCTGGCTTGGTCTTGAGGACGATGTGCGTTTTGCAACGAACCGGCGCATCGGCGTATCCGTGGCGCCCGGCGAGAACATCGAGCCGCTGCTGGGCTTGCTCGACCGAATTCCGCTGATCGCCCTCGAATTTCCCGCCTTCAATGACGGGCGCTCCTACTCGAAGGCTGAAATGCTGAAAAATCAGCGTCACTTCAAAGGCGAGCTGCGCGCGGCGGGTGATGTCCTGATCGATCAGGTCGCCTATATGTTGCGGACCGGTTTCGATACGCTGAAGGTGTCGCATGCGGTCACGCTGGAGCGGCTTGCCGATCACAACCTTCACGATGCGCCGGTCTATTACCAGCCTGGCAGAGGATCGCATACCGCCCCCGGAACCTATAGCTGGCGCCGCCTCCCGGTCGCCTGAACCCCTTCACGACATCACCTGGAAAGCACTTATGTCCGACACGATTGAAACAGATGTGGTTATTGTTGGCGCGGGTCCCGTGGGCCTTTTTGCTGTGTTCGAACTCGGCCTGCTCGATCTTCGCGCCCATGTCATCGACATCCTCGACCGGCCGGGTGGTCAGTGCGCCGAGCTCTATCCTGAAAAGCCGATCTATGACATTCCGGGCCTGCCCGAGGTGACCGGTCAGGCCTTGACCGATAATCTCTTGAAGCAGATTGCGCCCTTTGACCCGCAGTTCCATTTCTCGACCATGGTAACCGCGCTGACCAGGCTTGAAGACGGCCGCTTCCGCGTCGAAACCGATGCGGACGAGGTGTTCATCACCAAGGTCATCGTCATTGCCGCCGGCGGCGGGTCGTTCCAGCCGAAGCGTCCGCCCGTGCCGCATATCGAGCATTATGAGGGAACGAGCGTCCACTATGCGGTTCGCAAGATCGAAGCTTTCCGCGGCCATGACGTCGTCATCGTCGGCGGCGGCGACTCGGCGCTCGACTGGACCCTTAACCTCGAGCCTGTGGCGAAATCGGTAACACTCGTGCATCGCCGCCCGGAATTCCGCGCCGCGCCCGACAGCGTCAACAAGATGTGGGCACTGGAGAAGGAAGGCCGCGTAAGGTTCCGTATGGGCCAGGTCAGCAATCTAGAGGGCGCCGACGGGCAACTGTCCAAGGTTGTCATCAAGGGCGCCGAGGGCGACGAGCATCTGCAAGCTGGCCGCCTGCTGCCGTTCTTCGGCCTCACCATGAAGCTCGGCCCGATCGCCGATTGGGGCCTCAATCTTGATCAGAACCTGATTGCGGTCGACACGGAGAAATTCGAGACCTCCGAACCCGGCATCTTCGCCATTGGCGACATCAATACCTATCCCGGCAAGTTGAAGCTCATCCTGTCGGGCTTCCACGAGGCCGCGCTCATGTCACAGGCGGCAAAGCGGATCGTATCGCCTGGCGAGCGTATCATCTTCCAGTATACGACATCATCCACCTCCCTGCAGAAGAAGCTGAAGGCAGCATAGGACTGATGAGCGACGACGCCCTCTATATCCACGTCACCGATCAGCACGGCAAACGCCATACGCTCGAGGCCCTCGAAGGCTTTCGTGTGATGGAGGTCATTCGCGATTGGGGACTGGACATCAAGGCCGAGTGCGGCGGCGCCTGCGCCTGCGGCACTTGCCATGTCTATGTCGGCGAGGATTGGACGGAAAAGCTTTACGAGCCACAGGATGAGGAAATCGACCAACTCGACGTGACTTTCCACGTCGAGGATAATTCGCGCCTGTCCTGCCAGCTGATCATGACGCCGGAACTCAACGGACTTGAAGTCACGCTCGCACCGGACACGCAGCGTGCTAGCGTCGCGGCCTAGCTTCTAGATCACAACGACGCGTGCGCCGAGCGGCACCCGCGCATATAGATCCATCACATGCGCGTTGATCATGCGGATGCAGCCATTGGAAACGGCGCGGCCAATGCTCCACGGCTCCGTCGTGCCGTGGATGCGATAATAGGTGTCGCGGCCGTTTCGGTAGAGGTAGAGCGCCCGCGCGCCGAGCGGATTGTGGGGTCCCCCCGACACGCCGCCGGCGTAGCGCGCATATTTGTTCGGCTGGCGGCTGATCATGCCCTGGGTCGGTACCCACCTGGGCCACACTTCCTTGCGCCCGATCTTGGCGCTGCCGTGGAAGGCGCGTCCGGCCCGGCCGACGCCGACACCGTAGCGCCGCGCTGTAAACCCGTCCTCGACCAGATAGAGAAAACGGCTGCGCGGGTCGATGACGACCGTGCCCGGCGCATAGGACGAATCGAAGGAAACATATTGCGGCTGGAAGACCGGGTTGATGACGAATGGTTTGCGGGCTGGCTTCGCAAGTGCTGCCTGCGGCGCTGCCGCCGCTGCAAGAACACCGGTCAAGAATAAGCGTCGCGTCAGCATCTCATCCCCCAACTTGGCTGCTGTCCGTCAAAGGACACTACACTTTTGGGAGGATTCTGTCCGGAAATTACTGAGCCATGGTTTACGCCGGCTCAACTTTTTGTGATGAAATGGCGGCCGTCAACGGCCGCCATCGGAGCGTCAGGAAATACGTCCTATGCGCTCGATCAAAAGGTCGAAGAAGCCTTCATCATCGACGTCACGGATGTAGTAAGCATTGTTTGGCCGGTCGGTAACGCCCCACCAGTCGACCACGGTCATGCCGAGCGTCAGCTCATTGGCTGTCTCCACCGTCACATTGCAGGTGCGGCCTCCATAAAGTTCCGGCTTGAGCAGATAGGCGATCACATTCGGGTCATGCAGCGGCCCGCCGTCGCTTCCATATTTTTCCTCGTCGAATCGCTCGAAGAATTCGAGGAGCTCGACGCAAGCATCGCCGGCGCGCGTTCCCATATTGCGGAAGCGGTCGACCCGCTTTGCCGTCGAAAGCGCCTTGTGCGTCACATCGAGCGGCAGGATCGTGACGGGAACGCCGGATTGCAGCACGATCTGCGCCGCGTGGGGATCGACGTGGATATTGAACTCGGCAGTCGGCGTTATATTGCCGCCTTCGAAGAAGCCCCCGCCCATGAGCACGATCTCGCGGATGCGCGGAGCAAGTTCCGGCGCCCTGATGAGGACCTGCGCCACGTTTGTGAGCGGGCCGAGCGCGCAGAGCGTGACGCTGCCTGGCTCCTCGCAGCGCAATGTCTCGATGATGAAATCGACCGCGTGCTGCGCTTGGAGCGGCATAGTCGGCACCGGCAGGTCGGGCCCGTCAAGTCCGGTCTTGCCATGAACATGTTCGGCGGTGATCAGGGGGCGCAGCAGCGGCCGATCCGCCCCGGCAAAGACTTTCGCATCGGGGCGGCCAGCGAGTTCGCAGATCTTGCGCGCATTGAGCTCAGTCAGCGCCAGCGGCACGTTTCCGGCGACTGCGGTTATGCCAAGCACGTCAAGTTCGGGGCTGGAAAAGGCTAGAAGGATGGCAAGGGCATCGTCTTGGCCGGGGTCGGTATCGATTATGATTTTACGCGTCATTTCCTACTTTCTCGCGACCTGGATCCGGCCCTCTCTTGAACTCCGTGATTCGATCGACCATATCATTTGGCAAAGGCGAAATGCTGTCGAACACGGGTTTCGCTTTTAGGTCGCTTTTATCAAGGACTGCACCAATGACACGAATGACGCCATTTTCAAGCCCCTTGCTGCTTGGTTTTGACTCGATGGAAAAGACGCTGGAGCGCATAGCGAAATCCGGCGACGGCTATCCACCCTACAATATCGAGCGCATACGCGGCGCGAACGACCGCGAACAGCTTCGCATCGTTCTGGCAGTGGCCGGTTTCTCCAACGAAGACCTCGAAGTCACGACGGAGGACAACCAGCTGGTCATTCGCGGCAGGCAGGCCGATGAAGGCGAACGGGAATATCTGCATCGTGGTATCGCCGCGCGCCAGTTCCAGCGGATTTTCGTACTTGCCGATGGAATGCGCGTAAGCGCCGCCTCGCTGAAGAATGGGTTGTTGTCGATCGACCTCGATCGGCCGGAACCCGAACGGTTGGTTAAGCGCATAAACATTGCGGTAGAGGACTGACCGTAGCTCTAACAGGACAGGGCTTCGAAATAGACTGTCCGAATATGGAGGCTGACATGCAAAACACTGTTCACAAAAGCCCGTTCTCGGATCTTGAATTTGCACGGCTTGGCGCCGGACAGGTCGCCTATATGCGCAAGGTCAAGACCGACGAGCTCGCCCACAGCTTTCCGGCGCTGCCGCCGATGACGCCGGGTGTCGAGCTCTGGGCCCTCTTTGGCGCCAATGGCGATCCGATCGTCCTCTCCGATGAGCGCGACAATGTCCTCGTCGGCGCCCAGGAACATGAACTGCGCACAGTAATGCTGCAGTAAAAATTGGATAAGCGTGGTTCAGACCTTGACGGCCTGTTCCACGCGATCCTCCGCCCCAAACACTTCCAGATAGCGCTTTATCTCCGCCGGATCGCCCGTCGCTTTCTTCGGGTTGTCGGAAAGCTTGACCGCCGGCCGACCATTGGTTTCGCTGACCTTGCAAACCAGCGAGATGGCGTTGAGCCGGTCATTGTAGCGCGGCGCGCAATCCTCGAAATCATTGGTGAGGTTGGTGCCCCAGCCAAAGCTCATGCGCACCTTGCCGCGAAAATGGTGATAGGTCTCCTCGATCGTATCGACATCGAGACCATCGGAGAAGACCAGCAGTTTCTGGCGCGGGTCCTTTCCCTTCGACCGCCACCAGGCGAGGATCTTTTCGCCGCCCTCGACCGGGGGCGCGCTGTCGGGGCGAAATCCAGTCCAGTCAGCCACCCAGTCAGGCGCATCGCGCAGGAAGGCGGCCGTGCCGAATGCATCGGGGAGCACAATCAGCAGGTTGCCACCATAATAGCGGTTCCAGTCCTGCAGGACCTTGTAGGGTGATTTGAGCAGCTCCGCCCTCGTCGTGCTGAGCGCCGCAAGCACCATCGGCAACTCGTGGGCATTGGTGCCGAGAGCCTCGAGATCATTGTCCATCGCCATCAGAACATTGCTCGTACCGGTGAAAGCAGGGCCGATCCCCTCCTTCAGCGCCTCGACGCACCAGCGCTGCCATAAAAACGAGTGGCGCCGCCGCGTGCCGAAATCGGAAATCCGGATATCGGGGAGCGCGCGCAGGCGTTCGACCTTCGACCACATCTTGGCCTTGGCGCGGGCATAAGTGACGTCGAGTTCGAAGCGCCCCATCTGTTTCATGGCGGCGCGCGAGCGCAACTCGTTGATGATCGTCAGCGCCGGGATCTCCCACATCGTCGTATACATCCACGGCCCATAGAAATTCAGGACGTATTGCCCGTCCTGCCGCGTAAGCTCATATTCGGGCAATTGGAAATTCGTCAGCCATTCGAGGAAATCCGGCTCGAATATCTGCCGCTTGCCGTAGAACGTATTACCGCCGAGCCAGATCATTTCCTTCTTGCTGAAGCGCACCGTCCGCGCGTGGTCGAGCTGGGCCCGGAGTTCCTGCTCGTCGATTTCATCGGCAAGCCGGACCCGCGTCGTCCGGTTGATCAGGGTGAAGGTGGCATCGACCTTGGGATAGAGCCCCCAGATCATCTGCAGCATCAGAAGCTTGTAGAAATCCGTGTCGAGCAGGCTGCGGACGATGGGATCGAGCTTCCATGTGTGGTTGAACACACGCCGTGCGATGTCGGTCTTGGTCGCCATATGGCCGCTCTCCTTCCGAATATTCCGCCAGCCATGTTGCACGGCAACTATCCGCCTTCAAGCGGAGCTGGCTAAATTCAGCGAAGCGGCTCTTCCATTAAATATTTGTAACCTCACCGAATTGTCATTAACGGTTCAGGCAAAGCACCCTATCTTTCGCTCCACATTCGCCTGTTCGCGCTCGATGACGCGTTGAGGTATAATCAATTTAGGCGCTGGCTCTGCTTTGACGCGGGACCGGCGTTTTGGAGTGACGTATGAAGGTTTGGAAACAACTGGCTCTGGCTTTGGTAATCCTTGGTGCTGCCGGGGCAGGCTGGCTGTACCTCTTTCCTGGCGCAAGTGATTTCCTGAAGAAGGCCGGCATCGATCGCGGCGCAACCACGGCGGCGACCGCGCCGGCCGGCGGCCAAAAGCAGAAGCGCAGCGGACAGCCCTTGCCGCTCGTCACGGTTCGTGCGGCCGCCGATGCGAAGATCAATGACCGGCTGACGGCGATCGGAACGGGCAAGGCCAAGAGCTCCGTCTCCGTCACGCCCTATGCCGCCGGCCGTCTTACCGAAATACTCGTTACCTCCGGCAGCCACGTGCAGAATGGCGACGTCATTGCCCGGCTCGATTCCGAATCGGAAAGCATCCTGGCAGACAAGGCGCGAACGGCCCTCAAGGATGCCGAGACCAAGCTGAAGCGCGCCCAGAATCTCTCGACGACCAACACCGTCTCGGCGGTCCAGGTATCCGACGCCGAACTCGTCGTTGAAAATGCAAGGCTGAACCTGCGCGAAGCCGAACTTGCCTTGGATCGCCGCGCCATCAGGGCGCCGATCGGCGGCACCGTCGGCATCTTCCCGATCAATGCCGGCAACTACGTCGTCACCACCACGCAGGTTGCCTCCATCGACGACCGGTCGGAACTCCTTGTCGATTTCTGGGTACCCGAACGGTTTGCGCCGGCCGTGACCATTGGTGCCGAGGTTTCGGCAAGCTCGATTGCCCGCCCTGGAGAATCCTTCAAGGGCGCAGTCAGTGCCATCGACAACCGGG
Organism: Phyllobacterium sp. CL33Tsu; assembly: GCF_900113985.1. Lineage (NCBI taxonomy): Bacteria > Pseudomonadati > Pseudomonadota > Alphaproteobacteria > Hyphomicrobiales > Phyllobacteriaceae > Phyllobacterium > Phyllobacterium sp. CL33Tsu. The sequence continues at coordinate 1,303,702 of NZ_FORJ01000001.1, read as the reverse complement.
TCGATCCGACGAGCCGTACGCTTCATGTCCAGGCGAAGATCACCAACCCGAAGGATACGCTCCGCGAGGGCATGGCATTCCAGGTGTCGCTCGGTTTTCCGGGCGAGACCTATCCGACGGTGGATCCGCTGGCGATCCAGTGGGGGACGGATGGCGCCTATGTCTGGCGCATTGTCGAAAACAAGGCATCCCGGGTGCCGGTGCGGATCGTCCAGCGCAACACCACCAACGTACTCGTCGACGCCGATATCAAGCCGGGCGACCAGATCGTCGCCGAAGGCGTGCAGTCGGTGCGGCAGGACGGTCTCGTCCAAATTCAGGGCCAGCCCGCTCCTGACCAGGCAAGTCCCTTGGCTTCCGTCGGCGAACAGGGCTGAGGCAGCGCCATGAGCAGCTCGAAAGGCCAGGCCGACTTTACCGCCCTTTTCATTCGCCGTCCGGTCCTGTCGCTGGTGTTGAACGCCCTGATCGTCGTTGCCGGACTGGCGGCGTTTTACGGCGTCGATGTCCGTGAACTGCCCGACGTCGACCGTCCTGTGGTGACCGTCAGTACGGATTTCACCTCTGCGGCAGCAGAAACAGTCGATCGCGAACTGACATCCGCCATCGAAGGCGCTGTTTCCCGCGTCTCGGGCGTCAAGTCCATTTCGTCGAGCTCGTCCTTCGGCAATAGCCGCGTGACGGTCGAGTTCAACGACAATGTCGACCTCAATGTCGCCGCCGCCGATATGCGCGATGCGATCAGCCGCATCTCCAACACGCTGCCCGACGAAGCCGACCCGCCGCGCATCGTCAAGGCGGATGCCAATTCCGACGCTGTCATGCGCCTCGCGGTCACGTCCGACACAATGGCGGTGGAGGACATGACGGTACTCGTCGAAGACCAGATCGAAGACGTGCTGGCCTCGGTTCCCGGCGTCGCCGATGTTCAGATCAACGGCAACCGCAGCAAGATTTTCCGCATCGATATCGACCAGGGCAAGCTTTCCGGTCTCGGCATGAACATCGCCGATATCCGCAACGCGCTGAACACCATGGCCTTCGACACGCCGGCAGGCCAGCTCAACAGCAATGACCAGAGCATTGTCGTGCGTGCGCAGGCGCCGGTGACGACGCCCGAAGATTTCGAGAACATCATCATCAAGAACCAGACGCGCATCCGCGATGTCGCCACCGTCACGCTTGGGCCCGATATCGGCACCTCGTCGCTGCGCGCCAACGGCAAGACCGGGATCGGCCTTGGCATTATTCGTCAGGCGCAGTCGAACACGCTCGACATCTCGAAGGGCGTGCGCGCCGCAGTGGAGGAACTGCAAAAGACGCTGCCGAAGGGCGTCGACATTCGGGTGACCAGCGATGATGCCGACTTCATCAACGGCGCCGTGCACGAGGTCGAGATCGCGCTTGGCGCGTCTGTCCTCATCATCATCCTGATCATCTATCTCTTCCTTTGGGATTTCAAGGCGACCTTGATACCGGCAGTCAGCATGCCTGTTGCGCTGATCGGCACGATCTCGGCGATCTATCTCGCTGGTTTCTCCATCAACATTCTGACGCTGCTCGCTCTCGTTCTCGCAACCGGCCTCGTCGTGGACGATGCCATTGTTGTCCTTGAAAATATCGTTCGCCGCCGCAACCAGGGCATGGGGCCGCGCGCCGCGGCGGTGCTCGGCACGCAGGAAGTGTTCTTTGCCGTCATCACCACCACGGTGACCTTGGCGGCAGTGTTCGTGCCGCTTTCCTTCCTCCCCGGGCAGACAGGCGGGCTTTTCCGCGAGTTCGGCTTCGTGCTCGCCATCTGCGTACTGCTCTCGGCCGTCGTCGCCCTGACGCTTTGCCCCATGCTTGCTTCGCGGCTCTTGAGCGCCAGCGAGCGGCGGCATGAGGAAGTTGCCCACGCGCCCGGTGTTGTCGGCCGCATTGGCAGCTGGTTTGGCGGCCTCTATGCGCGCATGCTGCATGCCTGCCTCGCCGCCCCGTGGATCGTCGTCATTGTCTCGGTCCTGTTTGCCGGCGCCGCCTTCGGCGCATTTTCGCTGCTCAAGCAGGAACTGACACCCACCGAGGATCGGGCCGCAGCCTTCCTGCGCATAACCGCACCGCAGGGCGTGAGCCTCGAATATCTCGGCGATGAAATGCGCAAGATCGAGGCGCTGATCCAGCCGTTGCGCGATGCCGGCGAGATCGAGAACACCTTCTCCATCGCCGGGCAGAACGGCAACACCAATCGCGGTTTCATGGTGCTGAGCCTTGCCAAGTGGAAGGAACGCCACCGCAGCCAGCAGGAAATCGTCGCCGACGTTTCGCGCCTTGTGCGCGATATTCCCGGCATCCAGGTCTTTGCGGCGCAGCCCAATTCGCTTGGCATTCGCGGGGCAGGCAATGGTCTGCAATTTGCCGTCGTCGGCAGCAGCTATTCGGACCTTGGGACCACCGCGGCGAAGATCGTCTCCGAACTGGAGAAAGACCCTCGCTTCGACCGGCCGCGCCTGACCAACGAGCCGACGCAGCCCCAACTCGCCGTATCGATCGACCGCGAGCGCGCCTCCGATCTTCGCATCGACATCAGCGGGCTGGCGGAAGCGCTGCAGTCGGTCCTTGATGGCTACAAGGTCGGCTCGGTCTATATCGAAGATCGCAGCTTCGACGTGAAGCTCGTCGCGACCATCAACCCGATCAACGATCCGACCGATCTGGAGAACGTCTTCCTGCGCACCGGCGATGGTCGTTTCGTGCCCATGTCGACAATCGCCAAGCTCACCGAGGTGGCAGTCCCGCCTGCACTTACCCGTGAACAGCAGATGCGTTCGGTTGCGGTCACCGCCGGACTGCGTGCGGATTTTGCCCTCGGCGATGCCTATAAGGTGGCGCAACAGGTGGCTGCGCCGTTGCTGCCGCCCGGCTACCGTCTCATTCCGCTTGCTGAAGCGGCGACGCTCGGCGAAAATTCGGCAAGCATGATGGTGACCTTTGGCTTCGCCCTCTTGATAATCCTGCTTGTGCTTGCAGCGCAGTTCGAAGGCTTCATCAGCGCCATCATCGTCATGGCGACGGTGCCGCTCGGTCTTGCCTGTGCCGTCTTCGCCATGGTGATGACGGGCACCAGCATGAACGTCTACAGCCAGATCGGCCTGGTGCTGCTCGTCGGTATCATGGCCAAGAACGGTATTCTTATCGTCGAGTTCGCCAATCATCTGCGCGACCAGGGCAAAGGCGTGCGCGAGGCCATCGAAGAGGCGTCAAACATCCGCTTGCGTCCCGTCGTGATGACGATGCTCTGCGCGATCCTCGGCGGCGTTCCGCTCGTCCTTGCCAGCGGCGCCGGCGCTGAAGCGCGCATCGCGCTCGGCTGGGTGATTGTCGGCGGGCTGGGTCTCGCCACCGCTTCGACGCTGTTCCTGACGCCGGTCGCCTATCTCCTGCTCGCGGGCTTCTCCAAGCCGAAGATCGAGGAAGAGGCGCGTCTAAACCGCGAACTGCTCGAAGTCGATTCTCGACCCCGCCTCGCCGCCGAATAGCCTTCTCCGCAACATTCCAACGCCTGTCTCGACGTAGACGGCCGTTGGTTGCAGTCTGCTCGGAAAAATATTGACCGTTTGATAAAAAATTTGACCTTCTGTCAAAATATGGCATTCTTCCCTTAGAGGAGCCGGACGAACCGGCCCACGAAAATGGCAGCGAACCCTGGGAACCGGACGCGGCCGGAAAGAGGAGATGCGATTTTATGGGATCGATCGATTCTGCAATCCGTGACGTCAGGACCGGACGTCTTCCAGCCGAAGACTATCCGGATGTCTTTTCCGACCTCCATCCGCCTCTGACACGGCACGAGGCTTTCGTTGAATCTGATCGCTGCTATTTTTGCTACGACGCTCCTTGCATGAATGCGTGCCCGACCGGCATCGACATTCCGCTCTTCATCCGCGAGATCAACGCCGACAATCCGACCGGATCGGCCAAGACCATTTTATCGGAGAATATTCTCGGTGGAATGTGCGCCCGCGTCTGCCCGACCGAAACCCTTTGCGAGCAGGCCTGCGTGCGTGAAATCGCTGAAGGCAAGCCGGTCAAGATCGGCCTGTTGCAGCGTTATGCGACCGACCACCTGATGGCGAACGGTAAACATCCCTTCCAGCGCGCAGAACCGTCCGGCAAATCCGTGGCGGTAGTCGGGGCAGGACCGGCAGGGTTGTCTGCAGCGCATCGCCTGGCGATGCGCGGCCATGACGTGACGATCTTCGAGGCCCGACCCAAGGCCGGCGGTCTGAACGAATATGGTATCGCCGCCTATAAGACACCGGATGATTTTGCCCAGAAGGAACTCGATTTCATCCTCGAGATCGGCGGCATTACCATTCAGAACGATAAGGCGCTTGGACGCGATGTAAGCCTCGATGCATTGCATGCGGGCTTCGATGCCGTCTTTCTCGGCATCGGCCTGCCGTCCGTCAACGAACTCGGGCTCGAAGGCGAAGATGCGGCCGGCTGTATCGACGCGGTCGACTACATCTCAGTGCTGCGCCAGAGCGACGACCTTTCGGAAATTGCCGTCGGTCGCGACGTGGTCGTCATTGGCGGCGGCATGACGGCTATCGACGTCGCCGTGCAGACCAAACTGCTTGGCGCCGAAAATGTCATTATCGCTTACCGCCGCGGCCCGGAGCATATGAATGCCAGCGCCTTCGAACAGGAACTGGCGCTGAAGAACGGGGTCATCATCCGCCATTGGCTGCAGCCCCGAGAACTTACTCGCAACGAACATGGCGAAGTCTGCGGCATTACCCTGGATTACACCGCCATCACGGATGGCCGTCTCAGCGTGACAGGCGAAAGCATCACGCTCGCCAGCGACCAGATTTTCAAGGCTATCGGCCAGGCTCCGGCCGCCACCCTTCTGGCAGAGGCAGGCATTGCGCTTTCGCGCGGCCGTATCAGTGTTGACGAGGAAGGCAGAACCTCGATCCCGGGGATCTGGGCCGGCGGCGACTGCGTTGCCGATGGTGAGGATCTGACCGTTGCGGCGGTGCAGGACGGCAAGATTGCCGCCGAATCCATTCATCGCGCCTTGATGCAGAAGCCGGAAAAGGTCACGGGGTTTGTCGAGGCCGTCATGGCCGACAATGCCAAGGCGACCGACAGTACGCATAAATCCAGTCACCCACGCCACGTGGCGGGCTGAAGGAGATCGACATGGCTGATCTATCGACGAATTTCCTCGGCATCAAATCGCCCAATCCGTTCTGGCTGGCTTCGGCCCCACCGACCGACAAGGCCTATAATGTGGAGCGCGCCTTCAAGGCCGGCTGGGGCGGCGTCGTCTGGAAGACCCTAGGTGAGGAGGGCCCGCCGGTCGTCAATGTCAATGGCCCGCGCTATGGCGCCATACACGGGCCGGATCGCCGACTGCTGGGCTTCAACAATATTGAGCTCATCACGGACCGTCCGCTTGAAGTAAATCTCCGCGAAATGACAGAGGTGAAAAAGAAGTGGCCCGATCGCGCCTTGATCGCGTCGATCATGGTGCCGTGCGAAGAGCAGGCGTGGAAGGCGATCCTGCCGCTAGTCGAAGCAACGGGCGCTGATGGCATCGAGCTGAATTTCGGCTGCCCGCATGGCATGTCCGAGCGCGGCATGGGATCTGCCGTCGGCCAGGTGCCGGAATATATCGAAATGGTCGTGCGCTGGTGCAAGCAGTACACCCGCATGCCGGTTATCACCAAGCTGACCCCAAATATTGCTGATATCCGCAAGCCGGCGCGCGCGGCGAATGCGGGTGGAACGGATGCCGTATCGTTGATCAATACGATCAATTCCATCGTCTCCGTCGATCTCGATAATTTCGCCCCGGTCCCGTCCATCGACGGGCGCGGCTCGCATGGCGGTTACTGCGGCCCGGCGGTAAAGCCGATTGCGCTCAACATGGTGGCGGAGATTGCCCGCGATGGCGAAACCCGGGGCCTGCCCATTTCCGGCATCGGCGGCATAACCACCTGGCGCGACGCGGCGGAATATATTGCCCTCGGTTGCGGCAATGTGCAGGTATGCACGGCGGCCATGACCTATGGCTTCAAGATCGTGCAGGAGATGATCTCCGGTCTTTCCGACTGGATGGATTCGCGCGGCTTCAAGACGATCGAGGATTTCCGCGGCCTTGCGGTCCCGAACGTATCGGACTGGCAGTACCTCAACCTCAACTACATCACCAAGGCGCGGATCGACCAGGACCTCTGCATCAAGTGCGGCCGCTGCTACATCGCCTGCGAGGATACCTCACACCAGGCCATCACCTCCATGGTCGATGGGGCGCGGCACTTCGAAGTGATCGATGAAGAGTGCGTCGGCTGCAATCTCTGCGTCAATGTTTGCCCGGTCGACAATTGCATCAGCATGGTGCCGATGACGGCAGGCGTCGATCCGCGCACGAAGCAGCCGATCAGGCCGGACTATGCCAACTGGACGACCCATCCGAACAACCCGATGGCAAAGGTCGCCGCGGAGTAGGGAGCTATCCCCGCGGCTTTATCCCATTGAGGATGATGCTGAGCACCGCCTGCGCCGTCTGTTCGCGAAAGCCCGGACGGCCGACCTGGCTGCCCATGATCGCCCGGACCTGGACATCGAAATCAGCGTAGTGCTGCGTGGTCGCCCAGATCATGAAGATCAGGTGGTAGGGATCGACCGGGGCAAGCTTGCCTTCGCCGACCCAACGGCGAATGACTGTCGCCTTCTCGTCGACGAGCGGCTTAAGATGCGTGGTCAGAAACTCGCTGATCGCCGGCGCGCCATGCAACACTTCGTTGGCAAACAGCCGCGACGCCGCCGGATGGCTCTCCGACATACTGATCTTGAGCGTGATATACTTGCGCAATTGCTCGATCGGATCGCCGTCAGGATCGATATCGGCGAGCGGTGCCAGCCACTCCGCCAGCGTCTCTTCGAGAAGGGTCACATAGATGTTCTGCTTGCGTGGAAAATAATAGAGGAGGTTCGGTTTCGACATGCCGGCTTTCTCGGCAATCTGGTCGATCGTGGTGCCGCGAAAGCCATAGGTGGAAAAAGCGTCGAGCGCGGCGTCGAGGATGAGGCGGCGATTGATTTCCTGTATGCGCGTCGTCTTTTCAGGAACCGCGCCTGCGCTGGTTTTGGCCGCTCTCCCCATGCACCCGCTCTCCTTTCAGACCGCGACAAGATGACAGTTCTGTTGCCGGCCGCCACGGCCGGAAAAACCGACAAAGCGCTTGACCGCTTTCCTATGCTCTTCTAGCCTGCATTTTGACCAACTAGTCAAGTTTTTGATTGTGCCAGACGCACAGTCATCCGGGAACAAAAAACAATCGGCCCCAAACGGGCCATCTGCGATCAGGAGGCGAGTCACATGTCCAAGGCGGCAATGGGGACCAATAATCTCGACGCGTTCTGGATGCCGTTCACGGCAAACCGCCAGTTCAAGCAGGACCCGCGTCTGCTCGTCAGTGCCAAGGACATGCATTTCAAATCGCATGACGGCCGCGAGATTCTCGACGGCACCGCGGGCCTCTGGTGCTGCAATGCCGGTCACGCCCGGCCGAAGATTGTCGAAGCGGTGCAGAAGCAGGTTGCAGAACTCGACTACGCGCCCGCCTTCCAGATGGGCCATCCCAAGGTTTTCGAGCTTGCAGCACGCCTCGCGGCCATGCTGCCGTCGCCGATCGACCATGTGTTTTTCACCAATTCGGGTTCTGAGGCGGTCGATACTGCGCTCAAGATCGCAATCGCCTATCACCGCGCCAAGGGCAACGGCACGAAGGTCAAGCTTATCGGCCGCGAACGCGGCTATCATGGCGTCGGCTTCGGCGGCATTTCCGTCGGCGGCATATCGGGCAATCGCAAGACGTTCGGCAATGCGCTCGGCGGCATCGATCATATTCGCCACACGCATGATCCGGCACGCAATGCGTTTACGCGCGGCGAGCCCGAATATGGCGTCGAATTCGCCGATGATCTCGAACGGGTCATCGCGCTTCACGATGCCTCCAATATCGCCGCGGTCATTGTCGAGCCGGTGGCTGGCTCAACCGGCGTCCTGATACCGCCAAAGGGATACCTGAAGCGCCTGCGTGAAATCTGCACCAAGCACGATATTCTTCTGATTTTCGACGAGGTCATTACCGGTTTCGGCCGGCTCGGTGCGCCCTTTGCCGTGGATTATTTCGGCGTCATTCCGGATCTCGTCACAACTGCGAAAGGCATCACCAGCGGTGTCATCCCGATGGGCGCGGTCTTTGCCACGCGGCAAATTTACGAGGCCTTCATGACGGGCCCGGAAAACATGATCGAGCTTTTCCACGGCTACACCTATTCCGGCCACCCCGTCGCCTGCGCCGCTGCGCTCGCAACCCTCGATACCTATGAGGACGAGGGCCTGATGACGCGCGCGGCTGATCTTGCCGATTACTGGGGCGACGCGCTGCATGCCTTGAAAGGCCTGCCGCATGTCGTCGATATCCGCAATCTCGGATTGATCGGCGCCGTCGAACTCGAGCCGATCGACGGCGCGCCGACGAAGCGCGCCTTCCAGGCGTTCCTCGATTCCTACGAAAAAGGCCTGCTCATCCGCACGACCGGCGATATCATCGCCCTGTCGCCGCCGCTGATCATCAGCAAGGGGCAGATCGAACACCTCTTCGATACGCTGGCCGACGTTCTGAAAAATCTCGCATAGAGGCACGCCCGATGACGCTCACTGGAAATCTCAGGATCAATGGCGACCGTCTCTGGGACAGCCTGATGGAAATGGCAAAGATTGGGCCGGGCCTGCGCGGCGGCAACAACCGCCAGACCCTGACAGATGAGGACGGCGAAGGCCGGCGCCTGTTCCAGGGGTGGTGCGAAAAAGCCGGCCTGTCGATGGGTGTCGATACGATGGGCAACATGTTCTTCATGCGCCCGGGAACTGACACCGACGCTCTGCCTGTCTATGTCGGCAGTCATCTAGACACGCAGCCGACGGGCGGCAAGTTCGATGGCGTTCTCGGCGTGCTTGGCGGGCTCGAACTCGTCCGCACGCTGAACGATCTCAATATCCGGACCAAGCACCCGATTGTCGTCGTCAACTGGACCAACGAGGAAGGCACGCGCTTCGCTCCTGCCATGCTGGCGTCCGGGGTCTTTGCCGGCGTGCTCGACCAGGATTGGGCCTATCAGCGCGAGGATGCCAAGGGCAAGAAATTCGGCGACGAGCTGGAGCGGATCGGCTGGAAGGGCGACGAGAAGGTCGGCGGGCGCAAGATGCATGCGCTGTTCGAATTGCACATCGAGCAGGGTCCGATCCTGGAGGCCGAGGGCAAGGACATCGGCGTCGTCACCCACGGGCAGGGCCTGTGGTGGCTGCAGATTACCCTGACCGGCAAGGAAAGCCATACCGGCTCGACGCCCATGCCTATGCGCAAGAATGCCGGGCTCGGCATGGCGCGCATCACCGAGCTTGTCCATGAGGTCGCAATGGCGCACCAGCCGAGCGCCGTCGGTGCTATCGGTCATGTCGACGTCTATCCGAACTCGCGCAACGTGATCCCGGGAAAAGTCGTCTTTACCGTCGATATCCGCTCGCCCAATATTGCCACGCTTAACGCCATGAAGGCGGAAATCGAGGCGAAAGCAGCCGGGATCGCCAAGGAGCTCGGCCTGGGCATAGAGATCGCGGAAGAAGGCCATTTCGATCCGGTCGCATTCGACGCCGGCTGCGTGACGGCGGTGCGCAACGCCGCCGAGCGGCTCGGCTACAGCCATCGCAACATCGTCTCGGGCGCTGGCCACGATGCTTGCTGGATCAACCGCGTGGCGCCGACGGCCATGGTCATGTGCCCTTGCGTCGACGGTCTCAGCCACAACGAGGACGAGGACATCAAGAAGGAGTGGGCGACAGCCGGCGCCGACGTGCTGCTGCATGCGGTGCTGGAGACGGCGGAGGTTGTCAGCTAAACCATGATTTTGTCGGTGCTGCCCCCCTCATCCGGCCCGGTCAACAAACGCCGGCCCGGTGCCACTCAAAAGGCGAGATTTCTTCGGCGGAGCGAAACAGAGCCCGAATTTCGCTTGTGGAGCGACCTGCGCAACCGGCTGCTGAACGGGTACAAGTTCTCGCGGCAGGTCCCAGTGGGACCCTACGTCTGCGACTTTGTTTGCCGCGCTAGGCGGCTTATTGTCGAACTGGATGGCGCTCAGCCTGCCGATAGCCTGCATGACCACAAACGCACGCAGTGGCTGAACGCTAAAGGCTACTCACTGCTCCGGTTCTGGAATCACGAAATCCTGACCGAGCGCCGGCAGGTGCTGGATACAATCCTGGCAGCGCTTGAAGGACATTATTCGGCTCGATGTGAAATCCTGCGTTTCTATCCCGCGAACAAAACGGCCAACGGGGTTTCGCATGAGGGTGATTTGTAAGATCCAGGCAGGATTGTTCGGAAAAAACCAAAAAGGGGAACGGACACATGGCGACGAAAGTGATCAAGGGCGGTACCATCATCGCCGCGGATCGCACCTACAAGGCGGATGTGCTGATCGATGGCGATACCATCGCGGCGATGGGGACTGACCTTTCGGGCGATGAGGTTATCGACGCCACCGGTTGCTATCTGATGCCGGGCGGCATTGACCCGCACACCCACCTCGAAATGCCGTTCATGGGAACCCATTCCTCCGATGATTTCGACACCGGCACGGCGGCGGCGCTTGCTGGCGGCACAACGATGGTGGTCGATTTCGTTCTGCCCGGGGCCGATGGACTGCTCGCCGCCCTGCAGGACTGGTTCCAGAAGGCGGGCAAGGCGCGCACCGACTATTCCTTCCACATGGCGATCACGGGCTGGAACAAGCAGGTTTTCGATGAAATGCCGAAGGTGGTCGAGCGCGGCATCAATACCTTCAAACACTTCATGGCCTATAAGGGCGCGCTGATGGTGGACGATGACGAGATGTTTGCCTCGTTCACGCGCTGCGCCGAGATCGGCGCTATGCCGCTGGTCCACGCCGAGAATGGCGACGTCGTCGCCCAGCTCCAGCAGAAGCTCCTGGCAGAAGGCAACAACGGACCCGAGGCGCATGCCTATTCGCGCCCGCCGGAAGTCGAAGGCGAGGCAGCCAACCGGGCCATCATGATCGCAGACCAGGCTGGTGTTCCGCTATATATCGTCCACGTCTCCTGTGAGCAGGCACACGAAGCCATTCGCCGCGCCCGCCAGAAGGGCATGCGTGTCTACGGCGAACCCCTCATCCAGCATCTCGTCCTTGATGAAAGCGAGTACAAGAACGAGGATTGGGACTATGCGGCGCGGCGCGTCATGTCGCCGCCGTTCCGCGACAAGATCAACCAGAACGGGCTCTGGGCCGGGCTCGCATCAGGCAGCCTGCAGGTCGTTGCGACCGATCATTGCGCCTTCACCACCGAGCAGAAGCGTTTTGGCGTCGGCGATTTCACCAAGATTCCGAACGGTACCGGCGGGCTTGAGGATCGCATGCCCGTGTTGTGGACGCGCGGCGTCCGCACCGGCCGGCTGACACCCAACGAGTTCGTCGCCGTCACCTCGACCAATATTGCGCAGATTCTCAACATTTATCCGCGCAAGGGCGCAATCCTTCCCGGTTCCGACGCGGACATCGTCATCTGGGATCCCGAGGCCAGCAAAGTCATTTCCGCCACGTCGCAGAAGTCCGCCATCGATTACAATGTGTTCGAGGGCTTCGAGGTCACGGGTCTGCCGCGCATGACCCTGTCGCGCGGGCGCATCGCCTACAAGGACGGCGAAGTTGTCGCCCCGACGGGCAGCGGCCGTTTCGTCGAGCGCGAGGCCAACCCGCCTGCCAACCGCGCACTTTCCACTTGGAAGGAGTTGATGGCGCCGCGTAAGGTGGATCGCGATCCGAAGAACATTCCGGCGGGCGTCTGATGACAGTCGTCGCCCTTAGGCCCAAGGCGAAGACGATGTCCGAAGCGGCACCCAAGAATGTCATTGACGTCAAGGACCTGTCGCTGGTCTTCGAGACCAATGACGGCCCCGTAAATGCGCTCTCCCATATCGATCTTACGGTCAATGCCGGCGAGTTCGTGTCCTTCATCGGTCCGTCCGGCTGCGGCAAGACCACGCTTCTGCGTGTAATCGCCGATCTTGAGCAGCCGACATCGGGCAGCATAACCGTCAATGGCATGTCGCCTTCAGAAGCCCGCCAGAAGCGCGCCTATGGCTATGTATTCCAGGCGGCGGCGCTTTATCCCTGGCGCACCATCGGCGGCAATGTTTCGTTGCCGCTGGAAGTGATGGGCGTGCCGCGCGAGGAGCGCAGGCAGCGTATCGCCAAGAATCTCGACCTCGTGAATTTATCCGGCTTTGAGAAGAAGTTTCCCTGGCAATTATCGGGCGGCATGCAGCAGCGCGCTTCCATCGCCCGCGCCCTGTCTTTCGATCCGCATCTGCTTTTGATGGACGAACCCTTCGGCGCGCTCGACGAAATCGTCCGCGACCACCTCAACGAGGAGCTTCTCAAGCTGTGGGCGAAGACGCAGAAGACCGTCATCTTCGTTACCCATTCGATTCCCGAGGCAGTGTTCCTCTCGACGAAGATCGTCGTCATGAGCCCGCGCCCCGGCCGGATCCATGAGATAATCGATTGCGACCTCGGCAGCGAGCGTACGCTCGACATTCGCGAGACGCCGAAATTCCTCGAGATTGCCCACCGGGTACGGGAGGGGCTGCGCCATGGCCATTCCTACGACGAGGCGCATCTATGACGAGGCTCGCCTGATGATCATCCGGGCGGCCAGATTGCGCGACATGTCGGCCTGCGCGGATATCGTCAACACATGGATCGATGCGACCGACTGGATGCCGCGCGTGCATTCGCCTGATGAGGTGGCCGAATTCTATCGGGATACGGTTTTCGAACGCTTCGAGGTTTTCGTGGCCGACCGCGACGAACAAATCGCCGGCATGGTTGCGCTGGCGCCGGACAACATGGTGAGCGCGCTCTATGTCCACGCGGATGCGCGCCGGCAGGGCGTCGGCAAGGCACTGCTCGACCGCGCCAAGCGTGAGGCGACAGGTCCCGTGCAGCTCTGGACCTTCGTCGCCAACCGGGCAGCCCAGGCGTTCTACAAGCACGAAGGATTTACGGAAGTGCGGCGCACGGAGGGCGACAACGAGGAGCAGCTTCCCGATATCCTCTATGTCTGCCGTGAGGACGGGGTGAGAGCTACGCCATGAATTTCATCCGCAACAGTGTCATTCCGGTCTCGACGGTCCTCTTCGCCATTCTGGTGCTCTGGTACGTATTCGCAGTCATTCTCAATGCGCCATTCGAGCGCGATCAGGCGGCGCGTGCCAATACGACCCTTTCGACGCAGCAACTCATCGCCAATACCATGGCGCAGGAGCGGCCCGTGCTGCCCGCGCCGCATCAGGTGGCGGCGGAAATACGCAAGACCGTCTTCGACATCAGTCCGACCTCGAAGCGCAGCCTCGTCTACCATGGCTGGATTACGCTTTCTTCGACCCTGCTCGGCTTCGCGCTCGGCACGCTGCTTGGCATCCTGCTGGCCATCGCCATCGTCCACTCGCGGACCCTCGACAAGAGCCTGATGCCGTGGATCATCACCTCGCAGACCGTGCCAATTCTCGCAATTGCGCCGATGATCATTGTGGTTCTCAATGCGGTCAACATTACCGGCCTGCTGCCCAAGGCGATGATCTCGACTTACCTCTCGTTCTTTCCCGTCGCTGTCGGCATGGTGAAGGGTTTGCGCTCGCCGGAGATCATGCACCTCGACCTGATGCGCACCTATAACGCCTCGAAAATGCAGGTGTTCTGGAAGCTGCGCTGGCCGGCTTCGATGCCCTATCTATTCACCTCCATGAAGATCGCCGTCGCCATCAGCCTTGTTGGGGCGATCGTCGGCGAGTTGCCAACGGGGGCTGTCGCCGGTATCGGCGCAAGGCTCCTCGCCGGCTCCTATTACGGGCAAACGGTGCAAATATGGGCAGCATTGATTGCGGCGGCGCTGATGGCAGCAGTGCTTGTCAGCCTGATCGGCCTGATTGCAACCCTGGTCAACCGGCGCATGGGGGTGCGGGCATGAGACTGGGCAGGACAAGCATTGGATCGTTGCGCGGCACCGCTTTCATCCTGCCCCATCGCGCGGAGGGTCGTCGCGCAGCGGCGCAGTGGGGGGCTCTGCAGCGATCGGCGGTTGATTGTTGGTTGGGCCTTTTCCCCCACCCCGGATCTCCGATCCGACCCTCCCCACGCCGGGGGAGGGTGGGGCTGCGGCCTTACTTCCCAATGGAGGGCGTGGACTTACACGCGGACGAAAAAAAAGACCGACCAACGCTCGCCGCCGTTCTTACCCTCCCCCGACGTGGGGAGGGTCGCCGCGCAGCGGCGGGGTGGGGGGCGAACCCGCAACCATGTTCCACAATCGGGGTGCGGACATGAAGCGGTCGCCTCTCGCCATTCTCGCCTTCCTGCTTGCGGCTGCATCGCTGGTACTGCCGACCGGCGCGGATGGTCCGGGCGCCCTTTTCTTCGTAGCACCCGCCATCCTCTTCGCAACAGCAGCGGTTGGGCTCTTCGTGGTCCCGTCTCTAACCTCACTGGTTGCCTTGCTGATCCTCGTCCATATCGCGGCGGCATGCCTCATCGCGCTCCTCGGCTCGTTCACGATAAGCGGTCCGGCGATTGGCTATGGCTGCATGGTGGTGTCCGCCTGGCTGCTTGCCTGGCTCGCCGTCCAGCGACTTGCGGCGCTACGCCTCAAATCTGCCGGTGCGCAACGTTTCGTCAATCTCGCGCTGCCGGTGCTCTTCGGCGCCTGGCTGCTGATCCTCTGGGAGATCGTGGTGCGCGGCTTCGGCGTCCCGACCATTCTGCTGCCGCCGCCCTCCATGATCGCAGGGCGCATTGCTGGCTCCGTCCCGACCCTATGGGCAGACTTCCAGCAGACATTCCTCAAGGCCGCGATCGCCGGCTATGCCATCGGCTGCGGCTCCGGGTTCATTGCCGCCATCATCGTCGATCGCGTGCCCTTCCTGCGCAAGGGGCTTTTGCCGATCGGCAATCTGGTCGCCGCCCTTCCCGTTGTTGGCATCGCGCCGATCATGGTCATGTGGTTCGGGTCCTATTGGCAATCGAAGGCTGCGGTCGTCGTCATCATGACGTTCTTTCCAATGCTCGTGAATACTGTCGCGGGTCTCGCCGCCTCTGGCGCGATGGAACGCGACCTGATGCGCACCTATGGCTCCAATTATTGGCAGACCCTCGTCAAGCTGCGCCTGCCCGCGGCGATGCCTTTCATTTTCAATGCGTTGAAGATCAATTCGACCCTTGCGTTGATCGGCGCTATCGTTGCCGAATTCTTCGGCTCGCCCATCGTCGGCATGGGCTTTCGCATATCGGCCGAGGTTGGCCGCATGAATGTCGATATGGTGTGGGCCGAAATTTTCGTTGCGGCGCTCGCCGGATCGCTATCCTACGGACTGATTACACTTATCGAACGGGCCGTCACCTTCTGGCACCCGTCCTACCGTGCATAACAAACAAGAACAGAGGAGAACTGAAGCATGAAGAAAACGTTGGCACTCTCACTGGGCCTCGCCATGACCCTGATGGCCAGCTCGGCGCTTGCTGCGGACAAGCTCGTCCTGCAGCTGAAATGGGTCACGCAGGGCCAGTTTGCCGGCTACTACGTCGCCAAGGATAAGGGCTTCTACGAGGAGGCCGGCCTCGACGTCGAGATCAAGCCGGGCGGACCCGATGTCGCGCCGCCCCAGGTCATCGCCGGCGGCGGCGCCGACGTGGTCGTCGACTGGATGCCTTCGGCGCTCGCAACCCGCGAGAAGGGTCTGCCTCTCGTCAATATCGCCCAGCCGTTCAAGCGCTCGGGCATGATGCTGACCTGCCGCAAGGAAACCGGGATCACCAAGCCGGAGGATTTCAAGGGTAAGACGCTCGGCGTCTGGTTCGGAGGCAACGAATATCCGTTCCTCTCCTGGATGAACCATCTCGGGCTCAAGACCGATGGTGGACCCGATGGCGTGACCGTTCTCAAGCAGGGTTTCAACGTCGATCCGCTGATCCAGAAGCAGGCAGACTGCATCTCGACCATGACTTACAACGAATATTGGCAGGTGATCGATGCCGGCATCCCGGCGGACCAGCTCGTCACGTTCAAGTATGAGGATGAAAAGGTCGCGACGCTGGAAGATGGTCTCTACGTGCTGCAGAAGAGCCTCGACGATCCGAAGATGGTCGACAAGCTTGCGCGTTTCGTCAAGGCTTCGATGAAGGGCTGGGAGTATGCCCGCGCTAATCCGGATGAGGCTGCGACCATCGTCCTCGACAATGATGCAAGCGGTGCGCAGACCGAGAAGCACCAGAAGCGAATGGTCGCGGAGATCAACAAGCTGACGGAAGGCTCGACGGGTGTTCTCGACGTGGCTGCGGCAGAGCGGACGGTCGAAACGCTGCTCGGCGGCGGTTCAGATCCGGTCATCACCAAGAAGCCCGAAGGCGCCTGGACCTCGAAGATTACCGACGCTGCGAAGTAACCGAAACGGCCCTCCGTGTTCTCGGAGGGCCGTCTACCGCCTAGTTCCAATCGTCGGGAATTTGCCGGACCGCCCCGCGGGCAGCACTTGTCGCCATGGCGCCATAGGCGCGTAGCGCGGTCGTTACCTTGCGCTTGCGCTTTTCTGCAGGCTTCCAGGCGGCGGCGCCCCGGGCTTCCATGTGGGCGCGGCGATCAGCAAGTACAGCATCGTCCACCGCGAGGTGGATCTTGCGGTTCGGAATATCGATATCGATCATATCGCCCTCCTCGACGAGGCCGATCAATCCGCCCTCGGCGGCTTCCGGTGACACGTGTCCGATCGAAAGGCCGGAAGAACCGCCGGAGAAACGCCCGTCGGTGATCAGGGCGCAGGCTTTGCCGAGACCCTTCGATTTCAGGTAGCTCGTCGGATAGAGCATTTCCTGCATGCCAGGTCCGCCGCGCGGGCCTTCATAGCGGATAAGCACAATGTCGCCTGGCTTGACGCCGCCATTCAGGATGCCGAGCACGGCGCTGTCCTGGCTTTCGAAGATGCGGGCCGGGCCGGAGAATTTCAGGATCGAATCGTCGACGCCCGCGGTCTTCACGATGCATCCGTCCTCGGCGAGGTTGCCGTAGAGAACCGCAAGGCCGCCGTCTTTGGAATAGGCATGCTCGGCGCTGCGGATCACACCCTTCTCGCGGTCGAGATCGACCGTTTCGAAGCGGCGATCCTGGCTGAACGCGACTTGCGTCGGCACGCCGCCCGGCGCTGCCCGGAAGAAGTCGTGCACCGACTTGTTGGAGGTGCGGGCAATGTCCCAGCGGTCGAGCGCTGCGGCGAGATTGGCCGAATGCACGGAATAGACCGACGTGTCGAGGAGGCCGGCGCGATCGAGTTCGCCGAGAATGCCCATGATACCGCCGGCATGATGCACGTCCTCCATGTGGACATTGGCGACGGCAGGGGCGACCTTGCAAAGCACCGGCACGCGGCGCGAGAGCCGGTCGATGTCGCTCATGGTGAAATCCACCTCGGCCTCATGCGCCGCAGCAAGCAGGTGCAGAACCGTGTTGGTGGAACCGCCCATGGCGATATCGAGCGTCATCGCATTTTCGAAAGCGGCAAACGAGGCAACCGCGCGCGGCAAGACGGTTTCGTCATCCTGTTCGTAGTAGCGACGAGCGAGATCGACGACGAGATGGCCGGCCTCGACGAAGAGGCGGCGGCGGTCCGCATGGGTGGCGAGCGTCGAACCATTGCCAGGCAGCGACAGGCCTAGTGCCTCGGTGAGGCAGTTCATCGAATTGGCGGTGAACATGCCGGAGCACGAACCGCAGGTCGGGCACGCCGAGCGCTCGATGACCTGGACTTCCTCGTCGGAAATGCGGTCGTCGGCCGCCGCTACCATGGCATCGACGAGATCGAGCTTCTTTTCCTTGTCGCCCCAAACGACCTTGCCGGCTTCCATCGGGCCGCCGGAAACAAAGACGACGGGGATGTTGAGGCGCAGCGCAGCCATCAGCATGCCGGGGGTGATCTTGTCGCAATTGGAGATGCATACCATCGCATCGGCGCAATGGGCGTTGACCATATATTCGACGCTGTCGGCGATGATCTCGCGCGAAGGCAGCGAATAGAGCATGCCGTCATGGCCCATGGCGATGCCGTCATCGACAGCGATCGTATTGAATTCCTTGGCGACGCCGCCCGCACTTTCGATCTCGCGCGCAACGAGCTGGCCGAGATCCTTGAGATGGACGTGGCCGGGAACGAACTGTGTAAAGGAATTGACCACTGCAATAATCGGCTTGCCGAAATCCTCGTCCTTCATTCCGGTCGCGCGCCAGAGCCCGCGGGCACCAGCCATGTTGCGGCCATGTGTGGTTGTGCGTGAACGATAGGGAGGCATTTGGGATCATCCTGATGGTCGTGGTCGAAAAAGCATCTCTACAGACAAACAGAGCCGATGGCAAAATGGCATTTGTTTCCTGCGGGGCGTGCAAATTGTTGCATTTATTTCATAGTGGACTTCATCTCTGCCCGAAACGGGACGTAATGTCTCGGGGCTCGCGTTCAAAACGCCGTGAAAGTCATCGTCGTCAAGGAACGGGCAATTCCCGGAATTCCGAGCACGTTGTCGTTGATGAACTTGCCGACGTCCTTGTCCTCGGCGATGTAGATCTTTGCTAGGAGGTCATAATCGCCGCTTGTCGAATAAAGCTCCGATACGATTTCACGCTCGTAGAGGGCAGCTGCGACCTCATAGGTCTTGCCGGGGAAGCACTGCAGCTGCAGGAAGACGGGTTTCATTTATCTGCTCCGGTGGTCTGAACTGGTGCAATCAACATAATGGGTCCGGGCTTCGTTAGCCAGTTGTTCTCGTCTCGCGGTTGCGATATAAGCAGCCCGTTCGCACAGGCTATCTGGGAGAGACCGGTAAAACCGGCGCCGATGGAGCAACCGCCCCGGAAACTCTCAGGCAAAAGGACCAGACTAGCGTCGGACATCTGGAGAGTGGCGTGGCTTCGAAGGCTTCGCCCACCGAAGGAGAAAGCCCTGACCGGCGCAAGCCGGTAACGCAGCCGAGACAAGGGATGGCAAACATCCGGCAGGTGCGTAAGGGCCAAACTCTCAGGTCCCGTGACAGATGGGGTTTCGTGCCGCTCGCGGCGAAACTGGAACCATTTGTGCTGAAGGACTAACTGCCATGACCTCGATCGCCATTATCGGCGCTGGTATCACCGGCGTCACCACCGCCTATGCGCTTGCCCGCCAGGGGCACACCGTCACCGTTTTTGATCGCAACCGCTACGCGGCGATGGAGACGTCGTTTGCCAATGGCGGCCAGCTTTCGGCGTCGAATGCCGAAGTCTGGAACAGTTGGGGCACCGTGCTCAAGGGCATGAAGTGGATGCTGCGCAAGGATGCGCCGCTGCTCATGAATCCAAAGCCATCGTGGCACAAATATTCGTGGATGGCGGAGTTCGTCATGAACATTCCGCACTATGAGAAGAACACGATAGCGACAACCAGACTCGCCATCGAGGCGCGCAAGCGCATGTTCGAAATCGCTGCCGAAGAGAACATCGATTTCGACCTCGAGAAGCGCGGCATCCTGCATATCTATCGTTCGAAGTATGGCTACGACCATGCCGTCAAGGTCAACAAGCTGCTTGAAGCAGGGGGCCTAGACCGCCGCTCGGTCACGAACGAAGAAATTCACCACATCGAACCAGCGCTCGACGGCACGTTCCATGGCGGCTTTTTCACGCCCTCAGATTCGACGGGCGACATCCACAAGTTCACCCGGGGCCTTGCCGAAGCATCGACGCGCCGTGGCGTTCGCTTCGTAGGCGACGCCAATGTGCAGACGCTGAGGCATGAGAAGGATGGCATCGTTGTTGCCTGGAACAGCGCCTCACAGGCGCTTTCGCCGGTCGAGAGCGAGCGCTTCGATGCGATCGTCATCTGTGCCGGCATTGCCAGCCGCAAATTTGCTGCGCAGCTTGGCGACAGGGTCAACATCTATCCGGTCAAGGGATACTCGATCACCATCAACCTCGGTGACGAGGCAAGCCGTACGGCAGCGCCGTGGGTGAGTTTGCTTGATGACGATGCCAAAATCGTCACCAGCCGGCTCGGCGCGGGACGGCTGCGTGTCGCCGGCACCGCCGAGTACAATGGCGAAAACCGTGACATCCGTCACGACCGCGTCAAGCCGCTGGTCGGTTGGAGCCGCGATCTCTTCCCGGGCATGGATACATCGAATGTGGTGCCGTGGGCTGGCCTTCGCCCGATGATGCCGAACATGCTGCCGCGCGTCGGCAGCGGCAAGCGGCCAGGTGTCTTCTACAATACGGGACATGGCCATCTTGGCTGGACGCTCTCGGCTGCAACTGCGGAGATCGTTGCCGGTCATATCAGCGCGGCGATGCCGGCGGAAAAAACCGGGCAATCGGAGTGGCTGGCCGCCGCGGAATAATTGAACTGCAGAAGCGCCGGCCTGACCGGCGCTTCGTCGTTTCAAGCCGGTCTGTTGCATTGTTCTAACAAAAAGTGATCCGCACCCGGCAGAGTTCTGTGGCGATATGGCCACAAGAAAACCCCTAGGCGCCCAGAGCGTGGTCTTAGCGGGTTGGCCCACCCTGACCGGCATGTTATCAATTTCTTAAGCTCGGGAGAGGATTTTTAACAATCCGTGGGGATGTGTCTCCATGCCTGCGGGCGTAATGTGTGTCATTTTTTGAGTAAGGATTTTGCTGGTTGATGGAATTGAGGCGCCCACAGGCCAAGCTTTTCGGCGCCGCTTTGCTGGCCTTCACCGCGCTTGTTTCGCCGGCGCAGGCGTTTGACCTCTTCGGCATTCATCTATGGGGCGAGCGCAAGACGGATGACGCGGATGCCGTCATTGCCGACCCGCACCGCTACAGCGTCGAAAATGCGCAAGGCGAGGACAAGGCGACAACCAAGCTCGTCGCGGGGGCATCGAGCCTTGTCGAGGATGAAGATAAGCCTGCCTCCGGCGCGGCGGGCCTGATCGCCAAGGCACGGGGAGACTACCGACGCATTCTGGGCGCGCTTTATGCCGATGGCCGCTATGGCGGCACGATCAGCATCAAGATCGACGGCCGGGAGGCAGCGGATATTCCACCCGATGCCGATTTGCCCAATCCTTCCACGGTCGTGATCGCCGTCGATCCCGGACCGCAATTTCTGTTTGCATCGACGCGCATAAAGAATATGGCGCCGCTGCCTATCGACCCCAAGGACGTCGTTGACAGGCCCGAAGATCAAGGCTTCGCACCAGGCGATGTTGCGACATCGACGGCGATCCTGAAGGCGGAACGCCTCGCCGTTGACGCATGGCGCGAACAGGGCCACCCCAAGGCCCGGATCATATCGCGCGACGTCGTTGCCAATCACGATGACAACAGGATCGATGCCACCATTGATGTCGAGCCCGATCGCCGCGCCGCCTTCGGTCCTGTGACCGTAAGGGGTACCGAACGGATGGATCCGGAGTTCGTGGCCTTCATCACCGGATTGCAGCCGGGGGTGGAGTATGATCCGGACGAAATCGAGCGCGCCAAGAAGCGGCTCTCCCGTCTTGAAGTGTTCCGCTCCGCCCGCATTGAAGAAGCCGACGCGATCACACCGAACGGGCTGCTGCCGATCACCGTTGCCGTGCAGGAACAGAAGCTGCGCCGGTTCGGCCTCGGCGGCAGCTATTCGACGCTCGACGGCGCCGGTTTCGAGGCCTATTGGCTGCACCGCAATCTCTTCGGTCACGCCGAACGATTGCGCTTCGATGCGAAGATCGGCGGCATTGGTGGCCAGTCGTTCAATCCGCAGGACTATAATTATCTTCTTGGCGTGACCTTCACCAAGCCGGGCGTTTTCAATCCGGATACTGATTTCGTCACGTCGCTCATCGGCGAGCGCCAGGTTCTCGATGCCTATACGCAGACGTCGATTACGGCGCAGGGCGGGTTCACGCGGATTTTCTCCGATGAACTGACCGGCAAGATCATGGCCAACGTCGCGAAATCGCGTTTCGACGACGATTTTTTCGGCAAGCGTGATTTTCTGACGGCGGGCTTTATCGGTGGGCTCACCTATGACAGCCGTGACAACAAGGTCGATCCTTCGAAGGGATATTACCTCGAAGGCCTGATCACGCCCTTCTACGAGTTCGAGTACGGCAATTTCGCCAGCAAGTTCACCGCTGAAGGCCGCACCTATTACAGTTTCGATGCCGACAAGCGCTTCATCCTGGCCGGACGCTTGAAGCTCGGCAGTATTGTCGGAGCCGACATCGCCGAATTGCCGCCAGACCAATTGTTCTTTGCCGGCGGCGGCGGCTCGATTCGCGGCTATGCTTATCGCAATGTCGGCGTGAACGTGACGCGCGACGGCGAGGATTTCGTCATTGGCGGGCGTTCGCTCGTCGAAAGCTCGGTCGAAGCGCGGGTACGCATGACCGATACGATCGGTGTCGTCGGCTTCGTCGATGCGGGCTATGTCGGCGAACAGTCCTATCCGGACTTTTCCGAACAGCTCCGTGTCGGCGTTGGCGCAGGCCTGCGCTACAATACCGGCCTTGGACCGATCCGCCTCGACTTCGCGGTACCGCTCGACCGCACCCACGACGACCCCGATTTTGCTCTCTATGTTGGCATAGGACAAGCGTTTTGACCCGGTTCCTCGTAAGTCTCTTCCTGCTGCTTTTTGCAGCGCCGGCCCTGGCGCAGGATAGCGCCGAGGCGGAGAAGTCCTACTTCCTGAGTTTCGTTCAGAACCAGCTTTCGACCCCTAACCGGCAGATCGCCATTTCGGACATCCAGGGCGTGCTTTCCTCCGAAGCGAGCATCGGCAGCATAACTGTGGCGGACCGCGAGGGCGTCTGGCTCAAGATCACCAATGCCCGCATTGTCTGGAGCCGCCTCGCGCTTCTCAGAGGCCGGCTCGATATCAACACGCTTGCCGCCGACCGAATCGACGTCTTCCGCAAGCCGCTTCCCGACGACAGCTTGCCTTCGCCGGAAGCCAAGGGTTTCAGCCTGCCGGAACTACCGCTAGCTGTCATCCTCCAGGATCTGCAGGTGGCGCGCATTGCCTTCGGCGACGGTGTATTCGGGCTTCGGTCGGAAATCTCCATCGCGGGCAACCTGAAGCTTGAAAGCGGATCGCTTGATACGACGCTTGCCGTCAAACGCCTGGATGGACCCGGCGGCGAGTTTAATATCAAGGCGGCTTATGCCAATCAGAGCCAGCAGCTCGACCTCGATCTGACCTTGAACGAGCCGCAGAACGGCATCGTTGCCAACCTTCTTAATATTGAAGGCAGGCCCCCCGTCGCGCTGGCGCTGAAGGGATCGGGGCCGGTAAGCGACCTTGCCCTGCAGTTGACGCTCGACGCGGCCGGCAAGCGCGTTCTCACCGGCGATACCAAATTCGACCGCCAGCCGGATGGCCTCGCCTTCAAGGCAACGATGAACGGCGAAATCGCTACGCTGGTGCCCCCCATCTTCCGTGATTTCTTCGGCAACGAGACCGCACTCGTCGTCAATGGCGTCGCCCGTGACGGTGGCGGTGTCGCGCTCGATCAGCTCAGCATCAGGAGCAATTCGCTCACGCTCAACGCCACTGGCGATACGACCGACGATCTCTTCCCGCGCCGCCTGAAGATCGATGGCACTATTGCCAATCCGTCCGGCAAGAAGGTGATCCTTCCGGTCAAAGGCGGGCAGACCACCGTCGACAAGGCCGTGCTTGCCGTCTCGTTCGGCGCCAGCGCCACCAACGACTGGACGAGCAGCATCGAGATCACCAACCTGACGACGGAGAGCTTTGCCGCCCGTAACGTCAATCTTCTTGGCAAGGGCATTGCCGAAAATCTCGACAGCCCGACCGCTCGCTCGCTCACCTTTGACGTAACGGGCGACGTTTCCGGCATTACCGCGACGCGCGCCGATGTTGCCGAAGCGCTCGGCGATAAGATCCAGCTCAAGATCAATGGCGACTGGAAGGCAGGTACCCCCGTTAACCTAAGCCAGGCTCTCATCGCGGCGAATGGATTCAGCGCTGGCCTTGAAGGCACGATCCAGAATTTCGCCTACCAGGGCGATATTCTGGTCAAGGCATCGAGCCTTGCACCGTTCTCCGCCCTTGCTGGGCGCGACCTTGCCGGCTCGCTCGACCTCAAGGCCAATGGCTTGATCGAGATGCTGAAGGGCGGGTTCGATCTCATGCTCGACGGGCAGGCAACTGGCATGAAGCTCGGCATCGACGCTGCCGACAAGGTGCTTGCCGGCGAGACGCGCCTCACCGGTGGTCTTGCCCGCGGCGAAGCCGGTCTTAGCGCCAGGAACTTCCGCGTGGAGAATCCACAAACGCTTCTAACGGCCAACGGAACCTTCGCGACTGGCGCAGCGAACTTCGATTTCGGCCTCGATCTAAGCGATCTCGCCCTGCTTTCCGAAAAGGCAAAGGGCGCTCTCAAGGTAAAGGGCAGCGCCCGCGGCCAGGACAATATCATAGCGCTCGCCTTCAATGCCGGCGTGCCGCAAGGCGCGCTCTCGGGGCGCAAGCTGACCGATGGGGCCCTGACCTTCAATGGCACGCTGTTCAATGGCAATGTCGACGGCAGGGTTTCCGGTCTCGCCTTCCTCGACGACAAGCGGGCAGACCTCAGCACGAATATCGCAATCCGTGCTGACGAGAAGCGCTTGAGCGATATCCAGTTCATCGCCGGCGGGACCAGGCTGCGCGGCGATGTCACGCAGAACCTGAAAGGGCTGCTGCAGGGTAATTTTACCCTTGCATCGACGGATCTTTCGACGGCGGCGGCCCTGTTCCTCGTCAATGCCACCGGTAAGGCGGATGCAACGATTGCGCTTACCCACGATGACGAGAAACAGAATGTCGAGGTCAAGGGGCAGGTCAACGGCTTGAAGGCCAATGATATCCGTGTCGGCAAGGCAGCGATCGCCCTGACGGCGCAGGACATCTTCAAAGTTCCTTCCGCCAATGGTTCGGTGACCGCGACTGATGTATCGGCGGCCGGTATCGATATCACCGTGGCCGAAGCGCGCGCCATGCAGTCGGGCCGAACGACCAATTTCGTTGTTGGCGCAAGTCTCGCCAACAGCGCGCACATCGCCACGACCGGCGCACTGCAACCCACGGACAACGGTTTCCAGTTGTCGCTTGCCAAGGCTGAGCTGACACGCGGCGACGTCGCCGCGAGGCTGACCGCACCGGCCGCGATCAATGTGGCTGGCAGCAATATTTCCTTTGGCGATATCCTGCTCGATATTGACGGGGGCAAGGTCACCGTCAGCGGTGATGTTGCCGAAACGCTGAGCTTGACCGTCGCCGCACAGCGATTGCCGCTCAGCATCGCCAATCTGATCAAGCCCGACCTTGGGCTCGGTGGCGAGATCAACGGCCAGGCGCGGATCGGCGGAACACGCCAGAAACCGGACGTGAATTTCGATGTGCAGGCACGCGGCATTACCGCTGCCGCGCTGAAGCAGGCGGGTGTCGACGCCGTCAATGTCGATGCCAAGGGGACCTCGACCACCGACCAGCTGAACGTCGACGCACATGTGACCGGCGCCGGCGGTATCGATGCGTCGGCAAAAGGCTCCGTTCCGCTTGCCGGTGGCCAGCTCGGCGTTGATTTCAACCTGCGCAGCCTGCCGCTGCGGGCGCTCAACGGCGTCGTCCGGGACCAGAATCTTGGCGGCGATATCTCGGGCAGCGGCCGTGTCACCGGCACATTGAGCCGGCCCGATGTGGAGTTCAACCTGAAAGGTGCCGGCCTTACCGCACGTCCCCTGCAGGACAACGGACTGGCGCCATTGCAGCTTGCCGCCGCGGGCCGTTTTGCCAACAACGTGCTGAACCTTTCTTCCGCCAAGGTGGACGGGCCGCAAGGCCTGACCGTATCGGCCGACGGCAATGTTCCGCTGTCCGGATCTGGTCTCGGCGTCAACGTCACCGGCCGGATTCCGCTTTCGCTGGTCAATCGTTCCCTCGCCGAGCGCGGGACGCAGGCCAAGGGCACCATTGAAGTGTCAGCCGCTGTTTCGGGAAGCTTCAGTCAGCCGCAGATTCGCGGCAACTTCTCCGCCAATGGCGCCGAGGTGCTCGACCCGCAGACGAATCTTCGGCTGCAACGCATTACGTTGCTTGGCGATATGGCGGGAACGACGGTGACCATTCGAAGCTTCAACGCCGCGCTTTCGACCGGCGGCTCGATCAGCGCCAGCGGCACGATTTCGACGGACGCTGCTGCGAATTTCCCCGCCAATATCGATATCCGGCTGGATAAGGCGCGCTATGTCGATGACGACCTGCTCGTTGCGACCGTTACGGGCGCGCTTACAGTCCGCGGTCCGCTGACCCGCGATCCGGTCATTGCAGGCAACATCGATGTCAATCGTGCCGAGATCACCGTGCCGGAAAACTTCGGCGGTTCTGCCGCAATGATCGATGTGCGCCACAAGGACCCGTCGAAGGCGGTGGTGAAAACGTTGCGCCGCGCCGGTGTCGATGGAACGCGGAAGGCTGGCGAATCGACGGCGCGGCCGAGCATCGTTCGTCTCGATATCAACGTGAACGCGCCGAACAAGATCTTCATTCGCGGTCGCGGCCTCGATGCCGAGATCGGCGGTTCGGTGCGCCTGACTGGTCCTGCCACCGATATCCAGCCGGTCGGCGCCTTCGATCTCATCCGCGGCCGGCTCGGCATTCTTGGCCAGCGCATCACCTTTACCGAGGGCCAGGTCACGCTCGTCGGCGATCTCGACCCCGAAATAAACTTCGTTGCAACAACCCAAGGGTCGGACATTACCGTCAATGTCATGGTGAGGGGCCGGGTATCCGACCTCAAGATCACCTTCTCGTCGCAACCGGAACTGCCGCAGGACGAGGTTCTTGCCCGGTTGATATTCAAGCGCTCCATCGGCGAATTGTCGCCGCTGCAGGTGGCGCGCCTCGCTGCTGCTGCAGCGGAACTCGCCGGTGGCCAGCGTTCGTCGCTGCTCGATAATCTGCGCAAGAGTACGGGCCTTGATGATCTCGACGTCGTCACCGACGCCAAGGGCAATACCGGCGTGCGCGCCGGGCGCTATATCCGCGATAATGTCTATCTCGGCGTCGAGGCGGGTTCGGGTGGATCGAGCAAAGGCACCGTTAATCTCGACATCACGCCGAACTTAAAGGCGCGAGGCTCCGTCGGTGCCGACGGCGATTCGGGCGCAGGACTATTCTACGAAAAGGATTATTGAGGGCCCGCCACCCGGAGAGGACGGCGGCGAGGCTACCGTCTGGCGGGTGAGTGTGGCGGCCAGGAAATCAAGAAACGCGTCCCGGCATCCGTTGCCACTTGAATGCAGTCGGGAATGGCGGCTGACAGGCCTCTCCGGGCTGCGAAGCTACGCCAAACTCGGCGCCTGGCCTCACCTACTCACCGCCAGCACCACTGCCATTGCCATCCTTGTTCACAACGGTCAGCATCATGCTCGTCCACAAACTTCCGCCATCCTCCCCATCACGCTGCCGCCATCCTCACCACCAGGCTGGCGTCATCCTCGCCACCACACTGCCGTCATCCTCGGGCCCTTATCCCGAGGATCCATGCCACTGGCTAAGCCACGATGCAAAGAGTGGATCCTCGGGACAAGAGCACGAGGATCCGATGCGAAAAGCGAAAATCCGCCGGACTAACCCTGGACGACCTTCTGATGCTGTTCGCCGAGGCCTTCGATCCCGAGTGCGATCACGTCTCCGGCCTTGAGAAACACGTTCGGCTTCTGGCCGAGGCCGACGCCGGGTGGTGTGCCGGTCGAAATGATGTCGCCCGGATGCAGGCTCATGAACTGCGACAGGTACGAGACGAGGTATTTGACGCCGTATACCATCGTCGCCGAGGAACCGTCCTGGTAGCGGTGGCCGTTGACATCGAGCCACATCTTGAGGTTCTGCGGATCGGCGACTTCGTCCTTGGTGACGAGCCAGGGACCGGTCGGGCCGAACGTGTCGCAGCTCTTGCCCTTCGTCCACTGGCCCTGACGCTCGGCCTGGAACGCTCGCTCGGACACGTCGTTGATCAGGCAATAGCCGGCAACGTAATCAAGAGCCTCATCCTCGCTCACATATTTCGCGTGCTTGCCGATGACGACGCCAAGCTCGACCTCCCAGTCGGTCTTTTCCGAGCCGCGCGGAATCTCGACATCGTCGTTCGGACCGACGATCGCCGACGTCGCCTTCATGAAGATGATCGGTTCGGGCGGCACCTTGGCGCCGGTTTCGGCAGCGTGATCGGAATAGTTGAGACCGATGCAGATGAATTTGCCCGTTACCGCCACACAAGGGCCATAGCGGTCGGCCTCGACCAGCGGCAGCGACGCCGGATCAATTGCAGCAAGCTTCTTCAAGCCTTCCGGTGATATGGCATCGCCGGCGATATCCTTCACGTGGGCAGAAAGATCGCGGACCTTGCCGTCCTTGTCGACAAGGCCCGGCTTTTCCTGGCCCGCAGGACCATAGCGCAAGAGTTTCATGGTTTTACCTTTTCCTGACTGGAGGGCGTCAATAGGTGGCGCGGCCACCCGAAATATCGAATACGGCGCCCGTGGTGAATGAGCATTCCTCGCTGGCGATCCATGTGATCAGCGAAGCGAGTTCATCGACCTTGCCAAAACGCTGCATCGGGATCTTCGAAAGCATATAGTCGATGAAACTCGGTTGCAGTTGCTGGAGAATTGGCGTGTCGACCGTCGCTGGCGTGATCGCATTGACCGTAATGCCATCCTGAACCAGTTCCTTGCCAAGCGATTTGGTGAGACCGATCACAGCCGCCTTGGAAGCGCTGTAGGCCGAGGCATTGGGATTGCCCTCCTTGCCGGCGATCGAGGCGACATTGACGATGCGACCATAGCCGTTCTTCTGCATGATCGGAACGACGAAGCGGTTGCAATAGAAGAGCCCGTTGACGTTGATGTCGAAGACACGCTTCCATGCGTCGATCGGGTAATCGGCGACCTTGGCATTGGGACCGGTAATGCCGGCAGAGCAGATCAACACGTCAATCTTGCCGAACTTCTCTGCCGTCGACTTTGCAGCCGCTGCCACTTCGTCTGGAGCCGAGACGTCCACCCTGATACCGTGGGCGCCATCGCCGAGCGCCGCCCGGGCTTCTTCTATCTTGCCGGCGTCGACATCCCACAGGCTGACCGTGCCGCCCTCCGAGACAATGCGCGCGGCCGTGGTCAAGCCTATGCCCGAAGCGCCGCCGGTAATGACCGCATGCCGCCCTTCATAGCGCCTTATTGCATTCGCCATGGTGTCCTCCCTGGACGCTCAGTGGTTGTCGCGCGGCAACCCCTTCGTCTGGGCAATGCGCTGGTAATTGACCGCGGGCTTCAGCACCATGCCTTCATCGAGCTGACCGACCATGCCGCGCTGGATTTCCTGCCAGGGCGTCTGGCTCGCCGGATATTTGTATCCGCCGGCGGCCTTCAGGTCGTCCTTGCGCTTCTGAAGTTCCTCGTCGTCGATAAGGATATCGGCCGTGCCCTTGAGGAGATCGATACGTAGATGATCGCCGGAGCGTACCAGTGCGAGCCCGCCATTGACCGCGGCTTCCGGGGAAGCATTGAGGATGGATGGCGAGCCGGACGTTCCGGACTGGCGGCCATCGCCAAGACACGGGAGCGCGTGAATTCCCTTTTTCAACAGATAGGCCGGTGGCTGCATGTTCACGACTTCAGCCGCTCCCGGATAGCCGATAGGCCCGGTACCGCGCATGATCAGGATGCTGTGCTCGTTGAGCGCGAGCTTCGGATCGTCGATGCGATGGTGATAGTCCTCGGGACCTTCGAATACCTCGGCGATGCCTTCGAAAGCTTCCGGATCATCCGGATTGGATAGATAGCGCTCACGAAATTCTTCCGAGATCACACTGGTCTTCATGATGGCGCTGTCGAAGAGATTGCCCTTGAGATTAATGAACCCGGCCTTCTTCTTGAGCGGCGCTTCGAACGGCTTGATCACCTCGGTATTCAGGTTCTCGGCATTCTCGCAATTGCTGCCGATGCTCTTGCCGTTGACGGTCAGCGCGCCGGGATGCGGCAGCTTGCCCGCCTTCATCAGCTCGGCGACGACTGCCGGGACGCCCCCCGCCCTGTGGTAGTCCTCGCCGAGATATTCACCGGCTGGCTGCAGGTTGACGAGCAGCGGAACGTCGTGGCCGAGTGTCTGCCAGTCGTCATTGTCGAGCGGAACGTCGAGGTGGCGGGCAATTGCGTTCAAGTGGATCGGGGCATTGGTGGAACCGCCGATGGCCGAGTTGATGACGATGGCATTCTCGAAAGCCTGACGCGTCATGATATCGGAGGGCTTCAGGTCCTCGCGCACCATTTCAACGATGCGTTTGCCGGTATCGTAGGAGATCTGGCCGCGCTCGCGATATGGCGCGGGAATTGCCGCACAGCCGGGCAATTCCATACCGAGCGCCTCGGCGAGCGAGTTCATCGTGGTCGCCGTGCCCATCGTATTGCAATAACCAACGGATGGCGCCGACGAGGCGACGATATCCATGAACTCGTTGTAGTCGATTTCGCCTTCGGCGAGCTTCTCGCGCGATTTCCAGACGATGGTTCCAGAGCCTGTGCGCTCGCCGCGATGCCAGCCGTTGAGCATGGGGCCAACGGACAGCGCAATCGCAGGAATGTTGACCGTTGCGGCGCCCATCAGCATGGCGGGCGTGGTCTTGTCGCAGCCGATGGTAAGGACGACGCCATCGAGCGGGTAGCCGAAAAGCACTTCGACGAGGCCGAGATAGGCGAGGTTGCGGTCGAGCGCAGCGCCCGGACGCTTGCCGGTCTCCTGAATCGGATGCACCGGAAATTCGAAGGGAATGCCGCCGGCCGCAATGATGCCGTCGCGCACGCGCTTGGCGAGTTCGATATGGTGGCGGTTACAGGGCGAAAGATCGGAGCCAGTCTGGGCAATGCCGATGATCGGCTTGCCCGACTGCAGTTCCTCGCGGGTCAGGCCATAGTTCAAATAGCGTTCGAGATAGAGCGCGGTCATCCCCGGATTGTCGGGATTATCCCACCATTCCTGCGAACGGAGCTTTTTCGGGGTGCTGGACGTCGTCATTTTGAAAGAACTCCTGGTGAGTTACTCCTTGACCGCGCCGGTCATGGAGGAAACGTAATAGTCAACGAAGAACGAGTAGAGAATGACGACGGGCAGCGACCCGAAAAGGGCGCCCGCCATCAGTGATCCCCACTCGAAGACATCGCCTCGAACCAGCTCCGTCAGGACACCGACTGGGACAGTCTTGTTTTCCGAGGATTGGATGAAGGTGAGTGCATAGATGAACTCATTCCACGACAATGTGAAGGCAAAAATGCCCGCCGAGATCATTCCCGGCACCGCCAGCGGCAATATGACCCTGACGAGGATCTGCCAGCGGGACGCGCCATCGACGAGCGCACTCTCTTCGAGCTCGAAGGGTATGGAGCGGAAATAGCCCATGAGCAGCCAGGTGCAGAAAGGAATGAGGAACGTCGGATAGGTGAAGATCAAGGCCCAGCGCGTGTCGTAGATGCCGAACTTGAAGACGATAACGGCAAGGGGAATGAAGAGGATCGAAGGCGGAACCAGGTAGGCGAGGAAGATCATCAGGCCGACCGAGCGCGACCCCGAAAACCGGATGCGTTCGATGGCATAGGCTGCAAAGACCGAAGCGGCGAGTGAAAGGAAGGTTGCGCATACAGAAATCACCACCGTGTTCCACAGCCAGCCTGGATAGGAGGTCTCGAACAAAAGGTACTTGATGTGGTCGAGCGTCGGGCCGACCACCCAGAACGGGCTGAAATTGCTGTAGTCGGTCAGCTGCGAATTCGGCTTCACCGCGGTGATCGCCATCCAGTAGAACGGAAAAAGCAGCACGAAGACGAAGACCGCAAGCGGCAGGTACAGCACCACAATGCGTCGCGGCAGGCGATTGAGATAGCTCATGCCCTGCGCATCGTCGGTAAGCGGTTGGGCGTTGCTCTGTTCGGTAATGCTCATGATGCTGTCCTCCTTGTTCCGCTCAATCCTGTCCGCCCTGTTGCCACTTGCGGCGCTGCAGGCCGAAGAAGCTGAACAGGATCGAAGCAAGCAGGAACGGGATCATGGCAACCGCAATCGCGGCTCCCTCGCCGAGCTGGCCGCCGGGGATGCCGCGCTGGAACGACAGCGTTGCCATGAGGTGCGTGGCATTGACCGGGCCGCCCTTGGTCAGAACGTAGATCAGCTGAAAATCGGTGAAGGTAAAGAGTACCGAGAAGGTCATCACCACCGCGATGATCGGCGTCAGCATGGGCAGTGTGATGAAGCGGAAACGCTGCCACGGTGTTGCCCCATCGAGCGAAGCCGCCTCATGCAGCGACTGCGGGATCGTCTGCAAGCCGGCAAGCAGCGAGATGGCGACGAAGGGAATGCCGCGCCAGACATTGGCGGCGATCACGGAAGCGCGCGCATTGTTGGGTTCGCCGAGGAAGTTGATCGGGGTGTCGATCCAGCCGAGCTGTATGAGCGACCAGGAGATGATCGAGAACTGCGCATCATAGATCCACCAGAAGGCGAGGGCGGAAAGGACGGTCGGCACGACCCAGGGCAGAAGGATGATCGCCCGGAAGAACGACTTGAACGGCAGGTTCTCGTTGAGAATGAGCGCGAGCCACAGGCCAAGGATGAATTTCAGGATCGAGGCGAAGAGCGTGTAGAAGACGGTGTTGCTGACGGCCATCCAGAACACCGAGTCGCCCGCCAGCGCCTCGTAGTTTTCGAGGCCGATGAAGACGCCGTCGCGCCCGATCTTCGCATCGGTGAAGCCGAGCCAGACCCCGAGGCCGAGCGGATAGGTCAGAAAGCACAGGAGAAAGACCGCTGCAGGCAGCATGAACAGTGCGCCGATGGCGGTATTGCTGCGCGCGAAGGAGCGGAAGGCGGATTCCTGCTTTGCGGTTTGCGTCATTGTCATCGGAAGTCTCCGGTTTCCTCGTCAGCGCTGGAGGATCTTCCGCCGCGCTGGCGGCGGAAGATCGTTCGCATGCCTAAAGCGTGTAGTAGCGGTTGGCGCGCTTTTCCGCCTGGGCGATGGCGTCTTCCGGTGACATCTGGCCGGTAACGGCCGTCGCATACATGTCGACGAGCACGTAGTCGGCCATCACGCCGGCCGAAGCGGTTCCGAGCGGACCGGCATAGCCGTTCGGCCGCAGCGTCTCGGATGCCTTGGCATAGGCGGCATGGATCGGGTTCGATGTCCAAACCGGATTTGCTGCAAATTCCTTCAGCGGCTGGCAGCAATAGGCACTGGCCCCCGTGATCCAGGCGTTCATGTTGTCGGCCTGATACATGAACTGCAGATAGGCTTTTGCTGCTTCCGGATATTTGGTGTGCTTGAAGATCGAGATCGTCGAAGTCTGGTGCAACTCGACCGACTGTCCGACCGGACCGATCGGCAGGTTGACCGAGCGCATGTCGTCGGCAATCGCCTTCATGGCCGGATCCTTGATCGCGGCATAATACACCGAAACGCCGTTGGCGGTCAGCGATACCTGGCCGGCAAGGAATGCACGGTTGTTGTTGACGTCCTGCCAGCTTTCGGTGCCCGGAATGAAGGTCTTGTATAGCTCCTGCGCGTACTTGACCGATGCAAGCGTCTCGGGGCTGTTGATGACAACCTTGCCGCTCTCGTCGACCATCTTGCCGCCATGGCTCCACAGCAGCCAGTGAGCGTAGTTGTTGCCGTCGCCGACAGCCTTGCCGTGCGGGAAGCCGGCGGGCGTTCCCTTGGCATGCAGGGCCTTGCAGAGCTCGAGGAAGCCCGCCGTGTCTTTCGGAAACTCGCTGAAACCCGCAGCCTTCATGTGGCTGTCGCGATAAACGACGGCATTGCCGATGGCGCAGAGCGGCAGCGCGATGAACTTGCCATCGCGCTTGGCATAGCCTTCAAGACCCGGATACCAGCCGCCATGCGCCGAGCCGAGATATTCGCCAAGCTCCGTCACGTCGACGAGCTTGTCAGGATATTGCTGCGGATCGTCGAACCAGCTCATGACCATGTCGGGACCGGAGCCGACATTGGCGGCGACAGCCGCCTTCGGGCGAACGTCTTCCCAGCTTTCCTTGTCGATGCGCACCTGAACGCCGGTGGCGTCGGTGAACTTCTTGGTGTTTGCGAGCCAGGCCGCCTCTTCGGCCGGAACGAACGGCACCCAGCGCAACAGACGCAGCGTGGCGCCTTCCTCCGGCTTGTATGCCGGCGCCGACTGGGCGAAGGCTGGGGTGAGGCCGAAGCGATTGAGCCCGGCAGCCGCGACGAGCCCTGCTGACGCGCCAAGAAGATGTCTTCTATTGATGGTCATTGATTCTCCTCCATGGTTTAAGTCCTCTCCCGGAACGCTCCCACGTTCCCGGCAAATTGCATTCGGGGACAATCATGCACGGCGCCTGCTGCCCCGAACGGCAGGCAGCCGCTTGTCAAACCAGGCGCTGGCCCGTTTCCGCGTCGAACAGATACGTGGCTTCCGCGTGGATGGAGAGCCCGATTGTTTCGCCGGGCTTGGCGCTGACGCGCTGGTGAAAGACGCCGGTAATATCATCGCCGCCAATACGCATAATCATCTGGGTTTCCGAGCCGGTCGGCTCGATGACCACGACCTCTGCCGGGATGCCACCACTGCTGATGGTCATGTGTTCGGGGCGCAGCCCATAGATCAACGCGCGTCCCTTGGCGCTCTCCGGCGCCTTCGCGACGGGGAGGACGATGCCCTTGTCGGTCACGAACTTGGCATTGTCGTTCGGATCGAGCTTGCCCTTGATCATGTTCATTGCAGGCGAGCCGATGAAGCTTGCCACAAACAGATTAGCCGGCTGATCGTAGAGTTCGAGCGGCGCACCGATCTGCTCGACGATACCGTCGTGCATGACCACGATCTTGTCGGCCATGGTCATGGCTTCGATCTGGTCGTGCGTCACATAGACTGTCGTGGTCTTCAGGCGCTGGTGCAGTTCCTTGATTTCCGCCCGCATGGCAACGCGCAGCTTCGCGTCGAGGTTCGACAGGGGCTCGTCGAAAAGAAAGACCTGCGGGTCGCGAACGATGGCGCGCCCCATCGCGACACGCTGGCGCTGGCCGCCCGAAAGCTGCCGCGGAAAACGTTCGAGAAGATGCGACAGGCCGAGGATTTCCGCAGCGGGCTTCACACGCTTGTCGATCTCCGACTTTGGTGCGCCCTTGAGCTTGAGCGAGAAAGCCATGTTGTCGGCAACCGTCATATGCGGATAGAGCGCATAATTCTGGAATACCATGGCGATATCGCGCTCTTTAGGCGCGAGACCGTTGACGACCTGGCCGCCAATGCGGATTTCGCCGGCCGAGATGTTTTCAAGTCCGGCCAGCATGCGCAGCAACGTGGACTTGCCGCAGCCTGACGGGCCGACAAGAATAACGAATTCGCCATCGGCAATCTCGATATCGACGCCCTTGATGACCGGGTGCGTCCCGAATGATTTTCGTACGTTGGCGAATTCAACCGATGCCATGCGTTCTCCTCCAAATACTGTCCATGTGGCGGCGATTCTCCCGACCGCTGCCGTCGATGTCGAATTAGCCGCGTCCGACGAGCGGCATCTTCGTTGCCATGATCGTCATTGTCAGCACGTTTGCTTCCAGAGGCAGGCTCGCCATGTGCACGACGGCGTCACCAATATGGTGGGCAGGGATCGTCGGCTCGCTTGCCGTCTCGCCGTTCGCCTGCAGGACACCGCTGGACATTTTCGACGTCATTTCCGTGCCGGCATTGCCGATATCGATCTGCCCGCAGGCAATGTCGAACGGACGGCCGTCGAGCGCGGTCGATTTGGTAAGACCGGTCACGGCGTGCTTTGTTGCGGTATAGGGCGCGGAATGGGGCCTGGGCGTCTGCGCGGAAATCGAGCCATTGTTGATGATACGTCCGCCGCGCGGCGTCTGCGCCTTCATCAGTTTCATGGCTTGCTGCGTGCAGAGGAACACACCGGTCAGGTTTGCCCCGACAATGGCGTTCCAATGATCGAAAGTGAGTTCTTCCATCGGAATGTTCGGCACATTCACGCCGGCATTGTTGACGAGGAGATCAAGACGTCCGAACTCTGATTTGATCGCATCGAAGAGACCTGAAACCGATTGGGGGTCGCTGACATCCGCAGTGATCGCCTTGACTTTGCCGCCTGTCTCGGCGGCGAGCGCCTTTGCCGTATCCTCAAGCACATCCTCGCGCCGCCCGGAGATGACGACCGTATAGCCCGCACCGAGAAGCGCTGCCGAAATTGCTCGGCCAACACCTGTGCCACCGCCGGTGACGAGGGCAATCTTGCCCTTGCCGGATTCCTGATTGTAAGCCATGCCCTAAATGTTCCCGCCGAGTTCGTCTTCGATATGCGCCTTGATGATGTCATCGAAGGCGGTTTCAGCCTTGAAGCCTAATGCTGTGGCCCGTTTCGTATCGAAATCCGTGGCCCAGCCTGCAACGATCTTCTGGATTGTTGCATCCGGCTCGCGCCGGATCAACCTTACAGCTTTTTCCCCGGCAACGCGTTGCAGAGCCGCAATTTCCTCGCCTACCAGGGCGGAGAGGCCAGGCATGGAAAGATTGCGCCGGTCGCCGACCTTTTCGAGATCAAGGCTTGCAGCGTGAAGGAAGAACCCGACGGCGGAACGCGGGCTTGCGAACCAGTGGCGAACGCTTTCATCCACGGGCAATACCGCTTCCTGGCCGACAAGCGGTTCGCGCAGGATATTGGAAAAGAAGCCGGACGCCGCCTTGTTGGGCTTGCCCGGGCGGATGCAGATTGTCGGCAGGCGAATGCCTATGCCATCGAAGAAGCCGCGGCGGCTATAGTCTGAGAGCAAAAGTTCGCAAATAGCCTTCTGCGTGCCATAGCTCGTCAGCGGTGTCGTGAAGAACTCGTCGCCGATCTTTTCCGGGAAGGGCTGTCCAAAAACCGCGATGGACGAAGCAAAGACGACGCGCGGCTTGTAGGGCGACTTGGCGCTCTCGATCCTGATCGCTTCGAACAAC
This sequence comes from Phyllobacterium sp. CL33Tsu, assembly GCF_900113985.1. NCBI lineage: Bacteria > Pseudomonadati > Pseudomonadota > Alphaproteobacteria > Hyphomicrobiales > Phyllobacteriaceae > Phyllobacterium > Phyllobacterium sp. CL33Tsu. Next base: position 1,266,507 of record NZ_FORJ01000001.1, on the reverse strand, counting down.
TGCCGGGTGCCATCAAGGTTTACCTTGTAGCCTTTTTCGAAATCGGCTTCGGCTTCGCCAGAAACGATCGCAGCGAGATGAAAGATGAGGTCGGGGCGGCTCGCAATCAGTGATTCGGCGACGCCGGGTTCCGAAAGGTCGGCAGCACGCGAGGTCGAAATGCTTGCGAGCGAAGCTGGAGCATCAGGCTTGATGACATCGACGAGAATGAGCTTTTCAATGTCCCTGCCAAGCGCGCCCGGCTGCGATGCGATCTTATCGAGCAATTTGCGGCCAACCATTCCGGCTGCACCGATGACCAGTACGTGCATGGGCAAGAATCCTCCGAAGGGCCTCTCCCAAGACCCGAAAACACTAAACAATGACAGCGCTGTCATAAAGTTATGCACACTGACTAGCATTCATCAAGCGCTTTATGGTAGCGCTGTCATAAAATAAATTTCGTCAGCCGTCCGGATTGACACATGCCGCGCAAACGCAACGCTCATCGCAGCCCTGACCTGCCGACCCTGGCGGATGTCGCGCGTCTTGCCGGCGTCAGCGAAATCACGGCGTCGCGTGTCGTTCGCGATCGTGGACCAATCGCCGATTCCACCCGCACGCGCGTCCTCACCGCGATCGCCGAGCTTGGCTATATTCCAAACCGCGCCGCCGGCAGCCTCGCCTCTGCCGGCTCGACACTGATGAGCGTGCTGCTGCCGTCCCTCTCCAACATCGTCTTTCCAGACGTTCTGCGCGGAATTCATTCGGCGCTGACACATACGGCCTACCAGCCCGTCATCGGCGTGACAGACTACGATCCGCTGATCGAAGAGCGCATCCTGCTATCGTTTCTAGCCTGGCAGCCTGCGGCAGTGATCCTCGCGGGGTTGCACCATACCCCGACCGCGCGCCGTCACCTCGAACATGGTCGGTTTCGCGTCGCCGAACTCATGGACATAGACGGCGACCCTGTCGATATCGCCGTCGGCATGTCACACCGGCAGGCGGGCTATGAAACCGGCCGCCACCTGGTTCAGCGCGGCTATCGCCGGTTTGGCTATGCCGGTCATAGCGTCGCTACGGATGATCGCGCCAGCGCGCGCTACGAAGGGCTTTGCACCTCTTTGCGGGAGGCCGGGCTTTCGCTTATTGCCGAGCACAGGCAGCCTGGTCCGAGTTCGACGAAGGCGGGGCGGGAGTCGCTGGAAATTCTCCTTGGTGCCGAGCCTTCCCTCGACGTTGTGGTCTTCCCCAACGACGATATGGCGATGGGCGGCATTTTCCATTGCATGCACAGCGGGATCGCAGTCAGGGAAAAGCTCGGTATCTTTGGCTTCAACGGGCTCGACATAGGGCAGGCCATGCCGATGCCACTTTCGACCATTCTGTCCCGGCGTTTTCTCATCGGGCTCACGGCGGCCGAGAAGCTCATTGAAAGCCGTGAAAGGCCGCAGGAAAAGACGATTATCAACACCGGCTTCGATATTATCGAGGGCGCCACCGCCTGAAAAAGGCGCAGTTTCGCATCGGGCTCGATTGACATGTGATCATTTTCGTTTTCGTATGATGCGTGAAAAAACGAAAATGAAAGTCCACGTCCATGTTCCTGTCCTCCCGGCACGCCGAAATCATCGAAATGGCCAAGGAACATGGGCGCGTCCTCGTTGACGATCTCGCGCTTCATTTCAATGTGACCCCGCAGACGATCCGTAAAGATCTGAACGACCTCTGCGACCAGCGCCTGCTCAACCGTATCCATGGCGGCGCTCTTTTTCCGTCAGGCATTCAGAACCTGGAATATGAATCGCGCCGCCTGATTGCCGCAGCGGAGAAGGAAGCAATCGGACGCGCCGCCGCCGGCCTGATACCTGACAATGCATCGCTCTTCGTCAACATCGGAACGACCACGGAAGCGGTTGGACAGGCCCTGCTTGATCGCAAGGGTCTCATGATAATCACCAATAATATCAATGTTGCCAATAAGTTACGTGTCTACCCCGATATCGAGGTGGTCATCGCTGGCGGCGTCGTCCGGGGCTCGGATGGCGGCATTGTCGGTGAGGCGGCGGTCGATTTCATCCGCCAGTTCAAGGTGGATTTTGCCGTCATCGGCACCTCCGCCATCGATGCCGACGGCGCGCTTCTCGACTTCGATTTTCGTGAGGTGAAGGTGGCGCAGGCAATCATGGCGAATGCGCGCCATGTGATTCTCGTTTCCGATTCCACCAAGTTCGAGCGCACCGCGCCGGTACGGATCGGGCATCTTTCGCAGGTCCACACCTTCATCACCGATCGATGCGAGAGCGAGGCCATCCGCAGAATTTGCGCCGATGCCGACGTACGCCTGATTGAAACATCGGCTTGATTGGGGCTCTTGTGCGGGGCGAAGTTGCGCTATATAGTTCATTTCAGTTTCGTATTGCTTTCGTAATCGCCTCATGTATGTTTCGCAATTGCGAACAAATGGTGCGCTGCGAAATCATGGGTGGGGATTGCTGGGCTTGGCTGAACAGATCTACGATATCTTCGTGATCGGCGGTGGCATCAATGGATGCGGCATAGCCCGTGATGCCGTCGGCCGTGGCTTTTCAGTGTTCCTCGCGGAGATGAACGATCTTGCCAGCGGCACGTCCTCCGGTTCGACCAAGCTCATCCACGGCGGCCTGCGTTACCTTGAATATTATGAATTCCGGCTCGTACGTGAATCATTGATGGAACGCGAGGTGCTTTGGGCCAACGCGCCGCATATCATCTGGCCGATGCGTTTCGTCTTGCCGCACCATGCGGGCCTTCGCCCTGCCTGGCTGTTGCGGCTCGGCCTCTTCCTCTACGACCATATTGGCGGGCGCAAGAAGCTGCCGGCAACGCGCACGCTTGACATGACCCGCGACCCGGCAGCCAAGCCGCTTAAATCGCTTTATACCCGCGCCTTCGAATATTCGGATTGCTGGGTCAATGATGCGCGCTTCGTTGCGCTCAATGCGCGCGATGCCGCGGATCGCGGCGCTGTCGTGCGTACACGCACCCGCGTCGTCAGCGCCCGGCGCGACGCCGAGACTTGGACCTTGACCCTGAAGGACGGTTTGACCGGCGAGACGGAGGAGGTTCGCGCCCGTCTCGTCGTCAATGCCGCGGGACCCTGGGTCGACGAGGTTTTGACTGGCGTCGTCGGCGCCAATGACGCCCACAATGTGCGGCTCGTGCAGGGTAGCCATATCGTCGTGCGCAAGAAGTTCGACGATCCGCGCGCTTATTTCTTCCAGAACACCGATGGCCGCATCATATTCGCCATTCCCTACGAGCAGGATTTTACCCTTATCGGCACCACCGACCAGGATTATCACGGCAATCCCGCCGAGGTGAAAATCAGCGACGCCGAGATCGATTATCTTTGCGCCGCGGCGAGCGAATACTTCGTCGAACCGGTCAAGCGCGAACATGTCGTGTGGACCTATTCCGGCGTGCGCCCGCTTTATGACGACGGTGCGTCCAAGGCGCAGGAAGCGACCCGCGACTACGTCCTCAAGGCCGACGCGGTGGAAGGTAAGGCGCCGCTTCTCAACATCTTTGGCGGCAAGATCACGACCTACCGACGGCTGTCGGAACATATGCTGGAAAAGATCGAAGCGTTTCTCGGAAAGCGCGGCCAGCCCTGGACCGCTGCCGGCAAGCTGCCCGGCGGTGATTTTGCCGCGACGGCGTTCGACGCAGAATTGCAGAAACTGAAAACCGACTACCCCTTTCTGGATGCGGCGCATGCACGGCGGCTGTTCCGCCTTTACGGCACCAAGGCACGCACGCTGCTTGGCAAGGCCACGTCGATCGAGGACCTAGGCAAGAATTTCGGTTCCGATCTCTACGAGGCCGAAGTACGCTACCAGATTGCACATGAATGGGCGGTCACGGCGCAGGACGTGCTGTGGCGCCGCACCAAGAAGGGTTTGCACCTGACTGCCGACGAGGCTGCCGCGCTCGACCGCTTCATGGAAGATGCGGTGGACCGGCGGCGCAGGCTGGCGGCGGAATAGACTGGAATGAAATCGGGCGATGGGACGGAGGGTCCACATCGCCGGGGCGGCAAGCGTCGCTCAAAGGGAGGACCACGAATGCTTGAATTGCGCGATGTATCGAAGGTGGTGGGCGGCAAGCCCCATCTCAGCGATATTTCGCTGACTTTGCAACACGCCACGCTGAACGTGCTCCTCGGGCCGACCCTGTCGGGCAAGACCAGCCTGATGCGCATCATGGCCGGCCTTGACGTGCCGACCTCGGGTTCGGTGTGGTTCGACGGCAAGGATGTGACGGGTATTCCGGTGCAAAAGCGCTCGGTTGCGATGGTTTATCAACAGTTCATCAATTATCCGGCCTTCACCGTCTATGAGAACATTGCCTCGCCGATGCGCGTTGCAGGTCTGGACGCCAAGACCATCGATCGCGAAGTGCGCAAGGCGGCCGAGCTGTTGAAGCTGACGCCATATCTCGACCGCACGCCGCTCAATCTTTCGGGCGGCCAGCAGCAGCGCACCGCGCTCGCGCGTGCCATCGTCAAGAACGCCAAGCTCGTGCTCCTTGATGAACCGCTGGCCAATCTCGACTACAAGCTGCGCGAGGAACTGCGGCAGGAACTGCCGAAGATTTTCGCGGAGTCGGGCACGATCTTCGTCTACGCGACAACCGAACCGCATGAGGCGCTCCTGCTTGGCGGAAATACGGCAACGCTGGCTGAAGGCCGCATCACCCAGTTCGGGCCGACTATCGACGTCTTCCGCCGCCCGGATGATTTGATCACCGCCCAGACTTTTGCCGACCCGCCGCTCAACACCATCGCGCTGGCAAAGTTCGGCAAGGCCTTCCAACTCGAGGGCGGGGTGACACTGCCGGTCCCGCCCCATCTCGCTGATTTCGCCGACGGGACCTATACGATCGGTTTCCAGCCGCACCATATCGAGACAACACGGGCTCATCCCGATGAGATCGCCCTGAAGGCAACGGTCACGGCGACTGAGATCACCGGTTCTGAAAGTTTCGTGCACCTATCCTTCGCCGATGCGCGCTGGACCATGCTGACCCATGGCATTCATATCTACGCACCCGATGAACAGATCGACATTTTCATCGACCCACGCAACCTGATGATTTTTGACGCGGCCGGCAATTCCGTCACCCGCGGTCAGAAACGCGCGGCATAGGGGCTGGCCATGGCACGCATCGACCTCAATCATATTCGCCACGCCTACGTCCCCAACCCGAAGTCGGACAAGGATTATGCACTGAAGGAAGTGCACCACAGCTGGGAGGACGGCGGCGCCTATGCCCTGCTCGGTCCCTCCGGCTGCGGCAAGACCACGCTCCTCAACATTATCTCGGGTCTCCTCCATCCGTCGCACGGGCAATTGCTGTTCGATGGCGAGGACGTCACCAACCTTTCGACCCAGGAACGCAATATCGCGCAGGTGTTCCAGTTTCCGGTCATCTACGACACGATGACCGTATACGATAACCTCGCCTTTCCCTTGCGCAACCGCGGCGTTCCAGCGGCCGAAGTCGACCGCAAGGTCAAGGAAACGCTGGAGATGATCGATCTGGCGAGCTGGGCCAACAAGAAGGCGCGTGGCCTGACGGCGGACCAGAAGCAGAAGATTTCGCTCGGCCGCGGCCTCGTCCGCTCCGACGTCAATGCCATCCTCTTCGACGAGCCGCTCACGGTCATCGATCCGCACATGAAGTGGGTGCTGCGCTCCCAGTTGAAGGTGCTGCACCAGCGCTTCGGCTATACCATGGTCTATGTCACCCACGATCAGACCGAAGCCCTCACCTTCGCCCAGAAGGTGGTGGTTATGTATGACGGCGAGATCGTGCAGATCGGCACGCCGGAAGAATTGTTCGAGCGGCCAAAACACACTTTCGTCGGCTATTTTATCGGCTCTCCCGGCATGAATGTGATGCCGGTCGAGATCGAGTCCGGCGCCGCCCGCATTGGCGAGCATCAGATTCAGCTGCCGTCGCCATCGGCTCCCATAGCCGGCAAGGTCGAACTCGGCATCCGCCCGGAATATGTGCGGCTCGGCCGCCTCGGCATGCCCGTTAAAATCGCCAAGGTCGAGGATATTGGCCGCCACAAGATCGTGCGCACCCGCCTCGGCACGCAGGAGATCGCCGTTATTGTCGGCGAAGGCCAGGAAATTCCGGCCGAACCGCACATCGCCTTCGATCCGAAGGGCATCAATATCTACGCCGATTCCTGGCGCGTGGGAGGGAACTGATAATGCATGGTATGACCTTTTGGTCCGCGACCCTCCGCACACTGGCAGGAGGCAATAGCCATGGATAAGACCTGGAACAACAAGGCCTGGTTCATGGTGCTGCCGGTGCTGTTGCTGGTGGCGTTTTCGGCCGTCATTCCGTTGATGACCGTCGTCAATTATTCGGTGCAGGATACGTTCGGCAACAATCAGTTCTTCTGGGCCGGCACAGAATGGTACGAGGAAATCCTGCATTCGGACCGCTTTCACGCAGCGCTCGGTCGCAATCTCGTCTTCTCTTTCATCATCCTCGCCATCGAGGTGCCGCTCGGCATCGTCATCGCCCTGAATATGCCTCGCCGTGGCTGGGGCGTTCCCGTCTGCCTCGTCCTGATGGCGCTGCCGCTGCTCATTCCCTGGAACGTCGTCGGAACGATCTGGCAGGTCTTCGGCCGCAACGATATCGGCCTTCTCGGCCATACGCTGGAAAGCCTCGGCATCAAGTACAATTATGTGCAGAACCCGCTGCACGCCTGGTTCACGGTCATAATCATGGACGTGTGGCACTGGACGAGCCTCGTCGTACTCCTTTGCTATGCCGGTCTCGTCTCGATCCCCGATGCTTTCTACCAGGCTGCCAAGATCGATGGCGCGTCGCGCTGGGCGGTCTTCCGCTACATCCAGCTGCCGAAGATGAACCGCGTGCTGCTCATCGCCGTGCTCCTGCGCTTCATGGACAGTTTCATGATCTACACCGAGCCCTTCGTCGTCACCGGCGGCGGTCCCGGCAATTCCACGACATTCCTGTCGATCGACCTCGTCAAGATCGCCATTGGCCAGTTCGACTTGGGGCCGGCAGCAGCAATGTCGATCATCTACTTCCTGATCATCCTTCTCCTGTCATGGATATTCTATACCGTCATGACCAACTACGATGCGGAGCGCTGACATGTCGGTGCAGAACGAAACCCTTGCACGCACAAGCGGACGGCCTGCCGCCGAGCAGCGGCAGATCGACAAGGCGCTGGCCCGCAGGATGCGGCGGCGTGGCGACGAGTCGAAATTCTGGTGGCTGGTCCCGACGCTGTACATCATCTTCCTGCTGCTTCCGATCTATTGGCTCGTCAACATGAGCTTCAAGACCAACCAGGAGATTTTGACCACTTTCACGCTGTGGCCGCAAAATCCGACACTTCACAATTACGCGGTGATTTTCACCGACCCGTCATGGTATCGCGGCTACATCAATTCGATCATCTATGTCGTCATGAACATGGTGATTTCGGTGCTGGTTGCCCTGCCTGCGGCCTATGCCTTCTCGCGCTATCGCTTCCTTGGCGACAAGCACCTGTTCTTCTGGCTGCTGACCAACCGCATGGCGCCGCCAGCAGTGTTTGCGCTGCCGTTTTTCCAGCTCTATTCGGCATTCGGCCTCATTGATACACATATCGCGGTGGCGCTGGCGCACTGCCTGTTCAACGTACCGCTCGCCGTCTGGATCCTCGAGGGTTTCATGTCGGGCGTGCCGAAGGAGATCGACGAGACCGCCTATATCGATGGCTATTCGTTCCCGCGCTTTTTCGTGAAGATCTTTGTGCCGCTTATCGCGAGCGGTATCGGCGTCGCCGCCTTCTTCTGCTTTATGTTTTCTTGGGTGGAGCTCCTGATCGCCCGTACGCTGACGACAACCGATGCCAAGCCGATTGCGGCAACGATGACACGTACGGTTTCAGCGTCAGGCATGGATTGGGGGCTGTTGGCCGCCGCCGGCGTGTTGACCCTGATCCCGGGCGCCATCGTCATCTACTTCGTCCGCAACTATATCGCCAAGGGCTTCGCCCTGGGGAGGGTGTAATGACGGGCTTGGAGAAGCGTGCGCTGAGGATAGCGGAAGCGCGCGTGCTCGGGAGTGCGCCAAGAATAGCATCCCGTTCTGACTTTAGATTTGCACGGAAGGAGGCCTGACATGGACCTTTCATGGATGGCATGGACCGTGCCGACCGCGCTGTTCTTCATGACGATCTTCCTTCTGCTGATCGGCATGGCGGTGTGGGAATACTTCTCGCCGGGCGGCAATCCGCGCATCGGCATATTGCGCTTTGAAACGACGCGAGGCGACCGGCTTTTCGTGTCGCTGCTCGGCGCCGCCTATATCCATCTTGCCTGGCTTGGCCTCGTTGGTCCCAACCTCTGGTGGGCTCTGGCAATTTCGGTGGTCTACGCCATAGGCGTGTTCCGCTTCGTCTGACTTATGAAATTGAGACAGGGCATTCCGCCCTGTCCCAACAATGCAATCGCAGCAACTCTGGGAGGACAACCATGCGAACGCGATTATTGACGACAACGACAGCAATGGTGCTGTTGTTCGGCGCAGGCAGTGCCTGGGCCGGAATCGATGAGGCCAAGGCGTTCCTCGACAAGGAAATCGGCGACATGTCGACCCTTGATCGCGCTGCTCAGGAAAAGGAGATGCAGTGGTTCATCGATGCCGCCAAGCCCTTCGCGGGCATGGAAATCAAGGTGGTGTCGGAGTCACTGACGACCCACAGCTATGAATCGCAGACGCTGGCCCCGGCCTTCACCGCGATCACCGGCATCAAGGTCACTCACGACATCATCCAGGAAGGTGACGTCGTCGAAAAGATCCAGACGCAGATGCAGACGGGCCAGAACCTCTACGACGCCTGGGTCAACGACTCGGATCTGATCGGCACGCACTGGCGCTACCAGCAGGTGCGCAACCTGACCGACTGGATGGCCAATGAAGGCAAGGACGTGACCAATCCCGGTCTCGACGTCGACGACTTCATCGGCACCAAGTTCACGACTGCGCCGGACAAGAAGCTTTATCAGCTTCCCGACCAGCAGTTCGCCAACCTCTATTGGTTCCGCTACGACTGGTTCAACGACGAGAAGAATAAGGCCGATTTCAAGGCGAAATATGGCTACGATCTCGGCGTTCCGGTCAATTGGTCTGCCTATGAGGACATTGCCGAATTCTTCAACGGTCGCGAGATCGACGGCAAGAAGGTCTATGGTCACATGGACTACGGCAAGAAGGATCCGTCGCTCGGCTGGCGCTTTACCGATGCCTGGCTTTCCATGGCTGGCAATGGTGACAAGGGCCTGCCGAACGGTCTCCCGGTCGATGAATGGGGCATCAAGGTCGATGCGCAGTCACGTCCGGTCGGCTCGTGCGTTGCCCGGGGCGGCGATACCAACGGACCGGCTGCGGTCTATTCGATCCAGAAATATCTCGACTGGCTGAAGGCTTATGCACCGCCGGAAGCTCAGGGCATGACCTTCTCCGAATCGGGTCCGGTTCCGGCGCAGGGCAATATCGCCCAGCAGATTTTCTGGTACACCGCCTTCACCGCCGACATGGTCAAGCCAGGCCTTCCCGTCGTCAATGCAGATGGCACCCCGAGATGGCGCATGGCGCCCTCGCCGCATGGTGTCTACTGGAAAGACGGCATGAAGCTCGGCTACCAGGACGTCGGCTCATGGACGCTGATGAAGTCGACGCCGGAGGATCGCGCCAAGGCCGCATGGCTCTATGCGCAGTTCGTAACCTCGAAGACCGTGGACGTGAAGAAGAGCCATGTCGGCCTCACCTTCATCCGCGAATCCACCATCCAGGACAAGAGCTTCACCAAGCGTGCGCCTGAACTCGGCGGTCTGATCGAGTTCTATCGTTCGCCGGCTCGCGTTCAGTGGTCGCCGACGGGCACCAACGTTCCTGACTATCCGAAGCTGGCACAGCTCTGGTGGCAGGCCGTGGGTGACGCTTCTTCCGGTGCCAAGACCGCTCAGGAAGCCATGGACTCGCTTTGCGAGGAGCAGGAAAAGGTGCTCGGCCGCCTCGAGAAATCAGGCGTCCAGGGTGATATCGGTCCGAAGCTGGCCGAGGAGCATGACCTTGCCTACTGGAACGCGGAAGCGGTCAAGGCTGGCAATCTCGCTCCGCAGCTGAAGATCGAAAACGAAAAGGAAAAGCCGCAGACCATCAACTACGACGAACTGGTCAAGAGCTGGAACAAGTAAGCTTCAAAGATTGGAGCGGGGAGGGGACGGTGCTCCGGCACCGTCCCTTTTTCTATCGGGAGAGAGGACCTCTGGCTTAGCCCGAGAACCCATGGACGTGCATTACACTCCATAAACTTGCAAAAGGCTCTTCATCCGGGCCACTGCAAGGTCAGGCTTGTCGAGCACATTGGCCGCATCCGCAAGCCGGAAGATGTCGGCGTAGTACACGATGCCACGCGCGGACTGCATACCGGCCGGCATGACGAAGTGGCTTTGGTGGCCATTGAGCCAGGCGAGGAAGACGACACCGGCCTTGTAGTACTGCGTCGGTGCCTCGAATATCTTGCGCGAGAGCGGCACGGTCGGCTCGATCGTCTCGCGAAATGCCTCGGCATCGCCCGCTGCGAGGTGCGCGAGCGCTTTCGATGCCGATGGGGCAACAGCGTCGAAAATACCGAGTAGAGCGTGGCTGTAGCGCTTTCCGTCGCCCTCGATCAACTCGGCATAGTTGAAGTCGTCGCCGGTAAAGCAGAGGACGTCGTCGGGCAGGCGCTTGCGCAGCTCGATCTCCTTCGCATTGTCCAGCAGCGAAATCTTGATGCCTTCCACCTTGGCTCTATTGTCGTTGATGACGGCAAGGACAGTTTCGAGCGCGTCTTCAAAACTTGCCGAACCCCAATAGCCGGCAAGATGGGGATCGAACATGTCGCCAAGCCAATGCAGGGTCACCTTTTCCCGCGTCTGCGAGAGGATGGCGTTATAGACGGTGCGGTAGTCATCGGCAGAGCGGGCGACACGTGCGAGTGCACGGCTCGCCATCATCACCGAGCGTCCGCCTTCGCCTTCAATGAAGCCGATCTGGGTCTCGTAGGCGTCGATGACATCCTGAAGCGATTTCGCATCCTGGGGCAACAGCTGGTCCGTTCCGCCACCGCAGGCAAGATCCGCGCCCGAAACGGTCCGCGCCTCGGCGAGCGAGCGGCGGATCAGCTCCTGCGCGGTAGCCCAGTCGACGCCCATGCCGCGCTGCGCCGTGTCCATCGCCTCGGCAATCTTGAAGCCGAGCGACCACAGGTGATGGCGAAATGCCATCGTCGCATCCCAGTCGATCGCGGGCGAGGTCCAGGGATTGGCATCGCGGCGCGGATCGGAAACGACATGCGCCGCGGCATAGGCGATGCGATTGAACGAGGGCGGGGACGATGGTTTGGCAAGCGGCTCGCCGCGCAGGCTATAGGCAGCGCTTGCTCCATCTGAAGTCGGCAGGTTGAGGCTTATTGTCATGCGTTCGGTCCCATACTGACGTCGGCTTTTTAATTTGGAACGTTCCAAAACACAAGTGGCAAGCCGAAAAATTATCGGAATAGCCAGACTAACCCCCAGAAAGAGGTGCGGTGAGGGCAAAACCCGCGTAGAACAGCGCCTTTGCGGCATCATGAAGAAATCTCTTGACATATTTGGAACGTTCCAATTAACTGTGCGGCGACTGGGAGAGATCACCTTGAGCAAGACACGGACAAGTATTGTGGACATTGCGCGCGCCGCCGGCGTGTCGAAATCCACCGTGTCGCTGGTCCTTCAGGGCAGTCCGCTCGTTAATGAAAAGACCCGCGAAAAGGTCAGCGCGCTCATCAATGATCTGGGCTATGTCTACAATCGCGGGGCTGCCAATCTGCGCCAGTCGAAATCGAAAATCATCGGCATCGTCGTCAACGATCTGACCAACAGTTTCTTTGCGGAACTGGCTGTCGGCGTCGACATGGTGGTGCAGTCGGCAGGCTATGTGCAATTCCTCGCCCATAGCGGCGAAAGCGTCGACAGGCAGCGCCAGGTCATCGCCTCGATGCGTGAAAACGGCATCGCCGGCCTTATTCTGTCACCGGCACGCGGAACCGACGCAAGTGACGTCAAGCCGCTCGCCGACAGCGGCATTCCTGTTGTGGTCGTCGTGCGCAATCTGCCGGGTGTGAAGGTTTCGACGCTGCTCTCCGACAATTACGCCGGCGCGAAAGCGGCAGTCCGCCACCTCATCAATCTGGGGCACCGCCGCATCGCCTTCATGGGCGGCTTTGCCGACACGGCCGTGTCGTCCGACCGGGTGCGGGGCTATCGCGATGCCCTGATGGAAGCCGGTATTCCCCTCAACCAAAACTTCGTCATTCATTCCGCGCCCTCGCGCGCCGGCGGCGCCACCGCGGTAGAACGCATGATGTTCTTTGACGGGCGCCCTTCTGCGGCGCTGTGCTTCAACGATGCAGTCGCCTTCGGCGTGTGCGATGGCCTTCGCTCCAACAATATCGAGCCGGGCAAGGGTTTTGCAGTCATCGGATTCGACGATGTCATCGAGGCAAAGACAGCGGTTCCCGCCCTGACGACCGTCTCGGTCGATCCGCAGGGCATGGGCCAGCGGGCGGCACAACTTTTGATGAAGCAGATCAATGCCGGGCAGGTCGACCAGGAAACACTGGTTACGTCGGTGCGCCTCGTCGTGCGCCAAAGCTGCGGCGCGCCTGTCAGGCAAACGGAGGAATTGGCATGATACGCTGGGGTCTGATTGGTGCGAGCACCATCGCGCATGAATGGGTCATCGATGCGATCCGCGCCAGTGGCGGCGAGATTGTCTCTGTCATGAGCACCAATGCCGAGCGCGGGCGCAAATATGCCGACGATCACGCAATTCCCCATTCGGTCACAACGCTCGACGCGTTGTTCAGCGAACAGCCGATCGATGCGGTCTATATTTCGACGACCAATGAACTGCACAAGGACCAGGTGCTCGCCGCAGCGAAGGCGGGAAAGCATGTACTGTGCGAAAAGCCGCTCGCAACGAGCCTTGAGGATGCGCGGGCCATGGTCGAGGCCTGCCGCGCCGCCAATATCGTCTTTGCCACCAACCACCACCTGCGTAACGCGGCAAGCCATACGGCGATGCGCGATGCCATTGCTGCGGGCAAGATCGGCAAGCCGCTCGCCGCCAAGGTCTTCCACGCCGTTTATCTTCCGCCGCATCTGCAGGGCTGGCGCCTGGATCGCCCGGAGGCAGGCGGCGGCGTGATTCTCGATATCACCGTCCACGATACCGATACGCTGCGCTACGTGCTTGGCGACGACCCGGTCGAGGCCGTCGCCTTCGGCCAGAAGAGCGGACTTGCCAAAGAGGGCCTGGAGGATGGTGTGATGGGCGTGATGCGCTTCAAGTCGGGGCTGATTGCTTTGTTCCATGACGGCTTCACCACGAAATACTCTGAAACGGGCTTCGAAGTGCACGGCACGGAAGGCTCGCTGGTCGGGCATAATGTCATGACGCAAAAGCCGGTCGGGACGGTCATACTCCGCAATGCCGACGGCGAAAGCGAACTCAAGCTCGACCACAAGAATCTCTACGAGACGGGCCTTGCCAAATTCCACGCCGCCATTGCCGGCGACGGCAGACCTGCGGCGTCGGGCGAGGACGGTATCTGGTCGCTTGCCGCCGGTATCGCCGTTACGGAAGCGGCGCGGACAGGAGCCGCCCAAAAGATCAATCCAGGCCTTTGAAAGCACGATCCAAGAGCATGAACAAGCACATTACCCCCGAAGAGGCCGCGAACCTCATTCCTGACGAAGCCATCGTCTCCGTTTCATCGTCGAGCGGGCTCGGTTGCCCCGACCTGATGCTGAAGGCGATCGGCGCGCGCTTCGAGGCTACGGGTCACCCGCGTGATCTGACGACCCTGCATCCGATAGCCGCCGGCGACATGAGCGGGATCAAGGGGGTCGACTACATTGCCAGGAAGGGCCTTTTGAAGAAGATCGTCGGCGGCTCCTACCCGTCGGGTCCGTCCAGCGCCGAACCTCCATTGATCTGGCAGATGATCGGCAATGACGAGGTTGCCGCATACAATGTGCCCTCAGGCATTCTCTTTGACATGCACCGTGAGGCTGCCGCCAAGCGTCCGGGCGTCTTGACCAAGGTCGGGCTCGACACATTCGTCGATCCGGACCGCCAGGGTTGCGCCATGAATGCATCCGCCGCGAAGGAACCGTTGGTGCGCAAGATCGAATTCGATGGCGAAGAATGGTTGTTCTTCAAGCCGATCGTGCCGCAGGTGGCCATCATCCGTGCAACGACCGCCGACGAGCGCGGCAACCTCACCTACGAGCATGAAGGTGCCTATCTCGGCGGCTTCGACCAGGCGCTCGCAGTGCGCAACAATGGCGGCATCGTCATTGCTCAGGTCAAGCGGATCACCAAGAGCGGCTCGATGAAGCCGCACGACGTGCGCGTTCCCGGCATCCTTGTCGATTATGTCGTGGTCGATCCGGAACAGAAGCAGACAACACAGACGCTGTATGATCCGGCCATTTCCGGCGAGATCTTCCATCCGCTCGAAGATTTCGAACTACCGGATTTCAATATCCAGAAGGTTATCGCGCGACGGGTCGCGACGGAACTCGAGGCGGGCAGCGCCGTCAATCTCGGTTTCGGCATCTCGGCAAACGTGCCGCGCATCCTGCTCGAAGAGGGTTTGCATGGTGCCGTCACCTGGGTCATCGAGCAGGGTCCGGTCGGCGGCATTCCGCTCCTCGACTTTGCCTTCGGTTGCGCCTCGAATGCCGAGGCTTTCGTGCCGTCGCCGCACCAGTTGACCTATTTCCAGGGCGCTGGTTTCGATGCGTCGCTGCTCTCGTTCCTGGAAATCGACAAGAGCGGTTCTGTCAACGTATCGAAACTGAGTTTCCGCCCGCATGTGACTGCTGGCGCCGGCGGCTTCGTCGATATCACGGCGCGCGCTCGCAAGATCGTCTTCTCGGGCATGTTCAATGCCGGGGCGAAAGTACATGTCGAAGGCGGAAAGCTGGTTATCGAAAAGGAAGGCAAGCTCAAGAAGCTGGTCAACGAGGTTGAACACGTCACTTTCTCCGGTCGCCGCGCCATCGAGCAGGGACAGGACATCACCTATGTGACCGAGCGCTGCGTCATGGCGCTGCGTCCCGAAGGCGTCGTGCTGACTGAAATCGCCCCCGGCGTCGATCTGCAGGCGCATATTCTCGACCAGTCCGAGTTCCCGCTGGTTGTCGCGCGCGACCTGAAACAGATGGATGCCCGCCTCTTCCAGCCGCAGCCGCTCGGCCTCGAATTGCCGCACAAGCCACAGAGGACGATCCATGGCTGACCCGCGCATCACCGTCACTTTCGCCGGTCACGTCGCCACGATCACCGTGTCGCGCCCGGAAAAGCTCAATGCCTTCGATCTCGATATGCTGAAGGAACTGGGCGCGGCCTGCGACGCTGTCGAAGCCAACGCCGAAACGCGCGTCGCGATCCTGACCGGCGCCGGCAAGGCGTTCTCGGCCGGCGGCGATATCAAGGCCTGGGCAGCGATGACGCCCAATGAGTTCGGCCATGCCTGGGTGCGCTTCGGTCACCGCGTGTTCGAGCGCCTTGCGACCTTGCGCGTGCCGCTTATCGCCGCGCTCAATGGTCATGCGCTGGGCGGCGGGCTCGAGCTTGCTGCAACTGCCGATATCCGCATTGCGGAAGTCCAGATCAAGCTTGGCCTGCCGGAAACCGGCCTCGGCATGGTGCCGGGATGGTCGGGAACGCAGCGCCTTGTCCGGCGCTTCGGCGCGCAGGTCGTGCGCCGCATGGCGCTCGGCGGCGAAATCTTCAGTGCAGGCGAAGCCTTGGGCCTCGGCCTTGTCGACCACGTCGTCGAAACGGGCGGGGCGGTTGCAACGGCAACGGCCTACGCGGAACGTATTGCCAAGCGCGGGCCGGCTGCCGTCGAAGTGGCCAAACTGATGATTGCCTCGGCCAATGGCGAAGACAATGGAACGGCGGTCGAAGCGCTGGGCTCGATCCTCGTCGCAAAGACAGCGGACCTTAAGGAAGGTGTTTCGGCCTTTGCCGAAAAGCGCGAGCCCGCATTCAAAGGAGAATGGTAATGACGATTCTGGTGCGCCCACGGGCGCTCGAAGATTTCAAGGTGCGCGAATTTCAGCTGCTGATCGATGGCCGGTGGGTCGATGGTTCCGGCGGCGCTTCCATCGAGCGCAAGAGCCCGGGACATGGTGTCGTCGTCTCCCGCTATCAGGCCGCAACGAAAGCCGACGCGGAACGTGCCATCGCCGCAGCGCGCCGCGCCTTCGATACGGGTACCTGGTCCCGCATGACCGGCGCAGAGCGCTCGAACATTTTGCTCAAGGCTGCCGAACTGATTGCCGCGCGTTCCGATGAACTCGCCTATCTCGATTGCATCGAGTCGGGCAAGCCGATCAGCCAGGCCAAGGCCGAACTCGGCGGCGCCGTGGATATCTGGCGCTATGCCGCTGCGCTCGGCCGGGATCTCCATGGCGAGAGCTATAATACGCTCGGTGAAGGCACGCTCGGGGTGGTCCTGCGCGAAGCGATCGGCGTCGTTTCGATCATAACGCCGTGGAATTTCCCGTTCCTTATCGTCAGCCAGAAACTGCCTTTCGCCCTGGCGGCTGGTTGCACGGCCGTGGTCAAGCCATCGGAGCTTACTTCCGGCTCGACGCTTGTGCTTGGCGAGATACTGATGGAAGCCGGCGTTCCTGCCGGTGTCGTCAATATCGTGACGGGAACCGGCGCGGAAGTCGGTGCGCCCATGACCGTCCATCCTGACGTCGACATGGTGTCCTTCACCGGCTCCACGCTGGTCGGCAAGCTCACCATGGCCAATGCCGCGCAGACCTTGAAAAAGGTCTCTCTGGAACTCGGCGGCAAGAACCCGCAGATTGTGTTTCCCGACGCGGAACTCGATGATTTCATCGACGCGGCGGTCTTCGGCGCCTATTTCAACGCCGGCGAATGCTGCAATGCCGGTTCACGCCTTATCGTTCACCGCGATATTGCTGACGACGTCGTCGCCCGCATCGCCGCTCATTCCGCCAAGGTAAAGGTCGGTGATCCGCTCGATCCGCAGACCAAGGTTGGCGCCATCATCACACCCGAGCACCTGGCGAAGATCGACGGCTATGTGCGCAATGCAGCAACCGGCGGAGCCAATATCAGCCATGGCGGCGAGCCGCTGGAACTCGGCATGGGACAGTTCATGTCGCCGACCATCCTATCGGCCGTGCAGCCGGACATGGCAGTCGCACGCGAGGAGGTTTTCGGCCCGGTTCTCTCCGTCCTGACCTTCGAAACGCTCGATGAAGCGGTTCGCATCGCCAATTCCATCGATTATGGTCTGTCGGCCGGGGTTTGGAGCCGCGATTTCGATACGTGCCTGACGATCGGGCGCCAGGTTCGTGCCGGGACGATCTGGATGAACACCTTTATGGACGGCGCTTCGGAATTGCCGTTCGGCGGCTACAAGCAGTCCGGTCTCGGCCGGGAACTGGGCAGGCATGCGGTTGAGGATTACACGGAAACGAAGACACTCAACATGCATCTGGGTAGGAGGAAAGTCGTATGGGGGAGCTGATTAAATCGATTGTAAAGCCCCTTCCGCCTATTGTAAGAATGCTCCGGACTTGAGGAGTCTCAGTCGGATATTTTGGATATTTTCTTTTTTCAAATGGGAGGCCTGAAATGAAAAAGTGGATGAATACGGTCGCCGCCGCAGCGATGCTGCTCGGGACTGCAACGGCGGCCCGCGCTGCTGAAAACGTCGAGGTTCTGCATTGGTGGACTTCCGGCGGTGAAGCAACGGCGCTCGAAGTCCTGAAGAAGGATCTCGAGACCAAGGGCATCACCTGGTCTGACATGCCCGTCGCCGGTGGTGGCGGTTCAGAAGCCATGACCGTGCTGCGCGCCCGTGTTACCGCCGGCAATCCGCCGACGTCGGTGCAGTCGCTCGGTTTCGACATTACCGACTGGGCAAAGCAGGGCGCACTGACCAATGTCGATGAAGTCGCCGACAAGGAAAAGTGGGGCGACGTCATTCCCGAGGCACTGCAGAAGTTCTCCAAGTATGACGGCCACTGGATCGCCGCGCCGGTCAATGTTCACTCGACCAACTGGGTATGGATCAACAAGGCGGCCCTTGACAAGGCTGGCGGCAAGGAACCTGCCAACTGGGACGAGCTGATCGCTCTGCTCGACAAGTTCAAGGAACAGGGCATCACGCCGATTGCCCATGGCGGCCAGCCCTGGCAGGATGCGACCATCTTTGATGCCGTCGTTCTTTCCCTCGGCAATGACTTCTACAAGGCGGCATTCATCGATCTCGACCCCAAGGCCTTGGGCGGCGACAAGATGAAGGAAGCATTCGACCGCATGACCAAGTTGCGCAGCTATGTCGACGACAATTTCTCCGGTCGCGACTGGAACCTTGCTTCGACCATGGTTATCGAAGGCAAGGCCGGCATGCAGTTCATGGGTGACTGGGCCAAGGGTGAATTCGTGAAGGCAAAGAAGGAGCCCGGCGTGGACTTCGTCTGCATGCGCTTCCCGGGCACCCAGGGGTCGGTAACCTTCAACTCCGACCAGTTCCTCTTCTTCAAGAAGAGCGATGCTGACCACAAGAACCAGCTGGTAATGGCATCGGCCATCGAGAGCCCGAGCTTCCAGTCGGCGTTCAACGTGGTCAAGGGTTCGGCTCCGGCTCGCACGGACGTTCCGGATACCGCTTTTGACGCTTGCGGCAAGAAGGCCATCAAGGATCTTGCCGAAGCCAGCAAGGGCGGCACGCTCTACGGCTCCATGGCCCATGGCTATGCGGTTCCTGCTGCCGTGAAGAACGCGATCTATGACGTCGTCACACGTGAATTCAACGGTGAACTGAGCTCCGAAGACGCGGTGAAGGAACTCGTTTCCGCCGTTGACGCTGCGAAATAAGCTTAGTCCTCTATCCGGGGCACACATGCCCCGGATAGAATTCTCCGCCCCGTCGCGGCAACGATATAAAACGATATTGATTTAAGAGGTGAGGCTATGGATACCCGCAGCCGCATACAGGACCTTATACCCAAGCTGGTTCTCGGACCGAGCTTTTTGATCGTCCTGATCTTCGTCTATGGCTTTATCATCTATACCGGCATTCTGTCGTTCACGGACAGCAAGATGTTGCCGTCCTATGGATTTGTCGGCTTTGAAAATTACCGCAAGCTGTGGGCGCTGCCGCATTGGTGGCGGGCTATTACCAACCTTGGCATATTTGCCTCGCTCTACATCGTCATCTGCACGGTACTCGGCCTGGGTCTCGCCATCCTTCTCGACCAGAAGATCCGCATCGAAGGTGTCCTGCGTCCCATCTATCTCTATCCCATGGCGCTGTCGTTCATCGTCACCGGCGTCGCCTGGAAATGGTTTCTCGATCCCGGCATCGGTCTTGAAAACACCATGCACCAGTGGGGCTGGGAAAGCTTTCAGTTCAACTGGATCAAGGACTCGAAGATGGCGATCTATACGGTCGTTATCGCTGCGGTCTGGCAATCCTCCGGCTTCGTCATGGCCATGTTTCTCGCCGGCTTGCGCGGCGTCGACAATGAGATCATCAAGGCGGCTCAGATCGACGGCGCATCGACCGGCATGATCTACCGGCGCATCATTATTCCACTGATGCGGCCCGTGTTTCTTTCTGCCTTCGTCGTTCTCGCGCATCTTGCGATCAAGGCATACGATCTGGTCATCGCCCTGACCGGCGGCGGGCCTGGCCAGGCTACCGAATTGCCGGCGACGTTCATGTATTCCTATACGTTCACCCGCAATTCCATGGGCATTGGCGCCTCGTCGGCCATCATCATGCTGATCACGATCTTCGCGATCATCATCCCCTACCTTTATTCCGAAATCAGGGGAGGCAACAAATGAGCGCTCCAAGCCCCGACAATGTGATCAACAGCGGCAAACTCACCCGCGTCGTCATCTATATCGCCCTTCTGGTTTTCGCGTTCTACTACCTGCTGCCACTCTACGTAATGGTGGTGAACTCGCTGAAGACGCTCGATGAAATTCGTCAGGGCGGCATGCTGTCGCCGCCGCACGAATGGACGATCCAGCCCTGGCTCTCGGCCTGGTCGACCGCGCAGATCGGCGTGCAGCCGACGGGTCTGCGCCCCTATTTCATCAACTCGATCCTGATGGTTATTCCCGCAGTCGCCATATCGACAGTCATCGGCGCGCTGAACGGCTATGTCCTGACGAAATGGCGCTTCCGCGGTTCGAACGTCATGTTCGGCATGCTGCTGCTCGGCTGTTTCATCCCGTTTCAGATCGTGCTCATACCGATGGCGCGTGTCCTCGGTTTTCTCGGCATGGCCGGAACCATCCAGGGGTTGATCCTCGTCCATATCGTCTATGGCCTCGGCTTCACGACGCTCTATTTCCGTAACTACTACGAGGCATTTCCGACCGAACTGGTGCGCGCGGCGCAGATCGATGGCGCGAACTTCTTCCAGATTTTCTGGCGTATTCTCCTGCCGTCGTCTGGGCCGATCATCGTCGTATCTGTGATCTGGCAGTTCACCAATATCTGGAACGACTTCCTTTTCGGCGCATCGTTCTCCGGCTTCAGCAGTACGCCCATGACGGTTGCGCTCAACAACCTCGTCAACTCGTCGACGGGCGTGAAGGAATACAACGTGCATTTCGCCGGCGCCATTCTCGCCGCTCTGCCAACTCTCATCGTCTACATCGTTTCCGGGCGGTATTTCGTCCGCGGCCTCATGTCCGGCGCCGTGAAGGGATAAAATCAATGTCATTTCTCAAGATCCAAGACCTGCATAAGTCCTACGGCAACGTGCCGATCCTGAAGGACATCAATATCGAGATCGATGAAGGCGGCTTCCTCGTCCTCGTCGGACCCTCCGGATGCGGCAAGTCGACCCTGCTCAATACCATTGCCGGGCTGGAACCGATCACGTCAGGCGACATCTCGATCAAGGGCAAGTCGATCAGCGGACTGCACCCCTCCAAGCGCGACATCGCGATGGTGTTCCAGTCCTATGCGCTCTACCCGAATATGACCGTGGCCGGAAACATCGCCTTCGGCATGGAAATTCGTGGCATCGCCAAGGAGGAGCGAGAAAAGGCCATCAAGCAGGTCGCCGACATGCTGCAGATCGGGCATCTGCTCAACCGCAAGCCGAGCCAGCTTTCCGGCGGGCAACGCCAGCGCGTGGCAATGGGCCGTGCGCTCGTGCGCAATCCGCAGGTGTTCCTCTTCGACGAGCCGCTCTCCAACCTCGATGCCAAGCTGCGCGTCGATATGCGTACCGAGATCAAGCGCCTGCACCAGCGCATGAAGACGACGATCGTCTATGTGACCCACGACCAGATCGAGGCGATGACGCTGGCAACAAAAATCGCGGTCCTGAAAGACGGCGTATTGCAGCAGTTCGGCACACCGGCGGAAATCTACAACAATCCAACCAACATCTTCGTCGCCGACTTCATGGGCTCACCGGCCATGAACCTGCTCAAGGCCAAGATCGAAGGCGGAGCCAACGATCTCGCGGTCGTGCTCGAGCGCCCCGACATGGAACCGTTGCGCCTGCCGATCAAGACCAATAGCGCCCTCGTTGCGTTCACGGGCAAGGATGTGATTTTCGGCATCCGCCCGGAAGCGTTGACCGATCCTGATGGCGCGGATCGTAACGCGGGTTCACTCGTCGAAGGCGAATGCTTCATCGAAGTGGTTGAGCCTGCAGGCTCCGACACTTTCGCGGTCACCAAGCTCGGCGGCAAGGAGGTCGTCGCGCGCCTGCGTGCGGATGCGCCAATATCCGCCGGCACGAGAACGGCGCTCGCTTTCAATCTCGACAAGGCGGTTTTCTTCGATCCGCAATCGCAATTGCGCATCGGGGCCTGATCGACCCGCGTCATGACCACCAACCCCACACCGAACGCGGCCGCAGATATCATTATCATCGGCTCAGGCATCGGCGGCGCCACGATCGCCGCCGGGCTCGCCGGTTCGGGAGCAAGGATCACTATCCTGGAAGCGGGCGATCATCTGGCGGACCGGCCCGAGAACCGCGATCCGCGCGCCATCTTCCAGCGTGGTTTCTTTCGGCCGAAGGAAAGCTGGTACGACGAGTCCGGCAAACCCTTCAACCCGGGCAATTACTATAATGTCGGTGGCAATTCGAAGTTCTATGGAGCGGTGCTGACGCGTTACCGCGCCCAGGATTTCACGGAGATGCAGCATCTCGAAGGTGTCTCGCCAGCATGGCCTTTTGCTTACGAGGAACTCGAGCCCTGGTACAGCAAGGCCGAACAATTGTTTCAGGTGAGAGGAACACTCGGCGAAGACCCGACCGAGCCGTTTCATTCAGTACCCTACAACTTCCCACCCGTGCCAGACGAAGCGCCCATCGCCGCGCTTCGCTCCCGGTTGAAGAAGGTTGGCGTTCATCCGGCATCCCTGCCATTGGGCGTCGACATCGATACCTGGCTGAAGCACGGCAAAACGCCTTGGGATGCCCATCCGAACAGCTTCAACGGCAAGATGGATGCGGAAACGACCGCTCTCGCCGCCGCCGTGAAACACGAGAATGTCCGGCTCGAAACGAATGCGCGGGTCACTCGCCTCGAGACCGCGGCGGATGGCAAGTCAATCGCAGCGGTGCATTACGAGCAGAATGGCGCAAGGCATATCGCGCGACCGAAGCTCGTCGTGCTCTCGGCCGGAGCGGTCCAGTCCGCCGTGCTCCTCTTGCGCTCGGCCGACGCTGCCAATCCTGCCGGGCTCGCCAATCGCTCGGATCAGGTTGGCCGCAACTTTATGAACCACAACCTTTCGGCCGTCATCGGGTTCGATCCGCGCTTCAGAAATGACAGCGTCTACCAGAAGACATTCGGCTTCAACGATTTCTATCTGTCCGATGGCGATGGCGGCGCGCCGCTCGGCAATGTCCAGTTGCTCGGGCGGATCAGCGGCGCGGTTTTGAAACCCGATCTTCGGATGGTGCCGGAATGGGGGCTTGATCGATTCTGCGCGCATACGGTGGATTTCCTTGCCATGAGCGAGGATGTCCCAAAGCCCGAAAGCCGGGTGCGCATTGATGGCGACAAGATCATTCTCGAGTGGATCCGCAGCAACTGGCCGGCCCATTTGAGGCTGGTGGCCCGGATCAAGTCCACCCTGCGCGCGGCCGGCTTCCCGCTTGTGATTTCAAAGGCCTTCGACCGCAAGACGCCGTCGCATCAGTGTGGCACCGTCCGAATAGGTAGCGACCCCGCGACCGCGCCGCTCGATATTTATTGCCGTGCCTTTGACCACCCTAACCTGTTCGTTGTCGATGCCGCGTTCCTGCCGACGTCGGCAGCGGTCAACCCGGCGCTCACAATCGCGGCCCAGGCCCTGCGCGTCGCAGATCATATCGTCCGAAAGGATTTGTCATGAAGCCGGTTGCACTCGTCACCGGAGCGCGCCGTGGGATCGGCCTTGGCATCGCCAGGGCGCTGGCGGGCAAGGGTTTCGATCTCGCCATCACTGATATTGCCAATGACGAAACGGCTGAGGCGGCGGTCGCAACACTGGCCGGACTCGGCGCCAAAGTCTCGTTTCACACGGCCGACATTGCCGATCTCGCCGGCCATGCCGCGACGATTGAGGGCGTGCTCGACACCCATGGCCGCATCGACTGTCTCGTCAACAATGCCGGGATCGGTTCGAAGGTTCGGGGTGACTTCCTCGACCTTGAGCCGGCTAATTTCGACGCCATCGTCTCCGTCAATCTGCGCGGCACCGTTTTCTTCACGCAAGTCGCCTTGCGCGTCATGCTGGCGCAACAGGAAAGCGCCACATCGCGCACGATCATCAACGTTACCTCGGTTTCCGCAGAGATGACATCGCCCGAACGTCTCGACTATTGCCTGACGAAGGCGGCGCTCGCGTCCTTCACGCAGGGGCTCGCGGTGCGTCTTGCCGATCAGGGAATCAGCGTTTTCGATGTGCGGCCCGGGATCATCCGTTCCGACATGACCGCCGTTGCCGCTGCAAAATACGACAAGCTTATTGCCGAGGGCCTTGTTCCGATGAAGCGCTGGGGCGAGCCGGACGATCTCGGCCGTATCGTGGCCGCTCTTGCCAGCGGCGATTTCAACTTTGCCACGGGCTCGATCATCAATGCCGATGGCGCCCTTTCGATAAGCAGGCTCTAGAATGACCTATGATTACATCATAACCGGCGCCGGACCCGCAGGCTGCGTTCTCGCCAATCGCCTGAGCGAAGATCCGGACGTTTCGGTACTGCTGCTCGAAGCCGGGGGCGGGGACTGGAACCCGCTTTTCCATATGCCAGCCGGCTTCGCCAAGATGACCAAGGGTGTCGCCAGCTGGGGCTGGTCGACGGTGCCACAGAAGCACATGAACAACCGCGTCTTGCGTTATACGCAAGCAAAAGTCATTGGTGGCGGATCAAGCATCAATGCCCAGCTTTATACGCGGGGAAATGCAACCGACTACGACCTGTGGGCACGGGATGATGGTTGTGCCGGGTGGAGTTATCGCGACGTTCTGCCTTATTTCAAGCGCGCCGAGGACAATCAGCGCTACGCCGACGATTATCATGCCTATGGCGGGCCGCTCGGCGTCTCAATGCCCGCGGCCACCCTGCCGATCTGCGATGCCTATATCCGGGCAGGACAGGAACTCGGCATTCCATACAACCACGATTTCAACGGCCAGCAGCAAGCGGGCGTCGGGTTCTACCAATTGACGCAGCGCAATCGCCGCCGCTCGTCGGCGTCGATGGCCTATCTCGCTCCAATCAGCGAGCGCAAGAACCTCACAATCCGCTTGGGCGCGCAGGTGTCCCGGATCCTTGTCGAGAAGGGGCGGGCGGTCGGCGTAGAGATCATCAAGGGCAATGCGCGCGAGACAATCCGCGCCGAACGCGAGGTTCTCGTCAGTTCGGGTGCAATCGGATCGCCGAAGCTGCTCCTCCAGTCCGGCATCGGCCCGGCCGATCATCTGAAGAGCGTAGGCGTGCCGGTAACGCATGATCTGCCCGGCGTCGGCGAGAACATGCAGGACCACCTTGACCTTTTCGTCATTTGCGAATGCACGGGCGACCATACCTATGATGGCGTGGCCAAGCTGCACCGAACACTGTGGGCGGGCATCCAGTACGTGCTGTTCCGTACCGGTCCGGTTGCGTCGAGCCTGTTTGAAACGGGCGGCTTCTGGTATGCGGATCCCGATGCGCGCTCTCCGGACATCCAGTTCCATCTCGGACTGGGCTCGGGTATCGAAGCTGGCGTCGAGCGGCTCAAGAACGCCGGCGTCACCTTGAACTCAGCCTATCTTCATCCCCGTTCGCGCGGGACGGTGCGGTTGCAATCTTCCGATCCGAATGCCGCTCCCCTGATCGACCCCAATTACTGGAGCGATCCGCATGACCGGAAAATGTCGATCGAAGGCCTGAAGATCGCCCGCGAGATCATGAGCCAGGCGGCACTTAAACCCTATGTGATGGCGGAACGCCTGCCGGGGCCGAGGTATAATTCCGACGAGGAACTCTTTGAATATGGTTGCGCCAATGCGAAGACCGACCACCACCCTGTCGGCACCTGCAAGATGGGTTCGGACAATATGGCTGTGGTCGATCTCGAACTGAAAGTCCGCGGCATCGAGGGGCTGCGCGTGTGCGACAGTTCGGTGATGCCGCGTGTTCCCTCGTGCAATACCAATGCGCCGACGATCATGATGGGCGAGAAGGGTTCAGACATTATCCGGCAGCGCACACCATTGCCGCCGGCGATCTTCAGCCATGAAATGAATGAAAGGCGTCCGCGGGCGCGGGCAGATATTCGCTGAACGGGAGTCGGGCGGCCGATGCCGCCCGCATATGTTGGCTCGAACGCCTTATCAATGCAAATGTGGGTCGAGGAAAACGCCGGCTTCACGCGCGGCGCTGATGAAGGCATGCCGCGCCTTGTGCGCAGGCTTCCAGCCGTCGAGTGCGTCGAGGCAGGCTTGCAATGCCCGCCTGTAACTTGGTCCCTTTTTCGTGGGCCAGTACGTTCGAAGGCATTCTATCGCTTCCCATACCGTGGACACGGCGCGTTGTCCGGCCGCTCCAACTGTGATCATGACGGGGATGGGAAACCGCTTGTCGTTCATTACTTCCTCCATGGAATGTAGGACAGTCTAGTTGCAACAAGTTGCAGGCTAAACTGACCACGGTAATGCGTCGGGAGTCAGTCTGGTTCCATGACAATCTGGCGAATTTTTCGTGATCGTCATCGCTTACGAATCACTCGGTACTTCGGCGAGCGTATCACCGTTCTTTGGGGCGTACCAACCAGCCATAGACGGCCGCACCGGCGAGGAGCAAACTCGTGCCGAGGAATACCGCGCGCATGCCGATGTGACCGCCGACGAAGCCACCAGCCAGTGGTCCCACAACCTGTCCGACATATTGCGAGGAGGTGGCATAGCCAAGTATGCTGCCGGCCGCATTATCGGGGACATTGTGGCGGATCACCGCGGTGATGCACGGCAACAATCCGCCCAGGGAAAGCCCCATCAGGAACCGCAGCACGATCAACTGCCAGCTCTCGGTTACGAAGGCTTGGGGAACGAGAAGCAGCGCTGATACGCCGAGCGCCCCGACGATGATGTTCCAATGGCCCACCCGGTCAGCCAGTTTGCCGAGCTTGGATGCGGACAGGATGCTGCCAAGCGCCGCCGCCGACATGACGACGCCGGCAACGAGCGTGATCTTGGCCGGATCGGCGACCAGCTGCGCCACGTAGACGGTGATGATCGGTTCGATCGACATATTGGCGAGCATCAGCAGCATGCCGGCAAGCAGCATCACGACAACCGGCCGCTTGTCGGGAATGGTACTCCATCCGCCTGACCGTTTTTCTGACCGGGCCTTGGGCGGCCGCCACTCTTCCTTGATGAAGAAGCTTGTGGCGAGGAAGGTAATGAAAATCACCCCGCCAGCCAGCCAGAAAGTCTGGCGAATGCCGATAAGCGGCGGCAGCGCGCCGCCGATGAGCGGACCGACGAGATTGCCTGCCATGATGCCGGCGGAAAGCGTCCCGAGTGCCCAGGCGGTGCGCGCCTTTGGTGTTTGCGTCGCAACCAGGACTGTCGAGCCCGAGGCATAGCCGCCGAGCAGACCCGTGAGCAAGCGCAGGAACACAAGCATCCAGATGTTTGTCGCCATCCCGATCAGCGACATCGCGATCGCCATGCCGAGGCTGGCACGGATGAGCATCAGCTTGCGTCCATAGAGATCGGCGAGCCGGCCCCACAGCGGCGCAACAAGGGCGGCGGTGAAGAACGTCGCGCCATAGGCGATGCCGGACCATTGCACGATCGCCGCGTGGTCGCTCACACCGAGCTCTTCGACATAGAGCGGCAGAAACGGCAGGATGAGCGTCATTGCAACGATGGTGGTGAACGAGCCAAGCAGGCAGACAACGAGGTTCTGCCGCCAATAACGCGATTCCGTCACGCTTTGGCCCGAGGCCGGGCGATTGTCAGTCATGATCTGTGAAGGGGCTTTGTGCGGGTGGGCATGGAGAAACAAGTTCGCGCCGGGAGCCTGGCGCGCCTCTCATTGCAAGAGCGTGATTGTGGGCGTAGTTTTTCACCACTGCGCCGCAAATAGCAATCGCAGTTGGCGCCCTCGGCGGCAACAAATAGCAAGACCCTGCAGCGGGAGCGATACGCGCATCTACTTCAAGTGGCACTGGGATGTAAGGAGGAGACCATGATGATCAGGGCATTCGGCTTTAGCGCGGCTTTATGCGCTGCTCTTGTCCTGGGCGGACCGCTGCGCGCGGAGGAACCCGTCGATTCGGCGCAGCTCATCATCAGGAACCAGATCGCCGCCTTCCTCAGCAACGATGCCGCTACCGCCTATTCGTTTGCGTCACCCACGATCCAGGAGAAGTTCCTCAACCAGAACCTCTTCTTCGATATGGTGAAGCGGGCTTACCAGCCGGTTTTCCGGCCGGGAAACTTCGCGTTTGGACGCAGTAGGATCGAGGGTGACCAGGTCATACAGGAAGTATTGATCACTGGCCCGGACGGCAAGGATTGGACCGCCATCTACCAACTGGTGAAGCAACCGGATGGCGGCTACAAGATCAACGGGGTGCAGATCCTTCAATCCGCACCCGGCCCTGCTATTTGATGCTGGCGGTGGTGGTGTAGTCGAGTTTGACCTTGGCGGTGGTCGTCACAGGAATTGCTCTCCCAATACGTTCCCAGCCTGCCGATGTCTGCGACTGGCGCGCATAGTAGCGATAGGACGTGCTTGACCAGTCACGCACTGAATTGCTGCGGCTGTCGAGAATAAGATCGCCGTCGGAGGTGCGTGCTGTCAGGACGACATGGCCTTCATTGCTGAATGGCAGCCGCGCGACGGTCAGCAGCAACGAGGCCGCGGGCCAACCGCGCCGCATCAGCTCGCGCTTCTTCAGGATGGCGAAATCCTCGCAATCACCCGCCTTGGTCGGGATCGTCCAGACGTCGTCGACGCCGTTCGTCTGCATGTCGCTCTGTTGTCGGATCGAGGAGTTGACGCTCATGTTGACGGCTTGCAACTGCTTACGCTTTTCACCTGTAAGTTGCACCACCTTGGCGCCTGAGCGCGTGTTGCAAAGGCTCGCATAATGATTGCAGAACGATTGGAAGGCAGGCGGACCAAATCCCTTGCCCTTGAGCTCCATTTCGGTCCCGTCGGCACGGGCGGGTATTGAAGCAAAGACCCCCAGGCACCAGCCTGCGGACAGGATCACGAGCGAAAATATGCGCAACATGCTGTGTTCTCCCAAAGATCGGCAGGGACGAATTGGCGCGTCAGGGCGGTAAAATCGTGTCTAAGATCCTGAATTTGTGAATCAACGGTTAACACGGCGTTACGCACTGATCGTCGCGACTTTGACGCCGTCTTTTTCTTAAACGTACTTATTTATGGTTACGAAAGTATGTACTGGAACACAGGACGCCTCATTACCCGGCGCTTACTCCCGGGTTAGATAATACGGTATAACCCCCCGTTTTGCATCAATCTTTTTACATCGTTTATAAGCAGCATTGTTATGTATCAATACCACAACCTTAAGTTTACATATTTGGCAAGCAATAAAGCCATCAATGGCTAGGTGATAGATAACAACATTACCCTGATGTGTGGAGTTGCTTAATAACAATAACACTTGGGGAAATGTCACATGCGTATAACAAACAACAATAAAAACCAGAGCAGACGCAGCGTTTTATTCGCCGTTATGACGATTTCAACCTTGGGTCTGGTTTCAACTCTCCTTCAGACGGCGCCAAGCTATGCTGAGGGCCGGCGCGCATTGTTTGCGAGCGCCGCACAGTGCAGGCAGCTCAACGACGGTAATGTTGGGCTTTGCTGCTATGCCTTGAATAAACGGTCAATCCTCAGCAAGCAGCAACTTGACATGTGCCCGCCCATGACCACGGCGGCCATCAGCCAGCCATCGAGCTGGACCCATGACAATGGCAACGTATCGGACAATAGCCGCAGCGGTCGTTCAAAGGGCGGCGCGGGCAAGGGCGGTTCAGGCACGTCCGGCGGTACCAATTCGGCAAGCAATAATGGTGGCGGTACGGGTGGTAGCCCGAGCGGTACCGGTGGAACAGGTGGCACCGGCGGTGCTGGTACTGGCGGAACTGGTGGCGCTGGCGCCGGCGGAACAGGCGGTACTGGCGGTACTGACGGAACGGGCAGCACTGGCGGAACGGGCGGCACTGGCGGTACGGGCGGAACGGGCGGCACTAATGGTACGGGCGGAACCGGCGGAACGGGCGGCACTGGTGGTACGGGCGGAACCGGCGGCACTGGTGGTACGGGAGGCACGGGTGGCACGGGTGGCACGGGCGGTGACGGTGGCACTGGCGGTACTGGCGGAACCGGTGGTACCGGCGGCGACAATGGCGGCGATCCAGGCAATTGCGGACCGGGCGAACACGGCGGCAAGCACGGTCACGGCAAGGGCGATAAGGGCGACCATGGCGATCGTGGTCATAAGGGCGACCGAGGAGACAAAGGCGGCTGGGGCGACAAAGACCACAAGGGTGACGACAAGGGTCACAAGGGCGATGATCGTGACCACAAGGGCGACAAGGACAAGGACAACCACGACAAGAACGATAAGAACGATAAGAACGATAAGGATAAAGACGATCGCGGCAAAGGCGATAACGGCAAGAGTGACAACGGCCGCGGCGACAACAATGGCCGCGGCGGCAACAGCGGTGGTGGCGGCCACGGCAATGGCGGTCACTGATTGCTAATCCAGTCGGTCCATAAGGCATGAAAATAGAAAAGCCCCGTTCTCGCGACGGGGCTTTTTACTGCAACTATCAAACACGGAAATCGACACAATGGATTTGCAGCCGGCACACCCTACGGGCGAAGCATCCAACCTGCGGAGATGACGAGCGTCGTTGTTATGATGAAGACGATGACGTAGGGAAGCACCGGCGTAAGGTAGGGTTCGTACTCCGCCCTTGGCGGAGTGGGATCATCCGGTTCCATCTCCACTACCTCGAAAAGAATGAAAGAGGCCCGGCCAGGCAAATATTCAGGGGGTATGGGAAACCGGGCCCCTGCTGGGGTCAATCAGCCGTTTGAGTGTGCACGCATGTCGGGGCCCCTTCAATTAATCGCCGTCTCGCTATAATTTCTTAGGACCGAGCTAACGTGGACTGGGAGAGACAGATGAGCGACGACGAGCAGGCGATTCGCACCCTCGTGGAAACCTGGTTTTCCGCAAGCAAATCTGGCGATAGCGCGACGATTCTCGATCTCATGACCGACGATGTTATCTTCATGGTCTCCGGGCAAAAGCCCTTTGGCAAAGCGGCATTTGCTGCGACGATGAAATCGATGAAGCAGGTTCGCATGGACGGCGCCTATCACATTCAGGAAGTCAATGTGCTGGGCGAATGGGCATACTTGCGTAACTATATCAGGCTGGAAGTTACGCCCGCCGACGGTGCCACCGTCCATCGTTCTGGCTATACGCTGACCATCCTGCGCAAGGAAAGCGATGGCCGGTGGCGTTTGGCGCGCGACGCCAATCTGCTCAGCCGCGAGGAGGCCTATTCCACCTTCGCGTGATAGTGGATGGGCTCAGCGATGCGTTCTCCTATCTGCGCTGGCGCTGGTCGCGGGCTATCTGGCGCAACATGCTTTGGCTTGCTGTCAGAATTTCGAACAGGAATGCGATTAGCGCGCCGACCAGGGCGAAGACGGCTCCGGCAAAAAGCCAGTACAGCACGTGTTCGCGAAAGCCCGAGCGGCCGATGGCACCGCCGAGCAGCGATACAATCGCAAGGCAGGTCAACACGCCCGCGAGAGTGCCAAACACCACGGCGATTTCCAGCGCGAGCGTGCGGAAGCGCAGGTAACTGAGTTGTGTCAGCCGTGCTGTACTGAGCTCGTGGTCGGTGCCGATCAAGTCCGAGATCTGATTGACGCGATCGGAGAGACGGGCGAGGCGGGAGACAAAGGCATTGAGGAAGCCCGCGGTGCCGGCAAGCAGGAAGACCGGCGTCAGCGCCGTCTCCAGCGTATTGACGATTGATACGATGACAGGCGACGACGTGGCATCCATAAGCATTCCCCCAATGTATACATCGTTGCCGCTGCACCTTACATTATTCCAGTCAAGATGGCTTGAGCAACACGGAGGAGGTCCATATGCCGCCGGAGGATCCCTTCAACCTCGCGCGATTTGTGACAGCGCAGGCCCCCGTCTATCAGCAGGTGCTGCTTGAATTGCGCGCGGGACTCAAGCAGAGCCACTGGATGTGGTTCATCTTCCCGCAATTGCGCGCACTTGGCCGCTCATCGACTGCGAAATTCTATGGCATCGCTTCGCTTGATGAGGCGCGCTCCTATCTCGACCACCCCCTCCTGGGCGGCCGGCTCGCAGAATGCACCAACACCGTCCTCGCTATCCGCGGGACGACCTTGCATGGGATATTCGGTTCGCCCGACGACATAAAGTTTCGCTCGAGCATGACATTGTTTTCGCTGGCAGCGCCCGTGACCGACAGTCCCTACCAACGGGCCCTTGACTATTGGTGCGACGGTGTACCTGATAAAAACACGCTGGCGTTGATCGACAACGGCAACGGCGGATAGCTCGCCTGACATCTAGCCGAGGGGTATAGCGGAATGAATTCAAGGTTGATCTTCGGGATTTGCGGGCTTGCTCTGGCGTTCGTGCCGGTAGCGGCGCTTGCAAAGGACGTGAAATACAAGTGTGCCGACGGCTCCCGCCTGACCGCCAGCTTTACGCCACCGGGCGATGGCTTCGGCACGGTCGATCTCGTCTTCGCCGGAAGCGGCGATACCTATACCCTGCCGCAGGCGCTCTCCGCCGACGGCGGGCGCTATGCCGATGAAAATACCGAGTTCTGGACCAAGGGCAGGGAAGCGAAACTGACGCGCAATGGCAGCAGCACGACCTGCCAGGAGGAGTAGACCGCGGGGAGTCTTCCCCATGAACTGGAAAGACCCCACTTATCCGATCTATTGCATGAACCAGCCGTGGCTCACGACCAGCGATTGTCCGGTCAACGCATTTGTCCTGGAGCCGGCAAAGTAAAGTACGGCGTCCGCCACGTCGTCGGTGGTCGTAAATTCGCCGTCGACCGTATCCTTCAGCATGACATTCTTGATGACTTGCTCCTCGGTTATGCCGAGTTCCTTGGCCTGTTCGGGTATCTGCTTCTCGACCAGCGGCGTGCGCACGAAACCGGGGCATACGACATTGGCACTGACATTGTGCTCGGCACCCTCCTTGGCCACCACCTTGGCAAGACCGATAAGGCCGTGTTTGGCCGTGACGTAAGGCGCCTTGAGTTTGGAGGCTTCCTTGGAATGGACGGAACCCATGTAGATGACCCGGCCATAATTGGCTGCGTACATGTGCTTGAGACAGGCTCTTGTCGTCAGGAAAGCGCCGTCGAGATGGATCGACAGCAGCTTCTTCCAGTCGGCAAATGGAAAATCGACAATCGGCTTGACGATCTGGATGCCGGCATTGCTGACGAGGATGTCGATCTTGCCATATTTGGCGATGACGTCGGCAACGCCCTTTTCCACTTCCGCTTCGTCGGTCACATTCATTGCCACGGCAAAAGCGTCACCGCCATCTGCCTTGAACTCATCGGCGGCGGCGTTGGCGGCGTCAATGTTGAGATCGGCAATCACCGGAGTGCCGCCCTCAGCGGCAAAGCGCAGCGCGATCTCCTTGCCGATGCCGCTTGCAGCGCCCGTTATGATCGCAACTCTTCCTGTAAAGCGAGACATGCTCCACCTCTTTGCTGTTCGGAAATCAATCCTGTTTCAGATAATCGAAAACGACTTCGCCAAGGCCAAGGGTCAGGTCGGCAACGTAGTGGCTCGCCGAGATCACTTCGCGCACCGGAAGCCGGGCGACGTCGCACATCGCGTGTTCGTAGAGCTGCAGGGCAGCCGGGCCAGACCATGCGCCTTTCAAGGTCACGTCCTCGAAATAGTAGCGCACCAGTTCGCAAATGCGCGGCGTGCAATCGACATGCGGAATGATCTTGATCATGAAGGCCGGTTTTGTGAGCGCCTTCCTTAAGGGCTCGAGATCGAGCTCCCTGTGTTTGTAGCCCATCGTTGCCGTGACGCAGAGGACGCTGCCATAGTGCAGCGTGCCGACGATTGTCTCTTGTTCATGGCTGAGCTTTGGCGATGCAAGCTTTTTCGGAAAACCCCATATCTCGCGCCCGCCGGCAATCGGCGAGTTGTCGTCGAGATACATGGCGTGAACATAGCCGCCTTCCTGCACCTCGCCGGAAGGAGTTCTGAAACGAACAGGAATGACCTGGCCGGTTTCCGTGTAGTCGCCGAAGCCGGTCGAGTCCGGCATGCGGATAAATTCATAGGCGACAGTATCGCCGATGACTTCAAGCGGTTCGGGCACCACGGCGCGCAAGGCGTCGGGATCGGTCCTGTAATTGATAACAACAAACTCCCGGTTGTAGAATTTGTAAGGCGGCTTAGGATATGCCGGATCGTTGAGCGGCATGGCGAAGGCTTTGGCGCGGACATCTTCGATATTCATGGGTGTGCTCGCTGCTCGTTGGGAGACGGGTTTGATAGTCTAGGCTAAGTCAAACGTGGCGACACCGTCCGGCGTATCGGGGCGTTCCAGCACTTCGGGATGCCGCAGCGTACGAACCGCGTCATTGTACCCCGAAGCCCAGTGCTCCTCCATCGTCAGGCGGGAAAATTCATAGTCCTTGGAAGTTCCCTCATAGGATCGTGCGCGATAGATCAGTTGCACGATGTTGTAGACGGTTTCATCGGCCTGCTCGATCAGAAGCTTGGTCTCGTCATCGGCCGCGGCCAGCGTTTCCTTGGGCACCATCTTGAGCAGATGCTTGAGCGCCCGACGTAGGCGCTGGGCCCGCTTGAACTGGTCCGTGGCGGCGCGGGTACGGCTCGAAAAGCGTATTTCCTTCTGGCGCAGCTCTATGCCTACAAGGTCGCGCGGGATTTCACCGCGTGCGCTCCAGAGGTCAACCTGGAAAGCCAATGTATCCTTGCGCGGATAGCTCTCAAGCACCCATTGCAGGGGCGTGTTGGAGATCAGCCCGCCATCCCAATAATATTCCCCTTCGATCCGCGTCGCCGGGAAGCCCGGCGGCAGCGCGCCGCTCGCCATGATATGGTCGGGCGTGATGTGGTGGGTCGTGCTGTCGAAATATTCGAAGTTTCCCGAGCGAACATTGACCGCACCGACGCTGAAGCGTGTTCCCCCTTCATTGATCCGGTCGAAATCGACCAGCTCTTCCAGCGTTGCCTTGAGTGGCGCGACATCATAGAAGCTCTCGGCCTCCATGCTGCCAGCTGGCGAGATGAAGGGTGGCAGCGGCCGCGGGATGAAAAAGCCCGGCGCGCCGCCCACCATGGTGACAAAGGCCTGTGCCTGGTTGACGAAGCCATGGGCCATGTCGCCCCTTGCAGCAAGCTTGCCGAGCCAGGCCGAAGCCAGTGACGCGACGCCAAGCGGCGGCTCGGTGACCGCTTCCCAGAATTTGCGTAGCGCATCGACGCGCCGCTCGGGCGCATTGCCGGCAATGAGAGCCGAATTGATGGCGCCAATCGAAATGCCGGCAACCCAGTCGGGGTGAAGGTCCGATTCGGCGAGCGCCTGGTAGACGCCGGCCTGATAGGAGCCGAGCGCGCCGCCGCCCTGGAGGAGCAGGGCGATCCGCTCGAAGGGTGGACGCTTGCTTGTATGGTGGGTCTTTTTTCTCGGCGTGCGATTGACGGTCATGCGGGCCAATCCGGTTTATGAGAGGTCGCTTCGATCACGCCCGCGGAAAGGTTTGCGGCTGGCGTGATGACAGCCGGCATCGATCCCACAAGACTTGTCCGGACTATATACAGGAAATCAAAAGCCGAACAGGCCACATCGATGCGACCTGTTCGCTACTATCGGCTCGCGACGGTCAAAACTTGCCGGCGTGGATTTCCTCCTTGCGCCTTGCCACATAGGCTTCCAGCGCTTCATCGACGCCGGGGTCGAGCGGCGGCTGCTCATAGGTGCGCAAAAGGTCTTTCCAGATCGCATTGGCGCGGTCCGTGCCGCTGCGCCCCCCGCTTTCCGACCAGTTCTCGAAATTGCGCCAGTCCGAGAGCATCGGCTCGTAGAACGCGTTCTCGAAGCGCGCGAGCGTATGGCCCGTGCCGAAGAAGTGACCACCGGGTCCAACCTCGCTGATGGCATCGACCGCAAGACTGTCCTCATCGACGAGAATAGGATCGAGGAAGCTGCGCATCATCTGCAGCATTTCAGCATCGAGAATGAGCTTCTCGAACGAAGCCGTCAGCCCGCCTTCGAGCCATCCGGCGGCGTGTTCGATCAGGCTTACTCCGCCCATGATCGTACTCCATAGTGACATCCCGCTCTCATAGGCGGCCTGTACGTCCACCAGATTTGAGGCCGTCACATTCGATGAGCGGAAGGGCACGTTGTAGCGCCGCGCCAGCTGGCCAGACGCAATTTGCGCCTTGGCATATTCCGGCGTACCGAACGCCGGTGAACCGGTGCGCATGTCGACATTGGAGGTGAAACCGCCGTAAAGCACGGGCGCGCCTGGTGCGACGACCTGCGACAAGGTCATCAGGGCAAGGGCTTCGGCATTTTGCTGGGTCAGGGCGCCGGCGATCGTCACTGGACTCATGGCACCCGAAAGGGTGAAAGGTGTGAGCGCCACCGGCTGGCCGGCGCGGGCCATGGCGCAGAGGCCCTCGCCCATTGGAATATCGAGCCGCAATGGCGAGTTGGAGTTGACGACGGTGAGCGCCGCCGGCTTTGCCCGCAGTTCCTCGCGCGTCTGGCCGAGCGTGATGCAGAGCATTTCGATCGCATCCTCGACGCGGTAGCCGCCAAGCGCCCAGCACTGCCAGTTCTTGTCGGTGAGCCGGATCGCGGCAAGATAGAAATCGAGATGGCGCGAATCAGGTGGCAGATCGGTCGGCTCGCACGGACATCCGCCCTCCTGATGGATCACATTCAGTTGCTGGACGACCCGGATATAATCGCACATATCCGCATAATTGCCGGCGCGCCGGCCCCGGTCGGTATCGTGGACGAAGGCCGGACCGCCGGTCGCGGCAAAGATCAGGCTGCCATCGCCGACGGTCAGATTGTGTGCCGGATTGCGCGCCTGCAGCGTAAAGCTGGAAGGTACGGTCCGTATTTTTTCCTCCACCATCGCCGGATCGAACCGCACCCGCAGATTGGACATATCGATGTCCGCTCCCGCCGCTTTGAGAAGCGTGCGGCTTTCGTCATGCAGGATCTCGATCCCGGTCTCCGACAGAAGCCGCAATGAAGCGCGGTGGATCGCTTCGATCTCGTCCGTGCTCATGATCGCAATCGGCGGATAGCGGTTGGTGACACCGCCAAACGGCATCTGGCGCACCGACCCCGCGCTCGCAAGGCGGCGCTCGCGCCTGTTCAACATGCTCCGGGCCATGATGGCCTCCTTTTCATGCCGGGTTGCCCCGAACCCTGGGGGATCAGCTCTTGCCGAACCGCGTTACGTCGAGATAGCCGTCAGCCATGATGTAGGGCTTCAACCCCTTGCGCACGACCGCAGCAAACGTCTCGTGCGTGAGGAAGATGAAGCCGCCGGATTGCTCCATGATGTCCTGCATCTTCTTGTAGATGACGGAGCGCTTGTCCTTGTCGGTTTCCTTCATGCCGTCGAGGTAAAGCTGTTCGAACTCCGGGCTGTCGAACTGCGACCAGTTGTAGACGCCGATCTGCGACGGGCGGAACCAGGTAAGGTTCTCGGATGGATCGACGCCGCCGGCAAAACTCATCAGCACCATCTCGAGCGTCTTGTAGGTATCGCCCGAACTCTTGTCGCCGAGTGTCCAGTAGACGCCGTCATCATAGGTCTTGATGTCGACGGTAACGCCCACGGCACCGAACACCGCCTGGATAATCTGGCACGTCAGCTGGCTGGTCTTGTCGTTTTGCGCCGCGAGCTCGATCTTCAGGTCAGAAACGCCGGCTTCTTCGAGCAGCGCCTGCGCCTTGGCGGCGTCGGCCGGGAAGAGGATCGCCTCCCGATGGCCTATCATCGAAGGCGGCACGACACCCGTCGCCGGGGCCGCTAGCCCGGAATAGGAACCATCCATGATCTGGTTGACGTCGAGGGCATATTGCAGGGCGCGCCGAACCTTTTCGTCGGCAAACTTCGGGTTGCCGAGATTGATCGCGAGCCAGACGAAGCGGTTGCCGTTCATCTCGATGAGTTCCGTATCGGCCGGAAGCTTTTCGCGATAGTTGGCGAGCGTATTGAGGCTGATCTTCGTGTATTGCAGCGACTTCGATTCATAGGCGAGGGCGGCAGAGTCGTCGTCCGTCACGATCTCGAAGCGCACCTTCGGGAATGTCGGAGCAGGCCCTTTCCACTTCGGGTTGGGCGCGAGCGTGATATTCTGTTTCGGTACCCATTTCTCGATGATGTAAGGACCGGCGGTGGCAGGAGCTTCGGTGGTGAACTTGCCGCCTGCCGCCTCGACAGCCTTCTTGCAGACGATATGGCCCATGTAATAGGGCAATGTCGTAACGAAGAACGGCGCTGACGGCGCCTTCAGATGAATGATGCCCGACCGCTCGCCTGTCACCTCCACCTTGTCCAGTGCATCGAAGGCGTAGGCCCAGGCGGATTTGTTTTCAGGATTGGCGACGCGTTTGAACGAGAACTTGACGTCTTCCGCCGTCACCGGACCGAAATCGCC
Source organism: Phyllobacterium sp. CL33Tsu (assembly GCF_900113985.1). NCBI lineage: Bacteria > Pseudomonadati > Pseudomonadota > Alphaproteobacteria > Hyphomicrobiales > Phyllobacteriaceae > Phyllobacterium > Phyllobacterium sp. CL33Tsu. The sequence goes on along the minus strand of NZ_FORJ01000001.1, from coordinate 1,228,051 downwards.
GGTCCATTCCAGCCAGTCGTTGAGCTTGAACTCGATTTCGGTCGGGGACTTCTGGTTGAGTTCGCTTGCGCCATACAGCGTCCAGTTCGCCGCGCCTGAGCGCACATCATCAAGGCGATTGAGCGAGACGAAGAGGCAACGGCCGATCTCCTCCTCGAGCAGCCCGTTCTGGAAAGCCGGGTCGAGAACTTCGATGTCCGAGGCGCCGCGTACGACGAGCGTGTCACCCTCCACGGCATAGGAAAGACCCGGCCGCATGGCGAGGGCGGACATGCCCGCCGCGGCGCCGAGAAGGAAGTGTCTGCGATTGAGCGAAATTGCATGCATTGTTCTGATCCCTCTTTTGTTATGCTTGATTTTATCTGTTTGCGGTCTTCGGCAGGCGTTGTGGCGGCGGACCGACGACGGTCAGCCGCGGCGTCAGCGGATAGTGGCAAGCCACTTCGTGCTCTGCCGATATTGCCGTCTGGAGCGGCCGTTCATGGCGGCAGCGATCCTGCGCGAAGGCACAGCGGGTGTGAAATTCGCAGCCGCTTGGACGTGCCGCGAGACCAGGCACCTCGCCGATCACCGGGGGCGCTTCGCGCCGCTTCGCCGGGTTGGGTATCGGCTCCGAGTCGAGCAGTGCGCGGGTATAGGGATGGCGCGGGGCGCGAAAGATCTCGCGGGCCGGCCCGCTTTCAAGCACGCGACCGAGATAGAGAATGACGATGCGGTCCGAGACGTGGCGGGCGATGGAAAGGTTGTGCGTGATGATAAGAAATGACGTGCGAAATTCTTCGCGAATGTCGAGGAAGAGGTTGAGGACGCCGCCCTGAACCGAAACGTCGAGCCCGGCCGTGGGCTCATCGGCAACGATCAGTCGCGGCACGACCGAAAGGGCCCGCGCCACCGCCGCGCGCCTTGCCTGGCCGCCGCTCAGTGCATGCGGAAATTTCGATAGAAGCGGGCTCACAAGCCCGGCCTTGCGCGCAAGCTCCTCAATCTCCGATCGCGCCACGCTTCCGCTGCGGGCGATGCGGCGTGGTTCGGCGAGGATCGACGCGATGCGCTGGCGCGGATCGAACGAAGTCACCGGGTCCTGGAACAAGAGTGAAGCCTCGCGCCGGATACGCTTGAAACTTGCCGGCGAGAAATCCGATAGAGGCGTGCCGTCGAAGACGATCTGTCCCGCCGAGGGACGCACAAGGCCGAGCAAAGCCCGGCCGAAAGTCGTCTTGCCTGAGCCGCTCTCGCCGACCATGCAAACTATCTCGCCGGGTTTTACGGCAACCGAAATGTCGACCAGAATATCGAGGTCCGGCTTTCTCGAGGGGAACCAGCGCGATGATCGCGGCACCGCGACCGAAAGATTGTTGGCCTCGATCAGTGCCGTCTCCCGCATCATGGCGCACTCCGATGGCAGCGTGAGAAGTGGGAGACGTTGCCGGCGCCGACAGCGACCCATGGAGGCGTCGCGTTGCAACAGCATTCGAGCACCTGCGGGCAGCGCCCCGCAAAACCACACCCGATCCGTACGGGGCGGGGCACTTCGCCACCGATTACCGGAAGCCGCGTCGCCCCAGTTTCAATGAGCGCCGGCTCGCAGGCAAACAGCGCCTTCGTGTACGGATGGCGCGGATCGGCGAAAATGACATCGACCGGACCGTCTTCGACGATGCGTCCGGCATACATTACCGCGACGCGGTCGCAGATTTCGGCAATGACGCCGAGATGATGAGAAATCATCAGGATGGAAACGCCGGCGTTGCGGCGAATCTCGCGCATGAGATGCAGGATTTGGGCTTCCATGGTCACGTCGAGGGCGGTGGTCGGCTCATCGGCAACGAGCAGCGAAGGGCGCATGAGCAACGCCGCGGCAATCGCAACACGCTGGAGCATGCCGCCGGAGAGCTGGAACGGATAGGCTTCAAGCCGCGCGGCCGGGTCAGGAAGGCCGACATCCTGCAAGGCCTTCAGAATCTTCTGGCGTTTTTCCTGATTTGAAAGGCCGCGCTCGCGCCAGAGCAGATCCATGAGCTGGCGACCGAGCTTATGCATGGGGCTGAAGGTCGTCATCGGATTCTGGAATATCATCGCCGCCGCCGGGCCGCGCAACTGGCGCATGGCTTGTTCCGGCGCGCCAAGCATGTCGATGCCGTTCAATGAAAGTGTCTTACCGGAGATCTGGGCGGAGTCTGGCAGGAGGCCAAGGACCGAATGCGCCAGCGTCGACTTGCCAGAGCCGCTTTCGCCGATGATGCCGACGATTTCACCGGGCATGACCTTGAGATCGACGCCGACGACGGCAGGTACGATGCCGCTGTAGCTGATTGAGACATCGGCAAGCTCGAGCACGGGCGCCGGGTTGACGGGCGTTGCGGTTGCAGGGCCAGGGGTCATGGCTTGCGCTCCCGGGCAAGCTTCGGATCAAGCGCATCGCGCAGCGCCTCGCCAAAGAAGGTGAAGCCGATCGTCGCGAGGATAAGCGGTGCGCCGCCGGCAATGACCGGGAGCGCGGTCGAGCGTATGACCGAGAACCCATCGCTCAGGATGTTGCCCCAGCTTGGCACCTGCGGCTTGACGCCAAGACCGAGGAACGAGAGCCCTGCCTCCAGCGTGATGACAGTGGAAATATCGAGGCAAGCGAGAATGAGCAGCGGCCCGATGACATTCGGCAGGAGATGATTGAACAGGATGCGCGGCGTCGAGGCATTCATGGCCTGCTCCGCCTTGATGAAATCGCGCGACTTGAGGCTCAGCGTCTGCGTGCGCACGAGGCGCGCATAGCTCGGAACGGAATATAGCACGATTACGAGGATGACGGTCGGGATGCCGGGCCCGAGAAGAACGACGATGGCAAGCCCGAGCATGATCATCGGCAGCGAACTCAGACTGTCGAAGACGAGGATCAGCGCGGCGTCGAGCCAGCGTGGTCCATAGCCGGCGATGAGCCCGAGCGGCAACGCGGCGACAAGGGCGATGGAAAGCGCCGATATCGCAACCATCATAGCCGTTTGCGTGCCGACGATGACCCGTGAGAAGAGGTCGCGTCCCAATTGATCGGTGCCGAGAAGGTGGGCGAAGGACGGACCGGCGAGGCGTTCCTTGACGCTGATTGCAGTCGGATTGTAGGGCGCGATCCATTGGGCGAAGACCGCGACGACAAGGATCAGGACGACGAGGGTGATGCCGATGCCGCCAAGCGGCGTGTGGAAAATGTCCGAGACAACGCGGCCCGATCGGCGCAGCCAGCCGGGCTCTTTGGTTTGCGATTGGAGCGGGTTCGTATCTATGCCGATGACCGCCATATCAGAGCGCGCTCCTGACGCGAGGGTCGATCCAGGCGGTAACGACGTCGGCAATGATCATGCAGGTGACGTAAAGGCCGGAGGTCACGAGGACGGTGCCCATGACCAGCGGATAATTGCGTGACATCACCGCGTCATAGGTCATCTTGCCGAGCCCAGGCCTCGAAAAGACGATTTCGGCAAATACGGAGCCTGTCAGCAGGCCGCCAAATCCGATCGCGATCACTGAAAGCACGGCAATCAGCGCCTGCCGCAAGGCGTAGCGGAAAATGATCCGGCGTTCGGAAACGCCGAACGAACGCAGCGTGCGGGTATAGTTTTCGCCCATGGCTTCGATCATCGCAGCGCGCACCAGCCGCGCAACGTAGCCAACCCAGCCGAGGCCTATGGCGAAGGAGGGCAGGACGAGCGCCTTCAACTGGCTGACGATATCGCCGGGCGTGCCGGCGCCGATTGCCGGGAGCCAGTTGAGGCTGACGGCGAAGATCAGCAGCGAATAGAGCGCGACGACGAAGGAGGGAACGGCGACGAAACCGACGGAGAGGATGCCGATCAGCCAGTCCGGCCACTTGCCGTGATGGACGACGGCGAAGCAGCCGAGCAATATGCCGAGCGTTACCGCCCACAGGAAGCTCGCCACGGCAAGTGTCGCCGTATAGGGAAGGACCTCGAAGATCATGGTCAGCACCGGCCGCTTGCTCCAGACGTCCTCGCCGAGATTGCCTTCCGCGAGCCGGCCGAGGAAAAGTGCGAGCTGTTTCAGGATGGGCTGGTCGAGACCCATCATCTCGCGAAAAGCTTCGCGCATTTCCGGTGTCGAGCGAGGCCCGAGCGCGACCACGGTTGGATCGCCGGGAATAAGGTGCATCATCGAAAATAGAAGTATTGCCACGATCAGCAGGATGATGGCGGCAAGGCCAATGCGACGCATGATGAAGCTCGTCACCGGCGGACCCTCCGCCACGGCGCGGATCTGGAAACGTGCCCTACGGGATAGGAAGCTACAGGTGATCGCGGTCGATCCATTCGTCCCCCTCCCGTTCAAAAATCAGTTCGTTGCGCTCATAGGCTTCGAGCCGCCACTGCAGGCGGAAACGTTCGGCATCCGCCGTAAGCGTCACCGAGGAGCGTGTTTCCGTATCGGCATCGCTGCTTTTGAAACCAAGGACCCAGCCGGTATCGAGCCGTGCCGAGAGTGGATCGCCGTCCACGATTTCCATCCTGTCGACAACACAGGCCGATGTGACAATGGCGCGGTCGGTCAATTGCTGGCTACCGAAGTCGCTTGTCAGCGTGATCGTTTCCCTGCGTGCGCCGACATCGATGGCAATGTCGCGGCGATGCGCTTCGCTGCTGAGTTCGATCATCTGCACCGGCGTCGCAATCTCTGCCGGCGCAAAGGTCGGATGCACATCGTTTGCCGGCGCATGACGCAAAGGCAGGCTGAGCGTCGAGATGCCGGCGTCGATGGTAAATGTCGGCATCGTCGGCGATGGCCACAGGATCGGCCAGTGCTGGTTGGATAGGATGAGGCGAATGCGGCTGCCCGCGGCAAAGCGACGGCCGACATGATTGAGTTCGAGCCTCACCGTTAGCGGCTCGCCCGGAACAACCGCTTGCGGATGCTCATGTCCGTTGCGGTGCGCGAGGTTCAGAACGCCCCAGGTGACAAGGGTCGATGCTCCGTCGGGGGCGACATCGCAAAGCCGTGCCACGACAAAGCCTTGCGGCGCGTCGGAAGTCAGGACCAGCGAAACGCTTGGCGCGCCGAGGAGATCGATATCCTGCATCAACGGCGCGGTATCGAACTGCAGTCCAATCCCGTCCTCGCGCCGCTGGTCGACGGCAAGATCCGGGACGATGCCGCCGTAGCCGCCATAGCGTCCGCAATCCCGACCGGCGGTCACCGGCGAGCGCAGGATCATGCTCGTCCCGACCTCGGCAACCTCCTCGAGGGCGCCGCGATTGAGATAGAGGCGGTTTTCCCTGATGTTTGGCGAGGGCCACGACGGCTCGGCAACGAAATGTCCGGGGTGTTCCTCGTAAAATGGCGCCGGCGCGTGCGGGTCGTTGATCCATGCCGTGTATTTCGGCTCGTCCATGATGCCGGTGTCGATGCCTTCGAGCCAATGGCGCCACCAGCGTATTGCTTCCTGCAGATAGTTGATGGCAGGGCCCGGTTCGCCGAGGAACGGATAGGCGTGGGTCCATGGACCCACCAGTCCCTTGCACGGCGCGGTGAGACCTTCAAGCAGCCGCGGCACCGCATTCGAATAGGTGTCGTCCCAGCCGCTGATTGCATAGACCGGGATGTCGATGGCGGAAAAATCCTCGCAGACCGAGCCGCGCTTCCAATAGGCGTCGCGGCGCTGATGCCGCATCCACTCGGACGACCAGCATGTGGTTGCGTCGAGTCGTCCGTGCCACATCTCGCGCCAGCGATCACCGACGATCTGCGGGTCCGGCGGCAATGCGCCCAGTCCGAGGATAAACGAGGACCACATGGCGTCCTCGGTCAAAAGACAGCCGCCGAAATAGTGCACATCGTCGGCAAAGCGGTCGTCGGAACAACAGAGCGCGATAATCGCTTTCAGCGCCGGGGGGCGGCGTGCAGCCACCTGCAGCGCGTTGAACCCGCCCCACGAAATGCCGGTCATGCCTACCGCGCCGGTTGACCAGGATTGATGTGCCAGCCAATCGATGATCGCACAGGCGTCGTCAAACTCCTGTTCGGTGTATTCGTCGGCAAGCAGCCCTTCCGAATCGCCGGACCCGCGAATATCGACCCTGCAGCAGGCAAAGCCGTGGCCGGCAAGATAGGGATGCATCTTGAGGTCGCGAAACACCGTGCCGTCGCGACGACGGTAGGGAATGAGTTCGAGGATTGCCGGAACCTTGTTCGTCTCGGCGTCCTCGGGCAGCCAGATCGTCGCTGCGAGCCGCGTTCCGTCCGGCATCGGTATGAAGACAGGGTCGATGCAGCGCACCTTGTGCGGGAATGTCTCGATAACGCGCGTCATGGTTTTGATGTCTCGCTGGATTCTGGGGCATCCGTTTCGGCAGGGGAACCGATCTCCTTGCGCGGCACCCACTCGTAGACCGCCGGCGATGTCTGGGGATAGGTGACGAACTCATCGCGCGTGCCGACGATTGGCTGGCGGAACTGCCGCCAGAGGGCGAAGGATGCGAAAGTGAGCGAGAGTCCAATCCCGTACCAGAAGAAGGAATGCGCGCCGAGATGTTCGACGCCGGTCGCGGCGATGGCCGGCCCGATGGTGCCACCAAAGGCCCAGATCAGCAGAAGGTTCGATGAGAGCGTAACGAATTGCGACGACGAAGCGCGGTCATTGGCGTGCGCCACGCCGAGAGGGTAAAATATTTCCGAAATGCCGCCGAAAACCGAGAACAGGATGAGGAAGGCCCAAAGCGGCGTGTTGCTGTCGACGAGCAGGAACATGCCGCAGACGCCGGCGAGAATGAGCGCAAGCCACAACATCATGCCGCGCCGGTCGAGCCGGTCGGAAAGGTAGCCGAGCGGGAACTGCAAAAAGAGAGCGCCAAGGGCGACGGCCGCCATCAGGATGACGATCCTGTCCTGGCTGAAGCCGAGCTCCAGGCCGTATAGCGGGCCGATGCTCGAGAAGGTCGATGATACGAGACCGGTCAGCAGGCAGGCGAGGGCTCCGAGCGGCGAGGTGCGAAAGGCGCCGAGGAGATCGATGCCCAACGGCGCATGGAGTTGCGGCTCCCCGACCCAAATCGCCGTTACCGGGACCAGCGCCAGGGCATAGAATGCCGCGGTAATCATCAACATGGCATTGCCGGCAGGCGCGATATCGCGCGCAAGCAACTGCCCGAGACCGTAGAAGAGACCGAGCACCAGCACATAGAGGGTAAGCGCGCGGCCGCGGCCCTCATTGGGCACCATCGCATTGAGCCAGCTTTCGATCACGACCGACTGGCCGGCATTGGCGAAGCCGACGACCGCCTGTATTGCCATCATCACGGCGAGTTCCGGCCCGGCTCCCAGGGCAAGCACAAGTACGGAGGATGAAGCGGAGAGCGCAGCATAGGCGCGGACCTCGCCGACCGAGCGAATGAGCCGCACCGAGCCGATGCAGCCGATGAGAAAGCCGGCACCCTCGGCCATGACCACGAGACCGACTGCGTCGGCGCCGTAGCCGTTCTCGATCAGGCGCAACGGCAGCAACGTGTGGAACAACCCTGACCCCGCGGCATGCAGCGCCCCGCCGGCAAGCGGCGAAGCGATCGACCAGGGGGAAAGGGCGGGACGCTCGCTCATGGCCGCCTATTCCGCCGCTGCGCGAGATTTGAATTCGGGCTCGGCATCGACGATCGGCGTATCGCGCCGATATGGCGCGTATTGCCTGCCACCAAGCTCCTGGGCGCAAGTATGGCCGCTATGGACCGCATGCGCGATAGCGCCGGGCGCAAGGCCGTCGCCGATGCGGCGAATGCTTTTGATACCTGCCGCCGAAACGTCTTCGCTGCGCGCGGTCAGGGCCTCGAAGAGTTCGTTGCGCGGCATGCGCAGGCCGACGACAAGGACCGACCGGCATTTGATGCGGAACGTTTCGCCGGTGAAGAGGTGGGTAAGCGTTGCCATCGCACCGTCGAAGGCGGTGAGCATGTGCAGCGTCGTGACCCGGACGTTGCGCCGCGCCAGCGCCCGATGCACCAATGGCAATTCGTTGGTCATTATCGTCCATGCCGATGCCTGCCCGGCGGGCGTCACATAGGTGACCTCATTGCCCTGCTGCGCAAGATATTCGGTGAGAACGCCGCCCATGTAGTAGTTGTCGAAATCAAAGACCAGCGTCGGCCCTTCCGGCAGGCGCCCCGCCGCGATGTCGTCGGGCGTATAGACGCGCGGATGATCGAGCTCACCAACCGGTATTTCCATGGATGAGTAGAGCATGCGGGTCCAGCGGGCGCCGGTCGCGAGGACGAGGTGATCGGGCGCGAGATCGATGATTTCGTCGACGCCAATATCGCTCTCGAGATACATCGACACGTTGGTCATTTCGTTGAGACGGCCGAGCCGGTATTCTGCGACGCGGTTCCAGGTGGAGAGGCCCGGAAGCCGTGTTTCGAATGTGAGCCGGCCGCCGAAGCTCGTGCCCTTGTCGGCGAGCGTCACCTCGTGGCCGCGACGGCCGAGGGTGAGCGCACATTCAAGGCCGGCAGGCCCCCCGCCGACGATCAATACCTTTTCCGGCTTCTTGGCTGCGTCCACCCGTTCGGGATGCCAGCCTCGCCGCCACTCCTCGCCCGCTGTCGGGTTCTGGGTACAGCGCACCGGTACGCCGTCATGCCAGCTCGAAATGCAGATATTGCAGCCGATGCATTCGCGGATCTCGTCGTGGCGGCCTTCCTTGATCTTCGCCGGCAGGAAGGGATCGGCGATCGATGGCCGTGCCCCGCCGATGAGGTCGAGGACGCCGCGCCGGATTTGCGAGACCATCGTATCGGGCGAGGTGAAGCGCCCGACTCCGACGACGGGCTTCTTGGTCAGCGCTTTGACGAAGTCGATGACCGGTTCGTGGCTGCCTTCGCCCGTGAAACGCGATGCGGAGCAGTCAGTCGGGCTCGAATCCATCTTGACGTCGAAGAGGTCGGCGTAGTCGGCGAGGAGTTCGATCACCTCGTGCGCCTCGGAGGGCTGGTGTGTACCCGGACGACCCCGCAGTTCTTCAAGGCTGATGCGCAAAGCAACGCCGCAATCCTTGCCGACGGCATCGCGCGTCACATCCAGAAGCTCGCGGACGAAGCGCACACGGTTTTCCAGCGAACCGCCATATTCGTCGGTGCGATGATTATATTCGGGCAGCAGGAATTCATAACCGAGATAGCCCATGCCGGCATAGACATAGACGATGTCGAAGCCCGCGGTGCGCGACTTCCGCGCGCCTTCGGCCTGCCAACGCAGGACATCGCGAATGTCCGACTTATCCATCGTCTTCGGCCGCGCATTGCCCATGAAACCCACATGCGTCGCCATCCACGGAATGCCGGAGGGCGATAGGGGCGGAATGCGGCTGGTGCGGTTCATCACCGAGGCACCGCCATGCCAGAGTTCGACACCGGCGAGAGAGCCGTGGCGGTGGACAGCCTCCGTCATCATCGCATGGGCGCGGATATCATTCGTGTCCCACATGGTAGCGAAGGGAAGCGGAGAATCGTCGGAACTTGGATCGGTGGAGCATGCGCCGGTGCATATGACACCCCAGCCGCCCTCGGCCTTGGTTTCACGAAATGCAGCGCGAACGCGGGGCAGCGCATTGGTCATGCCACTGGCATGCGGCACCTGGTAGAAACGGTTGGGCGCGGTGACCGGCCCGATCGTCACCGGCTCAAATAGGACGTCGTATCGGGGATCCCGCTTCATGCCAAACCTCGTTCCCATTGTCCGCATCCGGGGCGGATCGTTGGAAAAAGGATATGCAGGAATTGCGTGTTCCGCAAGAGAAATTATATGATCGTATAATTTCTCTATTAGTATTTGAATTAGTTATGTTATTTTGATATTAAGCATGAACTAAGTGAGTCGGTTGGCTAAGATTTTCGCCTCTTCGCCCCTGATTCCTCGATGTGATTAAGCAACGGGAAATGATCTTGGCCAAGTCCAAATCAGGTGTGAGAATGCGGGCCGGGTTCCGCCGTGAAGCTCCGGAGGATCGCCGCCGGCAATTGGCCGAGGCGGCTCTGCGCTGCATCGTCCGGCATGGAAATGCCGGGGTATCGGCGCGGCAGATCGCCATGGAGGCCGGCGTCACGCAAGGGCTGATCACACATCATTTCGGCGAGATAAACGAATTGGTGGCCCATGCCTTCGACATCATGTCCGATGGCATGCTCGATACGGTCATGACGGCCGTTGACAGCGCTTTGCCCGAGCCCAAGGCGAGGCTGGAGGCCTTTGTCGAGAACTCATTCTCGCCGGCGCTGTTCGATCGCGACGTGCTCGGCGTTTGGGTCGTTTTCTGGGGCCTGATCCTGCACTCGCCGCGCATGAGCGCCTCGCAGAAGGGGGAATATACCGCCTATGTCGTCACCGTGGAGAAACTGATTACGGACTATGCCGAGGCGGAGGGCTGCGCGATAGCCAGTCCGCGTCTTGCCGCGATTGGCTTCACGGCGCTGATGGACGGCCTCTGGCTCGCTTGGTGCTTGAATCCCGAAGCATTCCAGCCCGAGGAAGGCATCAGGATCGGCAAGAACTGGATCGAGGGATTGCGGCTCGGCGCCTTCGCCTGACCGTCTCTAGGCCGATTTCACACCTCCATGCTATGGTCTGCCTTGGGAGAACGAGGAGGATAAATCGTGGCACAGCCGAGCGAACATGCACCCAACTTCAGTCTGGACGGCAAGGTAACGCTGGTCACCGGCGCATCGCGCGGCATAGGCAGAGCCTGCGCACTTGCCTGTGCTGCCGCTGGCTCCGACATCGTCCTCGGCTTGCGCGACATTTCGGGTTCATCCGATCTGATCGCTGAAATCGAAGCCATGGGGCGCAAGGTCCTGCCGGTACGACTCGATATTTCGCAGCGCGCGGACATAGAAAGTGCGGTCGAGACCGCTCTGAAACAATTCGAGCGCATCGATGTGCTCGTCAACAATGTCGGCGTTGCGCCAGGCGATCTTGCCGAACGCGTCTCGGAAGCGGCGGTCGACGAGATTCTGCAGGTCAATATCAAGGGCACGTTCTTGATGACCCAGACTGTTGCCCGGCACATGATCGACCGCAAGGCAGGCCGCATCATCAGCATCAGTTCGCAGGCGGGAACCGTTACGCTGCGCGGCGAGGCGATATATTGCATGAGCAAGGCCGCGATCAACCATTTGAGCCGGTGCCTTGCCGCTGAATGGGCGCCCTATGGGATAACCGTCAACACGGTCGCACCAACCTTCATCTGGACAGACGGGACCCGGCCCGCCCTTGCGGACAAGGATTTCCATGACCAGACGCTCGCCCACATCCCACTCGGACGAATCGGCGAAACCCGCGATGTTGTGGGCGCCGTCGTTTTCCTGGCATCACCGGCCGCATCATTGATCACAGGGTTGAACCTGCTCGTCGACGGGGGCTGGTCAATCGCCTGACACGACCTAACGCTTTAGGCCCTCCGCCCAGCCCGCCACTGTGGCGGCCAGTGTCTTCAGGTGATCGGCGGCCGAAAAGCCGGATATGCTCTTGCGCGGCTTGAGATCGTGGTCGCCATCTTCAAGCCAGAGGATTTCGATCTTGTCGGAAAGGTCATAGCCCGCGACCTCCTCCCTGGTGCCGAATTCGTCGCGCGTTCCCTGGCAAATCAAGGTCGGCGTCATCAATCCTGCAAGATGCTTCGTACGCAATTGGTGCGGTTTGGCCGGCGGGTGGAATGGATAGCCGAGGCAGAGCAATCCGCTGATCGCGCCAGCCGCATAGAGTTCATCGGCGATCATGCTGGCAACCCTGCCGCCCATCGATTTGCCGCCGATAATCAGGTGCTGCGGTTTGCCGAGCGCGGCGATGGCGTCGACATACTGGGGTTTGAGCGTCTCGGCACGCGGTGGCGGCTTGCGTCCTGCCGAGGTGCGCCGCGCCGCCATATAGGCAAACTCGAACCGCGCCACCCGAAAGCCCGCTTCGGCGAGAGCCTTGGCCGTCGCGGTCATCGAAGCAGAGTCCATCGGCGCGCCAGCGCCATGTGCCAGAAGAATGGTGACCGGCGCATCGTTACTGCCGTCGAAGAGGAACCTGTCCTGCATTTCAGTCTGCCTATTTGGTGGTGACGAGAAGGATGAAGGCGACGAAAACCACGAGATGAACGAGACCCGTCAACACGTTGGTTCGTCCTGTCCCGAAACTGTGGATGCTGATGCCGAGAATAAGGGCAAGCAACACCGAATCGCCCCCTGGCAGGCCGAGCGTCAGTTCGCGGCCGGTAATGACGCTGGCAATGCCGATGGACGGGATTGTCAGGCCGATCGTCGCGAGCGCCGATCCGAGCGCAATGTTGAGACTGCGCTGCAATTCGTTGTTCATGGCGGCGCGGATTGCCGACAGGGCCTCGGGCAAGAGGACAAGCGTTGCAATGAGCGCGCCGACTATGGCGTCCGCTTGTTGGACTCCGATCGCATCGAGACCGTTCTCGACGCCGATTGCCACCCGTTCGGCGAGGAGGACAATTCCGAAAAGCCCGATCATCAAAAGGACGGCGTTGATCCACGAACCTTCGCCGGGATGTGCGTGCCCGGCATGTGTGCCTTCGGCGTCACCAATGTCATCGACGAAATCATCGCGGTGCCGAACCGTCTGCGCGAAGACGAAGCTTCCGTAGAGCAAGGCAGAGCAAATGCTCACGAAGGTGAGCTGCAAACGCGAAAATGTGCCTGGTGCGTCATGCAGGGTGAAATTCGGCAGGATCAGCGTCAGGACGGCAAGCGCCGTAAGCACGGAAAGAATCGCGCTCGTGCCTTGCCGTTTCATCTCCTGCTGGCGGTGCTGCATACTGCCAAGCGTAAGGCAAAGACCCACGACGCCGGCACAAACGATCATGACCGTCGAGAACACCGATTCCCGCGCCAGTGTCGGGTTATTTTCCCCATGCAGCATCATGGCGAGGATGATCGAAACTTCCACAGTGGTAACGGCAAAGGTGAGGAGCAATGTGCCGTAAGGTTGGCCGAGGCGTAGCGCCAGGCCTTCCGCATGCTGCAGGACGACAAACACGGTGGCGAGGAGCAAGGCGATTGCAAGCGCGGAAACGACAATGCCGATGCCGTGACGCCCGGCGCCGACCGGCACCTTCGCCACTTGAATGCCGACCGCAAGGGCAAGGCAGGCAATCGGGATAAGATAGCGATGGATTGAAATGGGTCGTGGGGCCATGAACGATCCGGGTCAAGCGAGTGCACGCTATTCCTACCACTCCTCCCGGAACAGGCCTAGCCCGACCTGCATCCAGAGATTGCATTTCGTATTTTGCCAAGCCGTGCGAAGATCGAGTTGCGTATTAGGGGAGTCGCGCGGGGGAAACATGAAGCGCTTGCTCATCGGGGTTGCAGTCGTGGTCGCGGTTTACCTCCTGCTGGCCTATGTGATTCTGCCAGCCGCCTGGACCCACTACGAGCGCCAGCCCGGTCTTGCACGTCGCGCCATGGTGACGATGACGGCGGGCGGCATGCCTGGCGATCCCTTGAATGTTGGCCTGATCGGCAGCCGCGAGGATGTCGTGCGCGTCATGCACGCTGCTGGATGGTATCCTGCCGATCCGGTCACCCTGCGCTCGAGCATCGATATCATCGGCAGCGTCGTCTTCGACCGGGCATATAAGAGCGCGCCCGTAAGCCCGCTGTTCTACGATGGGCGCCATGAGGACCTTGCCTACGAAAAACCCGTAGGTGACAGCGCTCGCCATCGCCACCATGTCCGCCTGTGGGAAGTGCTGCAATCAGGCGAGGAAGGACGCCCGGTGTGGCTGGGTTCTGCGACGTATGATGCGCATGTTGGCGTCAGCGAATATACGGGCCAGGTGACGCATGACATTTCACCCGATGTCGACCGGGAGCGGGACTTTTTCGCGGGCAGTCTCAGTGAGGCGGGGATGGTCAACGCCATCTACGAGGTTTCCGGGGTCGGCCCGACGCTGAATGGGCGCAATGGCGAAGGAAGCCGATATTTCACAGACGGTGAAATTCACATGCTGGACCTGGTCAAGGACGGACAGAAGCGCAGCGCGCCGCCGCAGGTGCTGCCGCCTCCGCCTTTTATCGAGGCGAAGGACCAGGCCTGGCACGGCGTCAAGAACATGCTCGGCTTTTGATGCGTGATGTTGCGCTTCTCGAATCAAATTACCGCAGCTTATCAACGCGATGCCTTCAAATTGACCCAAAGGAGGAGGTACCATCAAGTTTCTGAAATTTGCGCATCCAGACATGCTGTTGACATCATCCGTTCCAATTGTCCCAATTGGAACCGTTCTGCGTGGAAACCGTTGCCCCAACCGTAGCCGACGATCAAATACCCAAGGTCCGCAGGCCGAATCTTAAGGAGAAAATCATGAAAAAGACCTTTGCAATGGTGCTTACTGGAGCTTTGCTGGCAGGCGTTGGAGCGAGCTCCGCCAATGCCGCTGATATGGCGCGCTACCAGAGCCCGGATGCGCGCGGCGGCGTCAGGATCGGCTATCTCGACTGCACGATCGGCGGCGGTGTCGGCTATCTTTTAGGGTCGGCGAAAGAGATCGACTGCATTTTCCGTTCCAGCCTGACGGGTGATCGTTCGGAGCGCTACTCCGGTGCGATCAGGAAACTCGGCGTCGATGTCGGGTTCACGACACAAAGCCGCCTGCTGTGGGCGGTGTTCGCACCAACGGCCGGCTATCACCGCGGTTCGCTGGCCGGCGTCTACCGCGGCGCGACAGCGGAGGCCACGATCGGTGCGGGTATCGGGACCAATGTGCTCTTTGGCGGCACGGCAGGTTCAATTCACCTGCAGGCAATCAGCGTGACCGGGCAGATTGGGTTGAACTTGGCCGCAACCGGAACGTCGATGACGCTCGCTTCGGCGAACTGAACCTTCAGTTGCCCCTTCCGCTCACCGGAAGGGGCATTTCGATCAATGTTGAATTGGGCGGGGGCTCACGTGAACAGGAACGTCCAGCGCGCGCTCGTTGTCGCCTGCCTTATTGTGCTTCCAGCAACGGCCAACGCTGACTGGCAGGCGGTCGAACAGGTCGAAACCTATGCAATCAGGGGCAAGTCGGGCGCCGAACTCTACGCCTCTATTGGAGAGCGCGGTCCGCAACTTGGGGGTGGCAAGGTCCGCACCATCGCCCATACCAACTTCAAATTGACATGGCGGCGAAACTATCAAAATCAAGGCACCGCCTGCACACTGGTGTCGGCGCAGCCGAAGCTGATCATCACCTATACGCTTCCGAAGCCTGCCGAACCTCTGCCGCCATCGGTTCGAGCCGGTTGGGAAACCTTTATAAGCGGCATCGAGACCCATGAAAGGGTCCATGGCGATACGATCAAGGAGATGGTCAAGGCAATCGAGGCTTCTACGGTCGGACTGTCCATGCCCGGTGATCCCAAATGCCAGAAGATCAGGTCCGAGATGACCAGTCGTCTCTCCGCATTGTCTCTGGCGCAGCGGCAGAAGAGCCGGGATTTCGACAAGGACGAAATGAGCGAGGGCGGCAATGTTCGCCGTCTCATCCTGCAACTCGTAAACGGGTCCTGAGACGCGAGGCGCGTCATTCCACCCTGCCCAAAGGGATGCCCTGACGGCACTTTACCGGCGTGATATTCTGAGCCTGATCAAGTTTTGATCGGGGGACACACGAATGAAAGCCTTTGCCTTGACGCTTGCAGCGCTCGCGCTCGTCGGCTGCATGGGAAACAAGATCGAACCGCCCTATATCACGCCGCAATCATCGATCTATGGGGCACCGCAGGCAAGGCTGGCAGGACGTTGCTTGCCGGCGGTCAACGGCCATGGGAAGGCTGCTGTCTGCATCAAAAAGTACCCGTGACAAGGTACGCGGGGGCGCGCTCCGGGTGTAGCCTACCGTAAGTTACCTGTCTGGCCTTCTTTATTGCAGTAACCTTTCCATGCGCGTGGCCCATCACAGCCAAAGCCTCTGCCCGGCAGCGTGGGCCCGCCGCCAACGGAGGTTACGGTTATGGGTTCAAGTAGGCTCAAATACTTTGCCGCGGCAGTGGCATTGACTGGTACGTTTCTATCGCCGGTCGCAAATACGGCGCACGCTCAAAACAGCAAGCCCAATATTGTCGTCATCATGGGCGACGATGTCGGCTGGTTCAATGTCGGCGCCTATCACCGGGGCATCATGTCCGGAAAAACGCCCAACCTCGACAAGTTGGCGTCCGAGGGCATGATGTTCACCGACTACTACGCCGAAGCGAGTTGCACGGCCGGCCGGGCAAGTTTCATTACCGGTGAAATACCGTTGCGTACCGGGCTGACGACGGTTGGCCAAGCCGGGGCAGATGTCGGGATGCCCGACAAGGCCGCGACCATTGCTGCCGCCCTCAAGACGGAAGGTTATGCAACGGGTCAATTCGGGAAGAACCATCTCGGCGATCTGAACAAGTTCCTGCCGACGCTGCATGGCTTCGATGAGTTCTTCGGCTATCTCTATCATCTTGATGCCATGTCTGATCCTTACTGGTATTCCTTCCCCGACGATCAGTCATACCGCGATAAGGTCGGGCCCCGTAATCTCGTGCATAGCTTTGCGACGGACACCGATGACGCGACCGAACAGCCGCGTTGGGGCAAGGTCGGCAAGCAGCGCATCGTCGACGAGGGTCCACTGGCGCCTTACCCGGACATGTCCAATGTACCGAACATGCACGACATAACGCCTAAGGCGAAGTACGACATGGGAACGTTTGACGAAGTGCTGGTCAAGGCTTCCTGCGACTTCATGGACAAGGCCAAGACGGAAAACAAACCGTTCTTTGTTTGGCACAACACGACGCGCATGCATGTCTGGACGTTTCTTTCGCCAAAATACCAGGCGCTCATGAACAGCACGTCCAACTATGGGCTCGAAGAAGCCGGGATGGCGCAGCTGGATGACAGCGTCGGCGCCATCCTGAAATGCATCCAGGATTCGGGCGAGGCAGACAATACCATCGTCCTCTTTACGACTGACAATGGTGCTGAAGTATTTACCTGGCCTGATGGGGGCATGACGCCTTTCAAAGGCACGAAAGGCACCGTGATGGAAGGCGGCTTCCGGGCGCCGGCCATTATCCGTTGGCCGGGGAAGGTCAAGCCCGGGACGGTCGAAAACGGCATCTATTCCGCGCTTGATTGGTTCCCGACGCTGGTGGCGGCAGCGGGAAACCCCGATATCACCGACCAGTTGCTCAAGGGTGTGAAACTGGGTGAAACCACCTTTAAGAACCATCTCGACGGCTACAATCAGATGGACCTCTTGCTGGGCAAAGGCCCGTCCGCACGCCACGAATTCTTCTATTTCGGCGGACCCCAGCTCGGTGCAGTACGCATCGATGATTTCAAGTTCCAGTTCTTCCAGCAGCCACAAGGTTGGCCCGGTGCAAAGGTTACGACCGACATGCCGACCATGGTCAATATCCGCCAGGACCCGTTCGAGCGGACACCATCGATTGGCGAGCAGAGCCTCAACGATCTCGGCGGCGGTTATATGAACGACTTCTTCGCTCGCGAGTTCTGGAGGTTCGTCAGTGTCCAGCAGGAGGTCGGGAAACTCGCGCTTACGGCCGTCGACTACCCGCCAATGCAGGACCCGGCGTCATTCAACCTCGATGCTGTCAAGCGGCAGATCGATGCCGCAATCAAGAACAAGCCCGGCAACTAGGCCGGTCTGGATTGTATGAAGCGGGCGGCTCAAAAGGCCGCCCGTTTGCCTGTGCACGCAGTAGCCTATTCGTCGTTGGAAGGTCGTCCTCGCATTCGCCGCCGGACGATGAAAAAGGCCCAGACGAGCACGATCAGGAACATCGCGCCGAATGCGTAGCTCAGAATATTCGTTGAGAAAACATTGGCTGAATAAGTCATCATTGTTTTTGCAATCTTGAAAAAAGCGCGCCATTACAGAATTTTTCACAATTATGCTTTTGAATTCGGCGCATGTCATATTTCAAACTGAGCAATCAGACTTTTGTTCCGCACCGCCTTACAAGTCAAATCGAAATCGCGTCCACAATATTTGGTTTATTATTCAATCTTTTGGCCACGAACCGCAATTAAAGCGCAATTGCCGCTCAAGCTCCTGTTCTCGTCTTTTGGCCACAATCTGGCTCTTCGCGCAAATCCTCGACCCGCCATGGCTCTCCAAATCGCCGAGTGCTGCTTGTGATGGAGGAATTTGCATGAACCGCGTACCAAACGTTTGATTGCTCATTTCTTGGAACCCTTCGCCTTGCGCGGATTGGACGGGGTTCAGCCCCCCGGCGAATACGATGTCGATGTAGACGAGGAAATGATCGAAGGCCTGTCCCGGCTCGCTTATCAGCGCGTGGCGACCTTTATCCACGTTCCGGCAAGGGGTTGAAAGCCCATCGAACGCAGCTTGTTGCGATCGACTATGACGAACTCGAAATGGCACTCAAAAGAGAACAGGAAACAAACAAATGAATATCCACCGACGCTACAAGTTGCCGGTAACCCCGCCGCATCGATTTGCAATCGGCCAGCACGTCCGCCTGCGCAGCGGCGGCGGCGCAGCGATGAAGAGCACTGCAACCTTCGAGATTCTTGCGAGGCTTCCGCCGCTGGGTGGCTCGTTCCAGTATCGTATCCGCGACGCAGAAGAGAAACACGAACGGATGGCCACTGAAGATAGTCTTGAAGCCATCGATATCTGGAGCAGCGGCGACCGCGACAGTTTGCGGGCACTTGCAGACGTGCATTCATGAATGGCCCAACAGCAGGAATTTAAAGGGCCGATGCGCGGACCCTGCTGCGCGGTTTATCCAACCCGGAGATCATGGCGAAAGGACTGGTATTTTGGCGAGGAATACCGTGCGGACAGCCCGCCACGCCTTCATCGAAAACCTCAAGCTTGTCATTGCCGAGTATCAGGCAACAATGGAGCGCCTTATTGCTGGAACCGATCAGGTGTTCAGTACCGGAAAGTACGGAGGCGAAGACATTTCCGTCGAAACGGCGGCACACTATAAGCAGCTTATATCGCACTATAAGGCCGCCGTCCTGCGCTTCGAGAACGAGCAGATACGCAAGGTCCAGCCAAAACTTTGAGTTGGTATGCTTATGCGCGCGGTCACTTGAAACCCAAAGACAGCAATGTGATCGAAGCATGATTGACTTAACGGTGATTTGAGCGCGTTAGTCAGTGGTCGTCAGGCATGCAATGGCCGCTGACGCTTGAGAGTATCTGCTCCCGCCTTTTAACCGCGAGGAGACAGACATGTTGCCTATCGATCATACCATAACCAGCCCCCATCTCCTGCTCGCCGCCGACTGGCTTGTGCTGCAGGCTGCCCATGAAAGCGCATCGAAGAACCTTGGTCGATCGCCGAACGGTCACCGCTACTCTGACCGCTTGGCCAGGCAGGTTTTACGCCTGTTTGAATTGGGGCATCGCGACATAGCCATCATCGCGGCAGTCGCCGCACAGACGGAACGGGCCCAGGCCCAGCATTCGTACAGCCTGAACAAGATTCTGACGCTCGTTCCCGCGAATGAGCAGGCGCGGCAATACCGGTTGTCCGGCTGCGGGCAGAGCCTTGACGGTTACCACTGACTGTTCCGGTTTTTACTGGTCGCTGGCGGCAGCCATCCACTTCTAAAGAAGTGGGCTAGGCCCGCGTGATCACGGTGTTAGAGGCGCATCATGGCCCAAAAAATTGACGGGAAACTCCAGTGCGAGGAATGCCGGACGATTTATCTGAGCATCCCCCGAATAGACAACGATGACGGCCCGGTCTTTTGCAGCGAATGCGGAGCGTATATGGGACGTTGGCGGGATGTCCGATCGGAATTTTCCGCGCAAGGCGGCCAAAACGGCGTGTTCGAATTGTCGAATGGTCAAATCATCCGCATCGAGTTTTATGGCAAGATACCGCGACGCGGACCCTAGTCGCCGAGCTGCAAACGGGATGTTCGGGAAGTAATGGGAGAGTGGCGTTCCTAGGTCTCAGTGAAACTGGCGGAGAGAGCGGGATTCGAACCCGCGTTACGCTTTTGACGTAAACACACTTTCCAGGCGTGCGCCTTCAACCACTCGGCCACCTCTCCGCAGAACGTCCGGCATCTGCCAGGCGGGTCGATAATATCGGCCGCAAATGCCGGCCGTGAGCACCGTCAAACCATCGGTCACTCTTTTTTGAAGCATGCACGGCGCTGTCGATGGTTAGCCGACAGCGACCCCGTGCGGCGCGCAATATAGTCAGAACAGGCACTTGTTCAACACCTATTTCAGTTTTATCGCGCTTTGCCGCAATTTCTCAAATTTGACGCTGATTTTACTGGGAGTTTTCGCGAAAATTTCATCACGTGCCGTCAAAATGCCGGTAAGGTGGCGTTCATTCGTGTCCTCTTACGATCGCCGGCGGTGCCTGTCGACCCGATCGCGATCAGGGCGCAAGATTCTGGAGTGGTTGAGTGATCCGTGCGTTTCTAAGGCTGCTTGCCTACATTTCCCTGAGCTTGGCGATCATCGCCGCAGTCCTGGACGGTGCCCGTTCCGTCGGGGCGTCGCGTCTGGTCATGACATCGCTGCGCGACAGCTGGCAGTCCTTCTCGCCTTCAACCCTTGTCCCAGCCGAGGACTATATCCGCTCGCATCTCTATCCCATGCTATGGGATCCCCTGATGCTCTGGATCTTCGAAACGCCGACCTTCATCATCTTCGCGGCGCTGGCTTTTGTGCTTTACGCGTTCGGTCACCGGCGCGAGCAGCGGGCAGGGCGCTTTGCAGCCCGCTGATCCGATCTAACCAACTGACATAACTCGATATTTGCGCAATATTTGACCGGTCAGCAAAATTCCGCGTGAATTTTGCCTGCGGGCATGCCAGATTGAATTTTGGGGCGGGGGCCATCGTGGGTTGCCGCCACGATTTCGAGGATCGACGGCAGGTTGGTTCTTTCAACAAAAATCCAGAGGGTTGGTTCAAATGAAGCGCATTCTTCTCGGTCTCATGGCCGCTACAGCATTGTCAGTCTCGGCTTTTGCCGCCGATGACAAGCCGGCCGTGATCTATGATCTGGGCGGCAAGTTCGACAAATCATTCAACGAGGCCGCGTTCAACGGCGCCGAGAAATACAAGACGGACTCGGGCGTCAAATATCGGGAGTTCGAAATCCAGAACGAGGCACAGCGCGAACAGGCACTGCGCAAGTTTGCTTCTGACGGCAACTCACCGATCGTCATCGCCGGTTTCTCCGCCGCTGCCGCGATCGAAAAGGTCGCAACGGAATTTCCTGACACCAAGTTCGTCATCATCGATGCGGTCGTCGAGAAGCCCAATGTTCGCTCCGTGGTCTTCAACGACAATGAAGGCTCCTACCTCGTCGGCGTGATCGCCGCCAAGGCTTCGAAGACCGGGACGGTCAGCTTCATCGGCGGCATGGACGTTCCGCTCATCCGCAATTTCGCCTGCGGCTATGTCGGCGGTGTCAAGGCCACGAACCCCGATGCAAAGGTCATCCAGAACATGACCGGTGATACCCCGGCTGCATGGAACGATCCGGCCAAGGGCGGCGAAATCGCCAAGTCACAGATCGACCAGGGCTCGGATGTGGTCTTTGCTGCCGCTGGCGGCACCGGCATCGGTGTACTGCAGGCCGCCGCTGATGCGGACAAGCTCGCAATTGGTGTCGATTCCAACCAAAACGGCCTGCATCCGGGCAAAGTTTTGACATCGATGATGAAGCGCGTCGACGTTGCTACCTATAATGCCTTCAAGGACGGCGCTGACGGCAAATTCACCGCGGGTGTCAATGTCCTTGGTGTCAAGGAAGGCGGCGTCGATTATGCGGCGGATGAAAACAACGCCAAGCTTTTGACCGATGACGTCAAGACGGCGGTTGAGGCGGCCAAGGCCGATATCATCTCCGGCAAGATCAAGGTTCACAACTACAACACGGACAATGCCTGCCCCTACAAGTAAGCGTTAATCCATAAGCACTTGAGAAGCCGCCGATAGTGACATCCGGCGGCTTCGTCGTTAGTACTGGGCGCATTCAAACCAAGGAGCTCGCCGTGACTGCTTTTGCCGTACTCCTCAGCATTCTCGCCGCCATCGCCATCGGCGCAATGAGCCCGGGCCCCAGTTTTGTCCTCGTATCGCGCATTTCCGTCGCATCATCGCGAAGCCATGGGCTCGCATCGGCGCTCGGCATGGGGGTCGGGGGCGCGTTCTTTGCGGCGCTCGCCGTCCTTGGACTAACTGCGCTGCTGCTCAAGTTCGAATGGCTTTACGTGGTATTGAAGCTTCTCGGTGGGGCCTATCTTGTCTACCTTGCCATCAAGATTTGGCGCGGCGCATCCGAACCGCTCGCTGTGCCGGGTCCGAGCGGCGAGGGCAGAGGTCTTTCCGTGCGGCGGGCATTTCTCGTCGGCCTTTTCACCCAGCTCAGCAATCCGAAGACGTCGATCGTCTATGCCAGCATCTTTGCCGCTCTCATGCCGCAATCGCCGCCTCTCTGGCTGCTTCTCGCACTTCCGCCCATGCTATTTTGCGTCGAGGCCGGATGGTACACGATCGTGGCACTCGCCTTTTCGGGTACGCGCGCCCGCCTCGTCTATATGCGCTTGAAACGCTGGATCGACCGCGGCGCGGGCGCCGTCATGGGCGCCCTCGGCGTGAAGCTGATGGCGGAAGCGATCACGTCCAAAGCCTGATTGCCCGCCCTTAATAATGCGGCGGCTTGGTAATTGGGATATCCGGTGTCGCCTGTTCTTCGAGAACAAGGAAGCGGTCGGTCAACGCCCCGAGCTGGCGGCGCATGGCTTCGATTGTCTTCCACTGCTCGGTGATCTGGCCGGAAAGTTCCTCAATGGTCTTCTCCTGCTCGGTGACGATAATCTCGAGGCGCGTCAAACGATCTGGCCGGTCTTCCGTCGTCATTGCTCGTCTCCATTGCCGTGCGGTTTACTCTCTAGGCGGTGGGCGATCCCGGTGCAAGGCGCGTCGCCCGATGGCTGTTGAATCTTGCGTTTCTTGACTGGAAAGAAAAAAATCCCGTGTTAGGGTCGAAACGCGAAAAGACGATAAAAGCTGCGAAACAGCGGATGGGGATATGGCCGAACCGGCAATCGAACTTGTTGGAATTGATAAGCGCTTTGGTGCCGTACACGCCAATCGCGACATCCATATGCTTGTCGAAAAGGGCACGATCCACGGCATTATCGGCGAGAACGGCGCCGGCAAATCGACGCTGATGTCGATTCTCTATGGTTTTTACCAGGCTGACAGCGGCGAGATCCACATTAACGGCGTGCCGGTGAAGATTCCCGATCCGAATGCCGCCATCGGCCTTGGTATCGGCATGGTGCATCAACATTTCATGCTGGTCGAGAACTTTACGGTCCTCGAAAATGTCATGCTCGGCGTCGAGGGCGCGCCGCTCCTGAAGAACGGCATTGCCAAGGCAAGGGCGGAACTGAAGCGGCTCGAGCGCGAATACCAGCTCGATGTCGATCCGGACGCGCTGATCGAGGAACTGCCCGTTGGCTTGCAGCAGCGCGTGGAAATTTTGAAGGCGCTCTATCGCGGCGCGGAAATTCTGGTTCTCGACGAGCCGACTGGGGTTCTGACGCCGCCCGAGGCGGATCACCTCTTTCGCATTCTCGAACAATTGAAGGATCAGGGCAAAACCATCGTGCTCATCACGCACAAGCTGCGCGAGATCATGGCGGTGACCGACAATGTGTCGGTCATGCGCCAGGGCTCCGTCGTGGCAACGCGAAAGACCGACGAGACGACGGTGGAGGAACTCGCTGAACTGATGGTTGGCCGCCGCGTGCTCCTGCGCGTCAAGAAGGGCGAGGCAAAGCCGGGCGAGACCAAGCTTTCAGTCGAGCACCTTACCGTGCGCGACAGCCGTGGCGTCGTCATGGTGGACGACGCATCCTTTACCGTACGCGCCGGCGAGATCGTCGGCATTGCCGGTGTCGCCGGCAACGGCCAGTCGCAGCTTATCGAAACCATCGCAGGGATTCGAACGGCAATTTCCGGCCGCGTGCTGCTCGACGGCCAGGTCATCGATATCACTGGTGCTGCCGACCCTGGCGAACTGCGCGATCGCGGCCTCGCGCATGTGCCGGAAGACCGGCACCACATGGGTCTCGTCCTTGCCTTTGAGGAATATGAAAACTCGATCCTCGGCTACCATGACGACCCGCTTTATCTTCGCGGACCGTTTCTCGATATCGAGGCGATCCAGGCGGACGCGCGCAAGAAGA
This sequence comes from Phyllobacterium sp. CL33Tsu, assembly GCF_900113985.1. Lineage (NCBI taxonomy): Bacteria > Pseudomonadati > Pseudomonadota > Alphaproteobacteria > Hyphomicrobiales > Phyllobacteriaceae > Phyllobacterium > Phyllobacterium sp. CL33Tsu. The sequence goes on along the minus strand of NZ_FORJ01000001.1, from coordinate 1,203,802 downwards.
TCGAGAAATACGATATCCGTCCCGGCGATCCGCGCCTGAAGACGGCGAACTTCTCCGGCGGCAACCAGCAGAAGATTGTGCTCGCACGCGAGATGGAGCGCGATCCCGGTGTGCTCATTATCGGCCAGCCGACGCGCGGCGTCGATGTCGGCGCCATCGAATTCATCCACAAGCGCATCATCGAAATGCGCGACGCCGGCAAGGCGGTGCTTCTTGTTTCCGTTGAGCTCGACGAGATACGCTCCCTCTCGGACCGCATTCTTGTGATGTTCGCCGGCCGCATCGTCGGCGAAAGGGATTCCGATGCCAGCGAAGGCGAGCTCGGACTGTTGATGGCGGGTGTCGAAGCGAAGGAAGCAGCCGAATGACGACCCAGGCACTCCTCATCATCGACGTTCAAAAAGCGATTGATGATCCGAAATGGGGCCGGCGCGGCCAACCCGGTGCGGAGGAAGCGATAGCACGTTTGCTCGCCGCCTGGCGCGAGCGACGTTTGCCGGTCATCCACATCCGCCACGATTCCACCGATCCGCAGTCCCCCTACCGGCCCGGCACCGACGGCAATGACTTCAAGCCGGAGGCCGAACCGCAATTGGGCGAGCCCGTCGTCGACAAACGCACCAACAATGCCTTCATCGGCACCGATCTGATGGATGTGCTGGACGAATTGCAGGTCCGCAGCCTGGTCATTGCCGGCGTGCTTCTCGAAAACTCTGTCGATGCCACGGTGCGCATGGCCAGCAATCTCGGGTTCGAGGTAACGATCCCCGAGGATGCGGTCGCAAGCATCGACCGCAAGGATCGGAGCGGCAAGCTATGGAGCGCCGAAGACGTGCATGCGCTGTCACTGGCCATTCTCGATGGCGAATATGCCCGCATTTCAATGACTGACGCGATCATCGAGACCTTGCCATGAGCCAGCCCTTCGCCAAATTGCCTGCCTGGGCCGATTACGGGCTTCTGCCACTGATCAATCTGATCGTTGCATTTCTTGTGGCAGGCCTCGTTGTGATGCTTGTCGGCGAAAGCCCGATCGACGCCGCGGTTCTGATGGTAAAGGGGGCCTTCGGCTCCGGCGACGGTGTCGGCTACACGCTCTACTACGCCACCAACTTCATCTTTACCGGGCTCTGCGTCGCGGTCGCGTTTCATTGCGGCCTCTTCAATATCGGCGGCGAGGGCCAGGCCTACATTGGCGGGCTGGGCGTGACCATTGTCGGTCTCGGACTTGGCAATTCCCTGCCCTGGTGGCTGGTATTTCCGCTCGCGATCCTCGCCTCGGCACTGGTCGGCGCTCTCTGGGCCCTGATCCCGGCATGGCTGCAGGCAAAGCGCGGCTCGCATGTCGTCATCACCACGATCATGTTCAACTTCATTGCCGCCAGCATCATGGTCTACCTTCTGGTCGGCGTTCTGAAGCCGCTCGGCAGCCAGGCTCCTGAAACCCGCGTCTTCGGCGACGGCGGCCAATTGCCGGGCCTCGGCTGGCTGCTCAATATCATCGGCCTCGAGATGCGCTCGGCCCCTCTCAACATCAGTTTCCTGCTCGCGCTTCTGGCCGCCTTCCTGGTCTGGCTGCTGATCTGGCGCACCAAGCTCGGCTATGAAATTCGCACCATGGGCTTCAGCCCGAAGGCGGCCCGCTATGCAGGCATCAGCGAGTTGCGGATCATCATTATCACCATGATGATTTCCGGCGCCCTCGCCGGAATGATGGCGCTGAACCCGATCATGGGCGCCCAGCACCGCATGCAGCTCGATTTCGTGCAAGGCGCGGGTTTCGTCGGCATCGCCGTCGCGCTGATGGGGCGTTCCCATCCGGTCGGCATCGTGCTCGCGGCAATTCTCTTCGGTATGCTCTATCAGGGCGGCGCGGAAATCGCCTTCGACATGCCGAATATCTCGCGCGACATGATCGTCATCATCCAGGGTCTCGTCATTCTTTTTGCCGGCGCGCTCGAGCATATGTTCCGCCCGTCGCTGCAGCGCATTTTCCAGCGCGTGGGCCGGGTGAAGCGGGAGACTGCATCGGTGGTCACAGCTGGGGGTGGGCAATAATGGATTTTCTGATCACCCTGCTGCAGCTCTTTGATTCAACGATCCGCCTCTCTGTGCCGCTGCTGCTCGCCTGCCTGGCGGGTCTCTATTCCGAGCGATCAGGGATCTTCGATATCGGGCTTGAGGGCAAGATGCTGGCCGGAGCCTTTGCGGCCGGCACGGTTGCGGCCTGGTACGGCTCCGCCTGGGCGGGGCTTCTCGCTGCCGTCCTTGTATCCGTGGCGCTCGGTCTCGTGCATGGCTTTGCCTCGATCACCCATCGCGGCAACCAGATTGTCTCGGGCGTTGCCATCAACTTCATCGCGGCGGGAACCACCGTCATCCTCGGACAGGCATGGTTCAGCCAGGGCGGGCGCACGCCGTCCTTGCCCAATACGGCACGTTTCAATCCGATCAATCTTCCGGGCGCCGAGGCAATGCGAGGTGTCCCGATCATCGGCCCGATCTATTACGAACTGATCTCGGGTCATTCGATCCTGGTCTATCTCGCCTTCTTGCTCGTCCCGTTCACCTGGTGGGTGCTCTACCGCACGCGATTCGGCCTGCGTTTGCGTGCCGTGGGCGAGAACCCGGCGGCGGTCGATACCGCGGGCGTATCGGTGCCCTGGCTGCGCTATCGTGCCGTCATCTGCTGCGGCGTGCTTTGCGGCGTTGCCGGTGCCTATCTTGCCACCGCCCAGGGCGCCGGCTTCGTCAAGGACATGACAGCCGGCAAGGGCTACATAGCGCTTGCGGCATTGATCTTCGCCAAATGGCGTCCGGTGCAGGCAATGTTCGCTTGCCTGCTCTTCGGCTTTCTCGATGCCGTTGCCATTCGCATGCAGGGCCATCCCATGCCCCTGATCGGCGAGGTGCCCGTGCAATTGATGCAGGCGCTTCCCTATATTTTGACCATCGTGCTGCTCGCCGGCTTTATCGGCAAGGCGATCCCGCCCAAGGCCGGGGGCGTTGCCTACGTGAAAGAAAGATGATGACCAACAGCAAGGACCTTTTCGACGCGGCCTATGCCGCGATGCAGAAGACGCATTCGCCCTATTCGCAGTTTCCGGTTGGCGCCGCGATTCGCACCAGCGACGGGCGCATTTATTTGGGTTGCAATATCGAGGTTGTCTCCTATCCGGAAGGCTGGTGCGCCGAAACGACGGCGCTCTCACACTTCGTCATGGGCGGCGGCGGCACGATCACCGAAATCGCTGTCGTCGCCGAGAAGAAGGCGAAATGCACCCCCTGTGGGGGCTGCCGCCAGCGGCTAGCGGAATTTGCCGGCCCCGATGTGCTGCTCCACCTTTGCGACAATGACGGGATTGTCGAGACCTTGACGATGAAGGAGATTTTCCCCTTCGGCTTCGAAGCGGAAGTCCTCGGAGGAGCAAAGGGATGATGAACATCCATGACGTTGCTCTCGCCCCTGTGGGTGCCGCATGATCGCACCTGCAACCGGCGCTCTCATCAAGAAGCTCAATGGCCTTGCGCCGCGCGTGGCACTGGTGCTCGGTTCGGGGCTTGGCTCGTTGGTCGATGCCGTCGAAAATCCGGTCCGTATCCCCTATGCCGACCTGCCGGGCTTCCCGCATAGCGGCGTCTCCGGCCATGCCGGAGAAGTCGTTGCCGGTTATCTGTCCGGCAAGCCGGTCCTTATGCTGGCTGGGCGATCGCATTATTACGAGAAGGGCGATGCATCGGTCATGCGCCCGGTAATTGCAGCGCTTGCGGACCTCGGCATCGAGATGTTGATCCTCACCAATGCCGCAGGTTCGGTGCGCCACGATATTGCGCCGGGCAGCGTCATGCTGATCGACGATCACATCAACTATTCGGGGCTCAATCCGCTGATCGGCGAACCCTCGGATCAACGCTTTGTCGGCATGACCACCGCCTATGACCAGAAGCTCAGGGACGCCATCATCCTTGCCGCCAGCGAGGCGGGAGAGAAGATCACCTCCGGCGTCTATATGTGGTTTTCCGGCCCATCCTTCGAAACGCCGGCCGAGATTCGCATGGCCCGCACGCTCGGCGCCGATGCGGTCGGCATGTCGACAGTGCCGGAAGTCATTCTCGCCCGGTTCTTCGGCCTGCGCGTTGCGGCCTGCTCGGTCGTCACCAATTACGGTGCCGGCATGACCGGCGCTGAACTCTCGCACGAGGAAACCAAGGACATCGCACCGATGGGTGGCGCGCGCCTGCAGAAGATTATCCGGGTGCTGATCCGGGAGATTGGCTGACCCATGCTGTTGCCCCAGGAAATCATTCGCCGCAAGCGCGATGGCGAGACACTCGACGCCGCCGACATCACCGCTTTCGTCAATGCCATGAGTTCGGGCTCAATCACCGAGGGCCAGGTCGCTGCATTCGCCATGGCCGTATTCTTCAACGGCATGAAGCGCGACGAAGCTGTGGCGTTGACCCTCGCCATGCGCGATTCCGGCGATATTCTGGACTGGTCCGATTTGCCCGGACCCGCTGTCGACAAGCACTCGACCGGCGGCGTCGGCGACAATGTCTCGCTGATGCTGGCGCCGATTGCTGCGGCCTGCGGCGCCTATGTGCCGATGATCTCCGGCCGTGGGCTTGGCCACACGGGCGGCACTCTCGACAAGATGGACGCGATCCCGGGTTATCGCAGCCAGCCAGACAATGCCTTGTTTCGCCGGGTGGTGCACAGCGTGGGCTGCGCAATCATTGGCCAGACGGCAAACTTGGCGCCAGCCGACAAGCGCTTTTATTCGATCCGCGACGTCACCGCGACGGTGGAATCGATCCCGCTGATCACCGCCTCGATCCTATCGAAGAAACTGTCGGCTGGGCTCAACGCGCTCGTGCTGGACGTCAAGGCTGGCAATGGTGCGTTCATGGCGAAGACCCGCGACGCCGTCGCTCTCGCGGAAAGCATCGTGGGGGTGGCGCAGGGCGCCGGGCTCATGACGACGGCGTTGCTCACCGATATGAACGAGCCGCTGGCTCTCGCGGCTGGAAATGCCGTTGAGGTCAAGATTGCCGTCGATTTCCTGACCGGCGACAAGCGCGACAGCAGGCTTGAGGATGTGACCCTTGCGCTTGCCGCCGAAATGCTGGTTTCGGGCAAACTGGCTGCCAACCACAAGCTGGCAATGGAGAAGGCCCGCGAAGCGCTTCACAGCGGCAAGGCGGCGGAGATCTTCGGGCGCATGGTGGCTGCCCTCGGCGGTCCAACCGATTTGATGGCGCGGCCCCGCCACTATTTGCCGGTTGCGCCCATTACCCGTGAAGTGAAAGCGCCGGCCCTGGGCTTCGTCTCGTCAATCGATACGCGCGGCATCGGCGTCGCTGTGGTCGCGCTCGGTGGCGGGCGCATCCGCCCCCAGGATCCCATCGACCATGCCGTCGGCATCACCGACCTGCAGCCGATTGGTGCCAGAATGGAAGCGGGCGAGCCGATTGCATTGGTCCATGCGCGCAGCGACGACGATGCGGCAGCAGGCGTTCGCGCCATCGAGCAGGCGTTCAGCTTTTCGGAACGCAAGCCACGCACCGTAAGCCCCGTCCTGCGGCGCGTCGGCGGTTAAGCACCAAACTTTCAGAGGTTTGTGATCTCACGTCCCCCTTGCAGGGGCGAGGTTCCCCGGAAGGCTATTTCGTCCCGTACATGCGATCGCCGGCATCGCCGAGACCCGGCACGATATAGCCCTTTTCGTTCAAATGATCGTCGATCGCCGCGGTAAAGACCTGCACGTCGGGATGCGCCGTAGTGAAGCGCTCGATACCTTCGGGGGCCGCGAGGAGGCACAGGAAGCGGATGTTGCTCGCGCCGCGGTCCTTCAGCTTCTGAATCGCGGCAATGGCGGAGTTTGCCGTTGCGAGCATCGGATCGACGACAATAATAAGCCGGTTAACGATGTCTTCCGGCGCTTTGAAGTAATATTCGACCGGCTGCAGCGTTTCGTGATCGCGGTAGAGCCCGATATGCGCAACGCGCGCCGCCGGGACGAGATCGAGCATGCCTTCGAGAAGGCCGTTGCCGGCGCGCAGGATGGAGGCGAAGACCAGTTTCTTGCCCTCGATCACCGGCGCATCCATCTCGGCCAGCGGCGTCTGGATCTTGATCGTGGTCAATTGCAGGTCGCGCGTCACTTCATAGCAGAGCAGCAGGGAAATTTCCTTCAAGAGCCGCCGGAAGCCGGCGGTCGAGGTATCCTTGTCGCGCATGATGGTTAGCTTGTGCTGGACAAGCGGATGAGAAACGAGCGTCACGCCCATGGAAATCCCCTTCACTCTTTTACGCGGCGATCTTAGCCTTTCGGCGCCGGTCCCGCAAAGATCTCAACCGAAGCGCGCACAGCTTTGTCCGCTGCGAGACGTTGGATCAATGAACGCCTCGTATCCTCGTCGATGAATGCCGCCTTGAGGGCCGTCTCGGTCACGGCGACGAGGCCCGCGTCGTCATAGCCAAAATTGTTGGCCGCGATGGCATATTCGCGGGCAAGATCCGTATGGAAATAGGGCGGATCGTCGGCATTGAGCGTTACCGGGACGCCGGCGCGAGCCAGCACCGGCAAGGGATGGGCGGCAAAGTCAGGATAGACGCCGAGCGCAACGTTCGATCCCGGGCAGCATTCAAGGACGATCTGCTCGGCGGCAAGGCGCTTGACGAGGTCCGGATTCTCGATGGCCCGCACTCCATGGCCGATGCGCGTGGGCTTGATGGCATCGAGCGCGGCGGCCACGCTTTCCCAGCCGCAAAGTTCGCCCGCATGCACTGTTATGCCGAGGCCTGCGTCGCGGGCGAGATTGAACGCGGCGGCAAAATCACCCGGGCGATGCATGCGTTCGTCTCCGGCCATGCCGAAGCCGGTGACCAGCGGATGCGGGTTCTCCACGATATAGCGGGCCGCCGCCAATACGGCTTCGGGACCCTTGTGGCGCAGGCCCGTCGCGATCAGGCGCCCCTCAATCCCGGTTGCTGCCTTGGCGCGGCTCATGCCCTCGGCAAGGCCCTCGATGTAGGCGCGCTGATCGAGACCGGCGCTGATCGCATGATCAGTGGAAATGAACACTTCGGAATAGATGCAATCCTGCCGGCTAAGCGCTAAAAGGTAATCTTCGGCGAGGTCGGCATAGTCTTCTTCCGTGCGAAAAAGCATGGATGCCTGGTCATAGGCATGAAGGAAAGACGTGAAATCATCCCAAACGAATTTTTCGTCCTGTATGAAGTCGGAAACATCGGCGCCGTATTTTGCCGCCTTCCGCTGCACCAGCGGCACGGATGCGGCGCCTTCTATATGGCAGTGCAACTCAGCCTTCAAAACCATCAAGCCACCCGACAACAAACGCGTCGCTTCATCGCGCAAGAGGACAATAGCGTTGCGCGAACTAATCTTCTATGGTTCGCCGCAAATAGAGTAGATCAGGTAATCGAGATGAGCCAGCAACGCACCGGCGCCCATGGCGGCATGGAAACTTCATTCGGGTTTCAGGACGTCAGCGATGGCGAAAAGCAGTCGCGTGTCAACGATGTATTTCACCGCGTTGCCAAGCGCTACGACGTGATGAACGATCTCATGTCGGGCGGCATGCACCGCGTCTGGAAGGACTCGATGATTGCCTGGCTGTCGCCTTCGCGCACGGCCAACTGGAAAGTCCTTGACGTTGCCGGCGGTACCGGAGACATCGCGTTCCGGATCGTGGAAGCCTCCGGCCGCAACGCACATGCAACCGTGCTTGACATCAATGGTTCCATGCTCGGCGTCGGGCGCGACCGCGCCGTGAAGAAGGGCCTCGCGGAAAATCTCGAATTTGTCGAAGCCAATGCCGAAGAGCTTCCCTTTGCCGATGCGAGCTTCGATGCCTATACGATTGCCTTCGGTATCCGCAACGTTCCGCATATCGATCGTGCCCTGGCCGAAGCCTTCCGTGTCCTGAAGCCGGGCGGGCGCTTCATGTGCCTCGAGTTTTCCGAGGTGGAACTGCCGATCCTCGACAAGGTCTATGATGCCTGGTCGTTCAACGCCATTCCGAAGATCGGCAAGGCGGTGACCGGCGATGCCGACAGCTACCAGTATCTTGTCGAATCGATCCGTAAGTTTCCGCGTCAGGCCGATTTCGGCGAAATGATCCGCAAGGCAGGCTTTGAGCGCGTTACCTGGCGCAATTTCACCGGTGGAGTGGCCGCCCTGCATTCCGGCTGGAAGTTGTGAATTCTGAATGAGTAAGCTAGCAGCGACATTCCGCCTGATGCGGGCCGGATGGATCATGACGCGCGAAGGCGTGATTTCCGCATTGCCCGCGGAAGGCCTGAGCGGTCTTCCCGCCTTTGGCCATCGCGTCGCCGGCCTTCTGGCGCGCCGGCGCGCCATGACCGCGCGTCGTTCGGAGCGCATGTCACGGGCCATCAATAAGCTCGGACCATCCTACGTAAAGCTCGGGCAATTTCTGGCCACGCGTCCCGATGTGGTCGGCACGGAAGTTGCAGACGATCTGGCGCTGCTGCAGGACCAGCTGGATTTCTTCCCGATGGAAGCCTCGGTCAAGGCCATCGAAGGTTCACTCGGCCGGAGGCTCGACGATCTTTATGTAAGCTTTGACGCACCAATAGCGGCGGCATCTATTGCGCAGGTTCATCCCGCCTATGTCAATGTTGCTGGCGCGGTTGAGAAGGTTGCAGTCAAGGTGGTACGGCCGGGCGTGCGTCAGCGCTTCAACAACGATCTTGAGAGCTTTTTCCTGGTCGCGCAGTGGCAGGAACGCTACGTGCCGGCGACGCGCCGCCTGCGGCCCATCGAAGTTACCCGCACGCTCGCCCAGACCACGCGCATAGAAATGGACCTGCGTCTCGAAGCCGCCGCCCTTTCGGAGATCGGCGAGAACACCAAGGATGATCCTGGCTTCCGCGTGCCAAAGGTTGACTGGGAGCGGACAGGCCGGGATGTGCTGACGCTCGAATGGATCGACGGTATCAAGATGTCGGATATCGAGGGGCTGCGGGCGGCGGGTCATAATCTGATCGGCCTCGCCGAAACGCTGATCCAGTCCTTCCTGCGCCACACGCTGCGCGACGGCTTCTTTCATGCCGACATGCATCCGGGAAACCTTTTCGTCGATGACGAAGGCCATATCGTCGCCGTGGATTTCGGCATTACCGGCCGGCTCGGCAAGAAGGAACGGCGGTTTCTCGCCGAAATTCTCTATGGCTTCATCACCCGCGATTATGCCCGCGTCGCCGAAGTTCATTTTGAGGCCGGCTACGTCCCGCACCACCATGACGTTGCGAGCTTCGCTCAGGCGATCCGCGCCATTGGCGAGCCGATACACGGCCAGCCGGCCGAAACGATCTCCATGGCGAAGCTCTTGACCTTGCTCTTCGAGGTTACAGAACTCTTCGACATGGAAACCCGTCCAGAACTCGTCATGTTGCAGAAAACAATGGTGGTGGTGGAGGGCGTATCGCGCACGCTCGACCCGCATTTCAACATGTGGAAGGCGTCGGAGCCGGTTGTCGGAGGCTGGATAAGACAGAATCTCGGGCCGCAAGGCATCCTTATCGATGCGCGGGATGGCGCCCACGCGATCCTGCACCTTGCCCGGCAGGCGCCGGATCTGGTGGCGCGTGCCGATCGCCTTTCGCGCGAGTTCGATACGATGGCGGCAAACGGCCTTCGCTTTGACGAGCAGACCGCCAAGGCAATCGGCAAGGCCGAAGCGCGTCACACGCGATCTGGGAGAATCGCGCTTTGGGTGATTGCACTGTGCTTTGTTTTGATCACCTATAAGCTCTTTGCTTAGCTTTTACCGCGTTTTGTGCTAGCAATGATTGCATATTTTATCCATGCGACCCAAAGAGTGCAATCAAATGGCCAGTATTACCATTCGCAATCTGGATGATTCCATCAAGGAAAGATTGCGGGTGCGCGCCGCAGCCCATGGCCGTTCCATGGAAGAGGAGGCACGGATCATCCTCGGCGAGCTGGTGGAGCACGTCCCCCCGCCAGTGGCTGCGGAGACGCCGATCCAGCGTGGTTCGCTTTCGGGCCGGCGAATCCTGCTCATCATCGGCGGTGGTATTGCCGCTTATAAATGCCTTGATCTGATCCGTCGGCTTCGGGAACGTGGTGCACGCGTCCGGCCGGTGCTTACCAAGGCGGCGGAGGAATTTGTCACCCCGCTTGCTATAGGCGCGCTTGCCGCCGACAAGGTTTTCACCGAGCTTTTTTCGCGCGAGGACGAATACGATGTCGGTCATATCCGCCTGTCACGTGAGGCGGACCTTATTGTGGTCGCGCCTGCAACCGCGGATCTCATGGCGAAGATGGCCAATGGTCTGGCAAATGATCTGGCGTCGGCTGTGCTGATGGCGACCGACAAACGCGTGCTGATTGCGCCGGCGATGAACCCGAAGATGTGGGACCATCCGGCAACCAGGCGCAACCGCGCAACCCTCGCAAAAGACGGCATCCAATTTGTCGGACCCGGGACAGGAGAAATGGCGGAAAGCGGCGAGAGCGGCGCTGGACGCATGGCCGAACCGCTGGAAATCGTGGCTGCAATCGAGAAATTGCTGGACAGGAGGCCGAGGCCTCTCACCGGCAAGACGATTATCATGACCTCGGGTCCGACGCATGAGCCTATCGATCCCGTTCGCTACATCGCCAATCGGTCTTCGGGCAAGCAGGGCCACGCCATAGCCGCGGCGCTTGCGCGCCTTGGGGCCACCGTGCGTCTGGTTTCCGGTCCCGTCACCATTCCGGATCCGGAAGGCGTCAGCGTTGTTCACGTCGAATCGGCGCGGGAAATGCGGGATGCGGTTGAGCAGTTTTTGCCTGCCGACGCAGCGGTCATGGTTGCGGCAGTTGCAGATTGGCGCACGGCCAACGAGGCTGGCGAAAAGATCAAGAAGAAGCCGGGTGAAACCGCGCCGGCGCTGCAGATGGTCGAGAACCCCGACATTCTTGCCGGCATTGGTCATAGCAAGTTGCGACCGCGCCTCGTCGTCGGATTTGCCGCTGAAACGCAGGATTTGCTGACCAATGCGCGCGTGAAGCTTGACAAGAAGGGCGCGGACTGGATCGTCGCCAATGATGTCAGCCACGAAACCGGCGTCATGGGCGGCGACCGCAATGCTGTGCGCATTGTCACCCGCACGGGCGTCGAAGAATGGCCCGACATGAGCAAGGATGAAGTCGCAGAACGGCTGGCCGCAAGGATCGCAGCCGCCTTGCAAATGGTGGAAGTGTGAGCTCCACCATCCGCCCGGCGGGGAGGTCCGATGTGTTGAATCTCGCCGCCCTGTCAATTCAGGTCTGGCTTCACACCTACGCGTCAGCCGGCATACGAGACGTTTTCGCCCATTATGTCTTCAGTCAGTTCAATGAAGAACGTCTGGCCAGCGAGTTGGGGGATGAATCGAAGGTTTTTCTCGTCAGTGAAGTTAAGGGCCATCTCGTCGGCTACGCCAAGGTCGCATTGAATGCCCGATGCCCAAACCGCGGAATCTCCATGCCGGAAATCGAAACGCTCTACGTACAGGAGCATTTTGTTGGCCGTGGCATCGGCAGCGCCTTACTGGACGCAGTGACGGAAGCGTGCCTTTCATCGGGGCATCAGGAAATCTGGCTAACGGTCAACCAGGAAAATCTCAGGGCAAAAGCTTTTTATGAACGCAAGTCGTTCAAGAAGGTTGGCATTTATAATTTCGAACTCGATAATGAGCAGTATGCCAACGACGTACTTACTAAGATTCTTTGACAGGAGTTAGCTTGTCTCCGACCAATAATCTCGTTCCCATCCTCGAAACCGATCGTATCATCCTGCGCGCGCACCGCAGCGAGGATTTCGACGCAGTGCATGCCATGTGGCAGCATCCGGCGATCTACGAACAGATCACGGGCAAGCCATCGACCCGCGAGCAATCCTGGGCGCGGCTTCTGCGCTATGGCGGGCTGTGGAACATGATCGGCTTTGGCTTCTGGGCCATGGAACACAAGGCGAGCGGGGAATTCATCGGTGAGATGGGCTATGCCGATTTCAGGCGCGAGATTACGCCCGGTTTCGGCGACGCACCGGAAATGGGCTGGGTTCTCGCGCCCAACGCACACGGCAAGGGCTATGCGAGCGAAGCGCTGTCACGCGTCGTGGCGTGGGGCGACACGTTCTTCAAGCAGGAGCGCGCGGTCTGCATCATTTCACCGAAAAATACTGCCTCTCAGCGGCTCGCGGCGAAGAATGGATTTGTGAAGGTTCTGGAGACGACCTATACCGACGAGCCGGTTTTCCTTCTGGAGCGCAAGTTCGAGGTTGGGAATGGAGCAGAAGCCGGCCTGTCACCGGCTCCTGCGGTCAGGTAAGTCGAGGCTAACGCAATTAATCCTTGATGACCTGGCTGTATTGGTCGCGAACGCGCTGGAAGTTGCTCCAGAAGCCGGCGGGCGCTTTGCCCTCAAGGTGGTCGATCAGGACACCGAGATGTGCGTGCCATCCGCTTGCGACGCTGACCATCGAATCGGTGCTGGCGAGGCGCGTATGCGTAAGTTTCAGAAGCGTATCGCTGCCACTTGCCGAAAGTTCGAACGTCACTTCAGAATCCTGGCCACCATCGGGCCAGGTGATGACAAGCAGATGCGGCGGCTCATAGCGCAGCACCTTGCTCTCAAAGCCCGAGCCTTCATATTTCTGAAATTCTGCCGGCGTCTTTTCGTCCGACAAATGCGAATGTTGGAAGGTCAGCTTGACTGGCCCACCGACAAAGTCGGCCATGGGGCCGCTCGCCAGCCATTTGGCGCGCTTGTCGGATTCGGTTAGATAGGCCCAAACTCGCTCCACCGGGCCGGGTATAAGGCGTTCGAGGCGAAGCGTTCGCGGTGCGGTGACAACGCCGAGACGATCATTTCCAATATGCTGGTCCATTTCGTTCTCCTTTGATTTCATGGTTTTGCTGGTTTGGTCGGCCCTGATTCCGCCGATGTGCGATCTTCGTCGCGAAGCAGCTTTTCGAGATCGTCGAGGCGCGTCGTCCAGAACCGCTCGTAATGCCGCAGCCATTCCTGCGCTTCGGCGAGCCGCGCCGCCTGAAGCTCGCATATATGGGTGCGGCCCCAGACATTGCGGCGCACGAGCCCGGCAGATTCCAACACGCGGATATGTTTCGACGCTCCGGCCAGCGACATGTTGAATGGCGTGGCGAGTTCACTGACCGTGTGTTCGCCATTTGAAAGCCGGTGCAGCATTGCCCGCCGTGTTGGATCGGAAAGAGCGTGGAATACAGCGTCGAGATGGGGTGTCTGAAATTCAACCATACGGTTTAATATCAGTGGAGAAAATAATAGTCAACCAGTTGGTTTAATAATATTGGTAGTTCGTTAAAGAACGAGGAATCCTTGCCCAAGCGGATCGTCCGCCTCGACAAGGAATTCGGCCTTGCCGCTGTAATAGGAGTGGCCGGAGACGCGAGCGGTGATGGCATCAAAATTGCCCGCCTTTGTCTGCGAGGCGACAAACCCGGCAAAGCGCGATCCGACGATGCTTTCGAAGATGCGTGCATTGCCATCGCGGATTTGACCCTTGGCGTGCATGGCGGCAAGCCGGGCCGTCACGCCAGAACCCGTGGGCGAACGATCGAGCTGCGCATCGGCAAAGATGCAGACACTCTTCGTCGGCGCCTCATTCCACATGTCGTTGCCGTCGGTGAGGATCGAGCCATAAAGAAAAGCAAGGTCCTTGTGATCGGGATGATCGAGCGGGACGGCTTCTTTAACAGCTTCGGTCAAGGCGGTCGCCGCATCGATGAACCTGCGTGCCGGGTCGCGTCCGAATTCGAGGCCGAACTGGGTCGCATCGGCAAGCGCGTAAAACGCGCCGCCATAGGCGACGTCGAATTTTACGGGTCCGAAGGCCGCCAGGTCCACCTCCTGGTCGGCGGCAAAAAGGAAGGCCGGAACGCTTTCGAAGGAAACCCCGCCGGACTTGCCGTCGTTTACTTCTACGGAAGCAACCACCATGCCGCAGGGACATTCGATATGGACGGTCGTCACCGGTTCGACCTTGGGCACCAGGCCGTAATCGACAGCATAGCGGCCGAGCGCGATGATCGCGTGGCCGCACATGGTTGAATAGCCCTCATTGTGCATGAACAGGACCGCAAGGTCCGCCCCCGGCAGGTTTGGTTCCACGAGAACAGCGCCATACATGTCGAAGTGACCGCGCGGTTCGAAAATAAGGATCTTGCGCAAATTGTCGTAGCTATCGCGGACCTGGGCGCGCTTTTCGAGGATGGTGCTCTTCGGCAAGGCGGGATAGCCCGACGTCACGATCCGCAAGGGTTCGCCGCCGGTGTGCATGTCGATGACTTTGAGGAGGTCCGCCATCAGGCAATCCCCAGGAGCGCAGGCAATTTTCGCATATCGTCAAAGAGAATGCCGCCAGCCGCCGCCAGCCCCTCATGGTCGGCATGCTCGTCGCCGCAATAGGAGAATACCCGCATGCCCGCCGCCGTGCCGGCGGTGGTCCCCGCGACACTGTCTTCGATCACGACCGCGCGGCCGGGTTCGACACCCATTTCGCTCGCGGCATGCAGGAAGAGATCGGGGAAAGGTTTGCCGCGCGCCACCATGGAGGCGCTGTAGAGGACGTCTGCGAAATGCGCGATCAGCCCGCTCTTGCCGAGCGTAAGGTGCATCTTTTCGACATTGGCGGATGAGGCGACACAGTAGGAAAGGTCGGCCTTCTTGACGGCGGTTATCACGGTTTCAATATGCGGGATCGCTTCGACGCCCGCTTCGAAGATGATCGGCATGGCTCTATACCAGCGATCGACAAAATCATCGCCGAGAAGATGGCCTTCGGCTTCAACCCTGTCCTTGACTGCGCGCATTGGCATGCCGCACAGGTTCTTGCGCGCTTCCTCGAAAGTAATGCCATAGCCGCAAGCGTTAAGCATCTTAACGAGGTGCCGGTTTGCAAGCGTTTCTGTATCGACCAGAACCCCGTCACAGTCGAAAATCACCAGATCGGGGCGCGTCATTCAGTTGTCCTTGTCCATGCCTTGAGAGAAGAGCCCCTGCAGGTCGCCAAATGGCACCCCCGCTTGCGAGAAACCGAATGTGCCCTTGTCAAGAACTTCGCGCACGGCATCCCGGATCGCGGTGAAGGCGGCAGTCGTCAGGCGCGGTCCGAGCGATATGCGCCGCACGCCGATGGATGCGAGTTCGCTGACCGACAAGGGTGCCGGGGCAAGCACGCTCACCGGCTTCGAGACGGATTTGCATATCGTTTCTATGCTTTCACGGTCGGAAATGCCGGGCGCGAAGAGCACGTCGGCGCCGGCCGCTTCGAATGCCTGTAGCCGCCTGATCGTATCGTCGAGATCGTTGCGCCCGTGCAGGAAGTTTTCGGCCCGCGCGGTGAAGACGAAATCACCCTTCAGGGCGCGCGCGGCTTCCGCGGCGGCGGCCACACGTTCGACCGCATGGGAAAACTCGTAGATCGGCTGTGCCGGATCGCCGGAAAAATCTTCGAGCGAGCAACCGGCGAGCCCAGCGGCCTCCGCCGCAAATATGGTTTCTCCAGCGCTGTCGGGACTGTCGCCCTTGCCTTTTTCAAGGTCGCCGGAAATGGGCAGGTCAGTTGCCGCCACGAGATCGCGGCAATGCTGCATCATCACATCGAAGGTGATCCCCCCATCGGGGAGGCCGCGCGAGAAGGCGAACCCGGCGCTGCTGGTCGCCAGCGCCTTGAATCCCATGGAGGCAAGGAATTTAGCGGTTCCCGGATCCCATGGATTGGGCATGATGAAGGTCTCGGGACTTTCATGCAGCTGACGGAAAACCAAACCCTTGTCCATAACGGCCTCCAATTGGACGCTGAGAGTCTCGTCCTGTTATGATGTTCCCGTTGATCCGAAGCCGCCGGCACCCCGTGCCGTCTCGCTGGCATGTTGCCGCTCTTCGATCGCAAGCTGCACCACCGGCGCCACGACGACCTGCGCAATGCGCATGCCGCGCTCCACATAGAAGTCGTCTTCGCCGAGGTTGATCAGGATTACTTTTACCTCACCACGATAGTCGGAATCAATCGTCCCCGGGGTGTTGAGGCAGGTAATTCCATGCTTGAGGGCAAGGCCCGATCGCGGGCGCACCTGCGCCTCGAAGCCCTGCGGTACCTCGAAGATCAGCCCGGTCGGCACCAGGGCCCTCCGCCCCGGCAAGAGCAGGAGCGGACGATCGGCCGGAACCGCGGCGCGCAGATCCATTCCCGCAGATCCCGAGGTTTCATAGGCGGGCAGGTCTATATCCTGACCGTGCGGCAGCCTAACCAGGCCGAGAGCAGGATTTCTTGGGCGAACGGAATCGTTTTCTTGGGACATGAGAGACCTTTTTCACCAGTGGGCGGCACGCGTCAACTCACAAGATTTGCAGCATCCATCCTTTGCACACAATCCCCTTCTACCGAGCTACTCCAATCGAGGCGATTCACAATGGCGCAATTGCAGGCTATTGTGAGCCGACTTGCTCTTAACCAGGTGATTCATGTGTCGTTGGGCAGCCTATCTTGGACCGCAGCTCTATCTTGAAGATGTCATTGCTTCTCCCTGCCATTCCCTGATCGCACAGAGCCATGATGCGCACGAAGCCAAGACCCGAACCAATGGCGACGGTTTCGGCGTTGCCTGGTATGGCGAACGCGACGAGCCCGGTCTCTACCGCGATATCCTTCCAGCCTGGTCGGACCAGAACCTGAAAAGCCTGTCGCGGCAGATCCGCTCGCACCTTTTCCTCGCCCACGTGCGTGCCTCGACCGGCGGGGCGACGAGCCGCGCCAATTGCCATCCCTTCGTGTCGGGTCGATGGAGCTTCATGCACAATGGCCAGATCGGCCATTTCGACAAGCTTCGGCGCGGGTTGGAGGCGCGTCTCGACGATGGCCTCTATGCGCAAAAGCTGGGCTCCACGGATTCGGAGCTGATCTTTCTGCTCATGCTGCAACACGGTCTCGACGATGACGCCCCGACGGCCCTGACGGGCACGGTCAATGCCATCACTGCCGAAGCCGAGCGGGCGGGCGTGCCCGCCTTCATTCGACTGACGGCCGCCTTTTCCGACGGCCGGCAGCTTTACGCCGTGCGCTATGCCACGGACCGCTTCGCTCCTTCGCTCTATACTGCAAGCCTTGCGCCGAGCGCCGGGCTCTGCGTTGTCTCCGAGCCGCTCGACGGCGAGGCCGGCAACTGGATGCCGGTGCCACCCAACAGTTTCGTGACTGTGCGAAACACGAAACGCATCGCCATCGAGCCATTCATGGCCGAAGAAGCGGCAGCGAGGCGTGTCGAGGTCGTGTAGCGCCAAGGCAGGAGAGGCAGTTTAAGCGCATTCGAGCGGGCAGCCTTCGGGAGCACCTGCGGCTTTTCTTGCCCGTGGAGCACTCACGCGGTCGGAGCTCGGCCCTCTCCACTTTTATCCTCCGCTCCACCTTGCCGTCATATTCGGGCTATTGTCCCGAGGAACACCTTCTTGCAACTCCCTTAGTGGCCAGAGCCGCTGTGCCACCCTTCGCCAAATCCAAGTGTCGACGTGGAAGGCATTGGCTGATAGAAGGCGCGCAATCCTTTCACTACAAAGTTCGAGCCTTCCTCATGTCTTCTGCCGACCATCCTGTCACCAAGCGCCGTACCTTCGCGATTATTGCGCACCCTGACGCCGGTAAAACCACCCTCACCGAAAAGCTGCTGCTGTTCGGCGGGGCGATCCAGCTTGCCGGCGAGGTCAAGGCCAAGAAGGACCGCATGCAGACGCGCTCCGACTGGATGAATATCGAACGCGACCGCGGCATTTCCGTCGTTACCTCGGTGATGACCTTCGAGTACAAGGATTGCATCTTCAACCTCCTGGATACGCCAGGCCACGAGGATTTCGCCGACGACACCTACCGCACGCTGACGGCTGTCGACAGCGCCGTCATGGTCATCGATGCCGCCAAGGGTATCGAGTCGCGGACCTTGAAGCTCTTCGAGGTCTGCCGCATGCGCGACATTCCGATCGTGACTTTTATCAACAAGATGGACCGCGAGAGCCGCGATCCGTATGAAATTCTCGATGAGATCGAGCAGAAGCTTGCGCTCGACACGACGCCGATCACCTGGCCGATCGGGCGCGGCAAGAGCTTTGCCGGCACCTATAATCTCAAGGACAATACGGTGCGCCGCCGCGACGAGGAAGAAGTGCCGACGCCGGTCAACGGCCCTGAAGCGGATGCGGCCTCGGGGCTCTTGCCCGAAAACGAGCGCCGGGACTGGATCGACGAGGTGACGCTGGCTCGCGACGCCTGCAATCCCTTCGATCTCCAGGCCTTTCGCGAAGGCCATCTGACCCCTGTCTATTTCGGCTCGGCGTTGCGAAACTACGGCGTGCGCGATTTGATCGAAGCCTTCTGCGATTTCGGTCCAAGCCCGCGCGACCAGGACGCCGATACGCGCAAGGTCGCGGCCGAAGAAGAGAAGATGACCGGCTTCGTCTTCAAGATTCAGGCAAATATGGACCCGAACCATCGCGACCGTATCGCGTTCCTGCGCGTGTGTTCGGGCAAGCTTTCCCGTGGCATGAAGGCGAAGCTCGTGCGCACCGGCAAGCCGATGAGCTTGTCGGCGCCGCAATTCTTCTTTGCGCGCAGCCGCCAGATCGCCGACGAGGCCTGGGCCGGCGATGTCGTCGGCATTCCCAATCACGGCACGCTGCGCATCGGCGATACCCTCACGGAAGGCGAGGATCTTCTCTTCCGTGGCGTGCCGAACTTTGCGCCGGAGATCCTGCGCCGCGTGCGGCTCGACGATGCGATGAAGGCCAAGAAATTGCGCGAAGCTTTGCAGCAGATGGCGGAAGAAGGCGTCGTACAGCTGTTCCTGCCCGATGACGGCTCGCCGGCCATCGTCGGTGTGGTCGGGGCGCTGCAGATCGATGTCCTTACTGAGCGGCTGAAGGTGGAGTACACCTTGCCTGTCGGATTCGAGCTGGCACGCTTTACCGTTGCGCGCTGGATATCGGCCGACGACCCCGCCGAGTTGCAGCGCTTCATTAACGCGCACCGCGCCGATATCGCCCATGATCTGGATAATGATCCGGTGTTCCTCGCTCAAAACAGCTTCTCGCTGTCCTATGAGGCGGAACGCTGGAAGGCGATCCGCTTCACGGCGATCAAGGATTATCAGGTGCGCGAGAAGGCGGCCTGACGGTCGCCAAGGCTCTAGCCGCGCAGTTCCCGCCGCAAAATCTTGCCGACATTGCTCTTCGGCAATTCGTCGCGAAATTCGACGGAGCGCGGGCGCTTGTAGTTGGTCAGCCGCTCGGCGCAGAAGGCGCGCACGGCTTCCTCGGTGAGGGCCGGGTCCTTGCGCACGATGAAGAGCTTTACGCTTTCGCCGGAATGATCATTGGGAACGCCGATCGCCGCCGCTTCGCGGATACCGGGATGCTCCATCGCAACTTCCTCGATCTCGTTCGGGTAGACATTGAACCCGGAAACCAGGATCATATCCTTCTTGCGGTCGACGATCTTGGTGAAGCCGCGCTCATCCATGAAACCCATGTCACCTGAGCGGAAGAAACCGTCGGCCGTCATCACCTTTGCGGTTTCGTCAGGCCGGTTCCAATAGCCGGCCATCACCTGCGGGCCGCGAATACAGATCTCGCCGACCTCGTGCAGGGCAAGTTCCTTGCCGTCGTCATTGCGGATCGAAATGTCGGTGGAAGGGACGGGGAGGCCGATCGTCCCGGAAAATTCGGTGGCATCGAGTCGGTTGGCCGATGCAACGGGCGAGGTTTCCGAAAGGCCGTAGCCCTCGGTGATCACGCATCCGGTAATCTCTTTCCACCGATCGGCAACGGGCTTTTGCACAGCCATGCCGCCGCCGAGCGAAAGGATGAGCTCTTTGAAGTCGAGCTTGCGGAAATCCTCATTGTTCATGAGGCCGTTGAAGAGCGTGTTGAGGCCGGGAAAGATGTGCATCTTGTGCTTGCGAAGCTCCTTCACGAAGCCCGGTATGTCACGCGGATTGGGAATGAGAATATTCACCGCGCCATGCTGCATGCCCATCATCGCGTTCACCGTCAGCGCGAAGATGTGGTAAAGGGGCAGCGCGCAGATGAAGGTGAGATCCTTCGGCCGGCCCTTGAGGCGATAGGCAACGTCGCACCAGACGTTCATCTGCGCCACGTTGGCGACGATATTGCCATGGGTGAGGATCGCGCCTTTTGAGATGCCGGTCGTGCCGCCGGTATATTGCAGGAAGGCAATATCCGTCGCCTTGAGTTCCACATGCCGCATGCTTTGGGCGCCGCCCTTGGCGAGCGCTGTCTTGAACGGTACATGCCCCGGCAGCGACCAGGCCGGCACCATCTTCTTTACCCGGCGCACGACGAGATTAACGACGTGCCCCTTGAGACCCATCATGTCGCCCATGGCGGCGACAACGACGTGCTGCACCGGCGTTTTGGTGATGACTTTCTGCAGCGTTGCCGCGAAATTTTCGAGAATGACGATCGCCTTGGCGCCGCTGTCCTTGAGCTGGTGTTCGAGTTCGCGCGGCGTGTAGAGCGGATTGATATTGACAACCGTATAGCCCGCCCGGAGGATGGCGGCGATGGTGATCGGGTATTGCAGGATGTTGGGCATCATCACCGCGATGCGGTCGCCCTTTTCGAGCCCGCGTGACTGAAACCATGCCCCAAGCGCACGGGAATAATTCTTTAGCTGCGTGTAGGTGATGCTCACGCCCATGCAGTTGAAAGCAGGCCTTTCGGCATAGTCGCTGAATACGCGCGTGAAAAGATCGGCGATGGATTCGTACGGCGAGGTCACTTCGGCCGGAACGCCGTCCGGATAATTGCTCACCCAGAACTTGGGTGTCGGCTGGGCCGAGGCGTGGGCGACTGGCTGCGCAGCCTGCTTTGCCCTTTTCGGCTGCATTGCCGGCTTGGCGTTAACAGGTTTTGGCGCGGCTATCGTGGCCGCCTTCTTTGTGGCCGTGCCAGGCTTGGCAGCAGCCTTCGGTTTTGTCGTATTGGCGGCAGCCTTGGTCCTCGCTGCCGGTTTGCCCGCGGCCTTCGCCACACCATCGGCACTCGCCTTCGCGGCGGTTCCGGACGTCCTTTTGACGGGCGCCGGAGCAGTCTTCGCTGCTTCACGGTCCGTGGACGGCGCGGATTTGCTCCTGCGTGTTGTCTCTTTGGCCACACTAAACCTCCCTGCTTGCTTCCCAAACCCGAACGCAATCTCCCCACCGCGTTCGATGCTACCCAACTCTGCTATCTATTGCGAGAGGCGCGGCGCTGGCAAGTATTTACATTAACGTAAACGTAAAAACTGGATGTCCGGCATTTTTACCCAAGTCTGGCGATTCATCGATTTGGTGACATCCGGGCACAAAGTTGCCAAGGTTCGTCTCGACAAAGCAGTGGCAACCTGAAATCACCGGATCGAATCGGATCAACTGTGGAAACCATTACCGTCATCCTGTTGATGCTCCTTGCCGTTGTGGTCAGCGACTCCATCGTGCGCGCGCTGCCCCTGCCAGTGCCGCTGCCGCTGGTGCAGATCGGGCTCGGTGCACTCATCGCCTCGGTGACGACCATACGCGTGGAACTCGATCCGGATATCTTCTTCCTCCTGTTTCTGCCGCCGCTGCTCTTCCTCGATGGCTGGCGCATCCCGAAGGAGGGGCTCTTTCGCGACAAGGGCATTATCCTCGAAATGGCGCTCGGCCTCGTTGTCTTCACGGTGGTAGGCCTCGGCTATCTCATTTACTGGATGATTCCCTCGATCCCGCTTCCCGTCGCCTTTGCGCTCGCGGCGATCGTATCGCCCACGGATCCGATCGCCGTATCGGGCATCGCCGCGCGGGTACCGATACCGTCGCGCATGATGCACATTCTTGAGGGCGAATCGCTGTTGAACGATGCGTCCGGCCTCGTCTGCATGCGCTTTGCCGTCGCTGCCATGCTGACGGGTGCTTTCTCGATTTCGGACGCATTCTTCACCTTCCTTTGGCTGGCGATCGGCGGCATCGCCATTGGCGTCGGCGTCACGCTCGGCGTAACGAGGGGCAAGGCCTTCCTCGCCCGCCATCTTGGTGAAGAAAGCGGCTCGCAGATCCTGATCAGCCTGCTCATCCCGTTCGGCGCCTATCTTCTCGCCGAGCATGTCCATGCCTCGGGCATCCTCGCCGCCGTCGCCGCCGGCATCACCATGAGCTATGCCGAGATAACCGGTCAGGCACTAGCTGTCACGCGAGTGCGCCGCACGGCAGTCTGGGATACGGTGCAGTTCGCCGCAAATGGCGCGATCTTCGTCCTGCTCGGCGAACAGCTTCCCGGCATCTTTTCTGGAGCGGTCGAGAACATCGCGGCGGGTCGCTCGTCGCCCTGGTGGCTGGTCGTGTATATCGTGGTCATCACGCTTGCGCTCGGCGCGCTGCGTTTTGCCTGGGTCTGGGCGTCTTGGAGCATTACCCTGTCGCGAACGGCAGGAACGCGCGAGCAGATCCTCGTGCGGCCGAGCTGGCGACTTGTCGCCACCATGTCGGTTGCCGGCGTTCGCGGTGCCATAACGCTTGCCGGCATACTGACGTTGCCGCTTTTCCTCTATGATGGCAGCCTGTTTCCGGCGCGTGATCTCGTTATTTTTCTTGCGGCCGGCGTCATCATCCTCTCGCTAGTTGTTGCCAGCATCGCCCTTCCACGCCTGCTGAACAATATCGAGGTTCCTGTCGAGGCCTCGCATCGCAAGGAGGAAGATTACGCCCGTATCGCCGCCGCAGAAGCGGCCATCATGGCGGTCGAGCGCGCGCAGCACGATCTCGCCGCTGGCCGCCCGGATGCCGATCTCTACGCGGATGTGGCGGCGCAGATCATGGAACTCTACCGCAAGCGCATTGACGGCCGCATGCGTCTCGGTGAAGAGCGTGAGCAGACCGCGCAGACCGACGAAGTCGAGAAAGTGCTGTTCACGACGGCGCTGAAAGCGGAGCGCCAGGAGATCTATCGGCTGGTGCGCGCCCGGCGGCTAGAGACTGCCGTCGCAACGAAGATGGTGCGCGATATCGATCTGCTAGAGGCTCGGTACGGGTAGGCCATTTACTGCAAATCCTCGAGCACCAGCGCCGCGCCCTTGGCGCCAACCATCATCGCGGCGGCGTTGGTGTTGCCGCTAATGATGTTCGGAAAGATCGAGCAGTCGATGATCCTGAGGCCATCTACGCCATGCACTTTCAGCCGCGGATCGACGACCGACTGGGCCGGATCCGGTCCCATGCGGCAGGTCGACACCGGATGGTAGACCGTGCCGCTGCGCTTGCGAAAATCGGCGATCAATTCCTCGTCGCTTCGGCAGCCGGGTCCCGGCAATAATTCCTCGACGATCAGCTTCGACATGGTGGGCGTCGCCGCCACCTTGCGCAGGAATTTGACCGCGTCGAGCATTTCGGCAACGTCATGCTCGGTCGAGAAGGCATTCGCCACGATCTGCGGCGCTTGCATCGGATCGACGGAACGGATGTGAATCGAGCCGGTGCTGGTCGGGCGGCAGTTCGACAGGCCAATGGAAAATCCCGGCCAGGGGTCGGGCGTCAGTATAGGACGCTCGCCGTTCTTCGGCACAATCGTCGAAAACGCCTGAAAATAGAGCTGCATATTCGCACGCGTCCGTGACGGATCGGTGCGGAAGAAACCGCCCCCCTGGTTCATGCTGATCGAAAGCGGTCCCGTGCGCAGCAAGAGATACTCGATACCGGCAATCGCCTTGCCCCACCACGGCCTCAGCACCTGATTGAGCGACGGAACATTGGCGCGATAGGTATAATTGATGCCGAGATGGTCCTGCAGGTTTTCGCCGACATTCGGGTTTGCGTAAACGACGTCGATGCCGAGTTGTGACAGCCGCGCCGGATCGCCGATGCCGGAAATTTCGAGCAGCTGCGGCGTGTTCACCGACCCGCCGGAAAGAATGACTTCGCGGCCCGCCTTAACTGTTTCGCTGCGGCCATTCCTCGTAAATGCCACGCCCGTGGCCCGCTTGCCCTCGAAGAGGATGCGGGTCACCATGGCGCCGGTCAGTACTGTCACATTGGGCCGTTTCATCGCCGGACGCAAAAAGGCCCGCGCCGCCGACATGCGCCGGCCACCCTTCGTCGTCAATTGAAAGGCGCCTACACCCTCCTGGCTCGGACCGTTGAAATCGGGATTGTAGGCGAGGCCTGCCTCCTGCGCCGCGATAATCAGCTTGTTGGCAAGCGGGTGAAACAATTTGGAGCAATCGCTGACATGCAGCGGCCCGCCACGGCCAAGAGTGTCCGACGGGCCGTCATGGTCCTCCAATGCCTTGAAGATGGGCCAGACATCGGCAGCGCCCCAGCCCGGATTGCCGCGGTCACGCCACTCGTCGAAATCCTCGCTAGCGCCCCGGACATAAACCATGGCATTGATCGAACTCGATCCGCCGAGCACCTTGCCGCGCGGCCAGTAGTCGGCATTGCCTGCAAGGCCGGGGTCCGGTTCGGCGCGGTACATCCAGTTGACGGATTTGTCATAGAAGGTCTTGCCGTAGCCGAGCGGCATGGCGATGAAGAATCGCCGATCGGAGCCGCCCGCCTCGAGCACGAGCACGGAGTAGCGCCCATTCTCCGAGAGGCGATTGGCAACGACTGAGCCGGCAGAACCGGAACCGACGATGATGAAGTCAAAGGAGCGCATAGATGCCTTGCCCGAATGCGAATATGTCCGGGAAAGATACCCGCCTTCGATCCCCTAAACCCAAACGGCTTTCCGTCACGGCCTATGGAAAATGCGACAGGAAGCAGGATCCGCGCATTTCTTGCCTGCTCTACCCGCCGCTCACCGCCGCATTGAAGTTCTCGAAGAACTGCGTCGCGAGCTTTTTTGAGGTCGATGCGATCAGGCGGCTGCCGAGCTGGGCAATCTTGCCGCCGACATCGGCATTGACGACGTAGGCGAGCACGGTCTCCGCGCCCTGGTCGATAAGCGTTACGTCGGCTCCGCCCTTGGCAAAACCCGCAATCCCGCCGGTGCCTTCGCCGGAGATTGTATAGGATTGGGGCGGATTGAGATTGGAAAGCTCGACCTTGCCTTTGAAGCGTGCCTTGACCGGTCCCATCTTGACGCCGACAACTGCTGCAAGCTCGGTATCTGAGATCCTCTCCAGACTTTCACAGCCCGGGATACACGCTTTCAAAATCTCCGGATCGTTCAGCGCTTTCCATACGGTATCGCGCGGTGCGACGATCCGTTCCTCTCCAGTCAAATCCATGATTGGCTCCTCCCGAAGCGGAGGCTAGATGGTTTTGCGGTGAAAATGAAGCGGCGCGTGCCGCAGTTTTCCCGCAATTGGCAAGGCATGTTCGCCGCAGCGAAGAAAGCATGAGATTCTCCCTTCGATGAATTGAATTCAAACCGTTTGAGTGGCAGTTTGCCCACGCCCGAAGCATTGTTGCAGGAGACGAAAATGGCGTCAGAACAAGCGAACGAAGTAAAACGTTCGGTCAAGGCTCTCAAGGATCACTGGAAAAACGGCGCCCCGCGCAACATGCGCAGCGCCTTCGCCGAGGATCCGAAGCGCTTTTCCCGCTATTTCCTCGAACTCGATGATCTCCTGCTCGATTGGTCGAAGTGCCTCGTTAATGACGATACCATGGCTCTGCTTGCTGACGTCGCCAAGGCGGCGAAGGTCGAGGAGCGTCGCGACGCGATGTTTGCCGGCAAACCAATAAACAATACCGAGGGCCGCGCGGTACTGCATGTCGCCCTGCGCAACCGGTCCGGCAAGCCGATCAAGGTCGACGGTGAAGACGTCATGCCCGGCGTCAAGGACGTGCTTGAGCGCATGGGCGCGTTTGCCGATGGCTTGCGTTCGGGTGCGATCAAGGGTTCGAAGGGCAAGCCGATCACCGATATCGTCAATATCGGCATAGGCGGGTCCGATCTCGGCCCCGCCATGGCGACGCTTGCGCTATCGCCCTATCATGACGGCCCCCGCGCCCATTTCGTCTCCAACGTCGATGGCGCCCATATTGCCGATACGCTCGTCAAACTCGACCCCGCAACGACCCTGATCATTGTTGCGTCGAAAACCTTCACGACCATCGAAACCATGACCAACGCCAAGGCGGCACGCAAATGGATCGCCGATGCGCTTGGCGAAGAGGCTGTCGGACAGCATTTTGCGGCCGTATCGACAGCGCTCGACAAGGTCGACGCTTTCGGCATTCCGGCCGATCGCATCTTCGGTTTCTGGGATTGGGTCGGCGGCCGCTATTCGATCTGGTCGGCAATCGGCCTGCCGCTGATGATCGCGATAGGACCGGAGAATTTCGGCCGTTTCCTCGATGGCGCCCACGCCATGGACGAGCATTTCCGCAAGACGCCGTTGAAGAAAAACCTGCCGATCATGCTCGGCCTTGTCGGCTACTGGCATCGCGCCATATCCGGCTATACGAGCCGCGCGGTCATTCCCTACGATCAACGCCTCGCCCGGCTCCCGGCCTATTTGCAGCAGCTCGACATGGAATCGAACGGCAAGGGTGTGACGATCGACGGCAAGCCGGTCGCCGGTCCGACCGGCCCTGTGGTGTGGGGCGAGCCCGGCACGAATGGACAGCATGCCTTCTTCCAGCTTCTGCACCAGGGAACCGATACGATTCCGGTGGAATTTATCGTTGCGGCCACGGGGCACGAGCCCAATCTCGACAACCAGCATGAGATGTTGATGGCGAACTGCCTTGCCCAGTCGGAAGCGCTGATGAAGGGACGCACGTTGGAGGAGGCGGCAGCGCAGCTTGCCGCCAAGAACCTATCGAAATCCGAGGTTAAGCGGCTTGCGCCGCACCGAGTTTTTACCGGCAACCGGCCTTCGATCACCATCATTCACGACAAGCTCGATCCCTATACGCTTGGCCGGCTGATCGCGCTCTACGAGCACCGCGTTTTTGTCGAGGCGCAGATTTTCGGGATCAACGCCTTCGATCAATGGGGCGTTGAGCTCGGCAAGGAACTGGCGACGGAGCTGCTGCCGGTGGTCTCCGGAGCGGAAACGGCAAAGGACAAGGACGCTTCGACGCAAGGTCTTGTCGCCCACCTGCGCAAGCGGCGTGGCAAATAGGCCTAAGGTTCCAACAATCATACCAAGCATACTCGGGAGAGAACGATGAAGACCGAAACGATCACGCTGGCCGGCGATGTGCCGGGCAACAGCATTCAATTGCGCGTCCTGCGCTTTGAGGGCGAGGACGACAAGGCCGTCACTGCCTATCTGCAATCATCATTGCACGGCTCCGAGCTTCCCGGTCAGGCTGCCTTGCATTTTCTTATTCCGATGCTGGAGAAGGCTGAGCGCGAGGGCCGCCTTGCCGGCAATATCACGGTCGTCCCCCAAGCCAATCCGATCGCCTCGGCACAATGGCTGGCGCACGAACATCTCGGCCGCTTCGACTATTTCTCGAGCGTGAATTTCAACCGGTCCTTTCCCTTGCTTGAAGGCTTCGACACGTCGGGTCTTCCGGGCGTGGATGCGCCAAAATCTCTGGCTGAAAGGCTGAAAGCCCAGCTTCTGCGCCTGGCCCTGCCGCATGAAATCGTCCTCGATCTCCATTGCGATGACGAAAGCGAAAGCTATGTCTATATCCATCAGGCATTCCTGCCCGAAATGTACGATCTGGCGTCGGCGCTCGGATCGACCGCTATCCTTTCCTGGAGCAGCACCGCAGATGCCGCATTCGAGGAGGCCTGCGCGCATCCGGTGATCCAGCTGTCAAAAGAGGAACGCAATGTGAATCGCCGGGCGGTGACGACCGTAGAGTTTCGCGGCATTGCCGATGTTGGCGTTGAGACGGGCAGGTCGGATGCCCTTGGTCTCTACCGTTTCCTCGTGCACCGCGGCGTCATTACCGATGCGGCAGTGAAACTCGATATCGATTTCAAAGGGCCGGTGACCCCGCTCGAAAATGTCGAAATGATCCGCGCCCCGCAGGGCGGCATGATTCTCTTCCACGTCGAGATCGGCGCAGAGGTCAAGGAGGGCGACAAGCTCGTGACGGTTGTCACTATTCCGGGCGATGCAGGCGGCGACATTGTCCTGACCGCACCGCAGGCCGGGCGGATCCTGACGCGGCGCAGCCACCGCTATACCCGCCGCGGCGATGACCTGCTGAAACTCCTCGGCTCGAAGCGCTCGGAGACGGCGCGACCGGGCTCGCTGGAGGCATGATGGCAACCACCCGCTCGGCGCAGATTCGTGGAATTCTGTTCGACAAGGACGGAACGCTTGTCGATTTCAACCGCACCTGGTTCGGCATCACCATGGAGATTGCCCGCGAGGCGGCTGCAGGCGATGAAGCAAAGGCGCGGGCGCTCGTCGAGGCGGGCGGGTACGATTGGGAGATGGAAAAGTTCCGCGGCGGCTCTGTTGTCGCTGCCGGAACGATTCACGATATCGTCGACCTTTGGCATCCCGAACTGACGCTTGAGGAAAAGCGCGAACGCATTCGCGCCTACGACGATTATGCGGTGAGCGAAGGCTCCCGCCGCGCTGTCGGCATTGACGGCTTGCGCGAAACTCTGGAAGCGCTGGTGGCGCAAGGCTACGTGCTCGGCATCGCCACCAATGATTCCGAGGCCGGCGCACGCGCAACAGCCGAGGCACTCGGGCTGACTGCCCTGTTTACCCTTATAATCGGTTACGATTCTGTCGCCCGCGCCAAACCCCATGCCGACCAGCTGCATCTCTTCGCCGAGCGTACCGGTATCGCACCCCCCGCCATCGCCATGGTTGGCGACAATGCACATGATCTCGAGATGGCGCATGCCGCAGGCGCGGGCCTCGCCATTGGCGTTCTCTCGGGCAACAGCACGCTTGACGATCTCGGTCCGTTGAGCGACGCCATTCTCGGTTCCATCGCCGAACTGCCGGCGTTTCTTGCGCATCGGGCTGAAGCCGATCGGACTTGAGAAGGCCCGGCGCGCCAGCGCCGATCCTGCTACAATGATGACAATGATTTGGGTGCTGTGAGCCGATCGCAGTGCTATGAATTCGCCATTGCCATTATTCGCCAGCGAGGGCCGCATGGACAGTCAGGATTTTGCCGTTGGTATAGAAGATGTAAAGGCCGCCGCCGGGCGGCTTCAGGGACAGTTGGCATCGACGCGCCTTGTCGAATCGGAAGCGCTCAATGCCAAATACAAGGCGCGCATCCTGTTCAAGCCGGAATGCCTGCAACGAACCGGTTCGTTCAAGTTTCGCGGCGCCTATAATCGCATAAGCCAGTTTAACGAAGCCGAGCGCGAGCGGGGCATCATCGCCTATTCCTCCGGCAATCACGCGCAGGGCGTTGCGAGCTCCGCAAAGCTCTTTGGCATCAACGCAGTAATCATCATGCCAAGCGATGCGCCACAGACCAAGATCGCCAATACGCGCTCCTACGGTGCGGAAGTCGTCCTCTACGACCGCTACAACCAGAACCGCGACGATGTCGCGACACCCTTCATCGAGGACCGTGGGATGATTCTCGTTCCTCCCTACGACGACCCCTCAATCATGGCGGGGCAGGGCACCATCGGCCTCGAACTCGTGGCGGAAGCGAAGGAGCGTGGCTTCGAAATCGATGACCTGTTCGTGCCGACCGGGGGCGGTGGTCTGATCAGCGGCATCTCGGTCGCGGTCAAGGCCGGTTCGCCGAGGACGCGAATCTGGGGCGCGGAACCGGAGCATTTCGATGATTTGCGCCGCTCGCTGATTGCTGGAGAGCGCGTCACCAACGAGGCTGGCCACCGTTCGATCTGCGACGCCATCCTGACGCCGCAGCCGGGCGAACTCACCTTCCCGATCAACAAGCACAATCTCGCCGGCGCAATCGCAGTGTCGGACAGCGCGGTGCGCAGAGCCATGCGCGACGCGGCCAATCACCTGAAACTGATCGTCGAACCGGGCGGCTGTGCGGCCTTCGCGGCGCTCGCCAGCGGCGAGGTCGATATCGAAGGCAAGACCGTCGTCGTCGTCCTTTCGGGCGGAAATGTCGATCTCGACATCTATGGCGGGATGATCGCAGCGGCTTGAGGCAAAAGACCGGTGCGGTTGTTACTTGGTCGTCACAAGAGGGCGGTAGGCTTGGGTTTCGTCCCCCCAGCCAGATAGCCAGAGGTGAGCCATGAACGACCAATCCCAACCGTTTCGCACCAGCCTGCTCGAAGAAAACGACGGGCCGGGCCATAACCCGACCGACAACCCTACGATGGGCGAGATCATCGCTTCGCGCTTTTCGCGCCGCGGTTTCCTGAAAGGCTCGCTCGCGGTTTCGGCCATCGCGGCGACCGTCAGCCCGATGGCCCTCATGCTTGCTGACGATGCCCGCGCCGAGGAGAAATCGGCTTTCGTCTTTGAGGAAGTCGAGGCCGGCATCGACCAGAAACACCACGTGGCTTCCGGTTACGATGCGGATGTGCTGCTGCGCTGGGGCGACGCCCTCTTCCCCGATTCGCCGGAGTTCGACCCGAAGAACCAGAGTCCCGAAGCCCAGGCGAAGCAGTTCGGCTACAACAACGACTATGTCGGTTTTATCCCGATCGACGGCTCTTCCGAGCACGGCCTGCTTGTGGTCAACCACGAATATACGAACGAGCATTTGATGTTCCCCGGCATCGTCAAGGTTGTCGAGGGCAAGATCGAAGTCGCGCCGGCCGACCAGAAACGCGTCGATATCGAAATGGCGGCCCATGGCGGCACCATTGTCGAAATCAAGAAAGTCGACGGCAAGTGGCAGGTGGTGAAGGATGGCAAGCTGAACCGCCGCATCACGGCCAATACCGAAATGCAGCTTACCGGACCCGTCGCCGGCCATGACCGTGTCAAGACCAACGCCGATCCCTCCGGTACCAAGGTCTTCGGCACGATGAACAACTGCGCCGGCGGCGTCACCCCTTGGGGCTCCTATGTGATGTCGGAGGAGAATTTCAACGGCTACTTCAGCGGTGAACTGCCGAAGGACAGCAAGGAAGCTGCCAACTACAAGCGGCTCGGCGTTCCCGAAACCGCCTATGAGTGGGGCAAGTTCCACGATCGCTTCGATCTTGCCAAGGAGCCGAACGAGGCCAACCGCTTCGGCTGGGTCGTCGAGGTGGATGTCAACGACCCGGCGTCGGTACCGAAGAAGCGCACGACGATGGGCCGATTCAAGCATGAGGGCGCTGAATCGATCGTCGCGAAGGGCGGTCAGGTCGTCTTTTATCTCGGCGATGATTCCCGCTTCGACTATGTCTACAAATTCGTCACATCCGGCAAATTCAATCCGGACGATCGTGCCGCCAATATGGACCTTCTCAACGATGGCACGCTCTATGTCGCGAAATTCGATGCGGAAGGCGGCGTCGAATGGCTGCCCATCGTCCATGGCTCGGGTCCGCTCAACGCGGAGAACGGTTTTGCCTCGCAGGCCGACGTGCTCATCGAGACCCGCCGGGCCGGCGATCTGCTTGGGGCGACCAAGATGGATCGACCCGAAGATATCCAGCCGAATAGCGTCAACGGCAAGGTCTATGTGATGTTGACCAACAACACCAAGCGCAAGGACGACCAGATCGACGCCGCCAATCCGCGCGCCAAGAACGCCTTCGGCCACATCATCGAAATCACCGAGGACGGGGGCGATTTTGCCGCCACCAAGGGCAAGTGGGACATCCTGTTGAAATGCGGCGATCCATCCGTGGCCGATGTCGGCGCGTCCTTCTCGACCGACACGACCAAGAATGGCTGGTTCGGCATGCCTGATAATTGCGCCGTCGACGCCGACGGCCGGCTCTGGGTCGCGACGGACGGCAACTCGCCGAAGGAAACCGGCCGCACGGACGGTATCTGGGCGGTTGATATCGCTGGCCCGGCGCGCACCACATCGAAACTCTTCTTCCGCGTGCCAGTCGGCGCGGAAATGTGCGGCCCGCTGATGCTGCCGGACATGGCAACGATGATGGTGGCGGTGCAGCATCCCGGCGATGGCGGCGAGGACTGGGAAGGCTTCGGCCGCCCCTCCTACTATGAGGACCTGTCGACGCGCTGGCCGGATTTCAAAGATGACATGCCGGTTCGCCCCTCCGTCGTTGCCATCACCAAAAAGGGTGGCGGCAAGATCGGCGTTTGACATAGCCGTAAAGTCATAATCCGGCTTGAGCTTCGTCGTGGCCCTGTACCTAGATACATGGCCACGGCATTTCTTTGACAGCAGGGCGATCGATACGCCCTCTTCGATCGGGCCTCGAACTAAACATCATTGCCTGCCCCCAATTCGAGATCAGCCAAAACAAAAACCCCGGCTCCAGCTTGGCTGGAACCGGGCCCTGAAATATAGGCCTCCCGCGCCCATGGCGCGGGAGGCCTGATGCTAGTTCTGCGCTGTCGTCGCTGATTTCGGCGCGCGGCCGAAGTTCTGCAGTTCGATATCGTTGATCGCCAATCCGCCCTTCTCGCGGGGCATTTCCAGCTGAAGCGCGCTAAGCTTGGTCGTATCGATATCCTTGAAGGCGCTGAGCGGGATCGCAACCATATTCATAGCACGGTAGATCGAGCTCATCTCCGGCATCAGATCAGCCGGGTTGTCGACCATGGGGATCATACCAGCCTTGGGCCGGGGGATATCGTAAAGCGCATCCGTGTAGTCACTCGCTGTGACGGTGGCTGTCTTACCATCGCTGTCGGTGAGCGACACCAGGATTTCCTGGCCCACCGTCTCGGTCACCGCAACGCGAAAGGTGAGATAATCCATGCCGGCGGTGGAAAGGTTTTTCAGGTCGGTGGTCAGCTTCGCACCAGGCGCATTCCAGGAAACTTGAAGCAGTTCGGTTGCTGAGCCGATGTACTCGAAGTTCGTTAGTGCCTTGGGCAGGCAGCCGCCTTTTCTGTAGTACCATTGCTCCATCGAAAGTGGGCACAGTGCTGTCTTGTCGAAGCCGGTCATGACGAAGGCGCCGCCGACGCGGTTAGTCTTGGCCTCCTCGGGTGTTTTCTGGTCGAAACGCTGGATTACCACCCGGTCCTTTGCGCTCTTCTGAATGCTGAGCACGATGCTCTCATCGCACGTGCCCTGTCCCGCAGGGCAATTGGCTGAAGGGAACCTTGCCAGGCCATTCCAGTAGTTTGCGAATTTTTGTTCGCCGCCAACGTGATAGCGCATGTAGGAATTGATGATGAAATGGGCGGCTCGGCGCTGCTCTTTCTCGTTCAATAATATGTGGTTCTCGGCGCAACCCGACCTTAATGAGTCACGCTCGCGCCATTCCGTGCTGAAGAAATTGTGGTTGGCGCCGCGCATCCAAAGTTGATAGTGCGAGGATGGGTCCTTATCGACGCTATAGCGATTGCGGTCGAAGAAGGCGAGGCCGGACAACGATTGCACGTCGCCGTCGCAACTGCCGACGAGCGTTGCGAACGGCACATCGCTTATGCCCATGAGCGGTAACGTCTGAGTCGGCGCGAGAAGAAAGGCTCCCTTGAATTTATAGGGCGGCGCATCGCCGGCAACAAAACCGATACCGTATTTCTTGGCGGCTGCTTGCAGTTTCGCCTCATCGACCGTCGCGGTCGCTTTGCCATCTGCGTCCGTGGTGGTAGTCGTCGCCGCGAAGAGGTCCGGATAGTTGACCATCTCGTGGAAATAGCCGGTATAGCTAAAATTGATCAGGCTTGCGCGGGCTTCAGCGACATAATTTTTAAGATCGGTAAAAGTGGTGCCTTTCCGTGCCACATTCTGCAGGAGCGTCGTACCGATCGCCATGCCACCGCGCGAATGGCCCATGATGCCGAGACGGTCAAAATCGAGCTTGCCCTTCAGCACGTTGAGAATGCCGGGATTACCAAAACCATCGACCTGGCCGGTCTCGTTGACCTGCCGCAGCTTGTCAAGCGTCGCAAGCATGAGCTGTGCCCGCCCGCGATTGGCGCCGTCCATGCCAGTTTGCATCGACATGTTGATCGTATCGGCATCGATCGAAACGACGACATAACCTTGGGTAACGAGGTCCTTGCCTAGATAGTCATAACCGAGGTGGCTGACGTCGCCATTGTGCTGGCCGTGCAAGAAGACGATAAGTGGATATTTGGCACCATCGCCCTTCACCACTTCCTCAGGATAGCGGATGCTGCCGCGGATCGGCGCGATTAGTCCGTAGGGAATGCCCTTGCGTTTGGCAAGTTCATACTCTGGGTCTTTTGCTTCTATCGAATCAGCCGGCTGGACAAAAACCCTGCCGAGTTCATAGGTGAACAGCAGGGACGACTTGTATTTTCCGGTATCGAATGTGTCTGGCGCGACCGAGAGGAAACGCGCCGTTGCTGTATCGGCTGCCGATAGTACGGGTGGCACGACGGGCAGTGGTTTATCAATCAACTCGGGCAATTGCGCGGCCGGAACCGGGGCGACAGTCCCGACGACGGGCCCTGTCGCCGGAGGTTGTTCCGTGGGGTTTGCCGCGACATTTGCCTGAGCAATCTCGGGCTGCTGTGCCAACTGGTTGGCGGCCGTGCCGAAAGTCGATGTGGGCTCTTCGGGCCCTCTGTCGTCGCAAGCGGTGACAGCGGCAAGAAGCGCGCCGAAAAGGCATGCACGGCTTGCGCGTGGGTTCATCCATTGCATCATTTTCAAATACTCCCTGGTCAGCGAGGCGACCCGCGGCGGCGGATCGGTCGCCCTTCAAAATTTGCTAAATCAAATGATTTCCACCCGCCGGCGGCCAAAAGACCCGGCCGCAAGGTCGGGTCCTTTCGTCGGCATCAATTACGCGCAATTGTATCGGTGAAGCGGCCAAAGTTCTGCAGTTCGATCTCGCCGAGCGCGATGCGACCGACTTCCTTCGGTAAAACCAATTCGAGCTTGCTTAAATTGGTTGTATCGATCCCTTTGAATGCACGAAGCGGAATGGCGATCATGTGCAGATTTTCCTTATAGCCAAACATGGTCGAAGGCATGTCGAGCGGGTCGATGATCATCGGCCGGCCATCGCCCTTCGGGCGTGGTGTCTGATAGAGCACATCGGTGAAGTCGCTAGCCTCAACGGTGGCGGATTTGCCCTTGCCGTCGGTCAGGGTGACGAGAATCTCCTGGCCGATCGCGAGATCGTGCACGAGCGCCGCACGGAAGGTCAGATAGTCCCTACCGGCAGTGGAAAGCCCCTTGAGCTCGGTTGTTATGGTTGCATTCTTGTCCCACCAGAACAACTGGTACCTATCGGACGCCGTCTGGAGATTGTCGAACAGCTTCGGCATCCAGCTATAGCAACCTTCCGGGGCCATCGGGCATTGGACGGCTTGTGTGAAGCCCTTGAGCGAGAAGACGCCGCCAAGCTGGTTTACCGTTGCCGCGGCCGGCGTCTCGTAGCGTTGAATCAGCGTCGTGTTGCCCGCATCCTTCTGTATGGTCAAGAGCACGCGCTCGTCGCACGTGCCCTTGCCGCCTGGACAGGCCGAAGGCGGAAGCTGGGCCTGGCCGTTCCAATAGGGAGCGAAGGCTTTTTCGCCGCCGACAAACAGGCGCATGAAGGAACCTATGATGAAGCGCGCATTGTTGCGCTGATCGTCCCCGTTGAGAGCGAGTCTAGGCCCGAGGACCGGGTGGTTGCAGACCGTGGCGGCCGCCGGCTCGGGTTTCTGTATCGTGTTGTAGGCGCCGCTGTTCGCGCCGCGGATGAAAAGCTGGAAGTGCGGTGACGCGTCCTCGGCGGGCCCGAAACGGCTGCGGTCAAAGATGGGACCACCGGCGAGGTTCCCTGCCCCGGTGTTGATGCCGAGGGCAGCTTTGTCGCAACCGGCAACGACGACGGCCCAGGGCATACCCGTCAACCCGGTAACGGCTTTGCGGTCCGAAGGTGCCAGCATGAGGGCGGCCTTGATGTTGTGAGGTGCCGCTTCTCCGGTGCCCGCAGCGTAAGATATGTTGAGTCGCTTGATGATGTCCTTGAACTTGGCATCGTCGATGACAGCCGGGTCTCCGGAAACAGTGTTGGCGAGTTCGCTGAAAGGCTCAGTGGTATACTTCAGGACTGAACTTGCGTCCGCCAGAAGCGCAGCCTTCAGTCGGCCCTCGGTCGCCCCCAGGCGCGTTTTGTTGAAATTGATTGCGTTGGCCACCGCCGCACCGCCGCGGCCATGGCCCACGAGGCCGATACGCTCAAGATCAAGCTTGCCTTTCAGCACATTGAGCACGCCAGGGCTATTGGTAGAATCGCGGTCTCCCTTTTCATTGACGAAGCGTAGCTTGTCGAGCGTCGCCATCACCAGCTGTGCCCGAGCGACGCCGGTCTTGTCGTATTCGGATTGTAAGTTGTTGCCAGAAAACTCTGTCCAGCTGTTGATCTCCTCGGCATCGATCGAAAAGACCACATAGCCCTGGGAAACGAAGTCGGAGACCAGGTAATCGAACCCCTGATGATGATTCTTGATCACCTTCTTCGCGTCGGTCGTATCGGTGTCGTGCACGAGGATGATGACCGGATATTTGGCACCGTCCTCGTTCTTGATCTCATCGGGGTATCGCACGGACCCGCGAATAGGCGTGAGCATCGTGCTAACGCCCTTCAGCTTGCTGCCCGGATAATCTTCCGGCGTGGTGACGAGGTTGCCGAGGTTGTAGTAGAACATTAATGACGGGGTGTATTTCCCGGCCGTAATATCCGGCGCAACCGATGTGAAGCGCGTTATCTTCTCGTCGCTTTCGGGCGTGAGAGTAGGCGTCGGCTCGATGGGTGTGACGCTCGGCACCTCGGCTGTGGACCCGCTTGGCGCGATAGGTTCGGTCAACGGGGTCGAATCGGGCTTGGCGGAGTCGATCTTTGCCGCAAAGGTGGATTCTGGCGGCAATTGCGCATCGTTGCTGCTTTCCTTGTTGCAGCCGGCTAGGGCGGTCGTGGCGAGCAGCACGCCGATGAGGCATGCCCGTGTCACTTCCAATTTCATCCATTGGATCATCTGGAAAACTCCTGATTAGGCAGTCGGGTACATGAGGGCGACTACCCTTGGAAAACAATAAAATCGGTATGAGCCGAATAAATTATTCGGATAATAAATTTTGTTCGTTCAATCGAAACTCTGGGTCTTTCATTTGATTACTAATGCGCGGCGCTTTTACCCCAGATGAAAAAGCAGGGTCAATACTACAAATCCGCATCGAATCTAAATTCATCAAAATGTTACATAAGTTTGCTATTGTTAGAGTGGGCTAATTTGTTCATTCGAATGCTCATGCAGTCAGCTGTCAGCCGTGCTCGCACATCTGCCAGTCCTGCTGCTGCTGGATCAGTGAGTCGATTAAAGTTAGCCGAATAAATATCAAGCTTCGCGCGGTGAGTCCCGGCCATCGTCGTCTTGAAGCGGCGAGGGTCGCCATCTTGCCGGTGCTTGCCGTGAGTGTAACGAACACCTCCTGGCCCATCGGGCGCACGACAACAATTCGGAATGTGAGCGCATCGTAATCCTTCCCGGTGAGATCGGTTGTGATCGTAGCACCTGGCTTCGACCACACCAGTGGAACATGGTCGGTGATTGATCGCAGTCCACTGGATCCATCTGCGCGGAACTCGGAGCCTCCCAGTCGCTTGGGTGTGCAAGGTTATCGCAATTTTCGTGCCAGTTGAGCGAACAATCACCTGGTCGCTGATGGGTTGGCTTGCGCCACCGATCAGGCCGGGAAATCAGTCCGGTCAAAAGCTGCATCGCTCAGGCGCCGCGCATGGTTGCGCACGTCTTGCGGCCAGGACTCCGTGTGCTCGGCGAAACGCGGGTAGTCACCGGCATACAGCGCGCGTGCTGCTTCCTCATAGTGTGGAAGATCCCCGGCCATCGCCATCATGAAACGGTCGGCGGCTTCCTGTGCCTGCCGCTTGCGCTCGCGCGCCGAGGTCGTGTTGCGCGCGGCGTCGACGAGCTTGCGCAGCGTAACCGATGCGCCACCAGGCTGGCGTGCGAGCCATTCCCATTGCCGGGGCAGGAGTGTCACTTCCCGCGCAGTAACGCCGAGCTTCGGCCGGCCGGGTCCGCGCTGCGCGGTGGGATCGAGCCGCGCGACGATCTCCGCCTCGGTCCCCGAGACGTCGAAGTCTACCTGCCGGCCCGTGGAGTCCTCGAAGATCAGGATGGCGGCGCCGTCGCTGCCTGCGTCCCTTGCCTTCAGCGCAACTTCGGTCGCTGTGCCACTGGCGGTTTTCTCCACGCCCTTGAAGGCTGTGTATGTTTCTTGCGCGTTTTCCATGATTGTTTCCTTGTTCGATGGCTGCTTTTACCCGGGTAAAATAGCGTCGTCAATATACCCGGGTAAAATTATCTGCGCTGAACCATGCCGCCGTGCCGCCGCGCCCTTCCAAATCGGCGGGAAATGCTCTATGTGGCGCTCATGACCACACCACTTGATCACATTCGCAATTTCTCCATCGTCGCCCATATCGACCATGGCAAATCCACCCTTGCCGACCGCCTGATCCAATCGACCGGCGGGCTCGATCTGCGCGACATGAAGGAGCAGGTGCTCGACTCGATGGATATCGAGCGCGAGCGCGGCATTACCATCAAGGCGCAGACCGTACGGCTCAATTACAAGGCAAAGAACGGCGAGGACTACGTCCTTAACCTGATCGATACGCCCGGCCATGTCGATTTCGCCTATGAGGTGTCGCGGTCGCTTTCGGCCTGCGAGGGCTCGCTCCTCGTCGTCGATGCCAGCCAGGGCGTCGAGGCGCAAACGCTCGCCAATGTCTACCAGGCCATCGACAACAATCACGAGATCGTCGTGGTATTGAACAAGGTCGATCTTCCGGCCGCCGAGCCCGAGCGCATTCGCGAGCAGGTAGAGGAAGTCATCGGCATTGATGCAAGCCAGGCGGTGCTGATCTCGGCCAAGACCGGCCTCGGCATTCCGGATGTGCTTGAAGCCATCGTCAACCAGCTGCCGCCGCCGCGCGAGGGCGACCGCAACAAGCCGCTGAAGGCGATGCTGGTCGATAGCTGGTATGATGCCTATCTCGGCGTCATCGTTCTCGTGCGCATCATCGACGGCGTGCTGAAAAAGGGCCAGACCATCCGCATGATGGGAACGGACGCCAGATATCCCGTGGAGCGGACCGGCGTGTTCACGCCGAAGATGCTGGCTGTCGAGGAACTCGGCCCCGGCGAATTCGGCTTCATCACCGCTTCGATCAAGGAAGTTGCCGATACGCGGGTCGGCGATACGATCACCGAGGACAAGCGCCCGACCGCCGAGATCCTGCCCGGCTTCAAGCCGGCGCAGCCGGTCGTCTTCTGTGGCCTCTTCCCGGTCGATGCGGCGGATTTCGAGGATTTGCGCGCCGCCATGGGCAAGCTGCGCCTCAACGACGCTTCGTTCTCCTTCGAGATGGAAAGCTCGGCAGCGCTCGGCTTCGGCTTCCGCTGCGGTTTCCTCGGGCTGCTCCACCTCGAAATCATCCAGGAGCGGCTGGAGCGGGAGTTCAATCTCGATCTCATCGCCACGGCGCCGAGTGTCGTCTACAAGCTCAACATGACCGACGGCACGCAGCGCGAACTGCATAATCCCGCCGATATGCCGGAAGTGATGAAGATCGCCTCCATAGAGGAGCCGTGGATCCGCGCGACGATCCTGACGCCCGATGATTACCTCGGCGCGATCCTCAAGCTCTGCCAGGATCGGCGCGGCATCCAGATCGATCTGAACTATGTCGGCAAGCGCGCCATGGTCACCTACGACCTGCCGCTCAACGAAGTGGTGTTCGACTTCTACGATCGCCTGAAATCGATCTCCAAGGGCTATGCCTCGTTCGACTATCACCTGTCTGACTATCGCGAGGGCAATCTCGTCAAGATGTCGGTGCTGGTTAATGCCGAGCCGGTCGATGCGCTGTCGATGATGGTGCACCGTTCAGCGGCAGAAAAGCGCGGCCGCGACCTTTGCGAGAAGCTGAAGGATCTCATCCCCAAGCACATGTTCAAGATCCCGATTCAGGCGGCAATTGGAGGCACGGTCATCGCGCGCGAGACCATCTCGGCGCTGCGCAAGGACGTGACCGCCAAGTGCTATGGCGGCGACGTGACGCGCAAGCGCAAGCTTCTGGAAAAGCAGAAGGAAGGCAAGAAGCGCATGCGCCAGTTCGGCAAGGTGGAGATTCCGCAGGAAGCGTTCATCCAGGCGCTGAAGATGAGCGACAACTGAGCAAGGTGAGCGACAGCGCCAGCTGCAATTTCGGAACGGCGCTACGGCAAGCCCGCCATGTCGCAGCAATTGGGCTCATCTTCGCCGCGCTTTCCGCCTGTACGACGGTAAATCACGTTGGTCCGCCACCCGCGCCGGTCGTCGAAGGCGACCGCCCCGAACCTCCAACACCCGGCATCAAGCCTCTGACGGTGGAACAGGAAGAGCAGGTGAGCGGCAGTTGAGTTCTACCCCAAGCCGGCCGAAGCGCGGGCTTGGGAGGATGTCCGCGACTTCGGTCAGGCTCGGCGTAAAACGCGGCACGGTTTCAGCCGCGCTTTGTGAACTCCATCAGCCAGTTGGTTTCCCAGGTCTCGCCGCCATCCTTGGAAAAGGCCTGGGCCCAGAGCGGCTTTTCGGGCGACGGGGTCCAAAGGAAGCGGACGCGAACCGGCACGCCGTCATCCGTGTCGTCACCGTAAAAGATACCCTTGCCGCAATCGAAATGGCCGATAACCGGCGGAAACAGGCAATTGCTGCGGCTGTCGGCCCAATGCAGCGACCAGGAACCATCGCGCGGGTTGAAGAGGCGCAGCGTCAGGCCGGCAAATCCCTTCTCCGGAATATCCATCTCGTCGATATTGGCGGTGTCCTGCAGGAGTTTGCGGACGCGCGATGTCGCCGGGAACTCATCCCATTCATCCGAGCCGACAAATCGATGTTTGAGCCGCTGGTTGCGGATGTTCCAGTCGCCGATGAGGAAATCGAAATCAGTGGCACTGCCGATTGTCTCGGGCCTCGCGTCCATCATCGTTTCCTCCCGCTTATTGTGTCCTCAAACAGAAATATAACGCAGGCCTCCTGACAACCTCCTGTCAGGAGGTGGCGGGAAGAACGGGATTGAGAATTGCGGGAGGGATTACGTGTAGGGGCGGCTAGACGGACACGATGGCGAGGGCACTGATAAGCCTCAGGCATTCGGATGCCCTTTTCATGCTCCTGCTTCCAATAGGAAAGGAAAGTGATATCTAAAGAAGCATGACGTCAAAACCGCGCATTACCATTCGATATTGTACGCAGTGCAATTGGCTCCTGCGTTCCGCCTGGATGGCACAGGAACTCCTGTCGACCTTCGGTGCCGATCTTGGTGAGGTGGCGCTTGTTCCAGGAACCGGTGGCATTTTCGAGATCCAGGTCGATGCCGAAAGCATCTGGGAGCGCAAGCGCGATGGCGGCTTCCCCGAGGCGAAAGTCCTGAAGCAGCGCGTGCGCGACATCGTCTGGCCCGAGCGTGATCTCGGTCATTCAGATGGGCATCCCCGGGCCCCCGCCAGCGACGAGCACAGCGAGGAGCTTAAGGGCGGGGCAGAGACCATCCCCGCCAGCGACGAGCACAGTGAGGACCTTAAGGGCGGGGCAGTCAATGAGTAAGCCGGAGGTTACCACAACGCGGCTCGACGATGCGGCCCGTGCAGGCTGGCTCTACTATGTGGCCGGCAATACGCAGGATGAGATCGCAGCCAAGCTCGGCATTTCGCGCCAGTCGGCGCAGCGCATGGTCTCGCTCGCCGTCTCGGAAGGTCTCGTAAAGGTAAGGCTTGACCATCCGATTGCGCGCTGCCTCGACCTCGGCGCGCAACTGCGCGAGCGTTTCGGCCTGAAGATGACGGAGGTTGTGCCGACCGATCCGGGCTCGACTTCGACGACACTCGGTGTCGCCGATGCGGCCGCAGCCGAAATGACGCGCTGGCTGAGATCGGAAACGCCGATCGTGCTCGGCATCGGCACCGGACGCACGCTCAAGGCGGCGATCGAGCAGCTGTCGCCGATCGAATGCCCGCAACACAAGGTAGTATCGCTGACCGGCAATATTTCGCCGGATGGCTCGGCGGCCTATTACAACGTCATTTTCAATATTGCCGACAAGATCAAGGCGCGGTCCTTCCCGATGCCGCTCCCGGTCATCGCCTCTTCTCCGGAGGAGCGCGAACTTCTGCACGCGCAGGCGATGATCCGTCCGGTGCTGGAACTTGCCGCCATGGCCAATGTGGCGTTTCTCGGCATCGGTGATCTTGGCTATGAGGCGCCGCTTTTTGTCGACGGCTTCATTTCGCGCGAGGAACTCGACGCCCTGCGCCGCGCTGGAGGCGTCTGCGAGATCATCGGCCGCGCCTTCGACCGTAATGGATCGCCCATTGCCGGGCTGACGAACGAGCGCGTGGCCAGCGCGCCGATCCCTTCTTGCGAGACCGCCATGGTCATCGCCACCGCCATGGGCGCGCGCAAGATGCAAGGAATTTCGGCGGCCATAAAAGGCAAGCTTATCAATGGTTTGATTACCGACGAGCAAACTGCGGAAATGCTTCTCGGCGAAAAGTAAATATCACCCTGTTTGGTCTTATGTTGCAACGCAGCGACGAATTGCGCTTGACTTGTTTTGCCATTGTGTGAGTATTTGCCCAACAAGCTAGCAAATGCTCATAACATTCGGGAGGAATGAAATGTTAACGAGAACGCTTCTGCTCGGCGCTGCATCGGTGCTCGCCATGGCGAGTTTCGCGCACGCGGAAACCACGCTGACCATCGCCACCGTCAACAATGGCGACATGGTCCGCATGCAGAAATTGACCGACGACTTTTCCAAGAAAAATCCGGATATCAAGCTCGAGTGGGTAACGCTCGAGGAAAACGTGCTGCGCCAGCGTGTGACGACCGATATCGCCACCAAGGGCGGCCAGTACGACATCCTGACCATCGGTACTTACGAGGTGCCTATCTGGGCGAAGCAGAAGTGGCTGCTACCGCTTGATGGACTCGGCCAAGCGTATGATGCGGACGACTTGCTGCCTGCGATCAAGGATGCGGTCTCGGTCGACGGCAAACTCTATGCCTCGCCGTTCTATGGTGAGAGCGCCATGGTCATGTACCGCAAGGATCTCGCCGAAAAGGCGGGCGTCACCATTCCTGAAAAGCCGACCTGGGACCAGATCGCCGAAGCCGCCAAGAAGATGACGGACAAGTCCACCGAGACTTACGGCATCTGCCTGCGCGGCAAGGCGGGCTGGGGTGAGAACATGGCGCTTTTGACCGCCATGGCCAATTCCTTCGGCGCGCGCTGGTTTGACGAAAAGTGGCAGCCACAGTTCGATCAGCCGGAATGGAAAAAGGCGCTTACCTTCTACGTCGGCCTGATGAAGGAAGCCGGACCTCCCGGAGCATCCTCCAACGGGTTCAATGAAAACCTTGCACTGTTCCAGACCGGCAAGTGCGGCATCTGGATTGACGCCACGGTTGCTGCGTCCTTCGTGACCAATCCGAAGGACTCGAAGGTCGCCGACAAGGTGGGTTATGCGTTGTTCCCCACCGGTGACGCTGGGCCTGACAATCACGGCAACTGGCTCTGGGCCTGGAATCTCGGCATTCCTGCTGGCACCCAGAAAGCGGAAGCCGCGCAGAAGTTCGTCTCCTGGGCAACCGACAAGGCCTATACGGAACTCGTCGCCAGCAAGGAAGGTTGGG
Source organism: Phyllobacterium sp. CL33Tsu (assembly GCF_900113985.1). Lineage (NCBI taxonomy): Bacteria > Pseudomonadati > Pseudomonadota > Alphaproteobacteria > Hyphomicrobiales > Phyllobacteriaceae > Phyllobacterium > Phyllobacterium sp. CL33Tsu. The sequence continues at coordinate 1,160,061 of NZ_FORJ01000001.1, read as the reverse complement.
CCAATGTTCCTCCGGGCACGCGCAAGTCGCTCTATGCCAACCCGGAATATGAAAAGGCGGCGCCCTTTGCCAAGATCACACTCGACGCGATGAATGCGGCAAATACCAGCAAGCCGTCCGTCAAGCCTGTGCCCTATACGGGCGGCCAGTTCGTCGCGATCCCTGAATTCCAGGGTATCGGTACGGCCGTGGGCCAGCAGTTCTCGGCAGCGCTTGCGGGCTCCGTCAAGGTCGATCAGGCGCTGACTAGCGCCCAGCAGCTCACCACCCGCGAAATGACCAAGGGCGGCTATATCAAATAGGGATCCTCCTGGCCTCGGACGGTTCGCTGACGCAAATGTTGGCGGGCCGCCCGAGCCTCCTTTGCTTCTCGTAACGGCAAACGCATCGGAACCTGACCATGGCCACGCACCAGACGCGCGCAACTGCCCGTATCATGATGTCACCGGCTGTCATCCTGCTGTTTCTCTGGATGATCGTACCGCTCGTCATGACGCTGTATTTCTCGTTCCTGCGCTACAATCTGCTCATGCCGGGAACCGAGGAATTCGTCGGGTTCCTCAATTACAAATACTTTCTGACCGACCCCTCATTCTTCACGGCGCTCGGCAATACGCTTACCCTTGTCGGCGGCACACTGCTCATCACCGTTATCGGCGGGATCCTTCTCGCATTGGTGCTCGACCAGCCGTTTTTCGGACAGGGCATCGTACGGCTTCTCGTCATCGCACCGTTCTTCGTCATGCCCACCGTCTCGGCGCTCGTGTGGAAGAACATGCTGATGCATCCGGTGAACGGGCTCTTTGCCTGGATCGCCCGATCGTTCGGCTTTCAGCCCATCGACTGGTTCGCTGAAGTCCCGCTATTTTCGATCATTCTCATCGTCGCCTGGCAGTGGCTGCCGTTCGCGACGCTTATCCTCCTGACCGCACTGCAATCGCTCGATGGCGAGCAGATCGAAGCGGCGGAAATGGATGGCGCCGGCGCCTTGTCGCGCTTCTTCTATCTGGTGCTGCCGCACATGTCGCGTGCGATCACCGTGGTGATCCTCATCCAGACGATCTTCCTTTTGAGCGTCTTTGCCGAAATCCTCGTCACGACCAATGGCGGACCGGGCATCCAGACGACGAACATCACCTACCTGATCTACGCGCAGGCACTGCTGCAGTTCGACGTCGGCGGCGCTTCGGCAGGCGGTATCGTCGCGGTGATCCTTGCCAATATCGTCGCCTTCTTCCTCATTCGCCTCATCGGCAAGAACCTCGAGAGGTAAGATCATGGCCAGAGCAATCTCGACACGCCGCAAACTGACCTTTTCCATTCTTGGCTGGGCGATCGGACTTCTAATCTTCTTCCCGATCCTGTGGACGTTCCTGACAAGCTTCAAAACCGAGGGCACCGCCATTGCAACGCCCCCGCAGTTCCTGTTCTTCGACTGGACGCTTGAGAACTATCACGAGGTGCAGGCGCGCTCCGATTACATGAAGCATGTGACCAATTCCATCGTGATATCGGTTGGCTCGACCCTGATCGGCCTCGCGCTCGCCATACCGGCCGCCTGGGCCATGGCGTTTTCGCCGACAAAGCGTACCAAGGACGTCCTGATGTGGATGCTGTCCACAAAGATGATGCCGCCGGTCGGCGTTCTGGTGCCGCTCTATCTGATCTTTCGCGATTGGGGCCTGCTCGATACGCGGCTTGGTCTTGTTGCGGTCCTGACCATGATCAACCTGCCGATCATCGTCTGGATGCTCTACACTTATTTCAAGGAAATCCCCGGGGAGATCCTTGAAGCGGCGCGGATGGACGGCGCATCGCTTATGAAGGAAATCGTCTATGTGCTGACACCCATGGCGGTGCCCGGCATTGCCTCGACCATGCTGCTCAATATCATTCTCGCATGGAACGAGGCGTTCTGGACGCTCAATCTCTCCGCCGCGAATGCTGCGCCGCTTACAGCATTCATTGCGTCCTATTCCAGTCCCGAAGGCTTGTTCTGGGCCAAGCTGTCGGCTGCATCCACAATGGCGATCGCCCCCATTCTGATCATGGGCTGGTTCTCGCAAAAGCAATTGGTACGCGGCCTGACATTCGGCGCGGTGAAATAAGATTTCAGGGAGGACATGATGGGAAGCATCACACTGCAGAAAGTATCGAAGTCGTTTGGAACGACATCGGTCATTCCGGAAATCGACCTGGATATCAATGATGGCGAGTTCGTCGTCTTCGTCGGGCCGTCAGGCTGCGGAAAGTCCACGCTGCTGCGCATGATCGCCGGCCTCGAAGACTTGAGCGGCGGGCGCATCGTCATCGACGGCAAGGACATGTCCAACGAAGCGCCGGCCAAGCGCGGGCTATCCATGGTGTTCCAGTCCTATGCGCTTTACCCGCATATGAGCGTTTACGGCAACATCGCTTTTCCGCTCAAGATGGACGGACAGGACAAGGCCGCGATCGACAAGAAGGTTCGCGACGCGGCGAACATTCTTAACCTCACCAACTATCTCGATCGCCGGCCGGGCCAGCTCTCGGGCGGCCAGCGCCAGCGCGTCGCCATTGGCCGCGCGATCGTGCGCCAGCCCAAGGCGTTCCTTTTTGACGAACCTCTGTCGAACCTCGACGCGGCACTTCGCGGCAACATGCGCCTCGAAATCAGCGACCTGCATCATCAGCTGAAGACGACGATGATCTATGTGACGCATGACCAGATCGAGGCGATGACCATGGCCGACAAGATCGTGGTGCTCAATGCCGGCCGGATCGAGCAGGTGGGGTCGCCGCTCGAACTCTACCGGAATCCGCGCAACCTGTTCGTCGCCGGCTTCATCGGCTCGCCGCGCATGAACTTCATTGAAGGCGCACATGCCGCCACGCTGAATGCCGCGACGGTGGGCATACGTCCCGAACACATGCGTATCTCGACAACCGAAGGCACATGGCCGGGTACTGTTGGCGTCACCGAGCATCTCGGCTCCGACACCTTGATTCATGTCCAGTCCGATGGGATCGGCAAGATCACTGTACGGACCGACGGCGATTTTCCGGTCGAGCACGGGCAGAAGGTCTTCATCACGCCTGAGGAGCGGCGCGTCCATCGTTTCGATGCGAACGGACAGGCCATCCAGTAACCAAGAGCAATTCCAATGAACAGACTGCAAGGAAAGACAGCATTCATCACCGGGTCAGCCCGCGGCATCGGCCGATCATTCGCCGAAGCCTATCTGCGCGAGGGCGCGGCTCATGTGGTTATCGCCGATATCGATCTCGACCGGGCCAGGCAGACGGCAAGCGAGCTTGGTGAACGTGCCCATGCCGTTCGCCTCGACGTAACCGACCAGGCTTCGATTGACGCCGCCGTCAAGGAGGCCGTCGACAAGTTCGGCGGGATCGACGTGCTTATCAACAATGCTGCGCTTTTCGACCTGGCCCCGATCGTCGACATAACGCGCCAAAGCTATGACAAGCTGTTTGCCGTCAATTTTGCCGGCACGCTGTTCACCTTGCAGGCTGTCGCCAGGGCGATGATCGCACGCGGCAAGGGCGGCAAAATCATCAACATGGCGAGCCAAGCCGGCCGACGCGGCGAGCCGCTCGTTGCGATCTACTGTGCGACGAAGGCTGCGGTGATCAGCCTGACGCAATCTGCCGGGCTCAACCTTATCGAGCATGGCATCAATGTGAACGCCATTGCGCCCGGCGTTGTCGACGGCGAGCATTGGGACGGTGTCGATGCTCTGTTCGCAAAATATGAAAACCGCCCGCGCGGCGAAAAAAAGAAGCTCGTTGGTGAGGCGGTGCCCTATGGGCGCATGGGCACTGCCGACGATCTGACAGGAATGGCGATATTTCTTGCCAGCAGCGAGAGCGATTACATCGTTGCCCAGACCTATAATGTCGATGGCGGCAACTGGATGAGCTGATCTTCCCGGCGCTGATTTGCCGGTTCAAATGACACAAGAAGAGGGGTTAAGCCCGATGACTGTTAAACTCTCGCAAGCAGCGCTCAAGCAGATGCCGCAGAATGTCGGCGTTCCGCGCTATGACCAGGCCAATCTGAAGGCAGGTATCGTTCATTTCGGCATCGGCAATTTCCATCGCGCACACCAAGCGGTCTATCTCGACGAACTGTTCAATGGCGGTTCGGATCACGAATGGGCCATCGTCGGCGCGGGCGTTCTTCCTTCAGACGAAACCATGCGCCAGAAGCTTTCCGACCAGGATTGGCTGACGACGGTTGTCGAGCAGGATAGTGGCCACCGCGTGGCCCATATCACGGCATCGATGATCGACTATCTTGAACCGGCTGACACGGAAGCCACGATTTCGCGCCTTGCGGACCCGACAATCCGCATCGTGTCGATGACGATCACCGAAGGCGGCTATTTCATCGATCCGGCCTCGGGCGTGTTCAATCCCAAACATCCCGCGATCGTGGCAGATGCGGCGAATATCAAGAGCCCCAAGACTGTCTTCGGCCTTATTCTTGCCGGGTTGATGCGGCGCCGCGACGAGGGCACCGAGCCCTTCACCGTCATGTCCTGTGACAATATTCCGGGCAACGGTCATGTGACCAGCGATGCGGTGAGCGGACTTGCAGCTCTGATCGATCCGGGCCTTGCGAAGTGGGTCAAGGACAATGTGGCTTTCCCGAACAGCATGGTCGACCGCATCACTCCGGCAACCACCGACCGCGAGCGCCAGATGCTGGCGACGGATTTCGGCGTGGAGGATAATTGGCCTGTGTTCTGCGAGCCGTTCAAGCAATGGGTACTCGAAGATCACTTCCCCACCGGCCGCCCGGCACTCGAAAAGGTCGGGGTTACCTTCGTCAAGGATGTGGCGCCGTATGAGCTCATGAAAATACGCATCCTCAATGGCGGTCACGCAGCAATCGCCTATCCAGCCGCATTGATGGACATTCATTTTGTCCACGAAGCCATGGAGGAGCCACTGATCCGTGATTTCCTCACCAAGCTCGAGCGCGATGAGATCATTCCCGTCCTGCCGCCAGTACCCGGCATGCCGTTCGATGAGTATTTCGACCTGATCGTCAGGCGCTTTTCCAATCCCAAGATCGGCGATACGATCCAACGCCTTTGCCAGGATGGTTCCAACCGGCAGCCGAAATTCATCCTGCCGACCACCGCCGACCGGTTGAAGGCCGGCAAAAGCATCACCGGGCTTGCGCTGGTTTCAGCGCTCTGGTGCCGTTTTTGCGCGGGTACCACCGACACGGGCAAGCCGACGAATTATCTTGATGCCAGCGCCGAGCGGCTGAAAGTTGAGGCGCTCAAGGCAAAGGACGACCCCAAGGCGTTCCTCGCAATGAGCGACATTTTCGGCGAGGTCGGGACCGCTCCCACGTTCGTTGAAACCTTTACCCGCCACTTGCGCACACTCTGGGACAAGGGCACGCGCGAAACGCTGACGCTCTATCTCCAGGGCAAGCTCTGAGATGGGCAAGCCCGCACTCGTCATCTTCGATTGCGATGGCGTGCTCGTCGACAGCGAGCCCATTTCCATCGCCGTCCTGCTCGATATGATCGCCAAGAGCGGCACGACCTTGTCCGAGGACGATGCTTATGACCGCTTCCTCGGGCGCAGCATGACGACGATCAGCAAGATCCTGCACGAGGATTACGGCTTTGCCGCAAGCGATGCCGATCTCGATGAAATGCGGGCGAATCTCTTCGCGCGGTTCAAACGTGACCTCAAGCCCATCCCCGGGATAGCCGATACGTTGCGGGTACTCGACATACCGCGTTGCGTCGCGTCGTCGAGCCAGCCCGATCGGATCCGCCTGTCGCTGCAACTGACCGGGCTGATCGATTTGCTTGACCCCCATATTTTCAGCGCAACCATGGTGAAGCATGGCAAGCCTGCGCCCGACCTCTTTCTCCTCGCCGCGCGCACCATGAACGCTGATCCGGAAGATTGCGTGGTGGTGGAAGACAGTCCCGCCGGCATCGAGGCGGCAAAAAGTGCCGGAATGCGGGTCTTCGCCTTCACCGGCGGCACACACTCGCGCGGGGGCCGGCTGGAAGCGGCACTTGCGTCTCTCGGCCCAGACCGTATATTCAACGACATGTTGCAATTGCCCGGCTTGCTCGCCTCGCAGGAAGCCACACCGAAAGTTCGTTGATGCCGAAATTCGTCTGTGCGGTCGATGTTGGTACCGGAAGCGCCCGCGCGGGTATTCTTGACGTAAACGGCAATCTGCTCGGGCGTGTCGAACATCCAATCCTGATGAACCGGCCTGTTGGCGACCATGCCGAGCACGATTCGGAAGACATCTGGAAATCGGTGTGCATCGCCGTCCAGGGCGCCATCGTGCAGTCGGGTGTCAGCCCCTCGGACATCGCCGGCATAAGCTTCGACGCAACCTGCTCGCTCGTGGTCCGCGACGCGGACGGTGCTCCGCTCACGGTATCGACATCGGGCGAAAACCGCTGGGATACGATCGTCTGGCTCGATCACAGGGCACTCGCGGAGGCTGATGAATGCACCGCAAGCCGCCACAAGGTGCTGGAACACCTGGGCGGCGTCATGTCGCCAGAGATGGAGACGCCGAAGCTGATGTGGCTTAAGCGGCACCTTCCGGAAACATGGAAGCAAGCTGGCTACTTTTTCGACCTTGCCGACTATCTGACGTGGAAGGCAACAGGCTCGCTCGCGCGTTCCCAATGTACGCTGACCTGCAAGTGGGCCTATCTGGCACATGAGGAGCCGGGCTGGCAGCCGGACTTTTTCGAGGCCATGGGTATTGCCGACATGCTCGAGCGCGGCAGCCTGCCGAAGCGCGCGAGCCCCGTCGGGTCCGATGTCGGCGCCTTGACGCAACATGCCGCCGATGCGCTCGGACTAACGACGCAATGTCACGTCGGGGCGGGGTTGATCGATGCTTACGCGGGCGCGCTTGGTGTTCTTGCCGGGTTCGCCGGCGACCTGTCGCAGATCGACCGCCACCTTGCGCTGATTGCCGGGACCTCGAGTTGCCTCATGGCGCTGTCGCCGGAGCCGATCTCTTTCAGCGGCGGATGGGGCCCCTATTACGGCGTCGCCTTGCCGGATTGCTGGCTGAGCGAGGGCGGACAATCCGTAGCGGGCGCGCTGCTCGACCACATGATCCGTTGGCATGGCGCCGTCGGCGAGCCGAATGCCGCGCTTCACAAGAAGATAACAGACCGTGTCATGGAACTGCGTGCGGGCGAAGGCCTGGATCTTGCGGGACGCTTGCACGTGCTCCCGGACTTCCATGGAAATCGTTCGCCGCTTGCCGATCCGCATGCGGTGGGCGTCATCAGCGGCCTGACGCTCGACACCTCCTTCGACAGTCTTTGCCGGCTGTACTGGCGCACCTGCGTCGCAATCGCCCTTGGAGTGCGCCATATCCTCGATGCGCTGAACGACAAGGGCTATGCGATCGACACGATGCATGTCACCGGCGGCCACATCAAGAACCCGCTGCTCATGGAGCTATATGCGGATGCCACCGGTTGCACGGTCGTGACATCCGCTGCCGAGGATGCGGTGCTGCTTGGCACAGCGATGGTCGCCGCCACGGCGGCTGGCCTTTACCCGGATCTGCCCTCGGCGTGCCTCGCCATGAAGCAAGGCGGCCGCGAACGGCAACCAAATCCAGATGCGCGCCCGCGTTTCGACCGCGACTACCGCATTTTCCTCGAAATGCACGCGCAACGGCGCGTACTTGATTCGCTCTAGCGCAATTCTTTCCAGGCAAGCACGGCTCTAATGTGCTTCATCCCAATTGTGCGCCGCGCGCGCATCGACCTTGAGCGGCACGGATAGCGAGACGGCAGGCATTGCCGCATTCTCCATCACATCGCGGATCACCGGTATCGTCGCCTCGACCTCCGCTTCCGCGGTTTCGAAGATCAGTTCGTCGTGCACCTGCAGCAGCATCCGCGCTGAAAGCTTGGCTTCGTCAAGGGCGGATTCCATCCGCACCATGGCGCGGCGGATGATATCGGCAGCCGATCCCTGTATCGGCGCATTAATGGCGGCGCGCTCGTTGAAGGCGCGGTGCTGCGGATTCGACGAGCGGATTTCGGGGTAATGCGCGCGGCGTCCGAAGATCGTCTCCACATAGCCGTATTGGCGTGCAAAGGCCTTGGTGGATTCCATATAGTCCCTGATTCCGGGAAATCGCTCGAAATAGGTGCGGATATATTGGCCGGCTTCCTCGCGCGGGATCGACAACTGGTTGGCAAGACCAAACGCGGAAATGCCGTAGATGATGCCGAAATTGATCGCCTTGGCGCGGCGGCGCACTTCCGCTGGCATGTCCTTGACCGGAACGCCGAACATTTCCGAGGCGGTCATTGCGTGGATGTCGATACCATCCGCAAAAGCCTGAGTAAGCTGCGGAATTTCCGCAACATGTGCGAGCACGCGTAGTTCGATCTGGCTGTAGTCGGCTGAAATCAGCTTGTTGCCGGGCTCTGCAATGAAGGCGGTGCGGATCTTGCGGCCTTCAGCCGTCCGCACCGGAATATTCTGCAGGTTCGGCTCGGATGAGGAGAGGCGGCCAGTCGATGTCGCGGCAAGCGCATAGGATGTGTGGACGCGCCTGGTGTGCGGATGGATATAACCGGGGAGGGCGTCCGTATAGGTCGATTTGAGTTTCGTCAGCTGGCGCCAATCGACGATCTTGCGGGGGAGTTCGTGGCCTTCCGCAGCCAGTTCCTCGAGCAATTGCGCCGTAGTTGACCATTGGCCGGTCTTGGTCTTGGTGCCGCCGGGAAGGCCCATCTTGCCGAAGAGGATATCGCCCATCTGCTTGGGTGAGCCGATATTGATCCGCTCGCCTGCGAGCTTGTAGATGTCGTCTTCGATCGCCGCGGCCGTCTGGGCAAAATCGCCGGAGAGGCGGGAAAGGATTTGCCGGTCGACCGAAATGCCGCGCTCTTCCATGCGTGCAAGCACGGGAATGAGCGGCCGCTCCAGACGTTCGTAGACCGAAGCGATGCTGTCGGCCGCAAGGCGCGGCTTCAAAAGACGCCACAGCCTTAAGGTCACATCGGCATCCTCGCCTGCATATTCGGCGGCGCGCTCGATCGGCACCTTGTCGAATGTAACCGATGACTTACCAGAGCCGATCAACTCCTTGTAGGCCATGGGCTTGTGACCGAGCCAGCGATCGCACAGCGCATCCATCGAATGGCTGCCCTCGCCGGCGTCGAGCACGTAGGAAATAAGCATCGTGTCGTCGAGCGGGTGAAGGTCGATGCCATGGCGATGCATGATCAGCCATTCATACTTCATCCCATGCGCGATCTTCAGAACAGAACGGTCTTCGAGGAGTGGCTTCAGCCTGGCAAACACCTCCTGCTCTGGTATCTGCCGCTCGACCAGTCCGCCGCCAAGAAGATCGCCGTCGCCGGATTTATGGTTGATCGGTATATAGGCAGCACGACCCGGACGCGTTGCCAACGAAATGCCCACGACATCGGCCTGCATGGGATCAGGTGAATTCGTTTCGGTATCGAAGGCGATGATGCCTGAGGTCATGGCCTCGTCGATCCAGACCTGCAAGGTCGCGACATCGCGGATGGTAACATAGGCGCTCCTGTCGAAGCGCGCCGCAAGCGCCTCGTCGGTGCGCGACTTGACCAGGTCAGCCGGCGTTGCCGTGAAATTCTCCATACCCGACCGCGCCGTGGGCGATACCGCCGACGGCGACTTGATCTCTACGGGCTCGAAATCTCCAGCCTCGACGTCGAGATCCGGGCCATGGGCTTCGGCAACCGCTTCGATTTTCAATTGGGCGGGGGCAATCGAGCTGGCGTCCACGCCAGTCGCTTCCGCGGCGCGGCGCGTCAGCGCGTTGAATTCCATCGCCTTGAGGAAAGCGATGAGTTTCTTTCCGTCCTGCGGCTCGAGACCGAATTCCTCAAGCCCGACCTCGACGGGCGTGTCCTTTTTCAGCGTGACGAGCTGGCGCGAAATGCGCGCCTGCTCGGCGTGCTCGATGATGTTTTCGCGGCGCTTCTGCTGCTTGATATCCCCCGCGCGCGCCAGAAGCGTATCGAGATCGCCGAACTCTTCCAGCAGTTGCGCGGCCGTCTTTGGCCCAATGCCTGGTATGCCCGGCACGTTGTCGGTCGAATCGCCGGTAAGCGCCTGCAGGTCGATCATTTTCTCCGGTGGCACGCCCCACTTTTCGACAACGTCCGCGATGCCGATCTGCTTGTCCTTCATGCTGTCATACATCGACACGTTCGGCGTCACGAGCTGCATCAGATCCTTGTCCGACGAAATGATGGTGACTTCGGCGCCGGCTTCCTCGGCCATGCGCGCATAGGTGGCAATGAGGTCATCGGCCTCGTAGCCGTTCATTTCGATGCACGGCAGGTTGAAGGCCTTGGTCGCCTGGCGGATGAGACCGAACTGCGGAATGAGGTCCTCCGGCGGCGCCGAACGGTTGGCCTTGTATTCCGGATAGATTTCCTTGCGGAAGGTGTGCGAGGAATAGTCGAAGATGACGGCAAAATGTGTCGGGGTATCGCGCACCGATGTGTCGCGCGCCTCTCGCAACAGCTTCCACAACATGTTGCAGAAGCCCGCTACCGCGCCAACGGGAAGGCCGTCGGATTTGCGCGTCAGGGGAGGGAGAGCATGATAGGCCCGGAAGATGTAGCCGGAGCCGTCGACGAGGAAGAGATGATCACCTTTTTTCATGGGCGATAGGATTAAATGATGATCCTCAAAAATGGAATGACATGGCGATTTCTTTCAACGAAAGATCCGGAGGCACCTGACGCATCCTGACAGGAGTGCGGTTCTTTCCACAGCCAGCAAGGGCATCCAGCGGGGTCTAAGCCGGCTCACCAGACCATCACACGTTTGTTACAAAGATGTAATCTTCCGTGCCCTTGAATTGCCACGGTTTGCCTCCCAAATTCAGGGTGTCGACGTTAGATCGATGTCCGGATTTAAGGCTCGTCCCCCGCCTGACCCCGGACTGCGGCCAACCTCATCCCCCTCTCCAGGGTTGACCGCAAATGAGTGTAGTGATCTGGTCGCCTGTGGTCCCCCCGCCACGGCGACCATTTCTTTTTGGCCTTCCGGATGGCCAGTTTTTTCTGCCCCTCCTGATAAAATGCGCTAAGAAGAACTCCCTTTACGAGTCCCGGTCCACAAATAATCAGGAAATGCCATGCCAGCTCTCGAACCCGTCTTGAACGCACTTGATATCAATCTCGACAACAGCCTGGAGCGGCTTTTCGACCTGTTGCGGATCAAGTCGATCTCCACGGATCCGGCCTACAAGGATGAATGCCGCAAGGCGGCGGAGTGGCTCGTCGCCGACCTCAAATCCATAGGCTTTGACGCGAGCGTGCGCGATACGCCGGGGCACCCGATGGTCGTCGCGCATCACGATGGTCCAGGCGCTGATGCGCCCCACGTGCTGTTTTACGGCCACTACGATGTGCAGCCCGTCGATCCGTTGGAGCTTTGGGAAAACGATCCCTTTGACCCGGCGATCAAGGATGCCGGCAATGGCCGCAAGATACTGACGGGCCGCGGAACATCCGACGATAAGGGCCAGCTGATGACCTTCGTCGAGGCATGCCGCGCTTACAAGCAAGTGCACGGCCAACTGCCGGTGAGGGTGTCGATCCTCTTCGAAGGCGAGGAAGAATCCGGGTCGCCTTCGTTGAAGCCCTTCCTGACGGCCCACAAGGATGAGCTCAAGGCGGATTTCGCGCTGGTCTGCGACACGGGCATGTGGAACGTGGAAACGCCGGCCATCTCGGTTGGGCTGCGCGGCCTCGTCGGCGAAAACATCACCGTCAAGGCGGCCGATCGTGATCTCCACTCCGGCATGTTCGGCGGCGTCGCCGCCAATCCGATTCACATTCTTGCGAAGGCGCTCGCCGATCTGCACGATGAGAACGGCGCGGTGACTGTCCCCGGCTTTTATGACGGCGTCGAAGAAACACCGACGCAGATCCTGCAGATGTGGAAAGGTCTTGGCACCACGCCGGAAAACTTCCTCGGACCGGTCGGTCTTTCGATCCCTTCCGGCGAAAAGGGCCGCTCGGTCCTCGAACTCGTATGGGCGCGCCCAACGGCCGAAATCAATGGCATTACCGGAGGCTATACCGGTGCCGGCTTCAAGACCGTGATTGCGGCGGAAGCGTCGGCGAAGGTGTCGTTCCGTCTCGTTCACAAGCAGGATCCGGCGAAGATCCGCGAGGCCTTCCGCGCTTTTGTCCGCGAGCGGATCCCCGCCGACTGCACGGTGGAGTTCCACGAGCATGGCGGCTCGCCGGCAATCCAGCTTGCCTATGAATCACCGCTTTTGACCAAGGCGAAGAATGCACTGAGCGCCGAATGGCCGAAGCCGGCAGTACTCATCGCCATGGGGGGTTCCATCCCGATCGTCGGCGATTTCCAGCACATGCTGGGCATGGATTCCCTGCTCGTTGGCTACGGCCTGGAGGATGACCGAATTCACTCCCCCAACGAAAAATACGAACTCACCTCGTTCCACAAGGGACAGAGGTCCTGGGCGCGCATCCTCGATGCGCTGGCCCGCTAAGTGAAAGAGACAGGCCGATGACAATTCGCTTCCACCGCAACGATCTTCCCGATCTCAGCCGCTACCAGGTCGATGCGGTTGCCATAGATACGGAGACGCTGGGCCTCAATCCGCATCGCGACCGCCTGTGTGTGGTGCAGATATCACCCGGCGATGGCTCCGCCGACGTCATCCAGATCGACCGGGACCAGAAGACGGCGCCGAATCTCGTCAAGATTCTGGGCGACAATGCCATTACCAAGATCTTCCACTACGGCCGGTTTGATGTTGCGGTGCTGTTCCACACCTTCGGCGTGATGCCAAAACCCGTATACTGCACCAAGATCGCATCAAGGCTGTCGCGCACCTATACGGACCGGCACGGCCTCAAGGACCTGTGCAGCGAACTGCTCGAGGTCAACCTGTCAAAACAGCAGCAATCGTCCGATTGGGCGGCGCCGGATTTGTCACAGGCCCAATTGGAATATGCTGCGTCCGATGTGCTCTACCTGCATCGGTTGCGCACGATCCTTCAGCACCGTCTCGTGCGCGACGGGCGGGCGGAAGAGGCGGCAGCCTGCTTCGAATTCCTGCCGACCCGCGCCAAGCTCGACCTCATGGGTTGGGACGAGCAGGATATTTTCGCCCATAGCTAAGTAAAGCTGCAGTTCTATTCGGCCGAAGCCATCGCCTCACGTGGGGCGGGGGCGCGGTCGATATGGGCCCATTGCGGCCGCTTGAACAGGAATTGCCCGTAGCCGGTCCACTGGATCAATCCATAGAGGATGACCGGACCGATCACGCCGCAAATCACGGTGAGGAGCGAAATCGTGCCGATATCGGTGATGATGCCAAGCTTCAACAGGATCGTGCGGGCAAGCGCCATCGGCAGGAAGAAGGCGAGGTAAACGACGATCGAGTGCGCGCCGAGCCAGCGCAGCGGTTTGACGAGCCAGGCTTGCGAAGCACCCAATCTGGCGAGCAGTGCCGAAACCGATACGATGGCGAGGGCCCCGGCAAAGCCGGCGGCGAGCGAGATTATCGGTACGCTGCTCCAGCCGCCAAGGCCGCCGGACGTATAGGATTCTTCCGGGATCCACGCTGCGAATGGTTGCGTTGCCGGATGAAAGACGAGCCAGCCATTGACGAGCGCCCAGACGCCGAGCACGCCGAGCGCCATTGCCGGACGCCCACGCAGCCAGGCGGCAAGACGGAAGATGACAGGCGCGAAGGCGTAGCCTGCAAAGAAATAGACGTAGCGGCTGCAGAATTCATCGATGACCAGCCAGCCGGTGTGAATCGGCAGCGTCTCGAGAGCGGCAGCAATGATAAGCACGACCCAGACATTCACGTGTCTGATAAGGCGCGTGACGACGAAGAATAACGGCAGCAGATAGATGAACCACAAGGTTCCAAACGGCTGGATGAAGGACAGAAGATACGCGGAGATGGCGCCGTCGCCGCCGCTTTCCGCAACGATACCCGGCGCCTTGAACAGGAACTGGATCGTCAGCCAGAGCACGTAGAAATAGGCAAAATGCACGATTTTGCGGTCGGCATAGCGCAACCACGGGCGATCGATGACAAGGCCGAGGAAAAGGCCGGAGATCATGAAAAAGTCCGGCATGCGGAAGGGCTGGGCAAAGGCGACAACCGCATGCATCCAGCCGCGCCCGCCCGCCTCGTTCTCGACGCCGAGCACCGAATGCATCATCACAACGAAGATGATGCAGATTCCCTTGGCAATATCGACCCAATCGACGCGCGTCTTTTCAATAGTATTCATGAATGTTCTTCCCAAGCCAACCGGCACCTACATATAGGAAAAAACAAAAATCGAAATAAAATTCAGGTGATGCGCAGAAGCTGATTGCCAATAAGTCCCAAAAACAAAAGAGCCGGGCTAAGAGCCCGGCGAATTGTGAACGCTAATGCGTCCAGAGGGGAACACGCAACGAGCGAAAAATGGGAGGAGAACCACTCGTTACGCAAGAATTAAAATAGAACCGGGCCCAAATCTTTTCAAGGGCCGCAAGATAATATTTTACGCGTGGCATTATTTGGAAATCGCGAAGAGGGTTTGCCGTGGCTTTGATCCCAAGTCAGAAGCTCTCTCTAGAGCGCCCACGGAGCTATTGCGGAAGGTCCTTGCACACGCCATGCCCGCGCAGCTGGCAACCGCCAAGACGGTATTGCGCCTCCGCGTCGGGCTTCGGGTTCAGCCGTTCGATAGCCCCGCCGCCACAGCCGCTCAACAGGATGCCAAGTGCGGCCAGAATGAAAAGACGCATGTGTATGCTCCGAGTGATGCTTTCCCGACCGTAACGATCGCCCACAGCATTCTCAACCACCCCGTGGCTGCGATTTTCCCACATCACGCACAATTTAACCGCACCTTAAATCGCCGCATTTACCCTGCAACGGGTCGCGGGATCATTCTTCGAACGCATACGGGGCGAGACTACTCATTCATGGCACGCGGCACGGGCAAGCAACGTATCGAACCGCGCTTTGGTTCGGATCGCCGTTCGGGCGACGATTTGCGCGCAGATCCGGAGGACAGGCCAGTGGCAAAACGCAAGACGACGCGCAAGCCCGCCGCATCCAGGCGGCGCAAGACGCGTCGTAGCGGAGGTGGCGGCGGCTTCCTCGGCCTCGTGCGCCGCATGGTCTACTGGTCGATGGTCCTTTGCCTGTGGGGCGGTATCGGCCTTGCCGGCACTGTCATCTATTTTGCCGCGAAGATGCCGCAGACGACGACCTGGGCCATCCCGGATCGTCCGCCAAACGTGAAAATCGTTTCGGTCGAGGGCGATCTCATTGCCAATCGCGGCGCTTCCGGCGGCGAGGCCATCAGCCTGCACGACATGTCGCCTTATATTCCCGAGGCCGTCGTCGCCATCGAGGACCGGCGGTTCTATTCGCATTTCGGCGTCGATCCGATCGGGTTTGCCCGGGCGATGGCAACCAATCTGATTTCCGGACGGCTTGTGCAGGGCGGCTCCACCATTACCCAGCAGCTTGCCAAGAACCTGTTCCTGACGCCCGACCGGACCATCGAGCGCAAGGTGCAAGAAGTGCTGCTCGCGCTGTGGCTGGAGCGCAAATATACCAAGGATCAAATCCTCGAAATGTATTTGAACCGGGTCTATCTCGGCTCGGGTTCCTATGGCGTGGCGGCCGCGTCCCGGCGCTATTTCAACAAATCCGCCAAGGAGGTGACGCTGCCTGAGGCAGCGCTCATCGCCGGGCTCCTCAAGGCGCCGTCACGCCTTTCGCCGGCGCGTGATCCGAAAGCCGCTCGCGAGCGGTCGCAGCTCGTGCTCGCGGCCATGCGCGAACAGGGCATGATCGGCGACAAGGAGCTGAGCTTTGCCATGAAGCAGCCGGCCACCCGGGCTGCCTCCTATTGGAGCGGCTCGGAGCAATATGTCGCCGATCGCGTCATGGAGGAATTGCCGGGGCTGATCGGCGACGTGCGCAGCGATGTCATCGTCGATACGACGGTCGATCTCGGCTTGCAGAAGCTCGGCGAAGCGTCGATACGCGACCTCATCAGCAAGAACGGCGAAAAGCTCAATGTTTCGCAGGGCGCGATGGTGTCGATCGACGGCACCGGCGCGGTGCGGGCGCTGATCGGCGGCTATGACTACGCCAACAGCCAGTTCGACCGCGCCAGCGAGGCCAAGCGGCAGCCGGGCTCGGCCTTCAAGCCCTTCGTTTACCTCTCCGCCCTCGAGCAGGGATTCACACCGGAATCGGTGCGCAATGACGCGCCTATCCGCATCGGCAACTGGACCCCAGGCAACTTCAACGGCAAGTATTTCGGCAAGGTTACGCTTGCCGAAGCCCTGGCGCGCTCGCTGAACTCGGTGTCGGCGCAGCTCGTCATGGAAGTTGGACCGAGCACGGTGGTGTCGACGGCGCATCGGCTCGGCATCGAATCGAACCTTACCGCCAATGCATCGCTCGCGCTCGGCACGTCCGAAGTGACCCTCCTCGAACTCACCGATTCCTTCGTGCCCTTTGCCAATGGCGGCTACAAGGCGCCGATCCACCTCATCCGCCGCGTGACGACCAACGAGGGCAAGGTGCTCTACGAGTTCAAGCGACCGCAGCCGTCTCGCGTTATCGATGAGCGCAATGTCGGCATGATGAATGCCATGTTGCGCCAGACCGTTGACAGCGGAACCGCCACCAAGGCGAAGTTCGGCTGGCCGGCGGCGGGCAAGACCGGCACAAGCCAGAATTTCCGTGATGCCTGGTTCATCGGCTATACGTCAAACCTGACCACCGGCGTATGGTTCGGCAATGATGACGGCAAGCCGACCAAGAAGATCACCGGCGGATCGCTGCCCGCCATCGCCTGGAAAGATTTCATGGTCGCCGCGCATAAGGGCGTGCCGGTGGCGCAGCTTCCCGGCGATTATCAGCTGCATCAGCAGGTCATCGAGGGCAATGATGTTCTTCCCGGATCAGGCGACAGCGTTCCCGCTGCTGAGGGCGTGCCGTCGGCCCAGCTCGATCCGGCAGGCCAGATGCCGCCAGCCGACCTTGGCGATCAGACTGGATCGACCCATCCCGTGCCGCCCGGCAGTGTCAGTGGCGGCAAGGGGCGCAAGACAACCTTGTTCGATCTGATCATGGGCAATTGATCGATGTTTTGCGCGGTTTTGCATCGCGCAAGCATCGATCACAACTTACTGGCTCAAGGTACGCTTGACGGCCGTTTTCCAGCCCGCGATCTTTGCCTTGCGGGTCTTCTCGTCCATCTTCGGCGTGAACTGCGTCTCGCGTTCCCAGGTCTTGGCGAAATCGCGTCGGTTCGGCCAGATGCCTGCTTTCGATCCAGCGAGCCATGCGGCTCCAAGCGCTGTCGTTTCCAAGATTACCGGCCGGTCCACGGGTGCATCCAGGATGTCAGCAAGTCGCTGCATGGTCCAGTCTGACGCGACCATGCCGCCATCGACGCGCAGCACGGTCTTTTTGTCCGATGCCTTCCAGTCCTTGCGCATGGCGTCGAGAAGATCGCGGGTCTGGTACGCGACGGATTCAAGCGCCGCGCGGGCAAACTCTGCCGGGCCGCTGTTGCGCGTGAGGCCATAGATCGCGCCGCGCGCTTCCGCATCCCAGTGCGGTGCGCCGAGCCCGACGAAGGCCGGCACGAGATAGACGTCCTGGCTCGGATCGGCCTGATCGGCGAGTTTGCCGGTCTCCGGCGCCGAGCCGATGATCTTGAGGCCGTCACGCAACCACTGGACGGCCGCGCCGGCAATGAAGATCGAGCCTTCGAGTGCATAGGTGGTCTTGCCGTTGAGGCGGTAGGCGATCGTCGTCAGCAGGCGGTTCTTCGAAAGGACCATATCGCTGCCGGTGTTGAGCAGGGCAAAGCAGCCGGTTCCGTAGGTCGATTTGAACATGCCGGGTTCGAAGCAGGCCTGGCCAATGGTCGCCGCGTGCTGATCGCCGGCAACGCCGAGGATCGGTATTGCCGCACCGAGCAGCGAGGCTTCGGCAGCGCCGTAGTTGGCGGCGCAATCCTTCACCTCTGGAAGCATCGCGCGCGGAATGCGCAGGATCTCAAGAAGCTCGTCATCCCACGCATTGGTCGCGATATTGAAGAGCAGCGTGCGCGACGCATTGGTGGCGTCGGTCGCGTGCACCTTGCCTCCGGTCAAGCGCCAGATGAGGAAACTGTCGATGGTGCCGAACAACAGCTCGCCATTGGCCGCGCGCTTGCGGGCACCGGGTACCTTGTCGAGCAGCCATGCGAGCTTGGTGCCGGAAAAATAGGGGTCAAGCAGCAGCCCGGTCTTGCGCGTGAACGTCTTCTCCAGCCCCTGCTTCTTCAGCTTTTGGCACAATGACGCCGTCCGGCGGTCCTGCCAGACGATGGCGTTATGGATCGGTTTGCCGGTCGTTCGATCCCAGACGATAACTGTCTCGCGCTGGTTGGTTATGCCGATGGCGGCGACGTCGCCGGCCTGAATCCTGGCGTTTTCGATGGCGACTTCGCATGTGCTGAGCACCGACTGCCAGATTTCGTCGGGATCATGCTCGACCCAGCCCGACTGCGGGTAGATTTGGGTGAATTCCTGCTGGCTTTTGCCGACCACGTGGCGATTGTGATCGAAGACGATGGCGCGACTCGAAGTCGTGCCCTGGTCGATGGCCAAAACATATCCGTTCATGCTTCCCCCCTGATTTGGCGCTAAGATATTTGCTTGGTTGGGCCAGATCAATCGCTGCGACATGATAAGCCTCGAATTTAGGCTGATCTTGCTCTAAGGCTGATGCAACGGAGTATCGCCATGTCCAATGATGAGCCACGCAAGGTCCTTGTCCTTACCGGAGCAAGCCGCGGTATCGGCCACGCTACTGTCAAGCGCTTTTCGCGCGCCGGCTGGCGCGTGATCACTTGCTCGCGCCAGGATTTTTCCGAAAACTGCCCATGGCCTGCGGGTCCTGACGACCATATCAAGGTCGATCTTGCCGATCCTGCCGACGTCGATCACGCTGTCGCGGAGATCCGCAGCCGCCTCGCGGCCGAGGGCGGCAGGCTGAACGCACTCGTCAACAATGCCGGCATATCGCCGAAGAACAGCGCCGGCGACCGGCTCGATTCGATCGTTACGCCGATGCAGACGTGGATGACGGTGTTCCAGGTCAATTTCTTCGCGCCGATCATGCTCGCGCGCGGCCTGTTCAATGAACTCGAGGCTGCCCAAGGTTCAGTGGTTAACGTCACGTCGATTGCCGGCAGCCGCGTCCATCCATTTGCTGGTACGGCCTATGCCACGTCGAAGGCCGCACTTGCTTCGCTGACGCGTGAAATGGCTTCGGATTTCGGACCGCACGGCATAAGGGTCAACGCGATCGCGCCGGGCGAGATCGACACGGCCATCCTGTCACCGGGGACGGATAAGCTCGTCGAGCAACTGCCGCTGCGCCGGCTCGGCAAGACCGCCGAAGTTGCCGAGACGATCTATTTCCTCTGCACTGAATCCTCATCTTATGTGACCGGCTCGGAGATTCATATCAACGGCGGCCAGCACGTTTAGCGCAGGCACGATGGGGCGGCGGAAAGTTTCATCGCCACCCCGGACCTCCGCCCCACCCCCTCCCCACAGGGGGGAGGGAAGGGAGCGGGCACCGCAGTGTTGTCGGCGACCCACCGTACCGAAGGCATCGAACGGTCAAACGTAGCGGTTGACGATATTTTCCAGGTATTCCTGCCGGCCGGAGCGCGGCTGCGGCTGGATGTTCTTGTCCTCGACCCGTTTGGCGATCGCGTCGAGCGATTCGTTGCCCGAGAGCATCGCCTGCGCCTCCGGCGTCGACCATCCGGCATAGCGATCGTCGACGAAGCTCGTCAGCGCCTTGTCCTCGATCATCTTTGCCGCTGCCTTGAGGCCGCGCGCGCAGGTATCCATGCCGCCAATATGGGCGATCAGAAGATCCTGCGGGTCTATCGACTGGCGGCGCAGCTTGGCGTCGAAATTCGTGCCGCCTGTGGTGAAGCCGCCGGCCTTCAGCACCTCGTAGTAGGCGAGCGCGATTTCTGGAACATTGTTCGGAAACTGGTCCGTGTCCCAGCCCGACTGGTAGTCGTTGCGGTTCATGTCGATGGAGCCGAATATGCCGAGCGCCGCCGCTGTCGCCAGCTCATGTTCGAACGAATGGCCGGCAAGGATGGCATGGCCCTGTTCGAGGTTGACCTTCACTTCGTTCTCCAGGCCGAAACGCTTCAGGAAGCCGTAGACCGTCGCCGCATCGTAATCGTACTGGTGCTTGGTGGGTTCCTGTGGTTTCGGTTCAATGAGGATCGTGCCCTTGAAGCCGATCTTGTGCTTGTACTCGACGACGAGGCTCAGGAACCGGCCCATCTGGTCGAGTTCACGCTTCATGTCGGTGTTGAGCAGGGTCTCATAGCCCTCGCGTCCGCCCCATAGCACGTAATTTTCGCCGCCAAGCTTCTGCGTCACGTCGATACAGCTTTTGACGGTGGCTGCCGCATAGGCGAAGACGTCTGGATCGGGGTTCGTGGCTGCGCCCGACATATAGCGGCGGTTGGAAAAGAGGTTGGCCGTGCCCCAGAGCAATTTGGTGCCGGTCTTTTCCATCTTGCCGGCGAAATAGTCGGCGATCTCGTGCAGGCGGCTGTTGCTCTCATTGATCGTGTCGCCTTCGGGACGCACATCCGCGTCATGGAAGCAGAAATAGGGCGCGCCGAGGATAGAGAACATTTCGAAGGCAACGTCGGCCTTCAGTTTGGCGCCTTCCATGGTGTCGTTGAACCAGGGGCGTTCGAAGGTCTGAGAGCCGAAAGGATCGCCGCCTGGCCAGACGAAGGAGTGCCAGTAGGCGACGGCGAAGCGAAGATGGTCCTCGAGGCGCTTGCCAAGGACCTTCTCGTCGGGATTGTAAAAGCGGTAGGCGAGCGGATTGTTGCTGTCCGGCCCCTCATATTTGACTGGCTTGATATCTCCGAAAAACCCGCTGCTCATGATTGAACTCCCTTTAGTGCTGGATAGAGGTTGTGATAGCGATTGTAGGCCGCGTCGAAGGCCCCGATCAGGTTCGCGTCCGGTTCGATGGTCGTATCCGTTGCGGGGGCGACGCAGATGGCATGCGGGTCAGCGCCTTCGGCAGCGATAAGCCCGAGGCGAGCAGCACCAAAGGCCGCACCGAAATCCCCATCCGCCGGTACGTCGACCGGTATGTTGAGCGCGGTGGCGATGGCTTTCAGCCAGTAGGTGGAGCGCGATCCGCCGCCGACAGCCGTGACGCGCTCAAGCCTGGTGCCGGCGGCAGCCAGGGCATGAAGGCAATCGCGGAAGGCGAAGGCAACACCTTCGAGCACGGCCTGTGTCAGAGCCGCCCGGTCGCTCGCATGTTCAAGCCCCTGGAACGACCCGCGGATCGCTGAATCGTTAAGCGGCGTGCGTTCGCCAGAAAGATAGGGCAGGAACGTCACGCCCGATGGCGCACGCAAATCCGCTCCAAGTTCGTCCGTGAGTTCGGCGGCTTTGCGGGAAACGATCCCGGCATACCAGTTCAGGGCGTCGGTCGCCGAAAGAATAACGCCCATCTGGTGCCATGTGTCCGGCAGGGCATGGCAGAATGTGTGCACGGCGCTTTCAGGGTTTGGCAGATAGGCGCGGTTGGCGGCAAAGAGCACCCCGGAAGTCCCGAGCGAAACGAAGGCATGGCCTTCTCCGACGGTGCCCATGCCGCAGGCCGATGCCGCATTGTCGCCGGCTCCGCCTGCGACCACCACCTTGTCGCCCATGCCCCAGCGCGCTGCAACATCTGGCTTCAGGATGCCGGACACCTCGGTTCCCTCGACCAGCGAGGGCATGTAGCTTTCATCGAGGCCGGTTGCGGCAAGCAGTTCCGGCGACCACGTGCGCTTGCCGACATCGAGCCAGGACGTGCCGGCCGCGTCGGACATTTCGGACACATGTTCGCCTGTCAGCCAGAAGCGCAAATAATCCTTCGGCAACAGAACGCGCTGCAGCCGCGCAAAAATATCGGGCTCGTTGTTGCGAACCCAGGCGATCTTCGGGGCGGTGAAACCGGGGAAGACGATGTTGCCGCTGAGGCTGCGGAATTTCGGGTTGGCGTCGAGTTCGGCTGCTTCCGCGTGGCTGCGGGTGTCGTTCCAAAGGATGCAGGGCCGCAGCACCTGATCGCCGGCATCGAGCAGTGTGGCGCCGTGCATCTGTCCGGAGAGGCCGATACCCTTGACGGCAGAGAGTTCGCGGCCATGGTTCGCCTTGAGCGCGGCAAGAGCGTCTTCCGTCGCCCGGATCCAGTGCGAAGGGTCCTGTTCCGACCAGCCTGAATGCGGGCGCGAAACGTCGAGATGTCCCGTGCCGGAGCCGACGATCTTTTGGTTCTCGTCGATCAGAAGTGCTTTGACACCGGATGTGCCGAGGTCGAGCCCGAGATACATGCTGGCTTCCTTCCTTCCTTGGGTGTTAGAGGGCGTGCTTCAATTGAGGGTCCTTGAGGTCGCCCGGCGCGAAGATTTGCGTGTCGAGGTGAAGCAAGGACGTCATCAGGCAGCCTTGTACGATAAGCGGATGTTCGTCCGGATAACAGCGTATGCTGAGATCCTGCGTCGCGCCCCAGCCGGAAGTGCCGGAAATGACGCCGCGCAATTCCTCTTCCATAAGGTCAAATACGCCGGCTCCGGGTCCAACCAATGCCACCGGCACGGGATCGATCAATGAAAACAGGCTGCGAAGGCCTGCGCCGATCGCCTGGCCGGCCTTGCGGAAGGCCGCACCCTCATCGCCGTTACCGGTACGGGCCCGGCCGGCGGCGGCCGCGAACGTCGAGGGATCTATATCCTGCGGCGGCGGGGTGGATTCGTTCTCGCCCGATATCGTCCGCAATATGGCATAGTCGCTGGCATAGGCTTCGATGCAACCCCGCCGGCCACATCGGCACAGCGCGCCTTTAGGGATGTGCAACATGTGCCCGAACTCCGCAGCCGAAGAGTGCGCCCCGACGAAGGGCTTGCCCTTGAGATAGAGGCCCATGCCGATGCCATGCGACAGCAGGATTGCTGCGAAATTCTCCCTGTAGTGTTCCGGATCGGTCCAGCGCAACGCTTCGGCTATCATGTTGCAATCATTGGCGACCGAAACATCCACGCCATAACGCCGCGACAGGACCTTGCCAAAGGCGATGTTCGTGTCCGGCGTGATCGGCGACCACAGCATGGTGGCGCCCGTGGCGTCGGTAACGCCCTGCACCCCCATGGAAATGTGCATCAACGGGCCGGTCCCTGAGGGACGTGTATCGATGAGGCTGTCCAGCATGGCGAATATCGATTGAAACAGCGCGTCCGCCGACATTTCAAGGGTCGGCACCCGCTCCGAAATTTCAGCGACGACCTGGCCCTTGTAATCGTAGAGGACCGCATGGACGAGGTTAAGCGCGAGCTCCACGGTAACCACGCTCGCAACGTCTGGATTGAGCACCAAGGCAATTTGCGGGCGCCCGCGCCGGTTGGAACCGAGGTCGCCCTCGCGCGCTTCGATGATGATGCCCTCGGAAATCAGCGAGGTCGTGATGGCGGAAACGGTCGAGGGGCTGAGCCCGGTCTGGGCCACGATATCGGTGCGCGACAGGAGGCCGTGACGGCGCAAAGCCGCCAGCGCAAGTCTACGATTCTGGCGCCTGACATCGTCGGGACGCGCGATCTCATCGATCAACAAACTCCACTCCTCCCCATAACCCTCTTTTTGTGCATTGCAAAAATGTTGTTGCGTTGCAATGGGTTATGCCTAGCAAAATCCATGTTGACATGGAAATGCTTTTAAGTCACTATTTTTTTCGAGCCTCGAAATAAAAGAGGTTTAGACGCGGGTCGGAGGTGTAGGCCCTCGTTCATCAGTCATCGTGCTGTGTGCACTGGGAGGATTACCATGAAGAAATATGCAACCGCTCTCGCGGGCGCTGCTGTCCTTGCTGTCTCTTTCGCGGGGCCCGTTCTGGCCAAAGACAAGATCGTCGGTGTATCCTGGTCGAATTTCCAGGAAGAGCGTTGGAAGACCGACGAGGCAGCGATCAAGAAGGCGCTCGAGGCAAATGGCGACAAGTACATTTCCGCCGACGCGCAATCCTCTGCCGCCAAGCAGCTGACCGATGTCGAGAGCCTGATCTCGCAGGGCGCCAACGCGCTAATCATCCTTGCACAGGATTCGAGCGCCATCGGCCCGGCCGTCGAAAAGGCGGTTGCGGAAGGTATTCCGGTGGTCGGCTATGACCGTCTCATCGAGAACAAGGATGCCTTCTACATCACCTTCGACAACAAGGAAGTCGGCCGCATGCAGGCGCGCGGTGTCTTCGCCGTCAAGCCGGAAGGCAACTACGTCTTCATCAAGGGTTCTTCGGCTGACCCGAATGCCGATTTCCTCTTTTCCGGCGCGCAGGAAGTGCTGAAGGAAGCAATCGACAGCGGCAAAATAAAGAATGTCGGCGAAGCCTATACCGACGGCTGGCTGCCGGCCAATGCGCAGAAGAACATGGAGCAGTTCCTGACCGCTAACGACAACAAGGTCGACGCAGTCGTTGCGGCAAATGATGGTACCGCAGGCGGCGCCATTGCCGCTCTCCAGGCACAGGGCCTTGCCGGCACCGTTCCGGTTTCCGGGCAGGATGCCGACTTTGCCGCGCTCAATCGCGTTGCCCTCGGCACGCAGACGGTAACGATCTGGAAGGACTCCCGCGAACTCGGCAAGCAGGCTGCCGGCATCGCTTCGGCTCTTGCCGACGGCAAGAAGATGGAAGAGATCCCGAACGTTCAGAAGTTTGCCGGCGGCGCCAACAAGGTCGAGGTCAGCGCCGTGTTCCTGACGCCCGTTCCGGTCACCAAGGATAATCTCGGCGTCGTCATTGATGCCGGCTGGGTGACGAAGGACGTCGTCTGCCAGGGCGTGAAGGCAGGCTCGGTACCGGCCTGCAACTAACACTTTCAAGTCTGATAGGATTGAGCGCCGCTGGTCCACTGGATCGGCGGCGTTCTAAAAGAAAATAAAACTGGGAGATTAACATGAGTGATCCGGCCATCAGTCTTGACCGGGCTCGCGCTTCCGAACTCGGTCTCGTTGCCAGGTTCTTCAAGGCGACCGAGCTCGATACCCGCCTCCTCGGCATGATCGGAGCGCTCGTCATCATCTGGCTTGCCTTCCAGTTTTTAACCGGCGGCCTCGTCAACGGCCAATTTCTGACACCGCGCAATCTTTGGAACCTGTCGGTCCAGACCTCTTCCATCGCGGTCATGGCGACCGGGATGGTCCTTATCATCGTCACACGCAATATCGATCTTTCCGTAGGCTCGGTGCTTGGGTTTGTCGGCATGGTGATGGGCGTGACGCAGGCCGAAATCCTGCCGAAGCTGATCGGCTTCGAACAGCCGTTCACCTGGGTTGTTGCGCTCGGGCTCGGCATCGTCGTCGGCGCGCTCATCGGCGGCTTTCAGGGCTTCGTCATCGCCTTCCTCGGCGTTCCCGCCTTCATCGTTACGCTGGGCGGCTTGCTCGTCTGGCGCGGCGCTGCCTGGTGGGTCACGTCAGGTCGCACGGTCGCACCAATGGATTCAACCTTCCGCCTCATGGGCGGCGGGCCGGAAGGGTCGATCGGGGCGACCTGGAGCTGGGTTGTCGGCATTGTCGCCTGCCTTGCCATTGTCGGCATGATCGTCAACGGCCGGCGCCAGCGCAAGCGTTTCAACTTTCCCCGCCGTCCGGTCTGGGCCGAGGCCTTTATGGCGGCGATCGCCTGTTTTCTCGTCCTCGGTGCGGTTTCGATCGCCAATCATTACTATTGGCCGATCGGTATCGTCCGCAAATATGCCGAGGCCAACAACATCACCATTCCGGATGGCGGCCTGTTCATCCCGCATGGCATCGCCATCCCCGTGCTGATCGCGGTCGCAACGGGCATCATCATGACCTTCGTGACGACGCGCACGCGTTTCGGCCGCTACGTTTTCGCCATGGGCGGCAACCCGGAAGCCGCAGATCTTGCCGGCATCAACACACGCTGGGTGACGATGAAAATCTTCATCATCATGGGCATTCTGTGCGCCATCGCCGGCGCGATATCGACCGCCCGCCTCAACGCTGCCACCAATGCGCAAGGCACGCTCGATGAGCTGATGACGATCGCGGCCGCTGTCATCGGCGGAACCTCGCTCGCCGGCGGCGTCGGCACCATTGCCGGCGCGATGATCGGCGCGTTGCTGATGCAATCGCTGAATTCAGGCATGGTCATGCTCGGTCTCGAAACGCCGCTGCAGAATATCGTTGTCGGCATCGTGCTTGTCGTTGCCGTCTGGCTCGACACGATCTATCGCCGCCGTACCGCTTGAGGGAGATTGAAACATGACCGATGCACAAACCCCTCTCGTCGATATCGAAAACGTCTCGATCGCCTTTGGCGGCATACGCGCCGTCGATGGCGCCTCGGTCGACCTGTATCCGGGCGAAGTCGTGGCACTGCTTGGCCACAATGGCGCCGGCAAGTCGACGCTGATCAAGGTCCTTTCCGGTGCCTACAAGCGCGACAGTGGCACAATCCGCGTCAATGGCGAGGAAGCGACGATCAACAATCCGCGCGACGCCAAGGCCTATGGCATCGAGACGATCTACCAGACGCTGGCTCTTGCCGACAACGTCGATACGGCTGCCAATCTCTATCTTGGCCGCGAGTTGATGACGCCGTGGGGAACGCTCGACGATGTGGCAATGGAGCACAGCGCCCGCGAAGTGATGGGCCGGCTCAATCCGCGGTTCCAACGCTTCAAGGACCCGGTCAAGGCGCTTTCAGGCGGCCAGCGCCAGTCGGTGGCGATTGCCCGCGCCATCCTCTTCAATGCCCGCATTCTCATCATGGATGAGCCGACGGCGGCCCTGGGGCCGCAGGAGACGGCGCAGGTCGGGGAACTCATCAAGCAGCTTAAGAGCGAGGGTATCGGCATTTTCCTGATCAGCCACGATATTCACGACGTGTTCCACCTCGCCGACCGCGTGGCGGTGATGAAGAATGGTCAAGTCGTCGGCACGGCGAAGGTCACCGACGTCACCGAAGATGAAGTCCTTGGCATGATCATTCTCGGCAAATGCCCACCCGGGGCAATTCCGGGGCCTGGCGCGGTGAACTAAAGGTAATAAAAAGGCCGCTCGAAGCGGCCTTTTTTTACTTTCAACCCTTAAAAGCTCAGACGGATTCGACGTGCTGGACTTCCGGTACGAAATGCTTGAGCAGGTTCTGGATGCCGTGCTTCAGGGTCGCCGTGGATGAGGGGCAGCCGGAGCATGCACCGCGCATGTTGAGGAAAACGGTGCCGTTCTCATAGCCGCGGAAGGTGATGTCGCCGCCGTCCTGCGCAACTGCCGGGCGCACCCGCGTCTCAAGCAGTTCCTTGATGGTATCGACGATTTCGGCGTCGGCGCTGTCGAAAAACTCGTCTTCGGAATCGCGTTCAGCATCGTCAGCAACCTGCGTGGCGCTCGTCATGATCGGCGCGCCGGACATGAAATGCTCCATGATGGCGCCGAGGATGGCCGGCTTCAGATGTTGCCATTCCGGACCGTCGCTCTTGGTGACGGTGACGAAGTCATAGCCGAAGAAGACACCGGATACGCCGGGGATTGCAAAGATCTTGCCGGCAAGCGGAGAAGCTGCGCCCGCGCTTTCAGCATCGCGGAAATCGGCCGTCCCCTGGTCGAGAACCACCTTCCCAGGCAGGAACTTGAGGGTCGCCGGATTGGGCGTTGCTTCGGTCTGGATAAACATGACGAATCTCGCGTGTCTAGTTTAGAATTGTTCAAAGGCGATATAGGCCTTAAAACTCAACTGTTCAAGTCAGGATTGTATCACGTTTCGCGGCGGGATCACGTAATCGCGTCGATATCCTCGTCAGAGAGATTGTATGGGACAACCGTGACAGGAATGGGGAAGGATTCGCGTCCCGCCAGCGACTGAACGAGGGGCCCCGGGCCTTCCTTGCCCGAGCCTGCCGCAAGGACGAGAATGGCAATGTCCTGGTCTTCCTCGATCAGCTTCTGTATCTCTTCCGATGTCAGCCCTTCACGCACAACGAGTTCGGATTCGATACCGATCGTCCCACGCACATTGGCCGCGAACTTGCTCAGCGTCGCGCTTGCCCGCTCCTGCGCTTCGGCCCGCATGATCTGCTCGACGCCGAGAAAAGCCTGGAAATCAGCCGTGTCGATGACGAAAAGGAGGAGCAGCACGCCGCCAGTCGTCTTGGCGCGGCGCGAGGCATAGGCCACCGCCCGCTCGCATTCGGGCGTCTCGTCGATAACGGCTAGAAATTTGCGGCGATGGCCCGCTTCCCGGCTGAGACGTTTCGATACCATGTGCCCGTTCCTGCCCTAACCGATGTGATCGTCCACCCCTTGCAGCACCCGGTCCTAGTCCTGCAGGAAGCCGATAATATCACGCACATTGCGCAGCGTCTTCTCGGCGAGAACGGCTGCCCGCTCACCGCCGTCCTTCAAGACGGAATCGACATAGCTCGGATCGGCCGAAATACGCCGCATCTCCGCGGCAATCGGCGCGAGACGCTCCACTGCGAGGTCGGCCAGTGCCGGCTTGAACACGGAAAATTGCTGGCCGCCGAAATCGCCGATCACCTTTTCCTTGTCCGCATCGATCAAGGCCGCATAGATGCCGACGAGGTTGTCCGCTTCCGGGCGGTCCTTGAGACCCTCGACATCGGACGGCAGCGGTTCGGCGTCGGTCTTGGCTTTGCGGATCTTCTTCGAGATCGTATCGGCATCGTCGATGAGATTGATGCGGGACAAATCCGAGGGATCGGATTTGGACATCTTCTTTGTGCCATCGCGCAGGCTCATGACGCGCGCAGCCGGCCCGCCGATGACAGGTTCCGTCAGCGGGAAGAAGCTGGCAATGGTCTCATCGCCCGATTGGGTCTCAACGCCGAGACCGAGTTCGGCGATGCGGCCGGAGAAATCCGTATTGAATTTCTGTGCAATGTCGCGCGTGAGTTCGAGGTGCTGTTTCTGGTCTTCGCCGACCGGCACATGGGTAGCGCGATAGGCGAGAATGTCGGCCGCCATCAGGTTCGGATAGGTGAAGAGCCCGACGGACGCGTTCTCGCGATCCTTGCCGGCCTTGTCCTTGAACTGGGTCATCCGGTTGAGCCACCCCATGCGGGCAATACAATTGAACACCCAGGCGAGCTCGGCGTGCTGGCGCACGCGGCTCTGGTTGAAGACGATGTGTTTCTTCGGGTCGATGCCGGAAGCCAGAAACGCCGCTGTCACCTCGCGCGTGTTGCGCATCAGCTCGGCCGGGCCGCCCCACACGGACATGGCCTGCGTGATCGCATGCTGGTCGACCACGCAATAGATGCAGTTATAGTCTTCCTGCAGAGCGACCCAGCGCCGGATAGCCCCCAGATAATTGCCGAGATGCAGATTGCCGGTTGGCTGGACACCGGAAAAGACGAGCTGTTCAAACGTGCTCATTAATCGTCCTTGATCGTTCGGGGATCGGGCTTGCAGGCGCCGATGGCAGTGAAGCGCGGTTTTGGCAGAGCCACACGCAGTATTCAAGCCCTATATCGTAGGCTGCTTGAGTTGAAGCAAGTCCCACTTGTTGCCGTAGAGATCCTGAAACACGGCGACGCTGCCATATGGCTCATGGCGTGGCTCTTCAAGGAAGATGACGCCTGATTTGACCATCGCCGAATGATCGCGCTCGAAGTCGTTCGTGTGAAGAAAGAAAGCAACCCGTCCGCCCGTCTGGTTGCCGATGGCGGCTTCCTGGGCTTGTCCGTCCGCTTTTGCAAGGAGGATACGCGTTCCGCCGTCGCCAGGCGCCACGACCACCCAGCGCTTTGATTCAGAAAGCGCGGTATCTTCGACGAGACGAAAACCAAGCTTTTGCGTGTACCAGGCGAGGGCTTCATCATAGTCGCGCACGACAAGCGTGATCAATCCGATGCGACGGCTCATGGTGCGGCATCTGTCGGCGTTGCTTCAGCGGCCTTCGCGCCGCGCTTCACGTTGCGACGGATCATGGCAAGGCTGGCGCCGCCCGTGCCGAAGGCAAGGGCAAAGTAGGAGATCATCGCCAGGATGACGAGCGTCAGCACGGCAACGGCTTGTGTGTGGAGCGGCGCATGCGGTGCAAGCGCAGGGCCCATCCATATAATCGCGTAATGAAGGCCGATCGCCATGATCGCCGCGGATATGAACAGTCGCGGGATGCGGGTGAGGAGAGGGATGTCGCGTCCCCAGTGGCCGCGCCATACCAAGGTCGCAAAGAGCAGGATGGCGTTGACCCAACCAGCAACGATCTCGGCGGTGGCGATGCCGGTCTCATACATGATCGGGAAGAGCGTGAGCGCGAGCGAGACATTCACCGCCACGGCAATTGCGGCAAAGATCATCGGTGTACGAGTGTCCTCGCGGGCAAAGAACCCGGGAAGGAACGCCTTGATCAGCACGAAGGCCGGAAGCCCCAACCCGTAGACGGCGAGGATATTGCCGACCGTATGCGTCGAGGTGGGGGAGAAGTTGCCGCGTTCGTAAAGCATGCGAACGATCGGCTCAGACATGACGAGCAGTGCCGCTGCTGCCGGCAGCGTCAGAAACAGGGTGAATTCCACCGAGCGGTTCTGCAGGCTCGACGCTTCCTTGAGGTTGCCGGAGCGCAGCGCGCGTGCGAGTTCCGGCAAAAGCACGGTAGCGACGGCAATGCCCACGACGCCGAGCGGCAGCTGGTAGATACGGTCGGCATAGGCGAGCGAGGAAATGGCGCCGGATTTCGCCGAAGCGATGTTGGTGTTGATCAAAAGGTTGATCTGCGTGATGCCCCCGGTTACTGCCGCGGGAAGCGCCAGAACCAGCAGGCGCTTCACGTTCTTGGTGAGATGCGGAAGGCGAAAGCCGATGGTGATGCCGGCATTGCGCACCGCAATCCAGACGATCGCAAGTTGCACGAGGCCGGAGACCATGACACCCCAGGACAGGGCGTAGCCGACCTGCCTGCCGTCCTGGCCCGTATACCAGGCATAGGCAAGCACACCGATCAGAATGACATTGAGAAAGACCGGGGCGATCGCAGCGGCAAAATAGCGGTGCA
The DNA here is from genome assembly GCF_900113985.1 of Phyllobacterium sp. CL33Tsu. NCBI lineage: Bacteria > Pseudomonadati > Pseudomonadota > Alphaproteobacteria > Hyphomicrobiales > Phyllobacteriaceae > Phyllobacterium > Phyllobacterium sp. CL33Tsu. The sequence goes on along the minus strand of NZ_FORJ01000001.1, from coordinate 1,128,857 downwards.
GCGAATTCAGCATCCCGCTCATCATCGCCGCCAGCGACATGCAGGCGAGATATGGGAACATGATGATCGCCATGCGCACCGTATTGTCGAACTTCATCGGGTCCTCGACGAAGCCCGGCGCGATGACATAGCGCACGATCAGCGGCATCGACACTTCCATCAGGATCGTCAGCGTCAGCAATACGGTGAAGAGGACGCCGAACACCTCTTCGGAGAAGCGCCGCGCCCCATCAAGACCGTTGGCCTCAATCTCCTTGGCAAAAAGCGGAACGAAGGCAGCGTTGAAAGCGCCCTCCGCAAAAAGCCGGCGAAATGTATTGGGAAAGCGGAAGGCGGCGTTGAAAGCGTCGGCGATCGGCCCAGTGCCGAGCGCGCTCGCCATCAGCATTTCGCGGGTGAAGCCGAAGACGCGGCTCATCAGCGTGCCGGATGCGACAGTTGCAAATTTCTTGACGAGACTCATTTATTCCGCCGTCATGAGGATGTTTTGCCGCTGTGGCTGGGCGGTGGTTATATCGCCTTCGCCGAAGAGCGCGAGCAGCTTCTTACGAATGCGGTTTTGCCGCGCCGTGTTGGTGACTTTCTGGCCGACGAGGTCCGTCACGTAAAACACGTCGATGACCTTTTCGCCGAAAGTCGTCACATGCGCCGAGGCGATATCGAGCGAAAGATCGGAAATGATCCCGGTGATCTCTGAAAGAAGGCCGGGCCGGTCGAGCCCCTCCACCTCGATGACGGTGAACTTGTTGGAGAGCGTATTGTTGATTTCGACGCCGGGCTCGATACGGAAAGCGCGAACCGCCCGCTTCGGCTTGGTGCGCGCCGCCAGCATTTCAGGAAGATAGTTGCGGCCGGAAAGCACATCCTCGATCAGGCGGCCGACGTTCTTCGCCCGCCTCCGCTCGTCGTCATCGGTCGGAAATTCGCGGCTGATCAGGATCGTATCGAGCGCCCGCCCGTCGCTGGTGGTGAAGATCTGCGCATCGACGATGTTGGCGCCCGCCGCGGCGCAGGCGCCGGCAATGATCGAGAGCAGGCGTGGATGATCCGGCGATAGAACCGTAATCTCGGTGACGCCTTCAAAATCATGGGTCTTGATCATGGTGGACAGCGTCTTGCCGGCCGCATCGGATTCGCGAATGAAGTTTGCGTGACGGATCTGGTCGTCGAGGCTGACCGTCAGGAGATAGTTCTGGTAGTGCAGCGCCAGGTAGGACTGGCGCTCGATCTGCGGCCAGGAAGAAAGTGCGTGTTCGAGCTGAGACCGTGCATGTTCGGTGCGTTCCTTGCGCGGAACCTCCGAGAAGCCGCCGGTCAGCAGCAATTCCGTCTCATAGAAGAGATTGCGGAGCAGCTGCCCTTTCCAGCCGTTCCATACGCCCGGACCCACCGCCTTGATGTCGCAGATGGTGAGGATCAACAGCAGCTTCATGCGGTCGAGCGATTGGACGATTTCTGCGAAATCCTCGATTGTCTTCCGATCGTTGAGATCGCGCGATTGCGCAACCCGGCTCATGGTCAGGTGCTGCTCGACGAGCCATGCGACCGTCTCCGTATCGGCCTTGGAGAGGCCAAGCCGGGGTCCTAGCCGCCTTGCGATGCGGGCGCCTGCAGTCGAATGATCTTCGGGACGTCCCTTGGCGATGTCGTGCAGGAGCAGCGCCACGTAGAGGATTTTGCGATCCTTCTTGAGCCCCGGCATGATCTGGTTGGCCAGCGGGTGTTCCTGGCCGAGATCGCCATGGTCGATCTCCGACATCACTGCGATGCAGCGCAGAAGATGTTCGTCGACCGTATAGTGATGATACATGTTGAACTGCATCATCGCGACGATCTTGCCAAAATCCGGGATGAACTTGCCGAGCACGCCGGATTCGTTCATGCGCCGCAAGATCAACTCGGGATTGCGCTCGGAAGTCAGAATTTCGAGAAAGAGCCGGTTCGCTTCCGGGTTTTCCCGCAATTCGCCATTGATCAGTGACAGCGAACGGGTGACGAGTTGCATCGCATCGGGATGAAACTCGAGGCCCTGCTGGTCGGCATAGTGGAACAGGCGGATCAGGTTTACCGGGTCCTTCTCGAAGACACCGTCATTGGCGATGGTGATGCGATGGTTGTCGATGACGAAATCGCTTGTCCCGGCAATCTTGCGCTTGCGACGGGAAAAGGTCAGGAAAATCCTGTTGAAGCCCGGCACGTGCTTGGCCTGTTCTTCCTCGAGTGCCGCGCAAATGATGCGCGTCAGATCGCCAACCTCCTTGGCAACGAGGAAGTAGTGCTTCATGAAGCGTTCGACGTCACGCTGGCCGGGATGCGCGGTATAGCCAAGGCGCCGGGCGATCTCGCTCTGGATATCGAAAGAGAGCCGTTCCTCGGCTTTGCCGGTCAAAAAGTGCATATGGCAGCGCACCGCCCATAGAAGGTCCTCGGCCTTGCGGAACTTGTTGTGCTCCGACCGCGACAGCACACCGAGCTTGACCAGCTCATCGCTGGTTTTGACGCGGTAGTAGTATTTGGCGATCCAGAACAGCGTATGCAGGTCGCGCTGGCCGCCCTTGCCCTCCTTGACGTTGGGCTCGACTAGGTAGCGCGTGGCGCCGGCCTTGCGGTTGCGCGCATCGCGTTCGGCAAGCTTGGCCTCGATGAATTGCGGACCCGTTCCCTTGATCACTTCGTCGTCGAACCGCTTTTCCAGCGAAGTGAACAGCTCCTCATTGCCACAGACATAACGCGCCTCGAGAATGCTGGTGCGTATGGTCATGTCCGCCAGCGACAGGCGAATGCATTCATCTAGATTGCGGGTGGCGTGCCCGACCTTGAGCCCGGCGTCCCACAGCATGTAGAGGATATACTCGACAACCTGTTCGCCCCACGGCGTCTGCTTGTAGGGCAAGAGAAACAGAAGATCGATATCCGACCCCGGCGCCAGGGCGCCGCGCCCATAGCCGCCGACCGCGACGATGCTCATGCGCTCCGCTGTCGAAGGGTTTACCGCAGGATAGACATGAGCGACCGCGAATTCGTAGAGCGCCGAAATGATCTGATCCATCAGAAAGGAAAGCCGCATGGCGCAACGTGTGCCCCCGGCATCTTTCATCAGCAGCTCTTCCGCCTTCTTGCGGCCGGATGCGAGCGTTTGCTTGACAAGCTGCAGCACGTCGTTGCGATCGACGGATGCTGCCCCATTGTCCTTCGCCGCCTTGACCAGATCTTCAAACTGCCGATGAAGTATGGTGGGGTTGACGATCTGTTCCAGTTTCAGGTCTGAGGCGTTCATGAACACGACTTTATGGATGATGGCTCGCTATAGCGCGAAATCAATTCAAACGGAATGACTTCATTTGAAACAGATCAGACGCACCCTTCATGAATTCGTTGCTGCAATGCCCTTCAGGCGGTAGAGCACTTCAAGCGCCTCGCGCGGCGTCATTTCATCGGGATTGACGCCGGTGAGCGCGGCGAGCAGGGCGCTGTCTTTTCCCTGTGCCGGCTTGGGTGCCTGGCGCTTCACTTCAACAGAAAACAGTGGCAGATCGTCGATCAGCTTATCGGCCTTGCCCGACGTATTGCCTGCCTCGAGCTGGTGCAGAACGTCGCGGGCCCGGCTGACGACCGCTTCCGGCAGGCCGGCGAGGCGGGCGACCTGAACGCCATAGGACCGGTCAGCCGCGCCCTTGGCGACCTCGTGCAGGAAGACGACATCGCCGTCCCATTCCTTGACCCGCATCGTGACATTGCCGAGGCGCGGCAGCTTCTCGGAAAGCGCCGTCATCTCATGAAAATGCGTGGCGAAGATCGCCCGGCACTGGTTTTTCTCGTGCAGATATTCGACCGCGGCCCAGGCGATGGACAGGCCGTCGAAGGTCGCCGTACCGCGCCCGATCTCATCGAGAATAACGAGCGAGCGGTCGCTCGCCTGATTGAGGATTGCTGCGGTTTCCACCATTTCCACCATGAACGTAGAGCGGCCGCGGGCGAGATCATCGGATGCGCCGACCCGCGAAAACAGGCGGTCGACGATGCCGATATGGGCCGAGCCCGCCGGTACGAACGAGCCCATCTGGGCAAGGATCGCGATCAGCGCGTTCTGGCGCAGGAACGTCGATTTACCGCCCATGTTCGGTCCGGTCAGCAACCAGATCGCGCCCTTGCCGGTTCCCTCGGGAGATAGCGTACAGTCATTGGCCACGAACGGGTTTGCGGCTTGGCGTCGTAGCGACTGTTCGACGACGGGATGGCGTCCGGCGATGATCGCGAAGGCCAGGCTGTCATCGACCAGCGGACGGCAATAGCCCTGTTCCTCCGCAAGGACCGCGAGCGACACCGAGACGTCGAGCGCCGCGAGTGCCGCCGCCCCGGCGCGTATCGCCTCGGCATTTTCGACGGTCTCCCGCGTCAGCTGCTCGAAAACATCAAGTTCGATGCCGAGCGCGCGGTCCGCCGCATTGGCGATCTTGGTTTCGAGTTCCGCAAGCTCGGTCGTCGTGAAGCGCATTGCATTGGCGATGGTCTGGCGATGAATGAACTTTGCCTTGGCCGCATCCGTATCGGTCATCACCGACGCATTGTTGGCAGTCACCTCGATGAAATAACCCAGCACATTATTATGCTTGATCTTCAGCGACCTGATGCCCGTCGTCTCCATATAGTCGGCCTGGAGGCCGGCGATGATGCGGCGTGAGTGGTCGCGAAGTGCGCGCATTTCATCAAGCTCGGCATTATAGCCGGGCCGCACGAAACCGCCGTCGCGCTTGAGTAGCGGCAGTTCATCGGCAAGCGCTGCTTCAAGATGGCTGAGAAAATTACGCGGCAACCCGGCGAGACAATCGCGGACCCTGGCAAGCTCGCTCGGCAGGATCTCTGTTCCGATCACGCGGCCGATCTCGTCGGCGGCTTCAAACCCGCGGGCGAGCGCGCCGAGGTCCCGGGGGCCGCCCCGTCCGACGGCAAGCCGCGAGAGGGCGCGCGGCATATCCGGCACCCCTTTGAGCGTTTCCCGGACAATGTCGGCAAGCGATTGCTGCAGCAGAAAGAAGGAGACAGAATCGAGGCGCGTGGAAATGGCCTCCGGGTCGGTCAGCGGGGCGGTGAGCCGCTCGGACAGCAATCGCGCGCCGCCGCCGGTAACCGTCCGGTCTACTGCCTTGAGTAAACTGCCGTCGCGATTGCCGGAAAGTGTACGCAGAAGTTCGAGGTTGGCGCGCGTCGCGGGATCGATGAAGAGCGAGGAACCCTCCGACTCGCGCTCCGGCCGCATCAGCGGCGGACGCTCCGCGATCTGCGTCTTTTCCACGTAGGCGATGGCGCCGGAAATCGCCGAAAGTTCGGCCCGCGAAAACTGGCCGAACCCGTCGAGCGTGCCGACATCGAAATAGCGCTGGATGCGGTTTTCCGCCGTTGCGCTGTCGAAGAGGCTTGGCGGCTGCGGCGTGACTGACCGACCGAGAATGTCGAAGATCGGACGAAGGTCCGGATCGTGGAAGACGGGATCGGCGACGATGAGTTCGCGCGGTTCGACCCGCAATATATCGGCGAGCATGCGGGACGGGTCGGTTTCGCCGACGCGGAAGGTGCCGGTGGAAATATCGATCCAGGCGAGCGCAAACTGGCCTTGGCCTCCGCCCTTCACACGGCCGAGCGTCATCAGATAATTGGCCTCGGATGGATCGAGCAGCTTTTCCTCGGTGATCGTCCCCGGCGTTACCAGACGGACGACATCGCGCTTGACGACCGATTTCGAGCCGCGTTTCTTCGCTTCGGCTGGATCTTCGATCTGCTCGCAGACGGCGACACGAAAGCCGCGCGCGATGAGCTTCTGCAAATAATCGTCGGCGGCATGGACCGGCACGCCGCACATCGGGATGTCATCGCCGAGGTGCTTGCCGCGCTTGGTCAGCGTAATGCCGAGCGCCCGCGACGCTGCGACGGCATCGTCGAAGAACAACTCGTAGAAATCGCCCATCCGATAGAACAGGAGGCTGTCGGGATTCGTCGCCTTGATCTCGATATATTGCTCCATCATCGGCGTCGGCCGCGCCGATGGCTCGGCATCGTAGGCAGGCGTTTCGATTATGGTTGCAAGTTCCGCCAATGCGCTCTCCTGATAGACCCTTGTCCAGTCTGGAGCAATCTATGCGCAAACGCAGGATTTACCCACCTCTGTAGCGGGGATCCTGCGTTCTTCTCCACAGATGATCTCAAGCGAAGCGCTTTGCTTCCGCGGCATAGTGGCTGACATAGCGTTCAGCGATGCGGCTGACCGGCAGGATGATCAAGACATCTGTCGTGCCGAAATCGTGATCGATGACGGCGCCGTCCCCGATCATCGCGCCAAGGCGAAGGTAGCCCTTGATGAGCGGCGGCATGGCAAACATGGCGACACGCGGGTTGATCGCCTCGGCCGGAACGAGGTCCATTGCCTGGTAGCGGTCAGGCAAGGCGCGGACGTCCCAATCGGGCGTCGCGCGGAAATTGTGCTGCAGGAACGAAAGTTGCAGCGCATGGGCTGCAGGAACGGTCCCCTGGAATGAGGCGCATCCGAACATGACCCCGATCGAATGATGGCGGCAATAGGTCCAGATCCCCTGCCACAGGAGTTCCACGGTGCGTTTCGAGCGGTACTCCGGCAGAACGCAGGAGCGCCCGAGTTCAAGGAAGCGCAAATCCGGCTTGGCACTGACGAGGCTTTCGATTGAATATTCGCTGGCTGAATAGAATCCGCCTGATGCAAAAGCCCGCTCTGAACGAAGCAGGCGGTATGTCCCGACGATCTGCTTGTGCTTGGGGCCGGCGATCGAGGTATCGTAGACCAGAAGATGATCGCAGACTGGATCGAAACGGTCTGCATCGCGCTGTTCGAGCGTCGCCGATCCCTTGGCGCCGAGCTCGTCGAAGAAAACCTTGAAGCGAAGCTGCTGCGCCGACTCGATCTCGTCCTCGGTCTGGGCAAGGCAGACCTCCATCGTGCCGATGCGACCGAGCACCGAAACAAGGTGAGGCGCCACAAGAGGCGAGGGCGTTGAATCAACCTGCGAGACCATGCGCTGATCTTTAGTAGGTGAAGCACGTTCAAGCAAGGCGATGCTCATGTCGATTCGCTCTTAAGAGAGGTTGATCGGTGGTTCGGTCGCCTCCTGAATACTACAAATCGATGACGGCAGCATGACGTGACGGTGGCAGGCTTGGGGCCTCTTGTGCCGCCATCTGAATCCTCGGGTCACATGACTCGCGGTCGAAGAAACAAGGAGAAGGTAGCATCGGAAGATGACCTGAGAGCACCAGGCTGGATCCTTGGGCCAAGCGCAAGGAACCCCCTATCTCAGTTCTTCCCGGGTTCACCCTTCGAAGCCCGGCGCTCGCGCAGCCAGGCGAGCACTTCTTCAAGCACGACCAGCGCCGCGCCGACTGAAATATAGGCATCGGCGAGATTGAAGACGGCAAACGACCAGGTCGGCAGATGGAAAAGAACGTAATCGATAACGTAACCGTGAATGCTGCGATCGATCAGATTGCCGAGCGCGCCGCCGATGATCAGGGCGAAGCCGAAGCGCGAAATCCAGCGGGTGGCCGTCGTCGTCCACCAGAGATAGCTGACGAAGCAGATGATGACGAGCGTCAGCGCAATCAGCGCAAGGTCGTGCAGCCCGCTGAGCATGGAAAAGGCAATGCCATTGTTGTGAACGCGAAACAGTGCGAGGAACGGCAACACGTCGATCTGCTGCTGGTAATCCATGCCGGTCTCGACCAGATATTTGATGATCTGGTCGCTGACGACCGCAAAGGCGACGACGGCCAATAGATTGTAAAGCGCTTTGGTTTTCATCGTTCTCTTGTTTCAGTTTCCGCCATCGAGTTTGAGCGCGTCGCGCCTTATCTCGAACAGCATGATCCCGGTTGCAATGGCAAGATTAAGCGAATCCGCGCGGCCCTCCTGCGGGATCCGGGCAAGCTTGTCACAGCCGGCCGCGAGTTGGTCCGGCAGGCCCTGCTGCTCATTGCCCATCAAGAGGACAACGGGATGGTTCGCATAAGGAATGGTGCGGTAATCGACGGCGCCTTTGAGGTGCGTACCAACGACGAGCCCGGCAAAGCCTTTGCGCCAGGCCAGGAACTCGGCCTCGGTGGCGCGCATGAGCGGTACCGCGAAGACCGAACCCATGGTGGCGCGCACGGTTTCGAGCGAGAATGGATCGGTGGTATCGCCGATCAGGATGATGCCCTTGGCGCCGACGGCGTCTGCCGTGCGAATGATCGTTCCTAGATTGCCGGGATCGCGGACCCGGTCCAGCGCCACATAGACGTCGTTGCCTCGCGGCCTCAGTGCAGCAAGCGGCTGGATCCGCTGTTCGAGGACGCCGACCACCATTTGCGGATTGTCGCGCCGGGTTATGGCGGCAATGACCTTCTCACTGACTTCGAGGACATCCCCGCCCTTGGCGATGGTGCGCGCCGCCACCTGCTCGACAAGTGAATTGCCCTTGCCTGCCTTGGAAAAGACGAGCGTGCGGATCGTCCAGCCGAGATCGAGTGCGTCGATGATCAGCTTCAGCCCCTCGGCGAGAAAAACACCCTCCTGATCGCGATATTTTTTCATCGCGAGTGCGCGCAAATCCTTCACGATCGGGTTGGTGAGGCTGGTCACTTCCTTGACCCTGCCGGGTCGCGCGAGTCCGGTGCCTCGGGTGTGGTCGTCGTGTCGCGTCATGTATTTTCCCAACGGCTGAACAGCGAGGTGGAAAGCGCGCGTCCGGATGAACGTTCGCGCAGGATAAGTTCGCCCGACTCCACCGTACCGCCGAGGCCGGTGAACGCATCGCGCATCAATTCATGAATCGCAAAAAACGAGGCGCGGATCGAATAGGCGGTCAACACGACACTGAGCGCATTGGGGGAAAGGATGGCGCGGCAGATATCGACCATGTCGGGGAGGTTGTCGAAAAGTTGCCACACCTCGCCGCCCGGCCCGCGGCCATAGGCCGGGGGGTCGAGTAGGATGATGTCGTAGGTGCTGCCGCGCCGTTCCTCGCGCATGACGAATTTCATGGCATCCTCGCAGATCCAGCGGATGGGCTTGCTGGAAAGGCCGGCCATTTCCTGGTTTTCGCGCGCCCAGGCGATGGCTTTCTTCGAGGCATCCACATGGGTGACCTCTGCCCCGGCCCGCGCGGCAACGAGCGAGGCAACGCCGGTATAGCCGAAGAGATTGAGCACCTTGACCGGCCGTTTCGCGTTTCGGATCAGCCTGTCCATATGCGCCCAATGGGTACCCTGCTCGGGAAAAACGCCGACATGCCGGAAGGAAGTGAAACGGCCATAGAACGGCAGGCCATCGAAAGCGAGCGGCCAGGTTTCACCGAGCGGCACTCTCGGAAAGTGCCAGCGGCCGACGCCTTCCTCATCCGTATTGCCGGTAAAGACTGCATCTGCCTTGTCCCATTCGGCCTTGTCCCAGGCCGGCAGCCAGATCGCCTGGCCTTCGGGACGCACGATGCGATAGGGGCCGTATTGCTCCAGCTTCAGGCCATTGCCGCTATCGAGGAGCGCGTAGTCCTCCGAAGGCAGGGTTTCGAGGATAAGGCCGGTTCGCTCCTCCGGACGTGCTCCGGACCGGCGCACAAGCACGCGTCGTGTCGACGCGTCCTGACGTGCGGAATCGTCGACGGCGGGCGTGCGCACCTGCTTGGCAAATTGCGGCCGCGGCTTTACCGGGCTTTGCCATTGCACGGCGCCCTTAGCGGGGTTGGCCTTGCTGGCAGCGCCCTTGGTCTTTCTCGTTTTTCCGCCGGATGGTTTCAAATCTCGCTTTCCCTGTCTTGGCTAGAACGCTCTAAGCCAAGATGTTGCAGGGCGAAAGCGAAATCCGAGCCGTTAGGCTTGTGATGCAGCGTTTGCCTTCTCAAAAACAAGGATTCCGGCCGCCAGATCCTCAAGTGCGGCACCGACCGATTTGAACAGCGTGATTTCCTCGGCGGACTGACGGCCCTTCATCGTGCCGCGGGTGAGGTCGAACAGGTCGCCGATGACATGCTCCTTACTGACAACACCAGCTTTGATCGGCTGTACGATGTCGCCGCCTTCCTTGAGTGCACCATCCCTGGTGTCGACGAACACCCGGGCGCGGCGGATGCACTCATCGTCGCTCTCCCGCATGGTCGGGGTGAATGCACCAATGAGGTCGACGTGCGCGCCTGGCTTCAGGTGCCTGCCGAGGACAAGCGGTTCGGTCGAGAGCGTCCCGGCGGTGATGATGTCCGCCTCGGCAATTGCCGCATCCTTGTCCGAAACGGCTTTTGCATTGAAGCCGTCGGCGGCAAGGTCCGCCGCCACTTTTTCGGCATTGGCGAGGTTGCGGTTCCAGATCGAGATTTCCTTGATCGGCCGCACGGCGCTGTGGGCCCGGGCAAGAAACCCCGACAGCGCGCCGGCGCCGAGGACGACGAGCTTCGATGCGTCTTCGCGCGCAAGGTAGCGTGCGGCGAGCGCCGATGCCCCGGCCGTGCGCCAGATGGTCAGCCGCTGCCCGTCTATGAGTGCCTTGGGTTCGCCGGTCTTGCCGTCGAGAAGCAGGTAGACGCCCATGACTGCGGGCTTCGCTACGGCGCCGTTATCGGGCGATACGGTGACGATCTTGACGCCCATATAGCCCTTGGAGGAGTCGCCGAGGGCATCGAAATCCGACCAGGCCGGCATGAGCAGCAAGGTCGATGCTGCGCCATCCGGCCGCTCGACTGTGTGGTGGTGGCGCACGGGCTGAATGACGCCCTGGCGGAACGCCTGTTCGATGGCGTCGATCATATCCGGCCAATTCAATAGCCTGTCGACCTCGGCCGGGGAGATCAGTTTCATGTCTTGTTCCTTGGGTTTTCTTGTAATTGTGCCCTAGTGGAGCGAGGGCAGGTTCGGCGTCGCACCACTATCGACCGATGCTTTCTTGGCTTCCTTGCGCAGGAGTTCCGCTTCGAGTTTACGCTGGCGCGACAGTTTCCTATGTTTTCCTTGGTTGAACCAGGTAGCGAAACTGCCGAGGATGAGTCCGGCGATCAAGGCAGCGAACAGCCAAACGAAGAGCGGGGCCGTGTAGGAAAGGGCTGGGTTTCCGGGATTGAACGGATCGATCGTCAGTTGAACTGGCCCGCGGTTCGCAACCGACAGCGCTATGAGAACGATTGCAAGCGGCACCAGCACGAGGACGATGATAATGCGATTGATCATGTATTCCTCCCGGCGCGCTTCACCCGCCCGTTCGATGAACCTCAGCTATTGGCATTGAGACGGTCGCGAAGTTCCTTGCCGGTCTTGAAAAAGGGCACCCATTTTTCTTCAACCTCGACGCTTTCGCCGGTACGCGGGTTTCGGCCACTGCGTGCAGGGCGGTTTTTGACCGAGAATGCACCGAAACCCCGAAGCTCGACGCGATTGCCCTCTGCCAGTGCATCCGTGATCTCATCGAAGATCGCGCCGACTATATTCTCGACGTCGCGCTGAAACAGATGCGGGTTGCGGTTGGCAATGATCTGCACGAGCTCTGATTTGATCACAGCGAGTTCCCTTTCGGTTCAAGACCAGGAGGACATAGGCCCCACCTCAAGACTATGTCACTGATCTTATATGTTTAATATTCTTTTATTGCGCCCCGGCAGGCTTGCCGTCAACGTGCCAAACAGAAACGAGTCCGTCAAGGAACATGCGGTCTCCGGTGAGCTGATTCAGCATTCCGGCGCTCTCCTCCGGCAGGCCGAGATAGCGGGCGAGCATTTTTGTCGCTGAATTTGAGAAGAACAGGCCGAGCGAGGATTTTTCCACGGGCTTCCATTCGACAACCGGCAGTTTGTCGTTGACGCCTTTGGTCTTCAGCCAGGCGATGGCTGTATCCTCGCCGCCGAGTTCGTCAATGAGTTTGTTGGCGATGGCCTGCCGGCCGGTGAAGACCGATCCATCCGCCAGCGCCAGCGCCTGCTCATGCGTGAACTTGCGCCTTTCCTGCACGAGCCCGACGAACCAGTCATAGGAATCGATGATCATGCGGTGGATCATTTCCTTGGCTTCATCGCTTGCCGGATTGAAGAAATTGGGTTCGGCCTTCAGGGGACTCGACTTGATAGTCTCGACTTTGACGCCGAGCTTGGTCAGAAGCTGCGAAATATCGGGGTATTGGAACAACACGCCAATCGAGCCGACGATCGACGATTGGCGCGCGACGATATGATCGGATGCGCTGGCGATCATGTAGCCCGCCGACGCTGCGAGCGTTCCGACTTGCGCAACCACCGGCTTCTTAACGGCAAGCTTGCGCACGGCCTCATAGATCGCCTCTCCGCCCGCTGTCGTTCCGCCGGGGGAATCGACCGACAGGATGACACCCCTTACGGCGTTGGAATCGGTCACGTCCTTGAGCCGCTTCAGCAGTTCCTCGTTCTCGAAGATCGTGCCTTCAATGCGGACCTTGGCGATATGCGGCGATGACCTGCTGGAAAACGCATCCGATCCTGCCACCGAAAAATAAAACAAAATCAGTGCGAGAGCGACAATCAACAGCGCCAGGATGCGCCAGAATGTCAGTTTTCGGCGCAGGCGCCGTCTGTCAATAATCGCGTCAGCCGTGTTTGCCATCGTTTTGTCCATTCGTTCTCAACGTCGGTAAAAACAATCTCTGCGACATCACGAGAGGGAAGTCTAGGGTAAGGTTCCTGCGCCGGCATCTCCTCGCGCTTCATTAGAAATGCGCTAGGACCTTGTATCTCGCACGCCAACGTCATACTTGTGGTGCGGTGCAACTCGCGCGTTTATCTGTTCGCCCGTTTCATCGAAAAATAACCATATTGGCGCCAAGTAGCCATACTATTGTCATTACGTAGTAACAGCCAGGCCATGTCAGTTCAGAGAAACGATACGCATCCGCACGTCCAGGCTGCCGCTGGTGCCGATCACCACGCAGAGGTGGCACGTCAATTTGCGGCGTCCGACAAGGATTCCGGTGTCTTTCGTGCGGCGGAACGCCATTCGCGCCGCGTGCGAATCCTGAAATTTGCGCTCCCAGCAGCGGCGATCGTCGGCGCGGCCGTCTTTTCCTGGTTCACGTTCTTTTCGACGACCAACATGCCGAGCAATATCTCGCTCGAGAATGCCGCGCTGGAAAACGGCAAGCTTGTCATGACGAACCCCAAACTCGACGGCTTCACCAAGGACAAGCTTCCCTACAAGATGAGCGCGGTCAAGGCGTTGCAGGAAGTCGGCAACACCAACGTCATCTCGCTGCAGGGCATCAGCGCGGAGCTTCCGCTCGGTAAGGATATGCGCGCCAATGTCCAGGCCAAGTCCGGCGTGTTCGATAATGCCAACCGGCAGTTGAAACTCGACAGCGAGATCAATTTCACGACGTCTGATGGCATCAGTGCCCAGATGAAATCGGCGGATATCGATATTGCCGGCAACTCCATGTCCACCAAAGATCCGGTCACTATACGCAACGGCACTTCAAGTATTACCGCCGATACGATGCAGATCAGCGAAAGCGGCAAGGTAATGACCTTTGAGAAGCGAGTAAGGCTTGTCATTCAGCCCACAAAACGGCAAGAAGGTACAGACGCAGTCAAATCAGTCGAGTAGTATTGGTGCTCGCTCACTGAGAGTTGTGGGAATATCCGAATTTTTAGGAGAGAACGATGTCGCGCGGGGCAAGACTGATAGGCATTTCGACTGTTGCATTGGGATTGTTGGCATCATCGATGGTCGTATCCGCCATCGCGCAGGAAAATGCGCCCGGCGGAGGCATCAAGCTCTCCGGCGATCAGCCGATCCAGATCGACGCCGACAAGCTCGTCGTCCATGACAAGGAGGGAACGGCCACCTTCACGGGCAACGTCACCGTCGTCCAGGGCGCGACCCTGCTCAAGGCCGGCTCGATGATCGTCTACTATGTCAAGAAGAAAGAGGGCGATCCGGCCCCCGCCGCGGATGCGCCTAAGACGGGCGGGCTTGGCGGCTCGCAGGATATCGATCACCTCGAGGTCAACGACAAGGTCTACGTCAAATCCAACGATCAGGTGGCAACCGGCGATCACGGCACGTTCGACATGAAGTCGGAGGTGCTTGTGCTGACGGGCAACAAGGTGGTTCTGACCCAGGGCGACAATGTCGCCGTAGGCTGCAAGCTGACCGCGCAACTCAAGACCGGCGAAGCCCAGCTTGAAAGTTGCAAGAGCGGCCAGACCGGGCGAGTCTCGATTGTGGTCGCCCCCAACAACCAACCAAAGAACTGAACCGGCGGAACAGCTGTAAGTGTCATTTTTTTCACGTCGCACAAAAGCCAACAGCGCCGCGCGGCCGGAATCCAGTCTTTCGCATGAGATGCGTCCTGCCGATCCGGCAGCCATCGACCGCATGAAGGGCACGCTCGTCGCGCGCGGCATAACCAAGGGCTATAATGGCCGTCAGGTCGTCAACGGCGTGTCGTTCGGCGTGCGCGCGGGTGAGGCAGTAGGCATTCTTGGTCCAAACGGCGCGGGCAAGACCACATGCTTCTATATGGTGACCGGGCTTGTTCCGGTCGATAAGGGCACGATCGAGATCGATGGTTTTGATGTTACGACCATGCCGATGTATCGCCGTTCCCGCCTTGGCATCGGTTACCTGCCGCAGGAAGCGTCGATCTTTCGTGGCCTTTCGGTGGAGAACAACATCAAGGCTGTGCTCGAGATTGTCGAGAAGGATCGTAGCGCCCGCGCGCAGGAACTCGATTCCCTGCTCGAAGAGTTTCATATTGCCCATCTACGCAAGGCACCCGCCATTTCACTTTCCGGCGGCGAGCGACGTCGTCTCGAAATCGCCCGTGCATTGGCATCCCGCCCGAATTTCATGCTGCTCGACGAACCGTTTGCCGGCGTCGATCCAATTGCCGTGGCGGATATTCAGCAATTGGTGCGGCATCTCACGGGACGTGGCATCGGTGTGCTGATTACAGACCACAATGTGCGCGAGACGCTGAAGCTGATCGACCGGGCCTATATCATCCACGCCGGGCAAGTTCTTACCCATGGGCGCCCGGACGAAATTATTGCCAATCCAGACGTCCGGCGGCTTTACCTCGGCGACCAATTCAGTCTCTGACCCTTCAGCTTTTGCGCGATTCAGCGCAAAATTCTGTCGGTAGTGCCTTTCCGCCACTTCAAAAATGCCGCAGCCAGCGCTTTTTGAGCGCAGTGCGATTGACAAGCAAGGATTGGGCCAGTTTTGTACTTCGGTACAGGAGTGCTCCCATCCTCATGGCTTTATCGCCAAAACTCGATCTCAGGCAAACCCAGGCACTGGTGATGACACCGCTGCTCATGCAGTCGATTCGACTGCTGCAGCTGACCCACGTCGAGCTCGAACAATTCATCGAACAGGAGATCGAGAAGAACCCTCTGCTTGATCGCGATGAGGCCAACGGCGACTACCTTGGCATGGAGGAGCGGGCCAGTAGTTCCGAGCGTATTTCCGGTGAGGACGGCGAATTTGGCAAGAGCGTCACCGGAGATGGGGACGCGGGCGAACACTCCAACGGTCAGGGCGATCATTGGCTCGAAAGCGGCGAAACGATCAGCGCCGGCTCCATGTCCGAGACCTTCGATAGTTCACTTGAGAATATTTTCCCGGATGATCCCGGTACGCATGATCTGATCGGCGGCGATCTTGCCTCCCAGTGGAAGTCATCGGTGGGAGACGGCTATGTGTCTTCAGGAGAGGGCTACAATATCGAACAGGTAACGGCATCGCCGCTGACGCTCAGGGATCATGTCGGCGAACAGATTATTTTTACCTTCGAGAGCGCCGCCGACCGCCTCATTGCCGCGGAACTTGTCGACCATCTCGATGAAATGGGTTATCTGCGCGCCGATATCGACGAGATAGCCGAGCGACTGGGTGTTGGGGCGGCGCATGTGGAGCGATTGATCAGTGCCATGCAGGGCTTCGAGCCGGTCGGACTGTTTGCGCGCGACCTCGCCGAATGCCTTGCGATCCAGCTGCGCGCAAAAAATCGCTTTGATCCTGCCATGCAGGCCCTCCTGCAAAATCTCGAGCTCCTGGCCAAGCGCGATTTCCACACCTTGAAGAGGCTCTGCCAGGTCAGCGAAGCCGACATTCTCGATATGCTCCGGGAAATCCAGCAGCTTGACCCGAAGCCGGGCACGGCCTTTTCGTCGGGAATCGCCGACAGCATTGTCCCGGACGTCATCGTCGATATGGCGGCCGATGGAACTTGGCGGATCGAGCTCAACCCTGACGCACTGCCGCGCGTGCTGGTCAACAACAGTTATTACGCAACCCTGTCGAAGGCCAAGGCTTCGCCGCTGGAAAAGACGTTCCTGAGCGAATGCCTGCAGACCGCCAACTGGTTGACCCGTAGCCTCGATCAGCGTGCCCAGACGATCCTCAAGGTTGCGAGCGAAATCGTGCGGCAGCAGGAACAGTTTCTCCTCCAGGGTATCGCATATTTGCGGCCCTTGAACTTGCGTACCGTGGCCGACGCCATCGGCATGCACGAATCGACGGTAAGCCGTGTTACCGCGAATAAATACATGCTGACCAAGCGGGGCGTTTTCGAGCTTCGCTATTTCTTCAACGCCGGCATATCGGCGACGGAGGGCGGCGAGCAGCATTCCTCGCAGTCGGTTCGACACCAGATTCGCCAGCTCATCGATGCCGAGACGCCAAACGAGATCCTTTCAGACGATACGCTTGTGGATCTGCTGAAGGAGCAGGGGATCGACATCGCCCGGCGCACGGTCGCCAAGTATCGCGAGGCGATGAACATTGCCTCCTCGGTGCAAAGACGGCGCGAGAAGAAAGCGCAGGCTTCTGTGCGCAAGAAAGATCCTGGCTCTAGATTACTCCATCACTCGGGTGTAGACTCGTTTTGAGTGGGCAATGAACTGGGCCATAGAAGCCTGGTCAGGGAGAGAGAAGCGCCGGTACTTTGCGACGGTCGGAGCGAAAGCGCGCGTTTGGACATGAAGAATCAGCAAGCGAAATGTGATGGAGCGCTCGCACGGATTGTGCGGGATGGCTTTGCTCGTCTTCCAACATCGGTGTAGATTGATTTGGTAAACGGAAATCACAATGAAGGTGAGCTATCATGAGTCTGCGTGTATCTGGGAAACATATGGACATTGGCGACGCATTCCGCATCCGCATCGAAGAGCGGATCGGAGAGATGGTGGCCAAGTACTTCGATGGCGGATATACCGGCCACGTCACAGTGGAAAAACAGGGTTCGAGATTCATCGCAGACTGCCTTGTCCGTCTGGATACCGGCACGGTTCTCCAGGCGGCCGGTGAAGCTCAGGATCCATTGCTTGCCTTCGACGCTGCGGGCGAACGCGTGGACAAGCGGCTGCGCCGCTACAAGCGACGCTTGAAGTCGCATCAGGCCCCGGGATCGAATGGTGTCTTCGATGACGTGTCCTATCGCGTCATGGCGCCGGTACCCGACGATGACGAGGAATTTCCTGAAGATTACGCGCCGACGATCGTAGCCGAAACGTCGATGGCGCTTCGCAGCATGAGTGTGGCTTCGGCGGTGGTCGAGCTCGATTTGAAGGACAGCCCTGTGGTCGTCTTCCGCAACTCTGGAAGTACGCAGGTAAATATCGTATATCGCCGCCCTGACGGAAATATCGGTTGGATCGATCCATCGACCGTAGCGGGTCAAAGTGCGGCCCGTGGATAACAAACGTGAACTACTGCCCGCGCCCGAAATGGGCGCGGACGGTAACTGGAAGGAAGAGAGATAATGGATCTGGGTGATCTCATTCAGCCCGATGCTGTCCTGCCCGCATTGAAAGTCAACTCCAAGAAGCAACTCCTGCAAGCCATGTCGGAAAAGGCAGCCGCATTGACTGGCCTGAGCGAGCGCGAAGTGTTTGATACGGTCTTGCAGCGCGAGCGCCTCGGTTCGACCGGCGTCGGCAACGGAATTGCGATCCCTCACGGCAAGCTCAATAGCGTGAAGCGCATCACCGGCGTCTTTGCGCAGCTCGATGCGCCGATCGATTTCGAGGCGCTGGACGACCAGCCCGTTGATATTGTCTTTCTGCTGCTTGCCCCGGAAAATGCCGGCGCGGATCACCTGAAGGCCCTGTCGCGCATCGCCCGGACGCTGCGCGACCCGGAACGTGTTGCCAAGCTGCGCACGGCCCACGATGCAAGCCTGCTCTATGAGCTGCTCACGGACCAGCCAACGTCGAACGCGGCGTGATCGCAATGATCTCAAATGGATTGCGGTAATCGCAGACTAACGCGGTCGACCACGCTGGTGGGAAGTGCTGAGCAATTTCCTATGAAGAACGGTTGATCTTCCGCGCGTAAAGCTCAAGCCGGTGATGCACGATATCGTATCCGAGCGATCGGGCGATTTCTTCCTGCAACTGCTCGATTTTCTCCGATTTGAACTCGATGACGGCACCCGTATCGATATCGATCAGGTGGTCGTGATGCTCGCCATGCGCCTGTTCGAAACGTGATGGACCACCGCTGAATGCGTGTCGGTGTATCGCACCCATCTCTTCGAGCAAGTTCATCGTTCGATAGACGGTCGAGAGCGAGATGCTGTCGTCGATTTCGCTGGCGCGATGGAAAATCTTCATCGCGTCCGGATGGTCTTCGGTCGATGTCAGGATATCGAGAATGATGCGTCGCGGGCGGGTGATGCGGATGCCAGCGTTGCGCAACTCCTTTTCGTAATCCGGCTTCTGATTCATGAGATTTTTCATGGCCGTGATTATGCGTCAGATCCGCGTCAGTTGCAAAGATTCTCAACTGGAATTTTGCGGGTAAACCGCTGGGTAAGTGTGCCGCCGGCGCTGGACCGGCGGCACGTCAGAATTCATTTTGCCGCGGTCGAGACGGCGTCGATCGATACGCCGCCCGCCGGGACCTCGACAACGACCTTGTGTTCGCCCTTGGTCTCAAGCGGAATGCCGCCTTCTGCCTTGGTGAGTTTCTTGCCGTTGACCGTAATCTTCTTGCCGCCCTTGCCAGCAGGCCGGACCTCGATCGAGTACCGGGCTTCGCCATTACGCAGCACGAAGCTGAAACCATCCCAATCCGAGGGAAGGGCAGGGTCGACGAACAGGCGGTCGTTCTGCCGCGTGATGCCGAGGATTCCCTCGGTAGCAACGCGGTAGAGCCAGCCGGCCGAACCGGTATACCAGGTCCAGCCGCCGCGTCCGCGCATTGGATCGACCGAATAGACGTCGGCTGCCACGACATAGGGTTCCACACGGTAGAACTCGGCCTTTTCGGCGCTCAGCGCATGGTTCACAGGGTTAAGCTTCTTGAACCAGCGATAGGCTTCGTCGGCGTCGCCGAGTCTCGCCATGGCAAGTACCGCCCAGGTCGCGGCATGCGTGTACTGGCCGCCGTTCTCGCGAACGCCGACGGGGTAGCTCTTGATATAGCCTGGATCATGCCGCGACTTGTTGAACGGCGGAGTGAACAGCTTGATGATTTCGGCTTCGTCATCGATCAGATGCGTCGCCACCGATTTCATGGCTTGGCGCGCCCTGGACGGATCCCCAAAACCTGAGAGAACGCTCCAGGATTGCGCGATCGAGTCGATCCTGCATTCCTCGCTCTTCTTGGAGCCGAGCGGCGCACCGTCGTCGAAATAGCCGCGGCGATACCATTCGCCGTCCCAGCCATCCTTTTCGAGCGCTGCCTTGAGGCGCTCTATGTGGGCCTCCCAACGCTCGATGCGGGCCGTATCCTTGAAGGTTCTGGCAATCGGGATCACGTCGCGGAGCGTGCTGATGAGGAACCAGCCGAGCCAGACACTCTCGCCCTTGCCGTCTTCACCGACCCGGTTCATGCCGTCGTTCCAGTCGCCGGTGAGCATCAGCGGCAAGCCGTGCGCGCCGGTCCGCGCCACGGCGAGATCGAGGGCGCGCGCAGCATGTTCGTAGACGCTTACCTTCTCGCTGGTGATCGTAGGCTGGTAGAAGGCGTCGTGCTGGCCTTCGTTGAGCGCCGGACCGTCGATGAAGGCAACCTGCTCGTTGAGAATGCTCATGTCGCCGGTGACCGTCGTGTAATGTGCGATCGCGTAGCCGAGCCAGACGACATCGTCGGAGATTTTCGTTCTAACGCCGGCGCCGCTCGTCGGCAGCCACCAATGCTGGACATCTCCCTCCTTGAACTGGCGCGCCGATACGTTGAGAATCTGCTTCCTCGCCAACGACGGATCGAGGATCAGCATCGACAGGGTATCCTGCAGCTGGTCGCGGAAGCCGAAGGCGCCGCTTGCCTGATAGAAAGCCGATCGCGCCCAGATACGGCACGCAAGGCTCTGGTAGGGCAGCCAGCGATTGACCATCAGGTTGAAAGCTTCGTCGGGCGTTTCGACCTGCAGGCCGCCGAGAAAGTTCGACCACAGCGCTCGGGAGGCGCCGAGGGTCTCGTCGAAGCCCTGTTTGCTTTGTTCGCGCAGGATACGCCGTGCCTCGTCGGCACTACCGGCATCGCCCATATAGAACAGCAGTTCCTTCGTCTCGCCGGCCGCAAGCGTGATATCGACGTTGAGCGCAGCGCAGGGGTCTCCGCCTGCCTCGACGACGTTGGAGAGCGTCCTTGCCTGCAGAACCGCAGCCGGGCGATCGACGGAGCCGAGCGTTCCAAAGAACTCGGCGCGATCCGACGTCACCGAATTCGGCTTCACGCTCGTTGCATAGAAGGCGACATTGTTGCGACGGTCGATGCCATAGGGGTTGCGCGCCATGAGCACGCCGGTTTCGGCATCCCAGGACGGTACGATAAACGGAGCGGTCTTGGCGCGGGAATTGCCGAGCATCCATTCGACAAAGCCGTAGACGCGCAGGCGCTTCGCCGAGCCGCCATGGTTGGTGAGCTTCAGCCGCGACACGCGCACGGGTAGTTCGACATGGATGGTGTGGGTAAGTTCAAGCCCGACATTGCCGTGGCGCGACGTGAACGTCGAATAGCCCTGCCCATGGCGCGCTTCGTACGGGACGGACGGGTCGCGCAACACCGAAGCCGTGGGAGCGAACGCGACGTTCTTGTCGAGATCGACAATATAGATCGCTTCGCCGGAACGGTTGCTGACGGGGTCGTTCGACCACTGGGTCAACTGGTAGTCGCGGCTATTGCCGGACCAGGTGAATCCAGCACCCTCCGCGGCGACGTGGAAGCCGAAGCTGGAATTCGAAATGACGTTGATCCAGGGTTGCGGCGTCTGGGTGATCCCTCCGAGGCGGACCACATATTCACCGCTTGCAAGGTCAAAACCGCCAAAGCCGTTCCAGAATGCCAGATCGTCGCCCGATATCTTCGGGTTGCGCGTCCGCATCAATTGCGTCGGCGCCGGCGCGATGTTGCGCATCTCCTCGATGCTGCCCGTGTCGACCGTCGCGTTGACCTTGCCGGCGGCTGCGTCCGCTGTGGGCGCGAGGTCGGCGCTGAGGCCCTCCATGCGCTTCAACTGTTCGGACAGGGAGCCGTTCTGCGCATGCATGACGATGCGAGCTGAGGCGAGCAATGTATTATAGCTGGCATCGCTCATCTGGTCGCGGCGGACCGTGAAGATATGAACGCGCGGTCCGAGCTGCGCGCCGCGCGCCCGGCTGTTCTCGCAGATTGCTTCAAGACCCCGCTGGAAATCCTGCGCATAGGAGAAGGAGCGTTCGTTGATGACGACGACATCGACGACAAGGCCTTTCGCGCGCCAGTACTCGTGGGCGCGGAGCAGATTCTTGAGCGTTTCCATATCGGCTTCGTCATCGATGCGCAGGGCAAGGATGGGGAAGTCGCCGGAAATGGACATCGGCCAGAGTTCGGACTGGCTGCCGAGGCCGCTGGCGATGCTTTCGGACGGCATCCGCAGTGCCTTGTCCGGATAGATCAGGCTGGTTGCGACACGCTGGAAAACCTGCGCTTCATCGGGGTTGATGCCGATGTGATGCAGACGGACCTGCGAACTCGTCCATGACAGCGAAAATTCGCGTGCGAAGCAATCCGGATGGCGGAAGCGGCCGACGACGTCCTCGAGTTCCTGGCGGTTGGGGCGCACCAGCGTCCAGAAGACGAGCGTCACCTTTTTGTGGGCGGGCACGCGGACGCGGCAGCGCAGCGACGCGATGGGATCGAGCACGAAGCCCTGCGAGCCGGTAAGCGTCGCGCCCTCGTCGAATGCGGCGGGATTGCGCAGCGTTCGGCCGCGGCCGATGAAGGCCCGCCGATCAGTCTCCGCCTGAACTTCGCGCATGGTTCCGGAACTGTCGCTGACCATGTGGGCGACATGGATGTCCGGTTCGTCATTGTTGCGCTTGCGACGTGTCGCATAGATCGTATCGCCGCGCTTGTCGATTTCGGTCTCGACGAACATCTTGGCGAATGCCGGGTGGGCCGTATCCGCGTCGTCATTGGTCAATACGAGTTCGGCATAGGAGGTCACTTCGATGATGCGATCCTTGCTGCCCGTATTGGTGATGACGATGCGCCGGCCTTCGCCGTCGGAATCCGACGCGACGATGGTTTCCACCGTCGTGTGCAGCGTGCCCGCTTCCTTGATGAATTCGGCCTTATAGTCGGCGAAGATCGTCATGCTCTTTTCGCCGGTGGCCCGCACGGGATCGCCAGTCGCCGACCACCAGTCACCGCTCTCCATATCGCGCAGGAAGAGGAAGGTGCCGTAGCCACTTTCGAGGATATCCGGCTGGAAACGTGTTATTGCGAGCCCGTTCCAGCGGCTGTAACCGCCACCATTGGCGGTGACCATCACTGAATAATGGCCGTTGGACATGACCTGCGTTGCGCGCGGGGCGCCGAGCGGATTGTCGATGATGTGGATCGAGGGAGTTTCTTCGCTGCTTTCCACGGCCTTGCGCATCGGGTTCTCGGCCTTGGCCTGGAGAACCGGGATTTCCCGCGGCGCCTTTTCCTGGAGCAGGAGTTCGGCGGCTTCAATGACCGGGTCCGAGTGGAAGCGTTCGCGCATACGCCCTTCGAATACGACATTGTTCACCGCGACGATCGACATGCCGTGATGGTGAGCCATGTAGTTGCGCACCACAGCGTAGTCCTCGCCTTCGCGAACGCGCGACTTGGTGAAGTCGACGGCATCGTAGAAACCGTACTGGCCAAGGGCGCCAAGCGCGCGAAGTCGCTTCAGGTTTTTTACAGCTTCGGCCGGCTGATATTGGCTGGCCATGATGCTGGCATAGGGCGCCACCACATAGTTCTTCGAAAGGCCGCGCTTCAAACCGAGCGTCGGCACGCCGAAGTTGGTGTACTGGTAGTTCATCTCCGGGTCGCGCGCATTATAGGCGGCTTCCGATATACCCCAGGGCAGGTCTTTCGACGCTCCATATTCGATCTGGCGCTGGACGATCAGCTTGTTGGTCTGGTCGAGCATGCTGCCGAGCGGCTCGATCATGACGAGCGGCGGCATGAGATATTCGAACATCGAGCCCGACCATGAGATCAGGGCGCCGCGCCAGCCGACGGGAACCAGCAGACGTCCAAGGCGGAACCAGTGATCGACGGGAATATCGCCCTTGGCAATGGCAAAGAGGCTCGCAAGTCGGGCTTCCGAGGCCAAAAGGTCGTAGCAGCTTGCGTCGAGTTCGTTGCTTTCGACGCGGAAACCGATCGACAGCAGGCGGCGCTCCTTGCGCTCGAGGAAGGTGAAGTCGGTATCGAACGCCAGCTGGCGCGCGCGGGTTGCGAGCGTTACCAGCCGTTCGCGCAGGACGTCCGTGCCCTCATGCGAGCCGATGGCGTCATCCGTGTGGGCCTGACAGGTCTTGACCAGCAGCAGCGCCCATTCATTGGCGGTGACGCTGGCGGGGCTTTCGAGCTCGCCATGCAACTCCTCGGTGAGGCGCTGGATATCGCCGGCAAAGAGGGAAAGGTTGATGGTGCGCAGCGAAGCCGTCTCCGGCTCCTCCTTGATGGTGGTGATGGCACGGCGGAAGTTTGCGACGCGCTCCTCAAGGCGGCGGCGCAGCGGCCGCAGCACGCGGCGATCATCTGGAATATCGTTGATCGCCTCTTCGAGAATGTCGCTTACATCGAGAATGCCGTCGAGATCGCTCTGGAGATAGACGGAAGGTGCTTCGGCCCATTTTTCGAGGGCCGACGAAAGCGCAACCAGATGGCCGGCGAGATTGCCGCTATCGACAGCCGAGACGTAGAGCGGCAGCAGCGGCCGCAACGTCGTCGTCTCGTACCAGTTGTAGAGATGGCCGCGATACTTCTCCATCTTCTCGAGCGTGCTCAGCGTCTGGTCGATCCGCGTCAGCGTTTCATGGAAGCCGATCCAGCCGAAATCGCGTGCCGCGACCGTCGACAGCAGATACATGCCGATATTGGTCGGAGACGTGCGCGTTGCGATGACCGGATGCGGATCCTCCTGGAAATTGTCCGGCGGAATGTAGTTCTGCTCCTTGGTGACGAACGTATCGTAGTAGTGCCATGTGCGGCGCGCGATGCGGCGCAGCTCGCTCTTATCGGACGATCGGACGGCGAGATCGTCGAGTGGCTTGGCCGAACGGCTCACGAGCCAGGCGATCATCGGCGACAGGAACCAGATTAAGGCGAAAGGCACCGCCAGGAACCATGCGCGGCTATGCCCGGCGAGGGGCAAGCCGATGGCGATGATGGCGACGACCGTCGCCGGCCACATCAGCTGCATGTAGTACTGGAGCGTGTCGGGCGAACTCGTCTTCGCCTGGGCGGCGGCCCGCCATTCGAGGAGGTGCTTGCGCGTGACGAAGAGGCGATAAAGCGTGCGCACGATCGCATCGCCCATCAACACCGCCATATTGGCGAGGAAGGTGATGCGAAGCGCAATATCGGCCGCGCCGGAGAAGATGTCGGTCAGAATCGCCTGGAAGTGGCCCTTGAGCGACAGGTTCATGTCTGTCGGCACAAGATTGGTGAACAGGATCATCGTCGGCACGATGAACATGCTGAAGATGAGGAAGCACAGCCAGAGCGTGGCAAGGCCAGGCGGCAGCAACGTCCATCCGGCAATGGCAGCAATCAGCCAGAAGATCGGCGCAAGCGAACGGCGCAAATTGTCGACCATCTTCCAGCGCGTTACGGCCGTAACGCCCGGCTTGGTGCTGAAGAGATAGGGCAACAGCTGCCAGTCGCCGCGGGTCCAGCGATGATGGCGCGAAATATCGACATTGTAGCCGGTGGGATAATCTTCCACGACTTCGACGTCGCTGACCAGCGCGGCACGCGCGTAGCCGCCCTCGAGAAGGTCGTGGCTGAGCACCGAGTTCTCGCCGATCTTGCCGTCGAGCGAAGCTTCGAAGAAATCGACATCATAGAGGCCCTTGCCCGTGAAGGTGCCTTCGCCGAGCACGTCCTGATAGACGTCTGATACCGCGAAGACATAAGGGTCGATGCCGCGGTTGACCGAAAAGACGCGCTGCAGGAACGAGGCGTCGTCACCGGTAGTGAGCGAGGGCGTCACGCGCGGTTGCAGAACCGAATAGCCGCTTACGACGCGGCCGGATTTTGCCCGGTAGATCGGGCGATTGAGCGGATGCACCAGCTTGCCGGCGAGGCGATTGACCGAATCCGGCGTCAGGCGCGTGTCGGAATCGAGCGTCATGACAAACTTGATGTCGGTCGGCAGTTCCTCGTTGGAGGGGAAATAGGTCGTGTCCTTATCGCCGCGCAGCAGCAGGTTGAGTTCGTGCAGCTTGCCGCGCTTGCGCTCCCAGCCCATCCAGCAGACTTCCTGCGGGTTGTAGAGCCGCTTGCGGTGAAGCAGGAAGAAGCGCGGATTGGCCTGCGTATAATGTTCGTTAAGCGCGGTGATCTTCTCGCGCGCATAGTCGAATATGTCGAGATCGTCGTCCGTCTGCTCGTTCTGGCTGTCCTTCCAGTCAGTAAGGAGGGCGAAATAAACCTCGCCGCGCGGGTTGGTAAGGTAGTGCACTTCGAGGTTGCGGATATGCTCGTCGACGGAGTCGCGCGAGGTGATCAATGTCGGCACGGCGACGAGGGTTTTTGCCTCGGGCGGCAGTCCGTTCTTGTATTCGAAGCCGATAAGCCGCGTCGGCGGCATGAACATCGGTATGATCCAGTTGACGAAGCCGTTGGCCGTTTCCATCGCGGGGAAAACCGCAAGCACCGTGAAAAGCAGCGTCATGCCGTGCGACAGACCGGCCTGACGGAGCCAGTAGTGGATCAGAAGCAGGATGGCGATCGAAAAGAAAGATGCCGGCACCCAGAGCCCGGCAAGGCCGAGCTTCCGATAGAAGCGGACCCAGCGCTCAAGCACCGTCGGTGAATAATCGCACTTCGCCTCGAGTTCGGGCCGGCCATCGCCGGAGAGGTAGTAGCCAACGTCGCGCTTGCGCTGTTCGGTGACGGCATCGCCGCCGCCGGTCTCTTCGGCGCTCTTTTGGGCAAGGTCCAGCGCTTCGAGGGTGATATCATGCTCGCTCTTGCCGGACCGCCGCGCGATTTTTTCGATGGCGACGCGGTAGGCATTGCGTGAATGGAAGTCGAGCGCGTCGAAATTCGAATTCTCGCGCAGGACGGCATCGACGCCGCTGACCGTCTCGAACCATGTGATCCAGTCGACGTCGTCGATGGACTTGAGGCTCCGGATCAGGTTGCCCATGGTCACGCCGCCGGTGGACTGGCGTGTATGTTCCTGGATGATAGCGTCCTCGGCGTCGCTGCCGTTCTTCTCGAGCTCTTCTTCCAGCCATGCAACAGCGGCGCCCGAATGGGTCGCGCCGCCGCGCAGACGATAGAGGAGGTGCGTGGCGAAGGTGCTGTCACGTGCCGCCGGCGCATATTGCGCGAGCAGCTGCGGCAGCGCGTCCTTGTCAGCGTAAAGGGTGATCTCGTCGGCAACCGTGTTGGCGAAGGCGCGCATGCGGCGGGCGCGCTCGACGCGCAGGGAGAGCCGGCGGGCATTTTCGATAAGGATGAACCGCACCGCAGAGGGCAATGCCCAGAGTTCGCCGATATGCAGCGGCTCGACCGTCTGGAAGCCTTCGACGATTGCGCTGAGACTGTTCAGCGAAAACTGGCTGTCCGTATGGGCGACATAGAGCCAGGCAAGCGCCATGACGCGCGGAATGCCGGGATTGTTGGCGAGCGGCGGCAGTTGCCGGAAGAACTTCTTCGGCAGATCGCGCTCAACCTGCTGAATATTCTGGTCGACGAGATAATAATTATCGAGCAGCCACTGAGCGGCTGGCGTGATCGTTTCACCTTTGCGTGCTGCCGCATCGGACGAGCGATAGGAATGCAGAATGAGCTTGGCGTTTTCGACGGTGCGCTGCTCGAACACCATCGGTTCATAGTCGGGCAGGCGGACGTCTTCGCCCTTCGCTACCCGCGCTCCCAGATCCCGCAAGTCATCGATTGATTTGTAATGAGCCCTGATAGGGTTCGGCTGGGCAGAAAGGACCTGGCCGGCTGTATTTTTCTGGGATGTGAAAGCTTGAATGAAACTCAATGCGGGCATTTGCCATCATTTCGGTTGGAAGAAATAATCTTCTGATTGCAGCACAAGGTTCGCTCGGGATCGTTCCCCCTCACGAACAGTTTACGATCTAATCGGCTCAAGGCAATGACGCTAGAAGCACTTTCGCCTCTAGCGATCAGTTTTGATGAAAATGAGTCAGATTTCCATTGGGCTTTTGGCGTATTTCAGCCGGAAACTGTTAAGGCGGGCTTTGGTTGCAAGGGGTGGCCCCAAACAAAAAAGCGGGATCGCGATGATCCCGCCAACGCCGCATTACCTGCTTCAATCGCGGGCAAAGACGCGAAAATGTCTTGGCCTGAAAGCGATTCCGGAGAGTTCAGTCGCAGGGTGGTCGGCATCGATGCCGATTTCGATACGCTCCTCAGCACCCGCGACCATCAGTTCGACGCGCCGCGTTGCGCCGACACGGCGGCTCGCGACGACCGTACCCGCGATGCAGCCATTCGAGCCGTCGACCAGCTCGACATCGTGCGGGCGGAAATAGAGCATGCCGTTGCCATCGGGCCGGTCGGCCTTAAGGCCAAGTGACTTCTCGCCGATCCAGACAGTTCCGCTCTCGATGCGAACCGGCAGGCGGCTCGATTCACCGATGAAGCCATAGACGAACGGCGAGTTTGGCTTGTCGTAGACTTCGTCCGGCGTGCCGACCTGCTCGATGCTGCCCTGACTCATCACCACGACCCGATCGGCAAGTTCAAGCGCCTCATCCTGATCATGGGTCACGAAGACGGTCGTATGCTTGGTCTTGTCGTGGATTTCGCGCAGCCAGCGCCGGAGTTCCTTGCGAACTTTGGCGTCGAGAGCGCCGAAAGGCTCGTCGAGCAGCAGAACGCGTGGCTCGATTGCCATCGCACGAGCGAGGGCGACGCGCTGGCGCTGGCCGCCCGACAGCTGCGCTGGGTAGCGCTTTTCCAGGCCTGAAAGCTGGACGAAGTCGAGAAGCTCCGATGAACGGCGCCGGATCTCGTCCTTGGCGGGCCGCGTGTTCGAGGGCCGTACCTTCAGCCCGAAACCAACATTGTCGATGACCGTCATGTGCCGGAACAGAGCATAATGCTGGAACACGAAACCGACATTGCGCTCCTGGACCGACTTCAGCGAGGCGTCCTCATCGCCGAAGAACACCTTGCCCTCGGTGGGGGATTCCAGCCCGGCGATCAGGCGCAGCAGAGTTGTCTTGCCCGAGCCCGACGGACCGAGCAGGGCGATAAGTTCGCCCGACTTTATTTCCAGTGAAACGTCGTGCAGCGCCGGAAAGCGATCGAATTCCTTGCGCACACCACTTACGCGAACATCCATTTCAAACCCTCTCAGTGTCCGCCTGCTGCCCGCAGCTCCGCGCCGTATCGCATCTCAAGCAATGACTTGAGAATAAGCGTGACCAGCGCCAGCAGCGCCAGAAGCGAAGCCACCGCGAACGCAGCGACAAAATTATATTCGTTGTAAAGAATTTCGACATGCAGCGGCATCGTATTGGTCAGCCCGCGAATGTGGCCTGATACGACGGACACGGCGCCGAATTCCCCCATGGCGCGGGCGTTGCACAAAAGCACGCCGTAGAGCAAGCCCCATTTGATGTTCGGCAATGTCACATGCCAGAAAGTCTGCCAGCCATTGGCCCCGAGCGAGAGCGCGGCTTCCTCGTCGGTCGTGCCCTGATGCTGCATGAGCGGGATCAATTCACGGGCAACGAAGGGGAAGGTCACGAAAACCGTCGCAAGCACGATACCGGGCACGGCAAAGAGGATTTCGATGCCATGCGATTTGAACCATGGTCCAAGCAAGCTGTGCGAGCTGAATAGCAGCACATAAACCAGGCCCGAAATTACCGGCGAGACCGAGAACGGCAGGTCGATGAGCGTCGTCAGGAACGCCTTGCCCTTGAATTCGAACTTGGCGATGGTCCATGCGGCGACCACGCCGAAGACGAGATTAAGCGGTACGGCGATCGCGGCGACGAGCAGCGTCAGGCGGATGGCAGCTTGCGCGTCAGGCTCTATGAGCGCGGTGAAATATTCGGCCGGTCCTTTGCGGAACGCCTCGACGAAAACCGAAACGAGCGGCAGGACGAGGAACAATCCGAGAAACACCAGCGTGATGCCGATCAGCACATAGCGTGAGCCGCGGCTCTCGGTCGTTGCCGGGTGCCAGGTCGCCGCTGCGGGGGCTGCGGTCTGGGACAGGTCATGTACCATAGCCATACCTCCTGCGGCTCCACGCCTGAATAAGATTGATGATGAAGAGCATGGCAAATGAGATCAGCAGCATGATTGCTGCGATCGCCGTCGCGCCGGCATAGTCGAATTCCTCAAGCCGGATGACGATGAGGAGCGGCGCTATCTCTGACACGTAAGGCAGGTTGCCCGCGATGAAGATCACCGAACCGTATTCGCCGACTGCCCGGGCGAAGGCGAGGGCGAACCCGGTGAGGATCGCCGGCTGGAGACCGGGCAGCAACACACGCGTGATCGTCTGAAAACGATTGGCGCCGAGCGTGGCTGCAGCTTCCTCGACCTCCGTGCGGATTTCTTCCATCACCGGCTGCACCGTGCGCACCACGAAAGGCAGGCCGACAAAGATCAGCGCGATGGTGATGCCGATCGGGGTGAACGCAACCTTGATGCCAAGCGGATCAAGCCAGCGTCCGATCCAGCCGTTCTTGGCGTAGATCGACGTCAGCGCGATACCGGCCACGGCTGTCGGCAGGGCGAAGGGGAGATCGACAATCGCATCGATGATGCGACGACCCGGAAAACGATAGCGCACCAGCACCCAGGCAACGACGACGCCGAAAAAGACGTTGATCAGCGCCGCGACAAAGGCCGTGCCAAAGCTGATCTTGAGTGCGTTGAGGGTGCGGGGATCGGTCGCGACATGCCATAGCCCGGCCCAGCCAAGGGATGCGGAACGCCATGCGAGACCCGTTAAAGGAATAAGAACAATTAATGCGAGGTAGGCAAGAGTGAAGCCGAGTGTCATTCCAAATCCCGGAATGACACTCGGCCTCTTAAACCGCCAACCTGCTTTCGCGAGGTTGGAAATCATGCTGTTATTGTTTCGGCTTGTAAATCTGGTCAAACGTACCGCCATCTCCGAAGTGGTAGGGCTGCGCTTTGGCCCAACCGCCGAAGATAGGATCATCGATCTTCACTAGTTTCAACTCCGGCAATTTCTTGATGAGGTCGGGAGCGACCAGTTCCGGTTCTGCCGGACGATAGAAATGCTTGGCGGCGAGGGTCTGGCCCTCTTCGGAGTAGAGATACTGGAGATAGGCCTCGGCAGCCTTGCGCGTGCCCTTGGCATCGACATTGCCGTCGACGACAGCAACCGGCGGCTCGGCAAGGATCGACTGCGGAGGAACGACGATATCGAATTTGTCCTCGCCGAATTCAGCCAGCGACAAATAGGCTTCGTTTTCCCAGGCAAGCAGGACGTCCCCGAGTTCGCGCTGGGCGAAGGTCGTCGTCGAGCCGCGGGCGCCGGTATCGAGGACCGGAACGTGCTGGAACAACGTCGCGATATATTCCTTGATCTTGGCTTCGTCACCGCCGTACTGGCCATAGGCCCAGGCCCAGGCTGCCAGATAATTCCAGCGGGCGCCGCCCGAAGTCTTCGGATTTGGAGTGATGACCTGCACGTCATCCTTGATCAGATCGCCCCAGTCCTTGATGCCCTTGGGGTTTCCCTTGCGAACCAGAAACACGATGGTCGAAGTGTATGGCGCCGCATTGTGCGGATATTTGGTGCGCCAATCGGGATTGATTTTCTTCGTCGCCTCGGCAATCGCCGTAATGTCGCTTTCGAGCGCGAGCGTTACAACATCGGCATCAAGTCCGTCGATCACGGCGCGGGCCTGCTTGCCCGATCCGCCATGCGAACTCTGGATGGTGATCGTCTCGCCGGTGTCGGCTTTCCACTTCGCCGCAAACGCCGCGTTGAAATCCTTGTAGAACTCGCGGGTCGGATCGTAGGAGACGTTGAGAAGGGTGGTGTCCGCAAAGGCAGCAGACATCGGTTGAACGGCGATCGTTGCTGCAAGCAACGCTGCCGCGAATGTTAGGGAAAATCGGGAATTTTTCATGCCTGCCTCCGTATGATGAGAACTGAAGCGTAGCAGAGGCCCCAAAATTAGGGGCGTTAGAAAGAATTCCTTTTACAGGGGAAAATTAGAATATTCTACCGCAAGCACCTTAGTCTATCGAAACGGTGGGCCGTTGCACAGGATTCCTGATGCGCCGGGCACGATCGGAAAATTGGGAATGCGGGGCCCGATTTCGCCCCGTTCCTGAAAAATCATACTATCGTGGAATAGTTGTCTAACGGGATGGCGGATGGTTCGGAAGCGGCCCCGCAATTCACGGGGGCCGAACCGCTCTTAACGAGGCCGGCCCCTGCCGTGGTCGTGGTAGGTTCTGTCGATCGTGCCGGCCTCGGCGACATTCACATAGTTTGCGGATGGCCGGCTTTCAGTGAACGTCCGGGTCTTGATCGGTATGGCGAAGGCGGCTGCGGTCAGAAGCGCCGTCGCAGTGATGGAAAGGCGGCGTTCCAGCCGTGAACTGATGATCATTGTCTCGTCCCTTTAGTGCAGGCTCGCGCGCTGCGGGCGCGAAATAATGTCGTCGATTGCGAATTTCGGTATCGGCAAAAGCACCTGGTCCAATTCGACCAGCGTTTCGGCAAAGGTGATCGCAGCGTTCTCCACATCCTCCTGACGGGAAGGACATGCCATGGCATTGAGGCAAGTTCTGGCCGCAACCATGTCACAATTTTGTAGGCCCGCGATCAGTCCCAAAGTCAGGCATTCCTCCCGGCATACATGGTGCGAACCGAATGGAAACGTCTTCAACGGGCACAGTGCGCAATGGCGCAGGGTGCGGATGAAATACGACAGTTCCGAGAGCGCCCGATTGCCGTTGCGGCTGCCGAGCAGCTCGCTGTAGAGACCGAAAGCCATCTCCCAGGCGATTACCGATCCGGTTTCAAAGCCCGCAGTCCAACGGCGATAACCTTCGAGAACGAGCTTCTCGGGAGTTCGATCGAAATAGCAGCCGTTGCCGCCATGCGATTCAGTCAGATGCGGATACATCGCCTGCCCTTTCGTGATTGCGTGTTGCAGCGAAAGAGCCTTTGCGGCGACCTGGAAGAATATCGGCCAGCCGCTTCGGACTGGAGGATAAAAGCAGTTGCTGCCGTGGCAGCAGGGAAACCACGCGCAGGCGTGGCAGAAAAAGACCAATCATAAGGTCCTCCAATCGAAAGGGTTCAAGGCCCAGACATCAAAGGGATGCATCCATGGGATGCCGGCGCACCTCGCGCCAGTTCGCATAAAGGCTGGCGAACCTGATAAAGTCAAACACTAAATCTTTAAAACTATTAAAAATATCAATAGGTTAGAATTATTCTAGGAAATTATGAGTTTTTTAGTATACAATTGTTCCAAACGCCACAAAATAAGGAACGGTCTTGCTGTGGCAGGGTTTCTCGCCGGGCCAGAAAACGCGCGACGAGAAACCACGTGCCATCAGCTTTCGATGAGCAGGCGCAACTTCTTGAGGGCGACGTCCTTGCTCTCCTTATAGTCAATCGTGCTCTTCAGTCTTCCATCGCGATCAAGCAGGATCACCGAGGCGGTATGGTCCATCGTGTAGTCGCCGTTCTCGGTCGGCACCTTGCGAGCATAAATCTTCCATGCTTTCAGCACCTTCTCGATTTCGTCCGGCTTGCCGGTAATGCCGGTGATCCTGTCGGTGAAAGCCGTGGTGTAGCCTTTCATGACATCCGGCGTGTCACGCTCCGGATCGACGGAGATGAAGAAAACCCGCAGGTCCTTGCCCTCGTCGCCAAGGTCCTTCAGCCAGCCCGACATCTCGAAAAGCGTTGTCGGGCAGACTTCGGGACAATGCGTGAAGCCAAAAAAGAGCACGCTTGGATGGCCCTCGAATGCGGCTTCGGTGATGGGCGCTCCATTCTGGTCGGTGAGGTTGAAGGGCGTGCCGAGTTTCACCCCCGCAGATTGGCTGCCAAGACGAGTATTGACATAGGTGATGACCAGCAAAAGGGAGAGGACGGCAATAGCCGCCCACAGCCCATAGCGCAGAAGCCGAATCCCCATTTCAGTGTCCCATGTCCGTGGCGTTGGCCGCGCCGACCATCAATTGCAGGTCCACCTTGCCGGCCTTGGCGAACTCCAGGGTAACAGGAACCATGTCGCCCTCCTTGAGCGGTGATTTCAGCCCCATCATCATGAGGTGCAGGCCGCCGGGTGCCAGCTTTACCGTCTCGCCAGCCGGAATTTCGAGGCCTTCCTTCAGTTGGCGCATCTTCATAACGCTGCCATCCATCTTCATTTCATGAACCTCGACCCGTTCCGCAACGGGCGTGGAGCCGCCGATAAGGCGGTCGGCTTCTTTCGATCCGTTGGCGATCGTCACATAGCCGCCGCCAACCTTGGCTCCGGGCAGCGTGGCGCGGGTGAAGGCATCGCTCAAGGTGAGGTCGCCGGCCTTTACCGGCTCCATCGCGCCGGCGTCAGTCATTTCCGTGCCGGCCTGCATTGCCGAGTGATCATGGGCGGCCGCTGCGAGGGAGAAGGAAGCGGACACGAGAAGCGCCGCGGCAATTGTTGATAGTGTTTTCATGGAAAGGGTCTCCACTTCGGATTTCAAGAGAATACACGTTTGAGGGGCGAGGGTATGCGCGTGAGCAACTGATCCAGGATCAACATTGCGAGAATGGCGAACCCGGTGAGGGGAAAGAGTACGCCGAAGCCAAGGATCACAAGGGTGAGGACAGCGAAAACACTTTTCTGCGTGGGCATGGGCGGCACGCCGAGCTGACCGGACGGGCGGCGCTTCCACCACATGACGACAGCGGTCACCGAGGTCAGGACGATGGCGAGGCAGGTCATGAGCATGACGAGTTGGTTGGCGACTCCGTAATACTGGCCCATGTGAACGCCGATACCGAATTCCATTGTCTTGGCCCCCGCGCCATAATCACCGAATTTCAGGTCGATGAGGGGCTTGCCGCTGTACTGGTCGTAGTGAATGGTCCGCTGCTTTGCGATATCGTCGGGGAAGATCGCGGCGGTGTAGACGCCGGTCTTGCCTAAGGGCAGCGACACCTCGAATCCGGGGGTCAGGCCAGCCGCGTTGGCCGACGCCACGATGCTGTCGAGACCTACCGGCGAAGCATTGCTCGGCGAGGATGTCGGAACTGGCGCGTTTTCGACCGTCCAGCCGGCATTGGTCAGGACATCCTTGGTCGGCACCTCAGAACTCGGAACCTCGTCCCAAAGCTGGGTCGGATAGCCGAGGCCGGCACTGGCGAGGACGGAGTTGGCTTTATCGCCCCAATAGCCGGACCAGGGCATGCCGGAAATCGCAAGGAAGAAGATCAGCGCCCCTGCGCCAGCTCCGGTTACGGCGTGCAGGTCGCGCCAGAACACGCGCTTCTGCGGTGTGCCGCGAACACTGACGACGCCGCCGGTCTGTTTGCGCGGCCACCAGAGGTAGAAACCGGTGACGACGAGAATGAGGGCAAGCCCGCCCACCGCTTCGACGATACGATTGAAGGGGAGGCCGAAATATTCGAGGCTGTGGATCTTCTTGACGACCCAGTTGAACTCTTCCTTCTCTGCAACCGTGCCGAGAACAGCGCCGGTATAGGGGTTGAGAAAGACGTAGGTTTTTCCTGCTTTCGTGCCAACGATGACGCGTACGGACTGGCTTGGCTCGGCCGGGGCGCGATAGCGCAGGACCTTGGAGCCCGGCAGGGCTGCCTTGGCGGTTTCAGTCAGGAGCGAGGGCGCAAGCGCGGTCCCATTCGGCTCGACGACATTGCGATAGGCAAAGACCGTATTGTCGATCTCGTCATTGAACAGATAAAGGCCGCCGGTGATGGCGAGGTTGAGCATGAAGGGGATGACCAGCAGGCCGGCAAAGAAATGCCAGCGCCACACGGCCCGGTAAAGGGATAGGCTAATTGTATTGGGCTTCGCGGAAGCCACGCTCGAAATGGTCATTGGTAATCCAATCGTCTGACGATAAAGCATGACGATCTGCAAACGCAGGCCGTCGTGACGTGCCCTACGGCACGAACTGTGTCAGGCGAAAGGTGGGGCTTGCGGCGGCGCCGAAGGCGGGTAGAGGCTGCGCGCGATCAGGATCGATTTGCGCGCTATCGCTATCGATTGCTCCGGCTGGAATTTCGCTTCCGATATAAATGGCGGAACCGCCAGAATGAACGATGCGGCGAGTCGGCACGCTTCGCAGCCCGTGCCATGCCAGACGCTCTTATGGCTGTCCTCGCCGCCGCTGCCGGGGAGGCAGAGAACAGGAACGGTGCCGTCGGGAAGCGTATAGGCGGCAAGATCGATTGGCTGAGCCTCGGCGGCAACCGGCTTATGTGCGAAGGCAACGCATACGAGCGCAATGGCGCAAAGTATGCGCAATGCCGTTCGCCAGTCGTGCCAAATTCCGCGCATCAACGCCCCGATTCCAGTTCGAGCCAATCAAATACATCAGCGTCAGCTCAAAATCTATGCGGCAAAGCGACAATGAAATCAGGAGGCGTCGATCTCGATCAGCCAAGCGCATTTGGGTATGCGGACGAAGGCCAGCATATCACCGCGAGCAAGGTGGATCACATCGTCGATTTCGACGGTTTCGCCCGCATGCAACGTAGCTTTTGAGCGAAGCAGTAGAAATGTTTCCTTGGCTTCCGCTGTCAGTTCCTGGCGTTCGAGCGGTGTAACACGGGCGGTAAAACGGCCGCGGCGCACCATGACGTTGAGATCGATTACCGTCTCGATGACGTCGGCGCGCGTCGGAATATCACCGGGAAATGGTAGTGCCGGTGAGGTTGAGCCCAGTTTCACGGGCGTGCCGGCGCCAACTTGCAAATTCATGGCGCCGTCAAGCACTGCCAGTACCCTGTCGATGCCGGCAAAGGCGGAGAAGGGGCCGGAATCTGGCACCTTCGCCATGCTGATGCGCCAATCGAAGCTGTCGATTGCAGCCCCTTCCGGCGCTATGGCGATCTCGGTGGTCACGCCGGCGCCATTCTTCCACGGCATGCGCTTGTGGGCGCCGGCGCGCAATATACGCATCAGCCGAGGATACCGGGCAGGTTAAGACCCTTTTCCTTGGCGCATTCGATTGCGATCTCGTAGCCCGCATCGGCGTGGCGCATGACGCCGGTGGCCGGGTCGTTCCAGAGCACGCGGCCGATCCGCTCCGCGGCGTCGTCCGTGCCGTCACAGCAGATCACCATGCCGGAATGCTGCGAATAGCCCATCCCGACACCGCCGCCGTGATGCAACGACACCCAGGTGGCGCCCGACGCGGTGTTGAGGAGCGCATTGAGCAGCGGCCAGTCCGAGACGGCGTCAGAGCCGTCCTTCATCGCTTCCGTCTCGCGGTTCGGCGAAGCGACGGAACCGGAATCGAGGTGATCGCGGCCGATGACGATCGGTGCTTTCAGTTCGCCGTTTCGCACCATTTCGTTGAAGGCAAGGCCGAGACGGTGGCGATCGCCGAGACCGACCCAGCAGATGCGCGCCGGCAGCCCCTGGAAGGCGATGCGATCGCGTGCCATGTCGAGCCAGTTGTGCAAGTGCGTATTGCCTGGCGTCAGTTCCTTCACCTTGGCGTCCGTCTTGTAGATGTCTTCCGGATCACCCGACAGGGCGGCCCAGCGGAACGGACCGATGCCGCGGCAGAAGAGCGGACGGATATAGGCCGGCACGAAGCCGGGGAAAGCAAAGGCGTTTTCAAGGCCTTCATCCTTGGCGACCTGCCGGATATTATTGCCGTAGTCGAGCGTGGGAATGCCCTGGTTCCAGAACGCGAGCATGGCTTCCACATGCACGCGCATGGAGGCCCGCGCGGCCTTTTCTACGGCCTTCGGGTCGCTCTCGCGCTTCTCGCGCCATTCGGCAAGGGTCCAGCCCTTGGGCAGATAACCGTTGATCGGATCGTGCGCCGAGGTCTGGTCGGTCACCATGTCAGGCCGTACGCCGCGACGTACGAGTTCCGGCAGAACATCCGCGGCATTGCCGAGAAGACCAACCGATTTGGCTTCGCCGGCCATGGTCCAGCGATCGATCATTTCCAGCGCCTCGTCGAGCGTCTCCGCCTTGGCGTCGACATAGCGGGTGCGTAGGCGGAAATCGATCGAATCCGGATTGCATTCGACGGCGAGGCAGCAGGCGCCGGCCATGACTGCGGCGAGCGGTTGTGCGCCGCCCATGCCGCCAAGGCCACCCGTGAGGATCCATTTGCCCTTGAGGTTGCCGTCATAATGCTGCCGGCCGGCCTCGACGAAGGTTTCATAGGTCCCCTGCACGATGCCCTGCGTGCCAATGTAGATCCACGAACCCGCGGTCATCTGCCCGTACATGGCGAGACCCTTCTTGTCGAGTTCGTTGAAATGATCCCAGGTCGCCCAATGCGGCACCAGATTTGAATTGGCAATAAGAACACGCGGCGCATTGGAGTGCGTCTTGAATACGCCGACGGGCTTGCCGGACTGGACGAGCAGCGTTTCATCCCCGTTGAGGGTCTTCAGCGTCGAAACGATCTTGTCGAAGTCGTCCCAGGTGCGCGCAGCCCGACCAATGCCGCCGTAGACGACGAGTTCGTTGGGGTTCTCGGCAACGTCCGGATCGAGATTGTTCATCAGCATCCGCAGGGGCGCTTCGGTCATCCAGGATTTGGTGTTGAGCTCATTGCCCCGGGGACTGCGGATTTCCCGGATATTGTGCCTCGGATTGTTCATTACTTGCTCCCCAGTTTAATGGCGGTCTGTGCGATGATTTCGAGTATGTCCTTGAGGTGCCTGCGCAACTTCTCGGCCTTGCCTTCGTCGTAGTCGAAGGGTGGCGCTTCGGTCGCAAGGTGCGACGATTGCGTCAGCTCCATCTGGATGGCGTGAATATTGGAGGAGGGCTTGCCATAATGGCGTGTCGTCCAGCCGCCCTTGAAGCGGCCGTTGATTACGGCGTCGTAGCCGCGGGCAGCAAAAGCAATGCGGCCAACCGCAGAGGCAATTTCCGGCGAGCAGCTTGTGCCCTCATTGGTCCCGATGTTGAAATCCGGCAGCTTCCCTGCAAACAGGAACGGGATATGCGAGCGGATGGAATGGCAATCGTAGAGGATGGCTAGCCCATGCGTCTTGCGCACCCGCTGGATTTCGTCGAACAGAGCCTCATGATACGGGCGATGAAACCGTTCGAGTCTCAGCTTCGTATCGGCTGACGTCGGCATTTCGCCGTCGCGCCAGATGGCTTTCCCGTCGAAATCGGTTTCCGGAATGAGCGCCGTGGTGTTCTGGCCTGGATAGAGACTGCCACCCGCAGGATCGCGGTTCGCATCGATGACGTAGCGGTGGAACGTCGCCCTGACGGTCGAGACGCCTGGCAGGAGGCCATCATAGAGCTGGTCCACATGCCAATCGGTGTCGGCGAGACGCTGGCCGTTCTCGTTCAGACGCGACCAGATTTCGGCAGGCACATCCGTGCCTGTGTGCGGAAATCCGAGGATGATCGGCAGCGATCCCTGTTTGACCTCGACAATGCTCATAGACGCGTATCCAGAACTGGGAGAATTTCGGCCGAAATCGCGGCGTTCAGTGCGCCTGAGGCAATAAGCTCGCTTACGGCCTGAAGGTCCGGCGCCATATAGCGGTCGTCGTCAAGTGTCGGCACCGCTAAGCGGATAACGCCGTGGGCGCGGGTGAGTTCCGGGCTCGTCGCGAGCGGACTGCGGAGGTCGATGCCTTGCGCCGCCGTCAGTGCCTCGATGCCGATGATCGAGAACAGATTGTCGGTCATCTGCAGAAGCCGTCGGGCTCCATGGCAGGCCATGGAAACGTGATCTTCCTGGTTGGCCGACGTTGGCGTCGAATCTACCGAAGCCGGATGCGACATCTGCTTGTTTTCTGACATGAGCGCTGCGGAGGTGACCTCCGCGATCATCAATCCGGAATTGAGGCCGGGCTTGCGCGCAAGAAATGCCGGCAGGCCGTAGCTCAAGGCTGGATCGACCAGCAATGCGATACGGCGCTGGGCGATCGCGCCGATTTCGCAGATGGCAAGCGCGATCTGGTCCGCAGCGAACGCCACCGGCTCAGCATGGAAGTTGCCGCCCGAGACGACGGAGCCATCGCTGAGAACCAGCGGGTTGTCGGTGACGGCATTGGCCTCGATTTCGAGCGTGCGTGCGGCCATGCGCAAGAGATCGAGGCACGCCCCGTCAACCTGCGGCTGGCAGCGGATGCAATAGGGGTCCTGCACGCGTTCGTCGCCTTCGATGTGACTTTCGCGGATCGGTGAATTTTCGAGGAGGCGGCGCAGCGCTGCCCCCGTGTCGATCTGGCCGCGATGCCCGCGCAAGGTATGGATATCGGGGTGAAACGGCGCGGACGAGCCCATTGCCGCGTCGGTCGAGAGCGCTCCGGTGATCAAGGCCGACTGGGCAGCCCGGTGAGCACGAAACAAACCTGCAAGAGCGAGCGCGGTGGAAGCCTGCGTGCCGTTGATCAGCGCGAGCCCTTCCTTGGCGGCAAGAACGACCGGCTTTAGCCCGGCCTTCGCAAGCCCATCGCCCGCCGGCATGCGCTCGCCGCCCAAGACGACGTCGCCTTCGCCGATCATGGCCGCGGCCATGTGCGCGAGCGGAGCAAGGTCGCCCGATGCGCCGACAGAGCCCTTTTCCGGAATGACGGGGATGACGCCCTTGTCGAGCATCCCCTCAATCAGGCTGATGAGTTCGGGACGGACGCCGGAGGCGCCGCGGCCGAGCGAGATCAGCTTCAGCGCCATGATCAGGCGCACGATGTTTTCGGGCAGCGCGTTGCCGACGCCGCAGCAATGGGAAAGGATGAGATTGCGTTGCAGGGTCGCCACATCGGCCGCATCGATCTTGATGCTGGCAAGCTTTCCGAAGCCCGTATTGATCCCGTAAACGGGAGCATTGCCCCGCGCAATCTCGGCAATGCGTGCCGCTGCAGCCTCAATCCCGGCCTTGAACGATTGGTCCAGCCGTACGGCCTCGCCCTGCCAATAGATGGTTTCCAATACTGAAATAGGCACGGAGCCGGGATGGAGAACAACAGTCATGGTTACGCTTTCAAGAAGAGCTGGTGAAGCGGGTTGAAGCCAATGCGGTAACAGAGCTCCGCCGGTTGCTCTGCATTCCAGATCGCAATCTCGGCCCGTTTTCCGGGCGCGATCGTGCCGATATCCTTGTGGAGCCCGAGTGCGCGCGCTGCCTCGCGGGTTGCCCCGGCGAGTGATTCCTCGACGGTGAGGCGGAACAGAGTGCACGCCATGTTCATCGTCAAAAGCAAGGAGGTGAGCGGCGACGTGCCGGGATTGCAGTCGGTGGCGACGGCGATACGCACGCCTGCTTCTCGTAAAAGCTTCACGGGCGGGGCCTGTTCCTCGCGCAGGGCGTAGAAGGCGCCGGGTAGGAGCACGGCAACGGTACCGGCTTCGGCCATGGCGTTGGCGCCCTCGGCGTCGAGATATTCAAGATGGTCGGCCGACAGGGCGCCGTAGGATGCCGCAAGCTTTGCGCCACTGAGATTGGACAATTGCTCGGCATGAAGTTTTACTGGCAGGCCAAGGCTTTTGGCCTTGTCGAACACGCGCGCGATCTGTGTCGGCGAAAAGGCGATGCCCTCGCAAAAACCGTCCACCGCATCGACCAGTCCTTCCGCGTGCGCTGCTTCGAGACCCGGCAGGGCGACTTCGGCGATGTAATCGTCCGCGCGCCCCTTGTATTCAAGCGGCACGGCGTGCGCGCCGAGATAGCTCGTCTTGATTCGGACCGGGCGGAGCGTCGCAAGCCTTCGCGCAACGCGCAGCATCTTGAGTTCGGCTTCGATATTCAGGCCGTAACCGGATTTGATCTCGATGGTGGAAATTCCCTCGGCCAGCAGCGTGTCGAGGCGCGGCAGGCTTTGCGCCACCAGTTCATCCTCGCTGAACGCATTGGTTGACTTGACCGACGACACGATGCCGCCACCGGCGCGCGCGATTTCCTCGTAGGTTGCGCCCTCGAGGCGCATTTCGAACTCGCGGGCGCGGTTGCCGCCGAAAACGAGGTGGGTGTGACAATCGACAAGCGCCGGCGTTGCCAGCCTGCCACCGAAATTCTCGATTTCTACATGGTTCCAGTCGGCGGGAACGTCTTTGCCAACCCAGGCGATGCGGTCGTCTTTCACGCCGATTACGCCATCCTCGATCAAGCCGTAAGGCGCGCCGATGTCTTCCAGCGTTGCGATCCGAAGTCCCGAAAGGATTTTTCTCATTGGCGTTGGCCGTGTCCCATTATGGTCTTGCTCATACCATTATTATGTATATACATATTATGTCAATCGGGTGCAGGAGAAGAAATGAGCGAGGCCACGAAATCAGTTTTTGCGCGCAGGGCCCTGACCGCCAATGGCTGGGAAAACAACGTTCTCATCCGCGTGGACGCGAGCGGACGCATCGCGTCGGTGACACCGGAAACCATCGAAGAATCAGATGCTTATACCGTCGACGCGTTGCTCCCCGCGCAAAGCAACCTGCACAGTCACACCTTTCAGCGCGCCATGGCGGGCTTGTCGGAAGCACGCAGCCCCGCCGGACGCGACAGCTTCTGGACGTGGCGCGAAGTCATGTATCGCTTTCTCGATATTCTCGATCCTGAGGACATTGAGGCGATTGCCGCCTTCGCTTTCGTCGAAATGCTGGAGTCCGGTTATTCCAGCGTCGCCGAGTTTCATTATTTGCACCATCAGCCCGGCGGCGCGACTTATGCAAAGCTCGGGGAATTGTCGGAACGCATCGCCGCCGCCGCCAGCGCAACTGGCATCGGGCTGACGATTTTACCCGTCGCCTATATGCAGGGCGGCGTCGACGGCCGTGCGCTCGCTGGCGGTCAGCTTCGGTTCGGAAACAAGCTCGACCGCTATGTGCGGCTGGCTGAAGAGGCAAAGAAAGCTGCGGCCAGTGTCAGCCCCGATGCCGGCTTCGGTGTCGCGCCCCATTCCATCCGCGCAGTAAATGAACGCGACTTAAAGGCGCTGGAACAGCATTTTCCGGGCGTTCCCTTCCATATCCATATTGCCGAGCAGATTCCGGAACTTCAGGAAGTCGAGTCCGCCTATGGCCAGCGCTCGATGAGCTGGTTGCTCGATCATCTGCCCGTCGCTGAGCGCTGGTGCCTCATCCATTCGACCCACATGAATGAGGATGAGACGCTGCGCGTCGCGGCGAGCGGCGCGGTTGTCGGCCTGTGTCCGATCACCGAAGCAAATCTTGGCGACGGCATCTTCAACGGCGTCCAATATCTCAACGCTGGCGGACGGTTCGGCACCGGATCCGATTCCAATATTCGTATTGCGCCTTCCGAGGAGTTGCGCCAGCTCGAATACAGCCAGCGTCTGCGCGACGTTTCGCGCGTCATGCTTTCGCGCGACGGAAAATCCTGCGGCCGCACGCTTTTCGACGCCGCGTTGCTGGGCGGAGCTCAGGCACTCGGGCGCGCGAGTGGCAGCCTTGAAGCCGGCAAATGGGCGGATATGATTGCCCTTGATGTTGATAACACAGCGGTTTTAGGCCTTGCCGGCGACAGGCTGCTTGAC
The DNA here is from genome assembly GCF_900113985.1 of Phyllobacterium sp. CL33Tsu. Taxonomy (NCBI): domain Bacteria; kingdom Pseudomonadati; phylum Pseudomonadota; class Alphaproteobacteria; order Hyphomicrobiales; family Phyllobacteriaceae; genus Phyllobacterium; species Phyllobacterium sp. CL33Tsu. The sequence goes on along the minus strand of NZ_FORJ01000001.1, from coordinate 1,085,701 downwards.
GGCTGGATATTTGCCGGCGACAGAGATGCGGTAAGCGACGTCTGGTCGGCCGGACGCCATGTCGTGCGCGAAGGCAGGCATCGCGATCGCGCTTCGATATTCAAGTCCTACAAGGCGCGCCTTGCGTCGATTCTGGAGAGAGTGTGACGGCAACCGCGCGCAAATCGTTCCATGCGATCAAGGCTGAGATGGCGCGCCGCATTGCCGAGCGCGTCTGGGCGCCCGGCGCGCTGATACCCGGCGAGGAGGTGCTTGCAGTCGAGTTTGGCTGCGCCCGTGCCACCGTAAACCGGGCGCTGCAGGAGCTTGCGCGCGGCGGCGTTCTGGTGCGCAAGCGCAAGGCCGGCACGCGTGTTGCGCTGCATCCGATGCGTGAGGCACGTTTCGTCATCCCCATCGTGCGCCAGGAGATCGAGAACAAGGGCGGCGCCTATCAATTTCGCCTCGTTTCCAATGTCGTGGAAAAGCCGCCGGCATGCGTGACGAAGCGCCTTGGCATCACCAAGGCCAAGGATATGCTGCATGTGCGCTGTCTGCACCTTTCCGATGAAAAGCCCTACCAGTATGAAGACCGCTGGATCAATCTGGACGCAGTGCCGGCCATTCGCCACGAGACTTTCGAGACCGTCAGCCCGAACGAATGGCTTGTCACTCACTCACCGTTTTCGCAGGCTGAAATCGTGTTCCATGCGGGCCTCGCCGACCCGGACGAAGCCGACATGCTCGATCTTGTCGTGAACGATCCCGTCTTCGTCATCGAGCGCCTGACCTACCTTCCGCAAAAGCCAATTACCTTCGTTCGCATGATCCATCCCGGCTCGCACCGCATGGTGACAAAGCTCTGATCGGCCCCGCCGCGTCGCTGGAATGCAAATGATCATTGGCGTTTGGCCCCAACTGCACTATTTGAGTCCCCAAGGAACGACAGGGATGGAATTTTAAATGGCAGGCGTGACGAAAGATCAGGTTCTCGAACAGCTGAAGACAGTGACGGGCCCCGATTTCAACAGCAACATCGTCGAGCTCGGCCTCGTTTCGGATATCTTCATTGCCGACAACAAGGTGTTTTTCTCGATCACCGTGCCTGCCGCCCGCGCCCAGGAACTGGAACCGCTGCGGTCCGCCGCCGAGCGCGTCGTGAAGGCGTTGCCCGGCGTTGCCGGTGCAGTCGTCGCCTTGACCGCCGAAAAGAAAGGCGGACCGACCAGTGATGACGCACCGCGAGCAACGCCGTCACCCCGTCCCGTGCAACGTTCCGCACCTGCCGGGGCCACGCCGCCGCCGCGCGTTCCCGCGCAAGGCTCACAGCCGCACACGCATGGAGCCGCGCCGGTGAAGGCCGGCGTGCCCGGCGTTGGCGCGATCATCGCTGTTGCCTCCGGCAAGGGCGGCGTCGGCAAGTCGACCACGGCAGTCAATCTCGCACTCGGCCTCAGCGCCAATGGCCATCGTGTCGGCATTCTCGATGCTGATATTTACGGGCCGTCCATGCCGCGCCTCCTCAATCTGCATGGCAGGCCGCAGGTGGTTTCAGGCCGGGTGCTGAAGCCGATGCAAGGCTATGGGCTCAAGGTCATGTCGATCGGCTTTCTCGTCGAGGAGGAAACGCCGATGATCTGGCGCGGGCCGATGGTGATGTCGGCGCTGACGCAGATGCTGCGCGAGGTGGAGTGGGGCGATCTCGATGTGTTGGTCGTCGATATGCCGCCGGGCACTGGCGACGCGCAATTGACCATGGCTCAGCAGGTGCCGCTTGCCGGCGCCGTCATCGTCTCGACGCCGCAGGATCTGGCGCTGATCGATGCGCGCAAGGGCCTCAACATGTTCAAGAAGGTCGACGTGCCGCTTCTCGGCATCGTCGAGAACATGAGCTATTTCATCGCTCCGGATACCGGAGCGCGCTACGATATTTTCGGCCATGGCGGCGCGCGCAAGGAGGCCGAACGCCTCGGCGTGCCCTTCCTCGGCGAAGTGCCGCTCGTTATGGAAATCCGTGAAACATCCGACAGCGGAAGGCCGGTTGTCGTCAGCAACCCCGATGGTCCGCAGGCCAAGGCCTATCGCGAGATCGCGGCGAAGGTCTGGGACGAGTTGCAATCGGCCAAGGGCGGACGCACCGCCCCGTCGATCGTGTTCGAGTAGGTCGGTTTCCTTGAAGGTGCATTTAAGTCCGCTCGGTATTTGCGGACTTTGGCACGGGGATACCGACCCCCGCCCGTTGGTCTCTACAGATTAACCGCTCAGACGCTGCCGACTCCAGCCGAGGCGTAGGGCCGCGTGAAGGGGCCGATGAGACCCGTCCACACCTGTTCATCACTCGATCGTCTCCACCGTCGATTCCCGGGCCTTTACCCTTGCCTTGGCCGTTGCGCCAATGCTGCGCGCATCCATGAACGTCTGGATTTGATCGAAGCTGACATAGCCGGCGCCAGCCGTGTCGATTTCGGCGAAATGATCGGCGATGAAGCCCCAATTGGCGTCTTTTGCCTGCTGCCTGGTCAGTCGCGGGGAAGAGCCCGCCGCGGCTTTGAAGCGTTGCATAAGCCGCTGGTCGAGTTCATGCTGAATGCCGCTCTCGGTCAAGGGCGCGCGCGCCGTGCCGGATGGATCTGCCGGCGGCTTGCGCAGATCGTCATAGGCCTGGGCAGGCGATGCAAGCATGAGCGCTGCCAGAAGTGATGTCGATATGATGATGCGGTTCATGGCTCGCTGCTCCTAGTTCGAGGCAATGGCTGGCGGCAGGCTGTAGCGGGGGTCGTCGAAAAACTTGTCGATCTCCGCCTTCAAGGGCGCGCGGGACACCTCGGTGTTATAGGTCATGTGGCCGCCTTCGAACCACTTGACCGGCACTCGGTCCGCCATTCCCGCATTCTTCAAATCAAGCTCGGTCTGGAATCCCGGGGTCGCGATGTCCTCGTAGCCATGGAGGATCAACAACTTTAACTCCGGGTTTAGAGTAAGGGACTCATGGAGGTCAGGGATGCTGGAGGGGCTCAAGGCACCCACCGAACCCCGGTGTGGCCAATTCCAACTATATATGGCGTAGCAACAATCGCTGTAGTCTGAACCGTTCTCGTAGTTCACCGATTGTTTCATGTAGCTTTTGAACTGGTTGACGAAGGCGTCATCGATGTAGTTGTCGGGATTGTAGGGCGCGTTAGACGGAAGTTTCATGCGCGCGTCGTATCGTCCCAGCTTGTAGCCCGGTATGAGACTGTATTGCACCCATCCCGGGTCGATGTTGGGGTCATCCACCCACAGAGCATCTGGGATACCGGTTTTTGCCTGCAATTCTGCGATGAGGTCCTTACCGGGTTGCGTGGCGACGAATGTCTTCCAGGGAACCAGGGGACTTCCAGCGGGCAAGGATAAGGGGTGTTCCTTGAGCAACGGAAGGTATTTCTCCGTGACAAAGGTCCGCATCGTTTGAAGATAACTTTCAGCTGATGCATTCCCCCGAGCCGTGGCGAGCTTATGATAGTCGCCGACCATCCCATAAGTCGGCAAATATCCGGCGCAACTGATCTTTTCATCCATATCACAGTTGGATGTGTAGTCGAGGATCGGTGAATTCAGAATCAAGCCCGAAAGGACAATGCTCTGTTTGCCGGAGGATTCCGGCAAAAATCGCGTCGTGCCCTCATTGAGCAGAAGATCGGCGACAATCGGCGTACGGATGCCGCCGTAGGACTCGCCGTAGAGATATTTGGGCGATGTCTGCCTGTTGTTGACATTGTTGTATCGGATGATGAAATCGCGAACCAGGCCCGCATCCCAGTCGGTGCCCCAGAAGTTCGCGTTTATATATGGTGCGACAGCCGTCGAATAGCCTGTGCCTGCAGGATCAACGAAGACAATGTCCGTCTTGTCGAGAAGCGTGATTGCGTTCTCTTCCAACGGCAGGGTTGATGGTGGCTCCTTGTAGAACTCTTCCGGAATCGACGGAGCATCCGATTTCAGCCGCACCGGCGCCCAGGAGCCCATATGGAGCCAGATGGAAGCGGACCCCGGTCCACCATTCCATAAAAATGTGACGGGCCGCTTGTCCTTCGGAAGCCCGTCGCGCGTATAGGCGGTATAGAAGATCGCGGCTTGCGCCTCTTGCTTGCCGGGAGCAAGGCCCTTGGGCCCGTAGGCGATAAGGTGACCGGCCCGGGCGGTAAACGGGACCGTCTTGCCGCCGATTGTCATCGAACTACGCTTGACCGAGGTGGTCTCGTCCACCTGGGATGCCAAGATCGTCCCCCCAATTCCCGTATCATAGATGTTGGGATCATTGAGCATTCGGTCCTGCGGCGCGAGAAGGGCAAAGGCCTTCTCTTCCAGCCCGGCATCGGCAAGGAGCGTTCCGGCCTCGACGATGAGACCGACGGCGGTGAGCGTGTCTGCGGCTTTTTCGAACTGGCCCTCCTTCTGAAGTGCTGCCGCCTCGCGTTTAGCCCGTTCAGTCAGATTTTCAGTAATGGGCGCGGCCGGCTCTACTACGGCTATGGTTGTGCCGCCTTCCCCGTGAGAGGGTACGTTTGCTGCGGCGTTAGCCGAGGTAGGATTATTGAAGGTGCTTGCACCATCTGGCTGTGGTGCCGAAGAATCCGAACCATCGCAAGCGGTCAGCAACAGCAGGGTGGCGAGAGCGCAATTTCTCAAATTCATTCTGGTTAAATCCTTATCTTAAGATGAAGGCGTCTTCTCGGGTCGATAGAGTAGAGATATGCCGAGGGTGCATTCTGCTTGCTGCCAACCTATAGCTGGCAAGCAGACACGCGTAGGGACGCGCTGCAGCCCCGTCCCACTTCCTATTGAGAAGAGAGGGCTGGCGGCAGGCTATAGCGGGGATCGTCGAAAAATTTGTCGAGTTCGGCCTTCATCGGCGCGCGCGCCTCTTCGGCCAGGTAAATCATGTGCCCGCCCTCGAACCATTTGACCGGAATCCGGCCGCCGAGCGCGGCTTTCTTCAGATCGAGTTCAGTCTGAAAGCCAGGCGCCACAAGATCCTCGTAGCCATGCAGGATGAGCAGCTTGAGATTCGGGGAGAGCCTCAGAGCCTCATTGAGATCGAGAGTGGTCGCAGGACGCGAACTGGTCGACCTATATTCCCGTGCGCTTCGGATATCGCAGCAAGCCTTATAGCCTGAGCTGCTTTGATAGTTCACCGACTTTTTCATATAGGTCGTGAACTCGTTGCTGAACGCAAGATCGACATATTTGTCGGGATCGTAGGCATATTTCGTGGGAACCGTCAGGCGAGCATCGAATAGGCTCAGGCGCTTGCCTGGCACAAGGTCATCCCGCACATTTGTGGAGTTCACGAAGCCCTTATCATTCCATTCACTCCCTGCGTACCCGGTTTTCGCCTTCAGTTGATTGACGAGGTCTTGGCCGGGAGCAGTCGCGACCCAGGTCCACCACGGTACGACGTCACTTCCTTCTGGGGCCTTTTGCGGATGTGCTTCATGGGCCGGCAGGTAAGTATCCGTAACGAACTTCCGTATCGATTCGAAATACTGCTCCCGCGTTGCGGTGCCGCGTCCAGCGCCAAGCTTGTGATAATCGCCAACCATTGCGAAGGATGGGAGGTAGCCGGCGCAGTTCGCGTAGGTACCGTCATAAATGTCACAGCGCTCTACCGGATCGAGGTTTGGCGAACCGAGGACGAGACCCGACAATGCAATGGCTGGCTTGCCCGACTTGTCCGGTGTGAAACGGCCGGTACCTGCATTGAGGAGCAGGTTTGCAACCCTTGAGGCGCTTGTTGAACCAGAGGATTCGCCAAGAAGGTATTTTGGCGAACTCTGGCGATTGTTCACATTGTTGTAGCGAATTATAAAATCGCGGATGACGACGCTTGATGTGTCCGCTGGCGCGAAGTTCTTATTGGTGAATGGCGCGATGGCAGTTGAATAGCCCATGCCCACTGGATCGATGAAGACGAGATCCGTCTTGTCGAGAAGTGTAAGACTGTTTTCCTCAAGCGGAAATGTCGTCGGCGGCTTCTTGTAAAATGCCTCGGGTATGGGTGCGTCCACTTTCAGCCGGTTAGGCCCCCACGAGGCCATGTGCAGCCAAAGGGAAGAGGCCCCGCTATCCCATACAAAGGTGACGGGGCGGTTGCCCTTCGGCAGGCCGTCACGGGTATAGGCTGTATAAAAGATTGCGGCCTGGGCATCTTGCTGCCTGGAGGTTGGATCTTCGGGCGCGTAGGCAATCAGATGGCCGGCGCGTGCGGTAAACGGTACCCTCTTAGAGCCCAGCTTCAGGGAACTGCGCTTGACTGAAGTGGTCTCGTCGACCTGCCATCGCATGATCAAGCCGTCGGGACCCATGTCGTAGCTGGTAATATCATTGACGCTGCGATCCTCGGGGACCAGGAGATCAAAAGCTTTTTCTTCAAGGCCTGCATCCGCGAGAAGGGCTCCGGCCTCATCCAGGAGACCCGCTGCGGACAGTTTACCTGCCGCATCTTCGAACCTGCCATTAGCCTTGAGGGCGGCCGCCTCGCGCCGCGCCGCAGCCAGTGCGTCCTCGGTGATCGCAACGGTCGTCGTCTCCGGATTAGGTGCAACAATTGCCGGGGCACCCCCACTGCCATCACCGGTCGCAACGGTTGTTTCGGACCCTGCAAAAGTGCTCGACGCCGATGGAGCCTCGGCGGTGTTCGAATCGTCGCACGCCGCAAGTGCAACAAGCAGGGCCAGTAATGAATATCTAAAATTCATTGTCGCTAAATCCTTGGTTAAAAATGCCAACGTTTCAAAACAAGGACCGCCGCGTCAATTGGCCTAAAGTTTAATCAGGGTTGGTTATGCCCGAAAAATTTGCAGGGCCCTTTCGTGGCAAGGCCTCCGATGTAAACAATGAGATCATTAGAGGAGCAAATGCCCAGGCTCGTTGCCGCCAAATGTACTCAGCCCTTCACGCGCTTCGCGTGCCAGGCAATGTGATCAGCCATGAAGGTTGAGATGAAAAAGTACGAATGGTCATAGCCGTCGCGCATATTGAGCGCCAGCGGAATGCCGGCCTTGGCGCAGGCTTCTTCCAGCAGCCAGGGGCGCAGACCATCGTCAAGAAATCCGTCTGCCTTGCCTTGGTCGACCAGTAACTCCGCCACGCGCGCGCCATCCTCAATGAGCGCAACGCTGTCATAGGCCCGCCACTCAGCTTCGTCTGGCCCGAGATATTTCTCGAAGGCCGGGCGTGACCAGCCGGCGACCATGGGCCGCGCGATCGGCGCGAACGCTGAAACGGATTTGAAACGTCCCTTGTGCTTCAGGGCTTGCGTGATCGCGCCATGGCCGCCCATGGAATGACCGAATATGCCCTGGCGCTCCATATCCACGGGGAAGTTGGCCGCGACCAGCAACGGAAGTTCGTCGCCGATATAGCTGGCCATCCGATAGTTGGTCGACCAGGGCGCCTGCGTGGCGTCGAGATAAAAGCCGGCGCCGCTGCCGAATTGCCAGTTGTCTTTTTCGTCCCGCACATTCTCGCCGCGCGGGCTCGTATCCGGGCAGATGATGGCAACGCCGTGTTCGGCTGCGGCGCGGCGATATTCGCCCTTGTCCATGACGTTCTGATGCGTGCAGGTAAGCCCCGAGAGGTACCAGAGGAGCGGAACCGGACCGTCCTTCGCCTGCGGCGGCAGGAATACGGCAAAGGTCATGTCGCATTGGCAGGCTTCGCTGCGATGGCGATAGACGCCCTGAATTCCCTCGAAGCTCCTGGCGGTCGATAGCGTTTCCATGGGTGATCCCGATTTATTGCGGTTGGCCGAGCGCGACGGCGACATTCACCGCGGCTGCGACCAGCACCGTATTGAAGAAGAACGAAACGATGGCGTGGACGAGATTGATCCGGCGCATCTGCGAACTGGTAATCGCGGTGTCGGACGTCTGCGCCGTCATGCCGATAATATAGGAGAAGTAGACGAATTCGATGCCGCCGGGCTCCTTGTCGCCCGGAAAGTCGAGACCGCCGGCGTGGTGGCGCGGCTTGTCCTTCACGCCGTCGGCGTCTTCGTCCGGCTGCCAGTACATATGGGCATAGTGGATCGCCGTCATCATGTGGATCGTCAGCCAGCCGAGTGGGACTGCGAAAAGCGTCAGCGTCAAGTCGAGCGGGTGCTTGTCCTGACCGGAATTGATCAGCGCAAACAGCGAGCCGACGGCGACGAGCACAGTGCAAAAAGTGACAGCGAAGATGATGCCCACAGGCTCGTCCGATTTGGCCGCATTGTTGCGAAGGTAGTCGGGCGTGAGCCTGTGAACCTTGAATGCCGACAAGAGCAGGTAGATGACGAAAAACGCATTGGCGGCAACGACAGCGGCAATGCGCGACGAAAGCAAAAACACCGCAACTGCGAATACGGCGATCCCGACGACGGCGGCGATGTAAAAGGGATTATGGCGTTTCCACATGTGGGGCCTTTGTCGAACGACAGCTAGTCTGTTGCGACCGCAGCAGGGCGCTGCATGTCGATATGCGGAATGTCGTCCTCGAGATATTCCTCCGACACCGGCACGAAACCGAAGGATTCGTAGAAACCCTTGAGGTGGCTCTGCGCCGAAAGATTGATCGGGCGTTCGGCATAAAGCCGCTCGCATTGGGCAATGGCCTCGACCATCAGCCGCTCGCCAAGACGCTTGCCGCGATGGTCCGGAGAGACGACGACGCGGCCGATCCGGGCAGCGGGCTCGTCCTTTTCCGGCTTGCGGATGCGGGCGCTGCCGACGAGCGTCTTGCCATCCATCAGGCGCAGGTGCAGCGCGTCGACATCCTTGCCGTCGAGCTCGGGGTAGGGACATTTCTGCTCGACGACGAAGACGTCGACCCGCATCTTGAGCATATCATAGAGTTCGCGCGGGCTGAGTTCGTCCAGCCCGCTGAGGATTACTTTATACGGACCGGGTTCCATCAGAAAGTGACGACCGAACGGATCGACTTGCCCTCATGCATGAGATCGAATGCGGTATTGATTTCGTCGAGCGGCATTGTGTGAGTGATCAACGAGTCGATATCGATCTTGCCCTCCATGTACCAGTCGACGATCTTCGGCACATCTGTGCGCCCGCGCGCACCGCCGAAGGCCGTGCCGCGCCAGTTGCGCCCGGTGACGAGCTGGAACGGCCGCGTCGAAATTTCCTTGCCGGCCTCGGCAACGCCGATGACGATGCTGGTGCCCCAGCCCCGATGGCAGCATTCGAGCGCCTGGCGCATGACATTGGTGTTGCCGGTGGCGTCGAAGGAAAAATCGGCGCCGCCGTCGGTCAATTCCTGGATTGCCTGCACGACTTTGTCATTGCCCACTTCGTTCGGATTGACGAAATCGGTCATGCCGAATTTCTTCGCCATCGCCACCTTACCGGGATTGATGTCGACACCGATGATCTTGTCGGCGCCTACCATGCGTGCGCCCTGGATGACATTAAGGCCGATGCCGCCGAGTCCGAAGACGACGACGTTCGCGCCGGGCCACACCTTGCCCGTATAAATAACCGCGCCGATCCCGGTGGTGACGCCGCAGCCGATGTAGCAGATCTTGTCGAATGGCGCATCCTCGCGCACCCGGGCAAGGGCGATTTCGGGTAGCACGGTGAAGTTGGAGAAAGTCGAGCAGCCCATATAGTGGAAGACCTCACCGCCCTCGCAGGAAAAGCGGCTGGTGCCGTCGGGCATGACGCCTTGCCCCTGCGTCGAGCGGATGGCTGTGCACAGGTTCGAACGCTGCGAAAGGCACGTCTTGCACTGGCGGCATTCGGGCGTGTAGAGCGGAATGACATGGTCGCCGACCTTCAGCGAGGTCACGCCCGCGCCAATCTCGCGCACGATGCCTGCGCCTTCATGCCCGAGAATCGCCGGGAACTTCCCTTCGGAATCCAGCCCTGAAAGCGTATAGGCATCGGTGTGGCAGACCCCGGTCGCCATGATCTCGACGAGGACTTCACCGGGCTTGGGGCCGCTGATCTCGATCGTTTCGATGGTGAGCGGCTTTTTGGCCTCCCAGGCGACGGCGGCGCGCGATTTCATGAAATTCTCCCTGATGCGTCTTGATCAGCAATGTGATTTGCTTTGGCGCACTATCGGGAAGGGGCACAGGGTCGTCAATCCGGGCCGCGACATTTCTCGTCGTCAGGTGGCGCGTCGTATCATCCCTCTGGACTCCCTGATACCAAGCCTGCCAAAAGGTCTGCACTTAGATATCGGACCTGTACGTGAAACAACTGCCACCCCTCCCTGTCACCGAAATTCTGCCCGCGCTTGATGATGCGCTGGCGCATGGAATCGCTGCCGTGCTCGTCGCTCCTCCCGGCGCGGGCAAGACCACGCTCGTGCCGCTGCACCTGCTTGGTGCGTCATGGCGGGGGGATGGCACGATCGTCCTGCTTGAGCCGCGCCGCCTCGCTGCCCGCGCTGCCGCCAACCGCATGGCGAGCCTCCTTGGCGAGAGTGTGGGTCAAACCGTCGGCTATCGCATGCGGCTTGAAAACAAGGTCTCGGCGAAGACGCGCATACTCGTCGTAACGGAAGGTGTGTTCGCCCGCATGATCCTCGATGATCCGGGGCTCTCGGGCATTTCCGTGGTGCTTTTCGATGAGTTTCACGAGCGTAGCCTCGATGCGGATTTCGGCCTGGCCCTGGCGCTCGATGTGCAGGCTGCATTGCGGCCCGACTTGAAGCTTCTGGTGATGTCGGCGACGCTCGACGGTGCGCGCGTGGCCAAACTCCTCGGCAGTGCGCCGGTCCTCGAAAGCAAGGGCAGGTCCTTCCCCGTCGATATCCGCTATCGCGAGCGGAAGCCCGACGAAAAGATCGAAGATGCAATGGCGCGGGCGGTGCGGGACACGCTCGCCGGGGAGAGTGGCAGCATTCTCGCTTTCCTCCCCGGACAACGCGAGATCGAACGGACCATCGCAGCGCTCGAGGGGCGTGTTCCGGCGGACACCTTTGTCACGCCGCTCTATGGCGCGCTCGAGGGCCGTGATCAGGATGCCGCCATCAGCCCGCCGCCTCCCGGCAAACGCAAGGTGGTGCTCGCGACGTCGATTGCCGAAACCTCCATAACGATCGATGGCGTGCGCGCCGTTATCGACAGCGGCCTGGCGCGGCTGCCGAAATTCGAACCGGCGACCGGCCTCACCCGGCTCGAAACGGTGCGGGCGTCGCGCGCTGCCGTCGAGCAACGCGCCGGACGTGCCGGACGCACGGAGCCCGGCGTTGCATTGCGTCTGTGGCGTGCAGAACAGACTGCGGCACTCGAAGCCTTCTCGCCGCCGGAAATACTTGAGGCTGATCTTTCCGCCCTTGTCCTCGATTGCGCCGCCTGGGGCGTAACTAACCCAGCCAGCCTTGCATTTCTCGACATGCCGCCAGTGCCTGCGGTCAAAGAAGCAAAGGCCCTGCTCAACGACCTTGGGGCGCTCCACGATGATCGCATCACGCCGATGGGCGAAGCCATGCGCAATCTCGCTTTGCCCGTCCGCTTGGCCCATATGGTGCTCGCGGCACGTGAGCGCGGCCAAGGCATGCGCTCTGCCGAAATCGCTGTGGTTTTGACGGAGCGCGGCCTTGGCGGCAACGACGTCGACATCGAAACGCGACTGGCGCGCTTTGAACATGAGCGCGGTGATCGGGCGGCACGCGCGCGCGGACTGGCGAAACGCCTCGCTGGCAAGGATACAGGCCGGGCAGATGCGCAGGAGAGTGCCGGGCGGCTTCTCATAGACGCTTACCCGGACCGTGTCGCCAAGGCGCGCGGCAATGGCCAGTTCACGCTCGCCAATGGCCGGGGCGGCGAACTCGACCCCGTCACCTCGCTGGCAAAATCGCCATGGCTCGTCGTCGCCGATCTTGCGGGGCGGGCGGGCCGTGCACGCATTCTTTCGGCAGCGGAAATCTCCGAATCCGACATACGCGCCGCCCTCGGCGATCGCATCATCAATGGCAGGCACGTTAGTTATGACCCGGCCCGCAACGCCTTGCAGGCGCGCGAAGTTACGCGTATCGGCGCCATCGCGTTGGCAGAGAAGACCTTGCCGGCGCCGACTGGCGAAGAAGCCGACCGAGGCGTCATTGCTGCCGTCAGGGACCACGGCCTCGACATCCTGCCATGGTCCAGGGAAGCGGCGATCCTGCGGCGTCGCCTCACTTGGCTGCATCAGGGTCTTGGCGATCCTTGGCCGGCGATGGACGATGCGTCGTTGCAAGCAAACCTCGAAGACTGGCTGTTGCCTTATCTCAAGGGAACGGCTCAGCTCGGCCAGATATCGGGACATGCGATCGCCGAGGGGCTGCGTGCGCTGGTGCCTTATGATTTACAGCGAAAGATCGATGCCTTGGCGCCAACCCATTTCGAGGTGCCGACCGGCTCGAACATCCCGATCCGCTATGAGGCGGAAGCGCCTGTGCTCGCCGTGCGCGTGCAGGAATTGTTCGGGCTCGGGGCACACCCGGCCATCGCCAGCGGAACGGTGCCGCTGCTGCTGGAGCTGCTGTCGCCGGCCCATAGGCCGATCCAGATCACCCGTGATCTACCCGGCTTCTGGAAGGGCTCCTGGGCCGATGTGCGCTCCGACATGCGTGGCCGCTACCCGAAGCATGTCTGGCCGGACGACCCCGCCAATGCGGTGCCCACTGCCCGCGCGAAACCGCGGGGAACCTGAGCGGTCACAACCAACGATTAACGCTGAAGCAGGCTCCCAGGAATCATGTTTCCATTTGCGTGAGCTTTGTTCTAAATCACCGGCATGGTCCAGGATTTCCAGACACGCTCATCATATCTTTCGCGCCGGCTCCGGCTGACTACGCTGATCCGGCTGCGCTGGCTTGCGGTGGCAGGACAGAGCATCGCCGTGCTCTTCGTCGCGCTCTACCTGAAGTTTCCGTTTCCCGTCAGCATATGCTTCGCGCTGATCGCCTGTTCGGCCTGGCTGAACCTTCTCATGTCGTTCCGCTATCCGATAAATCACCGCCTTGAACCGCGGGCGGCCATCACCGTGCTTGCCTTCGACATATTGCAGGTGGCGGGACTGCTTTATATGACCGGAGGGCTGCAGAACCCCTTCGCCGTGCTGATGATTGTTCCGGTCATCATCTCTGCGACGTCGCTGCCGGCCTATGCGACGACCGCACTTGGCCTTTTGGTAACGGCCTGCGCAACGTTGCTCGCCTATGTCTACCTGCCCTTGCCCTGGTATGAGGGCGAGACGATGCAACTGCCCTTCGTACTGATCGCCGGCGTCTGGTGTTCGGTCGTTTCGGCTCTGGCATTCACCGCGGTCTATGCCTACCGCGTCGCCGAGGAAGCCCGTCTCCTCGCCGATGCGCTCAACGCCACCGAACTCATCCTGCAGCGCGAGCAGCATCTCTCCGCGCTCGATGGACTCGCCGCCGCTGCCGCGCATGAGCTCGGCACACCGCTGGCAACCATCGCGCTCGTTGCCAAGGAGATGGAGCGCAGTCTCAAGAAGGATGACCGGTTCGCCGAGGATATCGAGCTTCTACGCTCGCAGACTGAGCGTTGCCGCGAAATTCTCAAGCGGCTGACGAGCCTGTCGTCGACCAGTGAAGAGCACATGTCGCGCCTCAAGATTTCCTCGCTGATCGAGGAGGTCATCGAACCCAACCGCAATTTTGGCATCAACATCGTGGTGTCGAAGATGCGCGGCGAAGGCAATGAGCCGGTTATCCGCCGCAATCCCGGCATCATCTACGGTCTTGGCAATCTCGTCGAAAATGCCGTCGATTTCGCGCGCGAAACCATCAACGTCAATTGGGGCTGGAGCGACAGGACCGTGGAGATCGTCATCAGCGATGACGGCAAGGGTTTTGCACCCGATATTCTCGACCGCATCGGCGAGCCGTACACCACCGGCCGCGACCGCGCCATCAACGAGCATGGCGGCGGTCTCGGCCTTGGCCTCTTCATCGCCAAGACATTGCTCGAACGCTCAGGCGCGACAATTACCTTCCGCAATCGCAACGATCCGGGGCAGGGGGCAGAAGTCGTTGTTATCTGGCCTCGCCATCAATTGCTTACTGATGGATAATCTTTGACTTTTTGTTCATTGCGAACCATTAACATCCATATTTACAGTGAATGAGCAGGAATACCTGATGGAAAACACGGATCAGGACGATATTGAAGCGATCGGCGGTGATCGAACACTTCTTCTGGTCGATGACGACAAGCCCTTCTTGCAGCGGCTGGCACGCGCCATGGAGTCACGCGGCTTCGTTGTCGCCATTGCCGATTCGGTCGAGGCCGGTCTTGCGAGCGTCAAGGTCAATGCGCCGGCCTATGCGGTCGTCGATATGCGCCTTGGCGACGGCAACGGCCTTGATATTATCGAGGCGATACGCGCCCGCCGCGAGGATACGCGCGCGATCGTCCTGACCGGCTATGGCAATATCGCGACCGCGGTAAACGCCGTCAAAATCGGGGCGATAGACTATCTTTCGAAGCCTGCCGATGCTGACGAGGTCTTTGCCGCGTTGACGCGCCGAACAGGTGAAAAAGTTGCGCCGCCAGAAAATCCGATGTCGGCCGACAGGGTGCGCTGGGAGCATATTCAGCGGGTCTATGAAATGTGCGACCGCAATGTTTCGGAAACGGCGCGCCGGCTTAACATGCATCGCCGCACGCTGCAGCGGATCCTCGCCAAGCGCGCCCCGCGTTAGATCGTGGTGACGATTAAAACATTTACTGCTTCTACAGCAATCTGAAACGAAACGCTTTATTCCACGTCGGTCTCGGGCAGCTCGATGCCGGCGAGTTCCGCGAGCGTCATGCGCGCAGCACTGACCCGCGCAAAGCGCAGGGTCATGGCCTTACGCGTAGCGCCGGGCAACTTGTGCTGGGGGGCGTCGCGAATGATCTCGGCGCCATAGCCATCCGAAAGGATGAATCCGCAATCGTCCGGAAAAATATCGGCGGGAACGCCGGGGTGGGTCGCGAAGAACAGCCGGTCGCAATGCTGGCGGTAAACCGGCCATTTGCGATCGACCCGGAAATCCTCGATCGAGGATTTGATTTCGACGATCCAGATTTCGCCACTGCGCGTCAGGGCAACGAGATCTGCGCGCCGCCCCGAGGCGAGCGAGAGTTCCGGCATGACCGCGAGGCCGAGTTCAAGGAACAGCCGCTGCACCCCGCGGCGCACCATCATGGCGTTTTCCGACTGGCGGCCATCTATCAAGGGGCTTGTCTGACCTAGGGAGACGAGTGGCATAAACGAGACAATACCGACAAAACTGCAACCATGGGTAGGAAAACCAATCGCCAGGTTGAGCAAAACATGGTTAACGAAACACTGCGCTTTACAGTTAATCAGGCATTAACAATATTGGCGCAAGAGAGGCAACAGCTAAACCAAACGCCGATTCGCGCACAATTATTCACTGGGGTGACCATGCAACTGAAGACTATCGTCCTTGCGGTTGGACTGATGAGTGCAACCGCCTTGACCGGTTGTTCGACAATCGGGCTCAGCTATTCGACCGCGTCCTATAATTCCGTCGTTGACGCGGGATACGTCATTCCAGCGGTTCCGCGCACCAAGATTCCGCCGCAATATCTGCGCCAGGAAGTCAACTATGACGGCGGCGAAGCGCCGGGAACGATCATTGTCGATACCAAGGCAAAATATCTCTACTACGTCCTCGGCGACGGCCGCGCCATGCGCTACGGTATCGGGGTCGGCAAGCAAGGGTTCGAATGGTCGGGCAGCGCCCGTATTGCCTTGAAGCGCGAATGGCCGACATGGACCCCTCCGAGGGAAATGATCGCTCGCCAGCCGAAGCTTGCCGAGTTCCGCGACGGCATGGATCCGGGCCTGAGCAATCCTCTCGGTGCCCGCGCCCTCTATCTGTTTAATAAGGGCGGCGACACCGGCTATCGCCTGCATGGCACACCGGAATGGTGGTCGATCGGCAAGGCGATGTCGTCTGGCTGCATCCGCCTGATGAACCAGGACATCATCGACCTCTACAATCGCGCCGAAGTTGGCGCCAAGGTCATCGTCCGCTAGCATTCCCCGGTATTTAGAAAGCGAAGGGCTCCGACATGTCGGAGCCCTTCTTTTTTGTCCAGCGAACGCTTTGTGCGTCAGTTGAGGGCGCACTCCTTCGCCGGCTTCAGCCGCGGCGTCTGTGTGCCATCCGGCGCGAAGGATGGCGGCAGCAGCGCGGCCGGCGGGTTCGAACCCCAGCAACTCGGCTTGTCGCTCAACGTGAACTCCAGGCGCGCACCCGACGATAGTTTGTCGAAATCGATCCATGGGCTGTCATGGGCTGCACCGTTCACCGTCAGTTTCTGGATATATTTAAGCGGGGTCTTGTCGGCCGCGATCGTTACGATCTTGCCGCTGCCTAGCTTTATCCGCGCTTCCGGGAAGATCGGACTGTTGATCGCAAATCCAGGCACGGCCGGGATTTCCGGATAAAGCCCGAGTGCGCCCCAGATGTAGACGCCGGACATGGCGCCTTCATCGTCATTTCCCGGCAACCCCGAAGGTGAAACCGTGAACTGCTCGTCAACGATGCGCCGGACCAACGCCTGCGTCTTGTACGGCTGGCTCGTCCAGTTGTAGAGCCACGGCGTAAGAAAGCCCGGTTCGTTGCCAATCCACAATCTTGCGGGCTGATAGCTCCAGCCGCCATTGAGGTTCTTTGTGAACTCATCCAGGCGGGCAATCCCGTCCTTTTCGGTTCCCTTGTCTTTGTCCGTATCGATCACCAGTTTGGCGAGCATGCCGCGAATGTCGTGCGGAACCATGAAGGTATATTGCTCGGCATTGCCCTCGCGGTAGTCAACATCCCCATTCGAGCTCGGCGTGTACGCCGTCCATGTTCCATCCTTGTTACGTGGCTGCAACTGCGGATAGGGCTGCCCGGCAACACTGCGCCAGTTCGGGTTGAACAGGTTGGCCCAGTTGCCGGAACGTTTCAGCAGCGTCTTCGGCTCGTCTGCTGCGGCTCCAGCGACGATCTGCGGATCCGTTGCAGCGATGCCGCTTGCGTATCGAGAGACGGCAAAGTCGGTGCTGGCATATTCCATATTCGTCGACGTCGCCTGATATTCGCCGCCGCCCTTGGCCAGATAGCCAAGTTCGATGTAACCGGCGAGTCCCGGCAGGTTAGTCGTCGTCCGGCATTTTGTGGCGCGGCCAAACGCCGTATCGAGCATGATCTTGCGCGCCTTCTGCCGGTCGAAGCCTGCTGCGCCGAAGGCGTTCGACTGGGCAACTATAATCGATGCGCCATCACCGGGCATGATGCTGCTGCTGGTATTTCCCTCCGCCCACATCGGGAAAGTCCCGCCGCAATCGTCCGCGTCGAAAACGAGCGACTGCATCATGTCGCCGACATCATCGGGCGCAAGCAGAGCCTGAAGCGGCGCAAGCGACCTGTAGGTGTCCCAACTCGAAAAGGTCGTATATTGGACATGGCCTTCGGGGGCCTTTTTCGTGGTGCCGGCGTCATTGAAACTGATGTACTCGCCGTTCACATCGCTGAACACGGACGGCGCCAGAAAGGCATGATACATGGCCGTATAGAATTTCGTCTTTTCGTCTTTGGTCCCACCGTCGACCTGGATTGCATTCAGCCGCTTGTTCCATGCCGCATCCGCTTGCTCACGGGCCTGTTCAAACGTGAGAGGCCCGCCCTCCGCTTCGAGGTTTGCCTTGGCATTGGCGATGCTGACATAGGATATAGCGACCTTCATCAGCGCCTTGACCGGAGCGGAGGGCGAGGGCGCCGGGAAGGCAAGGGTAACACTGTTGCCGCTTTGCACGGCGGTGAAGGCCCGGTCGAGCGTTGCGTAGAAATATATCTTGTAACTTTTTCCGCTGCCGCAGAACCCGCCTCCCGTTGCATAGCCGGAGACGGTGCGGTCGGCTTCGCTGACCGCGATGGTTGAAGACGATCCGGTGTAGTTTGTGCTGGCCTTAATTTTCAAGAGCGCAGGCTTGCCCTCGGGATAGGTAAAGCGACCCAGTCCACTGCGCACTGTACTTGTCAGTTCTGTTCGAATGGCATTCGACATTTTGACAGAGTAGTACCCGGCCCTTGCGACCTCGTCATTATGGCTGAAGGGAATAGTACCTTCTTTTGCGTCGATCTGCGGCATGATTGGAATCGCGCCGCCGGAAGGACAACCGACGCCGCTGAGATGTGTCAGGCTGAAGCCGGTGATAGATGCTTGCGGGTAGTGATAGCCAGGCGGGCTCCACGTTCCTGGAACTGCCGGCGTATCGGGACCCCATGCAATCATTCCGAATGGCGCATTTGCCGATGGCGTGGTGAATCCGCCAAGCAGGTCTTCCGTGCTTCCGGTATCGGTCGGAGGGACCTGCCCGGTTCCGATCATCGGATCGACGAATTGGGTCAGTGCCATGTCCGATTGATCGGGATTTCGCAACGCCATCTCGATTTCGGTCAGGCGCGCCAGGATGTTCTTCAACGTTGCCGGATCGCCCGCAGGTTTGGCTGCAAGTTCCTTCTGCAACTGCGCGAGCGTCGCTTGTATCGTCTTGATGGCTTCCGGATCACCGCTTGGTTTCGCAGCAAGGTCCTTTTGAACCTGGGCAAGCGCATCCTGCAGTGCTTTGACAGCCGCTGGATCGCCGTCAGGTTTGGCTGCAAGTTTCGCCTGAACCTCGGCAAGTGTGTCCTGAAGTGCCTTGATAGCGACAGGATCGCCGTCCGGTTTGGCTGCAAGTTTCGCCTGCACCTCGACAAGTGTGTCCTGAAGTGCCTTGATAGCGACAGGATCGCCGTCAGGTTTGACTGCAAGTTTTGCCTGCACCTCGGCAAGTGTGTCCTGAAGCGCTTTGAGAGCGACGGGATCGCCGTCCGGTTTGGCTGCAAGTTTCGCCTGCACCTCGGCAAGCGCGTCCTGAAGCGCCTCGACAGCCTTCGGATCACCGGCAGGTTTTGCCGCAAGGTCGTTCTGCAATTGCGTCAGCGTCGCCTGCGGCGCCTTGATGGCCTCAGGATCGCCGTCAGGTTTGGCCGCAAGTTGTGCCTGCATCTCGGTGATGATGGTCTGCGCGTGCTCCAGTTCGGCAGCGCCTTGCGTTAGCGTTGTGCCCAAACTGCCGGCCGCCGCCTCGAGCTTGCTCTGGCCATCCTTCAGGCCTTGAATCTCGCCGGCCTGCTGGGCAATCGTCTGTTCGAAACTGCTCGTGTCGTTGTTGCTGTCTGTCTGTCTGTCGTTATTGCAACCCGCCAACAACGACACGCCGACCAGACCCGCCGCGAATGCGGTCCGTGATTTCATAATTTCCTCCCAATGAATTAAATATGATGTGCAAAGATCAAAATCCGCCGGCTCTATCGCCGAACAATATCGATATGTTTGCCGGCGCGAATTTGCGACCGGGCGGGCGCTTAGCCAATTTACCTCCCCTTTTGCGAAAATCGCCAAGCGCGCATGGCCTGTCAATTCAACGAAGGTCGTAAACATGCTCGGCTCATCTGAAAATCGTCATGTTGACCTGCTACGTCCCGCCCCAATAGATTGAGGCAGATGCGCAGAAACTGGAAGGTCATCATGTTCAAAACCATTGCCACCACACCATTCGACGACCAGAAGCCCGGAACGTCCGGCTTGCGCAAGAAAGTCCCGGTCTTCCAGCAGAAGAACTATGTTGAGAACTTCATCCAGTCGGTGTTCGATTCGCTTGAAGGATATAAGGGTGAGACGCTCGTCATTGGCGGCGACGGCCGCTACTACAACCGCGACGTGGTGCAGATTGCCTTGAAGATGGCGGCCGCCAATGGCTTTGGCCGCGTGCTCGTCGGGCAGGGTGGCATCCTCTCGACGCCCGCGGCATCGAACGTGATCCGTAAATACAAGGCCTTTGGCGGCCTCGTTCTTTCGGCCAGCCACAATCCGGGCGGTCCGAACGAGGATTTTGGCATCAAGTACAATATAGGCAATGGAGGGCCGGCGCCGGAGAAGATCACCGAGGCGATTTTCGCGCGTTCGAAGGCGATCAAGCAATATGTCATCGCGGAAGCTGCAGATATCGATATCGATACGATCGGCAAGCGCGAAATCGCCGGCATGCAGGTCGAAATCATCGATTCGGTTGCCGACTATGCGGCGCTTATGGAACAGCTTTTCGACTTCGATGCGATACGTGACCTCATCAAATCTGGTTTCATCTTCCGCTTCGATTCGATGCACGCCGTAACGGGCCCCTACGGCAAGGAGATTCTCGAGAAGCGCCTCGCCGCGCCGGAAGGCACATGCGTCAACTTCGTACCGCTGCCCGATTTCGGCGGGCATCATCCCGATCCCAATCTCGTCTACGCCAAGGATCTCTATGACCTTTTGATGTCGCCGGACGGCCCGGATTTCGGCGCCGCGTCCGACGGTGACGGCGACCGCAACCTGATCATCGGCAAGGGCATCTTCATCACTCCATCCGATTCGCTTGCGATGCTTGCGGCCAATGCCCACCTGGCCCCCGGTTACAAGGCCGGTCTCAAGGGCATCGCACGCTCGATGCCGACCAGCGGTGCCGCGGACCGCGTCGCCGAAAAGCTCGGCATCGGCATGTACGAAACGCCGACGGGCTGGAAGTTCTTCGGCAATCTGCTCGACGCCGATATGGCGACGATCTGCGGCGAGGAAAGCGCCGGCACCGGATCGAACCACGTGCGCGAGAAGGACGGGCTTTGGGCCGTGCTCCTCTGGCTCAACATACTTGCCGTGCGCCGCATGAGCGTCATTGACATTGCCCGGGAACATTGGGCGACCTACGGGCGCAACTATTATTCGCGTCATGACTATGAAGGCGTCGATACGGCTGGCGCCAACAAGATGATGGACGATCTGCGCGGCAAACTCGCTTCGCTTCCCGGCACGAAGGTCCAGGGTCTGACGATCGCAACCGCCGACGACTTTGCCTATCACGACCCGGTCGACAAGTCGGTGAGCGAAAACCAGGGCATACGCGTACTCTTCGAAGGCGGCTCGCGCGTCGTTTTCCGCCTGTCAGGCACCGGCACGTCGGGCGCGACGGTCCGTGTCTACGTGGAACGCTATGAGCCAGATCCGAAGCGCCATGATCTTGAGACACAGAGCGCACTTGCCGACCTTATCCGCGCTGCGGAGGATCTTGCCGGGATCAAGGCTCACACGGGTCGCGACAAGCCGAGTGTGATCACTTGATTTATTGCCGCGCCGCGCCTTCAACGCGCGGATCGTCGCCAAAAGTCGCGAGAGTGAAGCCCAGCCGCAGGTCCGGCATGTCGCATATGGCATTTACGCCGTAGTCGGAGAAATGCAGCCGCCATGTCGTCTTGCGCACGGGGGTGGGCATGGCGAAGCAGGCACAGGAGAGCAGGGCGAGATTGGCGCCGCCTTGCGGATCGCGCACGGACTGGTAGCGAATGAGATCGATGCCCGCCGCAAGCGCCGCATCGGCAAGGGTGAGGCAGGCGGAATAGTCGGTTGGATGCGTCCAGCGGCTTCGATGTTCGGCAAAGGGCGCGACCGTCAGATAGATGGCGTGGGTCGTGGCGTAGCGCGCTTCGAACGCGGTGAATTCGAGCGCATTGCGCGGCCAGGGTGTGCCCGGGCTTTCGATGAAAAACAGCAGGCGGTAAAAAGCGGTTTCGGCAACCGCCGTTTCAACCATCTCGCTCGAATAGAAAACGCCCGGCGAATAGCCTTCGCGGCGAAAGCGAGAATTGCCTGGATAGCGCCCGTAGCGAAACGGGGTCGCAAGCAGATAGTCGAGATGAATGCAGGCGGGCGGCAGCGGCGGCTTCGTGGCTTCGAGTTCATCTTCAAGCAGGGCCTGCTCGTCGAGCGTATCGACAAGTTTCATCGTTGAAACGCGATGTTGCGCTTCGACCAGACGCCAGCAGCCGCCATGGCTGTCTCGGGCTTCAGATCGGAGCGCGTCGGGCGTCCAGATAGGCGAGGACATGGGTGAGACCGTCAATGGTTTTGATCCGGTGGAGCGGCTTGCCGCCGAGCACGCTATTGTCAGTTCGCATCCATGTGCGCGCAACCGCATCGTCGCCGCCAACGATAGCGTCGAGCGAGCGGTAGAGGCGGATGAAAAGAAGCGCGAGTTCGTAACTCTTGCCGGTGAGCGGCGCGCCATCGAGGCTACGCTTCAAGCGCGATATGCTTGGCTCCGAAAGTCCGACAATATGGGCAAGCTCCTTTGCGGTGAGGCCCAGGAGTTCCGACGACCGCAACAGCGCCTTGGAAACGACGGCGGTTCGATCCGGGGTTTCTGAAAGCGGTTGAGCAGCGGTTCCCATGGGTATTCCTTTCATTGGAAAGAAATATATAGAATATTTCCTAGGAAATCAAGTTAGCGCCGCGCCTGCACGGTCATTGGCAACCCGCCATCGGGTTGCGTCGTCAATTTCTGCACGGGCCACGGCTTGTAGGCGCCTGCGACATCGAATCTGAAGCGGTGCAGCAGAGTCGCCAGCGCGATGATCGCCTCCTGCAGAGCGAAACTCGCGCCGATGCACACGCGCGGCCCGGCGCCGAACGGCAAATACTGGAAACGGTCGATCCTGTCGCGATTTTCCGGGTGAAAACGCGACGGCATGAACGCATCGGGATTATCCCAATAGAGCCGATGGCGATGGACCGTCCATGGCATAACCAGTACGGCTGCCCCCTTGGGCAGTTTCAGGTCCATATATTGATCGTCTTCGATTGGTTCGCGGTTGATCGAGGGAGCCGGGGGATAAAGCCGCATTGCTTCTTCGAAAGCGGCGCGGGTGAGCGGCAATGCATCGAGCCAGGCATGCGGCGGCGGCACGTCCGCCTGCGCCATAAAGGCGTCGATCTCGGATTCGATCAAATCGCGTTCCCACGGCGCCTTGGCGAGGAGATAGAGCGTCCAGCCCAGTGCGCGCGCCGTGGTTTCGTGCCCGGCCCCTATGAACGTAATGATATTGTCCTCGATCTCGGCGCGCGAAAGTCCCTTCGGGCCTTCTGCCCTGAGCAGCAGGGTCAGAAAATCGTTGGGAACCTTGTCGCCTTCCCGGTCCATGCGCTTGCGGCGCATCTTCATGGTGTTGGCAACGATCTGCCGGAAGAAGGCGAGGGCGCGCCTGCCCCGGATTTGGGTGAAGCGTGGCATCCAGTTCGGCGCCCCAAGCAGGTCGAGCGGATCGACGCGGCCCATGGTTTCAAACAGGCGGTCGACCTCGTGCGAAAACTGGTCCGGATCGCCAGCAATCTCGCCGGAGAACAGCGTCTCGGCCAAAATGTCATAGGTCAGCATGGTCATGTCGCGCGACACGTCCGTAGGACCGGAAAGGTTCTCGTAGCGCTTGGCGAAAGCCTCACTCGTCCGCCTCATCGCCTCGGCAAAACCATTGATGTGGCGAGGCGTAAATACCGGTGCCATGGCCTTGCGAGAACGGCGCCACGTTTCGCCTTCGGCAGTCAGGAGGCCATCGCGCAAGATGGGGCGGAGGATACGCTGACGAACCGCCGCCATCTTGTAGTTCTTGGCATTGTCGACGAGGACGTGGCGGATGAGGCCAGGATCATTGGCGATAATCGTGTGGGCGAAGGACCAGTCGATCGACACCCACGGCTCGTTATAGGAAGGCTCGCCCCACAGTTCGAGCGGGTTGCGATAAATCGTGCGAATAAGGCGCAAGGTGCCGACCGGCCCGGTACGCGGGACGGGCGCTGGCGGAACAAAGGCGCTTTGAACACTATCCATATTAGCAGGCTCCTGCCGACCATGTGGGCATGGGGGTGCAGAAATGCCAATGGTTTCTTTTGGGGCGGCGCCAGCCATTTTGTGCTTGACGGCGCAAACTGGATAAGGTGTGCTCCGCCTCGAGCTTGCGACGTGATTTTAAGTTCCCGATTTCTACTATCTGTTTTTTTACCCGCCTGCACTGATATCGTTTCGGTCCATATTGTGAGGTTTTCAATTATGAATTTTCGCCTTTGCTGGCTTTTGCT
Organism: Phyllobacterium sp. CL33Tsu; assembly: GCF_900113985.1. Classification (NCBI taxonomy): domain Bacteria; kingdom Pseudomonadati; phylum Pseudomonadota; class Alphaproteobacteria; order Hyphomicrobiales; family Phyllobacteriaceae; genus Phyllobacterium; species Phyllobacterium sp. CL33Tsu. The sequence continues at coordinate 1,061,736 of NZ_FORJ01000001.1, read as the reverse complement.
GGCTGTTTTCCTGGCATCGTGCGACGGAGGTTCGGATTCCGACAGCGCCGATGCGACGCCGACCTTTAATCAACCCGCGCCAGTCAAGCCTCAGCAGGCGCCGACATCGACTGTTCCACCGTCTCCGCCCGCATCCATTCCGGTTAAGCCGATAACGGTGGCTAATTATGACCCCGATGGAAGAGTGGATGATTCGGGCGCTCGCGAGGTCTCAGCCAGCAAACCGCACACGATCGCCTTCAAGGGAACCTCCATTCCCTTCACGGCAACCGCCGGTCAGCTGATTGCATCCAAGCCTGGCTCGGGCCTGTTCAATGCTGAAGCGGTGATTTCCTATACGGCCTATACACGCGACGACCAGCCGCGGGATGCGCGCCCGATAACCTTCGTGTTCAACGGAGGGCCGGGCGGCTCATCCGCCGATCTGGATATTGGCTTCCTTGGACCGATGCAAGAAGACGGCCCAGCCCCATCGGAGGACGTCATCGGGCCGCTGAAAGACAATCCCAACACGATTCTGGACAGGACGGATCTCGTCTTCATCGATCCGGTCGGGACCGGCAATTCCCTCGCCATCTGGCCGAACAAGAATAGGGACTTTTGGGGCGCCGACAGCGATGCCAAAGTGTTGCGGGATTTCATCACGCGCTATGTAAACGTTTACAACCGCCAGAACTCGCCCAAATATATTTACGGCGTCTCATATGGCGGATTTCGGGCGCCAATCATGGCGCGTCTGCTGCTGGAGAGCGGCACCAGCCAATACACGACATTCACCACGAGCAAAAACGTCCTTTCCGGGCTCGTCCTGAATTCCCCGATATTGGATATAACGAGCAACTGTTACTTGTTCTACGCAACCTGTGGCGGTGCGATCCCGACCTACGCGATGGTGGCGGACTTCCACAAGAAATCAACCGCTCGTGGAAATCAGGGACTTGAGCTGTTTGCCACAAATGCGAGCGCCTTCGGGTCCGAGTTCAGTGTTCTTTACTACGAAGTCTTCAGCGGAACTGATGCGAAAGTGCCCGACAGAAAGCCTTGGGAAGACTATATCAAGAAGCCGGAGGGGATAGAATTCCTCAACAAACTATACGCCTATACGGGTCTAGGTAAAGTGTACCAGCCAGGCGACAGTTCCCAGAACAATCCCTGGATTGCTACGCCAAACATGGACCCGGTCGTATTTGCGCAAAAATTTGCGCCCGAGAAGGGCCAGCTCTTGCTCGGCGATGGCAGATACATTCTCAAGCCGCAAGCGGTAGAACCAGCCTTCGATCGCACGAACGATTACTACGCCTGGCGGAAAGATTATCACGCCAAGTTCATCGGCTACGAACCTCAGTCGCCTTATGTCGGCTTCAACGGCAAGATCATCGATATGTGGGATTATAAACCCGATCCGAAGACAATCGCTGACAACCAGCAGCGGGAGAGCAACAGTATCCCGGATTTGACATACAGCATGACGCTTAATCCGAACCTGAAAGTGCTGGTTCAGCACGGGTATTACGATCTGAATACGCCGTTCTATCGGTCGGAGTTTGACCTTTACAACGTCGGCCTGGCCGAAAAGGTACCAGTCAAGGTTTACGAGGGTGGCCACGGCGTTTCGCCATATGACACCGGCGCTTATGACAAGCTGATGCAAGATCTGGACGCCTTCTACGACGGGCCGTCGGCGACAATGTTCGCAGCATCCAACCCGCCCGCATTTGAACAGGTGAAACAATGAAACGACATCATATCTGTGCGTCGATCCTTATTGGCGCCATTTGCACTGCCTCGCTCGCCAGTGCGAGTGATTTCGCCAGCGAGTCGCGGCAGCAGCGCGGCCTGATGAGAATGCAGCGGGGCTTCGCGCCGCGTCAGGCGCCATCGCGGATGGCAGCGGTCCCGTTGACCCGGGCAAGCGTTGCGACCGAAGTCGACCAGCGCACAGCCTCGCTCTTCGACCGGGCTGCGGATCCCGCGACCCATCTTGTCACGCAGGAATCCGCTTCAAAGTCGGGGCTCGGCTTTTTTGTCGATCACTTCGCCGAGATTGACCGCGACCGGGACGGCAGCTTGAAGTTCAGCGAAGTCAAAGGCTTCCTCGATGCGCGCTCGCCTGTCGCAAAACCTGCATCGGGATCGGTCCAGATTATCGAGTAGCACCCGTTGCGCCTTTAACTCTGTCTGGCGGGTTGTTCTCAGCCCGCCGGACCAGGCGCACGCCCGGGTGCGGATCTCTGGTCGTATTTCTCGCCCGGATGAGCCAATTTGGCCATGATCCGTGGATATTCACACCCCTTAGAATTGGAAAAACGTGCGATAAGCACTATATCTAGGCCAAGGACCGGGCATGATTCGCCCGGTTCTGCTATAAATACGGCGCGCCGATCCTGGCGACCCGAGAAAAGATTGAATCTACATGAGCGATACACCGGAACTGACAGTTGAAACCTCGCCAGAATACGGTGCGGAGTCCATCAAGGTTCTCAAGGGATTGGATGCGGTTCGCAAGCGCCCGGGCATGTATATCGGCGATACGGACGACGGTTCCGGCCTTCACCACATGGTCTACGAAGTCGTCGATAATGCCATCGACGAGGCACTTGCCGGCCACGCGACCCGTGTTACCGTCACGCTCAATCCCGACGGTTCGTGCACGGTCACGGATAATGGCCGCGGCATTCCGACGGACATGCACTCCGAGGGCGTTTCCGCCGCCGAAGTCATCATGACCCAGTTGCATGCCGGCGGCAAATTCGACCAGAATTCCTATAAGGTTTCGGGTGGTCTGCACGGCGTCGGCGTTTCGGTGGTCAATGCGCTTTCCGTCTGGCTGAAACTCAAGATTCGCCGCCAGGGCAAGATCCATGAAATGAGCTTTACCCATGGCGTCGCTGATGCGCCGCTCGTGGTGACAGGCGATGCCGGCGATGCGACCGGTACGGAAGTGACCTTCCTGCCGTCCACGGACACGTTCTCAATGGTCGAGTTTGATTTCAAGACGCTTGAGCATCGTTTGCGCGAACTCGCTTTCCTGAATTCGGGCGTGCGCATTCTGCTCGCCGACCGCCGCCATGCCGATCCGGTCGAGCTCGAGCTCTTCTACGAAGGCGGACTTACCGCCTATGTGCGCTATCTCGACCGCACCAAGAAGGAACTTGTCGCAGATCCGATTTACATTCGCGGTGAGAAGGACGGTACGACGGTCGAAGTCGCCATGTGGTGGAACGACAGCTACCATGAGAATGTGCTGTGCTTCACCAACAATATTCCACAGCGCGATGGCGGCACGCATCTTGCCGGTTTCCGTGGTGCCCTGACCCGCCAGATGACCGGTTATGCCGACGCCTCGGGCCAGACCAAGAAGTCGAAGGTCACGCTGACCGGCGATGACTGCCGTGAAGGCCTGACTGCGGTCCTGTCCGTCAAGGTCCCCGATCCCAAGTTTTCGTCGCAGACCAAGGACAAGCTCGTCTCGTCCGAAGTGCGCCCGGTCGTTGAAAGTCTCGTCAACGAGGCGCTATCGAACTGGCTTGAAGAGCATCCGGCCGAAGGCAAGGTGCTTGTCGAGAAGGTGATCCAGGCGGCTTCCGCACGCGAGGCGGCCCGCAAGGCGCGCGACATCACCCGCAAAAACTCGCTAAGCATCAGCTCGCTGCCCGGCAAGCTTGCCGATTGCCAGGAGCGCGACCCGGCCAAATCCGAAATCTTCATCGTCGAGGGCGATTCCGCTGGCGGATCGGCCAAGGGCGGACGCTCGCGCCAGAACCAGGCGATCCTGCCGCTGCGCGGCAAAATCCTGAATGTCGAGCGCGTCAAACTCGACCGGATGCTCTCTTCCGACCAGATCGGCACGCTGATTCTTGCGCTCGGCACCAGCATCGGCAAGGACGAATTCAATCCGGACAAGCTGCGCTATCACAAGATCATCATCATGACCGACGCCGACGTCGATGGCGCCCACATCCGTACGCTGCTTTTGACGTTCTTCTTCCGCCAGATGCCGGAACTGATCGAGCGCGGCCACGTCTATATCGCACAGCCGCCGCTTTACAAGGTGACGCGCGGCAAGTCCTCGCAATACATCAAGAACGAAACCGCCTTTGAGGAATATCTGATCGACTCGGGGCTCGATGAAACCTCTTTGGAGCTGGTTTCAGGGGAAGTGCGCACCACCAACGACCTGCGCGTTGTCATCAATGACGCGCTGGCAGTTCGCCATCTCTTGCAGGGCCTGAACACGCGTTACGACCGCGCGGTTGTCGAACAGGCAACCATCGCCGGCGCGCTCAATCCCGAAGCGATCTCCGATACCGCCAAGGCGCAGGAACTGGTCGCCGAAGTTGCAGCCCGGCTCGACCTCATCGCCGAGGAAACCGAAAAGGGCTGGACCGGCCGCCTTGCCACCCCTGATGATGGTGTTGACGGCTTCGTCTTCGAGCGGTCTTTGCGCGGCGTCAAGGAGACGGTGACCCTCGACATGGCCCTGCTCGGCTCGGCCGATGCGCGCCAGCTCGATCGCTACGCCGCCCGCCTCCATGATATCTATTCACAGCCGCCGGTGCTCCGCCGCAAGGAAAAGGCGGACGCGGTCGCCGGGCCGATGGCTCTCCTCGACGCCGTCTTTGCGGCCGGGCGCAAGGGCCTCTCGCTACAGCGCTACAAGGGTCTTGGCGAGATGAACGCCGAGCAACTCTGGGAGACGACGCTCGATCCGAACGCGCGCTCCCTGCTGCAGGTCAAGGTCAATGACGCCACCGACGCGGATAGCCTGTTCTCGCGGCTCATGGGCGATGATGTCGAGCCGCGGCGCGAATTCATTCAGGACAATGCGCTGAGTGTGGCGAACCTCGACGTTTAGTTAAGGCGTTTCTTCTTGCCATGGATTGATCACCGTGAGCCCGGCCGCGGTGAATGGCATTGTGTCTCTCGAGGCGACGGAATATCCGCGGCTCTTTGCGACCGCAGCTATTTGCCCGTCTGCGATTGAGATCGTCCGTCCGGTCGAACGCGCCTGGCTCACCAACGGGGCGTAGACCAAGGCCGCTTGCCGGTCAAAATCGAGGATCCGATCGCCGAAGAGGTACGAAATGAGTTCGCTCAGCGCGCGATCAAGGCCTTGTTTTCGCTTGCCTTTGGGCAAGAGTTCAATCCCGAGGAGAAGCTCCGACAGGCTTGTTGTGGTGAGAAACAGCGTTTCGGCCCCTTGTTGATCGAGCCATGACAATACCCCCGGGTCCGGGCTCCGTTTCAGCGGCTCGGAAATAACATTCGTATCAAGGACGATCATTCAAAATCCGCAGGTTCTGCGGGTGTCTGATCCCGGCCGGGTTCAAGGTCAAGCCCGCCATGGCGGCGGCCGAAAGCGGCAAGTTCCGAGCCTATCTTCAAGCGATCCTTCGGGCGTGTCGCCTCCTCCAGAATTTCGCGAATTTCGGCCTCCGTGCTCCGGCCATGTTTGGCGGCACGCAATTTGAGCGCACGATGCGTTTCTTCCGGCAAATTCCTGATGGTTACGGCAGCCATGATTTCTCCACTATAACGCCAGGTGGATGATATCATATCGGGTGGGATGATAGCAAACGGCCGCCGGTGTGAATTCCGGGGGGGCGGCAATCGTCCACAACTTAACAGTGTGCAACAGGCGATCAGTTGTGAAGCGACTAAAGTCTTTTATACTTTTGTACAACAACGCTATTGCCTGTTCGCTGGCGTCATGATTTTTTGTCACTCGGCGACGTCGGTTCGGGATGGCGGGATGCTTGCCCGACGGAAATGTCGCTGTTTGCCAACCTGATCGGGAATTGAAATGCAGCCTGTCTTCGATGGTCACAACGATGTGCTTTACCGGTTGTGGAAACATTCGAGAGACGGCGCCGATCCCGTGGAAGAATTCGTCAAGGGGACGACCTCCGGACACATCGACAAGCTAAGGGCACAGAAGGGCGGGCTCGCCGGCGGACTCTGCGCCATCTATGTTCCCTCGGGCGATCTCGCATTCAAGGCCCCCGATGCCAACGGGCATTATTCGACGCCCTTGGCCGCGCCGCTCGATCGGGCTCCTTCATTGGATGTCGCGCTTGAAATGGCGTCCATTGCTTTGCGCCTGGAGCGTGGCGGCGGCTGGAAGCTCTGCCGTACGACGGCCGAAATCGAAGCGTGCATGCGCGACGGCACCTTTGCTGCGGTCCTGCATATGGAAGGCTGCGAGGCGATAGGCGCTGATCTGGCGGCGCTTGACGTTTTCTATGCGGCGGGGCTGCGCACGCTTGGTCCGGTCTGGAGCCGCAACAATATCTTTGCCCATGGCGTGCCCTTCGCCTATCCGATGTCGCCGGACACCGGCCCCGGCCTTACCGCAGAGGGCGAGGCGTTGGTCCTGGCCTGCAACAGACTGGGTATTCTCATCGACCTTGCCCACATCACCGAAAAAGGCTTCTGGGATGTCGCGCGCATCAGCGATCAGCCGCTCGTTGCAAGCCATTCCAACGTGCATGCGCTGACCCCGGTCGCGCGCAATCTGACCGACAGGCAACTCGACGCTATTCGCGAGAGCAAGGGGCTGGTGGGCCTGAATTACGCGGTCGCCATGTTGCGGCCTGACGCGCGCGAAAATGCCGATACCCCACTTTCAGATATGATCCGCCACATCGATTACATGGTGAACCGCATGGGCATCGATTGCGTGGCGCTGGGCTCCGATTTTGACGGCGCCAAGATCCCCGGCGAGATCGGCGACGCGAGCGGCAACCAGAACCTCGTTGCTGCCCTGCGCGATGCCGGCTACGCAGGCGAGGATCTGGCCAAGATATGCCGCGACAACTGGCTGCGCGTGCTGCGTTCCGCCTGGCATGAAGAACAATAACAAGACGACATCGCTCTAGAACAGGGAACTGACCAATGCTGATGAACAAGACCGACTCCAAATTTCGCCTTCTGCTCGGGGGCGCTGCACTTTCCGCGATCCTGGTGTCCGGCGTGCCGGCATTTGCCGCAACGCCCGCCGATACGCTTGTCGAAGCCTTCGCCATCGACGACGTGATCACACTCGATCCGGCTGAAGCCTTCGAGCTCACCACCGGCGAAATCAATGGCAATACCTATGACAAGCTCGTTCGGCTCGACATCAACGACCCTTCGAAGATCGTCGCCGATATTGCCGCAAGTTGGACAGTATCCGATGATGGCCTGACCTATACGTTCAAGATCAAGCCGGATCTGAAATTTGCCTCGGGCAATCCGATCACCGCCGAGGATGTCGCCTGGTCGTTCGAGCGCGCCGTCAAGCTCGACAAGAGCCCAGCGTTTATCCTTACGCAGTTTGGCCTGAAGCCGGACAATATCACGGAAAAAGCCAAGGCAACCGACCCGTCGACCTTCGTGTTCACGGTGGATCAGGCCTATGCACCGAGCTTCGTTCTTAACTGTCTGACGGCCACGGTTGCTTCGGTGGTGGACAAGAAGCTCGTCTCCGAACATGTCGTCAATGACGATTTCGGCTATGCCTGGTTGAAGACCGCTTACGCTGGTTCCGGTCCGATGAAGATTCGCGACTGGCGCGCCAACGAAATCATCGTCCTCGAGCGCAATGACAATTATTACGGTACCAAGGCGCCGCTGAACCGCGTCATTTATCGTCACGTGAAGGAAAGCGCCGCGCAGCGCCTGTTGCTCGAAAAGGGTGATATCGACGTTGCTCGCAACCTCGAGCCGAACGATCTTGAACAGGTCGTCAAGAACGGCGAGATCACCACGACGAGCGCCCCGAAGGGCACGATCTATTACTTCAGCCTCAACCAGAAGAATCCGAACCTCGCCAAGCCGGAAGTGCTCGAAGCCCTGAAATATCTCGTAGATTACGATGCGATCGGCGAAAAGCTGATCAAGGGCATCGGCGAGATTCACCAGACCTTCCTGCCCAAGGGCATTCTCGGCGAACTCGACGAGAACCCCTACAAGCTCGACGTCGCCAAGGCCAAGGAGCTTCTGGACAAGGCCGGGCTGAAGGATGGTTTCTCCTTCACGATGGATGTGCGCAACAACCAGCCGGTGACGGGCATCGCCGAATCCATTCAGCAGACGATGGCGCAGGCCGGCGTAAAGATGGAAATCATACCGGGTGACGGTAAGCAGACGCTTACAAAGTATCGCGCTCGTACCCACGACTCTTATATCGGTCAATGGGGCGTCGATTACTGGGATCCGAATTCGAATGCCGACACCTTCACCAACAACCCGAACAATTCGGATGAAGGCACCAACAAGACCCTCGCATGGCGCAATGCCTGGGATGTGCCGGATTTGACCAAGGAAACCAAAGCTGCCCTGCTCGAACGCGACAATGCCAAGCGTGCCGCCATGTACCAGGATCTGCAGAAGAAAGTTCTGGCGACCAGCCCGTTCGTCTTGATCTTCCAGCAGACGGAAGTCTCGGCCCTGCGCTCGAACCTCAAAGGCTTCAAGCTCGGACCGTCGTTCGACACCAACTACGTCTTCAACGTATCAAAGTGATCGGGCCCCAAGGGCTGATGCAATGAGCAGTACCGACACACAAATGGAGTCCAGGCGTTCCGGCGCCTGGGCTGGCAATTTTCTCTGGGCAGTAGGACGTTTCCTGCTGATCGGAGTCATCACGTTTTTGGGCCTCCTTGCAGTCACCTTCTTTATTGGGCGGGTAATACCGATCGACCCGGCGCTGGCAATCGTCGGCGACCGTGCCCCCGCCCATGTGGTGGAACGGGTGCGGGAGGAACTCGGGCTGAACCTGCCGCTCTATGAGCAGTTCTTTCTCTACATAAAGGGCATATTGCAGGGCGATTTCGGCAATTCTGTCCTGACGACCAACCCCGTCATGACCGATATCAGGCGGGTTTTTCCGGCAACGATGGAACTTGCAACAATGGGCACGCTCATCGGTGCATGTATCGGCGTTCCGCTCGGCGTACTCGCCGCCGTCAAGCGTGGCAGCCTGATTGACCAGTTCGTCCGCATCATTGGCCTGATCGGCTATTCCGTGCCGATCTTCTGGCTCGGCCTTCTCGCATTGCTGGTTTTCTATGCCAAGCTTGGCTGGACCTCGGGTCCCGGCCGTATCGACGTGGTTTATGAATATACCTTCACGCCCATTACCGGCTTCTATCTGCTCGATGCAGTGATCCAGGGCAATTGGGAAGCCTTCCGCAACATCTTCAGTTTCATCATCCTGCCGGCATCCTTGCTCGGCTATTTTTCACTGGCCTATATCAGCCGCATGACCCGAAGCTTCATGCTGAATGAACTCGAGCAGGAATATATCGTTGCCGCACGCGCAAAAGGCCTTTCCGAAACGCGGATCATCTGGGGTCATGCCTTGCGCAATGCCGCCGTTCCGCTCGTCACCGTCATTGCGCTTTCTTATGCCGGCCTGCTCGAAGGCTCTGTCCTTACCGAGACCGTTTTCTCGTGGCCAGGGCTCGGCATGTACATCACCAACTCCCTGCAGAACGCCGACATGAATGCGGTGCTCGGCGGAACCATCGTCATCGGCACTGTCTTCGTTGCCATCAATCTTCTGTCCGATCTGCTTTATCGGGCCCTCGACCCACGGACGCGCGCACGATGACAGAGGCAATCAACACGTCGCGGCCGCTTACGCGCCGCGAATGGCTGATGAGCGACCGCCCGCAATCGCGGACACAGGCGCGACTTGGCCGCGCCTATCTCGTCTGGAGCCGTTTCGCCAGCAACCGCCTTGCCGTTGTCGGGCTCGCCATCATCATCGCCTTGCTGCTGGTTGCTGCCTTTGCGCCGCTGCTGGCGCCGCATTCGCCCGTTGCCGGCGACCTGCGCAATGCGCGCCTGCTGCCGCCCGGTGGTGACTATCTGCTTGGTACTGACGATCAGGGCCGCGATATCCTCTCAAGGCTCATCTATGGCTCGCGCCTGACGCTTTATGTCGTCATTCTCGTTGCGATCATCGCGGCGCCAATCGGGCTGCTCGTCGGTACGATTGCCGGTTACGCCGGCGGTTGGGTCGATGCCGTGTTGATGCGCATCACCGATATTTTCCTTGCCTTCCCCAAGCTTATCCTGGCCCTGGCGTTCGTCGCCGCCCTAGGGCCGGGCATTGAGAATGCCGTTATCGCCATAGCGATAACCTCGTGGCCGCCCTATGCGCGCATTGCCCGCGCCGAGACGCTGACGGTGCGCAACTCCGATTACATCGCCGCCGTCCGGCTGATGGGAGCATCGCCGACGCGCATCGTGCTCCGGCACATCATGCCGCTCTGCCTGTCGTCGCTGATTGTCCGCGTGACGCTCGACATGGCAGGTATCATCCTCACCGCTGCTGGCCTCGGCTTTCTTGGGCTTGGCGCACAGCCGCCCTTGCCCGAGTGGGGTGCCATGATCGCATCGGGAAGGCGTTTTATCATGGACCAATGGTGGGTCGCCGCCATGCCGGGCTTTGCCATCCTCATCGTCAGCCTTGGTTTCAATCTTCTTGGCGACGGGCTGCGCGACGCGCTAGATCCGCGAGGCAACAACCAATGAGCACCATGCTGACGGTTGACGACCTCCGCGTCACGTTTCCGACCCGCACGGGCGCCGTCAACGCGGTGCGTGGTGTGTCCTTTACGCTTGGGCGCGAACGCCTCGGCATTGTCGGTGAATCAGGCTCCGGCAAGTCGCAGACCGGCCGCGCCATCATGGGCCTCACCCCTCCACATGCAACCATCACCGCAAAGACCCTGAACTTCGACGGCATCGATCTGCTGGAGACGTCCGTCAAGGAACGGCGGGCGCTGCGCGGCAATCGTATCTCCATGATCTTGCAGGATCCGAAATATTCGCTCAATCCGGTCATGAGCATCGGCAGGCAAATCGTCGAAACGCTCCGGACCCACGAGAAGGTCAGCAAGCGCGAGGCGCGCCGACGCGCGCTCGATATGCTGGCCGCCGTCCAGATACGCGACCCCGAGCGCGTCTACGATCTCCATCCGCACGAAGTATCGGGCGGCATGGGGCAACGCGCGATGATCGCCATGATGCTGATCACCGGACCGGAACTGCTAATTGCGGACGAGCCGACCTCCGCGCTCGATGTTACGGTCCAGCTCGACGTGCTCGGCATTCTTGACAATCTGGTGCGCGACAGGGGCATGGGCCTCATTTTCATCTCGCACGATCTGCGGCTGGTTTCGTCGTTCTGCGACAGGGTCATCGTCATGTATGCTGGCCGCATCGTCGAAGAAATTGCGGCGACGGATCTGCGCAATGCCAAGCACCCCTATACGCAGGGACTGCTGAACTGCATGCCCGAAATAGGTGCTGACCGGCATCCACTGCCGACACTCGACCGCAAACCGGAGTGGGCAGCATGACGCCGGCGCTGAAGATCGACAATCTCGAAGTGACGTTCAATCGCTTTCGCGCGCTGCGCGGGGTCAGCCTCGAAGTGGTGCCCGGCGAGTCCTTCGGTCTCGTCGGCGAATCCGGTTCGGGCAAATCGACGCTGCTGCGCGCCGTGGCGGGTCTGGCGCCCGTGACCGCGGGGACGATCGAGGTCAATGGCAATTTGCTCGGCGCATCGCGCACAAAGGCCTTTTACCGCGAAGTGCAAATGGTGTTCCAGGATCCCTATGGTTCGCTGCATCCGCGCCAGACCGTCGACCGATTGCTCCTTGAGCCGCTCGCCGTACATGGATTCGGCGATATCGAGCGGCGCATCTTGCGGGCGCTTGACGAGGTCGGGCTCGGTTCCAGTTTTCGCTTCCGCTACTCGCACCAGCTGTCAGGCGGCCAGCGCCAGCGTGTCGCCATCGCCCGCGCCCTGATTCTCGAACCATCGATCCTGTTGCTGGACGAGCCAACCTCTGCGCTCGACGCATCAGTGCAGGCGGAGGTGCTGAATCTTCTCGAAAAGATCCGCCGCGACCGTAAGCTGACATTCGTCATGGTCAGCCATGATCTCGCAGTCGTAACGCACATGTGCGACCGGCTCATGGTAATGCAACACGGCGCGGAGGTAGAACGGCTCACCGCGTCGGAACTGGCCCGGCGCCATGTAACGCAGGACTACACGCGCAACCTCCTTGTTGCGAGCCAGGGTTTTGTCCGCCCTGTCGTTCAAAACGCCTAATGCAGCTTCATCGAACATTTACCATTTGCAGACGCATTTCTTCCCCGACGACCGTTCCAGGGCAGATCGTGAAAATCTGAACGAATTTCATAAGCCGTCATTTACGCCGGACAACTGATGGTTGCGCTCATCGACTGGAGTGGGGCCATGAAGTATCTACGTCAATTCATAAAAGACCGCCGCGGCGCAACCGCGATCACATTCGGTTTGCTGCTTGTACCGCTCCTGGGGTTTGCCGGGCTCGCCGTGGATTATAGCCGCGCCAGCAATGACCGTTCTCGGCTGCAGAATGCGGCCGACGCCGCGGCGCTTGCGGCAGCCTCGGTCTTTACCGGTTCCAACAAAGCGGCCGCCGAGGCGAGGGCACGCGCCTTTCTGCAGGCAAATCTCGGCCTGCGCGCTGAAGATATCAATTTGAACTTCAGCACGGAAAATCAAAAGGTTTCCATCACTCTTGGAGGCCAGACCAGCACCCTGTTCATGCATGTTCTCAACAAGGACAACATGCCGATCAACGTCAACGCCACGGCGCTCGCGCCGTTGAAGCCGACGACGGCCAAGATCACGATCGACAAGGTTACGGGCTACTGGTTCAAGAAAGTTTCCATCATCGTCGTGCGCAATGGCAAGGATGTTGTCGTCGGCACCATCAAGTACACCGCGACCGACCATAACCTCTACAATGGTAACGGCGGCGGTAAAACAGACCCGGACATCAATGTTCCGATCACATTCGATCTCGGTGACTACACCAAGCTGTACCTCAAGATGGAAATCAAAAATGACGGTTGCGATGTCGGCTACAAGGACAAGAACGCCGGAAAATCGCGATACGTCGATTGCATTGCCACAAATGAGTCGGGCTATTCGAAATACAATTCCACGCTGAAAACCGACGATCCGAACACGGTCAACCATTTGTTCGTCGATGGCGTCCAACTGCCGGTGGGATCGAAGCCCCCACTCGATGATCTGATGAATTGTGACAACACGCCCCATAGCCATGCGTGGGAAGACGGCGGCGGCTGGGCCAACCAGGACTTCTACTACAAGATCACGGCCGCCTGTAAATCGGTCGACGGCGAGAACGTTCGCCTGACCCACTAGGACCTGACGCGGCGCGATTGACTTTGATCTCGCGCCGCTCCATCATCGCTTCATTCCGAGGGGGGCACTGTACAGTGCTGAGATAGCGTCGAGCTGGACCCTTGAACCTGATCCGGGTCATGCCGGCGTAGGAACGGGAATTGAGCAAAGTTCGCGCCTTTTCAGCTTCACCTTCGCGCATGACCGGATCTCCAAAAGCGACGGAGTCCAGAGCGTGCCATACATCCTGACATCTGAACTGCGGCGGTAGCTGCCAACCATGCGCCTCGTTACTCGCATGGTCGCGGCGCTTGCCGCCGTCGCTGCTTGCTGGCAAGTGGCGGTCTGGCTATTCCAGCCTCCGCGATTCATTCTGCCCGGGCCAATTGCGGTGGTGTCGGCGCTGGTCGAAGAGCGGCAATATCTTGGCGTCAACGCATCGATCACGCTCATCGAGATCCTGCTTGGACTGGCCTTCGGTGCGCTCGCCGGCATTGTCATCGCGCTGCTCGTCGCCGCCATTCCTGCCTTCCGCCATGTCGTCTGGCCGCTTCTTCTTGTCTTGCAGGCACTCCCGGTGTTTGCCATCGCGCCGCTGCTTGTTCTGTGGTTCGGCTTTGGACTTGCCTCCAAGGTGGTGATGGCAAGCCTCATCATCTTCTTTCCCGTGGCGTCGGCCTTTGCCGATGGCCTGCAGCGAACCAACCGCGATCTGCTTGATGTGGCTTCGCTCACGCAAGCGACGCCGCTCGCAACCCTGCTTCTCGTTCGGGTTCCGAGTGCCTTGCCCTCGCTCGGATCGGGCCTGCGGGTCGCCGCCGTCTTTGCCCCGATCGGCGCCGTGATTGGCGAATGGGTCGGCTCGTCGCGCGGGCTCGGCTTTGTCATGCTGCAAGCCAATGCCCGCATGCAGACCGAAACCATGTTCGCGGCACTGATGATCCTCGCCGCCCTCACCGTGATCCTGCGCTTTCTCGTCGACGCCCTGACCCGCCGCCTTACCCCGTGGGCGCCGGAAACATGACCATCTCTCCTCATCGATGCAACAAAGGACAAACGATGTTCCGCATACGCTCATTGATCCTCGCCATATGTCTTGCGCTTTGCGCCGCAACCGCACCTGCAAGAGCCGCCGACAAGCTGACGGTTCTACTCGAATGGTTCGTCAATCCGGACCACGCCCCTCTTGTCATCGCCCGCGAGAAGGGATTTTTTGCCGATGCCGGTCTTGATGTGAATCTGATGCCGCCAGCAGACCCGGCCGCGCCGCCACGCCTCGTTGCGGCAAAGCAGGCCGACATCGCCATCCACTACCAGCCTAATCTCTACCTCGACCATGACGCCGGCCTGCCGCTGGTGCGCTTCGGGACGCTGGTGGAAACGCCACTCAACACGGTGATGACGCTGGCCGATGGTCCCATCAAAAGCCTCAAGGATTTGAAGGGCAAGAAAGTCGGCTTCTCGGTCTCCGGGTTCGAGGATGCGATGCTCGGCGCCATGCTCAAGTCCGAAGGCATGTCCATCAAGGATGTAGAACTGATCAACGTCAATTTCGCACTTTCGGCCTCGCTGATCGCCGGGCAGGTCGATGCGACGGTCGGAGCCTACCGCAACTTTGAACTGACCCAGATGGCACAGGAGGGTCATAGCGGCCGCGCCTTCTTTCCCGAGGAGCACGGCGTGCCGGTCTATGACGAACTCATCTTCGTCACGCACCGGGATCTCGTGACCGACAATCGCCTGCCGCGCTTTCTCGGCGCTGTCGAAAAGGGGGCGATCTACCTTACAAATCACCCGGACGAGAGCTGGCAGATTTTCATCAAGGCCTATCCGGATCTCGACAATCCGCTGAACAGGCAGGCGTGGATGGATACGCTGCCACGCTTCGCCAAACGGCCGGCAGCTCTCGATCGCAGCCGCTACGAACGCTTCGGTGTCTTCCTGCACGAAGCAGGACTGATCAAATCGATCCCCGCCGTCGGCGACCTTGCCGTCGAACTCTCCCAACCTCCTTCGCTCTGATGAAAGAGAAGATCATGCCAAAAGTAGATTTCCGGCTGAATGCCATTGTCGATGTCGAGGCTATTGGCGACGAGCATGACCTTGGTGCTCTGGTGCTTGCTGCGGCCCGAGGCGGCGCCACGATCATCCAATATCGCGACAAGAATTCGCCAACACGAAAGATGGTGGAACGTGCCCATGCGATCCGGGCAGCGCTGGTCGGCAGCGGCGTTCCGTTCGTCGTCAACGACCGGGTCGACGTGGCGCTTGCCACGGGTGCCGACGGGGTCCATGTCGGGCGCGAGGACATGCTGGTCGCCGACGTCCGTCGTCTGCTTGGCCCGGATGCGATCATCGGTTTGACGGTGAAGAACGAATCCGATGCCGAAGCCGCCATCGCTGGCGATATCGACTATGCTTGCATCGGCGGGCTGTTCGAAACGCCGGCCAAGCACAATCCCGACGGTCCCATCGGCTTTGACGGCTATCAACGTCTGGCGCAGGTCATTCGGGCGAAGAAGCCCGACCTGCCGATCGGCGCTATTGCCGGCCTCGATCTCGCGCGCGCTGCACCGGCCATCAAAGCCGGGGCCGATGGCATAGCGGTCATTTCGGCCATTTTTCGGCAGGTCGACCCGAAGGCCGCTGCGCAAATACTGCGCGAGGCAGTGGACAAGGCGCTCGAGGCACGGCGATGACCGCGATCGCATTGACCATTGCCGGTTCCGATAGCGGCGGCGGCGCAGGTATCCAGGCGGACCTGAAGACCTTCTCGGCGCTTGGCGTCTACGGCGCGAGCGTCATCACAGCCATCACCGCCCAGAACACAAAGGGCGTGACAGCAATCGAAAATCTCTCGCCTTCGATCATAAGCGCGCAGATCGATGCCGTTCTGTCAGACATTGACGTGGCCGCGATCAAGATCGGCATGGTCTCCGCAGTTGCAGCGATCGAGAGCATTGCCAACGGCCTGCGCGGCTGGGACAGGGCGCTCGTTATCGACCCGGTGATGGTCGCGACCTCAGGTGATCGGCTACTCGAACCGGGAGCCATCGATGCGTTGCGGCAGGTGCTTCTCCCCAAGGCAACCCTCGTCACACCCAACCTTGCGGAATCAGCCCTGCTGACCGGGCGGCCCGTCGCAGGCGATGCGGCCGAAATGGTGCGTCAGGCCGAGCTTCTGCTGGCTTTCGGTCCGTCAGCAGTTTTGATCAAGGGTGGCCATGGCAGCGGACCGGAGAGCAGCGATTTTCTGTGGGACGGAAAAACGCAAGAATGGTTTTCCAGCCCCCGCATTGCCACGAATAACGATCATGGAACCGGCTGCACGCTTGCCTCCGCCATCACGGCTGAACTGGCCAAGGGCGAGATTCTGGCCGATGCCGTGGCACACGCCAAGGATTACGTGACGTCAGCGATGCTCGCCGGCAGTGAGCTCAAAGTGGGGCGGGGGCGCGGACCCGTGCACCATTTCCACCGGTGGTGGTAGGCACGATTGTGGAGGCCAGCAAATCCTGCCGCTCGAAGGGCAGCGGGATCACCGCCGGAAACACCACCTTGCCGTCGGCATAGGCAAGTTCCGTCGGCGTCATGAGGGCGCTCGTCGCCTGCGCGGCAGGGGCCGTACTTGCTTCCGATGACGTCGCAACAAGAGCGGTCTGTACGGGCTCTGCCGAAGGTTCGAGCACGTCGAGCATGCCCTTCTGCTTGGCCTGATAGTAATACCCGCGTGAATAGAGGCGGACTGCCTGGTCCGGATTGTTGTCCGCCACTTTATAGGCCCCAGCGAGATACTTCACCCCGTATTTAAGGTTGGTCTCCGCATCGAGCAGATCCTTGGCGTTACCGTCATGGCCGAGGCCGCGTGCAGTCGCTGGAAGCAACTGCATAAGTCCCCAATAGGGCCCGTTGCGTGCCTGGGGATTGAAACGGCTTTCACGCTTCACGACACGGCGGACCAGGGATTCCGGCACAGCATAGGCGACCGAGTATTTTGTGATCAGGCCATCGACGGATTTGTCGGATGTCTTGGCTAAAGGCCGAGAGTCAGTTGCCGCCACGCGTGGCGCAGCCTCGGGAACCGGGATCGACGCCGCGGTCGGAAGCTTCGGATCGGTTGTCGAGCAAGCACCCAGAACCAAGGCAAGGCTCAGGGCGGCGAAGGCGCGCGGCAATCGGTTTTGAGACAGCATTGGTCACCGGTCGAAGAAGTCAGAGTATCGAGATTTCTCTTAGCTTGTTCGCGTGTGCCGACGGCAATCACTTTCCGATACAATGTGTAACAATTGCCTGAGGTCGAGGCGCGAGGTGCGCCGGGTTGACTCCAACATATATATCAATGTATCAGTTAATGATTGGTAAGGCCAGTTTACCAGTCATGCGCGGAGAGAAGCCGTGCGGGGAGGTCAAATGTTCGCAGCGATCCAGCCGCGCCGCCTGTATCAGCAGGTCGCGGAACAGATCCGTGATTTGATCGAATGCGGTTCATTCGCCGTTGGCGAACGATTGCCCGGCGAACGCGAACTTGCCGAGGAACTTGGTGTTTCCCGCCCGACAATCCGCGAAGCGCTCATTGCGCTGGAAGTCGAAGGCCTGATCCATATCCGCATGGGTTCGGGCGTTTACGTCACCAATCAACGCAAAGAAAAGCCTGTGCTCGCCCCCTCGGACGACCTTGAAGGCCCGTTCGAACTGCTGCGTGCCCGTTCGCTCATCGAATGTGCGATCGTCGAGGAAGCCGCCAAAGTGGTGACGCCGGCACAGGTCGAAGCCATGGATGCCGTGCTGACCAGGATGGGGAAAACCTTCAATAATCCGCATGCTTCGATTGCGCTCGACCGGACATTTCACACCACCATTGCAGGCATCATAGAGAATGCTGTGCTCGAGCGGTTCGTCGGACAGCTCTTCGATCAGCGCATGACACCGTTTTTCGAGCGGCTTGCGAGCTACTTCGAGAGCGCGGTTTCCTGGCGTGAGGCATTTGCCGAACACCGGGCAATTCGAGATGCGATCGCTTCGGGCGATCCTGCTCGCGCCAAGGCGGCGATGCAGTTTCATCTGCAGCAATCACAATCGAGATTTTCCAGGAGCTTCGAGGAGGAACTCGAAAGCGAGAAAGGTCATCCGCCGAAAGGCTCGACACGAAACACCACGATCTGATTTCAATCTGGGAGGAGAAGGACATGAAGATCAAGCTTATGGCCATTATGGGAGCGGTGGCCGCGCTCGCACTTTCGGCTGCGGCGGCACAGGCCCAGACCGCTCTGAAATGGGCCCACGTCTATGAAACCTCGGAGCCGTTCCACACGGAATCCGTCTGGGCCGCCGAAGAAATCAACAAGCGCACCAATGGGCGCTACAAGATCGATGTCTTTCCGGCTTCACAGCTCGGCAAGGAAGCAGACATCAACCAGGGCCTGAAGCTCGGCACCGTCGATATCATCATTTCGGGATCGAGCTTCGCAGCGCGCGATTTCAAGCCGATCGGCGTGACCTATTTCCCCTATATTTTCCGCGGTCCCGAGCATTTGATCGCCTATACGAAAAGTGACGTCTTCAAGCGTCTCGCCGCTGGCTATGAGGAAAAGACCGGCAACCACATCGCCGCCGTCAGCTATTACGGCACCCGCCAGACCACGTCCAACAAGCCCATCAGCAAGTGTTCGGACATGCAGGGCCTGAAGATCCGCGTGCCGGACGTTCCCGCCTATCTTGCCATGCCGCGCGCCTGCGGCGCCAACACGACGCCGATCGCCTTCGCCGAGGTCTATCTCGCCCTGCAGAACGGCACGGTCGAGGCCCAGGAAAATCCGCTGACAACGATCGAAGCTAAGAAGTTCTACGAGGTGCAGAAGAATATCGTTCTGACCGGCCATATTGTCGACCATCTCAATACGGTCGTCTCCAAGCAGCTCTGGTCGAGCCTGTCCGACGAGGACAAGAAGATCTTCGGCGAGGTCATGCAGGAAGCGGCCGAGCGTACGACCAAGAATATCGAGGAGAAGGAAAAGGCGCTCGTTGCGACATTCAAGGAAAAGGGCATCAACGTGACCGAGGTCGACAAGGCCGACTTCGAGAAGACGGTCATGGAGAAGGTGAAATTTGAGGACTTCGGCTACGAGAAGTCCGACTGGGAGGCCATTCGCGCCATCAAGGAATAATCCGCGGGAGCCGGGCGGCTGGTCCGCCCGGCATTCCATTCACTTGGATGCGAAGACCGGAGAATGCCAATGGCAAAGGAAGTCCACACACAGGTTACGGCCGAGGAGATCGCCCATTCCTTCGAGGATGCGGCGCCGGTGGCCGACGTTTCGGATTATGCGATCGAAGACTGGCTGACGCTCGCCGTATTCTGGCTCATGACAGGCTGCGTGTTTCTGCAGTTCTTTACCCGCTACGTCCTTAACAACAGCTACGCCTGGACCGAGGAGATAGCTACCAACTGTCTCATCGCGGTCGTCTTCCTCGGCTCTGTCATGTGCGTGCGTCTGTCCCGCCACATTCAGGTCGACGTACTCTATCACTATCTTCCGGCTTCGGTTGCCCGGGCCCTGTCGACGTTCGTCGATATCGTCCGCATCGGCTTCTTTGCCTATGCCGTGTGGCTGATGTGGCGTTACACGCAGATCGTTGCCGAGGAGCGCATGGTCACGGTCGACCTGCCGCGCAATATGGTCTTTTACGCCGTATTCGTCGCATTCGTATTGATGCTCTTCCGCTCGGTTCAGGTTTTCATCGCCAATATGCGCCGCGGCTATTCGGTGCTCGAGCGGCCCGAGGAATTTCACAAGGTAGAGGATTGATCCATGTTGTTGCTCGTCGGAACCTTTCTCTTCCTTATGCTCGTCGGCGTGCCGGTGGCGATCTCCATGGCGGTCGCGTCGGTGCTTTATCTCGTCTTCTTTGGCGTGGCGCCCGACATCATCGTTGCGCAGCGCATGATTGCCGGCGTCGAGAGCTTTCCCTTGCTCGCCGTGCCGTTTTTTATCCTCGCAGGCAATCTGATGAATTCGGCAGGCGTTACCGGACGCATCTACTCCTTTGCGGTCGCGCTTGTCGGCTGGATGAAGGGAGGCCTGGCGCAGGTCAACATCATCGGCTCGGTCATTTTCTCAGGCATGTCCGGTACGGCTCTTGCCGACGCTGCGGGCATTGGCACCATCGAGATCAAGGCGATGAAGGATCACGGTTATCCGATTGAAGCGGCTGTCGGCGTGACTGCCGCCTCTGCGACCCTTGGCCCGATCTTTCCGCCGTCGCTGCCCTTCGTTATCTACGGCATGATGGCCAATGTGTCGATCGGCGCGCTGTTCATGGCCGGCATCGTGCCCGGCGTCGTCATGACAGTGCTGATGATGCTCACGGTCGCCATCTTCGCCTATGTCAAGCGCTGGGGCTCTGACGCGCCCTTCGAAATCAAGCAGCTTCTCGAAGCTTCGCTTGAGATCGTCGTCGTCTTCAGCGTACCGCTTGTCATCTATCTCCTGACCCTGACCGGGCTATCGGTCAACGCCTCCGTCGGCATCGCTCTTGTGCTTCTGCTTGCCGCCGACTGGTATTTCGACTTCTCGGCGGTCATGGCCCTGATGACCCCGGTCATCCTGATCGGCGGCATGACCATGGGCTGGTTCACGCCCACTGAGGCGGCTGTTGCCGCGGTGCTCTGGTCGCTGTTCCTCGGGCTCGTCCGCTATCGCACCATGACCCTGTCGAGCCTTGCCAAGGCAAGCTTCGACACCATCGAGACAACGGCATCGGTGCTCTTCATCGTTACGGCGGCGTCGGTATTCGCGTGGCTGTTGACCGTGAGCCAGGCAGCGCAGCTCCTGTCGACGGCGATCCTTTCCATCACGGAAAACAAGTGGGTGTTCCTCATCCTCGTCAACCTGTTGATGCTCTTCGTCGGCTGTTTCCTTGATACGATCGCAGCCATCACGATCCTTGTGCCAATCCTTTTGCCGCTCGTTCTCAAGTTCGGTATCGACCCCGTGCATTTCGGCCTGATCATGACGCTCAACCTGATGATCGGACTTCTGCATCCGCCGCTCGGCATGGTATTGTTTGTCCTGTCGCGGGTCGCAAAACTATCCGTGGAACGCACCACCATGGCGATCCTGCCCTGGCTCGTTCCGCTCTTTATCGCCTTGATCGCCATAACCTTCATCCCGGCGATTACGCTTTGGCTGCCAACACAATTGGGTCTGATCAGATGAGTATGAAAGGCATAGCTGCAACACTCTTCGGCGCGGAGGACCTTCGCGTCGTCGATATCGATCTTGGCGAGCTCGCACCGAACATGGTGCGGGTCAAGTTCGGCGCCGGCGGCATCTGCGGTTCGGACATGCACTATTACCGCCACGCGCGGACCGGCGATTTCGTTGTTACCTCACCCCTCGTCCTTGGCCATGAGATCGCCGGCGAAGTGATTGCCGTTGGCAGCGGCGTCACGTCGGTGGCTGTCGGCGATCACGTTGCGGTCAATCCGTCGCGCTGGTGCGAAAAATGCGTCTACTGCCACGAGGGCCGACCCAACCTGTGCGAAAATATCTACTTCATGGGCTCGGCTTCGAAGACCCCGCACATGCAGGGTGGATTTGCCAGCGTCTTCGATGCGACGGCGGCACAATGCGTCAAGGTGCCAGCCGATTTGCCGTTTGAGGCCGCCGCCCTCGCGGAGCCGCTCGCCGTTTGCCTGCACGCGGTGCGGCGCGTCGGCCACGTCAAGGGTTTCTCGGCCATCGTCTTCGGGGCCGGGCCGATCGGACTTCTGACAATGCTCGCCCTGAAACATGCCGAGGCGGGCTCGGTGACGATGGTCGATGTCGCTGCAGCGCCGCTGAAGTTTGCCGAAGAGCTTGGCGCCGACCAGATCGTCGACCTGTCGAAGGGCGAAGAGCAGCTGGCGGCGCTGGCTGAGGGGACCCCGTTCGATATCGCCTTCGAGATCTCCGGAACCGCCGCGGGGCTGGCCTCGGCGATCCGCACCGTGCGGCGCGGCGGAACCGTTGTACAGGTCGGCAATCTTGCGGGTGGCACCATCCCGGTGCCGGCCAACGCGGTCATGGCCAAGGAACTTGATCTTGTCGGCACCTTCCGCTTCGGCGAAGAGTTCTTCGAGGCGGTCGAACTCATTGTCGAGGGCAAGATCGACGTGCTGCGGCTGGTGACTGCTCAATATCCGCTCAGCGGTGCTCCGGAGGCGTTTCTGACCGCCCTCGACCGCTCGCGCAGCGTGAAGGTCGTTTTGACCGCGTAGGCGGCAGCGGCGATTTGTGCCCATTGCGGCGCTTGGCGAAGCCGATGAAATCGGTTACCAAGCGCCGGTAACGCCGATTTATTAACGATCCCGCGATAGAATTCTGCTTCTGTCGCGAGTGGAACGATCCGGAAGACAAACGTGGGGCGAGTTCTTAGGGCTTTGTATTCGTTTTCGAAATCCGTGGCTTTGATGGGTGTGATCCTCGGTGTCGCAAGTGGTTGCACCACGGCAGCGACGCTTGATCCGACGCCGTCCGCAGTGGCGGTCCTGCCGCTGAATTCCGAGAAATATGCTTCTGTCGTCGTCGATGGCAGTACCGGGGTCGTGCTTTATTCGGCCAACGCCGATCTGCCGCGCATTCCGGCATCATTGACCAAGATGATGACGCTCTACCTCACATTCGAAGCCCTCCAGTCCGGTCGCATCACGAAGTCGACGCTTATTCCGATGTCGGCTCATGCCGCCTCGCAGGCGCCCAGCAAGCTCGGCGTCCGCCCGGGTCAGGCCATCGATGTGGATACGGCGATCAAGGCGATCGTGGTAAAATCGGCCAACGACGTCGCAGTCGCGCTCGCCGAATATCTTGGCGGCAGCGAAGAGCAGTTTGCGGCGCTGATGACCGAGAAGGCGCGCCGCCTCGGTATGAAGGGCACCAACTTCCACAACGCCTCTGGCCTGCCTGATCCGCAGCAGATCACCACGGCGCGCGACATGGCCCTCCTCGGCCTTGCATTGCGACGGCACTATCCGGGCCAATACTATTACTTTGCCGTGCATGAATTCGCCTTCAACGGCAAACTGATCCGCGGGCACAACCGCGTCCTGGATCAGGTCAACGGCGCCGACGGCATCAAGACCGGCTATGTACGGGCTTCCGGCTTCAACATCGTCACCTCGGTCAGCGACAATGGGCGCCAGCTCGTTGCCGTCGTGATGGGCGGCGATACGGCACGAAGCCGGGACGCCCAGGTCGTGAACCTTGTGAACCAATACCTTCCCCAGGTGGCATCGCGATAATCCAGAGGTCAACCGTCGCAAACGCGGCGGGATGGTCGCGAAATTCGCAATGGTGCATTGCAATATATACCGGCAGAAAAAACCCATTGCATAAGTATTTGTCGAACATATTGCATCGCAATACAATCTACCATATGATACAGCCGATAGAAATTGGTATTACTTTGAAAATTTGATACTTTAGTTTATTAGACTAAGTGTTTAATCCATCAACATAGACTTACATATTTCTGCGTGACATCTTCTAAATCGATTAGATTTGGGAGGATTTTAGTCATGGATACGACCCGTAGACGTTTTTTGACTCAAGGCGCCATTCTGGTCGCCGGCGGTATTGTCAGTGCCTGCGACAAGGACAATGCCAAGCCCGTGGCAGAGACCACGTTCGAAACGCCAGCGGTGCCGCCGACCACGCCGCCTGTCACCCCAACCGTCGAATTGCCTATTGAGCTGCCACCTGTCGTGCCCGAGGCGACAATGAAATCCATGGCAGGCACGCGGGTTCTCAATGGGGGCTGGACTTTCCAGGATGCGAAGAATGTGCCCGAGATCATACCTGCGGGCGACATTTCGAAAGCGGATTATTCAGCGGAGCAATGGCAAACGGCCGCCGTGCCCGGGACAGTTCTGACCAGTATGGTGAATAACGGCGTATATCCTGAGCCGCTTTATCGCCAGATCGTCACCGCGCTCATTCCAGATACGCTGAAAGACAGCGATTACTGGTATCGGGCCGCAATCGAAATTCCCGTTTTGGAAGCGGGTCAACGCTTCTGGCTACGGTTCGACGGGATCAACTATTTGGCCGACATCTGGCTCAACGGTCAAAGCGTGGGCCGTATCGAGGGCGCGTTCAAGCGCGGCTATTTCGATGTCACCGACATCATCAAGGACAAGCCGGGGCAGAACGCTTTTCTCGCTGTCAAAATCTACAAGCTCGAGTTCACCGAAGGGCCGTTGCTTCCAAGCTTCAAGAGCGGCGTGACCCGTGGCGGCCGCAATGGCGGTAAGACTGGAACAACCCTGCGCAACGGGCCCACATTCTTCTGCGTTGCCGGATGGGATTGGGTGCCGACGATACCGGATCGTTGCATAGGTATCTGGCAGCCCGTCTATAGTTTCACCACCGGCGCATTGAGGATCACCGACGTTCGGATTGATCCGGTGATCGCTGATGACCTGACGAGTGCCGATCTGGCTATACACGTCACCGTAGTCAATCACGGCGGCTCGGAAAAAGCCGGTGTAGTCTCGGGCAGGATAGGGGACATTGAGTTCAAACATGCGATCGAATTGCCGACTGATGGGCAGACAAAGACCGTAACCTTGACGTCGACCGATCTGCCGCAACTCTTGCTCAAGAACCCGAAGCTCTGGTGGCCGAACGGCTATGGCGACCCCTATCTCTACCCTGTGTCGATCAGGGTGAATGTCGGCGACACAACCTCCGACGTTCGCGAGCTCAAGTACGGAATACGCAAGATTCAATATGTGCGTCCAAGAGGAGCCAACAACGATCTCGGGATCACGATCAACAACCTGCCAATTCTTGTCATGGGCGGCAATTGGGATCTCGACGAGGCATTGAAGCGCGTACCGCGGGAGCGCATTTTCAACGCGGTCCGGCTTCACCGGGATGCGAACTTGAACCTGATCCGCAACTGGAACGGTCAAAGCACCAGCAAGGACTTCTTCGAGGCTTGCGACGAGTACGGAATACTCGTCTGGCAGGACTTCTTCTATTCGACGGAAGGCGATTGGGCATCAGGCGCATACAACGTCGAAAGGTATCTCGACAATGTTCGCGATGTCATCACCAACTACCGCAATCACGCCTCGATCCTGCTGTGGTGTGGCGGCAATGAAGGCAAGCCGAACAATCAAAAGCTGGTCGATGGTCTCGATAAACTCGTTACCGAGCTTGATCCCAGGCGCGAATGCCTGACAAGTTCTGCAGGAGATACCAACGAGCAATACGCAGGAACCAAGCTGGATGGCTATAGTTCGGGCGGACCCTATCACTGGGTCACTCCGCAATCGCTCTTTAGTAAAGTCTCAAGCGATTCCTCCACGCCGTTTCACAACGAAATGGGCTCTTACTCCATCCCGACGCTCGAATTTGTCCAGTCGATGTTGCCCGAACAATCCTGGCAATGCCCTGACGATTACTGGGCTGACCGGGACATCAATGCCAATGGCGGCAACGGTAATGGGTCGTCGGGAGGAGGGATTTTTGGCGCAACAGCTAATCGTTATGGCAAGCTGACAAACCTTGCCGACTTTGTCCGCAAGGCGCAATTGATGAATTACGAATGCATCAAGGCGATTTACGAAGCGCATGCCGTCAATTTCGGACCGATAACGCCGACTGTGACCTCGACCTCGACGGGCGTCATCATGTGGATGAGCCACCCGGCGCAGCCGAGCTTCGTGTGGCAAATGTATAGTTACGATTTGGAACAGCATTCCTCCTTCTTTGCCGTTAAAAACGGTTCGAAGCGCGTCAACGTAGTCATGAACGCGCAGACAAGGATAGTCAGCGTGGTTAACCAAAGCGCGGAGCGGGTGAAGGGCAGCGTCGATATCAGCGTATATAATCTCGACGGTAGTCTGGTGGTTCGCACCGTTCAGAACGTCAGTCCCGTGCCTGCCGCATCTGCAGTGAAGATTATCGATATCGGCGCCAAGATCGCAGCCGCCACCTCAGCTGTGTGTTTCGTATCACTGAAGTTCTCAAATTCCGTTGGCCAGTTACTGGCGGAAAATTTCTACTGGTATCAAAAGGGCAACGCCGACAAGGACTATACCAGTATGGAAACCATGCCTCTGGCGGCGCCCTCCATTGCCGCAAGAAAGGTGGAGGAAAAGGATGGCAATGCCAAGATAGCGGTCACGGTTGAGAACCCCGGTACGGCCATTGCCGTCATGGTGCACTTGCAACTCTTTGACAGGAAAACCAACAAGCGCATTCTTCCGGCCTTCTTCAGCGATAACTACCTCAATCTTCTCCCTGGCGTGAAGCGTGAGGTGACAATCGAGGTGCCGCTGCAGGAGGGGGTTACGTACGACTTTGGCGTCCGTGTAGATGGGTTCAACTTTGGTCCCGATGCCAAGCTCGATGCGAGCGGTAGCGTTCCGGTGGTTCGCAATGAGAATGCGCTGGCAATCGCGCCTTGCCCGGGCATCACGTTCAACAACTGCGCGGCGCCTCAGTAACTACGGGCAGCCTGTACCTCAGACGCGAATGGCGGTCCCTTAGGGGCCGCCATTGATTTTATTCAGAACATGAATGGGCGCAAAATGCGCGCCCGATCAATCCCATTTCGGCGCAAGATGGCCGGGATTGACGATCCGCCCGTTCGGACGGGCCAGGGCATGCAGCGCTTGCATCTCGTCGTTTGAAAGCTCGAAGTCGAAGATGTCGAAATTGGCCTTTGCGCGTTCCGCGCTCACCGTTTTCGACAGTGCGACCACGCCTTGCTGCTGCACCAGCCAACGCAGCACCACCTGTGCCGCGCTCTTGCCGTGGGCAGCCGCGATCGCCTTGATTGCCGGGTCGTCGATGACCTTGCCGTCCGCCATGGCATAATAGGCTGTGATGCTCATGCCAGCCTTGCGCGCCGCGTCGAGCACGGCGCTTTGGTCGAGATAGGGATGGTATTCGACCTGGTTGGTGACGATCGGAGCCTTGCTGAGCTTGACTGCTTCAGCCATCAGCGCCGTGTTGAAATTGCTGACGCCGATGTGGCGAACCTTGCCCGCATCGCGCACTTCGTTGAGCGCGCCGATGCGCTCGGCAAGGGGCACATCGCTTTGCGGCCAGTGCAGGAGAAGAAGATCGACATAGTCAGTCTTCAGCTTCTTGAGGCTCTCATCCACCGACCTGACGAAGGCGTCGTGACGATACTTGTCCACCCACACCTTCGTGGTAAGGAACACATCGCCGCGAGCGACGTCCGAATTGGCAATGGCTTCGCCAACTTCGGCCTCGTTGCCGTAGATCTGTGCGGTATCGACGTGGCGGTAGCCGAGCTTCAATGCGGCCGGCACCATGCGCAGCACATCGCTGCCCGGCATGCGGAAGGTGCCGAAGCCGATTGCGGGGATTTCTGCGCCATTGGCATTAACGTTAAACATGGTTTTTCCTTTGACTTAACAGGTGGCCAGTACTGCGGCCGAAGCGCGCCTATCGAGCATCTGGCTCCAGAGCGTCAGGCCGAGGGCTCCGACGACGAGAAGAGCACCGACCCATGGCGTTGCGCCAAGGCC
This sequence comes from Phyllobacterium sp. CL33Tsu, assembly GCF_900113985.1. Taxonomy (NCBI): domain Bacteria; kingdom Pseudomonadati; phylum Pseudomonadota; class Alphaproteobacteria; order Hyphomicrobiales; family Phyllobacteriaceae; genus Phyllobacterium; species Phyllobacterium sp. CL33Tsu. The sequence goes on along the minus strand of NZ_FORJ01000001.1, from coordinate 1,033,990 downwards.
GAGCGGGGAGGCGACAATGATGCCACCAAGGAATGCCCCGCCAGCTATGCCGAGGTTGAAGGCGGCAATATTGAGCGCCGAGGCGACATCGACTGTATCGGGCGTGTGGACCTTTGCAAGCTGTACTACGTAGAGTTGCAACCCCGGAACATTGGAGAAGGAGAGCGCGCCAAGGGCGGCGAGCGTCACCAGCGACCAGACCGGCGATACGGCAGTGATGGTGAAAAGGGCAAGCACGGCAGCCTGCAGGCCGAACATGACTACCAGCGCGCCGACCGGATTGCCATCGGCAATACGCCCGCCCACCATATTGCCGACCGCGATCGCGAGGCCATAGAGCACGAGAATGAGGCTGACGGTGGATTCGCCGAAGCCCGTGATCTGCTGCAGCACCGGAGCGAGAAATGTGAACATGACGAAGGTGCCACCATAGCCGAGTGCGGTCATGCCGAAGGCGAGCAGCAGGCGGCCATTCGCAAGAACACGCACCTGGTCGATCAGGCGGGCAGGGGCCGCCTTGGCGATCTGCGAAGGCAAGAGGATGGCAATCGCCGCGAAAGCGATGACGCCGAGGCCAGATACGGCCCAGAATGTGGCGCGCCAGCCAAGCTGCTGGCCGATGAAGGTGCCGAGCGGCACGCCGGTGACGATCGCGACGGTAAGGCCGAGAAACATCAGGGCGATGGCTGAAGCGCGACGGTTGGGGGCAACGAGATCGGCGGCAATGGTCGCTCCTACGGAGAAGAAAACCCCGTGGGCGAAAGCGCTGAGCACGCGCGCGACGAGAAGCAGCTCATAGCTTGGCGCAAGTGCCGCGGCCGTGTTGCCGATGATGAAGAGCACCATCAGCCCGAGCAACAGCGGCTTACGCTCGATGCGACCGGTGAGAGCGGTGAGGATCGGCGCGCCAAAGGTCACGCCGAGCGCGTAGACGCTGACAATAAGCCCCGCGAGCGGTAGGGAGATGTTGAGATCGTTGGCGACCGTGGGTAGCAGGCCAACGATGACGAACTCCGTCGTCCCGATGGCATAGGCGCTGATCGTCAACGCCAGAAGAGCAAGAGGCATTGTGCTGTCCTTTTCAAAACGGCGATCTTGGGAACCGGCCGCAAATTGAGTATGTCGAACCTGGAGTCCGTTGCGGTGAATATGGCTTGCGGCGATTACCTTGATAATCGGGGTGCAACGCGCAATACTTGTGACGCGGGTTCACAAATGGCGCGTTTCGAGATGGATAACCGGGCTGGAGAAATGGACGTGTTCGTTCAAGCCGTGGAGCTCAACAGCTTCTCTGCGGCGGGGCGACGCCTTGGTCTGTCACCGTCTGCCGTCAGCAAGATGATCAGCCGCATCGAGGAGAGGCTTGGCACGCGGCTTCTCGTCCGCTCGACACGCACCTTGCAACTCACGCCTGAAGGCGAGGTCTATCATCAGCGTGCCATGCGCATCGTCGCCGAGATCGAGGAGGCCGAGCGGGCGGTCGCCCATGGTGCATCGGCCAAGCCGCGCGGCCTGCTGCGCGTCAACTCGTCTGTGCCTGTTGGTGTCACCTGCGTTTTGCCGCTCGTGCCGAAGTTTCTCGAGCAATATCCCGATGTCAGGCTGGATGTTTCGCTGAGCGACGGCGTTGTCGACCTTATCGAGGAGCGGGCTGACATAGCGATCCGCGTCGGCCCCATGCGCAATTCGGCATTGAAGGCGCGCAAACTCTTCGAAAGCCGCGTCGTCGTTATCGCATCGCCGGATTATCTCGACAGGCATGGAGTGCCGGAGCGTCCAAGTGACCTGCAGCACCACAATTGCCTGAATTTCAACTTTCGCCGCACCTTGAACGAGTGGCCTTTTCGTAATCTGCAATCAAAGGAAACAGAACTCCTGGCCGTTTCTGGCAATTTCATCTCCAATAACGGTGAAACCGCCCAGCAGATGTGTGTCGCCGGACTTGGAATTGCGCGGCTCGGCCTGTTTCATGTGATCGATGACCTTCGAGCAGGCCGTCTGAAAGTGCTTCTCGAGCCATATAATCCCGGCGACCTTGAACTCATCCATGCGGTCTTCGTCGGCCATGAATATCTGGCGGCAAGAGTCCGCAGTTTCGTCGATTTTCTGGTAGAGAATATTGGACCGTGCGATGAACTCTCGGTTCCTGAAGCAGCGAAAGCTGGCTGATCGAAATCATGCCCATGACTGATTCCGAAGACTTGAAGCGCATAAGGCGAGCCTATGCCAGCAAGGTGCTGGCAAGCGTTGGCGTGGACGACGCGCGCATCGAGCGGGCCTTTGCCGAAGTGCCGCGGGAGGACTTTCTCGGTCCGGGTCCATGGCCGATCATCAGGTATGGACTGGGTTTTGGTCTCAGCCCCGATGACGATCCGGTTCACCTCTATACGGATGATCTCGTTGGCATAGCGCCAGAGCGGCATATCAACAATGGCGAACCGTCATTGCATGCCCACCTCCTCTGGCACGCAAACATCGCCGAAGGCGAGCGTGTCGTTCATATCGGCACCGGCACGGGCTATTATACCGCGATCATGGCGCATCTCGCGGGACCTTCAGGACATGTTCTCGGCATTGAGATCGAAGCGGATCTTGCGGTGCGCGCGAAGCAATATCTCGCCGGTTATCGCAATGTCGAAATCGTTCAGGGGGATGGCACGAAACGATCGTTCGAGCCCGCCGATGTGATCTACATCAATGCCGGCGCAACCAGGCTCGATGATGGCTGGCTCGATCGTCTCAACGACGGCGGCCGGCTTCTTCTGCCGCTCACGACCGACGATGGCTTCACGCTGATCGGCTGTGGCTCGCGTCCCCGCGGCGCCGTATTCCTCATTACCCGCCAGGGCGATGCGTACACTGCGCGGGCAATCTCGGGCGTAGCGATTTATCCCTGCGCAGGAATGCGGGACCCAGAGTCCGAAAGAGCCCTGGCCATCGCATTCGGCAATGGCGAGCTTAAGCGCGTGACGCGCCTCTACCGTTCAAACGATATACCCCCCGAGCGTTGCTGGCTCGAGGGAAAGGGCTGGTGTCTCGCCTATGATTGAGACAGTGAAACGGCATCCTTGTTGCGGACAGACGTTCGGTTCTTGAGATTGAGAAGATTGCCGCTGAGGATGAGGACTGCGCCGAGTGCGGTGAACATATCCACGCGCTCCGCATAGATCAGCCAGCCGAGAACGGCCATCAGGGGTACCCGCAGGAAGTCCATCGGTATCACCACCGTTGCGTCGGCATATTGCAGCGCCTTCGCCATGCAGAAGTGCGAAAACGTGCCGGTAAAGGCGATGATGACCACCCACGGCAGAACGTGCAAGGACGGCCATTGCCACACGTGCAGGGCGGGCAGGAGGCCGATCGCCGATTGGATGATCAGCATCCAGAAAATAATCTTCACGACGCTGTCCGTTCGCGTCAGTGATTTGACCATCGTAAAGGAAATGCCGAAGGTGAAAGCCGCGCCAAGCACGATCAGCTGTCCGGTTTCGACCGAACCGATGCCGGGGCGGACGATGATGACCACGCCGACGATGCCGAGGATGATGGTGAGGATGCGCCAAATATTGAGGCGCTCGCCGAGGAAGGCAACCGCCATCAGCGCGGTCCAGGCCGGCGTCGTGAACTCTATAGCGATGACCTGCGCCAGCGGAATCATCGACAGGGCCTGGAGCCAGGCGAATTGTCCGGCATAATGCGCGGCGTTGCGGCCGAGATGCCGCCAGATGCGGCTCGTCTTCATGGCCCTGACGCCGCCCGAAGAACGGACGAGCGGATAAAGCATTGCAAGACCGATCAGCGAGCGCATCTCCATGATCTGGAAGACATTGAGCTCGCGAGAGGCTTCGCGGCCGGATATAGCCATCATGAGGATCGCCGTAAGCGATCCCATCATCCAGAGGGCAGCCTTCAGTGTGGATTGCGGCATGATGAATTATTGCTTGGCGTAAATTCCGGCGAAATCCGCAAAACCTTTGACTTCGATCGGATTGCCCGAAGGATCGCGGAAGAACATGGTCCATTGCTCACCCGACTCGCCCTTGAAGCGCACGGTCGGCGGCATAACGAACTCCACGTCGGCCTTGGCGAGGCGCGCGGCCAGATCGTTCCAGACATCAAGCGGCAGAATGACGCCGAGATGCGGCATCGGCACCATGTGGTCGCCTACCTTGCCCGTATTGGTGGTTTCGAACGGCTTGCCGAGGTGCAGCGAAATCTGATGGCCGAAAAAATCGAAATCGACCCACGTGTCAGTGCTTCGTCCTTCCTCGCAACCGAGGATTGATCCGTAAAAACGCCTCGCCTCGTCGAGATCGGTGACGTGGTAGGCAAGGTGAAACAACGAGCGCATGGGAAATCCTGATCAATGGCGGGGTGCGGCGGACGCTAACAGCAAAAAAGCAGCCAAACAAACCTATTCCGCTGCCAAGTTATGGATTTCATGGAACCAATATAGAAAGCAAGGAGTTATCTGAGGCTACACTCATATGGTTCCCCAAAAACAGGAAGTTTATAATGTCGATTTTGATCAGTCTCTTGATCACCGTTCTGGTGATCTTCCTCGTTCTTTACCTCATCCAGATGCTGCCGCTTGACGGGCGCGCGAAGCAGATCGCCCAGGTCATCGTCATTGTGATCGGCATCATTTCGCTGCTGAAGTATCTCGCGGTCTTCTAAGCCTCATCAGCAACAGGCTCCAACTGGCCGAGAAGCCAGTCCCGGAAGGCGCGGATTTTGGGCACGTTGCGCCGCGCCTCCGGATAAACAAGCCAGTAATAGTGGTCGGCAGTGCCGACAATATTGAACGGCTGGATAAGCAGGCCTTGTGCAAGCTCGGTTTCGTAGAAGGCCGGGGTAAGAATGCCGACCCCTTGGCCGGCAATGACCGCTTTGCCTTCAAGGTGCTGATCGCCGAAACGGCTGCGGGGGTCGCCGCGCAGGTCGGGATTGGCAATTCCGGCGGCATTGAACCACAGGCGCCACCACGGATCGCCGGGATCGACGATCGTCAGCCTCAGAAGGTCCTCGGGTGATTTCACACCCCCAATCGACGCGGCAAGCTTGGGACTGAGCATCGGCGTAAAATCGGCATCGAAAATACGGTGCGCGACGAGGCCCGGCCATTTTCCGCTGCCCGAACGTATGCCGATGTCGGCGTCTTGTCTTGAAAAATCAATGATTTCCCGGTTCGCCTGCAGGCGCACCGCCAGATTTGGTTGCGCGAGTTGGAATGATCCAAGCCGTGGCACGAGCCAGTTCGCAGCGAATGTCGGGATCGTGCTGATGGTCAATACGCCGTCGGCATTCTCGCGCGTCGCGGCTATGGCCGCCCGCATCATGTCGAACGCGTCGCTGATGATCGGCGACAGGCGCGCGCCGACCTCTGTCAGGGTGACTTGGCGCGGGCGGCGAAGGAACAATTGCGCGCCGATGCGCTCTTCAAGGAGCTTGATCTGATAGCTGACCGCAGCTTGGGTCATGCCGAGTTCTTCCGCGGCCTTGGTGAAACTGCCGTGGCGGGCGGCGGCTTCAAACACCCGGATGGAGGCAAGCGGAGGTAGGTTCATTCACGTCTCACATAAGCTCTGCTTATGCATGCTACTTGGCGTTTTGTTGGAAAACAAGGCGGAACGGGCGCATGTTCTCATCACCCAAGACTAAAATCGCCAGGATTGAATTGGAGTTGAGACGATGAACATTATGGCAACCCACGCCGCTCGTACCGTCGGCCACTTGACGCTTCGCGGCCTTCTGACCAAGCCCGGACGCCAAAACCCGGTCGAACGCCGCCCCGTCAGAATCGACGCCGAAGAGTTTTCCGATCACATGCTGCGCGATATCGGCGTGATTGACGGCCGTCCGGCCCGCGGCGAGCGCGCGGGCGAGGATGATCTTGGCGCGTTGCTGCGCGACGGGCCGAAGCGGTTTCTATAGAGTCTAGGAGTCGAAATCGGTTTCGAGCTGCTTTTCTAGTGCAACAAGGTCATCGGGCAAGGGCATGCCCATGGCCCGGAGTTCGTTGAGCTTTTCACGCAGGTTCTCGTGAATTTCATGGGCATCGGTGGGCCGCTGGACCATCGCTTCGAGCAAGAGGGCAATTTGCGCCTTGATGTCTTCGAATGCCATGTTATGTCCTTTCACGCCGTACACTGAGTAGTTTATGATAACAGATTATTCCTGGCCGGAGTATTGATTGTCGGAGACCTTTTCCATCCACTCCGCGGCCTTGCCTTCAAGCCTCTCCTGCATGGCAAGATGCGCCATATAGGTATCGGGCCCGGCGCCATGCCAATGCTTTTCGCCCGGCGGAATCCACACCGTATCGCCGGCGCGGATTTCGCGGATCGGTTCACCCCACACCTGCACGAGCCCTTTTCCCGAAACCACGTGCAGCGCTTGTCCCAGCGGATGGGTGTGCCAGGCGGTCCTAGCCCCGGGCTCGAAGCGCACAAGAACAGCTTGAAGCCGCGCTGGGGCGGGCGTTTCGATGATAGGGTCCTGCCAGACCGTTCCGGTGAAATATTCCTCCGGGGCACGACGCGAAGCGACCGAGCCAATTGCTTTGATTTCCATCACATACCTCGCGCAATTTCCGGTGCTGCCGGATAGTCCAAAACCTCAGGCGTTTGCATTGCCACAGCCGACGTGACCACCGAATCCAGAAATCCCGGGAACCGGTGCTCCAGGTCGTCGCGGCGCAATGTCAGGAGGCGGCGTGTGCCGTCCGGGCGAACGTGTATAATGCCGGCCTCGCGCAGCTTTGCCACATGATAGCTGATGGCCGTCTTGGAGCCTAGCTGGAGAAACTGCCCGCAAGTCATCGCTTTTTCGCCGTTACGGGCAAGAATGGCGATGATGGCAAGACGGGTTTCGTCGCCAAGAGCAGTCAGGACGGCCGGCAGCGCGATGTCTTCGGCCGTGGGGTGATCGAGATATTCTGTCATACGAAATTTAATAGCAATTGGCAGGAGAGTTTTCAATGTTCAATATTTGTTGAACTTAAAGCTTGACTCCTGCAAGGCCCAGGCGTTAGTTCAACGTTCATTGAACATTTAGGTGATTTCCATGGATATTCGTCTTTTCGGATTAGCGCTTGGTGCATTCGCCATCGGTATCGAGGCATTCGTCGCGGCAAGTCTTCTGCCGCAGATCGCTGGCGATACGGGCGTCACTTTGGTCCAGGCCGGCTATCTTGTCGTGGCCTATGCGTTTGCCTATGCGATCGGAGCGCCGGTTGTTGCCGCGCTCACCGGCTCGCTCGACCGCCGCACGATTCTGGCCGGCAGCGCGACGGTTTTCGTGATTGGCGCGCTGTGCGCCGCCATTTCGCCGACATATCTGCTTCTCCTGCTTGCCCGCCTCCTGATTGCGGTGACCGCAGGTCTATACGCGGCGACGGCGCAGGCAACAGCGGTCGCCATTTCGGAAGCCCATCATCGTGCCCGCGCGGTTGCTGCTGTCGTCGGCGGCACCACGCTTGCTGTCGCGTTCGGCGCGCCGCTTGGCGCCGCTATCAGCGCTTTTGCCGGATGGCGCGGCACCTATGCCTTTATCGCGCTGATCGGTTTGATTGCAGCGGTCGTCGTCTGGTCGCTGTTGCCGCGTGGACTTTACGCAGACCGACTCACGCTGTCTCAGCGCCTTTCAGTGATCCGCCACCCCGGCCTCATGCCGGCGCTGCTGACCACGCTCCTTTACATGACCGGCGCTTTTGCGGTTTACACCTATATTGCAGCGATTGCCGTTGACGGCGTCGGCCTTGGCAAGTCGATGCTGCCCGTGGTTCTCCTATCGTTCGGTATCGGCGCGGCCATCGGTAATTTTTTGGGAGGCCAGTTGGCTGACCGGCTCGGTGCGACCCGCACTGTCGTCGCTGCCTCGGTCCTCAATGCCATGGTGCTGGCGACTGTAAGCTGGATCATGCAACTACCGCACGATCTCGCCGGTCCCGTTCTTATCGCGCACATGTTCGTCTGGGGCGTGATCGCCTGGATGTTCCCGCCGGCGCAGGCGAGCCGGATCCTGACCATCGCGCCGGAAAGCGCGCCATTGGCGCTCTCGCTGAACTTTTCCGCGCTCTACCTCGGCGTTGCTTTCGGATCGATGATAGGCGGCCAGATCCTTTCCCATGTCGGGCTGATCCATCTTGGCTGGCTGGGCGCGCTCTTCCCGGTGCTGGGGCTTGCAGTGCTCCGATTTGCGGACGCGACGTCCCGCAAGGAGAAATTGTCGATGGCTCGATTTGGCTAGTGCCGTCCTCGTTCTTTAATGAACGACCGTCGTGTCGAAGGGCTTCAGACCGTGATGCTCCATGCTGTCGCGATAGATCGCCGTCGCCTGGGTGCGGTTGTGCGCGCGCAATTTGCGGATAAGATTGTGAACATGCACCTTGACCGTATGCACCGAAAGGGCAAGGCGGTCGGCAATGATCTTGTTCTGCAAGCCCTCGGAGAGAAGCTGCAAAATCTCGTGTTCGCGCAGGGTCAGGGTCTTTACCGGCCAAGCATTCATTGAAGTATGCTTCGGCTGGGCGCTGAACGGCGTCTGAGCCTTGACCTGTGTGCCGTTTGCAGCCTTTGCCATCGAGCGAACAATCGTTGACGGATAATATTCGCCGCCGTTGAGCATCAGCCAGACGACCGCCAGCCACGCATCAAGCTTCAGGCTGAAAGGCAGGAGGCCCTGAACCAGATTATTGTCGAAGAGCGTGTTGAATTCCGGAATGGACGCACTCGTGTCATCGATCATCAATGTCACGTAAGCATCGGGAAAGCGCATTTTGCAGCGCGCGATACAGTCGATGAGGTCGGAGACAAAATCGGCGTGGATCATAACCAGACCGATTGCGTCGTCGTTTTCGCCGGAGTCGGCAAGCTTGTTTGAAAGGTCGACCTTGAGATCGGGAAACGTTCGTTCGAGTGATTGCACAAGACCCTGGAAAACGACTCCAGCCTCGGCATAGATGAGGATGCCGCTCTTGAAATTCGCTCCGCCCTCGTTCGGGGAGCCGCTTTGGATTTGGTCAGTCCTCATACGCGCCACCGTCACACTCATGATCCTACCCTACGCCATTTGATGAGAAAAAAGCCGCCAGATTTTGTTATGATTCGATTGGAATCGCCCCCGTCCCAAGGCCGATTCGTTGCGGCTAACCCCTTGTATTTCATGTTAATCGGCAAGGGTAATGGACCAAACGTGACGCGGGCGTGACGCGAAGGTGCGATGTACGCGCGCGCGAGGCCGGACACGTCTATTCCGATCATTTCGGGGTTGACGCGTTCGGCTAACAGGTCACGGGAAGCGCTTGTTTTCCCACGAGCGACGTTCTTTCACTCCACCAAAGGGACACACAAGTTCGAGCCGGGTTCATCCATCAGGTGGAACCTCTTCTCACTTCTCCTAAATGGCGCGCAATCACTCCCGCCGGTACTGTTTTCCAAAATCCACTCGGTTTGGCCGTGACAGGTGAACACACCTTGCATGGCGAGTGTTCAATTCGCGGGGGTGCGCCTTGTTTGCATGGATCACCAATTGTTTTGCAGCATTGATTGTAAGTGCTGCGCTGGTCGTAATCTTGAAACGGGTGTCGCCTGTGTTCGCCCTCGTCGATCATCCCGACCGGCGCAAATTGCACGATGGCGTCGTTCCGCTCTGCGGCGGCATTGCTATCTTTGCAACCTTTGCGCTCGTCATGATGTTGCACGACCACGCGCCGTCGCTTCCCGTCAATTTTTGGGCAGGTCTTTTCGTAACTTTGGTGGTCGGCATAACCGATGACCGCGTCGATCTGCCGGCCGTGCGTCGCCTGGCTGCGCAGTTTCTGGTTGCCCTGACGCTGGTCAATCCTTTTTCCGGAGCTACTATTGTCACCGGCATTGCCCTGCCGCCAGCGCTGCTGGCCATATCGTTTCCGCTTCTAACCATCGTCGCGATTCTCTTCGTCATAGGTCTTATCAATGCCTGGAACATGATCGACGGCGTCGATGGCCTTGCTGGCGGCTGCGCCGCAGTCGCCCTGTTATGGCTGTCGGTTATTGCTGGCTTTAAGGGCGTGACGGAGCTGATCCTGCCAATGCTGGTGCTTCTTGCGGCTGTGGGAGGGTTTCTTGCCTTCAACATGCGCAGCCCATGGCTCGCGCGCGCCAAGATATTTCTCGGCGATGCCGGAAGCACCGCGCTTGGTGCGGTCATTGCCTATTTCATCATAACCCTGTCCATCCACGCCAACATAGCTTTCACCGTGCTGCTCTGGATCGTCATTGTTCCGGTCATCGATACGTTGAGCCTGATCGTGCGCAGGGTCCATGCCGGCCGCAGCCCGCTTGCTGCTGATCGCTGGCATCTCCACCACCTCCTGCTCGACCGCGCGATCCCGCCTGCGAAAACCACACTGACGATCGTTGCGGCTTCGGCGGTGTGCGGAGGCATAGGGTGCCTCGGCATCATTCTCGGCATCTCGAACCTTGCCATGACACTGGCGTTGGTGGTGCCGTTCCTCGTGCACAGCGCCTTCGTCTACGCAACGCTGTCGGGGCGCTCGACGACCGTTCAGCGCCCGCTGGCGCCGGTGCAGAAAATCTCGGCCGTTTCGGCAAGCGCTATTCGGCCCGACCTCAATTTAACCCACACGTCCGTGCAACCAGCCAAGCCCACCCGGCCTGGCATCCTTTCGGACGCAGTTTGACGACCCAAGAAACCGGAGCGAGACAGTGATTTCTGCATTGATCATGACCCTCAACGAAGAAGAGTGCCTGCCGGCCTGCCTGGCATCCCTCAGCTGGTGTGACGATATCGTCGTGCTGGATTCGTTCAGCACCGACCGCACCGTCGAGATCGCCAAGGCCGCCGGGGCCCGCGTCTATCAGCACAAATATGAAACCGAAACCAAGCAGCGCATGTATGGGCTGAAGGAGATCGAGTTCAAGCACGCATGGGTCTATATGCCCGATGCCGACGAGATAACGCCTGACGATTTGCGCGACGAGATGCTGGCGATCGCCGCTGATCCGAACCGTCCTGAGGCGATGTTCAGCGCCCGCTACAAGAACATGTTCATGGGACGCTGGGTCAAGCACTCGAGCCTCTACCCGACCTGGATCACGCGGCTTGCACGTCCTGAACGCATCCAATATGAGCGCGAGTGCCACTCCCGACCGGTTGGCGATGGCCCGACGGGCCGCCTGAAGTCGCATTTCATCCACTACAGCTTCAACAAGGGCATGGCGGCTTGGTTCGATAAGCACAACCGCTATTCCGGCTTTGAAGCGCGCGAATCCCTGCAGATCCTGCGCAGCAAAAGGATTCCGTGGCACAGCTTCTTCAGCGCCACGCCGGAAGCAAGGCGCAGGGCGCTCAAGGAATTCTCCTATCGTCTTCCTTTCCGGCCGCTGGCACGATTTGCCTACATGTACTTCCTGCGCGGCGGATTTCTCGACGGATGGCAGGGCTATCATTACTGCCGCCTCATTGCGTCCTACGAGTATATGATCGTCATCAAGATGCGGGAACTGCAGCGGCGAGAGCTTGGCCTTTCGATATGACCGCAGTCAACGCGCATTCCGTGACGGTATCGGACGAGCGCGTGCGACGCCTGCCGTTACGGGAGTATGTCTTTCCGGCCATCGGACTTGTTGCGGTCCTGACAGTTCTTTCCGTACTGTCGCTTCCGCTCCTCGCGCAGAGGTTCCTGACCATTCAGGACCAGCCGGCCAAAGTCGATGTGATCGTCGTCCTTGGCGGCGACGGCCCGGCGCGCGCCAAGCTTGCGGCCAGCCTGTGGCTCGGCAAGTTTGCGCCCCGCGTCCTCATCAGCGGCGATGGCGATTGCTACTGGATCAAGACCGCAATGGTAGAGCGCGGCGTCGATGAAAAGGCCATCGACGTTGAGTGTCAGTCCGGCACGACATGGGAAAACGCGCTCTATTCGGCTCCCTACGTGAAGCGAATGGGCGCTCGCAGCGGCATCGTGGTGACAAGCTGGTATGCTTCGCGGCGAGCGATCACAAGTTTCGACGCCGCGTCGCCGGACGTTCACTGGCTGTCCGTCCCGGTGACAAATCAGCAGCCCATGTGGAAATTGGCAATCGGCACCGACACCTACCTGCAAAAGGAATTCCCGAAATTGATCTGGTATACCGTGCGCGGTTGGCTTGGGCTTAATTCGACATTCGTGCCGGGGCCGTTCCCGTCGCGGGAGGTCCGGGCATGAACGTAACTCGGCAGACGTGGCACAGGGTATCAAACAGAATTGGTAAGGCGGGGTAAGACAATGCGCTCACGGTACAACGATCCGGCATTCGACGCAGCGAGCGCGCCATTGCCGCGTCTTGGCGGAGCGACATTTGCTCTCAGGTTCCGCCTCATGCGCCTCCTTTGGATGATATCGTGGACCCTCCTTGCATCGTGGACGCCTTCGCCGCTCAGTCCATGGCGGGGTTGGCTGCTGCGCAAGTTCGGCGCCACGATCGACCCGTCAGCCATTGTCAGAAGCAGCGTGAAGATCTGGTGGCCCGGCAACCTCATCATGGGCAAGCATGCATCCATGGGGCCCGGCGTAATTTGCTACAACGTCGCCGAGATCACGATCGAGGATTTCGCCATCGTCTCGCAGCGCACACATCTTTGCACCGGAACGCACGACGTGGACGATGCGGATTTTCCGCTGAAGAGCCGGCCGATCACAATCAAGGCCAACGCCTGGATCGCGTCCGAAGCTTTTGTCGGCCCTGGCGTCGTCGTCGGCGAAGGTGCTGTCCTCGGTGCACGGGGTGTTGCCATGCGCAAACTCGATCCATGGATGATCTATGTAGGCAATCCGGCACAGCCGGTCAGGGCGCGCAAACAACCAGCCAACGACTGAGTTTCAGCCCTGACTATCCATGCGGCTATGAATGGTCGGGAGCGACGCGGAGATTTGCTGAACCGGTCGCTGCGCTGGGGCTCGGCGATGCGTAGCCCTGGAGCGTCAGTTCCGCAACGCGCGGCCACGTATAATTCTCACGCACGAGACGCTTGCCGTTCTCGCCCATGATCGCGGCCATACCCGGATCGTCGAGGATATCGCCGATCGCGGCGGCAACATTCGCGGGATCGAGCGAAACGACTGCGCCGGCGTGGGCCGTCCTGACTTCGGGAAAATGACAAGGCTCGCTGATCACCACCGGCAGGCCGCAGGCAAGGGCTTCGGTAATGGCGACGCTAAAGCCTTCCTGGCGGCTCGGCAGGCAAAAGCACGCCGCATCCATCAGCGCCCGTAACTTCTCCGCGCCATAGATCGGTCCGGTAAGATGAACCCGATCCGTAATCCCGAGGTCCGTGACGAGGCTGACGAAACCATCCTGCGCGCCGCCGTCCGGTCCCGCAACGGCGAGATCGACATCGGGGTGGGATTTGGCCAACATGGAAAACGCCGCGGCCAGAATATCGAGCCCCTTTTTCGTATGAAGGCGCGACAGGAACAATACGACCCGCTTGCCTTGCAATTGCGGAAAGCGCTCGGCAAAATATCCCTTGCCTGGCAAATCGGCGAATTCTTCGAGAAATATGCCGTTCGGAATGACCAGCCGTGGCGGGGTCAATCCCAACGGGTCAAGCAGGTTTGCTTCGTCCGTGTTGAGCGTGTGGATGAACTTTGCCCCATTCAACATCTTGCGGTAGCCAAGCAGCAGCGCCACACGCTTCTTCAGGCGCTTCTGCTGCATGCTCCAGACATCGAGCATCCCATGCGGTTGAACGCAATATGAAACCTTCAAACTCCGGGCAATGCGCGCGGCATGCTTCAGGATTGGTTCCCAAACGCCATGAATGTGGACGAAAGACGCGTCCTTCAATACGTTCCGAAGCGCTCTTGCTGCGCGGAGCCCGAGAACGCGCTCGATTTTGTCCGGGTCGGCCAGAAGGTGCCAGCGGACTTTTGCAAGCTGCGGCACATCGTGTGCCGCGCGCAACGCACGTTGCCGGATGTCGCTCCCGCCATAGCTGATGATCTCGACCTCGTGGCCGAGGGCTGCCTGTGCTGCCGCGAGGCGCAAGCAGCCGGCTTGTGGTCCGCCCTGCGCTGGATCGATCGAACTGACGACGTGATAAATTTTCATGAAAGCGCGGCCTGGTTGACTGTGTGCTGTTGCGATGGAAGCAGGGAAAGTGCTTCGAGCAAGCGCTCGCCATAGCGCTTGACCGTAAACTCTGCGGCCCGCGTCACCGCGCTTTCGGACATCGCCGCTCGCGTGCCGGGGTGTTCGCTAAGATCGGTCACCGCTTTGGCGATGGCTTCACTGTCACGTATAGGCACGATGAAGCCGTCCACGCCGTCCCGCACGACGCTGCCGGCATTTTCGGTACAGATGACCGGCAGACCTGCGGCGAGCGCCTCATAGATGGCGGTAGCCGAACCTTCGCATATGGATGGCAGGAGGAACACGTCAGCCCATTCATATTCCTTGGCCATTTCAGCGCGGGGCACGATACCGCGCAGTTCGACGGATCGGCCGATCTCGGCCTTGACTTCCGGTGACAATCTGCTTGGGCCAGCCATTCTAAAGGTAGCGGATTTGCCGAGCATACGTGCCGCCTCGGCGACGTAGGGCGAACCTTTGCGCAGGCCGACTTCGCCCACGGTCAGGACGCGCAAGGGACCGCCGATACGGATAATGTCTTGCGCCGGAAATTGCGGATCAATCCCATATGGCACGACGACGCATCGTTCCGCGCTGCCACCGCGCGCAATGACGTTGCGCCGTACAAATTCCGAAGGGCAGACGATCACGTCGGCGAGCGCCCACTCGGCTTTTTCTCGTTCGGCAAATGCCCGCGCATATTGATTCTCACTATAGGGACCCGCCCAATCGGGAAAGCGCGCGTGTTCGCCGGCGACGAGTTCTTCGACGGTGTCCCAAGGCGCAATCATCTGCTCGACCGCAGTCCACATTCCCTGCCGTTTCGCGGCCTGCATTTGCTCCAATGCATCGCCGGCAAAGGCATAGAGGCCGTCGGCGCCGTGGAAGCCGCTGGACGCCACCAGGCGGGAAAACTCGGAACCGGCCCAGATCGTATGAGCCATGTGCTCGATACTGTTCTTTTGCCGCAACCGGCGGACCGCCGACCGGGCGCCGAAGTTCGGGAAGGTCGAGATGAGTTCGGCCGGGACGCCTTTCGGGATCCGCCCTGTCAGGCGCTTGACGGATGACGGAAGCAGACGACGCGGCAGCTTGTTGACGAGTCGGGGCCATCCCTGAGTGGCACAGATATCCGTATAGAAATGTGCCAGCCGCCCCTCCGAGGCGAAGATGCGTGGCACTGCGTAGTGCATGCGCGCACCGAGCTGACTGACAACGACGCTACCGCTCATTCTGCTGGCCCGAAAACTGAGGTTTGCGATGAAGCCGCCGATTGCTGGCGGAACTGGTGCATGACGTCGGACCAGGCTCCAACCGCCCGGTCGCGCGAAAATACGGTGTCGAGCGTGTGCCTGGCATTGATCCCCATCTGCGCGCGGTGCGCGGGCTCGTTCTTCAATCTGAGAATATGATCGGCGAGCCTTTGGCCCTCACCGATCCTGACCGCTGCGCCGCAATCTGCCGAAGCAACGACGCGCGCAACCTCGCCATTACCGTCGCCGATGAACAGCGTCGGACGGCCGGCAGCAAGGACGCCGTAGAACTTGCTTGGAACGATACAATGTTCGAGCCTTGGAATGAGCGAGACGATATGCGCGTCGGCCGTGCTGAGGCTTTCAGCGATGTGTTCGGACGGCTGGAGCGGTTTGAACGTTACGTTCTTGAGGTCGCGGTTGCGGACGATTTCTTCGACATGGGCGCGCTGCTGGCCGCCACCGATCAGGAGGAACCGGATGTCGTCATGGTCGCTGAGAAGCACGGCGGCTTCGATCAGGGTCGAAAAGTCATGGGCACGGCCGAAATTGCCTGAGTAGCCGACGACGAACTTTTCCTGGAGTCCCCAGCGCGTACGCAGAGTGTTGTCGGCGGGAAAGACCGGATAGATTTCTTCCCCGTCGGACCAGTGATGCATGACGCTTAGCCGGTCCTCGTCAAGTCCGTGCTCGGCAAGGTAGGACGCCATCGAAGCGGTGGGACAGACGATCATCGTGGATTTACGCATCGACCAGTCGCGCGCAACCTTGCTCAGCCTGCCGGCGATGCCCGTTTCGGACAGCATGCCGAGCTCCATCGCCACTTCCGGGAACAGATCCATGACCCAGTTGACCATGCGTGCGCCGCGCCAGCGGATTGGGAGCGCTGTCGTCACGGAAAGGAGTGGCGGGTCAGTGCAGACGACGCAAATATCTCCCTTTTCCAGATTGGCGAGACACCAGAAGAACGCGGAAACATGGAAGGTCAGGTAGTCGATTGCCCGGCCAAGAATGTTGCTGCGCCCAAATCGCGTTGCCCAGAGGCGTTTAACGGTAACCCCACCGACCACCTCATCGGCGGGCAGCTCGATATTGGGATTGTCGTGCATGGTGCGACTGGCGATGGCGGCAACGTCGAAGCCGCGCCGGTGCAACGCAAACGCGAGCCCTGATACCATACGGCTCGTCGCCGATTGATCGGGTGAGAAGTAGCGATTTGCAAATACGATCTTCATGTAGACCTGCCTCGAGCCATGGCTGTGCCCAGCCCTGAAAACTTGGCTGTGATTGTTGCAGTTCGCAGCGAGCACGGACAGTTCAACAAAGGCACTACCAATGTCGGTGCCCCGTTTCCCGGATCTACCACTTCCGTAGAAGCCATCATCCATAGTCGCCGCTTTTATCGACCGGAATCAGCCCGCTACGCCTTATGTTCCATCGCCCTGGATGCCGCGCCTATCCCTATTGCCGAAGTGTCTCCCGGCCCGCGGTCTGTATAGTGAAACGAGGATTCTTCACTGTTTTCGGTTGCCGTTTCCATTCGGGGAAGCCGGTCCGGAGGCCAAAATGAAAAGAAGCTCTGAGAGCACGAGACCGGGGATAAGATATGACCGCGAAGACCGCTTTGATCATTGGCGTTACAGGCCAGGACGGCGCCTATCTGAGTGAATTCCTGCTCAAGAAGGGCTATATCGTTCACGGCCTGAAGCGGCGCTCCTCCTCGTTCAATACTGCGCGTATCGATCATCTCTACCAGGACCCGCATGAGGAAGACATTCGCTTTCGTCTGCATTTCGGCGACCTGACGGATGCAACGAACCTCTGCCGTGTCGTCCAGGAAATCCAGCCGGACGAAATCTACAATCTCGGTGCGCAAAGCCACGTTCAGGTCAGTTTTGAAACCCCCGAATACACCGCCAATTCGGATGCGCTGGGCACCTTGCGCCTGCTCGAAGCCATGCGCATCATGAAGATCGAAAAGACCTGCCGGTTCTACCAGGCTTCGACTTCCGAACTGTTCGGCAAGAGCAAAGAGGCGCCGCAAAACGAACAAACGCCTTTCTATCCGCGCAGCCCCTACGCCGCCGCCAAGCTTTATGCCTACTGGATAACCGTCAATTACCGTGAAGCCTACGGCATGCATGCGTCCAACGGCATCCTTTTCAACCATGAAAGCCCGCTGCGCGGCGAAACCTTCGTCACCCGCAAAATCACGCGCGCGGTTGCCGCAATCGAACGCGGCCTCCAGGAGAAGCTCCGCCTCGGCAACCTCGAAGCTAAGCGCGACTGGGGTCACGCGCGGGACTATGTCGATGGCATGTGGCGCATCCTGCAGCAGGACCAGCCAGATGACTATGTTCTCGCAACCGGCGAAACCCACACTGTGCGCGAATTCGTCGAAAAGGCTTTTGGCGCCGTCGGCAAGGAAATCGAGTGGGCGGGTTCAGGCGTCGACGAGATCGGTTATGACCGCAAGTCGGGCAAGGAACTCATCGAAATCGATCCGCGCTATTTCCGACCGACCGAAGTCGAGCTGCTCCTTGGCAATCCTGCGAAGGCGCGGGAAAAACTCGGCTGGACGCATACGGTCTCGTTCGACGCGCTGGTGACGGAAATGGTAGAATCTGATCTGAGGAACATCATGCGCGAAGAAGGGCGGAACGATTTCTATGGCTGAGACCGACGATCATCACTTTGACCTGCGCGGCAAGCGCATCTGGGTGGCGGGGCACACGGGTATGGTGGGCTCCGCGTTGGTGCGGCGCCTGCAGAACGAGGGATGCGATCTCCTGCAGGTCTCGCATGACGAGCTCGACCTCACGCGCCAGGCCGATACCGAGGCCTGGATGGCCAGAGCCCGCCCGGATGCGATTTTCATTGCTGCGGCCAAGGTTGGCGGCATTATCGCCAACTCCACCTATCCGGCCAATTTCCTCTACGACAATGCCATGATTGCCATGAACATCATGCACACCGCGCATCAGCTCGGTGTGCAGAAGCTGTTGTGGCTTGGCTCGAGCTGCGTCTATCCGAAATTTGCGGAGCAACCGATCAGCGAAGACTCGCTGCTGACCGGTGCGCTTGAGCCAACCAACGAGGCTTACGCAGTCGCAAAAATCGCCGGTCTGAAGCTTGCCGAGGCCTATGCGCGCCAATATGGCCAGCGATTTATTACGGCGATGCCGACCAATCTCTACGGCCCGAACGACAATTTCGACCTGCAGAACGCACATGTGCTGCCGGCATTGATTCGCAAGATGCATGAGGCGAAGATCGCGGGAAGTTCCAAGGCAATCGTATGGGGTACCGGAACGCCGAAGCGTGAATTCCTCCATGTCGATGATCTCGCCGACGCCTGCGTGTTCATCATGAAAAACCATGCCGGTCCTGAGATCATCAATATCGGCTCTGGCCGCGAGGTCTCGATCGGCGAACTCGCAAAGCTCATAGCCGGGATAGTGGGATACGAAGGCACGATTGTCTTCGATACGACCAAGCCCGATGGAACCCCGCGCAAATTGGTCGATCCGGCGCGACTCGAGAGCATGGGCTGGCGCCCGAGCGTGGCGCTCGAGGCCGGCATTAGCGACCTCTATCTGCGCTGGCAGCAATCCATGCACGTATCTCTCAGCGAAAAGCGCGTCGATACTGCCGCCTAATAACCAGAATTCGATCAACCCGCCTGCGCTTCCGGCGCTGGCGGGTTGATCTTTTGCAATCTGGACCCAACGGAGAAGCCCGCCGGGGTTAAAACCGCCGGCGGGCTTCTTCGATTTAATTACTTGGCTAATTGATTTTCTTTTCGACCTGGCCCGGCATGGTCAGTTGCGCGCGCAGAATATCGCCCGCCTTGATCGGATCATGCTCGGAAAGTTCGGTTTCCTTGTAATCGCCATTCACATTGCGAAGCACACTGAACGTCAGTTTGATCGATTCCTCGCGGGTGCTTGCACGCTGCGCGCTTGCACCGATTTCAGACATGGTCTGCACGATGAAGGAGAGCTTCTTGCGCAACCTCATAATGTCGAGGTCGATGTCCCGCAACTGACTGGCTGCATCGTTCGAGCGCTGCTCGCGCAAGGCAAGCAGGTTCTGCTGGATGGCATTCTCGTTCTGCTTCGCCCGGGCGAGGAACGAACCAAATTCCAGCGAGTCGCGGCGCATTGCCGAAAGCTGGCGTTGGGTGTCGCGCAGCGTCGACTGCGACGTAAGGCCCTTGTCGACCAGAGTCTGCGAGGCGTTGACATTCTTCTCCAGGAGCGAAATTTCGTCGTTGCGCAGCCGTGTACTTTCTTCGAGCGTCTGGATCTCCTCGCGGTAGTTCTGCGTCTGGGCTTTCAACGCCTGTTCCTGGCTCGCGAGTGTTGCGAGCCGCAGGTCGAATAACCTGCGTTCGGAATCGACCACGCCCTGGCGCGCATCCCTGTCCTCGGTTGGTGTATCGCTCGAAAGCACATATTCGAAAGGCTTGTCGTCGAGCTCCGCTTTCAGCCGCGCCTCCCTGACTTCTTGGGCGAAGAGCTGGAGGCTGGTGTCGGAATAATCCTGGCGGGCCGCCACGAGCTGCACGCCGGCAGCGTCGATCTTGCCCGCATCCTGTTTCAACCCCCCGCTCAAGGCGAAGAGCTCGAGCGCGATCATGCCGGGACGATACTCATACTTTCCCGGCTTCTGCACGTCGCCGATAACGAATACTGGAGCATATTCCTTGACCGCCACCGAGACCGAAAGGCCTGGTATGTGTTGCAGGAGCGCCTGGCTTATGCTGCCGGTAACTTCCGGGATGCTGTGATCGGCGACCGCAATGTTTCCGAGGATCGGATAGCCGATCGTTCCGTCGACACCGACCGGGAATACCCCGGAGAGGCCGGCGTCGCCATAGACAGTGATCTGCAGCACATCTCCGGACGCAATCTTGTAAGGCTCCTCAGCCCAGGCCGGGGACACCGTCGATGAAAGCAGCAACAGTGACGAAAAAGTCCAGGCTGCCACTGTGCGATTGATGCGAAAGCCGATGCCGTTACTTTTGTTCTTTTGTTTGATTGACATGGTTCACCTCATGCCTTCGCTGTGAAGGAGCGGGATTTTTTGACATGCCCGGCGATCTTCTTGATCACCTGAGGCGATGCAAGCTTGATCTTCGGGAGGGAGGTATCGATATGGCCAGCCTTGCCTTTCCGGCGATCACTGTTGAGCACGATGCCACTGATCTTGCGGCCATCCGCACGCAGCCTGTTAACGGCGGCAACCACCATATCGGTTCTTGCCGTGTCGCGCCGTACGACGACGATTGTCGTATCGACCAGCGCCGAGACGCGGATCGCGTCTGCGCCGTTATTGAGGGCAGGCGTATCGATCAGCACGATGTCATACTGACGCTTCAACTGGGCTATCATCTTGGCGAATTGTTCGTGGCCCAGCAGATATTCGGCTGGAACTTCGCAGCTTTGCGAAGCGACGAAATCGATGGTCGACGCGAGATCGTGTTGAACCGCAGCTTCCAATGTCTGCCTGCCGCGGATCACCTCTTCGAGATAGGGGCCGAACTGGTCGCCAAATTCCTGCGCAACCATCGGGTTACGGAAATTGGCGTCAACAACGACAGTCCGGATACCAGTCGCAGACAGGGACCGGGCCAGGCCGGCGACGATCAGCGTCTTGCCTTCCTGATCGCCGGCCGAGGTGATTGCGATGGCACGCGATGCCTTCGGCGAAGACGACAATAGCAAGTGGGCCTGAAGATCAGCGATGGCTCGTCCGAAGCTCGAGTGGCCATCCCTTACCATGCGGGCGACTTCCTGGCGCTCGCGATGCGTGAGCTCGGGAATACGGCCAATGATCGGCAGGCGGGTGATCGTTTCGAGCGATTCAGGCGAGCGGATCGACCGGTCGAACCATTCGATAAGGAATGCTCCGAGGAAGCCAAGACCCGTGCCGGCAATGATGCCGAGCAGTAGCCAGCTCTTGAGGCGCGGGCTCGATTTGGACGATGCCGGCTGCGCGCGGGAGATCATGCGGGCGTCAGCCGAGGCAATGCCATCCTGCTCGATCGTCTGCTTGTAGCGTGTCAGGTAGCTTTCATAGATGGCGCGATTGGCGGCCGCCTCGCGGTCGAGTTGGTCCGCGTGTACCAGCGCCTGGTTGGCCGTGGACATGCTGTCCTGAATCTCCTTCAGGTTGGCTTCCACCGCCGCCTGCTGGCGGTGCGTGACTTCAATCTCGCTCCGAAGGCTGTTGATGATCTGCTGGATCCCTTCATTGATCTGAACGTTCAGCGAATCCAGCTGAGAGTTCAGTTGCGGCAGCTGTGCGCTTTGCGTGGCGCCGCTCTGCTTGATTTCCAGAATGGCGCGTTCGACGCGGGACTGTTCGGTTCGCAACGCCAGGATTGCCGGGGAATTCAGGACTTCAGTCAATGCGACGCCGGCCTTGTTGTTTGCTGCGTCGATGGCCGTGGCGAGCCGGGCTTCCGTCCCTGCAAGCTTTGCCCGAAGATTGGCCAACTCGCCATTGAGTGCAGCGATCTGCTGGGACTGCAATGTCATGCCATTGGCCTTCACAAGGCCCGACTTCTCACGAAAATCGGCGGCGGCCCGTTCGGACTGTTCAAGCGTTGCGCGCAGGCTGACGATCTTGCCGCCAAGCCAGTCGCCGACGCGCCGCGTAGCGGATGTCTGAACATCGACCTGGTAGTCGAGATAGGCCTCGCCGAAGGCATTGGCCACTGCTGCGGAATAGACGGGGTTATCCGAACGGTAGCTGATATAGATTGTGTAGGAACGGCCGTCATTGGCAACATTCACATCCGACAGAAGCCTGTCGATGCGATCGCGGTTCTGATCCTCCAGCGTCGCGGCATTGGCGCTGTCCGGAACCGGCGGTTCCACTCGCGATGCGGCTCGCTCCGCCTCGGGAACAAGCCTCCCGTTGGCGTTGAAGCCCTCTCGATCGAGCCGGGCCAGGACGTTCTCTGCCATCGTTCGCGAGGTTATGATGTCGAGTTCCGTCCGCAACACCGGACTTTCCTGCGGCAAGGGGGAAACCACGGACTCCGTTGGCAAGGCTTGGAGTTTACGTACATTGAGGGCGAGGATCGCTTCGGAACTATATTGTGCCGGTGTGAGCATATAGCCGACGAGCGCCACGCCGACGGCTGTGGCAACTCCCGCCAGAACAACGAGCTTTCGGCGCCACAGTAGCGAGGCGATGCGAGGCAGCGCCATGCCGCTGCCATGGGTGGACGGTACTTCGGATACGATCATGATTGACCCCCCTGCAAGTTCAGATTTCGGTTAACTGGCCCAGGTCAGGTCAGAATCTGGTCTCATGCGGGATCATGTCGCTAATCTTGTAGGCAACCTCGGTCCGGTTCGTCGCGCCGAGCTTCTTCATGATATTGCG
Source organism: Phyllobacterium sp. CL33Tsu (assembly GCF_900113985.1). Classification (NCBI taxonomy): domain Bacteria; kingdom Pseudomonadati; phylum Pseudomonadota; class Alphaproteobacteria; order Hyphomicrobiales; family Phyllobacteriaceae; genus Phyllobacterium; species Phyllobacterium sp. CL33Tsu. The sequence continues at coordinate 1,011,222 of NZ_FORJ01000001.1, read as the reverse complement.
GATGTGCACCTTGACCGTGCTTTCGCACAAGTTCAGTTCGTAGGCGATGATCTTGTTGGCCTTGCCGCGGCGCAGACCCTCGGCGACGGCCGACTGGCGAGCCGTGAACGAGGTTGCGATGTGGCGGAATTCGTCGTTCCGGTTGCCGAGCATCTTGCGCAGTGCGAGGACGCTGCTTGCCGGTACGAACTTGCCGCCGGCAATGGCAAGCTCGATGGCCTGCATGCAGATCTCGATGCCGCACGTTGTCGGAATATAGCCGCGAACACCGATTTCGAGCGCCTTCAGAACATAGTTGAGATCATCATTTTCGGCGACGACGACGACAGCTGCGCTCTCGAATGTTGCAACGAGTTCGCTGATTTCCGCCGTCAGATCGGTATCATCCATGTTGCGGTTGCCGGCGTTTACCAGGACAGCGCGAAGATGGGAAACACTTCGCTTTGACGCGCGCCATTCTTCGAGGCTACCGAATGTATATACTTTAAGACCGATGTGATGATTGTGAAGAGCCTGAGCAAGACATTCGCGTTCAAGGGCGCGTTTGTCGACGATTGCGAGATAATCTTCAGGCTGATACTTTTGGAAATGGCGATCGTTGCTATATACTGCGTGATGGTGCTGATTGTTGTTTACAACGATTTCGCGGGTAAAGGATTCATTCTCGAGTTTCCCCATAAGGGACGGATGCGTATTCTCCATTTTACTACCCCAGTTTTTATATTTGTTGCGAGTTGATATATTGAACGTGTTAACCACGCCCAGCCGCACTTCTTTTCACGGTTTTCAATTTACGCCGATTATTTCGGGGTGTCTTTAATCCTCGAATAATTCATTCGATTGGGGCAATCGGGCCGATGTAGGCAGCGCCCAGATCTAGGCCTAGTCAGGATTAGTTCGACTTAGCCGGTGTTTAGTCATAAAAATGCGAAGAATCGGACGGGTTAATTACTTAATTACACGGTTTATACTTTAGGATAATCAATTTACGCACAGCAGGAGCGTGCCGATAGGGCGATTCGGTCGCCTATGGCCTCCGAATCGTGGGCTTGCCGTTTGCAAGCGTGAAAGCTCACTTGAATGTGATCGCGAGCTTGCGAACGGTGAAGCCCTCGGCAAAGCGATCGGCGGCCCGGCATTCCATGCCGCGCAGCCTCGCGAGGCCCTTGAAGGTCAGTTCATCGAACCAGTCCTTGGAGCGCTGCGTGCCGAAATGCTTCAACAGCAGCTCCACCTTGCGGTCCATGATGTTCGAGGTCAGGGGCACATAGGTGTTCGGTTGTCCGACATCACCATCCCATTTTGGGATCTCGTATTCCAGCACGAGATGATCGCGAAAGACGTTGGTGGTGAGGCGATTGACTTCGCGATGATCCTGATGCGCGTCGTCGCGCGCATGCGTAAAGATCACATCGGGTGAAACACGGTCGCGCAGCGCCATCAGCCACTGCTTGATCTCCCGGCTCTGATCGGGAAAGTAACTGTCCTCGAACTGGCCGAGGTCGATCATATAGGATGCAGCGCCCTGCAGGAACGACACAGCCGAATCATTGGCCTCGCGTGCCCGTACCCCGGATGCGCTCAGCACACACCAGTGAACATCGACGAGCACTCCATCCGCGATCAGGCTCAGGATAGTGCCTCCGGCGCCGATCTCGATGTCATCGGAATGGGCGCCGAGGCAAAGTATCGACAGGCGTTCACCGCGTTTTGCCAGAGGCAGTTGCTTCATAGTGCCTTGACCACTCGGATATTCGTTCCGTCTCGCGCAGCACCATGGGCCGTCCAAGGCATGTCGCCCCGTTCCACCATCTCCTGGAGCGACTGCCAGTCGCGCAGGGTGTCCATGGATCGCCAGAAGCCTTCATGCTTGTAGGCCATCAGCTTGTCCTCGGCGATGAGGCGGGTAAAGGGCTCAAGCACGAGTTCTTCGCCTTCGCGCATATAGTCGAAGATCTCCTTGCGGAAGAGGAAATAGCCGCCGTTGATCCAGATATCCGAGCGGTCGGATGAACGGAATTCGCGCACGCGCCCGTCTTCGGCAATGTCTGCAAGATGATAGGTGAGGGGCGGGCGGACAGCGAGGAAGCAGCCAATCTTGCCGCTTGCCTCAAACTTGGCGATCATGTCGTCGAGATCGACATTGGAAAGACCGTCGCTGTAATTGGCGAGAAAGATGGGCTCGCTCTTCACCTGGTCGCGCACGGCCCACAGGCGCTCGCCGATATTGCGCCAGATGCCGGTATCGATCAGCGAGATACGCCAATCCTTCTGCGACTCGCCCAGAAGTTCGACATTGCCGTTGCCGGACACCACGCAGTCCGAGAAGGTCTGCGGCCGGACGTTGAGGAAAAAGTCCTTGACCACGTTGGCCTTGTAGCCGAGGCACAGGACGAAGTCGTCATGACCGTAGTCGGCATAGTACTGCATCACATGCCGGAGGATCGGTTGCGAGCCAAGCGGGATCATCGGTTTCGGCACGTTCTCGGAGTATTCGCGGATGCGCGTTCCCATACCGCCGCAGAAAAGGACGACTTTCATGGCTGCAACTCCTTCGGATCGATGATGCTGACGCCGGGGATCGGGACGATGAACTTCGCGCCCCATTCGGCGACATGGCGCATTTGATTGACGATCTCTTTTTTGAGGTTCCAAGGCAGGATCAGGATGTAGTCAGGCTGCATCAGGTCGATGGCTTCGACAGGTTCGATCGGGATATGCATGCCTGGGGTATAGCGCCCGTGCTTGTACGGGTTCCTGTCGACGGTGAAGTCGAGGAAATCGGTGCCAATGCCGCAATAGTTGAGCAGCGTGTTACCCTTGCCCGGTGCGCCGTAGCCGCAGATCGACTTACCTTCTTCCTTGGCCTTGATCAGGAAGGAGAGAAGTTCACGCTTTACCTTGCGCGCCCGCTCGACAAACGACGTATAGACTTTGAGCGTGTCGAGGCCTGCCTTCAGTTCGTTGTCGCGGACGCGGGCAACGCTCGGCTGTATCTCGCGTGCACTGTCTTCGTGAGCGAAATGGATGCGCAGCGAGCCGCCGTGGGTGACAAGTTCTTCGACATCGATGACCTTCAGGCCATGGCGCTTCGCCATATGCTCGATGGTCAGCAGCGAGAAATAGGAGAAGTGTTCGTGGTAGATCGTATCGAACTGGTTTTCGGCGATCAGCTTTTCGATATGCGGAAACTCGAGCGTAATGACGCCTTCGGGCTTCAGCAGGACCTTCATGCCGGCGACGAAGTCATTTAGGTCCGGAACCTGCGCGAGGACGTTGTTGCCGACGATGAGATCGGCACGCAGGCCCTCGGCAACGAGTTCACGTGCATAGTTCTCGCCAAAGAATTCGACCCGCGTCGGTACGCCCTTTTCGATCGCGACCTTGGCGACGTTGGCTGCGGGTTCGACGCCGAGCACTGGAATGTCGAGCGGCAGAAAATGTTGCAGCAGGTAGCCGTCATTGCTGGCCAGTTCCACGACCAGGCTATTGCGATTGAGGTCGAGCTGCCGTGCCATCTGGTGGCAGTACTTCTTGGCGTGAGCGACCCAGCTTGTCGAGTAGGAGGAGAAATATGCGTATTCTTCGAAGATCGCCTGGGGGCTGACATATTCAGCAAGCTGCACCAGGAAGCATTCCTCGCAAACGAAGACGTGCAGTGGATAGTAGGCTTCCATCGAGTCGATGTGTTCGCGCGGCACGAAGCTTTCGCAGGGTGGTTGCATGCCAAGATCGATGAAGGTGTGCTTCAAACCGGTGCCGCACAGGCGACAATGGTGAACTTTGTCACTCGGGCGGTTTGCCAACAAAAGCGTGCTGGTTTGAATGTTCATGCGGTCGCTCCCGGTCACTGGCCACGATCCGCGCAAAGGAGACGTTCCCGGCGGACCGATCATTGCTGTTCATGGCTAGAAGGTACGGCGTCGGCGCTTCAGGGGCGATATGACTATGCGACCAGTGGGGTCATCCGAAGGTGGAACGTAGGCGGATCAGGTCGTTCAAACGGAGGCAGCATCTGACGGAAAACGGCCGTAAACTGGCGGTTAGAGATCCTTGTCGGCGCCAGAGCCGACGGCAAATTCTACCCCTATTTGTGAGTTTCGCGCGGGCAAAGAGTTTGACAGAATTGGCCTTGCGGAACGTAACCGATGCGAGGCTTGAGCATGCGATTCACCGAGACAGAACTGAATGGCGCCTGGCTGATCGAGGCTTTGCCGATATCCGACGAGCGCGGCTCGTTTGCCCGGACGTTCTGCGCCGCGGAATATGCCGAGCATGGCCTTGAAACCAATTTTGTTCAGCACAGCGTCTCGCATTCGGTCAAGAAGCACACGCTGCGGGGCATGCACTTCCAGAGCGCGCCGCACGCCGAAGTAAAGGTTGTGTCATGTATTGGCGGCGCGATCCTCGATGTGATTGTCGATCTGCGTCCGAACTCGCCGACATATCGCCGCTGGACCGCCTGTGAGCTCACGGCGAGCAATAATCGCCGGTTCTATATCCCCAAGGGATTTGCCCATGGATTTCAGACCCTCACCGAGGATGCTGTTGTCGCCTACCTGATCTCGGAATTTTATAATCCGCAGGCCTCGACCGGCGTCCGCTGGAACGATCCTGCCTTCGCTATCGCCTGGCCAGCTGAACCGACTGTGCTGTCGGAGAAGGATCAGGCCTGGCCGCTCCTCGATAAATTGCCTGCCTGACCGGATCAGGCAGCTTCAGCGAGAAGGTCGTTCTCCCTCAGCAGCTGCGCTGCGCGCACGATATCGCTGAAGGCCATCCCTGAGCGTTCGGCTATATCGAGCAGCGAGTGCTGACCATCGGCGAGGTTGAGAACCCAGAGATAGGCCATGGCAGTTTCGCCTGCGGATTTGTCACCGCCGAGCGCCGAATAGAGGCCGCGGCGTCCGAGCTGCGGCTCGCCCTTGGGAAAGAGATTGAGCGGCGTCCAGTCCAGTTCGAGGATATCGATTGCCTCCATGATCATCTTGTAGGACGAGGCAAGGTGCTCAGGCGCGATAAAATCGAGATTGTCCGCGGACGTGTGATATTGCGGAAACGTGCCGAACGCGCTGCGCTGGAACAAGCCGACAGGAAGATTGTAGCCTGGCGAACAATATTGCCGCTCATCATACCCGTAAGGGCTGAAATCCTTGATCGTGCCCTTGCGATCTTCCCGGTTGAGCACATATTCCATCGCCTTGTCGATCGTGGCATCGCCGCGCCGGCTGCGTTTGTAGTTCGGTCCGCCGCCGTCACCCACGCAGGAGACGATGAGGCCATGATCGATCCGGGCCGCATTTGCCTCATTATGGGCTAGCCAGGTAAGCGCCCCGATCGTGCCGGGGGCAAAGAGGAAGCGGTAGTTATAGCGGGTCTTGCGCCCGCGCATTGCCTTGGCCAGGCAGGCAAGCAGCGCGAGGCCGGAGCAATTGTCGTTGGCGAGCGAGGGATGGCAGATATGCGCCGATAGCAGCACGTCCCGGTCGGTCTCTCCCTTATGGACATATTCGCCATAGGTGAGATGTCCGTCCGCCTTTTGCGAATCGATCATGACCTCATATTCGCCGTCCTCCATGGCGAGGAAGCGGTTATGCGTCATGCAGAACCCCCACTGTTCGCTGTAATACGAGGTGCGGTAGGGGATGAGATCAGGCTGGTCTGGCAAAGTGTAGATATGCGCCTTGAGTTCGCTTAGCGGCATCGTCCGATGTACCGGCGCGCTGTATCCGAGGACATGGAGATTATGGTCGGCAAAATCGACGACCTTTCGCCCCGAGGCGTCCTTGATATAGCCGCCTCGGATGTTCCACTCCTGCGGCACAGTCCAGTCCAGCACCGGGGTACCTGTCGGAACCTCGTGCTGGGTCAGGTCGATCTGCTGGCCAAGGACCTGCAATGTCTTGCGAACGCCCTCGCCCGTTATGCTGCGGCAGATCGGGTAGAGGCGAGCCGCCAGCGCGTAGATGCGGATACCCACATCCACTTCCGCGTCGGCCGCCGGCCGCATGTTTTCGAACGAGACCATAAATGTGTTCATGTCATGCGCTTTGCGTTTAGACGACAGCATCTGCCAGGGCAGGATGTCGGCTCGAGGACGGAACGCGGCGCAGGCTCTCGTTGAGCGTACCTTCCTCCAGTGACTTGCGGATATTGGCGATGCGCTGGTAGCGCGGTCCCTCGAACTCCTGCAACGTCAGGCCGGAAGTCGCATAGGCCGCGTGCAACTGCTCGGCGCCCGCGCGCGCATCCCAGACCGGCTTGAAAGCCGGGAGAACGCGCGCAATCTTTTCGAAGCTGACGCGATAGGAGCGTGTGTCCGGCCCGGCATCGGCGGCAAATTCGAGCTTGCAGCCCGGAACGACCTCTGAAACGATCTCAGCGATTTCACGGATGCGATAGTTGTGAGCCGACTGGCCGACATTGAACGCTTCGTTGTGCACCTTGTCCTTCGGCGCTTCCATGGCGGCGAGGAAGGCACGCGAAATATCCTCGATATGAACGATCGGACGCCATGGCGAACCATCAGACTTCAGGAGGATCACGCCTTCGGTCACTGCCCATGCAACAAGGTTGTTAAGGACGATATCGAAGCGCAGCATCGGCGAAAGGCCATAGGCTGTTGCCGGGCGCAGGTAAGTCGGGGTGAAATTGTCATCGGCAAGCTTGGCTATGTCCTTTTCCGCAAGCACCTTGGACGAACCATAGGCTGTTACCGGATTGAGTTCGCCCGTCTCGTCGATCATGCCCTCGCCGGACTTGCCGTAATTGCTGCAGGAAGACGCAAAGAGGAAGCGTGAAACGCCTGCCTTCTTGGCGGTCTCGGCAAATTTGACGCTACCACGGTGATTGATCTCGTAGGTGATATCCGGATTGAGGTTGCTCAAGGGATCGTTCGACAACGCAGCAAGATGGATGACCGCATCGAACCCCTTCAGGTCGCTTACCTCGACGTCGCGCACGTCCTTGCAGAGCCCCGGAACATCCTTGATCGAGCCGCCCGGCGCATAGCCACAGCTGCGATAGAGTTCGGCGTCATAGCCATGAACGTCGTGGCCAGCCTTCATCAGGAAAGGCACCATGACCGTTCCGATGTAACCCCGATGCCCTGTCACGAGTACTTTCATGTCGCAATCCTTTTGAAATTTACGTTGGATTTGTAAAAACGGTACTTCCGGGCGCGTTCGACAGCGAGAGAGGAGTTCGGTGGATCAGGGTGTAACAAGGGCTACACTTTGGGGAGGTTCTCTACGCCTTTTGCCCGATTGCACTTTCACCGAACCGGACTCTAGCCGCGATCCTCGAACACGAGGAGCCAATCCGTATAACCGGCGGCATTTTGCGCAGCCGGAACTTCAAATGTTACCGTTTCCCGCCGCTGGGTTTTCTGCTCGGCGGCATCCGTATATTTGCCGGATGCGGGATCATACCAGCGGGCGCGTTTGGCATGGGGCGCAAGTACCGCCGAATTGATGGCGACGTCGCTGCGCCCTGAAACATAGATCACGGCGAGGCTACCGTCCTTCGACATGCTTCCAAACGCGGTGCCTGGAAACAGCGTGTCCGGATCCACCAGAAGCCTTCCCTGTTCGGGCTCGAGTTTCCACCATGGCAACGCGTCAAAGAACTGCTTCAAATAGCTAATGCTTTGTGCTCCCCGGCTTCCGAGGGCCGCTTCCCAACTGTCCTTGGCATCGAAAAGTCCAGGCCCGGAAAAATGCCAGATGGGGTTACTGCCGAATATCTGGCCGCAGGCGCCGCCCAGAAGGGCACCGTATGCGATCTCGCGAAGGCTCTGCTCGGTCGAATCGTGTTCTCCCTCATAGGCGCCTTCGATGAACAGGAATGGGGTTTTTGCATTGGAAGTGTAGCGTTCGAGCGCTTTGTCTTCTACCTCGTCATAGGTGTAGATGGTATCGAAACTGAGCCATTTCGCCTCCGCCCACATTCGCTGAATATCGGTATCCGGACTTCCGTGAACGGTTTGGAGAGCTTCTGGATTTGTTTCGGCCAGCCCCTCCGCGACCGCATTAACCAGTACGTGGTCTGGCGGGTTGTAGTCTCCACCCTGAACCCAAACGATGTTCTTGTACTTTCGAAAACGCTGGCCGAGATAGCGCCCGTACGATTTGAGGGCTGCCGGTCCTGCAGCCGCCATTTCCTTGTACCAGCCTTCGTCACCGCCGCCTGCTCCGAGATAGGACGGCACGAGAAGGACAAGAAAACCGCGCTCCTGGGCTTTCTGCAGGATCCAGTCGGCATCGTCGAAATAGGCGTCGTTTGGCCGACTGAAGTCGCCCTTCGCGAGAAACGGATCGCGGTCATAGAAATTGCGCGGTGCGTTGCGGCTGAAGCGGTGTTCAATCAACGATACGAGGATCGTGTTGAAGCCACGCTTTTGCCGGTCAGCGAGATACTTGTCCGCCTCTTCGCGCGACAGTTCGCCAATCAGCGACCAGGCGGCATCTCCGGTGACGAGGAATGGCTTGCCGGAGGCATCCTCCAGATAGCGGTGATTTTCTGAAACGCGCAGCGGAAATGCCACCGGATCTGCATGGCTAGTAAATGGAAAAAGCACCAGCAACAGGCATGCCCATCGCCGGATATATTCAGCCATTCGATGCACGTTCCAGTTGGCGGTGCGCCACGGGCCCCCTGTTGAACCGACGGAAGACGACGTCTGACGGGCGTCCGACGAGGTAGTTCTCGACGCCATTTTCGAGCGCCTGCTTGTAGACGCCCAACGCCCCGTCAACTGCATCGATCGTGCGGGCCACGTCTTCGTCGCTATGGGTGTAGCTCACCACCAGCGACGGCATGAGGATGCCGCGTTTGATGGTTTCCTGAAGGAACAGGGTGCGGAATGCCTGGGAAGGGGCTCGATCCTGATCAAGCGTCGCATAGGCCAGACAGCAGGCGCGGCCGGTTACCTTGACGTAGGCGCTAAGACCATGACGCGTCGTTGCCTGCGCGATCCCGGCGCGCAAGGCCTGGCCCTGATCGTAGAGATGTTCGATAACCGGTTCGTTCCGATAGATGCGCATCGTGGCGATCGCCGCCGCTAAGGCGTGCGTTTCCGCCCCATGCGTGGTCGACAGAAGGAATACCCGCGGCTTGCCCGTCTCTTCCAGCCCGCCGAGACGCATGAATTCGCGCTTGCCGGCAAGTGCGGAGACGGAGAAGCCGTTGCCGAGTGCCTTGCCGAAGCAGGAGAGGTCGGGCTCGATACGATAGAACTGTTGAGCGCCGCCGACATGCCAACGAAAACCGGTGATCATCTCGTCGAGAATGAAGAGCGCGCCGTTGCGGTGGCAAAGATTGCGCACTTCATGCAGGAAATTGTTTTCTGGATCGTCCCCGCGCGATGCCTCGAGAATCAATCCCGCGATCTTTCCCGGATGGTTCTCGAACAGCGCCTTGACGCTTGCAATGTCATTATACTTGAACCCGAGTGTCAGTTCCTGAACGGCTCGCGGTATGCCGGCATTCATTTCCGTCGTACCGATGAACCAGTCGTCGGTCGAAAAGAACGGATGATCACTGCAGCGGGCAATATAGTCCCGGCCCGTGACTGCTCGTGCCAGACGGACCGCGCCTGACGTTGCGTGCGATCCGTCCTTACAGAACTTGACCATCTCGGCCGTCGGGATTGTTTCAAGGAAGGTCTCGGCACATTCGACTTCGATATCGGCCGGACGGACGAAGTTGCAGCCGCGCTGTAACTGCCGGGTGACCGCTTCGAGCACCGGGGCGTATGCATGGCCAAGCCCGACGGATCGGTTGCCCATGCCATATTCGATATATTCGTTGCCGTCGACGTCCCAGATATGGCTGCCGAGCCCGCGTGCTATGAAGCCAGGCGATAGCACCGGATATTGATCATCGCCCTTTGCGTAGGTGTGGGCGCCGCCCGGGATAAGGTGATGCGCCGGCCCGCGCAACTGGTCCGATTTTTCGAAGCTCTCGATCAATGTCGACATTTGCTAACCTCATAACCACGACGCGGGCGTTTTCTCCCACGATCAAATATGACGGCGGCGCCGGGAAAATTCACTTCGGCAATTCAGTCAGCAGCAAGCGTCAAAAGGGGTAGGGACCTAAACTTCAAGTTCTTTCCCGCATGACGCGCAGCCAGTTCTTGATCGGAGTCGGGATATAGGTGCGCAGGCCCGGACGAAGCCCTTTCGGGAACGACCAGTCGGCAAAGCTGAGCGGAGGCGCGATTTCGGGGGGCGCGGCCGTGACGTTACGGATGACTTCGGCATAGCGACGCGCCATTGCATCAAGGGTGAAGACGTGTTCCGCTTTGTCTCGCGCGGCACTCGAAAGGAGCTGCGCCGCCTCCGGATTTGCCGCAATGCCAGTAATGATCCGAGCGGCCTCCGCGCTGTTGCCGATCTGGAAGAGAAAACCATTGATGCCATCGTCAATGATCGTGTCGGTAACGCCCCGGATCCGCGAAACGACGGGAACGCAGCCGACTGCCATCGCCTCTGTCAGCGTAAGGCCAAAGCCCTCAAACCGCGACGGCATGATCATCACATCCTGATGGAGCAGGACCCTGTGAACCTCTTTCGGGTGTACGGCTCCGAGAAAGGTGACACGCTTGCCATGGCGGGCAAGCTTGAGCTTCAGCGCCTGTAGGTCTGGGCCATCCCCCGCGATGGTCAGGTGAATGGAGGCGTCGAGATGGTCGAGAATGTCGGCGAGCCAGAATACGCCTTTGGAAGCGTCCTCGACGCGGCCGAGGAACACGAGGCGAAGCGGTTCCGTAGCTCGCGGCGTACGATTGAGCAGTCTCGACAATCGGGTCTCGGCTGCGTGCGGAATGGCGAACGTATGGTCTGCATCAAAACCCATGGTCCTGACGAGATCGGACTGGATCCGATCCGAAACACCGATTGCGGCATGCACATGATCACGCACGGCGACCGCAGCTGCATAGGTGCCGGCGGTGATGTTGTGCACGATCATGATGCGCGTGATCGCTTCCGGCAGGTAGCGCGCGATATTGGTCTGGATTCGGTCGCTGAGGACGTTGATGAACACGCCGTCGAAGCCTCCTTCCTCGATTGCAGCCGCGAGGGCGCGGGCTTGATCGCGCTCGTTCGCCAGGCCATCCGTACTGACTGACGTGCCAAGCGCAAATTCCGGGAACCATTCCGGGTCTTTCAGCGCTTCGGTTTGGCCCATCGACATCCAGCAGACCTCGATGCCGTAGGGCGCGAGCCCCTCGCGCAACTGCTTGAAGACCGTGTAGGTTCCGCCGATATGCGGGCGTACAAAATAGGCGAACTTCATTCCGCTTGATCCTGCTGGGGTCCGCGCCACATCGCCCGGCCACAATGCAATAATAGTGGCAATTTGGCTCGCGACTGTACCTGCCGCGATGGGCAGATGCCGTAGCCTTTTGGGGGAACACCTTCATCGTTCGGGTGCCCCCGGTGTTCCAAGAGCCATGTGTTTTTTTGCATCGCAGCGCAGCAAGATCAAATCCGGTGCCCAATCGACCCCGCTTGTTCGAACAGCGGCACGCGACAGAATGTGGGTCAGGTGTTGAGTACGCGTCGATCGGTGGTCCGAGCAATGTACAATTGAGGGCTTGAATGAAAATCGGCTTGCTAGGTCAGTTTGGCAGCGGAAACACCGGCAATGACGGTTCGCTCGAAGCCATGCTCGATTTCCTGCGTGCTTCCAAACAGGAGGCCACGCTGCTTTGCGTCTGTTCCAATCCAGCTGCGGTCACGGAACGCTACAAGGTCGATGCAATCAGCATCGGCGGCGTCCAGCTTGAAGGCAATTGGTCCAACAGGCTCAATCGGTTGCTCGCGGATTTTCCCCGCAGGCTGGGCAGCCTTTATGCCGTCATCAGTGGACTGCGCGGCGTGAGTGTCCTGATCATCCCCGGCACGGGGATTCTCGATGACTTTCAGGAGACCGCGTTCGGTTGGCCTTTCGTTGTATTTCGCTGGTGCCTGGCTGCGCGTCTGCAAAATGCGCGCATCGCCTTCGTCAGTATTGGAGCGGGTCCCATTGAAAACCCCTTGAGTCGCTGGTTTTTGAAATCCGCGGCCAGAATGGCGCAATACCGGTCGTATCGCGATGATTTCTCACTGGAATACATGAAGGGGATTGGGCTCGACGTGACGCCGGACCTGCGCTATCCGGACATCGCCTTTCGGCTTCCCTTGCCTGCCGCGGTGCCCGCGAAAGACACGGCGCGCACGACCATCGGGGTCGGTGTGATGGATTACCATGGATGGAAAAAGGCGAATGCAGACAATGCGGAAGGCGAACGTATCCACAACAACTATATTGCGAAACTGACCCAATATATTTGCTGGCTGATTGACGAAGGACATAACGCACGCCTTCTGACCGGCGATCTGCGCGATGGCAGAGCCGTAAAGCAGTTGATGAAGTCAATTTCCTCGACACGGCCCGATATTCCCATGGAGCGCATCGCGGTCGGTCACGGGGGGTCGTTGCACGAGCTGATGAGCGAAATCGCACAGACGGACATCGTCGTTGTCTCACGTTATCACAACGTGGTCTGTGCTTTGAAATCCGGCCGGCCGACAATTTCGTTGAGCTATAATCTAAAGAACGACTATCTGCTGTCCCAGTTCAGGCAGGCTCATTATTGCCAACACATCGAAACCTTTGATGTCGAAAAGCTCAAACAGCAGACGAACCAGGTGCTTGGCAACATGGATGCCGTCAAGCAAGAGATAGCGGGGGTCAATCGTTCGCTTCAAGAAAAGCTGGCTGAACAGGAAGCCGTCCTGCTACATCGCGTCATCGCCGGGTGATCGGCGCGTAGCCCGCCAGAGCTTCAATCTGCAATCGCAGTTCCAGTCATCCGCCGCGTTAGCGATGCAATACTGGCTTTGGCCAAGGACCAGGCGCCAGCACGCTTCCACAGATAGCCCACGGGCGGCAACAATGCGGCGGCCGGATGCAAGTGCAAGGCCCTGGCAAACAGTTGGCGTCCGCCGGGTTCGCCACGGCATATCAGAGAGATGGCCGACCAGTAGGCCCGGTCGCTGAGCGCAAGACGCGCCGTGCGCAACAGTTCCTCGGAATTGTCGAGGTGCGCGCCGACACCATTGAAGAACGCGTTGTAAGCATCCTCGAACTCAATGCTCCATTGGCGAATGTTTCCAACGGTCGCTGACTGGTTGTTCGAATGGACCCGCGCGATGGCCTGAACCGCCGCGGTGGATGCAATCGAGCCACGCAATGCAAATCTCATCCACATTTCCATATCGTCAGTGTGGCTCAATTCGGGGTTGTAGTATCCGACTTGCTTCTGGACAGACGTACGGACCACGACGGTCGGCCCGCTCACGTAGTTGAGGCCGGCCTGGCAAATGTCTTTCAGAAAAGTCGGGCCATCCTTGATCGTCCACTGCGCCCTCGCGCCAATGTTCGGCGCGGTATCGCTGCCTCTGCCCTCGACCTGGAAGAATGTTGCCCCATGCGTCAGGTGAACGTTCGGGTTCGCCTCCATGCAACCGACCGCGTTTTCGAGTGTCCCGGGGGCAAGGAGATCGTCCGAGCAGAGGATGAGGAAATAGTCCGACTGGGCCCACTCGATTCCATCATTGAATGATGCGTGAGGTCCCATGTTCTTTTCGCGAAGCAGGAGTTCGACGCGTGGATCTTCCGCTGCGATATCGCGCGCTATCTGCTGGCTGCCGTCGGTCGAAGCATTGTCGATGATTAACACGCGAATTGCATCGACATTCTGGTTCAAGGCACTTTCGACACAACCTCGCAGGTAGCGGGCATAATTATAGTTCGGTATGACGACATCGACCGATTTCATCGATTGAACCCATGAAACTGATGTCGGTACCAGGTGATCATTCGGCGGGGACCCCCGGCCTGTTTGCGAGCAGCCGGGGCATGAACAGCTCGACCATATGGATGATTTCGTCAAGGAGAGGATGTTTCGTCAGGACGAGTGCCGTTAGCCACCCGGCCGCAGAAAGGAGGGTCGCGACGAGCGCAAGGCCGATCGACAGGTCGAATGCGAAACCATGGGCAGCCAATATGCCGAGTGGCCCTATGACAGCCCCGAAGGTGACAAGCGCGCTGTTGCAAAGTATCGCAGCGAATTCAGTCCATGCGAACGGTACATGCCGGCGCACATAGATCAATGAAATCGCCATTTGGAAGGGCAGGACAATAAACTGGCTGAAGACGAGTGCGTAAAGGCCATAGAAGCTCGCGACGCAGATAACCACCATCGCCAGACCTCGACCGATGAAGTTCGCCTCGAATGCCTCCCTGTTGGCGCCCAAGGCAACAAGAACCGGGAACGTCAGAATATTCGGAAACCAAAAAATGGCAGCCAGCGACAGGAGCTGGACGAGCGGTACTGCTCCATCCCACGCCGGTCCGAGAGCGATGTGGACAATGGGGTAGGCCAGTATCGCGAGGACAAGCTGGGCCGGCCAGTAAAGGGCGGTGATATAGCTGATCAACCTGAGATAGGCTTCCTTTACGCTGCGATTTTGTCGAACCTCAGCGGCAAAGGCCGGAAAGGCAATGGAGAACAGCGCCGACAGCATGAACTTGTCGGGGAGCCCGCATACGAGATTGGCGCGGTTGAACAGGCCGACTGCGGTGAGCGGCATGAAGTGTCCGAGAACGAGTTGAGGCAGCGCTTCGTAGGTTCGGTCGAGGACGGTCGAGGCCCCCTTGTAACCGCCGAAGACGAAGAAGGACCGCCAACCTTTAAGGCATGGGCGATACATCCAGAGAATGGGGCGTGCGTGAAACGCAAGCACCATCCGCACCAAGGCGGAAACCAGCGTACCCCAGGCATAGCTCATGAAGCCGAAATCGAACCAGGCCAGCGTGACCGTGACGGCGGCATTGGTGATGACGCCGAGGGCGTTGATCCGGGTCATCGCTCCAAACTGCATATCCCGCTTCAGCAAGGCGGCGATGGTGCTGACGGACGAATCGATAACGCCGGAGAATGCCAGAATAATGATGAACATCTTCAGGGCCGGCTGAGAGTAGAACTCCGCGATCCAGGGGGCAAAGGCAGACAGGCCGCAGCAGATAAGAAGCGATGTGCCGAACATCAGCGTAAAAGCGGTGCGGATATCCTCACGCGAAACGTCGATGCGCTGAATGAGATACTCCGAGGTGGCAAACTCGCGGATATTGAACGCAATCGTACCAATTCCGAGGCCTATGACCGCAATACCGATTGCTGTCGTGTCCAACAGACGCGAAAGAACGGCGATCATTGCCAAGCTTACGATCACTTGGGAATATTGCTCCAAGGTCGCCATGAAAAAAGCCCGGCGTACTGTGCCCAATTGATGCGCTCCTGTATGTCGCTTCGATGCCGCATGTGCGAAGGGCATTGATTGTTGATTGTTTTGCGATCGCACAGCAATAGGAGATGATTTGCCTCCCGTGATCCAACGAAGGTAACTGCAGCAGGGACGGCATTTAAGATGCCTAATGAGATAGCGCACGCTAAGCCGTTTGAAGTAAGCAGTGCGAATTCTGGCTGACCGCGCGATCAATCGGATGTAGCGAGACGCCACTTGACATTGGTCGAACGTGCACCGCGGCTATAATACTGCCGTGGCGGGCATGCAGAAAGTCCGCTTTTGGATGCGTCCTCTATCCGTCAAGCCGAATTATCAATCAATAACAAAAAGGTCTTTAGTTAGATGGCTTTAAACCCTTGCGGCGGGATCTGAATTTTCATGATCGAAGACGAACAAATACGCATCGAACTTATGGCCACCCAGTTCTGGCTGCGTGCACTTTTCATGCATGTGGCAACGGGCACGCCGCCGAGCTCCTTTTCAGTCCAGGAATACCTTACAGAACTCAAGAACTCTGCGCCCCAGGATTGCTGCCCCCACGGCCTGTCGCCTGCCGATTGGGACAACGAGCATCTTTTGCATTATCCATGCTATGAACGGGTCGGGCTGCAGATCATGGAAACGCTGCAAAGCCTCGAACGCAAGCTTGCCCCGCTCGCAACGCATGGAAGGCACTGAAAAACGTTGGAACGCGTCGAATGCGTCATTGCTGGCGGCGGTGTCATCGGCCTGGCGATTGCCCGGGAACTTGCGATGCGCGGCATCGAGACGCTCGTTGTCGAGGCGGCGGAAACCATCGGTACCGGGACCAGCTCACGCAATTCCGAGGTCATCCATGCGGGCATCTATTACCCGCAAGACAGCCTCAAGGCGCGGTTTTGCGTTGCGGGGAGGAGGGCGCTCTATGCTTTCGCCGAAAGTCACGGCGTTGCCTACAAGCGCTGCGGCAAGCTGATCGTCGCAACCAACGAGGACCAGATCGGGACTTTGGCGACGATAGCCTCGCGCGCCCGCTCCAACGGAGTTGACGATCTTGTCGAACTGTCGGCAGCGGAGGCCAAAAGCCGGGAGCCGGACCTTTCCTGCAATGGAGCGCTGCTTTCGCCCTCGACGGGCATCATCGATAGCCATGGACTGATGCTCGCGCTGCTTGGCGACGCGCAGGACCACGGTGCAGCGATTGCCTTTGGCACAAGAGTGGTGAGCGGTGAGGTCGATGATAAGGGGCTGCGGCTCGAGACCATCGGCGTCGAGAACGACCGGCGCTACGAATTGCACACGTCGATCTTCGTCAACGCCTGCGGACTCGACGCGCCGGCGGTGGCGTCAACGATTGCCGGCCTGCCGCAGAGGTTCGTTCCGCGCGCCCGCTATGCCAAAGGAAACTACTTTTCGGCACCCGGCAGGACGCCCTTCAAGCACTTGATCTATCCGGTGCCGGAAGAGGGAGGGCTTGGCGTGCATCTTACCCTTGATCTCGACGGGCGCATGCGGTTTGGGCCCGACGTCGAATGGGTCGAAGGGATCGACTATTCCGTTGACCCGCAGCGCGCCGATCGCTTCTACGCCGAAATCCGCAAATACTGGCCGGACCTTGCGGACGAAGCCTTGCAGCCGGCCTATTGCGGCATACGGCCAAAGCTTGTGATCGATGGCGAGCCGGCTGCAGACTTCGTCATCGAAGGGCGAGAAACGCACGGCGTGAACGGCCTCGTCAATCTCTTCGGTATTGAGAGCCCTGGCCTCACCTCCTGCCTCGCCATCGCGCGGCATGTCTCGAAAATGATAGAAATTTCCTGAAGCCGGGATTCGCCCGGCGCACCCCTCAAACGTATTTGCAGCAAGGCAGCAGCGCCCGTTCTTATCCAAGCCACGCTTGCCACTCTATCGGCAACGGTTATCGGAGCGGGGGGTAAAAGCCGCGCTGTCCACCGCCGTTGCGGGCGGTAACTCGCAGTTTGCTCAGGTTGAATTCCCGCCATGCGCAGGAATCGGGTGGCGCGCTGTTTGAGCGAGTGCAACTTTCAACGTATCCAAACTGGAGTGGAGGCCCATGGAGAATCTGTTGACCGGCATGCACGCAATCGCTGCGCAGCGCGGCGATGGCCTCCTGCCCGATCTGGCAAGAGTGATAAGCATGCGTAGCGCCAATTACGACGGCAACGCTCACCCGCCTGTGTACGGTTCGACTATTGACTTACAGCAGACTTCCGACGCGACGATAGGGTCAACTTCGTTGAGACAGGCGAAGGGCCAATCCGTTGTTTAGTTTCCAATAAATGTAGGAACAGTGGATCGCCGATGCCCGTGCCGCCGCCGTTTCGGTCGGGTTTCACGCCTGTCCATGGCGCGCTCACTTCAGGGGAGATCGCACAGACGTGGTGCGCGGAGCAGTGCACAGCCTGGCGCTGCAATACTAGGAAATGTGTTGAAATCAGTTGGCTGGGGAACCTGGATTCGAACCAGGACTAACGGAGTCAGAGTGTTTCAACGATTGTTGTTTTCATTACGGATTTTCATGCTATGTCGCGTCTATGTTGCGCCAACCGCGAGTAGGCGGCTCTCCGCATCGGCCAAGGCTTGCGCTTCGTCGGCCGCTGGAAAGAGGTGACCATAGGTATCAAACGTCACTTGGATGCTCGAATGTCCCATGCGCGATTGTACCGCTTTGGGCGATAACTCAAGGCCGCCGTCGACCTTGCTGTTGATGCACCATGAAGCGAACCAGTGCCGCAATGCGTGCAGGCCGGTGTATTTCGCCTTGATGACAAGCTCGTCATCCTTGTCCTTCTTTTCGATCGTGACGCCTGCTTTGATCAGCGTTGGATGCAACCCGCGCTTAATGATGTTCTGATGCCATTCGATATTCCCTTCCCCGTTCGGAAACACAAGATTCAGTTCGCCTTTGGGGCAGGCGAGCTTCCACTCCTTTAGGGCATTGATGACCATCGGTGTCAGCGGAATTGTCCGCTGTCCGGCGTCGGACTTTGGCATGCCGATCACATGATATTTGTCGGCGCGCTGCCGGACGTGAAGTCGGCCTTTATCAAAGTCAATATCTGTCCAAGTCAGGCCGCGGAGCTCCGACGCACGAAGACCGGTAAAGATGGCCGTGATCAAAAATGGCCGGTATCTGCCCTCAGCAGCCCCGAGGATTGCGCGCACCTCGTCCATGGTGGGAATATCAATCCCGTACCGCAAACGCGCTTTCTGACGCTTCTCCGCCTTGCTGGCGCCGCTTCCCCGTTTCTTCGACATTTCGTGCACGGCATTGCGAACGACCAGACCACGCTCTTGAGCGTCAGAAAGGATGCTGCCGAGGCTGACAGTCACCCGCTTGATCATTGCAGTCGATCGGCCGTTCTCTCGCAGTATGTCCTGAAAGTCCCTGACCGCCGGCACGGTGACCTTGTTCAGCTTCGTAGAGCCGAGGTAGGGAGCAATGTGCAGATTAAGGTGCTGGGTGTACTGGTCGATCGTCGATCGCTCGAGCCCGGCCTTATCGCAGCTTACCAGCCAAAGATTTCCCGCCTCGGTCACCGTCACCGTGTCGCTCTCGGCGACATGGACCCCTTGGCGTACCTCAACGCTTGCAGTGGAGGCAAACTGATCTGCCTGCCTCTTCAGTTTGAACGTCTTCAGCCGGCGCTTGCCTTTGGTGTCGACATAATCGACCACCCAGGCGGTTTTCTCCTCGCCCTTGCCATTGGTCCATGTGCGCTTACGCGTGCTCATCGCCGCGCCGTAATCTCTTCTGCGCTCAGGTATCCTTTCTCGACCAGGTGATCGACGACGAGTTTCGAGAGAGCAATGTCTCGATTGCTGATTTGTTGATCATCCATGAATTCGAAGAATGCCAGTTGGACGTTCCTCGGAATTGAATCGGACAGGAACTTCCATGTGACAACATTCCTTACGGCGTTCACGACCTCTTCAGCATCGTACTCGGAAACTTTCGGCTCGAATGATCTTTCAAGCCGGGAAACTATCTCCGCATTCATTGATCGATTGTTGGCCTGTGCCGACTCCTCAATCAGGCCTTTCAACTCCGAGGTCAGTCGCAACTTGAACTGCGGGTCGGTCTGTTTAGGTGTCGCCATGTCTTCCCCATTAACAAATCTTTGAAACTCAGTGTATGGACCAAAAAGGTCCTTGACGCCAGTGGTACCAATTAGGTACATGGGACCTGTTAGGTACATGGTTAAGAAAGGATGAACATGTCCGAAAAGGAAAACCTAGATCTTGTTTGGGGTGTGCGTGCAATCGGCGACATCATCGGCCGCAGCTATCGTCAGACTTATCACATGATCTCCACCGGCAAGCTCCCAATGGTGAAGCAAGTTGGCGAGCGATACTTCGCCAGCCGTTCGAAGCTGATCAAGTTCTTCATGGAGGACATGGCGTAATGGCGTTGAAAACAGAAAGGCCCGGAGAGGCGGCAACCTCGTCCGAGCCATCGTTCTCAATTTCCCAGGGAAGGAAAATGTCTATGAACGCCGCAATCTTTATCACGCCGGGCCAGCCCATGGCAACCGATCCGTCCCTTGAAGCTATAAACGCACTCATAGCGGCTCACCAAGCCGTATATGCCACCGATGAGGCCGCGTGGCTGGCCGTATCAAAGATCGAAGATTCAGACCCTATGCGGGCCATCAAATTCCCATCGGTGCACATAGGCAGGACACTCATCGGAATGGATGAGCACCGGAATAACGTTTGGGAGCCGATCTACGTCTACTCCGTTGAAGATATCGACCACCACATCGACATGCATCTGCGGTCGGCATTGGCGATGTGCGGGAGCCGCGAGGATTGGAAGGAACTTGAGCGGAGAAAATACGAAGCCAAGCGGGCCGAGCATAAGGCCAACCTGGCAATTCAGAAGGCCGAGCAGAAGCGCGTTGAAGACGGCTCTGGCTATACCGACGCGCTCGAAGCTGCACGAGCCACCAACGCCGAGGTGAAAAAAATAGAGAGGGCGATCGTGGCCTTCGTTCCGCAGTCGCTCGCCGCGGCTGTCAGGCTCGCCTCCTTCGCCTGCCAGAACTTGGATGGAAATTCCTGTTTCGAGGAGAAAGACCTTCTCGCTGTACTTGCCTCGATCGGGAGGGCGCGGTCGTGCGATTGATGCGCTCCTACTATCTCCTTGCACTGCTGAAAATCTCTCATTGGTGCGCCGATCAGGCAGACGAAATCTTCGACCAGATCAATGAAGAACGCCGGCTGAAAGAACTCAATCGGAGACATTTCTGATGACTGGCCGTCACGTTTCCCGTCGCATTGTGGTCTTCAACGATTTCAAAAACGATCAGGAGGCAATTGTGGCGCCACAGCCCGAAAATGCAACAATACCCTGGATTGCTCGCGCACTGCTTCACGCCAAAGGCGACCTAATGTTAGCCGCCAAGTGGTCTGAACTGAACTCGGCACCGGATCGCGCCTTGCGCATTCTCAAGGCCGCCGCAAGCGCCGGAACCATATCGGATCCTGATTGGGCCGGTGCGCTGGCAGACTATCGCATAGCAATAGGCGCGTTTGTCGAATCCATGCGCACCCGCAGCGTGTTCTATCGGTTTTTAGCTGAGAATGCGTTCCGCAGAGTTCCGCTCCGGACTCGCATCGCGCTCACGACGATTTCGGCTACAGGCTGGATCATCGGCGAAAGCCGGCCTATTCCTCTTTCCGAGATGAACTTTGCCGGTAAGTCGCTCGAGCCTATCCATGCCGCCGCGTTGGTGGTCGTCACGGCCGAACTGGTCCAAAGTACAACCGCAGCCGGCCAGAGTTTGCTCGCCTCGGAGCTTAAAGGCGCTGTTGCTGATGTCGTAGACGAAAAGCTATTCGACATAGCACTCACAGGCATCACCCCTGTGGCTTCATCCGGATCGACCGCGGCGGCGATTGCGGCCGATCTCCGCAAACTACTGATGGCGGTAAACGTCGTCGGTCAGACATCGAATTTGGCATGGGTTTTTTCCCCAGACGTAGCCAACGGCCTTGCAGCGCTAACCACACCCGATGGGATATTCATACACCAGAATATGTCCCCGACCGGCGGCGAGTTGCTAAACCTTCCTGCCCTCGTATCGAACCGCCGACCATCTGGGACGATCATGCTTCTGGATGGTCTCGGATTTGCTGCTGACAGCGATACGATTGTCCTGGACTCTTCCGGTCAGGCCACGGTCGAAATGTCCAACACGCCAAGTTCGGACCCCGTACTGACCAGCCTATGGCAGCATAATAACACGGGACTGCTCGCCAGGGCCTTCTTCGGTGCCGAACGACTTCGCGACAATGCTGCCGCAGTTCTTACCGGCATCGAATGGGAGGCGTGAACGTGAGCACGTTTGATGGGGAAGAATTTGGCGCCAAGGTTGTCGGCGCGGTTAAAGGTTACCTTGAGCGCAAGGTGACGCCCTTGATTGAGCGGATCGAACATCTTGAACATGAGATGCTTCTCATCGAACAGCAGCTTGGCGTCAAAAAGCAGAAGCCACGTTATCGGGTTCCTAGCGGGAGAATTGATCGATGAACAATAAGCAGTTCATTGACGAGGCCCTGCGAGTGGGCAGCCGGCACTTCGATGAGAAGTCGAAGGAAATGGTGCAGGCGTCCATCGATCGCATGGTCGCAAATGGCCAAGGCCACGAGACCATAGCTGCAACGTCGGCCGAACTGCAGGCCTTTACCGCGCTCCAAAAGGCGCAGGTGATGATCGAGCTCGAACGAAACATACGTCAATACCTCAAGGATGAGGGCATGCTCTGATGGTCAAGTTGCTCAAGCCCCGTCTCGGCACGCTTGCGCCACGCCTCGGCCCTACGCCCGGCGACAGTAAGGCGCGGGACAGACATCGAGAGAAAACTCAACACTGGCGCGCCTGGTATCACTCAGCACGTTGGCAGAAGCTCCGCCTGCAGATCCTGATCAGAGACAACTACACTTGCCGGCAAACAGGCGTGTTGCTGATTGGCAAGGCACGATCTCCCAACAGCCCGGTAGTGGATCACATCATGCCTCACAACGGTGACGAGACGCTTTTCTTTGACCCTACAAACCTGCAAGCCGTGTCGAAAGAATACCACGACTCCGAGAAGCAGAAGCAGGACAGGCGCAGGGGTCTGTTTGCATGACCGGGGGGGTAGGTCAAATCGCTCGAATCCATTTCAAGCCGCACCCGCGTCCCCGTAATTCGCATAATTTTTTTGGTCAGAATGAAATTTTGGCGGAAACGCTAAAACGACGGAAAAACTTGGTCCCCACAGCATTTATTTTTTGCGGTAAGCGAGGGCGAGATGCTGAAACAGTTCGCTTTAATCGGCGATTTGAGCTTAGAAATTCAAAGAACGTAGAAAGATGGAGGAGCGAATTGAACCTACCTGCCGTATTTTTCATGGTTTGTATGTCGTTGTTTTCAATGGGAGCTCAGGCGCAGAGCAGCTGCTTTCATGAAGATGAGCTTAGATCCAAAGCTATATTTATGGAGCGTATTACCGTGCACGTTATCAGAAAGACGTGTGAGCGTAATTTTGAAAATCTAAAACCTGAAATCGAGGCTGCTTTCGTAGCATTTGCAAATACGTTTGACCGAGTGCTTCAAGAAGACAAAGCGAGGGCCCAGGTCGCCTCAGATCGCGTCCAGGGGCAATTAGGAGCGGAGGTTTGGGAGCGCGAGTTTCTAAACAACCGTACTCATGAAGTTGAGAAGTTTTCCGAAAAATTGTGCGGCGACACCATGGAGGGCTATGCGGTTCTAGCGAGGGCTTTTCAAACTCACCCCGAGAGGATCCGAACTATACTATTGCAGGATCTCGAGAATTATCGAGGATGGCTTCCGGCGTGCAAAACCAAGGAAGGCAGCATCGTCGGCCCATACTCCTGCGGAGAGGACCCCAAAACCGGTGAGTTTGACTGTGGGCCAGAGTGGGGGCGTCAATGATCACCGAAATCGAGATTGAAGACGTCGGAACCTATCGATTGCCCAACATGTGGCAGCAAAGTCGCATTGGAAAGATCAATGGACCAAACCGCGGCATTGCTCCTCTTGCATTCGGTCTCGGGATGACGATCCATCAGTTCAAAAAGCTGCCGGCCGACAGACAGGAAGCCACGCGGCAGGCTTACATGGCGCTCACGTCGCCGGCGAACATCGTGTCGATCGCACAAACCTTGTGACGATTCAGCCTTTATCGCAATATCCCGTTGTAGTTGCACTCGCTCGTCAATATTTGACCACACGGGTACAGTCATTAAAAGATGATGATAATGCTATTACTCTCTTTCCGATGGGATAGTGAGTGTAAAGAGTTTTGGGTCGTTGAAATAAGCCTTCGCAGCCAAGTTAATGTCTTCGCAAAGCGCCAAGGCTTCGTTAAAATCTATCCGTACGAGCTTGTAACATTCCCGAATCAAATCATTGAGCTCTTGAGATTTCATCTCAAAGAGCGCTCTGAGTTCTGGTGGTATAACTGTAGTGGCCATACCGGTCGAAGGATCGACAACAGAGTGAGGGGCGAGCACGTCCTGTAAAGCGCTCCTTCGATCGCTGTAGAATTGAAAACTCAGCGCAGTCGATTCATAGCGTAGTGAAAGCATTGTTGCGCGATCGATAAGATCGGCTCGCCCTGCGCGAATGAACATCTCAAAATCCTTGCTTTCAAATTTAGGATGCACTGCAGGACCGCCAATCGCTGGCTTCACTAATTGCCAAAGTGGGTGGTGGAGTTGCCGATCTGCATTCGCCCGACGTAACGAATTTTGAATGTACAACAGATTTGTGTAGTAACCGTTCGTAATTTCCTGGATCTTCAACATCGTGCGAATCGTGGTGGCTTTTTCGAGCTCGGTTCGCTCTGCGGCGGCCAACGCCCTTGCATGCCGCTGCGAACTGATGCCGAGCAGCCAAGATATAACTCCTCCTAACAGAACGCCCCCAAATCCCGCTACCAACGTCGCAGTATCTGAGCTTGGTACTTCAATGAAGATAGCTGGGTTTAAAGCGGTACTGAGTTCTTTTGCGAGGTCAATCATCGTGGAGGGCATATTTGTTGAGGTTTGTGGACCCTATATATTTGACAGCCCAAAATCAGCTATTTTTTCCAGTGGGACAACGTTCAGGTATCGACCTCACAGCGCGTGTGTCTTTCGTAACTGGATGTACAGCGCAATGAAAGCAATTTGAATCTCTCACATAAGCGGCAAAATAGTCTGTGCTGCCGCTATCCCTTTCTTGAGCTGAGTTTCCGCGATGAGCGTAATAATCGCGGGCGACACCTCATCAGCGAACTCTAAGAGGGTTTCGAGCCTATCCCTCAATTGATCGATCGGCTCCTTGCCAAAGCTCGGGATGACTTGTTGCTGCGTGGTCGGAGAGATCGAATGTTGTACCGAAACAAGTGTTCTGCAAATGTCCGTGAGTACTCCTTGATCCGATGATTTGGTAACTCGAAGCAAGATACGGTTCTGGTTACCGTTCGTGACGATATCAATATGTTGGTTTTGAAAATTGTGCGAAACCCAATGACTAAGGGAAGCCAGCGACCTCAAAAATGCGTCATCGGCGACTTTCTGTTGCATGAGCTTAGTTTGCAGTCCAATAAACTCAGCTTGCTTCCTGGCTTCTTCCGTTTGCGCCTTTAGCACCTCACGGCTTTGTTCCATTTCCTGACGAGTAAGCTTGAGTTCCTCACGCTGTGATTTCAATTCGCTCGATTGAATAAGCACTGCTACTACCAGCCAAATAAAGGCAAGCGGAGCGAATACGCCCGCAAAGAAGTCGCCTAATCCGTTCAGGTCCAGGCACGTAAGGCCTATTGCATCGGAGGAACAGTTCCCCGTTCGGGTGGCGATAATGTGTGTTAACCAGCCGATATATATGACAGTGAGCGAGATGCCCAAGCTCAACCACGACCGAAAAATACCGAAAAATTTCATTGTGTTCGCACCCCCCTTATGGGGCAGAGCAATTGCAGAGGGTTTGGTTCCCGTCAATGCATGTAGAAAATCGTTAACGTCACCAATCTGGGTGAATGGAGCCGGCGCATGGTGGCAATTAAATCATTGGTGCCATACCGACACTAGAGTTGACCGGCCCGAATGGTCTCGGCCCTTCACGCTGTTAACGCCGGTTTTCGACCACTATTTCGCGATGGTCGCCTGACAGCGCAGGTCAGGAGGCCCAGGCTTGCGGCGCTGGGCCGAGACGCGCAAGAGTTTGGAGACACATCAGTTACCTTGCCAATGCCCGGGATCCTGACCGATTCCTTGCAAGGCACTGAGACGTTTAGATACGTGAAGCATCTCTTTAATCATGCCATCGTGCCCGTCAACGACGCCCTTCGCCATAATGGCAGCAATTTCGGGCAGAACCTTTGGTAACTCGCTCTCTGGGTATACTGAAACCTTGCCAAAGATAGAGGCCACGTCTCCTGCTACGGATGAGCCAAGCACTCCCAGCCTGGCAATGTTCGCCTCGAAAATTGGCGTCTTATAGCGAGGCCAATTGACAGGAACTTCGATGTTCTTAAATTGATTGTCCCCTGCTAACTTTTCCCAAACCACACGCTGCAACTTATAGAATTGTTGAACATTGAGGCATCGCTTTTCGAGCGCAACCAACTCACCGAACAACGCTGCGGCAAGGGTTCGCTTTTCGTGCTCCCGTTCTTCGGCTCTTGCCTTTTCCTGAAGCGTGTATTGATCGAGCCGCGCACTACGATCGCGCTTGGCTTGCAATTCCTGAGAATGGATAAGATTTCGGAAACCGAAATAAGTCGTAAGCGCAACGCCCGAAAACCCGATGACGGCAGAGAAGATTGTCGCCGCCGCTGGCGATAGACCACCGCTCATAGCTCTTTCGACTAGAACAATAATGGGACGGATGCTCAACAAAATACCGAACCCTAGCGCGGAAAAGCACAGCCATGGCTTCAACCAAGTTTTCTCTGGCATATCTAATCCTGCTATGTTGCATCCATGTTGCATGGATTTGCCGAGTGTCACAGAAAATCGTTGGAAATCAATGGGACTCAGTTGCAACATGGCGCAACATGAAATCAACTCAGCGCCATTACCGGCACCAAGTTAAATAATTGATTTTACTATGGAAAAGTTTGGCTGGGGAACCTGGATTCGAACCAGGACTAACGGAGTCAGAGTCCGTGGGTCTACCGTTAACCTATTCCCCAACAGCCGACCGGCAGCGGCCGGTGCGGGTCGTCATATAGTTGAATTCTTGGAGGATGCAAACCCCCGATCGCATGTTTTTGGCATTTGTTTTGCCGAATGCCGGGAACAGGCGGCGGGGCGAGGAAGGGCGATCGCGATTTTGGGCTATGCGCGACGGAAAAAAGCTGTATCTGCATGAGACAGCCAGAACATTCTTCAGCAGGGATTTTAACGCATTGCCAGGCGCCCCATCCACCGGAGTGGTTTCAATCCTCCTTGCAACATATAACGGCGCCAAGTTTCTGGACGAGCAACTGGCCTCGATCGAAAACCAGATCTACCCCGCGATCGATATATGGGTTTCGGACGACGGATCGACCGACGCTACCCTGGAGGTGCTGGACGTGTGGCGCAGTAAGTGGTCGAAGGGCAGGTTCACTATCCTGCCTGGACCGTGCAAGGGCTACGCGGAGAACTTCCGCTCCCTGATCGTCAATCCCGATATCATCTCCAACTATTACGGATTTGCCGATCAGGACGACATCTGGGAGCCCGACAAGATAGCCAAGTCAGTTGCTTCGATCGAGAAAATCCCCTTGTCGACGCCCGGCTTGTTCTGCTCGCGAACCCTCGCGATAACCGAAGACGGCGAAACCATCGCGCCTTCAGCGCTGTTCAGGCGCTCACCCAGCTTTAGAAATGCGCTGGCGCAGAGTCTTGCGGGCGGCAACACCATGCTCTTCAATCATGCAGCGCGTGTCTTGCTTGCCGACGCTTCGCGCCGTACCGGCTTCGTCAGCCATGATTGGTGGATCTACCTGATCGTTTCGGGGGCCGGTGGTAAGGTTCGCTATTCCCCGGAAATGCTCATGCGCTACCGCCAGCATGTGCGCAATCAGTTCGGAACCAACGTAGGAATTATGGCGGCCATGCAGCGGTTGCGCCTGCTCTTCAAGGGACGTCTTTCCGAGTGGACCGACCTCAACTTGCAGGGGCTTGAGCGAAGCCGCGACCTGCTTACGGCGGAATCGCGCGGCATCCTCGACGAATTCAGCAAAGCGCGAGGACGCGGGCCCTTGCGACGGCTTTACTATTTCGTTCGATCCGGCGTCTATCGGCAGACTGCGCTCGGGCAGCTCGGCCTCTATGTGGCAGCGGTTCTCGGCAAGATCTGATCGGAAGCAGGCGGCGGTCAGTGATGGCCGAAATAGGCGTTGGCCACGGTCTCGGCATCGCCGTCCATCTTGACCCGCCCATGTTCGAGCCAGACAATGCGTGTGCAGTTCTTCACGAGCAGGTCTCTTGAATGGCTGGCGATGATCAGGATTTTAGTCTTGTTGACGAGATCGTGCAGGCGCTCATTGGCCTTGTGCTGGAACCCTTCGTCGCCTGTCGCCAGCCATTCGTCCATGATCAGGATCTCCGGCTGAATTACTGTCGAGATTGAGAAGGCAAGGCGTAGCTGCATGCCGGTTGAATAGGTACGCACCGGCATGTCGAGGAAGTTGCCGAGCTCCGAGAATTCCTCGATCTCCGCCAACCGTTCTGCGAGTTCCTTTTTCTTGAAGCCGAGGAGCGCGCCGCGAATTCCGATATTTTCCCGGCCCGTCGCCTCGGGGTCGATGCCGAGCGAAATGTTGATCAGCGACGTGCACTTGCCATTGATGGTGATATTGCCGCCGGACGGGTAGTAGACGCCGCTCATGACGCGCAGGAGCGTTGTCTTGCCCGATCCATTATGGCCGATCAGCCCGAGCCGCTCACCCTCCTTGAGGCTGAGCGTGACGTTCTCGAGCCCGCGAATGACGACATGACCTTCCGGGTTCGAGCCGATGGTGCCACCCGTCGCCAGACTCATGACCTGGTTCTTCAGCGATCTGCTGCGCGTGTTGTAGATCGGAAAATCCACGGTCACATTTTCAAGGTGCATCGACGTCATGTCTGCCTGCGCAAATTGGAGCGGGGATGTAATGTTCATAGCCAATAAGTAATCCGGGTGCGGTAGCGATTAAGAAACAGGAGTGCGACGACCCAACCGATAAGGGCCATGCCGATGGAGACGACCCAGTTGAGCGGTGTTGCCACGCCGCCGAGCAGGGGTTCGCGCACGATGCTGATGAGATGATAGAACGGATTGTAGTCGAGCATGAGCTGCGAGCGCGCGCCGCCCGGGAGGTTTTTCGGCATCCACATGATCGGCGTCACATACATGCCGACCTGCATGATATTCTGGACGATCTGCGTCAAATCGCGATAGCGCGTGCACAGAACCGCCAGAATGACCATCACCCAAAGCAGGTTGACCGACACCAGGATGAAGCCCGGAATGGCCAATAGTGCGTCGAAATTGACAAACTTGCCGAAGATCAAGAGGACGAGAGGGAAGATGATGATGTTGTGGGCGAGGATGATGGTATTGCGCCACCAGGTCCGCAGGATATAGGTGAAAAACGGGATTGGAAGCTGCAGCATCGTCTCGGTATTGGCAACGAAGCTGCCGCAACCCTCGGTCACGAGGCTCGAGAAATAACCCCACATGATCAGGCCGACGCATATGAACGGCAGGAACTCCGACATGGGCGTGTTGAAGATCGTGCCGAAAACCAATCCGAGCGCGCCGATAAGCACACCCATGTTGATCGTGAGCCAGAAAGCGCCGACGCTCGATCTGCGGTAGCGCTGGGCAACGTCCTGCCATCCGAGCAGCGCCGCCAGTCGAAAATTGGCAAGGGACGCGGAAATATCTTGCCATGCCGTCATCTTTTGCGAAGTCGCTGTGGCCATCGAATTGCAGTCTCTCTTCTGTCGTCCTTTTGCAGAGCCTCGCGGTTAGCACATTAGATTGGGACTTAATAGTGACTGCCTGTCGCAATTCGGAAGCGAGAAATGGCGACGGTCTGGCGGTGCGGTCGATTTCATGCCGCTTTTCCCCCTTAAGCGGCAAACCTCCTCTGGCGGGAGATCGCCCATTGAGGAGTTGTCCTATCCAAGCGGATAGGATAACGGTTCCAAGCTATCGATAACGTAGGAATTTGGCTTACATGAAGGGTATTATTTTAGCTGGCGGCAGCGGAACGCGGCTTTATCCACTGACAATTGCGGTGTCAAAGCAGATCTTGCCGATTTACGACAAGCCGATGATCTTCTACCCGCTGAGCGTACTCATGCTCGCAGGTATCCGGGACATTCTGATCATATCGACACCGCGCGATCTGCCGGTATTCCGCGACCTTTTCGGGGATGGCAGCGATTTCGGCCTCAATTTGACATTTGCCGAGCAGCCGCAGCCCAACGGCCTCGCGGAAGCCTTCATCATCGGGCGCGAATTCATCGGCAACGACCCTGTCGCCATGGTACTTGGCGACAATATTTATTACGGCGACGGCCTGTCGCGATTGTGCAAGGAAGCCGCCGACCGCAAAAAGGGCGCTTCGGTTTTCGCCTATCACGTCGAGGATCCCGAACGCTATGGCGTGGTCGAGTTTGACCGCGCAACCAAGCGGGCGATCTCGATTGAGGAAAAGCCGCAGAAGCCGAAATCCAATTGGGCGGTCACCGGCCTTTATTTCTACGACAACGACGTTGTCGATATTGCGGCCAACATCAAGCCGTCGGCGCGCGGCGAACTGGAGATCACCGCCGTCAACAATATGTACCTCGAGCGCGGCGATTTGCATGTGCAAAGGTTGGGGCGCGGCTATGCCTGGCTGGACACCGGGACCCACGACAGCCTGCACGAGGCGTCATCCTTCGTCAGGACGATCGAGCACCGCCAGGGCGTCATGATCGCCTGCCCGGAGGAGATTGCCTATCAGAACCGTTGGATCAACGATGAGCAGGTTCTGGCTCGGGCCGCGCAGCTTGGAAAGACCGGCTATGCCGCCTATCTGCGCCGGCGTATTGCGGAGCTTGCGACAGATGCTTGATATCCGCCCCCTCGGCCTCGACGGCGTCCTCGAGATCGCGCCGAAGCGTTTCGGCGACGACCGCGGCTTCTTTTCGGAAACCTATAACGCGGCCCTGTTCAAGGATGCCGGAATCGACCTCGTCTTCGTGCAGGACAATCACTCGCTCTCGGTTGCCAAGGGCGTGCTGCGCGGGCTGCATTACCAATTGCCGCCGAAGGCGCAGGACAAGCTGGTGCGCGTCGTTCGCGGCTCGATCATCGACGTTGCAGTCGATATTCGCAAAGGCTCGCCGACCTTCGGCAAGTGGGTTGCGCTTGAACTTTCCGCTGCGAAATGGAACCAGATTCTCGTTCCCAAGGGCTTCGCCCACGGGTTCATGACGCTCGAGGAAAATACCGAGGTCGTCTACAAGGTTACCGATTATTATTCGCCGGCACATGACCGTTCGATCCGCTTCGATGATCCGGAGATCGGCATCGACTGGCCTATCGCCACAGATTTGATCCAGCTTTCGGACAAGGACCGCGCGGCGCCGCCGCTCGCCGACGCTGAAACCTTCATTTATTGACGGAGTTTATTTGATGCGGATTCTCGTTACTGGGGGTGCTGGATTTATCGGCTCGGCGGTTTGTCGCCAGCTTGCAGCCAATCCGGGCAATCATGTGGTCAACCTCGACAAGCTGACCTATGCCGGTAATCTCACATCGCTGCGCCAGATCGAAAACTATCCGAACTACCGCTTCGTGCAGGCCGATATTTGCGACGATGCGACGATGCTGGACCTGCTGCGGAGCGAGAAGATCGACGCTGTCATGCACCTTGCAGCGGAGAGCCATGTCGATCGCTCCATCGATGGCCCCGGTGCATTCATCGAGACGAACATCGTCGGCACATTCCGCCTGCTCAATGCCGCACTGGCCTATTGGCGCGAATTGCCGGCCGACGCAAAGAGCGCCTTCCGCTTTCACCACATCTCTACGGACGAGGTATTCGGCGACCTACCCTTCGACAGCGGCATGTTCACCGAAGAGACGCCCTACGCACCGTCTTCCCCCTATTCGGCATCGAAGGCGGCATCTGACCATCTGGTGCGCGCCTGGCACGAGACCTATGGCCTGCCGGTGGTGCTATCCAACTGCTCAAACAATTACGGGCCGTTCCATTTTCCGGAGAAATTGATTCCTCTCGTTATCCTGAACGCCCTCGATAGCAAGCCATTGCCCGTCTACGGCAAGGGCGCCAATGTCCGCGACTGGCTTTATGTCGAGGACCACGCGCGCGCGCTCGAGACCGTTGTTACCAAGGGCGCCGTGGGCGAGAGCTACAATATCGGCGGCCACAACGAAAAGACCAACCTGAATGTCGTTGAAACGATCTGCGATATTCTGGATCAGAAGCGGCCGCGCAAGGGTGGCGGGCGCTACCGCGACCTGATCACCTTCGTATCCGACCGGCCCGGCCATGATCGCCGCTACGCCATCGATGCCTCGAAGATCGAGCGCGACCTTGGCTGGACCCCGCAGGAATCGTTCGAGACGGGTCTTGCCAAGACGATCGACTGGTACCTCGCCAATGAATGGTGGTGGGAGCCGATCCGCAGCGGCCGGTATGCAGGTGAGCGTCTTGGCGCGGACATCAAGGCGAGCGCATGAGGATCGTTGTCACCGGCACCGAGGGGCAGGTCGTACGCAGCCTCGTCGAGCGTGCTGCGCGCCATGGCGATATCGAAATCATTGCCCTTGGGCGCCCTGATCTCGACCTTGCCGTGCCGTCAACCGTGGCCAACGCCATTGCCGAAGCGAAGCCGGATATTGTTGTTTCGGCTGCCGCCTATACGGCGGTCGATCAGGCCGAAGACGAGCCTGAGCTCGCCCACGCAATCAATGCCCTTGGCGCCGGCGCTGTGGCGCAGGCCGCTGCCGACCTCGGCGTTCCGGTCATCCATCTTTCAACCGACTATGTTTTTGCGGGCGACGGTGAAGCGCCCTACATCGAGACTGATGCGATGGGTCCGCAGGGCGTCTATGGCAGGACCAAGCTTGAAGGGGAGGCTGCGGTAATTGCCGCCAATCCGCGGCACATCATCCTGCGCACGGCCTGGGTCTACAGCCCGTTCGGCAAGAACTTCGTCAAGACAATGCTGCGCCTTGCCGAAACGCGCGACCAGGTCTCGGTCGTCAGCGATCAATGGGGCAACCCCACCTCGGCAATCGATATTGCCGACGCGATCACCGAGGCGGCCAGGCGCATCGACGTTGAACCGTCGTTTACGGGCTATGGCATCTATCATCTCGCGGGGACCGGCAATATCAATTGGAGCGGCTTTGCCCGGGCAATCTTTGCATCGAGCCGCAACAATGGCGGACCTTTTGCTGAGGTCGCCGACATTGCCAGTGCCGATTATCCGACCAAGGCCAAGCGCCCCTTCAATTCGCGGCTTTCTACGGACAAGTTTTTCAAGGTTTTCGGTTGGCGCGCGCCGGACTGGCAGGTTTCAACCGAGGCCACCGTGTCGCGTCTCCTGGCGGAAGCAAAGGGCCGGGACGCTTCTTAGGCCGTCGCAGACGCACGTCTGGGTGTCCAAGGGAGAAAATGCTGCATATAGTAGCGTTTCCATAGTCGCCCTCTTCCCCAACGTGAAAAACCATGAGCAGTCTCAAATTTGGAACGAGCGGTCTGCGCGGACTGGTAACGGATCTGACCGATCCAGTTTGCATGGCCTATACGAGCGCCTTCCTGCAATATATGTGGGGCAGATACGGCACGTCCGCCGATACTACCGTTCTTGTCGGATATGATCTGCGCTCAAGCAGTTCGCGTATCGCCGGCGCCTGCATGGCGGCCATAACGGATACTGGCATGAAACCCGAAAACTGCGGACCGCTGCCAACCCCCGCGCTGGCGCTTCGCGCGATGAGGGTTGGAGTCCCCGCCATCATGGTGACGGGTAGCCACATACCCGACGACCGCAATGGTTTGAAATTCTATCGCCCGGACGGCGAAATCGACAAGGCCGACGAAGCGGGTATCCTCGCGGTCCTCGATGTCGACCGGACCGCCGCCCCGGGTCCGGCGGGCCTTCCCGCGATTTCACCGGAAGCGCTGCAGAACTATATGGCTCGCGGCCGTGCCATCCTCAGAAAAGGAACCCTGGCGGGCAAGCGCATAGGCGTCTATCAGCATAGTTCGGTTGCGCGCGACGTGCTCGTCGATCTTCTCGCGCATGCAGGCGCCACGGTCGTTGCGATAGGACGCTCTGACGTTTTCATTCCTGTGGATACGGAGGCGCTGCGTCCTGAGGATGTGGACCTTGCTGCCGCAGCAACGAACGAAAATTCGCTCGATGCTCTGGTATCGACGGATGGCGACGCCGACCGCCCGCTTATTGCCGACGAGCACGGCAATTTTTTGCGTGGCGACAGTGTTGGATTGCTGACCGCGCATTTCCTCGGCGCGGATGCGGTCGTTACGCCTGTTACGTCGAATACGGCGATCGAGCTTTGTGGCTTGTTCAAGCGGGTCTACCGGACGAAGGTCGGCTCGCCCTACGTCATTGAGGGCATGCAGCGGGCGCTCAAGGACGGTTACCATAGCGTCGTGGGCTTTGAGGCGAATGGCGGTGTGCTCCTCGGCTCTCCGGCAGACCTCGATGGCCACAGGCTCGACGCGCTCCCGACCCGCGATGCGGTGCTCCCGGTCATGAGCGTTCTCGGCATGGCGGCACGAACCGGATCGACGATATCGCAGCTTCTGGGTGGCCTGCCTTCGCGTTTCACGCGCAGCGGGCGGCTTGAACATGTTTCCGCAACCGCCAGCGGTCCGTTCCTCCAGGGTCTCCTCGATGGCGAGGCCCGCGAGCGGTTCTTTGCCGAAGTCGGGACCATTTGGGAAAACGATTCGATCGATGGCGTTCGCGTCGTCCTCGCGAGCGGTGAGGTCATCCATTTTCGTGCGTCAGGCAATGCGCCGGAATTGCGCTGTTATGCCGAAGCGTCCTCCGACGTGCGCGCGGAGGAACTTTTGGCCTGGGGACTGAGGAGCGCGGTCACTGCCCTATAGGGTAAGACTACCCGCCGGGGTTCACCGCGAACTTGGAGAACGGCGCATTGGGAATGCGCGCGTAGTAGAGCGCCGGCCCGAGGAAAATAGCCATATGGACCCATGCGATGACGATCTCGTTGGTGAAGTGCGTGATGACGAGAATCGATTGCACTGCCGAGAGCATGTAGATTGTCTGGGCGGTAGTGTTGCCTTTCATAGCCGACATATAGAGCCGCGCCATGAGATAGGCGACCAGGAAGAATTTCAGGCATCCGAACCACCAGAATGATGCAAAGGCGTCCGCCATGCCCGTGGGCGTTTCGCCGACGCCCGGCGTATAGCGCCCGAACATGGAGTCCTGCGGGATCATCAGCGATTTCTTGAACTCGGGCCCAAAGATCTGTGCCGGAACGAAGGTGAAGACCATGCTGTTCCAGTGTTCGATGCCGTAGTCGAATTCATGCGTCTCATCGATGTAGTTGATGGCTATCAAGGCGTTGGTCATTTCCGGTCCGCCCTCCTTGAGGAGACGGTTCCAGTTTTCCGCAAGATTGATATCGGCCACCGCGCTCCAGTCGCGCGTTGCCCCGTAATAGGTCGCCTGCCGGTATTCGGCGGCGCCGAGCATACCGACGATAGCGAAGAACAGGCCGGCGACGACAGCGATACGCGGCACCACCCAACGCCTCTGGAACCAGAAGGCCAACGCGATCATCAGGCAGAATTCAGCCGTTTCGCCGCGTCGCCCCGCAATGACGATGCGGTCTA
Organism: Phyllobacterium sp. CL33Tsu; assembly: GCF_900113985.1. Classification (NCBI taxonomy): domain Bacteria; kingdom Pseudomonadati; phylum Pseudomonadota; class Alphaproteobacteria; order Hyphomicrobiales; family Phyllobacteriaceae; genus Phyllobacterium; species Phyllobacterium sp. CL33Tsu. The sequence goes on along the minus strand of NZ_FORJ01000001.1, from coordinate 975,974 downwards.
GGTAAAAGATCGTGTCGAAGAGTATGATGCCAAGCGCGAGCGGCGAACTGCGCCGCGCGTAGCAGACCAGCGCTATGGCGAGGCCGTAGGTGAGAAGCCGCGCAAAGAACAGGTAGGCGACGGGGAGACCCGTAAGCTGGCCCTTCAGCCGAAGATCATCGGGAAGGTGACCGAACTTATAGAAGAAATAGGCGCCGATCACCGAGAGGACTGCGGCAGCCTTCAAAAGATGGTCTTCGCTGTAAACGTGGTCCTTCATCGGCCTGGCGCGCATGCCATAGCGCCAGCCTATGCCGCACATGGCAAGGCAGAGCGTCGAGAACAGGAGGGTTTTTGTCAGTGCCTCGTCCGAAATGAAGCGGCTATTGGCAAGCCCGGGCAATTGCGGAAGGATGAAGCTGAGGAAGATGCCAGCTGCGAAAAATGGAAAATGATAGAACCGCCCTGGCACCAGCAGGCCGTAAACCAGCATTCCAAAACAAAGAAGAGTGAGAATCCAGAGCGCCGACCAGTCCATATTTCCAATCTCGGTTGCAGCGTTGAATCAACCGCAGCCGGGCGCCGGAATCAATTTGTCCATAAGGGGTAACGGAAATTAAAAGACCGCCTTCTGCGCCGGAAGGCCAGTTGATCCGACCGCAATCTTAGCCGAATGGGTGAGGACTTCCGATATGTGATGCCTGAAGGGCGAGCCGGTCAGGCCGTTCCGCGCGCCGCTCCTGCCTTCGGTGTCTTCTTTGAGCTCTCCGGATCGCTGGTTTCGTTCTCGACCATGGCGCTCAAGCGCTGGTAGATGCCAAGGCCGATGATAAGCGCGACGCCGGTGAAAAGCAGAAGCGTCGGATAGATCATCATCCGCAGATCCTCCTTGCCGGCCTCGAAGACGGCGACGAGACCCTCAAGGAACACGGCGATGGCGATCGTGGAAATGAACTTCGTCAGGCTGCGCCGCGCTTCAGCGGCCTGCCGCATCTCCCGGCCACGGATCGCTTCTTCCTCGAGGAGATATTTTCCGACATCGAACACCGCAATGGCAATGACTGTATAGCCAACGGCTTCGAGCAGCGTTGCTCCAATGTCGGTTCTGTCGATCAGGAGGGAGCGCACGACTTCATAGGCCGCATAGGCGATCAGCCCGAACGCAAGCAGCATAAGGAATGCGCTTGCGACACCGAACGCAATGCGCGTAATCCGGTCAAACATCATCGGCCACTTTCCCTTCTCCTATCCCATTGAATATTTAAACATTTCTCGTCATTGCGGAACAGCAAAAAATGGGCGCTAGCCGCGAGGAGCGGTGGATCGTGCATGGACGCTCGACAGGGTTCGTTGTAACCATTCTGGCGGGTTGATTTCAAAGGAGGCATGGCATGCAACGATTCACCGGCGGTTGCCTGTGCGGCAGCGTCCGAATTGTGGCATCGGGGTTGCCATACCGGGTCGGCGTTTGTCATTGCCTCGACTGCCGCAAGCATCATGGCGCCCTGTTTTACGCTGCTGCGGTGTTCCCTGAGGACGCAGTAGCGATCGATGGCGAAACGCGCGATTACGCCGGACGGTTTTTCTGTCCCCGCTGCGGCTCGTCGGTCTTCGCACGCACCAAAGACGAGATCGAAGTGCATCTCGGGTCGCTCGATGCCCCCGACCAACTGATGCCTACCTACGAAAGCTGGACGCTGCGGCGCGAGTCCTGGTTGCCGCCGTTCCCGCTGGCGAAGCGGTACGAGCGCGGTCGCAATTCCACAAGCCGCTCCGAGGACTAGGTCTGTCGGTCCGTTACTCCGGAAGACCGGCTTTAAGATAGCCATCGACGAAATGCGCACGTGTAGCGTCGTCGCGAAACGGCTCTGTCGCGGCCCAGCGGCTTGTCGTGAAATGCGGATTGGCGACAAGGAACAGTTGGACCTCGGATCGCGCTTCGTCGAACCGGCCGAGTTGCGCAAGGCTTGCGGCGAGGAACCGCCGTGAGCTCGTGCGATACGTCTCGTCCCGGCGCAGCGTCTCGACGGCCGCTTCGTAGTCGCCGGCCGCGTATTGCGCCTGGCCGAGCGTCAGATAGTACCAGCCCGACGGGAACGGGTTGAGGCGGAACGCCTTGCGGATATGCTCAAGGCCCTCCTCGACCCGCCCGGCCAGAACCGCGATGTCTGACAATGTCGCCCAGGTGTCCGCCTCGTTCGGGTCGAGATCGATCGCCCTGGCGAATTCCGCATCGGCCTCGGCAAAGCAGCGCTCGTAGGCTAGCAGGTTGGCGAGGACCCAGCGGCAGCCGGCGTCATTGGGGTCGATCGCGACGGCCTTGCGCGCCAGATCCAGGGCGAGGCGGCGCGTCGGTTCAATGGGATCGCCCCAATGCACCCATCCCATCCAGTGGTTCATGGCAAGCCAGCGATAGGCTTCCGCATATTCCGGATCGAGCGAAACCGCGCGCGTGAGCATAAGATGCGCTTCCCGCGCCGTCTGCGGCGAATCGTCGATCAGCTTGCGCGCGCGCACGCACAGATCGTACGCCTCGAGACTCTTGGGCCGATTGCGTGGCGGCGGTGCGCGCAGCCGCCCGAGCAAGGCCTCGACGATCTTGGCGGTGACCTCGTCCTGGACGGCAAAGATGTCCTCGAGGCCGCGATCGAAGCGTTCCGCCCAAAGGTGATCGCCATTGACGGCATCAACCAGCTGGGCGTTGATGCGCACGCGCCCCCCGGCATGGCGTGCACTCCCCTCAAGGAGATAGCGCACGCCAAGCTCCTGCGCGATCTCGCGCACATTCGTCGCCTTTCCCTTGTAGGCGAAGGCCGAGTTGCGTGCGATAACGAAAAGGCCCGCGATTCTCGAGAGGTCCGTGGTCAGGTCTTCGGCCAGCCCGTCGGCGAAGGATTCCTGCGCGGGATCGTTGCTGAGATTGACGAAGGGCAGCACGGCTATCGAAGGTTTATCGGGGAGTGCCAGGGGTTTTCGTGCCGGGCCATCGCGCCTTTCGATGGCGCCGGTGAAGCGGTAGCCGACGCGCGGCACCGTGGAGATCCATTCGCCGCCATCGGTTGCTGGGCCAAGCAGTTTCCGCAGCTGCGCGATCTGGACTGTGAGGTTGCCTTCCTCGACGGCCGTGCCTGGCCATGCCGCGTCCATCAGTTCGGCCTTGCCGAGGATTTCGCCCGGCCGGTCGGCGAGCGCCGCAAGCAGCTTTATCCCGCGGTAGCCTACGGCAACAGGCTCATTGTTCCGAAGGAGCGTTCCCGCACCCGGATCAAGCACGAACGGACCAAAGGCAAAGCGCGATCCTTGCATATGGCGGATATAGCCGGTTTGGAACGTTTTGAGAACTCTTTGGGCACGCCTTTAAGAAACCGCATCGTTGACCGGGTTTGCGAGCGTTGCCCCCTGCACCTTCAAGCTATTCGAGGCGCCCGAGGATATGCGCGTCTTCGCGGACGAGGTTGCATGCCGACAACGTTGAGCAATAGGCGGACGATCGCCAAACACGCCCCGTACAGCTCCGTTTGGAAGTTTTGAGAACTATTTGGCAGGGCTTAATTACGACGCCGACCGCATCCTGCACAATTCACCCTTCTTTAGGGCCTTCAGGTCCTGAAGCCATCAGGAGGTTGTCATGGACGATATTCGCACCATTACCCCGGTCCCGCATCAGTTGGTACGGAAGCTCGCGCGCCTGGCGCCTGAACCGCGCCGAGACTACAGCCTCGCGGCGTTGCGCAGCACAATGGCCGCATGGAGCGAGCGGGCCCGCTTTCGCTGGGCACTTGCGCAAATGGCCAAGGACAATCCGCATTTGATTGACGATATCGGCCTGACGAGTTGGCAGGTCGAGGAAGAGATCGCCAAGCGCTTCTGGAGACGGTGAGGTGGGGATCGAAGAATGGCGCACCCGACAGGATTCGAACCTGTGACCTCTGCCTTCGGAGGGCAGTGATCAAGTGATCGGTACGTTCATTCATGTTCATCAATGTGTTTTATATCAATAAGATAAGAAATCAATGTTCGCTCTTGTTCGTTGATGTGCACAGAGGTATATTTGACAGATATTTTACAATTTCAGGAACCGCAATGGCCAAAACTCTAAAAGAAGCGAAGCTCACAACGCCAAATGCTCGCAAAGAATTAAAGTCTGGGGTCCATTGGCGGTCGATCGATCCTGAAATACACCTTGGGTATCGGAAAGGCATACGAGCAGGTCGGTGGCTTGTGCGCTGGTATTCGGGCGAAGGGAAATATCAGCAAGCGACGTTGGGCACGGCAGACGATGTAATAGCCGAAGGCACCCTTTCCTATGCCAGCGCGGAAAAGGCTGCTCGCAAACATGTGACCGCTGCTCGACTTGAGGCGAGGGCAAAGGCGGGGGGGCCATTGATGACCGTAGCTCTTGCCGTTGAGCAATACGTAGAAATGCGAGACGCGACCGATACCAAACGCGCCGGTAGGAAAACCCGCTCCAATGCATCGCAACGGCTGGGCAAGCACGTGACTGGGACGCCGCTATCCGCTGTTGCCTTACATGCTTTGACGGAGCAGGACTTGAAGGCTTGGCGCACAGGGCTTTCCGAAATGAAAACCGCGACTGAAAATCGTCTCATCAGCGATCTGAAAGCAGCACTCAACGCGGCTTGGCAAAATAACCGTAACCGCCTGCGGTCAGATACTCCCACTATAATCAAGTACGGCTTGAAGGCGGCTCAAGTACACGGTGATGGAGAAGAAATCGCTCGTGAAAATCAAATTTTGACAGATGCCGAAGTAGGCAGGCTGATCAAAGCGGCGCAGATCGTTGACAATGGGCGGAATTGGGATGGTGATCTCTACCGGATCGTCCTCCTTTTGGCAGCGACAGGAGCCAGGTTTTCGCAGCTCGTTCGGCTTCGCGTTGCAGACGTTCAGGAAAGCCGTCTCATGGTTCCGACAAGCAACAAGGGGCGAGGCACGAGAGCCAGTAGGATTGCGGTTCCAGTAGGCAAGGACGTCCTGCAAGCGCTTGTTACGGCAACGCAGGGCAGGGCTGGCGAAGAGTTGCTCCTTATGCGCTGGAGGCACAAGCAGAGGGCTGGAAGCATCGAGTGGGCGCGAGATACCCGTGGCCCGTGGCAGCCTACCGAATTGACGCCACCGTGGCAGGAAATCCGCAGGATTGCTGAGATGGCGGATGTAATTCCCTACGCATTGAGACACTCATCCATTGTTCGCGGCATTCGCGCCAACCTTCCAATCCGACTTGTCGCTGCTCTTCACGACACGAGCGTTCAGATGATCGAAAAGCATTATGCCCGTTGGATTGTTGATGGGCTTGATGAATTGGCGGCACGGGCGATTGTGCCCCTGGTCCACTAAGCAGGGGCTGGAAACGTCGTGCGAATTGACGCGAGGGGCGGATGGACTCAGACGCTGTAAGCAGAATCATCGACGCCGTTGGGGCCGAGGACTACCGCAAGCGCAAGTCCCGTGAAGACCTAGTGCTAGACTCGATTGGGCAGGGTTCTGGCATGGCGTCAACGTTGATTTGCGGAGGAGCAGCACGTCACGCGAGAAACGCCTCTCGGCCGCTCTAAAAGCCGCCAACCGATACGAATTGGCACTCCGGGCGCTTGACAAGGACGACATGCCCACAAAACCGCCCAAGGGGGAGCTGCAAATAGGAGTCGAATTGCTCAAGGCCGCGCTATCTCCGCCAGCACCGGAGTCGGAATGGCAACAGAAGGCAGCAAAGAAGATGATCAGAGAACTTCATCTCAAAGAGCGCAGTTCGCTCGAGTGGCTTGTCGGCGTTGAATTGCCGCGGGTCTTCAAGAAGTTCTTCGTTCTAAAAAAGGGGCCGAGCGTTGGTTTTTCTCGAGGCAAAGCCAAAGAAGCGCTAGGCCCATACATCCGGTTTGCGGAGCAAGCACTCCGCGAGCTCGGAATTACGAATCACGGTGAACCATACAGCGCCGATACAATAGCCAAGGCGCTGTTTGATGCGCGAAAGCGACGCTCGCGTCGGACGTTGGGCAAGGCCAAGTAAAAAATCGCGGGCTGCCCAACGACATCTTATCTACGAACTGTGCTGAACTCGCCGTGTACCGCCATTGAATCAGGAGGTAGTCACGATGGACATGGCGCAGCATGCCTTGGCGAGCATCTCCCCGCTCGCTCTGAGCGTTGATAGAGCCGCGGCGGCGGCCGGGATCGGCCGCACGAAGATTTATGAGGCCATCAAGCTTGGGAACCTCAAGGCGAGGAAAGCCGGCAGGCATACCGTTATTCTGACGGACGATCTCAAGACTTTTCTGGAATCGCTGCCAGTGAAGGAGGTCGTGTCATGACCCCTTGGCGCGAATCTCTCAAGGTGCACCGCGCGACTAGCGTGTTTCCACCGCTCGAGCCCAATCAACTAACTGAGGTGGCGGACGCCGTCGGTACGAACGGACTGCTGCACCCGGTTCCCGCCTGTAAGGCCGGCGCGATCGCCGAGGTGATTGTCGCTACGCTGCATATTGATGACATCGTAATCGGCCCGCGGACCAGCAGGGACTTTGGCAATATCGACAGCCTCGCCGCTTCTATCGCGACCGCTGGGTTGGACCGTCGCCTCATTGCCAGCGAGGGTGGTGGCGCGCCCTACCGCCTTCGCCACTGTCAACATCTACTGCTCTTTCCACGGCAAAAAAAGCTAGGTCGCGCCCATGAGCACTGAGCTCGTTCACTACGACGCCGCCTGCCGCGCCATTTCCATTGCCAAAACGGTCGATGAGGTGCGCGAGATCCGTGACCAATCGGCAGCGATGAAGGCCTACGCCCGCCAGGCCAAGAACCGGCAGTTAGAGGCAGACGCCGTCGAGATCCGCTTCCGCGCCGAACGGCGGATCGGCCAGCTAATGCAGGCGCAGCGCGAATCGGTCGGCCTCAACCACGGGACGATGGGCAGCCCGCTCAAGGGAGCGCGGGTTAACAACAAACCCACGCTGCTCGAGGCAGGCATCGACAAGAACCTGGCTCACCAGGCCCGGATCCTATCACGCCAAGATGACGCCAGCTTCGAGCAGACGGTGGCGGAGGTTCGCGCTGGCATCGACCGCGCGGTCAGGACCGTCATTCGCAGCGTCGACATCGAGCAGGCCCGCGAACCCTACCGCAATGCGATCGCCGAAGGCTGCACCGTCAGCGACCTCAATACCCTCGCGGCCTCCGGTTACCGCGCCAAAGTCATTTACGCGGATCCGCCGTGGAAGTTCGAGGTTTACAGCGGTGAGGGCAAACAACGCTCGGCCGATCGGCATTACGACACGCAATCGCTCGCCGACATCATGGCCCTTGGCCCCAGTATCGACGCCATCGCGGCCGAGGATTGCGTGCTGCTCCTCTGGGCCGTCATGCCGGAGCTGCGAGGGGCGCTCGCCGTTATCGACGCGTGGGGTTTCACCTATAAGACCGTGGCTTTCGTTTGGGTCAAGACCGCCGCCGGCGGCCAGCCGATAACCGGGATGGGATATTGGTCGCGAGCTAATGCCGAGCTTTGTCTGCTTGCGACACGCGGCGCGCCCCAGCGTATATCGAAGGACGTTCATCAAGTCGTGATGGCGCCTCGGTGTGAACACAGCGCGAAACCGGACGAGGTCGCCTCCCGCATCGAGCGGCTCCTCCCAGGCCCTTACCTCGAACTCTTCGCCCGAGAGACAAGACCTGGATGGCAAGCTTGGGGCAATGAAATCCTGGCGTCCTGGGTGGCGGTGTAGGAGTGGTTAGATGTGGTCAACCTCCAGACCTCCCAGATCAGCCGGCTTTCCGCCTGGCAGCAAGAAGATTGTGACCAGCAAGGGACATCGCGGAAAGCTGAGCGGCAAGTGGCTCGCCTATAAAGCCTTGCTCATCGCGCCAAACTTATCGAGTAGCCAGCGCCGGGTCGGCGCCGCGTTAATCGACCACATGCATGGCTTACACGGACGTTGTGATCCTGGCATGCGGCGGCTGGTCTGGGACACCGGCTATACGCTCGGCACCGTGCAATCAGCCATTGTCGCGCTCTGTGATCCAAGCAATCCGGACGGGCTTTTCGACAACGTCAATGCGGGACCGGGAAGGCGTCCGAGTTATCAGGCGCGTTGGAGAAGCATCGAGGCGATCGTCGACGAGTTCGAGGCTAGGACGCGTTCACGAACTGTTCAACGACAACCGAACAGTGCGGGTACGCCAACCGTTCGGGAACACCTGAACAGTCACTGTTCGGAAAGTGACCCGCCAACTGTTCGGGAGTTGCCGAACAAAACCAATGTAAGAACCAATACAGGCGCGCGGCCGGCCGCCCCTCAAGCGGCTGCGCCGTGCCGCGCGCCTGTATCTAGCGAAGCAAAAAGTGCATTTGGAAATACCCGTCAGCCGGACCGCGCTCTTGCTGTGAGGGCAAGCGCGCCCAGCTTCCCTCCCGTTGGCGATCCCCACCTGGAGCCGCCGGTGGCGGCTTTAATCCAAGCAGCGTGCGCTGAAGCCGAAAAGGGCAGTGTCGCCAACCCCAAACCTACCCGGCTCGACCGCCCACTCATCACCGCTGAGCAACGCCGTGAGAACGAAGCTTTCGAGCGCCTCGATGCAGGCCTGCGGAACGGCGGAATAGAGTTCTACCTCTCGGCCATGGATCGGCTCGATGCAGATCTTCGCGATATGGCCGTTGCGGCTGAAATCGCCGAACCCGGCGCGGGTGCCGCCACGGTTCGGCTCGCAATTCTGACACCCATAACCGAAAGAAAGGACTAGATGGCCATGAGTACCGAAATTTATGGAGTCCATCCCGATGCACGAGTTGGCGAAGATTTTCAGCCGCGATGGAGAGGGTCTTTCGATGGCCTCGTCGCTTGCTTGCGTGCTCTCGCCCCCGATATTGGTGCCGCTTGGGACCGGGGATCTGACGGTGACACGCTCAAAAACGATGATTGCGTGGCGCTTGCCAACGAACTCGATCGCTGCCTCGCTGACGGCAGCGTCGAACAGTATGTCGCGGAACGTAATGCATACATTGAGCAGCTGCCCCGCGTTCAGTGCGACCGCTGCGGTGGCGCGGGCATTTGTAGCGGTGATAAGAGCCGGGAGAACGAACTATTCGAACTCCTCGGTGAGCTTGCCGAACGCCGTTTGACAGCTGGTTTCGTTGAACAGTGCAATTGCTGCAGTGGCGCGGGCACCTTCAAAGATGGGAGATCATATAGAGACTTGTATGTCTCCGATGTACGAGAATTCAGCGAATTCCTGCGTCATTGCGGCGGCTTCTACACCAAGTGAATCCTAAGCTGGATGGCTTCTTCAGAATGCGGTATTATAATACCGCTATGCTTACAGCCAGACAGGAAGCCTTTTGCCGCAATCTTGCTGAAGGACGCTCGCAATTTGAGGCCTACAGGAAGGCTGGCTATCGATCGAAAGGGCGAAACGCAACTGATGCACATGCCGCAAGGTTGGCAAGAAATGGCAAGGTGGCCAGCAGGGTGGCGGAATTGAAGGAGAAGGCAGCACGACGAACCGAAAAGACCGTTGCCTCGCTGGTTGCGGAACTTGACGAAGTCATTGTTTTCGCACGGCAATGCAGCAATCCGTCCGCCATGATCGCTGCAATCGCCCAGCAAAGCCGGCTGCTCGGACTTGAGGCTCCACGGTCGCTCGAGATCATGCATCGTCCCGCCCCGCTGCCGACAAAAGTGCTTGAACTTACCGTCGAAGAATGGACGGCGCAGTTCTCCCCACGCGGGCTTCCCGAGCCCAGCAGAACTTTAAAGCCCCTCAGGCAGATCCGGGCGGAAAAGCCACCAAAAGTGCTTGCCGTCCAGGAAATCGTCGCCGAACCGCCGGATACATCGGGGGCGCAAACCTGGGTACCTGGCGAGATTTGCCTCGATGACGATGAACAGTAAAACAGCGAGAAGCGCCTATCCGGTTACTCGGGCTCGGCTTATCGCCGACTTGAGAGAAATTGCCACCGAAGCGGAGAAGCATGGTGATATGGCTGCGGCCGATGAGGCACTCGAATTGGCATGGCGCATTGCTTTGTCCGAGTGGGAGAACCGCACGCTTCACTAAGCATCCGTTGCATTTTGCTGGCATCCACTCGTAAGCTGTTGTATCATTTGCTCAAGGAAATGATACAAAAATGAGGGTATAGGTATTGATAACAAAGGGAAAGTGAAGGCTGTTGCCTATCTCCGTACCTCCAGTTCGGCCAACGTTGGCCAGAACAAGGATAGCGAAAAGCGGCAGCGAGATGCCATCAATGCCTACGCGCAGGCAGCAGGCTATGACATCGAGGACAATTACTACGACGCGGCCGTCAGCGGTGCCGATCCGGTGACGGCACGACCTGGCTTCTCAATTATGCTGGAGCGGCTATTGTCGAACGGCGTGCGAACGATCCTGGTCGAGACTGCCTCCCGATTTGCCCGCGACCTCATCGTGCAAGAAACCGGGCACGCTATGTTAAAGGCGCGCGGCATAGATCTGATCGCAGCTGACAGTCCCGACAGCTTCGTCGCCGACACGCCAACGGCGACACTGATCCGCCAGGTGCTCGGCGCAGTCTCGGAGTTTGAAAAGGCCATGCTGGTGGAAAAGCTGCGTGGAGCGCGTGAGCGCAAGCGGAGGGAAACCGGCCTCAAGGTCGGCGGCCGACGAAACTACACCGAGATAGAAGGCGGCGCCGAGATGGTTGCGCTGGCGAAGAAGCTGGGTCGCTATCCGGTCAACGGCAAGAGGCGGTCTCTGGCGGATATCTCCGACGAGTTGGCTCGAGCCGGCTACCTTTCAAGCGCTGGAACCCGCTTCACCAGAGCATCTGTGTCTCGCATGATCAGCCGTAGCAGGCGGACGTCCTAGGTCTCCTCGGCAGGAGGCGGACCCCGGTTCATCGGCAGGCGGGGTGGGCGTCGAAAAAAGGGCCCCACCTCGAGATGGCGCTGCGGTCAGACAACTACTCGCAGCATCAACAAGGATTTGGCATTATAAGCTATCTAAATAGTTGATGTTTACTCATTTTGGACGACAGCAATATTTGCAACGGAAAACATGCTACAAAAGGTGTGGGCAAGCGGATGAGTACAGCAGAGACGATCGCGTTTAGCAGATCAGTTAAGGCTATGCGCTTGGCGATTGACCGAATGACTAATTCCCTCCCTAAGCCAGCGATCGTTCAGACGGTGGGAGGGGCACACTATCGATATCGTGAAGAGCTTGTCGGCCAAGCGTTGTTTTTGAAGTCCGTCCGCATTCTCAGCGCACTTCTTGCTGGACGGACGTTGCTGGAGGCTGGACTTTTTTTAGATGCCGGCGCATCGATGAGAATCTTGGATGAGGTTGAGTCCGATATCCTATTCTTGGCTGGTCCGATCATCTTCCGTACTGCTCCCGAGAAGGGTCACGAGCAATATCTGAAAGAATTCTTTCAAGAAGAGTTCGATCACCCTGATCCCCTTAAAGCAACACAGAAACGGCATCGGGTTGGCCGCCGGGACATCAGAGCATATGTGGCTCGAGCATATCAGGCCGGGATGGGCGTCAGCGACATTATATCTGTGACAGAAACGATTGAGAGAATCTTTTCTGGGTATGTTCATGGTGCCGCCGTGCATACTCTAGACACCTACGATGGGCGTCATTTCCGTGTGCCTATGGTGCGAGGCGACCGTTCGCTGGAGGCACTAAGGGACCAATTTAGCCAATACACCTCGCGGGCTTTAACGGCGCTAGCAACCGCTGCGAAAGCAATAGGCGATGAAGACCTCTTCTCGAACTTGTATCGGCTTAATCACGAATTATACGACGAATATGGCACCCTTCGCTCCCAAGCCGGGACACGGTCAGGCTAGAGGATCATATGACGTCCTTCACACTCGATATGAATTGTTTGATCGCTATCGAAAAGGCCGAGCCAGTGCAAGCTGATGTCCTTGCTTTGATCGACAAAGAAACATCGATCTCGCGATGGTTGCGTCCGGGGCATCCGAAAGACAGCCTGGCGGAGGCTATCTCCAAAATATTTCAGATTTCGAAGCCCGCATGGCTGAGCTTGGGTTTCACTCTATAGAGTTGCTCAAACCCATAGGCAAATCGGGGATCAGCTTCTGGGGGCACGCGATATATCCCACTGACGAAATGGTGGCGAGGGAAACGAGCAAATTCAAGGTATTGATCCCGCAGCACTCAGCGTCTTGGCCAGAATATGCTTCCGCCTACGGGGCTGATGTCATGACATATCGTCAGTAGCCGGAAGCGCTGGAAAAACATGCGGTTCGACGCTCAGGCATTTTGTGCGCATGAGCACGGCAGAGACCATTTTGTCACCATTGACGACAATTTTCGAAGGAAGCTCGTTTTGACCGGCATTGTCCCAGCCGACGTCATTGTGGCTCCTAAACAGGCAATTGCGAAAATCTAACGTTCAAAAGAGCTACCAGCGACCTATGCCGAAATGCGCATGGCAGCAAGGCGCGCAACTATCTGGCGCCAGAAAGTAAGAAGTATAGCCCCCGCTGCTGTTGGGGCATCAGGTCTTTAACTTCCAATCGAGACTACTCGTATTTTCAAGATCTAGGGCTCTGTTCGCACTCGTTCGGGACACTCGGCGAGATCGGGTTGGCCCCGGGCAAAAAGTGTGAAGGATCGGTCCGATCCGCTCTCATTTCGCCATGTTCATTCACGCTGCACGGTAGCTTTTTTGGGTCATCCAGTCCGAGTTGCTCAGTCCGCGTAACTCAATGCGCAGATCGCTTGCAAAGGTCGAGACCGGTGCCACGGTCGGATACAACAAGCGGCCGCCGGGTGTAACACGACAACACTCGGTGCTCTGCAGCGCGATACAAAGCTGTCTCCCTGCGGCAACACTCCACGCCTTTCCGGGACCCACCTGGCGGGTAGGCGGTTTGCGCTTCTGATTTCGACCCGTTCACCGTAATGTTACACGAGATCCTGCCGGAGGGAGTAGGCAGCGTCGGCACGGAGGTGCCGGACGTGCAGGCTATGAGACCTGCGGAGAGGGGAGCATAGCAATGCGCGCATTTTCCCGCGGACTTCGTGTTCAATTTTGGACACAGTGCTTTTCACAATTCAGATTGCTGGCGGCAATTACGCTTTTAACGGCAGTTACAGTTTCGGCACACGCTCAGACGAACTGGAACGGAACCAGTTCCTCCGAATGGGTTGATCCTGGCAACTGGACTGCCGGCGTTCCAATCGCGGGAACAAGTGCAAACATCAATACTGTGATGTCGAATGCAACAGTGCTTAGCACCCCGGGCGCAGTTGCCCTCAACCTATCTGTCGGCCAGAACCGGACAGGAATGCTTACAATTCAGGCCTCAGGTTCATTGACAGATTTTGGCGGGTTTGTCGGCAGTTTGCCTGGCGGGCAGGGGATAGTGACTGTCACTGGCACCGGATCCGTGTGGACGAACACCGGAACTGTCGTGGTCGGCGGCCAAGGCGCGGGGACACTCATAATCCAGGACGGCGGCACGGTAACAAGTGGCGGCGGCGGCTCCGTCGGACTGTCTGCCGGCTCGTCTGGTACGGTGATGGTGACCGGCGCAGGCTCGCGTTGGATCAACGCCCCAGGTGGTGGGCTCAATGTCGGCAGTTTTGGCAAGGGCCTGCTTACGATCGAGAATGGCGGGATGGTCATCAACAACACCAACTTCGCCGCCAACATCGGCAATGGTGCAGGCGCGACCGGTCTGGTGACGGTAACCGGCGCGGGCTCGACATGGAGCAATAGTGTGGGGATGAACGTTGGCGGGTCGGGCACAGGAACTCTGACAATTACAGACGGCGGCATTGTCTCCGCTGGACCCACCGCGATCGCGGCCAACGCTGGTTCGGTCGGAACGCTCAACATCGGCGGCGGGACAGGCAGTCCGGCGGCTGCCCCCGGTGCGCTTACGGTGCCTAGCGTTACGTTTGGTGCTGGCATCGGCACGCTCAACTTCAATCACACTAGCGCAAACTACGTTTTTGCCCCTGCGGTCAGCGGGAGCGGGACTGTCAACGTGCTCGCGGGCACCGCCACGCTCACAAGTGCCAACAGCTACAGCGGCGCAACAAATGTCAACGCGGGCACGTTGCGTGCAGGGGGCCTGAACACTTTTAGCCCCAATTCGGCAATGATGATTGCGAGCGGTGGAACACTCGATCTCAACGGGTTCAGTCAGACCGTACCCCGCGTCACCAATGGCGGCTTGGTGACCATGGGGACGAGTACTGGGCCGGGCACGGTGCTCACGACGGCCAGCTACATTGGGAGGGGCGGAACGATTAGTTTGAACACGTTTTTGGGTACCGACGGATCACCCTCCGATCGGCTGCTGATCGACGGGGGTCCGGCGACCGGCACAACCCGCATGAGCTTCACCGACACGGGTGGCGGCGGCGCGTTAACCACTGGCGACGGTATCCTGGTTGTCGACGCTCAGAACGGCGGCAGGACCGCGCCTCGCGCCTTTGCCGGATTCGCCGCTGCAGGGCCCTTCGACTATCTTCTCTTCCGTGGCGGTTCGACGCCCGGCAGCGAAAACGACTTGTTCCTGCGTAGCAATCTCCAGCCGATACCGCCGGAACCTTCATCGCCTGGAGCCGAACCTGACCCTAACCCTGAGCCGCCGTCGCCGCCGGGACGGCCGGTACCGCGCTACCGCCCGGAGGTATCACTGTATGCGGCGATGCCGGTACTGGCCTCGATCTATGGCCGCCATATCATTGGCACGCTGCATGAGAGGATGGGTGGCGATGCACAATTGCTCGGGCCGGGCAAGCAGGACGTGCCCGACGGAATGTGGGGCAGGATTATCGGCTACTGGGGCCACCGCGACGGTGATCCGATCGGCATTTATGGTCGCAGCGGTCCTGCATTCGACTACGACTTTGGCGCGGTCCAGACCGGCCTCGATCTTTACCGAAACGAATATGCCAACGGCCAGCGCGACAATGCCGGCCTTTATGTGGCCGTCGGCCGCGCCAATGCCGATGTCGAGCATAACCTCCTGGGGCGTACCTTCAAAGGAGGCGAAGACAAATTCAACGCAGTTACCGTCGGCGGCTACTGGACGCGCTTTGGCGAGAGCGACTGGTACGTTGATGGCGTCCTGCAGGGAACCTGGTACGACATGGACATGACAGCATCGCGGGGCTTGCGCGACGGTGACACGAACGGCTTCGGTCTGGCAGCCTCGCTTGAGGGGGGATATCCGTTCCACCTTGGCAATGACTGGCTGCTCGAGCCGCAGGCCCAGCTGGTCTACCAGGCGCTCAACATTGACGATTTCAACGACGGTGCGGCCGATGTCAGTTATTCCGATACCGATTCACTAGCCGGCAGGCTCGGCGCACGGGTGGCGCGCGACTGGCACATTGGTGCGGCCGACGCCAGTGGCCGGGCGGCCCGCAGGTTCAGCCTGTGGGTTCGCGGGGACATCTGGCACGAGTTCCTCGACGAACCGACGACGGAGTTCTCCTCGGCGACTGGTGCTATCCCCTTTACCGCTGACCTGGGCGAGACGTCTGGCAGGCTTGGGATCGGCGCGGCTATGCAGGTGACGAATGCCACGACCGTATATGGCAACGTCAACTATGAAAGCAGTTTCGAGGGCGATGCCGATGCCTGGGCCGGTAAGGTCGGCTTCAAAACGACTTGGTAGCTTGGATCATTTGGGGCAAGACCTTGGCCCCGCACATTTGTAGACAGCTTCTCATTATCAGCTTCAGTGGTGCCTTAACTGATAGCCAAGAGCGACGCCGTACAGAATTGGTACGTCGGCTATGCGCGCGTGTCCAGCGTCGGGCAGGAACATGCGGAACAGGTGGAACGGCTGAAAACGGCCGGCGTGACCAAAATATTCCAGGAGTAGCCCTCGGGCGTCGACCGCGAGCGGGACAATTCCTGGACTATGTGCGGGATGGCGACACGTTTTTGGTAACGAAGCTTGATCGCCTGGCGCGGTCGGCCATTGATCTGCTCAACATCATTCGGGAAATGCAGGGCAAGGGCGTCGCCTTTAAGGCGCTGGACCAAAGCCTCGATATGACGACGCCGGCTGGCAAGCTCCAACTCCAGGTACTCGCGGCCGTTGCCGAGTTTGAAACGGCCATTCGCCGCGAGCGGCAAATGGAAGACATGGCACGGGCCAAAGCCGAGGGACGCACGGGCGGCCGGCCCAAATTTGTCACGGACGCCATCGCCGGCGAAAGCTTTCGCTCGATCGCGAAGAGCGTCGGTTTCAGCGTGGCAACGATCCATAACGTTTTGAAGAGCGCGCCGGCGAGGGGGTAATACCGAGGATTGTTTGTTCGAGATGATGTAATTTTGGAATGCGGCTGCGGGCTCTGTTACAGCCCGCAGCCGCTGTTGCAGGCGACCGTCCGAGGAAAGGGTTGCACCCGTCGTCATCACGGCTCCCTGCGGCATGCTGCCATCGCTTGGAGAGTTGATTGGGCCGCTGTTTCACGCCCGCAAACAATCCGAAGCCTGCACCCGAGAGGATAGCATCAGTATGGCCTTTCTGCATCATCCCCCGTCACGCTGCCTGGGTTTCGATATCGCCAAGGAGACGATCGCCGTTTGCGATGGTCGAAGGTGATCACCATCGCCAACCGGCGCAGTGACATCCGCCGCTTCCTCAGCGTTCGAACGCCGATCTCGCCGTCTGCGAGCCGACGGGAGGGTTCGAGACCCTTCTCATCGAGGAATGCCAGCGATGCGGCCTGGCCGTCCATCGCTGCGACACCCGCAAGCTCAATGCCTTCATCCGTTCGAAAGGACGGATTGGCAAGAGCGATGCGATCGATGCGCGTGAACTGTCGGCCTATGGTCTGGAGCGCTGGGCAAGCCTGGTCTTGTGGTGTGCACAGGAGTGCAGGGAGGTGCACCTCAAGGCACTCGTGCGAAGGCGCAGCGACCTGATGGCGATGCGGGTTGCCGAGCGCAACCGGTCGAAGGCACCCGGTGCCCGCAGGCTCGCTGCAACCTTCAAGGCGACACGCGCCGTCATCGACAGGCAGATCGCCCAGATTGACCGTGACATTGCCGTCCTGACCGGAACCGGCCCTCTCAAACGCCGCGCCGAGATCGCCACCGCCATGACCGGCATCGGCAAGACGACGGCTGCAGCCCTCATTGCCACCTTGCCCGAGCTCGGGCGGATGGATCGGCGCCATGCCGCCTCGCTTGCCGGCCTCGCGCCTCACCCGAACGAAAGCGGCAAGACAATCGGCTATCGCAGGATCCGCGGCGGGCGGCCCGAGGTTCGAACGATCCTCTTCATGCCTGCCATGCAGGCCGCACGTGGCAAAGGCGAGTTCGCCGCCTTCTACAAACGTCTCGTCGCCAGTGGCAAAAAGCCGATCGTCGCTCTCGCTGCCGTCATGCGAAAGATCGTTGTCGTGCTCAATGCGAGACTCAGAGACGACCTCGTTCAACAGAGTTGATGACGATGGGTCGTGCGGCAACGACCATTGCCCAAAGAGGACTCCGCGCCCCTATGCGTTGGTCACAATCGGTATTGGCTTTTATGGGCCACAAAGGCTTCCGATGCGGTGGCGGTGACGGCTACGCTGGGACTCGCGATGAAGCACGAGCCGGCATTACACTACCCGCCATAGGCGGAGGCCTCGATGTTCTGGCTCACCGAAGGTCGCTCGGCATCTAAAGATTATACGCCTTCACCAAACTGTTTAAACGCGGTCAATGAACAAAAGGCAAATCAGCCTCACACTCGCCTCGGCTTCGCCGCCGCGGGAAAAATATATGCACGAGGATCGGGATATCAAGCCTGCCATATTTGGAATTATATTTGTCGTTGGGATGCTAGGGCTGCCTCACGAAAGCGGGTGGTTCTTGGGTTGAGGGCGCCTATTGCGTCAGATCGCGTCGTTTCCCGCGACTGCTAACAAGTCGATCGTTGAGTTCAACCCGAGGCAGGATTGCGAATTCAGTTAGGATTCACACCGCTGCACTTGGGCTTTTATGCATACATTTGGGACGCACGTTACATTGTCGCGAACCTCGAAGTGGAGTATGTTGTATTGTAGAATCGTGCCATCAACTGCCCGATTGACAACCCCCAAACCCGTCGTTGCTTGAACACAGCGACGGGTTATTTACACTTCCTTTTGAACTAACTGCACAGCATGCCGAGCGTTTGATGCTTGTCAGTGGGCAATTGAAGAGGAAGTGATTGAACTGGTCGGCCAGAAGGTTGATAAAAGGTGGCATAGGACAAAGTTGCGATCATAGGGCTGGCCGACATCTGGCCTAACGCTCCGCGAATAGCGATTGAAATGCGAGTGCTCCGAATGACAAGAAACGCGAACTCTAAAAGTCGCTTCTAGACTGCACCGTGACTACCTACAATTCTCGACAATCAACTGGAGCCCAGTCTGCACAAGGGGAATATTCATGCGAAACTTCCTGACACTGATCGCGGCCACGTCAATAACACTTTCGTCTGTGATGGCTTACGCACAAAACCAGAACCCGCTTCCCAAGGCCAGCGACGCGCTTGTTCGATACGGGGACGACATCGAGGGCTGGACTGTCTATACAAATCAAACCCGCGGAGATTGTTTGATCGTGCGCTCGGATGGCCCAAGTTCGGTGCAAATGGGCGTTACGGCAAATCAAGAGGTCGGGTATCTCGGTGTATTCACCAAGGTCGATATCGGCCTCAAGAACGGGAATATGTCGGACATCTTCGTTTCTATCGACGGTCAGCTTTACAAAGGTGTGGCCACCACCACGAGCGGCGACCTTAAGGACGGCTATTCTGGTGGCTATATCTTGACTGATGACCCGAAGTTTAAGCGCGCCGTCGCGAAGAGATATAAAATGACTGTATTTCCGGAAACAAAAGGAGCCTTTGTTGTTGATCTGAAGGGGACCTACAAGGCAATGGCAGCAGCCCGCAAGTGCCTCAAGCATTGACTGCCCCTCTAGCTGCTCTCAACTGTAGCCCATAGGCTTTATTGGCGTTATTTCACCCAAGCGCCACGTTATTGTTAGTTGCAATACGAGAATAGTGGGACCCGCCGGTGGCGGGCCACCTTGTCGTTCGTCGTGAAGAGATAGGCGCCCCCCATCAGTATTTGATGGCGCGACCCGTTTGACGAGCGTCCTGCTTTGTCGATCGCTTATCCTGCCGGCACGCCGCATTGCTTTTCTGATCAGCGGCGCGACAATCCTGCTTTGCTTGTCGTGCATCAGGACGCGCTTGCTGGCGGGTGTCCCGTGCCTGTTGGCGTTGTTGCGATTGGTCGGTCGCCCACGAAATTCCCGGTAACGCCACGAGGGATACCGATACTATCGAAGCGGCGAATAGGGACTGCAATTTAAACATTTTAGTATCCTCCCACGAATGGGTTGTCAGAGCGATACTAACGCGTAAGGGTCGCCCGACCAAAGGCGGCTGGATATCCGGTAGTCGTCAGCGATCAACGTTATACGCTCGGATAAGGGTTTAGTTTTCCGAAAAGGGCTCGCTGCCGCGTGGTCTGCAAACAGCGGGCTTATTTTCGGCAATCACCGAAAAGGCGGAATGCCCTTCCACCAACTATAGTACGCTTTGGCTGCTTGAAATCCAAACGATATCACGCATCGTTGCGGTACAAGCAAAATCCCCAATAAAGTTAACCTCGCCAACAGAGTCCGCTTGCATGGTGCAAGATTTAGATCAAGCTGAACTAGCGCCGGACGCACCCTAACCTTTTCAGGGCAAGGCCAACACCCCGTGTCCGGCGCCACGCCTTCAACTAGCTAAATTCCCGGCGGAAAACTCAAGTGGCCTTCTACCACTCCATGTTCGCTAAAGTAGATCCTAAATCGCTAACAGATCTGGTGACCAAAGCAAGGACCTCGTGTGTTGCGGGCAATTAGGAGTATTGTGTAATGACATCCGACCGAACGGAGAAGCCGGCTGATCAGGTACTGCGTCCCGACTTGGTTGCGGGTCTCACAGTGGCGGCGGTCGTACTGCCCAAAGCTATGGCCTATGCGACCGTCGCTGGCTTGCCAGTCAGCGTAGGGCTATACACGGCCTTTGTCCCGATGATCGTTTATGCACTTCTGGGCACCTCACGGGTTCTGAGCACGAGCTCAACGACCACCTTGGCAATACTCACCGCCACTGAGCTGGGCATGGCCGTGCCTGACGGAGATCCCGGGAAGCTAATCATAGCGACAGCGACGCTCACAGCCCTAACCGGCTCCCTGCTGGTTCTGGCTTCCTTCCTTCGTCTTGGGTTTGTTGCAACCCTGATTTCAGCGCCTGTGCTGACCGGGTTCAAGGCGGGCATTGGGCTCGTCATAGTCCTCGATCAAGTGCCGAAGCTTTTTGGCGTCCACATATTGAAAGAAAGCTTTTTTCGCGACGCGTTTAGCCTTGTCCAGCATCTTCACGAAAGCTCCCTCATCACGCTGGCACTGGGAGTGGCGGCCTTGATCCTGCTCCTGGTTACGGAGCGCGTCTGGCCGCACTCTCCAGCACCGCTGGCGGTGGTCGGCGCCGGCATTGCCGCGTCCTGGTTAGGCGATTTGAGTGGAGCTGGCGTGGCAACGGTCGGTCTCATCCCCCAATCGTTGCCTTCGATAACGTTGCCAACCCCCGGCCTCGCAATAACGCTGCTCCCGGGGGCAATTGGCATAGCGCTTATGAGTTTTACCGAGACGATTGCCGCCGGCCGCGCCTTTGCTGTCCCGTCCGACCCGCCAATCAGGGCAAATCGGGAACTTATCGCTATTGGCGCAGCGAACTTGTCTGGCGCCTTTTTTGGTGCCATGCCTGCTGGTGGCGGGACATCGCAGACGGCCGTGGTGCGCGCCCTTGGGGCGCGGACGCAGAAGGCATCGCTCGTCACGGCTGGTGTCTCGGCGGCAACCATGCTGGCTCTGGCCCCGTTGTTGGTACCTCTGCCACAGGCCGTGCTCGCGGCTATCGTAATTGTCTATTCAATCGGTCTGATCCAGCCGCTCGAATTCGCATCGATCCGCAAGGTCCGCACGATGGAGTTCCGATGGGCGGTCGCGGCTTTCCTCGGTGTGCTCGCATTTGGTACCCTTCAGGGGATAATAGTTGCGATCGTGCTGTCGCTGCTCGGACTGTCAAGTCAGTCGACGCGTCCACGTGTCCATGTGATCGGTCGCAAACGAGGGTCTGATCTGCTACGCCCAATATCGCCGGAGCATCCGGATGACGAAACCTTTGATGGACTCCTGATCGTGCGTCCGGAAGGAAGGTTATTCTTTGCTAATGCCCAGCATGTCGGCGATCGCGTCCGGGAACTCGTTACTCAGAACAAGCCCAGCGTACTCATGCTAGACCTCAGCCGGGTCTTCGATATTGAATATTCCGCACTTCAAATGATGATCGACGGCGCACGCCGTTTCGCAAAGGAGGGAACAGCGACGTGGCTCGCGGAGCTTAACCCGGACGTCCTCGATTATGTGCGGAGGTCGGGCTTTGCCGACCACGTCGGCGAGGATCGTATGTTTTCCAATGCCGAAGCAGGCCTCCGGCGATATCTCAACGAGTCCGCCCCCCAGACCGCCGACCGTTGGGTAGAGCACCATGCGTTTCAACGTCTGGGCGCCTTGCTCCAGGGTCCGATGAAGGTGTGTTCCCTGCGCCGCCTGCGCAGTGATGCAATGGGCCAGCGGGGCGACCCACTGATCTTTATCCTTTTTACAAGTCGGGGCAGCAAGGTAGTGAATCCTACCCCGATTAATTACGTGGATCACTCGGCGAGTCAGACTCCGTATTCTCCAGTGCCCACTTCGGATCATGCTTCCGTGTATTCGGTCCGCAGCAGCTCGGCCCCCATGTAGTTGCAGCAGCCAGTGCCGAGAATGTGTCACGCATTTGGCCTCTGGTCACAACGCGAACGTCCGCTTCCTTGCAGGCATCGATGAAGGCTGTCCGAACCTCTCTCCTGAAAGCTGACTCGAAGCGGTAACACGCAGCCGACAGGAATAGTCTATCTTGCGCGGGCCAATGATTGCAGAGGTGTTCAACAGCTTGCGAAGCAGGAGAGATCGTTCGAGATTTTCTTTTGACGACTGTCGCTGCAATCGCAACGTCGTCAAAATGAAATGCGGATTTGATCGCGTTGAGGAAAATTTCCGTGTTCTTGATATCTAGATAGATCGTCTTGGATTTCTCAAGCCATTATCACCGTCGATCTTCAACGTGCAGGTGTCGTCGTCGTACCGCAGCTTCTTCAACTGGCGCATGTGCATTGCGATCTCTCCTCCACCACTTTTTGCCGCTGGACTTGGATGGGAACGTCACAACGTAGACAACCCAGGCCAAGAGGGTTATCTCGATTGTTTCACGCAACACCAAACAATTTGTAGGCTCCGCAGGCCACTGAGCCCGGCTTCTGTCAAGAATTACATATCAACAACGCCAGCGCCTCGTTGTAAGTCCAATCGGTCAGTTACCGCCGTCCCTCGTCTCCTGGCTCAGAAGTGGTATAGGTGTGGTGATTTGGCAACACTTTGCATTTTTTGATCAACGTTATGATCCTCGACACTTGAAAGGGATAAGCTGCAGCGATTGCTGAAGCAGAAATGCTCGGGCGGGCAATCTGGAGGGGATCGCATGGCTATTCGGACGCTTTTTCTGATATCGGGTGCAGTCCTCGTGACGACGTCGGCCTATGCGGCGGATGCAGTCGTCGTTGCGGAGCCCGAGCCTGTTGAATATGTCCGGGTATGCGATGCCTACGGGGCGGGGTTCTTCTATATCCCGGGAACCGAAACATGCCTCAAGGTCAACGGTTACCTGCGCTTCGAGTTTTCCGGGGGGGATAACGTGTTTACCGGCGGCCCCGTTGGTGCAGGCGGAAATGATACCTGGCGTGTCCGCACCCGCGCCGAAATTCGTTTTGACGCGCGTTCCGAAACAGAACTTGGCACGCTGCGGTCGTTTATTGACACTCGTTTTCAGAATACTAACAGCGACGACGCCGGAGGCACGCTGCATCAGGGGTTTATCGAGCTGGGCGGGTTCCAGATGGGCGTCAACGACGTCCTCTTCGGCTCCTGGCTCGGCTATGCCGGGACGATTATTCAGGACGACGTGATCCAATATGGATCCGATAGCATTTCCAGCAATCAGATCAGCTACACCTTCAAGGGTGGCAACGGATTTTCCGCTGTCGTCGCCGCGGAACAGGGCATGGTATTCAACGGTTATGACTACGTCATCGATGATTACATGCCGCATGTCCTTGCCGGCGTGAAATATCAACAGGGTTGGGGCCAGATTGGCGCTGTTGTCGGTTATGATTCCGTGCAGGACGCCGTCGGCGTCAAGGCACGACTCGACGTGAGCCTCACGGATGCAATATCGGCCTGGATCATGGCGGGCTATCAATCCGACTATGATTCTGATTCTTTCATCACCAATCAGAACAAAAACTGGTACGGGTTGTGGGAAGGCGACTGGGCCGGCTGGGGCGGCTTTGCCGTCAAGGTTACCGACAAGGCGACGATCAACGGCCAGGCGGCTTATGAAGAGCAGGGCACCTGGGCTCTCGCCCTCAACGTCAACTACGAGCTTGTGCCAGGCTTCTTTATCAGGCCGGAAATCGACTACACCAAGTTCGGCGGCGACCGAAAGGAAGTGGCAGAGAGCGATTTCGGTGAGGATGACGCACTCGGCGGCATCATTCGCTTCCAGCGCAACTTCTAGATCCTTCAAGACTGTTACCGTAATTTTTTTGCTGGAGCCAAGGCCTAGGTTTAGAGTTGTGGGTTGGGCAAGAATGTTTGTTTTGAGGAGAAGGCTGAATGGGGGAGCCGAAGATGAATCCGGCGGTAGTGGATCACCTGCCGGCATTTATTACACTGCCGGGACAGAGCGACTGGCTTTTTAACGCCGTCGTGGTCTTCCTTCTCATCGTGGTTCTTGCCGTAGGCAATCTCTATTTCCAGTTGCACGCCGTGCCGGAGCGCATGGCGCACCGCACCAACAAGGTGCAGATTGAAATCGTTGCAGTATTGGCGCTGATCTCGCTGTTTACCCATAATCACATCTACTGGATTCTTGGGCTGCTGCTCGCAATGATCGAGTTTCCCGATTTCTCGACCCCGATGGGATCAATTGCCCAGTCGCTCGAGCGGATCGCCGGAAAGGAGCCAGAGGCGACTGGCGGAGACGTGGCAGCGACAGGGGTCGGTGAGAGAACGCCCGGCTCCAGTGAAGGAATCTGAGCCATGTTCGAGTTGATGCTTTGCTCCATGCTCACGATCTTCCCCGATTATCTCTTCCGTCGCTATGTCCAGGGCAAACGTCTCGGCCGGGAAATCACGCTCTATACGGTGTGGTACGAGTTGCGCTGGGGCATCACCACGTGCCTGCTCTTGACCGTGACGCTCATAACCATGATTTTCTACTTTCATCCGACGACGCAAAACGTCACCGCCATCTTCCGCACAATCACGATCCTGCCTGAGACCAATGGGCGCGTCGCCGAAATCTATGTCGTCAACAACCAGAAAGTGGAAGCCGGCGCACCGCTGTTCCGCCTCGACAGCTCCGAACAGGAGGCCGCAAAGCAGACGGCACAGCGCCGCATCGCCGAGGTGGACGCGGCGATTAGCGTGGCAGAGACCGAACTTGTTGCTTCCGATGGTTTGATCCAGCAGGCGCAGGGCGCCTATCAGCAGGCGCTCGACGAACTATCGACAAAACAGGAAATCATGCGTCGCAACCAGAACGTCGTTGCACCGCGCGAGATCGAGCGGCTGCAGGTCGCCGCCACAGGGCGGCAGGGCGCGGTTGACGCCGCCATTGCCAATAAACAAACGCTGCAGACGCAAATCTCGGCGCTGTTGCCCGCGCAACGGGCGAGCGCCGAAGCCGCGCTGGCTCAAGCTCAGGTCGAACTTGACAAGATGGTCGTTCACGCCGGCGTTTCGGGGACCATTCAGCAATTCGGGCTGCGCAAGGGCGATTTCATCAACTCGCTGATACGCCCTGCCGGGATCCTCGTTCCGAGTGAAGCGGGCCGCGTATCTCTCGTCGCCGGCTTCAACCAGATCGAAGCGCAGGTGATGAAGCCAGGCATGATCGCCGAAGCAACCTGCATCGGCAAACCATTCATCATCATACCAATGGTTGTCACGCAGGTGCAGGACGTTATTGCCGCCGGGCAGCTACGACCGACGGATCAGCTTATCGACGTGCAGCAAATCAGCAAGCCCGGAACCTTGACCGTCTATCTGGAACCGATATTTTCCGGAGGCCTCGACGGTGTTTCGCCGGGCAGCAGCTGTATTGCTAATGCCTATACCAGCAATCACGCAGCGCTCGAATCCCAGGATCTCGGCACGCTGCAGCGGATCTTCCTCCATGGCGTGGATGCCGTCGGTCTCGTCCATGCGGGTATTCTGCGCATGCAGGCCTTGGTGCTGCCGGTTCAAGTCCTGGTGTTTAGCGGCCATTGATGTTTCCGCCTTATTTAAGGGCGTCTTGCTGGTCCTCAATTACTCGGATCAATTATTGGGGTCTTCGACTTTGGCCACGGCGTAGGCTCAAGAATAAGAGCCTTGTAGGCATAAGCGTGTTCGTCAAAACTTGAAACAAGGTGAGATATCGTTCAACTGGCGTTCGTTGAATTGATCCAGGGGCCCTTCACAATGATAGCGTAGTAACCTCTCCGGGATAGATGTATGGTCTATCCTCGACGAGAAGGGCCCGCTCGTTCAACTGCGCATGGTTTGAAAGGCAATGAGATGACGCAAGCCGCCGGCTGGTTGTTCGCCTCGGAGACCTTCCTGGGGCTCAGCGTTGCGAGTCTGGTTTATAGGCTCACGCGTCAATGAGTGCCGCCTTCAGTACGTTTGCGCTGGTGCTGGCCTCGATTTTTCCCGTGGTCAACCCGCCCGGTTCGGCGCTCGTGTTTCTCGGTCTGACGACCGGCGCGACGCCCGAGCTTCGCGCCATCCTTGCAAGACGCATTGCGCTGAATTCCTTCGTCCTACTCGTGTGCTCATTCTTGCTGGGCGCGCTGATCCTGCAGTTTTATGGCATTTCAATCCCCATCCTTCGCATCGCCGGTGGATTCATCGTCGCGGTGGCCGGCTGGAAACTTCTCAATGAAGGAAGCAGAAAGGAACTCGAAACCCCGACGGGGGGCGTCTCGAACAAGAAACTGCTCGATCAGGCCTTCTATCCCCTAACTCTGCCGCTGACGACAGGGCCGGGGTCGATGGCTGTCGTGATCAGCATCGGACTTTCGGAGGCAACGATTGCGAGGCCCGCGGACCGGATAATATTCGTGGTGGCGAGCGTTGCCGCCATCGCCGTTCTGGCGCTGACGATCATGCTTTGTTTCACCTATGCGGATCGAATTCAGCGATTTCTCGGGCCTGGAGGCACCGATATCGCCGTTCGCCTTTCCGCGTTCATTCTGTTTTGCCTTGGCCTGCAGATACTATGGTCGGGAGGAAATGAATTGTTGAGATCCGTACTCATCGCAAGTCCCGCCCCATTGCTATGAACCGGCTTCAGCTGCCTATCAGGCTATGACGCCGACGATGACGGTCCCCCAGGTGGTGAGGAGAATGTGGCCGATGGGGACTGCGGGCGTATAGCCGAGGACGGCAACCGGACTCCCCGAGCGGTCCTGCACAGCCGCCATGCCGGCCGTCATTGTCTGGGCGCCGGCGAGCCCGCCGAGGAGCAGTATCGGATTCATGCGGAGCAGGTAACGTCCGACATAGAGTCCAATGATCATCGGCGCAAGCGTGACGACCATCCCGCCAAATAGAAGTCCGACGCCCGCCTCAGCTATGGCGGAGACAAAGACAGGTCCGGCGTGAAGGCCGGTCATTGCGACGAAGGCGGCCAGGCCAAGTGCAGTCATAAGCGAGACGGCACCGTCCGGTATGCGGCCGAATAGTGGAAACTGCGTGCGCAAATGGCCGACGATCAGTCCCGCCAGCAAGGTTCCGACGCTTGTGCTCAAGGATATTCGCATATCCCCGATTGGAATAGTGACGAGCACGCCAACCAGCCCCCCAAGGAAGATGGCAAGGCCAAGTACAAAGAAGTCGGTTGCCGTTGTCGGCGCAATGATGACGCCCACCCGCTTGGCGGCCCGTGCGACGACGGCCTCGGGCCCCACGAGCCGGAGGATGTCGCCCCGCTGTACCGCGATCCCGGGTGCGAGCGGAAGCTCCTCGGTGCCGCGCGTGATTGCTCGCAGGTAGAGGCTGCGCGCCCAATCCTGTTTTGCGGTGTCGGCAATGCTCCGCCCGTCGACTTCCCGGTTCGTCACAAGCACGTCCGCGACTGAAACCGGGATATCGAGGAGTTCGCGATCCTCGACTTCCTCGGCACGGGGACCGAGTACTTCCACCAGACTCTCTCGTCGGCCAGACACTGCAACAATATCACCGGCGCACATCTTAAACTCCGGTGTCGCCTCGAAAATCTTTTCACCTCGGCGCACGCGCTGGATAAACAATCGGTGCTCGGGAAATTTGACTTCGGCCGCCGCTATGGAAAGGCCATCAACGGGCGCGCCTTTCGCAATCAGGTAGGAGCGGAGTTCGAACCTGTGCCAAGCCGAAGATACGCCCGCCGCCGTCCGTTTGATGCCAAGTTCTTTTTCCAGCTTCAGCGCCTCGGTCGGAAGGTCGATGCCGAGCAATTTCGGTCCAGCGACACTGCAGAACAAAATGACGCCGACAGCGCCGAAGATGTAGCACACCGCATCGGCAACGGCGACGTGCGCCACCAGTCGCGCCCGCTCGGCCTCCAAAAGCGGGAGTGCGTTGATCGCCTCTGTCGCCGTTCCCATGGCGGGGCTCTCGGTGAGCGAACCTGAAACAAGGCCCGCGGCGAAACCTGCATCAAGTTTCAGCGCCTTGGCGATCACGATCGCAGTAAGCAAGCCCGTCACGCAGACGACCACAGCGAGTATAACGGGCTTCAAGCCGTCCCTTTTAAGCGCCTGGAGGAATTGTGGACCGACGGAATAGCCGATGCCGAAGAGGAAGAGAAGAAACAGAAAGGATTTGGCCATGCTGGCGGTCGGCACCTCGGCGAACTGGCCGATCAGAATCCCGGCAAAGAGGGAGCCGGTGACAGGGCCGAGGCCGAAGCCCCTGATCTTCACGCCCCCGATCAGATAGCCGATGCTGATTGCAAGAAACACGGCAAGCTCCGGATATTTTACCAGGAAGTGCTCGAACCAGACCATAACAAAACCCTCCCCCCGAGGACCTTAACGTGCTCGCTGCTCTGCTCTTGCTAGCGCTTGGCCTTTTTCGCTACTGCATCAGGTAGCAACAGCTTGAGGCCTCTGGCCTTTTCGTATCCGTGAATTTCCTTCACATCGAGCTTGCGCATGAAGTCTATTGTTTCCTGGGTGAGGACCTGGCCCGGCACCATAATCGGGAACCCTGGCGGATAGGGTATAACGAAGTTGGCCGAAACCATCTCCGGGCCATCACGCAGCCGGCGGTCGCACTCCGAGCCAAATAGCGGAACGTATTCGCATATCGTCGGATCGTAGGCGCTGAAAAACGCCGTGCGTATGTCGCCCTCGGGCGTTGTCCGGCCCGCGTCGCCACGGAACACCTCATGGAAGTTGCTGAAATTCGGCAGATCCGGCACATCGGTCATCAAGGATTTGACCCGGGCTTTAAAGGCCCTGCTCTCAGGCTCCCCGCCATCCGCGAGCCGCTTGTCGATGGCGTGGCAGATTTCCACCAGGACGCGGACAAGTTGCGCCACATCGCTGCGCGTGTTGTTTATATTGGACTGCAACAGCACGCTGTTGCGCGACGTCTTGTTGAGCTGGATATTATAGGTGCTGGCGAGAAGGCCTTTGAACTGGGTGCCGTCAAAGCCGGCCGTTCCGCACACAAGGGTCATGCGCGTTGGATCAAGATAGAATTCATCCTCGCGCATTGCCTTGACGACGTTGGCCCAGGTGGAACCGGGCGACAGGTAGTCCGTAAATCCTGACGAGCGATAGGATGCAGGCATCATATCGTTCGCTCCAAGGACGCGGAAATATTTCGAGATCAATGGATGCTCGGCTATCGCCCGCCTGATCGTGAGCGCGATCTCGATCGCATTCATGACGAGACCGTACCCCTCAAGCTCCATCTGCCGGCGGGCAATGTCGAGGCTGGCAATCAGCTGCTGGTTCGGGCTCGTCGAGGCATGCGTGAACACTGCCTCGTGGAACTGCGCCTCTACCGTGTGAAAATCGACGTCCTTGACCAGGAGCATCGATCCCTGGCGGATCGCCGACATTGATTTATGGGTGGAGTTGGTCTGGTAGACTCGCAGACGCACCTCGCGCGGATCCGGCAGGAGCCTCGCTGCAAGCAGCGCCTCGTCCGAGGGATCGGCGCCCAGTTCCTCCTTTTGCTTCTCATAGGCCGCTACGGATGCCGGATCACGCAGCCAATCCTCGATGTCGGCGGCCGCGCCCATCGCGGTGCGGGGGCGCAGGAACGGCGAAAATCTGGCAAAACCCGACCAGGCCTCGTCCCAAAGGAAAATAAGGTCCGGTTTGATCGCGAGGCATTCTTCCATGACGCGCCGGACGTTGTACATGTGACCGTCAAACGTGCAATTGGTCAGGTCGAGGAGTTTCACACGCTCCAGCCGCCCCTCGGCCCTTAGCGCAAGCAGGGCGCGTTTGATGGTATCGAGCGGTACCGCTCCATACATCGAATATTCCGTCATCGGAAACGCTTCGACATAGTATGGTTGGGCCCCGGTGAGCACCATGCCGTAATGGTGCGATTTGTGGCAATTGCGATCGACTACCGCGATGTCACCGGGAGCAAGCAATGCTTGCACGGCCATTTTATTAGACGTGGAGGTGCCGTTAGTGACGAAGAACACATGGTCGGCGCCAAACGCCCGAGCTGCCATTTCCTGGGAGCGCTTGATATTGCCGGTCGGCTCCAGAAGACTGTCGAGGCCGCCCGTCGTTGCGCTGCTCTCCGCAAGGAAAAGGTTGATGCCATAGAACTCGCCCATGTCGCGAATCCAGTCGGATTGAAACACCGACTTGCCTCGTGCAATCGGCAGAGCATGGAAAGTACCGATTGGTCGACGCGCATAGTTCTTCAGATTGTCGAAGAACGGGGTGTCGTAGCGCGCCTGTACACCTTCAAGGATGGCCAAATGCGTTTCAAGCGGCTCCTCGACCGCATAAAAGATGCGCCGCACCGCGTCAGCTGCGGGATCACCGGCAAGTTTTTCGACTTCACGGTCGGAGAGCAGGTACAGGTCAAGCTCAGGGCGGATGCGCTTTAGCGATCGTGCCAGCCGCAACGCCGACTTGTCGGCTGTTTCGGTTTCGCCGAAAGGATCAAGCACCGATCGTAGCACTGGCATATCGTGGCGCGAGCGATAGGGGAAACCTTCAGCGAGTACGACAGCGGCAATGTCCGGGTTGACAATCGCGGCGCACAGGGCGTCCTCGAAAGAGCCGACAAGGACGGGCTCATATATGAATGCGTCCTCCGGGCGGCGGAGCCGCCGTAGTTCCCCAGCCAGCGCCGGCCACCTCGCGGCTGGTTGGCTGGTCAGGAACAAGGCTTCGAAATAGGGGCGGCGCACGCCTGGCTCGCCCGACGATGCTGGCATCAAATCAGCCACCTCGCTCGGCGACACTTCATCGTGAATGTCCCATTCGGCCGGACGTCCTCGATAAACACGGGTCAGCAGGCCATTGGAAATACGCCGCGCGAGTTTCGCCGCACCTGCCGCGTCGTTGGTGGCAATGCGCTCGTTCAGGGCGCCCAACAAACGCGCGCCGGGATATGCATGGTATTCTTCCGTCGGCAGTATGCCGGCGACAGCCTCTTCCACAGCGCCTCTTTCACCGCGCTTTGTAGCCCAGGCGTCGGCCAGGGTCGTGATCTCGCGCCAGTGGTCGGCCCGCGTGGAATGAATGAGCAGGAACTGATCTAGGCGTTTGGGCTCGCGTGACATCGCACCCCTCCCTTGTTTCTATGGTTATGAGCAACCGTCCGATACATTCGCGAAGTTGGACGCTTGCGATACCGAGCGGACAATGGTCTGCGGCCCGCGTGATCCGGCCAGCCGTCAAGTCATCAGCATAACGAGGACCATGCCCCAGACGGTCAGCAGGGTGTTTCCCACCGCATAAGTCACGGTGTAGCCGAGACCGGGAATTTGGCTCTTTGCACGGTCGTTGATCATGCCCAGCGAGGCGGTGGTCGTGCGTGCACCGGAACAGCAGCCCAAGAGGATGGCGGGGTGAAAGCGGAAGACGTATTTCCCAACGTACATCGCCAATACCAGAGGTACGGTCGTTGCGAAGATGCCCCAGAGAAACAGGCTGAAGCCCAATTGCTGCAATCCGGCCACAAAACCCGGACCCGACGAAATGCCAACAACCGCGATGAAAATATTCAAGCCAACCGAGTTCATGAACCATACGGTTGACGACGGAATGCGCCCGAAAGTCGGATGGACGGATCGCAACCAGCCGAAGACCAATCCCGATATCAGCGCGCCGCCCGAGGTCGACAGTGTCAAAGGTATATCGCCGACTTTATAAACAAATGCACCGACGAGCGCACCGATTGCAATCGCAGCGCCAATAAAGGCCACGTCGGCGACGTCGCTTGGACGGTCGGCGACGCCGAGTGCCTTGGCAGCGGCCGTGGTGTCCTGCGTGCGGCCGACCAGGGTCAATATGTCACCGCGATGGATGGTTGTGTTGGGGAGGATAGGAATTTCGGTGGACGTTGCGCCGCGGACGATCTTGCGCAGAAATACACCCCGAGCTGAGGGCAGCTGCGCGAGTTCAGCCAGGGTTTTGCCATCGGCTTGCTTGCTGGTAACGAGGACATCAACGCCTTCAACTGGCACCGCCAGCAAATCGCGGTCGTCAACTTCTTCTGCAGCAGTGCCAATTAGACTTACCAGCACCTCGCGGCGTCCGGCGACAGCAACGATATCGCCTGCCTGTATGACGGTTTCGGCCGTGGCATCCAGAATTTTGCCGCCCCGTTTTATCCGCTCGACAAAAACCCGCTCCTCCGGAATCTGCCGCTCGGCGTCGTGAGCGGTGAGACCGACAACCCGTCCGCCCTCTTTGACGCGATATGCCCTCAGCTCATAATTGTGCCAGGCCGATCCCGCCCCGCCGACATCCTTCTTGCCCCCATACTCTTCCTCGTAACGCTTGCACTCGGCTTCGAGGTCGATACCCAGAAGCGCCGGGCCCAGCAGCGCCAAAACGATGGCTGAGCCCACGGTGCCGAAAATATAGGTGACGGCATAGGCCACCGGCATTGCATCGAGCAGGCGCTTGGCTTCTTCCGGCGCCAGGCCAAGGCGATTGATTGCATCTGTGGCCAGACCCATCGAAGCTGAAATGGTCTGCGATCCGGCGTAAAGTCCTGCCGCCGATCCGACATCGTAGCCGGCTATCTTTGCGGCGAGGAGCGGGGCACCGAGGCAGAACACGCAAACAACGGCGGCAAATAGCGCTTGCGGCAGGCCGTCCTTTGCTATGCCGCGAACGAATTGCGGACCGACGCCATAGCCGACGGCAAAGAGGAACATCAGGAAGACCGTCGCCTTCAATGGCGGCGATATGGTAATACCTAGCTGTCCGATGATGACAGCGGCGATCAGCGTTGCCGTCACCGCACCGAGGCCGAGGCCCTTATAGGTGAATGAGCCGAAGTAATAGCCAAACGCCAGAGAAATAAAGATAGCGATTTCTGGATAGCTGCGAAGCGTGTTTGCGAACCAGTCGAACATGCTGCTGTTCCCATGTCAGAACGCCCCGCTAATGCTCTGCGACCAGCGGACGTTGTTTGCCCTAGGTAACTATTGAAGAGTTTTTTTAATGCGAGCGCATGAATCCAAGTGCAGCTATCAGTAAAATATTATAAGTATAGCGTCAATACCTCATGTAAGACGCCTTATGTCGAAGTCGAGGGACTTTTTGCATATGTTTGGAACGGAATGACAAAGTCATTCTGCCTGTTGGTCTTTTGTTTTATTTTGAATGGGAAGAAATGTTGGCTCATCCTGCGAGCTACAACGGTGCCGCGACGTTGGCTCACGGTCTCACGTGGGAGCAGGGAGGGACGATCCGGGCTCGGGCACGAATGTCAATTGTGGGAGAAATATCATGAAGACGATCGACTACCGCGACTACGAGAAAATGAGCCCGTTCGAAATCAAGGACGGCTTGATCAAGCTCGCCAAGCGTAAATCTCAGAAGTCGGCGCAGGTTTTGCTCAATGCGGGCCGGGGCAATCCTAACTGGATCGCGACCAAGCCGCGCGAGGGCTTCTTTCTGTTTGGCCAGTTCGCCCTGTCCGAATGCCGCCGCACGATGGACGACCCGAAGGCCGGCGTCGCCGGTATGCCGCAGCAAAAGGATATCGCTGCGCGGCTGAAGGACTGGCTTGAGAAACACGCCGACATGGAGGGGGCGGATTTCCTTTCCAGGATGGTGGAACACGCCGTCACCGCGTTCGGGTTTGATGCGGACGCGTTCGTGTTCGAACTGACGGATTCGATCATCGGCGACAACTATCCTGTTCCCGACCGTATGCTGGTGCACGCCGAACAGGTGGCGCACCGCTATTTGATGTGGGCCATGTGCGGCGACAAGGCTCCTCCCGGCAAGTTCGACCTCTACGCGGTCGAAGGCGGAACCGCCGCCATGTGCTACATCTTCAAGTCGCTGATCGCCAACCGTATCCTTAAGAAGGGTGACACCATCGCCCTCGGTACGCCGATCTTCACGCCCTATATCGAGATTGCCGAACTCGAGGACTATGCATTCAAGGCGGTGCACATAAAGGCGACGCAGGAACATCGTTTCCAATACTCCGACGAGGAAATCAAGAAGCTCGAGGATCCGAAGATCAAGGCCTTCTTCGTCGTAAATCCCGGCAATCCGACGTCCATGGCAATCGATGCCCCGACTATAAAGAAGCTCGTTGAACTCGTGAAAAAGAAGCGGCCCGACCTGTTGCTGCTCACCGACGA
This sequence comes from Phyllobacterium sp. CL33Tsu, assembly GCF_900113985.1. NCBI lineage: Bacteria > Pseudomonadati > Pseudomonadota > Alphaproteobacteria > Hyphomicrobiales > Phyllobacteriaceae > Phyllobacterium > Phyllobacterium sp. CL33Tsu. The sequence goes on along the minus strand of NZ_FORJ01000001.1, from coordinate 941,952 downwards.
TGTCTATGGCACCTTCGTTCCAGGTTTCCGTTCGCTTATGGCGGAATTGCCGGAAAATACCATCGGCGTTTACTCGTATTCGAAGTATTTCGGCTGCACGGGCTGGCGGCTTGGCGTCATCGCCATTCACGAGAAGAATATTCTTGACGAAATGCTCACCAAGCTTCCTGCGAAGGAACTCGAGGCGCTCGACAATCGCTACATCTCGATCACGCTAGAGCCGCGCAAGCTCAAGATGATTGACCGCATCGTTGCCGATAGCCGCGATGTCGCCTTGAATCACACCGCGGGCCTGTCGCTGCCGCAACAGGTGATGATGACGATGTTCTCGATCAGCGAGTTGATGGACACCGAAAAGCTCTATCAGAAGGCCTGCATGGACATTTGCCGGGCTCGTGTGGAAAGCCTGCTCGAAGGGTTGCCGCTCGATGTTCAGCCCAACCCCAATTTTGCCTACTATTACGGCACCATCGATTTCGAATTCTGGCTGCGCAAATATGTCGGGGAAGACATGGTGAAATGGCTGAAGAAGAACGTCCATCCGCTTGATCTTGTCTATCGTCTGGCTGAAGACCACTCGATCGTGCTCCTGAACGGCGGCGGCTTCGATGCACCCAACTGGAGCGTGCGCGTATCCTTCGCCAACCTGACCGACGACGTCTATGACGATATCGGGCGGGCGGTCCGCGCCGTGGCGCGCGGCTACATTGATACGTTCAACGCATCAACGAAGAAGGGTAAGTAACTTGCCTGACTTCAAGCGTCGGGCGAGGGGGTGATCTCCTCCTTTGATGGTTGGAATGAAAACAACGCGATACGAGGTCTGCTATGTTCGATATTCGTAATGTTGGGAATGCGGCTTCCGACCTGCTTTCCTCTTGTTGAGGAAAAACTTTTCCACGCTTTCCAACGCGCTTCCCGAATATTCCTTAGGATCGAGATCCGCTAGCACATCGGGAAAAGCCTGGCTTGAATTGGGGTGGTCGATAAATTCCTCTAGGAGCCTACAGTTTTTATGTTCGCGCACCGCGCACAGCGCCACCGCTTCAAGAAAGCCAAGACAGTCCCCATAGTCCATGGGGTCCTTCGCATTCCCACTTGAAGTTTTGCAAATGAGGGCGCTTCGGCGAAAGCCGGATTACTAAGGCATATCATTGCCAATGCAAAAAAGACCGGGCGAGAGCGGACTGATTCAACATCTGAGTTACCTCCCGGATGGCGGGCATATTTCGTCCACGGCGTGCACGATCGCACCTACTGCGCTGCTCTGTTCAGGATGCATTTTGATGTAGCTGATGACGGTCCCGTAGAGCTGTTGCGACATGAACTTGCCATCGACCAGACATTTGCGGATCTCCTGGCGGCGTGCCGAAACACCGTCGTCACATACCACCGCCAACTGGTACTCAATAGCGCCAAAAATGTAGCCGGAGGCGAATCCCCTATCGGCTTTCAACAACTCGGCGGCACCCATTGCATTGACCGGTGACGCAGAAAGCAGGACAAACAAAAGTGAAGCTAGCTTCATGATTTTGGCTCTCTGTAGAAGGAATTTTGCAAGTTCAACCACCCAGATCCGAGCCCCAAACCAAGAAGAAATCCACGTCTCCCGGCATGCCGTGGGGAGAACTGACAATCATTGCCTTGAGCCTAAGTGCCTGGGGCTTGCCAAATTTCTGGTAACGACCGTAGAGTCCTGAAGAGGTCAGGGCCAGCTTTTATCGCCGCTGTCAGCATCCGTTGGTAGAGCTTGCTGATCTACCAAACGTGCCATTCGCCGCAACGCTCTCCCTTGGTCCCCCGGACAAGCAACCGCCACTTACGGTTGCATAGTGGAGTATCTTACGCCCTTCGCCGGAGTTATTGCAATATGGGCAGCGCGCGCAGAGTGATTGCGGTAAGCTCCGAAAAGCATTTAACCGCGATGAGCTTCCTGCCGGGGCCAAAGCAAAGTTGTCATGAAGATCGCATAGGCGATGGCCACGAGTATGTAAGTGACCCTGGTGGAAAAGGAATCGGCAGCGGACCCTGGAAGCGGTGAAACGCCCGTTCCGAAGACGAGCAGGAAGATCGTCAGGGCGCCGGCATGGAGCTTGGCGGCCGGTGACCGCATGGCTGCACGGCCGCCAAATACCAGGCCGGCGAGCAGTACCAGAAGAAAGAGGAAGAGGAGCGATGGCCGCACCTGAAGCAGTCCGAAGGCGACGGACGCCGCCACGCCACCCGTGATATTGGTTATCATGATCCCCAAAGCAGCCCGCGTGCTTGCTGCAACGTCGAATTGGGAAAGCAGCGATACGACGGTGATCGGAATGACAATCGCCGTGGCCAGTCCATCGCGTGTCAGACAGGCAACGACGGCGATCAGAAGTATGGCGGTATTGGCGGCAGCGTAGCCCACCGCGCGCGGATAGGTCGTCACCGTCGCAGCCTTCGTGGCGGGCCTGCCCCTGTCTGGGATAAGGACGTATGCCAGCCACATCAAGAGCATGCCGGTCACGACACTTTGAACAAGGATCCCGAGAATCGTGTCGCCGAGATCCTCGTTCAGGATTGTAAGGAGCGGCACCATAACGGCAATGACCAGCACAAGAAAAATTACGGGCCCGCCCTTGCCGTTCGCCTGCTGATAGAAGCATCCAAAGTAAATCAATCCGAGCAGCAGTATGAGTACCGGCGGTCGGTCCCCGGTCAACACCGTTACAAATTGCAGAAATGCTCCAACAACAAGGATCAATACAGTGACCGCCAGTGCTTTTTGGAGCGGCATGGGGCGGGAACTGGAAATCAAGAACTGTGCTGCAAACAATGGCCCAAGGAAGGGAATGATCGCGCCCGAATAGACCAGCCACGAAAAGCCCACCGCAACGGCCAGCGCTATGCGCATACCCTTGCGCTTAATATTAAGCTGGTCCTCGTGGGCGAGATAAGCGTCAGTTGACATAGGTCAGGACTGACAGGACGCGGATCCAGATTCTGCCGAGCATATTGGTGACCGGATGGTCCCCGGTGTAGATGACCACATTCGCCTGCGAGCCGTACCGGACGCCCTTGGGGCGCCCCTCGTCAAGCACCAGACGAATGGGAAAGCTCTGAGGCGTTCTCACCCATCCAGTATCTGTGGAAATCTTCGGCAGGCCGGTCGCCGGATCGACGCTTCCTTGCGCCACACCCAATCCGATGCCTTCAACGGTGGCTCCGAAAATCTGGCCCGGGAGAACATCGAAAAGCACCTCGGCGCGGTCGCCCGGCGTAACCATCTCAAGGCTGTTTTCCTTAAAGGCGGCTGTGATCCAGATCGTCCCGGTATCGATGAACGTCATCGCGCTCTCGCCAGCGCTGATCATGCCTCCAACGGAAAGCTGAAGATTGGTGACGACGCCTTCAGCCGGCGCCACGACGGTCGTACGAAATTGATCAAGCTGAGCGCTTTCAAGCGCAGCCAGCGCCTCTTTCAACTGCGGGTTGTCCTTCCCTGCGGGTCCAAGCTCCTCCTGCGCCCGTTCGAGGTCGGCTTCAGCTGCATTGACGCCGGCCTCCGCCTGATCCAGCGCTGCAGCTGCCTCATCATATTTCGCCTGAGCATAGATACCCCGCCTGACGAGTTCCATGGCGCGGGTGGCTTGATCCTGGACGTTGACGCGGACGGCCTTGGTCTCCGCTACCTTGGCCTGTGCGACATCGACTGCCGCTGTCGAAGCCCCTATCGTCTGTCCTACCCCTGCAAGGCGTGCCTCCGCTTCGTCAACCGCGAGCCGGTATTGTTCAGGATTGAGGCGAAACAGCATCTGTCCGGGCTTTACGGCGCTGTTGTCGGCCACGCCGACTTCAATGACGCGGCCGGTAACTTCGGGCGCGACACCGACCACATATGCACTGACGGTTGCCTGGGAGGAGGACGGCGTGCGCCTTTCCATGAAAACAGTTACGACGAACAGAAGGAAAGCCGCCAGAAGCACGATAATTGCAACCGCGCGTTGCGGGTTTTTTTCTTTGCGCGGCGTCTTTACTCTATTTGGAGCGTTATCAGGAGTTGCTCCTGTTGCTTCCGACGCCATGACCTTCCCCCTTAGGTCCGCGGCTTTCACCCCGCAGCTTTGCTCACGCCGGCACCTGCGCTGAAGTGACAAGTTAATCCTAACTGAGCGCTCTCGCAACCGGAGGTCGTGCGGAGCTCGGGCCTCGCCGAATTTCTCGCATGACACAGGCCTCAAGTGAGCACGGTTGCCTCCTTCTTGCGGAAAGCTCGAAACAGGTGAATACTTGCGGTAAGGACCGAGCCATCTGCATTAACGGTTGGCTGGGAGGGGACAGCTAAATGCAGCCGAACGTGACAACGACTGAGAGTGCGCCGTCGCTCTTGAGAATGCTCGATTCAGCGCTTCAGATCGGACTGGTAGGCTTACTGATCTTTGCCTGCAGCCGCATCATATTGCCGTTTACAGGTATCCTGCTCTGGTCGGTGATCCTCGCAGTCATGCTCTATCCCCTCCACCAGCGCTTGGTGGTCCGGATTGGCAATCGCTGGTCGGCGACCTTAATCGGATTGGTCAGCGTTGCACTGATGCTGGTTCCGTTAATCATGGTGGTAACATCGCTCGGATCGTCTATCCTTGAGTTCGTCTCGGGCCTGCAAGAAAGCAGCCTAACGGTACCGCCTCCGCCGGCATGGCTTGCGGATCTGCCGTTCGTCGGTCAGAAACTGACCGAGACGTGGGCTCTCGTCGAGACAAACATGCCGGCAGCGCTTGCCAAATACGGCAAGATGCTCAGCGGTATTGCAACATGGCTGGCATCGTTCGCGGGTGGCTTGGCAGCAGGTCAATTATCATTCGTGCTTTCGTTCGGGGTCGCCGCAGTGCTCATCGCCTATGGGGAAGGCGCCACCGACTTTGCAAGTCGCCTGTTGGAACGCATCACGGGGAGCAAGGCGCAGGGCCCGCGGCTGGTCGCAATGACCGCAGCCACGATCCGCGGTGTGGCCGTCGGTGTAGTCGGCGTAGCGGTCATTCAGTCGCTGCTTATCGGGATCGGCTTCTTCGCCATCGGTCTCGCGTCAGCCGGCATTTTGACGCTTGTTGTGTTGTTGTTTGCCATCGTGCAGGTGCCCGCGGTGCTTATAACATTGCCGGTTATAGCCTATGTACTGGCGACGGAACCGACCACGCCGGCGATCATCTTTACAATCTGGACCATCATTGCAGGGCTCAGCGACAATCTTCTCAAGCCGTTGATGCTTGGGCGAGGCCTTGAAGTCCCGATGCCGATCATTCTCATTGGCGTGATTGGCGGCATGATCGCTGACGGGCTTCTCGGCCTGTTCGTGGGCCCGGTACTCCTGGCCGTTGGCTACGTACTGCTCGTGGAGTGGGTTCGGTACGAACCAATCGAAGTCAGGACCCCGAGCGACGTTCCCCCGCTATGATAGCGGTAATTGCTCTTGGCTTGCTGGCGATGCTTGTATGCCTTGCATTTCAGGTACTGACATCTGTATTAGCCGCCCGCTACTTCGCCCACGCTTCGCGAAAACCGCTCGGTCCCAAGCCGCTTCGCGGAATTTTCCTGCAATTCTCCATTTTGATGGCAGTCCTCATGATCGGCAACATCGTCCAGGTTGCTTTCTGGGCAGTGCTGTACCGACTTGTCGGTGCATTTGCCGACTTTGAAACCGCGATGTATTTTTCGGGCGTAACCTTCACTTCGCTCGGTTATGGAGACGTTTTGCTGACTGGCCGAATGCGGCTGCTTGGGCCTCTTCAGGCTGCGAACGGCCTGATGATGTTTGGGATAACCACGGCTCTCTTCATCTCGGTTATCCAGCAGACCACCGCCAAATGGATTGCAGCGCAGTCAGCAGGCACCCAGAATGTCCGATAGGAAGGCGGTCGCCGGTTCGCGGCCGCCCCTGCAATGCGATGATCAGCAACTGGAAGACGTGTAAGAGGTAGCGAAAGATGGTTTCGCACTACATAACCCGTGGAACGCCGAGAAGATCGATTTAAAGCCTTGGAAGATAATGTGAGCGACTCCCCTCGAATCACAATGGGAGCAAACAATGGCTGTATCCAAGCGGCTGGTAGGCAAATTTTCATGGACGGCCGAGTCGGGCGAGCATTTGTTAGTACAAGGCCCCGCCATCTCGACCCCAAATGCGTCTTTACGCAGACATCTGGTGGTATTGCTCCACCGAAAAGCTTCCTCGACAGAATTTGTCGACGGGATGCTTCGGTCGCTGCCCCGGGCGTTGTTTCTTTTTCAAGGTTCGACGCTCATCTGCCATATATTCAACGGTTTTAGGCGTCGGATCGTTGAACTACCTGACGCTCAGCGTTTGCAGTTTGTTCCCATTATCCAGGGCGAAGCTCACGCGAGGCTTTTGACGCCGTCAGCACAGTTCGTGCGCTTCCTCTTTACCACTCCTGGATGTAAAGGTCGGGTCATTAGGATGGCCAAGTCGAACTGCGCCGCCGAACGCGATACGAGGCTGGATTGAAACGACTGCAACAACGGCCATTGCTTGGACTGCTCGTGAACCTATTCGGGACGACATTTCGCGCTATGGAGCTTGACGGAGATCACTTGCGGCTAACGCGCCGCGGATTGACCTCGTCCGTTCCCCTTGAAGCGATATCTGCCGCCCCGCTTGTGCGAAAGGGGACGGTCGGTGCGACGATGACTGTCACGACGGCAGAGCGCTCCTTAGTCATGCGTGGCCTACGATATTCTGACGGGTGCGCGTTCGCTGAAGTCGTCAAAAGCGCTTGGATCGGGTTCAATCTTTCGGCGCTGGAGCGCGAAGCAGCTCGCTTTCTGCGAGTCCATCGAGCGGTTGCCGGGCTGGCCAAGCCAGCTCGTTATCCCGCGGCCGCTGAACTCACGCCTCTTCTGAGCGATGCCAGGGCACTTGATACCTCGCTACTATCGAAACTTCAGTTAGCCGCCATCGGGGCCGAGCAAGCCGAACGTGTTGCGCTTGTCAGGAGTTTCACCGCCAACCCTGTCGCGATGAAAACGAGCGCCGCCGCTACCTTTGTTCCTGCCGAGCTTGAACGCTGGAAAGACTTCTTCGATACGATCGAGGATAGGCCTCTAACGCCGGAACAGCGGCTTTCTGTTGTGGTGGACGAGGAAGCAACGCTAGTGCTTGCCGGGGCCGGATCCGGAAAAACTAGCGTGATTACGGCCAAGGCCTCCTATCTCGTCAGGGCCGGTATCCGCCGGCCGGAGGAAATACTGCTGCTGGCATTTGCAAAGAACGCCGCAAAAGAAATGTCGGAACGGGTCGAGGCACGGTCGGGCGTGCCAATCGTGGCGCGAACTTTTCACGCACTTGCCTATGACATAATCGGTAGTGTCGAGGGGTCAAAGCCGGCTCTGGCCGATCACGCCATAGACGACTTAGCATTCACGAACTTGATCAAACAGATTCTAAAGGATCTGGTTCGCGAGAACTATGGAGTATCTAGGGCAATCATACAGTGGTTTGGGCACTTTCTAGTCGAGCCGAAAGCCGAATGGGATTTCAAGACCAAACACGAATTCTACACCCATATCGAAAAGCAGGATCTTCGGACCCTGCAGGGCGAAAAGGTCAAAAGCTACGAAGAACTGCAGATTGCCAACTGGCTTTACGAGAACGGCATCGAGTACGATTATGAGCCGGACTACGAACACAAGATTCGGGAGACGGGACGACGGAACTATTGCCCGGATTTTCGTCTGATCGAAAGTGGTGTCTACATCGAGCATTTCGGTGTGCGGCGTCAGCAAATGCCAGATGGCACTGAGAGGTTGATCACAGCACCCTTCGTCGATCGTGACGAGTATCTGGCGGACATGGAATGGAAGCGCGGGGTTCACGCTGCTCATCAAACCACCCTCATTGAGACATATAGCTTCGAGCGGCAGGAGGGTCTTCTGCTCACCGCTTTGGCCGAAAAGCTCGTACCGCATGTGACGGTAAAACCTCTCTCTGCCGACACTATCTTTGACCGCGTGATTGAATTGAATCAGGTCGACGCGTTTTCACAACTGATCGGGACCTTTCTGCGCAAATTCAAAAGCGGCAGCTACAGCGTCGCTGACTGCGAGACGAAGTCAGAACAACTTAAGTTAGGCAGTCGCGCCATAGCGTTCCTCGCCGTTTTCGCGCCAGTTTTCGCGGAGTATCAGAAGCGGCTTGTTGGAAGGATCGATTTCGAAGACATGATCCTGCGAGCCGCTCGCTATGCTGAAACTGGGCAATTTGTTAGCCCGTTCCGCCACATCCTCGTCGATGAATTCCAGGATATCTCACAGAGCCGTGCCAAGTTGGTGAAGGCGTTGAAAGCCCAGCACACTGACATCCGTGTCTTTGCTGTTGGTGACGACTGGCAATCGATCTTCCGCTTTGCTGGATCTGACATCCATCTAATGCGCCACTTCGGAGATGAATTTGGTGGGAGCTTCAACGGCGAGACCGGTGTCCATCAGATAGTGGATCTTGGTCGCACATTCCGATCGGTCGACCAGATCGCATTCGCAGCCAGAACATTCGTGCTGAAAAACCCGGCCCAGATATCCAAGGAAATCGTTCCCGCGGGCAATGCAACCGAGCCAGCCATCAGGATCGTGATGACGCCGAAGAACGATGACGAGAAAAAGCTCGACGAAGTTCTGGCAGAACTGTCCGCAAGGATTGACCTCGCGAACACGGCAAGCGTGTTGCTGCTGGGACGGTACCGCTTTCTTGAGCCGAATATGATCGATCTGAAACGACTTTTCCCCCAGCTGCATATTAGCTTCAAGACTATCCATGCATCAAAGGGCCTCGAAGCCGATCATGTGATACTTCTGGGTGCGGACAGCGGCCGGATGGGCTTCCCCTCCGAAATCGTCGATGATCCCTTGCTTGCGTTGGTATCGCCGGAGGAGGAGTTGTTCGAAAACGCGGAAGAACGGCGCGTAATGTACGTAGCAATGACGCGGGCGCGTCACACCTTGACGATCCTCGCCTCCAACTCGAGACCATCGTCCTTTGTGACCGAACTCCACAAAGACCCGGAATATGGCATTGCTACGCGGCCTGGCGGCCGACAGACGGCGCACGAGTGTGGAGAGTGTGGCGGAAGGTTAATCGACGTGCGGGGCCAGGCTGGTCGAACCCGGTATCGCTGCGAACACGTGCAGCATTGCGGAAATTATCTACCCGCCTGCTCGTCCTGTGGTGTTGGACTTCCAAGACATACGGGCGGACCAGCGGAGGCCAAATGTAGTTGCGAAGCCACTTACCCGTCCTGCCCGGAGTGTAAGGATGGATGGTTGATCGAACGATCTGGGCGTTACGGTGCCTTCCTGAGCTGCGTCCGCTATCCTGCATGTACCGGCAAGGCTAGGATTTCGACCAACATGGCGGGTATCGGGGTGACACAGTCAAAGCGTTAGCCAGATGCGGCGACGCTCCGCCGTCGATTTGGTGGAGCGAAATTATCGCCGGACAGCACGGATGCCATAAACGCCATTCTGGCCGGTGTAGGTGACCCTGTTTGCGCCGTAAGAGGGGCTCGACCACGCGCTTCCAAGCGACGCCCTGGCGAGCAAATGAAGTGACCTAACTGCTGCTGCGTTGGCGCACCCCGTCGATGCCTGAGCAGGCTAGTCCATCAACGGCAGCCTAGGCGGCCATCAACGAGTGAAATCATTCCCAAACGCAAGAAACCCCAGAGCGTCCTCCGGGGGGCTGGCCTGTTGCTATTGGTGCTGGCGGATCGATCGGGTCTTTTTCGGACTGATTCCTCGTGAGGAATACTGGCCCTTTTTACACTGTCGATACAGCGCGCTGACGCTCTTGCTAGGCCCTTGCGTTGCGTTGCGTTGAACCCGGGTGATCAGTCCGGGACGACGGGTTCGTCCCCTGTCTGCCACGACAGAATGTCGCAGCAGTTGTCGGATGTCAATGCAGTAGGTCATTCGGGCGCGCGAACGCAGCGCTCGTCGGAACTGTCGAAGCGAGCAATTTCAACGAACAAATGGATTGGCTCGATGCGAGCGAAAAGAAGCTGGCGCCTAAATGGATGAAGCCTCTATGGCGATCGAGCTTGTAAGTGTTCGCGATCATTCGTCCTCGTACCAAGGGGTATATTTGACGTATATTCGACTGTTATCAAGCGGGTATCCGGAAAATAACTATATTTTGAGGACTTAGTTGGCGCACCCGACAGGATTCGAACCTGTGACCTCTGCCTTCGGAGGGCAGCACTCTATCCAGCTGAGCTACGGGTGCTGATACAAGGCGTTGGCCTTACATGCGCGAAGCGTTTCTAGCCGATGCGGGCCAAGGCTTCAATGGCGAATTTTGGAGATGGAGCGATATCCAGAAGGCAGAGGTCACAGGTTCGAATCCTGTCGAATGCGCCTTGCGTGCGCCGGGGAAGAGCTAAGCGAAGAGCTGACCATCGATAGGAACTCCCGTCTCGCGCGCTTTCGCCAGAATCCGGGCGTGAATGCCATCGATGCACGGGGCAATCATATAGCCGTTCTGCAGGTCTCCAATCATCATCGACTGCTTGCGCGGCGCAGTGAGCCAATGCAGGCCGATCAAGGCGCAGATCATCGCATCAAGTTTGTCCTGATCAGCTTTCCTTGGCGAGGCGCCTGATCGTGTGGCGTCGCACCAATCGTCGATAAGGTCGATCGCTGCTAAAGTTCCAAAACGCCGGATAGTTTCAATAACATCATGCCAATGGGTGAGATTGAAAGTCTTCCGCCGCTCCGGATTATAACGGGGACCTTTCAAGCGATCGCAAAAGGCACTGTTCAATCCAGCGAGAGCCAAAGCTGGGAACACCTCCATAATATATAGGCCGTCTGACGCAGCACGCGCAGCTTCTGGGTCCTCGACTGCGCCGAGTGCCTCCTTGAATTTCCAGATCGGAGCCGCATCATCGAACATGCCGACCTTCGAGCGGTTGGCCGGTTGAACGCCTCCGCCAAGCCAGGAGATCAGCGCGCCGGCAATGCGATCGACTGGGCGTAGGCTCGTGAGATTTGGCACGATCGTGGGCTGATCGATTGCAACAAGACATAGTTGGCTGCGTTCCCGCTCATCACGGATGATGTCGAGCGCCTGCGCAAACGACGCCAGTTGCGGCTCTTTGTAAGAGAGCTTGCCTTCGGAATTGGATCGTATGACACAGACTGCGCCCGGAGCTTTGGGCTTGTCAGTCCAGGCAGAATCGAAGCCAACGATTGTGAATGCTTTTGGTGACATCTGATCTCAAGACCCTTCATAAGCACGCCGGAACAGAGGTTGTGCTCTTTCAAAATCGGCCATCGACTTCAACGACAACTCCAGATCACCTGTGCCGTGATGCCCGATGTCTCTAACGTCGCGTGAAAAACCCTCATTGGGATCAACGGTTGTTGGATCGAGACGGACGTAAGCGGTCAGTGTCTTGGCTTGAGGGTAGATTTGCAGGCATGTGAAGTTCTTGATGCGCTTGAAGGCGGTGTATTGCTTCAGTTCTCTCACCTGAACGTCATCGCCGAGACTAACCAGAAACTGATGGGTAGCATCGTAGAGGTCGCGAAGCTCTGGTGAAGACTGAGAGAGCTTATGTCCCATCCGGTTTGCCCAATAGGGATCGGACAAATTGCTAGAATCGTTGTTTGTTACCTCTGCGCTTGTTATTTGTTGAGGCGCTGATTGCGTGATGCGTGCCACCTTGGGTGTATGAACCAGCTCCATCATAAGTAGGTCTTCGCCAAAACGGCGATAGCGGATCAATTCAATGTTCCGGGCAATCTGCTTGACCGCGTGTGCGTCATATTTGGTAAAATCCCCGGCGATGCAGAGAAGACGCGGCGCCGACCAATCGACGTTTTTCGCAGCATCGGGTCCAAGTTTTTCAAGCACCAGCCACTGAAACTCCTTGCGATGATCTAGCAGCCAATCGAGGTAAAAGAGCCCCTGATTGATGACGTTCTCGTTGACCGCGCGCTTGTATTCGATGATGACGGGACAGTTGTCCTCATCAAGGCCCAACGTGTCGATCCGGCCACCGTGCACGGAACCGGTTGTATGTTCGGAAGCGAGGAAGCGAATTCCGAGTAAGGGCTCAAGATTTCGTTCGAACAGAACCTGTAAGGATTTTTCTACCTGGACTGCTGTTCCAATGAGCTCTAGCACCTGCCCGGCATTGAAATGAAAGAGCTTGATGTCGCTCACTGTGATCCCCCGGTTCCCGTTTTTTAGTGGACTATTTCTGCTTTTGTCTCTGCTGTCCAGAGATCGCATTGATGGCGCACTTGCCTATCAGCAATGGCGAATTTTGGCGATGGTGCGATATCCCAAGGTAGAGGTCACAGGTTGCCGGAATGTGTTTGCTGGCTACCGCGATTCGGCTGTAGAACGCATCCCAAGCAAGTCACTACATTACGACGCAACCCAACACAGCCGACTCTATTCTCTCATCACCTTATCAAGCATGTGACCGCAATATCCGCATAGTCCCTCATGCTCGGAAAATATGATCTCGTTCAACGGAATGGAGGTCCCGCAGCGAATGCAGTCCTGATCGCCATATTCGTGTCCACAATTGGCACACGAGCCTTCAAAGTCCACATACGTCTCATTTCCACATTCTGTGCAATGATAGAGCGGGCCGTCCTCTCCTGTTTCCTTGGCGCGCGAATAAGCTTCAAATTCAAGTGCTTCCTGAAGGGAGTGGGCGATTACTTCGTCTACTTCGGGCTCGTCATCACATGCTCTGCAATGAAGCTCCATTGCAGACTGTTGTTTGTTTTCCTTCTCGCGCTGGCGAACTAATTTTGACTCGCATTTCGGGCAAACTAGGCCGCTTTGTGCAATCGTTCCCGATACCCAATCAATTTCGGACAGCGTTTCCCGGCAGCTTTTCAGTTCCGTTTCGTAAAGTGCCTTTGCGTCCAGCATGACGTGCCAGGCTTGCCCAAGATGAGCTCCGGGACTTTCATCCATGTGCGCAAACAGCTGAACAACAACGGGAAATGCGTTCGCTATCGCTTCCCTCATGGCGTGATCGGGTTTCTGGGTATAAAGGTGCTCCACGTCGTTTCGGAGCCTGTTAAGCTCTTCAAGGGCCTTTTGGTCGATCGACAAACCGAAATCCTTGAAGCGCTTCCCAATGGTCACAAAATCGATAGTGGAATTGCCGTCCGGGACGAAATCAACTCCACCCTTTCCATCCGGAACAGGCTTATACTTCGCTCCAATAAGCTCACTTACATCTGCGTCGGGAACAGTTCTTACCAATGTTTCTTTTGCCAGCAGTAACACGCCGGCATAGAAATTTCGGACCGCAGATATGGCGCGCCTCGGATCGTTGGCTTGGTAGTCCTCGACACCAAGTTGGATCGATACGATTGCATTCTCGAAGAGCTTACTCACTTACTAAAGTTCCCCTAAGTTTCCATTGGACCAAATCGACACCGCTGATTCGCATCTTCATTGCTGATGGATTTCGCTTCGCCCGCCTTTGGGCCCCACACCATCAGTCATCAAGATAGTTGATGGGTTTACGTCTACAACACCTCGACAGGTCTATGAGTCGCCATGTCACGATACAATGCAGAGTCGCGCTTGAGCGAGGCTGTAGCCCCCAACTCTATTTATTCCCAATTGTTTTAGACCGCCTGCTTGCCGATCAACAAAGTGCTGCTAAGGTCCGCAAAAACTGAGTTGTAAGGGACTGGCATGCTCACAGGTGAAATACGCGCAAAGGTTGATCAGGTCTGGAACGCCTTCTGGGCGGGCGGGATTGCCAACCCACTCGAGGTGATCGAGCAGATTACTTACCTTCTCTTCATGCGCGGGCTGGATGACATCCAAACGCGCGAGGAGAACAAGGCCAACCTGCTCGATAAGCCTATGGAGCGGGTGATCTTTCCAGAAGGCGTCTATCGGCAGGACCGTGAGGGCAATGATGTCGCCTATGACGAGCTGCGCTGGTCAAAGCTGAAGAATGCCGATCCGAGCCGAATGTTCTTGCTTGTGTCCGAGTTCGTCTTCCCCTTCCTGCGTGAGATGGCTGAAGACGGCACGGCACATGCAGAGCATATGAAGGGTGCGCGCTTCACCATTCCGACGCCTGGTCTCCTCGCCAAGGTCGTCGATATGCTCGCGGACATACCAATGGAGGATCGCGATACCAAGGGCGACCTCTACGAATATATGCTTTCCAAGATCGCCAGCGCTGGCCAGAACGGTCAGTTCCGCACGCCGCGCCATATCATCAGGCTGATGGTAGAGCTGACCAAGCCAACACCGAACGATGTGATCTGCGACCCGGCGAGTGGCACCTGCGGCTTCCTCGTCGCGGCTGGCGAACATCTGCGCGAGCATCACAGCAAGCTGTTCATGGATACATCGCTCAACAAGCATTTTCACAACACCATGTTCCATGGCTATGACTTCGACCAGACCATGCTGCGCATTGGCTCAATGAACATGCAGCTGCACGGCGTGGAAGGCGCAGACATTCGCTATCGCGATTCGCTCTCTTCCAGCCATGGAGATGACGCCGATAAATATTCGCTGATCCTCGCCAATCCGCCGTTTGCCGGCTCGCTCGATTTCGAGACGACGGCCAACGATCTACTCGCCATCGTCAAGACCAAGAAGACCGAACTCCTGTTCATGGCGCTGTTCCTGAAGCTCTTGAAACCAGGTGGTCGCGCGGCGGTCATCGTGCCGGACGGTGTGTTGTTCGGGTCATCGACAGCGCACAAGGCGATCCGCAAGATGCTTGTCGAGAATCATAAGCTCGACGCGATCGTGAAGCTGCCGTCCGGCGTGTTCAAGCCCTATGCCGGCGTCTCCACGGCGATCGTCTTCTTCACCAAGACCAATTCCGGCGGCACTGATAATGTCTGGTTCTACGACGTTCAGGCCGACGGCATGAGTCTCGACGACAAGCGCCAGATGCTTTTGGCAGAGGAAAAATTCGGACCCGTGCCGACATCGGCGCTGAGCGAAGACGAGCATGCGAAGAACAACCTGCCAGATGTTGTCGCTCGCTGGAAAGAGCGCAACGGCACCGAACGCGATAATCGGCGCACCGGCCAGAGCTTTATCGTTCCCCACAAGGAAATTGCCAACGCCGACTACGACCTCTCGCTCAACCGCTACAAGGAAGTCTTCCACGAAGCTGCCGACCATCGCCCGCCCAAGGAGATCATCGCGGAGTTGCTGGAGCTTGAGGATGACATTGTTAGGGGGCTCAGAAAGCTGGAGGCGATGCTGTGAAACAGTTAGTCGAACTCGGAAACGTCGCAGACGTGAATTGGGGGGATACCTCCACCACAAAAGGCGCCTACGTCGATGAAGGGTTCAAAGCCTACAGCGCGACAGGACCTGACGGTTTTTTACCTTATGCAGATCATAATCGAGAGGCCGTCGTTCTTAGTGCGATAGGTGCTCGCTGCGGCAAAACATGGTTCGCCTCGGGTAAGTGGTCGTGCATCAAGAACACAATCCGCTTCTGGAGCACAACACCTCACGTAGACAATAAGTATCTTTATTGGGTGACCAATAAAGAAGACTTTTTTCCGAAGCGCGGCGCGGCTCAGCCATTCATCACAATTGGAGACGCGCGTAAGGCACTTATTCCCCTCCCACCCCTCAACGAGCAAAAGCGGATTGCGGCGATCCTGGATAAGGCCGATCAGCTGCGCCAAAAGCGCCGCCAGGCCATCGCGCTACTCGACAACATTACCCAATCGATCTTTTTGGAGATGTTTGGCGATCCGGTCAGCAACCCGAAAGGGTGGGATCAGGCTACCCTCGGTGAAGTCACCGAGTTTATGAGTGGCGGAACTCCATCGAAGTCTTCCCCAAGCTTCTGGGTCGGTAACACACCTTGGGTGTCTCCCAAGGACATGAAGACTGTTGTAATTCGAGATTCCATCGACCACATCAGCGAAAATGCAGTCGAACACTCAGCAGCAAAACTCGCTCCAGAGAATGCCGTGTTGATCGTTGTGCGTGGGATGATCCTAGCCCACTCGGTGCCCATTGGAATTTTGGCCCGACAAGCGGCCTTTAACCAAGATATCAAGGCGCTTCTATTCCATGACGTAATCAATCCTCTCTTTGGACTCTGGAACTTGGTGGTGCAAGTTCCAGCCATTTTGAAAGAAGTGTCTACTGCCGCCCACGGCACGAAGCGCTTGGAGATGGTAACGCTTTCCAGGCTGCCTGTCTTGTGCCCACCGATTGCACTGCAGAAGCAATTCGCGGATCAATGTGCAAATGTCGATCAATCCTTAAAAGCACAGACCAAGGCAGCCTTTGTAGCCAACCTCCTCTTCCACTCGTTGCAGGAAGCGGCATTTTCGGGCAAGGGCATCATGCAATGAACGGCGATTTCAAGCATGTTTGGCGAAGACTCTGGAGCGAACTGTGGGTTCCGCTCGCAGAAAATCGGCGTCATCCCGAATTGCTCTTTGCCGACATTTATCGCGGCTTGAAACGACCCCCTGTTCCACCAGTCGAGCCAGAACGACCCGATGAGGCGGCATTCGATGCGGACGGAAACCTCACTGCTCGGGTGGCAATTGCCGCGTTCGAGTCTTACCAGCGATCGCTCGAAGAATACCAGCTCGCTAGATCCAATTACGATCTTGCGGCGACCGGGAAGGGTTCGCGAGACGCGTTGCGAAATGTAGTTGTTGGCGAGGTTGAATCTGAGCTGGCGTCACTGGTCTGTCTTTCAAAGACCTACACGGCGCTTGTCGATCTCGAAGAGCCCGAGCTGTTGGTTCGGTTTAAGAGGCTCGTCGGCGAAGCGATTGATACATACAATCTCGGCTACAGGCTGGTGGATCCATTTATATTGGCACCCACGGTGCCTGGCGTGATCTCTCGACTCTTTCAGGAAATGAAACGGCTCTCGTCCCTTGATGCGCATTTAAGACAACTGTGTGATGAATACGAGGAATCTTGCATCGATTTGAGCTCGGATCCCACACCGGGGCGCATAAAGAACTGTATTCAAAAGCAGTTCATTTTCGTTGAAGGCGTTGGAAAACGGACATTCAATGTAAATGGAACAACGCTTGGAGCTATTTGTGATCAAGTCAACCTCTGGCCACACGTTACGCTGAAGGAGATAGGTAAGAAACTCTACGGATTCCGTTCGGACTATCCTGGACTTGGTCACGCTGGTAATCCTGACGCTGTTTTGCGCGAGGTGGACCTCAAGGATTTCGTAGCGCTCTCCTGTCTGTTAGCCGGACTCTATCCTTATATGCATGCTCAGATTGATCCCGCAGTGCTTTACCGAGGATAACGTATGTCCAACTTCGCCTTCCTCGCCGCCGAGTTTCCAGAAATCTTCGACAGCGCGAAACGGGCGGAGGCGAACGCTGCCGGCGATCCACGCGCTGCGGCATTCTATGCCCGGCGCACAGTGGAGCTTGCCGTGCAATGGGCCTACAAACACGATTCCGGGCTGCACTTTCCCTATGACGACCGGATTTCGACGCTGATCCACGAGCCGAGCTTCCAAAAGCGTGCCGGTCAGGCTGTCTTCACCAAGGCGAAGCTCATCGTTCAAATCGGTAACCGCGCGGTGCACGAGGCCAAGGACACGTCGGCGAAGGAAGCCGCCGATGCCGTGCGCGAGCTTTTCCATCTGACTTTCTGGCTTGCGCGCACCTATGGCAAGACGCCGCCGCCCGACGGTTTGGCATTCGATCCCCTGCGACTTTCCCGCAAGGACGAGCTGGTCAAAAAGGCCTTCGAGGAGCTCACGCGCCTCAAGTCGGAAATGGAGGCGCGCGACAAGGCTTTCGCTGACCTGTTGCGCGACAAGGGCGAACTCGATGCCGAGCTTGAGCAAGCACGCGCCGAGCGTGACCACATCCGCCGTGAGAACGAGAAGCGGCCGGACCATCACGATTACTCCGAAGCCGAAACCCGCGATCTCTACATCGACCTACTCTTGAAGGAGGCCGGCTGGAAGCTTGACCAGCCGCGCGATCGCGAATTTCCCGTCGAGGGAATGCCAAACAATGAGGGCAAGGGCTTCGTCGACTACGTGCTCTGGGGTGAAGACGGCAAGCCGCTAGCCCTCGTCGAGGCCAAGCGCACCAAACGCGATCCCCGTGCCGGTCAGCAGCAGGCAAAGCTCTATGCCGATTGCCTTGAGCGGAAATTCGGCCAGCGGCCGGTGATCTTCTACACCAACGGCTATGATCACTGGATTTGGGACGATGCGGCATACCCGCCGCGTGAGGTTTCCGGTTTCTACAAGAAGGATGAGCTACAGCTTTTGATCCAGCGGCGAACGACGAGGAAGACAATGGCTTCTGTTCCCGTCAATCGGAAAATCGCCGACCGCTACTACCAAGAGCGGGCGATCGCGCGCGTCAAGGAGAGTTTCGAAACGCACAAACAACGCAAGGCGCTGCTGGTCATGGCCACGGGCGCTGGCAAGACGCGCACCGCGATTGCTCTCGTCGATACGCTGATGCGAGCCGGCTGGGTGAAACGTGTGCTGTTTCTGGCCGACCGCGTCGCGCTCGTGAATCAGGCCGCGAGGGCGTTTAAGGCTTTTCTTCCGGAAACGTCACCGGTGAATCTCGTGACGGAAAAGTCAGCGGAGGGCCGCGTCTTCCTCTCCACCTATCCGACGATGATGAACCTGATCGACGAGCGGGCGAAGGGAGCGGCGCGCTTTGGACCGGGACATTTCGACCTCGTGATCATCGATGAGGCGCATCGTTCGGTCTACCAGCGCTATGGCGCCATTTTCGACTATTTCGACAGCTTGCTGGTGGGTTTGACTGCGACGCCGCGCGGGGAAATTGATCGCAACACCTATGGTCTGTTCGATCTTGAGGAAGGCGTTCCCACGGATGCCTATTCGCTCGACCAAGCCATTGCCGATGAATGGCTGGTGCCACCTGTTCCCATTTCGGTGCCGCTCCGATTCGTGCGTGAAGGCATCCACTACGACGACCTTTCCGAGGAAGAGCAAGAGCAATGGGACATGCTCGAATGGGACGAAGAAGATGGGGAGCCGCCTGATAATGTAAGTGCCGAGGCAATCAACAAATGGCTGTTCAACGCCGATACGGTCGACAAGGTGCTTGCCCACGTGATGACCAAGGGGGTGCAGGTGGCGGCTGGCGACCGGATCGGCAAGACCATCATTTTCGCCAAGAACCAGGCCCACGCTGATTTCATTGAGAAGCGCTTCAATCTGGCCCATCCGCACCTTGCCGGTCATTTCGCCCGCGTCATCACCTTCAAGACTGAGTATGCTCAGACGCTCATCGACGACTTCTCAAAGAAGGAAGGTGCTCCCCATATCGCCATCTCTGTTGATATGCTGGACACCGGCATCGATGTGCCTGAAGTGGTAAATCTCGTCCTCTTTAAGCTCATTCGTTCGAGAACCAAATTCTGGCAGATCATGGGCCGCGGCACGCGTCTCTGCCCTGACCTTTTCGGACCGGACGAAGACAAGGAGTTTTTCCGCGTCTTTGACTTTTGTCAGAACCTCGAATTTTTCAGGCAGAATCCGAAATTCGTAGAGGGGCGGAATGCGCGATCCCTAAACGAGCACCTGTTTGCCGGCCGCTTCGATCTCATTCGGGCGCTGGATGAGAAGAATGGACACCACACCGGCTATGGGTTTGCCGAGGAAGGTGACGAATACGACGCCGGCGACGATGTCGCTCCAAGCGAAGGGAAAATCAGGACGCAATCGTTGGAATTTCTCAAGACCTATGTGGGTTCGATGAGCTTGGACAATTTCATCGTTCGAGGTAAGCGGCGGCTAGTCGAAAAATATCAGACCGAGAAGGCATGGAGCACGCTGACCGATGAGACGCGCGATGAACTCGTCAACGAAGTCGCGCCGCTGCCGTCTACCGTAAGGTCGGAACTGGAGGAGGCAAAGCGGTTCGATCTCCTCCTGATCAATCTTGAACTTGCTTTGCTCAAAGGCTCCAAACGTTTTGACCGACTGAAGAAGCAGCTCATCGAGATTGCTTCTGCACTCGATGAACAGACGGCGATACCCGCGATTGCGGCGCAGCACGAATTGATCCTGGACATCCTTTCGGATCACTGGTGGAAGGGCGTAACCGTGCCGTTGCTCGAGCTTGTGCGACTGCGGCTCCGCAACGTCGTGCATCATATAGAGCCGGGCAAGAAGGCAATTATCTATACCGACTTCAAGGATCAGCTTGGCGAGGGGACCGAGCTTGAACTCCCGCAGGTTGGCGAAGTTGAGTTCGCTCGATTCAAGAAGAAGGCGAGGCACTTCCTGCGTCAGCATGAGGATCACATTGCGCTTGCAAAGCTGCGTCACGGCAAGCCGCTGACCCCGACAGATATAGAGCAATTGGAGCAGATGCTTCTCGGCGCCGGGATCGGCCAGCCTGTGCATATCGAAAAGGCGACGGAAATCGCCCATGGTTTTGGTGCGTTCATCCGCTCGTTAGTTGGGCTTGATCGACATGCGGTGGCGGAGGCCTTCAGTGAGTTCCTTGGCGACACTGGGGCGACTGCTCAGCAAATCGAATTCATCGATATGGTGATTGAGCATCTGACCGAGAAAGGCGTGATGGACCCCGGGTTGCTCTACGAGAGCCCGTTTATCGACGTAGCGCCGGAAGGACCGCAGCAGGTGTTCGATCTTGAAAAGACCAGGCGCTTGGTAGCGGTCATCAAAGAGCTCAACGAAAGCGCGGCGGGATAGCGCGCCATTGACTCGAGGATCGTCACTGGCGCGATTGCCCGAGTTGTCTGCGTAATCGACTTGCCTGATCGGAATGCGCTTCGGTGACTCACAATGACGCTTAGCATTATTTGTTTGCGCTACCCGTTCTCAAAGCTGCGTGGCCCCTTTCTGCTGTTTTTTCCGTCCAGGCTCACAGATTACACTTGCGTTTTTAGATTCGACTATGGCAATCTCATTCAGCCGACCGTTTTCGCTAGGCAGTCTCAAAGCGCCCCACCTACCAAAGCACCCAAATCACAAAGCTTTGTCAGTTCCTTATTCCGGAATTGACTTTGGACTGTCGCCAATTCGTTCACTAGCGCATTGGTTTGCATACTGGCCTTACTTCAAGGAACGGCGCGGGATCATGACCGCCATCTTTACAGCCAGATACTACGGAAGCCGAGATGTCAGCTCCCCTATGGAAAGCGTAGGACGCCCATCTCGTAGGCTGGAATGCCTTGCAGCGAACGCCGGATATCTTCGATATCGAAGGCCCAAAAAGACGGCGCAATGTGAAACGCTCACAAGATGAGCACCCACAACGCCGGTCACATTTCGATTGAAGGAAAGTCGTATGTGATGCGTGAACCCCGCGGGGTTCATAACCGTTTGATCGTAAGATCGGATAGCGGAGCTGATAGTTAGGTAAAAGGAAACCACCTAGCTGGTCTAATGAACCAAGGCTCTCCACCAACTGTGTAACGCAGAAATCCCCCTCTAGGTAATGAACACGGCCAGTTGCTGGCTTTATGCTAGTTGCTGGGATGTTTATTGCCTAGGGGGGATAAGACTATGTCCGCAGGCTTGATCCGATTAAGAGAAGAAGCGCAAACAGCATCCGAGCGAAGCGAGGGGCAAGCGAAGCGCGCAGGCGAACGAGAGAAGCGAGTGAGTAACCGCCGCCGTTGATGTAGGGCACTCATTCCTACCTTTCGGCAATTGGTCGCAGTGTTCACGACCATCAAGGCGCGCGCTGAATACGACGCTAGTCACGAAGAAGTAGTCACGCGGCTTAATGCCCAGTAATAGCTAACAAATCCGCGAGAAAAGTCAGTCAGCGCTGACTGTAATATATTGTTTTTGTTGCATTTACTTTAGATTTTGCTTGCCAAGGCGCGAGCTTCGACACATGATTCCGCTTGTAAACGCCAACTCGCGGGTGAACCATGACGACATACTGCAATTCCGACGACTACCGCACGGCAATCGATCAGATCATTGCCGCACCTTCAGCCGACTCTTTGTTCGATCTTCGCTCTCGGATCACCCTCATTCTTGGTGAAGTCTTGGACGTGTGGCCCGATACGATCCGTGAAAATGATGAGCTGTTGTTTTTTCCTACGGACGCCTCTTGATTTCCAAAATCTGTTTCGTTACGTGTAACAGTAACGAAACGGAGGTTGACGATGGCCAAGTCAAATCGTGAGCGGATCAAGGTATATCGCGAACGCCAAAAGGCAAAACGCAAAGCTGCCACCGATTCTGGCAGTGACGACTTCCGGCGATCCTTTAGTGAATGGCTTTCGTCCAACGACGCAAACTGGTCGGAATTCGAGATACCTCTAGACATTGCCGGTATTCAGCCACCCAGCTTCTCGGATGATTGCGATCCGGTGTCGGCTACTGGCGCCATCGATCCCGAAACATATGATCATACGAAGGCCTCGATCGGTCGTGCTGAGGTGATGGTTGAGAGCTTGCTGGAAGCGGCACGCGCGCTTGCTGACCACGTCAACGCCTATAAGCGCGCTGAGCTTTCAGCACGCATCGAAGAGCTTGGTAGCGCCGATCTGTCCAATCCAGCGACTAAGAAAACTGCGTTGGCCGATATCGTGCGGCTGACGAAGGCACGTGACCGGCTTGATAAGCAGGTCCGTTACACCCTGCCCGAATGGAAAGTGAAAGGGGGCTAGGCAGGCTAATAGGCACGACCAGGTTGCCGCCCGGTCATGCCTAATATCAGAACATCGACGGTGGTCAATATTCAATGCCCATGGGGCAGAAAGAGATTAGCATGTATGTTGAAATGAACTCAACAATTCTATCCCGCGACGCGGCGATTGGTCAGATTTGTATTGCACTAAGCGAGGTTGAGCGATCGCAACTGCACGATCCTCATGTGATCATTGATCTTTACGCAATGGCCGAAGACCTCCTTGAAAGACTCCTAACGCCCGTGGATAACAGCAGCGATGTGGAGATGAATATAGGCAAAGGTTCACTGTCGGTGCCATACACGCAGCAGCGCATGAGCAAGCTAGAATTTGATTATATCGTGCGAAATGTCTTTAAAAGCGACGATACAAGGGAAACTATTGCTGAGGCCAATATTAGCGACCACCGATATTCCGACATTCACCGTGTCGAAGCCATAAATGCGGATGTCGGATTGCATATTGCCGTTCATTTTGAGGATGACGTGCATTTGATACGCCCGACCGTCCCCGGAAATGAAGTAGTTGAAGCGATCTATAATACTTTCGCTCGACACAATGAATTCATGCAAGATCATCTCGAACTTGTGAGGGAGCACCGAGCACTTCAGAACCGTTGCCAGAAAATTTCAAAGGATTTCGACGAGCTTCTTGATGAGTGGTTGGAAATTCAAGAGGATTATCCGGAGCTATTTGAGTGGCCGCAATTTGATTCCAGACAGTTACCCAACTCACTCGATAGTCCACGCAGTCACGGGCACTTACACCTGGTGAAGTGACGGCTCCAATCTAACGGCATGGGGAGGTGTTAGACCACCTTCCCGGATCGCCAAAAAGCAGAAGCAGGGCCGGAATGAAACAAACAAAGCCGACAAGAAACTAAAGCGGCGCGCTAAAAATATCCCCTCACCAAAATAGCACAGCAACCAGTCGGGCACCCGTGCAGGAGTTCACCCTCTGTGAAATTTGGGATAGCGACTGCTCTCGACGTTGATGCGAGAGAGCTATTCGATACATCCTTTAGACGCAGTTCTTGATCAATATCTTGCTCATACGTTCTCCAAGGATATCTGTTTTCCCTAGAGCCTCTGAGGGTTTAGCGCTGCGGTGTTCCTCTAATCTAATTGTCTCGAGGTTTGCTCCGGATAGATATCCGATATATTTTGCGAGGCGGGGCGGTAAGCGGGACGGTTCATTCTAGTGAACTTCTACGACATTTTTGATGATCACGGTTTGCGCTCGGGTTCAGGTTTACATCAATGTCCGTTTTTGCATTTTCATTGGTTGCGCCAACTTAAGGTAAACTTCATGTTAATTAAGTGTCTATTGGCGACGACACTGAACAGAATCTTGGTTTACATGGCCTCGGTCGATGTAAACTTCTTGGGCCTTGCCGGGGTGGTTTTGGACCGGTTTGGTTTACGTTTTGCGTGGTGATGTAAACCAGACTCAACCATCTGGGAGAGGGTGAGATCGCCGGTCCCAAATCAGCTGAGGACTATCCGGATCGGGACATTGATTGTCAGTTCGCCCTCTATAACGCTACCTCGAGGTGCTTGACACTGAGGACGATGGTGAGAGCCTCATCGCCATGATCCGGGATGGCATGAGTGCAGGCTGGAGCCTTGACGAGGTTGAGACGGCGCTGCGTGCCTTCGTGCGGTCGTTTGACAATTGGGGGTGATGAATGAGGCGTTTTCTATTAGTTGCTGCGATGGTGGTTGCGACTTCGAGTGCGCAGGCTGGGTTTTATACGGGGAATGAAATGCTCGAAATGTGTGAGGCGAAAAGAGGCACGGTAGATAGGGCGATTTGCAATGGCTTCATTACGGGTGTCGCTGACTCCATGGATGCTATTCGTGCATGGCTCGGTATAAAACGCCAATGTGTGCCAGGGAGAGTGACGACCGGCCAGCTCGTGGACCTGTTGAAGGACTATCTTGAGAAACATCCGGCTGTGAGACACGACGATGCGGGTGCAATAGCGGTTCTTGCTATCTCGGAGGCGTTTTGCCCAGGAAAGCAGTGATCTAACGATCCTGATTGACCGTGCCGAGAAGAGACCGGTTCGGCTCTGGCATTTGATGCCCTGGCATACCAGGAGCGGCTTTAAGGTGTTGATGTAGGTCTCCGTGCCATACTTCCAGCCGAGCGCGCGCTTGTCCAGCTGCGCCTTATGTCCACACGGTATGGGTGGATTGGCGGCGAAAAATTGCTCTGGCAGCAAAACGCATCCCCATCGCACAGGACGAATTTTTCTAGGACTTCGATGTCATACCGATGCGACAATTCCACTGTGAGCAACGACCGTTGGTGGCGCAGCTCACAATGGTGACGGACGAGTCAAGACGGATCGAATGCGCGATGGCGCGGTCGTGCAACAGCTATTGGCACATCGTGTCTTGTAGCAGCTCCTCAAGTGGCTGGAAGAACGCGGTAACCGGTCCGACTGACAGTTGGCCATCCCTGAGAAACAAGAGCGCTTGATAGGAATTCATTGTGTCGGCGAAGCGTGGGCTACCAACTGGAGCGATGCGACCGCAAACAAAGCCGACTTGGCGTTCGTGGCGTGGCATTACGCTCAACAGTAAAGCGCATGTTCTCAGCATCAAGCACCGTTAGTGGTGCTTTCGCATTGACTGCAATCTCGACATCGAGGCGGTCAAACGTATGGGTTTGAGCTGGCGCAACAGTGATGACGCTGGGGAGCGCGAGTGCGAAAATAGAAAGTCTCGCTAAGTTGCGGCGACGGGACAGTTTTGCGTTAGTCATTCTCAGGCTCCAGTAAGTGTAGATGAGTGATGATTAGGATGGGGCTGGAGCGGAGCCAAGGAGCGAGCGCTCGTATTGCAGGAATAAATTCCTAAGAGTGTTAACCCAAGCGATCCACGAGATCGACAGCTCTCAGATGTGAGTATCGCTGCAACATGCGAAGCTCTTTGTGTCCGGAAATGGTCGCCGTCTCAATGACGTTGAAACCGCGTTCGAGGAGACGCGTCACCGCCTCATGGCGTAGATCATGAAAGCGCAAGTTTTGGGACCCGGCGCGTGTGCGCAGATGCTCCCAGGCTTGGCAGACCGCGCCCTTGGTCGTGGGAAACACCCTATCAGCTAGGCGTTCATCTTGCAGGCGACGCAGCTCATCCAACGCGCGTTTGGAAAGCGGCACGTCGCGGCTTTCACCGTTTTTCGTGACCTTCAGATGCACGATCCGGCGTTCAAGGTCGACGTCGTCCCATAAAAGCGACAGCAATTCGCCCTGACGCATCGCCGTCTCGATTGCGATGATAATCAATGCACGCATATAGGGATTGCGTCCGGCATCAGCGGCGTCCAGAAGTTTCCGCTCTTCGCCGTCTTGCAGACGACGATCGCGCGCGCGCGCCGGAGCAGGGCGCCGTATCATGCGACACGGATTCTGAGGTAAATGCACGCCCCATTCCTTGCGCGCGATGTCGATCGCATGTCCAAAAATGTTGAGCTCTTTTAAGACTGTGGATCCTGATACCACTTGCAAACGCTCGTCCCGATAAGCAGCGATGTCGGTGGGGCTAAGAATTGCGAGCGTGCGATAGCAGATGGCGCGTTTCAACATGCCGCCTATGCGTGTTGCTTCCGTTGTGGCACTGCGCTTTACAGATGTGATCTCGCGCCGATAGCGAGTTAAAAGGTCATGAACGGTCATCTGTTCAGCAAGACGCGTATCTGGCATCGATCCACAACGATCAAGCTCTGCCTCGAGATTGCGTGCCCACTTTTCTGCCTCGCTCTTACTGTCAAAGCTTTTGGCACGCGGTCGCATGCCCTTGCGTCTGACCTGTCCCTGCCAGCGGCCTCGAAGCTTGCGGATCGTTGCCATGAAACATCTCCCAAAAAGTGTGCCTCTCTCGCGTAGGACGCCCCCGTCGCCTGGCCAAGAGCGACGGCAAACTTTTCCGGGGGTTGCAAAGCTAGGACGCCAGCCTCTTTCATGACTGGATAGACGCCGACTTTGATTTCTGTTGTGCTGAGACAGTCGCAGCGCGAGAGGCACGGCATTTGGTCGAGTGTGACGGATTTGTGCCGCAACGGACTAAAAGTGCCTATCCCACCACCAAGGTCGCCTCAGCTCTCAACGAAATCAACGACTTCCGCATTCGGATTTGCCGAGAGAGTGCTGTCTTATTTAGGCAGCAATTTATAGATGGCGCCGCCGCAAGTTTCATATAGATGACTCGAGGGAGAATAAGTTAGGGATATTGAAGTGAAAAGCACCTGCACCAGCATGGTTAGACTCAGACAAAGCAACCGCCTGCGGTGGGCCAAACACAGCTAGTTCAACCCCTATGCAGCAACGATTTACAGTTGCATCACGCAACATCAAGTGTTTGATTGGGTCAAGCGAGGGGAACGATGAAAAGCATACATGGCAATATATTTTTATCGCATGCTAGTGAAGACAAAGACATTGTCCGGACAGTTTATGAAAGATTAGATACTGCCAGCGCATTTTTCGATGTCCAGAGTATCGATAGCGGCCAGAAAACCATTGACGCAATGGAATCAGGTGTGGCCCAATCATCCGTATTTGTTCTCTTCCATTCCCCTAATTCAAACAAGACGTGGGTAAATTTTGAGAAGGACCGCGCAAGAATACAATCCATTCTTAGGAAAGAAACAAAAATATTAGTTTGTGCAGTCAAAGGAGAAACTTATAAGACTCTACCGTCTTGGATGCAGTCTTATATGACTACAGGCGAACAATATAGGTCCAACGACATTATCAGAAGTATCTTAAGGTTACAGACCGAGTCTATACGAGAGCAGACCGGGACAAAGGAGCTTTTCGTAGGACGCGAAACCCTATTGAGGCAAATTGAGCTCGAGGTCTTGGGAGCTCCGGCAAAGGTAGGAATGCCGCTACAGCATATTGTTCTCGCGGGATTGCCAGGTATGGGAAGATCAACGTTGGCAAATAACGTGATCGAAAACTCCTTCTCTGCGATGCGCCCAGCGGGACCAATTTTTGATCTGCCGGATATGAGCGAGGCTGTAGACATCTATCTTAGGATAAAAGAAGACCTCGATGGCGTAATGTCCAAGGCGGAAATAGAGTCGCAGATCGCGATGTTTCAAACGCTCGATGTTGAGAAACAAGTCGACTACATATTGAAATCACTATCACATTGGGCGGAGCTAAACCAAGTAATCACGCTACGAACTCGGTGGGGCCTTCGTGACAGGTCAAGACGGTTGAAAGTGTGGGTCGAACAGCTGTTCCGCAAATCGACGTCCATTCGAAATCTGCGAATAGTTTATATTTCCGAGCGAAAGCTGCCCGTCGAAGAAATAGCCCGACTCGGAAACGTGGCTCAATATGAAGTGTCGCAACTCGAAAATCAGGATATACAGTATATTTTGAGTAAGAAAATAGAAGGTCGATTTTTTGATCCCAACTTAGCGAGTGATATAGCATCAAAAATTAGAGGACATCCATCGACTGCACTTCACGTTGCTTATTTAACGAATGGAGGAATGAGTTTTGATTCGATTAATTCGAATCCTGAACCAATATACTCATTTCATGACCATATGTTTGATGGCATTTTTGCTGGAAACTCACTGTCAGATATACAATTCTCGATATTAAATCTCCTTGGCTGGTTTCCAAAACTTTCAATATCTATTATAGAGAGAGTATTTAATATTAAAGAGCGAAAAGAGATAGTTGAGGAAATATGGGGTCTTCTTGATTATTCGTTATTATATTTAGGTGAGGGCGGATTTTACCACGTGCCTGATGTCGTAGCTGCAAAAATAAAAAGATCGGCTAGTTCTGATCATAAGGAAATTTTCGTCAAAGTGGGCGAAATAATACAGGATCAAATCAAAGCCGGTTATCTGGAAGCGGAACTCATAGACGCGTTTTTGATATCGGTGGTTGAAACAGGCGGTGATTTGCCCGACGAGCTACTAGGCATCGTTACTAGCGCATCGCTTTTAAGCCTGGTGCAAGAACAATTCCTAGCGGCCAGATCGTCCAAAGATCAAAAAAGTGTCGCCTACGATCGCATCTATAAAATGTCAAAGCTAGCATTCAAAATGAGCACGTCGGATGATGCCGTTGAACAGATCCTTTTTACCGGCGGCGACAGCGCCATCCGTAGTGGTCAATTTCCTGCTGACATTATAGATTTTATGAACAAGAAGGCGTTACCCTCAGTTTATTACTTAATAGGAAGCTTCGCCTTTCACGTCGAGAAAGACTTCGCAAAAGCCGCCAGCAACCTTGAGAAAGCACTTGCCTTAAAACACTTTCGGACAAGGAACACCCGCTTGTTGGCAAGGTGCTACGTAAGAGCTCAACGTTTCGATAAGGCAAAGGATTTATTAGAAAAGTTGCCAGAACGGCAGTTGTTTGCGGATTCTGGTCTTCTTGTTCTGATGATAAGAGCACTGAGGGGAATGCGGTTAAACAGACAAGCTGACGACCTAGAGAGGCAGCTACAGTCGGTGACGGACGAGTTTGGGAATGTGTCGCTCTATCTAGCTGGGAGGGCTGTTCGTGAATCCAAATTTGATCTTGCCCGAAAACACATTAGGAAAGCGCAAGAGTCGCCGCGAGTAAATCAATTAAGCGTTGCGCTTTTGGAATGTTCTGTAGCCATTGAGAGCGGTGATGCGACTTTGCTTCCGCAGACCGTGGAGATGGCAATATCCGCCGGTCGCCAGTATGATGCATGGGCACTTCAGGCACGAATGTCGCTGGTCGGGGGCAACTGGCAAGAGGCTTTAGACCTTCTCGCCAAAATTCAACGTAAAGATTTCTTCGATCTGTCTATTGAGCATCGCGCACTCCAAATGAAGAAGACAGATAAGGACATTCTTCGCGATCCCATCCTCATAGCAGAGGTCCAAAAGCGGGAGGAAGAGATATTGCGTCTGAGCGTGAACGCTCCCGAGGGTTTTCGGGACGCTTAATTGGCAAGTTAGCTTCACACCTCGTCTCTTGTGTTGAATTACGCCAAAGGTGTAGGGCACGAGCAACTTGAAATGCGCCCCCGATTGATGGTTCAATGGGAAAAAAAACGGCGCCGGGGGGGGCGTGGTGATGCGTATCAGTGTTGGAGTCTGCCGACTGTTGTCGGTTCTTGTGTTTTTGGCGTCTTTGACCGCTGCAGGCTTGGCAGCGCAGCAGACGTTCGGACCATTTTCCGTTGACGATAGCCGACCGGATGTCATCGCTCTCAATGGCGAAATCGGCGTTGGCGCTGCGCTCGACTTTCGTCGTGTTCTACAAGCGGCCCCAAATACCAAGTTGCTTGTTTTGAACAGCCCAGGCGGCACCGTGGAGATGGCGCTGCTAATCGCCGATGACGTGCATCAGCGCAATATCGCCACCTATATTGCCAAGGGGTCGGGCTGTTACTCCGCCTGTGCTTACATCTTTCTCGCCGGTAAGGAGCGGCAAGTTGACGGTGAACTCGGTGTCCACCAGATTTCGAGCGACAGCGGCAATCTCGTTAGCGCGCAGTATTCGATTTCCGACATTATCGACGTCCTCAATCGCTTCGAGACACCGACCGAGGTGCTGACGGTGATGTTCAGGACGCCGCCGAAAGACATGCACGTCTTTACCCAAGACGAAGTGGCGCAGTTCCACATCAACCGCAAGCGCGACGATCCGGTAAGCGCTGCCAGCGTCGCCGACAAGGCGGCGCCTCCCGCGGTGGCGTCTCCTCCAAGTCCTGAACTGCTGCCAACAGCGGCGCCATCAACGCCGACGGTCGAGCGTGCTGGCAGTGGTGCGTCTCTGTCCAAACTCTCGGTCATTGAGGACTATGCGCGGCGGCCAACGCGCATGGCGGTCTATACCGGGCTTGACCTCTTCGGCGATGATTTGACATCGGTGCGCAGCAGCGACGCGGCGCAATGCGCTAGGAGCTGTCTGGCGATGAACGGGCAATGCAAGGCGTTCACCTATAATGCCAATACCCGCGCCGGCCGCGGACCGAACTGCTTCCTAAAGTCGAGCGAGGGCAGGGCCGATGGCAACGCGGTTGCGATTTCAGGGAAACTCCTAACCAGCGCCGATCCCAATCCGCAGCAATTTTCCATGGGCACCATTGATCCGAAGCTGTCGCTGTTCAAAGATGTCGATTTACCTGGCGGCGATCTCTTCAGGCGGCCGTTTCGCAAGGGTGGGACGGCGCAGGAGTGTCGATTGGCCTGTGTTGCTGACAATCGCTGCATCGCTTTCACCTATATCAAGCGCAAAAGCGAGTGTTGGCTCAAAGGCGCGGTCGGCACGCCGATCTACGGACCAGGCATGGTGACGGGCGTCAAAAAGATGCAGACCTTTGCGCCAGCAACGATCATTAGCCTGGAGTGAGCCTTATCGCGGTGCGGCCGCTCTCAGGGGCGAGAGCAAAGGGTTTCGCTCGAGTTCCATAATGGGGCGTTATGCAACGCGGATTCTGAAACGCTACGCCCAAGGGATTGCCCGGGCAGACCGCTCAATGGTTGTCAGCGGCTGTTTCCGCAATAGGAGCAGAACCCGAGTTTGCGGCGAACCCATTGCCGATGATCTTATTTGCAACGGGAGACCCGTTTCCGATGATCTTACTTGCCAGCTGAATAATGGCAGTAGCGTCATCGGTTTTTTCATCGGTTGCTTTGTTTTCGAGCCCCTTAGTAAGGCACTGGATGGCTTGCGCCAGCTCAACGTCGGTTACGCCTGACTTGTTGATGAGCTCAGTTGAATTTGGACACGTCTTAGCGTCACTTGCAATTGCGGGGCTGATCGTAAATGGAACCAAAACCATCGATGCCAAGGCCAGGATGCGAAACATAGTCACCTCCCATGGAAAAAACCATTTGAGTATCGCACCATGGCGCGCTCATGTCGATGATCGGCAGAGCGTGGCGCTAACGCTTTGCTATGTTGTTATCGACGGCAAGTTCTGTAAAGGCGCGAAGTCCAGTCCACATTGGGTATCCGGGACCCCAACGGCTTGGCTTCAACTCTCGGACAGCTTTTGCCGGCAGTTGGGGCAGTGGTTATCGCACTGGCATGTGTCCAGCGGGGCGCTCCGGCACTGGCTGTGGCTCGAGATACCAGCCATATACTCTTAGGATGTCCGCTCTCAACCGCCAGCTGTCACACACGACAGTCACGATTTCCTATTATTAAGGAATGAGGCCAGTCAACACCATGGCATCCGGCGCCCAACCCAAGGTCGCGCATGGCGCTGCTGGATGAGAATCGTTCCGACGTCACGACCGCGTATCGATACAAGCGCCAAGGTTCGACCATACTTATCGATGGTCCGACCTGTTGTTGGGTCGCCGCGCCGAACTTCCAGGCGCTCGCCTTCGAGAAGATGTTTGAGGGCGGCCTTGGCATCCGGGCCACGCTTCAACTCCGTATCGCACTTCGCACCGCTGATTTCTGGCGTATCGATATTAGCTATTCGAATCTTTTCGCCATTGTAGTGAATGGTATCGCCGTCGACGACATAGAGCGCCGTCTTAGCAACGAACGGATTGACAAGGGAGAGGGGTTGCTCACCACCGGACCCCATATCAAAACGCAAAGCAAAGACACCGGCGAGCACGGTTGCGCCCATGACAAGGGAAGCGAATGTAAATTTGACGCGCTGTCGCCATCTTGGGCGGGGCGGCTCGCGTTGCAATTTGTCTATCCACGGCGATGCATTACTTTGCCACGGCGACGGCCGTTTCTTCTTGACCTGGTTGTCTACGACCAATCTCGGGCGATCACTCATGCGTCCCCTCCTTTGCAAGCAAGGATAGAACGCGAGCCATAAAGGACAGCTTGAGAAATCAGTTAAAGTTTGGGGGACTGAGCCAAAGCCCGATCGTGCGCAACTTGTCTCTTAAAGGCTTGGCCCTAATAGCGAATTGCGTTGATTCCCCGATCGCATAGCGCGATGATAATGTCGTGGGTGCTTGGCTTGCGGAGATTGGCCTTATTAAAAGAAAAGGGAGACTTGCCATGGCGACCAAGACAGATTTTACCACAGAGGAATGGAGCGAGGTGCTTGGCAGCGTCATGCTGGCGGGGATGGCGGTCACGCTAGCCGACCCAAGTGGTCTGATTGGCATGGCCAAAGAAGGGCTGGCGAGCGGCAGCGCTCTGATCGCGGCCAAGACCGATCCCAATTCGAATGCCTTGATCAAGTCGGTGGTATCCGATTTCGAGACCTCTGAGGGGCGCGGAGCGGCGCGCGACATAATTAAGGGCAAGCTCGCGGGGAAGCAGGCGGCCGAGATGAAGAGCACTATTCTGGAGACGCTCAGCCAAACCGTTGCGCTGGTTGACACAAAAGCTCCAGATGATGCAGCGGGTTTCAAGGCGTGGCTTCGAAGCATAAGCGAGCGGGTAGCGAATGCTGCCACCGAGGGTGGTTTCCTGGGCTTTGGCGGCGTGCCGGTGAGTGATGCCGAACGATCAACGCTTGACGAGATATCTAAGGCACTGAAGCTTACAGTTTAGTGATGAGGTCCAAAGCATTGGCGAAGATGCGCCACCACTGACCCTCATTCGCCCTTGAATAAACGAAACTGGTTGTCTCTCAGAAGTGTGCACTGGCTTTGTGCGTTTGGATCACTGCGAAGCCCATGGGTTTTCGGGTCGAGCGCACGCCGGTCTGCGCGGACCGTAAGCGAGGTGAAATATCAGTCCCAAAGCGACGTTGCGAGCTGAAATGATGCCTTGATCCGAGCGTGTGAATTTGGAGTGGAAGCGCGGCGTTGCGCTGCGGTCGCTTAGATGTCGGTTGAAGAGGAGGTCATATCGACCACGCTTTGCAGCTCAGGCACATATTCCGGCCGCGTTGCCAAAAGATAGCTAACGACGCGCGCGTTGCCTAATAGTCGTTTGATATAGCCTTTGATGACGGTCAGCTCCAAGTGATCCTTGCCGTAAGATTCTTGTATCGAGCTCATCCCCTGTTGAAGCCGGGCAAGTTCTTTTTCCATTCGCGCGATCGCCTCGACCGTCATTCCCCGTAGCTGTTTTGGTTTAGTGGGGTCCGCTAACTGAGCCTGTGGCGTTCCGGCCAAGATTGCGCCGATATAAGCGGTCGAGTAATTGTTGGCGTTTATCATAAGCTCGGCGGCTTCTATTTGCCGAACAGCCTGCATCTTTCGCAGCACCTCGAAAACGGCCATTGGACAGTTCTTGTCCTTCAAAAGCTCACTGGCTTCGATACAAACGCCATTCAGCATGCGCTTGCGCCGGCGGATGGTCTCGATGTTTACAGCGAATATACTGGCAAGCCGTTCTTCTGGGACGCCCTGTTCTAACGCCTTGACAATCATGGCGTGCTCTTGAACAGCGGCCAGACGACTGACTTGTTTGTTGTAAGTGAAGGCTTCGTCGTCTGTAGAAATGAGGCATTCAACCTCCGTCTGATTTAAGTCGCGCAGAACTTCGATCCGCAGATGCCCATCAAGGATAAAAAACAGTGAGGAGTTGCCGGGGTCGCGCGCAATCACAGGTGGTTCTACCAGACCAATTTCGACAATTGACGTGGCAATCTGGCGGTATTTCTTGCTATGCTTCACACCCTTGGGAAGACTTTTGCGGGGAAGCAGTTGATCAAGGCGGACGAGTAAGCACCGCTTCTCAAAACCTTGGCTAACGGCTGGCAAGGCGATCTCGGTTTCTTCGATAGTCATGACCATTTAGCCTTCGAGCAACCGATGTTTCAATTGTGAAGGCACCGCATCAAGTCCTTCCGATTTTAGCAGTTCTAAGAAGCGGTTGTCTGCTAGTAATGTCCGCAGGGCCTCTACGACGAACAGCAGCTTGCCTTGCGTCACTTCAGCCTTCTTGACGAGCACCTTTTGCCTGGAGGCTTCCAGTTGGTAGGCGCGCACGATTGCCTCGCTGGTGATGGGGCGTTGTCGCTCATGGCGGCCAAAAGCATGACCGCGTAATTGTCCGCCCCGCCGATTCCGTGTTTGCAGCAGCCGCCGCAGAGCAACTAACTTTTTGCCTCTGATCTTGTTCTTGGTGTAGGCTTCAATAAGGGCCGTTTGCGCGCCGTCCTCGTCAACGCGTGCGATTTCAACTGCAAGACTGAGCGGTAAAACGCCGACTTCGACGGCGGTTAATAACCGATCCTCGCCCTTTTCCAGAAGGCCGACAATCATACCAATATATTCAGGCGTAACTCCAATCTTGTCGGCAATTTCACGGTCACTATAGCCAATTTCACGAAGCTTAAGCACATCCTGCAACAGATCGATTGTCCGATGCTGACGCCGGGCGCAGTTTTCGACCAGGCTCATGATCAAACGCTCATGGAGGCTCGCTTCAACGATGATTGCAGGAATATGCGTCTCGCCGAGTTCTTTATATGCTTCTATACGTCCCTGCCCACAGACGAGGTCATATTCGCTGGATTCGTCAGCTAGTCCACGTGCCACTGTTATCGGACGCTTTAAGCCAACCTTGCTTATGCTGTCGACGATTTGCTGAAATTTCCGCTTGTCTCTGAAACGGGGATTTAGAATGCGAATTTGAGCAATGGGTATGACCTCAATATCCTTCCAGGAGGCAATGAGTGCGTCTTCGATCATGCGACGTTCTCCAACTTTGCCGGCATCGCGAGTTGATAAAAGAAGTCGAGTGAATCGAACCGGTAGGCGTCCAGAGAAAATGGATTGCGTTCGGCCAAGCGGAGCTTCAGTAGGGTCATGTCGATGGAGGGGAGCAGATAGTAGTCAAGGGTGGATTGATTTGTCCCATCCATCCGCACCACCAAGGTTATGTCGGGCGCGAGGCCTGTATCTAGTCGAACTTTCCAACGAAGGGCACCGCTGGGAAGTGCAAATGAACGCGAAAGAACGATAGAAACCGAATACTGACCGTTGATTTCTATCAATTCAGTCGCTGGATCGTAAGCGACCGATGCGCCGACAGTCTTGAGGTCATTGATGAGACTGGAAATGATCTCGGGATGGCGGCGGCGTAGCTCTTGATTGATTTCGATGTAACGATGGTCACGACCCGGATCGTATTCGATCAATGCATAGGCTCGATAGAGGCTACCGAAACGACGTCTGTAGATTGAACTCGATGGCATCGAATCCATCTCATCAATTATTATACCGGAGAGGCGACCTTCGCTTGTTAGTAAAGCACGTAGTCTCTCCAAGAGTTCAGTATCGGTTATGTGTTTATGTCGAGCTTCTATAATCGATATCGCGCGCAAGAACGTGCCGGAATCGACTAGCGGGGTAAAGGCACCTTCGGCGCGCACCCAAGCCTCAGGCTTATTCCTGACCCGTTGTTTCTTAAGCTTGTATGAAATGCGGTTGTAGACGTTATTACCTACGTATTTTTCATTGGTCAGAATTTGATGAATCGAGCTCCTTCGCCAAGCGCGGCCCAAATCGGATAGGATGCCTTCGGAATTTAAAAGATCGGCTATGTAGTGTTCGGTCTTTTGATCGTTAACAAATAGGCTGAAAATTCTTCGGACGGTTTCGACTTCTTTAGGCGGTCCAGGCACGAGAATGACACGGTCCGTTTGAAGGCTCTTTCGCTGTCCCGCTTGAAGTTCGCCCTTTGGATTGCCATGCTCATCGACGAGCTGGCGTCTGAGGCCAAAGCCAGGTGCGCCGCCCTGGCGGTAACCAAGTTCGATTAATCGGCATTGGCCAGCGAATACCTTGACTGAGAGCTCTCGGCTGTATTCACCGGCCATTACCCTTTTGACCGTTTTTAGCAGATTTGAACCGATACTCCCGTCATTCTCAAATTGTTCCGCGCAATAGTGAACCCTAATACCGGCGCGAGAGCACAGGTATTCATAATAAGCGCTTTCGTCCGCGTCTTGGAAACGCCCCCATCTGCTGACGTCATAGGCGAGAATAGCGGTAAAATTGGCTTGACCGGATCGAACATCGTTCATCAAGCTTTTTAGTGCTTCTCGACCATCAAGACGAAGGCCACTTCGACCTGAATCTTCGTATGTCCGCACAATTTCGAAGCTGCGATCGTTGGCGTATTTACGGATCGCCTCGAGCTGGTTCTCTGTTGAATATTTCTGATGGTCCGTCGACATCCGCACATAGGCTGCGGCGGGTTCCGGAACGCTTTCGTCATCCCCTGACACGACCATTGGCTAAATCCGTTTAATGGTGTCCACGTCGGATTGTGTTAAAAGCGACATCACTCCGCTCGTATGATTTTAAGAGCACCAACTCTACGAAGCGGAGAAAGAAATGTCGTTTCCTAAGAAGGGTAAGTTCTTTCCATTCAGTGATGAAAATGTTGGACCGGTCATCGACGAATTGAGCTATCCAATGGTGATCTCGCTCGCCTTAAAGCGCTCAATTGGAGAATCACACAGTGCGATAAAAACGGCGGCAAAGTGGACTGGGGCCAACGAACGCACAGTGAAAAACTGGTTCCGAGGGAAGTATGGCCCCAGTGGTGAACATTTGATGTCTTTGGCTAATCACTGCGATGAAGTCATGGAGGCAATGATGTTGCTAGCCGGTAGGAAAACCCTGTTGTTGGGCATGAATCTGCAAGACTTGGAAACGCGACTGGAACTGGCTTTAAAGATCGTGCGCAGCTTTGCTGATGACGAAGCCAGTGGTGAAAAATCGAACACAAAAGCCCATAACTAGGGCGATATAGCTATCGATAGCGCCTGGACCTGAACCTTGAACTCTGTTCACTTGGAAGTGGCGTAAGTGTGCCGTCAGGTCAGCGCAATCGCGGGCCCGTCATCACAATCGCATGAAAATAAGGGGAAAAAGCCAGGATATTTCAATCGTTTACGTGGATTCGGAGGGCAGCACTCTATCCAGCTGAGCTACGGGTGCTGATACAAGGCGTCAGCCTTACATGCGCGAAGCGTTTCTAGCCGATGCGGGCCAAGGCTTCAATGACGAATTTTGCTTTGTCTTCGTTGCCACATGGGGGCCGGCTTGAGGTCACGCAGTATTAGGCCCTAACTCCTGTCCCAATCCAAATAGTAGTCGATGGGATACTCCGGCCACCGCTGATGCCCCCCTAACTGATTAATTGTCCGATGTCATGGCGAGGCGTAAAATATAGGCGCGGGTATAACAATAAGGCACTGGGGCCATGAAAAAAACTCGAGACTACTATGATGATGACAGCAGAGACGCGCGCTCGTTCCTGGTAAAGGTATGTGACTACGGCGTGGCGATACTGCTTCTGGCAGGTCTTTTCTATTCGACATTTCTCGACGTGCAGGGCCGGTTCAAGCCGAGCAATGCGGAAATCGTCGCAGCGCGGCAGTCGAAGATCGCCAGCGAGCACGCCAAGCTCGAGGCGCCTGTCACCATCGTCGAATAAGCCGACAGAATTTCCCCTGCGGGAGCCGGCCCCGGTCATGAAACCGGGAACGGCTTGTTATGCCCTGGACTTATTCGATGTCGAAGGAGACGCCCTGGGCAAGCGGCAGGGCCGTCGAATAGTTCACCGTATTGGTCGCGCGGCGCATATAGGCCTTCCATGCGTCCGAACCCGATTCGCGGCCGCCGCCGGTTTCCTTTTCGCCGCCGAACGCGCCACCGATTTCCGCCCCTGACGTGCCGATGTTGACATTGGCGATGCCGCAGTCCGAGCCGTCGGCGCTGAGGAAGCGCTCTGCCTCCTGCAGGTTCAGCGTGAAGATCGAGGAGGAGAGGCCGGCGCCAACCGCATTGTGGTCGGCGATCGCTGCGTCGAAATCATCATATTTCATGACATAGAGGATCGGCGCGAAGGTTTCTTCGAGAACCGGGCCTGCCTGCTTGGGCATTTCGACGAGGGCAGGACGGACATAATAGGCATTGGCATGGCCGTTTTCGATGCGGTTGCCGCCGGTGACCTTGCCGCCATGGTCGCGTGCTTCGCCAAGGGCGTTCTGCATGTTGTCATAGGCGCCCTTATCGATCAGCGGGCCAACCAGGGCCGAAGTCTCGAGCGGGCTGCCGACGCTGACGCTCTCATAGGCCTTCTTCAGGCGCGGCACCAAGGCGTCATAGACGCTCTCGTGAACGAAAAGGCGGCGCAGGGTGGTGCAGCGCTGACCGGCCGTGCCCATGGCGCCGAAAGCGATGGCGCGCAGCGCCATATCGAGATCGGCCGAGGGGCAGACGATGCCGGCATTGTTGCCGCCGAGTTCGAGGATCGAGCGGGCAAAACGTTTTGCAAGACGAGGACCGACCTCGCGACCCATCCGCGTGGAACCGGTTGCCGAAACGAGCGCAACCTTCCGGTTGTCGACGAGGGCTTCACCGATCGTGCGGTCGCCCATCAGCGTCTGCGACAGGCCGGCCGGAACCTCGCCGAAACGGGCTGCGGCACGCTCGAAGATGGCCGCGCAGGCGAGAGCGGTGAGCGGGGTCTTCTCCGACGGCTTCCACACGACGGCATTGCCGCAGACGAGGGCCAGTGCCGTATTCCACGACCAGACGGCGACCGGGAAGTTGAAGGCCGAAATCACGCCGACGACGCCGAGCGGGTGCCAGGTTTCCATCATGCGGTGGCCGGGGCGCTCGGTGGCAATGGTGAGACCGTAAAGCTGGCGCGAAAGACCGACAGCGAAATCGCAGATGTCTATCATCTCCTGCACTTCGCCGAGACCTTCGGAGGGGATCTTTCCGGCTTCGATCGAAACCAGGCGGCCGAGTTCGTTCTTCAGGGCGCGCAGTTCCTCACCGAACAGACGGACAAGTTCGCCGCGCTTCGGAGCGGGGACAAGGCGCCATTCGCGGAATGCGGCATCGGCCTTGTCGATGATCTTTGCGGCGTCGTCGGCCGAGTGGACGGCAATGTCGGCGATCTTCTCGCCCGTGACCGGGCTGAACGATGGCATCGCGCCGCCTGTATAGGCGGCCTCGGCGACGCCGAGCTTGGAAAGGAGGGTCTTTACTTCTTGAGCAATGGTCATCTTGCTTCCCTTAATTTGTCTTTCTGCCGGGCTGGCAGAGATATTGGATGCGTGACGGGCTTTTGCCAGCCATGTTCGAGGGTCAGCCACCTTAGCAGGTCCTGACCCCAAGTTTTAGTTTCTCAATCTACAAGTGCGACTGGCTGGAGATTGCGGCGGCAGCGGGCGATCGACGCCTTCTCAAGGCCTTCGTAATGGGCGAATTCGTCGAGGACCGGCATGCCGAGATGGGCTTCAAACTCCTGCTGGCTCGGGCTTGCCGCAAATTTCTGCGCACCGTTATCGCCAAGGTTCGACTGGAAAATGCCGGCGGCGCTTACCGGGAGGAAGTCTTCATAGACGATCGGATCGAAAACGACTGCGCCCATGGCGACCAGCGTTTCGAGGCTCGCCGGCTCGCGCGCCGAAAGCGCTGCCCGGGGGAACCCTTCAACGGGCGTATACCGGAAATAGCCGAGGCCCTGCTGACGGATCGTGTTCCAATCGTCCGGGAAGGCTTTGAAGGCTTCGCTGAGGGCGGCGATGTAGGCGGCCGCGTTCGAACCGTCGGGAGCAGGACGCACAACCTCTCGTGCCTGCGCAAGCAGCCGATCATAGAGCGCGCGGCCCTTCGGCGTCAGCGCGACTCCGCGCTGTTCGATTTCGCCAAAGCGGGCAGTGTGCGAACCCTTTGCCCACGTGCCCTCTTCATCCCGGAACGACACCGCTTCCTCGAGGGCTTTGAATGAGGTCTGCCGCAGGAGGATGGGGCACTCTCGGGTGGGCGGGCCCTCGATAACGGCCTTGGGCGCGATGCCGTGGGCCGGCATCAGCTTCTGGACGGCATCGATGTCGAGCGTGCGCGGGGTCAGATGATTGATATGCGGTCCTTTGAACGACACGACGTCGGCGATCAGCCGGTGCGCATCGTGCAGGCGGCGGTAGAGGTCGCTGCTGACGCTGGCCTGGTCGTGCCAGCGGAACGTCTCGAGGATTTCCTTGACGAACAGGGCGGCGTCCGCAGCGTCGAGGCCGCCCGCAGCTTCAGCCTTTTCGATCAGGAGAATCGCCTTGTCCGTGAATATCTGGCGCGCTGCGAGGGTCTTGCGCGCTTCCTCCCGCAATGCGCCGTCGTCGATCAGATCGAGGCGCAGGAGCGAAGTGAATACGCGGAATGGATTGATTTTCAGCGCTTCGTCACCGACAGGCCGAAAAGCGGTCGAATGGACCGGCACGCCGGCTTCGCTGAGATCGTAATAGCCGACCGGATACATGCCCATGACGGCAAAGGCACGGCGCAGCATGGCAAGTTCGGCAGGGGTTCCGACGCGGATAGCGCCATGCCGCTCCTCAGAGATGCGGTCGAGCGTCTCGGTCTGTTCCAGCCGGTGGCGCAGTTTCGGCGAAGCGGCGAGCGTATCGTCGTTCACCTGCGCCACGAGTTCGAGGAGCGTTCCATAGGCGGGAACCTCGGTCCTGTACATGGTCGACATCGCTGTCGAAAAGGATGCGCGGATCACGTCCGTTGAGGTAAACGTGGCTGAATTCATAACTCTGCTTCCGTTATTGTTTGCGACGGCAATTTCTTTCCGTTCATGCATGTTATGGATTATAGAGTGGTCACCGGCCTGCGGATTGCGAAGAATCAAACTGGGTTAATGCGAGATTGGAATGAAGTTAAGCCGCCGATTGATCCCGGATATCGACATATTGCAAACGTTCGAATGCGCGGCGCGCCATGGCAGCTTCACGCAGGCGGCCAAAGAGCTTTCCCTGACCCAGAGCGCGGTGAGCCGCCAGATGAGCGAACTCGAAAGCCAGATCGGCGTGCTGCTGTTCGAGCGCGTTCGCCAGCGCGTGGTGCTTTCCGAGGCAGGGCAGAAATTCCTGCCAGAGGTGCGGCATCTGCTTGGTCTTACCGAGGAGACGATGTTGCGAGCCATGGCCGCCTCGCAATCCGCCTCGTCGCTGAGCATCGCCACGCTGCCGACCTTCGGCAGCCGCTGGCTCATGCCGCGCCTTCCGGATTTCGTGCGCAGGAACCCGGAAATGGCACTGAGCGTGGCCTCACGCTCACGGCCCTTCGATTTCGAGGATGAGCCGTTCGATCTCGCCATCCATTACGGCCAGCCGGTATGGGCGCATGCCACTTGCACCTATCTGTGCAGCGAGTT
The DNA here is from genome assembly GCF_900113985.1 of Phyllobacterium sp. CL33Tsu. Classification (NCBI taxonomy): domain Bacteria; kingdom Pseudomonadati; phylum Pseudomonadota; class Alphaproteobacteria; order Hyphomicrobiales; family Phyllobacteriaceae; genus Phyllobacterium; species Phyllobacterium sp. CL33Tsu. The sequence continues at coordinate 900,181 of NZ_FORJ01000001.1, read as the reverse complement.
GATCGTACCGGTGGGCAGTCCCGAACTCTGCACGGCCAACCCGATCAGGGCAGCGGCCGAACTTGCCGATGCGCCGCTTTTGCATATTTCGACGCGGCCGAAATCCTGGGCCTCCTGGTTCGAAGCGGCGCAGGTGAGCGTCGCGAGCCCCTATAAGGGCCACCGGTTCGAACATTTTTCCATGGTCATCGAGGCTGCGCTTGCCGGGCTCGGATTTGCGCTCCTGCCGCGCTATCTGATCGAACAGGAGCTTGCATCCGGCCGGCTCATCGTCCTCTTCGATCAGCCCTTGCGGACGGAAAACAGCTACTACCTCGTCGTGCCGGACCACAAGAAGGAAAATCCGCTGATGCAGAGCTTCGTCACCTGGATCGCCGAGCAGGTGTCCGAACGCGCGGGCCCCGGTCATTCGCTCACCGCATAATGTCTTCGAAGAATTTCACTTCTGGTTGCAAGATTGCGCTTTATAACCACCATAGGTAATTGTGCCGCGCCCCCTCGGCCGACTGTTCAGGTGATCCCATGCTCAATGACGAACGCTCCCACGGCTTGTGGGAAAAGACCGCCCCGCCTGCGCCTCGCACGGATGCTTTGCGCGGCGATATTTCGGTCGATGTCGCGGTCATCGGCGCGGGCTTCACCGGCCTCTCTGCCGCCCTCCACCTTGCCGATGTCGGCACCAAGGTTGCAGTCGTCGATGCCGTGGAGATCGGCTTCGGCGGCTCGGGCCGTAATGTCGGCCTCGTCAATGCCGGCATGTGGGTGATGCCGAATGACCTGCCGGGCGTTCTCGGGCAAGTCCACGGCGAAAGGCTGCTTGAACTTCTGGGTAATGCGCCGCAATCGGTGTTCAACCTCGTCGACCGTTTCGAGATCGATTGCGAACTCGAACGCAATGGTACGCTGCACTGCGCCGTCGGCGATGATGGCGTGAAACAACTCGAACAGCGGGCCGAGCAATGGCTGGCGCGCGGCGCAGCCGTGCGGCTGCTGAACGCCGCCGAAACCGCCGCAAAGGTCGGCTCGACCGCCTATGCCGCATCGCTTCTCGATAGCCGGGCGGGTACGATCCAGCCCCTCGGCTACGTGCGCGGGCTTGCGCGAGCGGCGCTTTCCAGAGGCGCGGCGATCTATTCGGGTTCTCCCGTTACTGCGACCGAACGGAGCGGCGATCGCTGGCTGGTGCGCACGCCATCGGGCACCGTCTCGGCCGAGTGGATCATCGTTGCAACCAACGCCTATACGACATCGCCGTGGCCGCAATTGCGAGCCGAACTCCTGCATCTGCCCTATTTCAACTTCGCGACCACACCCTTGCCGGAAGACATTCGGAAAACTGTCCTTCCCGAGCGGCAGGGCGGCTGGGATACGAAGGAGATTCTGAGCTCCTTCCGCATGGACAGGGCAGGGCGCCTGGTGTTTGGCAGCGTCGGCGCCCTGCGCGGCACCGGCATGGCCGTGCACAAGGCCTGGGCGGCACGCTCGATCCGCAAGGTTTTTCCGCAGATCAAGAATGTGCAATTCGAAGCCGGCTGGTACGGTCAGATCGGCATGACCAGCGACAGCCTGCCCCGTTTCCACACGCTCGCCCCAAAGATCATCAGTTTCAGCGGTTATAACGGTCGTGGCATCGCGCCCGGGACGGTCTTCGGCCGCATTCTTGCCGAGCACGTTGCAGGCAAGGTCAGCGAAACAGACCTGCCGCTGCCGGTCACCCAGCCGCGGGAGCAGGGTCTTCGCACTGTTCGCGAAGGCTATTACGAAGTCGGTTCGCAACTCGCGCATTTCGTCGGGAACAGGTTTTAGCCATCCGCATTTGCTTGCCATCTTGCGCGTTGCGACATATTCCTAGCGGATGGATAGCAAGAAGCCGACGCGGCCATTCAGACCGAGCGTCTCCGCCAGCATTCTCGCAGCGGTCAGGAACCGCAACAAGCGCTCCACCGGCGCGACCAAGGTCGTGCGCAGCGACCTGCTCATCGCTTCCTACAATGTTCACAAATGCGTCGGCATCGACAAGAAGTTCGATCCGGACCGCATTGCGCACGTCATCAGCGAGATTGGGGCGGATGTCGTCGCCATCCAGGAGGCCGACAAGCGCTTTGGCGAACGCAGCGGCCTTCTCGACCTGGCGCGCCTCGAACGGGAGAACAAGCTGATACCCGTGCCCGTGGCGTCGCTCTATCCGAAAGGCCATGGCTGGCACGGCAATCTGCTGCTGTTTCGCGCCGGCGTCGTCCAGCGCGTACAGCAACTGGTGCTGCCGGGGCTGGAGCCGAGGGGCGCGCTGGTTGCCGATATCGACCTTCAGGCGGGGCCCTTGCGCATTATTGCCGCCCACCTTGGCTTGCTCAAGCACTCGCGCCAGCAGCAGACTGAGGCGATCCTCGATGCGGTGCATGCCGACCCCTCGCGCCCGACGCTCCTGCTCGGCGACCTCAATGAATGGCGCGTCGGCAAGGGATCGTCCCTGCATTTCCTGAAGCCGATCTTCGATCCGGCGAGGAACGCTGTTCCAAGCTTCCCGTCGCGCTTTCCGGTGCTCGCGCTCGACCGGGTCCTCGGCCATCCGCACAGCCTCGTCACGGCGATCGAGGTGCACGACACGCCGCTTGCGCGCGTCGCCTCCGATCACCTTCCGATCAAGGCGCATGTTGATCTCAAGGCCGCGATTGCCGAGACAAACGCCATCAAAGATAGGGCGAACCTAGCCAGATAATCCGGTCGATCAGCCTCGCCCAGAACGAGCGGGCCCGCAGCTTTTGCAGGAGCACTGGTTTCGCTGAGGCGATTGCCGTGTCGATCAGCGCCTCCACTTCGGCAGCGAATGGCGCATCGATGACTTCAAGATCGACCTCGAAATTCAGCCGCAGCGAGCGCGGATCGAGGTTCGACGATCCGACATAGGACCAGGCGCCGTCGATTGCGAGCAGTTTCGAATGGTTGAAGTTGCCCGATGCGCGCCAGATGCGGCAATGGCTCTTCAATATCTGATCGAACTGCGCGGTCATGGCCCGGTCGACCAGCTTGAGATTATTGACCGACGGCACCACGATATCGACCTCGACGCCGCGCCGCGCCGCGGTCACGAGCGCGCTGATCAACTCGCGGTCAGGCAGGAAATAGGGCGACATGATGCGTATGTGTTGCTGTGCGACCGAAAAAGCGCCCATCAGCATGCGATGATTGGCTTCGACGCTCCGATCGGGACCCGACGGCACCACCCGGATAAACACCGGCTCGCCCGGCTGCTTTGCCGGCGGCTCGATGGCCCAGGCCTCGCCGCCAAGGTGCTCACGCGTGGTGAAGCGCCAATCTTCGGCCGCCACGTGGAAAAGATCGGTGACGATCGGCCCTGTCAGCCGGAAGTGGGTGTCGCGCGCATTGTCTTCGCCAAAAATTTCGCGCGAGAAGCCAGCGCGGATATTCATGCCGCCGGTAAAGGCGACCCTGCCGTCGACGACGAGTATTTTCCTGTGGGTGCGAAGGTTGGCATAGGGCAGGCGCAGGCCGATAATGATGTTGCCGTTGAAGACGTCGACCTTGACCCCGTGCTTGGCCAGATAGCCGACGATCGTCGGTATCGAATAGCGCGCGCCGACGGCATCGATAAGCACCCTGACTTCCACCCCGCGCTTCTTTGCGGCAATGAGCGCGTCGGCGAGGCGCAGACCGATCTTGTCGCGGTCGAAAATATAGGTTTCGACGAGGACGCTGCGTTGCGCGCCCTGAATTTCCGCAAGCATGGCATGGTAGGCTTCGTCGCCGCCGTGCAGCATGTCGATGTCGTTTGCCGTGGTGAGCCGACAGCGGCTGACCCTATCGCCCAGCGTCTTCATCGTGGCGAGGCGCTTTTCGAAATGCGCAAGGACATCCTGATCGCGCGCGTGAAAGCGCACGAGCTGATCCTGGCCAATCTCGCGCAGGAATTCGCGCTGCGACGAGATGGTCGAGCGCCGGATGCGATTAATTCCGGCAACGGCATAGATGACGGCGCCAATGACCGGCGAGAGAATGATGACGCCGACCCAGCCAATCGCTGCGCGCACCTCCTCCTTGGTCATCGTCGCATGGATAGCGGCCGGCACACCAAGAAGAACCGAGAGCACGAAAAAGATGTGCGGCCAGTAGGTTGTAATGAAATTAGACATGCGAACGCATCATATCAGGAAATCGAATCCCGACGCGAACGCCATTCGGCCAGCGAGATAGGCTGGTCGGGAATACGAATTTCGAAACTCGTTCCCGCCCCTTCATTGTCACGCAATTCAATTGTTCCCCCATGTGCCCGTACCAGCTCGTGTACGATTGCAAGGCCAAGTCCGGTACCCCCGGAGCGTGCCGATCCCCTGAATGCCCTGAACAAATTCTCCCGCGCCTTGGCGGGAAGGCCTGGCCCCGTGTCCTCGACGCCGATGATCGATGTCGTCCCGATCTGGCCGGCCGTTATTGTCAGCCGCTTGATAATGGCGTCGTCGTCGCGCGTATCGCCGGTCATGGCCTGCACCGAATTGCGGCAGAGGTTGAGAATGATCCGGAAAAACTGATCCGGATCGGCATCGAATTCGAAGGATTCCGGCACGAGATTCTTGAATTCAATACCGGATTTCGCGTCGATGCTGAGCATTTCCTCGACTTCGTTGACGAGCGTGCGCAGCTTCACGCGCCGGCGTTGCGGCGGTGGCTCCTGCGTTCCGCCATAGGCGAGAACCGTCTGTGAATAATTGATGGCGCGGTCGATCGTGCGCACAAGCTTGGGGACAAAGCGCTGGATCGCCGGATCACTGGTATTGGCGAGATGATCGGACATCAGCTGCGCCGAGGCGAGGATATTGCGCATGTCGTGATTGATCTTGGAGACGGCAAGGCCAAGATCAGCGAGATGCTTCTGTTCAGAAAGGGTGCGCTGGAGCTGGCGCTGCATGTCGGCAAGCTCGCGCTGGGCAATGCCGAGTTCGTCCTCGCGGTTCTCGGGCTTGATGATTTTTTGCGGATCATCCGGAGAGCGCGCAAAGGCGAGCATATTGTCGCTCATGCGCTGGATTGGCCGGATCAGCAGACGGCTTATGGCAAGGAAGACGAGACCGGCGGTGATCGCCGAGATGAACAGCGAGATGAGTGCCACATTGCCGGCATAGCGCAGCATGGCATTGCGCAGCGGCCCGTCGGAGGTCAGGAGCTCGATGACCTTGCCGGTGTCGCCGATCGGCCCATAGACGCGAATGATCCGGTTGCCGCCATTGATTACGGTATCGAAGGCGTCGCGAATTACGGTGATCGGGTCGGTCACCGTGATATCGACGTGGCGATCGACCTTCGACGGCATTTCCGCCACGGCCAGCAGGCGCGAGGCGCCTTTTTCGCGCAAGGCGATTGCTTTCGTGCCGGTGGCAAGGAGCACGTCGTCCTGCACTGTGCGCGGAATTTCCTCGCTGTCGTTTGCCGCAAGGACGACGCTCGCGGCGGCGACGGTATTGAGGCGATCCGACAGCCAGCGAATGCGCATGTCAGCCATGGTCGGCACGAAGATCATCACTTCGGCAACGAGGCCGAAGAGCAGGGTGAGCAGCAGCAGCTTGCCCGATAGGCGCTTGAAGACGGGCAAGCGCCGTCCGGCGTGCCGTGTCACGCTCGTTTCGGCAGACATTTGTTCCGGTGCAGCCATTTGATCTCCGTCGTCAGGCGGTGTAAGCCGCCTGACGAATTAGCACAATAATTCACTTAGCCGTTTTTGCCTATTTTGAATCACGGCAACGAATTGACTTCTCGGCATCGGGCCTCTATAAGCCGCGCACGTCCGGGTTGACCGCCCCGGCGGCGTGTTTTTACGCGCTAATGGCGGTCCTGATATGCTCCTGTCAAAGAACAGACCACAAGAAGGGCCGCACACCGCGGTATTTAACAAATGAAGCGTACTTATCAGCCATCCAAGCTTGTCCGCGCACGTCGCCACGGGTTTCGCGCCCGTATGGCTACGGCTGGCGGCCGCAAGGTAATCGCAGCGCGCCGCGCCCGCGGTCGCAAGCGGTTGTCGGCATAAAGGCAAAACCGCGCGACTTGGTGCGGTTGCCAAAGTTGGCACTACACGATGAATGAGCAAAAACCACTCCGCCTTCGCAAGAGAGCGGAGTTTTTGACTGTTCGGAACGGAGAAAAGCGCCGCGGCGCCTACTTCCTGCTCGAGGTCAAGGAGCGCGACGACCAGGCTGGCCCACCGCGCGTCGGTTTCACCGTCACCAAAAAGAACGGCAATGCCGTCATCCGCAATCGCATCAAACGCCGCCTGAAAGAGGCTGTGCGCGTCAATGTTGCTGATGACATGCAGGCGGGAACCGATTATGTGATCGTTGCTCGCCGTGATGCGCTAGACGCGCCGTTCGCGGACCTGACACGGGAACTCTTAAAACGGGTTTCCAGGAAAACACAGACCCGGCGTTCGACAAAGCCCTGATGGCGCACCCGACCCGACCCAAGGACTACAATGGAAACCAATCGTAATTTCTTTATCACCATTGCCTTGTCCATTGTGATCCTGACGCTTTGGCAGGTGTTCTACATGAACCCCAAGATCGAAGCGCAGCGCGAACAGGCCCAGATCGAGGCCACGCGGCAAGGACAGACGCGCGTTGACGGACAGGCGAGCACGCCGGCCGGAACGCCAACCACCGGCACCGCGGCAAACCTGCCGTCGTCGACGCCGGCAACGCCTGGCGCCAATATCCCCGGCCAATCCCAGGATGGCGCCCAGGCCGGCAGCCTGACCCGCGACGCCGCGCTCGGCCAGACCTCCCGCATAAAGATCGATACGCCGAGCCTCGGCGGCTCGATCAGCCTGACCGGCGCACGGCTCGACGACCTGCAGCTCAAGAAGTATCACGAGACCGTTGACGACAACTCGCCGGCCATCCAGCTTCTGAGCCCGGCGCAGATGGCGGACGGGCAATTCGCCGAGATCGGCTTTACCGGCAACGAGTTGACCGGCACGGTCCCTGGGCCGGGCACCGTATGGACGGTCGAGGGCAACAGCACGCTGACGCCGGCAAATCCGGTGACGCTCTCCTTCACCAACGAGAAGGGCCTGACGTTCAAGCGCACCTTCACGGTGGACGACCGTTACATGTTCACGGTCAAGGACACGGTAACCAACAGCACGTCCGCTCCCGTTTCGCTCGCCTCCTATGGCCGCGTTACGCGCTTCTCCAAGCCGCTCCATCCGAGCACCTATGTGCTGCACGAAGGTCCGATCGGCGTGATCGGCGACGAAGGCCTGGTGGAATACAAGTTCGCCGCCATCGAAAAGGCGCGCGAAGTGTCCCCGCCGAAGGCGACGACCGGCGGCTGGATCGGCATTACCGACAAATATTGGGCAGCAACCCTCGTTCCCTCGGCAGCAAAGCCGTTCCAGGCGCGCATGTCGTACTTCGACGACGGACGCCCGCGCTATCAGAGCGACTACCTTTCCGACCCGACGACGATCGAGCCCGGCCAGTCTGCGACGATTGAGAACCTGCTCTTCGCCGGCGCCAAGGAAGTCGGAACGATCAATGCCTATGAAAAGGAACGCAGCATCCGCCAGTTCGATCTCCTGATCGATTGGGGCTGGTTCTATTTCATCACCAAGCCGATGTTCTACCTGATCGACACGCTCTACAAGGCGATCGGCAATTTCGGCATCGCCATCCTCCTCGTCACCGTTATCCTCAAGGGCTTGTTCTTCCCGCTCGCCAACAAGTCCTACGCCTCCATGGCGCGGATGAAGCTGGTGCAGCCGAAGATGACCGAAATTCGCGAGAAATATGCGGATGACAAGGTCAAGCAGCAGCAGGCGCTGATGGAGCTCTACAAGACGGAAAAGATCAATCCGATCGCCGGTTGCTGGCCGATCCTGATCCAGATCCCCGTCTTCTTCGCGCTCTACAAGGTCCTTTACGTGACCATCGAAATGCGCCACGCGCCGTTCTTTGGCTGGATTCAGGACCTTGCCGCGCCCGATCCGACCTCGCTCTTCAACCTCTTCGGGCTTATGCCCTGGGCGGTTCCGGCCTTCCTGATGATCGGCGTCTGGCCGTTGATCATGGGAGTGACCATGTTCCTCCAAATGCGCATGAACCCGACGCCGCCCGATCCGACGCAGCAGATGATTTTCAACTGGATGCCGCTGATCTTCACCTTCATGCTGGCAAGCTTCCCTGCAGGTCTCGTGATCTACTGGGCGTGGAACAACACGCTCTCGATCATCCAGCAAGGCGTCATCATGAAGCGCCAGGGCGTCAAGATCGAGCTCTGGGATAATCTGGCGGGCATGTTCAAGAAGAAACCGAAACCGGCCGAGTAGCGGCCCGAGTTTCGCGAAATTCTTTACATCGGCCGGGCCTGACAGGTCCGGCTGATCTCGTTTCAGCGCCTGGTTTCGCTGGACATTGACGGCAGCCTTACGCAAGCCATGACGCAATAAGGGGTAAAAGCTGTTGCGCCGGTCTGCCCTGCTGTGTTGACAAGGCGAGGATAAACCTTGATGCACACTTCTCAATCCCGCACGCGCAATGGAATGGAATGAACGTGACTGAAGCCGAGGACAGGACAAACGGGTTGATCGAGAGGGGCAGGATGCTCTTCGCGCAGGGCTGGGTATTCATTCGCGGTGTGCCGTCGATGAAATTCCTGCCGCCTGAAGGACCGCTTGAAATCGCGTTCGCCGGCCGCTCCAACGTCGGCAAATCATCCCTTATCAATGCGATCCTCGGCCAGAAGCTGGCGCGCACCTCGAATACGCCCGGCCGTACGCAGGAACTCAACTATTTCGTTCCCGACGGCTATTCGGGCGAGGGCAAGGACCTGCCGCCGATCGCCGTCGTCGATATGCCAGGCTATGGCTTTGCAGAAGCGCCGAAGGAACAGGTCGACGCCTGGACCCGTCTGGTGTTCGACTATCTGCGCGGGCGTTCGACCTTGAAGCGGGTCTATGTGCTGATCGACGCGCGTCACGGCGTCAAGAAAAACGATGCCGAAGTGCTCGATCTTCTCGACCGGGCCGCGGTTTCATACCAGCTTGTTCTCACCAAGATCGACAAGATCAAGGCTGTGGGCGTGCCCCGGTTGATGGAGGAGACGGCGCAGGCCATCAAAAAGCGCGCAGCCGCCTATCCGGAAATCCTGGCGACGTCATCCGAGAAGGGCGCCGGGCTTGATGAGCTGCGCGGTGCAATCGCGCTTTTGCTCGAAGAAAACCAGAAATAAAAGGGCCCCGCACGACCTAGGGCTAGGAGATCGCCGCGGGGCAAGATGCGCAGATGCCGTCTGCGCATTTGAGTGCTGCGGTTTACATTTTTGGCAGCAGCACCTTGTCGATTACATGGATGACGCCGTTCGACTGTTTGACATTGGCGATCGTCACATGAGCAACGGTGCCGTTTTCATCTGTCAATGTCAGGTTCTTGCCCTTGTACTTCGCGGTCCAGACGCAGCCGCCCACGGTCTTCACCGGATGCGCGCCTTCATCATCATCAATCATCTTCATGATCGTCTTTGACGAGGCGTCGGCAGCGACGACATGGCAGGTCAGGATCTTGACCAGCTTGTCCTTGTTTTCAGGCTTCAGCAGCGTCTCGACGGTTCCCTTCGGCAGCGCCGCGAAGGCCTCATTGGTGGGTGCGAACACCGTGAAGGGCCCCTTGCCCTCTAGGGTTTCGACGAGGCCCGCAGCCTTGACGGCAGCGACGAGGGTCGTGTGATCCTTCGAGTTCACCGCATTCTCGATGATGTTCTTGTTTGGATACATGGGCGCACCGCCCACAGTCGGATTCTTGGCGAACGCAGTTCCGGCAATCAGGACCGTGGAAAGTGCGATCAGGCTCAGTGATTTGCGTAACATCTCTATCTCCACTGTTGCATTGCCTCTCTTGAGAGGTCGGTGGAGATACGGGAGTGCTGACGGCAAAGTTTCAGCGGTGGGATATTTTTTCAGATTGCGCGGATCGTACCAGTTGCGACGACTGCCCCGGTGGGGGCTCCGCTTGGCGAACCGCCAAGCGGTTCGACCGAAATGGCAAGCGTCGTACCGTCACGCAGTTTGGCGACCAAACCCTGCGGGACATTGAATTCGGTGACCTGCGGCGATTTCATCAGCCCGAGTGAGACTGGCGCTTCATTCCCGGCAATCAGCCAGAGTTCGAGCGAACGGTCTGAGGGCATGTCACCGGCAACCAGGCTCACTTTCAGGCGCTTTGTCTGCTCGTCATAAACTGCGACTGTGCGAACCTTGCTGTTGTCAGCAGCCATGGATGCCACCAGCTGCGCCGGCGCGGGACGCTGCAAAATAAGGTCGCGCCCGAAACCGATCATCGCCAGCAACAGGGCGGCGAGTGCAAGCCCGCGCCAGAATACGAGGCTGGTCCATAGCGGCATCGCCGGCGCCGGCGCATCGGTTCCGAACAGGCGATGATCGATCTGGGACTTGATATGGTGCGGCGGCGAAACCGGCGTGAACCCCTCATCGAGTGCGCTGAAATATTCCTGCCACCGGGTGACAAGGCGGGCGAATACCGGGTCCGTTTCGATGCGGCGCGCGGCGTCGCGGCGCTCCTCTTCGGGCAGCACGCCCAACACATATTCGGCGGCAACGAGATCGTCGCCGTCCGGAACAGTGTCATCGGGTGGTGTCGCGCTCATCCTTCCAGGCATTCCTTCAGTTTCAAAAGGCTGCGTCGCAGCCAGGTTCGCATTGTATTCAACGGCACTTTATGACGCTGCGCGAGCAACTCGTAGCTGTCGCCATTAAGGTAAGCGCCGCGCACGGCCGCCGCACGTGGAGCGTCGAGTTGGTCGAGGCAATCCCCAAGGCGGCGCGCCTCTCCCGTCGCAATGGCGGATTGTTCGGGATCGGCGGAAGGCTCGGCGATATCCGATGCCTCGTCGAGATCCTCCGTTCGGCCTTTGCGCGCCCGCAGGCGGTCGATGCAGTGGTTCCTGGCAACGGCGACGAGCCAAGAAATCGGGCTGGTGCCAGCGACAGCAAACCGGTCCGCCTTGTTCCAGATCTTGACGTAGATGTCCTGCAGCGCGTCTTCGGCCTCCGTGCGGTTACCCAAGACACGCAGGCACACGCCGAAAAGTTTCGCGCTCGTCGAAGCATAGAGCGCATCGAAAGCCGCCCGGTCCCGCAGGGAGACGCGTGAGATCAGTTCCGATATGCCTTCGGGCGTCATGTGAAGGGCGTTTCCAACTGCTGGTTGCATGATTTAAATCCGGCGGTGCGGCACACTGTCAATGGCTTCGGGCAAAAACCTTGGCGGCGAGCCGAAATCATGTTTGCCCGGGATCGCCTTTGGCGCTAAGAACCCCACGACCTTCCAAAAGCCGGAGCCCGCGCATGTCCCTGATGCCCGACGACCAAACCGCCGAAATCCAGGCAAATCTGCTTTCGGCTGCTCTTCCCTATATGCAGCGCTATGAAAACAAGACCGTCGTCGTGAAATATGGCGGCCATGCCATGGGCGATGCCGCGCTGGGCAAGGCGTTTGCGCGGGACATAGCCTTGCTGAAACAATCGGGCATCAATCCCATCGTTGTTCATGGCGGCGGACCGCAAATTGCTTCGATGCTGGCGCGCATGGGGATCGAATCGAAGTTTGAAGGCGGATTGCGCGTCACCGACGAAAAGACCCTCGAGATTGTCGAGATGGTCCTTGCGGGCTCGATCAACAAGGAGATCGTGGCGCTCATCAATGCCGAAGGCGAATGGGCAATCGGCCTGTGCGGCAAGGACGGCAACATGGTCTTCGCCGAGAAGGCCAAGAAGACCGTTATCGATCCCGACTCCAACATTGAAAAAATCGTCGATCTGGGCTTCGTCGGCGAACCGGTGGAGATCGACCGCACGCTGCTCGACCTTCTGGCGCGCTCCGAGATGATCCCGGTGATCGCACCCGTTGCCCCGGGACGCGACGGGCATACCTATAACATCAATGCGGATACTTTCGCGGGAGCCATCGCCGGCGCGCTGAAAGCCTCGCGCCTTCTGTTCCTCACCGATGTTCCGGGCGTGCTTGACGCCAACAAGGAGCTTATCAAGGAGCTTTCGGTCGGCCAGGCGCGCGCGCTCATCAAGGATGGCACCATTTCGGGCGGGATGATTCCCAAGGTCGAAACTTGCATCGACGCAATAACACGCGGCGTCGAAGGCGTCGTCATCCTTAATGGCAAGACGCCGCATTCGGTTCTGCTCGAACTTTTCACCGAGCGCGGCGCCGGCACGCTGATCGTTCCCTGATCACCGCTTCAGGTGTTCGAGCGGGATCTTTCCCGGCCCCTTGATGTTCTGCAGGACGAGTTGGGTGTGCACGTCGCGCACGCCTTTCAGCCGCATCAGCCGATGCATGACGAAATCGTTGAGATCGTCGACCGTCGGTACCATGACATGCAGCAGAAAATCGTATTCGCCGGTCATGGTCCAGCATGACGAAACTTCGTCCATGCGCTCTATCTCTCCGACGAAGCGCTCGGGCGAGTCGTCGCTGTGCGTATTGAGCCGCACCTGGATGAACACTTCGACCATGAGCCCGATGGCGCGGCGGTCTATCGTCGCTGCGAAACCCTTGATCACGCCGCTCTCCTGGAGATGCTCGAAACGCCGCGCGCACGGCGTCGCGGACAGCCCGATCATCTGCGCCAGATCAGTGATGGCAACCCGGCCATTGGCCTGGAGGATCTGCAGCATTTTGATCTCGAACTCATTCAATTGAGGTGATGTCACCCGATTTCCTCCAAAAAAGATCAAGTTTCACCTTATAGCATGCGTTTTTGAGATGATTAGGTCAAATTCTCTCCTATCCTCAGGGTATCCTGCACGTCATGGTTCCATGGTGGAGGAGAAAATCATGACGATCAGTGTTGAAGCCTATGCGCGCGAATGCGCTGAGCTGGGTCTGCGCGGCGACTATACGGCGTGCAACGCCGACTTCACGATCGAACAGCAATATGACTATTCGGACGAAGACCAGGAGGTATGGCGCTCCCTGTGCGATCGCCAGACGAAGCTGACGGAAAAGCTTGCGCATCGCAGCTATCTCGACGGCGTGGAAGCGCTCGGCCTACTGGATCGCATCCCGGATTTCCATGAAGTCAGTGACCGGCTGCGCAAGTTGACCGGCTGGGAAATCGTAGCGGTCCCTGGCCTCATCCCCAACGAGCCCTTCTTCGATCATCTCGCCAACAAGCGTTTTCCCGTCACCAACTGGCTGCGCAAGAAGAAGGAACTCGATTACATCGTCGAACCAGACATGTTTCACGATTTCTTCGGCCACGTGCCTATCCTGAGCCAACCCGTATTTGCCGATTTCATGCAGCTATACGGGGTCAAGGGTGGAGCAGCGTCGCGGATGGGCGGCGAGCAACTGGCCGCTCGTCTCTACTGGTACACCGCCGAGTTCGGCTTGATGCAGGAGGAAGGCGCCCCGGTTAAGGCCTTCGGCGCGGGGCTGATGTCGTCTTTCAGCGAGTTGCAGTTCGCGGTGACGAGTGCCGATGCGCACCACGTCCCCTTCGACATCGAAACGGTTATGCGGACGGGATATGAGATAGACAAGTTCCAGCGGGCCTATTTCGTACTGCCGTCGTTCGCCGCCCTTCGCGATGCTTTCGAGACGGCGGACATGCCGGCGCTGATTGCGCGGTGGAAGGAGGCAGAACCGCTTGACCCCGCCATGGTCTGATGGGAGCGCCGCGTTCAGGCGATGTTCTTGACAGGCGAGCGGACGCTGACGCAATTGCGGCCGCGACGTTTGGCATCGTAAAGACGCCGGTCGGCTGTCCGGAAGTGTTCCTTGACCGTACCGGCGGCAACGCCTGCTACGCCGCCGATGCTGACACTGAGCGGAACCTCCGCGCCTTCGGCCGATTTCAATGCATGGCTGCAGACCTCGGCGCGAATGCATTCGGCTACGCCGCGTACCTCGGTTTCATCCGCCGTCGCGAGGAATATGGCGAACTCCTCGCCCCCGATACGGCCGGCGCAGTCATCTTCACCGATACACCGCGATATGCACTGTGCGATTGCAATGAGCGCAGCGTCACCGGTGTGATGGCCATGGTTATCGTTGATCTTCTTGAAGTGGTCGGCATCGACAATCAGCAAGGAGCCCGGTCCCTGCCTGCGCAAAGCCTCCATCCGCTCGAAGAACGTTTCGCGGTTGAGAAGCCCGGTCATGTTGTCGCGCAGGGATGCCTCGAATAGACGGACGTTCGTTGTCTCGAGTTCCTGCATGATTCGATTGAGGTCGGTTAGGGCTTGTCGCAACTTTTCCGATTGGCGCAGGCACAGGTAGATTATGGGCGGAGTGATCAGCAGCGGACAGAGGATGGCAATGAGGCGCGCAGGCCCATCTGACATATGGACCGCCTCGCGGATCGCGTTGGTAATCACGACGCAGGAGGCAGTCATGACAATGGTTACCAATATGCACTTGAAAATGACTTTGGACATCGTTTCTCTGGAAAATGCATGAAACAAGAAATTGGGAAAATGCAGGCGAGCGATAAATCTAAAATCGGTCGTAGTTGCGACCATTTTCGTCTATTGATGAGACGCACTAATAAAATCGATGCATGAGCAGCGCAGATAAATAGCGGAAACCCTAACGGATGACAAACCAGCCTGATCCATTAAACTTTGCGCATATAACGGACTGGGTCTTCGATCTGGACAACACGCTATACCCGCATCATTCCAATCTCTTTTCGCAGATTGATGTCAAGATGACGGGCTATGTCGCTGATCTGCTGAAGCTTTCGCATACGGATGCACGCGATCTCCAGAAGCGATTTTACAAGGAATACGGCACGACGCTCAAAGGCTTGATGGACCGCTACGATATCGATCCCGATGATTTTCTGCAGAAGGTCCACGACATCGATTATTCCTGGCTGGTGCCCGACCCGTCGCTTTCCACGGCGATCAAGCAGTTACCGGGACGGAAATTCATCTTCACCAATGGCGACCGGGGCCACGCTGAACGCGCAGCGCGCCAGCTCGGTGTGCTCGAGCAGTTCGATGACATTTTCGACATCAGGGCAGCGGAGCTGACACCCAAACCGGCGCGCGAGACGTACGATCGGTTCCTGGCAATGCACAAGATCGACGCCGCCAGCTGCGTCATGTTCGAGGATCTGGCGCGCAACCTCGTCGTGCCGAAGGCGCTCGGCATGACCACGGTCCTCATCGTTCCGCATAATTTCGAACCGACCTATTCCGAGATATGGGAGCGGGATCCTGGCAACACCGACCACGTCGATTACGTGACCGATGAACTTGCCGCATTCCTCGACGCGATCCTGCCAAGGCAGGTCAAGAGGAGCGAGCCGGTCTGAGGCGTCAATCCAGCTTGTAGAAGGCCTGGATCACATCCCAGGCCTCGTCGGCGGTATCGACGAAGGTGATGAGTTCGCGATCCGATGGCGAGATCACGCCTTGCTCGGCGAGGAAGTCGAAATTGATCGCCTTCTCCCAGAAAGACTTCCCGAAGAGTAGAAGCGGGATGCGTTCCATGCGTCCGGTCTGAATGAGTGTGAGCGTCTCGAAGGTTTCGTCCATGGTTCCGAAACCGCCGGGAAATATCGCCATGGCCTTCGCCCGCATCAAAAAGTGCATCTTGCGAATAGCGAAGTAATGGAAATTGAAGCACAGATCCGGCGATACATAGGGGTTTGGCGTCTGCTCGTGCGGCAGGACGATATTGAGCCCGATCGTCGGCGCGCCGACATCCGATGCGCCGCGGTTGCCGGCTTCCATCACACCGGGGCCGCCGCCGGTAACGACGACGAACTCGCGGTAGTAGGTCGTTGACGAATAGGTAGAGCAGAGTTCGGCGAACTTGCGCGCCTCGGCGTAGTAGCGTGAATTGGCCTCGAGGTTCTTTTTCTGGGTCGCGTTCTTCGCCGCCCAGGCGGCGCCGCCAGGTTCGGGGATGCGCGCTCCGCCGAACAGGACCACGGTCGAGCGGATGCCGCGCTCGGCGAGCGCCATTTCCGGCTTCAACAGTTCAAGCTGCAGGCGCACGGCACGCAATTCGCGCCGCGTCATGAATTCCGGATCGGCAAAGGCCAGCTTATAGGTGCTGGACTGGGTCTGCGGCGTCTCCGGCGCAGTCTCGACACGGCGTACCGCTTCGGAAGAATGAGAAAACGGTGTCCAGCTGTCTTTTTCATCGGTGTTCAATTCGGCTTCTCCTCCTGCGGACGCTTATGACGTTCTGAGACATTCTTTCGCGGTCCAGCATGGTAATGGTGAGATTGACCCTCTCACAGACTTAAATTAAACCGCCCGTGTAATGGAGTGACCTGCAAATGTCCAAGCCTGACCTCACCAGCCTCGAATTGACCATCGAGAAGGCCTTCGATGAACGCGATGCAATCAATACCGATACGCGCGGCGAAGTTCGCGACGCTGTCGAGGCAGCGCTTCTCCTGCTCGACGGCGGCGAGGCTCGGGTCGCTGAGAAACAGGCTGACGGAAACTGGAAGGTCAATCAGTGGCTGAAAAAGGCAGTGCTTCTGTCGTTCCGTCTCAATCCGATGGGGATCATCGAAGGAGCCCCGGGCGGCGCTGTCTGGTGGGACAAGGTGCCGTCGAAGTTTGACGGCTGGGGTGCGACGGAATTCGCCAAGGCGGGCATCAGGACGGTGCCCAACGCCATCGTCCGCCGCTCGGCCTATATCGCGCCGGGCGCGATCCTGATGCCATCCTTCGTCAACCTTGGCGCCTATGTCGGCGAGGGAACCATGGTTGACACCTGGGCCGGCGTCGGTTCGTGCGCGCAGATCGGCAAGCACGTACATCTGTCGGGTGGCGTCGGCATTGGCGGCGTGCTCGAGCCCATGCAGGCCGGTCCGACCATCATCGAGGATAATTGCTTCATCGGCGCCCGCTCCGAAGTGGTCGAGGGCTGCATCGTTCGCGAAGGCTCTGTCCTCGGCATGGGCGTTTTCATCGGCAAGTCGACGAAGATTATCGACCGTGCAACGGGCGAAATCTTCTACGGCGAAGTGCCGCCCTATTCGGTGGTCGTCGCCGGCTCGCTTCCCGGCAAGCCCTTCCCCAACGGCCAGCCTGGTCCGAGCCTCTATTGCGCCGTGATCGTCAAGCGGGTCGACGAACAGACCCGCTCGAAGACGTCGATCAACGAATTGTTGCGCGACTGATCCGCTCACGCGGGCGAGTTGCGGATTTCCTCCACGGTGTGAGAGCGGAGCGGCTTGCCCTCCGCCTCCCTGATACACGCGATAATCCGCCGCGTCAGGGGGACGTCGATGTTCTTCTCCTGCGCCAGGCGAAGGATCACGCCTTGCAGATAGTCGATTTCGGTCGGACGCCCCCGTGACAGATCCTCCCACATGGAGGATCGCGCGTGTGGCCCCACGCTCAGCATTTTCCGTGCGAGAATTCCGAAGAGGAAGTCCGGCAACCGCAATATCCACGGCAGAAGCGCCGGCGGAAGGCCCTGTATCTTTGCCGGCGCGATCCCATGGGCCTTGAGCACCTTGATGCCTTCGTTCATCTGGTCCGCCAGCAGCCGGCGCCAGTTGCGATCGGACAGTTCGGTTGCAAGCGGCAGGTTTGACAGGGCATTAAGGGCGTTGTTGAGGTTCATCAGCAGCTTGCCCCAGAGAACGCTCTGCATGTCTTCGTCATTTGCCACCTGGAGACCGGGGACCGAGAGTTCATCGGCAAGGTCTCCGGGCTTGTCGTCGATGAGAATCGTGCCTTCCGTGGTCCGCCGGACAGTGAGCGGAACCTCTCCTGGTTCCGATTGCACGACGTTGAAGGGAACCATGCCCGCAGCGACGGTGAAACCCGTGGGGAGGGTGCGACGCAGCACCTTTGCGTTGTCGACGCCGTTCTGCAGGCTCACAACGACGGCGCTGGAAGGGGCGTGCGCGGCAATCAGCTTTGCCATCTCTTCAGTCGCGCCACTCTTGACCGTGACGAGAATAATCTCGGCCGACCCAAAGGCTGCGGCAGGATCGACCGCGAGCTGAAGCTTCTCCGGCGTGACGAGGCGCTCGGTCCCGTCGAGATCGACGATGTTGAGGCCCCCTTGGCGAAGCGCTTCATCGACCCTTGGCCGTACGAGAAAAACCACGTTCTTGTCGGCGGCGGCGAGGCAACCACCGACGTAGCACCCTATCGATCCGGCTCCAGCGATGACGATACGGCTTTCGTTTTCGGTCATGTTGCTGTTCCCGGTTCATCGGTCGCGGCATTTAAACAGATGCGGATGCTTCAATCCAGCGCCCGATGCCGGGAACCGCAATGCCCCGGCACCCGCCGCAGTAGTAGGTGACAGGCCTATCCTTTTCCATTATCGCTTCTTGCATGAAATCCGCGACAGATCCCGTAGAAAACCTCGTCCAGCTCATCACTTGCCCGTCGGTAACGCCCGCCGAGGCCGGAGCGCTGACTGCTCTTGAATCCATGCTTGCGCCCCTCGGTTTTTCGGTCGAGAGACCGGTTTTCAGCGAGGAGGGCACGCCCGACGTCGAGAATCTTTATGCGAGACGTTCAGGCAATGGACCTCATCTTATGTTCGCGGGACATACGGATGTGGTGCCTGTCGGCGACGAGGCCGCGTGGAAGTTCCCGCCCTTTTCCGCCGCCATTCACAATGGCCAGATGTATGGCCGCGGCGCCGTCGACATGAAGGGCGGGGTCGCCTGCTTCACCGCTGCCGTCGCGCGTCACATCACGAAACATGGCAGCCTCAAGGGGTCGATTTCGTTTCTGATCACCGGCGACGAGGAGGGCCCGTCGATCAACGGGACCGGCAAGCTTCTCGAATGGGCAAAGGCCAAGGGCGAAAGCTGGGATGCCGCGATCGTCGGCGAGCCCACCAATCCCGACAAGCTCGGCGACATGATAAAGATCGGAAGACGCGGCTCGCTCTCCGGCACGATAACCGTAAACGGCGTTCAGGGTCATGCAGCCTATCCGCACCTCGCCGACAATCCGGTGCGGGGCCTCGTCACCTTGCTCGACAGCCTGCTTTATCCCGCGCTCGACAAGGGCACCAAGGATTTCCAGGCGACAAATCTGGAAGTCACGACGATGGATGTCGGTAATCCTGCGGTCAATGTCATACCGGCCAAAGCGACGGCAACGTTCAACATCCGCTACAACGATAGCTGGACCGACGAAACGCTGATGGCCGAGATCCACAACCGGCTCGACCGTGCCGCCGGACGGCGCAAGCTGCGCCCCGGGCGGAAAACCCCCGTGAACTACGAGTTGACCTGGCGCGACCGGCCGAGCCACGTGTTCCTGACCCACGACGACAAACTCGTCGGCACGCTGACGAAGTCCGTCGAAGCGGTAATCGGCCGGCGCCCGCAGCTTTCAACGTCCGGCGGCACGTCCGACGCCCGCTTCATCAAGGACTATTGCCCTGTCGTCGAGTTCGGCCTTGTCGGCAAAACCATGCACATGGTTGACGAAAGGGTAGATATTGCCGATCTTGAAACGCTTACCCAAATATACGAACGCTTCATCGAGGATTTTCTTGCGTAGAGCATGAGTGACAATGCCGGATTTCGATGAAACTCAGCAATATTTGTGGGGCGCATGGCGGATGATGAACGGTCATGCCGACGGCCTCGACATGCTCGATTTTTCCGAAGACGGTTTCTGGCAGTCCTTTCACGCCATAACGATCTCGCTGCCCCCGCTCATCCTTGGCTGGATCATCTTCGCCAACGATATGATTGCGCTGCGGCCCGAAACCGGAAACCGCTTCTCGATCATGGGCCGCGTCGCCTTCGTCGATCTCGCCGCCTGGGTCGCGCCTCTTGTCGTTCTTGCTTTCAGTGCGCGCCGCCTCGGTCTCAGCAAGCGCTTCAGCCCCTATGTCGTCGCCAGCAACTGGGGCACGGCAATTGGCGCCTGGCTTATGGTGCCAGCCACGTTGGTGCGGGTGATCGTGCCGGATTGGCCGGGCTTCACCACCGCGATCAGCCTTTTGCTCTATGCGGGCATCATGTTCCTGACCTACCGTCTCACACATATCGCCCTGAAACGATCACACGCCTATACGGCGGGGTTTTTCGTGGTCCTGATGGTCGGTTCGCTTTTCGTAATGATCCTGCTTCAGGGCGCCCTCGGCATTTCCCTGCCGGACCCGGTTACGATCGGGTAGTCGACCCCAATGAGATAGAGCCCGTAGGGCGGCGCAACCGGCCCGCAGGCCCTGCGGTCGCGGGCTTCGAGCGCCGCGCTCACATCGTCAGCGTCCCAGCGCCCGCATCCCACTTCGTTGAGCGTTCCCGCGAAAGAACGGATCTGGTTGTGCAGGAACGAGCGCGCCGATGCCCTGATCTCGATGATCTCCCCATTGCGCGTTACGTCGAGGCGGTCGAGCGTTTTTACCGAGCTTTTCGACTGGCACTGCGTAGCGCGAAACGTGGTGAAATCATGCGTGCCGATCAGGCGCTGCGCCGCGTCGTGCATAGCCTCGGCATCGAGCGGCTTCTTGACCCACCACGCGCGATGCGCTTCCAGCGGAGCAGGGGGGCGGCGGTTGATGATTCGATAAAGATAGTGGCGGCCCGTTGCCGAGAAGCGCGCATCGAATCCATCGCTGACGAGTTCGACATTGAGAATGCTGACAGCCTCACCGGCAATGACGAGATGGGCGTTGAGCGCCTCGCGGATCTTCGAACTGCTCCAGTTCTTGGTAAGATCGGCATGAGCGACCTGAGCGCAGGCGTGCACGCCCGAGTCGGTGCGACCCGCCGCCCCCAGCGAAATCGTATCGCCGCAAAAATTGAAGATTGCCTGCTCGATAGCCGCCTGCACCGTATGGCCGTTTTCCTGACGCTGCCAGCCCGCATAGGGCGTCCCGTCATATTCGACCAGAAGCTTGTAGCGGGGCATCAGAGCGCTCCGAATGCGGGCGCATAGGTGAGGGCGCCCGATATCGGCGCCTCACGAAACGCCAGCGCCTGCAAATGCTCGCCCTGGTAGGTACTGTCGTAGCCGGCGGCACGGGCATGCGTGTAGCCTAAACGTCCGTAATAGGCAGTATCGCCAAGGACGATGGAAAGGCTTTCTCCGCTGGCCTGGAGTTGATCATGGGCCGCTTTTACCAGCGCTGTACCTACGCCATGGCGCTGATTTGCGGGGAGAACCGCCAGTGGTGCGAGTGCGACAGCATCGAAATCATCGCCCACGGTGAGGCGGGAAAACAGGATTTGCCCGACAATCGCGTCACCCGCGACGGCCACCAGTTCGAGGACCACGTCGCCTGCGCCGCGAAGGTTTTCCACGAGGTCGGCTTCCTCCCTACCGCCGAAGGCGGCGTTCAGCAGCGTGGAAATAGCCGGATGGTCTTCAGGCCGCGCAGGTCGCACCGCGACGCCGCTCATGGCAGCCGTGTGCCCTGGGCGATCTTGGCGCCACGCTGGAATTCGATACTGTCCATGACCTTGCCGCCGGCCCGCTGCAGCGAACGCAGGCGGACCGCGCCTTCGCCGCAGGCGATGCGCAGGCTATCGTCGAGCACCGTGCCCGCATCGCCGACGCCGGTCGCAAGCACCGAGCGCAGCAGCTTGATGCGCTCGAGCGAGCCGCCGATCTCCATCTCGCACCAGGTGCCGGGAAAGGGCGCAAGCCCGCGAATACGGTTGTGAACGTCGATTGCCGGTTCGCTCCAGTTGATGCGTGTTTCCGCCTTGGTGATCTTGGACGCATAGGTGACGCCGTCTTCCGCTTGCGGCGTAAGCGTGAGGCTGTCCCGTTCAAGCGCGGCCATGGCGCGCACCATCAAATCCGCGCCTGCCGCGCTCAACTGGTCGTGCAATTCGCCCGCGGTCATATCGGCGGTGATCTTCACCTTTTCGACCATGGCGACTGGTCCGGTATCGAGACCCTCGTCCATCTTCATGATCATGATCCCGGTTTCGAGATCTCCGGCCATGATTGCCCGCTGAATCGGCGCCGCGCCGCGCCAGCGCGGCAAGAGCGAGGCGTGACCGTTGTAGCAGCCAAGCCGCGTGCCATCGAGGATTGCGCGCGGCAGGATCAGCCCATAGGCGACGACGATCGCAACATCGGCGTTGAGGTCGCGAAAGGCTTGCTGCTCTTCTTCGCTTTTGAGGCTTGTGGGCGTCCGCACCGCGATGCCGAACTGTTCGGCGTTGCGCTGGACCGGCGAGGGCGTGAGTTCCAGACCCCTGCGCCCCGCGGGGCGCGGCGGCTGGCTGTAGACTGCAACAATCTCGTGACCCTGGCCAATCAAGGCGGTGAGAATGGGGACGGCGAAGTCCGGCGTTCCCATGAAAACAATGCGCAAACTCATCGCCTACACCGCCAGCCGGCTCGGCGGACGATCCTTGGCGAGCTTCTTGAATTTCTTGACGACCATCTCGCGCTTCAGGCGGGAAATATGGTCGATGAACAGGATGCCGTTGAGATGGTCGATCTCATGCTGGAGGCAGGTCGCCAGAAGCCCGTCGGCGGCTACTTCCTGCGCCTTGCCGTCGAGATCGAAATAGGCAATGCGCACCTCCGCCGGCCGCTCCACCTCGGCATAATAGTCCGGGATCGAGAGGCAGCCTTCTTCGTAGACATTGCGCTGTTCGCTCGATGAGAGAATTTGCGGATTGATGAACGTCTGCGGCGCCTTGGGCTCGTCTTCCTTGGCAAGGTCGATAACGAGCATGCGGAGGGGCTCGCCGATCTGGATCGCTGCAAGGCCGATACCCGGTGCGTCATACATGGTGTCGAGCATATCGGTGGCGAACTTGCGCAAATCCGCATCGAAGCGTTCGACTGGTTTTGAAACCTGACGCAGCAGAGGATCAGGAAGAATGACAAGTGGTTTGATAGACATGCAACATCACCTAATAGTTCATCCATAAACCGTCAATCCGACGCAAAATCCATTTGCAAAAATGTTCTCGTTTTGATCTCACACTTGTCGCCCGAATCGGCTAGTCTGGTTCGCATGGAAACATCAATTTCTTTCGATCAAACACTTATCCATCTCGGTGCGAGCTCAATTTCGCTGGGTTCGGCGCTCATTGCCGGGGCTGTGGTCGCAGGCGGCGCCGTGCTGCTTGCCCTCATCGTCCTGTGGCGTTCGTCGAAGATACGGCTGACTGCCGAACTCCAGGCGGAGGACCGCGCCCGCGACGCCGAGTTCCGCATGGGCGAGATTCTCAAGAGCCAGGCGGAAATGCAGGGCCGCATGCAGACAATGGCTGAACTCTTCGGCTCGCGGCAGGCCGAACTCAACCAGTCGATCCGCGAACGCCTCGACGGTATGACCAGCCGCATCGGCCAGACCATGACCGAGCAGACCCGTTCCACCCACGAGAATCTTGCGAAGCTGCAGGAGCGGCTCGCGGTCATCGATACGGCGCAGAACAATATCCAGGCGCTGGCCGGCCAGGTCGTACAGTTGCAAGCCATTCTCGCCAACAAGCAGACCCGCGGCGCTTTCGGGCAGGCGCGCATGGAGGCGATCATCGCCGACGGCCTTCCGCAAGGCGCCTATGAGTTCCAGGCTACGCTTTCCAACGGCAGCCGGCCCGACTGCGTGGTCCACATGCCCAATGGAGCGCCGAACCTCGTGATCGATGCCAAGTTTCCGCTGGAAGCCTGGAACGCCATTCGCCAGGCCGACAACCCGGAAGCCAAGAAGGTTGCTCTTGCGCAATTCCGCCGTGACGTTGAGATACACATTCGCGACGTCGCAGAGAAATATCTGATCAACGGCGAAACCCAGGACACGGCGTTTCTCTTCGTGCCGTCGGAATCGATTTTCGCCGAGATTCACGAGAACTTCGAAGGTGTGGTGCAAAAGGCCCATCGCTCGCGCATTGTCATCGTTTCGCCTTCACTGCTGATGCTATCGATCCAGGTCATCCAGGCCGTCCTCAAGGATGTGCGCATGCGCGAACAGGCTCATCTCATCCAGGGCGAGGTGATCCGGCTGATGGAAGATGTCGGCCGCCTCGACGACCGGGTACGCCGTCTGCAGACGCATTTCGGCCAGGCGAACAAGGATATCGATGACATTCTTGTCTCTTCGAGCAAGGTCACGAGGCGGGGCCAGAAGATTGAAGCCCTCGAATTCGCGGAGGCGCCCACGAAGGAGACTGAGCCCAGCCGTGCCGCCGCCGCTTCGTCAACCGGGCAGTTGCGCCTGCGCGTCGTCGATGGCGAGGAATAGAAGAAAGGCCGGGTGACGGCTTAGGCCGCCTCGATCTTCTTGCGCCGAACTTCCCATGTTCTTGCGGTTTGCGGCTTGACGAACAATGTAACGATATCGGGATTGGCGGTTTTCAACGCCGCCTCGAGCCGTTCGACGCAGGCTTCGATCTGCGGAGCCTGGATATGGTCTTCGAACTCGACGCTCAGTCCGGCGACGATCTGCTTCGGACCCATATGGACCGTCAACACGCCGTTTGCCTTCTGGATGTCCGGATCCTTGTTGGCAAGATCGAGGATCTGCTGTTCCACTTCAGGAAGCGCTGCCTCGCCCATGAGCAGGCCCTTGCTTTCGCGGGCAAGAAACATCGCCGTCGCGGCGAGAATGACGGAAATGCCGATGGAGCCCACGCCATCAAGTGCCGGCATGTCGAATATCTGCGCCGCCGAAATCGCAACCAGTGCGATGATCAATCCGAGCAGCGCGGCCGTATCCTCGAACAGCACCGTGAAGACGCTCGGATCCTTGCTTTCCTGCACAGCCTCGACATAGCCGAGTTTGCCCTTCATCGTCCGGAATTCCTTGAGTGCCACGAACCACGACGCGCCTTCAAAGATCATCGCAAGGCCGATGACGACGTAGTTCACGATCGGATTGGCAACTGGTTCCGGCCGCATGATGTGGATGACGCCTTCGTAGAAGGAAACGCCGGCGCCGACGGCGAAAACCAGGAGCGCCACGATAAAGCTCCAGAAATAGAGCTCACGCCCATGCCCGAAAGGATGCGACTTGTCCGCAGGTCGCGCCGCACGGCGCAAGCCATAAAGCAGCAAGGCACCATTGCCGGTGTCGACAAGAGAGTGAACACCCTCCGACAGCATGGCGGAACTGCCGGTAAAGAAAGCGGCGATGAACTTTGTTGCTGCGATCAAGAGATTGCCAAGGATGGCGGCGTAGATCACTTTTTTCGAACCGGCATGTGTTCCCGATTGTGATGCCATCGACTATCCCCTTGTGCCCGACGAAACGTCTTTGGATTGAACAGGTTCCGCGTGAAACGTTCAACCGCGCCGATGCGTCAGCATCTGGTCGGAATGACGCTAGCTCTTGCCGGCGTCATGCGCTAACCCTGCCTCGAACAAGGCAGGACATCATGGCAGACACCACTGAAACGGCAATCTTTCTCGGCATCGATACGGGCGGCACCTATACGGATGCGGTGCTGTGGTCGGAAAGAGATGGCGTTATCGCGAAAGCCAAGGCGCTGACGACCCGGCATGATCTCAGCGTCGGCATTGCCGGCGCCGTCGAGCGTATCGTTGAAGAAACCGCGATCCGCCCAGCGGATATTCGCCTTGTTTCCATGTCGACGACACTCGCAACCAATGCGCTCGTCGAAGGGCAGGGCGGCCGCATCGCCCTTGTCATGATCGGGTTCTCGCAAGCGGATCTCGAAAAGGCGGACCTCAAGACAGCGCTTGGATCCGACCCGGTCGTCTTCGTCCCCGGCGGTCACGATGTCTATGGCAGGCCGCAACTGCTCGATACGGCTGCTCTCTGCGAGACGCTGCCAAACCTCGCCCGTGAAGTGACGGGTTTTGCTATCTGCGCCTATTTTGCGGTCCGCAATCCCGAGCACGAGATTGCCGTGCGCGATCTTATCCGCAACGTGACCGGGCTCCCCGTCACCTGCAGCCATGAACTTTCCGCCAAGCTGAATGGACCGCGCCGTGCGCTCACGACGGTCCTCAACGCACGCCTGATCGCAATGATCGACCGGCTCGTGGCGGCGACGGAAGGGTTTCTCGACCGCAGCGGCATCCACGCCCCCTTGATGGTGGTCCGTGGTGACGGCGCACTCGTCACTGCGGCTTTTGCGCGCCACCGTCCGATCGAGACGATCCTCTCCGGCCCTGCTGCCAGCCTGGTCGGGGCGAGTCATATGACCGGTCTCGACAACGCCATCGTTTCGGACATTGGCGGCACGACCACGGATGTCGCCGTGCTTGACAAGGGACGTCCACGGCTCGATCCGAATGGCGCGACGGTCGGCGGCTTTCGTACGATGGTGGAAGCCGTGGCGATGCGCACCTTCGGCCTTGGCGGCGATTCCGAAGTGTCGCTCGACGATAATGCCATGGCACCGAGCATCAAGCTTGGACCGCGCAGGCTGGTGCCGCTGTCGCTGCTTGCTGCCAACCACGGCGAGAGCGTGCTTGCCCACCTTGAGCGCCAGGTCAAGGCGGCCAATGTCGGGCGACTCGATGGCCGTTTCGCCCTGCGCACGGGGGTTCCCGCCCAACTCGCTTCCGGCCTGAGCAAGAGCGAAGCCGAACTTTACGAGCGCATAACCAGCGCGCCGCAGCCGCTCGACCGGCTTCTCGCTTCGATTTCACAGGCTGCGACCGTCAATCGCCTCGTTGCCCGCGGTCTGGTTCATGTGTCCGGCTTTACGCCTTCGGATGCGTGCCACGTGCTCGGCCTGCAGGGCAATTGGAACGCGGATGCCGCGCGCTACGGTGCGATCCTTTATGCCCGGCGCAAGGATGGCGCCGGACGTCCCCTCTGCGATACGCCCGAGGAAGTGGCGCATCGCACCTATGACGCCCTGATACGGCGCTCGTCCGAGGTCGTCCTGGAGACGGCATTTGCCGAAGACGAGCTTGACGGGCCGGAGACGGCTGCGAGCCCTCTTGTCCAGCGTGTGCTGTCGGGCGACGGGCGGATCGCCGGTGTCAAACTCGCCATCGACCGGCCGATCATTGGTCTCGGCGCCTCGGCGCCGGTCTATTACGCCGCCGTCGGCGCGATGCTTGGAGCAGAGTGCGTTGTCCCTACCGATACGGATGTTGCCAATGCGCTCGGCGCCGTCGTCGGTCAGGTGCGGGTTTCGGTGGAAGCGCATGTCAGCCAGCCGGCCGAGGGCGTATTCCGGGTGATGGCCGGCGAAGTGTTGAAGGATTTGCCCTTCGAGGAGGATGCTATCGCCTTTGCAGAAACCGTCTTGCGCCAACAAGTTTCCGACCTTGCCCTGCAAGCAGGTACCGACGAAGGCCAGATCGTTGTTTCAAGGAACATCAGCGCCGCAACAGTCGAAGATCAGCGTAAATTCATCGAGGCGGTGCTTATCGCCACAGCTTCCGGCAGGCCCAGAATCGTGCATTAAGTTTGATTTTATCCGCTACGGCACAAATCCTGTGCACTATTGATGAATTGACGGGGAATGCTTCTATATGATCAAGGGTAGGATCACGTAAAGACGAGGAACCGATCATGAGCGAAAGCATCGAAATCAATGGCTTGAAGGTAGCGAAGGAGCTCTATGACTTCGTGGTCGATGAGGCCATCCCGGGGACGGGCGTCGATGCGACGAAGTTCTGGGCCGGCTTTGCGCAGATCGTCAGCGACCTTGCGCCGAAAAACCGCGAACTTCTGGCCAAGCGCGATGCATTCCAGGCGAAGCTCGACGCCTTCTACAAGGAAAAGCGCGACAGCGGATACAGCCAGGAAGAATACGAGGCGTTCCTCAAGGAAATCGGCTACCTCCTGCCGGAAGGTGGCGCCTTTACGGTGACGACAGATAATGTCGATCCGGAAATCGCAGTCATTGCCGGTCCCCAACTGGTCGTACCCGTCATGAATGCGCGCTATGCCCTCAATGCCGCCAATGCGCGTTGGGGCTCGCTCTATGACGCCCTCTACGGAACCGACGCCATATCCGACGATGGCGGAGCCGAGAAGGGCAAGGCATTCAATCCGGCGCGCGGTGCGAAGGTCATCGCATGGGCGAAAGCGTTTCTTGACGAAAGCGCGCCGCTGGCGGGTGCACAATGGGCCGATGTCACGGGCCTCGCCATCGAAGGCGGCAAGCTGGTGCTGACGGCAAACGACAAAAAGGTGCAACTCGTCGACGCTACCCAGTTCGCGGGCTATCGCGGCGAACCGACGAACCCGACTTCAGTGTTGCTCGTCAAGAATGGTCTCCACGTCGAGATCGTTATCAACGCCGACCATCCCATCGGCAAGACCGACCCTGCGCACATCGCCGACGTGGTTCTCGAGTCCGCGGTAACGACGATTCAGGACTGCGAGGATTCCGTCGCCGCTGTCGATGCCGAAGACAAGCTCGTCGTCTATCGCAACTGGCTGGGACTGATGAACGGCGACCTTTCCGATACGTTCGAGAAGGGCGGCAAGACCGTTACACGCAAGCTCAACCCTGACCGCGAATATATTGGCCCGGACGGTCAGAAGCTGGCATTGCCGGGCCGCTCGCTGATGCTTGTCCGCAATGTCGGGCACCTGATGACCAACCCTGCCATCCTCGACCGTGACGGCAACGAGGTTCCCGAGGGCATCATGGACGCGGCCATCACCACGCTCGCTGCCCTGCATGACATCGGCAAGGGCGGTCGCCACATGAATTCCCGCGCCGGCTCGGTCTATGTAGTCAAGCCGAAGATGCACGGACCGGAAGAAGTCGCGTTTGCGGCGGAGTTGTTCGGCCGGGTCGAAGCGCTGCTTGGCCTTCAGCCGAATACGATCAAGATGGGCATCATGGACGAGGAGCGTCGCACCACGGTGAACCTCAAGGAGGCGATCCGCGCCGCCAGGGAACGCGTCGTGTTCATCAATACCGGTTTCCTCGACCGCACTGGCGATGAAATACACACCTCCATGGAGGCGGGCCCGATGATCCGCAAGGGCGACATGAAGCAGGCGTCCTGGATCGGCGCCTATGAGAACTGGAACGTCGATGTCGGTCTCGAATGCGGCCTCTCCGGCCATGCGCAGATCGGCAAGGGCATGTGGGCCATGCCCGACCTCATGGCCGCCATGCTCGAGCAGAAGATCGCACATCCGAAGGCCGGCGCAAATACCGCCTGGGTGCCGTCACCGACCGCAGCGACGCTGCATGCGACGCACTATCACAAGGTCAATGTGGCCGAGGTTCAGGCCAAACTGAAGCAGCGTACACGGGCAAAGCTCAGTGACATCCTCTCGGTTCCGGTCGCATCGCGGCCGAACTGGACGCCGGAAGACATCCAGCACGAACTCGACAACAATGCGCAGGGCATCCTCGGCTATGTCGTGCGCTGGGTGGACCAGGGCGTCGGCTGCTCGAAGGTGCCTGACATCAATAATGTCGGCCTGATGGAAGATCGTGCGACGCTGCGCATTTCCGCGCAGCACATCGCCAACTGGCTGCACCACGGCGTTGCCAGCGAAAAGCAGGTGCTCGACACGCTCAAGCGCATGGCCGCGATCGTTGATGAGCAAAATGCCGGCGACCCGCATTATCAGCCGATGGCCGCCGATTTTGATGGCTCCGTGGCATTCCAGGCCGCCTGCGACCTCGTCTTCAAAGGCCGCGAACAGCCGAACGGTTATACGGAACCGGTCTTGCATCGTCGCCGCCTCGAACTGAAAGCCAAGGCAAAGGCGGCATAGACAGGAAACAATGGGAACTTTCCGCCGCGCCTTGCTTGCTGGGGCCATCGTTTTGATGGCCGGACCGGTTGGCGCGGCGGAAGAACCCGTCATCGAGATTGTCGATTGGGGCCTGACCGCAGCAAAAGAGGTTGGTTCCGAGGTTTCGCCGGATACGCCGACGGGCATCAATCGCCTCGTCGAAGGACCGGTCGATGTGACGCGAGCGAACGAAATTCACGCCTGTATCGGAACGAGCTTCGGCATTGTCTATCGGGCAGCCTATACCGGCGAAGCGTCTGTGGTTCCGATTAAGGTCGTTGTGGATCATCCGCTCATCAGGACCCCGGACGGCCGGGCGATGGAACACAGCAGTTGGCCGGACAGTGCCATCCTCGCCCGCCGCTACGCCGGCTGGGTGTTTGAAGAAAATTTCGAGCTGGTGCCTGGCCGCTGGAAAATCTCGCTGCGGGACCTTGCGGGGAGCGAGCTCGCATCGAAGACGTTCACCGTTTCGACTGGGAGCTGCCCCATTTCCTGATAGAATGCCGAAAAAAATGTAGAGGGTGGTGACCGCGATGTTTCGCCAGTGGAGCCCGATCGGCCTGTTCCTGACGGTCATGCTCGCTTGCGGTGCGGCGCCGGCCGCCAACGGCGATCTCTATCAGGCAAGCGCAGTCGTTTCGGGGCAGGGCGAAGCCGGCCGGTCAATCGGGCTTGCTCAGACTTTCGAGGATGTGCTCGTCAAGGTCTCTGGCGACCCAAGGCTGATGGGCGACCCGAAGATCGCGGCGCTGAAACAGCAAGCGGCGCAGTTCGTCGCGACCTATCAGTATCGCGACCGCATGTCCGGCGTGCCGATCCATGACGAGCAAGGGACATATGACCGCCCGCATGACCTGACCGTCAGTTTCGATCCGGCCAGGATCGATGCGCTGTTGCACTCGCTCGGACGAAAAGCCTGGCTTGATCCGCGCCCGCGTATCGTTGTCTTTCTCGATGTTGTCGGACGAAAGGAAAGGTTCGCGCTCGCTGAGGATGGTTCGAAGGAACCGGATATGCGCAGTTCGCTGGCAGCGGCCGCCCGGAAGGTCGGCTTGCCCGTGGCGTTGCCGACTGTTGCGCAACTCACAAAGTACGAACTGAACGCCGAGACCCTGCCGAGCGCCGACCTTTCTGTGTCCGATGCCGCGGCGCGCAATGCCGGGGGCGATGTCGCGCTTGCCGGCGATCTGCGCTGGAGCGATTCCGCACTCGGATGGATCGCTGATTGGCGTATAGACTATCGTGGCACGCCCTTCCGCTGGCAGATCAAAGGCGTCGGCTTCGACGATGCGTTTCGCAATGGCATGCGCGGTGCAGCGCAGATACTGTCAGGGAACGGGCCGCCGTAGCGCGGCATTGTTTGTGGCATCATTCGATGCTGATAATGTGCCTTCTGGAGGCAACGATGCGAACCACAATTGCTTTGGACGATGAACTGATTGCAAAAGCCCAGGCCTATACTGGGTTAAATGAGAAGTCAGCCTTGGTTCGCGAAGCGCTTCGCGCCCTAATTGAGCGGGAAAGCGCGCGACGCCTTGCTCGCCTCGGCGGAAGCATGCCCGATCTAGATATTACGCATCGCCGCCGACCCGACCACTCACCTGACTGATGTGTCTCGTCGACACGTCCATTTGGGCCGATTATTGGTGAACGTGCCCTTGGTCAGTTGAGGGCCCGAACATCGACGCTGAACGCGCTCCTGGAACTGCCTCGAGCAGAGGTCGCCAATGACGCGGAGGTTCTCGGATGCATCGAAAAAGAAGGAATTTACGGCCGTGGCGTTGGATATGTCGACGCCCACTTGCTTGCAGCGGTGCGGCTGACGCCCGGAGCCGCGATATGGACAAGAGATAAGCGCTTGGCAAGACTTGCGGTGGAAATGCAGCTTGACGCAAATCTGACCTGACTGACCTGACCTCGCAGCGAATGAAGGAATGCACTCACCGCGCCCACTTGTTTGCTGGCTGATTCTTGTTTAGGCGAAGGCGCATGAAATTGCTTGCGCTCGATACCGCTGCCAATCTGTGCTCCGTTGCCGTTTTCGATGTCGAAACGGGAGTGGTGCTGGCTTCGAACAGCGAGGATATCGGCAAAGGTCATGCCGAGCGGCTAATGGGCGCAATCGAGCAGACTTTGCAGGGCGCGGCCGTAGAACTTATAGACATCAGCAGGATTGCTGTCAGCGTCGGCCCCGGTTCGTTTACCGGCGTTCGGGTGGGGGTCTCGACGGCACGCGGCTTTGCGCTTGTGCTTAAATGCCAGGTTGTCGGCATCAGCACCTTGCAGGCGCTCGCCTTCGACGGTGCCCGGGCGTTTCCCGGAAGACCGGTCCTGTCTATCATCGATGCCCGGCGCGACGAGGTCTATGCCCAATTCTACGGCAAAGACGGGGTGGCAATATCCAAACCGCTGGTGACCGATTTGCCGGCAATATTGGATGAATTGGCCGGGCGTGACATGGTGCTTTCCGGCTCCGGCGCTCTGCTCGTCAATGAGGGGCGGGATAAGCCCTTCGATGTCGCAACAACGGAAGCGACTGGAAGCATCGAGGCCTTTGCCCGCCTTGGCGCGGCAGGCGAGCCCCCGGCGGAGGCGCCGAAGCCGCTCTATCTGCGCGGTCTCGACGTCAAGCCGCAGCAGGGTTTCGTCATGCAGAGGAAGGTAACCGAATGATCGGCTTTCCGTTCGACAATCTGCGTCCGCGCAGTTTCGTCATCGAGCCGCTCGCGCGCGCCGACGCTGCCGCGATCGCGAATATTCACGGACTGACCTTCCGCCAGCCATGGAGCGATGAAGATTTTCACGCTCTCCTGGTCGATGAGAATGTGTTTGGGTTCGTCGCCCGCGAGGAGGGCAATCGCCGCGCCCAGCCGGGCGGCTTCGTTCTCGCGCGCCTGGTGCTGGATGAAGCCGAAATATTAACGATTGCCGTCGCGCCCGCAGCACAGCGGCGGGGCCTTGGCCATGCCTTGATGGATGCGATCCTCCGCCATCTTCACAATGCGCGCGCAAGCATGCTTTTTCTGGAAGTCGACGAACTCAATGGCCCCGCCGTTGCGCTTTACCGCCGCCTCGGCTTTAAGCAGGTCGGCAAGCGGCCGGGATATTACGAAACGTCGAGCGGCCGCTCATCGGCCCTGACGATGCGCCGCGATCTCAAGCCGGGACGTTGAAATGGCCTGGTTGCGCTTCGCCCTGACGTCCACCGTCTTCGTTCTCGCCATTATTCTGCTGGTGCCGGCGCAATTCATCTTTCTGAAGACAGGTGTCGGGCCGAGCGCCGGGACCCCAATGCTGTTCCACCGCATCGTATGCCGCCTGCTTGGCTTTCGCATCCATGTTCATGGCGATATGGCAAAAGGCCGTCCGCTGCTTCTGGCGGCCAATCATACCTCGTGGACCGATATCGTCATTCTCGGCTCGCTGCGCAAGATGGCCTTCATCGCCAAGGCCGAGGTAGCGAAGTGGCCGCTCTTCGGCATGCTCGCCAAGCTGCAACGCACGGTCTTCATCGAGCGGGAGAAACGCGGCAAGACCCACCATCAGGCGAGCGAAATCGCGCTGCGCCTTGCCGCGGGCGATGCCATGGTGCTTTTCGCCGAGGGTACGACTTCCGATGGTAACCGCGTATTGCCCTTCAAAACTTCGCTGTTCGGCGCGGCGCAGGTGGCAATTCGCGATACCGATGCCGAAACCGTGACCGTGCAACCCGTGGCCGTCGCCTATACGCGCATCCATGGCATGCCGATGGGCCGCACCCATCGTCCGATCGTCGCGTGGCCGGGCGATGTCGCACTTGGTCCGAGCCTCATAGGCCTCCTGAAGGAAGGCGCGGTCGATGTCGATGTCTGGTTCGGCGAGCCGGTGGTGATCGATGCCAGGAGCGACCGCAAGGCATTGGCGCGAACAGCCGAAGAGCGCGTGCGCGCCATGGTACACACCTCGCTGATGGGACGCGACTACCTCGACGCGTCGGAAAGCGACGCCGAGCCTATTCTCAAGGCGGTCAAAAACGGCTAGAAGCCTCGCCCATGGACGATATCAGTATCAATCACGAGCCGGAGACCGCTTCCGGAGCAACGACGCATTCGCCGGCGCAGCCGAACACGCGCAAGGTCTTTGTGAAGACCTATGGCTGCCAGATGAACGTCTACGACAGCCAGCGCATGGCCGACAGCCTTGCCGCCGAGGGCTATAGCCAGACCGACAGCGCCGAAGACGCAGATCTGGTGCTCATCAACACTTGCCACATCCGCGAGAAAGCTTCGGAAAAGCTTTACTCGGCGCTCGGGCGGCTGCGCAAGATGAAGGATGCGCGCGCCAGGGAAGGCCGCGAATTGACCGTCGGGGTCGCGGGATGCGTCGCGCAGGCTGAGGGCAACGAAATCACCCGCCGTGCACCGGTCGTCGATCTGGTGGTCGGACCGCAAACCTATCACCGGCTGCCGCAGGCCCTGGCGCGCGTGCGCCAGGGCGAGCGCGTCGTCGAGACCGAATACGCGATCGAGGACAAGTTCGACCACTTGCCGGCGCCGCCCAAG
Source organism: Phyllobacterium sp. CL33Tsu (assembly GCF_900113985.1). Lineage (NCBI taxonomy): Bacteria > Pseudomonadati > Pseudomonadota > Alphaproteobacteria > Hyphomicrobiales > Phyllobacteriaceae > Phyllobacterium > Phyllobacterium sp. CL33Tsu. The sequence goes on along the minus strand of NZ_FORJ01000001.1, from coordinate 865,968 downwards.
GAACAGACCCGGAGCCGCGGCGTCACCGCTTTCCTCACGGTCCAGGAAGGTTGCGACAAGTTCTGCACCTTCTGCGTCGTGCCCTATACGCGCGGCTCGGAAGTGTCGCGGCCGGTCGCCCAGATTGTAAAGGAAGCCGAGAAACTTGCCGATGCGGGCGTGCGCGAACTGACGCTCCTCGGGCAGAATGTGAATGCCTGGCATGGCGAAGGCGCGGACGGGCGCGAATGGGGACTTGGCGAACTTCTCTACCGCCTTGCCGAAATCCCCGGCATTGCCCGCCTGCGCTATGTCACCAGCCACCCGCGCGACATGGATGATACCCTGATCGAGGCGCACCGCGATCTCGATATGCTGATGCCCTATCTGCATCTTCCGGTTCAGTCGGGCTCCGATCGCATCCTCAAGGCGATGAACCGCAAGCACACGGGGGAGGACTATTTGCGGCTTATCGAGCGTATTCGCCAGGCACGGCCGGATATTGCCCTATCGGGCGATTTCATCGTCGGCTTCCCCGGGGAGACCGAAGAAGATTTCGAGGCGACGATGCAGATCGTACGCGACGTGACATACGCTGCCGCCTATTCGTTCAAATATTCGCCGCGCCCAGGCACGCCTGGCGCTGACATGGAGGATCATGTCGAGGAAAGCGTCAAGGATGAGCGGTTGCAGCGGTTGCAGAACCTCCTCACGGAACAGCAATATGCGTTTCAGCGCAGCCTCATCGGCAAAAACACGGATGTTCTGATCGAAAAGGCCGGCCGCCTGCCCGGACAGATGGTCGGACGATCTCCCTGGTTACAACCTGTAATTATCGATGTACACGGCGGTCGAATCGGCGACATTATCAACGTACGAATCATCGACACGGGCACGAACAGCCTGATTGGCGTGCGGGAGATGAACTCGCAGAGGAATGGGACTATATAGGGCTGAACACTTCGTTAGGAGAGCCGTTTGAACGCCACCGAAAAGCTGAAACCCGCTCCCTCAGGGGCCTCGGATCTGGCCCATATCGTACTGACATTCGACAATAACCGGTTGGCAAGTGCGCTTTTCGGTCAATTCGATGAAAATCTCGCCCGTATAGAACAAAAGCTTGGCGTCGACGTACGTTCGAAAGGCAACCAGCTTGCCATTCGCGGTGAACCCACCGCAACCGAGCAGGCGCGCCGGACGCTCGACCATCTCTACGAGCAATTGCAGAAGGGACATGATATTTCTGCTTCCGATGTCGATGGCGCGCTGCGCATGGCGATCGCCGCCGACGATCAGTTGACGCTCCCGACCATGGAAAACAAAAGCAAGATGGCTGCTGCCCAGATATCGACCCGCAAGAAGACGATTTTCGCGCGCACGCCGACGCAGGACGCCTATATGCGCGCGCTCGACCGGTCTGAACTGGTCTTCGGCGTCGGGCCGGCGGGCACGGGCAAGACCTATCTTGCCGTCGCCCATGCCGCGATGCTGCTTGAGCGCGGCCTTGTCGACCGCATTATTCTTTCGCGTCCGGCAGTCGAAGCAGGCGAACGTCTCGGCTTCCTGCCCGGCGACATGAAGGAAAAAGTCGATCCCTATCTGCGCCCGCTCTATGATGCGCTCTATGACATGATGCCGGCTGACAAGGTCGAGCGGGCTATTGCCGCCGGGGTCATCGAAATCGCCCCACTCGCCTTCATGCGAGGGCGCACGCTTGGCCATTCTGCCATCATTCTCGATGAAGCGCAGAATACGACATCGATGCAGATGAAGATGTTTCTGACGCGCCTTGGTGAAAATGCCCGCATGATCATCACCGGCGATCCAAGCCAGATCGATCTGCCGCCCGGCCAGAAGTCGGGTCTCGTGGAAGCCTTGCGTATCCTCGATGGCGTCAGCGGTATCGTGACCGTGCGCTTCACGGATGTCGACGTGGTCCGCCATCCGCTGGTTGCGGCAATCGTACGGGCCTACGACAAGGAAGGCGCGAAGCCCTGAGCTTGGCGACACGATCGTGATCGATATCGACATATTGGTGGAAACGGAAGGCTGGGCCGACGAGTCCAGCCTTCGCCAGTTATCGGCAAGCGCGATCGCGGCCGCCTGGGACGAGCTTGACGGCGGCGAGCAGCCGGTGAGCGAACTCAGCCTTGTCTTTACCGACGACGCCGCGATCAGGGAACTGAACAGCGACTGGCGGGACAAGGACAAGCCGACCAACGTGCTGTCGTTTCCGGCATTCACCCTCAAACCGGGACAGAAGCCCGGGCCCATGCTTGGCGATATCGTCATTGCCCGCGAAACCGTGGCGCGGGAAGCCTCCGATGAGGAAAAGCCTTTCGACCACCATCTGACCCATCTTGTTGTGCATGGATTTCTGCATCTCCTGGGGTATGATCACCTCTCCGATGCGGAAGCCGAGGAAATGGAGGGATTGGAGCGCAAAATTCTGGCGCGTCTTGCAATCCCGGACCCATATGCGCTATCCGTCATTGACGATCAATCCGATTGAGGACCATGTCTGACACGTCGCACCAGAACGATCCTGCCGCGCCTGCACGAGGGGTTACGGGGCAGGAGAGTGATGCCGAAGGGCAAAGTAGCACCAGAGCGCAAGGCCCAGAAAAGCGCTCGCTCCTTTCAACCATATTTCCTTTCCTGCGCGCCCGCCCGGGCACGACCTTGCGAGAAGATCTCGACGCGGCGCTGGCGGAAGATCATAGTGGCGACACCGCGTTTTCGCCGGAAGAACGCGCCATGCTGCACAATATCCTGCGGCTGCGCGAATTGCGCGTCGAGGATGTGATGATCCCCCGCGCCGATATTGAGGCAGTCGATATATCAACGACTCTCGGCGATCTCCTCGAAGTGTTCGAGAAATCCGGCCATTCGCGGATGCCGGTCTTTTCTGAAACGCTCGATGACCCGCGCGGCATGGTCCATATCCGCGACGTGGTGAATCACATAACCCGGAGTTCGCGCGTAAAGGCGCCGCGGCGTGGTGCCGCTCGCGCTAAACCGCCCGTGTCGGCGAAGCTTGATCTATCCCATGTCGATCTTGGCAAGACGATTGCAGACCTCAGTCTTATGCGGCCAATTCTCTTCGTTCCGCCGTCCATGCTTGCCAACGACCTGATGGCACGCATGCAGGCGCAGCGTATTCAGATCGCACTCGTCATTGACGAGTATGGCGGCACCGACGGGCTGGTATCGCTCGAGGACATTGTCGAGATGGTGGTCGGCAATATCGAGGACGAGCACGACGACGACGAGGTGATGATCATCGAGGAGCCTGAAGGCGTTTTCGTTGCCGATGCACGCGCCGACCTCGATGAAGTGTCGCAGAAAATAGGGCCTGCTTTTGTCGTCGGTGAGCACGGTGAGGACGTCGATACGGTCGGGGGCTTGATCTTCTCGATCCTCGGCCGCATCCCGGTTCGCGGCGAGATGCTGCAGGCCGTCCCCGATTATGAATTCCACGTGCTTGAGGCCGATCCGCGCCGCATTCGCAAGGTGCGCATCGTGCCTTTGCGCCATGCGGATCGCCGACCGCGCACCGTACGGCAGGATGCAGCAGACCAACCCGCAGAAACGGACGAATGATTGACGCAAGCCTCACCTTTTAAGACTGACGTCAAATCGGAAGTCGTGGGGCAAGGCATGATCGAGCGTCTGGCCGGAACAATCATTCTCTTGTCGGGCTGGAAGCGTATCCTGCTGGCATTTCTCATGGGCGGGCTCGCAAGCTTTGCCTTGCCGCCCTATGATTTCTTTGCGGTCTGTCTCGTTTCGTTTCCCGTATTGGTCTGGCTGATCGATGGCGCTGTCGACAATGCTGACGCCGGCCCCATCCGCCGCCTGCTTCCGGCCGCCATGGTCGGCTGGTGGTTTGGCTTCGGCTATTTCGTGCTTGGCCTCTGGTGGATCGGCAACGCGCTCCTCGTCGATGCGGAGAATTTCGCCTGGGCCGTTCCTCTCGCCATTCTTGGCCTGCCTGCGGTTCTCGCGATCTTCTATGCCCTTGCCGCCGCGATCGCCCGCCTGTTGTGGAGCGACGGACTGGGGCGAATTTTCGCGCTGGCCGTCGGATTTGGCATTGCCGAGTGGCTGCGCTCATTTGTGCTCACGGGATTCCCCTGGAACGCCATAGGCTACGCGGCGATGCCCGTACCACTGCTCATGCAGTCGTCGGTGATCGTCGGCCTTCTTGCAATGAACGTGCTTGCCGTGATCGTCTTCGCCATGCCGGCTCTGCTTTCGGGCCGCCGCGATCTGAAGACCGGACTGGGGCTCGCACTGCTCCTCGTTGCCGCGCATGTGGGCTATGGCGCCTGGCGGCTGTCGACAGCGACCGTCGATGCAAAAGGGCCGCTCGTGCGTATCGTCCAACCTTCGATCGAGCAGAATCTGAAATGGGACGATGATGCGCGGCGCAGTATCTTCGACCAGCATCTCGCCCTGACGGCGCAAACGCCGAAGGACGGCAAGCCGAAGCCGCAGATCGTTGTCTGGCCGGAAACGGCTGTTCCATACGTCCTGCCGCAGTCGCCGGAAGTCCTCGGTGCGATTGCCGACAAGCTCGACGACGGCCAGATCCTGCTTGCCGGGGCCGTCCGCATGGAGAGTAGGGGCGAAGGGGTAGACCCCCTCTATTATAACGCGATCTATGCCATTAACAGCGATGGTGAAATTATTGGCGCCGCCGACAAGGTCCATCTCGTGCCTTTTGGTGAGTATGTGCCGATGGAGAATGTACTGCGCAGGCTGGGCGTGAGTGAAGTCGTGGAACTTCCGGGCGGCTTTAGCGCTGCCTCGAGCCGTCGCTCGCTGGCCGTGAAGGATGGTTTCCAAATCCTGCCGCTCGTTTGCTACGAAGCGATCTTCCCGGCAGAAATGGGCTATGATGGTCCGCGCGCCGACGCGATCGTCAACGTCACCAACGACGCCTGGTATGGCGATACGCCCGGTCCCTACCAGCATTTTCGCCAGGCGCAATTGCGCGCGGTGGAACAAGGCCTGCCGATGATCCGGGCGGCGAATAACGGGCTTTCGGCGACCGTCGACCCCTATGGCCGCATTATCGACGGGCTCGCGCTGGATGCCGTGGGTGTGGCGGATTCCATCCTGCCGTCAAAGGTGGCGCTACCGCTTGGTGAGCGCGCTCGCAAGCTGCAATTTCCGATTGTGTTGGGGCTTGCTTTGCTTGCAACGCTAGCGTATTTTTCGCGCCAGAGGACAAGGGTTGGTTGACATTTTAAGCCCTGTCCTGTCAATGATGCCCCATTTGGTGCGTTGATACATTAGTGATAAAATTCTTTTTTAGTTCAATTTAAATACGAATGAGATTTTCATGTCTGATAATAAGAAGAGACCAAATCCGGTGGATGTACATGTTGGCGCAAGGATTCGATTGCGTCGCAATATGATCGGTTTGAGCCAGGAAAAGCTTGGCGACAGCCTCGGAATAACCTTTCAGCAAATCCAGAAGTACGAGAAGGGGATGAACCGCGTCGGTGCCAGCAGGTTGCAGGCGATCGGCAATGTTCTCAACGTTCCCGTAACGTTTTTCTTCGACGACATGCCCGGGCAGGATGACAAGCCCAAGGGGTTCGACGAGGAGAGCGAGACGACCTATGTGGTCGGTCTGCTGAACAGTTCCGAAGGGATTCAGCTTGCGCGGGCCTTTGCCAAGATCACCGATGCCAAGGTCAGGCGCAAAATTCTCGATCTCGTGCGTACACTCGGCCTAGAGGAAGATTGATTTCATCGACGCATTACGCCTTTTGGGGGCGGGAGGGGGCGGGAAAAAAATTCCCGGTCCCCCGAATGTTTGAAAATGAAAGCAATTGACTGATCCACTTTGGCTTGGCAAAGACTATGCGGCCCAGACTGGACTTGGTCTGGTGGGCTTTCGTTTGCTTTCAAGAGGGGTTCCCCGTGACACGCAGTTCTTATCTTTTTACCAGTGAGTCCGTATCGGAAGGACATCCAGACAAGGTCTGTGACCGCATCTCCGACGAAATCGTCGACATGATCTATAAAGAGGCAAAGAAGACGGGCGTTGACCCGTGGACTGTGCGAATTGCTTGCGAGACCCTGGCAACCACCAATCGCGTGGTCATTGCCGGTGAAGTACGTGTTCCGGACACGCTGTTGAAGAAAGACAAGAGCGGCGTAGTGGTAAAGGACGCCAAGGGGCATCCAGTCATCAATCCTTCCCGCTTCCGCGCTGCGGCACGCCGCGCCATCCGCGATATCGGCTACGAGCAGGACGGTTTCAACTGGAGGACGGCCAAGATTGACGTCCTCCTGCATCCGCAGTCGGCCGACATTGCCCAGGGCGTCGACAATGCATCCGACCGCCAGGGCGAAGAGGGCGCTGGCGACCAGGGCATCATGTTCGGCTACGCCTGCCGCGAGACCCCTGACCTGATGCCGGCTCCGATCTATTATTCCCACAAGATCCTCGAAATTCTTGCCGCTGCCCGTCATAAGGGTGAAGGCGATGCCGCCAAGCTCGGCCCGGATGCGAAAAGCCAGGTGACCGTGCGTTATGTCGACGGCGTTGCCGCCGAGACGACGCAGATCGTGCTTTCGACCCAGCATCTGGATGAAAGCTGGGACTCGAAAAAGGTTCGCAAGGTCGTCGAGCCCTATATCCGTGAAGCGCTGGGTGATCTCAAGATCGCCGACGATTGCGCCTGGTACATCAACCCGACGGGCAAGTTCGTCATCGGCGGTCCCGATGGCGACGCTGGCCTGACCGGCCGCAAGATCATCGTCGACACCTATGGCGGTGCTGCGCCGCATGGCGGCGGCGCTTTCTCGGGCAAGGACACGACCAAGGTCGACCGTTCCGCTGCCTATGCAGCCCGCTATCTTGCCAAGAATGTCGTAGCCGCCGGCTTTGCCGATCGCTGCACTATCCAGCTTTCCTACGCCATCGGCGTGGCGCAGCCGCTGTCGATCTATGTCGATTTGCACGGCACGGGCAAGGTAAAGGAAGATGCGGTTGAGGAAGCGCTGCGCAAGGTCATGGACCTTTCGCCATCGGGTATCCGCAAGCACCTCGACCTTAACAAGCCGATCTATGCCAAGACCTCGGCCTACGGTCATTTCGGTCGCAAGCCCGGTCGCGATGGGTCCTTCTCGTGGGAGAAGACCGATCTCGCCAAGCAATTGAAGTCAGCACTGGCCGTCTGAGCGGCCAGCATTGCCTACCATGACCGAGCCAAGGCGAGAACGTTCAACTGAGGCATTCTTCGGCAGAAGAGCCGGCAAGACGCTTCGCCCGATGCAGCGAGCCATTCGCGACGAGTTGCTGCCGCTCCTGAAACTCGATCTTGGTTCACCTGCACCTGACGACCTCCGCACGCTGTTTACTGCGGAGGTCGACGCAGTGCGGATGGAAATCGGCTTCGGGGGCGGCGAACATCTGCTGCACGAAGCAGCACGGCATCCGAAGGCCGGATTCATCGGCGTCGAGCCCTTCGTCAACAGTATGGCGAAGCTGGTGGTCGATCTGCATGACGAGCCGTTGCGGAACATCCGCCTCTATGATGACGACGCGACGCAAGTGCTCGACTGGCTGCCGGAAGCCTCGCTCGACGGCATAGACCTCTTCTACCCCGATCCGTGGCCGAAGAAGAAACACTGGAAGCGGCGTTTCGTCAGCCAGAAAAACCTCGACCGCTTTGCCCGGGTCCTGAAGCCCGGCAGCAAATTTCGCTTCGCCTCCGACATAGATACCTACGTCAATTGGACATTGCAGCATTGCCGGGCCCATGGCGGGTTCGATTGGCAGGCTGAAAACGCGGCCGACTGGCATACGCCCTACGAGGCATGGCCGGGCACGCGTTACGAGCAGAAGGCGCATCGCGAGGGCCGGATCGGCGCCTATCTGACATTCGTCAGGGTCTAGAGCAGGTCCTGAACGGTTCTGTTAAGGCAAGAAACGCTGTGATCGGCCGACCGGCCGCCATTTCGCGTGACAGCTTCCTGACAGTTTTCTAGTATCATTTCGACGGTGAGGAGACCGCTGGGAGGCTGTCAGCTTTTATTGTTGAGCGTTTGGATTTGACTGACCGTCAATTCAGAGGCTCGATTGTCGATATCTTCCCGCGACCTCGAAATCGATAGGCGCAGATGGCTGATGGCCGTCATGGGAGGAACTACATAATGCGTAAGATATTGCTCGCTTTTGTTGCAGCCGGGGCGCTGGCGCTTTCCGGTCAGGCCTTTGCGGCCGACTACAAGATAATGGCGCCGGCAGCGCCGGGCGGTGGTTGGGACCAGACCGCGCGCACCTTGCAGACGGCCCTGCAGGACGAGAAGATTTCCGGCAGCGTTCAGGTCGTGAATGTCCCGGGCGCGGGCGGCACGATTGGCCTCGCACAGTTCGCAAATTCGGCCAAGGGTGATCCTTCGCAGCTGATCGTCGGCGGCTACGTCATGGTCGGCGCGATTCTCACCAATGCATCGCCCGTTACGCTCGATCAGGTGACGCCAATCGCCCGCCTGACCGGCGAATATGAGGCGCTGGTTGTGCCGGCGGCGTCGCCCATCAAGTCGATGGCCGATCTCGTTGCCAAGCTTAAGGCTGACCCCGGCTCAGTGTCCTGGGGCGGTGGCTCGGCAGGTGGTACCGACCACATCACCGCAGGCCTCATCGCCAAGGCGGCCGGCGTCGATCCGACCAAGGTCAACTACATCGCATTCTCCGGTGGCGGTGAAGCCTTGGCAGCTATTCTTGGCGGCCAGGTAACCGTCGGTATTTCCGGCTACGGCGAATTTGAATCGCAGATCAAGGCCGGTCAGCTGCGCATCATCGGCATTTCCAGCGAACAGAAGGTCGAAGGCATCGATGCGCCGACCTTCAAGGAAGGCGGCGTCGACGTCGCGATCCAGAACTGGCGCATGGTCGCCGCGGCTCCCGGCATCTCGGCCGAACAGGAAGCTGCGATCAATGCCGATATCGAAAAGCTGGTAAAGTCGAAGACCTGGCAGGAGCAGCTGAAGGCCAAGGGCTGGGCTGACACCTATCTCGCCGGTGACGCATTCAAGGCGCAGCTGGCGAAGGATACCGAGGCAACCTCCACGATCCTGAAAGACATTGGTCTCGTCAAATGACGCAACAGCCACCGAGCACCGAAACGCGCCGCCCTGACCGGGCGGCGCTGGTTATCGCAGCCGTTCTGGCAATCATTGCGGCTGTGATCGTCTACAGCACTGCCACTGCCCGTGGCGGCAGCGCGACCCGGATCGGTCCCGGAGCATTTCCCTATGCAATCGCTGCGTGCCTCTTTGTTTTGGCGATCTGGACGGCGTTTGAAGCGGTTCGCGGTGATTTTCCCGAGCGGGAAGAACAAAAGGTTGGCCCGATCATCTGGATCGTTGGCGGTCTCGCGGCGCAGATGCTGCTCCTTCACATTGCCGGATTTGCCATTGCGACAGGCCTGCTCTTTGCCGCGACGGCGCGGGGATTCGGACGTGGACCGCTCTGGCTCACCATTCCTATCGGCATTGTTCTGTCTTTCGTTATCTGGGTCATCTTCGCCAAGGGACTGCAATTGTCGCTGCCCGCGGGACCCCTTGAACGCCTCATTTAGAAGCAGGTTCGGCTATGGATAGTTTCACTCTTCTGGCAAATGGTTTCGCCGTTGCCCTGCAGCCGCTCAATCTGCTCTATGCGTTGATTGGCGTAACACTCGGCACTGCCGTCGGCGTTCTTCCCGGCATCGGACCGGCGCTTACCGTGGCGCTTCTCCTTCCCGTTACCTACAAGCTCGATCCAGCCGGCTCGCTGATCATGTTCGCCGGCATCTACTATGGCGGCATGTACGGTGGTTCGACGACGTCGATCCTCCTGAATACGCCCGGCGAAAGCGCCTCGATCGTCACTGCGCTCGAGGGCAACAAGATGGCGCGGGCCGGGCGCGGTGGTCCGGCGCTGGCGACAGCTGCTATCGGTTCGTTCGTTGCCGGCTTCATAGCGACGATGGCGCTGGCGCTGATTGCGCCGACCATTGTCAAGTTCGCGCTTTCGTTCGGCCCCGCCGAATATTTTGCCCTGATGATCCTTGCCTTCATGACCGTCTCGGCCGCGTTCGGCGATTCGACGTTGCGCGGCTTGACGGCACTGTTCCTCGGCCTTGCGATGGGACTTGTCGGCATCGACCTGCAAACCGGGCAGGCGCGTCTCGCCTTCGGCATTCCGGATCTTCTCGACGGCATCGAGGTGACGACACTCGCGGTCGCGCTTTTTGCCATCGGCGAAACCCTGGCCGTTGCCGCCTCGCGCACCACCGCTGAAGAGAAGATCGAGCCGGTCAAGGGCTCGGTGTGGATGAGCCGCGAGGATTGGTCGCGTTCGTGGAAACCATGGCTGCGCGGAACCGCCATCGGCTTCCCGATTGGCGCCATGCCAGCCGGCGGTGCCGAGATCGGCACGTTCCTGTCCTATTCGGTGGAAAAACAGCTGGCAAAACGGCCGGAGGAGTTTGGCAAGGGCGCTATTGAAGGCGTGGCCGGTCCGGAGGCCGCCAATAATGCATCCGCCGCCGGTACGCTCGTACCACTTCTGACCCTCGGCCTGCCGACCAGCGCGACGGCGGCGATCATGCTCGCCGGCTTCCAGCAGTTCGGCTTGCAGCCAGGGCCGCTCTTGTTTGCGAACAATCCGCAGATCGTCTGGGGTTTGATTGCGAGCCTGCTCGTTGCCAACTTCATGCTGCTCGTCTTGAACCTGCCGCTTGTTGGGCTGTGGGTACGATTGCTGTCGATCCCGCGGCATTGGCTCTATGCCGGCATCCTGGTCTTCGCGACGCTTGGCACGATTGGGGCAAACCCATCGACCTTCGAGCTCGGCATGCTCCTAGCCTTCGGCGTGCTCGGCTATGTGCTGCGTCTCTTCGGCTATCCGATCGCGCCAGTCGTCGTCGGGCTAATCCTCGGACCGATGGCCGAGCAGCAGCTTCGCCGCGCTCTTGCCATCAGCCAGGGCGATCCGACGGTGCTCGTGCACTCGCCGATCGCGGTGATCCTGCTGCTGCTCGCTGTCTGCGCCGTCGTGGTGCCGCTCATCATGCGGGCACGCGGCAAAGGCAAGGTCCTGTCGGCCCTCGCGGCTAACGAGGACTGATCAGCGTCATCGATGATCCGCCGGGACTGTTAGTTCCGGTGGATCGCGTTGAACTGAACCGGATCGATGCCGAGCGCACGCAGATCCGAGGCGGCCGGCTGGTAGCCGGTGCGCGTGGCCGATGCCACGGCAACAGCGCTGCCCCATACGTTGAAGAAGCGGCCGATCCTGCTGGTTTGATTTTTCCTGGTCATTTTTTCCATCCTTCTCGCATCCATGCTGCGATGCCACAAAGATAGGATCGCTGAGCCGTCACCGTTAGGCCCGCTGCTGCAAGGCAGCCATGCGCAAATGCATTGCAATGCACGCTGCCGTGTACCAAGAGATGAAATGCGTCTCGGCGCTTGAAACCTTAACGGCAATTCGGTATATAGAAGTCATATTCTTGGTCGATAGAACAGGAGTGGGTCCAGACCGGTCCCGCTCTTTTTTGTTTCTTAAGGCCGAAACAAGGAACATTTCTGCGTGACTGAAAGCGCCAATACACAACAGGAAGCAGCCGCGAGCGGCGCGACCGACGAGCGGATCATTACCGAAACCGGGGTCGATGCGCGCGTCGCCGGCATCATCGAGCCGGTCCTGACTTCGATAGGCTTCCGGCTGGTCCGGGTCCGTCTGACGGGCCTTAACGGCTTGACCCTGCAGATCATGACCGAGCGCAATGACGGCACCATGACCGTCGAGGATTGCGAACTGGTCAGCCGCACCTTGTCGCCGGTGCTCGATGTCGAGGATCCGATCGATCGCCACTACCATCTCGAGGTTTCATCGCCCGGCATCGATCGCCCGCTGGTCCGCAAGTCGGATTTCACCACCTGGGCCGGTCATATCGTCAAGGTCGATACCTCAGCGGTCCACCAGGGGCGCAAGAAGTTTCGCGGCCGCATCGCTGCGGTATCTGATGAAGCGGTTACCGTCGAAAGCGATCAGGCAAGCTATGGCGACAGTCCAGTGGTCGAAATCCCGTTCGAATTGATCTCGGATGCGCGGCTGGTATTGACCGACGACCTTATCCGCGACGCGCTGCGGCGTGACAAGGATCTGCGCGAAGGCCGCATCGCGGATGACGACGCGGACGGGGCTGAAGCGAGCGATGAGACGCCCGCCGCCGACCAGGAACAAACAAAGAAGAATTGATCTTTCATACGCCAGCGGGAGAAGCGCGGCGGTGAACCCAAGGAGAAGAAAATGGCAGTCAGTGCTAACAGGCTAGAACTTCTGCAGATCGCTGACGCGGTAGCGCGCGAGAAGTCGATTGACCGCGAGATCGTCATTGCGGCAATGGCCGATGCCATCCAGAAGGCCGCCCGCTCGCGTTATGGCCAGGAAACCAACATCCGCGCCGACATCAATGCCAAGACCGGCGAAATAAAGCTGCAGCGCCTTCTTGAAGTGGTCGATGCGGTAGAAGACCCGGTCACCCAGATCGGCATGGATGCCGCGCGCGACCGCAATCCCGATGCGCAGGTTGGCGATTTCCTTGCCGATCAGCTGCCGCCGATGGATTTCGGCCGTATTGCCGCCCAGTCGGCCAAGCAGGTCATCGTGCAAAAGGTTCGCGAAGCCGAGCGCGATCGTCAGTATGACGAGTACAAGGATCGTGTCGGCGAAATCATCAACGGCAGCGTCAAGCGCGTCGAATACGGCAATGTGATCGTCGATCTCGGCCGCGGTGAAGCCATTATCCGCCGCGACGAACTCATCCCCCGCGAGACCTTCCGCTATGGCGACCGCGTCCGCGCTTATGTCTACGACGTGCGCCGCGAACAGCGCGGCCCGCAGATCTTCCTGAGCCGCACGCATCCGCAATTCATGGCAAAGCTTTTCACCATGGAAGTGCCGGAAATCTATGACGGCATCATCGAAATCAAGTCGGTTGCCCGTGATCCGGGTTCGCGCGCCAAGATCGCCGTGATCTCGCGCGATTCGTCCATCGACCCCGTCGGCGCTTGCGTCGGCATGCGCGGTTCGCGCGTTCAGGCGGTCGTCGGCGAGTTGCAGGGCGAGAAGATCGACATCATTCCGTGGTCGCCGGAGCCTGCATCCTTCATCGTCAACGCGCTGCAGCCGGCCGAAGTCGCCAAGGTTGTTCTCGATGAAGATGCCGAACGTATTGAAGTTGTGGTCCCGGATGACCAACTATCACTTGCGATCGGTCGTCGTGGCCAGAACGTCCGCCTTGCTTCACAGCTGACAGGCTGGGATATCGACATCCTCACCGAGCAGGAAGAATCCGAACGCCGCCAGAAGGAATTCGTCGAACGTTCGAACCTCTTCATGGAGGCGCTGGACGTCGATGAAATGGTCGGCCAGGTTCTTGCTTCCGAGGGCTTTGCCAGCGTCGAGGAAATTGCCTACGTCGATAGCGACGACATTTCCTCCATCGACGGCTTCGACGAGGAAACGGCGGCTGAAATCCAGCAGCGCGCCCAGGAATACCTTGCCCGCATCGAAGAAGAGCGGGATGTGCGCCGCAAGGAACTCGGTGTTTCCGACGAATTGCGCGATCTGCCGGGAATGACGAATGCCATTCTCGTTGCGGTCGGTGAAGACGGCGTCAAGACGGTCGAGGATTTCGCAGGCTATGCGGTCGACGAACTCACCGGCTGGCGCGAACGCAAGGATGGCGAAACGGTCAACTACCCCGGCATCCTGTCGCAGTTTGATGTCAGCCGCGCTGATGCGGAACAAATGGTCCTCGCCGCGCGTCTGAAGGCAGGCTGGATCACGGAAGAGGACCTTGCTGTGGAAGAGGCGGCGGAAGCCACCTCCGACGAAGAGGTTGCCGGCTGACCTTCGATCCCGAAAGTTGCATGACTATTCGGGAAGGGTCATGCGGAATTATCGAAGGGCGATTGAGGCGTGGAACCGGAAATGAACGACAGGACGTGCATCGTCACGCGTGACAGCGGTTCTGTCGACGACATGATCCGGTTTGTCGCCGGCCCTGACGGAACGGTTGTGCCGGATCTGAAGCGCAGCCTTCCCGGCCGGGGATGCTGGGTGAAGGCCGAGCGGCGCTATTTGGATGAAGCGGTCAAGCGCAAGCTGTTTCCGCGCGCATTGAAGGGTGCCGTCGTCGTCCCCGACGATTTCGGAGCGGTCGTTGATCGAATGCTCGCAAAATCCGCGCTGGGAAGTTTTGGGTTGGCGCGCAAGGCCGGGGTTGTGGTAACAGGGGCGGCAAAAGTCGACGCCGCCATCCGCAACGGTACTGCCGCACTCGTTCTTCATGCCCATGAAGCGGCGGAAGATGGTGTTCGCAAGCTTGACCAGGCACGCCGTTCGGTAGTTTATGCGGGCGGACCGGAAATACCCGCTCTTTCATTGTTCGAAAGCAGTGAAATGGATTTGGCATTGGGCGGGGTAAATGTGATACATGCTGCCGTACTCAAGGGAATGGCAGCTGCCGGGTTCGTTAAGCGGGCCTGGTTGCTTCAGCATTTTCGCGGTGGCCCCGAGGATCAGGCCATCGCAAAAACGGCATTTGCCGCGAAGGAAACGGAAACGGAATGAGCGATACGAAATCGACAGACGACAAGACGCTTGGCGTCAATAAGAAAACCCTGACCCTGAAGCGGCCCGGCGTTGAACAGAGCACGGTGCGCCAGAACTTCAGCCATGGGCGGACGAAGTCTGTTGTGGTTGAAACCAAGAAGCGCAAGTTTAATCTTCCGGATCACAAGCCGGAGGTCGCGCCTCCTGCTGCCGCCGCGCCGGCGCCTGCACCTTCGCCCGCACCGGCCCAGGTTCGCCCGGCCGTTCAGCCTGCGGCAGCGCCGGTGAGCGCGCCCGCGGCTGCACCGCGTCCAGCAGCGACGGCAACTGCCGCGCCGGTCGCTCAGCCCACCGCGCGCCCGGCCCAGCCGCAGCAGCGTCCTTCCGGCCAGCAGCAGCCGTACCGTCCCGCCGGCCAGCGTCCGAACGACCGTTCCGGCATGGTGCTGAACACGCTCTCGAGCGCCGAGCTCGAAGCGCGTCGCAAGGCGCTCGAAGGTTCGAAGGCGCGTGACGCCGAAGACCGCGCCAAAGCTGCGCTCGAAGCCACACGCCGTGCGGAAGAAGATGCATTGCGTGCCAAGGAGCGTGAGGAATCCGCCCGCCGCCAGGCCGAGGAAGAAGAGCGCCTGCGCCGCGAGGCCGAAGCCAAGCAGAAGGCCGAGGAAGAATCGCGCAAGCGCCAGCCCGAGCTAAAGACCGCCGACGATTCGGCGCTGAAGGCTCCGGCGCGCAAGACCAATGCCACCGAGGAAGAAGACGATCGCCGTGGACCAGCAGGTGCCCGCCGCGGTACCAGCGCCGTGCCGGCCAAGCCCGAGGTGCGCGCGCCGAAGGTTGTGCGTGGTGAAGACGAACGCCGTCGCGGCAAGCTGACATTGGGCGCTGCCCTTGATGATGAAGGCGGCCGCAACCGTTCTCTCTCGGCGATGCGTCGCCGTCAGGAGAAGTTCAAGCGCGGGATGCAACAGGAAACGCGTGAGAAGATCGCGCGTGAAGTCATTCTGCCTGAAACGATTACCATTCAGGAACTTGCCCAGCGCATGGCCGAGCGATCGGTCGACGTTATCAAGTTCCTGATGAAGGAAGGCCAGATGATGAAGCCGGGCGATCTGATCGATGCCGATACGGCACAGCTCATCGCCGAGGAATTCGGCCACACGGTTCGCCGCGTTGCCGAGTCCGATGTCGAAGAGGGCATCTTCAACGTTGAGGATGACGCTGCAGCACTGGAGCCACGTCCGCCGGTCGTCACCATCATGGGTCACGTCGACCACGGCAAGACCTCGCTGCTCGATGCCATCCGCCATGCCAACGTCGTCTCCGGCGAAGCCGGCGGCATTACCCAGCATATCGGCGCATACCAGGTCGAGCAGAACGGCCAGAAGATCACCTTTATCGATACGCCCGGCCACGCCGCCTTCACGGCAATGCGTGCCCGCGGTGCTCAGGCGACTGACATTGCGATCCTCGTCGTCGCGGCCGACGACAGCGTCATGCCGCAGACGATCGAATCGATCAACCACGCCAAGGCGGCCGGTGTTCCGATCATCGTGGCGATAAACAAGATCGACAAGCCTTCCGCTGATCCGCAGAAGGTGCGCAACGGCCTGCTGCAGCACGAGGTTTTCGTGGAATCGATGGGCGGTGAAACGCTTGACGTGGAAGTGTCGGCAAAGACCGGCGCCGGTCTCGAAAAGCTGCTTGAAGCCATCCTGCTCCAGGCGGAAATTCTCGACCTGAGGGCCGATCCGCACCGGACCGCCGAGGGCGTGGTCATTGAAGCCAAGCTCGAGCGCGGCCGTGGCTCGGTTGCCACCGTGCTCGTCCAAAAGGGTACCTTGCATCCTGGCGACATCATTGTTGCCGGCAGCGAGTGGGGCCGCGTTCGCGCGCTGGTCAATGATCGCGGCGAGAACATGAAGGAAGCAGGCCCGGCAACACCGGTGGAAGTGCTCGGTCTGCAGGGTCCGCCCCAGGCAGGCGATCGCTTCGCGGTTGTCGAGAACGAAGCCAAGGCACGCGAAATCTCTGAATACCGTACGCGCCTTGCCCGTGAAAAGGCCGTGGCCAAGCAGGCAGGTTCGCGCGGCTCGCTCGAGCAGATGATGAGCCAGTTGCAGGTGTCCGGCCAGAAGGAGTTCCCGCTCCTGATCAAGGGCGACGTGCAGGGCTCGATCGAAGCCATTTCCGGCGCGCTGGATAAGCTCGGGACCGACGAAGTGCGGGCCCGGATCATCCATTCTGGCGCTGGCGGCATCACGGAAAGCGACATCGCGCTTGCCGAGGCTTCCAATGCTGCGATCATCGGCTTCAACGTGCGTGCCAACAAGCAGGCACGTGACCTTGCCGAGCGCGAAGGCATCGAAATCCGCTACTACAACATCATCTACGATCTCGTGGACGATGTGAAAGCAGCCATGTCGGGACTTCTGTCGCCAGAACGGCGCGAGACCTTCCTCGGCAACGCGGAGATTCTCGAGGTCTTCAACATCACCAAGGTCGGCAAGGTTGCCGGTTGCCGTGTTACGGAAGGCAAGGTCGAACGTGGTGCAGGCGTACGCCTCATCCGCGACAACGTTGTTATCCACGAAGGCAAGCTCAAGACGCTCAAGCGCTTCAAGGACGAAGTTTCCGAAGTGCCGGCGGGCCAGGAATGCGGTATGGCATTCGAAAACTACGACGACATTCGCGCAGGCGATACGATCGAAGCTTTCCGCGTCGAGCACGTCACCCGCACGCTGTAAAAGCGTCTGTTAAGATCGATGGGACCGCCGGAATGAAAGCCGGCGGTCCGTTATCGTTATTTGGATAAGATCGTTATGTCTCGTTTTGCATCATCGGGTCCCTCACAACGCCAGTTGCGCGTCAGCGAGCAGGTGCGCCACGCACTTGCGCAGGTGCTCCAGCGTGGCGAGGTTCGTGATCCGACGCTCGAAAATGCCGTTGTTGCCGTCTCGGAAGTGCGCATGTCGCCGGACTTGAAGATCGCGACGTGTTTCGTCTCGCCGGTCGGCGCCACCGACAGCGAAGGCGTTATCACGGCGCTCAACAAGAGCGCCAAGTTCATTCGCGGACGCGCCGCGCCGTACCTCAAGCAGATGAAATACATGCCGGAGTTCCGCTTCCGCATCGACACCAGCTTCGATAATTACGCGAAGATCGATGCGCTTTTGCGCAAGCCGGAAGTCACGCGCGACCTTCACGCCGATGATGACGATGATGGCGGCGAGCCCAATCCCGGCGATGTTCCCGGACACGACGGTAACGACTAAGATGGCAAGACAGCGCAAGAAGAAGGGCCGCCCGGTTTCCGGCTGGCTGATATTCGACAAGCCGAAAGGCATGGGTTCGACCGAAGCCGTCTCCAAGATCAAATGGCTTTTCAAGGCGGAAAAGGCCGGACACGCCGGAACGCTTGACCCGCTTGCCTCCGGTATGCTGCCCATTGCCCTTGGTGAAGCGACAAAGACGGTTCCCTATGTCATGGACGGAACCAAGATGTATCGCTTCACGGTCACCTGGGGTGCCGAACGCACGACTGACGACCTTGAAGGCGAAGTGACGCTGACGTCGGCCGATCGTCCGGACGAGGCCGCGATCAAGGCGATCCTGCCCAAATATACCGGCGTGATCGAGCAAGTCCCGCCAAAGTTCTCCGCGATCAAGATCGCTGGCGAACGTGCCTATGACCTTGCCCGCGGCGGCGAGGAAATTGAAATACCCGCCCGCGAAGTCGAGATCGACCGGCTCGAACTCATCGCGCGGCCCGACGATTCGACGGCAATATTCGAAGTGGAGTGTGGCAAGGGCACCTATGTGCGCTCGCTCGCACGCGACATGGGACGCGATCTTGGCTGCTATGGACATATTGCGGACCTGCGCCGCATCGAAGTCGCGCCGTTTGACGAACAGGATTTCGTGACCTTGGCCGAACTTGAGGCGGCGCATCCGCCTGTGCCCGAAGGCGAAGAGGCCGGCGAGCAATCCTATCAGGCAATCGCCGAGCGCTTTGCCGTGATGGATGCCTTCCTCATCGAGACAGGCGCTGCGCTCGACTGCCTGCCGCAGGTGGCGGTTTCCGACGATCAGGCGCACCGCATCCGCATGGGCAATCCAGTTATACTGCGCGGCCGCGACGCGCCGGTAGAGGCTGACGAAGCTTGTGTCACGAGCCGCGGCAAGCTGCTTGCGATCGGTTTCATCGAGCAGGGCCAGTTCAAGCCGAAGCGGGTGTTTACGGCTTAGCTTCTGGGTTTCGGGTGAGAATCATTTGCGGCTGGTAATTTGCCGCGTTTTCGACTATACGGCCCCCAGCGACAAGCATTGCTCTCGCTTTAACCGGCCCCCGCTGGACGACATCCCGGCCGTGGGCATCCTGTTTTTCCCTTCCAAAGAAAGGATATACGATGTCGATTACCGCTGAACGCAAGCAGGCAGTGATCTCCGAATACGCAACCAAGCCAGGCGATACCGGTTCTCCGGAAGTCCAGGTTGCGGTACTGACGGAGCGCATTGTCAATTTGACCGACCATTTCAAGGACCACAAGAAGGATAACCATTCCCGCCGTGGTCTGCTCAAGCTGGTCTCGACGCGCCGCAGCCTTCTCGATTATCTCAAGAAGGTTGATGAGACGCGCTACCAGACGCTGATCGGAAAGCTCGGCCTGCGCCGCTAACAGACTGGACCGGCGGTCGCTCCTTGCGCCGCCGGTTCTTTTCATCCCTCGCGGGTGAAACTACCATGAGACAGATCATGGGGCAGGATTGCTGGCAACTCGGCTTGGGGAGTTGCACGTTGTCTTGCCCGTGATTGGTCTGAAACGAAACGGAAGATCATCGCGGCACCAAAGGGTGCGCGTTGCCTTCCAATGAAGGACAAGACATGTTTAATCAACACAAGGTTGAAATCGAATGGGGCGGTCGTCCGCTCATTCTTGAAACCGGCAAGATCGCCCGTCAGGCTGACGGCGCCGTGCTTGCCACCTATGGCGAGACCGTGGTCCTTGCCACCGTCGTTTCCGCCAAGGAACCGAAGCCGGGCCAGGATTTCTTCCCGCTGACGGTCAACTACCAGGAAAAGACCTATGCCGCCGGCAAGATCCCGGGCGGCTATTTCAAGCGCGAAGGCCGTCCGAGCGAGAACGAAACGCTTGTTTCGCGTCTCATCGACCGCCCGATCCGCCCGCTCTTTGCCGATGGCTACAAGAACGACACGCAGGTCGTCCTCACCGTCATCCAGCATGACCTCGAAAACAATCCCGACATCGTCTCGATGATCGGCGCTTCGGCGGCTCTCACGCTTTCCGGCGTTCCTTTCATGGGCCCGATCGGCGGCGCACGCGTCGGCTATATCGGCGGCGAGTACAAGCTGAACCCGACGGTCGACGAAATGGTCGAATCCAAGCTCGACCTCGTCGTTGCCGGCACAGGCGATGCGGTTCTGATGGTTGAATCGGAAGCGCAGGAACTCGGCGAAGACGTCATGCTCGGCGCAGTCATGTTCGGTCACCGCAGCTTCCAGCCGGTGATCGACGCGATCATCAAGCTGGCTGAAGTTGCTGCCAAGGAACCCCGCGATTTCGTCTCCGAAGATCTTTCGGCCGTAGAAGCCGCCGTTCTGAAAGTCGCCGAAGACGATCTGCGCGCTGCCTACAAGATCACCGACAAGCAGCAGCGTTATGCCGCCGTCGATGCCGCCAAGACCAAGGTCAAGGCGCATTTCTTCCCGGAAGGCGTCGAGGAGCCCGAATTTTCGGCTGAAGAGATTGCGACTGTCTTCAAGTCGGTTCAGGCCAAGATCGTTCGCTGGAACATCCTCGACACGGGCAGCCGTATCGATGGCCGTGATCTGAAGACCGTTCGTCCGATCGTCTCGGAAGTCGGTATCCTGCCGCGCACGCATGGTTCTGCCCTGTTCACCCGTGGTGAGACCCAGGCCATCGTCGTTGCCACGCTCGGCACCGGCGAAGACGAACAGTATGTCGACTCGCTGACCGGCATGTACAAAGAAACCTTCATGCTCCACTACAATTTCCCGCCCTATTCGGTCGGTGAAACGGGACGCATGGGTTCGCCCGGCCGTCGTGAAATCGGCCATGGCAAGCTTGCCTGGCGTGCCATCCATCCGGTGCTCCCGGCCAAGGAACAGTTCCCCTATACGCTGCGCACCGTTTCCGAGATCACGGAATCCAACGGTTCCTCGTCGATGGCAACGGTTTGCGGCACGTCGCTGGCCCTGATGGATGCAGGCGTCCCGCTGCTTCGTCCGGTTGCAGGTATTGCCATGGGCCTGATCCTCGAAGGCGAAAAGTTCGCAGTTCTCTCCGATATCCTTGGTGACGAAGATCATCTTGGCGACATGGACTTCAAGGTCGCCGGCACGGAAGGTGGCATCACCGCCCTGCAGATGGACATCAAGATCGACGGCATCACCGAAGAGATCATGAAGGTTGCCCTGGCCCAGGCCAAGGACGGCCGGGTCCACATTCTCGGCGAAATGGCGAAAGCCATCACCGAAGGCCGTTCGGAACTCGGCGAGTTCGCGCCGCGCATCGAAGTAATGAACATCCCGACCGACAAGATTCGTGATGTCATCGGCTCCGGCGGCAAGGTCATTCGCGAAATCGTCGAAAAGACCGGCGCGAAGATCAACATCGAAGATGATGGCACGGTCAAGATCGCCTCGTCCTCGGCCAAGGAAATCGAAGCCGCGCGCAAGTGGATCCATTCGATCGTTGCTGAACCGGAAGTCGGCGAAATCTACGAGGGCACGGTCGTCAAGACCGCCGACTTCGGCGCCTTCGTCAACTTCTTCGGCCCGCGCGATGGCCTGGTCCATATCTCGCAGCTCGCTTCCGAGCGTGTTGCCAAGACCTCCGATGTGGTCAAGGAAGGCCAGAAGGTCTGGGTCAAGCTCATGGGCTTTGACGAGCGCGGCAAGGTTCGCCTCTCGATGAAGGTCGTCGATCAGGAAACCGGCAAGGAAATCGTTCAGGAAAAGAAGCCTGCGGAAGAAGACGCAGAGTAATTTCGCGAGCGAACGCAATTGAAGAGCGCGCCCTTGTGGCGCGCTTTTTTCTTGAATGACCAGAATGGATAAGGCGATGACCGACGGCGCACTCAAGACGCTTTTTCTACCCTTTGAAAACGAAATCCTGCCGGTTCCCGCGGGTCAACGCTGGCTGTTTCTCGGCGCCGAGGCGAACCGCGACATTGCTCTCGCATGGCGCGATATCCTGACCTGCCTCCAGCCATTCAGGCCGGATTTCATCGATCTTGAAAAGGCCGGGTTCAATACGATTCCGCGCCTTGAGGGCCTGCAGACATTTGATGGTGCGCTGATCCTGATCGGAAAGCACCGCGGCCGCAATGAAGCCTGGCTCGCCCAGGCTTTCACTCACGTCAGGCCCGGAGGCACGATTGTCGTCGCCGGCGACAAGAAGCTGGGTATCGACAGTTGCCGCAGGACGGTCGAGACTTTTGCGCCGGTTATGGACCGGCTGTCCAAGCACCACGCCGTCGCCTTCTGGCTGACGCGCCCCGAAAAGCTGGCTGTCGACAGCGTCGAAGCGCTGAAGCCGCTCCCTGTTCGAGTCGAAGACCGATACACCACAGCGCCGGGCATGTTCTCGCACATGGCAATCGACAAGGGATCGGCGCTTCTTGCAAAGCATTTCGAAGGCCGCATCAGCGGCCACGTTGCGGATTTCGGTGCAGGCTGGGGCTATCTTGCCAGCGAACTTCTCGGTCACACCGAGAAAATGAAGTCGCTGGCGCTTTATGAGGCCGATTTTGAGGCGTTGGAGGCGGCAAGGCAGAATGTGGTCGGGTCGGCCGACATCCCGGTGTCGTTTCATTGGCACGACGTCAACCGCGAAGCAATTGCGGATATCTACGACACCATCGTCATGAATCCGCCCTTCCATGCCGCACGCAGCGCCGATCCGACCATGGGGCAGGGGTTCATCGCGGCGGCGGCCAAGCGATTGAAGCCAGGCGGTCGCCTCCTTCTCGTCGCCAACCGGCAGATGCCCTACGAAGCCGGACTAAAGGCGCTGTTTCGCACGGTGACACCGCTGGAGGACAATGCCGGCTACAAGATCATCGAAGCAAAGAAGTGACATAGAAACAGAAAGGCCCGCCAGCGTGTCGCCGGCGGGCCTTCGATAAACACTCGAGCGCTAGATTATTCCTTGTCGTCGTCGGACTTCTTCAGTTCTTCCAGCGTCGGCATCGAGACGATGTTGTAGCCGGAATCGACGTAGTGGATTTCGCCGGTCACACCGTTCGAAAGATTGGACAGAAGGTAGAGCGCCGAGCGGCCGACATCCTCGATGTCGACGGTGCGCCGCAGGGGCGCATTGCGCTTCTGGTAAGAGAACATGGCGCGCGCATCGCCGATGCCGGCGCCGGCAAGCGTGCGCACCGGACCCGCCGAGATCGCGTTGACGCGAATACCTTCCGGTCCGTAGTCGGCGGCGAGATAGCGCACCATCGCTTCCAGCGCGGCCTTGGCGACGCCCATGACATTGTAGTTGGGCATGACGCGCGTCGAACCACCATAGGTCAGGGTCAGAATCGAGCCGCCCTCCTTCATGAGCTTGGAGGCGCGCTGGGCAACTTCGGTAAAGGAATAGGCGGATATGACCATCGTGCGGCTGAAATTGTCGCGCGTCGTCACATCGGCATAGCGTCCCTTGAGCTGCGCCTTGTCGGAAAAGCCGATGGCGTGCACGACGAAATCAAGCGCGCCCCATTCCTTTTCCAGCGTCTCGAATACGGCGTCCACCGTGGCGATATCTTCCACGTCGCAGGGCAGCAGGAATTTCGATCCAAGCTGTTCCGCCAGCGGCGCGACGCGCTTGCCGAACGCTTCGCCCTGATAGGTAAAGGCAAGCTCGGCGCCATTGGCCGCAAGTTCCTTGGCAATTCCCCAGGCAATGGAATGGCTGTTCGCGACCCCCATGATGAGACCGCGCTTGCCTTTCATCAAATCACCCATGTTCAGAGCCTTTCCTGGCCACGCTGGCCGCATTCTGTTGCTCGGCTGACGAGACGATCCATTCGGCTCTCCCCTTAACCGTCGTAGCGCTGGAACACCAGCGAAGCGTTCGTGCCGCCAAATCCGAAGGAATTGGTGAGAACCGTGTTTAATTTGACATTGTCGATCCGCTTGCGCGCAATAGGCATGTCGCCGAAGGCCGGATCGATCTCCTCGATATTGGCGCTCTCGGCGATGAAGTCGTGGTTCATCATAAGAAGCGAATAGATCGACTCATGCACGCCAGTTGCGCCTTGCGAGTGGCCGGTCAACGACTTCGTCGCCGAAATTGGCGGGCACTGATTGCCGGACCCGAAGACCTCGCGAATGGCCTCGATCTCCTTAAGATCGCCGACCGGCGTCGATGTGGCGTGCGGATTGATATAGTCGATCGGTCCTTTGACATTGGCGATCGCCATGCGCATGCACCGGGCTGCGCCTTCGCCGCTCGGTGCGACCATGTCCGCGCCGTCGGAGGTGACACCATAGCCGACGAGTTCGCCATAGATTTTGGCGCCCCGGGCCTTGGCATGTTCGAGTTCTTCGAGAACGAGTACGCCAGCACCGCCGGAGATGACGAAGCCGTCGCGATTTTTGTCATAGGCGCGCGAGGCGACCGCCGGACGATCATTGAACTTCGAGGACATCGCCCCCATGCCGTCGAAGAGGACAGAGAGGGTCCAGTCGAGGTCTTCGCAGCCGCCGGCGAACATCATGTCCTGCTTGCCATACTGGATCATCTCAAACGCATTGCCGACGCAATGGTTGGACGTGGCGCAGGCGGAGGAGATCGAATAGTTGACGCCCTTGATCTTGAACCAGGTGGCGAGTGTTGCCGAAGCTGTCGAAGACATGGCTTTCGGTACGGCGAATGGGCCGACCTTCTTGCTCGATCCGGATTCGATGGTCTTCTCTGCGGCTTCGACGATGGTGCGCGTCGATGAACCGCCGGATCCCATGATGATGCCAGTGCGTTCGTTGGAGATCAGGTCCGCTTCGAGACCGGCATCGGCGATGGCCTGGTCCATGGCGACATGGTTCCACGCTGTCCCGCCTCCGTGGAAGCGCATGGCGCGGCGATCGACCAGGGTCGATGGATCGAGTGTCGGAGCGCCGTGAACCTGGCTGCGGAATCCATACTTTGCATATTCTTCGGCAAAGACGATGCCTGACTTTGCAGTCCGCAGGGATTCCAGCACTTCCTGCGTGTTATTGCCGATAGAGGACACGATACCCATGCCCGTCACAACCACTCGCCGCATCGCGATCTCCTTGAAGGTGTTGCGCTGGCTGAAGGCTCAGGCAGCGCTTTCCTTGAACAGGCCAACCCGCAGGTCGGTTGCCTTATAGATAGTTTCGCCGTCGGCCTTTAGCCAGCCATCAGCAATGCCAAGGACGAGACGACCGCGCATGACGCGCTTGAAGTCGATACCATATTCGACAAGTTTGGTCTTTGGTGTGACCATGCCGGTAAATTTGACTTCGCCTGTCGAGAGCGCGCGGCCCTTGCCGGGCTCGCCCAGCCAGCCGAGGTAGAAGCCGGTCAATTGCCACATGGCATCAAGGCCGAGGCAGCCGGGCATGACTGGATCGCCGATGAAGTGGCAGGGGAAGAACCAGAGGTCTGGTTTGATATCGAACTCGGCGCGGATATAGCCCTTGCCGTTTTCGCCGCCTATCTCAGAAATCTCAGTGATGCGGTCGAACATCAGCATGGGCGGAGCCGGCAACTGCGCATTGCCCTGACCGAACATCTCTCCGCGGGCACAGGCAAGAAGCTCCTCATACCCGTAGCTTGATTTCTGTTCTGGCATTCTTTCTCCCATCGACTGCTTTTGACGTTGGCGCATGGAAAGCAAGACGCTCCTGCGCATGCGGACCCTATCACAGACTGTTTCCGCCTGAAAACGCTCTCTAGAGCAATCCGAAGTCAAATGGAACCCTTGGCTTCGTTGTGCCTTCGGTGAAATCCTTATGACAGAAGATCGGCTGGAATCCGACATAGACGAATGGCCTAAATGCTGCCTATTGATCGATTTCGCAAGACAGCATATATCAAATAGTGCGCATCAGGGGCACTTTGCCCGTGGTGTGGTTTTGGATGTGGTTAACGGAGTGGCAGACGGGCCATGCATGTTTCTTACGAAATAGAGGCTGATGTTTCCTTGCAGGAGCGCTTGCGCTTTGCTGGTCTGAGGCCGACCCGTCAGCGCATCGCGCTTGCCAGCCTGATCTTCTCGAAGGGCGACAGGCACCTTTCAGCCGAGGAACTGCATGAAGAGGCGCAGGGCGCCAACGTGCCGGTTTCGCTGGCAACCGTCTATAACACCCTGCACCAGTTCACCCAGGCGGGAATGCTGCGCATCCTCGCCGTTGAGGGTGCGAAGACCTATTTCGACACCAATGTTTCGGACCATCATCACTTCTTCGTCGAAGGCGCCAATGAGGTCATCGATATTCCCGATGGTTCGGCGATGGTCGGGCACCTGCCTCCCGTGCCAGAGGGCATGGAAATCGTCAACGTCGATATCGTGATCCGGCTGCGCAAGAAGCGCGGGTAATGATCTATCAATAAGCTTTACGCGGCAGCAGGCCGATGAATTCGTCGGCTGCCCCAGCTTTAAACCAGCCGTATCGGACCGGGATAGCGCGCAACGATCGGATCCGAAGTTACGAGCGTTATTCCCTCAGACATGGCCTGTGCCACAAGTATGCGGCCAAACGGGTCCTTGTGGATCTGCGGCAACACCCCGACGGCAACGGCGTGTTCGCTCGTGATCGCCAACTCGGCATAGCCATTGTCCAATAAGCCACGACGGAGAATACGCGCATCCACCAGAAGGTCGGGGCGCTCCAATCCCTGCGTTATCGCGATTTCCCATAGACTGGCGGCGCTGAAGGCCAGGTCGTTCTCAGGATTCTTGAAAGCGATCGAGCATCAACGGAAAGTCTGTCGTCGAACGCCGCAGCCCAAAGGATAAGATGTGTATCGAGCAGCAACCTCATTTGGCAACGCTGAATAGAGCCTCTATTTCCTCTTTGCCGATCTCGTTGAAGTCGTCGGGGGCATCGATCTGGCCAGCCAGGAACCCAAGGCGCTTCGGTTGCGGCGTATCTTGAACGTCGACCGCGCTCACTTTGACCATCGGCTTTCCGGCCTTGGCAATGATGAACGGTTCCCCGTTGGAGGCTTGTTCGACAAGACGCGAAAGATGCGTCTTTGCTTCATGAATATTAACAGTACGCATTGCGCCGCCTATCAGACTTTGGCTGTTAAACTTAGTCCACTCAGGTAGGCGAAACAAATACTCGTTTTCAATCGTCGAATTTTTCGTCCGGGTAGGCGCCCCAGATGTCAGGCTGCTTTATCCAGCCGCTGGCGCCGCTGAAAACGACGCGGCAATAGGTGCCGTTACAGGCTTTCAACGTTCCAAGTACGCCCGGCTGGACCTTGGCGACAAGCGCGGACTGATCGTCGGCGCTGCGATAGACATTGAGCATGGCGCCGTCCTTGTCCCGCTGCCATGGCGCCGTCAGAGCCGTTCGCTTGCCGGAGAGCAATGACTGGTAGACCCAGCCTTCCGTGCCTTCGGAATCGCGGATGCGTCGCCAGTTGTCGAATTCCTGGACGATCTCGACCGGGAGGCCAGACTTCAGGAAGAGCCACGTCACCGCATAGTCGCGGCCCGGGCCAACGCGCAGATTGACGCGACCAGGCTTCAAGCTGACGAATCGGGGCAGGGGCAGACCGCTGGGCCCGACCTGCGCTGCCTGCGCCGGTGCGAAAGCCGGCAAGGTCAATGGCAGCCCCAGCGCCACGGCTGCAGCGAGGCTGGCGGCAGTCAGGAAGCGGCGAAAAGTTCCAATATTCAACAAGGTCGGTCCTTCGTCGTCCGGGCCTCAATCCGCGCGTTTTTCGGCAGAATGGCGGACGATCCCTATTTTTCTTTGTCTTTGATGCGCCGCCTTGATAGACAAGTGGAGGAGCGCAAAGAGCAATTGCAGTTTGCAATGACTTGGTTAAAGAGGTCTCAATAGCGCTGTCAAATGGGAGGGGAATATTGGTGAGCAAGAAGCCTCTGGTCGTCATAACTCGCAAATTGCCGGATCCCATTGAAACCCGCATGCGCGAGCTTTTTGAGGCCCGGCTGAATGTCGATGACCGGCGGCTGACCAAGGCGGAGCTGATCGAGGCGGTCAAAACGGCCAATGTGCTCGTCCCGACCATCACCGACCACATCAGCGAAGAGATTATTGCCGCCGCGGGACCCAACCTCCGGTTGATCGCCAACTTCGGCAACGGTACCGACAATATTGACGTCGTTGCCGCCGGCAAGCGCGGCATTACCGTTACCAACACGCCGAACGTTCTGACCGAAGACACGGCCGACATGACCATGGCTCTTCTGCTCGCCGCCCCGCGCCGCCTGGTCGAAGGCGCATCGATCCTTCTCGACGACGGAAAGTGGGAGGGCTGGGGTCCGACCTGGATGCTCGGCCGCCGCATCTGGGGCAAGCGCCTCGGCATCGTCGGCATGGGCCGCATCGGCACTGCGGTGGCGCGCCGGGCCAAGGCTTTTGGCCTTTCCATACATTACCACAACCGCAAGCCCGTCAACCCGCGTACCGAAGAGGAACTCGAGGCGACCTATTGGGAAAGCCTCGACCAGATGCTGGCCCGCATGGACATCATCTCGGTCAATTGCCCGTCGACCCCGGCCACGTTCCACCTGCTTTCGGCAAGACGCCTGGCGCTGATGCAGCCGACGGCGTTTATCGTCAATACGGCGCGCGGCCAGATCATCGACGAGCACGCACTTATCGAACAGCTGGAACAGGGCAAGCTCGCCGGCGCGGCCCTCGACGTGTTCGAGCACGAACCCGCCGTGAACTCCAAGCTGCGCAAGCTCGCCAAACAGGGCAAAGTGGTCATCCTGCCGCATATGGGCTCGGCGACCCTCGAAGGGCGCATCGACATGGGCGAGAAGGTGATCATTAATATCCGCACCTTTATCGATGGTCACCGTCCACCGGATCGCGTCTTGCCCGATCGCGTTTGACGGCGGAATTCAGGCGGCGACAGCGATATCACCATCGACGGCGATCCGGACTTTCTCTCCATTCAGCCCTTCGAATTTCTCGCGGTCGAGTTCAATGGCGATCGGCGTCTGGTAGCCCATCTCCTGTGCCACGATGAGCCCGAGAAGGAGAATCGCATCCGGTTCGTGAAGAATGATTGCCGCAGGCGCAAGATCGACGGAAACCAGCTCAAGCAGCACGGCGGCGGCCGAAGAGGAACCGATTGTCCCGGGCAGGCAAAGAATCGTTCCGGCAATCGAGGCACCGTGCTCCGGATGGCGCACGTCTTCGATCAACCCCGTCTTGGGATTGACCCCGCCCCAGAAACTGATCGGCGCAGAAAGGACGAGTGCCGGGCCCTCGGCTGCCGCGCCTGCAACAAGAACCTTCGCCTTCATGGCGCGCCTCCGAAGCGCGGCCGACCTGCAACGGCGCTTTCCACACATTCGGCCATCGACCCATAGAGCACGCCATAGCCGGTATTGCCGGGCGCATAGTGGGCGAACTTGCCGGAGTTGGTCATCAGCACGGCCCCTTCTGCCTCCGGCAAGATGGGCGTGACGACGACGCAGGTATCAGCAACGATGACAACGCCGGCGTCTTCGAGAGATTTGCGACCGCCATCGGCTTCCAGCTCCGCCAATGCGTGGCGGCTGGTGCAGGCATAGAGCGGGATTTTGAGCTTGCGGCCGGCAACGAGCTGTTGAAGCTGGTTGAACTCGTCACCCGACAAATGCGGACTGCCGATGGCGACGGCATCGAGCCTGTCTGTGCCTGAAACGGTGGAGAGCCGCCGGCGCGAGTCTGCGACCATTTCTTCGCTGACATGGATAGTCATCTCCGGCGGCTGATGCTGGAGCGCGGTGTCAAGATCGGGTGCTTCCGGCGTCACGCCCGACACGTGAAAAAGCCCGACTGCTCCGGCCGAAGCGGCCGCGGCGCCAAATGCTTTCAAAGCGTCTTCGCCGGGATGGCGGGCAAGCCCCGAAACGACGCCGACCGCGCCGCCAAGCTCGCGGCCATAGAGGCTGCCGAGAATAGGAAAGGCCACTTCGGAAGCCAGAAAGGCAGGGTCGAGACCCGACACGTCGAACACCACGGTTGCGCGGCGGTTCTCCTCGAGGTGAAAACCGTAATAGGGCGCAAAGCCGGCAATCGCGCAGGCGATGTCGAGGAAATCGCCATAGCGGTTGGTGCGGGCGCCCAGTACGGAATTGCAGAACACGACCGCATTGGATTCGCCCCAGGCGACGTCCGTGCCGGGGGCCGGCCGATGGCCCGCCTGATAGGGCGCGCAGGTCCAGCTCGGCTCGCAGCCAAGCTTGCGATAGGCGTCCATCATGCGCCGCGCCATCACCCGCTCGTGCGGCGGCAGCCGGTTCCTTGAGCATCCGGTAAGATCGATGGAGCCCACATTGAGTGTGGCGCGTACGGCGACTTTTGCCCTGCCTTCAACGAGCTTTTCGGCAAAAAGCGTTCCGGAATCGCCGTGGTAAAGCGCACCGTCAATATGGGCTGAAGCAATGGGGATGAGCGAGGGCGCCCCCATCAGCCGCGCCGTTGCTGCAACGATCCGCATCGCCATCGCTGCGCCTTCACCGCCCGCACCTTGGGCAATCGATTGCTGTTCCGCAGTCAGTTCAAGCGGCATCATCCGACCGCTTGCGCGCCTTGTACTTGATTGTATCGAAGCGCGAGGTCAGCGCATCATAGAGAAGAAGCCGTCCGACCAGCGGTTCGCCAATTCCGGTAATGAGCTTGATGACTTCCGTCGCCTGCAAGGTGCCAATGACGCCTGGCAGGACACCGAGCACGCCGGCTTCGGCACAGGCCGGAAGCAGTCCCGGTGGCGGCGGATTGGGAAAGAGATCGCGATAGGATGGATTGGCCTCGCCGGCAGGGTTCGCCGCATAGGGCATCAACGTCGTGACCGAACCGTCGAACCGTCCAAGCGCTGCCGAAATCAGCGGCCGCTTTTCCTCAAGGCAAATG
The DNA here is from genome assembly GCF_900113985.1 of Phyllobacterium sp. CL33Tsu. Classification (NCBI taxonomy): domain Bacteria; kingdom Pseudomonadati; phylum Pseudomonadota; class Alphaproteobacteria; order Hyphomicrobiales; family Phyllobacteriaceae; genus Phyllobacterium; species Phyllobacterium sp. CL33Tsu. Next base: position 835,237 of record NZ_FORJ01000001.1, on the reverse strand, counting down.
TCCGCCAACAGATAGCGCGTATCGAAATTGTCCGATCCGTCGACGATGATATCGTAGCGGCGCACGAGATCGGCGGCATTCTCCCTGGCGATACGCGTCTCATGGGTCTCGACGATGACATGCGGGTTGATAGCGGCGATGGCCCGCGCGGCACTTTCGACCTTGGCCGATCCGACGAGGTCGGAGCTATGTATGATCTGGCGCTGCAGGTTTGAGAGCGAAACGCGATCATCGTCAATGATCCCGAGCGTGCCGACACCTGAGGCCGCGAGATACTGCAGCACCGGAGCGCCGAGGCCGCCGGCACCGACAACGAGCACCCGGGCACGTTTCAGCTTCTGCTGGCCGGGACCGCCGATCTCGCCAAGGATGATATGGCGCGCATAGCGTTCGATTTCAGCTTGGGAGAGGGCGGTGTTTTGCTCGTCGATCATTTTCTGCGCTGGCTATCCACTTTGCCGGTCAGCCTCCAATGCGATTGGTGCCCTTGGAGGCGCTCGTCGAGACCGACAGTAGAGCAAGAACGCCTCGAAATGCACGGCCGATTTGCACTCAGGCGAGAAATTTCAGCCCGCCGATGCCGGCAACGATCAAGCCGATGCAGACAAGACGGACGACGGTGGCGGGCTCGGCAAAAAGATACATGCCTAGAAGTGCAGTGCCGACCGTTCCGATACCCGTCCAGACCGCATAGGCACTGCCGACGGGAAGATCGCGCAGAGCCAGGCCAAGCAGCACAACGCTGATGACCATGCTGCCGGCGGTAAGGATCGAGGGAGTAAGGCGGGTAAAGCCATCGGTATATTTGAGCCCGATGGCCCAACCGATTTCAAAGAGTCCCGCAGCGACGAGTATTATCCAGGCCATGACGACCTCCTTCACATATTTGCTCGGGCCGTCCCGGATTTGTCTGGAAGCGCCGGAAATCCAGCGGCGTTGAGGTCGTCCTCACGAGGTCTATTTAGGAAACGGCAATGTGAATGGCAAGCCTGTCGCGTGATGACTAATTTTGTTGTTTATGTTCAAGGCCGATGAAGGGGCGACAGCGAGCCCCATTCACCTGTTCCGGCACGCAACAGCATGGAGAAAATAAGGATGAACAATGATCGGAAGCTCCCGAACGGTTTAACCCGGCGGGCGCTCCTAGTATGCATGACGCTGATATCTACGCGGGGAGTTGCGATGGCTGACACGAAGGCACTTGAACTGATTGAAGCCGCGCATGGCGGCGACTCGACGACCTTGCGGTCGTTACTCGCGCAAGGGGTTGATCCCGATGTGCGGAACGAACGCGGCGAAACGGCGCTGCTCGTCGCAACACATGCCAACCGCATAGAAGCGGCACGCATGCTGATCGAGGCCGGCGCCGACGTGAATGCCAAGGACAGGATCGAGGATAGTCCCTATCTGTATGCCGGCGCCCGCGGTCACCTCGAAATACTTCGCATGACGCTCGCCCATGGCGCGGATTTAAAGAGCACCAATCGCTACGGCGGCACGGCACTGATCCCGGCTTCAGAGCGCGGTCACGTCGAAACCGTCCGCACGCTCATCGAGGCCGGCGTTGATGTCGACCATGTCAACAAGCTCGGCTGGACAGCCCTCCTCGAGGCGGTCATTCTCGGCGACGGCGGTCCCCGCCATATTGCAATCGTCAAGCTGCTTGTCGATGCGGGTGCGAACAAGGCGCTTGCCGACAGAGACGGTGTCACGGCGCTGCAGCACGCACGCGCGAAAGGCTATGCGCAGATTGTGGCGCTGCTGCAGTAAATGGCATGCTGCTCATTGCGCTCGCCATAGCTACCTTCTAACGAACTCTTCGCCAGCCTGCAAACCCCTGCCACCATCCTCGGGCCTGCCCCGGGGGAGCCAACGCGGATGTGCGTGAGCGCCGCCGCGGGAAATGGAAAAAATCCCTCGCCCTCTCAATCAATTGGTAACCAAGATTCTTCATTGTTCATGCAGGACAGTCGCGGATTGAGGACGCGGTTTTGTTGCCCGCAGCCTCAGTTTTGCCACGGTAAGCGTGGTTTTGCGCGGACTGTCGCGTGGGTTGAGCAGTGTGGGTACGAGTATCATGGCGTTTGCAGTCGGGGCGGGCGGAAAGCCTTCGCAAAAAAATGGCCGTCGTCGGGGTCCCGGACTAACCTCCGCCGCCTTTCTTGCAAGTCTCGGAATCATGACCGCGTTCGGCGCGATCATTCTTGCCGTTACACTGCACCATGCCGTCGCCTCGCGGTCCGAGGGCAGCGCGCTCGCTGACAGCTACAGGCCGGGTGAACGGGCGTTTGGCCCGAGCAGCATCGCCCTCGCACCCAACCTCGTCCCGGTTCGCGTCAATCCCAAATATCCCCGCGTTCCGGAACTCACCGGCACGGCCTGGCAGGCTACCGATATGGACGAGGGCTCGGTGATCTCGGCTACCGGCGAAATCGTCGTCATCACGCCGCCGAAGCCGAAGTTCGTTCTGGCGGCAACGGCGCCGCTTGAAGAGGATGCGTTCGGTGTCCGGGCTTCGGGCCTCGATACAATGCATGTCGCTTCCGTGCGTTCCTACAGCACCTTCGACGAGCCGCCTTCGCCGCAAGTCGCCTTGGCCGGTGCGCCCGCCGCTGCGGGTTATCCGTCAGACGGTCCGTTCAGCCTGGTATTGGCTGAAAAGGACCCCGGGCTTGACGATGCAGACGATGCGGCTGAAGTCCCGCTACCCGGCATCCGTCCCAACCGCCCGGCCCGGCTGGCCAAGCGCGCAACGCCGCAGCTTCTTGCCTATGCGCCGCAGGACAACGACATTCGCGATGTTGCGCCGTCCTACGAACCGCCGGCGGCCCGCCTCTTTGCCCGCAATCGCACCGCGATCTACGATATCTCGGCCAAGACGGTCTACATGCCCAATGGCGAGCGTCTTGAGGCGCATTCCGGACTTGGTCCGCTGCGTGACGATCCACGCTCCGTACACAAGAAGATGCGCGGCGCAACGCCACCACATACCTACCGGTTGACGATGCGCGAGGCCCTCTTCCACGGCGTCGAGGCGATCCGGCTCAACCCACTCGATCCGAGCAAGCTTTTTGGCCGCGACGGACTGCTAGCCCATACCTACATGCTCGGCCCGCGCGGCGATTCAAATGGCTGCGTGTCGTTCAAGGATTACCGCCGGTTCCTTGCGGCCTTCAAGCGGGGTGAGGTCACGCAGCTTGTCGTCGTCGCCCGGATGCCGGCATCGACGACGAGCGTTGCATCGCGGTAATCCGCTTCTTGCGGAAGCCGACCCCACGCCTGCCAACGCCCGTCTTCTGTAGGGCACTCTAGAATACGGTATTCACCGATTGTCCGAGCGCCATCGCTCCGGCGTATCGCGCTTGCGGGCCTTGCTGGAGCGGGTGGAACCGCGCGCCCTGGATATCCCGGAAACGCTGTTCCAGACCGTTCGAGCGATAGAAACCGGCACCACCCGCCAACTCGAGAGCAAGCTCCACTGTCTTGATTGCATGTTCCGCCACCAGCGAACGTCCGATCATGACCTCGTTGACGCTTTCGGCGGAAGGCGAATTGCGCTCGACAATTTTCACCATCCACTGATGTGCAAGCTGGGCGGCGCGCAGCGAGGTGTCCATGCGACCGGCGAGGTTCATGGAGGTCTCGGTCGGCTGCTTCTTCTTGGCAAGATGGATGGCAATGTCACGCGCGCTCTCGGCAACGCCGAGATACACAGCATAGATCAGCGGAAATGCCGTCGTTGCGATGATCTGGAAAACCGGATGCCATTCGCCCGCCTTGCGCGAAAACGCGACGCTGGCGTCAGGCACAAAGAAGTCTTCGATCGCAACATCGTTGGAGCCGGTGCCTCGCATTCCGAGGGCTTTCCACGTATCGACGACCTTGACTTCGGCTGACTTCATGGGAACGCCAAAGTGGATCACCTGAGCCGAACCGTCTTCCCCGCGAAGGATCGCGCCGGTCATCAGGATGTCCCCGGCATTGGCGCCTGATGTAAACACCTTGCGCGCCTTGATGCGGTAGCCGCCCTCGACCTTGGTTGCGTCGCCAGAGCCGCCGATCCAGTCCGAGCCCCCGCTCGACAACAGGATCAGCTTTTCAGCGGCAATCCGCTTCAGAAGGGGCTCGACGGCCAAAGCCTTCTGGTGGCGCCAGCGCCAGGCAGGGATCGCGACCTGGTGCGTGTGCATTGAGAAAGCGAGCGCGGTCGACGAGCAGCCATGCGCGAGCACGCGCAGCATTTCGGCAAGCTCGCCAACGTCGGCGCCGCCGCCGCCAAGTTCGTGCGGCACGCCGGCATGGACGAGGCCGGCCTCCTTGAGGAGCTTATAGTTCTCCGCAACGAAAGTGTCGGTCTCGTCAAATTCCGCCGCCCTCGCAGCGAGAGCTGGTGTCAAAGAGTGCGCGATATCTACGGCACTCCCGGACGAAGCTTCGTCCGCAATGGATGATGTATGTGCCATGCTGTTCATAGGTCCTCCTTGGGGCTTCAGCAGCCCATGCGCAAAGGATCCTCTCAACGCTGCAATTCGTCCAGTTCAGGAAATGTACTAGCCTATTCGGCTTCGCCCTTGGCCGTTTTCGCCCGTGTGCGTGGCGTGGCTTTCCTTGCCAGTTTCTTGGCTTGGTTGAATTCGACGGCGGCGCGAATGAGCTTTTTCAAAGCGTCCTTGTCAACCTTGTCGCCCTCGTGGACGTCGATCGCGCGCCACACTTTGCCCCCGAAGCCATTGTTGAAAAGCTTATCTGGATCCGGAAGGCTTGCGCCGTGCGAGAACGTCAGCTTCACCTTTTCCTTGTGGGCATTGCCCACCGCGATGATCCCGTCGCGCTCCCAGACAGGGCTACCCATCCACTTCCATTCCTCGACGATCTCCTTGTCGGCTTCAAGGAAAGTCTTGCGGAGGCTTGCGAGCATCTCGCCGCGCCAGTCGCCGAGTTTTTCGATAAGCTGGTCAATATGTTCCGAGGGATTCATGGGTGCTTGTTCCTCCAGTTCCGGACCCCGATTCGTGCCGGCAAGCCTATATTACGTGATGCAATTAGGGGACCCAGCCGGGCAGGGCGGCGGCCTGACGGATCCACGCCGCCAGTTCCTCCTCATTAATCGCGTCGTTCTCATGGATGTGAAAGTAACGGGTGTTCTTGTCCTTGGATTCGACAGGCGGCATCGGGTGCAGCGACGCGCCGTGGAAGAAAGCGACCTTTATGTATTTGTCGAAGCAGTGGACGCCGAGAAAGAATCCCTGACCTTCAATACCGTAGAGCGGCGAGTTCCATTTCACCGCCTTTCGCACATCAGGAACGGTGCGAGCGATCAGCGCGTCCAGGCGTCGGCCGGCCTCGCTTTTCCAGCCGGGCATCGCCGCGATATAGGCCTGAACGGGCGCGTCGCCGTCAGCTTTCGCAATCTGGGGGTTTCCGCCCGACAAGAGCTTGGGCTCTGCGGGGGTGCCTTGGGGCTTGCGGGCAGGTGATTTGCCGAAGAGTTCCTTCGCTTTCTTCTTGACGGTCTTGCCCGGTTTCTTTTGGGCAACCGTACGCGGTTCATTCGAAGTATCGGTCATACGTCCAACCTTTCGAGCAGCGTTTAAAAGACAGGGCATAGTTGTATCCGCAGACTTCGGCACAAGGCAACGTTCCGACCCGAAATGTCCAGCCGGTAGGATTCGACCGCGTTTTAGGGTATTCTTGCCTTAAGAAAAGGGTCAGGAAGACCGGTGGGAACAATGGAACAACGTGGAGGATACGGGCAGTTCTGTCCTGTTGCGATGGCGTCGGAGATATTGTGCTCGCGCTGGACGACGCTCGTGATACGCGAAATGCTGATGGGAACGACGCGTTTCAACGATCTGCGCCGCGGCGTGCCGCGCATGTCGCCTGCGCTTTTGTCCAAACGGTTGAAAGAGCTTGAACGTGCGGGGGTGGTAGAGGTCGTAACCAACGCCAACGGCACGACCGAATATCATCTCTCGCCCGCTGGCGAAGACCTGCGGGCAATCGTGCTCGGCATTGGCTCCTGGGGGCAGCGCTGGGTTGAATCGGAACTGTCGCTGCGCAATCTCGATCCCTCGCTGCTGATGTGGGACATGCGCCGCAACCTCAATCCGAAGCCGCTGCCAAAACGGCGCTGCACGATTCAGTTTCTGTACCCCGAACTGCCGGAAACGAGGCAGAATTTCTGGCTGGTTGTCGACGGCAGTTCCGTTGACCTTTGCGGCTTTGATCCAGGATTCGATGTCGATCTTCTGGTGACAAGCTCGCTGAAGAGCATGACGGCGATCTGGATGGGGCTTTCAGCCGTCAGGCGCGAGGTCGAAGCAGGCCGCGTCGAATTCGACGGCGACCCCAGCATTGCGAACGCCATGCAGCAATGGCTCGGCCTCAGCACATTCGCCCCACAGCAACGCATGGTCTCATAGATTGCCGCAGCGCGGAAACCGCAAGCATGACTTGCGGCTTCCGTTGTTCCTTTCAGACGACAATCAGCCCAGCGATTTGATGATTTCGCGATAGGCTGCTTCCGGGAATGCCTTCAGCGTCCGCGTGCGCACAAAGCCCTTCTGCCCAAGGCCCAGCGTGAAGCGCGCCATGACCGCGTCGTCGGGCGCCGTCATAATGCCGACCATGTCGTATTCGCCCATCGTCAGAAAAAACTGATCGAACGAACCGCCCATTTCCTTGAGCATTTTCTTCGCACCGTCGAGCCTGTTAGGCGAGTCCCCGGCGTTCTTGAGGCCAAGTTCAGTCCAGTTCAAGAGAACAACATATGTGGTCATCGCTAACCTCCCCCGCGGCACGGCTCGTGCCGGTGGCCGCGATTTTGCTCCCTCCGCATCCCCGGATTAACTATAGTCCTGTTGGCAGGGTGGAACAATGCAAGGCCTGCGACAGACGCACCCGCAAAGACTTGATCAGTAGTCCATACCGCCGCCCGCAGGCATGGCTGGAGCCGCGGGCTTCTTGGGAATATCGGCGACCATCGCTTCGGTCGTGACGAGGAGACCCGCAATCGAGGCAGCGCCTTGCAGCGCGCTGCGCACCACCTTTGCCGGATCGATCACGCCCATCTCGTAAAGATTGCCATATTCGCCGGTCTGGGCGTTCCACCCAAATGCAAAGTCGCTATTCTCGCGCAATTTGCCGACGATCAGCGAGCCCTCCGCGCCGGCATTCTCCGCAATCTGGCGCACGGGCATCTCGATGGCCCGCCGCACGATCTCGATACCGACGCGTTGGTCCGCATTCTTGACCTGCAAGCCCTCAAGCGCTTTGGCTGAACGCAGGAGCGCAACGCCGCCACCGGGAAGTATTCCTTCTTCCACGGCCGCCCGTGTCGCGTGAAGCGCGTCGTCGACGCGATCCTTGCGTTCGCGCACCTCGACCTCGGTCGAGCCGCCAACCCGGATCACGGCAACGCCGCCGGCAAGTTTGGCAAGCCGTTCCTGCAGCTTTTCCTTGTCATAGTCGGATGTCGTATCCTCGATCTGGGTCTTGATCTGCACAATACGTGCATCGATATCGGCTTTCGAGCCGCCGCCGTTGACGATAATTGTGGTTTCCTTCTCGACGATCGTCTTCTTGGCACGGCCGAGCATGTCGAGTGTGACGTTCTCGAGCTTGATGCCGAGGTCTTCGCTAATCGCGGTGCCGCCCGTCAGGATCGCTATGTCCTCGAGCATTGCCTTGCGCCGATCGCCGAAGCCAGGCGCTTTGACCGCTGCAACCTTCAACCCCCCGCGCAATTTGTTGACGACGAGCGTTGCCAATGCCTCGCCCTCCACATCTTCTGCGATGATCAGCAGCGGACTTCCCGACTGGATCACGGCTTCGAGAATGGGCAGCATTGCCTGAAGGTTCGAGAGCTTCTTCTCGTGGATGAGGATATAGGGATCTTCGAATTCGACCCGCATCTTGTCCTGGTCAGTGACGAAATAGGGGGAGAGGTAGCCACGGTCGAACTGCATGCCCTCGACGATTTCGAGTTCGGTCTCGGCGGTTTTTGCCTCCTCGACAGTGATGACGCCTTCGTGCCCGACCTTCCCCATGGCGTCGGCCAGATATTGACCGATTTCTATGTCACCGTTGGCGGAGATGGTTCCCACCTGGGCAATTTCGGAATTGTTGGAGATTTTACGGGCATTGCGCTTCAGTTCCGCAACGACTGCTTCCACGGCGATATCTATGCCGCGCTTCAAATCCATCGGATTCATGCCCGCAGCTTCAGCCCTCGCGCCCTCGCGCACGATGGCCTGGGCAAGAACGGTAGCTGTCGTCGTGCCGTCACCGGCAACATCGCTCGTCCTCGAAGCGACTTCGCGCAGCAGCTGGGCTCCCATGTTCTCGAATTTATCCTCGAGTTCGATTTCCTTGGCGACGGTGACGCCATCCTTGGTGATGCGCGGCGCTCCGAAGGATTTCTCGATTACGACGTTGCGGCCCTTGGGACCGAGTGTCACTTTGACGGCATTGGCAAGTATATCGACGCCGCGCATCATGCGATCGCGCGCTTCGGCGCTGAATTTGACTTCTTTTGCAGCCATGGTCCTCACTCCTCCCTTTTACAAGTTCTGTAATTTTCCTTGAAAACACAGCGGAATCTGACAAGATTCACAGTGACGCATGAGTTGATCCACAAGGGAAATATTCATGACAACAAGCAGAGCATTCGAACTTCAGCTAAAAGGCTACGGTCTGACAACGGCCGAGATACATTATCGCCTTCCCGACCACCCGAGCTTTCTGCAGCTTTACATTTGGCAGGAATACGATCTTGCTCCGTCTTTCCCGGAATTGAAAGGCTTTCTTGATTTCTGGTGCAAGGACATCGAGGGGCCGCTGCACTCAGTCCGGATCGTCCACCAGCACCTGATTTCGCCGCGTGAATGGCGCGCAGTGGACGGCATCATATCGCTGCATTGATTGCGGCGCCCCTGGAACGCTTCAGCGCCGATAAGGGCGCATCGGGCCTGTTCTCCCTATTTGAAATATCTTCCGGACAATCCGCCCGCCCACAGGCGAGATGATGGAAAACCATCAATATCCAAATGGACCGGGCTGCATTCGGAAAGGTAATTTCGATGCACGGGCAATAAGAGGCCGGCGGGGCGCAGTTGCGGAGGATAATCAAATGACGAAAAGCTATGCGCTTGTTGGCGACGCAGCGCGCGCCGCAGTATTGACCGACGATGGCTTCGAGCACCGGGTCGAATCCGAATGGTTTTCCGCAAAAGTCGACCGCAAGGTCTTCAAGCAGCTGATGAAGCGTTCAGACCTGATCTCGCTGCGCCATTTTGGGCTCTGGCTCGCATTGCTTGCCGTATCGGGTGCCGGCGCTTTTCTGACATGGGGCACGCTTTGGTGCATTCCGTTTTTCGCCGTCTATGGTGTTCTCTACGCTGCCAGCGACCATCGCGCTCATGAACTCTCGCACGGGACGCCATTCAAGACGCGCTGGATCAACGAGGCGCTTTACCACCTCAACGGCTTCATGACCCTGCATGAGGGTTTTTACTGGCGCTGGAGCCATTCGCGGCATCATACAGACACGATCATCGTCGGCCGCGACCCCGAGATTGCAGTGCCGCGTCCGCCCGATATTCCAGGTATCATTCTCGATTTCTTCTTCCTGAAGTCCGGCCTGATCCAGATGGCGTCGATCCTGCGCCACGCCTGTGGCAGCCTGAACGAGGAAGGCCGTCACTTCGTTCCTGACAGCGAAAAGCCCAAGGTGTTCTGGTCGTCACGCATCCACGTTGCGATCTTCGTCGCGACCGGAGCCGCCTGCTGGTATTTTGCCTCGATCCTGCCTGCCCTGTTCATCGTCCTGCCGCGCTTTTATGGCGGTCCGCTGGCACAGCTCTTCAACATCACGCAGCATGCGGGGCTCGACGAGGATGTCTACGACCACCGGCTCAACACGCGGACATTCGAGATCAATCCTGTGTTCCGCTTCCTCTACATCAATATGAACTACCACATCGAGCACCACATGTTCCCTATGGTGCCGTTTTATGCCCTCCCGCAACTGCATGCCATGATCAAGGACCAGTGCCCTCCGGTCTATCCGTCCATCTGGGCCGTTTACCGCGAAATCATCCCGGCGCTGATCAGGCAGGTGAAGTACCCCGGCTATTTTGTCCAGCGGCCGCTGCCGGGAACGATTCGGGCCGCACCCGATATGCGCTTTGCCGCGCCCGCCGAGTGAACAATAATTTTGAGGAGAACTGACGATGAATGCTGTTTCGAAGACCTGGATCGAAGCGTGCGACGCCGATGACATCGACGAGGAGGATGTTATCCGCTTTGACCACGACGGTCGCACTTTCGCAATCTTCCGCTCGCCGGACGACGAGTATTATGCCACCGATGGCCTCTGCACCCATGAGAAGGTGCATCTTGCTGACGGGCTCGTCATGGACAACATCATTGAGTGCCCAAAGCATAATGGCCGCTTCGATTACCGAACCGGCGCGGCCAAGGGCGCTCCTGTCTGCGTGAACCTGCGTACGTATCCGGTCAAGGTCGAATACGGGAAAGTCCTCATCTCCGTTGGTTAGCTTGCCGTGCGATCGGATGTCTTCCCGACATTCTCCGGTCCGTGCAGCGTGAAGTCGATCGTCGCGCTATAAGGTGTCTTGAATTCGGGATGCTCGGCATAGCCGAAGTGGTGCAGCAGGATGTCGACCGCGAGCCGCGCCTGCTGCTGCGGGTTCTGGTCGATGGCGAGCGTCATCGTACCCTCTTGCAACATTTTACACGATTGCGGGGTCAGCTCGTGCCCGATGAAGATGGGTTGTTGCTGCAGCGCGCTCTTGCGAAGGGCGAGTTCAACGGCGTCATTCGGAGCACCGGCATTATAGACGCCGACAATATCGCGGTGACGTTTCAGTGCATCGACGAGGAGCCGCTCGGAAATTTCAGAATCGTCGCGCCCCTCAAGACGCTCCGCCAGTTTAAGCCCGGCGCCGTGGACATTCATTGCATCTGTCAAACCCCGAATGCGGTCGGCATGGCCCCTGATTCCGAGGTCATAGCACAGGGCAATGACGCGACCCGGTTGCCGCGCAAACTTCGCCATGAAGTAGCCCGCCGTCCGCCCCGCAGCGTAATGGTCTATTCCGGCATAGGCGAAGCGCGCTGAGGTTGGCAGGTCGGAGATGACGGTGATCACCGGAATACCCGCTGCGGTTATGGCGCCGACGGCGCCGATGATCGCGGGATCCTCCTGCGCATAGATGATCACGGCATTGCAAGTCGTGGCGCGGATACGCTCGGCAATGTGTTCCGCTTTGTCGTCCTTGAGCAAGCTACGCTGAATGGTAACCGAGCGGTCGAGGCTGGGTGCAAGCTGCATGAACGCCTGGTTCATGCGCTTGATCAGGGGCAAATACGGCCGCGCCAAGATTACCTCCAGGCGCAGGCCCTTATGATAGGTCGCGGGCAGGATGCGCTGCAGACCGAGCTGTCGCGCAGCCCGAATGATCTTCAAGGCTGTTTCCGGTTTGACGTTGCCGCGCTCATTGAGCAGACGATCGACCGTAGCGACACCAACTCCCGCAAGCTCGGCAACCTCGCTCAGTATGACCTTCTTACGCGCCATCAACCGCTCCGAGGCTGCATGGCGCTAGGCTGCCGGACGCTGTGGAATATCGAGGCCACGCTGCACGGCGGGCCGGGCAAGTCCGCGCTCCAGCCAGCCGGGGACATATTTCAGCCCGTCGAAATCAACGATTTCCCGCGCGCCGTAGAACCCGACAAGGTTGCGCACCCAGCCGAGCATGGAGATATCGGCTATGCTGTATTCGTCGCCCATGATCCATTCACGCCCGCTGAGCCGCGTTTCGATTACGCCGAGCAGGCGCTTCGATTCATCAACGTAGCGTTGGAGCGGCCGCTTGTCCTCGATCTCGCGGCCTGCGAACTTGTGAAAGAATCCGACCTGTCCGAACATCGGCCCGATTGCGGCCATCTGGAAGAAAACCCACTGGATGGTCTCGTACCGCAGGCTCGGATCCGCGGGAATGAGCTTGCCGGTCTTCTCGGCGAGATAAAGCAGGATGGCGCCGGATTCGAAGAGGCCGAGCGGCTTGCCGCCCGGACCATCGGGATCGATGATCGCGGGGATCTTGCCGTTGGGATTGAGCGACAGGAACTCCGGCGTCCAGCTTTCATTCTTGCCGATATTGACCGCATGCGGCTCGTAGGGCAGCCCAAGTTCTTCCAGCGCGATCGACACCTTGACCCCGTTCGGGGTCGGAAAAGAATAAAGCTGCAGCCGGTCCGGATATTGTGCCGGCCAACGGCCGGCAATGGGGAAAGCGGATAGATCGGACATTCACGTCTCCTTGGGGGGATTTGATTCTGGAGCGGGTAGGCTAGCATGCAGGCGAACGCGCATCCACGTTGGCGAGTTCCTGTGATTGTTCGGCTTTTCCGAAAACCAGTTCCGCCATCTGCCACCTACTTCGAACCGAGGCCAATCACCACTATCAAGTCCAACAATAGCGGCTGACCCTCAGCCCACATCAGACATCAGGAGAAGAACATGAGCAGATTATCTGGAAAAGTGGCGATCGTTACCGGTGCGAGCGCCGGTATCGGTCGGGCGACGGCAAAGCTGTTCGCCAAGGAGGGCGCAAAGCTTGTCGTCGGCGCGCGGCGCAAGGAAGAGCTTGACGCACTGGTGCTCGAAATCGAGAGCGATGGCGGCGATGCCGTTGCCCTTGCCGGCGACGTGCGTTCGGAAGATTATGCCAAGGGCCTCGTCCAACTCGCTGCGGAACATTACGGCAGGCTCGACATCGCCTTCAACAATGCCGGCGTTATGGGAGAAGCGGGCCCAACAACCGGCGTTTCTGAAGCAGGCTGGAACGATGCCATTGCGATCAACCTGACGGGCTCTTTCCTTGCCGCCAAGCATCAGGTCGCGGAGATGCTGAAGCACGGTGGCGGATCGATCATCTTCACGTCCACCTTCGTCGGCTACAGCTTCGCATTTCCGGGCGTTGCCGCCTATGCCGCCAGCAAATCCGGCATTATAGGCCTCACCCAGTCGCTGGCCGCCGAGTACGGACCGCAGAATATACGCGTCAATGCGATCCTGCCAGGTGCGGTCGATACGGACATGTACCGCGAGATGAACAATACGCCTGAGTCAAAGGCATTCATCACCAACCTTCATGCCTTGAAGCGGGTCGCGACCGCGGAGGAACTGGCGCGCTCCGTGCTCTACCTGGCCTCCGACGACGCTTCGTTCGTGACCGGCACGGCCTCGCTGGTCGATGGCGGTGTCTCGATCACACGGACGTAATCTGCTCGACGTTGATCCTCGGGCCCGCACTGGTCAGGCTCGAGGGCCAAAATCAAGGCGGCGTGACAATCATCCAGGTGAACACATAGGCTTGGAGCATCACCAGAGTGCCGACGAGGCAGGCCAGCACGATCGAATGCTTGAAGACAAAGCGCAGGATCGTCCCCTCATGCCCGTACCAGTTGGTAGCGGTGGAGGCGACGACGATCGACTGGGCATCGATCATCTTGCCCATGACGCCGCCTGACGAATTGGCCGCGCTCATCAGTATCGGTGAAAGACCGAGTTGTTCGGAGGTAATCTTCTGCAGATTGCCGAAGAGCACGTTGGAGGCGGTATCCGATCCCGTCAGGGCGACGCCCAGCCAGCCGAGCAAGGTTCCGAAGAAGGGATAGAGCACACCGGTCGCGGCGAAGGCGAGGCCGAGCGTCGCATCGATGCCGGAGAGGCGGGTGAGCGTTCCGATGGCAAGCATCGCCGAGATCGTGATCAGCGAGTAGGCGCACAGCTTTATCGTGCGGCCATAGGCCGTGATCAATTCAAGTGGTTTGTAACCCATGATGAAGCCGGAAATGATGGCGGCGATCAGCATGCCGGACCCGGTAAAGGAGAGCCAGGTGAAGGCAAAGACTGCCTTTTCCGGCGTCGGGGTGGCAGCAATCGGCGCGACTTTCATGATCTGGTTGTTAAGGCCCGGCACCTCGTAGCTCAACGTCGCCCATGGATTGACCATGCCCTTGAACCAATCAGTACCCCAAAGCAGAAGCACTGCGCAGACGATGATCCACGGCGTCAGTGAGGCCCAGACCTCCTTTCGCGTCGGCTCACGTTTGGTTGTCTTCACCGGTGGAACCTGGCTTGCCGAGTCGTCGCGAATACGCAGCTTGGCCGAGGTCCAGATGACTTGCGGCTGCCAGATGCGAAGAAAGCCTATGAGGCAGGCCATGGAGATCAGGGAAGCGCCGATATCGACGATCCAGGGGTTGACGAAATTGGATATCAGGAATTGCGGCACAGCGAAGGAAACGCCGGTGACGAGAATGGCAGGCCAAACTTCCTTCATGCCTCGCCAGCCGGCAAACGCCCAGACGACCCAGAACGGTATGATCAGTGAGAAAAACGGCAATTGCCGTCCCACCATGGCGCCGAGCAGAAATGGGTCAATGCCGGTCACGCTCGACAGGCCGGCGATAGGTGTGCCGAGCGCGCCGTAGGCCACCGGGGCGGTGTTGGCAATCAGCGACAGGCCCGATGCGGCAAGCGGCGAAAAGCCGAGGCCGATAAGGATCGCCGCGGTGACTGCGACGGGCGTGCCAAATCCCGACGCACCCTCGAAGAAGGCGCCGAACGAAAAGGCGATCAGCAGGATCTGCAGGCGCCTGTCCCGGGTAACGCCGCCGATCGTGTTTTGCAGCGTCTCGAAGATGCCCTTCTCGACGGTCAGCCTGTAGAGAAATATGACGTTGAGGACGATCCAGCCAATCGGAAAGAAGCCGGTTACAACGCCAAGCAGCGATGCCCTGACCGACATGCCGGCAGGCATTGTGAAGATAAAGATGGCGACAAGATTGGCAACGACCAGGGCGATGATTGCTGCGATGTGCACCTTGACCTTATTCGAGGCGATCATCGCAAGCAGCACGACAACAGGTATCGATGCGGCGATAGTCGATAGAACGGCGTTATTGAAGGGGTTATAAACCTGATTCCACATGTTGAATACGCTCCATGACGAATGTATGTGGCAGATGAATCGGTCTTGTCCCTAGTTGGTATGTCAAAAGTCCAATATTGCAAGGCGACTTACTCACAAAGCGTTTGATAAGTCCGGCGCCTTTCGCCGACGTCTCGAAGCAACTCAACACAATCCAGACGTGTGTTACCGTAACATACTTGCGTGTGAACGGGTTGCTGGTCACCAATGAAAGCAGAATGCTTTTGCTGGGATGCAGTTCCAACTCACGCAAATCTTCCACGCAGTGTCATGCCGCATCGGCGTCGCAGCTTGTGACGCGAACAGACGATCTCAAGAAAACCGGACGCAAGCCCATTGCATGAAACCAATGAATGGCGCGCGGACTTCCAACGGAGGCCAACATGAAAGTGAGAATAATAAGCCAAGTGGCTGCCGCGCTCATTGTTATGGGCGCATTGGTTCATGGCGCAGCAGCAGCTGACGCTATTACCGAGGAGGAGGCCGCGACGATCGGCATAGATGCCTATGTCTACTTCTATCCCATGGTGACGATGGACGTGACGCGGCGGCAAGCAACAAATATAGAGGCCGGTAAAGTCATGGGGCGAGGGCCGGCCAACACCTTCGTCAACGTTCCGGAATTTCCGACCGCAGACTACCGCGATGTGGTCAGGCCCAACTTCGACACGCTCTATTCCTCCGCCTGGCTCGACATGACCAAGGAGCCTATGGTCGTATCCGCACCCGATACCGGCGGGCGCTATTACCTCCTTCCCATGCTCGACCTGTGGTCGGACGTCTTCGCATCACCCGGCTGGCGGACCACTGGTACGGCCAAGGCCGATTACGTGCTGGTGCCACCCGGCTGGCAAGGCAAAGATCTGCCAGATGGCCTCCAGCGGATAGACGCGCCGACACCCCATGTCTGGATCATCGGCCGTACCAAGACCGATGGACCGGAAGACTACGACGCGGTTCACAAGATCCAGGCGGGCTACAAGATCACTCCGCTATCGCAATGGGGAAAGACTGCAGAAGCCGCCAAGGTGACGGTCGATCCCTCGGTCGATATGAAGACGCCGCCTAAAAAGACAGTCGACAGCATGTCCGCAAACGAATTCTTCGCCTACGCGGCCGACGTCTTGAAAATCAATCCGCCGCATATCACCGATCAGCCGATCATCGCACGCATGAAGCGGATCGGCATCGAACCCGGCAAGAGCTTCGACGCAGGCAAGCTCGATCCGGCCGTTGCAAAAGGGCTGCAAGACGTGCCCGCCCAAGCGCGAAAGCTTATGGAGTGGAAGGTGCCGACGCTTGCTCGCGTCGCCAATTATTGGTCGATGAATACCGATACGATGGGCGTTTACGGCAATTACTACCTCAAGCGGGCCATTGTTGCGCAACTCGGTCTGGGTGCAAACCTGCCTGAGGACGCGATCTACCCGCTCAATCTCGCTGATGAAAAAGGCGATCCTCTGACCGGCGCCCGGAATTACACCCTGCATTTCGACAAGCAATCACTCCCGCCGGTCGATGCATTCTGGTCGGTCACGCTCTATGATATGGAGGGCTTCCAGGTTGGCAATCCGCTCAATCGCTTTGCTGTCAGCAGTTGGATGCCGTTCAGCTATAATGCCGACGGTTCGCTCGATCTCTACTTCCAGAACAAGAGCCCTGGCGCCGACAAGGAAGCCAACTGGTTGCCCGCGCCTGAAGGTCCGTTCAACCTGACGATGCGGCTCTATGGGCCGCGATCCGAGGCCCTCACGGGAAAATGGAACCCGCCGGCCGTCATTGTCGCGCCTGCCTTGCAGCCCTTGGTGACGCAGTAACAGCAACTCTGCCCCGCGGCGCTGGCAACGGCGCCGCGCGTTTGTATCCCTGGAGCGCTTCTATTTAAGTGCGCAAAACTCTAAAACATCCCCATGAACTTCATTCGGCATCTCTTCGGTGTCTCCCGCAGCCTTTGGAAGGCGATCACGGATGAACTCCGTTCGGTCGGCCGCCCGGGGCCCCGGCTCGTCGACGAGCTTGAATGCGTCCTGTCGGTGCTGCTTGCAATTGTCTTCGCCCATGCCCTTGGGGCGCAATATGTCGGGTGGGCGGCATTCAGCGGCTATGCGGTCATGCGCTCGCGGCTGTCGGAAAATGTCATGCGCGGGACGCTGCGGATCACGGGAACGATAGCAGGCGCGATCGTTGCGCTTATCTTCGCGCCGCTTATCGCCGACAAACCATTGCCGCTCGCCATGGCTTTGGCGCTGATCGGGGCAACGACGCTCTATTTCGCGCTTGTCAGCCGGCGCAGCTATGCCTGGCTTTTTACGGGACTTACCTTCTGCATGATCCTGATCGAAGGCATGATGCAGCCCGCAAACTCGGTCGTTCCCTTTGCCCGGTCGCGTATCGTCGAAATCCTTGCAGGCACATTTGCCTGCATCATCGTCAGCGCCTTGTCCAATTGGACCATTCGCCGCGCGCTGCGGCGAGACGAGCCGAAAACTGCGACGCCCCTCGCGACCCCGGCGGCAACGCTTTGGCACAAGGGCGCTGCGCTTCACGCGCTCCAGGCCGGGATCGCGCTGGCGTTCATTCCGTTCATCTGGCGGTGGACCGGCTTTGCCTCGCTCAGCCAGTCGAGCGTCACCATCATGGCCGTCATGCTGTTGCCGGTGGCAACGCTTGAATCAAGCGTATTGAATCCGGTCACCTCGAAGATCGCGATGCGCTTTGTCGGTTGCGCTGCCGGCGGCGTGCTCGCCATCGCGGTCCTGTTGAGCAGCCATCACTCGCCGTTGCTTATGACGCTTGCCCTTTGCGTTGCCGTTATCGTCGGACGGCACGTCGAGAACGGCAATCCGGCGACGAGCTATATCGGCATCCAGTTCGCGCTTGCTTTCCTTGTCGTTCTCGTTCCCGACAACTACATGAATGCCGCGCCGGAGCCGGGTTTGAACCGCCTGGCTGGAATTTTGCTCGGCATCGTAATCCTCGAGCCAGTTCTGCTCGCCTGGCATCTGCTTTTCGCAGATAAATCGCCGCCAAAAGTTGGAATGGCGACCGAACCAGACAACATGCCGAGGGAATAGCGATCAATTCGGCGCGACCGCACCATGCGACACGTTGAAGAATTGCGCCCGTCCGCGAAGGCTGTCGAACAGCGAGGTGTCCGTACCGGTCATGAAAGCCTGGCCGCCAAGTTCCTCGATAATGTCGAACAGGGCCGCCCGGCGGCCCTCGTCGAGATGCGCGGCAATCTCGTCGAGCAGCAGGATCGGCGCCATACCGGCAAGCTTTCCCGTCAGCCGCGCATGCGCAAGGATAAGGCCAATCAGCAGCGCCTTCTGCTCACCTGTCGAGCATAGTTCAGCAGGCATCGCTTTTGGCCGGTGGCGGACGAGGAGATCGGAGCGGTGCGGCCCGTCGAGCGTGCGCCCGGCGGCGCGGTCGCGGCTTCTGCCATCACGGAGCGCTCGCCTGAAAATCTCC
This sequence comes from Phyllobacterium sp. CL33Tsu, assembly GCF_900113985.1. Lineage (NCBI taxonomy): Bacteria > Pseudomonadati > Pseudomonadota > Alphaproteobacteria > Hyphomicrobiales > Phyllobacteriaceae > Phyllobacterium > Phyllobacterium sp. CL33Tsu. The sequence continues at coordinate 816,737 of NZ_FORJ01000001.1, read as the reverse complement.
TCCACATCGGTTGCCGCCTCGATGCCGATGCGCTGCTCAAGTTCGCCCTCGATGAGGCAATCGGCCTTGGGGAAGGGACTGCCGTCGGGCGAGCGTTCGATCATGTCATTGATCAGCCGCATCAGTTCGGCGCGCGCTGCGGCAATCGCTATGCCGAGTTCGGCCATCGGCGTCTCTATTGCATCGAGCCAGGCGTCGTCGGAGCGCTCTTCGGTAAGCAGTCGATTACGGCTGCGCATCGCCTTTTCATAATCGAGAACGCGCTTGCCATGAGCCGGGTCTATGGCGAGAACCATGCGGTCGAGAAAACGCCGCCTGTCGGCGGAGGGGCCAGTAAAGAGGCCGTCCATCGCCGGCACGAGCCAGAGGATACGCGCGTAGTCGAGAAGTTCATCGGCGCTTGCGGCGGTGACACCGTTGACGCGGACGCGCCGTCCGCTTTCGCCCGGCGCATTGCCGGCAAGGCCGGTTCCGACATCGACCGAGCCTTCCTCCGTTTCAATGGCGGCATGGATGGCAAAACCGTCAGGCGCTCCGTTGCGAGTTACATCCGTATAAACGGCGCGGCGCAATCCACGGCCAGGCGAAAGAAACGAAATCGCTTCGAGGAGATTGGTCTTCCCCGCACCGTTTTCACCCGTCAACACCACATGCGATGGCCCGAGCCGCAGCGAGAGGCTTTCATAGTTGCGTAAGTTGGCGAGCTTCAGCCGGCTGATCGAAACGCGCGCTGGTGGGAGACTGTTTTCCATGCAGGCCTACTGTATGCCGCCTGGAAGGCCGCTCGACCTCCGACTGCGCTTCCACGCAGAGGAGGGTGACGGGATTTTCACACGATCACCCATTGAATGCTGGCGATCGCCCTAAACCCGCATCGGCATGAGGACATAGAGCGCATTTTCATCGCCCGTATCGCGCACCAGTGTCGGTGAACCCGCATCGGCCAGCATGAACACCGCCTCGGTACCGGTCAACTGCGCGGTGATATCGAGGAGATACTTGGCATTGAAGCCGATCTCGATCGGATCGGCGTCATAATCTGCGGCAATTTCATCGGTGGCACTGCCGGAGTCCGGGTTGTTGACGGTCAGCGTCAGCAGTCCATCGCCGATCGTAAGCTTTACGGCACGGCCGCGCTCGCTCGAGATCGTCGAGACACGATCGACAGCCGAAGCAAAGCTTTGCCGGTCGATCGACAGCTTCTTGTCATTGCCCGAGGGGATGACGCGCTGATAATCCGGGAACGTGCCGTCGATGAGCTTCGAGGTAAGGACGACCGATCCAATGGTGAAGCGGATCTTGGTTTCGGAGAGTTCGACAGTCACCGTAATATCCGGATCGTCGACGAGCTTCTGCAACTCAGCGACGGTCTTGCGCGGGATGATGATCCCCGGCATGCCCTCGGCACCGGCAGGCGCCTCGAGTTCGGCGCGGGCAAGACGATGGCCGTCGGTGGCGACAGCGCGCAGCTTCAGCTTGCCGTCGCTCTCGATGGCATGAAAATAGATGCCGTTGAGATAATATCGCGTCTCTTCGGTGGAGATGGCAAATTGCGTGCGCTCGATGAGGCTTTTCAGCGCGCTCGACGGCATGCGGAAGGTGTGGCTGAACGAGCCAGCGGTCAGCTCCGGAAAGTCGGACTGCGGCAGGCACTGCAGGCGGAAGTTCGAACGGCCGGACGTGACGGCCATGGAATTCCCATCCGTATTGGTGGCCAGCATCACCTCTGCGCCGTCCGGCAACTTACGGACGATGTCGTAGAGGAGGTGGGCCGGAACAGTCGTCGCACCGGATTGCTCGATTTGCGCGCTTGTTGCTTCCGTCACTTCGAGATCGAGGTCGGTGGCCTTCAAGGCGAGGCTGGCGCCGTCGCCATTGAGCAGGACATTCGACAGGATCGGAATGGTATTGCGCCGTTCGACCACGCGGTGGACATGATTGAGCGACTTCAGAAGGTTGGAACGTTCAAGAGTTACACGCATGATAAACCGGTCTCGCTGACTTCTATTCCGGCAGGAGGGCGGCGTATCTGCAATCCTCCTCCGGTGCGGGGCGCTTATTCCCCAGGGTCAAGCAAATTGGCAGAACTTCGCCTTAAAAAGCAAGCCTGCGGCAGGCATCAGCGTACCATACCGCAGGCTTTCTGTTGATAAGATGTGTCCTATTGGGCCTGTTCGTTGATCAGGCGCTTCAACAGTTCGAGTTCCTGCGAGAGTTTCTGGTCCTTGCCGACGATGTCCTCGATCTTGCGCACGGCATGAAGGACAGTGGTATGATCGCGACCCCCGAAACGACGGCCGATTTCCGGCAGGGAACGCGGCGTCAGCATTTTGGCCAGGTACATGGCGATCTGGCGCGGCTTGACGATCGTGCGTGTACGCCGGTTCGACAAGAGGTCCTGCTTCGATACGTTGTAGTGGCGAGCGACGATGCGCTGGATTTCCTCGATGCGGATGCGCTTGGCATCGCCGCCACGCATCAGATGGCTGAGGAGTTCATCAACGCGGTCGACGGAAAGGTTCGGTTCGAACGTCTGGCGGAACAGCAGCTGGTTGAACGCGCCTTCAAGTTCGCGGCCGCTGCCGGTCACGGACTGGGCGACATGGTCGAGAATTTCCATGGAAATATCCAACGAATGATCTTCGAGCTGGGCAGCAGCGAGACGGCGCTTGAGGATTTCGAGACGCATCGCATAGTCCGGCGAAATCATTTCCAGGGCAACGCCGCCCTGCAGCCGTGAGCGCACGCGTGCATCCAACGATTCAAGCTCGGAAGGCGGACGGTCGGCAGCAACGACGACCTGCTTGGCACTGTCGAGCAGCGTATTGATCAGGTGGCAGAATTCGTGCTGGATCGACTTACCCTGCAGGAATTGCATGTCGTCGATGATCAGAAGGTCGATATCGCGAAGCTGTTCCTTGAACGACAGCGCATTGTTGTCGCGGATTGCTGTCGCAAAGCGCCACATGAAATATTCGGCGGTGAGATAGACGACGCGGGCGCGCTCCGGACGCTTCAGCGCCTCTGCGGCGATAGCCTGCAGGAGATGGGTCTTGCCGAGCCCGACTGACGCATGAATGAACAGCGGATTGAAGCGGACGGCGCTGGCGCCGGCATCGGCGATGGTGCGCGCCGCAGCAAGCGCCACGCGGTTTGGCGTACCATCGACGAATGTCTCGAACGTATAGCGCGGATCAAGCGGCGAGCCAAAAACCGAGTTCTGCGAACGATCGGCGAAATGCGCTGGAGCCTTCTTTTCCTGCGAGGTGGTGCCGACCGGGAACACCGGCTTCTCACGGGCCAGCGCACGGGTCTCGGCACGCTGGGGTGCCTCGGCGTCACAGATCGGCCGGATGGCACGGCTGGCGCTGCGGAAGACGATCTCGACCTTCAGAACCTGCTCTTCTTCCTCGCGCCAGAGCGCGGTGATCATGTCGGAATAATGATTGTTGATCCACGAGCGCAGGAAGGCGGTCGGCACGGACAGCCGGACGATGCTCTTCGACGTTTCGTCGAGTTTCAAGCGGCCGAACCAGCTCGAATAGACCTCGCTGCCGAGTTTCGCCTTGAGCTTGCTTTTGACACGCTCGAATATCATTTCGCTGCCGGCCGAAGCCATGTCTTTCCCCTCATCCACATGGAGCGGGACCATGGCATTTGTGCCGTTTTCCATTATTCCGCTGGTCATTGTCATCGCCTCATCCTGGTATTTCATTCGGGTCGTAGAGACGCCCGTGTTTTATATTTGCCGACGTATCACCGTCAGGCAGTGATGACCGACGAGCCGCCCCAGTGGCCCGTCTGGTTAATGCCGTAACTAACAGATTGAGGATTTGGCGATCACGCAGTGTTGTACTGAATAAGACTTGTTCAGAATATCTGTCACAACCACGTTCGCATCCCTCTCGTTAGGCGCGTAAAGCCTTACGCCCGGCTCACGCCAGCGTCGCCAACCCGCTCGATTTATGAAACAACCCAACCCCGATGGGCTGAGTACTGACAAAAACCACTCGTTACGCAAACGGTCAAATCTGCGCCCGAACCCACTATTTAATAAGCCTGTTAAATGGGTTTTGCCCACCCCTTCGATGTCTTGGACCTTACAAAAACCTTTGCAGGAAGAGCAAGTCCGGCCCAAGGGTTTTTTGATGAATAAAAGGTTAATGGAATTTGATTTTTTTTAAGTGTCCCCGGCTCAACTTGGAAAAACCGTTCGGATTCAAGGCTTTTTTTGAGGCTCAGATTTTGTTGCACTGCGACCAGACACACAGAAAAAAAATTTATAAATTTACGCTTGACAGCGGGTGTGGTCGGAGATTCCACCGGACGGTCCCGAGTTATAATTACTACCTTTTATAACCCGTTGAAAAAACACACAAATTGATGATTGACGCTTTTTGTCCTAATCGATTTGTGACCACCAGATGTCATGGTTTTGATAAGCCACAATCTTTTCCCCGGGTAACGAATTTATTCCCAGAATCAGGCCCAAATAAAAAAACCCGGCTAAATAGATGCCGGGTTTTCAAATATAAATATGAAGGTCTGATTAAGCAGACATGCCCTTCAGGCGAGCCGAGAGGCGAGATACTTTGCGCGAGGCAGTATTCTTGTGAAGGACGCCCTTCGAGGCAGCGCGCATGACTTCCGGCTCGACAGCCTGGAAGGCGATGGCGGCAGCCGCCTGGTCGCCGCTTGCAACCGCATCTTCGAACTTGCGCAGGAAGGTGCGCACGCGCGAGCGGCGGGATTTGTTGACTTCGGTGCGGGCTTCGATCTTGCGCGCCGCTTTCTTGGCCGAAGGAGTGTTGGCCATGATGCCTCTCTTTTCTGTCAGCTAATCGGCAGCCTGAAAGCAGCCGTCACAAAATAATAGGGTGGCCGAGGGGCCACCGAACGTTGGGGGGCTTATAGATGACGTTTGCTTTTGCGTCAACTTGGAATCGCTGATGAATTCGGGGATATTTTCGTTCAGCGATTTTTAAAGGACGGCGCCCGCTTTTCGGCAAAGGCCGCCATGCCTTCCTTCTGGTCCTCGAGCGCAAACATCGAGTGGAACACCCGGCGCTCGAAGCGCAAGCCTTCCGAGAGCGTCGTCTCATAGGCGCGGTTGACGGTCTCCTTGGTCATCATCACGACGGGCAGCGAGAAGGAGGCAATCTTCGCGGCCGCCTTGACGGCCTCGGCCACGAGGTCCGCCGCAGGAACCACCCGGGACACCAGGCCGCAACGCTCGGCCTCGGCCGCATCCATCATGCGACCGGTCAGGCACAGGTCCATTGCCTTCGACTTGCCGACCGAACGGGTGAGGCGCTGCGATCCGCCCATTCCCGGCATTACGCCGAGAGTGATCTCGGGCTGGCCGAATTTCGCGGTGTCGGCGGCGATTATGAAGTCGCACATCATGGCGAGTTCGCAGCCTCCGCCAAGCGCATAGCCAGCGACCGCAGCAATCAACGGCTTGCGCAGCCGGGTCACGCGTTCCCACTCGCTGAAATAGTCGCCGAGATAGGCGTCGGCGAATGCAAGCGTCTGCATTTCCTTGATGTCGGCGCCGGCGGCAAAAGCCTTTTCCGACCCGGTGATGACGATCGCGCCGATATCGTTGTCCTTGTCGAACGCTTCAAGTGCGCCTGCAAGGTCTGCGAGTAGCGCCGAATTCAACGCATTGAGCGCTTGCGGACGATTGAGCTGGATAAAGCCCACCTTTTCGCGCGTCTCGACGATGATGTTTTCATAGGTCATGGTTGATCCTCCTCAATCGCTAATGCTGGCACACGGGGCAATAGAAGGTCGAGCGCCCACTTTGGACAATACGCGACACCGTGCCATTGCAACCCTTGCGCGGGCACGGGGCGCCTTCACGGTCATAGACCGAGAACGAATGCTGGAAATAGCCAAGTTCGCCATCGGCTTGCCGGTAATCCTTGAGGCTCGATCCACCGGCCTTGATCGCGTCGACGATGACAGCCCGGATCGCTGTCGCGAGTCGCTTTGCATCACCGGTCGGCCCGCCGTCCGTGCCGGAAATGCTCCCTGCCGGCCGCAATGGCGAGAGTTCCGCGCGCCACAGCGCTTCGCAGACATAGATGTTGCCAAGCCCGGCTATCAACCTCTGGTCGAGAAGTGCCGCCTTCAACGGCGCCGCCTTCTTGTGAAAAAGCTTCGCCAGCAAGCCGCCGTCGAGGCGGTTTCCCGTCGGTTCGGTGCCAAGGCCCTTGATCAGCGGATGGTTGTTGAGTTCGCCGGGCTCGGCAAAGAGCATGAAGCCGAAGCGCCGCGGATCATTATAGACGACACGGCTCGTCTTGCCGTCCTTGGCGCCGAGTTGCAGCACCACGTGGTCGTGCAGCGCGTTCTTCGAGCGCTCATGGGCAAAATCGCCGGGCGTTTCCGCCGCTTCGCCTTGCTCGATGCGATAGGATCCCGACATGCCAAGGTGGCTGATGACACCAAGACCGTTATCGAGATGAAGGATGAGATATTTGGCGCGCCGTTCGAGCGCTTCGATGCGCCGGCCCGTCAAACGCTCGGCGAAGCGCTCGGGGAAGGGAAAGCGCAGGTCGGGGCGCCGCTGCTCCACGCCAAGTATGGTCGCGCCCTCCATGACGGGTTGGAGACCGCGCCGGACGGTTTCAACCTCAGGTAGTTCAGGCATCGGAGCTGCGCTCTCCCGTTCCCTTGAGGAAGCTCTTGCCGTGGAGGCCGGGGGCAACGCCGAGATGGGCGGCGACCGTCTCGCCAATATCAGCGAAGGTCGGGCGTACGCCGAACGAGCCTTTGGGCAGGTCCGGACCGTAGCAAAGCACCGGAACGCGCTCGCGCGTGTGGTCCGTGCCCTGATAGGTCGGGTCGCAGCCATGATCGGCGGTAAGGATCATAAGATCGCCGGGACGGAGCTTGGCGATAGCCTCGGGAAGGCGCATGTCGAAGGCCTCTAGCGCTGCCGCATAGCCTGCGACATCGCGCCGGTGGCCGTAGAGCATGTCGAAATCGACAAAATTGGTAAACACGAGGTCGCCATCCTGTGCGTCGTCCATCGCGACCAGGGTTTCATCGAAGAGCGCCATGTTGCCGTTGGCCTTGCGCACCTGACCGACGCCCTTATGCGCATAGATATCGCCGATCTTGCCGATGGCGATGACCATGCGGCCGGCATCGGTAAGGCGGTCCAGCAGCGTCGCCTCTGGTGGCGGCACGGAATAATCGCGGCGATTGCCGGTGCGCTCGAATGTTTCCTTCGCCTCGCCGATGAATGGCCGGGCAATAACGCGTCCAATGTTCAGCGGATCGACCAGCTCGCGCACGGTTTCGCAAAGCTTGTACAAGCGTTCCAATCCGAAATGCTTTTCATGCGCGGCAATCTGGACCACGGAATCAGTAGACGTATAGAAGATGGGCATGCCCGTGCGGATGTGTTCTTCGCCCAGTTCCTCGATCACGTCAGTTCCCGAGGCGTGTTTGTTGCCGAGGATGCCTGGAAGCTGTGCAAGCCGAACCGTGTCGGCGATCAAGGTTTCGGGGAATGTCGGAACCGTCTGGGGAAAATAGCCCCAATCGAACGCCACCGGAACGCCTGCAATTTCCCAGTGACCGGAAGGGGTATCCTTTCCCTTCGATGTTTCTTCGGCCGCCCCCCACAAACCGACCGGGGCAGGGGCCCGCGATGATACCGGAAAAGTCGAGGCGATATTGGCGGCGTGGAAGAGGCCGAGCGAGCTCATATTGGGAACAAGCAGAGGACCCTGGCGCAGGCCCTCCTTGTCGGCCTCGCCGGCGGCACATCGTTCGACGATGTGCGCGAACGTATTTGAACCTTCGTCGCCGAAAGCCTTGGCATCCGGTGCGCCGCCGATGCCAAAGGAGTCGAGAACGAAAAGGAAAGCGCGAGCCATGCGATACTCCGAGTAAATCAGACATCACAGATAGGTCAAACAGCGCGCCGTGACAAATCAATGGTGGCGGAGCGTCCTCAGCAGTTGGTGCAGGTCACCGCGTTTGAACCCTGCCGGATGCGGCCATAGGTGTTCTTCGACATGTGAATTCCGATAACCGAAGCACCGGCGGCGGTGTTCGTCTGCCCGGTGATCGTCCAGGGGATGATCGGCACATAGGCAAGTTCGGCCTTCACCTGCACCACGGTGGTGCTGGGGATGCGCAGATTGGCGTCGAGCGTCACGGCGCTGCCGGCGTTGAACGGCCTTGACTCGGTGCCATTTACCACCCGCCGCGACCAGAGGACGGTCGCATTGCCGGCGGCGGATATATCGATGGAGGTTATTGTGATCTGCGGCGTATCCCGGCGATAGGGCAGCACCGTCGCCTGCCCGATCTTCATGATGTCGCCGAGCTGGGCAGTCGTGACAGTCGTTTGTTGCGTGACGAGATCGGCCACCATCGTCGCCGCCCGGCCGAGGTCCTTGTTGACGTTTACCCCCTCGGTCGTTTCGACCGTACCGAGGTAGAGCAGGATGAGGACGGGGGCAATGAGTGCGAATTCAAGCGCTGCGACGCCTCGCTTGTCGCCGATAAAGCGCTTCATTACGAGGGCCAAATATTTCGCGGTCTTTTGTTGTTTTTGGTTGTTCATGCGTCACACTTTCGAAGCTATGCCGGAATTGAGCATCAGACGAACGGTTCGTTTCTCCAGGTCGCGGTAGAGAACAGCAGAGTCCTCCCCGTTCCGTCGATCGTCTCGATACGATTGCGCATGAGATTGGTGAGGATTGGCCAGCGATAGAAAACGCGCAGCTGGTTGATCGTACCCGCACCGCCGACATTGTTCTTGAAACCCGTCGAATCGACGTCCCCATTCGGCTTTAGCGGGATGGTGACGGGAACGTTGGTGAAGTTCGCATAGGTCTTCAGGTCAACGACGAGGTTGGCGCAGCCGGCTTCGGGCAGGATAAGCTTTGCGCAGATGCGGTCGCGCAGCTGGTTCCCCGAGATATTTGCAGCCCTTAACTCGCCGGTACGCAAGCGCCTTGCGATTTCATCGGTAGCATTTGCCATGACCTGCTGCGCCATGAAGGTCATTCCAACTTCGAATATGACGAAGATCAGCAGGAAGAATGGCAGCGCGATCATCGCAAATTCGATGGCAACTGTGCCGCGCCGGTTGCGCCTGAAGCGGGCAAGCAGCGCCACGAGCCGGCTTTGCCTGACGCGCCCTGTGCAGCGTAGGGCGGCAGAGGCCGCCGCGACACCTTCATGCGATTGATTGTTTTTATCGTTGTAGAACATGGATGGAATTCCCCGACCACCTAAGGCAAGAAAATTCCTAGCATTCAGAAGTTAGAATCCCGTTCGAACCGCGGTGGAAATTGCAGTAAATTCCTTCACGATTTTTCAACCGTGAGTAGCGCCAGTTCAGTTGCCGCCGATCTTTTGATCGGATTCGGTTTCGGCAGTCGTCTTCTGCGCTGTTTCGCAATAGGGCGTACAGGAAAGTGTCTGGACGAAAGCACGCCGATAGACGCGCGTCGTGTTGGCAACGCTGCGGCTCACCATGACCTGATCATCGACAATCGGGCTGCCATCGGCGTCCAGAATGACAATATTGGTCATGCCGAAGCCTTTCCCCGTCAAAATTACGGTGCGCGCATCCTTGACGACCGCATCGGCAATGGCGGGATCGCCGACGACGACCGTATCCGCCGGACGCGCGAGTCTCAATATTCTTGCCTGGTTCATGATCACATGGATGCCCGTATCGGCGCTCGCGGGGGCGGGGGCGAGCGCAATGGCGACAAGCGCCAAGGCGATGGTCAATCCGTACGCAGAAACAGTGTGGAATTTATTGCCGACCATGGATAAGAGCCCCTCGAAACGAATGCTTCTCAAACATGGCGTGGATTGGTGAAGGAAAGCTTAAACCCGCAAAGCTTTTGTTAATCATAACGGCGCAAGACGACGTACAAACGGTAAAATTTTATGCAAATTCTAACTATACGATTTACCTTTTAGTCACCTCTATTTCGAGTTGCCAAAGCTTTACTATTTTGTAACGGTGTTCCTTAAGATGAATGAAATTCGCTGCCACTAGCGTTCGATCAGGCGCAACCAGTGGTACGAGCGAGGACATTCCAGATGACAGGCACGATGAATGCGATCCTCGACGTGTTCGCTCGCTTCCTGCACAACCGGTGCGGCGCTACGGCTATTGAATATACGCTCATCGCTTCGATCCTAAGCATCGCCATTCTGGCCGGCGCGAACGTGCTTGGATCATCGGTACAGACCCTTTACGGCTCCCTTGCGGACAAGGTTGCCCAGGCGCCAAATAGGTAAGGTCATGATTGAAGCCGCCATCCTCGTCATCTTTCCGTTTGCAATGGCCTTTGCGGGGATCTCCGATCTCCTGTCGATGACAATTCAAAATCGCGTTTCGCTCATCCTTGTCGTTTCATTTGTAATCCTGGCGCCGCTGACCGGCATGGGCTGGGAAGCCTATGCAATGCATTTTGCCGCGGGCGCTGCGGTTCTCACGGTAACATTCGGCCTTTTCGCGACCGGCACGATGGGCGGCGGCGACGCCAAGCTGATGTCCGCGACCGCGCTTTGGCTCGGCTGGAACATGGGCCTTGCCGAATATTTGTTGATGATGTCTGTGCTGGGCGGCCTGCTTACCCTCGCAATTCTCAACTACCGCAATTCCCATGCTGCAATAATATATGCGGACCGGATCGAGTTCATGCGGCGGCTCGCGCGCAAGGAAGAGGGCGTCCCCTATGGCATCGCCCTTGGCGGCGCCGGCCTCCTTGCATTTCCAAGCTCCCCCCTATGCCAATGGGTAATCGATCGCCTGGCGCACCTCTGATTGAGTTCGTATCCCAGGGCTTTTCCTGGATCTAAACCATCAGAACCGTGCATTGTTAGACTTGGCGTCACCTTGTAGATTGGATCGACACCCTGGAGATTTGAACATGGCGCTAAAGCGGATGGACAATGTCGGTATCGTCGTTGAAGACCTCGAAGCGACGATCGATTTCTTTCGCGAACTTGGCCTCGAACTCGAAGGGCGGGCGACGATCGAAGGCGAATGGGCCGGACGCGTCACCGGACTGGGCGATCAGCACGTCGAGATTGCCATGATGCGCACGCCGGACGGCCACAGCCGGCTCGAGCTCTCGCGCTTCATTACGCCGCCTGTCGTCGCAGATCACCGGAAGGCGCCGGTCAACGCCCTGGGCTACCTGCGCGCCATGTTTACCGTGGACGATGTCGACGAGACGCTTGAAAGACTGAGTGCCCACGGCGCGCAACTCGTCGGCGAAGTGGTCCAGTATAAAGACGCGTATCGGCTCTGCTACATTCGCGGGCCTGAAGGGCTTCTCATCGGGCTTGCCCAAGAACTAAGCTGAACGGCGATACAAATAAGACCGTGAGGAGCGGGCTGGATGACGATAGCCACGCGGCCCGCATCAACGTTTCAGAAGCCATAATCCATGTCGCCATGCGCGACGTTCCGCTGCGTCGTATCAGCTACTGACGTTCTCAATTTGACCCGCTGAGTATTCATAGATCGAAAGTCTAACGGTTAAACGCCGTTAAGCATAGATTTAAGCAATGCGTTAACCATAATTACACGATTGGCAAGTCAAAGTGCAACCGTGGGTAATCTTAGACAAAAGTCTAACGGGGTGCATTGAATGCAAAGAGCACGACTTGTCATTTTGACCGTCGCGGTCGCTGCCGCGGGCGCCGCGGGCTATATCGCGACGCAGATGAAGCCTGACGTTACCGTCGTGCAGTCAGCACCCCAACCACAGATGAAATTGCAGGATATTCTCGTTGCCACGGACAATCTCGGCGTCGGCACGGAACTGAACGGCCAGCTGCGCTGGCAGCCTTGGCCCGTCGATGCCCTTGCTGACGGATATATAAAGCGCGCTGACCGTCCGAACGCCGTCGAGGAACTCAAGGGCTCGACGGTTCGACTGCGCATATTCACGGGCGAACCGGTTCGTGAAGCAAAGCTCATCGGCAAGGGCCAGAGCTTCATGTCGGCGCAACTCCCGGCCGGCATGCGCGCTGTGGCGACGCAGATTGCCTCGGAGACATCGGCGGGCGGCTTCATTCTGCCCGATGACTATGTCGATGTCATTATGGTCCACGAGATCGAAACACAGGGCCAGGCGAAGCAATACATCACGGAAACTGTCCTTCGCAATATTCGCGTGCTGGCGATCGATCAGACGATCCAAGAGGACGAGAACGGTGAAAAGACCAAGCTGGGGTCCACCGCAACGCTCGAACTGACGCCGGAACAGGCCGAAGTCATCACCGTCGCGCAACAGATGGCTGCGCGCCTGTCGCTCGTTCTCCGCTCGGTTCAGGACGCCCAGGAACAGACAGGACCTGGCGCCGAATATCTCGTCAATTCGCCCGGCCGTAGCGGCAATGTGAAACTGATCAAGTCTGGAACCATGGTCGAAGTCATGGGGCGGAAATAAAAAAATGGGGCACGAAATCAACATTATGCAGCTCAAATGCGCATCCCCTATGTCGCCGCTGATGAAGGCGGCCCGCGTGCTGCTCGGCTGCAGCATAGCCGTTCTGCCATTGCAGAATACGGCCGCTGCGGAAGACGCTGTCGTAAGGCTCAACCAGAGCCAGACCGCTGGCAAGCGGATCAATCTTGGACTGAGCAAGTCGCTTGTCATCGATCTGCCGGCGGATGCCTACGACATTCTCGTTGCCAATCCGTCCGTTGCCGATGCCGTCACCCGAACGGCGCGGCGGATATATCTTTTCGGCAAGATGGTCGGGCAGACCAACATCTTCGTCTTTGGCCCGAATGGCGAGCAGCTTGCAAGCTTCGATCTCGTCATCGAACGCGATGTTGCGGGGCTCGAGGAAAGCCTGCAGAAATATATCCCGGACTCCGACATCAAGGTCGAGTTGATGAACGACAACGTCATCCTTACCGGAACGGTTCAAACGCCGCTCGACGCCAAGCGGGCAAGCGATCTCGCCAATCTTCTCGTTTCCGGCGGTGAAGCAACGACGGGACAATATGCGATCACGGCCTCCGGCCAGGGCGGCACCAATGGCGGCGGCGGGTCGGACGTTGCCATCAGCGACCCGGACGAGGCGCGCCAGAAAAGCAAGATCGTCAATCTCATTCAAATTGCCGGTGACGACCAGGTTACCTTGAAGGTAACGGTGGCTGAAGTCAGCCGCACGGTAATGAAGCAGCTCGGTGTCAATCTCGTCGGCAAGACCAAGTCGGACGGAATATTCTTCAGCTCGACCAACATCGCGTCGCTGGCCGGCAAAAGCCTGACAACGTCAGGCGTCACCGTGCCGATATCGATCGGCAGCGCAACGATCGATTCCTACCTGAATGCCATGGAAGTGGCGGGGGTCATGAAGACGCTCGCGGAACCGTCCTTGACCGCCATCTCGGGCGAACAGGCGACGTTCAAGGTCGGCGGCGAATACAACATGATCACCGGCCAGACGTCGAATGCGCAGGGTGCACAGTATCAGCTTACCAAGATCGAATACGGCATTGGCCTCGAGTTCCTGCCCGTCGTCCTCTCTCCGGGACGCATAAGCTTGAAGGTGCGGACCTCGGTGTCCGAACCGACACTTGAACAATCGATCCCGCTCGGTGCAGGCGTCAATCCGACCTACAACGGAACAACGAACAAGAACCAGGCCCAGAACCTCGCCACCAACATCATCTCATTGCGCAAACGTCTCGCCGACACCACCGTCGAACTGCCGTCGGGCGGCTCGATGATGATCGCCGGGCTGATGCGCGACGACAACCGCGCCGCGATCTCGGGACTGCCTGGAATTTCCAAGATTCCGGTGCTCGGGACCTTGTTCCGCAGCCGCGACTTCATTCGCAACGAGAGCGAACTCGTGATCATCATCACGCCCTATCTGGTGCGTCCGGTCGCCCGCACGGCGCTTGCAAGGCCTGACGACAATCTCAATCCAGCCAGCGATGCCGCCGGCATCTTCCTCGGCAAGGTCAATCGTGTCTACGGCACGAAGGAAGCCAGCCTGCCTGAAGGTCGATACGAAGGCACCATCGGTTACATTTACAAGTAAGCAGGGACGCGGACATGTCTGACACAACCACCATTCGTCGTATAAAGCCCGTCCTTGCATTGCTCGCCGTAACCCTGCTTGCAGGTTGCGCACCACGCGAGATGACGGGGAGCATTCCGGACGACTATCGCACCAACCATCCGATAATCATCTCCGAGAAGGAGCAGGTCGCCGATATTCCGGTCGGTCATGCTGACCGCAAACTGTCGATTACACAGCGAAGCATCGTCGAACAGGTCATCGCCAATTATCGGGCCAACGGTTCCGGCATGGTTCACATCCTGTTGCCGGCGGGCTCGCCGAACGAACGCGCTGCGGCCGGCCTGCGCGACGATATCGCCGCAGTTCTGCGCAAGGGCGGGGTCAAGCCGTTCAACATAAACAGTGAGCGTTACAGCGCAGGTTCTTCGGATTCAGCGCCGATCAGGCTTTCGTATTCGGCAATGACGGCGTCCACGCATCCCTGCGGTCAATGGCCGAAGGATTTGCTCGAGACGGCCGATAATCGCCACTACGCGAATTTCGGCTGCGCCAGCCAGAATAATCTCGCCGCCCAGATCGCAAACCCTGCCGACCTTCTTGGACCACGGGCATCTTCGCCGATCGATGCGGAGCGCCGCAACATCGTGATCGAGGACTATCGCGGGGTTCCGTCCGACAGGCCGCATACGCCAAGCGCAGCAGAAGTCGATTATTCGTGGTGACCAACTCCCTCAAACGCGGAATCTGAAGATGAGTCTAGCCTTTGACATAGAAGACCCGGCAGGGGGAGGCACAGAGCGGTCAGCGGGCCTGCACGCCTATCGTCCGGTCCCGCGCATATCGATCGAGGCATTTTGCGAGACCGATGCGGTCGCACGCCAGATCGCCAAGGCCAATGAAGACCGGCGCATGGCCAAGACCCATGCCCAGATTCATATGGGAGGTGTCGCGACCGCCGTTGAAATGTTCCAGACGGTGCCGACGCCCAATCTGATCCTTCTCGAAACCTCGGCAGCGCCGCGGGACATGCTGCAAAGCCTTTCCGCCCTGTCGGAAGTGTGCGACCCCAGCACCAAGGTCGTCATCATCGGTCATTTCAACGACGTCGCCCTCTACCGCGAGCTGATCAGGAACGGCATTTCCGAATATATGATCGCGCCGATCGAGCTGGCCGACATCATCGGCGTCATCGGCACGCTGTTCGTAGATCCGGAGGCAAAGCCGCTCGGCAGTGCGATAGCCTTCATAGGTGCAAAGGGAGGCGTCGGTGCCTCCACGCTTGCGCACAATATCGGGTGGTCGATTTCCTCGCTGTTCAAGAGCGAGGTCGTCATCGCTGACATGGACCTGCCCTATGGCACCGCGAACATCAATTTCGACCAGGACCCGGCACAGGGCATTGCCGAAGCCGTGTTTTCGCCGGAACGCATCGACGATGTCTATCTCGACAGGCTGCTTGCGCAATGCGCTGAAAATCTCTCGCTGCTCGCGGCACCATCGACGCTCGATCGCGTCTTCGACTTCCGCGATGACTCCTTTGCGCATCTGATCGATGTCGCGCAGCGTTCGGTCCCGCATGTCATTCTCGATGTGCCGCACTCCTGGAACGGCTGGACGCGCACGACGCTTGCCCGTGCCGACGAGGTCGTGATCGTTGCCTCGCCGGAACTTGCCAATCTGCGCAACACCAAAAACCTCCTCGACACGCTGAAGCAGCTTCGCCCCAATGATGCGCCGCCGCGGCTCATTCTCAATCAGGTCGGCGTGCCGAAGCGTCCCGAAATTGCGCCGCTCGAATTCTGTGGTCCGCTCGGCATCCCGGCGATGGCGACCCTTCCTTTTGAACCGGCACTGTTCGGCAGTGCCGCCAACAACGGACGGATGCTTGCTGAGACGGACGCGGCCAATCCCATTGTTCAGACCATCAATGAAATGGCCCATATCTTGACGGGCCGCATGACGCACAAAGCCAGGAAGAAGCCGGGACTGAAAGCCGTCTTCTCCAAGCTGACGCGCAAGAAATAGCGAGATCGAAGAGGCATCATGTTCGGCAAGCGCGGCGGAGGAAATCAACAGGTCCAGGAGTTTCGTGCCCCGGCGATGGAAGCGGCATTGCCCCTCGGCAATATTGCGGCAGAGCCATCCCGCTTGCCGCGCGATATATTGGAGCCGAAACGCCAACCGGCTGAAGCCGCAAAGCCGATTGTCGTGCTCCGCGAGAAGAATGAGGCCTACTACGACACGAAATCGCAAGTCTTCACGGCACTGATCGACACGATCGATCTTGCGCAATTGTCGAAGCTCGATCCCGATGTCGCACGCGAGGAAATTCGCGATATCGTCAACGACATCATCGCGATCAAGAACTTTGCCATGTCGATCTCCGAGCAGGAGGAACTGCTCGACGATATCTGCAACGACGTACTCGGCTATGGACCACTCGAACCATTGCTCGCACGCGACGACATCGCCGACATCATGGTCAATGGCGCGCGCAAGACCTATATCGAAGTGCAGGGCAAGGTGCAGGAATCAGGTGTAAGGTTCCGCGACAATCAGCAGCTTCTCAATATTTGCCAGCGCATTGTGAGCCAGGTCGGCCGCCGCGTGGATGAATCAAGCCCCATATGCGACGCGCGCCTGCCGGATGGCTCGCGCGTCAACGTGATTGCGCCGCCGCTCGCAATCGACGGGCCGGTCCTCACCATTCGTAAATTCAAGAAGGACAAGCTAACGCTCGATCAACTCGTGCGCTTCGGCGCGATTTCGCCGGCCGGTGCCGAACTGCTGCAGATCATCGGCCGCGTCCGCTGCAATCTCGTCATTTCCGGCGGTACCGGCTCGGGCAAGACGACGCTCCTCAACTGCCTTACGAATTATATCGACAAGGACGAGCGGGTCATCACCTGCGAGGACTCGGCCGAACTGCAGCTGCAGCAGCCGCATGTGGTGCGTCTCGAAACACGGCCACCTAATCTTGAGGGCGAGGGCGAGGTCACGATGCGCGATCTCGTCAAGAACTGCCTGCGCATGCGCCCCGAGCGAATCATCGTCGGCGAGGTGCGCGGACCGGAGGTATTCGATCTGCTTTCCGCGATGAACACCGGTCACGACGGTTCGATGGGAACGATCCACTCGAACAGTCCGCGCGAGTGCCTGAGCCGTATCGAATCCATGATCGCCATGGGCGGCTTTTCGCTGCCGCAAAGGACAGTGCGCGAAATCATCGTCGGCTCGGTCGATGTCATCATCCAGGCGGCGCGTCTGCGTGACGGTTCGCGGCGCATCACCCATGTGACCGAAGTCATCGGCATGGAAGGCGACGTCATCATCACGCAGGACCTCGTCGTCTACCAGATCACCGGCGAGGATGCGAATGGCCGCCTTATCGGCAAGCATGTTTCGACGGGTATCGCGAGGCCGCATTTCTGGGAGCGTGCGCGCTATTTCAACGAAGATCGCCGCCTCGCCCAGGCGCTTGATTCCATGGAAATCATGCAGGGATGACGACGCCGGGAGAATTCCACCATGTTTGGGCTTAGCCTTCCGCAGATCGTCTTCGTTGCCCTGGTAGCGCTTACCTTCGCTGCACTTGCCTATGTCTTCTTCTTCGATTCAATCGCCTCGCAGAAGCGCACCGAGGAACGCCTGAATTCCGTGAAACTCTCTGCCAGCGAAAGCATGGGCAAGTTTGTGGTTCGCGACAAGCTGGCAGAGGCGCAGAAGCGCCGGAGATCCGTTCAGGATACGCTCAAGGATATCGAGAAGCGTCAGAAACAGCGGGACAAGAACGCCAAGTCGCCGCCCTTGAAGATGCTGCTCATGCAGGCCGGGATGAGGGTGACTGTTCAGCGCTTTTATATCTACTCCGCAGTGGTTGGCGTTGTCGTTACTTTCGCCGGGCTTTTCCTCGGCTCGCCGCTCTATCTTGCCCCAGGCTTGCTGCTTGCCGGCATCTTCGGCCTGCCACGCTGGTTCGTTTACTATCGCCGCGGCCGCCGGATAAAGGCGTTCCTCAAGGAGTTTCCGAACGCGATCGACGTCATCGTGCGAGCGCTTCGATCCGGCCTGCCGCTCAATGACGGTATTCGGCTCATTGCCCAAGAGGCGCAAGAGCCGGTCAAGGCCGAGTTTCGGCGCATGGTCGATGCGCAGCAGGTCGGGGTGAGCATCCCGGAATCCGCGATGCGAATGGCCGAATACATGCCTTGTCCGGAAGCAAGCTTTTTCGGGATCGTGATCCAGATTCAGTCGCAGGCCGGTGGCAACCTTTCGGAAGCGCTCGGCAATCTTTCCCGCGTGCTCCGCGATCGCAAGAAGATGGCGGCCAAGGTTCAGGCGCTGTCCATGGAGGCCAAGGCCTCTGCCTATATTATCGGTTCACTGCCCTTCGCGGTTGCTTTGCTCGTCTACCTGTCGAGCCCCGGTTACATCATGGTTCTGTTCACGACCGACACTGGTCACGTCATCATGGGCTGCGCAGCCGTCTGGATGTCACTCGGGATCCTGGTCATGAAAAAAATGATCAACTTCAAGTTCTGAGCGGAAAAGTCGAGGCCCATCAATGATCACCACCATCGCCAAAGCCATGCACAACCCCGCCTTCATCTTTGCGGTGCTCGTTGGCATATCGATATTTGCAACGCTCATGACTTTTCTGATGCCGATGTTCTCCGGCACCAGCCTGAAGACGCGGATGAAGTCGGTTGCCCTGGAACGCGACCAGATCAGGTCGCGCGAACGGGCCCGCATGGCTGCGGATGCGGAGACGCGGCGCAAGAATGGAGCGAGTTCATTGCGCGTGACCGAGCGGCAGGGTGTCAGGCAACTGGTCGAGCGGCTTGATCTCCAGCGCGCTCTTGCCGACGAGAATACCGTCAACTCTCTGCGTATTGCCGGCTTTCGCGGGCAGAACGCCCTAAATATCTTTCTTGCTGCCCGCTTTGGCCTGCCCTTTGTGACGCTCGGCCTGACCACATTGTGGATCTTCGGCATGGACGGCCTTGCCGCACAGTCGACCATGATACGGATGGCCGCCTGCTTCGCCGGTGCCTATGTCGGGTTCTACTTGCCCAATCTCTACGTCAAGAACGTCGGATCCAAGCGGCAGCAGTCGATCAAGCTTGCCTGGCCGGATGCGCTCGACCTGATGTTGATCTGCGTCGAATCCGGCATGTCGATCGAGGCAGCGTTCAAGAAGGTTTCCGAGGAAATCGGCGCGCAATCCGCAGAACTTGCCGAAGAACTGGTACTGACAAATGCCGAACTGTCGTTCCTGCCCGAGCGCCGGCAGGCCTATGAGAACCTTGCCAACCGCACTGGGCTCGAGCCGGTCAAGTCCGTCGTCCAGGCGCTGACCCAATCGGAACGCTATGGTACTTCGATCGGCGGTGCTCTGCGCGTCCTTTCCGATGAAAGCCGCGACGCCCGCCTGATGGAAGCCGAAAAAAAGGCGGCGGCCCTGCCGCCGAAGCTCACCGTACCGATGATCGTCTTCCTGCTGCCGGTGCTTTTCGCCGTGATCTTGGGGCCGGCCTTCATCCAGATTTCCGCCCAAGGCGGCATCTTTGGCGACGCAACACCGAAGTAAATCGAAGCGATTCCATCAACGAAAAAGCCGCCCGGTTCGGGGCGGCTTTTTTTATTGGTTGGCCTGGTGGCACTCAGCCCTTCGGCTTTGCCTTATCCTTGTCTTTCAGCATGGTCCAGGAATTCTGCTGTGCCAGCATGGTGCGCAGATATTTGACATTGGCTTGCGCCTGCTGCGGCGACAATTCCTGGTTGGCGATGGTCTCGGCCTCATCGAAGCGACCCTGAAGTCCGACCACGAGCGCAAGGTTCTGGCGGACGCGGCTGTCGGACCCCGGTGCCTTTACCGCCTGGCGCATGTAGTTTTCGGCACTGGCGAGATCGCCCGAGAGGACGTAGGACATGCCGAGATTGGAAAGGATCGAGGCTTCGTTGGGATTGATCTGCAGCGCCTGCCGGTAGAGGTCGCGGGCTTCGCTTTCCTTGCCCAACTGGTCGAGGATAGCGCCTTGCGCCGACAAGAGCTTCCAGTCCGGATATTCCGGCGTCTGGGCCCGTCGCAACGCATCAAGCGCTGCTTCGAACTCGCCGGCGCTTGCCAGCGCTTTGCCGTAAGCGGCGAGCACATCCCGATCCTGCGGGTAGGCGATGGCGAGGCTGCGCATGACGGCAAGGGCCTGATCGCTGCGATTGGTCATCCTGAGGACCGCGGCAAACTTCATCGCCGTGACCTTGTCCTTTGGATTAGCCTGATAGCGCGAACCGAGGCTGGTCGATGCCTGCATCAACTGCTGTTCGTTCATCTGGTCGAAATCGCCGCTTGCGCTCGTTGCCGTCGCCGCTACAGCGGGTGAAATGGAACCTGTCGTCGTCTTGTCGGTGGTCGTGCAGCCCGATATGCCCGCCACGAGCCCCGCTATCGCCACAGAGAAAAGCATGCGGCGATTACGTTGAATAATGCCTGCGATTACCATAGTTTGCCCCGTACCCACACAAATCAGCTGTGTTAACCCAATCCCAGGACTAGAAATATTCTGTTAACCTTAACGGACCGTTAACGACGCGCGGTGCAGCACAAGAATGACCAAGGAGAAATTCGCCGATGCCGATTGAAATCAAAGGCAAAATGCCCGATGGCAGCAAACCCGTCTGGCTGGTGCGAAGCGGCGGACTGAACGATGCGGGACTAGACGACCGTGCGCTGAACTGGGCCCAGGCAAACGGTTTTGATGGTCAGTCCGCGCGCCTGTTAATCATTCCCAACGACAAGGGTGAAGTTGCCGGAGCGTTGCTCGGTACCGGCAAAGACGATGCACGTCTCGTGGCCGGCAAGCTTGCAACGGGACTGCCCAAGGGGAGCTGGCATTTTGCCAATGTCGTGGGCGAGCCCAACCTTGCCGCGCTCGGCTTTCTACTCGGCGGATACAAATTCACAAAATATGGCAAGAAGGACGAACTGGATGTGACGCTTGCCTCGCCTGCAGGGGCCGACAAGGTCGATGTGAGGCGTCTTGCCAATGCCGTCACCCTGGCTCGTGACCTGATCAACACGCCGACGAACGATATGGGCCCCGAGGCGCTGGAACAGGCGGTCCGCAAGGTTGCCGATAACTACAAGGCTTCGGTGAACGTCATCAAGGGCGACGCACTTCTCAAGCAGAACTTTCCGATGATCCATGCCGTTGGCCGTGCGGGGAGCGAGGAACCGCGCCTGATCGACGTCGAATGGGGCAAGAAGGATGCGCCGCGTGTGACACTTGTGGGCAAGGGCGTTTGCTTCGATACAGGCGGGCTCGATATCAAGCCGTCGAGCAGCATGCTTTTGATGAAGAAGGACATGGGTGGAGCGGCAAATGTCCTGGCGCTTGCGAGCCTCATCATGGATGCGAAGTTGCCGGTGCGGCTGCGCGTCCTGATCCCGGCTGTCGAGAATTCGATCTCGGCCAATGCATTCCGACCAAGCGATATCCTTGCAAGCCGCAAGGGTTTGACTGTCGAGATCGGCAACACCGATGCGGAAGGACGCCTCGTGCTCGCTGATGCGCTGGCGCTTGCGGATGACGAGGAACCGGAAATCCTGATCGACATGGCGACCCTGACCGGTGCAGCCCGCGTTGCGCTTGGCCCCGACCTTCCGCCGTTCTACACCAATGACGAAACGTTCGCCGCCGAGGTCGCGCGGGCCGCGGACACCGTTGCCGATCCTGTCTGGCGCATGCCGTTGTGGCAGCCCTACGAAAGCAAACTGTCCTCACGCGTCGCCGACACCAACAATGTCACCACCGATGGCTTTGCCGGATCGATTACCGCAGCGCTTTTCCTGCAGAAATTCGTCGGCAAGGCCAAGGTCTGGGCGCATTTCGATATTTACGGCTGGAATCCCGTCGAGAAACCGCATTCCCCGGTAGGTGGTGAGGCTCAGGCGATACGCGCCCTTTACCATCTTCTGAAGCATCGTTATCTCAGCAAATGAACGGCTTGCCTGGGTCGGCCAAGGGGGTAGAATGGAACGGAACCGAAATGATCTCGGATACCGTCCATGTTCATCGAACTGAAGCCTATCCAGGCATTGACGCTGTGGAAGGAAATCGCGATCTCCGAGGTGCGCGATGATGCGCATGACCTTACGTTGCGGCAGATGGCCGTCTTGCTGACGGTCTATCTCGAGCCGCCGCCGCACACGATACGCGGCATGGCGGCGAAACTCGGCGTTACCAAGCCGGTCATAACCCGCGCGCTCGATACGATGGGCGGCTATGGTCTGGTTGACCGGCATCGCGATGAAAAAGACAAGCGCAACGTTCTCGTCAAGAGAACGGTAAAAGGTGCGCTTTATGTTGAAAAGCTTGGCGATCTCGTGATTGCCAAGGCAAGAGGATTACCGCTTTGACAGATCCAACAGTGTCGCTGGACAAACGACTGAATGCATATCGGCCCGACCGAGCCGATGAAAGCCTGCGTGGGCTGGTGCAGGCGGAACGCTTCGTTCCCGGCAAGCCCATGCGCATTGCGGACCCGGTGGTCGATGTGAGATCCGAGCCGCGGGGCGATGCCCCGATCACCACGCAATTCCTCTATGGCGACGACGTCCTCGTTTTCGAGGACGACAATGGCTGGTGCTGGATACAGAATGAGCGCGACGGCTATGTGGGCTATGTGGTCGATACTAGCCTCGACCGGCGAACCGGCGATCCCACGCATATCGTCATTGCCCCCCGCACTTTCGTCTATCCCGGATCCGATCTGAAATTCCCGCGCACCAAAGCCCTGTCGATGGGTTCGCTTGTTACGATTACGGGCGGTGAGGAACGGCGGGGCACGTTGTATGCCATGCTGCCGAGCGGTGAGGCGATCATCGCAAAGCATCTGGTGCCGATCGACGAGGTTGCGGAAGACCACGTGGCCGTCGCCGAGACGCTGATGCACACGCCCTATCTCTGGGGTGGCGTTTCAGGCTTCGGCATCGATTGCTCGGGCCTCGTTCAGCTGGCATTGCTCATGACTGGGCAGGGCGTCCTGCGGGATTCGGATATGCAGGCAGCCTCGATCGGAGAGGCGATCGAACCGGACCCGGACTATCATAATCTCAGGCGCGGCGATTTCGTCTTCTGGAAAGGCCACGCCGCAATGATGGCAAGCCACTCGACGCTGCTCCACGCCAGCGGACATACGATGAGCGTGACGCTTGAGCCATTGCGCGACGCGATCGAACGCATCGCTTATCTCTACGGCAAGCCGACCGCGGTCCGTCGCCTCACGTGATGTGCCCGCCACCTGCGCAGCGGACACAACCCGATCGCGCACTCAGGCGGCGGTGAGTTCGCTCACCTGCCGCAAGGTGCGGATGATCTGGAGGCAGGCCCGCGCCGCCTCCTCACCCTTCACGAGGAAATGCCGCGTGAAGAAATCGATATGCTGCTCGGTCTCCTGGAAGTGGTGCGGCGTCAGAACGGCCGACAGCATCGGCACGCCTGTTTGCATCTGCGCGGTCAAAAGCGCGTTGACAACAGAGCCGGCGACGAAATCGTGCCGGTAGATGCCGCCATCGACGACGAGCCCGGTAGCGACGATGGCGTCGTAACGGCCGCTTTCAGCAAGCTTTTTGGCAAGAAGCGGAATGTCAAAAGAGCCGGGCACGTCGAAGACATCGAAGCGGGCTGGTGTCACACCTTGCCGGCGCAGTTCTTCCTCGAAGCCGAGGCGGCACTGGTCGACAATGTTTGCATGCCATCGCGCCTGCACAAAGGCGATACGCGGGGCTGGGTCTTGGGGAACGTTATTCTGGAACTGATCCATGTCTTTCTCCTTCGAGTGGACGTGAATCAGGGCACAACCAAAAAGGCGCAAGGCTGACACGGAGCCAGCCTTCACTTTCGATTGTTCTCTTTCATCCGGACTATACCGTCGGCTTCGGAATTGCACCGAAATCTGCTGACCCTCCCGGATGACCGGGAGGCGCTCGCGGGCTCGCACCAGACATCGGGTGATGCAAGGTGATTACCGCCGGTGGGGAATCTCGCCCCGCCCTGAGAACACTAACGGTTGCACCCTAGTGAATTGGTCCGGGTGGTCAAGCTCGAAGCTGCCTAGAGCAACACGGGTACTCTAGTATTGGGCCGCGCGGTCGACGATATTTTTCAACGGTTCGCCGCGTTCGAAGGATTCGATCTGGGCAACGATCTCCGGAACGAGCGCCTGCGGGCTCGAGCTTGCCGCCGCATGCGGAGTGATCGTTACCTGCGGATGCGTCCACAGCGGGCTGTCCTTCGGCAGGGGCTCGCGGTTGAACACATCGAGCGTCACCGCCGACAGCATGCCGCGGTCGAGCGCCGCGAGAATATCGGGCTCGTTCTGCAGCCCGCCGCGTCCGGCATTGATCAGCGTCGGGGCGCCTAGCGGCCCGTGCTGCTTCATCTGCGCGAACATGCTCATTGAAAGAATGCTCTTGGTGTCGGGCGTCAGCGGCAGGAGGCAGACGACGATATCGACATCCTTGAGGAAGTCCTTGAGACCATCCTTGCCGTAATAGGTCGTAATACCTTCCATGGTCTGCAGGCGGCGGCTCCATCCGCTGACGCGGAAGCCGAGCGCGCGCAGCTTCTGCGCCGCATCGCGGCCAAGCACGCCGAGCCCGAGAATGCCGACATTCACCTCGTGCGCCGCAGGCTGGCGCCGATCCTCGTGCCAGACGCGCTGGCCCTGCTGCTGGCGATAGCGCATCCCGAGCCGGTGATGGTCGAGCACCTGCCACACCACATATTCGCTCATGCGCATAGTCAGGTCCGGCGAGACGATTCTTACGATCGGCACGTCCGGTATCTGCTGGTCATGGAAGATGTGATCGACGCCGGCGCCGAGCGAGAAAATAACATCGAGGTTAGGCAAGCCGGCCAACGAGCCCTGGCGCTGTTTCCAGACAAGCGCGTAGCGGATCTTATCCTTGTCCGTCGAGTTGAGAACCAGTTTGCGTTTCGGCGCGGCCTTGGCAAATTCGGACACCCAAACGTCCGGGTCCCATCCCGTCACGGCCAAAAGGATCGTATCGGTTGCATTGCCAGTCATTCACTCACCGCTCCCTTCGGCAGTTTCTATCCTGAAGGCCGCCGCCATCAGGGCTCTCGTATATTCGGTCTTGGGCCGCGCAAAAATCTCCTCAGACGGCCCATATTCCACTGCCTTGCCATTGCGCATCACCAGCACCTCATTGGCAAGCGCCTTCACCACCTTGAGATCGTGGCTGATGAAAAGATAAGCCAGATTGTGCTTCTGCTGCAATGCGCGCAAAAGGTCGACAACCTGGGCCTGAACGCTCATGTCGAGCGCCGATGTTGGCTCGTCCAGCATGACGAAACGGGGATTGAGCACCATGGCGCGTGCGAGGGCGATACGCTGGCGCTGGCCCCCGGAAAACTCGTGCGGATAGCGGAAGCGGTTCTCCGGGTCGAGGTTGACCTCCTTCAGGGCGGCGACGACCCGCGCGTCGCGCTCATCGGCGGAGAGCTTTGGTTCGTGCACTTCAAGACCCTCTGCAATGATATCGGCCACCGACATGCGCGGCGACAACGATCCATAGGGATCCTGAAAAACGATCTGCAATTCGCGGCGCAGCGGCCGCATCTCGCGGAATGAAAATTTGTTGATGTCCGTCTCGCCGAAGCGGATGACCCCTTCCGACGATATCATGCGCGACAGGGCCAGGCCGAGCGTGGTCTTGCCCGACCCGGATTCGCCAACGACGCCAAGAGTCTGGCCGGCGCGGATCGTTACATCGATGCCGTCGACCGCCTTTACATGATCGACCGTCTTACGCAGGAAGCCCTGCTTGATCGGGAACCAGACCTTGATATTTTCGCCGCGCATGACCGGCGCCGCCGCAGCATTTGCCGCCGGCGGGTTGCCCTTCGGCTCGGCGGCGAGAAGGTGGCGCGTATAGGGGTGCTGCGGGTTTTCGAATATCTCCCGCGTCGGGCCGGTTTCGACGATCTTCCCGCCGGTCATCACGCAGACGCGATCTGCGATCTTGCGCACGATGCCGAGGTCGTGGGTGATGAACAGCATCGACATGCCCTGCGCGGCCTTGAGATCGGCAAGAAGCTTCAAAATCTGCGCCTGCACGGTGACATCGAGGGCGGTGGTCGGCTCGTCGGCGATCAGGAGCTTCGGCTTGTTGGCAAGCGCCATGGCGATCATCACCCGCTGGCGCTGCCCGCCGGACAATTGGTGCGGATAGGCGTTCATGCGCTTTTCCGGGTCGTGAATGCCGACTTCCTCCAGCAGCGCAAGCGTGCGTTGACGCGCCGCCTTGTCAGCCATGCCCTGGTGCAGCTTGAGGATTTCGCTGATCTGGTCCTCGATCGTGTGGAGCGGATTGAGCGACGTCATCGGCTCCTGGAAGATCATGGTGATGTCGTTGCCGCGCACCCGGCGCAGCTCGTTCTCGCTGCTTGCAAGAAGATCCTTGCCGCCGAACAGAATTTGCCCTGAGGGGTGCGACGCCGGCGGATAGGGCAGAAGCTTCAGGACCGACAGGGCCGTGACCGATTTGCCGGAACCGGATTCGCCGACAAGCGCCACGGTCTCGCGCTCGCCGATATCGAAGGATATGCGATCGACGGCAAGCGTCTCCTTGCCGCCCTGCGAGAAGGCGACGGAAAGATCGCGAACTGAAAGAAGCGGGGCCGTCATTTGAACGCCTTGCGCGGGTCAAAGGCATCGCGCGTGGCTTCGCCGACGAAGATGAGCAAGGACAGCATCAGCGAAATCACGATGAAGCCGGTAAGCCCGAGCCAGGGCGCCTGCAGATTATTCTTGCCCTGTGCGAGCAATTCGCCGAGCGAGGGCGATCCGGGGGGCAGGCCGAAGCCGAGGAAGTCGAGCGAAGTCAAGGTCGTGATCGATCCGTTGAGAATGAACGGCAGGAAGGTCAGCGTCGTTACCATGGCGTTCGGCAAAAGGTGGCGGAACATGATGGTCCGGTTGCGCACGCCAAGCGCCCGTGCGGCGTTGACATATTCGAAGTTGCGGGCGCGCAGAAACTCGGCGCGAACGATGCCGACGAAGCTCACCCACGAGAACAGCAGCATGATGCACAAGAGGATCCAGAAGCCCGGCGGCAGGATCGAAGCCATGATCAGAAGCAGGTAAAGCGTCGGCACCGAAGACCATATCTCGATGAAACGCTGCGCGGTGAGGTCGAGCCAGCCGCCGAAATAGCCCTGCAATGCGCCGGCGGTGACGCCGATCACGGCAGAGGCTGCGGTCAGGATCAGGCCGAAGAGCACCGAGATGCGGAACCCGTAGAGCGCCCTGGCAAAGACGTCACGCGCCTGATCGTCCGTGCCGAGAATATTCATGTTGCCGAAAACACAGTTTGGATCGTCCACGCCTTGCGGATAGCGGGCGCAGCGCTCCTCCGGCGTAAACAGCCAGAACGGCTTCGATGGCGCCGTATCGGGCAGTTCATTATTGACCGTCCGATAGGAATAGCGGACCGGTGGCCATATCGACCAGCCATTGCGGTTGATCTCCTCCTGGATCACCGGGTCGCGGTAGTCTGTCACGGCATAAAAGCCGCCGAATTTCTCTTCCGGATAATCGACGAGGACTGGAAAAAGAATCTCGCCCTTGTAGGAAACAATGATCGGCTTGTCGTTGGCTATGAATTCGGCAAGGAGCGAAGCAACGAACAGGAACAGGAAGATCCACAGGGCCCACCAACCGCGCCGGTTCGCCTTGAAGTTCTGCCAGCGCCGGGCATTAAGCGGAGAAAGCCGCGGCCGTTTGACGGGGAGGGCCGGCGTCGTGCCGATAATATCGGTCATCAGACATCCCTCCGCTCAAAGTCGATGCGCGGATCGATCCATGTATACAGAAGATCGGAAAGCAGGCTGACGACGACGCCGACAAGGGCGAAGATGTAGACGGTCGCGATCACCACGGGATAATCGCGGTTGATAATCGATTCGTAGCCGAGAAGGCCAAGTCCATCGAGCGAAAAGATCGCCTCGATCAGGAGCTGGCCGGTAAAGAAGATCGAGATGAAGGCGCTCGGAAAACCGGAAATGACAATGAGCATCGCATTGCGGAAGACATGGCCGTAAAGAATACGCCGCTCACTGAGGCCCTTGGCGCGCGCCGTCGTCACATATTGCTTGCGAATTTCGTCGAGGAACGAGTTCTTGGTCAGAAGCGTCGTCGTCGCAAAGGCGGAAAGCAGCATGGCGGTGAGCGGCAGGGCGAGGTGCCACGCGTAGTCGATGATTTTTCCGCCCAGCGACAGCTGTTCAAAATCGTTCGATGTCAGCCCGCGAATTGGAAACCAGTCAAAGAAGGATCCGCCGGCAAAGAACACGATCAGCGCTATGCCGAAGAGGAAGCCTGGAATTGCGTAGCCGACGATGATGATGCCGCTCGTCCATATGTCGAATGACGAGCCGTCCTTGATGGCTTTTCGTATGCCGAGCGGTATCGAGATCATGTAGGAGAGCAGCGTCATCCACAATCCGAGCGAAATCGATACCGGCAGCTTCTCCTTGATCAAATTCACGACGCTGATATCGCGGAAATAGCTCTTGCCGAAATCGAAGCGCACATAGTTCCATACCAGCAGACCGAACCGCTCGAGCGGGGGCCTGTCGAGTCCGAACTGCTTCTCGAGGCTGGCGATGAATGCAGGGTCGAGCCCCTGCGCGCCGCGGTATTTCGAATTGCCTTCGCCGAGCCCAAGCTGTTCCTGTGACTGGCCAAGGTCAGCGCCGCCGCCGCCGATGCGGTCCATGGCATTGCCGCCCTGGCCGGTTAGCTGGCCGATGATGCGCTCGACCGGGCCGCCTGGCACGAATTGCACGATCACGAAGCAGACAAGCAGGACGCCGAAAAGTGTGGGAACCATCAACAGGAGGCGGCGGAGAATATAGGCTCCCATCAGGCAACGGCTCCGCCCAAAAATAAATCGATAGACGAAACGTGCGGAACGTCCCCTTGATCTTCAAGCCTTGCCAATAGCCTTTGCCTTTGCTTCATCGAACCACCACAGCGACTCAACCGGAAAGCCATAATCGGGCTTGGGCTCCTTGAAGCCGAACATGTCCCAATAGGCGACGAGGTGATTCGCTGAGTACCAATTTGGAATCCAGTCGCGTCTTATACGCAAGAGTCGATCGAGAACACGCATGACTGTGACCAAATCGTCGCGGGAACGCGCTTCGCCAACCTTCTCGATCAGCGCGTCGATAACGGGATCGGCGATTCCGGGAAGGTTATAGGAACCCGGCGCCGAGGCGGACCGCGAGCCAAACATCGATGTGAGCGACTCCGACGTCGGGGTCGCGTTCAGCATGACGGCCACACCGATAATGTCGAAATCGAAATCCTGAACTCGAAGCTGGTATTGAGCCGGATCGACAAGACGCAGGGAGGCATTGACGCCGATTGCCTGGAGATTGTTGATGAAAGGCGAATAAGAGCGGGTGAACACCTCCGCCTGGATCAGTATTTCGAGGTCGAACGACTTGCCGGCACCGTCGACAAATCGGTTGTTCTCACGTTTGAACCCTGCTTCCTGCAGAAGCTCGACAGCGCGGCGCAAATTCTTGCGGTCGCGTCCCGAGCCATCGGTCGTCGACTGGATCACCGCTTCGCCGAAAATGCCCTCCGGCAGGCGATCGCGCAGCGGCTCCATTATGGCAAGTTCCTGCGGGGAGGGCATGCCGTTCGAACGGAAGTCCGACATTTCGAACAGGGACTGCGACTGCTCGTACATGCCATAGAACAAGTTCTTCCGGGTCCACGCGAAGTCGAAGCACAGCGCAATGGCTTCACGCACCTTCGGATCGCGAAAGCGCTCCCGCCGCTGGTTGACCGCCCATGCTTGCAAATGCGGACGTTTCTCGTCGGGAAACTCACGCTGGATCACACGCTTCTGCTGGATGGCCGGGAAATTATACTCGGTGACCCAGGTTTTCGCCGTGTGCTCCATGCGCCAGAATATGTCTCCCTTCTTGAAGGCTTCGAACTCGGGCTGGCGGTCGCGGTAGAACTCGATCTTGATCGTATCGAAGTGATTCAGGCCGCGCCGAACCGGAAGGTCCTTCGCCCAGTATTCATCGACACGCTGGTATTCGATGCCCTTGCCCGGCGCCATCCTGCCGACGCGATAAGGGCCGGAGCCGAGCGGTGTCTCGAGCGTCGATGCATCGAACGCGCGGCCCGCAAACCACGCCTTCGAAAGAATCGGCATGTTGCTGGCGATATCGAGAATCGCGCGGTCGGAATGTTTGCCGGTAAAGGCGATGCGCAGCGTCTGGTCATCCTCGGCGACGATCTCCTTCATCTCTGTCAGCAACAGCAGAAGCTCCGGATGCCCTTTCTCCTTGATCGACTGGAAACTGAAGACGACGTCGTGGGCCGTTAGGGACGACCCATCGTGGAAACGCGCCGCGGGGCGCAGTTTGAAGGTGAATGTGTTGCGATCGGCCGTGACAGTGACGCTCTCCGCGACGAGACCGTAGATCGAGTCCGGCTCGTCGAGCGCTTCCTCCATCAGCGTGTCGTAGCAGATTTCCATGCGCGGCGGCGCATCACCCTTGGCCGAATAGGTATTGAGCGTGTTGAAGGTCTGTGGCGACTGATTATAGAGCCAGTTCGCCGGAGAAAAGGCGAAGGTCCCGCCCTTCGGCGCATCCGGGTTGGCATAGTCGAAGTTTTTGAAATCCTTCGAGTATTTCAACTCGCCAAACGCCGACAGACCGTGGAGCGGCACGTCGGTGGCAATCTCGGCGAGCGCGATGCGCGGCGAAAAAGCGGTCAGAAGTGTTGCGCTCGAAATCTTCAGAAGATCGCGCCGGTTGAGCTGCGTCATTCGGCGCGCGCTTTCAACGCCTGCTCCTTGGCCGTGTCGATCCACCATGAGAACGGGTCGATACCTGCATAGTCCGGCTGTTTTGCGGGCATGCCGAATTTGTTCCAGTAGGCGATCTTGATGCGATCGTCATACCATTGCGGGACGGCGTAGTAGTTCCACAACAGTACCCGGTCGAGTGCGTGGGTGGCGGCGACGAGTTCATCCCGGTCCTTGGCAAAGATGATCCGGTCGATCAGCTTGTCGACGGCCGGATTCTTGATGCCCATATAGTTGCGGCTGCCCGGTGTGTCGGCAGCGCCCGAACCCCAGAAATCGCGTTGCTCGTTGCCCGGCGACAGGCTTTGGGAAAGAACGACGTTCGGGGTGGTAATATCGAAATCGAAATCATTGACCCGGGCGGTATATTGGGCGTTGTCCACGACCCTGATCTGAGCATCGATGCCGAGCTTTCGAAGGCTGGCCATGAAAGGCCCGATAAAGCGCTCATCCGCCGGATCATCCGCCAGGAATTCGATGGTGAATGGTTCGCCGGTCTTGGCATTGACGAGCTTGCCGTTCTTCTGCTCGTAACCCGCGTCGCGCAGCAGCGTGACGGCCTGGCGCAGATTGTCCCGCTGCGATTGGGGCGTATCGTATACGGGCAGCTTGAACTCCTTGGTGAAAACTTCTTCCGGCACGTCGCCCTTCACTGTTTCGAGGATTTCAAGCTCCTTGCCCGTCGGCAGGCCGCTCGATGCGAGTTCGGAACCGGAGAAATAGCTGTTTATGCGCTTGTATTGCCCGAAGAAGAGATTCTTGCTCATGCTCTCGAAGTCATAGGCCGAGGTCAGAGCCTGGCGGACGCGTGGATCCTTGAATTTGTCGCGCCGGGTGTTGATCAGGAAACCCTGCATACGCCCGGATGAACGTAGCGGAAACACGGCCTTGACAACATCGCCGCGCTGGAACGCCGGAAAGTCATAACCGCGCATCCATTTGCCGATACTGGCTTCCGGGCGGTAGTCCTCGAAGCCTCCCTTCTTGAAGGCTTCCCACTCGGCATTCTGGTCGCGGAAATACTCGTAGCGAATACGATCGAAATTGTTGCGGCCGATATTTACCGGCAAGTCCTTGCCCCAATAGTCCGCCACACGGCTCCAGACGATGGTATTGCCGGGTGAGGCGCTCTCGATCTTATAGGCGGATGAGCCAAGTGGGATTTCTGTTGTTGGCTTGCTTATATCGCGCTTCTTGCCGCTCGCGTCGTTACCCTCCCACCAATGCTTGGGCAGGATCGGGAAATCGCCCATGATACTCGGCAGTTCGCGGTTGCCGCCGCTCGAAAAGGTGAACGTCACCTCGTGGTCGCCGGTTTTCTCCGCTTTGGTCACATCGTGATAATACTTGTTGTACAGCGGGCTTTGGGCCTTCAGCGTGTCGAAGGACCAGATGACATCGTCCACGGTGATCGGCTGGCCGTCGTGCCACCTTGCAGCCGGGTTCAGCCGAAATTTTACCGAGGAATAGTCATCCGGATAGGCGATAGCCTCGGCGATGAGCCCGTAATTTGTCGCTGGCTGATCGAGGGATTGGCTGAGCAGCGTATCGTAAAGCAAGCCGCCGCCGACGGTAGCAGGTAGCCCCGCTGCTGGCGTTCCCTGCACGACAAAGGGGTTGAGACTGTCAAACGATCCGTAGGCGGTCTGGTTGAGCGTGCCGCCTTTCGGGGCATCGGGATTGACGTAGTCGTAGTGCTTGAAATCGTCGCCGTATTTCGGTTCGCCGAGGACGCTCGCGGCCTTTCTCCATTCGGTTTCCGCAGCCTGGATACTTTGATGGGCAGCGACGGTGAAGGCGGCGAAAAGGGCAAGGCTGGCAACGAGGGGGCGAAATCGCAAATCAGGTCTCCACGGGTTCTCTACGGCCATAAGTCTAAGAGAAATTGCGGCGGAGAACAGGCCTTCACGTTAAAAACACGCGCAGTTGATGCAAAAAAGCCGGGCGCAGGCCCGGCTTTTTGAAAGCAATAGTGACGGATTTAGTTCTTCGGTGCTTCCGGAGCAGCGGGAGCGGCGCCGTCGGCCGGCTTCTCCGCAGCGGGCGCGGCAGGAGCGGCAGGTGCTGCTGCGTCGGCAGGCTTGGCGGCATCGCCGCCCGCAGGTGCGGCATCAGCGGTCGGAAGCGGCTTCGGACTGTCGGACAGCGTGCGCAGATAGGCAATGAGGTCGGCACGCTCATTATCCTTCTTGTCGCCGGCAAAGCCCATTGCCGTGCCCTTGATGTAGCCCTTCGGCGACGTCAGGAAGTGGTTGAGATGGTCGAAAGTCCACTTTTCCTGTCCGCCCTTGGAGAAATCCTTGATGGCCGCGGAATAGCTGAAGCCTTCATGTGTCGCGATTGGGCGATCGACGATGTCCCAGAGGTTCGGACCGACCTTGTTCGGGCCACCCTTTTCGCCGGTGTGGCAGGCAGCGCAGCGCTTGAAAACGGCTTCGCCGCGGGTTGCATCAGCTGAAGCCAGCAGCGTCGCGATCGGCACGGCTTCTGCAGCGGGTGCAGCAGCGCCGGCTTCGCCTTCACCACCGGCCTCGGCGGCCTGGATGATGAAGCCGGGCTTTTCTGGCGCATGCGAGTCGAAAATAGAATCGGACAGGATACCTGCCGTCATGACAACGAACACGGTTGCCAGAAACGCCATGGCATATTTGTTGAACGGGGTCGATTCCATCGTCGATCAGTGCTCCACTTGTGTCCTGTTCAAGTGCGCTCAATATCAAGTCCACTCTGACGCTTGCCTGGAGCAATTGCAGGGCTCGATGTTCAGCACACTTGCGGAGGTTCTCAATATCTGGTCAATGCAGTGCGCTGCATTTCTTGACAAGAGTCCCCTCGTGATCGCGCGGAAACTAGGTCTTTTGCTGAAGACTTGCAACACATATAAGGGCGCTTCTGCCTGAGACTTTTTGACACCTTAGACCGTGTGCAACGATGAAAATATTGACCCTGATCCCTGCCCGGATGGCCTCGACCCGGCTGCCCAACAAGCCACTGGCCGATATTGCGGGAAAGCCCATGATCGTGCATGTCGCCGAGCGCGCGATTGCTGCCGGTCTCGGGCGAACCGTCGTTGCGACAGATAGTCCCGACGTCAAATCGGCCATAGAAGCACACGGCATCGAGGCGATCATGACGCGGGCCGACCACGAATCGGGTTCGGATCGCATCCATGAGGCGCTTCTCGCTCTCGACCCTGACGGCAGCGTCGATGCAGTTGTCAATGTCCAGGGCGATCTTCCGACCATCGAGGCCGATATCATCAGGCGCTCGCTCATGCCCCTGCAATCCGGCCCTGCCGACATCGCGACGCTCGGCGTCGAAATCCGCCGCGAGGACGAGAAGACCAATCCGAACGTGGTCAAGATCATAGGTTCGCCGATTGGTCCCGACCAGATGCGGGCACTCTATTTCACCCGCGCCACAGCGCCGTGGGGTGAGGGGCCGCTCTACCATCACATTGGGCTCTATGCTTACCGTAGGGCTGCGCTCGAGCGGTTTGTCGGCCTCGGTCCTTCGCCTCTGGAGCGCCGGGAGCGTCTTGAACAGCTGCGCGCGCTCGAAGCGGGCATGCGCATTGACGTCGAGATCGTCGATTCGGTGCCGCTGGGCGTCGATACGCCGGAAGATCTCGTACGGGCGCGCGAAATCCTCACTTCAAAAGGCAGATAATGATGGCAACGACCAACCGCATCTCGTTCCAGGGCGAACCCGGCGCAAATTCCGATACGGCCTGCCGCAACATGTTTCCCGACATGGAACCACTGCCGTGCCCGACTTTTGAAGATGCGTTCAATGCGGTCGAGAGCGGCGCCGCCGATCTTGCGATGATTCCGATCGAAAACACGATCGCGGGGCGCGTCGCCGATATCCATCACCTCCTGCCGGAATCGCGGTTGCACATCGTCGGCGAATACTTCCTGCCCATTCATTTTCAATTGATGGTGCTGCCCGGCACCAAGCGCAGCGACATCACTTCCGTGCACAGTCATATCCATGCGCTCGGCCAATGCCGCAAATACATCCGCAAGAACAACTGGAAGCCGGTGATCGCCGGCGACACGGCCGGCGCAGCCCGGCTCGTTGCCGATGTAAAGGACAAGACGATGGCGGCGCTCGCCCCCCGCCTTGCCGCCTCGCTGTACGGCCTCGACATTCTCGAAGAGGATGTGGAGGACACGGAAAATAACGTCACGCGCTTCGTCGTTCTCAACAAGACCAAGAAATGGGCCCCGCGGGGCTCTGATGAACTGATGATGACGACTTTCGTCTTCCGCGTGCGCAACGTGCCCGCGGCGCTTTACAAGGCCATGGGCGGATTTGCGACGAACGGCGTCAACATGACGAAGCTCGAAAGCTACCAGATCGACGGAAAGTTCACCGCGACGCAGTTTTACGCGGATATCGAGGGTCATCCGGACGACAAGAACGTGGCACATGCGCTCGATGAGCTCGAATTCTTCTCGAAGGAAGTCCGCATCCTCGGTGTCTATCCGGCCGACACCACCTTCCGCAGCTCGCAGGCCGAGGAAGAGTAGCGTACCCTCAACCTTCCACCCAGCTGCGGATGAGATGAGCGGCGATGGCGCCGGGAGGAGGGGTGATCAGTCCGCCCGGATGGGTCCGGTCGAGCATCGACACCACCTCGTCGCGTGAGAACCACCGCCCGTCCTCCAGCTCGGCCCGGTCAAGGATAAAGTCATCCGAAAGCGCCTCGGCGTGACAGCCGATCATCAGGGAGTAGGGAAATGGCCAGGGCTGGCTCGCGTGATACAGCACCCGGCCGATCTTGAGGTTCGTTTCTTCGAAGGTTTCGCGTCGCACGGCGTTTTCGATCGTCTCGCCAGGTTCAATAAAGCCGGCCAGGCAAGAATACATGCCCGGACCGAAATGCGGCCCGCGCGCCAAGAGGCACTTGTCGCCGCGCACCACCATCATGATCGCCACGGGATCGGTCCGGGGAAAGTGTTGCGCCTCGCAGTTGGGGCAGGTTCGCCGGTAGCCGCCGTCACGCATGAGGGTCGCTGTGCCGCAGCGCCCGCAGTACTTGTTATTCTCGTTCCAGGTCAGGAGCGAAACCGCCTGGGCCATCGCGCCGAGCTGGTCGGGCGGGATGATGCCCTGCGTATAAACGGAGCGGTAGTCGATTGCCTGGACCGCCCCAGGCAGCGCAGAAAAATCAAAAGCGCTCGGTGCAGCAAGAATGGGCGCGTCGTCCTGCAGGCCGAGATAAACCGTGGAAGACCGCGCAGGCAGAAAAGGCGCTGCGTCCTTTAGCGTAAAGAAAGCATTGCCGTCAGCCACCAACACCTTACCTTGCCCGATCAGGAGCATCCGCGCATCGGCATTGGCTAGCGCAACATCGACGGCGTCGTCGCTGCGCTTTTCAGCGTGGCGGTTGATCCGGTTGCCGGCAAATCCGACGAAATGGCTGGGTTCCTTTTCCGGGACATCGAAAAGGCGAAACGACATGCTTGGAGCTCCAGAAACGGACCCGGGGGACAGGGCATTGATGATGTTGACGGATTAAATAGCGTTGAGTATGGCGCTGGCAAAGGCCCGGGCATCTTTTTCGCCGTAGGGCTCACGAGTGCCATGACCCCAGACCGGGCCGGGCCAGGCGGGATCGCCACTGTTGCGGGCAATCACATGAAGATGCAGTTGACGCACGATATTGCCGAGCGCGCCGGTGTTGATCTTTTCGCAATTCACGACCGATTTCAGGGCTTGCGCGGCAATGCCAGCCTCGAAAGTCAGAATGGTCTGGTCGAGCGGGGTCAATTCATGAATCTCGCATATCCCCGGCCGCTGCGGCACGAGGATGAGCCACGGCCAGCGGCGGTCATTCATAAGGCGCAGATCGCAGAGGCCCAGCCTTGCAATTGAATAGGTGTCTGCTGCAAGTTTGTTATCCAGAACAAAAGTCATGATCGATAAGAGATAACAGTTTTTTCGCGGTTTCGCTTGCTTTTTGCGCGCGGATTGACGATATGAGCCTCGGGAGGTTGGTGGTGGACGAGCCACTCGCCAACCGGGTCAGGTCCGGAAGGAAGCAGCCCCAACGAGCCAGGCACGGGTCGCCGTGCCAGCCTCCCACCTTTTCCTGTCACCTTGCCTGTGTCAAAGCCGTCCGCGGCATTGACGCTGCGGCGCATGCGGTTAGACTTCGTGAAGGGCAAGGGTCGGGAGCCTTAGCGCAGGAGCCAAACAGGACGCGATGGATACAAGAACGCCAGACAGCGCCTATCGCGTGCTCGCCCGCAAATACCGCCCGCAGAATTTCAACGATCTGATCGGCCAGGAGCCGATGGTCCGCACGCTGACCAATGCGTTCGAGACGGGGCGTATTGCCCAGGCCTGGATGCTCACCGGTGTACGCGGCGTTGGCAAGACGACGACGGCGCGCATTCTGGCGCGTGCACTCAACTACCAGACTGCCGATATCGACAAGCCGACGATAGACCTCACCGTTCCGGGCGAACATTGCCAGGCGATCATGGAAGGCCGTCACGTCGATGTCATCGAGATGGACGCGGCGTCGCACACGGGCATCGACGACATTCGTGAGATCATCGAGCAGGTGCGCTATCGCCCGGTCTCGGCGCGCTACAAGGTCTATATCATCGACGAAGTGCACATGCTGTCGAACCAGGCCTTCAATGGCCTGTTGAAGACGCTTGAAGAACCGCCGCCGCATGTGAAGTTCATTTTTGCAACGACTGAAATTCGCAAAGTGCCGATTACCGTGCTTTCGCGCTGTCAGCGGTTCGATCTTCGGCGCATCGATACCAGCGTCCTCGTTCGCCACCTGCAGAAAATCGCCGACCTTGAATCGATTGCCGTCGATGACGTTTCGCTCAGCATGATCGCGCGTGCCGGCGAGGGTTCGGTGCGCGATTCATTGTCGATCTTCGATCAGGCCATTGCCCATGGTGCGGGCCGTGTCGAGGCGGAAGCAGTGCGTTCGATGCTCGGCCTTGCCGATCGCGCCCGCATCATCGATCTCTTCGAAATGCTGATGCGCGGCGACGTCGCTTCGGCACTAAGGGAATTTCGTGCCCAGTATGATGTCGGCGCCGATCCTGCCGTGGTGCTGACGGACCTTGCCGATTTCAATCACCTGGTAACGCGCATACGGTTCACGCCCGATGTCGCCGACGACATTTCGCTTTCGGAAGACGAGAGGCTGCGTGGCAGGGATTTTGCCGAAAAGCTGTCGATCCGCGTCCTCTCGCGTACCTGGCAGATGCTGCTGAAAGGGATCACCGAGGTCGAGGAATCAAGCCGTCCAGTGCAGGCGGCGGAGATGTTGCTGATCCGCATTGCCCATGCCGCCGATCTTCCGACACTCGACGAGGCGCTGAAGTCCCTTGAGGACGGCGGCGTTCCGGCATCGCCGAATCGCGGCGATGGATCACGTCCGGGAAATGGTGGTGCGCCGACCGCGCGCGCAGGCCAGGTGGATGCGATGGCAACGCAACGTGGTGTCGTCACGTCCAATGGCGGCGCGACGATGCGTCTTGTCGAGCCTGCGCCGAAGTCCGAACCGAGCGTCGCTCCTCCATTGGTTGTCGAGCAGCCGCAGTCTCCAGCCGTACCCGTTGAAAACATCGAAGATATCGTGGCGCTTGCCGACAAGCACCGCGACATGCAATTCAAGATCATGGTCAAGAATTGCGTACGGCTTGTCAGCATGAAGCCCGGGCGGCTCGAAATCAACCTGACCGAAAACGCTCCAAAGTCCTTGCTGACGGATCTTTCGCAAAAGCTCAGCGAATGGACCGGTATTCGCTGGATGGTCTCGTTGTCGCGGGAACCGGGAAACGCTACGGTCAACGAGACAGAAACGGCCAAACGCGATACGCTGCTCAGCGATGCGCGCTCGGACCCGGATGTCGCCGCGATCCTTGCAAAATTTCCGGGCGCCAAGATCATCAACGTGCGCATTACGGCCCCGGCCGGACAGATGGATGATGCCGTCGCAGCGGGAGATGATACACTCGCACCGGTCGAAGAAGACGATTGACGAACAGGAGTTTTCCCCATGCGTGACATTATGGGCATGATGAAGCAGGCCAAGGAAATGCAGGCCAAGATGGCCGCCATGCAGGAAGAGATCGCGGCTCTGGAGGCCGAAGGTCATGCTGGCGGCGGCCTTGTCACCGTCAAGCTTTCGGGCAAGGGCGCGATGACGGCGCTCAGCATCGATCCGTCCCTTTTCAAGGAAGACGATATCGAAGTCATCGAAGACCTCATCATTGCCGCGCACAATGAGGCAAAGTCGAAAGTCGAGGCGATCATGGCTGAAAAGACGCAGGCTTTGACGGCCGGGCTTCCGATACCTCCCGGTTTCAAGCTTCCCTTCTAAGCGTAGTCTACAACTGGAAGCTTATTGGAAAGCGAGATCAACTCAGCTATATTGAGTTTGGAGTGGGAACGAGCTTTCGCCCGTCCCCGTTTCTTATCTGAATTGAACCCGGACGGTCCATGACCAGCTCGTCCGGGTTTTCTTCATGATAAGGCTGATACTCCACGGAAATTTCCGCATCGTTTCACTCCAAGTTCGAAAGCAAGGCTGTTGCCGCAGTCGGGGAGCCCATTCTCCCGATGCGCCGGCTGGTGCGGCGCTGCTGCTTTCGCCTTCGAACCGCGGCATCATCGTGGTGTAATTTCGAGATGGCAACGAATGCAGGGTTGTATCGCTTTTGGCATTCCGGCCGTCGAGGTTGTGCGCCCGCCAATTCCATAAATCGTCAAATTGCTCTAAACCGACGCTATGTCGAAACGAATCGCCGGTCCCGAAATCGAACGCCTGATCCAGCTCCTCGCCAAGGTGCCGGGGCTAGGGCCACGATCGGCGCGCAGGGCGGCGCTGCATCTCATCAAGAAGAAGGAAGCCTTGCTCATCCCGTTGGGTTCGGCGATGCAGGACGCCGCCGAAAAGGTGCGTGTCTGCTCGACCTGCGGCAATGTCGATACCGCCGATCCATGCATGATCTGCACCGATCCGCGTCGGGAACGCTCGACGCTAATCGTCGTCGAAGACGTCTCCGACCTCTGGGCGCTCGAGCGGGCGGGTTCGATGAACGTGCGATACCACGTGCTCGGCGGACGGCTGTCCCCACTTGATGGTATTGGCCCCGATGATCTCAACATCGCCTCGCTTGTCGGGCGGGTCGCTGAGGGCGAAATCAAGGAAGTCATCCTCGCCGTCAATGCCACGGTAGAGGGACAGACCACCGCCCATTACATCACCGATCAACTGGCCGGCTTCGATGTGCGGATTACCCGTCTTGCCCACGGTGTTCCGGTGGGCGGCGAACTCGATTACCTTGATGAAGGAACCCTGGCCGCCGCCTTGCGGGCCCGAACGTCGCTATAGGAGACGACTTGATCATGCGCCCATGGATGAATGCCCTCTGGGCGCTGATCGGACTGATCGTCATGCTTTACACGCCGGCAAGCCTCGCTGCGTCCAGGCCCCAGGTCGAAGCGCAGTTCCAACAATGGCTGGACAACGATCTATGGCCGGAAGCCAAGGCCAAGGGGATATCAAGGGCGACATTTGACGAGGCCCTCAAAGGCGTGACGCTTAACTTCGATCTGCCTGATCTTGTCATGCCCGGCGAGAAGCCGCAGACACCGCAAAAACAGGCACAGAGCGAATTCGGCTCCCCCGGAAAGTACTTCAACGACAAGACCGTCAACAACGTAACTTCCGGCGGGACGGCGCGTGCTGGCCAATATGCACGGATATTGCAGTCGGTCGAAAAGACATACGGCGTGCCCGGCGAGATTGTCCTCGCCATATGGGGCCGCGAAAGCGGCTTTGGCAGCGTCAAGATTCCGTATAATGCCTTTGCCGTCCTGGGGACCAAGACCTTCCTCGCAACGCGCAAGGACATGTTCCGCAAGGAGCTGCTTGCTGCGCTTGAAATTGTCGAGAAAGGCTATATTGGCGCCGGCAGCATGAAGAGTTCCTGGGCAGGCGCTCTCGGGCAGCCGCAATTCATGCCGACGTCCTACCTCGAGCATGCCGTTGATTTCGATGGCGACGGCAAGCGCGACATCTGGAACTCGGTGCCCGATACGCTGGGTTCGATCGCGCACTACCTTGCCCAATATGGCTGGCAGCGTGGCCGTGACTGGGGTTACGAGGTGACCGTCCCCGAGAGTGTCAGTTGCGCACTGGAAGGTCCAGACCAGGGCAAGCCGTTCAGCACCTGGGGAAAGCTTGGCATCAAACGTGTCAATGGCAGGCCATTCCCTGCGGCGGAGGCCAAGGGTGAAGGGTTTCTGCTGATGCCGGCCGGAAGGCACGGCCCTGCATTCATCGTCACGAAGAATTTCTACGTACTCAAGGAGTACAATATGAGCGATCTCTATGCGCTGTTCATCGGCCATGTAAGCGACCGCATCGCGAATGGCGCCGCGAACTTTACCGCAGGGTGGGGCGATGTCGGCGGGCTCTACCGGTCCGACATTGCGGCCCTGCAACGGGCGCTGGAGAAAAAGGGCTATGACGCTGGCGGCGCCGACGGATTTCCAGGGTTCAAGACGCGCCGCTCGATTGGCGATTGGCAATCGAAGCAGGGCATGGCGGCCACATGCTTCCCCGACAAGGCGCTGGTTGCTGCGATCCGCTAATGCCATCGCACATTGCCGGTCTGCCGTTTGACAGCCGTCCTCAAGGAGCGTCAAATCGCTTGCCTGAACAGGAGGTGCGGCAATGGCAGCCAATGAGCGTTCCAAGCACATCACCGAGGGCATAGCGCGGTCGCCCAATCGCGCGATGTATTATGCGCTCGGCTATGAAAAATCAGACTTCGCCAAGCCGATGATCGGCGTCGCCAATGGCCACTCGACCATTACTCCCTGCAATGCCGGCCTGCAGCCGCTCGCCGATGCGGCCGTCGCCGCAGTAAAGGCGGCAGGCGGCAATCCCCAGCTGTTCGGCACGCCGACCATTTCCGACGGCATGGCCATGGGCACCGAGGGGATGAAATATTCGCTGATATCGCGCGAGGTTATCGCCGACTGCATCGAGACGTGCGTCAACGGCCAGTGGATGGATGGCGTGCTCGTCATCGGCGGCTGCGACAAGAACATGCCGGGCGGCATGATTGCCATTGCCCGCACCAATGTCCCGGCAATCTATGTCTATGGCGGTACGATCAAGCCCGGCAGATGGAAGGGCAAGGATCTTTCCATCGTCTCGGCCTTCGAGGCGGTGGGCTCATACATGGCCGGCAAGATGAGCGAGGAGGATTTCGAGGGCATAGAGCGTCATGCCTGCCCGTCGACGGGCTCATGCGGCGGCATGTATACGGCCAACACCATGAGTTCGGCCTTCGAGGCGCTCGGCATGTCGCTGATGTATTCGTCGACTATGGCGAATCCCGACGCGGAGAAGATCGACAGCACGGCGGAATCAGCGCGGGTGCTCATCGAGGCGGTGCGCAAGAATATTCGCCCTCGGGACATCATCACCCGCAAGTCCATCGAAAATGCGGTGGCATTGATCATGGCGACAGGCGGCTCCACCAATGGCGTCCTGCATTTTCTAGCCATTGCCCATGCTGCGGAAGTCGAATGGACGCTCGACGATTTCGAGCGCGTGCGCCGCAAGGTTCCGGTCCTGTGCAACCTGCGTCCCTCCGGCCAGTACATGGCGGTCGACCTGCACAAGGCCGGCGGCATACCGCAGGTCCTGAAGCTGTTGCTGAATGCCGGCCTGTTGCACGGCGAGTGCCTGACCATCACGGGGCGCACATTGGCCGAAGAACTCGCCAATGTTCCGGACGCGCCCCCCGAGGGCCAGGACATCATCCGGCCGATCGCCAAGGCACTCTACAGTGAGGGCCATCTTGCGATCCTCAAGGGCAACCTTGCAACGGGCGGAGCGGTCGCCAAGATCACTGGGCTGAAAAATCCCGTCATCAAGGGACCTGCACGGGTGTTCGACGACGAGCAATCGGCGATGGACGCCATACTCTCCGACAAAATCAAACCGGGCGATGTCCTTGTGCTGCGCTACCTTGGCCCGCGCGGCGGTCCAGGCATGCCGGAAATGCTGGCACCCACATCGGCAATCATCGGTCGGGGCCTCGGAGAAAGCGTTGGTTTCATTA
The DNA here is from genome assembly GCF_900113985.1 of Phyllobacterium sp. CL33Tsu. NCBI lineage: Bacteria > Pseudomonadati > Pseudomonadota > Alphaproteobacteria > Hyphomicrobiales > Phyllobacteriaceae > Phyllobacterium > Phyllobacterium sp. CL33Tsu. The sequence goes on along the minus strand of NZ_FORJ01000001.1, from coordinate 773,633 downwards.
CGGATGGGCGCTTTTCGGGCGGAACCTGGGGCATGGTGGTCGGGCATGTGACGCCGGAAGCCTTCGAAGGCGGCACCATCGCGCTTGTCGAGGAAGGCGACACTATCACGATCGATGCGCATAAGCAGTTGCTGCAACTCGAGGTCAGCGACGACGAGATCGAACGCCGGCGCAGCAACTGGAAGCAGCCACCGCCGCGTTATACGCGCGGTGTCCTCGCCAAATTCGCACAGTTGGCGAAATCGGCAAGCGAAGGCGCGGTAACCGGTTAGCAGCCACTGTTCCTTGGCGGAATACAGTCTGTCAAAGCGGCGCCGGTAGGAAACGCGTGTGCGACGTGCAATCTTGGTCTTTTCAACAGAAGATCAGGATTTAGCACATGCCGGCATTGGTGAATGGAGAATGGATCAAGGGCGATGTTGCCGCCAGCGAAATGAAGGATGGCGCGTTCCATCGCGAGGCGACGCATTTCCATAGCTGGATTACGCCGGATGGCGCGCCGGGTCCGTCCGGCCAACCCGGTCTGCCTGCCGAACCCGGACGCTATCAGCTTTTTGTCTCTTACCTCTGCCCCTGGGCGTCGCGCACACTGATCTTCCGCAGTTTGAAGGGCTTGCGCGAAATCATCCGCATGTCCGTCGCGGAGCCGGCAATTGGCGAAAATGGCTGGACCTTCGCGGACCCGCAGGACGCAGGGCCGAAGGCGCCGCCCATTCGCTATCTGCACCAGCTCTATACGGCGAGCGAGCCCAACTATACCGGCAAGGTTTCCGTTCCGGTGCTTTGGGACCGCAAGGAAGGGCGGATCGTCAACAACGAGTCAGCCGATATTATCCGCATCCTCAATACGGCATTCAACGAACTCACCGGCGACCACCAGGATTTCTATCCCGAACCTCTCCGCGCGGAAATCGACCGCTGGAACGGGCTCGTCTATGACAATGTCAATAATGGCGTCTATCGCGCCGGCTTTGCCAAATCGCAGGCGGCTTATGAAGATGCCGCCAGAAGCGTGTTCAAGGCCCTCGACAAGATCGAGGCGCATCTTGCCGATCATCGCTATCTCGCCGGGCAATATCTCACGGAAGCGGATTGGCGGCTGTTTGTAACGCTTGTGCGGTTTGACGCTGCCTATCATGGCGTCTTCAAGTGCAACATTCGCCGGATCGCCGATTACCACAACCTTTCCAACTATATGCGCGAACTTTACCAATGGCAGGACGTGCGCACGACGGTAAAGATCGACCACATCAAGGCCGGCTACTATTCGATTGCCCACATCAACCCGACACTCATTGTTCCGCTTGGACCGGACCAGAATTTCGATGCGCCGCACGACCGCGAGCACCTTTTGGGCAAGGGCATTTTCAAAGGATAGTCCGCCAGACCGCTTGCCATTTCCACTCATATGTGAAAATATTATTCACAAGAGAAGATATGGGAGGCAGTTATGGGACGCAACTGGAGCAATCCGCACGTTGAAAGCGTGCGGCAATGACCGGGTTTACGTCGACAGTCGGTGTTTCCTCGACGCATCCAAGAAACATGCCGGAGGCCCATGCAGCGCTGCCCGTATGGAACGCGGAAAACTGGTATTATGAGGATTGGCCTGTTGGTCAGAAGATACGATCGCTGCGGAGGACAATATCCGAAAGCGACAGCCACCTCTTCAACGTCCTCGTCACCGACATCCATCCCTATGTCCAGGACCAGATGTTCGCGGAAAGCGAGGGCATGTTCGGCAAGCGTCTGGTCGCAGGTGCCTTCGTCTTTTCCGCTGGCCTCGGCCTGGTAGCCACCAATTGCGTCAACGCTTTTTCTTACGGCTATGACAAGCTGCGGTTTATCAAGCCCGTCTTCCTGAACGACACGATCTATACGATCCGCACCAACCTCGACAAACGGCCGCGCTACAAGGACCTTGGCCTTATCCGCGCCAGCTATGAAGTCTTCAAGAATGAGGGCGAGCTCGTCCTCTACTGCGAACACCTGCAAACGGTGAAATACAAGAATCCTGCTGATTTTGTTGGAAAGACCGAAAAATAATGACTGCGAACGAATTGCCCCTGACAGGCCTGCTTGTCGTCGATATGAGCCAGTTTCTGTCGGGACCCTATGCCTCCCTGCGCCTGATGGATCTTGGCGCGCGTGTCATCAAGATCGAGCGGCCCGATGGGGGCGACCTTTCACGGCGCCTTTATCTCAGCGACACCGAAATCGGCGGGGATTCGACGATTTTCCATGCAATCAACCGCGCCAAGGAAAGCCTCGCGATCGATTTGAAGAACGAGGCTGACCTTAAGGCGCTGAAGGCGTTGCTCGCGCGTGCCGATGTGCTCATCCAGAACTTCAGGCCCGGCGTCATCCAGCGGCTGGGCCTTGATTATGAGGCAGTAAAGGCGATCAACCCACGTCTGGTCTATGCCAGCATCAGCGGTTACGGCGAGGAGGGGCCGTGGGTCTCGCGTCCCGGTCAGGACCTGTTGGCCCAGTCGCGTTCCGGCCTGATGTGGCTCAACGGCGATGAAAGCCAGGGGCCTGTGCCCTTCGGCCTCGCCGTCGGCGACATGCTTGCGGGGGCGGCGATCGTGCAGGGTATCCTCGCGGCCCTAGTGCGGCGGGGGATCAGCGGCGAGGGCGCCCATATCGAAACGAGCCTGATGGAATCACTGATCGATTTTCAGTTCGAGGTGCTGACAACACACCTCAATGATGGGCGCCGATTGCCGAAACGCTCCGATTTCCGCAGCGCGCACGCCTATCTTTCGGCACCCTATGGCGTCTATCAGACGAAAGACAGCTATCTCGCGCTCGCCATGACGCCGTTGCCCAAGCTCGCGGATCTCCTTGGTCTCGATGCGCTTGCTCCATACCGCGATCAGCCTGCAACCTGGTTTACGGCACGTGATGCGATCAAACGCATTATCGCTGAGAAGCTGGCGACCGAGCCAACCGATCACTGGCTCGCCATCCTCGAACCTGCGGATATATGGTGCGCGAAGGTGCTGAACTGGAAAGAGCTCCTGCAAAGCGAAGGGTTCAAGGTGCTCGATATGCTGCAGACGGTCGAGCGCGACGACAATGTGTCGATCGAGACAACGAGATCGCCGATCCGCGTCAATGGCAAGCGGGCCAAGTTCGATCGAGCCGCGCCACGCATCGGCGAGCATAGCGACCGGATTCGCAAGGAATTCGGGCTGTGAGCGACATTGTTCTCAAGGGGATGACGTGGAGCCATCCGCGCGGCTATGACCCGATGGTGGCTTGCTCGCAGCTCTGGAAAGAGAAGTCCGGCGTAACCGTCCAGTGGGAAAAACGCTCGCTGCAGGATTTCGAATCCTTTCCCGTGGATGAGCTTGCCCGCGCCTACGATCTGATCGTGATCGATCATCCGCATGTCGGGCAGATCACCGCGGAGAACTGCCTCCACCCGCTGGATGTTCCGGGCCGTGAGGCTGAGCGGAACGCGCTCATGACCGGCAGCGTCGGACAATCCTACCAGAGCTATTGCTGGCAGGATCGCCAATGGGCGTTCCCCATTGATACGGCGAGCCAGGTTCTGGCGTGGCGCCCAGACCTGCTCGACCGGCCGCCAACGACATGGGCAGAGGTGATGCGGCTCGCTCGCGAAGGCAAGGTGCTGCTGCCGCTGCGCCCGCCGCATACGCTGATGACGTTCTATACGCTCTGCGCCAATCTGGGTTCGCATTGCGCGACCACATTCGGTGACCTCGTAGCACCAGAGGCGGGTGCCAGGACATTCGAGATGATGCGCGAGATTTCAGCGCTGATCGATCCCGCCTGCTATGATATGGATCCGATCGCCGTGCTCGAACGGATGGCGCTACCGGAGGCGGACATTGCCTGTTCGCCATTGATTTACGGCTATGTCAGTTATGCGATCGAAGGTTTCAGGCCCTCGCTGATTGCTTTCGCCGACATCGCAGATGCGGGTGGAAATGGTCCTATTGGATCAGCGCTTGGCGGTACCGGCATTGCCGTTTCCGCATTTTCTGCGCATCGCGATGCCGCGAGCGACTTTGCCTATTGGATCGCAAGCGGCGATGTTCAGCGCGGTCCCTATGCCGCGGCCGGCGGGCAACCGGGCCACGCCGCGGCCTGGGAGGATGCTGCGGTAAATGCCGCAACGACCGATTTTTATGCCGCAACCCGAAGGACACTCGAGTCCGCTTGGGTCAGACCCCGGCACAATGGCTACATGGCATTTCAGCAGAAGGCCTCCGACCGTATCAATGCTGGGCTCATGAATGGACATGATGCGGCAGCCGTTGTGGCGGATTTGAACCGACTGTTCCGGGATAGCTTCTTGGCTTAAGGGCTACATGTTCCGGCGCATTTGGCCCGCGCGCCCGTAAGCGCCAGGGCAGATGCCGATGCCGCGCTGGCAATCGACCGGGCTTGACTGGGCCACATCCGGCGGCCGCGGCGACCAGGACGCATAGGTTCCACCGCCGCAGGCGCTCAAGACGAGACTGCTGAGCAAAGTGGCAAGGGTCATGAATTTCATTCTCGGCCTCGGCTGCAAGATTCCTCGCAGCCTGATAGCCGGAAACTGCGTTGAAAGTCAAAGTTGCAATTAGTAGCGCGCTCTACCCAAGGTGGGCTTGAAGGCATTATGCGACGCGCTGCTCGGTGCCATCCTTGGTTCCGCTGACCGTTGGATGCGAGTTCACCGCAATCACAACCGCCAGCGCGGCAAGCGAATTGATATCGCGATTGCCGCGGTTGAAAGCCGTCATTACGGTTTCGGCAATGACCTTCGCCTCTTCATCCGAACTGGACTTGACCACGAGCGTCGCAGCGGCCTTGTCGTAGGCTGCTTGCATGATGTCCCAGTCATCTTGAGAGTACATTGGATTCAGAGGGTTATCGAAAGCCATGGAGGTGTTCCTCTTCATTATTATTGCTCCAGCGACGGCGAGAATCGTAATCGCTGGATTGTGGCATGGCAAATCGAAACGGATTTTCAGGTTATTTAAAGGGCTTACCGCAGAGCAGCAATGAAATGCGCGCTGCGAAATGTGGCAGACGCGCTCATTCAATCGAATTCATTACAAGGGGAACCGACGCTAAAGCGTCGGCTCGGCTTCGCTGCGCTCGCGGATGGCACGCGACAGGCGCGACCAGCGCGGGCTGAACCATGGGGTCAGCAACGACACTTTATCGAAGCGCTGGCGGTTGAAGGAAGGGTCGTGCTCCTCGAACGTCCAGACCTTGAAATTGGTCAACTCATGCGGTCCGAACGTATGGATCAACGGGATATCGGCAGCGTCGCGGCCGCGCGCGACCACGATGCGCCCGATGCGACGCTGGTTGTGACGGGCGTCGAACGTGTGCCACCTGTCGCCGAGGAAAACCTCGATCCAGGCGTTGAAATCCATTGGCGCCGGGTCGGCCGGCACACCGATATCACCCATATAGCCGTTCACGTAGCGTGCCGGAATATTCATGCAGCGGCAAAGCGCAACGGCAAGATGGGCGAAGTCACGGCAAACGCCAACCCGTTCCTCATGTGCCTGGGCCGCGGTGCGTGTCGAGCGGGCAAAGCCATAGCTGAAGGTGAGCCGCTGGTTGACGTAGTCGCAGATCGACTGAACGCGGGTCCAGCCCGGCTTTATATGGCCGAAAAGGTTCCACGCAAGCTGGCTCAGTTCGTCCGTCTCACAATAGCGGCTAGCGGAAAGGTAGGCGAGGCATTCGGTCGGAAGCTTGTCGACCGTGATCTCGGCAGCATCTTCATGAACCGGATCCGGGAGGCCGTCGTCCTTGACCACGGCATCATAAGTCAAGGTGAGATTCCCAGCCGGCGCGAGAAGGCGGATAGCGGTATTGCCAAACAGATCCTTGAATTTTTCAAGCTTCAGGTCCGGGCTTGCCACCGGGCCATTCTCGCACTTGATATCGGCAGTCCGCGCCGATTCGAGATTGAGATAGGTGGTCATTGGAGTGGGCTGGTTGCACCTAATGGCAATCTCATAACCGACACGTATCAACATTGGCATATCCTTTAATGTTTGGAGGACAACGCCGCTTTTCCGTTAGAGTTCCGCATCCAATCATTAAAATACGATGGCAAGCTGAAGAGCGAATGCGGCTCGGATTCCGGTCCCGCCGGTCATATTCAGCATTTATTGACCATAGACCCATAGGATTTGAAACAAAAGCCTTCCGACCCCTTTATAGGGTCATGGATGTCGAAGCATGGAGTGAAAATGATGGCGCCAGCTTCAGAGCCGATTGGAAGTATTATGACTGGAAAACGAGTGGCTAAGCCTCATCCTACGGCAAGCGTCGTCCGCGACCAGCTTCAGCGCCCGGAATTCCAGCACGCTATCCGCACCACCAGCGCCGCCAGGGTCGAAAAGAAGATGCCCAAGCAATTCCTGGACTTGCTGGAACAACTGGACATCGCCGAAACCCGCAACAAGAAACGCAGCTGATCGCTTACCCCTGACGATAGACTAGGTTGCCGTGCATGTCCGGATGGGCGATGCGCCCCGATTTCGTGTAATTGATAAAGCTGCCAAACCCCAATGCGAAGACAAGGAAAATGGCAAATACGATGCCAAGACGTTGAACAAGCATGACAAAATTTCCCCAGTGACCTCTTGAAAATAGACAAGGGCATCTGAACGCTGGCTGAACCATCCATTCACCTGGCGGTTCAAATAATTGCCGAATTCTTCCCCCGTGCGCGCACCGCGCGTGACGCTGAAACGCCGCTGATCTATGCTTCGCGCAAAATTGTATGATCCATCGCTTTTGAAGCACGCAGGCAAGGGAGGTTCCGGCATGAGCAAGCCATTCGACGCCATCGTCATCGGGGCAGGACAAGCTGGCCCATCGCTTGTCGGCCGGCTTACCGGAGCCGGGATGAAAGTGCTGATGGTCGAACGCAAGCTGTTCGGCGGCACCTGCGTCAACACCGGGTGCATGCCGACCAAAACCCTCGTGGCCAGCGCTTACGCTGCCCACCTTGCTCGGCGCGCCCCCAACTTCGGCATATTGGTCGGCACCGAAGTTAGTATCGATATGAAGCGGGTGAAGCAGCGAGCCGACACGGTCTCCTACAACGCGCGCACTGGAGTCGAAAAATGGTTGCGCGGCATGGAAAACTGTACGGTGATCGAGGGCCACGCGCGCTTCACTGCCCCAAACGAAATCGCCATCGGCAGCGAGACGTATACGGCGCCCCGCATTTTCCTTAATGTGGGCGGGCGGGCAAACATACCTGACATGCCCGGGATCAACGATATCGAGTATCTTACCAACGCCTCGATCCTTCAACTGGATGAGGTGCCCGAACATCTGGTCGTCGTTGGCGGCAGCTATATCGGCCTCGAATTTGCGCAAATGTACCGCCGATTTGGCGCCGAGGTGACGGTGGTCGAAAAGGGACCGCGCCTTGTCAGCCGCGAGGACGAGGACATCTCCGACGCCATCAAGGATATTCTCGAGGCCGAAGGCATCGCCATGCGGCTCAATGCGGAGTGCATATCGTTCAAGCTGCATCCGAACGGCGTCGAGGTCGGCGTGGATTGCACAAATGGCGCGCCGAGCGTCGTTGGGTCGCGCGTACTGATGGCGATCGGCCGGCGTCCCAACACGGACGATCTTGCCCTCGACAAGGCGGGCGTCGCCATGGACGAGCGCGGCTTTATCAAGGTCGATGATCATCTTGCGACGAACGTCGATGGCATCTGGGCGCTCGGCGATTGCAACGGACGCGGAGCGTTTACCCACACGGCCTATAATGACTATGAAATCGTCGCGGCCAATCTTTTGGACGGTGAGAACCGGAAGGTCAGCGAGCGTATTCCAGGTTATGCACTTTATATCGATCCGCCGCTTGGCCGGGTCGGCATGACCGAGAGCCAGGCCCGCGCGTCTGGCCGACCCATCCTCGTATCAAAGCGTCCGATGACGCGTGTTGGGCGCGCTGTAGAAAAGGATGAAACGCTGGGTTTCATGAAAGTGATAGCGGACGCCGAAACGCAAAAGATTCTCGGCGCGGCGATTCTCGGCACCAGCGGCGACGAAGCGATCCACGGTATACTCGACACGATGAATGCCGATGTCGGCTATCCGCAGCTGAAATGGTCGGTGCCGATCCATCCAACAGTGTCGGAGCTCATTCCGACACTGCTTGGCGACCTGAAGCCTGCCGGCTAGGGCATCTGCAGCTTCGGCAAGGTCATTCCATGACGGCGCTGTGGTCTGGCGGGGCCGCATCCGAACCGGGCTTGCGCAGCAGCATGACCAGCGGAATGGAGATGATCGACATGATCATCAACAGCTTGAAATCATCGATATAGGCGATGATCGTCGCCTGCTCGGTGATCATGCCGTCAAGCGCGGCGCGGCCGGCGGCTTTCATCGGGTCGAGATGCTGCATCACGGCCGGTGCATTGAAGGCATGATTGAACGGCGTCACATAGGCGGCGATGGAGGCGTGGTTGATCTGGACGTTCTCCGTCAACAGCGCCGAGACGATGGCGATGCCGACGCTCGATCCGATATTTCGCGACAGATTGTAGAGACCTGTGCCCTCGCCGCGCATATGGGCGGGCAGGGTGGCAAAGGCGATCGTCGTCAAGGGCACGAAAAGGAAGCCGAGTCCGGCACCCTGGATGAAGCCGACCGAAATGATCGTCCATTGTGAAATGTCGGGTGTCCAGCCGGTCATGTCGTACATTGCCCAGGCGGTGAGCGAAAAGCCGAAGATCAGCAACGCACGCGTGTCGATCTTGCCGATGAGGCGCCCGACGATGAACATCGAAATCATCGTGCCGACGCCGCGCGGGCCCATGACGATACCGGCGGTAATGACGGGATAACCCATCAGCGTCTGCAGATAGGGCGTCATAAGGGCGAGCGAAGCGAGGTAGGTGACGCCGATGACGAAGATGAAGAACATGCTGACGGAGAAGTTCCGGTCGAGGAAAAGGCGCGGATTGACGAAGGATTTCTTCGCCGTGAACGTATGCACGAGCAAAAGATAAAAGGCGCCGGCGCTGATCAGCGCCTCAACCTGGATTTCACCGGAGGAGAACCAGTTCAGCTGCTCGCCGCGGTCGAGGAAAAGCTGCAGCGTGGCAATCGCAAGGCTGAGCATGCCGAAGCCGAACCAGTCGAGCTTGGCGCCGATGTCGCGCTTGGTCTCGGAAACGAAGGCGACGATGCCGAAGAAGGCGAGCATGCCGATGGGCACGTTGATATAGAACACCCAACGCCAGCTGATATTGTCGGTGAGCCAGCCGCCGATGACGGGGCCAAGCACCGGTCCGACCATGACCGAGACGCCGAAGAGCGCCATCGCCTTGCCGCGCTCGTGCACTTCATAGATGTCGAGGAGAATGCCTTGGGAGAGCGGCACCAGCGCGGCGCCGAACAGGCCCTGCATCAGGCGGAAGACCACAATCTGCGGCAGCGTCTGGGCGAGCCCGCACAGGACCGATGCTACGACGAAGCCGACAATCGCCGTCAGGAGCACATTCTTGCGGCCGAAGCGCGCCGCGAGGAACCCTGAGGGCGGCGTCATGATGGCGGCGGCGACGATATAGGACGTCAAAACCCAATTGATCTGGTCGGCGCTCGCCGAGACGCTGCCCTGGATATAGGGCAGCGCAACGTTGGCGATCGTCGTATCCAGCGCCTGCATGATGACGGCGAGGATAACGCAGGCCGTGATTGCCCCGCGGTTCGCCACCACGGGGGCCGGACCTGAAAGCGCGACAGTGTTAGCCATGGCTCTTGCTACCAAAGCCCCCAAAGAGATCTGAGATGAATTTAGGCATGCCGCGGGCGTGGCCGGTTTCGACGTCAGCGGTGACGCTCATGCCGACGCGCAGCGGCGGCTTGCCGGAAAGATCGTCGATACTGACGCGCATGGGAATGCGCTGCACGACCTTCACCCAGTTGCCCGAAGTATTCTGGGCAGGCAGAAGCGAGAAGCTCGAGCCCGATGCCGGGCTGATGCTGGCAACCTTGCCCTTCCACTCGACGCCCGGATAGGTGTCGACACTGATCGTCACCGGCTGGCCCTCGCGAACATAGGTAAGTTCGGTTTCCTTCGGGCTGGCGGCAACCCACATATGCGTGGTCGAGACCAGGCTGAACCCGGCCTGCGATGCCTGCAGATAGGCGCCGACCTGCAGCGCGGAAACATTGGTGACGATACCGTCAAACGGCGCGCGCACGATAGTGCGGTCGAGGTTGCGCTGCGCATTGTCCACAGCCGACTGAGCCTGAAGATAGGACGGATTCTGTTCGACCGGCTGGTTCGGGTCATTGCCGAGCTGTGCCAGCGTGGCAGCAGCTTCCGCCTTGGCAACGTCCACTTTCTGCTGGGCGGCGTCGAGGTCGAGCTTGGCCTTGTCATAGGCAGCCTTGGAAACCGCCGCAGTTGCGGTCAAATCCTGCTGACGCTGCAGTGTCTTGTTGTAGAATGGGACGTCGGTCTCCGCCTGCGTGATTTCGGCGAGCGATTGCTTGTAGCTCGCCGCGAGGTTCAGGATCTGGTTGCGGACGACACCAAGCTGCGCCTTCGCGCCCGCAAGAGCGATTTCATAGGCGCTCGGATCGAGCCGGAAGAGCACGTCGCCTTGTTTGACCATCTGGTTGTCGTGAACCTCGATCGACTGCACCATTCCGGAAACATCGGTCGAAACACCGACCATGTCGGCCTGCACATAGGCATTGTCCGTGGACATGACCTGGCCGCCAGTAACGTAGAAATAGCTGCCCGCGATCACGGAGATCGGCAGCACCGCGAACAGGAGCGGCCGTCTCAGGCTGCGGCGCGGCCGGGCCGGTGCTGGCGGCGCTTCCTTGGTCACCGGGATTGCTGGCGTGTCGATTGTGGTGTCGCGCTGTTCAAGGACTGTGTCGTTGCGCTGTGAAGGAGCAGGAGCCTGATCCGAATTGGCGGGAATGCGCGTGGAAGGTGAACCATCAGCCATGATTTTTCTCTCTATCATCGACCGGCGTCTGGCATGCGTCGATCAAGTTCGTCTTCATAAGGGTAAGGGTGCGGATGAGGTGATCGCGGTCCTCCACCGAAACGCCGGCGAGTGCCTCGCCCCGCGTTGCTTCGCCGATCACGCCCATGTCGGCGAGCAGCGGCCGCGTCTCTTCACGCAGGAAAAGCAGCCATACGCGCCGATCCGTCGGATGCCGGCGACGCTCGATCATGCCGCGCTCCTCGAGCTTGTCGAGAATGCGGACCAAGGTGATCGGTTCAATTTCCAGAATCTCGGCAAGGCGCGCCTGGTGAATCCCCTCGATATTGGCAAGGTATGCCAGCGTCTGCCACTGCGACCGCGTCAATCCGAGATGCTTCGCACGCTGTTCAAAGCGCTTGCGCATCAGGCGCGCGACGTCGTGCAGCAGAAAGCCAAGGATCTTTGTGTTGTTCATAGGTGGAGTACTGTTCATAGATGGATAATTTCATAAGGGTGCTTATTACATTGGTGCATATAACAATGATGCTAGGCAATAAAAAGATGACAGCTTGCCTCAGCCTGCAAAAATTTGGGCTTTGCCCTCAATTTGTTGTGAAAGCGGCCCGGGTGCTCGGTTTGGCGGTCAGTCCTGGTGGAGTTCCAGCATCCAAGTCTGCCCGATGAGGTCGTGGCCGAACGAATGGTGCTTCTCCTCATCGATCAACCGGAAGCCGGCAGCTTCGTAGATGCGGCGTGCTGAAATCAGTACGTCGTTGGTCCACAATTTGAGTTGGCGGTATCCCTTGGCCCGCGCCTCTTCAATGCACATTGCAACGAGTTCCCGGCCAATGCCCAAGCCACGTGCGGAAGGCTCGACATAGAGCAGCCGCAGCTTGGCGACGCCTTCTTCATCGCCTTTGACGAGGAAGATCGACCCGGCGATCGCGCCATTATGTTCGGCCACCCACGCAGACTCCCGCTCCGGATCGAAATGCGCGACGAACTTGCCGAGGATGTCGCAGACAAGCCCCTCATAGGTCCAATCCCAGCCATACTCGGCATGATAAAGCGCCATCTGCCGGTGGATGATCCAGCCGATATCGCCCGGCCGCAGGCCACGGTAGGTGACGGCATTTCGCTGTGCCTCGCTTGAATCGAGAAGCGCATGAATATGGCGCATCGCGGCGACGAGCTGCGTGCGCGCGTCCGCAGCGAGTGGCGCCAGCAGCCCTTCGATCTGTTGTTGCGAGCCGAGGTCCAGCGCGGCGAACGCTTTCTTTCCTGCCGGAGTCAAAGCGATCAAGCGGTGCTTGCCGTGTGCGGGACTGACGCGCACACCAATGAGCTTGCGCTTGGCAAATCGGGCGACGATCCGGCTGAGATGCGCCTTGTCCATACCGAGGCTGCGACCGAGCTCTGCCGCGGTCTGCTCGCCATTATTGGCGAGTTCGTAAAGCACGCGGGCTTCGGCCAGCGTATAGTCGCTGGCCAGGAGGCGCTTGTCGAGAAGGCCGATCTCCTTGGTGAAAAATCGGTTGAACTGTCGGAATTCTTCGATGGCATTCATGGTTGGACCTCAATGTTGTCGGTGACAACATATAATGGGTCGTCGGCTTTAGGCAAGTGAGTTGCAACCGGAGGTATGCGGCATTGTCGTTCAACCGGTGATATGTTTAGTTTCGGTCCAAAAGGCGTGAAAGTGGCAAGCGTGGAAACAATCACCGATAAACCTTGGACCAGTGAGCAGAAGCCGCCGGTCGAGACCGAATTGAAGCTGCTTGTGGCAGTCGAACGATTCGCTGCCTTCCGCGAAAGTGCCTTGCAGCGCCTTTCCGCGCGGAACAAGGGGATCATCCGCCGGCTCGAAGCGATCTACTTCGACACGCCAGATCATGCATTGTTCGACGCGGGACTGACGCTACGCGTCAGGCGCACCGGCCGGAGCTTTACCCAGACGGTCAAGCGCACGGCTTCCAACGGAGCCCTGTCGCGCCACGAATGGGAATCGCCAGTCCATGCGATGGCCCCCGATCTGGGTTCATTGCCGCTTCTGGAAATCGGCGCCCCGTTCGATAAGCTCGATCCGCAATCGCTCTTTCCTGCATTCGCCACCAATGTGCGGCGGCACGCGCTCATGGTCGATGTTCCGGGCGCCCAGATCGAGGTCGCCTTCGATGACGGGAAAGTCGAGGCAGGCGCCTGGCAGCAGCCGATCTCGGAAGTGGAACTTGAGTTGAAGCAGGGGCGCCCGGCGGCGCTTTATGAACTTGGCCTCAGCCTCATGGAAACCGAGCCGCTCCGGCTCGGCGTCCAGACGAAATCGGATCGCGGCTATGCACTCGCCTGCATCAAGACGCCCAAGGCATTCAAGGCAACGCAGTCCGGAATTGGCCGCGACGATATTGTTGACGATGCCATCGCCGCTCTCCTGGGCAATTGCCATCAGCAGATACTCGCCAATCTCGTTCCCGCCGAGCTCTCCGAAGTGCCGGATGGCGTCCATCAGTTGCGGGTGGGACTGCGCCGGCTGCGCACATTGCTTTGGCTGCTGCGCCACGAAATCGGTGCCCCGGCGCTGGCTGCACTCGAAGCCGAAGCCAAGCAGCTTGCCAGCAATCTTGGACCTGCCCGCAACTGGGAGGTGTTCATCTCATCGACCGTCGCCAACCTCGAGATGGCCGAACTCGAAGATATCGACTTTTCCGGCCTCAGGATGGCTGCGCATCCCTTCAGGGACGAGGCCTATGTGAAGGTGCGTGAGGTGCTCGCCTCGCCGGGCGTCAATCGCTTCCTGCTTTCACTCGGTCTCGTGATCGAGCAGCGCAACTGGCGCAATGACATCAGCGCCGGCACGCTTGGCGTTCTGTCGGAGCCGGTGGGCAAGCTTGGTGCACGCGTCCTTGGCCGCATCGAGCGTAAGGCGCTCAAGCTTGGCCGGCATTTCCGCCATCTGGCGCCCGAGCAAAGGCACAAAGTACGAATCACACTGAAAAAGCTGCGCTATGCGCTGGAGTTCTTTCTGCCGCTCTATGCCGGTCATGGAGCGACGGGCAAGTATCTGAAGCGCCTCTCGCATTTGCAGGATTCCCTTGGCGCTGAAAACGATATCGTGACGTCACGCGAACTGCTGCACCAGGTCAGCGAGGCAACGACCGATCCCGGTGTTCACCGCGCGATTGGTGCCGTGAAAGGCTGGCAGCGCTGCTATCAAATCGGCAAGGCAGATCAATTGCTGAGCGACTGGAAAAACTTCGAGCGCCAGCCGCTGTTTTCGGATTAGGTCTCACTGGGATGGACCGCTATTGCCGGCAGCAAAGCCGGTCCAGGTGGAATCGATATTCAGCCATGTGTTGGCCGGCTGCAACGACTTGAAACCGAGGCTGCGCTGCAGGGGTGCGGACCCGCGATCAAAGCTGTTGCGATAGAGAATGGTATTGTATTTGCGCGAACTGCGCGGCGGCGCTTCCTTAAAATTTCCATTATAGGTCCACATCAGGCGGAAGCCATCGATGAACCCGAAGGGAAGGTTGGTGAACCTGTTCTTCTCGAACACCGTGCCATTATAGTCGGCACCCTCGTAGCTCCAGCTTTCGTATTCGACGCCGATATGGGCAAGTCGATCAAATGTGTTGTTGCGGTAAATATTGCCGAGACCGCCCCAGACCCCGGCTGTTCCTGCATCCGTGAATGTCGTTCCGACATAAAGCCCACTATTGCTGTCGGAGATGGTGTTGTTCGAATATTGCAGGAAGTAGGGGCTGAGGCCCGACGTTGACGTCAATGCGACGGTCATCATGGCGTGGCGCATTTGCGAAATCCGATTGCTGTCCACCACTGCATCGTAAACATTGCCGTAGAGCAGGACCGCCGTCGAATCCGAGTCGTGCTCGGCATAGCTCGCGCGGCCTTCGAAGCTGTTCTTGTAGATGGCGATCTGCGATGCGGTGGCGGCGAATGCAAACCGGCTCGACCGGTCGGGAACGACGTTCCAGGGTCGGTCCAACATCGCCGTGTTGGCTTTCACGTTAACGATATGGCGACGTTGCCCTGCGCCAGCGCCGCCGACGATCACCAGATCGCGGCCGCTCCGCTCATCGGGTGCAGCCAACCCTGCGAGCGTCACGCTGGTCGGCGTCGCTCCGATTAAGCCATCCTTGAGCTCACTGCCGACCATTTCGAAGCAGATCTGTTCGCCCTTGTTGCAATCGACGGTGTCGCAGTCGTGCGGCGCGGCATTGTGGGAGCGATTGCCCTCCCAATACATGTTACGGAGGTTGCCGAAATGCCCCTGCGCGACGAAGAAACGGCCGATGCCGTGGCCGTCGTCGCGGGTCTCATCGGCATTGGCAAGATCGTTGCCGATCATCGAAAAGTCGCGGCCGCCCCAAAGTGCAACAACCGATTCGCCATAGCCGGTCATGCGGAACCGGTTATTGGTCATGAACAGCTGGTTGCTGCTGCCATAGAATGATCCATTCTCGATGAGCTCGGAACCATCGATGTAGATACCGGACGAACGGTCCGTTTCCAGCGCCGGAATATTCCATGCAATGAGCCGCACCGATTGCAGCCGCAAATTCGAGACGGCGCCGAGGTTCATGAGCGGCTTCGAACCGGTATTGCCATTGGCGTCGAACGTCAGCCGCTCGAACTGCACACTACGCTCCGCCTGGTCGATCATGCGCGTACCCGTATTGGCATCGAGCTTTATGACCGTCTGGTCCATGCCGTCGCCAAGCCAACGGACATTGTCCGGCGCGCTCAGCGCGGAAGACACGCGATAGGTCCCGGCGGGAAGATGCAGCGTTGCGGGCGCGCTTGCTGCTGCAGCCTCGAGCGCTGCCTTGATAGCGCTGGTATCGTCGCTGGTGCCATTGCCTGTCGCGCCAAACGATTTGACATCGAGGATACGCGCTTCCTGTCCCGCCCAGGGCGACTTGCCGAGTACCCGCAGCGGCAGCGGCCCACTCCAGCCGAAGCGGCCGCCATGGCCGTTATGGGCCCAGACTTCGTAGGAGCCAGCCGCGAGGTCCGGGACCTTGAACTCGACCCGGAAGGGGTTGACGGATGTGGGGGCGACGAACAGGCCGGGCGCGTTCGCAGGCTTGATGTAGATAAAGGCCGTCGACGTGCCGTTCATATGCGCAAGGTTGCGTCCGTAGAGCGAAATGGCCGTCCCTGCCGTCGTATTGTTCGGGCCGAGCCACCAGGCTTCGGTACGGTTGACGGCAAAGGGCTTGCCGCGCGCCCCGTCGCGTTCCGGCCAAACGAGATACATCGACCATGCCGGCAGGGAGGCGGGGAGCAGCAGTGTTGCTGCGCTCGCATCGGCGCGTAGCGGCTTGGACGAGGAGAGGTTGCCCTCGATTGCGGTGGGCGCCTGCGCGAAAATTCCAAAGCCGGTTTGCTTGTCCAGCCCGACACCCGTCATCGAGATGATTTCATCGGGTCCGGCAGTGCGCGAGATTTCCGCAATTGCGGGTGCGCCCGCACCGGCGGCAAATGCCGGTGGCGCAAAACGATCGATTTCGGGTGGCAAGGACGGTTCAGGGTGCGGAACGGGAAAACCAAAATCCGCCGGTTCTGCATTTCTGGTGCCGGCCGCGGCCGACGCGGCGTTTCCAGTGGGGGCCGCACCTGCGCCGGCCATCAGGCCCAACACCAATACGGAACCCGCAATCACCGCCATGATCGACCGTGGAAAATGGCGCATGCCGAACTCGCCCCCTGTTGTTCGTGCATGAAGCCAGAGCACGCGGCGATTTGATAGAAGGCGCTCGATAAATTGAACGTGATTATCGTGTGCAACAGAAGCGCGGCGAGGAGAAACTGGTGCCGCTTGCGTGACTCGAACACGCGACCCCATCATTACGAATTGTTTTTTCGTATTTATTTCAGATAGTTATTCTGGATTTACTGAGCTCAGCGGATTAGATAAAACCTTGATCCGACTAGGCTTTCAATGAGGTAGCACAGGATCGCACGCTGTGTGACCCTGTGACGCTACTAACCCACTGCTGCCATTTCGGCATTTCTGATTCAGCATCTTCTACCGGATTTCAAATCGGGAAGACATCTTTTTTGCGTTTGCCTAAGACGTCCTCAAACTTCAGCACCTGAGAACTAAAATGTACTGGACTTCAACCTTTGTGAACGTATTGATACGAGGATTCAATCTGGACGATTCGGTGTTTTTTGTTATCTAAGAGCACAAAATATTGAGGAACTTACGGTGAAGAAAACGCGGCGCAAGCTTCCTGATCCGACACATATTGATGAAGCGGAAAAGCAGATATTAGAATACTCACGAACCGTAAAGTTTACGGTAACGGAGTATTCTTTCGAATTCATAGTCCAGAAACTAAATTCTGATCGCTACTACGTGCCGGACTATCAGCGTGCGCTAGTCTGGAACCAGGCTAAACAGTCTAAATTTATCGAGTCCGTTTTTATGGGCTTGCCAATTCCCTTCGTGTTCTTTTGGCAAGATAAAGATGGGCGGATGGAAATCGTGGATGGTTCGCAGCGCCTGCGAACAATCAGAGACTTTATGGCCGACAAATTTGCTTTGAAGGATTTAGAGACGATACCGGCCGCCAATGGTTTGCGGTACACGGACTTTTCTGGGGCCAGGCAGCTTAAATTCGCAGAGACTGCAATTCGCGTAATTATTCTCGATAATACGACGGACGAAGTCACCCGTACTGAAATGTTCGCCCGAATCAATACTGGCGGCACGACGGCAAACGACGCGGAGATTCGGCGCGGCAGCCTTCCTGGCCTTTTCATGGATTTGATTGTCGATCTGTCCAAAAAACCGGAGTTCATTGATCTAACCCCGATCAGTCCGCAACTTGTCGACAAGCGCGAGCGGGAAGAACTTATAGCGCGCTTCTTCGCCTATCTTGAGAGCTTCAAGCCCGACTCTGCTGGAGGCGATGGCGATATACCGACCTATAGAGAAGAGCCACGGCGGTTCTACTTCACTTTCGTTAAAGAAATGAACGAGCGGATTGCTGCCGAGATCGCAGCAACGGGGACATCGCCCCTTGCTGCTGCAATGAAAGATGAATTCGAGCGAGTCCTTGCTTTCGTGAATAAAGTTTCTCCAAACGGCTTCACGAAATCTGAGACCGGTAATCAAGTTCCCCGCGTTAGGTTCGAAGCCATTGCGGTGGGTTCGGCTCTTGCCCTTCGGGCCGACCCCACGATCTTCGATCGAGTGGCAGACATTTCGCCACTTCTGGAATCCCAAGATTTCGCGACCGCCACGACGTCCCACGCAGCCAATGTGAAGAGCAGGCTACTGGGGCGAATTAAGCTGGTTCGAGACTGGTTGTTGCTAAAATGAGAGACGTCCTAGCTTACCTTGAAGAAAGACGATACGAGTTTGCGCGCCATTTAAAGGTGGCGCGACTGCTCCAGTCTCGCGTTGACGAATCAGTGGGGGAAGAAGATACTCAAATAGAAGTGAGGCATGTCAATACCCTCAAGTCCGGCCTATTGATTCATCTGTACAACATCGTCGAGGCCGTAACAACAAGAACCTTGGCGGTAGTCGGTGGAACCGTGGTGACAGAGCGACCTAAACGCTGGACCGAAGCAATTTTGAGGGAATGGGTACGTGCTGCCATATGGAGTGGCGAGGAGCGAGTTGGCGAAGGAGCGCTGACAAGATTGACACAAGTGAGTGGGGCTTTAGTGTCAGGTGAATCTCCGGAGGCTTTTGTCGTCAAGGGGGAGCCAGGGAGTTGGGACGATGAGGCGATTAAAAAAGTCGCCGATCGTCTGGGGTGTGCGCTCGTGCTAACCGAAGAGGTCAAGCGTGGTGCTTATGAGCGCGTATATCGCGACGAGACTACTGCCCTTAAATATCTGGCTCGTCGGAGAAACGAAATCGCACATGGACACTCCACCTTTGAAGAAGGGGCACATGACTTGACATTGGACGAGCTTTCAAATTTGGCAAATAGAGTTTTGCCATTCCTTGAATATGTTACGCGATCATATGATGCGTTCCTGAATGAAAGGGGATATCTGGCGGCCGAAGAGGCTGTGGTATGAGTGTGGAAAACCCAATCGTTGCCGTTGATTTGTTCTGTGGAGTCGGTGGTTTGACGCACGGCTTGACGAAGGCCGGTATTAAGGTGCGGCTTGGTGTCGACCTTGATCCTGCCTGCCGCTTTCCGATGCAAGCCAACAATGCTGCCAAGTTTCTTGAAGCGGATGTTGGTTCACTTATGCCGTCTGATATTCAGAATGCATTCGGAGACTCCGAAATAACGTTGCTCGCCGGCTGTGCACCTTGTCAGCCCTTTTCGTCTTATGCTCAATCTGCCAAACGCGATGGGCCACACGAAGATTGGGAACTGCTTACGTCATTTTCCAAATTGGTCCTGGCTGTTCGCCCAACATTGGTAACGATGGAAAATGTTCCTCCGCTGAGCAAGCAGCAGATTTTCAAAGATTTTGTCTCCGATCTCCACACGGCCGGATACTATGTCGATTTTAAAGCAGTAGATGGCCGCACTATTGGCTTGCCGCAAAGGCGGCAGCGGCTTGTTCTAGTGGCTTCTCTGCTCGGTCCGATTACAATCCCGGATGCAGATAAGGCTCAGGTCAGCGTACGGGATACGATCGGCGGTTTGCCAGCGTTAACTGCCGGTGCTTCGGACCCAAATGATCCGCTCCATGCGTCCGCGTCTCTCAGCGAATTGAACCTTTCGCGCATACGTCATTCTACGCCGGGCGGAACTTGGCGAGACTGGCCAAAGGATCTAATTTCTGGGTGCCATGCACGAGAGTCCGGCTCCACATACCCCTCGGTGTATGGTCGAATGGAGTGGGACAAGCCTGCGCCCACAATGACCACTCAGTGCTATGGCTTCGGGAACGGAAGGTTCGGGCATCCCGAGCAAGACCGTGCGATCAGTTTGCGCGAAGCCGCCATGATACAGAGTTTTCCGAAAGATTATCAATTTATTCCAGATGGGGAGCCCATTAATTTTAGCACACTTGGAAGGATGATTGGTAATGCCGTGCCGGTGCTCTTGGGCGAGTTCATAGGAGAGATTCTCGTTAATCACGTAAAGAGTTGTGGCGAGAAGTCTTGATCAGCTTAGATCCACCAATAAAGCCCGAACGTTCTTCGCTGATGGCCCGCGTAGGCCCCCAAGATACCAAACCAGAGATGATCGTTCGTAGAGTTCTCCACTCCATGGGTTATCGGTTTCGTCTACAGGCGAAAGAGCTTCCAGGACGACCGGACATCGTCTTTCGGCCCCGGAAAAAGGCGATCTTTGTTCATGGCTGTTTCTGGCACCGGCATCCCGGGTGCCGAAAAGCGACAACTCCGAAGACGAGAACGAAGTTTTGGGAAGCAAAGTTTTCGTCCAACCAGGCTCGCGACGAAAAGGTGATAATAGAGTTGGACCGGATTGGATGGTCTTGTTTGGTCGTCTGGGAGTGCGAAACTAATAATATCGAAAAGCTGTCCGAGGTATTGGAAGAATTTCTCAGGTAAAACTTGGGAGCAGGTGGTGCCGCTTGCGTGACTCGAACACGCGACCCCATCATTACGAATGATGTGCTCTACCGACTGAGCTAAAGCGGCAGGGAAGATGCTTCCCGATCCCTGAATTCGGCAGAGACGGTCATGCCGAAGGATGACGCGCCTGATACCCGCATTGCGCGCCGAATGCAAGCCTTGAGATCGCTGCTTTTTTGGGGCGTTCGAAGAACCGGCGCGCGATTCCGCCATGCGATGCGTGCAACAAGGCGCACATTAGAATTTTTCTATTTGCCGATAGACAAGTGCGTAGGAGCGATTAATCTCTTCTTCGCGCAGACAGGCCTCGGGAGAAGGCCGGTCTGCTGCCAAGTCAACGGTCTGGGAGGAACCTATGGCGAAGGTTGAACTGGTCGTGAACGGGCGCGCTGTCAAAGGCGAAGCCGAAGACCGAACGCTGCTCGTGCATTTCCTGCGTGAAAATCTTGGATTGACCGGCACCCATGTCGGCTGTGACACGTCGCAATGCGGTACCTGCATCGTCCATGTCGATGGCAGGGCGGTCAAATCCTGCACGATGCTGGCAGCGCAGGCGTCGGGCTCTACGGTCACCACCATCGAAGGGCTCGGCCTCAATGGCGAGTTGCATCCGTTGCAGGCCGCCTTCCGCGAGCATCATGCGCTGCAATGCGGCTTCTGTACGCCGGGCATGCTCATGAGTTCGGCGGACCTGATCCGGCGGCATCCAGACGGCCTCGACGAAGCCACTGTGCGTCTCGAACTTGAAGGCAATATCTGCCGCTGCACCGGCTATCATAACATCGTCAAGGCCGTGCTCGACGCATCGGAAAAAATGGGGAAGGGCGCCGAAAAGGCTGCCTGATCAGCGGATTCAAGTGTAGCAGCGGCATCGCCCCGGAGCGCTATTATCTCTCCAGCCAGGCCGCCTGCGACAGGGAGAACTAACCATGGGCGTTGAAGGTATCGGAGCACGGGTTCTTCGCAAGGAGGACAAGAGGTTTATCACCGGCAAGGGCAAATACACCGACGACATGGTCGTCCCCGGCATGAAGCATGCGACGTTCGTGCGCAGCCCGCACGCCCACGCCAGAATCACCGGCATCGATGTCGATGCGGCGAAGGCGATGTCCGGCGTCGTCGCGGTGCTGACGGGCAGCGAACTCAAGGCCGACGGCATAGGCAACCTCATCTGTGGGTGGATGATTCACTCCAAGGACGGCACGCCGATGAAAATGGGCGCCTGGTCGCCGCTCGCAACCGACAAGGTGCGTTATGTTGGCGACGCAGTCGCTATTGTCATCGCCGATACCAAAGGTGAGGCGCGCGATGCTGCCGAGGCAGTCGAAGTGAGCTATGAGGAATTGCCTGTCGTCGTCAACGCGCTCGACGCGATGCAGCAGGGCGCGCCGGAGATTCATGCGGAAGCGCCTGACAATCTGATTTTCGACTGGGATCTTGGCGACGAAGCAGCAACGAATGCGGCCTTCGCCAAGGCGGCACACGTCACCAGCATGGACATCGTCAATAATCGCCTTGTGCCAAATGCGATGGAGCCGAGGGCAACGCTCGGCGTCTACGATTCCGGTGAGGATCACTACACCTGCTGGACGACCTCGCAAAATCCGCACGTTGCCCGCCTGGTGATGAGTGCATTTTATAATGTCGCGCCAGAAAACAAGCTGCGTGTGATTGCGCCGGATGTCGGTGGTGGTTTCGGTTCGAAGATTTACATTTATCCCGAAGAAATCACCTGCCTGTGGGCATCGAAGAAAGCCGGCGTTCCCGTCAAATGGGTGGCTGACCGCACCGAGAGCTTTCTCACCGATGCGCATGGGCGCGATCACGTCACCCACGCGGAAATCGCCTTCGACAGCGACCACAGGATTCTTGGCCTCAAGGTTGCGACGATCGCCAATCTCGGCGCCTATATGTCGCTGTTTTCGAGCTGCGTCCCGACTTATCTCTATGCAACCCTGCTCTCCGGGCAATACGCCATTCCGGCAATCCACGCCAATGTGAAGACCGTCTATACGAATACTGCGCCCGTCGACGCCTATCGCGGCGCGGGGCGGCCGGAGGCGACCTATGTGCTTGAGCGCATCATGGAGACAGCGGCCCGCGAACTTAAAATTTCCCCCGCCGAACTGCGGCGCAAGAACTTCGTGAAATCATTCCCGCACCAGACGCCGGTGATCATGTGCTACGACGCCGGCGATTTCGATGCGACGCTCGACGCGGCCATGAATGCCGCCGATTATGCCGGATTTGAGAATCGCCGGCAGGAGGCAGCAAAACGCGGCAAGCTGCGCGGCATCGGCATGAGCTGCTATATCGAGGCTTGCGGCCTAGCGCCCTCTTCCGCTGTCGGCTCGCTGGGTGCGGGCGTCGGGCTCTGGGAGAGCGCGGAGGTGAGGGTCAATGCTGTCGGCACGATCGAAATATTGACCGGATCGCATTCGCACGGGCAGGGCCACGAAACCACCTTCGCCCAGCTAGCGGCGGAACGGTTCGGCGTGCCCATCGATAGTGTTTCCATCGTCCACGGCGATACGGACAAGGTGCAGATGGGCATGGGCACCTATGGTTCGCGCTCGGGTGCCGTCGGCATGTCGGCGATCGCCAAGGCGCTCGACAAGGTCGAAGCCAAGGCCAAGAAGATTGCCGCCCATTTGCTTGAAGCTGACGAAGCCGACATCGAAATCAAGAACGGCGATGTGCGCGTTGCTGGCACGGACAAGAGCGTGCCGTGGTTCCAGGTGGCGCTTGCCGCCTATACGGCGCACAACCTTCCATCCGGCATGGAGCCGGGCTTGAAGGAAGGCGCATTCTACGATCCGTCGAATTTCACCTTCCCGGGCGGTTGCCATATCTGCGAGGTCGAGATCGACCCCGAGACCGGCACGACCGAAATCGTCCAGTTCGTGGCTGCCGACGATTTCGGCAACATCATCAATCCGATGATCGTCGAGGGGCAGGTGCATGGCGGTCTTGCGCAAGGTATAGGCCAGGCATTGCTCGAAGCCACGCACTACGATGCCAGCGGCCAGCTTCTGACGGCAAGCTACATGGACTATACGATGCCCCGCGCCGTCGACCTGCCATCCTTCACCGTCACGAACACCGTGACCGCCTGTCCTTCCAACCCGCTCGGGGTCAAGGGCTGCGGGGAAGCAGGCGCCATAGGCTCGCCCCCGGCCGTCATCAACGCTGTCACCGATGCCATCAGCAACAATAATCTGGCCATGCCTGCAACCCCGCAAAATGTCTGGGCCGCACTGCAGGCGGCGAAATAAAGGAGGCACGCCATGTATGAGACACAATATCATCGCGCCACCTCCGTCGAAGGCGCTGCCCGGCAGATGGGCGAGGCCGAGGATGGCAAGTATCTTGCCGGCGGCATGACGCTCATCCCGACGATGAAACAACGCCTGGCCTCACCGAGCGATCTTGTAGATTTGCGTCGCATCGAAGCGTTGAAGGGCGTGAAGATCACAGGCCGCACCGTCCGTATCGGGGCGGTCACAAGCCATTATGACGTATCGACGAACGTGGAACTGGCAAAAATCTGTCCGGCGATCACCAGCCTTGCCGGCCATATCGGCGATCCGCAGGTTCGCAATATGGGGACGATCGGCGGGTCGATCGCCAATAATGACCCGGCTGCCGACTATCCCTCGGCGCTTCTCGCGCTGGATGCGACGATCGTGACGAACCGCCGTTCGATAGCCGCCGCGGACTATTTTACCGGCCTCTTCGAAACAGCGCTGGAACCCGAGGAAATTATAACGGCAGTCGAGTTCACGGCGCCGGACCGGGCCGCCTACAAGAAGTTCCCCAACCCAGCGTCGCTCTACGCGATGGCCGGCGTCTTCGTCGCCAAATCCGGCGATACGGTCAGGGTCGCGGTGACGGGCGCCGGCGAGAACGGTGTGTTCCGCCTCGAAGATGCCGAGACGGCGCTTGCGGCGGATTTTCACGCATCGGCGCTGGATAATTTGACAGTCGATCCGAACGGATTGCTGTCCGACTTGCACGCCTCGGCGGAATACCGTGCCAATCTTGTGAAGGTGATGGCGAAGCGCGCCGTTGCCGAAATCGCCAGCCGGCCGATGTAGCCTGCTTGACTTCAACCAATTGGGGTCGTTGCGGCGGTTGCCATATTCACCCGGCGCAGAGTTTCGCCTTCGCCGCGTGGTATTCCCGCTCCAGCCGCGTGACAAGTTCGCCGGCAGGAACGATCTCCTTGACGGCGGCGATGCCCTGGCCGCAGCCCCAGATGTCCTTCCAGGCCTTGGCACCTGTCGTTGCCGCTTCGAAATCCATCTTCGACGGATCGGCTTCCGGCAGATGCTCGGGGTCCATTCCGGCCTTCGCGATCGAGGGCTTGAGATAGTTGCCATGGATGCCGGTAAAGTAGTTGGAATAGACGATGTCCGTCGAGGTCGAATCGACGATCATCTGCTTGTAGCCGTCGATGGCCCGCGCTTCGTCCGTGGCGATGAATGGCGAGCCGATATAGGCGAGATCCGCGCCCATGGCCTGTGCGGCGAGGATTGCGCCGCCATTGGCGATCGCGCCCGAGAGCAGCAGCGGACCGTCGAACCATTCGCGGATTTCCTGGACAAGGGCGAATGGCGACAGCGGGCCGGCATGCCCGCCGGCGCCTGCCGCAACGGCGATAAGCCCGTCAGCGCCCTTGCGGATTGCGGAATTGGCGTGGCGGTTGTTGATGATGTCGTGGAGGACAATGCCGCCATAGGAGTGGATCGCGTCGTTTACCTCGGGGACTGCTCCCAAGGAGGAGATGACGATCGGAACCTTGTATTTGACGCACATGCCGAGGTCATGTTCGAGGCGCTTGTTGGAGCGATGGACGATCTGGTTGACAGCGAACGGCGCGGCGGGGCGGTCCGGGTTCTTTTCGTCGTGATTGCGCAATTCTTCGGTTATCTCTGCGAGCCAATCGTCAAGCTGCGCCTCGGGTCGCGCATTGAGCGCCGGAAATGAGCCGACGATGCCGGCCTTGCATTGCGCGAGAACCAGTGGCGGATGCGAAACTATGAACAGCGGCGCACCAACGACCGAAATGCGCAATTTCGACTTAAGTACATCCGGCAAAGCCATCGACCACTCCCAGAAAATTTTGACGTTTGCGTAAACGTAACTCTTTTACCAGACCTGCAATATTCGGCAAGCGAAACCAGAACCATGTGATCGAGCCGCGCCGCCGCAGGCAGCGATCTTAATGAATAAGCGTCTGTTCTTGTCGCAAGGCACCTCAACCCCTTTATGGGGTGTATCTGGGGCTCTGCGGCCTGTACCCTCCAGGCAGCGGCGAAGTGCCATCATTGCGCCGTCAAAGTCTTGAATAAGCAGTCGAATGCGCTATGGCTAGCCATTCATTACGAAATGATTTGAAGGAAGCGGCTGTTGGAAGCGATCGAACAAGCGATCCGGAACGCATTGGCGAAAGCCGACGCGAGGAACCCTGCCATTCGTCAGAAAATCTACGAATCAGCATGGGGTGCGCATGAGCGCTCGCTCGCGGCAAATGGCGCGCTCGAAGAAAGCCAGCGCGACGACCGTCGCGAAATGCTGAAGGCGGCCATTACGCGGATCGAGGACGAAGTGCAGGCAACCGGCGCGATTACCCCGCCGGCGGCGCCCGAGCCCGTTGCGGAGCCGCGCGAACCGATGTTCGTCGCAAATCCCGCGCGCCAACACGGGGCCGATGAGCGGATCGAGCCATCGATCGACATGGACCCGCCAGAAGTGGAAGGGCCTGTTTCTGGGTCCGATGAGCCGAGCCCCGACAATTATCGACCGGGCAAGACACGCCGGAAAGTGCGTCGGGACGCCGAGCGGCGCAAGGCGAGCGGCTTTTCCAAGGCGCTGATCCTTTTGGCCCTCCTGGCTGTGGCCATCGGCCTTTTCTGGGTCGTCGCTTCCGGCATTATCAAACCGGTTCCGAACATGGGGGCATCGAACACCACGAGCGCGCCGGCCTCCAGCAACAGCCAGGAGCCGATGAAGGAAGGCCAAATGTCGGCGACGGGCAACTGGATCGAGGTGTTCAACCCCGCTGACATGTCGCAGGTTGCCCTCGAAGGCCGCGCGACGGCGACGATCGCCGGCGACCAACTGGAGAAATTCGTGCGCATTCAGTCGCCGGAGGATGCCGATACGATCAGCTTCAAGGTCGGACAGGGCGTACTCGACCAACTCGCCGGCAAGACCGCCGTGTTCGATATCATCGCCAAGACTGACGACGGCAAGAGCTCGCAGATTGCGGTGAGTTGCGATTTCGGCAGTCTCGGCGATTGCGGGCGCAAGCGCTTTGATGTCTCGGATGCGAGCAAGGAATATCTGGTGCAGGTGCAGTTCCCGCAGGGCAATGCGCCTGCCGAAGGCGGCGTAATCAAGGTCAATTCGGATGTCACGCAGTCAGGGAAATCCGTCAATATCATCGCCATTCGCGCCCAGGTCGCCAATTGAGCAAGCTGGCGCGGGCGTTTCTTTCGTCCGGCGATCTGATCGCGGATCGTCGTGCTTCCTACGCGGACATGCTGTTCGATGGTGGCGAGCATGCAGCCGCCGCCGACCTGATGCGGCAGGCGCTTGAGATTGTCCCCGAATGGGCGGCGGGATTGTTCCGCCTCGGCGAAATGGAAGAAGCTGCCGGAAATGGCGATGCTGCGGCCATCGTCTGGAAAAGGCTGGTCGAACTTGACGTCGAAGACCGTTTCGGGGCTGGCCTCAAGCTGGCCGCTTCCGGCCGGGGCGACATCCCGGTTACGCCGCCTACCGCCTATGTCGAAACACTTTTTGACGCCTATGCGCCAACCTTCGAGAGCGCACTCCTCGAAAAGCTCGAATACAGGGTGCCGGGGCTTCTGGCAGCGGCGGTGGAAGACGCCGCGCCCGGCAG
The DNA here is from genome assembly GCF_900113985.1 of Phyllobacterium sp. CL33Tsu. Taxonomy (NCBI): domain Bacteria; kingdom Pseudomonadati; phylum Pseudomonadota; class Alphaproteobacteria; order Hyphomicrobiales; family Phyllobacteriaceae; genus Phyllobacterium; species Phyllobacterium sp. CL33Tsu. The sequence continues at coordinate 746,212 of NZ_FORJ01000001.1, read as the reverse complement.
ACGCTTCGCCTCGGTGCTCGACCTCGGCTGTGGCACTGGTTTGATGGGCCCTTTGCTGCGTGCCAGGTGCCAACATCTCGTCGGTATCGATCTATCCGAGGTCATGCTGCAGCGTGCGGCGGAAAAAAACGTCTACGACAGGCTCGCCAAGGGCGACGTCAACGAACTCGATGTTCCAGCAAATGAAGCTGATCTCATCATCGCCGCTGATGTCTTCGTCTATGTCGGAGCGCTCGACCGCGCCTTCGCGAAGATTGCCTCTGCTCTTGCGGCTGATGGGCTGTTTGCCTTCTCGGTCGAGACGCATGACGGCGATGACGGGTTGGTGCTGCAGCAATCGCTGCGCTACACGCACTCCGAAGCTTACGTGCGCCGGCTTGTGGCGGTCCATTCGATGACGCCGGTGAGCATTGACCGCCAGACGATCCGCATGGATCGCGGCAAGCCCCTTAGCGGGCTCATTGTCGTTGCGAAACACCTTTGATCAATCTTTGCGGAAGACAAGGCGTCCGGCCCAGCCGGTGACGACAGCAAGAAACACCGCAAAGAGTCCATAGAGCAGGCTGTGCTGGTTGGCGGCCCGGAAGATGCGGAATTCCAGTCCGGCCTTGACGATGTTGAGACTGGTCGAGCTTTCACGCAGGAACTCGCCGTTGCGGAAGAGGTAGGCGCGCGCCACGTGCTTGCCAACGGGCACATTGGCCGGGAGCGACAGCGTCGCGCGAAACAGCGTCGAGGATAGAAACTGCACATCCCCCACACGCTGGTTGTAGAGCAGCTGTTTCTGTTTGAGTCGCGGCAATTCCTTGGTGAACTCCCGCAACGATGCGCTCGAATCGAAACCCTCCGGCATCGGTTCGTAATAGATGTTGTTTACGCCAAGGCTTAGCTGGGCGAAGATCTTCGGCGTCGTGATGTCCTGCAGGCTGCGCGTCGATGCCAGTGAATAGGATGCGGGAATGTTCTGGAACGAAACGGATTCCGTATTTACCCAGATGCCGAAATACCTGTCCTTGCGCCGGACGACAAAGTTCCGGGGAGGACCCTCAAGAATGACGACCACATCGTAGCGGCCCTGCCGCTGGATGAGCGGATCCGCATTGTCGAGCGCGCCGAAGACGGTAAGGTCAGTGCCCCGAAATCCCGACGTGATCGAGATCGTGTCGGTGGAGAGTCCGATCTCGATCGTTTCCTTGCTGGCCGGGACCGGTTGTTGCGCTTGGGCCGCCCGGCCGGCAACCAGGCACAGCATCATGAGCGGGATCATGGCAAGGCGCATTATGAGCCTCCCGAGACCAGGGCGAGCGTTACCGAATAGATGTCGTCCGGCGTAACGAAGAGTTCGATGGCGAGGCGAAGACCGACTGCCAGCACCAGCGTCGCAAGCAGTGCTCGCAGCTGTTCGCCCCTGAGCTTCTGGCCTATGCGAGTGCCATATTGTGCGCCAACGACACCACCGCTCATCAGCAGCATCGCGAGAACGATATCCACCGACTGGTTGGTCGTCGCCTGCATTACGGTGGTGAACGCCGTGACGAAAACGATCTGATAGAGCGAGGTCCCGATGACGACGTTGGTCGGCACCTTAAGGAGGTAGATCATGGCGGGAACCATGATGAATCCGCCGCCAACGCCCATGATCGAGGAAAGAAAGCCAATGGCGCCGCCAAGCACGAGCACAGGAATGATGCTGACATAGATCTTGGAGGCGCGAAAACGCATCTTGAACGGCAGCTTGTGCACCCAGTTGTGCTGGCCGGGCCGCTTCAACGTCGCAAGCTGGCCAGCGCGGGTGCGGCGCATCGCCTTGATGCTTTCATAGAGCATCAGCCCGCCGATCGTGCTCAGGAACACGACATAGAGCAGCGAGACAATGAGATCGAGCTGACCGAGCTGGCGCAGGAGTACGAAGACATAGATGCCTATCGCCGAGCCGACGATACCGCCGACAACGAGTAGCGACCCGAGTTTCACGTCGAGCGAGCCGCGTTTGAAATGGGTAAGCGCGCCGCTGAAGGACGAGGCTATGACCTGGTTGGCGCCGGTGGCCACCGCGACGGCGGGGGGAATATTGTAGAAGATAAGCAGCGGCGTGATCAGGAACCCGCCACCAACGCCGAACATGCCCGACAGAAAGCCGACCGCCGCGCCCATGAAGAAAAGCACGAAGATGTTGACCGAAATCTCGGCTATTGGCAGGTAGACGCCCAATTCAAACCCCGGAACCATTGCGGTGCTACGCCTGCGGCGTGACAGCACAATGACAGTAATTCTTTAAGGTTTCTTGCCCACTTGCGGGCTTCACGTCAAACTTTGACTTAACGGCGCGCATTGGGCCGGTTCAAATGCGAAGATGCGTGTCGCTTCGTTAAAACGAAGCGCATTTCCGGTTGACTTGCAGGCCGCTTGAAACGTGCCCCCTCCCGGTCGAACCGGGAGGGGAAACGCAGTTCAGATCTGCTTGTTTTTCTGCAGAAGGTTCCTGACGAAATCCTTGTCGATATTGCCCGTCGGCTTCAAGCCGTTGTCCTTCTGGAAGGCCATGATCGCATCGCGTGTCTTCGTGCCGATCTTGCCATCCGAGCCGCCTGCATCATAGCCGTTCTTGTTGAGGATCAGCTGAACATTGCGGATGGCCTTCTCCATGTCGAGCGCTCCTGAGGTCACCGAGCCGGTAACAGCTGGGGAATCGCGCCATTCCGCCGGAACATTGGTGGCATTCGCGTCGGGATTGAGAGGCTTGGCGTTCCAGAGCTCGACGGCAGCCCGGGCTCGCTCGAGCTGCTCGGGTTTCATGACTTTCGCTACATCCTCACGCTTCTGTGCGGCGTCGACATCTCCGGCCTTGGCTGCGAGCGCGAACCATTTGTAGCTTTCCTCAAGGTTCTGGGGCACGCCCATGCCTTTGGCGGAAAGGATGGCAAGGTTGAACTGGCTGTCCTTGACGCCGAGTTCCGCCGCCTGGGCAAACCAGCGCGCGGCTGCCTCGTTGTCAGGGACGCCATCGGCGCCGCCCGCAAAGAGCACCGCCAGATTGTGCATGGCGCTGGCATTGCCCTTTCCGGCCGCCAATTCGTAGTAGGACTTCGCCTTGGCAAGATCGCGCGTGACCCCAAGGCCCTTTTCGTAGAAGTTGCCAAGCCGGTATTCGGCCGGCGCAAAGCCACGCTCCGCAGCGCGGTCAAACCACTCGATGGCCTTGGCGTAGTCGCTTTCGACGCCTCGACCTTCCATGTAGCGGTTGCCAATCTCGAACAGTGCACGGCTGTCGCCCTTGGTCGCAGCGTCGCGCAGCGGCTCAGATCCCGCCTCGACCGGGATGAACGGCAGCACGGCGGAGGACGCACCGGTTGCCGGCACGGTCGCGGGCACCGGATCGATCATGCGCTCGGAATTGATGACGCCGGCTACCGGGTCCTGGGCGGGCGCAGGCTGCGACACTGCCGACGCATTGTTTTCGGCAGGTGATTCGGGCGCAGCGTTGGTCTGAGGCTCCGCCTGTGGCTGCTCCTGCGTGATCGCGGGCTCTTCCGGGGTAGCTGGCTCCGGTGCCTTGGAGGCGAGGTCCGTTCCCGGATGATCGACAAAGGCATTTTTCAGCTGCAGACCGGCAATCGCGATCATGATCGCACCAATCGCGAGCAGGATGGGCTTGCGCTGACGCGAGAAGATTCCGCTCTTGGCCGTGCCGTCGGTCGCGCCGTCACCGAATGCGATGCCGCGCTTCTGATTTTCGGCCTCCGTAGCTGCTGCCTGCGCAGCGCGGCGGGCCGCCGTAATGAAATCCGCCTTGCCGCCGGCGATGTCAGTCGCAGCCGACATGTCGCGCCGTTCGTCACGGACGCGTTTGAGGATGGAATTGAGGTCGGGCATGCCAGACCCGGGCTCGAGCGGGCGGTTGAGAATGTCGGCGTCGATCTCTGTCGCCGGCTCTTCCTTGATGTCGTCCGATAGGTCGGGTGAAGGTTCCTGTGCCGCTGCCTCGCGCTTGCCGCGTACCTTGAGGCTGCGTGTAAGGCTGCCGAACAGTGATTTACGCTCCCGCGGCGTTTCCGTTGCAATTTCCGCGTCGACGATTTCGTCAGACGCAGGCTGTTCTTCTCGGGCGGATACAAGCGGCGCATCGAAGGCAGGCGCACTTTCTGCGACACGCTCCTTGGTGAACGTTGCTGTTTCGGCCAGCGGCGCGTCCGGAGCGACGACCGCCGTGCTTTCTGCAGGTCCGAAATTCTTGTAGATCGGAACGGCGCCGCTTTCGAGCGAAGCCAGGCGATCAACGATCTTGAGCAGCGTATCGTGAATGGCCTCGAAGGTGCGGCCGTTGCGCTCGTCGGACCGTCGCGCCAGCTTCTCCAGCGTCTTCAGGTCGTCGGCGAGCTCGCGCGCGATCGAATTGTCATGATCGCTGCCGAAGTTCGCTGTATTGCGGATTGCCTCGGCCGCCGCATTGCGTGCTGCCTCGACGACCAGATCGCGATTGCCGGCGATGGCGACTTCGATGGCTTCGAGGCGCGGCGAAATCTTCGCGATTTCAGCATCGCGATCGTTGGATTGGGCGAGACGTTCGGCAAGACCGGCGATCTGCAGTTCGAGACTGCGTATGGCGTCCTTGGTGCCGTCTGCTTGCGGCAGGTTCTCGGCAAAGTAGCGGGCCATGTCATCGAAGCGTGCTTCGAGATTGTCGGTCAGTCGGATATCATTGTGCTCGACGAGCGTATGATGCTGGTCGAGGCGGCGGGTGAGTTCTTCGAAGCGCTGATCCATCTTCTCGATGAAGGCCGGGTCAACCGCCGCCGGCTGGGGCGCGGCATCGAGCTTGCTTATGATCTGCAGTACGCGGCCCTCCAGGTCGCGGAAGTCCGAAATGCTGATCGCGGCGGGCGCACTCTGCAAATGCCGCGCCACGGCCGAAAGCTGTTCGGCCAGAATGTCGAGATTCTGCGTCGTCGTTCCATGCTGCTTGTTGAGTTGCTCGATATGATGCGCGAGTTCACCCATCCGCTTGAGAATAACGTCCGAGGTTCTGTCGTGCGTGGCTGACTCGATTGTCGAGGCAAGCGACGAAATACGTGCCTCGACGCGTTCGAAGGCATCGGCCTCGGCATATTGCAATGCAGCCGGCCGCGCGGTGGCGACGATGGCGCGGCTGATCTCGTCGAGGCGCTCGTCCATCTGTTGCATGAACTGCGTCGGGATCCCGGAGCCGTGGCGACGCGACATCTGTTCGACAGCCCCGGTGAGAAGATTGAGCTTTTCCTCGACGTTATGCAGCGGCAGCACGTGCGACGGCGCATCGACAGTGCGATGCATTTCATTGAGGCGGCGTTCCAGCGAACCCAGCGCAGCCTCGGCCTCATTCGCATAATAAGTGCTGCGGCCATAGGGCGCGCGCTCATGCGTGGTCGAATGGCGCAGCCGGTTCATGGTCTCGCCATGAAGCTCTCCGCGCGAAGTGGTCTCGATATCGTCGCGCATCTCGTCGCGCAATTGCTTCAATTGGGCGGCGATGGCGGACAGGTCGTGCTTCTCTTCCGATGGTAGGCTCGCGGAAGAGGTTGCAGGTTGTGCTACCTGCGCGATGTGTTCGGGCAGGGCCGATTGTCCTGCGCGGGAGGCGAGGGCGGCGAAACGGTCGGCGATGTCGGGCGTTTCCTCGCCGACCTCCGGCTGCATTGAGCCGCGCAACTGCGCTTCAAGGGTTTCTAATGTGCGGTTGAGGCTGTCGAGCGACGTCGCATCGCGGCGTGCGCGGTTCACATTGACCTGTTCCATTAATGACCTTTGGTTTGTCATGGATGTCTGCTGCCCGAGTTGACGCGCCGGCCTGGCGCTTCCAGATTCGACTGGGCGGAAAAAGTGGCCTTGGTCTGCCGAAAAGCGAATGCGCCGCAAGACGATCATTCGGGCCAATTCGGAAAGCCGGGACCTTTGCCCCACACAGTCCGACAAGCCGTGAAAAACCAACCACACATAGACACGGATCACCGACACGTTGACATTGGCGAAACGTGGTAAACAACTCGTTAAGATAAGGCGCTAAAAGGTTAAAAATCTGCTCTGCTGCTGCTGTCGTGGTTGCGGCCTTGTTTGCAACTGGGAATTGTTCGGGGTGCGACCAAGCCTTGGCGCTGCCTGTGAACTTCGACAAACTTTGACGTTTACGGAAACGTCAAAGTTTGCTAGACAAAGATAAATACGGCGGTGTCGCGTGTGGGCGCCGCATCTGCTCGTTTATGTTTTGGAGGAAACCTGATGCCGAGTTACCGCGCGCCCGTTGAAGATACGTTGTTTGTCCTGAACGATGTCCTGGGATTTGAACGCTACAACAACCTCCCGGGTTTTGCCGATGCGTCGCCGGATATCGTGGAAGCCATCCTAGGCGAAGGCGCTAAACTCGCTGAGAACACGCTGTTTCCGGTGAACCAGATCGGCGATCATGAGGGCTGCGTGCGCCACGACGATGGTTCGGTCACGACGCCCAAAGGCTTCAAGCAGGCCTTCGATGCCTATCGCGAAGGTGGCTGGGTTGGGCTTGCCGTTCCGCAGGAATTCGGCGGCCAGGGCCTTCCCTATACGTTGCATGTCGCCGCCGGCGAATACATGGCATCCGCCAACATGGCGCTGGTCATGTATCCCGGCCTAACCCAGGGCGCGATTGCTGCCATCGTCACGCATGGCACCGAGGAGCAGAAGCAGGCCTACCTTCCCAAGATGACCGACGGCATCTGGACCGGCACGATGAATCTCACCGAACCGCATTGCGGAACGGACCTCGGGCTTTTGCGCAGCAAGGCGGTACCGAACGGCGACGGCTCGTACAAGATTTCCGGCCAGAAGATCTTCATCTCGGCCGGCGAACACGACATGGCCGAGAATATCATTCACCTCGTTCTCGCCCGCATCGAAGGAGCGCCGGAGGGCGTGAAGGGCATTTCGCTGTTCATCGTGCCGAAGTTCATTCCCGATGCGAACGGCAATCCGGGCGAGCGCAACGGCGTTTCCTGTGGCTCCATCGAAGAAAAGATGGGCATTCACGGCAATTCGACCTGCGTCATGAATTATGATGAGGCGACCGGCTACCTCCTTGGCGGGGAGAACAAGGGCCTGCGCGCCATGTTCACCATGATGAACGAAGCACGGCTCGGCGTTGCGCTCCAGGGTCTGTCGATCGGTGAAGTCGCCTACCAGAATGCCGCCATCTATGCCCGCGACCGTATTCAGGGCCGCGCGCTGACCGGCCCCAAGGAACCGGACAAGAAGGCTGACCCGATCATCGTCCACCCCGACATCCGCCGTATCCTCCTGACGATCAAGTCGTTCAACGAAGCGGGCCGCGCCTTCATCCTCTGGTCAGCGCTGAAATCCGACGTCGCGCATCGCTCCGGCGATGAGGCCGAGCGCCAGCTTGCCGATGACATGCTCGGCCTGATGACTCCGGTTCTCAAGGGTGTTCTTACCGACAAGGGCTTTGAACATGCCTGCATGGCACAGCAGGTGTTCGGTGGCCACGGCTACATCGAAGAACACGGCATGAGCCAGTATGTGCGCGACGCGCGCATCGCCATGATTTACGAGGGCGCGAACGGCATTCAGGCAATGGATCTGGTCGGACGCAAGCTCGGCCTCAATGGCGGCCGCGCCGTCATGGCCTTCTTCAAGGAAGTCGGCGACTTCTGCGAGGAAAATCGCAGCGACGATAATCTCGCCTTCTTCACCAAGCACCTGAAGAAGGGCTTGAACGACCTGCAGGCCGCCTCCATGTGGCTGATGCAGAATGGCATGGCCAATCCGGACAATGCCGGCGCGGCATCGACCGATTACATGCACCTCTTCGGTCTTGTCAGCCTCGGCTATATGTGGGCCCGCATGGCCAAGGCGTCGCATGCGAAGCTCGCGGAAGGCACCGAGAACAAGGCCTTCTTCGAGACGAAGCTCGCCACCGGCAAATTCTTCATGGAGCGGGTGATGCCGGAGACATCGGCGCATCTCGCCCGCATCCAGACCGGAGCGGATACGATGATGGCGCTGCCCGCCGAAGCATTCTAAGCTGCCGGCGAACGCTTTTCCGAGCCGCGCCTCACGCGGCTCCTGTAACCGAAATCGGGAGGTTAGTGATGGGTCTGCGACCGGAAGAAGTATTGGGTGTTCCGAAGCCTACGTGGAAGACCGATGATGTCGTGATGCTGGAGGATATGGCCACCAGGTTCCTTGAGGCCGAGGTGGTGCCCCATTACGACCGCTTCGAAAAGCAGGAGATTTTCGACCGGTCCATCTGGGAACTCGCCGGGCAGAATGGCTTGCTTTGTGCTTCGATGCCGGAAGAATATGGCGGCGCCGGCGGCACCTACGCCCATGAAACCGCAATCCTCGAAGCGATCAGTCACGTCGGGACCGACGGTTTTGGCATTGCACTCCACAATTCCATCGTCGCGCCCTATATCCTCCACTATGGCTCGGAAGAGCAGAAGCGGAAATGGCTGCCGAAAATGGCGACCGGTGAGCTTATCGGTGCCATCGCAATGACGGAACCGGGAGCAGGCTCCGATCTCCAGGGCGTCAAGACCAGCGCCAAGAAGGACGGAAACCACTACGTCATCAATGGATCGAAAACGTTCATCACCAATGGCCAGCTCGCCAATCTGATCATCGTGGTCACCAAGACCGATCCGTCGCAGGGCGCCAAGGGCACGTCGCTCATCGTCGTTGAAACCGATGGCCAGGAAGGCTTCGAGCGGGGCCGCAATCTCGACAAGGTCGGTCTCAAGTCCAACGACACTTCGGAGCTGTTTTTCAACGATGTGCGTGTGCCGACCTCCAACCTTCTCGGAACCGAGGAAGGGCAGGGCTTCGTCCAGTTGATGCAGCAATTGCCGCAGGAGCGCCTGCAGATCGGCGGTTCGGCTATTGCCATGGCCGAACGCGCCATCGCGTTGACGATCGATTATGTGAAGGAGCGCAAGGCGTTCGGCAAGTCGGTCATGGAATTTCAGAACACGCAGTTCAAGCTCGCCGAACTCAAGACCGAGGCGACCATCGGCCGGGTTTTCTACAATCATTGCGTTGAGCGGCATGTGAACGGCGGTCTCGACCCCTTTACCGCATCCATGGCGAAATACTGGCTGAGCGATCTGCAGAACAAGGTCGTCGACGAATGCCTGCAACTGCATGGCGGCTATGGGTACATGAACGAGTTCCCGATCGCCCGCATGTTCCGCGACGCGCGCGTCCAGCGGATTTATGGCGGCACCAACGAAATCATGAAGCTTTTGATCGCCCGCAGCCTATGAGCCGCGGGTTCGAACAGGGAGAATGAAATGACTGAGGCATATATCTACGATCACGTGCGCACGCCGCGCGGCAGAGGCAAGAAGGATGGCAGCCTGCACGAAGTGCCTGCCGTCCGCCTTGGCGCCCATGTTCTCGAGGCGTTGCGCGACCGCAATGGCCTCGACACGGGGTTGGTCGACGACATTATCTATGGCTGCGTCGATCCGGTCGGCGAAGCGGGCGCCGTCATTCCACGCTCCTCGGCTTTTGAAGCCGGCTACGATTTCAAGGCGCCCGGCATGCAGATATCACGCTTTTGCGCCTCCGGTCTCGACGCGGTGAATTTCGGCGCTGCGAAGATCGTGCAGGGCGCGGACGATATCGTCATCGCCGGCGGGGTCGAATCCATGTCGCGCGTCGGCATGGGCATGTCCGGCGGTGCCTGGTATATGGACCCGTCCGTAGGGCTCCCCGGCTATTTCATGCCGCAGGGCGTTTCCGCCGACCTGATCGCCACCAAATACGGTTTCAGCCGCGACGATGTGGATGCCTATGCCGTTGAGAGCCAGAAGCGTGCAGGCGAGGCTTGGAAGAATGGCTATTTCAAGAATTCGGTGCTCGAGATCAAGGATCAGAACGGCCTGACCATTCTCGATCATGACGAACACATGCGTCCGTCGACCGATATGCAGGCGCTCGCGGCACTCAACCCCTCCTTCGTGATGCCCGGCGAAATGGGCGGCTTCAATGCGGTCGGCATTCAGGCGCACCCCGAGGTCGAGACGATCAACCATGTGCACCATGCCGGCAATTCCTCCGGTATCGTCGATGGCGCCGCCGGCGTTCTCCTCGGCTCGAAAAGTGCCGGCAAGGCGCTCGGCGCCAAGCCTCGCGCTCGCATCCGCGCCTTTGCCAATATCGGTTCCGACCCTGCATTGATGCTGACCGGGCCGGTGGATGTGTCGCACAAGATCCTGAAGCGCGCCAAGATGAAAATCTCGGATATCGACCTCTTCGAACTCAATGAAGCCTTTGCCGCAGTCGTGCTGCGCTACATGCAGGCATTCGACATCCCCCGCGACAAGATCAACGTCAATGGCGGGGCCATCGCCATGGGCCATCCGCTCGGTGCAACCGGCGCGATGATCCTCGGCACGGTTCTCGATGAACTCGAACGCCGCGATCTCAATGTCGCCCTCGTTACCCTGTGCATCGGTGCGGGCATGGGCACGGCAACAATCATCGAACGCGTCTGAGGGAGAACGGACTTATGAGCTATACCAACTTCAAATTCGACGTCGACGCGGACGGCATTGCACTCGTGACCTGGGACATGCCTGACAAGTCGATGAACGTCTTCACCGAAGAGGTGATGAAGGAACTCGACCAGATCGTCGATCGCGTGACCAAGGACGATACGATCAAGGGCGCGGTGATCACCTCCGGCAAGGATACCTTTTCCGGCGGCGCCGACCTCACCATGCTCAAACGCATGTTCCAGATGTTCCAGGCCGAAAAGGCAAGGGACCCGAAGAAAGCGGTCGAACTGCTGTTCGAGAACACCGGCAGGATGGGCGGGCTCTTCCGCAAGCTTGAAACCTGCGGCAAGCCCTGGGTCTCGGCGATCAACGGTACCTGCATGGGTGGCGCATTCGAAATGTCGCTGGCCTGTCATGGCCGTGTCGTCTCCGACGATCCGTCGGTGAAGATGGCGCTGCCGGAAGTCAAAGTCGGTATTTTCCCGGGTGCCGGCGGCACGCAGCGCGTCCCGCGCCTGACAAACCAGCAAGATGCCCTGCAGATGATGACCACTGGCTCCAGCCTCACCGCATCGCGCGCCAAGGCCATGGGCCTGGTGCACGAGATCGCTCCGGCCAAGAAGCTTGTGGAGGCCGCAAAGAAGATGATCAAAGGCGGCCTGAAGCCGGTTCAGCCCTGGGACGAAAAGGGCTTCAAGCTTCCAGGCGGCGCCATCTATTCGCCGGCAGGCGCCAATCTGTGGCCAGCCGCAACTGCGATCCTGCGCCGTGAAACCTACGGCAATTATCCGGGCGCAGCCTCCATTCTCAAGGCTGTCTATGAGGGACTGCTGGTCCCCTTCGACACGGCCTTGAAGATCGAACAGCGCTATTTCACCAAGATCCTGCAATCGACCGAAGCCGGAATGATGATCCGCTCGCTCTTCGTCTCGCTGCAGGAACTGAACAAGGGCGCGCGCCGGCCGGTGGATGTGAAGCCCACAAAGTTCAAGAAGGTTGGCGTCGTCGGCGCCGGGTTCATGGGTGCCGGCATCGCCTATGTCACCGCCAAGGCCGGCATTCCAGTGGTGCTTCTCGACCAGAGCCTCGATGCCGCCGAGAAGGGCAAGGCCCATTCCGCCGATCTTGTCACGAAGGACGTGCAGCGGGGCAAGGCGACAGCCGAGGAAAAGGAGAAGCTTCTCGCCTTGATAACGCCGTCTTCCGACTATGCCGATCTTGAAGGCGCAGACCTCGTCATCGAGGCGGTGTTTGAAGACCGTGAGGTCAAGCGTGTGGTGACCGAGAAGGCCGAGGCCGTACTGAAGCCTGCCGCGGTATTCGCATCCAACACCTCGACGCTGCCGATCACCGGGCTTGCCAAGGTCTCGCAGCGCCCGAAGAATTTCGTCGGGATCCATTTCTTCTCGCCCGTCGACAAGATGATGCTGGTCGAGGTCATTCTCGGCAAGAAGACCTCGGACAAGGCGCTTGCGGTGGCGCTGGATTACGTGCGTGCCATCAAGAAGACGCCGATTGTCGTCAATGACACGCGCGGGTTCTACGTCAACCGCTGCGTGCTGCGCTACATGGCCGAGGCCTACAACATGCTGATCGAGGGCGTGCCGCCGGCGATGATCGAAAACGTCGCGCGCATGGCCGGCATGCCGGTCGGGCCGCTGGCGCTCAACGACGAAACGGCCATTGATCTGTCGCAGAAGATCCTGAAGGCGACGCTCGCCGATCTCGGGCCGAAGGCGATCGATCCCCGCCACGTTGAACTGGTCAATACCTTAGTCGACAAGTACGACCGCCGCGGGCGCAAGAACGCCAAGGGCTTTTACGACTATCCTGCGAAGCCCGCAAAGAAGCAGCTCTGGCCGGAACTGAAGACGCTCTACCCGCAGCAGGACCCGGACAAGATCGATATCGAGGTGCTGAAGCAGCGCTTCCTCGTTGCGATCGCCCTGGAAGCTGCCCGCGTGATGGAGGAAGGCATTGTTACCGACCCGCGTGAAGCGGACGTCGGCTCGATCCTCGCCTTCGGGTTTGCCCCTTATACGGGCGGAACGCTCTCCTATATCGACGGGATGGGCGCTGCCAGGTTCGTCGAGATCGCCAAGGGGCTGCAGCGAAAGTACGGGGCCCAGTTCAAGGCGCCGAAACTCCTTCTCGACATGGCGGAAAAGGGTGAGACCTTCTACGAAAGGTTCAATCCTTATCCGGTCGAGGAGAAAAAGCAGGCTGCTTGACGGCGTCTGCATGAATCTGAAAAGAGTGGGCAGCTTATGCCCACTTTTCTTTGGATAATAAGAAAGTTTTCCGTAATTCCCCTCGACTTTTCCAAAATTCCTTCTTAAAACACCTCTGAAGGTATTTTTTCCTTTTATCCGAGACCCAACATGTTCTCACATGACCGCATTTGGGCGGCCATAGACGCATTGGCAGAACGCCATTCGCTTTCCGTTTCAGGATTGGCGAAGCGCGCGGGGCTTGATCCGACGACCTTCAACAAATCAAAGCGTTTCGCGGTCGACGGGCGGGCTCGCTGGCCCTCGACCGAATCCCTCGCCAAGATCATGGAGGCCACGGGTGCCTCGCTCGATGAGTTCATGATGCTGGTCGTGGGCAAGGCCGTAAGGGCGGGCGGTACGGCCATCCGTTCGATACCGCTTCTCGGCTTTGCGCAGGCCGGCGCCGGCGGCTTCTTCGATGATGGCGGCTTTCCGGTCGGGCAGGGTTGGGACGTGGTCGAATTTCCCGTGGGCTCCGGCGACTCCGTCTATGCACTGGAGGTGTCGGGGGATTCGATGCTGCCGCTTTACCGTGACGGCGATACGATCATCGTCGCGCCGGGTGCTGCGGTTCGCCGCGGCGACCGCGTCGTGGTTCGCACCAGGGACGGCGAAGTCATGGCCAAGATTCTGGCCCGCCAGACCGCCCGCACGATCGAGTTGCAGTCGATGAATCCCGAACATCCCAATCGCACCTTTGACGCGGTCCATATCGACTGGATCGCGAGGATCCTGTGGGCAAGCCAGTAGGACTGATCCGCATGCGCCAGCTGCCGCTTTATATCCTGACGGTTCTGGTTGCCCTGACGCTTGTTTACGCCTTCGTTGCCCCATTCAACGGCGCGCTGGAGACTGCGCGGCCAGCCAGCGGGGACGAGCCAACGGTAACGACCGAGAATTTCGAATTGCCCGCGGAAATGCAGGACGCGCAAAGCGATGGGGCAAGCCCGGCGCCGGATGAACCAAAGGCGGCCCGTACGGTCAAGCCGGATCTGATGTCGCCTTCGATCGGTGACGCAACACCATTGCAGAGGGTCGCGCCGCGCCAACCCTTGAGCGAACTCGGCCAGGCCCTGCCGCCAAAACCGCCCGCGCCACCGGAACCGCCGCCATCTCTCACACCCCCGCCGCCGCCGGTGCCGGTAGACGATACGGCAAAGCCGACCTTGCTCTACCGGCCCGTTGCAATCGCGGCCGGTTCGCTCGAAGTTTCGGGCTATCGCATCACGCTCGACGGCATCGAGGAGATCAAGCCGAACGAGACTTGCACCAGCGAGGGTACGACCTGGCCCTGCGGCATGGCGGCCCGCACCGCGTTTCGCAACTGGCTGCGCCAGCGTGCCGTCGAATGCGACGTCCCGGGCCAGCCGCCCGAAGCTGTCCTTGCGACCCATTGCCGGCTCGGTGGTGTCGATCTTGCGCAATGGCTGGTCGAGAACGGCTGGGCTCGCACACCGGACGGTTCGCCCCAGTCGGAAACGATGAAGAAGGCGCAAGAGGCGAAGCTCGGCATATTCGGCAGTCCACCGCCGGCGCTGCCGATTACGCAGGAACTGCCGGTGCCTGCGCTCCAGGATAATTTACCGCCGGAGGAATTGGCGGCGCCGGCCGTCCTTGCGCCGTTGCCGGTCCCGGACGCACCGTTCCCGCCGCCACCGCAGCAGTAGGGATCCAAGGCCGATCAAGCCGTGAGGCCCCCGGGTAAAGACTTGCGGCTCGATTTTTTCTTAGGACCCTTGTGAGGTACTGAGCGGTAGCCCAGAGGGGGTGTCGTAATATCCCCCCGCGTTTCAACCCTCGTGACAGACAGCCTCAATATTATGCCCATCGGGATCGCGAACGAAGGCGCCGTAATAGTTGGGATGGTAGTGCGGCCGCAGCCCCGGCGGGCCATTGTCGGTTCCGCCGGCGGCAATTCCCGCCTTACAGAAGGCATCGACGATGTTCCGGCTGCCAACACGAAACGCTACGTGGACCGTTGGCCGGTTGGGTTCGCCGCTGGCGATCCAGAAATCCGGCTTGCCGCCTTCACCAAAGCCCGCAACATCCGAACTGCCGGTCACGGAGGCCGGGAATTCGAGGATCAACTCATAGCCAATTGACGCGAACAACTGGCGATAGAACGCCTTGCTCTTTTCGAAATCGCTGACTGAAACTCCAGTATGATCAAGCATAGAGGACTCCCGCTGGTTTTCCCCTGACTAGGACAGATCGCCGGCCAGGGCCTTTGCAATGAGGGCACGCGTTTCCGGGATGCCATAGAGGGCGACGAAGGAGCCGAAGCGCGGGCCGCGCTCCTGGCCGATCAGGACCTCATAAAGCATCTGGAAGAACGACACCGAGACGCCTGGACCACCTTCCGGGCTCTTCTTCGTGTGGTCCTGATAGCGCTCGATGCTGCGCGCGACATCAAGAATGGCGTTCTGGATGTCGGTCCCGTCGGCATCGTCCGCGAGCGTCGCGAGTTTCTCGTCCATGGCGGCGAGGGCGCCGCGTTCCACCTCGTCGGGCGCGCGGAATTTCTTGGTCGGCTTGACGAAATCGTTGAAGTAGCGGATCGCATAGCCAACCAACGCGTCAAGTTCCGGATTGTTTGCCGGAGTCACATTCCTGGCATGGCGCGAAATGAAACCCCAGAGCACGCTGCTGTTTTCGGCATTGGAGGCGCTGACGAGGTTCAGCAGCAGTGCGAAGGGCACCGGCAGGTCCACGGTCGGCGGGTTGCCGTCATGGAGATGCCAGACAGGGTTGTTCAGCCGGTCCTTCCAGCTTTGACGCCCATAGGCCGAAAGATAGGTGAAATATTCATCAACCGCCTTGGGAATGACGTCGAAATAGAGCCGTTTTGCCGTGCGCGGCTTCTGGAACATGTAGAGGCCGAGACTCTCGGTCGGGGCGTAGGTCAGCCATTCGTCAATGCTGAGGCCGTTGCCCTTCGACTTCGAAATCTTTTGGCCGATCTCGTCGAGGAAAAGCTCGTAGACGAAATGTTCGGGTGCCCGGCCACCCAGTATCTCGCAAATGCGGTCATAGATGATCGCATTTGTCTGGTGG
Organism: Phyllobacterium sp. CL33Tsu; assembly: GCF_900113985.1. Classification (NCBI taxonomy): domain Bacteria; kingdom Pseudomonadati; phylum Pseudomonadota; class Alphaproteobacteria; order Hyphomicrobiales; family Phyllobacteriaceae; genus Phyllobacterium; species Phyllobacterium sp. CL33Tsu. The sequence goes on along the minus strand of NZ_FORJ01000001.1, from coordinate 730,359 downwards.
TCCTTGCCGAACATCTCGAAATCGACGCCGAGCGCTGCCCAGCGCATACCGAAGTCGGGCTTCCATTGCAGCTTTACGTTGCCGCCGGTGACCGGGAGCGTCGTCTCTTCACCGTTCTCATCATCAAAGGTGATTGTTCCGTTCCCCGCGTCGATCTTCTTCATCGGCACATAGAGCACGCGCCCGCTTGTCGGCGAAATCGGCAGGAACGGGCTATAGGTCGCCTGGCGCTCTTCGCCGAGCGTCGGCAGCATGACCTTCATGATATCGTCATAGCGCTCGGCGGCACGCAGCAGGACGGCGTCAAAGCGGCCCGCTTTGTAATATTCCGTTGCGCTCGCAAATTCATAGTCGAAGCCGAACGTATCGAGGAACCGGCACAGCATGACATTGTTGTGGTCGGCAAAACTCTTGTAGTCGCCGCCAAACGGGTTAGGCACTGCCGAGAGCGGCATGTGCAGATATGGCGCCAAAAATGCTGGATCCGGCACGTTGTCCGGTATTTTGCGCATGCCGTCCATGTCGTCGGAGAAGCAGAGAAGCTTGGTCTTTACCTTCTCGCCGGTCAGAACGCGGAAAGCATGGCGCACCATTGAGGTACGCGCCACTTCACCGAAGGTGCCGATATGCGGCAGTCCCGAAGGGCCGTAGCCGGTCTCGAACAATACCGTTTCAGGAAAGCCGGATTTGGCGTAACGCTTGATGATCTTCTGCGCCTCTTCGAAAGGCCATGCTTTGGCCTCTGCTGCCGCCGCGATCATTTCGGGGGTCAGTTCGATTTCGGTGTTTAGGCGCGAGTTCATTCGTTGTTCCTGTTAACGCTTGGATTTGATGAAACGCTCTACGTCCGCGGGTCGTCCGCGTCAATCGCACTGGCCGCGCCGAGGCGCAATCGGCAATGATTTCGGGGTTAAGACGATCGATTAGTAGAAATCGACGGGAAAGTACCGAAGATAAAGTTCGGATGTGATGCCTTTTTCCTCGATCGCCTTCAGTGCGAAATCGAATGCATCGACAAGCTTTTGATTTTCGAGCGTGGTTGCGATCATCATCCCTTCACCCAAGAACTGCGGCGCAATATAGGGGCCGCCGACAAAGGCACAGCAATCCTTTGCCTCGGGACTGCCGATCCAGAAGGAAAGGTCCGAGCCGTCGCCAAATACGGCATCGATCTTTTTGGCCTGCAGGTCCCTGAACATGAGTTCGCGCGTCGGAAAACCAACCCAATGGCTGTTTGGAAAATAATCGGCAAAAATCGCCTGGTGCACTGAACCCGCAATCACGCCGATAGTCTTTTGCTTCAGCGTATCTGCGAACGGTTCGGCAAAGGACGTTTCCTTGAGCGCCATGAAGCGCGCAGGCAGGCGGATATAGGGAGCCGTAAAGGCAAACTTCTCGCGCAGCGCTGCGGTCGGCTTTAGCCCGGCGATGATCGCCTCAGCCTCGCCGCTTTCAAGCGTCGGTTGCAACTCGTCCCACGGACGAGCCTCAATCTGGCAGATGGCGGTCACGCCGAGCTCGTTGCAGAGTGCCCGCGCCAGATCGACATTGAATCCCGAGATGCGCCCCGTCGCATCGACGAAGTTAAAAGGCGGATAGTCGACGGTCGTCACGAAGCGAATGCGCTCGACGGTCGAAAGATCGGGCTTGGCGACATGCTCGCGTCCATCCCAGTAGTGCGGAAAATCGGAGTCGGCAGCCATAGCTGGCAGCACTGCCAAAATGAAGGCGGCGAGAAACGAGGCAATCTTGCGGAAAGGCATGCGATACCGTGGTGCGATTTGATTTGGGCCAAGCTAACACGATCTCTTCACCTCAAAAAGCGCAATTGGCTGCTAAGCCTTCGCAAACAAAAACTCAAGGGTATATTGACTCGGTTTACGCATTGATCTCTATTACTTGCACTATATCGCACACATTACTACCATAAGTATACTTAAATTTATAAACTCAATCTATAATTGAAAGAGTTAATCATGGTATTATTGTATATATTGCGAATTTCATCGCGAAACGAGAGCGGTCGGCCTGATCATCGGCCTTTACTTTAGGCGGGCGCCGCAATGCGGCAGATCGAGGCTGCCCTCGCTGCAAGACTATGCCAGGCGGGAACGGCGAAACACGCCATTATCGCGGCCTTTCGCGAGGCGGTTGCCAACCGCACCTCGCTGCTCGAAGAAGTTGCGGCATCCGGCATAGCGGACGAGGCGGCAATAGGCCGGGCCATAGCGGCGGAACTCGGGCTGAGCTTTGCGGCAATTCCAGAGGGAGCGATAGTCATCGGCAAAAGTTCGGCTGTTGCACCCGATTTGCACTCCCGCCGGCTGATGGTGGTGACAGCTGAAGGCCAACTTTTGCTATTCGCGGCGCCGACGCTTACCGAGATAGGCGACCTGAAGCACAGCCTGACTTCCGATCCGGCGGCGAAGGCACGCACAAGAATAACAACGCCAACAAAGCTGCATGAATTCATCCGTTCCTACCGCGAGCGCGAACTGTTGCTGAAGTGCGTGAACAGGATGGAGACGGGCGGGCTTGAGCGTACGTCCCGGGTGGTCCTGAGCGGCACTCAGGGGATCATCCTAGGCATTGCGATAAGCCTCGGCATGATCGGACTGATTTTCCATCTTTCCACCCTCTGGGATGGCTATCACTATTTTTCGTTGCCCTTCTTCTTTGCATGCATCGCGCTTCGCTTCCTGGCAGCAGGCAGGACCGGCGAAATTCCCGCCGAAACCGGCTGCCTTGCACAACGACATGGTGAACTTCCGTTCTACACCGTCATGATCGCGCTTTATAAGGAAGCGGCGGTGGTACCCCAACTTGTAAGGGCGATGCAGCGGCTCCATTGGCCAAAGTCGAGGCTTGAAGTGCTTTTTCTCTGCGAGGCAGACGACACGTCAACATTGAAGGCTTTGGCAAACCAGACGTTACCGCCGGGTTTCAAGATCGTCCCTGTTGCCAATTTCGGCCCACGAACCAAGCCAAAGGCGCTCAACTATGGGCTGCAATTGGCGAAGGGCGATTTTGTCGTGGTCTACGATGCGGAAGATCGGCCGCATCCCGACCAGTTGCTGGAAGCCTGGCGCCGCTTCGACATGTCCCACCAGAGGCTCGCTTGCCTGCAAGCGCCGCTGATCATTTCGAATGCAGGCAGCTGTCTGCTGGCGCGGCTGTTCGCCTTCGAATATGCGGCCCATTTCGGCGGCTTGCTTCCGTGGCTGGCCCGCCACGGCTTCATTCTGCCGCTCGGAGGAAGCTCCAATCATTTCAGGCGCCATTGCCTTGAAGCGGTGCGCGGCTGGGATCCATACAACGTCACCGAGGATGCCGAGCTCGGCGCGCGCTTGGCGCGCTGTGGCTATGATGTGGGTGTGATTACCCGCCCAACCCTTGAGGACGCGCCGGTTCGCGTCGATATCTGGCTGCGGCAAAGGACGAGATGGCTGAAAGGATGGGCGCACACGTGGCTCGTCGAAATGCGCAATCCGATAGCCTTTCTGCGCGAGGTAGGATTGCAACGCTTCATGGTGTTCCAGACGCTGGTTGCGGGGATCATCGTCTCATCGATCGTCTATCCGTTCATGCTGCTCTGGATCGGCTTTGGGATTGTCCACATCGCGCGCGATGACGCCTTTACCTGGCACAATGCGATACTCGCCCTCGATCTCGTGTGCGTTGTCATGGGCTTCCTGTCATTCCACAGGCTCGGCCAAAGAACACCGGTCGCCGCCTCGATTTCTGGATCGATCCTGCAGTGGCTGCCGCTCTATTGGCTGCTTACCGCCATGGCGGCATGGCGTGCCATTTGGCAGCTCGGCAGAGCGCCCTCGCTTTGGGAAAAGACGCCGCACGACCCTTCAGGGACATTATTGCCGGAGAAAATCAGCCCGCGCCCTCACAGAAACTCATGGCCGGAGCCGATGATCAGCGCGTCTTCATTGCCGACCACATCCATGTCCCGGCCCTTATATGGCAGGCTCAAGAGAATTCTGCGGATGACGGCAATGCGCGCGCGCCGCTTGTCGTTGGACCTGACAATCGTCCATGGGGCATAGGCCGTGTGCGTGCGTGCCAGCATTTCGTCGCGCGCCTTCGTGTAGTCGTCCCAGCGCTTGGCCCCTTCGATGTCAATTGGCGAGAACTTCCAGTTCTTCAACGGACTGTGCCTGCGGTCGTGAAATCGCTTCAGCTGCATGAGCTGACCGATATCCAGCCAGAACTTGAAGAAATGAATGCCATCCGCAACGAGAAGGCGTTCAAATCCCGGCACTTCTTCCAAAAAGGATTCATGCTGCTCGGGCGTGCAGAACCCCAGCACTTTTTCAACGCCGGCCCTGTTGTACCAGGAACGGTCGAACGTGACGAACTCGCCTGTCGTCGGGAAATGCGAGATATAGCGCTGGAAATACCATTGGCCGCGCTCGATCTCGCTGGGCTTCGGCAGGGCGACATTGCGGGCCGACCGCGGGTTCATATATTGGCGCAGCGTGAAGATTGTGCCGCCCTTTCCGGCGGCGTCACGGCCCTCGAACGCGCAGACGACACGATTGCCGGTGTCCTGCAGCCAGTACTGCATTTTGACGAGTTCGATCTGCAGCCGCTCGACAGTCTTCTCGTATTCGTCGTTCGGCATCTTGTCGTTATAGGGATAGCCCCCTGAAGCAAGATCGCCGTCATCGATCCAGTCCGGCAGTTTGGGATCGTCTATATTGAAAGTGCGTTTCTTGCCGTCGATCTTGAGTTTGAGAGTGGTGTCTACGCCCGCTACGGGTTTATCGGTTTTCTTTTTCGAATCTTTACCCACAGCAATCGTCCTCAATTGACACAATGGCATGTTATTGAGAGAGCGTTGTATCGTCCAGAGCCAAAAAAGGACGCCGGGCCAGGAGTTTAGTGCATGAGCATTTTGGGGCAGGAGGGCCGTACGTTTCGTCAAAAGGCCGTCGAGCGTGTGATCCAGGCACGCTTCGTGCTCGGCGCCGCCGCCTTCATTACCGCTCTGGTCCTCAGCACTCAGGCGACATGGTGGCTGAGCTTTGCCGTCCTCATGCTCGTCCTCCTGGCGGTCGTTGCGCTTTCTGCGACGCTGCCGCGCAGCGATGCACCAGCGGAATCTCCCGCCAGTGATCCGGCAATTTTCCGTCTGTCCGGCCAGCAGCTTGCCGCGCAATTGCCCGACCCGCTTATCATCTTCGACCATGGCGGGACGATTCTTTACGTCAATCCCGTCGCCAATGGCGCGTTCGGGCCGCTTGCGCGCGGCGGGGCTTTGCTCCTGCATTTCCGGGCCCCCGAACTGCAGGCACTGGTTCAGTCGGTCATGGCCGATGGCGTCGCCCGGTCGGTAGACTTTGCCGAACGGGTTCCGGTCGAGCGCTGGTATCGGGCGACGGTTCTCCTTCTCGACCGGGCCGGTGGCAAGGACCGGCAATATCTCCTCTCATTTCGCGACCAAACCGAAGCGCATCGCCTTGAACGCATGCGCAGCGACTTTATCGCCAATGCCAGCCACGAGTTGCGCACGCCCCTCGCATCCTTGACCGGGTTTATCGAGACGTTGCGCGGGCCGGCCCGCCGCGACGAGGCGGCGCGTGACAATTTCCTCGAGATCATGCAGAAGCAGGCCGAGCGCATGGCCCGCCTGATCGATGACCTGTTGTCACTGTCGCGCATCGAGATGAAGGCGCATATCGCGGTCAAGGACCAGGTGGACCTGACGACGTTGATCAATCACGTGGTGGATTCGTTGCGCCCGCTTGCGGATGATCTCGGCGTCGAAATCGAACGCAAGATCGATCCCGATCCCGTCATCGTGCTTGGCGACAGGGATGAGCTGACGCAAGTCTTTCAGAACCTTGTCGAAAACGCCTTGAAATACGGCCAGTCGGGCAAGCGCATCATCGTTGAGCTCAAGCGCGGCGACGATGGCATCAAGGCCATGGTACAGGATTTCGGCCCTGGCATACCGGAGGAACATATCCCGCGCCTGACTGAACGCTTCTACCGCGTCAATCTTGAAACCAGCAGGGCTCAGAAAGGCACCGGCCTCGGGCTCGCGATCGTCAAGCACATACTGACGCGGCATCGCGCGCGCCTCGTCGTTCGCTCGCGGGTCGGCGAGGGCTCGACCTTCACCGTCGTCTTCGGGCCTCAGAAGGCCTGACGCCAACCGCTCGTTAAGCTTGGTGCACGGCAACAAAAAAAGGGCGCCGAATGGCGCCCCAGTCAGAAGGAGCTAAGATTAGCGGACGCGCCTGCGATCGGACGCCGGCTGATAGGCTAGGCGGGAGTGATAGCCGCAATAGGGCCCGGACTCGCCGACATCGTTGCCGCAGAAATTGAAGTCCGGCTGTAGCGGATCTCCCATCGGCCATTTGCAGGTACGCTCGTTGAGCTGCACCAGTTCGAGGCGCCGCGAGATCGGCACGACGACATCCGTGACAGTCTTCATGACCGGCACGAGTTCCGTGCTGTATTCGGTCTGCAAAGCGGTCGCGCCGATGCTGCGGCTGACGACGCGGGTCGCGACATGCCCCGAGGAGCCGCCGCCGCGCGAGGCGCCGGATGACCCCGTGTTGATCTTCTTGCTGCGTGTCTGGGTGGACGTGGTCTTGCCGCGCCCGGACAGCTTCAGCCTGTGAACCTTGCCGATGACCGCATTGCGGCTGACACCGCCCAGCTGTGCTGCGATCTGGCTTGCACTCAGACCTTCGGCCCAAAGTTTCTTCAGCTGTTCTACGCGCTCATCTGTCCAGTTCATCGTTTTCCTAGCTCCATATGGGGCTTGTTTATGTAGACTCCGGACTGAATCCTTCCTCGCATCTGGATTGCTCCAGATTGGTTCGATACCATATCTATTCAGATGACGAGGACGCCGTACGAAATCTAGCTTTTTCGATTACCAAGCTACAATATGCGATGACTCTGTGACAAGAGTCGGGCGCCGATCCCAGGGGTGCTTTTTTGGGTTTTCCCCAACTTGCGCGATAGATGTTGCAGAAATGACGAATTGCAGAGTCGGTGGCAAATATTCCAGCGGATACGCGCAGAAGTTGTAGTTAATGGATCGGCTCATCCGGTTCGTGTTGGTGATGAATGGGATCAAAAGTGTTCATTTGACAATTGGGGTTCGAATGACGATATTACTCGCATATGGCCGCCCTCAAAATGGCATTGTGGGGCGGCTTTTTGATTTCAACACGGCCGTTTCTTCTTTGTAATCAGCAGTTTCGGCAAGCAGGGTATTGGAGGCCCGTAACGACATGACGGACGCAATCGCGCAACCGCTTTACGACACTTTTGCTCGTGCGGATTTGCGCTTTGAGCGAGGTGAGGGTGTTTGGCTGGTGACCGAAACCGGCGAGCGCTATCTCGACTTCGCCGCCGGCATTGCCGTCAATTCGCTCGGCCATTCGCATCCCCATCTCGTCGAAGCGCTGAAGAGCCAGGGCGAAAAACTATGGCACGTCTCCAACGTTTACGAGATCCCCGGCCAGCGCCGTCTCGGCCAGCGTCTGGTCGACGCCACTTTCGCCGACAAGGTGTTCTTTACCAATTCCGGTGCGGAAGCGCTTGAATGCGCGATCAAGACCGCGCGGCGTTACCACTATGTCAACGGCCATCCCGAACGGTTTCGCATCATCACGTTCGAAGGCGCGTTCCATGGCCGCACGCTGGCAACGATCGCGGCTGGCGGCCAGGAAAAATACCTTGAAGGTTTTGGACCCAAGGTCGAGGGTTTCGACCAGGTGCCTTTCGGTGACGAAAAGGCCTTGAAGGCTGCCATCGGGCCGGAGACTGCTGCCATCTTGATCGAGCCGATCCAGGGCGAGGGCGGCGTACGTCCCGTCCCGGATGAAGATCTGCGCGCTCTGCGCAAGCTCTGCGACGATGAGGGTATTTTGCTGATCCTCGATGAAGTGCAGACCGGCGTCGGTCGAACCGGCAAGCTGTTCGCCCATGAGTGGTCGGGCATCAGGCCGGATATCATGGCGGTCGCAAAGGGCATCGGCGGCGGCTTTCCGCTTGGCGCCTGCCTTGCCACGGCCGAAGCCGCAAAGGGCATGACCGCGGGGGTTCATGGGACGACCTACGGCGGCAATCCGCTTGCCATGGCCGTCGGCAACGCCGTGCTCGACGTCATCCTGGAGGAGGGCTTCCTTGAACACGTGCAGAGGATTGCCCTCACGATGAAGCAGGGCCTTGCGTCAATTGCCGACCGCTATCCGGCCGTCATTTCGGAAGTGCGCGGCCGCGGCCTCTTGATTGGCCTTAAGAGCGTCGTGCCCAATACGACGCTGGTGCAGGCACTGCGCGACGAGCATTTTCTGACGGTCGGCGCCGGTGACAACGTCATTCGCCTGCTTCCACCTCTGGTTGCATCGGAAGAAGAGGCGCGCGAGGCGCTTTCACGCATCGAGGCGGCGGCTGAACGCCTATCGGTTGCCGCCAGGCAGAAGAGCGCGTGAGGGACGGGCCATGACAATCAAGCAGGACCTCCGGCATTTTACCGACCTTTCAGCACTCTCATCCGGCGATCTGCGCACGATCCTTGACGACGCTCGCGAACGCAAGACACGGCTGAAAGCCGGCAATATCGAAAAGCCATTTGCCGGCAAAGTATTGGCTATGATCTTCGACAAGCCGTCGACGCGCACACGCGTTTCCTTCGATGTCGGCATGCGCCAGCTCGGCGGCGAAACCATCATGCTGACCGGTTCGGAGATGCAGCTTGGCCGCAGCGAAACCATTGCCGATACGGCAAAGGTGCTATCGCGCTATGTCGACATCATCATGATGCGCACGACGACGCATGACCGCCTGACCGAAATGGCGCAAAACGCCACGGTGCCCGTCATCAATGCTTTGACGGACGACACGCATCCCTGCCAGATAATGGCGGATATCATGACGTTCGAGGAACATCGCGGGCCGGTGCAGGGCAAGACGTTCGCCTGGACGGGCGACGGCAACAATGTATTGCACTCGCTGGTCGAGGCGGCAGCCCGTTTCGATTTCAATCTCAACATTGCAACGCCGGACGGCAGCGAACCCAGCAGCAAATATCTTGACTGGGCCCGCGGCGCCGGAGGCAAGATCAAGCTGACCACCGATCCGGTCGCTGCGGTCAAGGACGTCGATTGCATCGTCACCGACACCTGGGTGTCGATGGGACAGGAAGGGCGGGCCCGCGGTCATAACGTGTTCATGCCCTATCAGGTCAACGATGCATTGATGCAGCATGCCAATCCCGACGCTCTGTTCATGCACTGCCTGCCCGCGCATCGCGGCGAAGAGGTAACCGACTCCGTCATCGACGGACCGCATTCGGTGGTCTTTGATGAGGCGGAAAATCGGCTGCACGCGCAGAAGGCAATTCTCGCATGGTGTCTTGAAGGAGGACGTTCCAGTGTCTGATACCGGAATTCGTTCCGACGAATATGTATTTGCCGGCGACGACGCCGTTGTGCCGTTTCAGGTTGCGGATCTCGATGCCCGCGGCCGTGCGGTGCAATTGGGGCCGACGCTCGATGAGATCCTCAATCGCCACGACTATCCCGAACCCGTTGCAAAGCTGCTCGCCGAAGCCATCGTTTTGACCGTGCTGCTTGGTACCTCGCTGAAGTTCGACGGCAAGTTCATCTTCCAGTCGCAGTCGGATGGACCCGTCGACATGCTGGTCGTCGATTTCCGCACGCCAAATTCCGTGCGCGCCTATGCGCGTTACGATGAGGAACGCCTGGCGGAGGCGATTGCCGGGCACCGTACCGCCCAGGAGGAATTGATCGGCAGCGGCACGCTCGCGCTGACTGTGGACCAGGGCGAATACACACAACGCTACCAGGGCATCGTCGCACTCGACGGCTCGAACCTCGAAGAGATTGCCAAGACCTACTTCCGCCAGTCGGAGCAGATTCCGACCGATGTGCGCCTCTCCGTCGCCAAGCTCGTGGAGCGAGGCCCGGACGGCAAGCCTGTCGAACAATGGCGCGCCGGCGGTCTCATCGTGCAGTTCCTGCCGGAATCCGAGCTTCGCATGCGCCAGCGGGACCTGCCGGCCGGCGATGCGCCGAGCAATGAGGAGGACGAGTTTTTCGAGGATGACGACTGGGCCGAAATCAAGGCGCTGGTCGCGACGATCGAGAGCTCTGAACTGACCGATCCGCAGGTTGGCGCGGAACGTCTGCTCTATCGGCTGTTCCACGAGCGCGGCGTCCGCGTCTTCGATGCGGTCCGCGTCAACGACGACTGCTCCTGTTCGCGCGAGAAGATTGCCGGCGTGCTCTCAGGCTTCACGGCCGAAGAGATCGAGGACAGTATCGAAGACGGCAAGATCAGCGTCACCTGCGAATTCTGCTCGACGCACTACGAGTTTGATCCGGGCGAGTTCCTGCCGAAAAACTGACCGATCCGGCGGTCAGACCCGCATCGAAGCCGTCATTTCATGGATGACGGTGACGGCGATCAGAACAACGACGAACCCGCCGATAATCAGCCATAACGGCCATGGCTTTGGCGATTTCTTGGCAAACAGGCCGACAATCAGTCCGGGGACCAGGGCAAGGCCGAACAATCGGCTGGCGGCGTCGGAGGCGCTGGTGAAACTCGGTAGGGTATAGCCGAGGAAATAGGCGCCGATCGCCAGTACGAAGACGATAGCGGAGCAGGTTAGGGCCTTCAGATAGGGCGCGTTGGTGCGTTCGGTTTCGGCCATCAGTTCAAGGTCCGCAATTGATCGGGAAGGTCGAGCGAGAAGGCCGGAATTTCGATATCGAAGCGCTCGCCTGACGTCGTCTGCATTGAATAGCGCCCGACCATGACCCCTGATGTCGTCGTCAGCGGACAGCCGGATGAATATTGGAAGGAGTCGCCCGGATCGAGAATGGGTTGCTCGCCGATGACGCCCGGTCCGCGGACCTCCTCGATATGGCCGTTGCCATCGGTGATCCTCCAGTAGCGGGCGCGCAATTGCACCGTCAGATCCGAGTCATTGGCAATGGTTATCCGGTAGCCCCAGACATAGCGATTTTCCTCCGGGTTGGATTGCTCCTCCAGATAGAACGGCTCGACGGTCACTTCGATATCGCGCGTTGTCGCCTTGTACATGCCTGCTCTCGATTTCACTCCTTGATATCGCCACTCACGGCCGATGCGTCAACCATTACTGGTCACGGATCGAACTAAAACCTTCGTCGGTCACGGTTCCTTTGTTAGGATCGGGGATGCAAAAGGAGCCAGTCATGATGACCCTGGAAGCCTTCGCCGCCATGGCGCACTCATTTCCGGAAAGCACGCAGAGCAGCCACTTTGGCACGACCGATTTCCGTGTGAGCAACAAAATCTTCGCCACCTTGCGTCCGGAAAAACTGCGCGGGGTTCTGATGCTGACGCGCGACGACCAGGCCATGATGCGCGAGACCTCTGCAGACATGTTCGAACCGGTGCCGGGCGGCTGGGGCGAGAAAGGTGCGACCTTTGTCATCCTCGCCATGGCCGAGCCCGATGTCGTGCGCCATGCCATGGCGATGGCATGGCGGAAGGCCGCGCCAAAATCAGTGTCGGCGCGCCACCAGCTATAGCCAGGTCCTAGCGCGATGCGTTCAGTGCCGCATCGAGATCATCGATGAGGTCATCGACATCTTCGAGACCGACGGATAGCCGCAGCAGTCCATCGGATATGCCGAGCTCGGCACGGGCCTCGTCCGTCAGGTTCTTGTGCGTCGTCGTTGTCGGATGGGTGATAAGGCTCTTTGAATCGCCGAGATTGTTGGAGATCTGGATGATCTCGAGTGCATTCTCGACCGCAAATGTGGCCTTCTTGCCGCCCTTGACCTCGAAGGCGATCAGCGTCGAGCCACCACTCATCTGCTTGGCGACGATGTCGGCCTGCGGGTGATCGGCGCGGCCGGGATAGAGCACTTTCGAGACGGCCTGATGTCCGGCAAGGAAGTCGGCAATCTTGGCTGCATTGTTCGTCTGCTGGTGTACGCGCACGGCAAGCGTTTCGAGCCCCTTCAGCATGACCCAGGAATTGAACGGGCTAAGCCCGGGTCCCGTGTGGCGGAAATATTCGTGCAGGTTTTCGTCGATCCACTGCTTGTCGGAAAGGATCATGCCGCCGAGACAACGGCCGTGGCCGTCAATATGCTTGGTCGTCGAATAGATGACGATGTGGGCGCCGAGTTCGAGCGGCTTTTGAAAGAGCGGCGTTGCGAACACATTGTCGACGATCAGCTTGGCGCCAACAGAGTTCGCGACCTTGGCGACGGCGGCAATATCGATGACTTCGAGCGTCGGATTCGTCGGGCTTTCGAGGAACATCACCTTGGTGTTGGGGCGAACAGCCTTTTCCCAATTCTCGATCCTGGAGCCGTCTATGAGCGTGAAATCAACGCCATAGCGCGGCAGCATGGTCTCGATGATGTAACGACAGGAGCCGAACATCGCCCGCGCGGCAAGCACGTGGTCACCGGCTCGCACCTGGCAGAGGATTGCGGCAGCAACGGCGGCCATCCCCGAAGCGGTGGCACGCGCATCTTCCGCGCCTTCAAGGGCGCACATGCGCTTTTCGAACATGTCGGTCGTGGGATTGGCATAGCGCGAATAGATGAATCCGGGCTCTTCGCCCTTGAAACGCGCCTCGGCCGCTTCTGCGGACGGGTAAACGAAGCCTTGCGTCAGGAACAAGGCTTCGGAGGTTTCCCCGAAGCCGGAACGCAAGGTTCCGGCATGGACGAGCTGGGTGGCGGGACGCAGTTTGCGGGTGGTATCCTTGGTCATCGCTGTCTCAATCTGCCAGAAAACTGGCCAATAAAAAACCGGCCTTGCGGGAATCGCAAAAAGGCCGGACGAGACCGGGCCTCTTTTAGCAAATTATTTTACGTGGCTGCAAGCCGGCCGGCCAAATCACCACGGGATAAAAGTGCTTTAATCCTCTTGGCCGCTTGCGTCAATCGGGTGAGGCGCTAAAGCTTTTCGTCTCTTTGTATGGATGGTCGACATGGCGAGACGAGAAGCGGGCATATTGGCCGATAGCGGCATCAGGGCGCTATTTGAGGCGCGAGCACTCAAGACCGAGCGCGAATTCGACGTCGACCAGATCCAGCCGGCGAGCCTCGATCTGCGCCTCGGCAAGCGCGCCTACCGCGTACGCGCGAGCTTCATGCCGGGCCCGGGAACGCCGGTCATCGACAAGCTCGACCGCCTGAAACTGCACGAAATCGATCTGACCGAGGGCGCCGTTCTCGAGACCGGCTGCGTCTATATCGTTCCGCTCCTGGAAAGCCTGGCACTGCCTGCCGAGGTTTCAGCCTCCGCCAATCCGAAGAGTTCGACCGGGCGCCTCGATATCTTCACACGGGTCATCGTCGATGGCGCGCAGGAGTTCGACAAGGTTCCGGCCGGCTATCATGGTCCGCTTTACCTTGAAGTCAGCCCGCGCACCTTCCCGATCGTCGCCCGGACCGGCTCGCGCCTGTCGCAGATCCGCTTCCGGACCGGGCGCGCGCAACTCGAGGAAACAGAGCTTGCGGAACTTCACGCCGCCGAGACGCTCGTCGCCTCCGAAACGCCCAATATTTCCGGCGGCGGCATCGCCCTTTCAATCGACCTCACCGGCGACCAAAATGGCCTTGTCGGCTATCGCGGCAAGCATCATACCAGCGTCGTCGATGTCGACCGGCGCGGCGTCCACGATCTTTTCGACTTCTGGGAGCCGATCCATGATCGCGGCGCCCGGGAACTCGTGCTCGATCCCGATGAGTTCTATATCCTCGTCTCGCGCGAAGCGGTCCACGTGCCGCCGCTCTATGCCGCCGAGATGACGCCGTTCGACCCGCTGGTGGGCGAATTCCGCGTGCACTATGCCGGCTTCTTCGATCCGGGCTTCGGCCATACGGCAGCGGGCGGCACCGGCAGCCGCGCCGTGCTCGAAGTGCGCAGCCATGAGGTGCCCTTCATTCTCGAACACGGACAGATCGTCGGACGCCTGATCTACGAGCACATGCTGGAGCGCCCGCGCGCCCTCTACGGCACTGATCTCGGCTCCAACTACCAGGCGCAGGGCCTGAAGCTTTCAAAGCACTTCCGCTGACGGCGGAGCCGCTCGCGACCCCTTGACAAAGACCGCTGTCAGCGGTCACTGATAGTGAAATGCGGGTGTAGCTCAATGGTAGAGCAGCAGCTTCCCAAGCTGAATACGAGGGTTCGATTCCCTTCACCCGCTCCATCAAACTTTTATGACTTAACTGATATTTTACGATGCCGTTTTTACGCTGGTAGCCGACCACAAGACACCTCATCGAGGCAGTGAGTAACTGTTCTGAACCCTGTTCAATGATCGGCCTTAAAGGAAATCAAGCGGTCGAAAGGCATTGGACGGGAGATAAGCCAGCCTTGTCCACAACAGTGAGGGCTCGCAGATGCAAAAAAGCTATACTGCGCCTCAGTTTCTATCCCCTCGACGACAACTCCAAGTCCTAGTGAATTTGCCATTCCGAGGATTTGCGGCACGATCGAGACCTTCACAGACTCTGTGCCGACGCTGTTCGTAAAGGCTCGATCCAGCTTTATGACATTGACCTTGAGTTCCTGGAGGTGTGCGAGGCTGGAATAGCCGGTGCCAAAATCATCGAGGTAAACAGGATGACCCAGTTGTTGCAGCCGTGCGATGGCTGGAACGGCGATGTCCAGGTGTGCCGTGGAACGTTCGGTCAATTCCAGTCCGATTTGATTTCGATGAATGCCAAACAGGCTAATGGTCTGGTCGAGTGTCGCGTAGAAGTTGGGATCGCTCAGATCCGACGCGACGATGTTGACTGTGATGACGAAATCCCGATGCTCGCTGAGCAAAAACTTGGCAGTCCTGCCTACCTCCTTGAGCACATAGGTGGTAATCTCGCCGGCCGTTCCATGAGCCTCCGCTTCGGCCACAAAAATGTCGGGTGGAATGTTGTTGCCCTGACGATCTGTCCACCGCACCAGCGCCTCAGCGGAAACCATGCGCCCTGACCGTAGGTCCACAATGGGTTGAAACATCAAAGATAATTCATTCGAGCGCAACGCATCCTTCAATCGCGCTGCCAAGGGCTTTTGCGTTCGGTAGAGCAGGAAACCCACCAGAGTTAAAAATCCACCGAGCAGAAATCCGAGAGCACCAAAGCCAAGAATGAACGTTGATTGCCGCGCTATGGCTTCGCGCTTGTTTAACGCCGCCACACTGCAAAGAAAGTATACCTTCGAACAATCAATATGGATGATATCCGTAGCAGTGTCAGTAGAAGTATCCTTACGCGCCACCAAGATACTCTCATCGACCACGGGCTGCCCCCATGATCGCAATACATGGCCCTTCTCGGGATCGATGATGGCGACGGAGTAGCGATAGGGGTAACGAACCAAGTCCAAAAATGCGGAAGGATCGGTCACCACATTTGCATTGCCGGCCTCGATCACCAAGGCAGTAACCCCATCTGCCAATCGGAGCGATGCGTTCCCCCAAATTTTGTGACCGTCCTCAGTAATGATATCCGGTGGCGGGTTGACGAAGGGCGGCGTTACGACGCCCAGATAGCTCGAGCACATAAGCTTCTGATCGTTCACCCTCCCGACATCCTTGATATAGCGTGCGGTGAAAGCGATTCTTCTCATATTATCGAGGTCAGTTGACCCGCATGGCTCACCTTCAACATGGTTTGCTTCGGCAAGCGCGTTGTTTGTCTCAAGGGCGATCCCCTCAGCCCTCTTGAGCAAATTGCCGGCATATTCGGCGACATCGGATTGGGCGAGGGAAAGCGCGATACTTCGCGCTCCCATCATCGCGAGTGCGGTTGTCGCAGCGCCCGCAAGCAAGCACGCGGTGATGGCTGATTTGTCAAGAAGTCGAACTATGTACTTCATGCCCATCCGATCACAGTGCTGAGCAATCTTGTGAACACTCTACCACGCCAGCCATTTAGCTTGCCGCCGTAGAGAGACATATCTACTCGGTCAGGACCGAGATAGATTAATACGCCTATCACTTCCCAGTAACCAGCAGTTCCCAACGTCTCCTCAGGAGGGGGCTCAACACTTCACTGAGCGTTCTCCTGGATGCCGCCGCCACTGGCCCGCTAATACAAGGGTCCGATTCTCGTCATCCGCTCCAAAAATCCTGAATGGCCGGTCAGTCGCGCGCCGCAGTCGAATTGCGCACCACCAGCGAAGCTTCCAGCAATTCGTCGTCGATGGGAAGCGGGCTGGTGCCGGTCGTGAGCGCCACGGCGCGCGCGGCAATCTGTTCGACAGGCTGGCGGATCGTCGTCAGGCGCGGCGTGATGAGTTCGGCTAGCGGAATGTCGTCGAAGCCGACGACGGAAATATCCTGCGGCACTTTCAGGTCGAGATCGTTGGCGGCGCGCATAAGACCGATCGCCTGCTGGTCGCTGGCCGTTGCAATGGCGGTTGGACGCTCGCCCGGTGCCCGGTCGAGCAGCATGCGGCCCAGTGTTTCGCCGGATGCATAGTCGAAATAGCCTTCGAGAATTTCCGGCGTCACCCCCTCGGCGGCAAGGGCGCCGATGAAGCCGTTGCGCCGCTCGCGTGAAACGGGCGCTTCGGGAGGGCCGGCAATATAGGCGATGCGCCGGTGGCCAAGGGCAAGAAGATGCCGTGCGGCAAGGCCGGCGCCGGCGGCGTGATCGACAGAGATCAACGGATAGCCCGCAAAGCGCCGGTCCACCGCAACGGTTGCCACATTGCTCTTCCAGCCCTCGGAAGCGCCAAACTGGGTCGGAACCACGATTAGCCCGGTTGGATAGCTCTTCAACAGGCTTTCGATCTGGTTGAGCTCGATCCTGGGGTCTTCATTGGTGATCGACAGCAGCACCGAAAATCCCGAACGTGACGCGATCGCCTCGACATGCTTGGCAAGTTCGGCAAAGAACGGGTTGGTAATATCCGGGATGACCAGGCCGATCATATCGGTGCGGCTGCGGCGCAGGCCGCGCGCCACGCCGCTCGGTCGAAAGTTGAGTTCGCGAATGGCTGCAGTCACTTTCTCGCGCAGGGCCATGCCGACGGTCTCGTTATTTGCAAGAACGCGCGACACCGTTCCGACCGAAACATTGGCGCGTGCCGCAACGTCCTTGATGTTCACCACTTTCGCGTGCGTCTTGTGTTTGGTCCTGTCGGGCGCGTCGGATGCACTCATGCTTTGGTCAGTCTTTCGCGGTATTTGTCGAGTATCACAGCGAGGATTATCACAAATCCGGTTATCATCTGTCGCATAAAATCACTGAGGCCAAGCAGAATAAGCCCATTGGCGAGAACGCCGATAATGCAGGCGCCAAGCAGCGTTCCGACGACGCTGCCGCGCCCGCCGCTGAGGCTCGTCCCGCCGATGATGACGGCCGCAATCGCATTGAGTTCGAAGCCGATGCCGATGATCGGGCTCGCGATATTAAGGCGGGCCATATAGATGATCGCGCCGATGCCAACCAGCGCTCCGCAGATAGTGAAAGCGGCAATCTTGTAGAAAAAGATGTTGCGGCCGGCGAGCCGTGCCGCTTCTTCATTGTTGCCGATACCATGACGAGCTTGATATCGGTCTTGACCCAACCCTCGAGCGGCTTGCCGCTCTTGAGCACGCCGAGCGCTTTGTCGACGGCGTTAGCAGCCATTTCCTGGCCGAACCGATCGACGGTGGCGAGCATCTTCTTTTCCTTCAGAAGCGCGTTTCACCGGATTTTCAGCAAAACGATTTCTGTACGGAAATGGGCCATATCGCTTCAAGCTTGTCAATATGAAACGTTTCATTGCTGCAGCGCGTCAATTTTATGAGCCAAGTGATAAGAGTTGCATAGAAGACGGGTTGCACGACCGCATCGCAATCGAAAAACAGTTTCTACCGTCTTCATCGCTACAGCGCCATGTTTGCGTGACAAGCGGTTGCCGCGACACGCGATGCAGAGCATGGGTTATTCACCACCTTGAACGCTATTCCGTATCGCCGTATGTCATTGCCAGCGCAGACAAGTATGGACCGGAGAAAACATGTCGGATGGAGTGAACCGTTTCCTGGGCGATACGCCCGCCCGTGTTCTCATAAAGCTCATCATCGTTTCGCTTGTCGTCGGTGTGGTCATGAGTGCATTCGACTGGTCTCCGATGGATATTCTCTACGGCATCGAAAATTTCTTCCGCCGCATCTGGAATCTGGGCTTCGGCGCGATCGAACGCTTCGCAGGCTATTTCCTGCTTGGCGCAGTCGTCGTCATTCCGTGCTTCATCCTGTTGCGGCTTTTGAGCTATCGTCGCTAAAACTGCCAAACCGTGTGGTTGAGCCTTTTCGGGGCGCGAAGGAGCCACATTTCACCGATATCGGCTAAACCCGTCGTGAGGAAAGCTCCATGGACGAAACAAAATTGCTAATGCCGCGTCGTCATTTTCTCGGCCTTGCCGCCGGCGTTGCGCTCCTGCCGCTTGCCGCATGCCAATCGACGCCACCGCAACCGCGGTTGACCGGCAAGCGCGCGGGCGTTTCGGCTTCAGGCAGCGCCAATCTGCGGGCAATACGGTCGTCAAGGGGGCTCGGGCCCCTCGCTCCGTCTTCGGCATTGGAGCAGGCGGCCTTGCAGCAGGCGGGCTATATGGCGAGCGCCGGACGCATGAGCCATACGACGAGCTGGAACCGGGACTTTGCTTCTCGCATACGCGGCGCGGGCATTCACGGTCCCGCTGCGGAAAATATCGCCAGGGGCCGGATGGATATGGACCAGGTCTTTGCTCAATGGATGAATTCAACGCCGCACCGTCGCAATATGCTCGACCCGCAATTCAGCCATTTCGGACTTGCCTACGCTGAATCGGGTGCAGAGAGGTATTGGGCGCTGGTCCTCGGGGTGTAGTCCACGGGCGCTGGAATGCATCATCCTTGATATGACTGGTAAACGCAGCGAACCAGTGGCATAGAGCTTGGACAGCCTTTCAGGCTTGCAATCTCGGTGCCCTCATGAATATCGATGTGCCTTCGTCTGCCGGTTCCAAGGTCGTCCGCCCCTTCGAGGTGACGAACCGGTTGATGCTTGCAATCACAATTCCGGTCATGCTCGCATCGTTGACGACGCCGCTGCTCGGCCTCGTCGATACTGCTGTCATTGGCCAGGTCGGCAATCCGCATCTGCTTGGCGGCCTTGCCATTGGCGCCCTGGTCTTTGACTTCCTGTTCTCGACGATGAACTTTCTGCGCGCTGGCACGACAGGTCTTGTTGCGCAGGCCATGGGCCGCCACGACGATGTCGAGCAGCAGGCGGTATTCTGGCGTGCTCTCGGCATTGCCGTTGTCGCCGGCTTGATCTTCATCGCGGCCACCCCGCTGATCCTGCAGGCGACCGTCAGCTTTATGAATCCCGATCCGGCTGTCAGCGAGGCCATGTCGACCTATGTGTCGATCCGTCTTCTGTCGTCGCCCATGGCGCTCGGCAACTTCGTCGTATTGGGACTGCTGCTCGGGCAGGGCAAGGCCATGCAGGGCCTTTATCTGCAATTGCTGCTGAATGGCGTCAATGTCGTGATGACCATCTGGCTCGGTCTTATCATGGGTTGGGGCGTCAAGGGCATCGCCTGGGGAACGGTGCTAGGCGAGACGTCGGCACTGACCGTCGGCCTTTCGATGATCTACATGCAGTTCCGAAGCATTGCCAATCCGTCGCGCAAACGCGTTCTGGATGCGCATGAAATCCGCCGCATGTTCGCGGTCAATCGCGACATCATGCTGCGCTCGTTCTTCCTGCTGATCGCCTACGCCTATTTCACCCGGGCGGGCACCCAGGCCGGTGCGGTAACGCTGGCGACCAATGCGGTGCTGATGAATTTCCTTCTGATTTCAGGCTATCTGATCGACGGCGTCACCACCGCAGCCGAACAAATCTCCGGCCGTGCCGTCGGCGCGAATTACCGTCCTGCCTTCGACCGGGGCGTAAAGCTGTCGTTTCTCTGGGGAATGATCCTCGCATCGGTCATGGCACTCTTCTTCCTGATCTTTGGCGACAGTATCGTCGCCTTCCTGATCAAGTCAGAAGAGGTTCAATCGATGGCAGCTATCTATATGCCCTGGGCCGCCCTTGCGCCGGTCACCGGCCTTCTCGCCTTCCACATGGACGGCGTCTTCATCGGGGCGACCTGGTCGCGCGATATGCGCAACATGATGATTCTGTCGCTCGCGGGCTATTTTGCCGCCTACTACGTCTTGCCGGTTTACCTGGGCAATCACGGCCTCTGGCTGGCGCTCCACCTCTTCCTTGGCCTGCGCGGCATCTCGCTCCTGTCGATTCTGCCGAGCCGGGCGCGCCTGCAGTTTGCCGAATAAGCTAGTAGTAGCGACACGCTCTAGGCCGGCAGCGGTTCGCCTGCCCATTCATTGACGTCGCAATCGCGCAGTGCAGCGATGGTGGTGATGCGGTCACGCTTCAATCTTGCCGAAAGGTCCTTGACGATGTCCCCGGCAAGTCCTGGCCCTGCATAAATCATGCTCGTATAAAGCTGAACGAGATCCGCGCCGGCACGTATTTTCGCAATCGCAGTCGCCGCGCTGTCAACACCGCCAACGCCGATCAACGGCAAATCGGACCCGACGCGCTGGCGCATCTTGGCAAGGACGATCGTCGAGCGATTGAACAGTGGAGCGCCAGAAAGGCCTCCAGTCTCGCGCGCATTCTTCGTCCCTTCGAGGCCGCTTCGCGACAGCGTAGTATTCGAAATTATCAAGCCGTCGAGCGGGTGAAGCGCGATCTCGGCCGCGATATCGTCGAGGCTCGCCTCTGGAAGATCGGGCGCGATCTTTAGAAAGACGGGGCGGTGCACGCCCTTTTGCGCGTCGCGCGCTTCGAGCACCTTGCCAAGCAATTCGCGCAAGCTTTCACGCGCCTGCAGATCGCGCAGTCCCGGCGTGTTCGGCGAGGAGATGTTGACGGTGAAATAGCTGGCGACTGACTGAAACTTGCGGATCCCGGCAACGTAGTCGGCAATCCGGTCCGTCGAATCCTTGTTGGCGCCTATGTTGACGCCGACAATGCCGGCATGCTTGCGCCGTTCGGTAAGCCGCTGGAAAGCCGGTTCGTGGCCCTCATTGTTGAATCCGAGGCGGTTTATCACCGCGCGGTCTTCGATAAGGCGGAAAATCCGCGGCTTGGGATTGCCGGATTGCGGCAACGGGGTCAGCGTTCCGACCTCGGCAAACCCGAATCCGAGCTTCAACAGGGCATCCGGCACTTCGGCATTCTTGTCATAGCCTGCTGCCATACCGAGAGGATTGGGAAAGCTGAGACCTGCCACGGTGACCCGCAGCGCCGGATCGTTCAAAGGCGCGCAACCGGGGACGATGCCGCTTTTCAACGCTTTTATCGAAAGCCCGTGTGCATCTTCCGGATCGAACGAGAACAGGACCTTCCTGCCGATCGCTTGGAACAGCCTGTTCATTGTTGCATCTCCGGAAATTGATGCCCGTCAGGCCCGAGGGGCAGGGGCTTTACCCATTCGACCGCCTCGAGCGGCAGCGATGCATAAAGGTGCGGAAAGAGATCGCCTCCGCGCGAAACCTCGTATTTGAGCGCATCGCCCAGCCGGTCGGTCGCAACCGCAATGAGCAGAAGGTCGTCCTGTCCGGCGAAATGCTTTGTCGCCGTCTCCACGGCCTGCGCGGCTGTCGAGAAATGAATGAAACCGTCCGTATGATCGATGGGCGCGCCGTCAAAGACACCCTTTGCTTCGGCGGCCTGCCAAAGGGTGCGCGGCGCAATCTTGTATATCAGGTGAGTCATGGAAATTCTTAGTAGTCGCAAAACCCGTCCGCGCAAAGTCCGGAGTCGAACGTTTGAGCGAATTCTGTGCCTGGTTCAGATTTTCGGCGTATTATTGCAATAGGTTTGCAGGATGCAAACATGGAGGTCCGTCATGGCACCCTTTCGCACGATGCTCATTGTTCTTGCACTTGGTCCGCTGGTCGGCCAGCCGGCGCGTGCCGAGGAGAGCCCGGGCTATACGCTGGAGAAGATTGCCGACGGCTTCGTGCGCATGAACAACAAGACGGGTGAGATGTCGATCTGCCAACAGCAAGCCGCACAACTCGTGTGCAAGGTCGCTGCGGAGGAACGTACGGCCTATGAAGAGGACATAGCCGATCTGAAGGGCCGCGTCGCCAAACTCGAGGATACAGTGGCCGCCATGGGCAAGATTCCGCCGATTGTGCGCGACGCGCTGCCTTCCGACGAGCAGTTCGAAAAGAGCCTCGGCTACATGGAAAAATTCATGCGCCGTTTCATGGGTATCGCCAAGGAGTTCGGCTACAGCCCCGAAGACAACAAGCCGGCTCCGGACACCTTGGAGAAAACCTGAATCATCCTGACAACCATCTGTCAGGAGTGGCCGGTTTTTGGCAGGTGCCGTTCTTGATATGTTCAAACTTTTGTCGGACACTGCCCGCTCACAACTTTTTTTCCGGGAGCGATGAGATGACTGCAGTGCCAACACTGATTGGAGAGGTATCGATCAGGCTCTTTGTACGTCATGGGGACCAGCAGAAGGCGCTCGATTTCTATGAGAACGTCTTCGGCGCCAAAACTGTCGGACGGCCTTATCTGCACAATGGCGAACTTATCGCTGCGGAAATCCGCATGGGCGCATCGTTCCTCATGATCGTTGGCGCCAATCCGAAGCGCGATGCCGACGCATCCCTCGGCGGTCCGCGCTCGGTCCATGCCATCGGAGCGACGCCGGTCATGCTCGATATTCATGTCGATGATGTGGACCGCGTGCTGCACCATGCCCTCGCCGAGGGTGGCAGGATACGCAACGCCGCCGAAACGCTCGATGGCGGTGATCGGGCTGGCGTGCTCGTTGATCCGTTCGGGCATTTGTGGGTGCTGAAATCGCGGCAGAAGCACCTTGCCGCGTAAAGTGCCGGCCCCATGGCGGGGCCGGCCGTCGTTATCTAGCCAGCAAACCGCTTCGTCGCGTGGATGAGTTCGTGGACGATGCCGGGCTCGCTGACGGCATGGCCTGCATCCTCGACAATACGCAGATCCGCTTCCGGCCAGACCTTTTTCAGGTGCCAGGCGTTGAGCAGCGGCGTGCACATGTCATAGCGCCCATGCACGATGACGCCCGGAATATCGCGGATCAGATGTGCGTTGCGCAGCAAATGGTCGTCCGTTTCGAAAAACCCGCGATTCTGGAAATAGTGGCATTCGATACGGGCGAAAGCGATGGCAAAATGATCGTTGGAAAACGCTTCTTCACGCGCAGGATCCGGAAGCAGCGATAGCGCCGATCCCTCCCAGCGCGCCCATAGTTTGGCTGCCTGCAACTGGACGGCCGGGTCGGCATCGGTCAGGCGCCGGTAGTAGGCTGCGATCATGTCGTCGCGCTCGTCTTCCGGTATATGCGCCTGGTAGGCCTCAAAACGATCGGGATAGATTATGCTTGCGCCGTTCGAATAGAACCATTCGATCTCGAAACGGCGGATCATGAAAATACCGCGCAATATCAATTCGCTGACGCGGTCCGGATGTGTCTGCGCATAAGCGAGGCCGAGCGTCGAACCCCACGAACCGCCGAAGACCTGCCATTTGTCGATGTCAAAATGATTGCGGATTTTCTCCATGTCGGCAACGAGATCCCATGTCGTGTTCTCGTTGAGCTCCGCATGCGGCGTCGATTTTCCGCAGCCGCGCTGGTCAAACAGAATGATGCGATATTTTTCCGGATCATGCAGGCGCCGCATCGTCGGATTGATGCCGCCACCGGGTCCGCCGTGTACCATGATCACCGGTTTGCCATTCGGATTCCCGCATTCCTCCACATGAATCGTGTGAAGCTCGGAGACCTGCAGCATTTCCTCCGATGTCGGTTGAAGTTCTGGATAAAGAATGTTTGTGATCATGCGTCCCACTTTCAAGAATTTCATCCCCACAGCAAATAATTGCGCGGGAATGCGGTTTTGCCAAGGCATTTCAACCGGATCGCCTCACCTAGGCGGATAACAAAACTTTGGCGTGTACCGAATGGCTCTTGATATATCAGTCGTTTCAGATTTAGTCGTTAGCATTACGGCTTTTGGATTAAGACTGCTGCAATTTCAGCAACAAGGATTTTTTAAATCATGAACTACCGATTTCTTATTGTGGATGATCACCCTCTCTTCAGGGGAGCCTTGCGTTTGGCGCTTACTTCGCCAAGAAACAATACCGAGATTATTGAAGCTGGCGATATCGAGACTGCAAAATCTCTTATCCAGGAAGAAGCCGATCTTGATCTTCTTCTGCTTGACCTTTCGTTGAACGGTGTCGGTGGGCTCACCGGCTTTGTCGCGCTGCGCTCCCTGCAAGCATCGCTTCCGATCGCCATCATCTCGGCAACCGACGATCCGGTTACCATCCGGGCGGCCCTCGAACTCGGCGCATCGGGTTTCATTTCCAAGTCGTCGGGACCGGACGTTATCAAGGAAGCAGTGCAGACGATCCTTGACGGGGGTATCTGGTCGCCGCTGGCCGATGGTGACGACGACGTGCTCGATCCGGAGATGATCGAACTTATTCGCTGCATCCGCAAACTTACGCCGCAGCAGGCACGTGTATTGAGTATGATGGCTGATGGCATGCTCAACAAGCAGATCGCCCATGAACTGAACGTTTCGGAAGCGACGATCAAGGCACACGTCTCCGCCGTTCTATACAAGCTCGGCGTCGAGAGCCGCACGCAAGCCGTCATCCGGCTGGCACGCTTCAAAGAAGAGTCGATGCCCAGCCAGTCTCTTATGTAATCAAGTCGTTATTCCGCTGCGATTGCCTGGCGGAAATGCGAAAGCAACGCCCGCAGCGCTGCGGGTCGGACAGGCTTTTGGATGACGGCGATGTCCTCGGCGTTGGCTTGATCGCGGGTGGCATTCGAGCGATCTGCCGTAACCAGTGCCGCCGGTATATGGCGCTGGAAGTGTTCGCGTGTGTAGGCGACCATTTCTAGTCCGTTTTCATCGCCCAGATTGTAGTCCGCCAATATGACGTCGGGAACGCCTGGATTGTCCTGGCAATAGGCTTTCAGCGCCTCGCCGCTATCCAGCATGACGACATAACAACCCCATGTTGCCAGCAATTCCCGCATGCCGGCAAGCGAGTGCGGGTTATCATCGATGCACAGCACGGACAATCCCGACAGGGGCGCCGAAGGCAGAATGGTCCGGACATTCTCGGCAGCGGGAGGCGCGCCCGCCTTCGAGACCGGAATTGTCACCGAGAACATCGATCCCTTGTTCGGCGTCGATTGCACTTGCACCGAAAGGTCGAGGATTTTCGCGATGCGCTCGACGATGGAAAGGCCGAGGCCAAGCCCGTCCGAAATCTTCATGCCTTCGGCGAGGCGGGAAAACTCGCGGAATATGTTTTCGAGTTGCGACTTTGGAATGCCGATGCCGGTGTCGAACACCTGCAGTTCAATCCTGTCGCCGCGCCGGCGGGCGCCGACAAGCACCTTGCCACTGCGACAATATTTGATGGCATTCGAGACAAGGTTCTGAACGAGGCGGCGCAGAAGATTGCGGTCGGTCGCCACGACCACCGAACTCATGACCACGTCCAGCGTCAGGCCCCTTGCATGCGCCGTCGGCGAAAAATCGCGGACGATCTGTTCAAGCAAAGAATCAAGGCGGAAGACGGATACAACCGGTTTGAGCGCGCCCGTATCAAGTCGCGAAATGTCGAGCAGGGCGTTGATGATAACCTCGACAGCTTCAAGCGACGAGTCGACATTGCTAACGAGCTGCTTTTCGCGCGAATTGCCGAGGCGCTCCATCAGCGAGGAAGAATACAGCCGCGCCGCGTTCAAGGGCTGGAGAATGTCGTGGCCGGTATCGGCAAGGAAACGCGTCTTGCTGATATTGGCTTCTTCGGCCCGCTGCTGTGCCTTGGCGAGTTGCTGGTTGGCGAGCGTGAGCTCGTTGGTGCGGTTGCGAACACGCTGTTCCAGAGACTCATTTGTCTGCCGCAAGAGATGGTCGGCATTTACCGCTTGTGTGACATCCGTCAATGTCGTCACAATGCCTCCGTCCGGAATGGAGTTCGAGCGGATTTCAATTGTCTGGCCGGTATCCGTCAGCGTGATCCGCCACGGCGCGGTCGATTTGGCAAGGCCGATGAGGAGCGCCGGGTCGGCGGCGCTTGCGAGGTCGCCGCGCTCATAGAGATAATGGACGATGCTGCGAAACGGGGTGCCCATGCGTTGCAGGTCCCTTGGCAGATTGAGCAATACGCGGAACTGCGCGTTCCAGCAGCTCAGCCGATATTGCGGGTCGAACACGCAAATCCCCTGATCCATCTGATCGAGCGCCGTTTGCAGCAGATATCGGTTTTGTGCCAGTGCATCGGTCGCATGCTCGAGGAGGATCTGGGCGCGGCGTTGTGCAGGCCCTGTCGGCCCCATGGCGAGCGATAGGATCATGCGGGCCGAGGGCGAGCCGACAATGCCGGAGAGCAGTTGTTCGGCGAAATGTACCGTCTTGAAATCTGCCCCATCCTCGTCGTCGAGCAGAATACCCTCGCGTTTGCGAAAGGACGCGAAAGCCAATTCAGCTTGCTCATGGCCGATATATCTCGAGACCGTCGCCTTGAGTTGCCCGACGGTGATGGAGGGCTGAAGTGTTCCGACCGGCGTCGACAGCGGGGCTTTATCGGTGATGAATACCGAAGCCTGAATGCGCTCAAGCGGCGTGGCGCTGCGTGACAGTGACCCGGCAACATAGCAAAGAATATTGGCGGCCAGGCTGAAGAAAAGGCCTTGCACGTAGCTTGCCGCCTCGACGCCGAAAAGCGCCTGCGGCTTGAGCGCTGCAATCCCAAGCGGACCGTCGGTCAAGAGCCCGGAGCCTGGATCGATCAGCGTCGGGATGACCATCGTATAAAGCCAGACGCTGAATCCCGCGATCATGCCCCAGTTTGCGCCGCGCGCTGTGCCCCGGCGCCAAACGAGGGCGCCGACGAATGGCGGCACCAGCTGGATGACCGCGACAGCCGAGATCAGCGCGAGTTCGGAAAAGTCCATCTTCCAGGATACGAAATACTGATAGGCCCAGGCTATCCCGAGAATGGCGACGAGGGACCAGCGCCTGATCCGGGGAATGACCTTGGTATAGTCCTTTGGCTCGGCTGGATTGCCGGCAGCCGGGCGCAACAGCAGCGGCAGCATCAAATCGTTGGTGATCATGATCGACAGTAATATCGATGGCGCAATGATCATCGTCGTTGCAGCCGGAACGCCACCAAGAAACGCAATCCCGGCGAGCATCTTCTGCCCGGCAACGATCGGCACGCAAATGAAGTAAAAGTCCGACGCAGCCTCGGGCGGCAGGGAAATCGTCCCGGCCACGGCAATGGGGATGACAAAGACGCCGCCGATCAGCAAGAGGAGCGGTGTGAACCAGCGCGCAAGACGCATTTCTCCGCCACCCCGGTGCTCGACGATCGTCAGATAGAACTGGTTGGGTAAAAGCAGCACCGTCGATGCGCCGATCAGCATTAGGGCAAAAAGGTTGGCAACGGAAATGCCGGTGGTGAGAAGCGGAATGTCCTGCTTCTGGGCCATCGCCTTTGCGAAGAGTTCCGTGGGTGATCCGAACAGGAACGTCGCGGTAGCAATGCCGACAAGCAGGAAGACACAGAGCTTGATCGTGGTAGCTACGGCAACCGCCTTGATGAAACCATCGTAGCGGTCCTTCTGCTGCGGACCGCGAGCGGCCACGAAAACGGTGTAGACGGCGATCCCAAGCTGGACCAGGGCAATGATCATGTGGTGGTGATCTGCGCCTTCGTTCATATGGTTGGAATAAATATCGATCATCTGGTGGATCGCGGCAAACTGCAGCGCAATGTATGGGATGAGCCCGATCGTCGTGATCCCAGTAACCAGCGCTGCGACGGAAAAGCTCTTGCCGTACCGTGCGCCGACAAAATCGGAAATCGATTTGATGCCTTCCGATTTGGCGAGCTGGCTCACTTTGCCGAGAACTGGAAATCCCAACGTGAACATGAGACCAATGCCGAGGAAGAGCCCGACAAATTCGATCCCGTTCTTGGCGGCGTAACTGGCGCTGCCGTAGTAGAGCCAGGACGTGCCGCTTGCAGCAAGGCAGATCGAGTAGACAAAGGGCCGCGGCAGACGAAAACGGCTGGGAAGCTGGTTCGCGCGCCTTACCACAATCGACTGGAACGCGAGGTAAAGCACAATGATAAGGACTGCAATATACAAGCCCGACATGGGCTTCACCTTCCGTTACTTTGCTTCGGCACGCTCCGCGTTCAGGCATTTTCGGCTTGCCCGCCGATTGCCCATGCCGTTAATACTGGTAGAAGAAATCGAACGCTCTATCAATAATTTCAAAACTTCTGTTACAGTTTTCAGGTTATGGCAAATGCGATGACCGTTGGTTTGGATTAACACATAATACTGGAGAGTGGTACATCATGCTGAAAGAATTCAAAGAATTCGCCTTGAAAGGAAACATGGTTGATCTCGCCATAGGTGTGATCATCGGTGCTGCCTTCGGCCGACTGGTCGAGTCGATCGTCGCCGATATTTTCATGCCGATCATAGGTCTGCTCACGCGCGGCACCGACTTTACCAACCTGTATCTCCAGCTTTCGGGCGACGCGCAGCCGACCCTCGCGGCGGCCCGGCAGGCTGGCGCGACCATCGCTTACGGAAATTTCATCACTCTGCTCATCAACTTCCTGATCGTTGCCTGGGTCTTGTTTATGGTGGTCAAGGCAATGAACCGCTTCAAGAAGAAGGAAGCCGCCAAGCCTGCCGAACCGTCTAAGGAAGAAGTGCTTCTCACGGAAATTCGCGACCTTCTCGCCCAGCGCACCTGACAGGTGTCGCCGAAGGGTTGCCCTGAGGGCAGCCCTCCGATCTCGGGCCGTTGTCGCCCGTCATCCCTGATATTTTTGCCGTAATGCTGCGCCCAACACCCAAGGCGGTCAGGTTGCGGAGTGTCGAAACCGAAGCCTCTCCCGCCATAACGGTGGCGGGAGCCCATCACTTGCGATGATGGAAACATCACAAATATCCACGTGCGAAACAGAATTCGTTGTTATAGGTCTGCGGCAAGCAGACTGGAGACACGAATAAATGAACCTCGTTCAGCAATTGCGGCATGAAGCAGCGGTGGCACCGGAGAGCGGCATCGTTGCCGTCATGAATCATGGTCGTCGCCAGGAGGGCGTCATCCCGCTCTGGGCCGGCGAGGGCGATCTTCCGACGCCCGATTTCATTCGCGATGCCGCATCGACAGGCCTTGCCAATGGCGAGACCTTCTATACCTGGCAGGCCGGCATACCGGAACTGCGCCAGTCGCTTGCGGCTTATTACAAACGCCATTTCAATGCGGATCTGCCGGTCGAGCATTTCTATATTACCGGCTCGGGCATGCAGTCGATCCAGCTCGCAATCCAGGCAACGGCCGGCGCGGGCGACGAAGTCATCTATCTCTCTCCGGCCTGGCCTAATTTTGCCGCCGCCGCGGGCATTGCCGGCGCGACGCCGGTAGCGGTGACGCAGGACTTCACCGGCAACGGCTGGGGATTCGATCCCCAGAAAATACGCGATGCCATCACGCCGCGAACCCGGGCGCTATTTATCAATACGCCTTCCAATCCTTCTGGCTGGACCGCCGACATCAATACGCTGAAGGAAATCCTGAGCATTGCCCGTCAGCACGGATTGTGGATCGTTGCCGACGAAATTTACGCGCATTTCTATTACGGCGCCCGCCGCGCGCCCTCCTTCCTTGACATCATGGATCCGGATGAGCGCATCATCTTCGTCAACAGTTTTTCCAAGAACTGGGCGATGACGGGGTGGCGGGTCGGCTGGATGGTGGTTCACCCCTCGCTTGGCAAGACGATCGAAAATCTCATCCAGTATTCGACGTCGGGCGTTGCCCAATTCATGCAGCGCGGCGCCGTTGTCGCGCTCGATCAAGGCGACGACTTCATTCGCATGCAGGTCGAGCGCGCCCACAAGGCACGCGATATTCTCTGTGCCAAGCTCGCGGCGACGGGAAGGGTACGGCTGTCGCCGCCCGCAGGCGCGTTCTACCTGCTTTTCGGTATAGACGGCATCAGCGACTCCTATCGCGCTGCCTTTGATATTGTCGATGAGGCTAAAGTCGGCCTTGCGCCGGGGACTGCTTTTGGCGATGGTGGCGCCGCCTTTCTACGGCTCTGCTTCGCCCGACGGATCGATCAGGTCGAGGAGGCGGCCGACCGCCTCGCAGACTGGATCCGGAAACGTTGACGCCGAACCCCGTTCATCTCGACAAGATCAAAACCACCATTCTTTCATTGCTGATAGCCACGGCCGGCGGCTTGACCGCCTGGCTGATCGACCTGCCGATTCCGTTCCTGCTCGGTTCGACCATAGCCGTCACCGCCGCCTCGCTGTCGGGGGTAAGAATTTATATTCCGGACCGGCTGCGCGGCTTCGTCTTCTTTTCGCTGGGCATTCAGGCAGGTTCGGGCGTCTCACCCGGCATCCTCGACCAGATGGTGCTGTGGCCGGTGAGCTTCCTGATGCTTTTCGTGGCGCTCGTTCTCGTGACGTCGCTAACTTACCTCATGCTGCGCAAGGGTTGCGGCTGGGACGGTCCGACGGCGCTCTTTTCGGCGCTTCCGGGCGCACTTTCCTTTGTCCTCGTCGCGGCGGGGCACCTCGGCCAACATGGTGAAAATAACCGTCATCCAGTGCGTGCGCCTGTTGCTGCTCATCGGGTTCCTGGCGCCGCTTCTCGCTATCATCGCAAGGAATGCCCCACATGTCGTCGTTGCTGTCGATTATGACTGGACCATTCAGGAGGCAATCATTCTCCTCGTCTGCGGCGGCGCCGGCGCCTTGCTCGGCTACTATAGCCGCATTCCGGGGGGCATGATGCTCGGCGCCCTGCTTGCCAGCGGTATCCTGCATGCTACATCCATCGTGACAGCCGCCGTGCCACGCTCGATTGCCGATATCGGCCTTGTCGTGCTCGGCGTGCTGATAGGTTCGCGGGTCGGCGTAGAACACAGAACCCAATTGGTGCGCTATCTGCCGGCGGCGCTTCTTGCCTTCCTGATCGGAACGGCGGCGTCCTTCGCTGCCGCCCTGGTCGTCTGGCTGCTTCTCGACATTCACCCGGCACAGATAGCGCTTGCCTTTGCACCGGGGGCGCTCGAGGCGCTCACCGTGATCGCCTTTTCCCTCGGCGTCGATCCGTCCTATGTGGCTTCGCACCATGTAGTGCGGTTTCTGATGATCGCCTTCTCGGTGCCGTTTCTCGCCCGCTTTGTTGCGCGCTGAACCACAAACAAAAACCCACGCTCACGCGCCGGTCCACTTGCGTGCAACCAGATGCAATCAGCCGCCGGCCTTTGACACAGCGAGCGTTACGACCCGCTCGCTCGTTTCGATGGCGGGTTCGCTGTCCTTGGAGAAAGGAATGCCAAGCGCGGTCCACACCTCGACCAACGCGTCCTTCAGCTCGACGACGAGTTCGTTGGAATGGAACGGCGTCGGGGTGATGCGCAGGCGCTCGGTGCCGCGCGGGACGGTCGGATAATTGATCGGCTGGATATAGAGGCCGTGTTTCTGCAGCAGCCGGTCGCTGGCCTTCTTGCAGAGTTCAGGGTCGCCAACGAGAATCGGAACGATATGCGTTTCCGATTTCATCACGGGCAGATTGGCCTGGGCGAGAACGTCCTTGGTCAGCTTTGCCTGGCACTGGTGCATGCGGCGCTCTTCCTGCGACACTTTGAGGTGCCGGATCGATTGCGTCGCTGCGGCTGCAATTACAGGAGGCAGTGCGGTCGTGAAGATAAAGCCCGGTGCATACGACCGGATAGCGTCGATGACAGTCTTTGGGCCGGCAATATAGCCGCCCAGCGTTCCGAACGCCTTGGCGAGTGTGCCCTCGATGACGTCGATACGGTCCGACAGGTTCTCGCGGTCGGTGATCCCGCCGCCCCGGTTGCCGTACATGCCGACAGCATGAACCTCATCGATATAGGTCATGGCGTTGTATTCGTCGGCAAGGTCGGCGATTGCCTGAACGGGGGCGATGTCGCCGTCCATCGAGTAGATGGATTCGAAGACGATGAGCTTGGCGCGCTCCTTGCCCGCCGCTTTCAACAGCTCTTCCAGATGAGCAAGGTCGTTGTGGCGGAAAATCTTCTTTTCCGCGCCCGAACGCCGCACGCCTTCGATCATCGAGGCGTGGTTCAGCTCGTCAGAAAGAATGAGGCAATTCGGCAGGAGCCGCGCGATCGTCGAGATCGACGCTTCGTTCGACACGAAACCGGAGGTGAATACGAGGGCTGCTTCCTTCTGGTGAAGGTCGGCCAGCTCATGTTCGAGTTCAACCAGCGGATGGTTATTGCCGGAGATGTTGCGGGTGCCCCCAGCGCCGGAGCCCATACGGCTCGATGCGTCATGGATCGCTGCAATCACGTCCGGATGCTGGCCCATGCCGAGATAATCGTTTGAACACCAGACCGTAATTTCGCGTTGCGTACCTTCGTCGCGCCAGATCGCGCGCGGAAAACGACCCACGATCCGTTCCAGATTGGCAAAGACCCGGTAGCGCTTTTCAGCGTGCAACTGGTCGATCGCGTCTTCAAAAAACCGACGATAGTCCATGAATTGCTCCTGTATCATGAACGTAGTACCGTTTTTGCCTGGCAAAATCTATTGTGAGTTGAGGGTCAATTTGCCACGGTTTAAACGAAACTCTAACCCCTAAATGTTGAAGCCGGCAAAAATTGTCGAAGACATCGCGTGATGTCGGGCGCAAAGTCGCGGCGCCGGGAACGGGCGTTCACCTTACTCACATTTTATCGGTTCCCTTTATCCGCATACCACGTAAGTTGCATCACATTGGCTCGATGATTAGCTTTCAACGGCTGACTCGATGCGACAAGATCAACTCTGGGCAACAGAATGGGGACCAAGGGGCTGTGTCAATGACCGTGCTTGTGACCGGCGGCGCTGGATATATCGGCAGCCACATGGTCTGGGAATTGCTCGATGCTGGCGATTCCGTCATCGTGCTGGATCGTCTTTCAACAGGTTTTGAGTGGGCTGTGCCGCCCGAGGCGAAACTGATCGTCGGCGATATCGCCGATCAGAGCCTCGTTCGCCAGACGATCGAGCGCAACTATGTCGATGCGGTGATCCACTTTGCCGGATCAGTGGTGGTGCCCGATTCCGTCCGCGACCCGCTCACCTATTACGAGAACAATACCTGCAAGTCGCGGGCCTTGATCGAGGCTGTGGTAAAATCGGACGTGAAGAACTTCATCTTTTCATCCACCGCGGCGGTCTATGGCGACGCGGGCATGAAGCCGGTCACCGAAGATGCAGCGACCCATCCGGAATCGCCCTATGGCCTATCCAAGCTGATGACCGAATGGATGCTGCGCGATACCGCCGCCGCCCATGATTTCCACTATACGGCGCTGCGCTATTTCAACGTCGCCGGTGCCGATACCAAGGGACGCACCGGTCAATCGACGCGCGGTGCCACCCATCTGATCAAGGTTGCCTGCGAGACTGCGCTCGGCAAGCGCCCGTACATGGAAATCTTCGGACACGATTTTGCAACGCCGGATGGCACTTGTGTGCGCGACTATATTCATGTCAGCGACCTCGTGGCGGGACATCGCCTGGCGCTGGAGCGCCTGCGTTCGGGTGGCAGCAGCATGGTGGCGAATTGCGGCTATGGACGCGGCTTTTCCGTCAAGGAAGTGATCGAGAGTGTCGAGCGTGTGCATGGCAAGCCGATCGACGCAAGGTTGACGGTACGCCGTCCCGGCGACGCGGCCTCCGTGGTCGCGGACAGCAGCAAGGCGCGCCTCGACCTCGGCTGGAAGCCGAAGCTCGACAATCTTGATACAATCGTCGAGTCGGCAATGAAATGGGAAAAGGCGCTGCAGCACCGCAACAACAAGGGCTGAAGCCGACGTATCAATCTTCTTTCTGCTCCTTCTTCAGCGGCAGCATGAGGCGCAGCGTGAGAAGCGTCAGCACGGATATGATAATCGCGACATCGTAGCTTTCGAGCCCGACCGAAACGCCGATGGCGCCAGTCGACCAGATGCTCGCCGCGGTCGCCGTGCCGCGTACCGAGTTCTTGCCCTGCAGGATTGCCCCGCCTCCGATAAATCCGACGCCGGTGATAAGACCCTCAACGATGCGCGCCAGCGCTTCGGGATTGTCCGTCATCAGGCGCTCGGCGCCTTGCACGAATCCGCAACTCGCCAGCGCTACCAGCGGGAAGGTCCGCAGGCCGGCGCTTCGCTCCTCCTGTTCGCGCTCCCACCCGATGGGAAAGGCAAGGATATAGGCCACCGCCAAAGCAAAGGCATGTGGGAAAAGCGGCAGGGTATTCAGGTAATGAAACGTTTCGAACAAGCGCTGTCTCCAACCATTATGAACGTTGAGCACAACGCCAGGTAGTGGTCAGCGGTTCCCAGAGATCGTACGACGCGTAGGCCTGCGGCGCCGCGACACATTGCCATTGAAGTCTTAAGGCTTGAAAAGGGGAACCTTCTTCTTGGGGAACGGTTGTTCTTTCAACGAGGCACTAGTTGGAGCTTGATTGATGGACGGCCGAAACCGTACCTACGAAAAAGAACTCTCGCAGATTTTGAGACGGCAGATTTCGCAGTCGTCCTATAGGTCGGCGATACGAGCTGCAGGTATCTACAAGGTTGATGAAACTGTCCCGGAAAGTCTTCTCGACCAGCTTAGGCGTCTTGATGACGCCGAGCGGACCTTGCGAAAGTCCTGACCAAATAAACTTTGTACAAAAAAAGAGGCGGGCCAAAAGCCCGCCTCTTTCGCGATCAGCGCATTACCCTTAGGCGGCAAGCGCCAGGTCGCTGGTAAGGTCGAGAGCCGACGATATGGCCTTGGCTTCTGCATCAGGACCCATCGCGACGCCCTCGATGCGGATGACTTCGACATCGGTCATGCCGAGGAAGCCAAGCGCAGTCTTGAGGTAAGGTACCGCATGATCGAATGCTGCTGCCGGACCGCTGGAATAGACACCGCCCGAAGCGATGACGATATAGACCTTCTTGCCTGTGACCAGGCCCTTGGGGCCTTCAGCGCCATAGCTGAACGTCTTGCCAGCGCGGGCGATATGATCGACCCAGGCCTTTAACGTTGAAGAAATGTTGAAGTTGATGAGGCCTGTGGCGATAACGATGCTGTCGGCGGCAAACAGTTCATCGACGATGGCATCCGATACGCCAACGACGCTCTGCTGACGCTCCGAACGGGATTCGACCGGGGTGTAGATGCCCGACGAATAGTCCGCATCGATATGCGGCAGCGGCTGGCTGGCAAGATCGCGCTTGACGATGGCGCTGCCGGGCGTCTTGGCCTGCAGCTTCTGGGCAAGTTCGGTAGCGACGCGCGTCGAATGCGAAGCGGCACCGCGGGGGCTCGATGTAACGAGAAGAATGGAAGACATAGCCTAAGTTCCTTCAATTGATATTCTCGGGTGAGAACTGATGGTTGTAATTTGGTGCTCGACATCCATTTAGAAAACTGGGAAAATATCGATCAATTCCATCTAATAGATCGATAGGTCAGGCAATGCAGGCAAATCCGACGCTCGACCAGCTTCAGGTGTTCGTGACAGTTGCGGAATCCGGCAGCTTTTCGGCTGCGGCGCGCAAGCTCAATCGCTCGCAGTCGGTGATCAGCTATACGATCGCCAATCTCGAAGCGCAGCTGGAACTGCAATTGTTTGAACGCGGCGGAACGCGCGAGCCCCGCCTGACGGAAACCGGTAAGGCCATGCTCGAGGATGCGCGGCGCATGGTATCCGTGCTGCA
This sequence comes from Phyllobacterium sp. CL33Tsu, assembly GCF_900113985.1. NCBI lineage: Bacteria > Pseudomonadati > Pseudomonadota > Alphaproteobacteria > Hyphomicrobiales > Phyllobacteriaceae > Phyllobacterium > Phyllobacterium sp. CL33Tsu. The sequence goes on along the minus strand of NZ_FORJ01000001.1, from coordinate 694,462 downwards.
GAGCCTGCGTTCACGTGTCGAAGGACTGAAAATGGGCCTCGAAGCCGAGGTTGCCGTCGCCATAGACGTGTCGTTGCCGTCGCCGGTGATGACATGCGTGCTCAAGGCGTTCCAGGAACAGTTTCCGACAGTCAGCCTGCGCGTTCATGTCGGCGCGCTCGGCATGGTTTGGGATCTGGTCCTGAAGAAACAGGCGGATTTCGGCATCGCCGGTCCACCTCTCAACGCCCATGACGAACTTGTGCTGGTGCAAATCGGCCAGACGGCCATGACTCCCGTTGCGGCACCGAGCCACCCGCTTGCGCTTTATGAGGGGCCGGTCCCGCTTTCCTTTATTCGCGATCATACGCAACTGGTCATTACCGATCTTAGCGAACAGACCAAGGGGCGTAATTTCGGCGTGTTTGCCTACAAGATCTGGCGCCTGACGGACGTCGGCACCAAATATGATCTCACCGTGGCCGGCCTCGGTTGGGGCGGCCTGCCGAAATGGATGGTGAATGATGATATCGCCGCCGGCCGGCTGGTGCAGCTCGATCTCGAACCCTATCCGGAGACCGAGTATCCGCTCTTGGCTATTTACCCTGTCGACCGGCCGCTCGGACCGGCCTCGAACTGGCTGATCGATCGGTTCAAGCAGGAATTGGGGCGGTTTGGAGCTGACTGAAACAGTCACCATGCCCATGCCCCCTCCGGGTCCGCCCAGGCCATCCTCGGGCTTTTGTCCCGAGGATCCATGAAGGGCAGGGCAACGGGAGCGTCAATAGAAGTATCAACGCGATCCGTAGCTCGCCGCAGCGGCCCCCTTCAAGTCAGCTTGTCCATTGTAATCGGCAAATCGCGCACCCTTACGCCCGTAGCGTGATAGACCGCATTGGCGATGGCCGGCGCGACCCCGACGATGCCGAGTTCGCCCACCGCCTTGCCGCCGAGCACCGATGCGTGCGTATCGGGTACGCCGACCGAGATCACCTTGAGGTCCGGAATGTCTGCATTGGTCGGCACGAGATAGTCCCCGAGATTATTGTTGATCACCCGCCCGTTGCGCGCATCGACAATGCCTTCTTCAAGCAGGGCCTGACCGATGCCCATGATGATGCCACCCTTCCATTGGCTTTCGGCGAGCTTCGGATTGTAAAGCCGGCCCGAGTCCAGCGCCGAGACCATCCGCGCCACCCGGACGGTGCCGAAATCGGCATCGACCCGCACCTCGACGAAGTGGACGCACCAGCTGTGCAGCGAGTAGTCGCCATCGGTCGGCGACAGCATCGTCGTGATGGTGGTGAAGTTGCGGAAATGATCTTTCTCGTTGCGCAGGTTCTCCGGCAACGTGTCGCGCAGAGCTTCGATCCGCTCGCGGCCCGTCCGCTGCATGATTTCAGCAATGCCGACGCCGGCGCCGGTATCGCGCGGCGACGATATTACGCCGTTCTCGACAATGAGCGTATTCGCCTGGAGGTCGCGGAACGGCGAATTTGGATCGTTGATGGCGAGGCCAATCAACTCGTCGCGTGCGGCGAGCGCCGCCTTGTGCACGGCGCCGGTGATCAGGTTGGCGAACTGCGAACCGCCGGCGACCGGCGCCCGGGGCAGCGAAGAGTCGCCGAGCTTGACCCGGACTTTCTCGACTGGAACGCCGATGGCTTCGGCAGCCGTTTGCGCCAGAATAGTATAGGTGCCCTGGCCCATGTCGATGCCGCTGCTGGCGACCTCGACGGAACCGTCGCCAAGGATACGCACCAGTGCTTCGCCTGGGGTGCGTCGTACGGGGTACGTGCCGGCTGCGACACCGTAGCCGATGAGCTGATTCCCTTCGCGCATCGAACGCGGTTTTGGCTGGCGCGCGCTCCAGCCGAAGGCCTCCGCTCCGGCCGCATAGGCTTCGCGCAGGCGGCGGGTCGACCACGGCTTCCTGGCATGCGGGTCTTCCTCGGCGTAGTTGAGAAGTCGAATCTGCACCGGGTCGATCCCGACTTCATAGGCAAGTTCATCGATCGCGCATTCAATGCCGAAGGCGCTGGGGTTCTCGCCGGGCGCGCGCAAGGCGCCGGGTTTCACCGTGTTGACGGGAACGACGTTCTGGCGCGAACTGAAATTCGGCGTTGCATACATGATCGACGTCACCGAGCCCAGCGGCTCGACTTGAACGGCTTTCATCGAAGTTTCGTTGGCGCCTGTCTGGACGATGGAAACGAGCTTGCCGTCGCGCGTTGCACCGAGTTCGATCGTCTGGCGTGTCGCCGGCCGGCCGCCATAGGCCGTAAAGGTCTGCGCCCGCGTGACCGCGAGCTTCACCGGACGGCCGAGCATGCGCGCAGCATTGATGGCGATGGCGCCATGTTCGAGGGCGAGCGCCTTTGATCCGAAGCCACCGCCGATATAGGGCGAGCGCAACTCAACGTTTTCGAAGGGGATGTCGAACCACTCCGCATAGGTCCGCGCCATGCCGTCGATCCACTGGCTGGGCTCCCAGACCGTCAGCCTGTCGCCTTTCCACTCCGCAATGAGCCCATGCGGTTCGATCGGCACATTATACTCGCGCGGGGTCCGGTATTCATGCTTGATGCGGATAGGGGCGTTCGCAAGCGCGCCATGCGCGTCGCCCCATTCGATTGTCATCCGGTCGAGTGGCATTCCGTCCCCGGCCTTGGGATCATCGAGGCCCGCGATCGCCGGCGCCTCTTCGTAGTAAACCTTGACCAGCGCCGCTGCCGCCGTTGCCTGCTCGAAGGTTTCGGCAATGACAGCCGCGATATGTTGGCCGGCAAAGGTGATGCTACGGGCCAGCGGTTCGTAGGGCGCATCGGAAGGCGGCGTGTTGAGCCAGTCGGTTGCCGATTTGATCGGCAGCGCATCGTCCGGGGTCATTACCAGTAGTACGCCCGGCGCGCGTTCGGCGGCATTTGCGTCAATGGAAACGACGCGGCCCGACGCGATCGCGCTTTCGACGAGGACGGCGTGTACCATTCCTTGCGGATGGTGCTCGAGGGCATAATCGGCAAGGCCGGTTATCTTTGCCGGGCCGTCGATGCGCGACAGACGTCCGCCCAAGGCGCCGTCGGCGGCGTCCCCACGCTTTGCTCTGGTTTCAACGATGGTCATGCCGCAGCTCCAATCTTGAGGATGGCGCGTTCGACGACGCGCGGGGCAAGTTCGATCTTGTAATGGTTGGCGCCATGGTCGATCGCGCCCTCGACGGCCAAACGGCTCGCCTCCTTGATAGCGTCGTGCTCGAAGGCCGTGCCGCGCAAGGCGTCCTCGACGGCCCGCGCGCGCCACGGTTTTGTGGCGATGCCGCCAAGGGCGATGCGAATGTCGGTGATGGTGCGGCCATCCCCGCCAAGTTCGATGCCGACGGCGGCGCTCGCCGCGGCAAATTCATAGGATTGCCGGTCCCGCACTTTGAGAAAGGTCGAGCGCCGCGCCGCTGGCGAAGCCGGGATCGAGATCGCGGTAATGATTTCGCCGGGGCGCATGGCGTGTTCCTTGTCCGGCGTTGCGCCCGGCAACAAGAAGAAATCATCGATGGGCACCTGGCGGTCGCCGAGATGCACAAGAGCATCGAATGCCGTCAGTGCCACCGCAAGATCGCCAGGATAGGTGGCGATGCAGGCACTGCTGCCGCCGAGCACCGCATGCGAGCGGTTGACGCCGGTCAGTGCGGCGCAGCCGCTACCGGGGTTTCGCTTGTTGCAATTGGGAAATGTAGCCGGATCGCGAAAATAGGCGCAGCGCGTGCGCTGCAGGAGGTTGCCGCCAATCGTCGCCATATTGCGAATTTGGGCCGAGGCCGCCTGCCAAAGGGCCTCAGAGATTGCCGGGAACTCGCCCTTGATTGCCGGGTCCTCGGCAACGCGGCTCATGCGTGCGAGTGCGCCGATCGTGGCGCCTTCGCCGTCGATGCGCACCACATCGAGGCCTTTGAGATGGCTTATATCGACAACGCGCTCCGGCTCGGCCACGCCGCATTTGGCAAGGTCGATCAGGGTGGTACCGCCGGCAAGCAGCATTGTCGCCGGCATTGCGGCGGCGCTTAGCGCCTCGTCAATCGTAGCGGCGCGAACATAGGAAAAATCCCTCATGACAGTTCCTTTGCAGCTTCGCGCACGGCATCGACGATGTGCGGATAGGCGCCGCAACGGCAGAGGTTGCCGGACATGTATTCCCGGATTTCATCGTCGGAGCCGGCATGACCCTCGCGAATGCAGGCGACGGCGGACATGATCTGTCCGGGCGTGCAATAGCCGCACTGGAAGGCGTCATGCTCGAGAAACGCGGCCTGTACCGGATGCAGCGCGTCGCCGGGCGCGGAAAGGCCCTCGATCGTTTCGATCTTGCTGCCTTCGACCTGTGCGGCGAGCGTAAGGCAGGAGAGGACGCGTTCGCCGTCCACATGCACCGTGCAGGCGCCGCACTGGCCGTGATCGCAGCCTTTCTTGGTGCCGGTCAGTTCCAGATGTTCGCGCAAGGCGTCGAGCAGCGTCACGCGCGCCTCGACTGTCACTTGCCGCGACTTGCCGTTAATGTCGAGATTGAGGCTGATTTGATTTGTCATCGGCGTCTTGACTCCGTTCTGATGACAGTAAGTCCCAAGGGCCGCCGGACGTTCCACGAGCAAAAGCCCAAAAAACATGACACGACGGGTCCAGATAGGGTATTAGTTCAGAGATCACGCTATAATCGGAGGTGCCTCCGTTTTTCAAACATAGCGGTTGGCCGAGGGTGGTTCAAGCCCCAGCTTTGTATTTTTGGAGTTCGACAATTGGGAAAGGGAATATCCCCGCCGGAGAAAGCGATCGAGACAAAGGCACCGAGGCCGCTGCGCGCCGATGCCAGCCGCAATCGCGACAAGCTGGCCGAGATTGCCGGCCACGTCTTTGCCGAGCGCGGCGGCAACGCTTCGCTTGAGGAGATTGCCCGGCAGGCCGGCGTCGGCATCGGCACGCTCTACAGGCATTTTCCGACGCGCGAACATCTGGTGGAAGTCGTCTACAGGCGGGAGGTCGAAGGGCTTTGCGCCGCCGCGGACGAATTGGCACTACACAACGCGCCGGATGCGGCACTCGCCGAATGGATGCAGCGTTTCGTCGACTACATCGCCGCCAAGCGCGGCATGGCCAATAGCCTGCGCATTCTATTCGACGGCAATTCGCAAGTTTTCGCCAATACGTCCGGCATGGTCGCCGGGGCCCTGCGCAAGCTCGTAGACGCAGCGGTGGCCGATGGCTCGATCCGCAGCGACATCAACAGCGCCGACCTCATGCAGGCGCTCTCGGGCATTTATTCGGCGCCGGATACCCCCGAATGGCGCGAACAATCGCGCCGCCTCGTCTCTTTGCTGATGGACGGATTGCGCTGGGGTTCGAAGAAGGCGCGGTTGTAAGTGCTTGAAATCCTATTTGATCGCATTCGGGCGGTTCCTGCCACACTCGGGCCGCAAACGGACGTTGAGTTGAGACATAGGCTAGCGCATATAAGGAGGTGGGATATGAAGCAGCTCAAGTTCGGTCTCGTTGCAACCGCTTGTCTAGGGTTGGTTTTGGCAGGAACGGCCATCGGCCAATACAATTATGTGGGACAAGCTCTCGCCGACAAGGGTGGCAATGGCAATGGGGGCAATGGCGGCGGCCATGGAAATGGCGGCAAGGGCGGCAACGGCAAGGGCGACAGCGGAGATCACGGCGGCAAATCGTCGAGCCAGTCCAAGGCGTCCGGTCACGCCAAAACAGCCAGCTCCAATGATAGATCGAAGGTTCAACACGACAAGTCCAAGGTGCAGAAGGCTTCGGTCAAGGTCAGCGATGATTTCGTCGTTGACGATGATGACGATAACACGCTTGGCGCATTGAATGCGGCGCATGCTTCGGCGCGGGCGCGGGAACGGGCGGCGCCGAATTCCTCGGTTGGCAAAATTGCAACTTATGAGCGAAACCGAGAAGCAGCCTTGGCATTGGCAGACCCCGTTATGCGCGATCATGCGCTCGATGACGCCGTATCGCGGCTCGAGTCGGATTTCGGACGGACCCTGACCGACGACCAGATTGGTCAGGTCAATGCATTGCTGGATGCCAGGCGGTAGACTTTTTGGCTGACTGAGGTAAAACCTTGTACAGCGGCCAAGGTCGCTGTTCGCGCCGAGCCGTCGCTCCGGACATTCTTCGGTCCTTACTCAATATGTTGCATCTGGCTGCGCCCATCCAACGGGCCGAGGGGACCCATTGTGATCAAAGCAGCGTTGTTGTTCGTCCCTAGCTGTTCCAATCCCTCATAATCGACACGCGGTAGCTTTCCAGCGACTGCAATCGTCAACAAGTTTCTAAGCCAATAAAGGAGGGAAGGATGTGGGAGTTGATGAGCGATTCGCTGGTGCTGCGAGAGAGGATTGAACTCTCGACCTCTCCATTACCAATGGAGTGCTCTACCACTGAGCTACCGCAGCCGATTTGCGAACGCGGCGGACTTCTGCCATATCATTGGTGAAATCGCAAGCAAGCAATCGCAATCTTTTTGCACCCGATTATCCATAAGGCGCCTAAGCCACGTCTGCTTGTGGATAAATTGGCACCTTATTCGTCCGGGATATGTGGGACAGGACATGAATTCGTCGTCGAAAAACCCGAATCGCGAACAATTAAGTCGCGAGAAGCGACGCTCGGATGAGCTTCGCGCCAATCTTGCACGGCGCAAGCAACAGGCGCGTTCGCGCCGCGCCGGCGCCGCCGACGACCGGGACGAGGGGATTGTCGCGGCCGCGGAAAAACCTGCCGGTTCCTCCAAAGGGGACCATGATTGACCGGAAACCGGTCATAAGCCTTTCTTGAACCATTCCGTGGGATGGTTTACAGCAACCGGCTCCGCATGGGGCTCAAACGTTAGGACGGGGACTTTCCCGCGAAAGTGATAGATATGGATCGCATCAAGATTGTTGGCGGTAACAAGCTCAACGGCGTCATTCCGATTTCCGGCGCGAAGAATGCGGCCCTGCCGCTGATGATCGCCTCGCTGTTGACCGATGACACGCTGACGCTCGAAAATGTCCCGCATCTCGCCGACGTCGAACAGCTGATCCGCATCCTCGGCAATCATGGCGTCGATTATTCCGTCAACGGCCGGCGCGAGCGCCAGGACGGCGCCTATTCCCGCACCATTCATTTCAGCGCCCGCCATATCGTCGATACGACAGCTCCCTATGAACTCGTCTCGAAAATGCGCGCGAGCTTCTGGGTGATCGGCCCGCTGCTCGCCCGCATGGGCACCGCCACCGTATCGCTGCCGGGTGGATGTGCCATCGGCACGCGTCCGGTCGATCTTTTCATCGATGGCCTGCGGGCGCTCGGCGCCAACATCGAAATCGAGAACGGCTACGTCAAGGCAACTGCGAAAGGCGGCCTCGTCGGCGCGCGCTTTGCCTTCCCCAAGGTTTCCGTCGGCGCGACCCACGTGCTGATGATGGCGGCGACGCTCGCCAAGGGCGACACGATCATCGAAAATGCCGCGCAGGAGCCAGAAGTCGTAAATCTTGCGGACTGCCTCAATGCGATGGGCGCCAAGGTCAGTGGCGCCGGGACGGCGACGATCACCATCGAGGGCGTCACCAGCCTTTCGGGCGCGCGCGTCCGCGTCATCCCTGATCGCATCGAGACCGGCACCTATGCGATGGCCGTTGCCATGACCGGCGGCGACGTCATCCTTGAAGGCGCCGACGCGAACCTCCTGCAGGCGGCCCTGACGACGCTTGGCCAGGCAGGTGCAGAAATCTCCGAGACAAATTCCGGCCTGCGCGTCGTTCGCAATGGCCACGGCATCATGCCCGTCGATGTGACGACGCAGCCGTTCCCAGGTTTCCCCACCGATCTGCAGGCGCAGTTCATGGGTCTGATGACCAAGGCGAAGGGAACGTCGCACATTACCGAGACGATCTTCGAAAACCGCTTCATGCACGTCCAGGAGCTGGCGCGCCTCGGTGCCAGGATTTCCCTTTCAGGCCAGACGGCCAAGATCGAGGGTGTCGACCGGCTGAAGGGCGCACCCGTCATGGCGACCGACTTGCGTGCCTCCGTGTCCTTGGTCATCGCTGGCCTTGCCGCCGAGGGCGAAACGGTCGTCAACCGCGTCTATCACCTCGATCGCGGCTTCGAGCGGCTCGAGGAGAAGCTCACCCGTTGCGGCGCCGAGGTTCAACGCATCAGCGACTAGGCGACGCGATCAGTGGCGCAGGGTCTCGATCGGAACTTGCTCCGGATTTTGCCAAGTCTGTAATTCCATTTGTCCGCACTTTCCTCTAACAGGAAAGGGTGTGCGGCGCCGGGACGGTGCCGCGCCTTGGTTAAGCTGTGCATAGGGTAGACATGGACACTTTGAAACTCATCGCGCTCGATGAGGAAGATCTGCAAATTCTTTCCGCGCATCTGCAGGATTCCGTGCTCAAGGTGAGCGATATCGATTACCTTGCCGCCGAGAAAAAGCTCGTTCTTGCCGTCAATCGCTTCGTCTGGGAACTCGCCGCCGACGGCAAGCGCCATCGCAGCTTCGAGCGTCGCCGGACGGCCGTCCTTTTTGATCGCGTCATGAGCGTCAAGGCCACGGGGATCGATCGCAAGTACAAGGATGACATCCTGTCGCTGCTGGCGATCCGCTTTATCGTCGGCGACGCGCCGTCGGGCGAGGTCGAGCTGACCTTTGCCGCCGGCAAGGCCTTGCGGGTCGAAGTCGAGGCCATCGAGGCGCAACTCACCGACCTTGGCGGCGCCTGGGAGACCCCGTTCAAGCCCGACCACGATGCCTGACCGGCAAAGGAGCAATTGACGTGGCCATTGTCCTCAAGCAGTCGCAACCGGATTTCGAGGCGGCGTTTTCTGCCTTCCTTGCCACCAAGCGCGAGGTCTCGGAAGATGTGGACCGTGCGGCTGCCGAGATCATTCAGCGCGTGCGCGCCGAAGGTGACGCGGCGCTGATCGAATATTCCCGGCGTTTCGATCGCATCGATCTCGAAGCGCATGGCATTGCAATTTCGCCGGCCGAAATTGATGCCGCGGTTGCCTCGGCGCCGGCAGTGACCGTGGAAGCGCTGACGCTCGCCCGCGACCGTATTCACTCCCACCACGCGCGCCAGCTGCCCAAGGACGATCGCTACACGGATGAGCTCGGGGTCGAACTTGGCTCGCGCTGGACCGCTGTTGAATCGGTTGGGCTCTATGTTCCAGGCGGCACCGCGAGCTACCCGAGCTCGGTGTTGATGAATGCCGTTCCGGCCAAGGTCGCCGGCGTCGAGCGCGTCGTCATGGTCGTGCCGTCCCCGGATGGCAAGCTCAATCCGCTCGTCCTCGTTGCCGCCCGGCTTGCGGGCGTTTCGGAAATATATCGCGTCGGCGGCGCGCAGGCGATCGCAGCGCTCGCCTATGGCACCGAGACGATCGCGGCTGTGGTCAAGATTGTAGGTCCGGGCAACGCCTATGTGGCCGCCGCCAAGCGCCGTGTCTTCGGCACGGTTGGCATCGATATGATTGCTGGTCCATCGGAGGTGCTGATACTTGCCGACAAGGAGAATGATCCGGAATGGATCGCGGCTGACCTTTTGGCCCAGGCCGAACATGACAGCGCCGCGCAGTCGATCCTCATCACCGACGACGCCGCTTTCGGCGAAGCTGTCACTGCAGCGGTCGAGCGGCAACTCCTTGCCCTGCCGCGCCGGGAGACCGCGAGCGCGAGCTGGCGCGATTTCGGCGCCGTGATTCTGGTAGACGATCTCGAAGCCTCGCTCCCCCTCGTCAACCGGATCGCCGCCGAACACCTCGAGATTGCCACGGCCGAGCCGGAAAAATTGCTCGCAGGCGTGCGCAATGCCGGCGCGATCTTCGTCGGCCGTCATACGCCCGAAGTCATCGGCGATTATGTCGGGGGCTCGAACCATGTGTTGCCAACGGCGCGGTCGGCACGCTTTTCGTCCGGGCTTTCGGTGCTTGACTATATGAAGCGAACCTCCATCCTGAAGCTTGGCGCCGATCAGTTGCGCGCACTGGGCCCGGCCGCAATCGAGCTTGCGCGCGCGGAAGGACTTGATGCGCATGGCAGATCGGTAGCGATCCGGTTGAACCTTTAGGACGATAATGACAGCAACGGGCGATACCGATGCACGGCTGATCGATGTGGAACTGGACGAGACGATCGGCCGTTCGACACCGGATGTCGAGCATGAGCGCGCTGTTGCGATCTTCGATTTGATCGAGGAGAACAGTTTTCGTCCCGTAAACGACGAGGGTCCCGGGCCGTACCGTCTCAAGTTGTCGCTGGTCGAATCGCGGCTGATCTTCGCGATCGCGCGCGAAAACGGCGACGATGTCGTTACGCACATCCTGTCACTGACGCCGCTCCGCAAGGTGGTCAAGGACTACTTCATGATCTGCGAAAGCTATTACGAAGCCATTCGTTCGGCGAGCCCGAGCAAGATCGAAGCGATCGACATGGGGCGGCGCGGCCTGCACAATGAGGGCTCGCAGACGCTGATGGATCGCCTGAGCGGCAAGATCGAGGTGGATTTTGATACCGCGCGCCGCATCTTCACCTTGGTTTGTGTGCTGCATTGGCGGGGATAGGCGAACAGACGCCCGTCGCTCCGGACCAGTTGCCGGACGATGAAGGGCCCGCCAAATCCGCGATGCCAGGCGCGGTGCTGTTCATCTGCGGTCAGAATTCAATCCGCTCGCCCATGGCAGAGGCGCTTGCGCGCAGCCTCCTGCCTTCTTCCGTCTATGTTGCCTCCGCAGGCGTCGAGAAGGGCGAGCCCGATCATTTCGTCGATGAAGTTCTGGCGGAGATCGGCCTCAAGCGCATTGCTGTTCAGCCGCGGACCTTCGAGGAACTGGAGGATCATTATTTTGACCTCATCATTACATTGTCGCCCAAGGCGCACCATATGGCACTTGAGTTGACCCGGACGACGTCAGTGCATGTCGAATATTGGCCGACGCCCGATCCGACGCTCGTACGCGGGCGCCGCACCCAGATTCTCGATGCCTATCGCGACGTGCGCAACAACCTGAAACGCCACATCGAGGAACGTTTCAAGGCGGCGAACTGACCCGCCAAACCCTTGCGTGCATTTGCTGAACTACGTTGTTCACAAATGGCGCGCAATACTATAGGTTCCGCCCAAAATTGCGGTCGAGCACGACCACAAATTGCCCTTTCGGAGATAGAACTACGCATGGCGAAAGAAGAAGTACTAGAATTTCCCGGCCTCGTGACGGAACTGCTGCCCAACGCGATGTTTCGCGTCAAGCTTGAAAACGATCATGAAATCATCGCCCACACGGCAGGCCGCATGCGCAAGAACCGCATCCGCGTTCTCGCCGGCGACAAGGTCCTTGTCGAAATGACTCCCTACGATCTGACCAAGGGTCGCATCACCTACCGCTTCAAGTAATCGGCCCGGACCCGTCCGCAGGAAATGCCTTGATGAGCGATCAGCCAAAATTCGTTCTTGCATCAGGTTCGCCGCGTCGTCTTGCCCTGCTGGGCCAGATCGGCATCGAACCTGACCGCCTGCTGCCTGCCGACGTGGACGAGACGCCGCTGCGCGCCGAACACCCGCGCTCGCTGGCACGCCGCCTGTCCCGCATCAAGGCGGAGCGGATCGCCGAGGAGTTGAAGGGCGATGCCGAGTTCGGTGAAGCCTATATCATCGCCGCCGATACGGTGGTCGCCGTAGGACGGCGCGTCCTGCCGAAGGCCGAAATCCTCGATGACGCCACCGCCTGCCTTCGCCTTCTCTCCGGCCGCTCCCACCGCGTCTATACCGGGCTTTGCCTGATCACGCCGAAGGGCAAGCAGCGCCAGGACCTCATCGAGACGCGCGTACGCTTCAAGCGTCTTTCGCGCGAGGAACTGGAGAGTTATCTTGCGTCAGGCGAATGGCGCGGCAAAGCCGGCGGCTACGCCATCCAGGGCCTCGCCGGAGGTTTCGTCGTCAAGCTGGTCGGCTCCTACAGCAATGTGGTCGGCCTGCCGCTCTATGAGACTGCGAGCCTCTTGCATGGCGAAGGCTACCCCGTCTATGCCAATTGGCAGAATTCAGGTCATTGAGGGGATCGGATCCCGTGACTGACGAAAACAAGAGCACAGCCAAGGTCATGCCGCTTCGGCCGACGCGTCCTTGCCCCGAATGCAAGCGCCCGTCGCACCGCGAACATTATCCGTTCTGTTCGGCGCGCTGCCGCAATGTCGACCTCAACCGCTGGTTGACCGGCGCCTATGTGCTGCCGGCGGTCGAAAGCGCCGACGACAGCGACAGTGAGGATTGATCAGAGCTTTATGATGCGCTGTGTTGCCGGCTGCGACAGCACGATGTTGACGGCGCGAAGGGCATTGATGCTGTCGGCAAGCGGCATGAGTTCAGCGCCCGTCTTGCCGGCCCGTATGGCCGCCATGACCGCCATTGTCTGAAATTGCAGACCTGTGCCTGAGAAGGGGTGATCTTCGACAGCCCGCCCGGGAATAGGCAGCCGGGCGAGGAGGTTGCCGAGGACGCCACGCGTTGCCGGCAGGGGCCCGAATGGCGGCGTCAGCGCAAAGCCATGAAAGGTGGTCAGGCTGCGCGCGCCGGTAAATGGCGCGTCGATCCGGATCGCGCCTTTGGCGCCTTCAATGACGAAGTGATTGGCGCCCTCCTTATCGAGGCCTGAGGATAGCCTGGCTTCCGCCTCATCATAGTGCAGGACAATCTCGCAGCGCATGTCCACGCCGTTGGGCGCGGCGTGCCAGAGGCCGGAGACCTTCTGCGGCTGGCCCAGGAAATGCATGGCGAGCGAGACACAATCGATGCCGAAGGTGAGCCCGGTGCCGCCGCCGAGCGAGCGGTTGAAGAACCGGCTTTCGGCGTCGAAGGCGTGCAATACCGACAGCTCGGCTGTGATCCGCCGTACCGCACCTATTTCGCCGGCATCGACCTTCTTTTTGGCCGCAATCACCGCGGGGAGGAAACGGGCCGAGGACGTTTCCATGGCAAGGATATTGCCGCGTGCGGCTTCGCGCTGGATAACGGCGGCTTCCGTGTGCGAAGGGGCGAGGGGTCTATCGATCAGCACCGGTTTGCCCGAACGCAGCGCCTTCAGCGCCTGCGCGAGATGCAGCGAGTTCGGGGTCGCGATGTAGATAGCGTCGATGGCGGGATCTGCGATGAACGAATCAAGGTCGGCATAGGCGGATGCGCTGCCGAAAGTCTCGCGGAATTTTTCAGCGCTGGAGAGCATTCTCGAATGATTGGCGATGAGCGCCGCATCGGGAAGCAGCGAAAGATCGGACGCGAAACGCCGGGCGCTCTCCCCGCTGCCAATAATTCCCCAGCCAAAGGCCCCAGCCTTGGCGGACTTCTCCCCCGTCTCGACCATATGTTGCGAATCCCGTCTCCGATGCCATCAACAAACGCATCAATGCATGCCCTTGGCAAGAGGCAGAAAAACGGCAAAAAATTCGCGAGTTGATGCTGGACAGGATGATTTTTAGTGTTATAACCCACGCGCTTCTGACGGAAAGCCAACCCCGTCCACAAGCTTTGCCGGACAACGGAAAAAGCCCTGAAGTGCCCAGATAGCTCAGTTGGTAGAGCAGCGGATTGAAAATCCGCGTGTCCGTGGTTCGAATCCGCGTCTGGGCACCACTTCTCTTGTGCACCGATTTACGAACCAATCCACGCTAATGTCGCGTGGCAAACCGAGTGTCGCGAATGACCCTATGACCCGCTGCCCCAGTGCTATGCGGTGCCCCGCAAATCCAGCATGAAACCGCGTTCAACGAGGTCTTCGGAACCGGTAAAGCGCAGTGACCCGGGGTAGGCGAGCGAGAAATCTTCAGAAAAATGCGGGGAGGCGAGAATGGCGCCGTAATGGGCGCCGCCGTCGGCATGGCCGCCAACTTCGACGATCTTGCGAAATTCGTCGATGGAGTCGGATGAAAAGCGGTAGTGCAGCAGGACACCCGTGATCGGCGTGAAATTTCGCATCGACGGTGCCGGTCCATGGATGCTTCCGAGGCGGTAATGCGTTGCGTCATCGACCCACAGCAATGGAAACTTCGACAGGCGCATGTCGCGGCCAAACAGACGTTGCCGCGGGCCGCCACGCAGCGCACTGCCGTAGCGCTCATGCTTGACCGTGTAGCCATCCCCGTCAAAGTGGGATGAGACCTCGAAAGGCCATTTGCTGCCATCATCGACGAAGACGCCGCTGCTGAGCGCGCCCGCCGGATAGATGTCGATCATCGGGCAATGCGCCCGCGACATGCCGGCGCGTTCAAGATCGCCGATAAAATCGCGGATCGAGCGGCTCTCCGAGCCCGGAAAGACTAAAAATTCGTCGGCGTCGAGCGACAGGTACCAGCGATTGCGGCCATATATGTCGAAGAAGGCATCGCGCCAGTCCTTGCCGCGATCGGTATCCTTGTACTCGAACTCCGAACTGAAGAGATCGACGTCCGGCTGGTTGGAAAGCGCCGCGGTCGTGCCATCCACCGAGCGGTCGTCGATGATGATGAAGCGGGTGACGCCGAGCGAGCGGTAATAGCGCAGGAACGAACGGATGTAGTTGTTGGCGTTCCTGACAACGCAGATCGCCGGTATATCGTGTTCCAAGAGCGGATGGTGGGGCCCGGATTGCCGCACAAGCTTCGGGTCGTTGACGCGACCCCCGATTTTGGATTTCGCATGCCGAAAGTAGGATTTCAGCTTCCGGACGACAGGCACGCTCCCCTGCTTGTGCCAATCGGCAGTGCGTTTGACGGGGTATTTGAAACTCATGCTGGTCCGATCCTCTGTCCCGCCTTCAACTACGCGAAACCAGAAATTGCAAGCGCAATCTTTATCGGTGGAACCTTTGGATAGTTGCAGGGTTTCCCTTTGCGCACGAAAGAGCCCGAAAGCTAACTGCCGGATCCGGTAAAGCTTTCGGTCGTTCTCAAGCGCTTGGATGGGCAAGTTTTACAATCGTACGAAAGCTTGCGGTTGAAAGAAACCGGTTTCACTTTGGCAAATGAATATTTGCGGTTGCAGTATTATTGTCATATAAACCCGCCATTGTCGGGTAGAGCCGCGCTGCCACTGATTTAGTCCACACGGGGCCTTTAGGGGCGAACATGCTTGGAAATCAGGGCGGTTAGGAGAAATTCATCAAAGAAATTGGGCTGGAATCAGGGAAACCTTAATTCCTATTTATTAGACTTTTGTCGTAGGGACCCTATAGTGAACTACTTCAAGCTATAGTAGAGTTAGCTTATAAGAAGCATGGCAACAACTACGGCAACAGGGCAACGGCATACAGAAAAGCAAATAAAATCTGGGGTTTAGCATAGAATGAAACTGACGGTTTTTGGAGAGGCGACTGTTAGTCTGGGCGGCCAGCCTGTGCCGCGCGTCCCCGCAAATTTCCTCCGCATCGTCGTCTATCTGCTGCTCGTCAATGCCAGCCATTCCGTCTCGCGCGGCAAGCTCTCGCAGGTGCTCTGGTCCGATACGGATCAGGCCCATGCCTCGATGAACCTGAGGCAAAGTCTCGCTCGCATCCGCAAGTTCCAGGAACAGTACGGCCTGAACCTTATTCAGGGAGATGCAACCTACGTCTACCTGAACCTGTCGCAGGTGAAGGCGGAGTTGTTGAGCATCGACCTACTTGAATACATCAACAATGCGCGCCGGGGCGATATCGAATCCGTCCTTGCCCTTTGCGAGCTCTACAAGGGCGATCTGCTTGCGCCCAACGAGCCGCAGAATTCCGATTTCGACGAGTGGCTCGACATCGAGCGCGTGCGCCTGCGCGACGACATGATCACGATGCTGCTCGGCATGGTCAACCAGCCTGTCGGCGTCAGCATCGATGAAAAGCGCCAATGTGCGCGCAAGCTCATCGAGATCGACCCCTACCAGGAGGTCGGCTACCGCACCCTGATGCAGACCGCCTCGCAACTCGGCCTCATCGCCAAGGTGGAGCGCACCTTCCGCGAATGTACCAAGCGCCTGCGCGACGATCTCGACGTCGATCCCGAAGAAGAAACCGTCGAACTTTACCAGCAACTCCTGCCCAAGCTTTCGCCCGCAACGACCCGCAGCCTGATCCTCCCGCTTGCGCCACAGCCCTCCAACGGCAATGGCCTGGAAATCCAGACGCCGCGCGCAATGCAGGCCAAACATCAGATTGAACAGAACAAGCAGGTGGGCCTGCCGCGGCTGATGGTGCTCTATATGCACCACAATGCCGCCGATCCCATGGAGCAGCTTGCCGCCTCGCTGGTCGACGACATCACCATCGGCCTTTGCCGCCTGCGCACAATCTCCGTGCTCGCGCCCTATACCTCGGCACGGGTGGTCACCGAATCGCCGATCGAGAGTTTCGGTGGGCTGAACGATCAGTTCGGCGTCAACTATGTGGTCGACAGCAAGATCACCCGGCGCGATGGCTTCTGCTTCCTCTCGGTCAAGCTTGTCGATGTGGCGACACAGGAAATCGTCTGGGCCGAGAAGCAGAAGTTCGATTATGTCCTGCCCGAGCAGCAATATCGCCAGCTTTCGATCCGTATCATCCTCTCGGTCGTCTCGGTCATCGAGAAGTCGGAACTCGACCGCTACAACCGCCTGTTCCAGGATCCAAACGCCTATTACTGGTATCTGGTCGGTAAGCGCGATTTCGAAAAGCTCGATCTGTCGAAGCTGCGCCAAGCGCGCCAGTCGTTCAAGAACGCGCTGACCGCCTCTGCGGATTTCGTGCCGGCGCTGAGCGGCATTGCCCGCACGATGCAACGCGAGTGGCTCGTTCTGGCACGAAGCGACAAGGATATCCTTATCGAAGGCGAAAAGGTTGCAAAGCGCGCGGCTCCTGCTGATCCTGACGACGAGCGCCCCTTGCGCGAACTCGGCACGATCAGCATGTATCTCGGCAAGTTCGACGAGAGCCTGGAATATTTCGACCAGGGATCAACGATAAATCCCCAGCACGCTGACCTTCTTGCCGACTACGCGGATGCGCTCACCCACTATGGTGCACTCGAAGAAGCCTTGGAGAAAATCCGGCAGGCCCTGGCCCATAACCCCCTGGCTCCCGACTATTACTACTGGGTAGGTGGAGGTGCTCTACACAGTCTGGATCGTCATGTGGAAGCGATCGATCTGTTGGAACAAATGAAAAACCCCCGGGCGGCCGCACGTCTGCTTGCAGCTTGCTGGGCAATGCTGGGTGAGAAAGAGAAAGCAGAGCAGTATCGAAAATATGCTCTGGAAGACAATCCCGGCTTTCGTATCGAGGAATGGACTAGGAGTGTCTGCCTTAGACTCCCGGCTCATCTAAAAAAATATGAGGCATCCCTGCGAGAAGCAGGTTTTCAGTAATCCCCCTAGCGTAAGGAACGCGTGCATGGCCAAATATTTCATCGTGGGCGAAGCTGGCAGTAAAGATCTGTGGCTGATCAATCTGGAGGAACGCCGGATCGAGCCATTCACAGAGGCTGCATTGGAGAGCTTTGAAGGCGCAGACGCCTCCTTTATTCGAACTGTGAACAAGGCCAGAAGCCACGGCATTGCAATGATTAAGGGTGTAGACGTTGCGATTGCGTCCGATAATCGTAATGAGGCATCTGCTATGATGTTGATTGACGAATAGCCAAAAGTATAAGGATAAAAAGATATAAGGCGAGTTTACTCGCTCTTCTTGATCTCCCATAGAATCAGAGTAGTTTTGCCATGTGGGCTCTCCTTCATAGAAAGGTAATTCGCATGGCAAAGTATCAAATCGTAGATGATCCGGAAACAAACAATCTCTGGCTCGTAAACTTGGACACACATACCGCTGAGTATCTTGATCGCGATCTGATTGGATCGCTTGGTTTGGCGGGTCAGGAATTTCTGAGTTCAATCAATAGGATCGCCGGCATGACGCCGGGGTGTACCGGTCGCAATGATGCGTCCGATCGAGCCCTGTCGTTCGACAAGAGAAGCGATGCGTCTGATCGAGCCCTATTCTTCGATAACAGGAGCGATACCTCTGACCACGCATTGTCATTTGACCGCCGAAGCGACGCCTCAGATCGTATGTTTTCCTTCGATGGCCTTTCCAATGCGTCCGATCGATCGATCTCTACACATCACGCAGGGTTGAACTGACGAGAACGGCATTCGGAGTTGATTTGTGTTGAATGCGTAATGTGCGGCCAGATGGAGTTGCAATGAAACCATTGGCCGGGGTTCGCGATCGGTTGGCGGCTGACGAAGCAAGGCTTCGCACCGCCTTCCGCGCCGGCGAACCATCCTCCACGCGCCTGATCGATGCGGATGCGACGGTAAATCGTTTGCGTCCGCATTTTTCTGCGCTCGGCATCGTGCGCATGGCCGAGGTCACCGGCCTCGATCGCATCGGCATTCCCGTGTGGATGGCTGTGCGGCCCAACAGCCGCACCCTGGCCGTCAGCCAGGGCAAGGGCGTCACCGCGGCCCACGCCCGCGCCTCGGCGGTCATGGAAGCGGCCGAAATCGCCATAGCCGAAAACATTCCGGTGGCTTCCTTCGCCGCCAGCCGCCGCGCCTTGCGCGATGCTGGCCACGAAGTCTTTGACGGGCGCATGCTGCTGATGCGCGGCGCGGACGAGGCTGGCCCCGACGAGACCGATCATTGGCTCGAAGGCTACGATCTTCTGAAGGATAGGCCGGTATTCGTGCCGCGCGAACTGGTGACGCTCGATTTCACGGCGGAGCGGCAGTCCTTCCACTATTGCCAGTCGACCGACGGCCTTGCTTCCGGCAATTGCCTGCTCGAGGCGGTGATTCACGGGCTTTGTGAGCGCGTCGAACGTGACGCCACCGAACTGTGGCGCTTCCAGCGCGATGCCGGCGTTCATGCGCGCTGTGTCGATCCCGCGGTTTTTGCCGATGCCGGCATCGACTGGATGGCCGAGCGCATCGCGGCGGCAAATTTCGTCCTGCGGCTCTTCAACACGACATCCGATATCGGCCTGCCGGTGTTCATGGCGACGATCAGCCCCGCCACCCAGCACGGAACCTACCTGCATTTCGACCTCGCCGCCGGCTATGGCTGCCATTTGTCGCCGCGCGTTGCCGCCATGCGCGCCATCACCGAGGCGGCGCAGACCCGCATCACCAATATTTCCGGCGCGCGCGACGATTTCGACCCGTCGGAATATCACCAGCGCCTCGCGCCCGACCTTGCCGTCTACATACATGCGACGCCTTCGGACCATTGGCGTTTCGAGGAGCCGGAGCCGCATGCGCGCGCCAGCCTCGAAACTTATCTCGAACCGCTGCGTCGGTGCGGCATCGGCAGCGTCATCGCCGTGCCGCTCGGCGGCGAAGCCTATGGCATGTCGGTGTGCCGTGTGCTCGTGAACGAGCTCGAAAGTCCCGCCGGCACGCGCAAGCACCGTTTCGGCGGACGTGCGCTCAACGCCATGCTGAGGCAGTAGGAGGGGCGATGCAGGTTCTCTTTGCAGGTCCGAGCCTGTCCGGCACCAAATTCGTGCCGCTGAAAAGCGGCGAGGACAGGGTTCTCCCTGAATATGCCCTGACGTGCCGCGGCCCGGCGAAATGCGGCGACATTACCCATGCGGTCGATCAGGGCTTTGACGTCATCGCGCTCGTTGACGGACGCTTCGAGGATGTCGCGGCCGTCTGGCACAAGGAGATTCTGCACGCCCTCTCGGCCGGCGCGACGGTTTACGGCGCGGCGAGCATGGGCGCGCTGCGGGCCGCTGAGTGCCACCCCTTCGGCATGATCGGTATTGGTCATGTTTTCGAGCGCTACACCCATGGCGGGCTCGAGGACGATGCGGCGGTCGCGCAGGTGCATGCGCCTGCCGAATTCGGCTATCTTGCCTTCAGCGAAGCCATGGTGACCGTCGACGCCACGCTCGACGCCGCACTCGCCGCTGGCTCGATTCGTCGGGACGAGCATGAGCTGATCCGCGCCAGGGCCGATGCAGTGTTCTTCAAGGAGCGCAGCTGGCGGCGCATCTTTGACGCTGTCGCTGCGGATATCGAAAATCCGGCTGACCGGCTGAAGCCGCATATGCGCAACATCAAGCGCGAGGATGCGGAAGCGCTTCTCGGCATCCTCTTGGAAGGCAAGCCTTCGGCTCCTGGAGACGTTTCTCCTGAATTTGCAGGATGGCGCTTCAACGCGACGACGCAGTGGCGCAAGCTTCGCGGCTGAAGATTTCTATCTCCTGAAATGATAACTGGCGCAGCTCAAAGTGTTCGGGACGACACCGCCGGAAGCCGATATCGCATGAATGAATTCGGTCTAATTGCGCCTAGACCCAATTAATTATCCGAATCTGCGACTTTAGTCGCAAAAACGCGGTTTGAGTCACGCTTGCGTAACGGGAGCATTCATAGTCTCAACCCGTGGTCGCAAGTTTAACGCATGAAAACAAAACAAAAAAGCATTCAAGCGTGTGTGGGAGCAAGCGGGCAGTCAGTGGGGGACCTACGCCGGAATTCTATAGTATGCCAGTCAGAATTTCGGCGTAGCACCCCTGTCCCAGACCATAATCACTTCGATTCCATTCCAATCCCGACAGCGGGAAAATGCGCGTACCTCCAGGTGAACGCAGCAAATGTTGTGCGCTGAGCATCGTGATGGAAGATTTCCCTATTTCGACTGTTCGTCCTCATCGCCGGCTGCAAGCCATTGCACGAGAATGGCCACGGACATAGGTCCGAGGTTCGGGATGAGCGTCAGGTCGAGCTGGCGCGCCCAGGCGCGTTCGGGCTCCCATTCGGGAGCCATATTCCATGGCGTGCCGCCATATTCGATCCACAAGGCATTGACGATCCGTGAATGCACTGTCTTGGATGGGCAGAAGTTTTGCAGGCGGTTACTCATGATACCCTTGGCATAATGTTGCGTGAAATTGCATTTTCTGTTCACTCGGTGGGCTTTAGGCCCGGTCGACATTCGCCGCGGAACGGGAAGTGCAACGACTGAACGCGTTGTCACGCATGGCCGGGTAAATTCCGGTCAGTACCACCAAGGACCCGTTAACGAGTCCGGCAATCGATGCGATAGCGCGCCGTGTCTCTTCTTGATCCTGGCGTCGTATCGTCGTCTTTTTCCGCCGCTGTTTGTTCAGCGGTTCTGGCATGTGTGTCACGTTGCAGGCCCCCCAAAATGACCCTTTTCATTCTTGCCTGCGTCCTCCCCCACGGCGACGCAGACCGTTGCTTCATTCGTAGCCGCAGCTTTTAAGCGGCTAGGCGCTTCTTCTTCCACAAAAAGAATCGCCTCTGGTTGTTTAGTGTACAAATCAGGAGAATTTTCGGATTTATATTTGAATATTAGCGGTTAGTCTTTATATTTCACGATTTCCTCAATCATTGTACCAAGAATAGGGTATAGTATATTGATATTTCGTCAATAATTAATAATGATTAACGGCGCCATAAACGCCATAGCAATAACTACTAGAAATGATGCAAAATGAGGTTCTATGCCGCGTCGGCGACATGGGCCGGTGCACCGGGAATCACGATGGATGGGACTGGGGCGCTTCTCATACCGGTATCCTATAGAGCTTGATAAACGCCCATATATCCCGATTAACTTCGATGATGGCGTCGATCGTCGCCTGGATGCGCTGAAGTTCCTGGTCGTCCAGGGCTTCCACCTTGCCGTATTTGAGGTTGTCGTCCATGTCGACGATGCGCATCAGCTGCGTCGATGTCAGCACGCCAGCCTCATCGAACGAATAGATGCAATGGTTGTATTTGTTCCGCAGCCGCTGTTCGCGCGACATACGCCCGGTGATCTCGAGCACTGCGGCCTTGGTTTCAGGCGGCGTCGAACTGATCTTCGCCAGCCGTTCGATCAGATCGATGCGGGCACGCGTCGTGTTCAACGTCAGGAAGATGACGGTCGCCGCTTCCTTGTTGGTGTCCAGCAGGTGGGCAATCAGGTAGATGAACAGGCTTTCGGTGTTCGTCCACGTGTAGTTCAGTTTGCCCACCAGCATCAGTACGTCATTGATGCGGGACATTTGCCTTGCCTCGGATTAGCTCAGACGGCCTGGCTCATCACATATGTGCTCTGCGGATGCTGGAGTGGTGCGCTATACCCTCTAAAAGGGGGCCGGGCCTCCTCCTGATCGATACTGTCGCGATAGATCGCGGCAGCCTGGGTCCGGTTATGGACGCGCAGCTTGCGAATGAGATTATGGACGTGCACCTTCACCGTGTGCTCCGACAGGGCCAGCCGATCCGCGATGATCTTGTTCTGCAGTCCTTCGGAAAGCAGTTCGAGGATCTGATGTTCGCGAATGGTCAGCGACTTCATCGGTCCGGCCGCGCTCTTCGCCTGGCCGTTCGCACCTTGCGACTTGGCAGGCGCTGTCTTTTCCATCGAGCGAACGATGGTCGACGGATAGTATTCACCGCCATTCAGCAGCAGCCATACGACTGCGAGCCAGATATCGAGCTTCAGGCTGAAGGGAAGCAATCCCTGGACCTGCTTGCTGTCGAAGAGTGTATTGTATTCGTGAATGCCGGTGCTGTTTTCATCGATCATCAAAGTGATCGAAGCATGCGGAAAGCGATGCTTGCAACGTTCGACGCTATCTGCGAGATCGAAGGCGAAGCCGGCATGAATAAGGACGAGACCTGTGTTCTCATCCGATTCTTCGGTTTCGTTGAGCTTGCTCGAAAGGCGGATCTTCAGATCAGGGAAGGTGCGTTCCAGTGATTGAACCAATCCCTGGAAAACCACTCCAGCTTCGGCATAGATAAAGATGCCGTTTCTGAATTTAGAGCCGTCTTCATTCTTCGCCCCATGATGTACATGGTCCGACCTGGTATGCGATATTGTTGCGCTCATAATAAGCCCCTACGCCCTTTTAGTGAGGGAAGTATTTTCCCTCCGGATTTGTTTGCTCTTATTGTTTTTTTATTCGGGTGAGTTCGTTTATTTAGTGTCGTTCTGCTCCCTGCGCCTCAACTATCCCTGTTGATTAAGGAAGGATTAATAAATCGTGCGTGACACGGCCGTGACCGCCGAAAACTCAATAGTTTGTTGTGCCTAGCAGGATGCGCGCTGGAAGGCGGAACTAGTGCGCGAAGGGCCACCTCGACAATAGGGACTAAGACCCGCCGGACGCCCTAATCCATGGCTCGCTCCACCTCTAAAAAGCTGCTCCGCGAC
Source organism: Phyllobacterium sp. CL33Tsu (assembly GCF_900113985.1). Lineage (NCBI taxonomy): Bacteria > Pseudomonadati > Pseudomonadota > Alphaproteobacteria > Hyphomicrobiales > Phyllobacteriaceae > Phyllobacterium > Phyllobacterium sp. CL33Tsu. The sequence goes on along the minus strand of NZ_FORJ01000001.1, from coordinate 671,285 downwards.
GATGCTGAAAAGATTGCACTTTTTGATGAGCCGGCCAGCACCTTAGGTTGTGTGAAGTGGTAATCCCACCCCTAAACAGAATTGGTAGCTTAACCTTGGGTGGCTTTGGGGCTAACCTTACAAGGCTTGCGCGACGTTTGTGTGTGGGGAAAACGCAAGTAAAAACTCTCGTGTAAAAAACAAAATCTATACCATTGGCAATAGCAATCCAGAAACACGCTGGTTTGTTATCATAATAACCGACGTCTGTTAAAATAAAAGACCAATGCGAGCTCGCATAAAAACCTCGTTGGAAATGCATAGAGGTTCTTGCTAGCTCCGAAAACAAAACATCGGAGGGCTTTTTATGAGTAACAGTAAGAACAACACCTACAATTTCCACCCAGGCGGCGATCCGTCAGCGACTGCAGATGCCGATGCGTCCGCTGTGGCCGCCGCGCTGGCCTTACAGTTGCAGGGGCAAGCCCAGGGGCAACTGGAGGCTCAAGGGCAAGGACAGGGGCAGGGGCAAAGCCAAAGCCAGGATCAACATTCAAGTTCGGACAATTCGAACTGGAATGGCAACGGTAACCTCAACGGCAATGGTAACCTCAATGGCAATGGCAATCTGAATGCCAATGGCAATCTTAATGCCAACCTCAATGAAAGTGACAACCACAACGCAAATACCAACACCAACACGTCGGATACGGCCGTGCATGTGGATGTCGGTGTGAACCTGGATGGATATCTGCCAACCGACAACGACTTTGCAGATCTCGATCTGAGCCACACCAACTTCGACAACGTGTTCATAACCGACTCGGGCAGTATCAACTTCGATCCAGGCAACGACGTTCACTTTTCGGACATCTTCAATGGCGCGTTTAACGGTGCGGGAACAAACACCGGATTCGCCATTAATCAGGTGGCGGATCTCGTCGACAACGATCAGCTCTCTCATGTCAGCCAAGACAACTCGGGCAGCGTAACGCTGGATGCAACCGGGGGCGCTGCTACAGCGGGCGATGGTATCGGAAGTGGTGCTGACGGTTGGGACAGCTGGTTCGGCAATCACGGCGGCGGCGCACATGCCGGCGACGATGTGGCTGGCTCCAGTGCGGCAAGTGCCGCAGCCAATCTGACATCAACAGCGTTCACGCAGGATATCGTTCTAGGCGCTAACCTGCAGCAAAACGCATTCGACGCTACCGTTATCAATGGAACCTACACGCATACCACCATCAGTGGTGACAGCGAGTAACGGTAACACGCAGGCAAACTGCCTGACATTGGTCTGCGCGAAATTTGCGCAGACCTCTTTGTCCAAAGGCAGATGCCGTGAATGTGGCGGGGACTGCAATGCTGGGTTTCAGTGATCAGATTTCAGAGTCAATTGCCCATTTCGTAGGTTATTTCCACACATCCATCGAAGCCGCGAGAGCGCGGCTGGAATACCGCGAATTCAAGATCACCCCCGACGCCGATCCGCATTTCAAAGACATTCTTGCAATCGATACCCATACGACCCCGCAATTGCCGCCGGCGTTTTCAGACGCGCATATTGATTACACGCCGGTGCCATGGGCGCCGGTCGGCTTGTCATCGATGCCGTGGGTCGAAGTCAATCTCGACGAAATCGAAATCGGCATGCACCGACTGCCGCACACGCCGACCCATCCGCACGGATCAGGTTCAGATGTCGCGCATGGGGTCGTGGAAGAGGGGCCATATTTCGGGTCCGGTGCCTCCGAGACGTCGATGGTCTTAAAGCAGACCAACCACATGCAGGACAACGACATCGTCATCATGGGCAACAAGATGCCGGTGAATCTCGATTTCACCGACGATGCTGGCTTCGCGCACCTGTCCTCGCAGGCATTCGCGGTCTCCGAATCCTTCACATCAGCGGCCGTTCCGGGCAACGGCGCCGAGGTCGCGCAGTTCTTTAACGATCAGCTTGGTTTCATCCATGCGGCAGCGACAGGACCGCTTGCGGCGACACCGGGTGTCACGGTTATTACCGGACCGGCCATTGACGGCCTGTTTGTCAATGGCGAGCAGGTAACGAGCGCGCCGGGCATCAGCCAATCGCTTCCGGATTTCATCAAGGCTACGGACCATGACGCGGCACAACCCACCATTGTGTCGAGCCAATCCATATTGACCGATGGTTCGGACCTTGCGGGTTCGGTGACCGTTCAGGCCGGCGCGAACCTTATGGTCAACCAAGTCGTCCTCACGAGCCTTGATGCGATAAGCGGGCATTTCGCGGTGGCCGGCAATCATTATCGCATCGATGCGATCGTGCAGACCAATGCCTATAGCGACAGCGATACGTTCGAGAACGGTTTCGCGGGACAGCAATCCCTGTGCCAACCTTCCACCAACGCGATGAACATCGCCAACTTCGTGCATCAGGCGGATAGTACCGGCGGAACGCCAGCATCGTCCGGCGATACGACGCACCTTCCGCAGAACTGGCAAATCACCGTCATCAATGGCGATCTCCTGCAGATGAACTGGATCTCCCAGTACAGCTTCATCTCCGACAATGACATGCATGTGCTCAACGCGACCGGTTCCTATACGACGATCACCACCGGTGCGAACATGTCGATGAACACTGCGACCTTCGCCGAACTGTGCAACACTTACGATCTCGTCATGATCGGCGGCCACTATTACGACGGCAATTTCATCTTCCAGACGAATATTCTGTTCGACAACGACACCCTGACCACGGGCGGTGCAGCCGGCGCATATAACGGCAAGCTTTCGACCAGTGACAACCTGTTGTGGAATGCCGCCAGTATTCAGAGTGGCGACGCGACCAACTGGGTGACGGGGATACCGCAGCATTATCAGGACGCACTCACGGGACTTGCCAGCGGCAACTACAAAATGCCGGATGGCTTTGGCAGCGACCCGAACTTTCACGGCATCGAGGGTCTCCGCGCGCTCTATATCACCGGCAGCGTATACGATCTCAATTATGTCGAGCAGGTGAATATTCTCGGCGATTCCGACTATGTCGCGCACTACGAGGATTCACTTCTCGCCGCAACCTCGAACACCCAATGGGACATCAGCACGGGTTCCAATGCATTGGTGAATATCGCGGCCATCGTCGACCACGACACCCACGGCACCGGGCTGTCCTATGTCGGCGGCGCGCTCTATTCCGATGCCATTCTGATCCAGGCTGAAATCATCGGATCACAGCCGCCAAGCACAGGGCCGGGTCAGGGACAGCCTTTGGCCAACGAGGTCGTAGCATTCCTCGATCACGACGCAGACGCTTCGACGCAGGCAGACCATTCGACATCCATTCACGTACCCGACACCAGCCACTCAGTCGATGTCATGCAGACGGTCCTCTCGTAAGAACAAGAAGACGTGCGCCAGGGGGGCGCGAAATAGATGAAACATGAAGAGCAGGCAAATTTGCGGGTCGCCATGGAAAATGGGCGGCAGGCAGCGCGCGGAAATGAGCAAAACCGCTTCGACAATCTTCTCGCCGAGATGGAGGAAACGATTCTCAAGCTCTACCGCCGTGAGCCGGAAGAAGCCACAACCGCTACGCCCGCTGCCGAAAAAACGTCGGTCGAGGAAATGCCGATCGCGGCACCGGTTAATCCTGAACCGCTCGACAACGCTACCGCGATCCCCTTGAGCGAAACGCCCGATATGAAAACGGAGACCTCCGCCGCCGGCAATCCCCTGGCACGCGAAGTCGGGAAAGTTATCGAAGGCGATCGTGGGCCAGTTATGAAGCGCGAGGCCGATCGCGGCGCGGCCGGCAGCTTTCACAAGCGCGTTGCCACCGCCAGCTTCAGCGACAGTTTCAACAACGGTGTCACGGCGGTTCGCAAGAATCTCATAATTGTCATGGGCTTCACTCTGTTCTTGAACATCCTCGTTCTCGCCATACCGATCTATCTCTTTCAGATCTCCGACCGCGTCCTGACGAGCCGCTCGACCGATACGCTGATAATGCTGACGCTGGTGATTGTCGGTGCCGTCGTTATCCAGGTGGTGCTTGATGCGATACGCCGCTTTATCCTAATGCGCACCGCGGTCGAGGTCGCAGTCCAACTCGGTGCCCCAATCCTCAGCGCAGCCGCGCGCGCCTCGCTGAACGGCAATGGCAAGGACTATCAGGTGCTTGGCGACCTGCAGCAGCTGCGCTCCTTCTTGACGTCGGGGACCCTCCTCTCATTCTTCGATGCGCCGATTGCACCGATTTTTCTCGTTGCGGTATTCTTCGTCCACCCGCACCTCGGTTACATCGTTGTCGTATCGTCGCTGATCCTGATCTGCATCGCCTTCATCAACCAGCGCGCAACCGCCGCCTCGTTCGCCGAGGCAACAAACTTCCAAAGCCGCGCCATGCTGCATCTCGATTCCATGTCGCGCAATTCGCAGATCATCAATGCCCTTGCCATGATCCCCGAAGCTGTTCGCATCTGGGGCCGCGATATGGCCGGTTCGCTGCGTGCGCAGGTCAAGGCGCAGGATCGTAACATCGTTTTCGCGACCATCTCCAAATGCTCGCGCCTGTTGACGCAAGTGACCATGCTCGGCTGGGGTGCCCACCTTGCCATCGACGGTCAGATGACCGGCGGCATGGTGATCGCGGCTTCGATCATCGCCGGCCGTGCGCTCGCGCCGATCGAGGGCGCCATTGAAGGCTGGAACAGCTTCATCCAGTTCCGCTCCGCCTTTGGCCGCATCAAGAACCTCCTGCAGACCTCGCCGCTGAATTTCGAGCGGCTTCGCCTGCCGACCCCGGAGGGCAGGCTGGACGTCGATCGTATTCTCTACGTGCCGCCACCGAACAAGAAGGTCATTCTCAACGGCATTTCCTTTACGCTGATGCCGGGCGAATCCCTTGCGATTATCGGCAATTCCGGCGCGGGCAAGACGACACTCGGCAAGATGCTGGTCGGCTCGATCCTGCCAACTTCGGGCAGCGTCCGTCTCGATCTCATGGATCTACGCAATTGGGACCAACGGCAGTTCGGCGAAAACATCGGCTACCTGCCGCAGGATGTGCAGCTCTTCCCGGGGACGATCAAGGCCAACATCGCCCGCATGCGCGAGGACGTGACCGACGAGGCGATTTACGACGCGGCTATCCTTGCCGATGTGCACGAATTGATCGCGAGCTTCCCGCAAGGCTACGAAACCGTTGTGGCAGGTGACGGTGCGCCGCTCTCGGGCGGGCAGAAACAGCGCATCGCGCTTGCGCGTGCCTTCTTCGGCAGCCCGACATTGGTCGTCCTCGACGAGCCCAATTCCAACCTCGACTCGCAGGGCGATGCGGCACTGACCAAGGCGCTGTCGCATGCCAAGAAGCACAAGATCACGGTTGTCACGATCACGCAGCGCCCGGCGCTGCTCAGCTGCGTCGACAAGATCATGGTGCTCAGCAACGGTACGGTGACGATGTTTGGCTCGCGCGCGACCGTGCTTGAAGCGATAGCGCGCAAGAATAAGGAAGCCGGGATCATGCCGAGCATCGAAGCGGCGGAATAGGTGGGATAAAAGATGGCCACGCACGTCGTTAACGATCTTCAATGGTACGATGGGGTTCCGCGCTCCATCAAGCCCTACACCAGGTTCGGCATCATGCTGATCATCGTCTGTTTCGGTGGTTTCGGCACCTGGGCGGCTACGGCGCCGCTTGCCGCAGCGGTGATTGCACCAGGCACATTCGTCGCCACCGGCAAGAACAAGATCGTGCAGCATCTCGAAGGCGGCATTATCAAGGACCTGCTGGTCCGCGAAGGCGACCGCGTCAAGGAGGGCGACGACCTGCTGACGCTCGATGAAACCGCACCGCGCGCCAATGCGCAGCAACTTTACTTGCGTCAGGCCCGCCTTGAGGCAATTCTTGCCCGGCTGCACGCGATCGTACGCGGGGAAGACCGGTATCAGCCGCCGGCAATCATCCTCGATAATATCGCCAATCCCGAAATAAAGGCGGTCAATGACAGCCAGAGCGACAACTTCAATGCCGCTCACTCCAAATATGCCAATGAATACCAGATGATGCAGCGTAATATCTCAGCGCTCGAATTTCGCCGCATTGGCCGTAACGCGCAGATTATCTCCACCAAAAAACAGCTGGCCCTGTTGAAGGACGAGTACGTAGCAAAGGATTCTCTCTTCCGTCAGGGGCTTATGGCTCGCTCTGAGGTCAATGTGCTGGAGCGCGCCATTGCCGATGGCGAGGGCACCATCGCCCGGCTCGATGCCGAGATCGAGGAAGTCAACGCGCAGATCGAGAAGCTGCAGAAGGAAATGATTCAGACAAAGGATACTGAAAAGCAGGCAGCCCTTGACGAGATACAAAGCGCCGAAGCCGAACTCGACACTGTACGCGAGCAATCGCGCCAGGCAGAAAACATCCTCGAGCGCACCGTTGTAAAGGCGCCGGTCGCCGGCACGATCATACGGCTTTACTATCACACGCCGGGCGGCGTTATCGAGACCGGCAAGCCGATCATCGAGATCCTGCCAGCCGGCGTGCCGCTCATCATCGAGGCGCAAATTCCGCGCATGCAGATCGATGAGGTCAAGGAAGGGCAGGTTGCCCATGTACGCCTCAGCGCGCTCAATCAGCGTACCACGCCGATCATCAACGGGCGGGTCGACTATGTATCGGCCGACTCGATGACCGACACCAACCAGCACCAGGAAGTCTATCTCGCCCGTGTCAGCATTCCGGCGGACGAACTTGCGCGGGTACACGGTTTCACGCCAACGCCCGGCATGCCGGCGGATATCCTGATCCAGACGCATGAGCGCACATTCTTTGAATATCTGGCCAAGCCCGTGATCGACAGCATGTCCCGCGCCTTCAGGGAGTATTGAGAAGCGGCCGCCAACAGATTGCCTCCGCGCAGGATTTGGCCCAAATATCAAGCGTGCTGACGTTTGAGTCCATTGCAACGCGGGGAGAGGCAAAATGAACTGGCGCAGGCTTCACAAAGCGCTCGCTGGTATCCCCGCGCGCTATCACCTGTTTGCCTGGATTGTGCTGGCGTTGGTGGTCATCGTAACAGTTGGCCCCATCGGCCTGCGCCCGATCACGCCGTTCGGGCCGGATGTTGAGCGGTTCACCGCCTTTGTGGTGGTCGGAGGGCTGTTCAGTCTGACCTATCCCCAGCGACGCATTGCAAACACAGTCTTAATCGTACTCGCATGCGGATTGCTCGAATACGCACAGGACTTCATCCCGGGTCGGCATCCGGACTTTGGGAATTTCCTGGTCAAGAGCGCCGGGGCGGTGGCAGGCATGCTGGCCGGAACGCTCATTCGCTAGCCAAAAATGCACATGGCGCTCGCGACTACACGGTCACGAACGCCATAAATCAATTGTGCGGCAATTAAAGTGCGGCCTGCCAGGCAACGCGGCGGATGTCAGCGCGGGCAATACCAAGATCGGCAAGATTGCGATCGGTGCAGCGGCTGAGTTCATGAAGATTCTGGCGGTACTGGCGATACTGAAGAATACGGTTGCGAAGGCTCATTTTTTATACCCCTTTTTAATTTCGTTGGCCTCCCTGAAACGAAATATGCGTTGCTTCGGCAGGCAAGAAAATTGCCAATGTTGCAGGGCAGCATTGATGATGCTGCATAGCAGCAACCGAATGTTGGCGAGGTCCTCTTCCAAAGTTGGATCGCCAGCCGCTATATCTCGGTGCAAACAACTGCAGCGGGTAGAGATGCAAACCGTACCATCAGCACGCGAACGGCTCGAACTGGCGCTCGCCAAACTCAATGCCCGCCGGGACGACGAGCGTGTCTTCGTCAAGGTCTATGCTGACGCGGCGCGCAACGCCGCCGAGGCTGCGGACAGACGTGCCGCAGAAGGCGGCTCCCTCGGTCCGCTTGACGGGCGCATCGTCTCGATCAAGGACCTTCTCGATGTCGCCGGCGAACCGACACTGTCGGGATCCGTCATCCGACGAACCGCTGCAGCCGCCGTAGCCGACGCCGTGGTGGTGGAAAGATTACGCAAAGCCGGCGCCGTGATCATCGGCAAGACGCTCATGACCGAGTTTGCCTTTACAGCGGTCGGTCTTAATCCGCACTATCCTGTCGCAGGAAATGCAGGTGATCCTGACCGGGTCGCGGGCGGTTCTTCGATCGGCGCTGGCATTTCAGTTGCCGAAGGCACGAGCGAAATAGCCATCGGTTCCGACACTGGCGGTTCTATCCGCATTCCCGCGGCGTTGAACGGCGTCGTCGGCTTCAAGCCTACGGCAAGGCGCATCCCGCTTCAGGGCGCCTTTCCGCTCTCTCCCAGCCTTGATTCTCTCGGGCCACTGGCGCGCTCCGTCGCGGACTGCGCGCTGGCGGATGCCATCATGGCCGAGGAATTGCCGGCTGTGCCCATGCCCATCGCGCTGAAGGGCCTGCGAATCGGTGTGCCGCGCAGCCAACTCTTCGACCTGACCGAACCATCGATCGCTACGGCATTCGAGACTAGCCTAAGCACCTTCGAGGCCGCCGGTGCCATCCTTGCAGATTGCTCGATTGACGATCTTATCGATGCAATGGCTGTCGCAACCTCCGTCGGCTCGATCGCCGGCATTGAGGGAAGCAGGGTCCATGCCGACTGGCTGCATGATGAGGGCCTGGATGTCGATCAACGCGTTCGTCGTCCTCTGCTTCGCCGCCTTGCTGTCCCCGAGAGCGAATACATCGGGTTGATGCAGCGCCGGCGTGCGCTTGTAGAGGCCATGGATCGGCGGATCAGCGCCTTCGATCTTATTGCTGTGCCGACCTGTCCAATCGTTGCACCACTGATCGAGGAAGTCGCCGCCAACGAGCAGCGATACCGGGAGATCGAAGGATTGCTTCTGCGCAATACGCAGGTAGCCAACCAGTTCGATCTGACGGCGATCAGCCTGCCGATGCCCGGCATGGCCTTGCCGGGCGGCTTGATGCTGATTGGGCGTCACGGCGCGGACCGTCGACTGCTTGCTATGGCTCTCTCCGTTGAACAGCTTCTTGCGAAAGCGATGTAGTCCTCGCTTCGCCTGATGTTATTTTGGCTCAAGGCGGAAATAGCGCTCGCAATTTCCGGCAATCTGTTCAGGATGCGCAGCCGGACATTACGACGTCCAGCCCGTGCATTATTCTAGAGGGGTTCCGGTCTTGATCCGCCATTGTGTATTTCTCCGCTTTCGCGACGAAGTCACCGCGCAGGAGCGCCAATCGATCTATCGCGATCTGCAAAAACTTTGCGACAATCTTCCCGGTGCGCTGGCAATCGCGTATGGCGGCAATGTCAGCCCGGAGGCAGGCATGGACAAGGGCTATTCCGAGGGGTTTATTCTCGATTTTGCCGATGCTCCTGCGCGTAACGCCTATCTCGTCCATCCCGAACACCAGGCCATAGCAGGGCGCATCGTTGCCGCCACGGCAGACGGTGTTGCGGGCGTTTTGGTTTTTGATCTGGAAGTGTGAAAATGGGTGAGGACAAGGAATTCTTCGTAAAGCTGTTTCAGGCCGCAGTTGATGCCGCTGATCCTGAGCGGACGATTGCTGCACACTTGCCGCCGAAGCCGAAGGGCAGGACCATTGTCATCGGCGCTGGCAAGGGCTCGGCGCAAATGGCCAGTGCCTTCGAGAAGGTCTGGGACGGTCCGCTCGAAGGTGTCGTGGTCACCCGCTACGGCTTTGGCGCGCCCTGCAAACAAATCGAAATCATTGAAGCATCGCATCCGGTTCCCGATGCTGCCGGGCTGATCGCGTCCAAGCGCCTGCTCGAAACGGTGTCTGGCCTGTCGGCCGACGATCTGGTGGTGGCCCTTATTTCAGGCGGCGGGTCGGCACTTCTCCCTTCGCCTCCGGAAGGCATGACGCTTGACGACGAGATTGCCGTCAACAAGATGCTGCTTGCCTCGGGCGCGCCCATTTCGGCGATGAATGCGGTGCGCAAGCATCTTTCGACGATCAAGGGCGGGCGGCTCGCGGCAGCGGCACATCCGGCCCGCGTCTACTCACTGATCGTGTCGGACATTCCCGGCGACAACCCGGCATTTGTTGCCTCCGGCCCGACCGTTACCGACGAGACCACGCGCGAAGACGCGCTGCGCATTGTCGAACGCTACAATCTCGATTTGCCCAAGGCCGCGCTCGCTCATCTCAACTCGGCCAAAGCCGATGCGCCCAAGCCCTCGGACAGCGTCTTTACGGGGCATGAACACCATGTGATTGCATCTGCTGCGGTCTCGCTCGAAGCGGCTGCCAGGGTGGCGCGCGCCATGGATATACAGGCTGTAATCCTTTCGGATGCGATCGAAGGCGAAGCGCGTGAGGTTGCCCACGTCCACGCAGCGATGGCCAAGCAGGTTCTTATGAAGGACCAGCCGTTCAAGAAGCCGGTCGTCATTCTTTCCGGCGGCGAGACGACCGTGACCGTTCGCGGCAAAGGCAAGGGCGGGCGCAACAGCGAATTCCTGCTGTCGCTCGCCATTGATATCGACGGTGTGGACGGTATCAGCGCCTTTGCGGCCGATACGGACGGTATCGACGGTTCCGAGGACAATGCCGGAGCCTTTGCCGACAGCACGACAGTGGCGCGGCTCCTTGCCAAGGGGAATGACGCGTCGGCACACCTCAACAGCAATGATGCCTGGACTGCATTCGCAGCGATCGACGATCTTTTTGTGCCGGGCCCGACCGGGACGAATGTCAACGACTTGCGCGCCATTCTCATTCGCTGATGCCTTGACGCGGTATCGCCACGATTGAATGGTCAACGGGGTAGCGATTCTCAAGCGCCCCTTTGGCGCCATCACGCAAAGGAATATCGAATGCGAGCAGCACTGTCCGTCATCGCCCTTGGCCTCCTCGTCGTTGCGGGCTGCACCACTGGAATGAAGGGCGGCAGCACGGCCGCATCAGGGCCGTCGCCGGCCAAGGATACCTACTACGTGCCGCCGCCGAAATCATTGACCACACGCGCATCGCCGTCGAAGGAACCGAGCGTCGCCGATGCGGCAAAGCCGGCGAAGCCCGCCGCGCCTCAATAGTTTTATCGAATTCGACCGTGCTTAGTGCAGCCGCCTGGCGATTTCGCGAGGCGGCTTTCTTCATGCCGGATACTGGACGATTAGAGCCCTGAAACGACAAAACCCACCGCGGGAGGAGGTGCGGTGGGTTTCGTTGGGTATGGAAAGCCTTCTGGGAGGAGAGAGGCCATCCGTTTCGACAGAGCCGGGAGGAGGTGACGCTGCCGAAAATTCCTGATTTGAGAATAACTCAACTGATCTGATTTAATATGCACAATATTGCATAGCAGCATTGCATTTGGTGCATTGCAGCAATTTGCGTCGCCAGTCCGTCACGCCTCTATCACGGAGCGTTGACTATACAATTGGAACGGAACCAGTCCCCAATCCGTTAACAACCTATGAATGAGGCGAGTAGCAATTCTGCGAGCGCCGGTTGAACTTGGTTGGAAGGGGCAGGGCAATGCAATTCTCTAAATCATGTATCCCCGTACTCGCAGCAGGGCTGATGATATCAGTTGCCGCGGGCTATGCACCTGTCCAGGCTTTCAGCATCAAGAGCGAAGTGCAGTCTTCAGTACCAAAAGGCGGCGAGGGCGACGAAGTCAACAACCCGCAGCTTGAACGTGCAGCCTATCTTGAGGCGCGCGCCTATATTTGCGGCACCAGCGAGGCCAGCGAAACTGCGATGCGCAAGGGCATGAAAGAGACCGGACTTCCGGAGGATATCGCGGTCGAGATCGTCTCGGACTTGGCATCGGGAATTATCGATCAGGCCGTAAAGACGAAATCACAGAAAATCTGCGGCAAGGCCGAAGTTCAACTCTCACATTTTTGATAAGTCTTTAATTGCGGCTTGACGCAATAGGACAGGCTTTTCAGTGGCTTGTGCAACGGCATGTAAAAATTTAATGAAAGTTTATATTACTATTACAAGTTGTCACAATGATTTGAGGATATATGAGGTCTTTTCAATACGAGCAAGTTTCGATTATTGTTTGTGCGAAGTCTTGTCGGAATCAACAAGCACATTAACTATGACGGGGAAATTCCGCGGAAGTATCGTGGAACGTCTTGCACCCCGCGTTGTTCGCATGGCTAGTGCCGGCGGACCGATGTGAAGGGGCGAGCTGAGATTCATTGGATGGATGGAACGGAATGACGAAGAGAGCCAATAAACTTGAAGAATTAAAAGACGAACTCTCGAGACTCTGCGCCATGGCAGATGATGAAGGTTTTGAGATGATCGCTTATTTCATCGAGACCGCTATTCGTGAGGCCGATGAGCAGTTGTCACAGGAGACGCGTGCCCTTAAGGGGCCGGAGCTGCGTCTTCACTCCCGTTCGCTTTAGACCGTCCGTTGGGCGGCCGCGTTAGCCTCGCGGCAGGCTCGTCGATTGTTTTAACAACAATGCCGTGGATTTAGCGACTACAACCACGAAATAGTTTCATCGCATCCATGAACCTCCCTATGCGTTAAGCTTGAAGGGCTTGATCGCAGCTTGGACGGCAAGCAGCCTCGGACCAAAGGTGCCTATAAGGACGGCCGAGAGAAATAGTGAAACAAGCGCAAGCCGCAGGCCGATATGATCAGACGCGAAGCCTATCAGCGGAGGGCCGATCAGAAACCCGGCGTAGCCGATCGAAGCCGTCATCGCAATGGCTGTTGCTGGAGGTAGGCTCACAGTTCGAGAAGCGGCGCTAAAGAGCAGAGGCACAAGATTTGATGCCCCCAGTCCTACCAATGCGAAGCCGAACACAGAAAGTTCAAATGTAGGGCTGCCCAGTGAGATGGCAAACCCGCTAGCGGCTGAGGTTGCACCCACTAGCAATGAGGCCCGTTCGCCGAAGACGCCGACAAACCAATCACCGAGGACGCGGCCCGCAACCATCATCAGAGAAAAGGCAGCGTATCCCATAGCGGCTTGTGCAGTGGACACTTTGACAACGGTCGTCATGTAGACGCCGGACCAATCGGCCATGCCGCCTTCCATCAGAAGGCCAAGAAAACAAAGCAATCCAATTCCAAACAACGCAGGGGAAGGGATAGCGAACGCACGCGTGTATCTCTCACGTCCCTCTTCAATCTTAAGTTGCAGTCCAAGTGCTATGCAGGCTCCTATCGCTACCACGGAAAAAATGGCCAGGAGCGCAAGCCCCATCAAGACGCTCAATCCATTCACGAACATCAGGCCGATCGAAATCGAACCGACTAGACCGCCGACGCTAAAGGCCGCATGAAAAGACGACATTATCGATGATCCCCAGGCTGTCTGTAGCGCAGCGGCAAACGTGTTCATTGCCACATCGAGAAAGCCCTTTCCCATGCCAAAGATCAGTGCAGCGAAAATCAAAACAGAAAGTGTGGGTGCAAACCCCGGAAGGGCCATTGTGATCGGAAAAATCAAGCCTAGGAGCATCGTTGCGTATTGACTGCCCAAACGCGAGACCAACCAAGCCGCCGCAGGCATGCCAACGAGCCCACCGCCCGAGAACGCAAGGAGGCAAAGAGACAGGGCAGAATCCGTTAGGGAAAGCGAGTGGCGCAAAGCTGGCACGCACGCGGCCCACGCGCCGATGCCAATGCCGTTTACCAGAAAAACAATAGTTGTGGAAATCCTTGCGGCAATCAGTCGGTGTTTCGCCCCGCTTTCACTCATCTTTCAGTCCATCCACTACCTGAATTGCCAATCCAATCTTCGCATATGCAGTGAGAGTGTCTTCCTCGACACCGGCCTCGACCACCAGATCTGTAATCTTGTCGGCGGCTGAGACAACATATGGAGCGCACGTGGCGATCTTTTCCCTTGTCGCTACAGCTACGACGCGAGCACTCGACGCTATAATGTTAGCCTTCATAAACGCGTCCTCAGGATCAAACGCCGTTAGTCCCAGTTCAGAATCCAGCGCACAAATGCCCGGGAAGCAGATGCTCGGCCTTATCGATCGAACTTCGCTAACAGCACGTGCTCCCAGCGAGCCACCTGTGGTGCGATCGAGGTGTCCGCCGATAATATCGACTTCAATACCGGACCTGCCCAAGATGGCGTTGGCCACGGCCGGCGCGTTTGTGATCACGCGCAAATTCAAGTTGTCAGGCAGCAGCCTTGCGATTTCAGTGTTCGTTGAACCTGCGTCAATGAACACGACATCTCCTGTCCTCAACAGTTGTACCGCTCGTAGCGCAAGCCGCCTTTTTCGATCCCTATTCTCGTCCTCTCGCACGTGCAAAGGGGTGGAGATCTTATGGATCGTCAACGCGCCCCCATAGACCCTTTGACAAAGCCCCTCCTTGGCCAAATGCCGCAAATCTCGTCTAACCGTGTCCTCTGTCGCACCGACTTCCGCCGCAATCTCTGCCGCTATGACTCTTCCCGTATTTTGCAAGCGATTGAGGATGAATTTCTGCCGTTCTTTTGGTAGTGCCGCGACGTCCATTAGAAAGCTCTCCATTAAACGTATATAAACATATATAATCACGTTAAAATACGCAACACAGATCAATGGATACTGCGCAGAACAACGGCGGCAATTTGATGTGATAAGTCAGACGTTTAGAGGTAAACTCATGTGCGTGCGCATGCACGCCAATTGGAAAAGATTGGACGCCAGTATGCGCGTTCTTCCACAATTTATCGAAAACATCAACGGCCAGGCTCGAAATGGCTTTCGAGCCAGATTGCCCCCCGCTCGCGTTAGCGGCACCGAAGGGCAATTTTTTTGGAGTCCTGAGATGCGGGAGCCGACGATCTACAGATAAATGAAACCGTCCGATCCTTTCGGGGAAGATGCTTCAATATTTGTGAATCATGAAACGGCGGGGGCGCATTGCGCCGCGTAGGGGCGCGCCTATATGAAGCCGATGACCCCAATATCCGTCCTCGACCTCTCACCGATCGCCGAAGGCAGCAATGCCGGGCAATCGCTTCGCAATTCACTCGATCTCGCCCAGAATGCCGAACGGCTCGGCTATAACCGCTTGTGGCTTGCCGAGCATCACAGCATGCGCGGCATTGCCAGCGCGGCGACTGCCGTCGTCATTGCTCATATTGCCGCTGGAACTTCGACCATCCGCGTGGGCGCTGGCGGTATCATGTTGCCCAATCATGCGCCGCTGATGGTGGCAGAGGCCTTCGGCACGCTCGCTTCGCTGCATCCGGGTCGCATTGATCTCGGCGTCGGGCGCGCGCCCGGAACAGATCAGATCACCGCCCAGGCGCTGCGCCGCAATCTCAATCAGGACGTCAACGGTTTTCCGCAGGACGTGGTCGAGTTGATGGGCTATCTGCGCGACCCGGAACCCGGCCAGCGGGTCATCGCAGTGCCGGGTGCGGGCACGAACGTGCCGGTCTGGATATTGGGCTCCAGCCTATTTGGCGCGCAGCTTGCTGCGGCGCTCGGACTTCCATACGCCTTCGCGTCGCATTTTGCGCCAGCGGAAATGGAGCGGGCCATCGAAATCTACCGTGCCCGCTTCGAACCTTCAGGACATATCGATCAGCCCTACGTGATGCTCGGCCTCAATGTCTTTGCGGCCGAAACAGATGCGGAGGCAAAACTCCTGCAGAGTTCGCAGCAACAGGCCTTCGTAAACTTGCGCACCGGCAGGCCCGGCCCGCTGCCGCCGCCGGTCGAAAACTACGAGGAAACACTCGACCTGCACTCCAAGGCAATTCTTCGGCAGGCATTGTCATGCAGCGTCGTTGGCTCGCGCGCGACGGTCAAGGCCGGTGTAGAGGAGTTCATTCAACGCACCGGCGCCGATGAAGTCATGGTCACAGGACAGATTTTCGATCACAAGGCGCGGATCAGGTCCTATGAGATCCTAGCCGAAGCGATAATCAAACCCAGCGATGTGCTAAGCCGCCTGGCGTAGGCCGCCGGCTGCCTCGATGAAGGCAATGACGGCATCGAGCCCGTCGCGGCGCAGCATATCCGTAAAGACATAGGGCTTGCCGCCGCGCTGTCTCTTCGTGTCTGCATCCATCACCTCGAGATCAGCGCCGACATAGGGCGCAAGGTCCTTCTTGTTAATGATCAGGAGATCGGATCGGGTGATGCCCGGACCGCCCTTGCGCGGGATCTTCTCGCCCTGGCACACCGAGATCACGTAGAGGGTGAGGTCAGCAAGATCGGGCGAGAACGTCGCCGCCAGATTGTCGCCGCCCGATTCGATGAAGATGATGTCGAGATCGGGATGCCGCTTGTTCATCTCGGCAATGGCCTGCAGATTGATTGTCGCATCCTCGCGGATAGCCGTATGGGGACAACCCCCGGTCTCCACACCCATGATCCGGTCCTCCGGCAGCGCCTGCAAGCGGTTGAGAATGAGTGCATCTTCCTTCGTATAGATATCGTTGGTGACGACCGCGACGGAATATCTGCCGCGCATCGCCTTGCACAGCATTTCCGTGACGGTGGTTTTGCCCGAGCCGACGGGGCCGCCAATGCCGACCCGCAATGGTCCATTCTGGGAAATCATGAGCGAAAGACCCTCGAATATTGTGTTTCATGTTGCATGGCGGCGATTTCCGACATGATCGCGGCCGAGCCGAGATCATCGAGGCTGGACCGTGCTGCGGCACTTGCCACGCCAAGGATCGCCGGCTCAAGCGAAGCCATAAGGGCAACGCCCTGGCTTTGCCCGAGCGGCACCAGCCTGACCGCGCCCTGGATGAGGTTGGACAGGACAGCATGGAGATAGGCCGCAAGCGCCGGTTCGAGTTCTACACCGTTTGAGGCTGCGACTTGCGCGACAGCTACAGGATAGGGTAGATCGTCTGCGGATCGCACGTCCATCCAATGGCTTGCCGCCTGGATGAAAGCGCTGCCTTGCAACATCGTTTCCATATATCGCTCGGCGGAGCCTGCCATCGCCGCGCCAAGCGCGGCGATATCCTCACCGGCATCAGGCTCGCTCCAAGCCGCAGCAAAAAGGACGGCATCGTTCCATACAGAGCCATGGTGGAGGAGGTCGCGCAGCCAGTCTTCAAGCGTCGCCCTGTCGCGAATAATGCCGTCGTGGATCACCCGCTCGATGCCATGGCTGTACGAAAACGCCCCGACGGGGAACGCCGGCGACAGCCAGGTCATGAGGCGGATGAGGTGAGGGGTGTTCACGACATAGGCCTCACGTAAGCGACGGCCTCAATCATGCTCATGCTCATGCTCATGCTCATGCTCGTGTCCGTGCCCGTGATGATGGTGCCCGTGCCCGCCATGGTACGCCCCGCGCAGCGGTTGAAAGGGGGCGACAATCTCATTGACCCTTGCCCCCAGCCCCTCGAGCATGGCCTTGATGACATGGTCGCGCAGGATCACGATCCGCCGTTCTTCCAGCTGCGCCGGCAGGTGACGGTTGCCAAGGTGCCAGGCAAGCTCCGAAAGATGTTGGCGATCGCGCGGCACGACCTCGTAAAGCTGCTCGTCGGCGGCAATGATTTCGGCCATTCGCCCGTCTTCGAGCACAAGGACGTCACCATGGGCAAAGGCGATCGCCTCGGGCAGGTCAACGAGAATTTGTTCGCCGTTGCGCAAGGTCAGAACCTTGCGCCGCAAATGCCGCTCATCATGAGCAAGGACGACGCTGTCGAACGGTGCGCCATGATAGTGCCCGGCGTGGTCGTGATCGGTCACCCGTTTCATTGCAAATGGTCTTCCTCATTAAAATCGTCGTTCATGCACAAGAAGAAGTCGAGCGGCGGCGCATTGCCGGTCAACTGGCTGAGCAGGGTGTGTACCTGCCCGCGATGGTGTGTCTGGTGATTGAAGTTCTGCGTCAGGCAGCGATCGAGCGTCGATGCATAGGGCGCGCCCTCCATCGTTGTCCAGCGGAACACGCCGGTGACGCGATCCTCGCCAAGGTCACCGATGACATCGATGATGTGATTGTCAAATGCGTCGCGGGTGGCCCGCAAATCCGCGAGGTTGTCATGAAGGATGACGTCGAGGCTCGGCGGAATGTAGGGATCGCCCGTAATCCGCCCGAACCACAATTTGTCGATGGCGAGAATATGATTCAGCGTGCCGTGCACGGACCGGAAGAACGCCCGCCGGTCGGCATAATAGTCCTCGCTGTCGAGCGCCGCGGCAGCGTCATATATGCGGGTATTGGCCCATTTATTATAGTAGGCCAGCCGCTTGAAGTGCTCTTTCATCAATTTACCATCCATCAGAACAAGAAATAGCGCTGCGCCATCGGCAGTATAGTGGCCGGCTCGCAGGTCAGCATTTCGCCGTCGGCCCGCACCTCGTAGGTCTCGGGATCCACCTCGACATGAGGCGTAGCGTCATTATGGATCATCGAAGCCTTCGAAATGCCGCCACGGGTGTTCTCGACGCCTATGAACTGCTTGTCGACGCCAAGCGACTGCCGCAGGCCGGCTTCCTCAGCCGCCTTGCTCACGAATGTCACCGACGAATCGCTGACATTGCGGCCAAAGGCGCCGAACATGTAGCGGTAGTGCACCGGCTGCGGTGTTGGTATCGAGGCGTTGGGATCGCCCATGGGCGCGGCGGCAATCGAGCCGCCAAGCAGCACAAGATCGGGTTTGATGCCGAAGAAGGCCGGGTTCCACAGCACAAGATCGGCCCGCTTGCCGGTTTCGATCGAACCGACATGCCGCGAGATGCCCTGCGCGATGGCAGGATTGATCGTGTATTTCGCTATATACCGCTTTACCCTGAAATTGTCGTTGTCGCCGGTCTCCTGCGGCAGGCTTCCGCGCTGCCGCTTCATCTTGTCGGCCGTCTGCCAGGTGCGGATCAGCACCTCGCCGACACGGCCCATCGCCTGGCTGTCGGACGAGATGATCGAGAAAGCTCCGATATCGTGGAGTATGTCTTCAGCCGCGATGGTCTCCTTGCGAATACGGCTCTCAGCAAAGGCAACGTCCTCCGGGATCGACGATGAGAGATGATGACAGACCATCAGCATGTCGAGATGCTCGGCGATCGTGTTCTTCGTATAGGGCCGGGTCGGATTGGTCGATGAAGGAATGACATTCGCCAGTCCGCAGATCTTGATGATGTCGGGCGCGTGGCCGCCGCCGGCGCCTTCCGTGTGAAATGCATGGATGGTGCGCCCCTTGAAGGCGTTGACCGTATCCTCGACGAAGCCGCTTTCATTGAGCGTATCGGTGTGGATCATCACCTGTACGTCGTAATCATCGGCAACGGTCAGGCAATTATCGATGGCCGCGGGGGTCGTTCCCCAATCCTCGTGCAGTTTCAGCGAGCAGGCCCCGCCGAGGATCATTTCCACTAGTGCCTTTGGCTGCGAGGCGTTGCCCTTGCCGGAAAGGCCGATATTCATCGGAATATTGTCGAAGGACTGGATCATTCGTGCCAAATGCCATGGCCCGGGGGTACAGGTGGTGGCCAAGGTTCCATGGGCCGGGCCGGTGCCGCCCCCGAACATCGTGGTCACGCCCGACATCAGCGCTTCCTCGATCTGCTGCGGACAGATGAAATGTATATGCGCGTCCATGCCCCCAGCGGTCAGGATCTTGCCCTCGCCGGCGATGATTTCCGTGCCGGGCCCGATGATGATGGAAACGCCGGCTTGCGTGTCAGGATTGCCGGCCTTGCCGATGGAGGCAATCAAACCGTCTTTCAGGCCGACATCGGCCTTGTAGATGCCGGTATGATCGACGATCAGGGCATTGGTAATGACGGTATCGACAGCGCCGTCCGCCCGTGCGATCTGGCTCTGTCCCATGCCGTCGCGAATGACCTTGCCGCCGCCGAATTTCACTTCTTCGCCATAAACCGTGAAGTCGTTCTCGACTTCGATGAAGAGTTCGGTATCGGCAAGGCGCACACGGTCGCCGGTCGTCGGGCCGAACATGCGGGCATAGGCGGAACGGCTGATTTTAGCGGGCATGAGCATTCCCTCTTCGATGGATAGGCTGCGGTATTGCCGGTTCAGTGCGACACATTCTCGCCGTGTTATTGCCCCGACAAGACCCGATTGCTGACCGCTTCAGATCGAATTCCGCATGTGAACTGCGCCCGTCATCAGTAGATGATCGTTCGCCAATCGCATGAAAGGAAAAACGATGCGAAAGATGATAGTCCTGACGCTGTGTGCGGCATTCCCGCTGGCGACATCCGTTGCCTACGCGCAGTCCGCCGCTCCGCAGGCCCCGTCGGCTGAACAGCCGGCCGGCAAGACCGAGGCGCCAGCAAAAGCCGGCGCGACGCCGATCACCACCATCAACATTGTCGATATCAACGAACTGCCCGAAGGGACGAAGAGCCAGGTCAACGAGGCTATCGCCAAGCGCAGCGATACGGACGTACAGAAGCTCCGGACCTCGATTGACAAGTCGCCCCAGGTTTCGGCCGCCCTCAAGGAAAAGGGCCTGACGTCCGCTGCCGTTGTCATCGCAAGTCTTGATTCCAAGGGTCTGCTGACGCTGGTCACCAAGAAGCCGAGCTGACCGCCCGCTTCTGCCCGGCAATTCGGTAAGCGCGTTGCGATCGGAGATCTTCCGGTCGCTTTTCGGCATGAAAGATTCAAGCGGTATTCTCAAAGCTTGCCCATGATCTTTTGCTGGAATCCGTAGACGGTCCGGTTCCCGCCGAGCGGCACTAGCGTGACGTCGCGCTCCTGTCCGGGCTCGAAGCGGACTGCGGTGCCGGCGGCAATATCGAGGCGCATGCCGCGGGCTTTTCCGCGCTCGAAGTCGAGGGCGGAATTGGTCTCGAAGAAATGGTAATGCGAACCGACCTGAACCGGCCGGTCTCCCCGGTTGGCGACCTTCAAGGTCACCGTGCTCGCGCCGGCGTTGAGTTCGATGTCGCCCTTGGCGGGGATGATTTCTCCTGGGATCATCGTCTGCTCCTAGCGGATCGGTTCATGTACGGTGACAAGCTTCGTACCGTCCGGGAACGTTGCCTCGACCTGGATGTCGTGGATCATCTCGGCAATGCCCTCCATGACCTGCTCGCGCGTAACGACATGGGCACCCGCTTCCATGAGATCGGCGACGGAGCGTCCGTCGCGGGCGCCCTCGACAACGAAATCACTGATCAGGGCAATGGCTTCGGGGTGATTGAGCTTGACGCCGCGCTCCAGCCGCCGGCGCGCGACCATTGCCGCCATGGAAATGAGAAGCTTGTCTTTTTCCCGTGGAGTGAGGTTCATCGTTTCCCCTAGAAATTGTACTTACATTCGCGACTAGATTGCCCAGACTTTAGGCACGCCAGCCTCTTCGTTCAGCAGTTCGATCAAAGGAACCAGCCGCTTTCGCAGGTTATAGGCATCGCCGTCGATCAGTCTCGCAAGAAGCTTGCCAGACCAGAAGGAGGCGCCGCCTTTCGCGCCAATTATTTTCCGCGCTGCATCGAGATGGCGCTCCGCATCGGCGCCGAGCAGCAATACCGTTGCCATGGCCCGCGCACCGCCGAGCAGGGCTGGTTGGCGGAGCATCGAACCGGCATCGGGACCAAGACGAAAATCCTCGGCATGGACGAGCCTGTCGTCGCGCCAGATGCGCCAGCGGTCATGGATCGTTGCAGTCTCGATGTTTTCGCCCATTGCCTTGCGCCCGAAAACGATCGGCTCGATGATCAGTGCGCGGCTTGTCGCGGCAAGACTGATATTCAGGCTGCGGCGCAAGGCCGATTTCTCGAAGACAATGGTTTCCTGTGGCAGCCACGCCAGCGAAGCCTCTTCGCCGATGTGAAGCTTCGTTTCGACTTCGGCGGTATCGGCGGACGCGCGATAAATGCGCTCGCAAGCCTGCGTCGTGATCTGCGCCCTGCAGTTCTCCCTGACATCGAACTCCCAGCGCATCCTGTCGCCGCCGGTCAGGCCGCCGGACGTGTTGATCATCACCGCCTCAAGACCGTGGTCGTCGCGCTCGGGCAGGCGAATCTTGGCGCAACCCTCCTGATAGAGCGAGGCGATGCGGGTTCGGCCGTTCACATGTTTGACGGAAAGCCGCGCGGCGCCGTAAGCGCGTTGCGCCGTCGCCGCGACAATATCAGGGGACGAATGAACGTTCATGCACGCAGGCTAGAGCAAGCCTTGCAGGGGTGAAAGCTCAAACTTTGCCAAGTTCAATGGCGCGCTGGTGCGCCGCATCGACAGCTTCGGTGACAAGCTTTTGCATTCGGTTCTCCCCCATCAACACGTTGAGCGCTGCAGCGGTTGTGCCGTTGGGGCTTGTGACCTGTTCGCGTAGCGTGGTTGGCGTGTCCTTGCTCGAAGCGGCAAGCGCACCCGCGCCATAGACGGTCTGCATCGCCAATAGTTCCGCGGTGCTACGTTCGATCCCTGCGGCGACTGCTGCCTCGGTCAGGCATTCGATGAAATGAAACACGTAAGCCGGGCCCGAGCCTGAAACCGCGGTCACCGCGTCGATCAGGCTCTCGTCGGAGACCTGAGCGACAGCGCCGCTCGTCTTGAGCAGTGTATTGACGAAACGCGCATCCTCGTCCTCCACATTGCTGTTGCGGTAGGTGACGATCATGCCTTTCCCGATCGCCGCTGGCGTGTTCGGAATCGTGCGAATAATGGCGGCGTCCTTGCCGAGGCTTTTTTCAAAGAATGCGACGGTGATGCCGGCAGCAACGCTGACGAATGTCGCCGTCCTGGCGAAACGCTCATAGGCTGGAAGCACGTCGCCCATGACCTGCGGTTTGACCGCGACGAGAATGACGCGCGGTGCAAGGTCGGCGGGCAGGCGGCTTGCATTGGCAACGGCTTCCACCCCCAATCCTGCCGCCCGTTCCCGTAACGCGTCGGTCGGTTCCACGACATGCACCTGGCCCGGCTTCAGCACGCCGGCATCAAGCCAGCCCTTGAGCATGGCAAAACCCATATTGCCGCACCCGACCAAAACCACATTCTCAGCCATTTTATTCTCCCTGATTTTTGCGCACTTTGATCCGCTCCGGTGCTTCGGGTCAACCGCCGATCTCCACCGACCTGTGCAGGTTCCGATTAACCATTTATTTTTGACGTGACTTTAGATTGAATTAACCTTCGTCTATGAACGAAAGACACAGGTTACGGCAGTGCTGGAGTTGGGTTGCAGATGAGTAATCGCGAGAACGAGACGAAGAAGCGGCCACGGTCGCTGCTCTCGTTTGCGGGCCAGCCGGAGGAGCCCGCTGGAGAGTCCGGGCGATCGTTTCGTCACGAAAGCGAACTCGAACGCTATCATCGCATGCGCGCCTTGCGTCTGGCCGCAGCGAGCGACGATCTGCAGCGATCATGGCCCGAAACGGCCCGCAGTCTCACCCCCGAGGAAGCCGAACAGGAGGCAGTTGATCGCTTGCGCGCCGAGATGGCCGCGATCAAGGCCGAGCTCAACCGGCGTGGCGACGAAGAAGCGCGCAGCGTCTTCCCAGCCGATAGCGACACACAGCCCTTGCCGGTAGAGGATCTGGCACAAGCCACTCAACCTTCGCAACCGATCGGCGGCGCAGCCGAAGATCGGTCTTTGCCGGAAGATGTCGCGCCAGTAGCGGAATTGCCTGTCGATACAGACACCGCCCCCGAAGAGAAAGCACATGGTATCCGGCCGCTGCGGTGGCTTATCGTTGCCGTGGTCATCATCGGAACGCTATTCAGTGTCGATAAGGGCATTATCTTGCCGGTAGGCGTCGCCTTGGGCATTGCCTTGATAATCGGAATGATCGAGGCATCGCAGGTCCGGCAGAGCAAGGCATCAGCATTATCAAAGAGGCCGGTGGAGCCGGCCTCGCTCGTCGCGGAAACGGACCCGGTTCAGCCCTCTGATATTGCAGCCTCGCGGCTCGATACTGCGATCAAGCAGGTGAAGGACCGGACGACGCGCTAGTGCAGTCTTGGGGTGGGGCCCTGTCCCTTGTCGTCAATGACATAGCCGCGATAGAACCGGTCGAGCGTAAACGGTGCGGAAAGCGGGTGCGGCTCGTCCTTGGCGATGGTCCAGGCGAAGCATTTTCCTGAAATCGGTGTCGCCTTGAACCCGCCATAGCACCAGCCTGTATTCAAATACATGCCGGGCAATGGCCCCGTCGTGATGATGGGGGAGCCGTCCATGGTCATGTCCATGATGCCGCCCCAGGAGCGAAGCAGCTTGACGCGTGCCAGTGCCGGGATGACGGCGACGAATTCGCTCATTACATCTTCGACGACCGGAAGGTTGCCACGCTGCGCATAGGAATTATAGCCGTCGATATCGCCGCCGAACACAAGCCCGCCCTTGTCCGACTGACTGAAATAGAGATGTCCGCCGCCGAAGGTCGCGACCGTGTCGACGACGGGCTTCAGGGCCTCGGAGACAAAGGCCTGCAGCACGTGCGATTCAAGCGGGAGGCGGTCGACACCGGCGCGGCGCATGAGTTCGCTGGTATGGCCGGCGACCGCGCACCCGACCTTCTTGGCCTTGATCGGTCCACGCGTCGTCATGACCCCGGTAATGGTATCGCCGTCCTTGAGGAAGCTTGTGACCTCGCAGTTCTCGATGATATCGACGCCAAGCTGGTCGGCGGCGCGGGCATAGCCCCAGACGACTGCGTCATGGCGCGCCGTTCCGGCACTGCGCTGCATGAGCCCGCCGAGAATCGGAAAACGCGCATTGTTGCTGATGTCGAGGCCGGGGATCAGTTTCTTGATTTGCTGCGGGTTCATCAACTCGCAATCGATGCCATTAAGACGCATCTGGTTGCCGCGGCGGGCGTAAACGTCGAGCTGCGGCAGCGTATGGGCAAGGTTGATGACGCCGCGCTGGGAAAACATCACATTGTAGTTGAGGTCCTGGGACAGCGTTTCCCAGAGCTTCATCGATGCTTCGTAGAAGTGCTGGTTTTCGGTGAGGAGATAGTTCGAGCGGATCGCGGTCGTGTTGCGGCCGATATTGCCGGAGCCGAGCCAGCCCTTTTCGACGACCGCAATATTGCGAATACCATGCTCCTTGGCGAGATAATAGGCTGTCGCAAGACCGTGGCCGCCGCCGATAATGACGACGTCGTAGGCCGGTTTCGGGTCGGGTTTGCGCCAGGCGGGCTTCCAGTCCTTATTGCCGTTGAGGGCGTTCTTGAGCAGGCTGAAAGCTGAATAGCGCATCGAAAATTCCGGATTCGGGAGAGATTCTGTGATCATGCATGGATTTGGCGTCCCCGCCAAGCAACGATTGGAAGCCTTACGCGCCTCTGGGGCACATCATCGCATTGCTGTTCCCGACCGCTTTCGCTATTGCGTCAGCGAACGCCGCTTTGACGGTATTATTCGGCCGCAAAATCAACACTATGGTGGCCGATCCACCAGTTCGACGCCCGGGAGCAGCACATGGCAGTGACGATCAATGGCAAGGAAATTGCCGAGGACGTGGTTTCGAAGGTCAAGGCGTCGGCCGCCGAACTGATAGAGTCTACCGGGATCACGCCCGGTATCGCCGTCGTTATCGTCGGTGAAGATCCCGCAAGCCAGGTCTATGTCGCCTCAAAGGGCAAGAAGGCCCGTGAATGCGGCTTCAAATCCGTGCAGCACACCCTCGCCGAGGATACCAGCGAGGAAGAGCTCGTTGCTCTTGTCGAGAGCCTCAATGCCGACCCGTCTATCCACGGCATCCTCGTGCAGCTTCCGCTGCCCAAGCACATCGATTCCGGCCGCATTATCCAGACTATTTCGCCGGACAAGGACGTCGACGGCTTCCATTTCATCAATGTCGGCAAGCTCGGCACCGGTGAGCTCGATACGGCTTTCGTTCCGTGCACCCCGGCAGGCTCCATGCTGCTGATCGAGCGCGTTCTGGGCCGGGACCTCTCCGGGCTCAACGCCGTGGTGATCGGCCGCTCGAACATTGTCGGCAAGCCGATGTTCAATCTGCTCCTTGCTCACAATGCGACAGTGACGATTGCCCATAGCAGGACCAAGGATCTGGCGGGCATCTGCCGCAACGCAGATATTCTCGTCGCCGCCGTCGGCAGGCCGCAAATGGTCAAGGCCGATTGGGTCAAGCCCGGCGCAACCGTAATCGATGTCGGCATCAATCGCATCCCGGCTCCGGAAAAGGGCGAAGGCAAGTCGCGCCTTGTCGGCGATGTCGATTTCGCCGATGCGGCGACGGTTGCAGCCGCGATCACACCGGTCCCCGGCGGCGTCGGTCCGATGACGATCGCCATGCTGATGGCCAATACGCTCGTCGCGGCCTACCGCTCGGTTGGGAAGGTGCCGCCGCGCTTCTGATCGATTTGCTCTAACAGGGAATCTCGCTAAAAGAGCACATGGCCCAAGCCCTCAAGGTCAGCAGAACCTTTGCCTTTCTGCTCGTCGACAAATTCCCGATGTTCAGCCTTGCCGCTGCCATCGATACGATGCGTACGGCCAACCGCATGGCCGAGCAGCCCTATTATTCGTGGATCATCGTGTCGGCCAATGGCGAGGCCGTGACCGCTTCTAACGGCCTGCAAATTAACGTGGATTATGCGCTCGCCGACCTTCCGTCGTCCGATATCTTCTTTGTCTGCGCCGGCCTTAAGACCGACTTCGACGACAAGCAGAAGGTCATTGCAGCGTTGCGCAATCTCGGACGGCGCGGCGCGGCGCTGGGCGGGCTCAATATCGGCAGCTATATCCTCGCCGAAGCCGGCCAGCTCGAAGGTCATCGCTGCACGATCCATTGGGAGAACCGCGCCGGCTTCCAGGAGAAGTTCCCGCAGATCGAATGCACGGGCAACGTTTTCGAGATCGACCGCAAGCGCTATACCTGCGCCGGCGGCACCACCTCGATCGACCTGATGCTTGAAATCATCCGGCAGGATTTCAGCCCGGCGCTCGCCAACGAGGTCGCCAACCAGTTCCACCACGAGCGCATTCGCTCGCAGACCGATCGCCAGCGCATCGGGCCGGAGCGGGACCTGACCGGCAAGTCGGAAAAGCTGCGCAAGATCGTGGAATTGATGGCCGACAATCTCGAACAGCCGAAATCGGCGGTCCGGCTTGCCAAGGCGGTGGGCCTGTCGGTGCGGCAGGTCGAACGGCTGTTTCTGCGTCACCTCAACATGACGCCGGGCCGTTACTATATGAGCCTGCGGCTCGAACGGGCACGCGAATTGCTGCGGCAAACCCATTCGCCGATTCTCGACGTCGCGCTCGCAACTGGATTCACGTCGCATTCCTATTTCGCACAGAGCTACCGGGCGCAATTCGGGCGCTCGCCTTCAGACGAGCGCCGCACGACGTACTAGCGCTTCCTGTTCTAGCCGAACACGGAGGCCCCGTGGTCGGCCCGGCCGACTGCTTGCCGGAATGTCGCGAAGAGTTCGCGGCCCATGCCATAGCTGTTATGGCTGATGTCAACCTCGGGGGCGGGACGCCCCGCCAGAACGTCTGGATCCTCGAGCACATCCAGCGCGCCTATTTCTGCGTCGAGGCGGACGACATCGCCATCCCGGATTTTGCCGATGAGGCCGCCGTCGAGTGCCTCGGGCGTTACATGGATCGCGGCCGGAACCTTGCCCGACGCGCCGGACATGCGCCCGTCGGTAACGAGTGCAACTTTGTAGCCCCGATCCTGCAGGACACCCAACGCCGGGGTCAGCTTGTGCAATTCGGGCATGCCGTTGGCGCGCGGCCCCTGGAAACGCACCACAGCTACGAAATCGCGGTCGAGCTTGCCCGCCTTGAACGCATCCTGCAGTTCGGCCTGGCTGTCGAAAACGATGGCTGGCGCCTCGATAATATGGCGGTCCGCTTTTACCGCCGAAGTCTTGATGACGGCGGTGCCGAGATTGCCCTTGAGCATCTTCAGTCCGCCGGTCACCTGGAACGGCTCCTTGTAGGTGGACAGGACCTTCTTGTCGCCGCTCTCGGCAGCGATCGGCTCGCGCACGACAGCGCCGTTTTCGCCGAGCTTCGGCTCGATCGTATAGGCGCGCAGTCCCTCGCTGCCGCCCCAGACGGTCTTGACGTCCTCGTGCAGGAGCCCGGCATCGAGAAGTTCGCGGATGATATAGCCCATGCCGCCGGCGGCATGGAAATGGTTCACGTCGGCAAGACCGTTCGGATAGACACGGGCGAGCAGCGGCACGATGTCTGACAGGTCGGAAATGTCCTGCCAGGTCAATTTGATACCGGCTGCAGCCGCCATGGCGACGAGGTGCATCGTATGGTTGGTGGAACCGCCTGTCGCATGCAGTCCGACGACGCCGTTTACGATCGTCTTCTCGTCGATCATCTCGCCGACAGGCGTATATTCGTTGCCGAGGGCGGTAATGGCGAGCGCCCGCTTCGCAGCTTCGCGGGTCAGCGCTTCGCGCAAGGGCGTTCCCGGATTGATGAAGGAAGCGCCCGGCATGTGCAGGCCCATGATCTCCATCAGCATCTGGTTCGAATTTGCGGTGCCGTAGAACGTGCAGGTGCCCGGGCCGTGATAGGACTTTGATTCCGATTCGAGCAGTGCATCACGCCCGACCTTGCCCTCGGCATAGAGCTGGCGCGTCTTTGCCTTTTCGTCGTTGGGCAGGCCCGTCGTCATGGGTCCGGCTGGAACAAACACCGCCGGAAGATGACCGAAGGTGAGCGCGCCGATGACGAGCCCGGGCACGATCTTGTCGCAAACGCCAAGATATACCGCGGCGTCGAACATATCGTGCGATAGGCCGATCGCCGTTGCCATGGCGATGACGTCGCGCGAGAACAGGGAAAGCTCCATGCCCGGCTGGCCCTGGGTGACACCGTCGCACATGGCAGGAACACCACCGGCGACTTGCGCCACGCCACCAGCTTCCTTTGCCGCCGCCTTGATGAGCTGCGGGTAGGTTTCAAACGGTTGATGCGCCGACAACATGTCGTTGTAGGAGGTTATGATGCCGAGATTGGGCACCACGTCGCCGGCAAGCGCCGCCTTGTCGGATGGACTGCACGCGGCAAAGCCGTGCGCAAGATTGGCGCAGGCAAGCGCCGAACGTTTCGGCTTGCGCGAGGCCGCCTCCCGCAGGTGATCGAGATAGACATCGCGCGTTGGTCTTGATTGTTCGCAAATGCGATTGGTAATGCTTTTTACCCGTTGCAGGACGGTCATCTTCTATCTCCTCTTGGCGGCTGCCCGGAAGTTGGGAGCTTCCCGATGCAGCGACGCAGTCGGGCCGCTTACGGCGCCCAGAAAATCTCAAGCTCGATCGGCTCATAGCCCAGAACCGCACGGATCGGCATGTCGAGCGCGCTGCCTTCGCCAAGCGCAGCATCGAGCACGTCCTTCTTCGCCGCGCCTTCAATATGCAGTGCCACGAATCGCGATCCGGCAATCATCGGAAGCGTCAGCGTCAGCCTCGGTTCGCCCGCGCCTTCCGCCTGCATGGGCAGAACCGGCGCCGTCTGGTCCGGCGCAATCGTCGCAGCAAGATGGTCGCCGCCCGGAAAGAACGATGCCGTGTGCCCGTCATTCCCCATGCCAAGTACGGAAACGTCAAACGGGCGTCCAAGCCGGCCGATTGCCTCGGACGCCAGTTTAGCACCTTGTTCGACATTGGGCGCAGGATTGTAGAGGCCGACGAAATTGGCATCCGCCGCTTCGTTTTGCAGGAGCAGCTCGCGTACGAGCTTCTCGTTGGACCGGTCGCTGGTCGGCGGCACATACCGCTCGTCGATGAGGGTAATCGTAATGTTCTTCCAGGGCAGCCGCTTGTGGGAAAGAGCTTTGAAGAAGCGGGCAGGGGTCGTGCCGCCGGAGACCGCAAGCACGGCACTTCCGCGTTCCTTGCATGCGGTGCCAAGCCGTTCGGCGACGGCGGATGCGAGTGCCGCAGCGAGCGCATCACCGTCAGCGAAACTGTTCAGCTTATGATCGATCACCATGACACGTGCGACCTTCCTATGCTTCCGCTTCGTGCCAGGTCCGACCGTCGCGCTCGATCAGGGCGATCGCAGCCGATGGTCCCCAGGTGCCGGCCGTATAGCCGTAGGGCGGCTGTCCGTCCTCGGCCCAGGCCTTGAGAATGGGGTCGACCCACTGCCAGGCCGCAACCACCTCGTCGCGGCGCATGAACAGCGTCTGGTTGCCGCGCACGACATCCATGATCAAGCGTTCATAGGCATCGGGATTGCGTGCCTGGAAGGACTCGGCAAAGCTCATGTCGAGCGGAACATGGCGAAGCCGCATACCGCCCGGACCCGGATCCTTGATCATCATCCACTGTTTGACCCCCTCGTCGGGCTGCAGGCGGATCACGAGCTGGTTGGCGACCACGCGGCCGGCGCTGTCGCCGAAAATCGAGTGCGGGATCGGCTTGAACGAAACGACGATCTCGGATGCGCGCGTGGCGAGGCGCTTCCCGGTCCGCAGATAGAACGGCACGCCGGCCCAGCGCCAGTTGGCGATCTCGGCCTTGATGGCAACGAACGTCTCGGTGCTGCTCGGCTTGCCGAGTTCGTCCAGATATCCCTTGACCGCGCCACCGGCGGACGCCCCGGCGCGGTATTGGCCGCGCACAGTCAATTCCTCGTAATTCTTGTTGTTGATCGGGCTGAGCGAGCGCAGCACCTTCAGCTTCTCGTCGCGCACCGCATCGGCGTCCATCGACGACGGCGGTTCCATGGCGACGAGGCAGAGCAGCTGCAGCATGTGGTTTTGCACCATGTCGCGCAGCGCACCGGCCGTATCGTAATAGCCGGCGCGGTTCTCGAGCCCAACGGCTTCAGCCACGGTGATCTGGACGTGGTCGATATGAGCGGAGTTCCACAAGGGCTCGTAGAGGGCATTGGCAAAGCGCAGGGCCATCAGGTTCTGCACGGTTTCCTTGCCGAGATAGTGGTCGATGCGGAATATCTGCTGCTCGTGGAAGACGTGACCGATCGTGTCGTTGAGGGCGATCGCCGAGGCGAGGTCGCGGCCGATCGGCTTCTCGACTATGATGCGGGTATGATCGTGCACGAGCTTGTGGCTCTTGAGCCGGCTCGTGATATCGCCAAACAGTGACGGGCTGACCGCAAGATAAAAAGCTCGGATTCGCTTGGTGTCGTTGCCGATCGCCGCCTTGAGTTCTTCCCAGCCATTATCGGACGTGGCATCCACGGCGACATAGAAGATCCGTGAAAGAAATTGGTCGAGCTGCTTTGGATCGATCTCGTCGGCCTTGACGAATTCCTTAATCGCCGCCGCCGCAAAATCGCGGTAGCCCTGGTCGGTCATGGCCGAACGCGAGGCACCGATGATGCGGGTCGGCTCGGAGAACTGCCCGTCACGCTGACGCTGGTAGAGAGCCGGTATCAGTTTGCGCTCTGCAAGATCGCCTGTGCCACCGAAAACGATACAATCAAAGGGTTCAACCGGGATTATCTGGCTTGTCATACGGATGCTCTCATTATGCCTGAATGCGTCGAAGGGCGCAGAGTTGTATAATCTAATCGATTTAAAATGACCAGTCCCAGCGCACGAACTGCGTCAAAATGCATTCCCAATTCGTGTCGGTTCACTTACGATTGCAACGAACAGGAAGTAGTCATGGTACAGAATCTCTCCAAAGTTGTCGCGCAGGATCAAAAGTTCCTGAACATCATCAACGGTCGGCAGGTCGCGGCACTTTCGCAAGAAACGATCACTGTTTTGTGTCCATCGGATGGCCTTGCCTTTGCAAGCATCCCGGCAAGCAAGGCGGAGGATGTCGACCTGGCCGTTGGCGCAGCGCGCGCCGCCTTTGATCATGGACCCTGGTCTCGGATGTCCGCTGCGGAACGCGGCAGGCTGTTGACCAGGCTCGGGCAATTGATCGAGCGCCACGGCGACGTACTCGCGGCGCTCGAATCGCGCGACACGGGCAAGCCGCTCCGCCAGGGAAAGGCCGATGTTGCCGCTGCGATGCGCTATTATGAGTTCTATGGTGGCGCCGCCGACAAGATCCACGGCGATACCATTCCGTTCAATGATGGCTACACGGCGCTCACTTTGCGTGAGCCGCATGGGGTCGTTGCCGGGATAATTCCCTGGAACTATCCGCTGCAGATCCTCGCAAGGGTCGTGGGGGCAGCGCTTGCCATGGGCAATACTTTGGTGGTCAAGCCTGCCGAAGATGCATCGCTTTCGACCATCCGTATCGGTGAACTTGCCATCGAAGCCGGTTTTCCGGAGGGTGTGCTCAATATCATCACTGGTTATGGACGCGAGGCGGGGGCGGCGCTATCCGCGCATCCGGGCATCGACTACGTCACATTCACCGGGTCGCCAGCCACCGGCACCGCCATCCAGCAGGCAGCCGCGTTCAACAATCGCGGCGTTACCATGGAACTTGGCGGCAAGTCGCCGCAAATCGTCTTTGCCGATGCCGATATCGACAAAGCCCTGCCGGTCATTGTCAATGCGATCATCCAGAATGGCGGCCAGAGCTGTTCCGCCGGCAGCCGCGTGCTTATCGAGCGCAGCATCTATGGCGAGGTTGAGGGCGCGCTCGCCGAACGCTTCAGCAAACTTGTCGCCGGACCGCACGATGCCGATCTTGATCTTGGGGCCGTAATCAATCCGGCGCAGAAGCGCCGCATCGGTTCCTACGTCGCCGGCGCCGTGGAAGCCGGCATCGAAATCGTTGCGCGCGGGTCAATTGCTGCTGCCGCGCCGGCGGCCGGTTATTACGTGGCGCCCGTGCTCTTCGGTTCGGTCGATCCCTTGGCGGTGATCGCACAGGAGGAAGTGTTCGGTCCTGTCCTTTCGCTCCTTGCCTTTGACGATGAGAGCGACGCGATTAGCATTGCCAATAATACTGAATACGGCCTTGTCGCCGGGGTTTGGACGCGGGACGGCGCGCGTCAGCATCGCGTCGCCAAGCGGGTCCGCGCCGGGCAGGTCTTCGTTAACGCCTATGGCGCTGGGGGCGGCATCGAACTGCCTTTCGGCGGTTTCAAACGATCCGGCCATGGCCGCGAGAAGGGGTTCGAGGCGCTTTACGATATGTCGGCGACCAAGACGATCGTTTTCCGCCACGATTGACCGCAAATATCAAGCAATTCCAGCAATGAGCATATCCAGGAGATGAAATGACCCGTTTGGCAGGCAAGACAGCAATCATCACCGGCGCAGCGTCAGGGTTCGGCGAAGGGATGGCAAAGCGCTTTGCCGAGGAGGGCGCCAATGTCGTAGTGGCCGACCTCAATCTCAAGGGTGCGCAAAAGGTTGCCGCAGCTATCGGCGCGAAGGCTATTGCCGTTCATGCCGACGTGACGCGCAAGGACGAAGTAGAGAGCATGGTCCAGGCGGCAGCCGACCAGTTCGGCCGCATCGACATCATGGTCAATAATGCCGGCTTCACCTACCGCAACGGGTCGATGCTCGACGTTGACGAGAGCACGTTCGATCTTATCACCGGCGTCAACATGAAATCGATCTACTATGCGGCACTCGCCGTCGTTCCGATCATGGAGGCGCAGGGAGGCGGCACGATCATCACCACGGCGTCGACGGCGGGATTGCGGCCGCGGCCGGGCTTGACCTGGTACAACGCTTCCAAGGGATGGGCGATAAGCGCTACCAAGTCCATGGCCATCGAGCTTGCACCCAAAAAGATCAGGGTGAATTGCCTCTGCCCTGTGGCAGGCGAAACGCCGATGCTCGGGCTGTTCATGGGCGAGGACACGCCGGAGAAGCGCGCGCAGTTCAAGGCGACCGTGCCTCTCGGACGCCTGTCGACGCCGCTCGATGTCGCCAATGCTGCGCTATGGCTTGCCTCGGATGAAGCGGAGTTCATCACCGGTGTTGCGCTTGAGGTGGATGGGGGACGTTGCATCTGAACGATGAACTCAGGTTGCATCAAAACTTGAATCAGTTGCCGGGTGGTCTACATTGCACGCGTAGTCCAGCTTTTCCCACGGCGCTCCTCTGATCCGTTTGGACCCTGCGGCGCCTCATCATCAAGGACATCATCATGACATCCAAACCTGTCTGGTTCATCACTGGCTGTTCAACCGGTTTTGGCCGCGAACTCGCGCGGCACACGCTTGAACTCGGCTATCCGACGGTCGTCACCGCGCGCAACCCGGCGCATGTCGAAGAACTTGCCAAAGACCACAAGAACAATGCCCTCGTCCTGAAGCTCGATGTGACGAAGGCCGAAGAGATTGCCAGCGCAGTCAAGGCGGCGCACGAGCATTTCGGTCGGATCGATGTGCTCGTGAACAATGCCGGCATCGGCTATTTCGGCTCGCTCGAAGAGAGCGACATGGATGAAGTGCGCAAGATGTTCGACATCAACGTCTGGGGTCTCGCCAACATGACGCGCGCGGTCCTGCCTGTCATGCGCAAGCAGCGCTCCGGGACGATCGTCAATATTTCCTCGCAGGGCGGTCTCATCGCCAATGTCGCCGTCAGCTTCTATGCAGCAACCAAGTTCAGCGTCGAGGCGCTTTCGGAATCGCTGTCGAAGGAGGTGGCGCCGCTCGGGATCAAGGTCCTGATCGTCGAGCCCAGCGGCTTCCGTACCGACTGGGCGGGGCGCTCGGCCAATGAAGTACCGGAAACGATGGAGGACTACCGGACCACCGCCGGCGCGCGGCTCGATATGCTGCGCAAGGTCAGTGGCAACCAGCCGGGCGATCCGGTGCGCGCGGCAAAGGCGATCGTCCAGGCCGTGGAGGCGGAAAATCCACCGCTGCGTCTTCTTCTCGGCAAGGAAGCGCTAGAAAATGCCCGCAAGAAGATCGGCGAACTGGCGCGTGATTTCGACGCCTGGGCCGAGGTGACCGTCGGCGCGGACGCACCGAAAGGCGAATAGCCCAGCAAGGTTGATTCAACCTTCGTTCAGGAACGGACATGTTCGCTTTCAGCGAAGTTGTGTGCTATTAGCTAAGTTAGCTAATCTGGAGAACTCCGATGCAGGTCAATGTCCATGCAGCCAAATCAAATCTCTCGAAGCTGATCGATGCCGCCTTGTCGGGAGAAGAGGTTATTATCGCCAAAGGCAACAAGCCGGTGGTGAAGCTGGTTCCGATCCCCAAAAGCCGCTTTAAAGCCGGAGCGCTCAAGGAACTTGCCGGTACGGCGCCGGATTTTCTTGAGCCTATGTCCGAGGAGGAATTGGCGCTTTGGGAACGTAGTGAATGAGAGCTGTCTTGCTCGATACGCATGTCTGGGCTTGGTTTATGCTTGCGGATAAACTTCTTCCGGAAGCTCATTTGTCGATGATTGAGGAAGCCGATGAGGTTTTCGTTTCTCCCGTGAGTTTTTTTGAAATCAGCCACAAGGTGCGGCTCGGCAAATGGCCGGAGATGGCGCCCTTTGTTGATCGCCTTCTTCCCATATTCGAAGCACAATTGGGCCGTGTTGCAACTTTGACGCCTGAAGTAAGCCTCAAGGCAGGCCTGCTGGATTGGCCGCATCGCGATCCCTTTGACCGGATGCTCGCTGCGAGCGCGATTCACTATGAGTTGCCCCTCGTCTCCGCCGATGTGGCATTCGACCAATTGACGGAGCAGAAAGGTTGGATTGCGCGTATATGGTAGTGGCCGGCATGGCCGGCCATAATTTCTCGTTTGAGGCCAGTTCTATCAGATCAGATGACGCAAGATCACGAACAGTGTGAACGAGAGAGCGATCGAAACGGGCAGTGTCAGCACCCAGGCCATCAGCAAGTTGCGCACGGTCGACATCTGCAGTCCCGATCCGTTCGCAACCATCGTTCCGGCGACGCCCGACGATAATATGTGCGTCGTGCTCACCGGCAGGCCGAGCGTGTCGGCGGTGAAAATGGTCCCCATGGCCACCAGCTCGGCGGAAGCGCCCTGGCCGTAGGTCAGGTGGGTCTTGCCGATCTTTTCGCCGACGGTCACGACGATGCGCCTCCAACCGACCATGGTTCCAAGCCCGAGCGCCAGCGCCACGGCCACCTTGACCCAGGTCGGGATGAACTTCGTCGCATTGTCGATTGCCTGGTGATAGGTCTTGATGACGGCAAGGTCCGCCGCTTCCATCGGCAGCAGCTTCTTCTTGTCGATCAATTTGAGCGCCTCACCCGCAAGATACATGTCGTTGCGGGTATTGCTGACCATGCCGGTCGGCACATTAGCGGCCGAACCGTAGGGCGAAATGCTCGCATTGGTATCGACGATGAATTGTTGTAGCGCGACAGTCGTGGCATCGCTCCAGGTTTTGGTGCGCACGGCCTCGCTGACGACGGCATGCGCATCCGTCACGACGACACCGGGCTTTTCGTATTTCTGGAGAACGGCGCCGGCCTGCGTCGCAGCGGCCTTGTAGGCATCGAGATAGTTGATGTCGGGAGTCCTGTTGAGTGCAAAGGCGGTCGGCACGACGCCGATCAGGATGAGCATGATCAAGCCCATGCCCTTCTGGCCGTCGTTTGAACCGTGGGCGAAACTGACGCCCGTGCAGGTGAAGATCAGCATTGCGCGAATCCACAGAGGCGGTGGCGTATTGCCCTTCGGCGCCTCATAAAGCGCCTTGTTCCTGATGAATAGCTTCATGGTGAGAAGCAGAAGCGCCGCCGCGCCGAAGCCGACAAGCGGAGAAATCAGCAGCGACATGCCGACTTCGGTCGCTTTCGACCAGTCGACACCGCTGGTTGCCGTGCCTGTCGGCGCGACGAACTGGTTGGCAAGGCCGACGCCGACGATCGAGCCGATGAGCGTATGCGAGCTTGAGGCGGGCAGACCGAAATACCAGGTGCCGAGGTTCCAGATGATCGCGGCCGCCAGCAGCGAGAAAACCATGGCAAGGCCGGCGCTCGAACCCACCTGCATGATCAGTTCGACCGGAAGCAATGAAATGATGCCGAAGGCAACCGCACCGCTTGCGGTCATCACACCGAGGAAATTGAAAAAGCCCGACCAGATCACGGCGAATTCCGCCGGCATCGAATTGGTGTAGATGACCGTCGCGACCGCATTGGCGGTATCGTGGAAACCGTTCACGAACTCAAAGCCCAAGGCCGTCACCAGGGCAAGACCGAGCAGGATCCACGGCACCGCGACGGCACTGGTCAAATCCTGTGTCAGCGACCAGCCGACATAGATAAGGCCGGCGATCAGGATCGCGACGACCGCATAGTTGGGCAGATTGCCGAGGCTCTTGGGTTTTTCGAGAGGGTGTTCGCTGAGGCTCGTTGCCGCCAAATTCTCCGCCGTCATAGCCAGTTCCCCTACCAATCCATCATCGAAATATGGGGAAAGCCTATGGCCCGTCGATGAACCTCTTATGACAATACGGGATTACTTGCGCCGGGCGCCGGGAGTCTCTATCGGTTTTTTGGAAAGCAACACTGGAAGCGCCATGCATAAGGTCGTCATCAGCGGTACGGGCGTTTTCACGCCTGAACAGTCCATCAGCAACGCCGAACTGGTCGAGGCGTTCAACACCTTTGCGACGCGGCAGAATGAACTTCATGCCGACGAGATCGCGGCGGGAACGCGCGAGCCAATCGCCATGTCGGCCGAAGATTTCATCGTGCGTGCATCGGGCATCCAACGTCGCCACGTCCTCAACAAGTCAGGGGTGCTCGATCCCGAAATCATGCATCCGGTCTTGCCAGAACGCCGCGACGACGAACTCTCGGTCATGGCGGAAATTGCGGTGCAAGCCGCAACGGACGCGCTCGCCAAGGCCGGACGCACCGCCTCGGAAATCGATGCGGTCATTTGCGCCGCCTCCAACCACGAGCGGCCTTACCCTGCCATCGCCATCGAGGTGCAGCAGGCGCTCGGCATCGAGGGTTTCGGCTTCGACATGAACGTCGCCTGTTCGTCGGCGACCTTCGGCATTCAGGCGGCGGCAGACATGATCCGTTCAGGCTCGGCCCGCGCTATCCTCATGGTCAATCCCGAAATCTGTTCGGCGCATCTCGAATGGCGCGACCGGGATTGCCATTTTATCTTCGGCGATGTCTGTACGGCGGTATTGCTCGAGCGTGCCGATCTTGCCACGGCGCCCGATCGTTTCGAAATCGTGTCGACCCGCTGCCTCACCCAGTTTTCCAACAATATCCGCAACAATAACGGGTTCCTGCGGCGGACCCGCGAAGGCCATATGAGCGACCGGCGCGACATGCTGTTCCGCCAGGAGGGTCGCAAGGTGTTCAAGCAGGTCGTGCCAATCGTTGCCGACCTTATCCTCACTCACCTTGCCGACGAGAACATTGCACCCGCGCACCTGTCCCGCCTCTGGCTGCACCAGGCCAATAAGGGCATGAATGATCTGATCGGCGTCAAGGTGCTGGGGCGCGAGCCGCAGCCAGGCGAACAGCCGAACATCCTGCAGGATTACGCCAACACGTCGTCGGCCGGATCGATCATCGCCTTCTCGAGATTCTCCGACGATCTCGCACCCGGCAGCCTCGGCGTCATCTGTTCCTTCGGCGCCGGTTATTCTGTCGGCAGCGTGATCGTCAGGAAGTTATAGCTGCTAGACCCGGTCCATCAGCGCGTACCAGCTGAGCGCCAGAAACAGCAGCGGCGCCCGTAATGTGCGTCCGCCGGGAAATGCCGGGACCTTCAGTTCCTCCAGAAGCTTTAGCCGGTCGCGATTGCCGGCTACGGTCTCCGCATAGAGCTTGCCCACATAGTTGGCCAGCATCACCCCATGGCCGGAATAGCCGCCGGCCGAGATCACATTCGGCATCACCTCGCGCACGAAGGGTTGGCGCGGAAGCGTGATACCGACCGAACCGCCCCAAGCCTGTGTTATCTCGACATCCGCCAGTGCCGGATAGATTTCGGCGATCTGCCGCCGGATATGGGTGCTGATGTCCTCCGGATTATCGGCCGTATAGGCCTCGCGCCCGCCAAAGAGGAGGCGACCGTCGCGGGAGCGGCGGAAATAGCGCACGACAAAGCGGGAGTCGTCGACACTTTCCCCGCCCGGGAGGACGGGGCTGTCCTTGCCGAGGGGAACCGTGGCGCCGATGAAGGAACGGATCGGCATCACATGCGCCGCGCTGACGGGCTCGAGATTGCCGCCATAGGCGTTGACCGCGATCAGGGCCTTGGCCGCCGTCACGGTCCCCGCACCGGTCGTGACAGCAACGCGTCCGTTTTCGGAGCTGATCCCCGTGACCTTGGTGTTTTCGAAGAGATGCGCGCCGGCTCTTGCCGCGGCGCGGGCGGTTCCAACGACGAGCTTCATCGGCTGGATGTGGCCCGTGCCCTTGTCGTAGTTTCCCCCGAGGAAACGGGTAGAGCCGAGCCGCTCGGCAGTCTCCGCCGCATCCATGAAGTGAATATGCGAATAGCCGAAACGTGTCGCCATAAGCTCCGCATGCTTTTGGTAATGCTTCAGATAGCGCTTCTTGTGCACCACCGACATTTGCCCCGGCACATATTCGATGTCGATACCATGGGTTTCGGCAAATTGCAGGAGGTAGGCTTTTGCCTCTTCGGCAAGATCGAACAGTGCCTTGGCGCGGGTGAAACCATACTGCGCTTCGAGGTCCTCGGCCCAGGTGCGCTGGCCGGTGCCAAGCTGGCCGCCGTTGCGTCCCGATGCGCCGTCGCCGAAGCGATAGGCTTCGAGCAGCACCACGTCGGCCCCTGCCGACGCCAGGTGGACGGCGGCTGAAAGGCCGGTGAAACCGCCGCCGATGATGACGACGTCCGCCTGGCGTGATCCGTCGAGTGCCGGATATTCGGTCCGGTCAGGAATGGTGGTTTCGTACCAGGAGATGCCGGGTGAAATGGGCGATTGATAGGGCATGTCGTAAGGCAATTTTCGTGTCAAACGTTGAGCAGCAAATATTCGCGCTCCCACGGGCTGATCACCTCCATGAAGGTCTCGAACTCGGCGCGCTTGATGGCGGCGTAGGTTATGACGAAGGCTTCGCCAAGCATGCCGATCAGGTCCTTGTCCTGCTCGAACAGGATTGTCGCTTCGATGAGACCGCGCGGCAGTTCGATCAGGCTGTCATTGACCGTGGTCGAGGCCGGTGCGTCGGGCTCGAGCCTGTTGTTCATGCCGATCAGACCGCAGGCGAGCGACGCCGCAAGCGCGAGATAGGGGTTGGCGTCGGATGATGGGATGCGGTTCTCGACGCGGCGCGCCGAGGGGTCCGAGCGCGGCACGCGAAACGCGGTCGTGCGGTTGTCATAACCCCATTTGACGTTCACGGGAGCCGAGGCCGCCGGCGTAAGACGCCGGTAGGAATTCACATAAGGCGCGAACATGACAAGCGATGCCGGCACGTGCTTTTGCATGCCGCCAATGAAATGCCGGAACGCTTCGCTTTCGGTGCCATCCGGATTGGTGAAGACATTGCGGCCCGTCTTCTTGTCGATAATCGACTGGTGGATGTGCATGGCCGAGCCCGGCTGTCCCTGGATCGGCTTGGCCATGAAGGTCGCGTACATGTCGTGCTTGAGCGCGGCCTCGCGGATGGTGCGCTTGAACATGAACACCTGGTCGGCAAGTTCCACGGGATCGCCGTGGCGCAGGTTGATTTCGAGCTGCGCCGCGCCTTCTTCGTGGATCAGCGTGTCAATCTCGAGGCCCTGGCCTTCTGAGAAATGGTAGATATCGTCGATGAGCTCGTCGAACTCGTTGACGCCGGCGATGGAATAACCCTGGCCGCCGCCGATGGCGCGACCGGAACGGCCGACCGGCGGGGTCAGCGGGTAGTCGGGATCGGGGTTCTTGCGGACGAGGTAGAATTCGATTTCCGGGGCGACGACCGGCTTCAGGCCTTTCTTGCTATAGGCGGCCATGACGCGCTTCAGGACGTTGCGCGGCGTGAACTCGACGGCCTCGCCCTCCTTGTTGACGAGATCGCAGATGACCTGCGCCGTCGGATCGCTTTCCCAGGGAACCTCGGAAAGGGTCGAAAGGTCCGGCATCAGCTTGAGATCGCCGTCGTCCTCCGGATAGGAAAAACCGTGGCCGTCTTCTGGATAGGAGCCGGAGATCGTCGCCATGAACACGGCGGAGGGCAGGGCGAGCGAGGTATTGGATGTGAATTTTTTCGACGGCATCATCTTGCCGCGGGCGACACCCGCCTGGTCCGGCGTAATGCATTCAATGTCTTCGATATCCCGCCAGGCCAGCCATTCTGAAGCTTCGCGCCAGTTTTTCACCCCGCGCTTGGATTTGACATAGGCTGGCGTTCGCCGCCGTGTTGTAGTCCGCGCGGGCTTCTTCTCAGGGGTTTCGGAAGGCATCAATCACCAGATTTCGTTTCGATGCCAAAATGATAGAGCAAAATACTTGCCGATGGGAGGCAGGCCCCGGATATATTTGTGGAGGGTCGGGTCTGGCTGTAGTAGCAGGAACGCCACACGACCGGTGGCGGTTGGGCGGGGGCACCGAGCGACGACGTTTGCCAAAAGGGGTAGAAGGAAGGGCACACGATACGACTGGCGACGGTTCCTCGCATTTCCCTTGCGCTGTCTCAGACCCGTACGCGCACCTTCTCGCGCGACCTTCCCTTGCCGTTATCGCGCATTCTCACCGCCGTCATCCTCGGGCTCTTGTCCCGAGGACCCATTCTTCCTTTTGCGGGTCGAGAGTCTAAAGGTGGATCCTCGGGACAAGAGCCCGAGGATGACGGCGGTTGGGGAGTTGGTGGGGTGTTAAACGGGTGAGAGCTGCGGGGTGTCAACGCAGCGAACAGCGGTTGAAACAGCGCGGCAGGGAGGGAGTCGAACGCGGCAATGGGAAGCTGAACCGGAAAAACCGACGTGATGGCAGAGGAATGGTCCGCGAAGTGCCGGTTACCGAAGCGTGTGGTAGAGATCATCCCACTGCGGGTTCAAGCCTTCGATCAAGCGTATCTTCCATTCCCGGTACCACCTCTTCATCGATTTCTCCCTCTGGATGGCATCGACGATGAGTTCATGCTGTTCGTACCAGACAAGCCGCTTGCAGCCATACTTCCACGCAAATCCCGGCGTCAGGCCTTCTCTGTGTTGATAGACACGGCCGGGTAGGTCCGCCGTCACGCCAATATAGAGCGTGCCCCTTCTGGAATTGGTGACGATGTAAACGTAGCCGCTCATTCTGGACCCCGAGGTTGCGCCCCTGAGTCTGGCCACTCGCCGTGGACGTGTAAATTGAACGAAGGTCGAAGAAGGAGCCTCTCGTCGTCCTCGCACCACCCTCGCCGTCATCCTGGCCCTTGATCCTACGATCCACCCTTTCGATCTCACGCCGCAAGGCGGAAAAACCAAAACCGCCCGCAATCGCTTGCGGGCGGTCTTTGCGCCGTGCGGGCTCCAGACCGAAGCCCGAGAAGGCCACGGCTGCAGTTATTGGCGCGTGACCACGACCGGGATCAGAAGATCACCCCAGTTGCCGTCGCCGCCGTGATGGCGGGCCGAGCGGACGAGTTCCACCGATACGCCGGCAT
Organism: Phyllobacterium sp. CL33Tsu; assembly: GCF_900113985.1. Classification (NCBI taxonomy): domain Bacteria; kingdom Pseudomonadati; phylum Pseudomonadota; class Alphaproteobacteria; order Hyphomicrobiales; family Phyllobacteriaceae; genus Phyllobacterium; species Phyllobacterium sp. CL33Tsu. The sequence goes on along the minus strand of NZ_FORJ01000001.1, from coordinate 629,006 downwards.
CGACCGCCTTCATCACGGACTGGTTGAGGCGGTGCAGGTCGTTTGCGACCATGCGAATGACAGCCTGCTGGTCTGCATTCATGGCCGATGATTGCTCCTCGGCCCGTTCCTTTACGCGTGTCTGCGGTGCCATGATTTTCTCCTTGTTTGGCGTTGCAGCGGCGGTCTTGTGATCGCCGGATGGGCGAGGCGGCATATATGGGCCAGGCCGCCTCGTCGGTTGTTACTCCGCGGCCGGACGGAACTGCGCCGTCTCGGTCGATTCCTTCATGGCCGTCGTCGAGGACTGGCCGCCGGTGATTGCCATCGAGACCGCATCGAAATAGCCGGTGCCGACCTCGCGCTGGTGCTTTGTGGCGGTGTAGCCATTGGCCTCGGCGGCAAATTCCGCTTCCTGCAGTTCCGAATAGGCCGACATCTGCCGGTCCTTGTAGCCGCGGGCGAGTTCGAACATGCCGAAATTGAGCTGGTGGAACCCGGCGAGCGTAATGAACTGGAACTTGTAGCCCATGGCGCCGAGTTCCCGCTGGAACTTTGCGATCGTTGCCTCGTCGAGATGCTTCTTCCAGTTGAACGAGGGCGAGCAATTATAGGCAAGAAGCTTGTCCGGATGCTCCTTGCGCACGCCTTCGGCAAAGCGCCTTGCCTGTTCAAGGTCTGGCTTCGACGTCTCGCACCAGATGAGATCGGCATGCGGTGCATAGGCGATCGCCCGGGCGATACAGGGTTCAATGCCATTCTTGACCTGATAGAAGCCTTCCGCTGTCCGCCCCGCATCATAATCCACGAACGGACGATCACGCTCGTCGATATCGGATGTCAAAAGCTTCGCGGCTTCCGCATCGGTGCGGGCAATGACCAGCGTCGGCGTGCCCATGACGTCGGCGGCAAGCCGCGCGGCATTGAGATTGCGGATATGCGCCGCGGTCGGGATCAGCACCTTGCCGCCGAGATGCCCGCACTTCTTCTCCGAAGCGAGCTGATCCTCGTAGTGGACGCCGGCAGCACCCGCCTCGATGAACGCCTTCATGATCTCAAAGGCATTGAGCGGACCGCCGAAGCCGGCTTCTGCGTCAGCGACGATCGGGGCAAACCAGGTCTCGACCGAAAGACCCTTGCTCTCCGCCGTCTCGATTTGGTCGGCGCGCTGCAGCGTCTTGTTTATGCGCTTGGCCAGTTCCGGCGCTGCATTGGCCGGATAGAGCGACTGGTCCGGGTACATGGCTGAAGCTGTATTTGCATCGGCTGCAACCTGCCATCCGGAAAGATAAATTGCCTTGAGGCCTGCGCGAACCATCTGCATTGCCTGATTGCCCGAGAGAGCACCCAGCGCATTGACGAAACCTTCTTCGTGGATGAGCTTCCAAAGCCTGTTGGCGCCGTTTTCAGCAAGAGTATGTTTGATCTGAACCGAGCCTCGCAGGCGCAAGACATCGTCAGGCGTATAGGGGCGTTCGATACCATCATAGCGGCCCTCCGGAGCGTTTGGTACGAGGTTGTAAAAATCGGTCATTCTTTTCTCCACAAAGAGTTTTCGTCCCACAGCCTGATGTGCTTACGCTGCGTTGATGTGACTAAATTTACATTGCAGCGCGGTACGATCCAGAAATATCGCGATATTTGGGCATCATTTCGAGTTAGGCTGTGGCAATTTGACAGCTGCCAATTGTAAAATTGTAATCTTGTAATAGGCTATCGTATGTAAATTGTTGTCAATGAGTGGGAAATGCACGCTCACTCTGGAAACATGCCAAGCCGGGGGTGCATTGATGGCTGAGGGTAAAATCTTTGCGGGTCCGCGTATCCGTCGCATCCGCAACGAGCGCGGCCTGACGCAGACATCCATGGCCGAGGCGCTCGGCATATCGCCATCCTATCTCAACCTGATAGAGCGCAATCAGCGACCGCTGACTGTGCAGCTGCTGCTGAAGCTTTCCGCGACGTACAAGATTGAACTCGATACACTGCAGATGGAGACCGGTTCCTCCATGGCGGCGCTAAAGGAGGTCTTTTCCGATTCACTGCTTAACGGGGAATTGCCCGGCGACCAGGAGCTGATCGAGATCAGCGACGCGGCGCCCAATGCGGCTGCCGGGATCATCAAACTCTACCGCGCCTATAAGGAGCAGATGGAGCGGCTTTCCGACCTCTCCGATCTTTTGGCTCAGGACGGCCGCGCGCCTTCGCTTTCGGCGACGCGCCTTCCGCTCAACGAGGTGCGCGAAGTTCTGGAGCGGCGCGCCAACCATTTCCCGCGCATTGAAGGCGAGGTCGACAGTTTTGTCAGCCTCATCAAACCCGGTGACGAGCTGCTTGCCGCATTGAAAGGCTGGCTGAAGAGCGAGCATGGCATTTCCGTGCGCGTGCTTCCGGTCGCCACCATGCCCAACTGGCGCCGCCGCTATGACCGCCACTCGCAGCGCCTGTTCATTTCCGAACGGCTATCGCCCTTCGACCAACTGCGCGAAGTGGCGATGGAAGCGGTGCTTATGCGCATGCAGGTGGTGATCGCAGCGGAAATCCAGGAACTGAAACTCTCCTCGGACGAGGCGAAACGGATCGCGCGCTTCGAACTCGGGCGCTATGCGGCCCATGCGCTGATGATGCCATACCACCTCTTCCAGGCGGCAGCGACCCGGGCACGCTATGATATCGACGTCCTGCGCTCGCGTTTCAACGTATCGTTCGAACATGCTGCCAACCGCTTGACGACGCTGCAGAACCAAAACGGCATCGGCTTCTTCATGCTCGAAGTCGACCATGCGGGCAATCGTTTCCGCCGGGCCGGGTCACAGGGCTTTCCGCAGTCGCGCTTCGGCGGGGATTGCCCGAAACTTCCGGTGCATTCCGCCTTCGCCCAACCCGGCCAAATCCTTGTCGAGGCGGTCGAGATGCCGGGCGGCGCGGAGTTCCTGACGATTGCCCGCACGCTGGAGGGTCCGCAAGGCGCTTTCAACGAGCGTCCACGCCGCACAGCGATTCTCGTTGGCTGCGATATCGCGTTTGCCGATGATACGGTCTATGGCAGCGCGCTCGGCAACCGCAGCATCAGTGCTGCTCCGCTTGGCAAGTTCATCGGCATGACACAGGTTGGCCCCGCATGCCGGCTGTGCGAGCGGGTGGCGTGCCTCTCGCGCGCCGAGCCGCCGGTGACGCGGCCGCTCGGCCTCGACGAGATGGTGACGGGTCTGAGCGCATTTGATTTTCAATGAATGTGGCGATGGCGCAAAACCGATAATAGCTGGTCGCTCTGGTAGCTTTACCGCGCGCAAAGCTTAGGCATTCTCCGCGCATGAGCGCCACTGCAATTCCTATGCCTCCCGTCATTGGGCCCGATCCCGTCAAGAGTTCGGCGGAGACCGCGATCGGCTGTTTGCTCGTTGCAGGCTCGGCGATCGCCTGGGGCACGGGCGGCGCGTTTGCGCGGTTCCTCGATGTATCCGACAATTGGACAGTCGTTTTCTGGCGATCTGTTTTTGCGGCGCTGTTTCTCCTGTGCTTCATGCTGGTGCGCGACGGTCCACGCGGCACGTTGCGGCTTTTCCGGCACATGGGTTTGGCCGGGGTGGGCGTCGCCATATGCTTTGCCATCGCCTCGTCGTGCTTCATCATCGCGCTCTCCTATACGACTGTTGCCAATGTGCTCCTGCTGCAAGCTGGCGTTCCTCTGTTCGCCGCGCTGATCTCCTGGGTGCTGTTTCGCGAACGCGTGAGCGTTGCGACCTGGATCGCCATAGGCACCGTCATGGCCGGGGTGGCGATCATGGTGTCGGATTCGCTCGACGGCGAAGTTTCGCCCATCGGCGACATGCTGGCGTTGCTGATCGCCATATCCTTCGCCACTGCGACAGTGATCACCCGGCGTAAAGCGCACCTGCGCATGACGCCCGCCGTTTTCCTCGGCGTCGTCATCGCTGCAAGTGTGGCTTCGACTATGGCAGGCGAGTTTCGTGTCAGCGCCCACGATTTCGGACTGCTTTTCGCGCTTGGCGCCATCAATCTTGGCCTTGGGCTCGCACTCTTCGTCAGCGGTGCGCGCCTCATCCCGTCGGCGCTGGCCGCGCTGATCGGAACGCTCGAGCCAGTCCTTGGTCCGGTGTGGGTCTGGCTCCTCCATAATGAAGTGCCTTCGCCGCGCACAATCATCGGCGGCACTATTATTCTCGTGGCGCTGCTGCTGCATCTCGGCTGGGAATACCGCCGCCAGCGCCATCTTCGGACAGCCTGACGCGTCGCGCCGATGCCAGGCGCGTGCACAAAAATCACGCTCGCGCAAAATTAAGCAGCGAAGTCTTCGCAACACGGTTGACGAAGCAGTTGCAATCTAAAAAGGTAGGTCCAGCAAGGGAACACGGCGCGCCGCGGGAATGGCGTGCCGGCAGCATGGAGACCTAAATGGGAATGAAAACTGTACTGTTGACGGCGACACTCGCGCTCGGCCTTGCGAGTTCGGCATTGGCCGCGGACCGCGTCGTCAACGTCTATAACTGGTCGGACTATATTGATCCCACGATCCTTGAAGAATTCACCAAGGAGACTGGTATCAAGGTCGTCTATGACACGTTCGACTCCAACGAGATTCTTGAAACGAAGCTGCTCGCCGGTGGAACCGGCTACGACGTCGTGGTACCAACCGCCAACTTCCTGCAACGCCAGATCGCTGCTGGCGTGTTCCAGAAGCTCGACAAGTCGAAACTGCCCAACCTTTCCAACGCCTGGGACGAGATCACCCAGCGCATCTCCACCTATGATCCCGGCAACGAATACTCCGTCGACTATATGTGGGGCACGACCGGCATCGGCTACAATGCCGACAAGATGAAGGAAATCCTCGGCTCAGATGAGAAACCGAGCTGGGACGTCCTGTTCAAACCTGAACTTGCGGCCAAATTCAAGGATTGCGGCATTCACATCCTCGACTCTGCTTCCGATGTCATGCCATCTGCTCTCAACTATCTCGGGCTCAATCCTGACAGCAAGGACCCGGATGAACTTGCAAAGGCCGGCGCCTTGCTTGAAACCATCCGCCCCTATGTGCGCAAGTTCCACTCTTCGGAATATATCAATGCGCTCGCCAACGGCGATATCTGCCTTGCGCTGGGTTATTCCGGCGACATCCTGCAGGCGAAGACCCGCGCTGACGAGGCCAAGGCCGGCGTAAACGTTGCCTATACGATCCCTTCGCAGGGTGCGCAGATGTGGTTCGACCTGATGGCGGTCCCGGCCGATGCGCCGCACGTCGCTGAGGCTCACGAATTCATCAATTACATGCTCAAGCCCGAAGTCGCCGCCAAGGCCTCCAACTACGTTTCCTATGCCAACGGCAACAAGGCTTCTCAGGCGTTGATGGACAAGGCCGTGTTCGAAAATCCGGAGGTCTATCCGGATGAAGCGACCTTGAAGAAACTCTTCACTGTCACACCCTACGACACCAAGACCCAGCGGATCGTCACGCGCCTGTGGACGAAAGTGGTCACAGGCCAGTAACTCCAAAAAACCCCGGCATCCCTGCCGGGGTTTTTCACGTTATGAATAGAGACCGGGGCAGGACATGAAATCACTGGGAAGCTTTCGCCGTAAATTCGCACCTTGGAACGATCCGGAGGCCAAGCCTTTCATCGCCATCGAGAACGTCACGAAGAAGTTTGCCGATTTCACCGCGGTCGATGACCTGTCCCTCAATATCTACAACCGGGAATTTTTCGCCCTTCTTGGGGCTTCCGGTTGCGGCAAATCTACCTTGCTGCGCATGCTCGCCGGATTCGAGGAGCCGACCGCCGGCCGCATTCTTCTTGACGGCCAGGATATGCGCGGCATCCCGCCCTACAAGCGGCCCGTCAACATGATGTTCCAGTCCTACGCGCTTTTCCCGCATATGACGGTGGAAGCGAACATCGCCTTCGGCCTGAAGCAGGACGGCATGAACAAGGCCGATATCGACACGCGCGTTGCGGAGATGATCAAGCTCGTCAAACTCGAACGGTTCGTCAAGCGCAAGCCGCACCAACTATCGGGTGGCCAGCGCCAGCGCGTCGCCCTCGCGCGTGCCGTCGCCAAGCGCCCGAAAGTCCTGTTGCTCGACGAGCCGCTCGGCGCGCTTGACAAGAAGCTGCGCGAAGAAACCCAGTTCGAACTGATGGACCTGCAGATGAAGCTCGGCCTGACATTCGTGGTCGTCACGCACGATCAGGAAGAGGCGATGACCATGGCCGACCGCATCGCGGTCATGGACAAGGGCAAGGTCATGCAGGTGGCGACGCCCGCCGAGGTATACGAGGCGCCGAACTCGAAATTCGTCGCGGATTTTATCGGCAATGTGAACATGTTCGAAGGCATGACCGAGAACGTGGCAAACGGAAAGATCGAAATTGCCGTCGCGCCCGACAACATGCTCATTCGCACCGATGCGACCAAGACTTGCTCGGTGGGGCAGCCGGTTGGATTTGCGATCCGGCCGGAGAAAATCCGTATCAGCCGCAAGCAGCCTGCCGACGCCACGTTCAACTCCGCCTACGGCGAAATGTGGGATATCGCCTATTTCGGCGACATGACGGTCTTCCATGTGAAGCTTGACAGCGGGCGGATCATCAAGGCCGCAAGCCTCAATGCCATGCGGACGGTCGAGGACCCATTCGGGTACGATGACAAGGTGTGGATCAATTTCGATACCGATGCGGGTATCGTGCTCACTGCGTGAGAAGGGGCGATGTCATGCAAAGACTGATATCGTCAATCGCGAGCCGGCTCGTCATTGTCGTGCCCTATATCTGGCTGCTGGTTTTCTTCCTTGTTCCGTTCTTCATTGTCTTCAAGATTTCCCTGTCGGAAGTTGCGATGGCGATTCCGCCTTATTCGCCGGTATTCGACCTTTCTGCCGGCTGGACAGCATTCAAGGACAGCGTTTCGAAGTTCTCTTGGGATAATTATATCTGGCTGACGCAGGACCCACTCTACTATAGGGCGTATCTCTCCAGCCTCTTTATCGCCGGCGTTTCGACCGTCCTCACACTGCTCGTCGGCTACCCCATCGCCTATGGCATGGCGCGCGCGCCCGCCACTGTAAGGCCGACGCTGCTGATGCTGGTCATCCTGCCGTTCTGGACGAGCTTCCTCATCCGCGTCTATGCCTGGATCGGCATTCTCAAGCCCGAGGGCCTGCTCAACCAGTTCCTGATGTGGGCGCATGTCATCGACACGCCGCTGAACATTCTCAACACCAACACCGCCGTCTTCATCGGCATCGTCTATTCCTACCTGCCGTTCCTCGTCCTGCCGATCTACTCGGCGCTGGAGAAGATGGACTATTCGCTGGTTGAAGCGGCCGAAGATCTTGGCTGCCCGCCGATTGCCGCCTTCTGGAAGATCACCTTCCCGCTATCGCTTCCCGGCGTCATTGCCGGATGCTTCCTGGTCTTCATTCCAGCCGTGGGCGAGTTCGTCATTCCCGACCTTCTCGGCGGTTCGCAGACGCTCATGATCGGCAAGACGCTGTGGAACGAGTTCTTCTCCAACCGCGACTGGCCTGTCTCTTCAGCCGTCGCGGTCATATTGCTGCTGCTGCTCGTCGTTCCAATCGTGCTCTTCCAGCGCGCCGAAGCGCGAGCCCAGGAAAGCGAGAAATGAGGCACATGAAATGAACACGACCTGGTCCCGCTTCAACATCGCTTCGTTGGTCGTCGGCTTCGCCTTCCTCTATCTGCCTATCGTCCTCCTGGTCATTTACTCCTTCAACGAATCGCGCCTCGTCACGGTCTGGGCCGGCTTTTCGGTCAAATGGTACGTCTCGCTTTTTCACAACCAGAGCTTCATTGACGCAGCATGGGTGACGATCCGCGTCGGTCTGTTTTCGGCGACCGTCGCCACGATTCTCGGGACGCTCGGCGCTCTCGCAATGACCCGGTACATGCGGTTTCGCGGACGCCTGCTGTTTTCAGCAATGATCTATGCGCCGCTGGTGATGCCTGAAGTCATCACTGGCCTTTCGATGCTTTTGCTCTTCGTTGCCGTTGGCATGGATCGCGGCATCTGGACGATCACGCTTGCGCATATCACCTTTTCCATGTGCTTCGTGGCGGTGGTCGTTCAATCGCGCCTTGTGACTTTCGACCGCTCCCTCGAGGAAGCCGCGATGGACCTTGGGGCGACACCGGTAACGACCTTCTTCAAGGTGACGCTGCCGGTCATTCTGCCTGCCGTCGTGTCCGGCTGGATGCTGGCATTCACCCTGTCGCTCGATGATCTCGTCATATCGAGCTTCACATCGGGGCCGGGCGCAACGACGCTGCCGATGCGCATCTATTCGCAGGTTCGCCTCGGTGTGACGCCCGAGATCAACGCGGCCTGCACCATCCTCATCGCCATTGTGACCGTCGGCGTCATCATCGCGTCGATTGCCAACAAGCAGCGCGAAGTGCAGCGGGCGCGCGACGAGCAGGCGGCAGCCAGAAACTAGAACGTTCAAGCCATAGCTTTATCAATACTGCATTAGCTCGATGCGATTCCCGAATGGGTCATGGACGAAGCGACGTTCGATCCCATCCAGCGGCGACGCTTCATCGCTAAGGGTAATGCCGGCGGCTTCCAGTTTCTGCTGCAGCAATGCCAGATCATCGACCACGAAGGCCGGATGGGCCTTGCCTGCCGGGATGAAGTTTGGGTCTACACCGAGATGGACCTTGACCGTTCCGGCTTGGAACCAGCACCCGCCACGCGAGATGAGCTGTGCGGGCTTTGCGACCTCACGCAGGCCAAGGAGCCCATCATAGAAGGCGCGTGCGGCCGCTTCGCCGTTGACCGGCATTGCCAATTGAACATGGTCCATACCGATGATGCGCATTATTCAATATCCAGTCAGTTCTGCGGCGAGATGATCGGCGAGATGAAGGGATTGTCCCACGATCCACCGATGAAGAAGCGCGTATGGTTGACGGCGGGCTCCGCCGCCGGCGTTGGCTGCTCGGTTCCTTCCGCTGCCTTCGGCGCGGGTATTGGCGCGGCGTAGTCGCCGGTTAGCGCAAGGCTCTTGCCGGCGAGCGTGACGATCCCGGCAAAGTTCAAGGTGCCGGATTTGTTTTGCATCTGGGCTGTGTCGATGGCGGCGACCCCATCCATGATGTTGGCCTTGATCTCGAGCCGGTCAAATGCCAGCCAGGCATTGGTTTGTTCGTTGAGGCTGAAAAAGCGGTCGGTCTTGGCCTTGCCGAGCAGGCTGTTGAAGTCGAGGCTGCGGATTTGGCCGGCGCCAAAGCGCATGCTCAATGTTCCCTTGGCGTTGGCGAGCGCCGATGACCAACGCGAAATCGGACCCTTGAGCACCAGCGAAATCGTCCCTTTGCCGAGTTCGAAGCGATCGCCCAGGCTGAGCAGCGAGGCGATGGAAGCGCTGTTGACGTCTGTCCCATTGAGGCGCAGTTCGCCGAGCGTAGCGCCATCGCCTTCATCGGCAAGCTGGAAGCTTGCCGCCACCGAACCGTCAAAGGCAGATGCCTCGCCAATGTCGAATATTGCCCGGCCGTTGCGAATTTGCGCAGTTGCGGCCACTTTGGCGAGGTTGACCGATCCAAGCGTCGCCTTCTGCGTGGAGAGGCGCAGATCGAGATTGAGTTTTTTAAGAAAGGCCGTGTCGATCACGGCGTTGGAATTTTCCGGGCTGTCCGGCAGAGGCATGAAACCGGAAAAGACGGAGCGCAGGTCGAGAGTCTCGAACGCAAGCGTCCCTGTGACACTCGGCGTGCCATCGTCAAGCACAACCTCGATGACACCCTTGGCCGGATTGTCGTTCAGCGTAGCCGTCAGGCCGTCGAGCTTCATGCGCGACGCGGAACCCGAGACGGACGCATCGAGTGCGAAACTGCCGACCGGCGCGCCCGGGATCGAGACCATTCTCGACCATTCGAGCGTTCGGCGCAGCGAAGGCGAGGTCAGCGACAGGGTGCCCTCGAAGAACTGGTCCTTCGATATGTTGGCCGATCCGTTGAAGGAGAGGGTCAACGGTGTCGAACTGAGGTTCATCTGCAGCGGGCTGGTCCCCCCGGCCAAAAGCAACAGGGCCTTGGTAGCGGAACTGTCGATCTCGGTTTCCTCGTCGTGCCAGATGGCCGTGCCGCGGAAGCTTGCGACGCCGGATGTCTGGGGCCAGTCGAATACGCCGCTGATGCTCGATATCTCTTCCTCGACGCCATTGATGGGCCGCTTGAAGGTAACTCTTGCATCTTCGAGACGCACGCGGCCGAATGGTTGCGACGAGACCGTGCTCATATCCGGCTTGGACGGGTTCGCCTCAACGGCGGAACGTGCCTCGCGCACGACATCGCCAATGCGCCCATCGCTCTTAGCCAGCGCTTCGCCAATTTCGGAAAGGCTCTTTATCGGCTCATCGATGACAAAGCGCGGCCGCACGATTTTGGTTTCGGTGAATTCGATATTCCCCATCAATGCCGAAAGCAGCGACAGGTCGACTTCGATACGCTCGGCCTCCATGAAGGCGGCGCCGCCACGCTGCCATGGATTGCGTATGGTGATATCGCCAAGCGAGGCGCTGAAGACCGGGAAGAATGCGATTTGCGGCGACTGGCGGGACTCGACGCTGTAGCCGGTCCAGTTGCTGATTTCCTGGATCAGGCGCGCCCGGATCAGCTCCGTGCTCACCAGATAGGGCAGGGCAACGAGAACGCCGCCGGCAACGAGAGCCATCACCACAACCGTTGCGAGAAGGTTCCTTGGCCTGTACCAGGACATGAGCGTTTCCGAATTTGCCTTTGCGTGTGTTGGCCGCGCAAAACTTTATGCTTAACGACGGTTTAGCGATCATGCATGGCAATTCAAGCCGGTACAGGCATTTCCGCGTCAAATTGTTGCATATTGTAATAATTGCGTGCGTTACGCGACGTTGAGCGCGGCATACCCGCTCATCACCGCCGCCGCCGCCATCCCTCCAACCGCCGTTATCCTCGGGGCATTGCCGGCGTGACGGCGGAGAGGTTAAGAATCAAACAGTCAGCTGCCGTACGCTTCTTTCCCCAAAAGGCCGACAAAGCCCGCCCGGCGTTATTCGGCCAGCACGCGTGTCGAGGGGAAGGTGATCTCGACCATCGTGCCGCGCCCGGGCGTCGATTCGATGCTGAAATTGGCGCGGTTTGCCTCGGCCATGGCCTTGGTCAATGGCAGGCCGAGCCCGGTACCGTCGGTGCGTGCATGGCGCGGCGTGGTAATCTGCTTGTAGGGCCGCAGCGCCTGCTCGACCTCCTGCCGCGTCATGCCGATGCCAGTGTCGCGAACCCGCAGCAATACGTCTCCGCTGGCCTCATAGTTCGTTGAAACGATGACTTGCCCCCCCGGTCCGGTAAAACGGACGGCGTTCGACAAGAGGTTGAGTGCGATCTGCGTGATGGACCGATGGTCGGCCACGATATCAGGAAGGCGCGACGTCAGGCTCGAGCGGATGATGACGCGCTCGCGGTTTGCCTGGGGCTGCATGATGGCGACAGCTTCGGTCAGCGCATCGTTGAGCGAGACGGCCTCGAAGTCCATCTCGACGGCCCCGGCCTCTATCTTCGAAATGTCGAGGAGATCGTTGACAAGCGAGAGCACATGGTTGCCCGACCGGCTGATATCCTTCAGGTAATCGCGGTAGCGCTCGCTGCCGATGGGCCCGAATTTTTCGTCGGCCATCAACTCCGAAAAGCCGATGATCGCGTTGAGTGGCGTGCGGATTTCATGGCTGATGCGGGCAAGAAACTCGCTCTTCTGGCTCGACGTGCGCTCGGCTTCGCGTCTTGCGCTGACAAGCTCTTCTTCTGCCCGCTTCCAATGGGTGATGTCACGCAGGACCGCGCAATAGCCCTTCGAGACATCGAGCTTGCCGATGGTCATGAACAGCGGAATGAACCGGCCCTGGCTCTCGCGGCCGATAACCTCGCGGCCGTCATTGAGGAGGCTCGCGACGCCGTTCTCCGAGAGGCTGTTCAGATAATCCATGGCGGCGCGCTGGCTCTCGATCGCAAAGAGCAGCGAGAAGGGTTTCCCCGACACATCCTCCGGCTCATAGCCGAAAAGCGCCGCCGCCGAATGGTTGATCGAGCGAATCGAACCCGCCGCGTCGAGCAGGACCACGCCATCGGTGGCGGTATCGAGAATGGCGTCGAGTTCATCGATGCGCGTCTGAAGTTCGAGCCGCTCTTCATCGCCAATGACGCGCGGCGCAGCGGCCGGCTGCGGCGAGAGCGCAAGGAGCAGTGCGCGCTCGCCGTCGTCGTCCCAGCGCACGGCCTGAAGGTGCGCCGCAACGCGCAAGATCGTACCATCGCTGCGGTGCAGGGATGTACCAGCTTCATCGCCGTCGTCAGCATCCTGTGGCGCATCGGCAAAGAGCGCGCCAAGGCCGCCGGCGTCGTTGATCGCCTCCAGCGTCCCGTAGGCCAACGCATCGAGAAGCGCCGGATTGGCATAGAGGATTTGCCCGTTGCGGTGGATGAGAACCGGCAGGGGCAGGGCTGCCAGGATGGACGTATCGACCCCCTTGCGGGCCTGCTCGCTGATCCGCCCGGCAAATGTACCGCCATGCCCCGCAACCTCGACTGCATCATCCCCGCGCGACGAGACGGCAAATCCCGGTCCGACGAGTTCGGCGTCGGGCACCATATCGGCAGCGGCGAAGGATTCGGCCTGTCGAGGCGTCACATCGACTGGAGCGGCTGGTTCGTGGGTTTCGTCCTTCGGCCGGGGCGATTCAGCCAGTACCTCGCGGCGCAGCCGCTCGGCGATCTCACGGAATGCATTGCGTTCCGCATCGTTGAGGCGGCCCTCATTGCGGGGCGGGCGCTGCGTATTCAAGGATATGACATTATCGCCTGCGGTCGGCGCAATATCGAGCACGGGAGTCTCGGGGCCAAAATCCTCAGAGGGAGAGACCTCGACGGCTTGCGTTTCCGCCGGACCGGCGCGATTACCGAGCGCAAGGCCCGTTGCTCTCGGGTCCGTTTCGGTTTCGCTCATCCGGGCGACGCCAAACCCGCGAAAACCCATGAAGGTTCGATCGCGCGAATAGATCGGAAGTGCCGCGAGCTCGATCGGCGCGCGCAGGTCCGTTCCCTCGATCGGCCAGAATACGGTACGGCCGGACCAGGTGTCGCGGCGTTCGAGCAATGAAGCGATCTCCTCGCTCTCGGCAAAGGCGTAGTCGGAGGCAACCTCGCGGAACGACCGGCCGACGATGGCGGCAGAGGCAGGGCCGACGGCCCTTGCGAGTTCGGGCGAGATTTCATTGAAGCGCGCATCGGCATCGACCTTCCACACGAAACGCACCGGCGCATCGGAAGGCACATAGCGGAAGTGTTCCACTTTGTCGGAATCGACTGGATCCTCATCGCGTGCGGCACTGGAAGCGTCTGTCTGCGGCCGATGGGGCGCAGGCCCGGCGGGCTTGGTTGCTGCAACCGGGCCAGTCTCGATGAGGGGCAGTGACTTTTGCTCCACGGCTTGGCGTTGCCCGGCCGGTTTTCCTTCATCGATCGCCGCAGCCTCCGCCTCGACGGCAAAAAGCAGGTGCAGGGCAGGGCTGTCCGTCAGCCGCGCAATTCCGGTCGGAACGACACCGCTCGCGGTCTTGACGGGACGCTTCACGAGACGATTGCGTTCGTGGCGCACATCGCGCACCAGATCGCCGAGTACGCGTTCACCGAGGCCAAGCCTCACGAAATGCTCCGAGGCGGCCATGACCTTGCCGAAGGCGTCGAGTATGGCGGCGTGGGTCGTCTGGTCGCCGAAGCCCTGGATCGCCCGGGCCGCAGCCTGTTGATCCGAACCTTTGCGATCGCCATCGTTGATGGTCAACAAAATGGCGCGTTCCCCGCGCGGCAGGGCGATGTCGCTTGCCTGAAAGGTGAGGATGCGGCTGGCGAGACCATGCGCGACGCGCAGGGAAACGATACGCCCATGGCCGATTGCCGGAAAACCTTCGAGCGCCATTAACTGGCGCCGTGCGCGCACGTCAAAAACCTGATCGCTGCCGAGGATGTCGTCGATGGAGCCATATCCCAGCATCGCAGCCCCGGGACCGTTCGCCCAGATGATCGAGCCGAGGTCAGGCGCGACGACCACCAGCGCATCGCCATTGGCAAAGTGCTCGCGAATATCGTCGAGAACCGCAATGTCGATGAAAGGATAGGTACCAAACGCCATGTGCCGACCAGCTACTCCCAGAGCGAACGATCGCATTCATGCGGCCGTCTTAATACTTTGTTAATAATGGTGCGGCCGCCGCCCGTCCACTCGCAGCCCCTTATCTTACATGCCTTTCTCTTGGTTTAGTTAACTTCGGGCCGGGCCGGCCAGCCATCCACATAATAATTTCGATTGAGAAAACAGGCATTTAATTGTGCGCTGCAAAAGAAATGTTGCAATGCACAAAAAAATGGATTATATCGGGGTCATCAAATCAGATGCAGACGGAAGAACCATCTGCACAAGGAAGGATCCACTGTAATGAGCAAGACCACCAAACAGACTGCTGATGCGTTCTCGATCCCTGCTTTCGATGCCACCGCTGTAACCGACCAGGTTCGCGAATTCACCGAGAAGGGCGTTGCCCAGTCCAAGGAAGCTTATGCCAAGATCAAGGATCAGGCCGAAGCTGCTCAGAAGACCCTCGAATCCACTTTCGAAACTGCACAGTCGAACACTGCTGCTCTTTCGCTGAAGGCACTGGCTGCCCTGCGCGCCAACACCGAAGCCAGCTTCGCTCATATCGAAGCGCTGATCGGCGTGAAGTCCTTTGGTGAAGTGATCGAACTGCAGAGCGCATTCGTTCGCAAGCAGGCAGAAGCCTTTACCGGCCAGGCCAAGGAATTCCAGGCTGTCGCCACCAAGGCCGCTGAAGAAATCGCGGCGCCGGTCAAGTCGGCTGTCGAGAAGGCCTTCAAGGACGTCAAGGTCGCCTAACAGGCTACTGACAATCAAAAAGCTCCGTTGGCACTCCTCCTCCCAGCCATCGGAGACGCGAGACCCGGTCCCTCCCTCCCTCGGGGGCTCGCATTGATGGAAAAGGCCGGATTAAACTCCGGCCTTTTCTTTTTTCTGTGAGTTTTTGCCTTTGTTGCATCGAGCGCTTGCAAAAAGCGTCAATCCTCCGTATGTGACGCCTGTCAAAAATCATGACGGTACGCGGTCGTAGCTCAGTTGGTTAGAGCGCAGGATTGTGGCTCCTGAGGTCGGTGGTTCGAGCCCACCCGACCGTACCATTCCCACTCCAAAATCACTGTTGATGAGAAATCTGTCTTACTTGTCGCCAAAAGTCGGTTCTATTTTAGTAACCGCCAGGGTTTTGCGTTGCGCGTTCTGAACCGTTTCGCCGATTGGATAAGTCCAGAAATCACCGGCTTGCGCGCAGTCGGTTTCTGAAGGACCGGCCCCGCTTTCATCCGCCGCCAAGTTCTTCAGATCGAAGTTCAGGTATTTTGCCACAAGCTTGGAATAGTCATCATTGGCGTCGGCAACGACGCCGTAGTCCTTGGATTGAGCCAGTTTGACGGCAGCCAGCATTTTGGATGAGGTGTCCTTGCAAGGGAGCGTAAGGACCGATGGCTGGTTGGCACTGGTCACGATGAATCCGGATTTATCGGCATCGTATGTCCACTTGGCCGCGAGGCCGATCGATATGGGCGGGATTGGCCGGCCCGGAACGGAGCATTCGTCCGTGGGTTCGGGCGCAATCTTGGTGACCTCCAACGGTATTGACGGTCCGGACGGGCAGATGAAAAATTGCACGGTGGTCGCGCTGGTTTCGAAGTAGTAGCCGCGTTCGAGGTTGCCCTCGGTGTGAACACCGAACTTACGTTTTCCTATGGCAGCAAAGGTCCCCGCTTTATAGGTGGAGAAAAATGTCTCCCAATCCTTGCCCGCAATGTTGTCCTGCGCCAAGGCGCTCGTACCAATGAAGGCGAATGTCGAGATCGCAAGGAGCATGGTCTTCATCGCTTGAACTCCCTTAATGGCAAAAAACCAGTCCCGTCATTCGATTGGACCAGAAGCAGGCCTTCCGTGGGCGTCGCCCGGCATACGGCATAGGTATATTTGTCTGTCGTAAGGATGTGCAGTAGCCCCGTTCTGCATCGTTCAAAGCGAAGCGCGGTACTCGCTGACATTTCAAATTCATATTTGGAGAAGGGCGCCTTGAAGCTTACCCAGGCCGTGTCTCCGCTCAAGACCTTCTCGCTACGCTGATCCGCCGCAACCTGTGCGATCTTGTTGATCAGCAATCCCGCCACAAAAACCCCGATGATCATTATGACTGCGAGACCGCTTCGCGTGGCGATCACGGACTTTAGTTTGGCATCACTTAGTGCGAGCAGCGCCACAATCGCCAGTCCGATCGATGCAAGGAGAAAAACCGGATTGGAAAACACGTTGAAGGAATAAGAAAGCACGATTGGAATCGGCAGATCGACCTCGTGCACCGAGATCGAAAATTTTGCGAGGTAGGCCGATAAATAAGCGATGCCCGCGAAGTAGGCCAACACAAGCGGGGCTGTTGCCGCGATGACTTCCAGTATTTTCTCGTTCAGTTTGTCCAAATCTTCGGACCCTTCGCCGGAAACACGTGGCAACCTAATTGTCAAAACCCGCGAGCGTGTGACGCTTCATGCCTGCAGTCAGCACGAACCGGAGGGCGTGCTACCTTGGCCGGTCGTGCATGGGTCGCCATCGTGGCCACGTCCCTTGCCACTGTTTCCGCCGCTGCCGCCTTTTCCGCCTCCAGAGCCACCGCCGCCGCCTTTGCCGCCGCCGCCGCCGCCCCCACCACCACCTCCGCCACCGCCACCGCCACCGCCACCGCCGCCTTTAGCGGCAGTGATCTCCACGGCATAGGTACATGCGAGGATTGCGCCGGCGATGATCAATACGCGGCGCGACAGATGTGATTGACGTGAATGTTCGTCGGATGTCTTTCCCATGATCCCCTCCAGTTGACGGATGATTTGGTGAAAGCCTGTCCCTCAAGACCTCCATCAGAAGCAGCATCCGAGCCCCGTCATTATGGACCGCAATTTCGGGAATGCATGTTGCTCTATCGGGCTACACCGATGGGACAGTTCACCGCCTCGTCATAATGTTTGCTGGCACTCGTGTTTCGTGCCAATGAAAGCGCCATGCGTATATTGCTCGTAGAAGACACGCGCGATGTGGGGGAAGCCATCTGCAAGCGTTTTGAGGCGACCGGCCATGCGGTCGATTGGGAAACCAATGGGCGCGACGCAGCTGAGATCATCGACTTCACGGACTATGCGCTGGTTATCCTCGACGTGATGCTGCCCGGTATGAACGGCTTTGAGATCCTCAAGCATATCCGCAAGTCCGGCAATGCGGTGCCGGTCCTTGTCCTGACCGCCCGCTCCGAAATCGACGATCGCGTTGGTGCGCTTGATCTCGGCGCCGATGATTATCTGGTCAAGCCTTTCGATTTTCGCGAGCTCGAAGCGCGTGCGCGCGTTCTTATGCGGCGGCGCACCGGCGGGGAAGCAACCAATCTCATCAAATGCGGCGATATCGCCGTTGATCGGGCCGCGCGCTCCGTCCATGTCGGCAAGCGCGAAGTTCAACTCAAACGCCGCGAATTGACCTTGCTGGAAGTGCTCGTGGCGCGTCCTGGCCGCGTTTTCAGCAAGGATGAGTTGCTCGATCAGATTTTCGGGTTCGATGAAGCTGCCAATGCCAATGCGATCGAACTCTATATCGGCCGGTTGCGCAAGAAGCTCGAAGGCGCAAAGGCGCGCATCGTGACTGTGCGCGGCCTCGGCTACCAACTGGTTTCCGACGATGCGCCGTGAACCGTCGCTTTTTGCCCGACTTGCCCGGCGTATTTCCGTCGTTCTCGGCATCGGCGCGGCCTTGCTCGTGACTGCCGCCTGGTACTATGCGGAAACGGCCGCCAACAAGGCCTACGACCGCCTCCTCGTCGGCGCCGCACTTCAGATGTCCGAGAGTCTTGCTGTCGAGGACGGAATATTGACGGTGCGCCTGCCGACCTCGGCCTTCGAGCTTCTCGGCCTTGCCGAACGCGACCGGATTTTCTACCGCGTCATCAATACGCATGGTGAGACGCTGACCGGTTATGACGACCTCGAAAGCCCGGTTCCGCTCGATCGCATCGAAGACGTATCGAACGCGGAAGAGGGGTTCTACAAGGGCGAGCCCGTCCGCATTGCCAGTGCCAAGCGCGTCCTTGCGGACCCCGCTGTTTCAGGCGAGGCTTTTGTCATTGTTGCGCAGACAAACGAGGCCCGCTCGGCGCTGACTCGGGAATTGACGCTCCGCGCGACCATTCTCGTGCTCGTCATGAGCCTCCTCGCCTTCGTCGGCGCGATGCTGGCAATTCGTTATGCGCTGCAGCCCGTCGAACATCTCGGCACGGCGGTGCGGCGGCGCGATCCGCATGATTTGACACCCGTTACTGTCGATGTTCCGCGTGAACTCGATCCTTTCGTCGGGTCGATCAATCACTTCATGGGTCGTCTTAATGAGCGTGTCGATCTCTTGCAGCGCTTCATCGCTGATGCCGCACATCAGATCCGCACCCCGCTGACAGCGCTTTCGGCGCAGATCGACCTCCTTGGCGGCGACAAACTCGACAAGGCCGGGCGTCAGCACTACGAACGCGTGCAGGAGCGCGCGGGGGAGCTGGCACGCCTTACCAATCAGTTGCTGAGCCACGCCATGGTCATTCACCGGGCGGATTCTGTGCAACTTGAGCCGATCAGTCTGGTCGATGTGGCGCGGCGCGCCTATCGCGCCGCCATTCCGATTACTGTCGATCCGGATATCGTCATCTCCTTCGAAGCGCCCGACGAGCGTCCATTTGTCCTTGGCGACGCGGTGAGCCTGCGCGAAGCGATCGTCAATGTCATCGACAACGCCTTGCGGCACGGGGCCAAACACCGTCTGGAAGTGCGCGTTCGCACAAACGATGACGAGGCTTTCGTCGAAGTCGAAGATGACGGGCCCGGTATTCCCCCTGAAGGCTGGGAAAAGGCGACGCAGCGCTTTGCTACCTCCAAGTCACACGAAGGAAGTTCGGGGCTCGGCTTTGCCATTGCACTTGAAGTTGCCAAGGCCCACGGCGGCACGTTGAGCTTCCGCGCGCGCGACGAAAGGGGATTTACGGTGATACTTGCGCTTCCGCTTTTGAAGGGTGGTACATCATGATCCGGATAATCCTCGCAAGCCTCGTCGTCGCCTTCAGCGTCTCGCTCGCGAAAGCTGCGGACGACGACAAGACGGTGTTTCCGGCGAGCGGTGTTGAGACAGGCCGTTTGACGATCTATTCGACCACCGATCTCGTGGCGATGAAACCATTGATCGAGGATTTTCAGAAATCGTCGCCGGGCATCACCATCAACTATATCGAATATCTGACCAACGAACTGAATTCGCTTGCGAGCGAGGCCTGCCGCAAGGGCGAGCCGCTTGGTGATCTGCTCCTGTCTTCCTCCGTGGATCAATTGGTAAAGCTTGCCAATGACGGCTGCGCGACGGCTCACCGATCCCCGGAAACGGCAAGGGTCGCCGAATGGGCCAATTGGCGCGACGAGGTTTTCGGCTTTACCTATGAACCGGCTGTTTTCGTCTACAACAACCGTTTGGTTCCAGCCAATGAAGTGCCGCGCACCCACGTCGAACTCGCGGACCTTTTGCGCGAACGCCTCGACTACTATCGCGGGCGCGTCGGCACCTATGATATTCGCTTGTCGGGTATCGGCTATCTTCTTGCTTTCAACGATGCGCGCCAGACGACCACCGTTTTTGGCCGGCTGCTCGAGAGCATGGCGCGTGCTGCGGCGGTGGCGCGTTGCTGCACCGGCGAAATCATCGAGGAAGTCGCCAAGGGCAATCTCTATATCGGCTACAACATGCTGGGGTCCTATGCCTATGAGGCGGCGCTGCGCCATCCGCAACTGCGCATCGTCGTGCCGCGCGATTACACGCTGGTTCTCAGCCGTGGCGCGCTCATCCCGAAAGCCGCCAAACAAGCCGAACTCGGCGCACAATTCCTCGATTTCTTGCTTTCCGAACGGGGACAGGCAATCGCGCGAAGCAACGCCTTCTATTTTACGGAAACCGGTGGGCTGCCGCCCGATGTCGACGGGCCGCAGAATATGAAGGAGTCCGGCATCGCCCAGCCGATCCGCATCGGCCCGGCACTGCTTGCGGTGCAGGATCGCGCCCAGCGCCAGCAATTTATCGACGATTGGTCACAATCACTGATCGAACTCAATAGTCCTGACTGGACGCGGGAATAGTCAGAAAAGCGAGCCCTGCGAGCCGCTTGGCACTGGCGGCTTCTTGGCCGGGGCAGGGGCAGGCCGTTCGGGTTTTGGCTTGGCCGGGCGCTCGCTTGCCTCCGTGGCGACGGCCTGCACGTCGCCGTCCTGAAAACGTAGCGTGAGGTCATCGCCACCGGCAATGTCCAGTGCCCGCTTTATCGGAGCACCTGAGGGGTCGAGCACAATCGCAAAGCCGCGTTCCAGCACGCTTGCATGCGATAGCGTGCGCATCAGCCGTTCGAGTTCAAAGCTTTTCCGTTTCGCGCGGTCGAGCCGAAGATCGATCGATTGACCAAGCCGCCGGTCCAATTGCTGCAGATGCTGACGTCCGCGCTCGGTCCGGCGTCCGGTCGCTTCGATCGAAAGGCGGCCAGTCCGTCGGTGATAGAGCGCCCGAAGATCGCGCACGAAGACATCGAGTGCACGCGGCAAACGAACAGCAAGTATGCCGGTCTCGCGCCGCTTTTCACGCAACCTGTGTTGGAGCAGGCGCGGTGACAATTGCCGGGCCCGCCCGTCGAAATGAGCGCGTTTCCCCTGGGTGTTCGCCTGGAGCGCGCGGGAAAGACGCGCGGCGGTCTCGTCGAAATGCCGTCGCGGCAAAGCCAGCAATTGATCCGCCGACGGCAACGCCCGCGAAAGGGCGCGCTGCGTTTCGCGGCGGCGGTTCAAATAGCGCGACATGCTTGAGGCGAGCCGCGCACCCATCATGGCGATGTGCGCCGCAAGGTCTGCTTTTACCGGCACGGCCATCTCCGCCGCGCCTGTCGGTGTCGGCGCCCGCACATCCGCGGCAAGGTCGATCAGCGTCCAGTCGGTTTCGTGCCCGACCGCCGAAATGACCGGAATGCGCGAGGCCGCGACCGCACGCACTACGGCTTCATCGTTGAACCCCCAAAGGTCTTCAAGGCTTCCGCCGCCGCGCGCGATGATAAGCACATCAGGGCGAGGCAGAGCACCGCCGTCCAGGCCGTTGAAGCCATTGATCGCATTGGCAACTTCCATGCCGGAGGTCTCGCCCTGCACGCGGACCGGCCAGACCAGGACGTGCAATGGGAAACGGTCGGTGATCCGGTGGATGATATCGCGAATGACCGCGCCCGTCGGTGAAGTGACGACGCCGATGATGCGCGGCATGAAGGGGAGGGCCCGCTTCGCCGAAGCATCGAACAGGCCTTCTGCGCCGAGCCTGCGCTTGCGCTCTTCGAGAAGCGCCATCAGCGCGCCGGCACCCGCTGGCTCCATCTGCTCGATGACGATCTGGTATTTGGATGAACCCGGATAGGTGGTCAGTTTGCCGGTGGCAATGACTTCCATGCCTTCTTCCGGCTGGAAGCGAAGGCGGTTCATGGAACTGCGCCAGATCACCGCTTCAATACGGGCCTTGTCGTCCTTCAGCGAAAAATAGGCATGGCCGGACGAATGCGGTCCACGATAGCCGGAAATCTCCCCGCGCACGCGCACATGGCCAAAAGCATCTTCAACGGTGCGCTTGAGCGCGCCGGATATCTCGGAGACGGTATATTCGGCGGCATTGGTGGCAGATTCGGGCACTTCGCTCATGACGTATAACTATCGGGGCCAGAAACAAGGTCAAGTCTCGCCCAACCATCGATTGCGCCATTGTCAGCCGACGCGATATCGCCTTTAACTTGGGAAAAAAGGAATCGTCATGTCTGCAACAGCCTCCCTAACCGCCAAGCGACTGAAATTGCGCCATTATCTGCTAATCGGAGCGCTGATGATCGCTGCCGCTGCCGCGATCCTTTTGTGGATGGGCCGCAATCCGATATGTACCTGCGGTACAATTAAGCTGTGGGTGGGCGAGACGAACTCGTCCGACAATTCGCAGCACATCGCCGATTGGTACACGCTGTCGCATATCATTCATGGCTTCCTGTTCTACGGTCTGCTTTGGCTTGTCGCCCGCAGGACGCCGCTTGGGGCGCGGCTCTTGATCGCAATTCTGATCGAAGCGTCCTGGGAGATATTCGAGAACACCGACATGGTCATCAATCGCTACCGCGAGGCCACGATTGCTCTGGGCTACGTCGGCGACAGTGTCCTGAATTCCGTATCCGACATCCTGTTCATGGTCATCGGCTTCTTTTTTGCGGCCCGCGCGCCCATCTGGCTGACCGTGGTTTTGGCGATCTTCTTCGAGCTTCTGGCTGCGTGGGTGATACGCGACAACCTTACGCTCAACGTCTTGATGCTGCTTTATCCCCTCGACGCGGTCAAAGCCTGGCAAGGCGCAATGTAAGCGTCTACTTACCAGCCCGGCGCGAGTTCCGTGGCGCGCACCTGGCGCAGTCGCTGGTTCGCAAGGATCGGAGCCGCGGCCTGGGTCAACGTGACCGGCGTCGGCATCGACAGGTTGTCGAGGCTTTCGACGATATGCTGTGCCAGCGCATCGACGATCGCCGAGGGCTTGGTATGCCCGCGCATGATGCCGATGCCGAACTCCGGCAACCGGCCGAAACCATCGGCCTCGGTCAGGACGCGCATGCCTGGACGCAAGGCACATTCCGGCAGGATGGAGACGGCAAGGCCCGCAAGGACGGCTGCCGCCAGCACGGTTGCCGACCAGCTGGTGAAGAGGATGCGGTAGTCGTGGTTCATCCGGTCGAGAACGTCGATGGCGGCAGCACGCCAGATGCAGGTCGGCCGGCCGACTGCGAGCGGCAAAACAAGCTCCTCATGGACATTGTGATGCGCGGACGTTACCCAAAGTAATTGCTCGCTGCGCACCACTTCCGATCGCCGCTGTTCGTCGCACTGGGTGACAAGTGCAATATCGAGCTGGCCCTTGCGGATCATCTCGTCGAGATTGACGGTGGGCTCGCATACGACGGACAGTTCGACCCGCGGGTTGGAGCGCGAGAAACGCGCCATGATTTCGGGCAAGAAGCGATCGGCATAGTCGTCGGGCGTGCCAATGCGGATGTGACCCTGCAACTGCGTATCATCAAAAGCGGCGATGGTTTCATTGTTGAGCTGGAGCATGCGCCGCGCATAGGCGAGGAGGCGCTCGCCGTCCTCGGTCAGCCGATTCGTGCGCCCATCCCGTTCGAACAGCGCCTTTGCGACCCGTTCTTCGAGGCGGCGCATCTGCATCGAGACCGCGGACTGTGTCTTGTTCACCTTGTCGGCGGCTTTGGTGAAGCTGCCAAGGTCGGCGATTGCTGTAAATGTCTGCAACTGGTCAAGATCGAGCGGTGCGTTCATGGTCGTGCTCCCAGGCGGCTCATCCATCATTATTATTGAACGTTTACATTAAAAACATTCGTTTGAATAATCAATTCTTATGGATCATTCTGAGGATGTTCAGGAAGCGCTGGCAACGATAGGCCAAGCGTGATGCGTGGGAATGGTTCCTGCGCGGTTTAACTTTCTTGATCAGCGCCACCAAAGGAGTAACGGCGATGACGACGACGACCAGATTGACTGAAGTAACCGGTTCCACCCGCCCGACCGCAGGATTTGCGTCGCAAGTGGCCAACTTTGTCACCCGTATGCTCGTCGCTCGCCGCAATCGTAAAACGATTTTGAGCCTTGGCGAATGGAGTGACGAGATGCTGCACGACATCGGCGTCACCCGAGCTGATCTGCATTCGGCTATTGGTACCTCATTGCTCGATGATCCAAGCGAACGCTTGGGTGCGTTGGCTGACATGCGCACCCGCGTGCGCGCTGCCCGCAGCATCGTCTGAGGACCTGACTGGTTAGCAGGCGCCCATTCACGCCGGAATCCCCTCCCGGCGCCTCGCCTGCCTACTGCCCGGCCCACCTTGCATCTGCAGCGTGGCCGGGCTTTTTCTTTTAGCGGTTGCGGTCCATGCCGCGCAGATATTGGTCGAATATCGACTCAAGTCCCTTCTGGTACTGGTCGTTCGCCTGGCGGCCGGTGTCGAACATCTGACCCAGTATGTCTTTCAGTGGATTGTCGGACGGCGCCGGCGGCGCATCGGGATCCGACTGCGCCTGCCGCTGCCTTGCCTGCGGTTGCGGCGGTGGCGTGCCCCGCGGGGCACCGCCGCCCAGCATCTCCTCGAAAATCTTGCCGAGCGGATTGTCGCCAAAAGGATTTTGCCCCTGTGCGGTATCCTCGCTTCCATCGTCTTGCGGCGCGCGGCTGCGTGGTGTCGGTGCCTGCTGGGCGGCACCCGGGAGGCCACCCTTCATCATCTCTTCGAATATCTGGCCGAGCGGATTGTTTCCAAGCGGATTGGCCGATTGTCCTTGGCCCTGCTGCCCGGCCGCACCGCCGCCGAACATGCCTTCCAGGATCTGGCCCCAGGGATTTGCCGAGGCGTCGGGCGCGCTCTGGCGATTGGGGGCCGGCTGACCTCCGCCCATGGCGGCGCCGCCCTGCCGCATCATCTGCTCGATGAGATCGCCGATGACATTGCCGCCGCCGAGCCCTGAGGCTGCGAATTGGCCGGTTGATTTATTGTAAAGTCCACCCATCATCATCGAAGCGATGACCGGCAGCATCTGCCTGAGCGTTTCCGCTCCAAGTCCTGTCATCTGCGCCGCATGGTCGGCGACAGCGCGCGACAAGTCTTTCGAGCCAAACAGCTGACCAAGAATATTATTGCCGTTGGCGATGCCGGACGAATTGAAGGCTGCCTGCGGATTGTCGAAATAATTGGTGTGCTGGCCGGCGGACAGTGCCTGAATGAAAGCGCCGAAGCCCATCGGATCGGCGGCATTTCGCTGCAGTCCTTGGGAGAATGCCGGCATCAGCGCTTGGATGGCGGCGACGGTCTGCTGTTGGGACAGGTTGAACTGACGGGACAGCGCCTCGATATTCTGGCCCCCTTGTCCCTTTAGAAACATGTCTACAAGATTCATGGCGGCGATCCTCCTTCGCACTGGGCTGGGCAGAGTTTAGCGCCGCCAAAGGACAGACTCCAATGCTTTATTCGTGTTCGACCGAGCGACCTTCGTAGTATGGAGAAGCGCCTCTGCGCCCTAGTCGGGCAAACCGGCAATGCGCAGTGCCTCTATATACCTGTCTCGATCATCTGGCCGCCGGAACGGCGGCAGTATCTCGGCGAGGTTTGAAATACGCAGTGTCGGATCGAATGCGCAAAGGCGAGCAACCATTTCCCGCGCTTCGGCAATCCGCCCCGCCTTGGCGAGGCCGGCAGCCGCGACGCGCATTGCACTCGGGTAATTGGGCTGGTGCCGCATCGACTTTCCCGCCCAGGCGGCGGCCTCGTCATAGCGGCCGGCACAAAAATGCGCGAGCCCGACATTGAACTGCCAGGCAAACAGGCGCGGATCAAACGGGCTAAGACGCATGGCAAGCGAGGCGTGCTCGATCGCCGTTTCCGGCTCGCCCAAGCAAATCTTGACCCAGCTGCTGACGCCAACGGCGGCGGCGAAATTCGGATTGAGAACGAGCGCCCGCTCGATGCATGCCGCGCTGGCGTCGAGATCACCGCTGACATAGCCAAGAACATATCCGCCATAGGAAAGCGCAATCGCGTCATCCCAGCCAAGTTCGACCGCCCGCCGGGCAAGCCTGGTCGCCTCGGCGGTTTCCTCCGCGCGGTCGATCATCCAGCCATTGCTCTTTCGGGTCGCATAGCAGCGCGAGGCCCGCGCATAAGCCACGGCGAACTCCGGGTCCCGCTCGATTGCCTGCATGAAAAGGCGCAGGGCCTCCTCAAGAGACGCTCTGTTTGTGATCGTCCGGTCAAATGCCGCCAGCCCCCGCAGGTAGTAGTCATAGGCGTCGAGGCTTTCTGTAGGCTTGCGCTTGGCGCGCTCGATTTCGGCCTCCTCGACCTTGGGGGTGATGGCGCCCACGATGCTTGCGGCGACCTGGTCCTGCAGATCGAAAACGTCGGCCAAGGTCCCGTCAAAACGATCGGCCCAAAGGTGGGCGCCCGTCGATGCATCGATCAGCTGCCCGGCAATGCGCAATCGGTCGCCTGTCCGCCGCACGCTGCCTTCAACCACATAGCGCACGCCGAGTTCGCGCCCGACCTGCTTTATGTCTACGGCCTTCCCCTTGTACGTAAAGCTGGAATTGCGTGCGATAACATAGAGATGGCGGAACTGGGCGAGGGCGATCGTGATGTCTTCTACGATGCCGTCGGCAAAATATTCCTGCTCCGGGTCTCCGCTGAGATTCTGGAAGGGCAAGACAGCGACCGACGGCCGGTCGTGAAGCGGGGTCGAAACGGACGGCGCCGGCGGCTTTGGCCCAGTGGCAGCGTTAGCCTCGGGTGCAGTCAGCGGAAGGTCGCCTGCCTTGCCCGCCTGCAAGGAAGCCGCGAGCGCGGTCGTTTGGGCCTCTGGTTCTGCGCCGAGGTGCCGCTTCAACAGGGCCTTGCATAATTCAAACTGGCGTAAAGCCGCGTTCTCATGGCCGCGCAGCGTATGTATGCGCATCAGTGCCCGATGCGCAGCCTCTGCGGTTGGGTCCGACGCGAGCAGCCTTTCCGCAAGCCCTTCGCAAACAGTTTCTTCCGGGGAGCCAGGCTGGGACAACGCAAGACTGAGCCGTTCCACCAACTGTTGCGCCTTCTGCTCGTATTTGTTCTGGTGGGGTCCAAACCACTCGTCCATGCCATCCGGAAGGGCTTCCCCCGCAAGCATCTCGCCGCGGTAAAGGTCCGCGGCGATCGCAAGATCGGAAGGACGGTCCGATTGTAATTTGAGGTCGAATACGGAGATGTCCGTTTGGTCGGGATCGACAATCAGGGCGACCGAATCCTGATCTCCGTCGATATAGGTGGTGGCATGCTCTCCGGGCGGGAACGACCGCCGGATGTCGACAAGCGCCTGCCGCAGGCTGTTGCGGGCTTGCCCGTCGGCTCGTCCCGGCCAGAAGAGTTCAGATAGCTGGTCGCGGCGATGGCCGCGGCGGCCAGCGAGGACGAGGGCGGCGAATAGAAGCGAAGTCTTGCGCGTTGTGAAGCGGACTTGCCGGTCATCCGGTGAGGTAACTTCTAGGCCGCCCAGCAAC
Source organism: Phyllobacterium sp. CL33Tsu (assembly GCF_900113985.1). Classification (NCBI taxonomy): domain Bacteria; kingdom Pseudomonadati; phylum Pseudomonadota; class Alphaproteobacteria; order Hyphomicrobiales; family Phyllobacteriaceae; genus Phyllobacterium; species Phyllobacterium sp. CL33Tsu. The sequence goes on along the minus strand of NZ_FORJ01000001.1, from coordinate 601,706 downwards.
CTGATGCGCACAGATCATCTCCAGTTTATTGACCGCATTCGCAGAATAACATTCCGATGCCAGGATTTAACAGCGATTTAGCGCTATTGCGCGCCTCTTTCACGCGCCGCCGAACAGCCGCAAAGCGCGCCGGTGCCACACTCCCATCTGCAAACATGCAAAAAGGGAGATTGAAAAATGGCTCACACGGAAACCCACATCGGCCGCGCCCCGACTGAAACGCAGGTATGGGGGACGAAGCTCAACATCGTTGCAACAGCGATTGCTGCTTTCAGGAAGCGGAGGCAGGCCCTCGCAGCCCGAAGAGTTCTCGCCGAACTGACGCCCGAACAACTAAACGACATGGGTCTGCCGCAGGCCAATCACCCGGCGCTCGATATCAAGGCGGCTCTGATCACCAATCTTATGTCTATGCGATAACTTGGATCTCGAAGTATTTGGTGCGGGGTTCGATATTGGTGGAAGCCTTTCGATTATATCAAAAGAACCGCGCCAGATTATCGCGAATACGCTCGAGCGGATCGACATCGGCGCTACCGGGGTCGAAGGTCCTGTTGGTGATCGTTTCGTAAGCGTGGATGTAAACCTTGGTGGTCGCGTCGATCACGTCTTCCGGGATTTCCGGGATATCGTCCTTGTAAGGATCGCAGCGTTCGACCACCCAGTTGCGCACGAAATCCTTGTCGAAGCTCACGGGCCGCTTGCCTGGCGCATAGCTGTCGGCAAACCAATAGCGGCTGGAATCGGGTGTGTGGATTTCATCGGCGAGCAGAATATTGCCCGCTTCATCCATGCCGAATTCGTATTTGGTGTCGGCAAGGATCAGGCCCCGGCCGGCAGCGATTTCCTGGCCGCGGGCGAACAGCTTGAGCGCGTGGCTGGAGACGGTCTCCCACTGGTCTTGCGTGAGAAGCCCTTCAGAAAGGATCGCCTCGGCTGTCAGAGGCTCGTCGTGGCCGCCGTCGAACGCCTTTGATGTCGGTGTGATGATCGGCGCTGGAAGCTTCTCATTGTCCTGCATGCCGTCTGGCAAAGTGAAGCCGTACATTTCGCGCTTGCCGGCTTTGTAAAGCGTCAGGATCGACGTGCCGGTGGTGCCGGCGAGATAACCGCGCACCACGATTTCGACCGGCAGGATCGTCAGCTTGCGGCAGACGAGCACGTTCGGATCCGGATACTCGATTACATGATTGGGGCAGATATCGGCGGTCTGCTCGAACTGGTAGCGCGCAGTCTGCGTCAGCACCTGGCCCTTGAGAGGGATCGCCGCAAGAATGCGGTCGAAGGCGCTGATGCGGTCGGTGGCAATGATGATGCGCCGGCCATCGGCGAGGTCATAGTTCTCGCGCACCTTGCCGCGGTAATAGTTGGGCAATTCGGGAATATAGGCTTCCGCCAACGCTTTGAACTTTGCCATGGTGTCAGAAATTCCGCTGAAAAACGATATCGTCCCGCATAACACATATGCGGGAGGTGGCGAGTCAAAATTGTCGGGTAAAGAAGATTTACCGGCCGCCGGTGACGTCGAGAAGCGACCCTGTCACATAGGATGACGCGTCGCTCAAAAGCCAGACGATCGCCTCACCAACCTCATCCGCGGTGCCGGCGCGGCCGAGCGGCGCGGTCACGCCAAGGCGCTGGGCCCGGTCGGGCTGGCCGCCACTTGCGTGAATTTCTGTCTCGATCAGTCCCGGCCGGATGGCGTTGACGCGAATGCCTTCGGGGCCGACCTCCTTGGAAAGTCCGATGGTCAACGTATCCATTGCGCCCTTGGAACCGGCGTAATCGACATATTCATTGGGTCCGCCGATGCGGGCCGCAGCGGAGGAAAGCAGCACGATCGATCCGCCATTGCCGCCACGCGAGCGGGCAAGATGGCGCACCGCCTCGCGTGCGCAGAGATAGGCGCCAAGCACATTGACGTCGAAGATGCGGCGCATGCGTGCCGTGTCCATGTCCATCAGCTTGGAGGCCGGAGCAACGATCCCGGCATTGACGACCACTCCGTCGAGCGTGCCGAGTTCGCTTGCCTGTTCGAACATTGAAACAACATCGGCTTCGACCGAGACATCGCCCCGGATGGCCCTGGCTTTCCCGCCAGCATCTGCAATTGCCGCGACGACCTCGTCGGCGGCCGCTTTGTTACGCGCATAGTTGACCGCGACCGACCAGCCCATTCGCCCGGCAAGAATTGCGGTAGAGCGGCCGATGCCTCGGCTGCCGCCGGTGACGAGAATTGTCTTGGTCATGTCAGAGATCCCTCAGTAGGCATATTCCAGGAATGCGGGTTCCACCGAGCTGCCCCAGACCGAGTGATACTGGGAGAGCATCTGTTCGGCCGAGGTCGTTCCGCGCGCAACGACCTCTTCCAGCGAGGCGAGATAGTGCGTTTCGTCGAAACCTTCGCTGTTCAAACGGGCACGATTCTTGAGGCCGAGGCGTGAAATGGCAAGTGCGTCTGTTGCAATCTCACGCACTGCCCGGTTGCGGAGGGTAGCATTAAGCCCCTTTGCCGGAACCTCATCGCGTAGAGCCTGGACTTCCGGATAGGTCCAGTCTTTCGTCATCGCCTCGGCGGCGTTCAATGCCTCCGCATCATAGAGCAGGCCGACCCAGAAGGCGGGAAGGGCGCAAATGCGCCGCCACGGACCACCATCTGCGCCGCGCATTTCAAGAAAGCGCTTCAGGCGAACTTCCGGGAAAAGCGTCGAAAGGTGGTTCGCCCAATCCCCCATGTTGGGCGTGCCGTCCGGTATTTCGTGCTTGAGCGCGCCGTTCATGAACTGCCGGAACGTGACATGGGTGCAGTCGTGGTAGCGGCCATGGCGCATGACGAAATACATCGGAACGTCGAGCGCCCATTCGACATAGTCCGCAAAGCCGAAATTTTCGTTGAATATAAACGGCAAGACGCCGGAGCGGTTGTTGTCCGTGTCCCGCCAGATATTGGAACGCCAGGAAAGAAGCCCGTTTGGCTTTCCTTCGGTGAAAGGAGACATGGCGAAGAGGGCCGTCGCGATCGATTGCAGCTTCACGGATACCTGCATCTTGCGGCGCATATCGGTCTCGGAGGCGAAATCGAGGTTCACCTGGATCGTGCAGGTACGGTACATCATGTTGAGACCATCCTTGCCGACCTTCGGCATATAGTTGGTCATGATGTTGTAGCGCGACTTAGGCATGCGCGGCGTCTCGGCCAGTGTCCATTTCGGGCTGCCGCCAAGGCCGAGGAAGCGGATGCCGAGCGGTTCGGCGATTTCCCGAACCTGCGCGAGATGCGCATTGGACTCCCGGCATGTCTGGTGGATCGACAGCAGCGGTGCGCCGGAAAGCTCGAACTGCCCGCCGGGCTCGAGCGAAATCGCGCCCTGTCCGGTCGGCTCGACGAGCCCGATGATATTGCCTTCGTCGATGATCGGCTCCCAGCCGAGCTTCGATTGCATGCCTTCAAGAATCGCCCGAATACCGCGCGGTCCATCATAGGGGACCGGGCTGTTGTCTTCGGTGTAGAACGGAAACTTTTCGTGTTCCGTGCCGATGCGCCAGGCGGACTCCGGCTTTGATCCCGCGGCAAGATAGTCAGCCAGTTCTTCGGTGTTCGAGATCGGTGTTTCGTCTGTCGTGTCGCGCGCCATGGACGGTGCTTTCCGCTTGGATGGAGGTGGTTGCGCGTGATTGGCCGTTTTCAGGCAGGAGCGCAAGCGAATTTCTCTTATCGTCTTATCAAGAGAATTTGTATCTCACCAATCGCCGATTGTCGCCTGAATCAGGGCGAGGGCGGCCACCGCTGCGGTATCCGCCCTGAGGATGCGCGGGCCGAGCGGTATCGCGGTGACGAAGGGGCGTTTGTGCAGGGCCAGGCGCTCCTGTTCCGAGAAGCCGCCTTCCGGTCCGACGAGGACTCCAAGCGGTCCGCGGGGAAGGGATTGAAGCTGCGGCAAGGGGTTATGCGTCTCGTGCCCTTCGTCGCAAAAGATCAGGCGGCGTCCAGGCTCCCAGCCATCAAGCAACTTGTCGAGCTTCAACGGCTCACGCGTCTTAGGGATCGCCAGCACGCCGCATTGTTCTCCCGCCTCGATGGCGTTCGCCTCGATACGATCAATACCGATGCGGGCAACCTGCGTATGTTGGGTGATGACCGGTTGCAGGATACCCGCACCCATCTCCACGGCCTTTTGCACGAGATAGTCCAGCCGTCCCTGTTTCAGTGGCGCGAAGCAGTAGACAAGATCAGGCGTGGCCGGCTGGTCGCGCGTCCTTTCGAGCGGTTCAAACGCGAGTTTTTTCTTCGTTTCGAACCGAAGGGCGACGCGCCATTCACCGTCCCGGCCGTTAAAGGCCAAAATCTCGTCGCCATCCTTCATGCGAAGCACATTGGCAAGGTAATTGACCGCATCGGGCGTCGCATCGACGCGTGCAGCCTGGGCGAGATCACCGGCGACGTAGAGTCTCTGCATCTTGTAGTTGGCGCGCATGCTGAACCTGATCAGGAAAGAGGTGGCAAGCGACGCTTCACAGGCGACGACTTGACGATCGAGGTGTTGGTTTCAGCTTTTTCCGCGATCCGGTCAAGAATGGAATCAAGCTGCTCCATACTGCGAAACTGCAGCTTACCGATGAAGCAATCATCCCCGGTGACCTTGTCGCATTCTGTGATTTCGGGCGTTTCCTGGAGCAGGCGCTCGACGATATGCAGCATGCCGGGCAGGGGACGAATGCGGACGATCGCCGTCAATCCATAACCAAGCGCCACGGGATCGATGTCCACTGTGAACGAGCGAATGATATTCTTTTCCTCGAGCCGGCGGAGCCGCTCGGAAACGCTTGGCGAAGACAGGCCGACTTTCTGGCTGAGTTCCTTCAGCGAGATGCGTGCATCATCGATAAGAATTTCTAGAATTGTTCGGTCAAGTTCGTCCATGACAATGTACCCGTAAGGTGTTTCCCGCACTTCACCTGCATTAAAAAGGAGAAGCTGGTCCTTCGCCTTTCTTCAAACATAGCAAACGTTGCCGCATCCGCCTAGTCTTTGTCTCGCAGCATAAGGAGCAACGACATGGAAAAGGATATCGTCAGAGGCAGCGTCGAGATGACCGCCGCCATGATCATTTCGGGAACGATTGGCTGGTTCGTCTTGATGTCCGGCCAACCGGTATTCTCGGTCGTGTTCTGGCGGTGCGCCATCGGTGCCCTGACGCTGCTCGCCGTTTGCGCGGGTCTTGGCCTGTTCCGGCGAGACATCATTTCTCCCAAGCTCTTCGGGCTCGCCGTAGTGGGCGGCATGGCGATCGTCGCCAACTGGGTGCTTCTGTTTGCAGCTTATCCGCGCGCCTCCATCGCCATCGCCACGACTGTCTATAATGTCCAGCCTTTCATGCTCGTTGGCCTCGGCGCCTTGATCTTCAAGGAAAAGCTCACCGCCACCAAGCTATTCTGGCTGCTTGTCGCTTTCGCCGGAATGCTCCTGATCGTCCAGGCCAAGCCCGGCGCCGCCTATAGCGGCTCGGACTATATGACCGGGATCGGTCTCGCGCTTGGTGCTGCGTTTCTTTATGCGATCGCGGCTATCGTCGCCAAGCGGCTGAAGGGAACCCCGCCACACCTGATCGCCCTGATTCAAGTGTGCGTCGGCATCGTCATGCTTGCCCCGCTCGCCGATTTCAGCGCCTTGCCGCAAGGTGCCGGGCAATGGGCGAGCATCGTCACGATCGGCGTCGTTCACACCGGCCTCATGTACATCCTGCTCTATAGCGCGATCCAGAAATTGCCGACTCACATCACCGGGTCACTTTCGTTCATCTATCCGGTCGCTGCGATTCTCGTCGACTACCTCGCATTCGGCCATGCGCTGCAGCCAAGTCAATTGGTGGGGTCCGCCGCGATCCTGATCGCCGCTGCCGGAACAAGCCTGGGCTGGAGTTTCGGCAGGCGCGCGCCTGGGGGCGTGAACCTCAGAAGCCGTGCATGAGCGGCCGGTAGCCTGCGCGCAGCGCCCGCACTGTGGAGGGCGGCGTCAGCAGCATGGCGTCGCCATCCGGCCTCGCGCCCTCGTAGCCCTGCCACGACCAGCGATACGTGTTCCCGTTTCTTACGATAAAGGCGTTGTCGCCGCGGGTGATCATCGCGCCATCGGGAAGATCGCGGACGTGGCCCTTGATCGCGTGCAACGCCTTGCCGCTCTCATGATCAAGCCGCTCCCCGTGCAGGACGCGATCCATCTCCGGCGCTTTCATGGGGCGCCCATTGCCTTCCGCCCAGGCAGCTTGAAAGGCGAGTGCGCGTTGACGCTGGCAATAGAAACATGGCCGGTGCCCTGCGGAAAGCGCAGTTGCCTCATCGAGGAAGAACAGTTCCGTCCAGCTTTGCCGCGCCATGACGGGGCGGCGCACGTTCTTGAACTTGCAGACGCAAATGATCCAGGCGTCATTGGTCCAGCGCTTCCTCAACAGCGTCCGCGTGGCCGGATCGTGGATGATGCCGCGATTGCCCATCATCGTGCCGCGATAGGGTGCCGCGACAATCTCGCCAAAAGGTGTCACTCGGTTCTGCAGGGTCATTTGACGGCTTTCGACTCGTTCGGGGCCATGCTATCCGACAATCCACTTGGGTTTGGGGCACTTATCATGCGCGTTCTCGTCGTTCAGAATTATCAGGATACAGGGCTTGGGCAAGTGGGACGGGCGCTGGCGGAAGCGGGGGCTGCCATCGATTTGCGCCAGGCCTATCTCGGCGAGGCCCTACCGGCCGATGCCTCGGGCCACGATGCGCTGGTGGTACTTGGAGGCGATCAGAACGCGCTTGCCGACGCCACGCATCCGTACCTTCCGGAACTGGCGCAATTGACGAAGCGCTTCGGCGACGCAGACAAGGCTGTGCTCGGCATTTGCCTTGGCAGCCAGTTGGTCGCGCGCGGCTATGGGGCTGACAATATCCTCGGCCGCACGCCGGAATTCGGCTGGCACGAAGTCACCCGCAACGAGGCGAGCGAAGCCGATCCGGTGCTGGCATCCGTACCCGTTCGTTTTCCGATCTTCCACTGGCACAGCGACACGTTCACGCTCCCGGAAAATGCCATCCGCCTTGCATCGAGCGATGTGACCGCCAACCAGGCATTTCGCATCGGCCGCGCGGTCTACGGCATTCAGTTTCATTTCGAGGCGGATACAACTCTGGTCGAGGAGTGGCGGCGGGTCTTCCACGACCAGATCGCGTCCAATTATCCGGGATGGCTCGACAATTACGACAGCTACGTTGCCCGCGATGGCGCGGCGGCGGATGCCGCCGGGCTGGCGCTGGCCCGCGCCTGGGTCGCTCAGATCCAGCGTTAAATTAGGCTTCTTCTTCCCTCGCAAGTAGCACGCGCCACACGGATTCGTTGCAACTCTGCAACAGGTAAATCCAGAATCGGATAGCGACTGGCGATTCCTTTGGAACGTGTCTTCGATTCACTAGTTGGTAAGCAAACTGTCCTGTAGTGCCCCCACGGCTAACCGGCATCAAGCCGCGCCCTAAACGATGGAAACGCCTAAAATGACCACCAAGAGTGCTGCACTTTTGACTGCCGTAATGCTCTCAGCCATTCTGTTCATGGGCGTAGGTCTTTTCTCGGTGGATGCCGGCGGGCGTGTCGTCTCCAGCGATGGTTACGGTGTAAGCACGTCGTCGCGCTGAGCCACCTCCAGCAACAGCTTCCTGTCCTCTTCGATCATCAAGCCGCTGAGCCGGCCACTGGCAAAGGCGCCGGTATCGAGGTTCACGCGGTTTGACCGGACGTCCGCGTCGTCAACCGGCGTGTGGCCGTGCACGATGACCTTCGGATGAAGCGTTGCATTGTTGAGGAATTCGCCGCGTATCCAGATAAGGTCATCCGGGTTCTGCAGGTCGAGTGGGACGCCGGGCCGGATGCCGGCATGGCAGAAGTAAAAATCGCCGAAGGCGACCGAACGCTTGAGCCCGCGCAGGAATTGCTTGTGCGCATGGGGTATGGCGCGAATCAATTCTTTCCACCCCGCAAGCACCGAGACCGCATCGTCGAAATCGATATCGACACCGTAAGAAAGAGCTGTCTGCCGTCCGCCATTATGGGCGAAAACGCCGAACGCATCGCCGGTTGAAAGAAAGTCCAGCAGTCCGATATCGTGATTGCCGGCAAGTGCCAGCATATTGCGCGACTGCCTCGTCTCGCGCTCCAGCAGATCAAGCACCTCTCGCGATTGCGGCCCGCGATCGACATAGTCGCCGAGGTGGATGACGAGCCAGTCGTGCGGCGGCTGTTTGGCGTTTTCCCTGGCGATCAGCCGGTGCATCCCTTGCAGCAGATCAAAACGGCCATGCACGTCGCCAATGGCATAGATGCGCAGTCCGGCTGGCCCGCGTGCATGGTCGAACCCGATCATCCGCGTTCCGACTCGCGCTGGTTCCGGCGCAGGCGCGATACGTTCTGCCAGGCGCTACTGCGCGCTGCTTCGCTCTGCGCCTGCTCGATGTAGTCTATATGTTGCCCGACTGCCGCGCGCGCCGCCGTCGGATTTGAATTGATGATGGCCGCGAATATCGCCTTGTGCTGGTCCAGCAGTTTTTCGCGCGCCCCGGGGAAACCGTAGATCACCGTACGATTATAGAAGACATCGTCGGCGAGCAGGCGGTAACAGGAGCGTAGCGTGTGCAGCAGGATAATATTGTGCGCGCATTCGCCAATGGCATTGTGCAGCTCGACGTCGAGTTCGGCTTCCCGCTTGAAATCATTGGCCTTATAGGCCTCCTCCATCGCGGTCATGATGCGATGTAGCATGAGCCTGTCATCCTCCGTCGCGCGCCGTGCGGCGTATTCGGCAGCGACGCTCTCGATTTCGCGCCGGTATTCGAGATAGTCGGCGGCGGCCTTGCGGTGGCTGGATATGAGATCCATCATCGGCTTGGAAAACACCTCGCCGATGACATCGGCGACGAAAGTTCCGCCGCCATGCCGCGTCACAAGCAGGCCCTTAGTCTCCAGGAGTTTCAATGCATTGCGCAGGATCGGTCGCGAGACGTCAAACTGTACCGAAAGGTCGCGCTCGCCGGGGAGACGATCACCGACGCGCAGAACACCTTCGAGGATAAGCGTTTCGATCTGGCCGACAATATCATCGGCCGTGCGGGAGGACTGGATGCGCGCGAAGATAGGGCTGCTCATGGATAGCGGGTCCGCAAGAAAGATATCGATCCGCAGCGTAGCGGCAAAAATCGAAACTGGTCAAATCAATGATCCAGTTGCAAGGCAGTGCGGGGTCTTATTTGCCGCAGCCACGACAAAATAGAATCTGTTGAAAGCCGGACCCAATCCGTTCACGATCCTGTGACAGCCGATCAAGCCCAAGACCGGTCAGGGGATATATGGCCAAGAGACTAAAATCAGTCGCGACAGCTGCCGAGCTTGCGTCCGTTGTCGGCGGCGTTCTCGGTTTTCCCGCGCATGCGGAACGCGCCGTGGCGCTCGGCGAGGTGCATGCGCGGCCCTATCCGCTTGTCGATACGCCCCGCCTCCTGATCCAGCTCGCCTTCATGACCGAAGGCGGCTCGACGGTCGATCATGCGGTTCTGGCCGAACTCAGCCGCAGCATCGGCATCGCGCCGCCTGCGCGCGATGCCCGCCACCACGTCATGCCGTGGGGCAATGGTACCTTGCGCTGGGAACGCCATACCGAGTTTTCGACCTATCTCTGGGAAGGTCCTATGCCGCGCAGCGGCGCGGGGGCGCAGCATCCTTTCGGCCATGGTTTCAACCCGCCCGGCACCGTCATCGATGGCGTGCGGCTGGAGATCGTCAAGAAGGACGCAAATGCGCTGGCGATGATCAGCGAGTTCGATCCCGCAAGCCTTTGCTACAGTGATGTCGAAGGTGGTCTCGCCTCGATCGTCACGGATTTTCGCCAGGACCGCGACGGCCTGACGCGCATTCTCATCCTCGACAATGGGCTGTCCCCAGCGCGTGCCGGCGCGCTGTCGCAGCGTGTCATCGAGATCGAGACTTACCGGACGCTGGCGATGCTCGGCCTCCCGCTGGCGCATTCGCTGTCGCCGCGCATCCGCCGGATCGAGGATCGTCTTGCCGGCCTCACCAATGAGATGCGCCATGCAACCTCAGACAGCCACAAATTGCTCGACGAATTGACCTCGCTGGCGGCCGAACTCGAAGCGGACGCAGCTTCGAGCCTTTACCGCTTCGGCGCCAGCCGCGCCTATAACGGCATAGTCCTTGAACGCCTTGCGGCGTTGCAGGAGGAACCGGTCACCGGCTATGAAACCTGGGGCGCCTTCATTCAGCGCCGCATGGCGCCGGCGATGCGCACGTGCCGCTCGGTCAGCGAACGGCAGGAGAGCCTCTCCGAGAAGCTTTCGCGCGCGGCGACATTGCTGCGGACTTCGGTCGATGTGGAGCTCGAACGCCAGAACCGCGATCTCCTGACCTCGATGAACCACCGCGCGCAACTGCAGTTGCGGTTGCAGCGGACGGTCGAGGGCCTGTCCGTCGCGGCGATCTCCTACTATGTCGTCGGCCTGTTCTATTACCTGGCCAAGGGTGCGGAAACTTACATTCCCGACCTGCATTCAACGGTCCTTACCGCCATATTCGTGCCGGTTGCGATCATCGCCATGTGGTTTGTCGTAAAGTCGATCCGTAAATCGCATGCCGACGATTGATCAGTGCCTGTCCCATGGCGGCACCGGTCCATAGAGCGCCGCAAGATAGTCGATGAACAGGCGCACTTTCGCCGGCAGGAATTGCCGCGACGGATACACCGCATAGATGGCGACGTTGCGCGAGGCGGCATAGTCGCCGAGAACGCGCACAAGTTGTCCCGTCGCCAGTTCGGGACCGATATCCCAGGTGGAACGCAGGGCGATGCCGAGTCCGCCGAGCACTGCCTCGCGCACCACTTCACTCGAATTTGTCAGGAGCGGCCCGGAGGGGCGCCAGACCACAGCGCCGTAAGTGCCGACCAGACGCCACGGGTCGCCATTATGCGCCGCAAGGCAAATATGATTTTCGAGATCGGAGAAGGATTTCGGCGTCCCGTGCTCGGCCACGTAGCGAGGGGAGGCGACCAGAAAGCGCTCGACCGGCGCAAGCTTGCGCGCAACGAGGCTCGAATCGGAGAGTTCCGCAATTCGGACCGCAAGGTCGTAGCCTTCGCCGACGATATCGACGAACTCGTCGGCAAGGACCAGGTTGACGGCAAGGTCGGGATTGGCGCGCATGAACGGTTCGAGGTGCGGCGCGATATGCATGCGCCCGAACGTCGTCGGCACGGCAACCTTGAGCATCCCGTGCGCCTGTTCGGAACGGCGCGACACGAAGGCCTCGGCCTCCTCGACCCCGGCGAGGATTGCGAGCACGCGCTCGTAATAGCCTTGCCCGGTTTCGGTGAGCGCGATCTGGCGCGTCGTACGCTGCAGAAGCCGCGTGCCGAGCCGTTCTTCCAGCCGCCGCAGCCGCTTGGAGACGACCGCTGGCGAAAGGCCAAGCTCGCGGCCCGCTGCCGACATGCTGCCGGCGGCAACCACGCGGGCAAACACTTCCATATCGTTGAATTCACTCATGCGCGCACTCTCACTGGCGCAATTCAAACGTCAAGTCCCTAGGCCCGGAAATTCATCGCAGGCGAGATCGCCCGCACTGCCTGTTCTCTCCGATCGAGAAAGGTTCTAAACTATTTACATTCGTGCTGGGCAAGAGGTAAAGATAGTTTACCAGTTGCGCGTGCGGTGCTGGCAAGGGAGAGGCAATGACCGGACTGACAATGCCGAAAAGTGATGAAGCGACGCTTGGCCGCCGGGCCGAGATCGTTGCGGCATTACGCGCGATCGTTCCGGGCGAGGGCGTCGTCGACGTCACCAACGAAATGCGCGCCTTCGAGTCCGACGCATTGACCGCCTATCGGCAATTGCCGCTCGTGGTGGTTCTACCGCAAACCGTCGCCCAGGTTTCCCGCGTCCTCAAATATTGCCACGAAAACAATGTAAAGGTCGTGCCGCGCGGCTCTGGAACCTCGCTTTCCGGCGGTGCACTGCCGCTTGAGGACGCCGTGCTCCTCGTCATGTCGCGCTTCAATCGCATCCTCGAAATCGATTTTCCGAACCGCGTTGCCGTCGTCCAGCCCGGCGTGACGAACCTCGGCATAACGAAGGCGGTCGAGCACGAGGGCTTCTACTATGCCCCTGATCCATCGTCGCAGATTGCCTGCTCGATCGGCGGCAACGTCGCTGAAAACTCCGGCGGCGTACACTGCCTGAAATACGGGCTGACGGCCAATAATGTCCTCGGCATCGAGATGGTCCTCATCAATGGCGACATCATTCGCCTTGGTGGCAAGCATCTCGATAGCGATGGCTATGATCTGCTTGGGCTGATGACCGGCTCGGAAGGGCTGCTGGGGGTCGTCACCGAAGTGACCGTCCGCATTCTCCAGAAGCCGACAACGGCACGTGCCCTGATGGTTGGCTTTCCGACCAGCGAGGAAGCCGGTCAGTGCGTGGCCGATGTCATTGCCGCCGGTATCATCCCGGGCGGCATGGAGATGATGGACAGGCCGGCCATCCATGCCGCCGAGGACTTCGTCCATGCCGGCTATCCGCTCGATGTGGAGGCTCTGCTCATCGTGGAACTTGACGGTCCCGTGGTCGAGGTCGATCACCTCATCGCCATGGTCGAGGCGATTGCGCGCAAGAATGGCGCAACGACCTGCGTCGTCTCGCAGAGCGAAGAAGAACGAATGATATTCTGGGCGGGACGCAAGGCGGCATTTCCCGCCGTAGGCCGTATCTCGCCGGATTACCTTTGCATGGACGGTACCATACCGCGCAAGGAATTGCCGAAGGTGCTGGCCGGCATGCGCGAACTCTCGGAGAAGTATGGATTGCGCGTTGCGAATGTCTTTCACGCCGGCGACGGCAACCTGCATCCGCTGATCCTCTATGACGCCAACATCCCGGAGGAACTGCACAAGGCGGAAAGTTTCGGTGCCGACATATTGCGGCTCTGCGTCAAGGTGGGCGGGGTTCTGACCGGTGAACACGGCGTTGGCGTCGAGAAGCGCGATCTGATGCCGGAAATGTTCAATGACACCGATCTCAATCAGCAGATCCGCGTCAAGTGCGCCTTCGACGAGAAGCATCTGCTCAACCCCGGCAAGGTATTCCCGCAACTGCACCGCTGCGCTGAACTCGGGCGGATGCACGTGCATCAGGGTAAGATGCCGTTTCCCGACATTCCGAGATTCTGAGCGTGAGCACTTTCCAGCCTAAATCCGAGGATGAGATCGTCGAAGCTGTGCAATGGGCTCTTGGCGCCAACGCGCCGGTGGAAGTCGTCGGCCAGGGCTCCAAGCGCGGGCTCGGCCGGCCGTTGCAGACCGAGCATACGATCGCATTGTCGGATTATGCCGGCGTCACGCTCTACGAGCCGCATGAACTGGTCTTGAGCGCCAAGGCAGGCACGCCAGTTTCCGAACTCGAAGCACTGCTTGCGGCAAGCGGGCAGGCGTTTCAGTTCGAGCCGATGGATTACGGACCGCTTCTGGGACAGCCTGCCGGTCAGGGGACGCTTGGGGGTTTGCTGGCCACCAATCTTTGCGGACCCCGGCGTCTCAAGGCGGGATCGGCGCGCGACCACGTGCTCGGCGTGCGGGTGGTCTCCGGCCGGGGTGAACTGTTCAAATCCGGCGGACGCGTCGTCAAGAACGTGACCGGTTACGACCTGTCGAAAGGCATGGCCAATTCCTGGGGCACGCTCGGGATCGCCACCGAGATCACCTTCAAGGTGCTCCCGGCGCCCGAGACCGAATCGACGCTCGTCATACGCGGTCTTGCCGATGACGAGGCGGCGCGCGCCATGGCAATCGCCATGGGGTCGAGTGGCGAGGTGGCATCTGCCGCCCATCTTCCGGGCAACGTTGCGGCAAGGGTCATCGATGGCGCGCTCGGCGGCGAGGCTTCGACCCTGCTGCGGCTCGAAGGGTTTGCGCCTTCGGTTGCCGACCGCATGACCATGCTGAAGAACCTCCTGGCCTCGGCAGGCGAGATGGCGGACGTCTCCGGCGACCAGTCGCGCCGGCTCTGGCAGGAAATCCGCGACGTCATCCCTTTCGCCGACGGTACGGAGCAGCTGGTTTGGCGTGTTTCCATGGTGCCGATGGAGGCCTGCAAGCTCGTCGCCTCCCTGCGCATGGGAGCGGCAGTCGATGCCTATTACGATTGGCAGGGCGGCCTCGTCTGGTTGCGCATGGAGGGCGAGCCGGAAGCGGACGCCGTAAGGGCGCTCTTGCGCAAATATGGCGGCGGGCATGCAACCTTGGTACGGGGGCCCGCAAGTGTTCGGGCGGCCGTCCCCGTGTTCGAGCCGCAGGCCGCCCCGCTGGCGGCGCTTTCGAAGCGCCTCAAACAGCAATTCGATCCGAGCGGCATTCTTAATCCCGGCCGCATGGTTGCAGGAGTGTAGCGTGCAGACAAATTTCAGCCCCGAGCAGCTTCTCGATCCGGGTGTCGCCGAGTCTGAAAAGATCCTGCGCAAATGCGTGCATTGCGGCTTCTGCACGGCCACTTGTCCGACCTACGTGACGCTCGGCAACGAACTCGATAGCCCGCGCGGCCGCATCTATCTCATCAAGGATATGCTGGAAAACGGCCGTCCGGCCGACGAGCAGATCGTCAAACATATCGACCGCTGCCTTTCGTGCCTTTCGTGCATGACGACCTGCCCATCGGGGGTCAACTACATGCATCTCGTCGACAATGCGCGCGCCCACATCGAGAAGACCTACAAGCGTCCGCTTATGAACCGGATGACCCGCGGCGTGCTTGCCTTCGTCCTGCCCTATCCCGGGCGGTTTCGCCTGGCGCTCAACCTCGCAAGGTTTGGGCGGCCGTTAGCTGGACTGTTCGGCTCGCTGACGGCAACAAAGCCACTGGCGGCGATGCTCGAACTTGCGCCGAATTCCGTCCCGGCAACATCGTCCTCGGCCGTACCCGGGGTGCACAAGCCAAACGGCGAAAGAACGGGTAGGGTAGCGCTTCTCAGCGGCTGTGCGCAGCCTGTCCTGAAGCCGGGTATCAATGAAGCGACGATCCGGCTTCTCAATCGCCTCGGCGTCGAGGTGGTCCTGCCAAAAGGCGAGGGCTGCTGCGGCTCGCTGGTCCACCATATGGGCCGCGAAGAGGAAGCGCTCGCGGATGCGCGCCGCAACGTCGATGCGTGGACACGCGAACTTGAGACAGGCGGTCTCGATGCGATCATCATCACCGCCTCGGGTTGCGGCACGACGATCAAGGATTATGGCTACATGCTGCGGCTCGACCCGGCTTACAAGGACAAGGCGGCGCGCATCTCGTCGCTTGCGAAGGACGTCACCGAATATCTTGCCACGCTCGACATGCCGGCGTCGCAACAGGCGTCCGGCCTGACCGTCGCCTATCATTCCGCCTGCTCGATGCAGCACGGCCAGAAGATCACGCGCCAGCCCAAAGACTTGCTGAAGGCGGCAGGTTTCATCGTCAAGGACCCGGCCGAGGGCCATTTGTGCTGCGGTTCGGCCGGCACCTACAACATCATGCAGCCGGAAATCGCCCGCACGCTGCGGGATCGCAAGGTCAAGAATATCGAGGCGACCGGCGCCAGCATCGTCGCCACCGGCAATATAGGCTGCATCACCCAGATCGCCGGCGGATCAAGATTGCCGATCGTCCACACGGTCGAACTGCTCGACTGGGCCTATGGCGGCCCGAAGCCCGAGGGGCTTCCCGCGCCGAAAAACATCCTGCAGGCGGCCGAATGAAAAAGGGCAGCGGCTTTCTCGAGAAAGCCGCTGCCCGTTCCCGGCACCGCCCCCGGTGCCGGCCCCCACTAACCCTTATCGGACGATGACTTTCGTGCCGACATTGACCCGTGCATAGAGCTCGGTGACATCCTCGTTGCGCATGCGTATGCAGCCGCTCGACACCGCGTGGCCGATGGTCCACGGCGCGTTGGTGCCATGGATACGGTAGAGCGTGGAACCGAGATAGAGCGCACGGGCGCCAAGCGGATTGGCGATGCCGCCCTCCATGTGCGCCGGAATATAGTGGCCCTTTTCGGCCTCCCGATCGATCATGTCCTGCGGCGGGTACCAATCAGGCCACATGGCCTTGCGCGTAATATTGTTCGTTCCCGACCACGCAAAGCCTTCCTTGCCGACGCCCACGCCGTAGCGTCGCGCCTTGCCGCCGGCTTCAACGAGATAAAGAAAACGCTCGGACGTATCGATAACGATCGTACCCGGCTGTTCAGCGCCATCATAAGCGACGCTTTGCGGCAGGAACTGCGGATCCATGGCCTGCTTCCTGGGCTGGTCTTCGCCCAGCGGGACGTCCGGGCGCTGGAACGAGACCTCCCGCGCGGCAGGATTGGAAAGATCGCGATTGCGGCGCGGCCTCGTCACGCGCTCCGGGCGCTCGCTGAAGACGACATAGCCGCGCGGGTTCACCGGGCGTCCGACCTGGTTTACTGCTTCGCCGACTGGCCGCTTGCGCAGTTGCGTCACCCATGGCGCGGAAAGATCGGGGCTCATGACGACAGGAGGCTTGGTCGCATAGCGTTCGCTCGCCATTGCGGACGGGATCGCCGCTGAGAGAACCGCTGATGCCAAAACCAATAATGCCGACTTCATTGAAATTACTCTGGAACTCTCCTGACAGGATTTGTCAGGTTTCGGATTGAGTTTGCCGATTGGCAGGTAGAAAAAAGTGAATCAGAATCAATAAAACATAAAATGCCGCGAAAACCGTGGGTTATAGTTACCGGCGGGTTTGCAAGCACGGTTAACAATAGGAAAGGGACAGGCGCGATGCAAGACGAAACTCCCCCGAAAACCGGACTTATCACGGATGATGCGGGCGAGACGCGCTGTTTTTGGCCGGGAACGCTGCCTGAATATGTCCACTACCACGACCACGAATGGGGACGTCCGGTGACAGACGACACCCGGCTCTTCGAAAAGATCTGCCTCGAAGGCTTCCAGTCCGGGCTCTCCTGGCTGACGATCCTGCGCAAGCGCGAGAATTTCCGCAAGGCGTTTGACGGTTTTGACTATCACAGGATTGCAGGCTACGGCGAAAAAGAGGTGGACCGCCTGCTCGCCGATGCCGGCATCATCCGCCATCGCGGCAAGATCAACTCGGCGATCAACAATGCCGGGCGCGCCATCGAACTCGTCAAGGAAACCGGCTCGCTCGCGGCCTATTTCTGGCAGTTTGAACCGCCGGCGGACGAGCGGCCGAAGGTGGTCGACTACCCGACCTTGATCGCCAACCCAACCTCGCCGACATCGGTTCGTCTTTCCAAGGATTTGAAAAAGCGCGGCTGGAGCTTCGTCGGCCCGACGACCATGTATGCGCATATGCAAGCAATGGGTCTCGTCAACGATCACATCGAGGGCTGCAAGTGCCGCCAGGAGATCGAGAAGCTGCGTTCGAACTTCAAGCGGCCGGCCTTGGCTTCATAGCGTCGAGACCCGCGCCATCAATCCTTGCCCTGAACACCTCTATGCGTTAGAGCAAACCGGCTTGGGCTCGGGACCGTCCTGAACTCGCGAAAAGCTTCATTTCAGGGTATCGGAACAGCATCATGACGACGAAGGCAGACAGGGTAAAAGCGCGGCTGCCGCGCGGTTTTGTGGACCGTGCGCCTGACGATTTGCGCGCTGCCGACAAGATGATGGCCGAGATCCGCAAGGTATACGAGCTGTATGGTTTCGAGCCTGTCGAGACCCCGCTTGTCGAATATACGGATGCGCTCGGAAAGTTCCTGCCCGACCAGGACCGCCCGAATGAGGGCGTGTTCTCGTTCCAGGACGATGACGAACAATGGTTGTCGCTGCGTTACGATCTCACAGCGCCGCTCGCGCGTTTCGTTGCCGAGAATTTTGAAAGCATCCCCAAGCCCTACCGCAGCTACCGCGCCGGCTGGGTGTTTCGCAACGAGAAGCCCGGCCCCGGCCGCTTCCGCCAGTTCATGCAATTCGATGCCGATACTGTCGGCGCGCCATCGGTCTCGGCCGATGCCGAAATGTGCATGATGATGGCCGATGTCATGGAGGCGCTCGGCGTTCCGCGCGGCGACTACATGATCCGCGTCAATAACCGCAAGGTGCTCGACGGCGTTCTCGACGCCATCGGCCTTGCTGGAGATGACAATGCGGGCCGGCGGCTGAACGTGCTGCGCGCCATCGACAAGCTCGACAAGTTCGGGCCGGAAGGAGTGCGTGAATTGCTCGGCAAGGGCCGCCTCGATGAAAGCGGCGACTTCACCAAGGGCGCCGGCCTCGACGAGGCGGCGATCACCAAGGTGCTCGATTTCACCTCTGCCGGCGGCGCAACTGGCAGCGAAACCATCGCCAATCTCGAACACGTCATCAGCGGCAACGACAAGGGCGTCGAGGGCGTCGCCGAACTTGCCACGATCGAGGCGCTATGCTCGGCGGCCGGCTACGAGGGCCGGGTCAAGATCGACCCCTCCGTCGTGCGCGGCCTCGAATATTATACGGGTCCCGTCTTCGAAGCCGAACTGACCTTCGACGTTACTAATGAAAAGGGCGAGAAAGTCGTCTTCGGTTCGGTCGGGGGCGGCGGCCGTTATGATGGTCTGGTTTCACGCTTCCGCGGCGAGCCGGTACCGGCGACCGGCATTTCCATCGGCGTCTCTCGCCTGATGACGGCATTGAAGAACCTCGGCAAGCTCGACGTCTCCGACAATATCGGACCGGTCGTCGTCCTCGTCATGGACCGGGATACGACAAGCCTCGGACGCTACCAGAAGATGGTGTCGGACCTTCGACAGGCCGGCATCCGGGCGGAGATGTATCTCGGCGGATCGGGCATGAAGCCGCAGATGAAATATGCCGACCGCCGCGGTGCGCCCTGTGTCATCATCCAGGGTTCGCAGGAGCGCGACAATGGTGAAGTGCAGATCAAGGATCTCATCGAGGGCGCACGGCTGTCGGCCGAGATCGAAGACAATGTAACTTGGCGCGAAAGCCGCCCGGCGCAGATCACCGCGAAGGAAGGCGATCTCGTGATCGAAGTGCGCAAGATTCTCGAGGCGCAGGCCGAAGATCGCGCCAAAGGTCTGAAGTAAAGCTGACGCACATGCTGCCATTTGTCATTTCACCCCCCTCTGGGCTGCCGCCCATCTCCCCCACAAGGGGGGAGACCAGCATTCCTGTACGTCTCGACGAAACGCAGGTCGTTGGTGCCCAATGCGCCGCTGATGCCGTTTCGATCTCCCCCCTCGGGGGGGAGATGTCCGGCAGGACAGAGGGGGGTGAGTGCTGCCATTCGCGAGGAATGCGCCAAGCATGACCGCATCCCGCGCCCCTGCCTTTTCTGCCGATCTCGCGGCGCTGATTGCCGGCCGCGATGCCGAACTCGTGGATATTCCGGTCATCCAGCCCGCCGACCAGTTTCTCGATATGGCGGGCGAAGATCTGCGCCGGCGTATTTTTCTCACCGAGAACGAAAACGGCCAAAGTCTCTGCCTGCGTCCCGAGTTCACCATTCCGGTCTGCCGCAATCATATCGAACGCAATGCCGCGACGCCCAAGCGCTACGCTTATCTCGGCGAAGTCTTCCGCCAGCGCCGCGAAGGCGGCAATGAGTTTTTCCAGGCCGGCATCGAGGATCTCGGCGACGCGAACCGCGCCCGTGCCGATGCCCGGTCACTTGCCGATGCGATTGCATCAATCAGGCTGGCCGCGCCCCAGGCCCAACTTGAAACGCTCCTGGGTGACCAGGCCATTTTCGAAGCTGTGCTCGCCTCCCTCGGCTTGCCGCGCGGCTGGCAGAAGAAACTGGCGCGCGCTTTCGGCAATCATGCCCAGTTGAAAGGCCTGCTTGCCGATCTTGGCTCAGACCGCGAAAAGGGAACGCTACCGGATCGGCTGGCCGCACTTGTCGAAACAGGTGACGAAACAGAGCTTGCCGCCGAACTCGAAAAGGACATGCAGGCCGCCGGCATCTCACCGGCATCCGGGCGGGCACCGGTGGAAATCGCCCGGCGTCTCATCGAAAAGGCGAGCCTTGCCTCGGTTCGCCTGCCGGTGCGCACCATTGCGGCGCTTGAGGAGTTTCTCGCCATCCGCGTGCCTCTCGCAGAAGCCGCCGGCTATCTTCTCAGCTTTGCCCGCGCCAATGAGTTCGACCTCGGCCTCGCACTGGAACAGTTCGAGGCACGCGCCGTATCGGTTAAAGAGGCAGGGATCGGCAACGAAACGATCATCTACGATGCGGCCTTCGGACGCCCGATCGACTATTACACCGGGCTTGTCTATGAGACGCGCGCGATTGATCGGCCTGACCTTGGCGCAATTGTCGGCGGCGGCCGCTATGACCGGCTGCTGACGATGCTCGGCGCGGTAGGTTCCATTCCCGGTGTCGGCTTTTCCGTTTGGCTGGACCGGCTTGAAGAGATCGCGGGAGATGCACAATGACCGTCACTCTCGCGCTTCCCTCGAAAGGCCGTCTCAAGGAACAGGCGCTGGAGGTGCTGGAAAATGCCGGCCTCAGCGTCATCCTGCCCAAGGATCAGCGCAGCTACCGGGCCAAGGTCAAGGGCAACAGTGACATTGACATTCTGTTTCTTTCGGCCTCCGAGATCGCACGCGAGCTCGGCTATGGCAGCGTCGATCTTGGTGTCACGGGTGAAGACCTGATCCGCGAAACGCTTGCCTCCGCCGACGAACGCGTTCGCGTCGAAGCGCGGCTCGGATTTGGCCATGCGGATGTCGTCGTTGCCGTCCCGGAGGTTTGGTACGACGTATCGACGATGGCAGACCTCGATGATGTCGCTGCGGATTTCCGCCAGAGGCATGGCCGACGCCTGCGCATCGCCACGAAATACTGGCGGCTGACCCAGCAGTTCTTCTCGCAAATGCACGGCATTCAGGTCTATCGGATCGTCGAGAGCCTCGGCGCTACCGAGGGGGCGCCTGCTTCCGGCGCCGCCGACATCATCGTCGATATTAGCTCGACTGGATCGACGCTACGCGCCAACCATCTGAAAATCCTAGATGATGGGGTCATTCTGAAATCGGAGGCCTGCCTGGTCTCGTCCCGGCAAACCGCTGAAACCGGGGCCGTTGCGGAGCTTTTACAGCGTATTGCGGCGGCACAAGCAAAGCACTGATCCATCAACTCTACGTGATGGACGGGTTGCACTGTAACCTTTCGGTCGATCCTTACGTATTTCCCTGCAGAATACCGGGCATCCTCGGTATCTTTATGCTGGGAGTTATCTCATGATGACACGTCGAACGCTTTTTAGCGGTGCGCTTGCAGGGCTCGGCGCCCTCGTCGCGGCAAGGTTCGCAAATGCGCCCAAGGCCGTGGCGGCAGGCACATTCGAAGTCGAGCACAGCGACGCCGAATGGAAGAAGTTGCTGACGCCGGAGCAATATTACGTCTTGCGCCAGGAAGGCACGGAACGTCCTTTCACCAGCCCGCTCAATCACGAAAAGCGCAAGGGCACCTTCACCTGCGCCGGGTGCGACCTTGCTCTCTTCGACTCCGATACCAAATTCGACAGCGGCACGGGCTGGCCAAGCTTCTGGACAGCGATGAAGGGCGCTGTCAACGAGACCAAGGACAGTTCGTTCGGCATGACGCGTACGGCCGTGGAGTGTCACCGTTGCGGCGGCCACCTCGGCCACGTCTTCGATGATGGCCCAAAGCCGACAGGGCTGCGCTATTGCATGAATGGGGTCGCACTCAACTTCAAACCGGTTGCTGCTTGAACGCGCAAAGGGATAAGACCATGAAACCATATCATTTTATGCTTGCTGCGGGCCTGTTGCTGTCACCCGGCTGCGCGCTTGCCGGTGAAGACGTCACCATGGTGCCGCCCCCGGCTGTCGACCAGACGGCATCGGCGAAGTCCGAATCCATTGTGCTTGCCGGTGGTTGCTTCTGGGGCGTGCAGGGGGTCTACCAGCACTTGAAAGGCGTGACGAGCGCCGTTTCCGGCTATGCCGGCGGCAAGAAGGAAACCGCCAGCTATGAAATCGTGAGCGGCGGCGATACCGGCCATGCCGAGTCGGTGGAAGTCACGTTCGACCCGAAGGTGGTCAGTCTCGGCAAGGTTCTGCAGGTCTATTTCTCCGTCGCGCATGACCCGACGCAATTGAACCGGCAGGGCCCGGATTCAGGGACCCAGTACCGCTCGGCGATCTTCACGACCAGCCCCGATCAGGAGAAGATAGCGAAGGCCTATGTCAGCCAGCTCGATAAGGCGAAGGCCTATCCGAAGCCGATCGTCACCAAGATTTCTGCTTTGGAAAAGTTCTATCCGGCCGAAGCCTATCACCAGGACTATGCGACGCTGCACCCTTCGCAGCCTTATATCGCGTATAATGACCTGCCGAAGATCGCGAACCTCGGCAAATACTTCCCCGGCGACTACCGGGAAAAACCGGTGCTCGTCGGCGAGGCGAAGCCGTCGAACTGATCGTCAAACAAGAAAAAGGCCGCTCGAAGCGGCCTTTTTAATCGATGCTGTATTTGATCAGCCGCGTTTTGCGTCGATCGACAGGGCGCCTGCGCCGCATGCAGCAAGCACGAAGAAACCGCCGGCTACGCCGAGATTCTTCTGGAAGAACATCCACTGCACCATGCCGGCGTCGCCCGTCCAGTTCAGGTGGGCCGCAGCAGTTGCCGCAAGCGTGAAAATGCCAAGCGCCAGAGCAGCAATCCGCGTCTGGAAGCCAACGAGTACGGCAAGGCCGCCTAGAAGCTCAAGCAGCCCGACGAGCACCGCCACGATGGTCGGCGCCGGAAATCCGAGGCTGCCGAAATATCCGGCGGTGCCACCGATGGCAGTGAGCTTTCCATAGCCAGCCAGGATGAACATGAATGATAGCAGTATGCGACCTATAAGAATGAGTGCGCTGTTGTTCGCCATAGAAAGTCTCCAGGGTTTGTCGTGACAGGCCAATAGCTAGATTCGATTGTCAAACAAAGCCACTATTTTCTCGACAGATTGTTCACAATAGAATGATTTTCCGGGGTTACTCCGGCGATATCATTCGTTCGGGACGCACGAGGCGATCATAGTCCTCGGCCGAGACGCCGCTGGCGAGTGCTTCTTCGCGCAACGTCGTGCCGTTCTTGTGGGCTGTCTTGGCGATCTTGGCTGCGTTGTCATAACCAATAGCAGGGGCAAGCGCAGTAACCAGCATGAGCGAACGATCGAGCAGGTCCTTGATGCGGACCTCGTCGGCCTCGATGCCGTCCACGCAATTATCTGCGAAGGATACCATGGCGTCGGAGAGAATGCGGATCGACTGGAGCACGTTGAGCGCCACCACGGGCTTGTAGACGTTGAGCTCAAAATGGCCCTGGCTGGCTGCGATGGTAACCGAGGTATTGTTGCCGAACACTTGCGTCGCAACCATGGTCAGGGCTTCGGCCTGGGTCGGGTTGACCTTGCCCGGCATGATCGATGAACCCGGTTCATTTTCCGGAAGCTTCAGTTCGCCGAGGCCCGAACGTGGGCCCGAGCCGAGGAAGCGAATGTCGTTGGCCATCTTGAAGAGATCGGTCGCCAGGGAATTGAGGCTGCCGTGGAAGTTCGTAAGAGCGCCATGGCTCGCCAGTGCTTCGAACTTGTTCGGTGCCGTCTTGAACGGCAGGCCGGTAATGTCCGATACGGCCTCGGCGAAAGCCGTATCAAATCCCACCGGGGCGTTCAGTCCCGTTCCGACCGCGGTACCGCCCTGGGCAAGAAGGAAAATATCGGCAAGGCTCTGCTCGATGCGCTTGCGCGCATACTCGAGTGCGGCGCGATAACCGGAGAACTCCTGCCCGAGGGTGACAGGTGTCGCATCCTGCGTGTGGGTGCGTCCGATCTTGATGATGTCGGCGAAGGCCTTTTCCTTCTTGAGTACCGCCTCCGTCAAGTGGGTGAGCGCCGGAAACAGCCGATGCGTGGCTTCAATTGCGGTCGCGATATGAATTGCCGTCGGGAAAGTATCGTTCGACGACTGGCTCATATTGACGTGGTCGTTCGGATGGACCGGCTTCTTCGATCCCATTGTACCGCCGAGCATTTCGATGGCGCGGTTGGAAATGACCTCGTTGGCATTCATGTTCGACTGCGTGCCCGAGCCGGTCTGCCAAACGACGAGCGGGAAATGATCGTCGAGCTTTCCTTCAATGACTTCCTCTGCGGCAACGGTGATCGCGCGGCCGATGACTTCATCGATCTTTCCGAGGGAGAGATTCGTTTCGGCTGCTGCGCGCTTGACGATACCGAGCGCCCGCACCAGCGGAATGGGCATTCTTTCGCCACCGATCTTGAAATTGTGCAGCGAACGTTCCGTCTGCGCGCCCCAATACCTGTCGGCTGCAACGTCGATTGGGCCAAAAGTATCTGTTTCCGTACGGGTAGAACTCATCGTGTCATTTTCCTGGTGGGAGTTGGCAAGAGCACTACTGCGAAGCTCCCGGAGAGGCAAGGTTTGGCGATGGAATGTTGGTCTGGATTTCGCCCGGCTTTCGGATAAAATCGATTAAGCGCTTATGATCAATCAACATTGGCGATGCGGCGTGAGACAGTCAGGCAACGAATCCATCCCAGCGCATTCAGCCGGGCGCTACCGCGAGTTCTCGCCGACGGCCGAGTTGCGGCCGCATTTCCTCTGCGCGTGGAACCACGAGGGTATCGGCGAATTGGCGGCGACCGTGGCGGTCTTTCCCGATGGTTGTGTCGACATATTGTGGTCGGAAGGCAAACTGACGATTGCGGGTCCCGACACGGCCCCACATATCGTCGATGGTTCCCTGGCCAATATCGTCGGCATCCGCTTTGCTCCAGGCGCTGCGAGCAAATGGCTTGGCATTCCAATGTCCGAACTCGTCAATCAGCGTGTCGACGTGTCCGAGCTTTGGGGTGCGCGCGCCGAGGCTCTCGCCGAAAAACTTGTCGTAGCGAAAACCATCGGGGACGCGACGGAACGGCTCCAGTCTGCCTTGTCGGACATCGCTCCATCGATTGCATCGCCCGACAGGGCCATGGTTGCCGCCTTCGACACGCTCAAGCGCTCGAAAGATATTGTGGCTATTGCCGAATTGGCGACAATGCTCAATGTGAGCGAGCGCACCTTGCGCCGGCAGTTCCTGCACAATTTCGGATATGGGCCAAAAACGCTGGAGCGCATCCTGCGTTTTCAGAGATTCCTGAAGCTCGGCCGGCGCGATCCCGGAAGCGGCATTGGTGCTCTGGCGTTCGACGCGAACTATGCCGACCAGGCGCATTTGAGCCGCGAGGCAAAATCCCTGTCAGGTCTTTCGCCCTCGGCGCTCCTGCAGCATCTCGCGGCATAAGTGGCCGTTTTGTTCAAGACAGAAAGTCGTTAGGCGCATAAGCTTGCCGTACGCGATGAGGGAGGACAACCATGGCTACACATGAAGCAAGGACCCTTCAAATTTCAATCGGACGCAATTGGCAGGATGTTTATGACTACGTCAGCGTTGCGGAAAATCTGCCGCAATGGGCATCCGGCCTGACATCCGCCTTGCAGAAATCCGGTGATGAATGGCTGGCCGATGGGCCGGCGGGCAAACTTCGATTGCGCTTTGCGCCGAAGAACGAAGTCGGGGTTCTCGATCATTGGGTGGTTATGGAGACCGGGGACGAGGTCTATATCCCTATGCGGGTGGTGCCCAACGGCGACGAGAGCGAACTCATATTTACGCTTTTTCGCGTGCCGGGCATGGATGACGAAAAATTCAACGCAGATGCGGCCTGGGTCAAGCGTGATCTTCAGGCGCTGAAGGACCTGCTCGAAGCGCAACTTATAGGATGAGGACGATGGCCAGTTCAGGCAAAGATAAATGTATCGACTATGTCGAATTCAATGTCAGCGATATTGGCGCGGCGCGCAGCTTCTATGGCGACGCGTTCGGATGGACATTCACGGACTATGGTCCGAGCTATTGCGAGTTTTCCGACGGGCATCTCAAGGGCGGCTTCACCACCGAAGGCAAACCGCGTCCCGGCGGCGCGCTGATCATTCTTTTCGCCGATGATCTTCAAGGCACGCTCAAACAGGTCGAAAAAGCCGGTGGCAAGATCACCAAGCCGGTATTTACCTTTCCCGGAGGCCGGCGCTTTCACTTCGCCGACCCGGACGGATACGAGCTTGCCGTCTGGTCGGATAAATAGCCGACAGTTCAGCGCGCCAGCGTCAGCATGTACGCTTCATATTTTTGCAGGAAGGCGTGCAGTAGCTGCGGATATTCCGGCGTTACCGCCTCGCGAACGCTTGGATGCGCTGCGAGTGCTTCGCGCCATGCCCGCACTTTCGGGTAGTCGGTGAAAATGCCGAGTTCTACGATCTCGTCGAATGTATCGAAGTAGCGGAAAATCGGGGCGTAAACCGCATCGACTAGGCTGAAGCCAGCGCCCGCAAAGACGGGACCGTCGCCAAGAACCTCTTCGACGCGGCCGAACTTTTCAGTGATCGCCTTGCGCTTCTCTTCGAAAACCGCAGCGTCCTTCGTTGTCTCCAGCGCCCAGAGGTCGGAAAGGATCGATGAACCAAATTCCATCCAGCCGCGATGGCGTGCCCGCGTCAGCGCGTCGTCGGGATGAAGTTTCGGCCCCGGCTGCGATTCGTCGATATATTCAGCAATGACAGAACTCTCGAAGAGAATCGCCTCGCCGCCATCCGCCTGGGGGACGCGCAGAAGCGGCACCTTGCCGAGCGGCGATATTTTCAGGAACCAATCTGGTTTCGCTGCAAGGTCGATATAGATCTTTTCAAAGGGCACGCCCTTTTCAGCGAGCGCGATTGCAGCACGCTGGACATACGGGCACAGCAGATGGCTGATCAGAACGAGCGACGCCATGACGATGATCCTCCGGATTTGCCGGCTGGGCGATCGCGTTTCGACCGCCCAGCCCAGCGATCAGGCCGCGCGAGCGGTCTTCAAGGCGTTGGCCCACCAGACGAGCTGGTCGAGCTGGCTGGTGGCTGCTTCATTGAGATGCGGGTAGTCGCCGAGCTTCTTCTCGCCCTTGACGGCGCTCAGATACTCGGAATAGGCGATGTGAACGCCGGTCTTTACCGAAGCCGATCCCATTTCGACGAAGATGAGGCGCAGATGCTCGATGGCGCGCGCGCCGCCCACGCCACCATAACCGACAAAGGCGACCGGCTTCTGGATGAAATCGCCAAGGTCGATGGCGTTCTTAAGGACAGCCGTCGGGCCGTGGTTGTATTCGGCGACCGTGAAAACATAGCCATCGAATTCGCGCAGCTTCTTCTTCCAGCGTTCGGCGGTCTCGTTCTGGGCGTCGCTGGTGCGTTCTTCGCCGAAGAAATTCATGGGATAGTCAAGCAGATCGATAATTTGGACCTCGACATCTCCGCGCTGTGCAGCGACGTCGGCAATCCATTTGGCGGGAAATTCGGCGAAACGGCCGATACGGGTGCTGCCGACAATAACGGCGATCTTGGCTTTTGACATAAAAATTCCTTCGTCTTGGGGGGATGGTAACTAATAGTGCCCGGCGCTATATAAGTGACTGTTCGAAACCCCCGCAAGGAGGCACTTTTGTGAAACCAGATCACTTTCAGGTAACCTCGGCATGCACTGCGGTTAATCACATTCTGGCGCGCGTCGGCGATAAATGGACGGTTCTCGTCGTCAATTATCTCGGCAATAAATCGATGCGCTTCAATGAGTTGAAGCGGACCATCAATGGTATCTCGCAAAAGATGCTGACGAGCACGCTGCGCGGACTCGAGCGCGATGGTTTCGTGACCCGTACGGTTTACCCGACGATCCCGCCACGCGTCGACTACGAACTTACCGATCTCGGCCGCGACCTTCTGGTGCCTGTCCGCGCGCTTGGCGACTGGGCGATCCGCAACGAACAGCGGGTCGCCGAAGCACGCGCGCGGTTCGATGCCATTCATGAAGGTTCGGAGCCAAAGCAGATCTTCTCCCAGGCGGCTGAGTGAAGAAAAGTTCAACGCGCATTAGGTGGCACTGCCCCGATAGAAGGATTCTCTCGGCGTCTTGAAACTTGAGTAAAAATCGCTGTGCCACAAGTGCGGCGGACGAACGAGCCGCGCGAGCAGAAGTTGAAGAACACGCAAATCAAAACAAAAAGGCGGGTCGAAACCCGCCTTTTCCGTATGTCGCTGGATGAGGACTTCTTAGAAGTCCATGCCGCCCATGCCGCCCATGCCGCCGCCCGGCATTGCCGGAGCAGCCGAGTCTTTCTTCGGCGCTTCAGCAATCATGGCTTCGGTGGTGACGAGAAGGCCAGCAACCGAAGCTGCGTCCTGGAGAGCGGTGCGAACGACCTTGACCGGATCGACGATACCGAGCGTGATCAGATCGCCATACTCGCCATTGGCCGCGTTGTAGCCGTAGGTGTCCTTCTTGTTCTCAAGGATCTTGCCGACAACGATCGAAGCTTCATCGCCTGCGTTCGTTGCGATCTGGCGGGCAGGAGCCTGCAGAGCACGGCGAACGATGTTGATGCCAGCGTCCTGATCGGCATTGGCGCCCTTGATCGTAAGAGCAGCCGAAGCGCGAAGCAGGGCGACGCCGCCGCCAGGAACGATGCCTTCTTCAACAGCCGCACGGGTTGCATTGAGGGCGTCGTCGACGCGGTCCTTCTTTTCCTTCACTTCGACTTCCGTCGCACCGCCGACGCGGATGACGGCAACGCCGCCAGCGAGCTTGGCAAGGCGTTCCTGCAGCTTCTCGCGGTCATAGTCGGAAGTGGTCTCTTCGATCTGCTGCTTGATCTGGCCAACGCGAGCGTTGATTTCGCCCTTCTTGCCATTGCCGTCGACGATCGTGGTGTTTTCCTTGGTGATCGACACCTTCTTGGCGCGGCCGAGCATGTCGAGCGTAACGCTTTCGAGCTTGATGCCGAGGTCTTCGGAAATAACCTGACCACCGGTGAGGATCGCGATGTCTTCGAGCATGGCCTTGCGGCGATCGCCGAAGCCAGGAGCCTTGACAGCAGCAATCTTCAGGCCGCCGCGCAGCTTGTTCACGACGAGCGTTGCAAGGGCTTCGCCTTCGACGTCTTCGGAGATGATGACGAGGGGCTTCGAGGTCTGGACGACAGCTTCGAGAACCGGCAGGAGAGCCTGGAGGTTCGAGAGCTTCTTCTCGTGGAGAAGGATGTATGCGTCCTCGAGGTCAGCAACCATCTTTTCCGGGTTGGTGACGAAGTACGGCGAAAGGTAGCCGCGGTCGAACTGCATGCCTTCGACGACTTCGAGTTCGGTCTCGGCGGTCTTGGCTTCCTCGACGGTGATGACACCTTCGTTGCCGACCTTCTGCATCGCCTTGGCGATCATTTCACCGATTTCGGATTCGCCATTGGCAGAGATCGTGCCAACCTGGGCGACTTCTTCCGAGGTCTTGATCTTCTTGGCCTTCTTGACGAGGTCCTTGACGACTTCGGCAACAGCAAGGTCGATGCCGCGCTTCAGATCCATCGGGTTCATGCCGGCTGCAACGGCCTTGCCGCCTTCCTGAACGATGGCCTGGGCGAGAACGGTAGCGGTCGTGGTGCCGTCGCCGGCGATGTCGTTCGTCTTCGAAGCGACTTCACGGACCATCTGCGCGCCCATGTTTTCGAACTTGTCTTCGAGTTCGATTTCCTTGGCAACAGTGACACCGTCCTTGGTGATGCGCGGTGCGCCGAAGGACTTGTCGATGACAACGTTACGACCCTTCGGGCCGAGCGTTACCTTTACTGCATCGGCAAGGATGTTGACGCCGCGCAGCATGCGCTCGCGCGCATCACGGCTGAATTTTACTTCTTTGGCTGCCATTTTATCTCTCCTGGGATTAAACCCGGTTTGATCTAAATTCGTTGATTGCGGGGATGCGCGGCGATTAGCCGAGGATGCCCAGAATGTCGGATTCCTTCATGATCAGCAGGTCTTCGCCGCCGATCTTGACTTCCGTACCCGACCACTTGCCGAACAGGATCAGATCGCCTGCCTTGACATCGAGCGGTACGAGCTTGCCGGCTTCGTCACGAGCGCCGGTGCCTACGGCGATGACTTCGCCTTCCTGCGGCTTTTCCTTGGCAGTATCCGGAATGATGATGCCGCCAGCGGTCTTTGCTTCGGATTCGACGCGGCGTACGACGACGCGGTCATGAAGCGGGCGGAACTTGGTCTTGGCCATGGTTAGAACCCTTGATGTTGGTGTCAAAACGATGACGCGAATGGCAGCGCCATTCGCGGTATTAGCACTCGCTTGGGGTGAGTGCTAACTGCGGCCGGAGATAGTGGGATCGGTTTGAAGAGTCAAGGGAAAGCATCATTTAAAATGGCCTGGAGAGGCAATGCTTGGAAGCCGGGTCCATCTACAAACCGCTTTATGGCATATTCATGTGAAATGCGAATGACGTGACGGCAGAATTCACACAATGCTGCAAGTCGGCGTGGGCGCGATCGGCGGAAACACGCGCCCCAACCGCATCAATCCTCGGCGCTTTCTTCGCCCACGTGATGCGTCATGTCGACAAGCATGTCGCTGACATGCTTGTCGGCCAGTTCGTAGAAAATCTGTTTTGCCTGCCGGTTGCCGCGCACGAGCCGGGCGCCGCGCAAGAGGCGCAGATGATGGCTGACCAGCGATTGCGATAGGTCGAGGCTCGCGGCGATATCTCCGACTGAGCGCGGCGCTTCGAGGCAGAACAGGAGTATGCGCAGCCGCGTCGGATCGCCGAGGAGACGAAAGGTTTCGGCGAGAACCGTGAGTTCAGGGGGGAGAGGAGGGGTTGAGCTCAATGTTTGTGCCCCTCATGCCCGTGCTCGTGAGCGGCATGATCATGTCCGCCGTGATCATGATCGGCCTCGTCGTGGGCATGGCCGGAATGGTCGTGTTCGTGCCCTTGCTGGAGATCATCGCCAAGGCAGCAATCGTCCCTCGCTGTATCCTCCGGCCAGTCGATGGCAATCGTTGCGTGCGATATCTCGAACTTCTTCATGAGTTCGGCTTCGACCTGTTTCACCAGAAGCCGCGGATTCGTATCCGGAGCAGGGCGCACATGCAGCGTTGCCAGCGGCTTGCCCGAGGTGATCATCCAGACGTGGACATGGCGGACGGCGGCAAGTCCCGGAACCGTCTGCTTTAGATACTGCTCGATGGCTTCAGGTGCGGCATTGCCTGGCGCGCCTTCGAGCAGGATATGCAACGAGTTGCGCAGGAGCGCCCAGGCGCTGCGCAGGATCAAAATGGACACGAAGACAGAAAGTATCGGGTCGATTGGCGTCCATCCGGTATAGTAGATCACGATCGCGGCAACGATCGTGCCGACGGAACCTAGGAGATCGCCCAGTACGTGCAGCACCGCTCCCTTGATGTTGACCTGCTCGGTATCGCCGCCGCGTGTCAGGATCCAGAAAACCAGCATGTTTATTAAAAGGCCGACTGTGGCGACGATAAACATGGGACCGGCCAGGACTTCGCCAGGATTGCGGAAGCGCTCGATGGCCTCGTACGTTATCCAGATGAGAATGGCGAACAGCGTGACGGCGTTGATAAGCCCGGCAATGACCTCGAAGCGCATATAGCCGAAAGTGCGTTTTTCGTCGGCGGCGCGCCGGCCGAAACGGAAGGCGAAGTAGGCCAGTGACAGCGCCACCACATCGGTGAACATATGGCCGGCATCGGCAATCAGCGCCAGCGAGCCCGCCATGAGCCCGCCCACGATCTCGACGATCATGAATGAAAAAGTTATTGCAAGTGCAATGAGCATTTTCGTCTCGTTGCCCGCAGTGACTTTAGGCGTGTGGTCGTGGCCGGCATGGGGGTCTGACATTGTGAAGCCTCTAGCAAACATATCAATATGTGTTCATGTGTTTGTTAGGCGAAGGCAAAGGTCGTGTCAATCGCAGATAGTGCCCGTCCGAAACCCCGAACGGCACAACGTGAGCTTTTTCAAACATAACCGGCGTGACAGGTCAGGCACGATCCGCTAATCGAGACAGTCTCAAGACTCTCGTCGCATAGTATTTTGCCTGAAGGGACCGGCATGACCGACATGATACATTTGCAGCGCCTCGATGCATTGATGGATCGCTACGACGTACTGCTGTGTGATGTCTGGGGCGTCCTGCACAATGGCGTCGATTCCTTCGCACCCGCCTCGGCGGCCTTGCAAAGGGCCCGTCAGGCCGGCCTGACGGTGGTTCTCATCACAAATGCGCCGCGCCCCTTTGCCGGCGTAGCGGAGCAGATTCATGCGCTTGGCGTGCCGGAATCGGCCTATGACCGGATCGTCACATCGGGCGACGTCACCCGCGAATTGATCCGCAACGCGCCGCGCCGTGTGTTTCATCTCGGGCCGGAGCGCGACGAAACCCTCTATGACGGCATCGACGTGGAACTGGTCGAGGAGCGCGAAGCCGATGTCGTCGTCTGCACGGGTTTCTTCGATGACGATACGGAAACGCCGGAAGACTATGCCGACATGCTGGTGCGCTTCCGCTCGCGCAACCTGCCGTTCATCTGCGCCAATCCGGATATCGTCGTCGAGCGCGGCGATCGCCTCATCTGGTGCGCCGGGGCGCTTGCTCGCGATTACGGGCAGCTTGGCGGCCGCACGCTCATCGCAGGAAAGCCGCATCGCCCGATCTACGAGGCGGCGGTTGCCGCGGCGGAAGACGTGCGCGGCACCCCTGTCGAACGTTCGCGGGTACTTGCCATCGGTGACGGCATGCTGACGGATATCAAGGGCGCCGATCTTTTCGGCATCGATGTTCTCTATATCTCCGGCGGTATTCATGCCGGCGATTATGTGATGGGCGGTGTCCATGACCTTGAGAAGCTTCTGGCGTTCCTCGCAAAGCACGGAAGCAATCCCGTTGCGACGATGCCCGCCCTGGCGTGAGACAAAGATATGCCGATCCTGCGTCTGAACGATCCGTCTCATTTGCCCGATGAACTGAAGGGCGCCATTGTCGCCATCGGCAATTTCGACGGCGTGCACCGTGGGCACCAGGCCGTTCTGGGCCGGGCGCTGGAGACCGCACGCGCCGAGGGCAAGCCATCGCTGGTATTGACCTTCGAGCCGCACCCGCGCAGCGTTTTCGTGCCGGACCAGCCGGTGGACCGGTTGACACCCGCCGCCGAGAAGGCATCGATCCTCGAAGCGCTGGGATTCGATGCGGTGGTCGAATGCAATTTTACCCGCGAATTCTCGCAATTGACGGCGGATGTCTTTGTGGACCGCATTCTCGTTGATGGCCTTGGCGCAACCCGTATCGTCGCCGGCTTCGATTTTCATTTCGGCAAGGGCCGTCAGGGTGGCCCGGCGTTCCTGATGGCAGCGGGCGAAGAACGTGGCTTCCACGTCACGCTCGTCGATGCCTTCCGTGACGAGGGGGGCCATGCGATCTCGTCAAGCCGCATTCGCGATATGTTTGGCGCAGGTGAAGTGGTCGAGGCGGCCGGGCTCCTTGGCTACCGGCACCGCATTCGCGCCACGGTCGTCGGCGGCAAGCAGCTGGGGCGCACGATCGGCTTTCCGACCGCCAACATGGTGCTTCCGCCCGAGACCCATTTGAAGCACGGAATTTATGCGGTGCGCTTCCGCCGGGCCGACGGTACGCTTCTTGACGGCGTCGCCAGCTTTGGCCGCAGGCCGACCGTCGATACGGATGGCGAGCCGCTGCTTGAAACATATGTGTTCGATTTCAGCGACGATCTTTACGGCGAAACCTGCGCCGTCTCTTTCTTCGGCTATCTGCGCGGCGAGGAAAAATTTGACGGTCTCGAGCCGATGATGCAGCAGATCCGGCGCGACGAAGAGGAAGCGCGTGCGCTACTTCAAGGTGTCAAGCCGTTGTCGCCGCTGGACCAGAAGATTAATTTCGACTGAGGAAGATGGGCGCTTTACCCATGATCTGACAATAAGGGAGCGATGGAATGAGACTGATTGGAATGCTGGATTCGCCCTATGTGCGACGGGTGGCAATTTCACTGAAAATGCTGAACCTGCCATTTTCCCATGAGTCCCTGTCGGTTTTCCGGGCCTTCGAGGCCTTTTCGAAGATCAATCCGGTCGTGAAAGCACCGACGCTCGTGACGAATGAAGGCGTCGTCCTGATGGATTCGTGCCTGATCCTCGAATATGCCGAGCGCATTGCAGAACCCGCGCTGGGGCTGACACCGGCGGAAATTACGCATTTTACGCGCTCGCAGCGGATCATCGGCCTCGCGCTCGCCGCCTGCGAAAAGAGCGTCCAGATCGTCTATGAGCACGATCTGCGGCCTTCGGAAAAGCGGCATCAGCCCTGGCTTGATCGCGTGCATGGCCAGCTTGCCGATGCGTATCGTTTGCTGGAAGCCGAAGTGCAGCAGGCGGACCCATGGATCTTCGCAGATCGGCCGCTCCAGGCGGATATTACGAGTGCCGTTGCCTATCGGTTTACCCGTGAGATGCTGCCGGACGTGATCGCGGCCGGCGAATATCCGGCACTTGCCGCCCTCTCGGAGAAATCCGAGGCGTCGGAGGCATTTCTTGCCTTTCCATTCAGTTGACGCCAGTGTGGTAAATTGTTTACCACGTTGCTCAATGCAATTTTATCTATCACTCGATTAGTTTTGACGCGTACGCTTGCCACCCCCCAGACAGGCCCCGGAGTTATTTCATGTCTATTCGCCTTGTTAGCGCCCTCGCGAGCGCCATAATCCTTTCCGTTGCAGCACCCGCTTTTGCCGATGAATATTATTCCGACAACCAGACCCAGAGCTCGCGCGGCGACCATTGGTGGTCGGGCGACTGGTACATCACGCTCGGTGCGAAGGGTTTCGTGGCTCCGGATTATGAAGGCGCGAAAAATTACAAGTTCCGTGCCGCGCCGGTCATTTCGATCGGCCGTCCCGGCAGTTCGCTCAAGTTTTCTTCGCTTAACGACAATCCGTCCCTTGGCTTTATCGACACGGGTGTGTTCCGCGCCGGTATTACCGGCAAGCTCATTACCGGTCGCGATTCCAGCGACTATGATGAACTCAAGGGTCTCAACGATGTCGATTGGGGCGTCGAACTCGGCGGTTTCGCGGAATTCTATCCGACCGAGAATGTTCGTGGCCGCGTTGAGGTCCGCCGCGGCATCGGCGCTCATGACGGTGTCGTGGCCGATTTCGCCATCGACGCCTTCAAGAATCTGACCGACACGGTCCGCGTTTCAGCCGGTCCCCGTGCAACGGTGGCAACCAAGGACTATTTCAGGGAATATTACGGCGTAAACGCTAGCGAATCCGCTGCATCCGGCCTTCGCCAGTATTCACCGGGCGGCGGTTTGAATTCGCTCGGCTTCGGCGGCCAGATCACCTGGCAGACGACCGATAAGATCACCACCAGCGCCTATGCCGAATATAACCGCTTGATGGGCCCAGCGGCCGATTCCAGCATCGTCAAGCAGCGCGGCTCGGAAAATCAGGCGACCTTCGGCCTGCAGGCGACCTATCGCTTCGACTTCAAGCTCTAACATTGCGCGAGGCATCCGCGAAGATAATCGCGCATGCCTCTTTATTCTGCGGGCGGTGATTGCTAAAAGCGCGGTCATGAAAAGCGATCGCCGGTCCTGCGCAAGGTCCATACCTGTTCAGACGATACGAATTACTGGCCCGGCCTTCCCGCGGACCTGAAGCGTGAGCTTCGTGGGGCGGAAGGTCCGGGATAGCGCCGTTGCGCTTCAATGTTTTTCATGAAATCCCTGCCTGCGGCGATCACGCGCGGGCCCTTATACAAGCTGGAAAAATGACCGACACCGCCACGACACTCGATTATTCGAAGACACTTTATCTGCCGCAAACGGATTTCCCGATGCGCGCGGGCCTGCCCGCCAAGGAACCGGAATTCGTCAAGCGCTGGCAGGATCTCGATCTTTACCGGAAGCTGCGCGAAGACGCGAAGGATCGCCCGCGCTATGTCCTGCACGATGGCCCGCCCTACGCCAACGGCAATATCCATATCGGCCACGCGCTCAACAAGATCCTCAAGGACGTCATCACCCGCTCTTTCCAGATGCGCGGTTTCGATTCCAATTACGTCCCCGGATGGGACTGCCACGGCCTGCCGATCGAATGGAAGATCGAGGAACAATATCGCGCCAAGGGCAAGAACAAGGACGATGTGCCGATCAACGAATTCCGCCAGGAATGCCGCGAGTTCGCAACGCACTGGATCAAGGTGCAGTCCGGCGAATTCAAGCGGCTCGGCATCGAAGGCGATTTTGACAATCCCTATACGACGATGGCCTTCCATGCGGAAAGCCGCATAGCCGGCGAGTTGTTGAAGTTCGCCATGTCGGGCCAGCTCTACCGTGGTTCCAAGCCGGTCATGTGGTCGGTGGTCGAGCGCACCGCGCTCGCGGAGGCCGAGGTCGAATACCAGGATATCGAGAGCGATATGATCTGGGCGAAATTCCCGGTCGCAGGCGGCCGCGGTGACCTTGCTTCGGCGCATGTCGTCATCTGGACGACGACGCCCTGGACGATCCCCGGCAACCGCGCCGTCGCCTATTCGCCGCGTGTCGCCTACGGTCTCTTCGAGGTCGAAACGGCGGAGAATGATTTTGGCCCGCGTCCCGGCGAAAAGCTGATCTTTGCCGATGCGCTCGCCGAAGAATCGGCTGCGAAAGCCAAACTGACCTTCAAGCGGCTGCGCACGGTTACGGCGGATGAACTTGCGGCGATGACGCTTGCCCATCCGCTCCATGGTTTTAGCGGTGGTTATGATTTCGCCGTGCCCTTGTTGCCTGGTGACCACGTCACCGATGATGCAGGTACAGGCTTCGTGCACACGGCGCCGAGCCATGGCCGCGAGGACTTTGATGCATGGATGGACGCCGGTCGCGATCTCGAAGCGCGCGGCATCTCGTCGGTGATCCCATTCACCGTCGACGACGCAGGCTACTATACCAAGGATGCGCCGGGTTTCGGTCCGGATCGCGAAGGCGGTGCTGCCCGCGTCATTGACGACAACGGCAAGAAGGGCGACGCCAACAAGGTCGTCATCGAAGAACTCATCGCGCGCGACGCACTTTTTGCGCGCGGCCGGCTCAAGCACAGCTATCCGCACTCCTGGCGCTCGAAGAAGCCGGTGATCTTCCGCAACACGCCGCAATGGTTCGTCTACATGGACAAGGACCTCGGCGACCACACGACCCTGCGCTCGCGCGCGCTTGCGGCAATCGACGAGACGCGCTTCGTTCCGGCAGGCGGTCAGAACCGCCTGCGCGCCATGATCGAGGATCGTCCCGATTGGGTACTGTCGCGCCAGCGCGCCTGGGGCGTGCCGATCTGCGTCTTTGCCGATGAAAATGGCAATGTCCTCAAGGACGACGCCGTCAATGCCCGTATTCTTGCCGCGTTCGAGGAAGAGGGCGCCGATGCCTGGTTTGCCAAAGGCGCGCGCGAGCGGTTCCTCGGCGAAAAGGCGAACGAGCCGTGGACGCAGGTGACCGACATTCTCGATGTCTGGTTCGACTCGGGTTCCACCCATGTCTTCACGCTTGAAGATCGCCCCGATTTGAAGTGGCCTGCCGACGTCTATCTCGAAGGTTCGGATCAGCACCGCGGCTGGTTCCACTCGTCGCTGCTCGAAAGCTGCGGTACGCGCGGCCGTGCGCCTTACAGTACGCTCGTCACCCATGGCTTCACCATGGACGAGGAAGGCCGCAAGATGTCGAAGTCCCTCGGCAATACGGTCACGCCGCAGGATGTGATCAAGGATTCGGGCGCCGACATCCTGCGCCTCTGGGTCATGACGACGGACTACTGGGAAGATCAGCGTCTCGGCAAGAACATCATCCAGACCAACATTGATGCCTATCGCAAGTTGCGCAACACGATCCGCTGGATGCTGGGTACCCTGGCTCATGATGAGGGCGATGAGGTCCCCCATGCCGATATGCCGGAACTCGAGAAGCTGATGTTGCACCGTCTCGCCGAACTCGATGAGGTCGTGCGTGCCGGCTATGACGGTTTCGAGTTCAAGCGCATCACCCGCGCGCTGATCGATTTCATGAATGTGGAACTGTCGGCTTTCTATTTCGATATCCGCAAGGACGCGCTCTATTGCGACGCGCCCTCGAGCGTCCGCCGCAAGGCAGCGCTGCAGGTCGTGAGGCACCTTTTCGACCGCATCGTCACATGGCTCGCGCCAATGCTGCCTTTCACCATGGAGGAGGCCTGGCTCGACCTGCACAGGGATGCCGTTTCGGTGCATCTGGAACAGTTCCGCCCGACGCCGGCCGAATGGAGAAATGACGAGCTTGCCGCCAAATGGCGCAAGGTCAAGGATGTGCGCCGCGTCGTCACGGGTGCGCTCGAACTCGAACGCGCCGACAAGCGGATCGGCTCGTCGCTCGAAGCCGCTCCTATTGTTTATATCGCCGACGCGGAACTGCTGGCGGCGGTCAAGGATATCGACATGGCCGAGATCTGCATCACCAGCGCGATCACGATCAAGGGTGAAGCCGGACCTGCCGATGCGTTTGTCACGGATGACGTCAAGGGCGTCGCAGTTGTCCCTGAGCGCGCGACGGGAACCAAATGCGCGCGGTCATGGCGCTATACACATGATGTCGGTTCCGATTCGGCCTATCCCGACGTTTCGGCTCGCGACGCGGCGGCGCTACACGAATTGGCCCGGCTCGGAAAGCTCGTTGCCTAATGTATAGAATGGCGGGGAGACAAGTTCTCCCCGCCATTGATTTGCTTGAGATTCCTGTTGGCTTGCTAAATACAACCGGTCTCATATAAAAGGCTGCCATTGAACTGCCTGATTTCTAAGGCAGGGCATTGATCAAGCAAAATTGATTGGCAGATATGCTGCCCGGCTTATCTCTGGAAAGTTGCAAGGATGAATTTGAACGGACGCATAACGGTTCTTGGTGCAATGGTCGGCGCGCTTGCGCTTGGCGGCTGCGTCTCGTCACCCACCTATGGTACGGACAAGTCCGCCGGCACCCAGCTGCTTGACGACGTCGCCAACATGGCCGCCTTGGGTCCCAAGAAGAGCAACCAGATTGCCTACAATCCGCGTCCGGAACTCGTTCGCCCGGCGACCGGCAAGCCAATGCAATTGCCCGCCCCGCAGGATGCGGTCGAGACCGCCGGAAATCCGGCCTGGCCGGAATCGCCCGAGCAGCGGCGCAAGCGCATCCGCGACACTGCGACGGCCAACCAGAACAACGCCGAGTTCGTGCCGGAAGTGGCGCCCGATCCGGTCACGTCCAAGTCTGCGAGCAACAGGACCGAATACGGGTTCTTCAACGACAAGGTCCCGGCCAACCAGGGCAACAAGACCGATGTCGGCGCAGATTTCCGCGCCCGCAAGATGGCGTCTACCGCCGGATCGCCGACGAACCGTCGCTATCTGAGCGAGCCGCCGCTGGAATATCGTCAGCCCGCGGCAACAGCCGCCGCCGATCAGCTCGGCGAAGACGAGGCCAAGAAAGAGCGCGAGCGCAAGGCCGCGGCCCGCAAGAGCAAGGGCTTCAGCTGGAGCAACCTCATCCCCTGGAACTGACGCGTTCGCACGCGGTCCTGTGCCGAAAAACGTTCATACTGCTGCAATAGTTCGCTGAAACGGTGGATGCTTCGATCCGCCGTTTTCGTTTATAAGGGATCCATCGCCTCTCCAGTCGAGGACCGTAACAATTGTTCATCCTGCGATTTCTTGGGTTAGTTCTTCTTATCCTCCTGACATTTCTGGCATTTCTCTGGGGCGGGCTGGCCCTCTGGTATCAGCTGCCCCTTGGTATTGCAGCGACCATCGGCTGCCTGATCCTGTGGGTGGCAATCGCCTTCGCCGTACTCTGGCTGGAATTCAAGGGCCGTGTCTGGCGCGCGCTCATCGTCTTGATCCCGATCATGATCGGGCTCGGCTACTGGTGGGGTACGATCAAGCCGTCGCTCAACCGGATCTGGGCGGATGATGTTGCCCAGACGGTGACGGGCACGCTCACCGGCAATTATGTGACGCTTTCAAATGTGCGCAACTTCGAATGGCGCACCACGACCGACTACACACCGCGCTGGGAAGTGCGCACCTACACGCTGGACGATCTTGCGAC
The DNA here is from genome assembly GCF_900113985.1 of Phyllobacterium sp. CL33Tsu. Classification (NCBI taxonomy): domain Bacteria; kingdom Pseudomonadati; phylum Pseudomonadota; class Alphaproteobacteria; order Hyphomicrobiales; family Phyllobacteriaceae; genus Phyllobacterium; species Phyllobacterium sp. CL33Tsu. The sequence goes on along the minus strand of NZ_FORJ01000001.1, from coordinate 561,561 downwards.
CGTCGACATTTTTCTTTCCTATTGGTCGAACCCGGCGATCGCCCACACTTTGGTGAGCTTCGGTTTCAACAATGGCGAGCACGTGGTGTTCTCGGCCGAAATCCGCAAGGAGCGCCATGAGGAGTTCTCGGAGATCGGCGGCTTCTTCAAGCAGTTCGAGCTGGCGATGATTGCAGCGGACGAGCGTGACATCATTCGCCTGCGCACCAATGTGCGCAAGGAAGACGTCTACCGCTACCAGGTCAACCTCAGTCCGGAAACGCGCCAGGCGCTGTTCCTGTCCTATCTCGACAGCGCCAACCATCTGGCGACGACGGCGAAGTTCTACAATACGATCACCGCCAATTGCACGACGGTGATCTTCAGCATGGCACGGGCGATCGCGCCCGGAATTCCTCTCGACTATCGCATTGTCTTTTCCGGCTATCTGCCGGGTTACCTTTATGACCTTGGCGCGATCGATCATTCCAAGCCGTTGGACCAAGTCATCCGCGAAGCGTCGATCAATCAGCGCGCCATGGCCGCCGATAGTGCGCCAGATTTTTCGGCAAGGATCAGGCTGCCCGCGAACTAGGCTAGAGCCGCTTGGTGCGGAAGAACGCCTTCAGCATGTCTTCGGCTTCCTGTTCCCGGAAACCTGGATAGACTTCGGGAACATGCAAGCAGGTCGGCTGGGCATAGAACCGTGCGCCATTTTCGACGCCGCCGCCCTTGATGTCCTGCGCGCCATAGTAAAGGCGCCTGATGCGGGCAAAGGAAATTGCCGCCGCACACATCGTGCACGGTTCCAGTGTCACATAGAGATCGCAGCCGGTAAGCCGTTCGTTGCTCAAGGCGCGGCAGGCCTCGCGGATGACCAGCATCTCTGCATGTGCCGTTGGATCGTTGAGCTCGCGCGTGCGATTGCCGGCGCTTGCGAGGATCGCGCCATCCTTGACGATGACAGCGCCGATAGGAACTTCGCCCCGCATCTCGGCGCTTTTCGCTTCGGTGAGTGCCAGGCCCATCGGGTCAGTTTTTTGCGTCACGCCGCCCCGCAATCCAGAATTTGCTCGCAAGCCAACCTCATAGCTGGTAGTGAGCCCTGCTGAAAGGCTTAACTCCATGACAAGTTCAAATGACAATGACAAGGGCGGCAAACGCCCCTTTGCAAAGCGCAGCTTCGACAAGAAGCCCGCGGGTTCAGCCCGTGGCGGGCGCCCCGCGCCGCGCAAATTCGACGATGCCGCGGCTGTAGCGGAAGAGGGCGAGCGTATCGCCAAACGCTTGGCGCGTGCCGGCATAGCCTCGCGCCGCGAAGCCGAGACAATGATTGCCGCGGGCCGCGTATCCGTCAACGGACGGCGTCTCGACAGCCCCGCGATCAATGTAAAGCGCAGCGACCGCATTGAAGTGGATGGCAAGCCGCTGCCGGAAAAGGAGCGGACGCGCCTTTGGCTCTACCACAAACCTGCCGGCCTGGTTACGACCAATCGCGATCCGGAAGGTCGCCAGACCGTCTTTGAATCGCTGCCGAAAGATATGCCGCGCGTTCTTTCCGTTGGCCGTCTCGATATCAATACCGAAGGGCTGCTGCTGCTGACCAATGATGGCGGTCTCTCGCGGGCGCTCGAATTGCCGTCGACCGGCTGGCTGCGCCGCTACCGCGTGCGCGCCCACGGCTCGATCACGCAAGCAAAGCTCGACGGCCTGAAGGACGGAATTGCCGTCGATGGCGTTTTCTATGGCGCGATCGAAGCAACGCTTGAACGCGAACAGGGCTCGAACGTGTGGATCATGGTCGGGCTGCGCGAAGGCAAGAACCGCGAAGTCAAGAATGTGCTCGGTGCCCTCGGCCTGTCGGTGAACCGGCTTATCCGCATTTCCTATGGCCCGTTCCAGCTTGGCGATCTTCCGGAAGGCGCCGTGCGCGAGATGAATGGCCGCACGCTGCGCGACCAGCTCGGTGAACGGCTCATCGAGGAATCCGGGGCCGATTTCGATGCGCCGATCATCAACGTTTTCTCCAACGATGCTGTAAAGGGTGAATTGGCGCAGCCCGTTAGCGATGCGCGCGAGCGCCCGACGCGCGGCTCTTCCGAATGGATATCGAGCGCGCCTGTCGCCAAACGGCGGCCGCCGCGCAAGACTGCCGACGAAAAGCGCGAGGAATCCTTGTCACGCCTGACGACCGATCGCAGCGAGCGGCCGGCCCGCCCCCCACGCGACGAAGACCGCAAGCCACGCCCGCCGCGTGCAGCAGGGCCGAAGCCCGGCCGCGGCGCTAAAGAGGAAGAAATCCCGGCGCGTTCCGGACGCACCGCCAACGTCTGGATGGCGCCCGGTGCGCGCCCGCTCGGCAAGCCCAAGGCACGAACGGAAGAGAAGCGCGGCGAAAGCCGCAGCGACAGGCCCCAGCGTTCGAATGAAGGCGCGCCGCGCGCACGCAGCGATCGCCCGCGCGAAGAACGCTCGTTCGGCAGCCGACCGGGCGGCGAGGAAAAGCGCCGGCCATATTCGCCCCGGCCATTTGCCAATGACGATCAGGGCGTGGAGAAGCCAAAGCGCGCATTCGGTGCTGGCCGGACCGAGGGCGAACGCCCGGCGCGGCCGCCCCGTGCCGGCAAGCGCGAACGCGCCGAGATGAAAGAGCGCGAGCAGCGCGGCGACCAGTCATTCCAGTCGGAGCGGCCCGCCCGCGCCGATCGGCCCTATGGCGCGAGCGGCAAGCCCGCACGCGGCCCCGCAAAGTCCGGCGATCGTCCCTACAGCGGAGGCAAGCCGCGCGGCGATGCACCGGGTGGCGGCGGGCGTCGCGGGCCTGGCGGTCCGGGTGGTTCGCGTCCGCCGCGTGGCAACAAGCCGCGGGGCTGATCGTGCGCGTTGTCGGCGGCAGATTTCGCGGACGTTCACTCGCAACGCCGGCTTCGAATGCGATCCGGCCGACGACCGACCGTACGCGCGAAAGCCTCTTCAATATTCTGGTGCACAACTATCCCGAAAAGTTCGAGGCGACGCGAGTCCTCGACCTTTTCGCCGGCACCGGGGCTCTCGGCCTCGAAGCCATGTCGCGTGGCGCGCGGTATGGCGTATTCATCGAGGAATCGACCGAGGGCAGGGGACTGATCCGCACCAATGTCGAAGCCTTCGGCCTTCTCGGCAATACCAAGATTTTTCGCCGCGATGCGACCAAACTCGGTGATGCCGGCACAATCGAACCGTTCGATCTGGTCTTCGCCGATCCGCCCTATTCGAAAGGCCTTGGCGAACTGGCATTCAAGTCGGCCCTTGATGGCGGCTGGCTGAAAAGCGACACGCTGCTGGTCCTCGAAGAGGAGGCCGACGCGGTCGTCGAACTCGATGCGCGTTTTTCTGTTGTCGAGGAACGTCCGTATGGCGGAACAATCATTCGGCTTGTCACATTGAAGACGTAAACAGCGGGATTGTATCGCAATCCTGAACAACAGTACTGGACCGATTTCAATGATCCCGACTATACGCCGCACATTTGCGGCATTTGTTGTAACGGGCGCGCTCGCCGGCGCGGGCCTCTATGCCCCTGCCCAGGCTGAAACTGCCGTGCAAACGCCTGCGGCGACCGCTGAGAGCAAGGATGACCTCGTCTCGTCATTCTATCTCGACAACGGGCTCGAAGTCGTGGTTATCCCGGATCATCGGGCGCCGGTCGTCACCCATATGCTGTGGTACCACGTCGGTTCGGCCGACGAAGAACCCGGAAAGTCGGGCATTGCACATTTTTTTGAACACCTGATGTTCAAGGCGACCGAGACCTATCCGGCCGGCGAGTTTTCCCGCAAGGTCGCTGAGATCGGCGGGCAGGAAAATGCCTTCACCTCCTATGACTACACCGCCTTCTACCAGCAGGTGTCGCCTCAGGCCCTCGAAATGGTCATGACCTATGAGGCGGACCGCATGGAGAACCTGATCCTCAATGAGGATGTCGTAAAAACCGAGCGCGACGTCGTGCTCGAGGAGCGCCGTTCGCGCACCGACAGCAATCCCGGCGCGCTGCTTGCCGAAGAGGTCAACGCCACGCTCTACCAGAACAGCCCTTACCGCATGCCGGTTATTGGCTGGCTGCATGAGATGGAAAAGCTGAATCTCAAGGATGCGCTGGCCTTCTACGTGAAATATTACACGCCCAACAATGCGACCCTTGTCGTGTCTGGAGACGTCGATCCCGCAACCGTCAAAGCCTTGGCGGAAAAGACCTATGGCAAGGTGCCGCGCCGGGCGGAGCCGGGCAAGCGCGACCGGCCGCAGGAGCCGGAACAGAATACCAAACGCACGGTTTCACTTGCCGACCCGCGCGTGTCGCAGCCGAGCTTCCAGAAGATGTGGCTCGCACCCTCCTATACGAACGCCAAGCCGGGCGAGGCGGAGGCTCTCGACCTTCTGAGCGAAATCCTTGGTGGGTCTTCGCGCAGCCGGATTTATCAGGCCCTGGTCGTCAAGGATGGTTCGGCAGCAAGCGCCGGCGCCTTCTATCAGGGCGGATCGCTCGACGACGGCAGTTTCGGCGTCTATGGCTCGCCGCGCGGGGATGCGACCCTGAGCGATGTCGAGGCCGGCATCGATGCGCAAATCGCCCGTATCATCAAGGATGGCGTCACCGAGGATGAACTCGAAAAGGCGCGCAATCGCTTCCTGAAAAGCATGATCTTTGCCCGGGACAGCCAGGCGGGGATGGCCCGCATCTATGGTTCGACCCTTTCCACCGGCCAGACCATCAAGGATATCCAGGAGTGGCCGGATCGCATAAAGGCTGTGAAGGTCGCGGACATCCAGGCCGTGGCCAAGCGCTATCTCGTCGATGGCCGTTCCGTTACCAGCTACCTCATGCCCGAAGACGGCAAGCCCGATGTGCCCGCCGATGGGGAGGCGGCGCCCGGTACAGCCGAACACGAACAGCCGCAAGCGCCCGCCGAAGGAGTCGTCCAATGATCCGCGCCGTTACCCCAATCACGAGACGGCTGGCTGCAACTTTCCTGCTGTTGCTCGTTGCCGTCGTCCCGGGCTACGCGGTCGAGATCCAGGAAGTAGTATCGCCGAAGGGCATACGCGCCTGGCTGGTACAGGATGATTTCGTGCCGCTCGTGTCCATGCGCTTTGCCTTCAAGGGTGGTTCCGCACAGGACCCGAAGGGCAAGGACGGCCTTGCCAATCTCATGACCGGGCTTTTTGACGAGGGCGCGGGCGATCTCGATTCCAATTCGTTCCAGGACAAGCTCGACGATGTCGGCGCCGAGATGAGTTTCAATGCCGATGACGACAGTATAACCGGCTCGATGCGCATGCTGTCCGACAAGCGCGATGAGGCCGTCGAGTTGCTGACGCTGGCCGTCAACAACCCGCGCTTCGACCAGGCGCCCATCGACCGCATTCGCCAGCAGGTGATTGCCGGCATCAAGGCTTCGGAGCGCAATCCGAACACCATTGCCGGGCGCAAATTCGCCGAAGCCCTCTACGGCGACCACCCCTACGGCCGTCAATCGGAAGGCACGGAGCAAAGTCTCACGAGCATCACTCACGACGACCTTGCTGCATTTCACAAGCGGAACTTCGCCCGGGATAATCTGATTGTCGGCGTCGTCGGATCGATCAGCCCGGAGGAGCTAAAACCGCTTCTCGACAAGGTCTTCGGCGATCTGCCCGAAAAAGCCCAGCTCGCGACGGTCAGCGATGCAAAACTTGCCTTCGGCAAGACCACCCAGGTCGATTATGCACTGCCGCAGACCTCCATTTCGATGGTCTATCCGGGTGTCCGGCGCAAGGATCCGGACTTCTTTGCCGCCTACATCATGAACCATATTCTGGGCGGCGGGACGTTCTCATCGCGCATCTATAATGAGGTGCGGGAAAAGCGCGGGCTTGCCTATTCGGCCGGTTCCAATCTCGCCAACCGCGATCATATGGCGGCTTTGATGATCTCGACCGCAACGCGGGCCGATCGCGCCAGCGAAACGCTGCAAATCCTCAAGGCAGAAGTGGCAAAGATGGCCAAGGACGGACCGACCGAGGAAGAACTCGCAGAAGCCAAGAAATATCTCGTTGGGTCCTATGCGGTAAACAATCTCGACTCCTCGTCGGCGGTCGCCAGCACGCTGGTTGGCCTGCAGGATGAGAACCTAGGCCGCGACTACATCGACAAGCGTGCCGATCTCATCAATGCCGTGACCTTGGATGAGGTAAAGGCTGCGGCCAGGAAACTGTTGTTGACGGACCCGGCGATCCTGATCGTCGGCCCACCGCTTTCATAGGAAAAGGACCGATGGTCGCGCGCGAACTTGATCAGGCAAACGGGTCGATAGGCGCAGGTAAAACTCCGCGCGAGCCGACCTTTGCCGTAGCGTTCGGCGGTGGCGGGGCGCGCGGCATCGCTCATATCAACGTCATTGAAGCCCTGGACGAACTTGGCATCAGACCTGCCGCGATCTCAGGATCGTCCATCGGAGCGATCATGGGCGCGGGTATGGCGGCAGGCATGTCCGGGCTCGAGATTCGTGAATACGCGGTCGCGATCCTCTCCAAACGTGGTGAGATTGCAGCGCGCCTGTGGAAGCTGCGCCCGGCAAGCTTCGGCGAGATGTTTGGCGGCGGCATTCGTCTCGGCCAGTTCAACATCGAAAAGGTTTTGAAGCATTTCCTTCCCGGCCGCATTCCCGAAACATTCGAGGAACTTGCGATCCCGCTCAGCGTCACCGCGACCGATTTCTACGGACAGCGCGAGGTCGTGATGGCCGAGGGCGATCTTTATAATGCCGTCGCCGCCTCCGCCGCGATCCCCGCCTTGTTCCGGCCAGTGCGACGAGACGACCGTATCCTGATCGACGGCGGCATTTATAATCCCGTTCCCTTCGATCATTTGATGGACAAGGCGCGGTTCGTTATCGCCGTCGATGTCGTCGGCGGACCGGAAGGCGATATCGGCAGATCCCCCTCGTCAATCGAGGCCATGTTCGGTGCCAGCCAGTTGATGATGCAATCGATCATCGCGACCCGCCTGCGTACGCAGGCTCCGGCAATCTTCCTGCGCCCCAGCGTGGCACGGTTCGGCGTTCTGGATTTTCTGCGAATCCAGCAGGTGCTCGAGGAATCGGCGGGGATCAAGGACGAGTTGAAGCGCGCCGTTGACGCGGCTATCACCTATGCCGATCGTGGCGGCGACAGCGACGCGGAATGACAATAATCAACGGCCGCCAATGCCGATTGTTCGTTCGGCCCGCCTTGATAGGCGCAAATTTGCACCATATAGGAGGGTGCATGCGACCATACGATAAATTACCCTAATCATTCATATAATCAGGTATAAAATGAGCGACTCTTTGAACTCCCGTGAATTTCTAGACAAAGCGACCGCGCTCGTCGAAGCTGCAAAAAAAGCAGGCGCCGACGCGGCCGACGCAGTCGTTGCCCGCTCGCGTTCCGCGGGCGTTAGCGTACGGCTCGGAAAGGTCGAAGAGACCGAATCTTCCGAGAGCGATGAGTTTTCCCTGCGCGTCTTCGTCGGTCGCAAGATCGCCAGCATATCTGCCAACGGCGGAGCCGAGCCAAAGGCCTTGGCCGAACGCGCCGTCGCCATGGCGAAAGTATCGCCGGACGATAGCTTCGAGGGTCTTGCCGTTCCCGAAAATCTTGCCCGCCAAATTCGCGATCTCGATCTTTACGATCCGACCGTCGTCGATGCCGCGCAATTGACCGAAGCCGCGCTGGCCGCCGAAGCTGCCGCGCTCGCCGTCGAGGGTGTTACCAATTCGGGTGGAGGCTCCGCATCTGCTGGAATGGGCGGGCTCGTACTCGTCACATCAGGCGGATTTGCCGGACAATATGTGGGGTCGCGTTTTTCCCGCTCCGTCAGCGCAATCGCCGGCAGCGGTACCGCCATGGAGCGGGATTATGATTTTTCCTCGCGCATTTTCTATGACACGCTTGAAGACGCTGCAGCCATCGGGCGATCGGCCGGGGAGCGCGCGGTAAAGCGCCTTGGCGCGCGCCAGGCGGCAACCGGCCGTGTAAGCGTTGTTTTCGACCCGCGCGTCGCCCGAGGTATCGCCGGCCATATTGCCAGCGCCATCAATGGCGCGTCGGTAGCACGCAAGACGAGCTTCCTTAAGGATCGCATGGGCGAGAAGATCCTGAGCGACGCGATCAACGTTAAGGACGACCCGTTGCGGGTGCGCGGTTCTTCTTCGCGCCCGTTTGACGGCGAGGGCATCGAGGGCGTTCCCTTGACGATGATCGAGAATGGCGTGCTGAAACACTGGTTCCTGTCGACCTCGACAGCAAAGGAACTTGGCCTCGCCACCAATGGCAGGGGCGTGCGTTCCGGCTCGACAGTCACGCCCGCCTCGACGAACTTCTCCATCGAACCCGGCGAAAAGTCGCCGCAAGACCTGATGCGCGATGTTGGTACCGGTTTTTACGTTACCGAACTGTTCGGCCATGGTGTCGACATGATCACCGGCGAATACAGCCGCGGTGCTTCGGGCTTCTGGATCGAAAATGGCGAACTCGCCTATCCGGTCAGCGAAGTGACGATCGCCTCAAATCTCAAGGACATGTTCCTTAATCTCACTGCGGCAAATGACATCGATCGCAATTTCGGCATTGCCAGCTCGACACTCGTAATCGAAGGCATGACACTTGCCGGCAAGTAAGCTCAATCTTGAAGACCTGGAACTGATCCGGCAGGCCGCCGAGGGCGCAGGCCGGATCGCTCTGTCTTACTTTCGGCAGGCGCCGCAGGTCTGGATGAAAACCGGCAACTCGCCGGTAACAGAGGCCGATCTTGCCGCCGACAAGTATCTGAAGGACATGCTGCTGACGGCCCGCCCGGATTACGGCTGGATATCCGAAGAAACCCAGGACGAACGCGCCGCTTCCCCGCGAGAGCGCTTCTTCGTCGTCGACCCGATCGATGGGACACGGGCCTTCATCGAAGGTGCCGACGTCTGGTGCGTCAGCGTTGCCGTCATCGAAAACGGCCGGCCCGTCGCCGGCGTTCTCGACTGCCCGGCCCGAAGCGAAATCATCATGGCGACTCCCGACGGCGGGGCGACGCAGAACGGCGCCGCCATTCATGTCCAGGCCCAGCACCTTCCCTACAAGGTGGCCGGTCCCTCGGCCTTCATCAAGCGGCTGCCGGAACACTTTCTCTCCTCCATCGAACACATGCCGTACGTTGCCTCGCTCGCCTATCGGATCGCCATGGTGGCGCGCGGCGATATCGCGGGCACTTTCGTGCGGCCAAGTTCGCATGACTGGGATCTTGCAGCGGCCGATCTCATCCTCTCGGAGGCCGGGGGCCGGGTCGTCGCCGCGGACGGAAAGCCACTCACCTATGGTCTTACCGACACCAGTAATGGCGACTATCGCCACGGCGCGCTCGTTGCCGCAAGCGGATTGCTCATGGATAACATGTTGGACGTTGTCGCCGAAACCGCGTTCGGATAAACAGTCAGCAACCTTCTCGATCATTTGGACAGGCACATGAGCGAAAACACTTCGGATCAAAAGCAACTGCTTCACCTTGTATTCGGCGGTGAGCTGAAGAAACTCGGCGGTGTCGAGTTCCGCGACCTCGACAAGCTCGATATTGTCGGCATCTATCCGGATTTTGCCTCGGCGCAGCGCGCATGGAAGTCGAAGGCGCAAGCGACGGTGGACAACGCTCATATGCGCTATTTCATCGTCCACATGCATCGCTTGCTGGATCCTGCCACGGGCAAGGCGGACTGACCGCGTGCGCGTGGTCGGACAAAGATCGACATGATTGACCAGAATTCAGCAACGGCTAAAGCGCCTCGCCGCAAAGCTGGAGCGCTCAAGCGCTTCTGGCGCTCGGTGCGCGGCCCGCTGGCGAATTCGCCGATCGTCCGCAGCATGATCGTGTGGTTGATCACGCAGTTCTTCCGGCTGGTGCATCTGACCAATCCCCGGCTCAAGGGGTCTTCGGACCTCGAAGATATGAAACGCGGGGGTGAGCCGTTCATCGCCGTTGCCTGGCACGGCCAGCATCTGATGGCGCCATTCCTAATGCCGCGCGGCGTGCGCTTCGTCGCCATGTTTTCCAAGAGCAAGGACGCAGAACTGAATGCGCGCGTTGCCGAGCGCTTCGGCGTGGAGATCGTGCGCGGCTCGGGCGGTCGCGACCGCTCGAAAGGGACGGAAAAGGGCGGAGCACGGGCGCTGCTCGTTTTGAAAAAAGCGCTGGCCGAAGGCAAGACCGCGGCGATGATCGCCGATATTCCGCATGGAACGCCGCGCGATAGCGGTCCCGGGGTTATTCTGCTGGCCAAGCTTTCCGGACGGCCGATCCTGCCGATCTGCTACCTGACCACCCGCAGAAAAGTTCTGGAGAAGAGTTGGGACAAGACCACCATTCCCTTGCCATTCGGCAAATCGGGGTTGATTGTCGGCGACCCGATCTTTGTTCCCGAAGATGCAGATGAAGCAATGCTCGAAGCCAAGCGTGTCGAATTGACCAATAGTTTGAACGCGAACACCAAGCGCGTGCATGAACTCGTGGACGGCGCGGCATGAGCGAAAGATGGGCACGCCTGGTGCTTGGCACCTATCGCTGGATTGGCGCGGCAACATTTCCCATTGTCGGCGCCTATGTTGCCTTCCGTGCCAGCAAGGGCAAGGAGGAGCGTGGCCGTCAGGGCGAGCGCTACGGTGTGGCGAGCGTTGCCCGCCCATCCGGTCCGCTTATCTGGGTCCATGCGGCGAGTGTTGGCGAAACGTCGGCTGTCACTCCGCTTGTCGAGGCAATCGTCGACATGGACATCCATGTCGTTTTGACGACCGGTACGGTTACATCCGCTAAGATGGTGCAGGAGCGTCTGGGCGACCGCGTCATCCATCAATATGTGCCGCTCGACCTGAAGCCCGCCGTCGACCGCTTCCTCACCCATTGGCAGCCTGATCTTGCCATCATCTGCGAATCCGAGATTTGGCCGATGACGATCCTGGAACTTGGCACCAGGCGGGTTCCGCAGGTGCTCGTCAATGGACGCCTTTCCGATCGCTCCTTTGCCAGCTGGCACAAGCGGCCCTCGATTGCCGAGGCCCTGTTCGAAAATCTCGCCCACGTCGTTGCCCAATCGGATATCGACGGCGAAAGGTTCCGGGCCCTTGGCGCGAGGCCGGTGACGGTATCCGGCAACCTCAAGGTGGACACGGCCGTACCGCCCGTGAACAATACTGAACTTGCCGCAATGCAGCGCATGATCGGCACCCGCAAGACCTGGGCCGCGATTTCGACGCATCAGGGCGAAGAGGAGATCGTTGCGCAGGTGCATCACATGCTGAAAGCGCGCCATCGCGACCTTTTGACAATCATCGTGCCGCGCCACCCTGATCGTGCCCCGGAGATCGCCGAGGCAATCGAAAAAATGGGCATGAAGGTGGCGCTGCGCAGCAAGGCGGACCAGATCGAGCTCGATACGGATATCTATCTCGGCGATACGATCGGCGACATGGGCCTCTATCTGCGCCTTGCGGAGATCGCATTCGTCGGCCGGTCGCTGACCGCGCAAGGCGGGCAGAATCCACTCGAGCCGGCCATGCTCAAATCCGCGATCCTCTCCGGGCGCAATGTTCAGAATTTCCGCGATTCCTATCAGCGCCTGATCAAGAATGGCGCGGCGAAACTGGTGCGCGACAAGGACATGCTCGCGGGCGCGGTCAACTATCTCTTCAATAATCCGGAAGAACGCCAGGTCATGATCGACGCTGGCCTCAAGACCGTCGAGGACATGCGCGGATCGCTCGATCGCACCTTGACCGCACTTGAGCCTTTCATCCAGCCTCTCGTTCTGCAGGCACGCCTCAGCAATCGCGAAGGCGGCTGGAAATGATGAGTGAGGCCCCTCCATTCTGGTGGGAAAAGCCGGATTGGCGGGCCTGGGCGCTAAGCCCGTTTTCCAAAATCTACGGCAGCGTGGCCGGGCGCCGCATAAGGCGGGCGAAGCCACCGACGATTCCGGTCCCGGTGCTTTGCATCGGCAATTTCACTATCGGCGGCGCCGGAAAGACCCCGACCTCAATCACCTTTGCCAGGGCCGCAATCTCCGCCGGGCTGACGCCCGGCATCGTTTCTCGCGGCTATGGCGGCGCGTTTTCGGGCATGCATCGTGTCGATCCAGACCACGACAGCGCGCGCCTTGTCGGCGACGAACCACTGTTGCTCGCCCGGCACGCGGCGGTCATCGTCACGTCCGACCGCTTTGCCGCGGCACAGGCATTGCAGCAGTCCGGATGCGATTTCATCATCATGGATGACGGCTTTCAAAGCGCCCGCCTGCATTTCGATTTCGCACTGATGGTAGTGGATGCCGGCCGCGGCGTGGGAAATGGCCATGTCTTGCCGGGAGGACCGTTGCGCGCGCCGCTGATCGACCAGCTGGTGCGAACCGACGCGGTGCTCAAGATCGGTACAGCGAACGGCGCCGACCGGGTCATTCGCAATGCGGCACGGGCGGCAAAACCGATCTATGAAGGAGTTCTTAAGCCGATATCCACATCTGAGATAGCCGGCAAACGATTACTGGCTTTCGCCGGCATAGGCGACCCGTCCAAGTTTTTCACGACGCTTCGCGAAGCGGGCGGCATCGTCGAGAAAACGCGTGCCTTTCCAGACCATCATCCGTACACGGACGAAAATCTCGCCGAACTCGCTGAAGCGGCCGATCGGGAAAACCTGACGCCGGTCACAACAGCCAAAGACCTGGTGAGGCTACTCGACGGCAGCGAGGCGGCGAGGGCGTTTGCCGGCCGTACCTCGGTTTTGGAGGTGGAACTCGTTTTCAACCAGCCCGGCGCACCCGCTCGCATCATACGGGAAACGCGCGATCGCGCCCGTCACCGGCGCCGGGATGCCTCATAAAATGCCGGGGTACCTCCGGTTGATCCGCGGAGGCGCTTCGCGCATCGGAATATTAAGGCTTGTTCCCGTGGTCTGGCTGTAGAGCCTGTCGTTAGAGAAGAGCGTTCCACCAGCGCGGGTGATTTCGACGCCAAGGGCAACGCGGGTCGAGGCTGCCGCCGGAACCCTGATTTCATAGGCGACCGGGAACGTGCCGTTTCTGTTCAGTGTAAAGCTGGTGCGGGCCAGCCGCGGCATGGGAGCCGAATTACCCCGGCTTGCGTCGTAGGCAGTGACGAACACCACTGAACTTGCAGTCAGGCGCGCCCATGGCGGTCCCTGCAGATAGCCCCGGATTGTTTTAACCGGGCCCGTATACGCCGGCGCATTGCTGGCCGTATCGGTGGTACAGCCGCTCACAAGAAATCCAGCCGCGAGAAGAGTGAACAGGGTTGCGCGGCGGGTCAGCATATCGCTCAGCCTTTGCTTCGACTGCGCAGGTCGGGATTCATCTGAAGCTCGCGCTCGAGCGAAATGCGCGCATCGGCATAGGCCTCCTGACGCGCGACGCTCCAATATTTGAGTTCGTCCAGGGGGATCTTCTCCGAGGTAACCGCACAGAGTACATAGGAACCCGGCGACAGGACCTGAAAGTCGCCGTCGAGATAACGAATTTTGGCTTCGCGCGAGCCGGGTCCTTCAAATCTGTTCATATTCTGCCGATGTTCCAGTCGATTGAATGTTCATTTACGGCTCAGAGCCGCAGGTGGTCAAGCATTGCGAGATTGAAAGCCCCTTATCGCCGGCCGAAAAGACGCTCTATGTCGCTGAGTTTCAGCTCGATATAGGTAGGCCGACCGTGATTGCAGGTGCCCGAGCCCGGCGTTGCTTCCATTTGGCGCAAGAGTGCATTCATCTCTTCCGGCTTCAACCGCCGTCCCGAGCGGACCGAGCCATGGCAGGCCATGGTGGCCGCGACGTGGTCGAGAATGCCTTTCAAACCATTTGACGTATCGTGCTCGGCGATCTCGTCGGAAAGGTCGCGGACGAGTTGTTGCGCATCGATCTCACCTAGCATGGACGGCGTTTCGCGCACGGCGATCGCACCCGGTCCAAAGGCTTCGATACCCAGGCCGAAACGTGCCAACGTTTCTGCATGGGCCGCGAGCCGTTCGACATCCTCCTCCGGCAGGTCGACGATTTCGGGGATGAGCAGCATCTGGGCCGGCAGCGGCCGTGAATGCAATGCGTTCTTCAGTGCCTCGTAGACAAGACGTTCATGCGCGGCATGCTGGTCGACAATGACAAGGCTGTCCTCGGTCTGCGCGACGATATAGTTGGCGTGTACCTGCGCGCGAGCGGCTCCGAGGGGCGCGGAAAGCAATTCCAATGGAGCCTCCGTGGCCGCACCGCGTGCGTCGGCGGCCACGGCTCGCGCAACATCATAGAGGAATGGCTGCGCCGGTTCGGCAAATCCGCCACGGGTGTCGGCGGCGAGGGCGCCTTCGACTTCGAACGGACGGTATGGGGATTGTTCAACGGAGTAATTCTGGTTGACGGTAGCGTTGCCGCGCCAATTCTGATGGAGCGGGGCAGCACGCTTGCCTTCTGCGCCACCAAGCCTGAAAGCATGCAGCATCGCTTCGGCCCCGCTGGTTGCGGCCCGGATTCCGGATTGACCGAGGGCTTCGCGAATTGCCCCGACGATAAGGCCGCGCACAAGCCCCGGATCGCGAAAACGCACATCCGCCTTGGCCGGGTGCACATTCACATCGACCAGCGCCGGATCAAGATTGAGGAACAGGACGACGACCGGGTGGCGGTCGCGCGCGATCACATCGGCATAGGCGCCGCGGATTGCACCCCAGATTTGCTTGTCGCGCACTGGCCGGCCGTTGACATAGGCGAACTGATGCAGGCTGTTTCCACGGTTGAACGCCGGAATGCCGGCAAAGCCGGTCAGGCGCACGCCATCGCGCTCGGCATCGATGGCGATGGCATTTTCGGGGAACTCCTTGCCGAGCACCTGCGAAATCCGCTCCAGCATGCCTGACGATCCAGCGCCGGTCGCCGCCAGCTCGATCGGCGTGCGGTCGCTGCCCGCAAGCGAAAAGCGGATATGCGGAAAGGCGATGGCGATGCGCTTGACGACGTCGCTGATCGCCGATGCCTCGGCTCGGTCGGTCTTCATGAATTTGAGGCGGGCTGGCGTGGCGAAGAAAAGGTCGCGCACTTCCGCGATCGTCCCGCCGTTCATCGGCGTCGGGCGCGGCCCGTCCTGGCGGCCGCCATGGATGCTGATCTCGAAGCCGGAATCCGCGTCGGACGTGCGTGATTTCAACGACAGGCGCGAGACGGATCCAATAGAGGGCAGGGCCTCGCCGCGAAAACCAAGGGCGCGAATATCGTGCACATCATTGGTGAGTTTCGACGTGCAATGGCGCGCCACCGCAAGGGCAAGTTCGTCGGAGCGAATGCCCGAACCGTTATCGGTGATGCGGATAAGGTTCTTGCCACCACCGGCGGTGACGACCTCGATCCGCGTTGCGCCCGCGTCGATCGAATTTTCGACGAGTTCCTTGACCACGCTTGCCGGACGCTCGATGACTTCGCCGGCTGCGATCTGGTTGATGATGGTCTCGGTGAGCTGCTTGATGGGCATTGCAAAATCTATAGTGGATTCGCCGCGTCCGCGAAATCCGTGGAGCGCCGGCATCCCCGGAAAAATCGGCCGGGAAAGCATCTGGTCATCGGATTGGATTTGATGATAGGTCTTGCTTCACATCTAAGGAGGAAAAACAACTATGGCCAATTCCAAGCCGTCCTTCGTCTGGACTGATCCCTTTCTCCTGGAAGAGCAGTTGACCGAAGACGAACGGATGATCCGCGACAGTGCACGGGCGTTTGCGCAAGGCGAACTTCTCCCGCGCATCGAAGAGGCCTATCTGGAAGAAAAGACCGATCCTGCGCTTTTCCGGATGATGGGCGAGTCGGGGCTTCTTGGGGTGACGCTTCCCGAAGAATACGGCACGGCCGGTGCATCCTACGTCGCCTATGGCCTCGTCGCGCGCGAGGTCGAGCGCGTGGACAGCGGCTATCGCTCGATGATGAGCGTGCAGTCGTCACTGGTCATGTACCCGATTTACGCTTACGGCTCGGAGGAGCAGCGCCGCAAATATCTGCCGAAGCTCGCTTCCGGCGAATGGATCGGCTGTTTCGGCCTCACCGAGCCCGATGCGGGCTCTGATCCCGCCGGCATGAAAACCCGCGCCGAGAAGGTCGCTGACGGCTATCGCCTGTCCGGCTCGAAGATGTGGATTTCAAACTCGCCGATTGCCGATGTTTTTGTCGTCTGGGCGAAGTCGGACGCCCATGACGGTCAGATCCGCGGCTTCGTCCTCGAAAAGGGCATGAAGGGCCTTTCCGCGCCGAAGATCGGTGGCAAGCTGTCGTTGCGCGCCTCGATCACCGGCGAGGTGGTCATGGACGGCGTTGTTGTCGGCGAGGAGCATCTCCTGCCCAATGTCTCCGGGCTCAAGGGGCCGTTCGGCTGCCTCAATCGCGCCCGCTTCGGCATTTCCTGGGGCGTCCTCGGCGCCGCTGAAGATTGCTGGCAGCGGACCGTCCAGTACGGGCTCGACCGCAAGCAATTTGGCCGCCCGCTCGCCGCCACCCAGCTGTTCCAGAAGAAGTTCGCGGACATGCAGACTGAAATCACGCTTGGCCTGCAGGCCTCCCTGCGTGTCGGTCGCCTGTTTGACGAAGGCAAGGTCGCGCCGGAAATGATCAGCCTCGTCAAGCGCAACAATTGCGGCAAGGCGCTCGACATCGCCCGCATGGCGCGCGACATGCACGGCGGCAACGGCATCCAGATCGGCTATCATGTGATGCGCCACGCCCAGAACCTCGAAACGGTCAATACCTATGAGGGCACGCACGATGTGCATGCGCTCATCCTTGGCCGGGCACAGACTGGTATCCAGGCCTTCTTCTGACACTATCGTCGGATGGACTTCGGTCTGCGAAGCCAAGGGCGTCCGTATCGTCAAGTCGCTGAAAGACCAGGATTATGGTCAGCGCGCCTTCGTCTTCGCCGACCCGGACGGCAACCGGGTCGACGTCGGACAGCGGATTTAGACGCCGCCTTCGCGCTGTGCGATGAGCTTGTCCACGGCGGCAAGGAGGATGCACAGCGCGATACCTTCAGAAGCGAGACGCACCTCTTCCTGTGACGGAAACGTCGGAGCAAGGCGCAGCGTGCTGTCGTTGGGATCGCGGCCGTAAGGAGAGGTGGCGCCTGCCGGGGTCAGAACCACGCCGGCTTCGCGTGCCAGTTCTACCACGTCGCGCGCGGTGCCGTGCATGGCGTCGACGCAGATGAAATAGCCGCCATCCGGCTGCGTCCACCGCGCAACGCCAGTGCCGCCGAGGCGGGTTTCAAGCGCCTCGATGACCGAATCGAACTTCGGCGCGATGAGGGCGCGGTGAGCGTCCATATGGCGGGCCAGGCCCTCCATGCTTTTCAAAAAGCGCACGTGCCGCAACTGGTTCAGTTTGTCTGGCCCTATGGTGCGTTTGCCGGCCCGGGCGAGATACCATTTCACATTTGCCGCTGACGAGGCGAACAGGGCGAGCCCCGCACCGGCGAGCGTGATCTTGGAGGTCGATGCGAAGACGAAGGCGCGGTCGGGATGGCCGGCCTGCGCGCAGAGCTCGATAATGTTGGCGATCTCATGCCGCTCTGTCGTCAGGTGGTGCACCGCATAGGCGTTGTCCCAGAACAGGCGGAAGTCGGGCGCACCGGTTCGCATGGCTGCAAGGCGTTCGATCGTTTCGGTCGAATAGGTTTCGCCCGAGGGATTGGAGTATTTGGGAACGCACCACATGCCCTTGACGTCGGGATCGGCGACGAGTTCCTCGACCATATCCATGTCGGGGCCGTGCCCGGTTAGCGGGACGGGGAGCATGCGAATGCCATATTCCTCGCAGATGGCGAAATGCCTGTCGTAGCCGGGAACCGGGCAGATGAAGGCCGGAGAACCTGATTGCTGCGACCAGGGCTCCATTTCGCCCGGTACGCCCTTCACCATCGCCCAGAGCAAACAATCATGCATCATGGCAAGGCTCGAATTGTCGCCGACGACGATGCGATCGGCCGACGCACCCATCATGGGTGAGAACAATGCGCGGGTTTCGGCAAGACCCTGGAGCCCGCCATAGTTGCGGGCATCTTCGCCTGCCTCGCTATAATGGTCGCCATTGCCTGGAAGAACCAGCATGCCATTGGCGAGATCGAGTTGTTCCGGGCTCGGCTTGCCGCGGGTCATGTCGATATTCAGCCCCTTGGCGCGGAAGGCTTCGTAATCGCGCAGGACGCGGTTGCGCAGGGCGTCGAGTTCATCGGCGCCAAGATCAGCGATGGGGAGCATGTGGTTAGCCCTTCTGCTGCTGGACGATGCCGTAAATATTGGTCGAGCGGGCGCCCGAGCGGCAATAGGCGAGGACAGGACCCTCAGCCTCATCCAGCGCGCGCGCCATGGCGTCGACGTCGTCCTGTGTCAATTGCCCTGAAACCACAGGGACGTAGTAAATCGCTATGCCCGCTTTTTCGGCAACGTTCTTGATCTCGGCAAAGTTGGGCTGATCGGCCGATTCACCGTCCGGGCGGTTGCAAATGATCGTGTGATAGCCTGCCGCGGCGAGATCGCGCACGTCGTCGGGTGAAATCTGGCCGCTCACGGCGTAGCCTTCGTCGATTTGACGGATATCCATCTTATGTCCCTGGGAAGTGTGAAAGTCGCACCACCATACATCAAACGATGGTCAACGCCATCTGAAAAGCATATCTCTCGCCCAACGGTGATTAAATTATCATCACTAGTACATATATGACTAAAGTATAAGCGGAAGTGCCGAGTTTTAGCGACGCGCAAACCTCGCGCCTCCAAGCCAGCTTGGCGGGAGGAGGCGCTAAAATACCGATAAATTTGAATAATTTATAATTTTCAATGCGGCTGCCGAAGTTGGCACACTCATTGCTTTTAATCCCTTGGTACACACAACCAAAAAGAGGGGTTTACCTGAATGTCCAGTCTAACAGCCAGATTTATCGGGACTTTTGCGGCCGCGGCCATGGGCGCGGCGCTGGCTTTCTCGCCTGCTATAGCTGCGGATGACACGATCAAGGTCGGCATCCTGCACTCCCTTTCCGGGACCATGGCGATTTCCGAAACTACGCTCAAGGACACGATGCTGTTCCTCATCGATGAGCAGAACAAGAAGGGCGGCGTGCTTGGCAAGAAGCTCGAAGCGGTGGTCGTCGATCCGGCGTCGGATTGGCCGCTCTTTGCGGAAAAGGCCCGCCAGCTGATCGAGCAGGACAAGGTCGCGGCCGTCTTCGGTTGCTGGACCTCATCGTCGCGCAAATCGGTGCTGCCGGTCTTTGAAGAGCTCAACTCCATGCTGTTCTACCCCGTCCAGTACGAGGGCGAGGAAAGCTCGCGCAACGTCTTCTATACGGGTGCCGCGCCGAACCAGCAGGCGATCCCAGCCGTCGATTATCTTGCCAAGGAAGAGGGTGTCGAGCGCTGGGTACTCGCCGGTACCGACTACGTCTATCCGCAGACCACGAACAAGATTTTGAAGGCCTACCTCAACGCCAAGGGCGTCAAGGATGAGGACATCATGATCAACTACACGCCGTTCGGCCATTCCGACTGGCAGACGATCGTGTCCGACATCAAGAAATTCGGTTCGGCCGGCAAGAAGACCGCAGTTGTTTCGACCATCAACGGTGATGCGAACGTGCCCTTCTATAAGGAACTCGCAAACCAGGGTATCAAGGCGGAAGACATTCCCGTCGTTGCCTTCTCGGTGGGTGAAGAAGAACTTGCGGGCCTCGATACCAAGCCGCTGGTCGGCCACCTTGCCGCCTGGAATTACTTCCAGTCGGTGGATGCCGATGCCAATGCCGAGTTCATCAAGGAATGGCACGCCTATACCAAGAACGACAAGCGCGTGACCAACGACCCGATGGAAGCGACCTATATCGGTTTCAACATGTGGGTGAAGGCAGTTGAAGCTGCCGGAACCACGGATTCCAATGCGGTGATCGATTCGATCGTCGGCGTGTCGGTGCCGAACCTGTCCGGCGGATCAGCCACGATGATGCCGAACCACCACATCACAAAGCCCGTGCTGATAGGCGAAGTGCAGGACGACGGACAGTTCGACATTGTCTATCAGACGCCTGGTCTCGTTGTCGGCGACGAATGGTCCGATTACCTGCCGGGCTCCAAGGACCTCATTTCCGATTGGCGCAAGCCGATGTCGTGCGGCAATTTCAACGTCGTCAGCGGCAAGTGCGGCGGCGTGACCAACTGATGCCTACCCGGCTTCGGTTTGGGGCACATCCGAAGCCACTCCACCTCCACGCAAGTGGGGGTGGAGCCACTCCGAGGATACTCGTACCCAGGATTGTTTTATGCCATTGATCCGCTTGCTGGCCGTATTCCTTGTGCTCTCGGGCGTGTTTGCGCCTGGAATGGAGGCGCGGGCTGAAACGGTCGACGATGCCACGCTGCGGCCGCTCATCCAGGCCCTTGCTGCAGAAAATTTCGACGAGACGACGAAGGCGGTTTCCGGCCTCGCCAAGACCGGCGATGCGCGGGTATCCGCCATCCTCAACGCGCTGACCGCCGGCGATCTATACATCGTCAAGGCGGACAAGGCCGTTTTCATCGGCAAACGCGATGGCTCGGACTACGCCGCCACCGATCCCCTGACGGGTGCCAAGCTTGCACCCGTGCCGCGCAATGCCGCGGAAAAGATCAAGGTCAACAACCGTCTGCGCCGCGATATAGCCGCGGCGATCGGCGGGCTCACGCTGATGAGCGACAATCCTGCGGAACGACGCTCCGCCGCCGAAACAATTCTGAAGACGCGCGATCCCGAGTCCATCGCTTTGCTCGATCAGGCCATCGCGGCGGAAAAAGATAGCGGGATCAAGGCCGTGATGCAGCAGGCGAAAGCTGCGGCAGTGCTGAATTCGACCGCGCCGGATGACGCCAAGATCGCGGCTATTGCGGAGGTCACCGCCGGCAACAGCCGCGACGCCCTGGGACTCCTGACGCCGCTGCAGGGTAGCGACGGCCCGGTGGGCGACGCCGCGCGTTCGGCGATCGACAGCATCAACAGCAAGCTCGCCTTGTGGAACGGCATCCAGAATATCGTCTACGGTCTGTCGCTGGGTTCCGTGCTCCTGCTTGCGGCGATCGGTCTGGCGATCACCTTCGGCGTCATGGGCGTCATCAACATGGCCCACGGCGAAATGGTCATGATCGGCGCCTATACCACCTTTGTCGTGCAGCAGATCATCCGCGCCTCGGCGCCGGGCCTTTTCGATTATTCATTACTCATTGCGCTGCCTGCGGCCTTCATCGTCTCGGGCGCCGTCGGCGTCGTCATCGAGCGCGGCATTATACGCTTCCTTTATGGCCGTCCGCTGGAAACCCTGCTTGCGACGTGGGGCATTTCGCTGGTCCTGCAGCAGGCGATCCGCTCCTGGTTCGGCGCCTCAAACGTTCAGGTCGGCAACCCATCATGGATGGCAGGGTCGTTCGATCTCGGTCTCCTGACGCTCACCTGGTCGCGCCTGTGGATCATCGTCTTTGCCCTTTCGGTCTTCGCGGTGCTGCAGCTGGTGCTGAAGAAGACGATGCTCGGGCTGCGCATGCGCGCAGTTACCCAGAACCGGCGCATGGCCTCCGCCATGGGCATCAGGACGCCCTGGGTCGACGCGCTGACCTTTGGCCTCGGCTCCGGCATTGCCGGCATTGCCGGCGTGGCGCTGAGCCAGATCGACAATGTCAGCCCCAATCTGGGTCAGGGCTATATCATCGACAGTTTCATGGTCGTCGTCTTCGGCGGTGTCGGCAATCTCTGGGGAACGCTGGTCGGCGCGATGTCACTCGGCATAGCCAACAAGTTCCTCGAACCCTTCGCGGGAGCCGTCCTCGGCAAGATCCTCGTGCTGGTGCTCATCATCCTGTTTATCCAGAAGCGTCCGCGTGGTCTCTTCGCACTCAAGGGAAGGGCCATCGAGGCATGATCACGCAGTGGTTTTTCACCCATGTCGATCGTCGAGGTACAATCGTTATCGCCTTGCTGGTGGCGCTGGCCTGCCTCGTGCCACTCTCGAATCTGCTGCTGCCGCCGACCTCGGCCTTGCATGTGCCGACCTATCTCGTGTCGCTGATCGGCAAGTACCTGACCTACGCCCTGCTGGCGGTCGCTCTCGATCTCGTCTGGGGGTTCTGCGGCATCCTTTCGCTCGGCCATGGCGCATTCTTCGCGCTCGGCGGCTATGCGATGGGCATGTACCTGATGCGCCAGATCGGTCCGCGCGGCGTCTATGCCGATCCGGTGCTGCCCGACTTCATGGTGTTCCTCAACTGGAAGGAACTGCCGTGGTTCTGGCACGGCTTCAACCATTTCTGGTTCGCGGCGCTCATGGTTGTGCTGGTCCCCGGCATTCTCGCCTTCGGCTTCGGCTGGCTTGCCTTCCGCTCGCGTGTCACCGGCGTTTACCTGTCGATCATCACCCAGGCTC
Source organism: Phyllobacterium sp. CL33Tsu (assembly GCF_900113985.1). Classification (NCBI taxonomy): domain Bacteria; kingdom Pseudomonadati; phylum Pseudomonadota; class Alphaproteobacteria; order Hyphomicrobiales; family Phyllobacteriaceae; genus Phyllobacterium; species Phyllobacterium sp. CL33Tsu. Next base: position 539,083 of record NZ_FORJ01000001.1, on the reverse strand, counting down.
TGACCTACGCCTTACTCCTTGCGTTCTTCCGCAACGACATGGGATTTGGCGGCAATAACGGCCTCACCGATTTCAAGGATATTCTCGGCTTCAACATCCAGGCCGACAGCACGCGCTCGATGCTGTTTGCGGCAACGGCGTTGTTACTCGCGCTTGCCGTATTCGTAACCAGTTTCATTGTCCGCTCCAAACTCGGCAAGGTCCTCGTCGGCGTGCGCGATGCGGAGAGCCGCATGCGCTTTCTCGGCTATCGGGTCGATCGCTACAAGCTCTTCGTCTGGACGGTCTCCGCCATGATGGCGGGCATTGCCGGCGCGCTTTATGTGCCGCAGGTCGGCATCATCAATCCCTCCGAATTCGAGCCCGCCAATTCCATCGAAGCGGTGATCTGGGTTGCCGTGGGAGGCCGCGGCACCATCATCGGGCCAATTCTCGGCGCGGTGCTGGTCAATTTCGGCAAGACCTATTTCACCGCGGCATTTCCGGAGATCTGGCTGTTCGCGCTCGGTGCGCTCTTCATCCTCGTCACCCTGTTCCTCCCGAAGGGCATACTCGGCCTTTACGGCACATGGCAGACAAAGCGAAAGGACCGCATCGCTCGCAAGCGCAGCGAACCGGGCTCCCCGGCAACAGAACGTGCGACACCGATCGCCGAACCCCAGGCAGCGGAGTAGACCATGAAAGCCAAGGATACACTCCTCTATCTCGATGGCGTGTCGGTCTCGTTTGACGGATTTCGCGCCATCAACAATCTGTCGCTCGTGCTCCAGGCCGGTGAAATGCGCGCAGTCATCGGCCCGAACGGCGCCGGCAAGACAACGATGATGGATATCATCACCGGCAAGACCCGCCCGGACACGGGCGACGTTTATTTCAAGGGCGAGATCGATCTTACCCGCCACGACGAGGCGGAAATCGCACTGCTCGGCATCGGCCGCAAGTTTCAGAAGCCGACTGTCTTTGAAAGCCACAGCGTCGAGGACAATCTTGTGCTTGCGCTGGCCGGCCCGCGCTCGGCCTTCTCGGCGCTGTTCCATCGCCAGAGCGCCGATGAGGCGGAACGGATCGACGACATTCTTCACACGATCCGGCTGCATTCCAAGCGGGACTGGCTGGCTGCAAATCTTTCGCACGGCCAGAAGCAGTGGCTGGAGATCGGCATGTTGCTCGCACAAGATCCGAAGCTGCTGCTCGTCGACGAGCCTGTCGCGGGCATGACGGATGCTGAAACGGCGGAAACCGCCAAGCTCCTGCGCGAAATTGCCAAGACGCGCTCGGTGCTGGTGGTCGAACACGACATGCATTTCGTGCGCGAACTCGACGTCAAGGTCACGTGCCTCCATGAAGGCTCGGTTCTGGCGGAAGGCTCGCTCGACTATGTCAGCAACGACCAGCGCGTCATTGAAGTTTACCTCGGACGATAGGAACATCATGCTCAGCGTTGAAAATGCCTCTCTCCACTATGGCGCCGCTCAGGCGCTGCGCGGCGTATCGCTGGAGGTCAAGCCGAAGTCGATCACCTGCGTTCTCGGTCGCAACGGAGTCGGCAAGACGAGCATGCTGCGGGCCATCGTCGGCCAGCACCCGCTGTCATCGGGATCGATACGCTTCGAAGGCGCGCCGATCGACCGGAAGCCGTCCTACGAGCGTGCCCGCGCCGGCATTGCCTTCGTTCCGCAAGGCCGCGAGATTTTTCCGCTGCTCACCGTCCGTGAAAATCTGGCAACCGGATTTGCCGCCGCCTCACGCGGCAATCGCACCGTGCCCGCGGAAGTGTACGAGCTGTTTCCGGTGCTGAAGACGATGCTGGGTCGCAGGGGCGGCGATCTTTCCGGTGGCCAGCAGCAGCAACTGGCAATCGGCCGTGCGCTGGTGACGCGGCCGAAATTGCTGGTGCTCGATGAACCGACCGAGGGTATCCAGCCATCGATCATCAAGGATATAGGCCGCGCTATCCAGTTTCTGCGCGATCAGGCCGGCCTCGCCATCCTCCTCGTCGAGCAGTATCTCGACTTCTGCCGCGAACTCGCCGACCATGTCTACATCATGGATCGCGGCGAGATCGTACATTCCGGCGATGCGCCGAGCCTCGACCGGCCGGAGGTCCGCAAGTTCCTGACAGTTTGAATTTGCCTTAGGTATTCGCTATGAGTGAATCCGAGGTTTGAAATTTTGATCGCCATTTGATAATATTGTCATGAAGAAATTAATTACAGTCGGTCTGCGCTGAAAGTACTTTCGCGTTTGCCTGTGAATGTTGCGGGACGCATCCGATCGAAAATCGCGCAATATGCGTCGAATCCTGGCGCGCAGGCGGCAAATGTTGTCTAGCTGCAGGGGGAGGACGGGCTATAGGCTACGCATAGGTGACTGGCGTGTCATATTTGACGAAGACGGAACTGTTCTGAGCATTCTTCAGATTGGACCGCGCGGCGGAATTTATGAATAGAGGTTGTTATGAATGAGATGACGATTTTCACGACGCCGAGCGGCGATGAAATGGTGGTCGTGCCGCGCGCGCATTACGAAAAGCTCGTGCACGATGCCGAGATGGCGCAGGATCTCGTTGCCTATGACGAAGTAAAGGCCCGGCTTGTCTCGGGCGAAGATGAACTTGTTCCCTCAGCAATTGCCGACCGCATACTTGCAGGTGAGAACAAGCTTCGGGTTTGGCGAGAATATCGCGGTCTGTCCAACCGTGAACTTGCTTCGGCGGCTGGCCTCAGCCCATCTTACATGTCCGACATTCAAAACGGCAAGAAGGAAGGCGGGTTGTCGGCCATGAAGAAGATTGCCGCTGTGCTGCGCGTCGATCTTGACGACCTGGTCTGACGGAAATGTTTGCTGCAGAAAACTTGCCTTGCTGACGACAGGTCAACATCGCTAGGTTCGCTCCGAAGGAGCAACCTTGATGATCGACAAGCTGGAATTTTTCATCGCGCTGGCGCGGCATCGGCATTTCGGTCGTGCCGCCGAGGAATGCGGCGTAACCCAGCCCACCTTGTCGGCCGCCATCCGTCAGCTCGAGGACACGCTCGGCGTCGTTCTCGTCCAGCGGGGCTCGCGCTTCAAGGGCCTTACGTCCGAAGGCCAGCGCGTTCTCGAATGGGCGCGGCGCATCGTTGGCGACACGCGCACCATGCGCGAGGAATTGCGCGCCGCCCGCCTTGGACTTGCCGGTCACGTAAAGATCGCGGCTATTCCGACCGCGCTTGCCATGGTGTCGCGGCTGACGACGCCTTTTCGGGAGAAGCACCCGGACGTGACGTTCTCGGTAACGTCGCGCACTTCGCTTGAAGTGCTGACGCTGCTCAGCAATTTCGAGATCGATGTCGGCATCAGCTATCTCGACAATGAGCCGCTCGGGCGTGTCACTTCGGTGCCGCTCTATACCGAGCGCTACCAGCTCATCACATCGGCCGGGAGTACCCACGCCGACCGGCAGTCCGTCACCTGGAGGGAGGTGGGGCAATTGCCGCTCTGCCTGCTCACCATGGACATGCAGAACCGCCGCCTTATCAACAAGCATTTGCAAGAGGCGGGAATCGAGGTCCATCCGACGCTCGAATCGAATTCGATGATCGTGCTGTTCTCGCATATCCGAACTGGTAAATGGGCGAGCATCATGCCGCTCAACCTTGCCGAGACGCTCGGATTTGCCGAACCGATCCGCGCCATCCCCATTGTCGAGCCCGATGCGCGCCACCTTGTCGGGCTCGTTGCGGCCGACCGCGAACCGCATACACCCCTGGTTTCGGCGCTTCTGCACGAAGCGCGGGCGCTTGCGCAAAGCCTGGACATGGTTTGATAGAAATCTTCTATCGAATGACGAGACTGCGATATTGATATATAATGCCATATTTGATCTGTTCTAAAGAACAGGGAGAAACATGAGGGAGGGCGCTGCACAGTATGCAGAGTGCAAGTACCGATATCGCCGAAAGGGCGATAGGCATAATCGATCAATTGAAGGGCAAAGAAGGCCCTCTGCTTCCGATCTTGCACGAGTTGCAGGCTGAGTTCGGCTATGTTCCAAGGGAAACGCTGCCGATCATCGCCAGCGCTCTCAATATTTCGCGCGCCGAGGTCCACGGCGTTTTCACATTCTATCACGACTACCGCGATCATCCGGCCGGGCGGCACGTTTTGAAACTGTGCCGGGCTGAATCCTGCCAGTCGATGGGCGGCGATGCGCTGGCCGATCGCGCCCGCGAGCTTCTTGGAATTGACTGGCATGGCACCACTCCTGATGGCGCCGTAACACTCGAACCGGTCTATTGCCTCGGTCTTTGCGCCTGCTCGCCTTCGGCGATGCTCGATGGTGAAGTGATTGGTCGCCTTGACGCAGAAAGGCTTGAAGAGATCGCGACGGAGGTGCGGCTATGACCGTCACCTTCTACGTTCCGCGCGATTCAGGCGCGCTCGCGCTCGGCGCCGAGCGGGTTGCAAAGGTTCTTCAGTCCGAAATCGACAGCCGCGGTCTCGATGCCCGCATCGTGCGCAATGGTTCGCGCGGCATGTACTGGCTTGAACCTTTGGTCGAGGTCGAAACCCTATCTGGCCGCGTGGCCTATGGTCCGGTCAAGGCGTCGGAGGTACCGGCATTGCTGGACAACGGGATGGGCGAGGGCAGGGTGCATCCGCTCTGGCTCGGCCTTACGGATCAGCTGCCGTTCCTGGCGCGACAGACACGACTGACCTTCGCTCGTTGCGGCATCATCGATCCCGTGTCGCTTGAGGATTACCGTGCCCACGACGGCCTCAAGGGCCTGGAAAACGCGCTTACGCTGGCACCGGCCGAGATCGTCGCCCAGGTGACGGAATCCGGACTGCGCGGCCGTGGCGGCGCAGGTTTCCCGACCGGCATCAAGTGGAAGACCGTGCTCGACACCGCAGGCGCGCAAAAATACATCGTCTGCAACGCCGATGAAGGCGATAGTGGCACCTTTGCCGACCGCATGATCATGGAAGGCGATCCTTTTGTCCTTATCGAGGGCATGACGATTGCCGGCATCGCCACTGGTGCGACCAAGGGCTATGTCTATATCCGCTCCGAGTATCCGCATGCGGTCGCGGTGATGAACGAGGCGGTCGAGGTTGCGCGCCGGGCGGGCGTGCTTGGAAAATCGGTGCTCGGGTCGCCCTATGCCTTCGACATGGAGGTGCGCGTTGGCGCCGGCGCCTATGTCTGCGGTGAAGAGACCGCCTTGCTCGAAAGCCTTGAAGGTCGCCGCGGCATCGTTCGTGCCAAGCCGCCGCTTCCCGCCCACAAGGGCCTTTTCGACCGTCCGACCGTCATCAACAATGTGATCTCGCTGGCCTCGGTCCCGGTCATTCTCGACAAGGGCGCCACCTTCTACAAGGATTTCGGTATGGGCCGGTCGCGCGGCACCATCCCGCTGCAGATCGCCGGCAACGTCAAGCATGGCGGCCTGTTCGAAACGGCATTCGGCCTGACGCTGGGTGACATCGTCGATGATATTGGCGGCGGCACGGCAAGCGGCCGCCCGGTAAAGGCGGTGCAGGTGGGCGGTCCGCTCGGTGCCTATTTCCCGCGCGAACTCTTCGATACGCCCTTCGACTACGAGGCGTTCGCGGCGAAGGACGGCCTTATCGGCCATGCCGGTCTCGTCGTTTTCGACGATACGGTCGACATGCTTAAGCAGGCGCGGTTCGCCATGGAATTCTGCGCGGTCGAATCCTGCGGCAAGTGTACGCCCTGCCGCATCGGTTCGACGCGCGGCGTCGAGGTGGTGGACCGCATCGCGGCCAATGTCGAACCCGAAAAACAGATCAAGGTTCTGACTGATTTATGTAATACAATGAAGTTCGGCTCGCTCTGTGCCCTTGGCGGTTTCACGCCCTATCCCGTCATGAGCGCGCTGACGCATTTTCCTGAAGATTTCCGGCCGGCGCCTGTCGCCCAGGCTGCGGAATAGGAGAAGACAATGTCCCTGATTCATGAAATCGATTACGGCACGCCCGCCTCGCGGTCCGAAAAGCTGGTCACTCTGACCATCGACGGAAACGAGGTGACTGTGCCGGAGGGCACTTCGATCATGCGCGCCGCCATGGAAGCCGGCATCGAGGTTCCTAAGCTCTGCGCCACGGATATGGTCGACGCTTTTGGTTCCTGCCGCCTGTGCCTCGTCGAGATCGAAGGTCGCGGTGGCACGCCCGCTTCCTGTACAACGCCCGCGATGCCAGGTCTGGTCGTCCATACCCAGACGTCGCGCCTGAAGGATATTCGCAAGGGCGTGATGGAGCTTTACATCTCCGATCACCCGCTCGACTGCCTCACCTGCGCCGCCAATGGCGATTGCCAGTTGCAGGACATGGCCGGTGCCGTCGGGCTCCGGGATGTTCGCTATGGCTATGAGGGCGAAAACCACGTTTTTGCCAGGGCGGGGACTGTCGCCAATGACCAGTGGCTGCCCAAGGACGAGTCCAACCCCTATTTCACCTATGATCCGTCGAAATGCATTGTCTGCTCGCTCTGCGTGCGCGCCTGCGAGGAAGTGCAAGGCACCTTTGCGCTGACGATCCAGGGCCGCGGCTTCGACAGCCGCGTGGCCGCTGGCCCGCATGACAGTTTCGTCGAAAGCGAATGCGTATCCTGCGGCGCCTGCGTGCAGGCCTGCCCTACCGCGACGCTGACGGAAAAGTCGGTGATCGAGATCGGTCAGCCCGAGCATTCGATGGTGACGACCTGTGCTTATTGCGGCGTCGGCTGCTCGTTCAAGGCCGAGATGCGCGGCGAAGAACTGGTGCGCATGGTGCCGTGGAAGGACGGCAAGGCCAATCGCGGTCACTCCTGCGTCAAGGGCCGTTTCGCTTACGGCTATGCGACACACAAGGACCGTATCCTCAACCCCATGATCCGCGAAAAGATCAGCGATCCGTGGCGCGAAGTCAGCTGGGACGAGGCCTACAAGCACGTCGCCAGCGAGTTTCGCCGCATCCAGTACCAGTATGGCCGTAACTCCGTCGGCGGCATCACCTCGTCGCGCTGCACCAATGAGGAAACCTACCTCGTGCAGAAGCTGGTGCGCGCCGGTTTGGGCAATAACAATGTCGATACCTGCGCTCGCGTCTGTCACTCGCCGACCGGCTATGGCCTGAAGCAGACGTTCGGCACTTCGGCCGGCACACAGGATTTCGACAGCGTCGAGCATACCGATGTCGTCATGATCATCGGCGCCAACCCGACCGATGGACATCCCGTCTTCGCCTCGCGTTTGAAAAAGCGTTTGCGCAAGGGCGCCAAGCTGATCATCGTTGACCCGCGCCGCATCGATCTTGTCCGCAGCCCGCACATCGAGGCCGCCTATCATCTGCCGCTGCGCCCCGGCACCAACGTGGCGGTCGTCACGTCGCTCGCGCATGTCATCATCACTGAAGGGCTTTTTGACGAGAGGTTCATCCGCGAGCGCTGCGACTGGGACGAATTCCAGGATTGGGCAGCTTTTGTCTCGTCTCCGGAACACAGCCCCGAAGCCACCCAGCAGATTTCGGGCGTCGATCCGCAAATGCTGCGCCAGGCTGCGCGCCTTTTCGCGACCGGCGGCAACGGCTCCATTTATTACGGTCTCGGCGTTACCGAGCACAGCCAAGGTTCGACGACGGTTATGGCCATCGCCAATCTTGCCATGGCGACCGGCAATATCGGACGCCAGGGCGTTGGCGTTAATCCCCTGCGCGGCCAGAACAACGTTCAGGGTTCCTGCGACATGGGCTCGTTCCCTCACGAGTTGCCGGGTTACCGCCACATCTCGGACGAATCGACCCGCGATATATTCGACAAGCTCTGGGGCGTGAAGCTCCAGGATGAACCCGGCCTGCGTATTCCGAACATGCTCGATGCCGCTGTCGATGGCAGCTTCAAGGGGCTCTATGTGCAGGGCGAGGATATCCTCCAGTCTGATCCGGACACCAAGCATGTTGCTGCGGGTCTCGCCGCGATGGAGTGCGTCGTCGTCCACGATCTCTTCCTCAACGAGACGGCCAACTACGCCCACGTCTTCCTGCCGGGTTCGACCTTCCTCGAAAAGGATGGGACGTTCACAAATGCCGAGCGTCGCATCAACCGCGTGCGCAAGGTGATGAGCCCGCTCAATGGCTATGCCGACTGGGAGGTTACGCAAAACCTCGCCAAGGCGATGGGGCTCGACTGGAACTACACGCATCCATCGCAGATCATGGACGAAGTTGCGCTGACGACGCCAAGCTTCGCCGGCGTATCCTATGAACTCCTCGAAAGAGAGGGATCGGTGCAGTGGCCGTGCAACGAAAAGGCGCCGCTTGGCACGCCCATCATGCATATTGACGGCTTCGCGCGCGGCAAGGGCAAATTTATCCGTACCGAATATGTCGCGACCGACGAGCGTACCGGGCCCCGCTTCCCGCTGCTTCTGACGACGGGGCGTATCCTGTCGCAGTACAATGTCGGTGCGCAGACGCGCCGGACCGACAATGTCGTCTGGCATGAAGAGGACCGCCTCGAGATCCACCCGCACGACGCCGAGCAGCGCGGCCTGCGCGATGGCGATTGGGTGAAGGTCGCAAGCCGTTCCGGCGAGACAACACTGCGCGCCCTGATCACCGATCGTGTGTCGCCCGGCGTCGTCTATACTACCTTCCATCACCCTTCGACGCAGGCCAACGTCATCACCACGGACTTTTCGGACTGGGCAACCAATTGTCCGGAATACAAGGTCACGGCGGTGCAGGTGGCTGTATCGAACGGTCCCAGCGACTGGCAGGTCAAATATGACGAGCAGGCGCGCCAAAGCCGCCGGATTGCGGCGACGCTCGACGCGGCAGAATAGCAATGAGCGAGCGGCCGACCCGGCTTTCCGTCCCGCGCATCATCCGTCGCCGTAAAGGCGCGGATGACAACTATGCGGTGGGAGGCCGGATTGTGCCCGAGGAAACGCCGATTGCCTTCAGCTATAACGGCACCACCCACGCTGTCATGATGGCGACACCCGCCGACATGGAGGATTTCGCCGTTGGGTTCAGCCTTTCCGAAGGGATTGTCTCGCAGCTTGGCGAGATCAGCGAAATTGCCGTCGAGGAACATAGTGAGGGTGTAGATGTCCAGCTGCGTCTTGCGACCGAAGCCGGGCAGGAATTGACGGACCGTCGCCGGCGCATGGCGGGTCCGGTCGGCTGCGGGCTGTGCGGCATTGAATCGATCGAGCAGGCGTTGAAGCCGGTCGCTTCGGTGGACAAGGTGCGCCTGACGCTGACGCCGCAGGAGATCGCCGATGCCATGACCTCCTTGTCGAAGCGCCAACCGCTCCACGGCGAAACAGGTGCGGTGCACGCGGCAGGCTTCTATGTGCCGGGGCAGGGCATCGTCGCGGTGCGTGAGGATGTTGGCCGGCATAATGCGCTCGACAAGCTCGCTGGCGCGCTCTGCAGGGCCGGTGTTGACGGCGAGAGCGGCGCGGTTGTCATCACCAGCCGGGTTTCGATTGAAATGGTCCAGAAGACCGCGATCATCGGCGCTTCGATGCTCATTGCCGTCTCTGCCCCGACTGCGCTGGCGGTTCGTACGGCTGAAGCCGCCGGCATGACGCTCGTTGCGCTGGTGCGCGGCGAAGAGTTCGATGTCTTCACCCGGCCGGAACGCATCCCGCATGTGCTGACGCAGGTGAAGACCAAGGCCGATGAGGCGGCAGCCACTGCCCCGGCAAAGGCCAATCCCGATTCCGCCGCATCCACACTTATTCAAAGTCCGACAGTTCAATTGGTGCAATATGGATAGTGAAAGCCACAAGTCGACGGAACAGAAACTGGTCTACATGGCCAATCAGATCGCGGGCTTCTTCCACACGCAGCCGAAGGACGAGGCGATTGTCGGCGTCGCCGAGCATATCAACCATTTCTGGGAGCCGCGCATGCGCACCCAGCTCTTCGCCATCCTCGACAAGGACGGCAACGGCCTGGATGATCTCGTCATCGCCGCCGCCAAGCATATCCGCAAGCCTGGATCGGTGGCCGCCTGAATTGTTATTGGGGACACACCGAGCGGGCATCGAAAGGCAAATCAGCCAACTCGTCGAGGCCCATCGCCTCGAGAACGGGATGCGATAACGGATCCCGTTGCCAGTTGAGGATTTCGCTGTCGCCGTGCACCCGCTTTGCGACAGCGGACTGCCAGAAGATGCGCATCAAAAAGAAAATCTTCACAATCGATCTCCGTAAGCTCGAGATTTGCGCTATTATTGGCCGAGCAATCAGCACGTGCAATCAAGATTGCCGATATTGGCGTGAAGAAAATCTACATGAAGAATCTCAACCGGTTTCATTTGAACGGACTGAAAGCCGTGGAAGCGATCGGGCGACTTGGCTCATTGCCGAAGGCGGCCGACGAACTCGGCGTCTCGATTAGTGCTGTCAGCCAGCAATTGATCCGCACGGAAGAACAGATCGGCCAGGCGATCTTCGAGCGTACGCGGTCCGGTCTGGTGCCGACGGGCTTCGGCCGCAGCCTGCTGCCACGCCTTGCCGATGGTTTTCAGCAAATTTCGCAGGCGGTCGCGCTTGCCGAGAGTACCGAACAGGTGCTGCTCCTGTCCGTCGCGCCCACTTTCGCCTCGAAATGGCTGGTGCCGCGGCTCGGGCGGTTGCGCGCTGCTTACCCCGATCTTAAAATCCGCATCGATCCGTCTCCGGGGCTGCTCGATCTCAACCGATCCGATATTGATCTTGCCATCAGGCTCGGCAGCGGTGACTGGCGCGACGGCGCGCCGGAACGCCTGCTGCCGCAATCCATGTTCCCCGTGTGCACTCCGGCCTTTGCCGCACGGCTGTCTTCGCCAGCCGACATCTTTCGCCAGCCCATCATCTGTTACGAAAATCCGATGTTCAGTTGGGATGAATGGCAGGTCGCGACGGGCCTTCAAGGGCCGCTGCCGTTTGACGGGCCGACCTTCTCCGATCCATGGCTCGCGCTGGAGGCGACGATCAGTGGGCAGGGCATCATGCTCGCCTGGGACCTGTTCGTTGAGGACAGCCTTGGCGACGGGAGGCTCGTCGCGCCGTTTCCGGCCCGGGTGCCGTCGCCTATCGCCTACTGGCTGGTTTCCCCGAAAAACCGCAAGCCGACGCCGCCGATGCTCCAGTTCCAGCGCTGGATCCGCACTGAAATTCAACAGGAGGGCGCTGCAGCTTCCGTATGATCTGTTGACAAGTTACGGCGAAGTTTGAACAGTGCCCAGCGTCGACATTGAGGGCCGGAATCTGCCGGTCCTGAGCGTTGGGAGGCCCTGATGTCCATGCGTGCTGTTTTCGGCTTTTCTCTCTTGGTTTTCAGTATGTTCGCAGCTTACACGCCAGCCGGGGCAGCAGAGACGAACCGTGATGTGGTCGTAACCAAGGACGGCGATTATTTCGGTTTCGATCTTCGAACGGAACAGGATGTTACCCAAGACCAATGTGAGGTTGTTTGCCTCGCTGATCGCACTTGCAAGGCTTTCACCTATAACCCCAAGGCCAGGTGGTGCTTTCTCAAGTCGGATTTCAAAGAGCTGAAGCCGGCGCCGGGATCGATTGCCGGCAAGGTCGTCGAAACGGCGGCAGAACCTGATATCGGAGCGCCGCCGAAGCTGCAATTCCTGTCGGATCAGCTCGTTCAGGAGGCGCGGCAGGTCAAGGGAGGCCTGACGGCGACGGACGCTCAGAAGGCGCAAGGCGTCGATGGCTTTCTGGCCGCCGCGCGGGGCGAGCTCGCTGCGGGCAATCTGGAAAATGCGCTGAACAACTTCAAGACGGCTCTCGCGTTGACCCCCGATGACAGCGCGCTCTGGATCGAGACGGCTCGCGCTGCCAATCGCGCCGAAAAGAACACCTATATTGCCGGCCAGGCCACGCTGGCGGCGCTGAACGGCTACCAGCTGACGCGCACGGCTTCGAGCCGTGCCGATGCGCTCGCCGCCCTCGCCGCAGCACTGCAGAACGCCGAGAATTATCGCGCTGCCCTCAGCGCCTACAAGGCCAGCCTCGAGCTTGTCTACGACAAGACGGTGGCGGCTGCTTATGCAGACTTGAAGGCCCGGCAAGGCTTCCGCGTTGTCAACCATACCATTGACGCGGACAGCGCGACGCCGCGCGCCTGCGTGCAGTTCTCCGAGCCTCTGGTGAAGATGGGCACGGACTACGCGCCGTTCGTCACGCTCAACAGGGCACCGCCAAAAGCCATGGAGGCGAGCGGCAGCGAGATTTGCGTGGAAGGTCTGGAACACGGCCAGCGCTACAAGCTCGCCCTGCGGCCCGGTCTGCCGTCCTCCGTTGGCGAGGCGCTGGAAGCACCTGTCGATCTTGACCTCTACATCCAGGATCGCTCCGCCATGGTGCGATTCACCGGTGACAATTTCGTGCTGCCGAGCACCGTCCGTCGTGGAATTCCCATCGTTTCGGTCAACACGGCGAGCGCCAATCTGAAGCTTTACCGTATCGGCGACCGTGGTCTTGCGCCGCTGATGACAAGCTCGCAATTCCTGACCCAGCTCGACGGCTACAACGCGCAGCGCCTGCAGGACGAATCGGGTGAACTCGTATGGCAGGGCGCGATCGACATTCAGTCTGAACTCAACAAGGACGTGGTTACGAGTTTCCCGGTTGATGAAGCACTGCCCCAGCGCAAGCCGGGCGTCTATGTGCTGACCGCCGTTTCGCCGGATTCGAAAGCCGAGGAGTGGGATGCACAGGCAACGCAGTGGTTCGTCGTCTCTGACATCGGTCTGACGACCTATGCCGGTACGGACGGGCTCAACGTTTTCGCCCGTTCGCTGGCGACAGCACAGCCGCTTATCGGTGTCGAATTGCAGCTTCTCGCCAAGAATAACGAGATCCTCGGCACGGCCACCACCGACACGGAGGGAAGGGCGACCTTCACCGCTGGGCTAATGCGCGGCACCTCAGCCACCGCACCCGCCGTAATCACCGCCAAGAACGGCGATGCTGACTACGTGTTCCTCGACATGACGCGCGCCGGCTTCGACCTCTCCGACCGCGGCGTGACAGGCCGCGCCGCCCCCGGCGCAATCGACATATTAGCCTGGACGGAACGCGGCATCTATCGCGCCGGCGAGACGGTGCATGCCTCGGCATTGGCGCGTGACAACGCCGCCAACGCCATCGAAAAACTGCCGCTTACATTTATCTTCAAGCGCCCCGACGGGGTCGAAGACCGCCGCATGGTCAGCGACGGAGCGAATCTCGGCGGCCATACGCTCGATCTCGCGCTCCAGCCCAATTCCATGCGCGGCACCTGGACCATGCAGATCTTTACCGATCCAAAGGCATCGCCCCTCGCGGAAAAGCAGTTTCTGGTGGAGGACTTCGTGCCGGACCGGGTCGAATTCGACCTGACCAGCGATGCAAAATCGATCGAGATCGACCAGCCGACGCCAGTCAAGGTCGATGGGCGCTATCTCTACGGCGCTCCGGCCGCGGGGCTCAATCTCGAAGGCGAGATCGCCCTGAAGCCGACGCATGAAAGCGCCGACTTCAAGGGCTATTCCTTCGGTCTTGCCGATGAAGAGGTCAGTGAGGACTCGCGTATTCCGCTGGAGGATCTGCAGCCGCTGGACGATGCCGGCAAGGGCACCTTCGATGTCCTGATCAGCGACGCACCCTCGACAACGCAGCTTCTCAATGCCGACATTGTCGTGCGTATGCAGGAGGCAGGCGGCCGCGCCGTCGAGCGGACGCTGACGCTTCCCGTCAAGCCGGCAGGACCGATGATCGGGATCAAGGCGGAATTTGCCGGCGACCTGCCGGAAAACTCGGTTGCGAAATTCCATGTGATCGGCATCGACCAGAACAACCAGAAGCAGGCGATGCAGGGTCTCGAATGGAAACTGGTCAGCGTCGAGCGCAACTATCAATGGTATCGCGACGGCAATTCATGGAAATACGAGCCGATTCTTTCGACGAAGCAAGTCGCGAGCGGACAAGTGAACACGACAATCGACGGCGCGGAGATTTCGGTGCCCGTCACCTGGGGCCGTTTCCGGCTCGAGGTTGAAACCACCGCTGCGGACGGCCCTACATCGAGCGTCGAATTCGACGCGGGTTACTATGTCGCCGCAACATCGACGGAAACGCCGGACGGCCTCGAAATCGCTCTCGACAAGTCGAATTATGCGCCCGGGGAAACGGCGAAACTCAAGGTGTCGCCGCGCTTTGCCGGTGAACTTCTCATCGCCGTTGGCGCAGACAATCTCCTCCTCACCAAGCGCGCCAACATACCTGCCGAAGGTGGCGAAGTCGAAATTCCGGTCACTGCCGATTGGGGCGCTGGCGCCTATGTCACGGCAACTCTGTTCCGCCCGGGCAACGACCAGGAAAGCCACATGCCGATGCGCGCCATCGGTGTCAAATGGCTGGGGGTCAATCCGGGCGATCGCAACCTTGCCGTCAAGCTCGACGTCGTACCAAAGACGGAGCCCCGCAAACCGCTCAACATCGCGCTGCAGGTCACCGGTGCGGGGGCAAATGAAAATGCATTTGTCACCGTCGCTGCCGTTGACGTTGGCATTCTCAATCTCACGCGCTACGAAGCCCCCAACCCCGATGCATGGTATTTCGGACAGCGCGAACTCGGCATCGAAATTCGCGATCTCTACGGGCGCCTCATCGATGGTTCGCAGGGCGTGACCGGCAAGCTGCGCACTGGCGGCGACGGTGCGCAGATGCCGATGCAGGGGAGCCCGCCGACCGAAAAGCTTGTCGCCTTCTTCTCGGGTCCGGTAAAACTCGACCCGCAAGGCAAGGCCAATGTCAGCTTCGACATACCGCAGTTCAACGGCACGGCCCGTATCATGGCAGTCGCCTGGTCGAAGGCCGGGGTAGGCCATGCCACGTCTGATGTGATCATCCGCGATCCCGTCGTCGTGACGGCGAGCATGCCGAAGTTCCTCGCCCCCGGCGACAGGTCGTCGCTTCGGCTCGACATCGCCAACACCGACGCACCGGCCGGCGATTATCAGCTGCAGGTAACGACCAATCCGGTCGTCAGTGTCGAAGCGGCGAACGCCTCGCAGACCATCAACCTGCCCGCCGGTGGCAAATTCGACATTACCCTGCCGCTAAAGGGAGAACACCCGGGCGACGGCGTCGTTTCGGTGAAGCTTTCGAACGCGGCCGGCCTGTCGCTCGAACAATCCTTGAATGTTCCGGTACGCGCGGCAACGCTGCCGGTCACTGTACGCAAGCCAATCAAGATCGCACCGAACAGCACGCTGAAGGTGGATGGCGAATTGCTGGCGGGCAGCATCCTGCAAGGAGCTTCGGTGAGCCTTAACGTGACGCGTTCGGCTGCCTTCGACATTCCGGCGCTGTTGATGACGCTCGATCGCTACCCCTATGGCTGCGCCGAGCAGACGACGAGCCGGGCATTGCCGCTGCTTTACATGAGCGAACTCGCCAAGCAGTCGGGAATTGCGGAGGATACGGACGTGCAAAAGCGCGTCCAGGACGCGATCTACCGCGTGCTGTCCTACCAGTCATCTTCAGGCAGCTTCGGCCTCTGGAGCCCCGGCTCGGGCGATTTGTGGCTCGATGCCTATGTAACCGACTTCCTCACCCGCGCCCGCGAACAGAAATACGAGGTGCCGGAACAGGCACTGGTGCAGGCGCTGGAAAACCTGCAGAATTCGCTGAGCTATGACGTCAGCGTCAAGGACAAGGGCAATGAGATTGCCTATGCGCTCTACGTGCTTGCGCGCAACCGCAAGGCGGCCATCAGCGACCTGCGCTATTATGCCGACACGAAACTTGCCGAGTTCCCAACGCCGTTGGCGCGGGCGCATCTCGCCGCCGCCCTCTCGCTCTATGGCGATGCGCAGCGTTCACAAAGCATCTTCACCGATGCACTGCAGCAGTCCACACTCGTTACCAATGTCAGCCTCGCGCGCTCCGACTATGGTTCATCGCTTCGCGACGATGCTGCCGTCCTTGCCCTTGCCGCAGAAAGCCGCCCGGTCCCGCCGATCATTCCGCAATTGTCGAAGATCGTCGCCAGCGAGTGGGAGCGCAAGACCTATACGAGCACGCAGGAACAGACGTGGATGCTGCTGGCGGCGCGTGCCATCCAGGGCGGCGATCAGGATTTGAAGCTTGACGTGAACGGCACGGCGCGGACCGGCGGCTATGTCGCGCGCCTGAGCGGTGACGAGCTCCTCGCCCAGCCCGTCTCGATCACCAACACATCGGCGGAACCGGTCTCCGCAGTCCTGACGACCCTCGCGTCGCCGGCGCAGCCATTGCCGGCGGGCGGCAATGGCTTTGGCATCGAGCGCACCTACTACACGCTGGACGGCCAGGAGGCCAATGCCAGCGAGGCCAAGCAGAACGAGCGCTATGTCGTGGTGCTGAAGGTGACCCAGAACAATAGCTGGCCGTCACGCGTCCTCATCACCGACCTTCTGCCGGCTGGCTTCGAGATCGACAATCCCGGCCTCGTCAACAGCGCCAGCCTGTCGAATTTCGACTGGATCGGCGAAGTCGAAGCTGCCCATACGGAATTTCGCAGTGATCGCTTCGTTGCGGCCTTCGACCGCGCCAACGGCGACACTGGCGAGATAACGCTTGCCTATGTGGTGCGCGCCGTAACCCCCGGCACCTATGATCATCCGGCAGCGAGCGTAGAGGACATGTATCGTCCGCAGTTCTCGGCGCGCACTGCCACCGGCCGCATGGAGGTCGTCGCAGGACAATAATGTCGATCTGGCGCAAACTGTGCATCGGCATGGCGGCCAACCTGGCTTTGGCTACGACGCTGGCGTTTGGCCTTGATGCAGCCGATCGCGCTTATCCGCCGCCTTTGCAGAAGGCCCGCGACATCTCCCCGGAGGTCCTTGACGCTGACGGGCAGTTGCTTCGTGCATTTGCAACACCTGGTGGGCATTGGCGGCTGGGCACAAAAGCCACGGATGTCGATCCGCAATTCGTGCGGATGCTCATCGCCTATGAGGACCAGCGCTTCTGGCAGCATCGCGGTATAGATCCGATCGCGCTCGCCCGTGCTGCCGTACAGCTTGTCGCCAATGGCCGCATTGTATCGGGCGCTTCGACACTCTCCATGCAGGTGGCAAGGCTGATCGAGCCAAGAGAAGGGCGCTCGCTGACCGCCAAGGTGCAGCAACTCGTTCGTGCGCTGCAGATCGAGCGACGCCTCAGCAAGGCCGAGATACTCGATCTTTACCTGACGCTCGCGCCCTATGGCGGCAATCTGGAAGGCGTGCGCGCGGCAAGCCTCGCATATTTCGGCAAGGAACCGCGCCGCCTGACTGTGGCGCAAGCGGCGCTTCTCGTCGCTCTGCCGCAATTGCCCGAACGGCGCCGGCCGGACCGCAACCTTGCGCTTGCCGAGGCGGCGCGTTCGCGCGTCCTGCACCGGATGGCGGTTGAAAAGGTCGTCGGCGATGGAGAGGCGGAGCGCGCCGAACTCGCATCGATCCCGGCGCAAAGATTGCAGCTGCCGGCCTATGCTGCCCATCTCGCCGAAGCCGCAAGGCGCAAGGAGCCGGACACGCTCCGGCACATGACCACGCTGCGGCGGCCGGTCCAGCAGGGGCTCGAAGGCGTGGCGAAGGACTTTGCTGCACGGCTCGGGGCGAAAGTATCCGTTGCCATGGTAATGGCGGATGTGCGCACCGGCGAGATTGTCGGCGAGGTCGGATCCGCCAGTTACTTCGATGCCAGCCGTTCCGGCTGGATCGACATGACGCGCATCAACCGTTCGCCCGGATCGACGCTAAAGCCGTTTATTTACGGGCTCGCCTTTGAGGACGGCCTCGTCAGCCAGGAGACGATCATCGAAGACCGGCCGGCCGATTTCTTCGGCTACCGACCGCGCAATTTCGATATGAGCTATCAGGGCGATGTCAGCATCAGGCAGGCGTTGCAGCTCTCGCTCAACGTTCCAGCAGTGCGCCTTCTCGATGCGGTTGGCCCGGCGCGGCTGATGATGCGCTTTCGCCGCTCCGAAATCAGGCCGGTCCTGCCGCCGAATGAAGCGCCCGGGCTTGCCATCGGTCTCGGCGGCGTCGGCATAACGCTGAAGGATCTTGTCCAGCTCTATGCAGGGCTTGCCAACCGGGGCAGGCCCGTCCGTCTTGGCGACGGCATTCAGGACAAGCCTGGGCAAATCATGGCCGAACCGCTGCTCGAGCCGGTGGCGGCATGGAACGTCGCGGACGTCCTCTCGGGCGTCATGCCTCCACTCGGCGCCGGCCAGCGTGGCATCGCCTACAAGACCGGTACCAGCTACGGATACCGTGATGCCTGGTCGGTGGGTTTCGATGGCAATTATGTGCTCGGTGTCTGGGTGGGCAGGCCCGACAATGGCGCGGTTCCGGGACTCACCGGTTTCGGGTCGGCAGCACCGATCCTTTTTGAGGGCTTCGCCAAATCCGGCGTCGCCATTACACCGCTGCCTCCAGCACCTGCCGGTGCAGCACGCATCGCACAGGCGCAACTGCCGATCAGCCAGCGACGATTCTCGGTAACGTCGAGCGGCCTCGTCACAGCATCGACGCGGGAGCCGGCGCCGCAAATCGTCTATCCGCCCGAAGGAGCAAGGGTTGATCTCGGTGCAAAGGCGGACGGCGAAATCATGCCGTTGGCATTGAAGCTGCAAGGCGGTCGCGCCCCGTTCCGCTGGCTTGCGAATGGCAAGCCGTTGCCGGAAACATCGCGCCGCCGCGTCAATCAATGGCTGCCGGATGGCGGGGGTTTTTCGACGCTCACCGTCATCGATGCAGCCGGACGGGCAGCGAGCGTTCGCGTCTTTGTTGATTGAATCGAAAAGGGCGGCGTCTGAACGCCGCCCTTCGAATATTTTCTACGCTCAGCGAGCCTGGACAAGCGCGGAAATGATACCCGTCGCGATGCTGACCATGACGTAGTCATTATCGGCCTTCACCCACTGATAACCGCGCGGTGGGGTGCGCAGGTGATAACGATGGTAATCACGCACGACATGGCGGCGGTAGCTCGGCGGAAGCTGCTTACCCCGCGACCAGTGATTTCTTTTCACGGTCACCGTTTTCTTGACGACAACTTCGTTTTGCGGATGGCCGTAGCGGTAACCCTGGTGCGAATGTTGCTGCTGGGCGAAAGCCGCTGGGGATGCCAGCAACGATAGGGCAAGTGTTGCCAGAGCGATCTTTTTCATTGTGTTACCTCGTCTGTTGCGTGGCTGAACTAAGCCACAGGTTGTCTTGGGAGACACCCCTGGTTTAGTCCTGACGAGATGAATGAAATCTGAACGCCAATCTAAACAATTTGTAATGTTTAAAATGGGTTAGCCGTACCGCGTGATTTCAAGCGGAGATGCGTCGACATCCGGCGATTTGCCAGAGACGATATCGGCAAGGACGCGCCCGGAACCGCAGGCCATGGTCCAGCCAAGCGTGCCGTGTCCAGTATTGAGGTAAAGATTCGAATATTTGCTGGCCCCGATAATCGGCGGACCATCCGGTGTCATCGGCCGCAGACCGGTCCAGAATGTCGCCTTGGAAAGATCGCCGCCACCCGGGAAGAGATCGCCGACCGAGTGATGCAGCGTTGCCCGCCGCGCGTCGCGAAGGCTCAGGTCGTAACCGGAAATTTCGGCCGTTCCGCCAGCGCGAATGCGATCGCCGAGACGCGTGATCGCGACCTTGTAGGTTTCGTCCATAACCGTCGAAACCGGTGCCGAATCCGGATCGGCAATTGGCGCCGTGATGGAGTACCCCTTGATCGGGTAGACCGGGATGTGAACGCCTATGCGCCGCAAGAGGAAAGGCGAGTAACTGCCGAATGCCACCACATAGGCGTCGGCAGTGAACTCCTCCGTTTCCGTCGAGACGCTGGCGATGCGATTTCCGGATGTGTTTATCGATGTGATGGTGGTGTTGAAACGAAAGGCGACGCCCTGTTCGGCGCATAGCTTTGCCAGCTTGTCGGTGAAAATCTGGCAATCGCCGGTTTCATCGCCGGGAAGACGCAGGCCGCCGACGAACTTGCCTTTGACATTGGCAAGTGCAGGTTCCGCACCGATGCAGCCCGCGGGATCAAGAAGTTCATAGGGAACGCCGAACTGCTTGAGCACCTCGATGTCGCCGGCCGTTCCTTCATATTGTTTCTGGGTGCGGAAAAGCTGCAATGTGCCTTGCATGCGCTCGTCATAGGCGATGCCGATTTCAGAGCGCAGCTCCTTCAGGCAGTCGCGGCTATATTCGGCAATGGGCACCATGCGCGCCTTGTTGCGGGCATAGCGGGCCGAAGTGCAGTTACGCAGCATGCGGATGAGCCAAAGCGCCATATAGGGATCGAACTTTGGCCGCACGACCAGGGGCCCGAAATGCATCAGCATCCACTTGATCGCCTTTACCGGAATGCCGGGACCTGCCCATGGCGAAGAGTAGCCGGGTGAAATTTCCCCTGCATTGGCAAAGCTTGTTTCGAGCGCCGGCCCTGGCTGGCGATCGACGACGACGACGTCATGTCCCGCCTGCGCCAGATACCACGCCGATGTGACACCGACGACGCCACTGCCGAGAACAAGAACTTTCATCGCCGCAATACTCCTTCAATGCGGATTCGTTACCGCCGCACTGTCATATGGCGTGATGCTTCTTTCCAGACATTTCTTTGCAATGCGATGAAATGTCTTGGTTTTCCCGAATGTCAAAAATCCGGACAAAATAAAAGGCCGGGAAAACCCGACCTTCTCAAATTCATCTCGCAACCAGTGCCAGTACATCCGTGGTCAAAGACCGCAGAGACGAATTATCTTTAGGCAGCCTGCAGCTGATCAGCTGTCATCTTGCCGGACTTGTTGTCACGGACCAGCTGGAAGCTGATCTTCTGACCGTCGTTGAGGCTGCGCATACCTGCGCGCTCAACTGCGGAGATGTGAACGAACACGTCTGCCGAACCATCATCCGGCTGAATGAAGCCGAAGCCCTTTGTGGAATTGAACCACTTTACTGTTCCAGTGCTCATGATGAACCCTTTCAATGGAAATATTTCTACCCTCGGCACGACGCGCCAAGCAGTTTTTTAGCTCGATTTTTGAAGAAGGATTTTTTCAGAGCGCCTAGTGGCGCAATAAAAGGACTGACAAACTACCAAATACCGATGGGACTTATATAAACACCAGGCTTTATTTCGTCAATGCCACAACCCAATAAAATATTTGCGTGTAATATAACGAATTGCCTCGGTCCTTCAGATACCCATTTCTATTTAAAAATATTTATCGCCGCCTTCAATGGGCGGAGAACGGCCGTCCGTCCGTGCGAACCCGGATTGAGCTCAAGAATGGGATCATCTCGCCTTTGCCTTGCGCACAGTCTTTGATTTCGTCGCAGGAGCACGCGTGGAAACGTCCGTCTGTTCCGCAGCTTCCTTTGCCAGGCGCAAGGCCTTGAGACGCGCGGTCTTGTTTTCCCATTTTGCGGTTTCATCGTTGATGATGGCGGTCGCGGCAAGCGTCGTCGCCAGGTTCTTCTGCTCGGAAGGACTTAGAACGGGTTTTGGCTTTACGCCGACCGCGGGTATTTGTTTAGGACTATGTTTCATCGTGCCTCGCTTTACTCTGCTACAAGCTTCGCACGTGACGCCGCTGAAGTCTATCGCGCCGGGGTCTGGCGTCCCGGCTTCCAGCCACGCGCAAAGCCATAAGACAGGGCGAGCGAGGCATACTCGATCTCGCGCAGAAGGAATTCGCGTTCGGAAAGCAGCGCGGCAATCGTCGCCCGAGCATCGCCCTGATGGTAGGCCAACGCCTCATCGATTTCATCCTCCGGTTGCCGGGATATCGCGTTCATCAGAATCTCCTTTTCCAAGAGATTGCCACAACCAGACCTATATGAAAAGGAATTTGTTCCTGTTTTGTTCGCGCGCGGAGCCTTGGTGGTGGATTGGTTTGGCGGGCCGATCGGTTGCGCTGCGGCTACTCCAGATACGTAACAAAATGCCCTTGCGCGGTTGCGGATTGGTGCTACCGCGCACTCCAACGTTCTGTTGATCAGTTCGGGAAGTGGTATGTCGGCTCGTCAACGCACAGACGCAATTACCACGCCGCCGCCGACCGCTTCACTCTGGGTGAAATTTGGTTCGGACCGCGCAAAGGCGCTGCCGACAAGCCAAATGACCACGAGGAAGATCAGGGTCGCTGCACACAAAAGTATAAGGCCGACTACGGAAACCGGCCTGTGCTCATGCTCTGGCATAAAGGATCCATCGGCTACGGTTGTACAATGATGAGATACAACCAGAAATTGCAAATAAAGCGTGTTACAGCAGTTCGTTGAGGGTCGGCGTGGGATTCTGGCGGAAGGTTCGACGGAACGCTACTAACATATGATCGCTGCTGCACATATTGGCCGCTTCTAATCCCTTTGGATTAATGGGGCGGAACATTCATGGAACAACAGGTTGCCAGATTTTACGACAGGAATGGATAAAGGCTCGTGATCTTGATGGACCGCGCTTCGCGCTAATTCAGCTCGTGCACTTTAATATTTGTCAAAGCGTGTTACATTATGTTCAACGTTAATTGAAAAAGCGTCCTGCTGCGTCCTTCAAGGTTCGCGCGGCGCTCAAAGGAAAATATCTTGAAAGACCCCGAAACGGGCGCGGGCAACGCGCCGCACGGAGGGGCGTCTGGCGGTGGCACGGTGCTGAATGGCAGCACAGGTCACTCCAAGAATGGGCCCGGGCCTCACGGGGATTCTGCGCTCGATGCGCGGAACGACCAGCCTGATTCCCAGGAAGGACGCTTCGACAAGAATCCCAGGAAACGAGCACGCCGTCGCAGGCGCGGCAAGTCGAAACAGGCGGCTGTTTCGAGTGCACCTTCGCTTGCGCCAACGCCTGTTTCAGTTTCCACCGGCGAAACGCCTCCCGCTGCCACCAAGCATGGAAAGAATCGCCGGCCCAATCGTTTTCGCAGGCGTGGCCGGGCCGGTGTAAAGCCGCCAGCGTCTGCAACGCCGGCGCCCGCGACCGTTTCTGCAAACGCATCGGCAACGCCGCAACCGCAGTCGTCTCGGCAAGACTTCCGCTTTTCTGGGCCCCTTTACGCCGCGCTCGATCTCGGCACGAACAATTGCCGCCTTCTCGTTGCCTCGCCAACGCGTCCCGGGCAATTCCGTGTCGTTGATGCATTCTCCCGCATCGTGCGGCTCGGCGAGGGACTTGGCGCCAGTGGACGGCTCGGCGACAGCGCCATGAACCGCGCCATCGAGGCATTGAAGATTTGCCGCGACAAGCTCGAGAATCACGATGTTCGCAAGGCGCGACTTATCGCGACCGAGGCCTGCCGTCAGGCAGAAAACGGTCCGGAATTTCTGGGGCGGGTCAAGGATGAGACTGGCCTCGAACTCGAGATCATCAACCGGCAGACTGAAGCACGCCTTGCCGTGTCCGGGTGCGGCACCCTGGTCGAGCGCGAGACCGATGCTGTCGTCCTCTTCGACATTGGCGGCGGCTCGTCCGAAATCGCGCTGATCGACCTCACGGAGCGCCGGTCGCCGCGTCTTGCCGAGCACATCATCGCCTGGACGTCGCTTCCGGTCGGGGTAGTAACACTTGCCGAACGCTTCGGCGGGCGCGACGTGACGACGGACAATTTTGCCGTCATGGTCAACCACGTCGCCGAGCTGCTCAATGATTTCTCCGAGCGGCACAAGCTCGGCGATCTCGTCAAGAGCCAGAATTTTCATCTTCTCGGCACGTCCGGCACCGTCACGACGCTGGCCGGCATCCATCTCGGTCTTGAACGCTACGACCGGCGCCGCATCGACGGCATCTGGATGGAGAACAACGACGTAACGGAAATGACGAGCAAGCTCCTCTCCTGGAGCTTTGACCAGCGCGTCGCCAATCCCTGCATCGGGGCTGACCGCGCCGACCTCGTTCTGGCCGGCTGCGCCATTCTCGACGCCATTCGCAATGTCTGGCCGAGCCAGAAGCTGCGTGTGGCCGACCGGGGTTTGCGCGAAGGTATCCTGACTGAACTCATGTCGCGCGATGGTGCGTGGCGCAATCGCTGGCACCGGAGTGCACATGGCTAAGACAACAACGGGCGGGCGCGGCGGCACGGGAACGCGCGGCCTTCATACCAAGATCAAGAAGAAGGCGGGGACGATCAAGGAATCGTCGCGCCGCTGGCTGGAACGGCACATCAACGATCCTTACGTGCAACGATCGAAGCAGGACGGCTATCGCTCGCGCGCCGCCTACAAGCTCATCGAGATCAACGACCGTTACAAGATCCTGAAGAAGGGCCAGCGTATCATCGATCTTGGCGCTGCCCCGGGCGGCTGGAGCCAGATCGCCGCGTCGATTGTCGGGTCGCCAGACGAGCAACCGACCGTCGTCGGCATCGACTATCTGCACGTCGATCCCCTGCCGGGCGTCACGCTTCTCGAAATGGACTTCCTGGACGATGCCGCGCCGGACAAACTGATGGAAGCGCTCGGCGGCCAGCCGGATATCGTGCTCTCCGATATGGCGGCACCGACCACCGGTCACCGTCGCACCGACCATATCCGCACCACGCATCTTTGCGAGGTCGCGGCGGATTTTGCCGTTGCGGTGCTGCGGCCCGGCGGGCATTTCCTGACGAAGACGTTCCAGGGCGGGACGGAAAACGAATTGCTGGCTTTGCTGAAGAAAAACTTCAAATCTGTTCATCATGTGAAGCCGCCGGCGTCGCGCGCCGAGTCTGTCGAGCTCTATCTGCTGGCACGCGATTTCAAGGGATGATGCCAGTATCCTGACGTGGAAATAACGAGGAAACTGCTAAATTCTGTCTTGGAGTGAGGGACGAGCGTTCGCCCGCCACCCGTTTCCTTATCGAATGAATTGAACCTGGATGCAGACTTGCCAGCCGATCCGGGTTCTTTTCATTGTAAGGGGGAAATACTCCCAAAAGCACCTCTTTAGCGTTCGCCTACTCCGCCGCGGCCGGCACTTTCACCAATGGCCGGTGGCCGGAAACTTCTGCGCCTGCATCGGCTCGCAATCCCCGGAACGACAGGCACGCGAAGCTCGATACTGCCGCGACGATAAAGAACGCGATGTGAAAATCGGAGAGTTGCAGCGGACCGCCATGCATCTTGGTCGACACCTCGAGGATGCCGCCCGCAACTGCAACGCCGAGCGCAATGGAGATCTGCTGGGCGACGGAACTGATCGGTGTTGCAAGGCTCGTCTGTTCGTTCGGGATGTCCGCATAGGCGAGTGCGTTCGTTCCGGTGAAGAACAGCGAGCGGAAGAAGCCGCCGGCTAGCAAGACGAGGATCATCAGCACATAGGGCGTTTCCGGGGTGAAGAAGCCATTGACGGCGATGAACGCTGCGGCGACCACCGATCCGTACATCAATGAGTTGCGGAAGCCGGTCTTCCTGTAAAACCATTTTGTTACCAGCTTCATGCTCATTGCTCCTGCGGCAGAGACGAAGGTAATGAGACCGGATTGAAACGGTGTCATGCCGAAGCCTATCTGGAACATCAGGGGCAGCAGGAACGGCACCGCGCCCACGCCTATGCGGAATAGACTTCCGCCGACGATCGATGCCCGGAACACCTGATTCTTGAAGAGATCGAGCGAGAGAAGTGGCTCCGGCGTCTTTCGCGCGTGAAGCAGGTAAAGGACCGCGGAGACAATCCCGAGCGCCAGCGTCGAAAAACCGACCCACGAGGGGAGGGCAGGCAGGCTCACGACGGAAAGACCGAAGACAATGCCGGAGGCGGCGATGCCACTCAGAAAAAATCCGGGAACATCGAGCGGCCGCTGGATCAGCGTTTCGATGGCCGGAAGATAGCGCGTGGCGAACCATATGCCGATAATGCCGATCGGAACGTTGATCAGGAAGATCCAGTGCCAACTGAAATAGGTCGTCAGAAACCCTCCAACCGGTGGACCCAGCAAGGGCCCTATGAGTGCGGGCATGGTGAGCCAGGCCATCGCACCGACAAGTTCGCTGCGCGGCGTCGAGCGGACGAGAACGAGGCGGCCGACCGGCGTCATCATTGCGCCGCCGACACCCTGAAAAAATCGCGACACGACGAAGGCAAACAGTGATCCCGATGCGGCACAGGCAATGGAGCCGAGGACAAAGACGACGATCGCGGCACGAAACACGTTCTTTGCTCCGAAGCGATCGGCCATCCAGCCGCTGACGGGGATGAACACGGCCAGTGAAACGAGATAAGCGGTCAGGGCGAGTTTCAGCGCAATGGGACTCGTACCGATATCCGCGGCAATTGCCGGAAGCGATGTCGAGATAACGGTGGAATCCATTTGCTCCATGAACAGAGCGACGGCAAGGACGAGGGGAACTATGCGGTTCACGATGTTTCCAGTTCTCACAACCGAGAAAACAGGAGGCAGGGTCCGATACGCAGGACTCAGTTGCTCTTGATGAAAGCTCCGATAGCACCGGCTGTTCCAGTGCTCAAGCTGCGATCAAAGAGATGTGATCCGGCAACGCCGTCTTGTGATCGATTTGCCATGGCCGCAAGGACGACGGCTTCGCATGCCGGTGTAAGCTTGGCTGTTGAACGAATACACAGGAGAGGCGTCATGCAAAGTTTCGAGATTTCCCGCCGCGACTTGCTCGTGGCCTCCACAGCAGCCATCGGAGGTTTGACGATGCCGCAATTGATTGCCGATTCCGCCATGGCCGCCGCCGTGCCCCAGTCGGACACGCCGCCGCCAGGCTTCAAGCGGTTCAAGCTTGGCGAGTACGAAATCACCACCGTCCTCGACGGACTGCGCCCCGGTGACGGACCCTATCCGACCTTCGGCGCCAACCAGACGCAGGAAGCCGTCTCGCAATTGATGCGGGCGAACTTCCTGCCTGAGACGAAATTCGTCAACGGCTTTTCCCCGGTGCTGATCAATACCGGATCGGACCTTATCCTGTTCGATACGGGCTTCGGGGCGGCCGGACGGGAGAATGGCCTCGGCAGGCTAGAGGCCAACATGAAGGCCGCCGGTTATACGCCCGACCAGGTTAGCATCGTTGTTCTCACGCATATGCATGGCGACCACATCAACGGTCTCATCAACGGCGACACGCCGGCATTCCCCAATGCCAGCATCGTTGCCGGCGAGCTCGAATATTCGTTCTGGACCGACCCGGCCCGCATGGGAACGCCGGCAGAAAACGGTGCGAAGGCCGTGGCCGCCAAGGTCAAGCCGCTTGCCGAAAAGATCAAGTTCATCAAGGCCGGCGATCCTGTCGCGTCGGGCATCACCAGCGAAGCCGCTTATGGACACACGCCGGGTCATATGATCTTCCACATTGAATCTGGCGGAAAACACCTCGTCATTACCGGTGACACGGCCAATCACTACGTCGCCTCGTTGCAGCGGCCGGATTGGGAGGTCGCCTTCGATACGGACAAGGCCATGGGGGCCGCAACCCGCAAGAAGGTCTTCGATATGATCGCGACCGACCGATTGCCTTTCATCGGCTACCACATGCCGTTTCCCTCGGTCGGCTTCGCCGAAAAACAGGAAGGCGGCTATCGCTTCGTTCCCGTCACCTATCAATTCGACGTCTGATCGTTGGCAGCCCTGTGGACCGCCGGCCGGGCATCGCGCCCGGCGGCGTGGATTTGCCTCAATATCGTGCGCCCGCAGCGCCGCGATAGACCACCTGTAGATCCGATGGCGATAAGTTGATCGTATTGGAATTGCGTTTGACCCTTTTCAAACGGACATATCCGTGTTACCAGCCCGTGCCAATTCATCTGAACTGAACGTGATCGGCGCTCCACCCGTGTGGTGCGCCCTTTAGTCTTTTACCGCAAGGAATTGGTCCATGGCAAAAATCGTTGAATCCGCAACAGGCGCATTGGCACTGACATTTGACGATGTCCTGCTGCAACCCGGTCATTCCGAAGTTATGCCCGGTCAGACCGACATTCGCACCCGCATCGCTCCGGATATCGAACTCAATCTCCCGCTGCTTTCCGCCGCCATGGACACGGTTACCGAGTCGCGGCTCGCCATCGCCATGGCTCAGGCCGGCGGCATGGGCGTCATCCACCGCAACCTCTCCCCGGAACGACAGGCGGAGGAAGTTCGCCAGGTCAAGAAGTTCGAATCGGGCATGGTGGTCAATCCTGTGACGATCGGCCCTGATGCTACGCTCGCAGATGCGCAGGCGCTGATGCGGTCGCACGGCATTTCCGGCATTCCCGTCGTCGAGAATGCAGGCGAAGGCAGTCGCAGGCCGGGCCGGCTCGTCGGCATTCTCACCAATCGCGACGTACGCTTTGCATCAAACCCTGCGCAAAAAATCCACGAACTGATGACGCGCGACAACCTCATCACCGTGCGCGAGAACGTGCAGCAGGACGAGGCGAAGCGTCTGCTGCATCAGCACCGCATTGAAAAGCTGCTGGTCGTCGACGATCGCGGCCACTGCGTCGGACTGGTTACGGTCAAGGACATCGAGAAGTCGCAGCTCAACCCGAATGCCGCGAAGGACGCCCAGGGACGCCTGCGCGTGGCGGCCGCGTCGAGCGTCGGCGAAGACGGCTTTGAACGGGCTGAACGGCTGATCGCCGCCGGTGTCGATGTTCTCGTCATCGATACCGCGCATGGCCATTCGCAGCGCGTTCTCGACGCGGTGACCCGTGCAAAGAAAATGTCGAATGCCGTGCGCATCATCGCCGGCAACGTGGCGACTGCCGCTGGAACGCAAGCCCTCATCGATGCCGGCGCCGACGCCGTCAAGGTCGGCATCGGCCCTGGTTCGATCTGCACCACGCGCATCGTCGCCGGGGTCGGCGTGCCGCAGCTTTCGGCCATCATGTCGGCTGTCGAGGCAGCGCAGAAGGCAGATGTTCCGGTCATCGCCGATGGCGGCATCAAATATTCTGGCGATTTCGCCAAGGCTTTGGCGGCAGGCGCCTCGGCCGCCATGGCCGGTTCGGCTTTGGCGGGTACTGAAGAAAGCCCGGGCGAGGTCTATCTCTATCAGGGGCGGTCGTTCAAAGCCTATCGCGGCATGGGCTCCGTAGGTGCAATGGCCCGCGGTTCGGCCGATCGCTATTTCCAGGCTGAAGTGCGCGATGAATTGAAGCTGGTGCCGGAAGGCATCGAGGGACAGGTCGCTTACAAGGGCCCGGTCGCGGGTGTGCTGCACCAGTTGGCAGGAGGCTTGCGTGCATCCATGGGTTATGTGGGTGCCAGGAACTTGGAAGAATTCCGCGAAAAGGCTACATTCGTGCGCATCACCAATGCCGGTCTGCGCGAGAGCCATACCCATGATGTCACGATCACACGCGAAAGCCCGAACTATCCGGGCGGCAACTGACAAAAGGGCGGAAGGCCATGTCTGACAGCGCCCTCCGCGACCACTTTTCGGCCATGGCGCGCAACAGCGCCTGGTCCAACCATCGCCTTCTGACCGCCTGCGAGCAATTGACCGACGAGGAATTCGCACAGGAGCGCACCAGCTTTTTCCCGTCGATCCAGCTTACGCTCAATCATAATCTGATCGTCGACCATATCTATATGGCCGACATGATCGGCAAGGGCCGGCAGAATGTGGGGATCGAAGGCGACGTGCCGTTTCCGAAGGCGAGCGATCTGAAGCGCGCCCAGGAAGAGTTCGACATTAGCCTGATCGAATTTTGCGATGGCTTGAGCCCAGAAGATCTGGACCGCGTCATTTCGATCACTTGGCGCACCGGCGACACCTCGCAGGAGCCGATCCGCCTCGTGCTGTCGCACCTTTTCGTCCATCAGATCCATCATCGCGGTCAGGCCCACGCAATGCTTGCGGGGACGCAGGTGCCGCCGCCGCAACTCGACGAATTCTTCCTCAACTACGACAGCCCGCGCCGTCAGGGCGAACTATTCACGTAGTGAGTCTTATGCGTGCGCGCGTCACTACGGCGTACCTTTGCTATACAAGGGCAACGATTTCGCGAAGACTGATATCGCGGCTGGCTGAGCCCTCGCACACCTTCAGGGAATGATTTTCCTGTCGCGAAGATCGCGGAAAACCCGCATGAACATTTCCTCGGTGTCCACATATTCGTGGAAGCCGGCGCGTCTGAGTTTCGTCCCGTCGGCAAAGAAATCGTAGTTCCAGCTGAAAACGGCATCGCCGAAGCCCCATGACGAAACGTCCTCATAGGGCGTATCAATAAGGTTGTGCTTGTCGATCATCCGCTTCCAGAGATCCGCCTTGTCCGCCATCACGACGCCGAGCGCCATCGGAAGCGGCGGCGCGACCTCGAGGTCGAAGAATTTCGCGATCTTCGGCCACATCTCGCTCCAGCGGAAAAGGTCGCCATTATTGATGTTGAAGGCCTGGTTGCCACATTGCGGGTGCGTCGCGATGAATACGGTTGCCCGCGCCAGAAGACCGGCGTCAGTCATCTCCATAAGGCTGTCATAGGCGCCGGGCTTGCCGGGGAAGCGCAAAGGTATGCCAAGTTCCCTGGACATCGACGCATAGACGGCGATGACGGAAGCGAGGTTCATCGGGTTGCGCAGGGCAAAGCCGATCACCACGGATGGGCGCAGCGCCGACCACGTCCAGGTCTTGCCCCTCTGCAGGGCTTCGAGAAAATCCTGCTGATCGATGTTGAACTCCGGCGGCATGTGATTGGCGTCGGTTTCCCGCGCCGGCGTCTTGAATGGCCCGAGATGCGCGCCGTAAACCTTGTATCCCTGCATGAGGCTGATGTGCTTAAGACGCGGTGCAATCGGCTCGATGGCATTCACCACATTGACCAGCATGGCGAGATTGGGCGGCACGAGCTCGGCCCAGCTCGGCCTGTCCTGGTAGGCCGCGTAAAAAATGTGGGTTGCGTCGGTAAGCCCCGCGAGTTTGTCCCTCGTATCATCGACGTCGAGCAAATCGACGGCGATGTGGGTTAGCTTGCCTGCCGCATTTCCGCCGCGCCGTGAAAGTCCAACGATCTCCCAGTCGCCGAGTTCGGCCAGATGGGCGATGAGATTGCCGCCAATGATCCCGTTGGCCCCGACGACAACCGCCTTCTTCCGTTCCGATTCCATTTGTGCCTCCTTGATCTGCTTCGAAGGCTAAAATGATTTATATGTTTCAATTTATGTAGACGCGAGATATTTATAACAATCATAAGTGAAGGTTTGAGGCCGTCATGGATCGTTTTGCGGCTATGAAGACGTTCGTTCGGGTTGCGGAGCTGGGCACGCTCTCGGCGGCGGCGCGTGAACTTGGTCTGACCCAGCCCGCCGTAAGCCAGCAGGTCATGGGGCTTGAGCGACACCTGAATGCGCATTTGCTGCATCGATCCACCCGCCGGCTGGCTTTGACGGAAGCCGGCGAGGCCTACTACCGGGAGGTGCGTGCGATCCTGCAATCCGTCGATGAGGCGGAGGAGAGCGTGGCAACGGCAACGATCGGCCTGCGCGGTAGCCTCAGGGTGCATGGTCCGGTCGGCTTCGGCCAGATGCACCTTTCCCCGGCCGTCATCGAATTTCAGCGGCTGCATCCGGACCTTGTGATCGAGCTAGTCCTTGACGACCGCATCGCCGACGTAATCGCCGAAGGGGTCGACGTCGCCATTCGGCTTGGCGAACTCAAGTCGTCCGGGCTGATTGCCCGCAAGCTTGCAACGTTCGAGCGCATTCTCGTGGCTTCGCCTGGCTATCTTGCCGAACATGGTACGCCGCAATCGCCGGACGATCTCATTCATCATCGGCATGTCCGTTTCGCGTGGACGCCGCTCGGAGAGGCGATCCCGCTGATTGGGCCGGCAGGGCCTGTTACCGTCCCGGTTCGCTCGACCTTTCTTGCCAACAACGCCTTCGTGCTCAACGACGCGCTTTGCGCAGGTCTCGGCATTGGCGGCGCACAGGTGCCGCTCGTCGAGGCGCGTCTTGATAGCGGCCGCTTGATCCGGGTGCTTCCCGACCATGCCTACGCGCCGCTCGATATCCACGCGGTCTACGCGACCTCCCGCTTCGTCCCACGCAGGGTCCGCGCGTTCATCGATCATCTTTCGACTTGTATGGCGGGGATTGAAGGCTTGCGCATGATCCACAAGCCTGACTAGAACGTATTCAACAATGGAGGGCTATGGATGTCACAGACCGCAATTTTCTGGCCGATGATCGCACTGACCTTTCTGATCTGCTGCGTTTACGCCGTGGTATTTCTGCGCCGGCGTGAGGCTGTAATCAGCGGTCAGGCACGACCGTCGGACTTCAGGTTGCCGCTTAACGAGCCAGAAGCAAGCGTCAAGGCAATTCGCAATCTGATCAATCTCTACGAACTGCCGGTTCTCTTCTACGTCGTCTGCCTGTCGCTCTATGTCGTCAACGGCGCCAATATTCTTGCCGTGGTTCTCGCCTGGCTTTTCGTCGCCTCGCGCGTCGCGCATACGATCGTGCACATCACGTCCAACCGCCTGCGGCTGCGGCAGCCGCTTTTCATGGTCGGGTTTATTTTGAACGGTGCACTATGGGTTATGCTGGCGCTGCATCTCGCATTGCCGCCTGTCGTATAGGTCCTCCCGATCACACTACCATCATCCTCGGGCTCTCGACCTGAGGATCCATGTTCGCCTGATGACGCTAGTGGGGGACTATGCGGCGAGCGTCTTCAATTCGTCCGCCGAGATGGCGAGTTGCCTGCCGCAATCGACGATCGTCGCGGCGAGCGCCTCGAAATCATCGCGCCGCTCGCTCTGCTTGCGCCAGATCAGGCCGATATCTCGCGCAGGTTCAGGATCAGCGAAAGCCACAATCCGCACATTGTTGCGCGTTGCTTCCGTGCGGACGGCGATTTCCGGTATCAGGGTCAGGCCCATGCCATGGCTGACCATTTGCAGCAGCGTCGCCATGCTCGTCGCGCCGTAGTTGACGAGTTGCCGCCGCTTCACATTGGTGCAAACAGCGAGCGCCTGATCTCGCAGGCAATGGCCTTCCTCCAATAACAGCAGGCGTTCGACGGCGACATCCTCCTGGGTCATCGGCGAGGTCAGGACATCGATATCATTGGTCGAGGTCGCGACGAGAAAACGGTCGCGAAACAGCGGCCGGGCGATCGTCCCTTCCGATTCGATCGGCAAGGCAGCGACCAGCGCATCAAGATCGCCGAGGCGCAAATCTTCGATAAGTTTGGAAGTGACCGCTTCGCGCAATTCGATCGATAGCTCGGGATAAGCCTCATGCAGGGCGGGGACGAGCAGTGGCAGGAGATAGGGCGCGATTGTCGGTATGATACCGAGCCGCAGCTGACCCTTGAGGATGCCGCGCTTTTGCGCTGCAAGCTCTTCAAGTGAACGGATCTCATCGAGAATCGTGCGGATGCGCGGCAGGAGCCGCTTGCCCATGTCGGTGAGGACAACGGTTCTGCGGGTCCGCTCGAACAGCGGCGCACCGAGCCGCATCTCCATCTCCGCGATCTGGGCCGAAAGCGCCGGCTGGGAAATACGCGCCATTTCCGCGGCCTTGCGGAAGTGGAGCGTCGTGGCGAGGATCTCGAAATAGCGCATTTGCCGGACGGAAAACATGATAACCAAATCCTATCAATAATTATTCTAAATACAATTGGAAACTATGATTAGAATGGTTCTATGGTGCGCGCGGATGCGGCAGCGCTGCACCGTGGGATTCTTTTTTCAACATGAAGATATTAGGGAGAGGCCAATGGCTGATCGTCCGACATTGACAACAACTGCCGGTGCGCCGGTTTCCGATAACCAGAACAGCATAACCGCCGGCGAACGCGGCCCGGTGCTGATGCAGGATTACCAGCTTCTCGAAAAGCTTGCGCATCAGAATCGCGAGCGCATTCCCGAGCGCGTCGTGCACGCCAAAGGCTGGGGCGCCTTTGGCACCCTGAAGATCACCGGCGATATTTCCCGCTACACCAAGGCGAAGGCGTTGCAGCCGGGCGCCGAAACGCCATTGCTCCTGCGCTTCTCGACCGTTGCCGGCGAGCTTGGCGCGGCTGATGCCGAGCGCGACGTGCGCGGCTTTGCCATCAAGTTCTATACAAGCGAAGGCAATTGGGACCTCGTCGGCAATAATACGCCGGTCTTCTTCGTGCGCGATCCGTTGAAGTTCCCAGACTTCATTCACACGCAGAAGCGCCACCCGCGCACCAACATGCGCTCGACGACTGCCATGTGGGACTTCTGGTCGCTTTCACCGGAAAGCCTGCATCAGGTAACGATCCTGATGTCGGATCGCGGTCTGCCCGTCGCCCCGATGTACATGAATGGCTACGGTTCGCACACCTATTCATTCTGGAACGACCAGGGCGAGCGGTTCTGGGTAAAGTTCCACTTCAAGACCCAGCAGGGCCACAAATTCTACACCAATGCCGAGGCTGAAAACCTGATCGGCAAGACCCGCGAATCCTATCAGGAAGAGCTTTTTGGCGGCATCGAACGTGGACAGTTCCCGAAATGGACTGTTCAGGTCCAGGTCATGACGGAAGCCGAGGCCGAGAGGACTTCCTATAACCCCTTCGACTTGACCAAAGTCTGGCCGCACGGCGAATTCCCGCCGATCGTGATCGGCGTCATGGAACTCAACCGCAACGCCGACAACTATTTCGCCGAGATCGAACAGGCGGCCTTCTCGCCATCGAATATCGTTCCTGGCATTGGCCATTCGCCCGACAAGATGCTGCAGGCGCGCGTATTTTCTTATGCGGATGCCCATCGCTATCGCCTTGGCACGCATTATGAAGCGCTCCCGGTCAATGCACCGAAATGCCCGGTCCATCACTATCACAAGGATGGCCCGATGAATTTCTTCGGCCAGAAGACCGGCAATGTCGATGCCTATTACGAGCCGAACAGCTTCTCGGGAGCTGTCGAACAGCCCGCCGCGAAAGAACCGCCGCTGCCCCTGTCGGGCGCTGCCGATCGTTATAACCACCGCATCGGCAATGACGACTATGGTCAGGTCGCGGCGCTGTTCGGCCTGTTCGATGCTGGCCAGAGGTCGCGCCTTTTCTCCAACATCGCCGCAGCGATGGAGGGCGTTCCGGGCGCGATCGTCGAGCGTCAGCTGGCACATTTCAAGCGCGTTC
Source organism: Phyllobacterium sp. CL33Tsu (assembly GCF_900113985.1). Lineage (NCBI taxonomy): Bacteria > Pseudomonadati > Pseudomonadota > Alphaproteobacteria > Hyphomicrobiales > Phyllobacteriaceae > Phyllobacterium > Phyllobacterium sp. CL33Tsu. The sequence goes on along the minus strand of NZ_FORJ01000001.1, from coordinate 504,005 downwards.
ATCCGGACTACGAGGCAGGTGTCCGCGCCGCGCTGAAGGAAGCGCATGGCTATGAAGCAAGCTCGATCTCGCAGGAAGAAAAGTCCGAAGCGGCCGAATAATTACGCTGCATCGATCTGAACCGAGAAAAGCCGGGGCAACACGCTCCGGCTTTTCTTTATTGCCGCGGCCATGTATGCGACAGGGAAGACAGAAAAAGGAATGCACATGCGACTTGGCGGACGCCTGCAGGCGGCAATCGAAGTTTTGGACGATATCGAGAACCGCAAGCGACCGGCCTCCGATGCCTTGAAGGATTGGGGCCTGTCTCACCGTTTCGCCGGCGCCGGCGACCGCGCGGTCATCGGCAATATCGTCTATGACGCCCTTCGCCGTAAGCTCTCTTTGGGTTGGCGCATGGATAGCGATGCCGCCCGCCACATCGCTTTCGGGGTCCTGCTTTCCGATGCCGAACTCGACATGGAAGAGATCAATGCAGCGCTGGACGGCGACAAGTTTGCTCCCGCGCCGCTCGAAGCCGAGCGCCGCTCGATCTGGGAAGCGCGCGACCTTGCCTCGGCGCCCGACCACATCCGTGCCGATGTCCCGGAATGGTGTGTGCCGCATTTCGAGGCGATATTCGGCGATCGTTGGGTGAGGGAGGCGGCAGCTCTCAGCGACCGTCCGCCCGTGGACCTGCGCGTCAACACGCTGAAGGCCGATCGTGACAAGGTCCTGAAGGAACTGGCGCGGGCCGGCGCCAGCGCTGCGCCGCTGCTCGAAACCGCGGTGCGCGTCCCGCCTTTGCGGGCCATGGGGCGCCATCCCAACGTGCAAGCCGAGCCGGCCTTCCAGCGCGGGCTCTTCGAGGTGCAGGATCTGGGCTCGCAGATTGCGGCAAAGCTCAGCGATGCCAAGCCCGGCGAGCAGGTGCTCGACTATTGCGCCGGGGCCGGCGGCAAGACACTCGCGCTCGCCGCTGAAATGGGCAACAAGGGACAGATCCATGCCTATGACGCCGAGCGCGCACGGCTCGCGCCGATCTTCGACCGCCTGCGGCGGGCAGGGGTGCGTAACGCCCAGGCCCACGCAAATGTCGAAGACCTCGCGGTGCTCGAGGGGCAGATGGATCTTGTACTCGTCGATGCGCCGTGCACGGGTTCGGGAACGTGGCGCAGGCGGCCCGATGCGAAGTGGCGCCTCAGCGACCAGCAGCTTGAGCGCCGTGAAGTCGAACAGCGCGAGGTGCTCGATGCTGCCAAGGCCTACGTCAAGCCGGGGGGCAGGCTCGTCTATATCACCTGTTCCCTCTTCGCGCCGGAAAACGGCAACCAGGTCGATGCTTTCTTGAGCAGCAACCCAGCCTATGCACGCGTCGAAACAAAGCCGCTCTGGGACCGTGCGGTCAGCGAGGCCAAGGATCTTTCCCCGCTTTTCAAGGACGGAACAGCGATCCTTTCGCCGCTCGCAACCTCGACGGACGGGTTCTTCATTTCAGTTCTCAGACGGGAAAAATAACGTTACAAAAGCCGCAAGGCACGTCCTCCAGCAGAAGGTTCGAGCATGTCCCGTTCCATGGCGCTTCTCTTGTTTCTCGTGTTGGTTATCGGCGGTGGGCTCGCCATAGGCTACATCACGCTGCCCGGTGAATGGTATGCGGGTCTGGTGAAACCCTCGTTCAACCCGCCGAACTGGATCTTCGCTCCGGTCTGGACAATTCTCTACGTATTGATCGCCATTGCCGGCTGGCGGGTCTGGGACTACGGCCTGCCACGGCCGCAGCAATTCTGGTGGGCTCAACTCGTTCTGAACTTCCTTTGGTCGCCGACATTTTTCGGCTTCCAGCAGATGGGACTGGCGCTGATCGTCATCAGCCTGTTGCTCTTCGCGATCATCGGTTTCATAAAGGTGACATGGGAACCGGACCGAAGTTCCGCGCTGCTTTTCCTGCCCTATCTCGCCTGGGTGGCGTTCGCGACACTTCTCAACGCATCGTTGTGGATGCTCAATGCAACTGGATGACATGTACGCTTACCTGACGCCGATCGCCGGAAAAAACGTCGTCTTCGCCATGGCTGTCGATGCCGAATATGGTCCGCATCTGCGAAGACTGTTTACCCCGATGATTACCGGGGTTGGTCCGGTCGAGGCGGCGGTAAGCGTTGCCGCAACGCTTGCCAGCCTCGCTGCCAACCGCGCGCTCCCCGATCTCGTCGTTTCGCTTGGCTCGGCCGGTTCGCGCACGCTCGAACAGGCCGAAATCTACCAGGTGACGAACGTCAGCTACCGCGACATGGACGCCTCGCCGCTGGGGTTCAAGAAAGGCGCGACGCCCTTCCTCGACCTGCCGGTTGTTGTTCCGCTGCTGCATCGCATTCCGGGCGTCAAGGAGGCTTCCCTGTCGACGGGCGCCAACATCGTCTCCGGCGAGGCCTATGACGGCGTCCACGCCGAAATGGTCGACATGGAGACGTTCGCCGTGCTGCGGTCCTGCCAGCGTTTCGGTCTGCCGCTCATCGGCCTGCGCGGTATTTCCGACGGCAAGGAGGAACTGCGGCATCTCAACGACTGGAAGGAATATCTTCATGTCATCGACGAAAAGCTTGCCCTTGCCGTCGAGGCGATGGGCGCGGCGTTGGCAGACGGGCGCATTGCTGTTTGAACTTTAATATCAGAATTTTATTGATACTATTTAGTGATACTATTATATGAATTTAAGCACCAAGCATAAAGCGACGCTCGCCGCAGTTTATGCCGATCCTGTTCGGGCCCAACTTCCGTGGCGGGATATCGAGGCATTGTTTATCGCGTGCGGAGCCGAGGTGAGCGAGGGCCATGGCTCTCGCGTTCGGGTAGCACTTCGCGGAGTTCGCGCCGTTTTCCATCGGCCGCACCCGCAAAAGGAAACCGATAAGGGCGCGGTTAAAGCTGTAAGGCGCTTCCTGAACGAGGCGGAGGTAAGGCCATGACGATGATGCATTACAAAGGCTACGAAGCCGTCATAGATTTTGATGAGGAAGCGGACCTCTTCCACGGCGAAATCATCAACCTTCGCGACGTAATTACATTTCAGGGTTCGTCGGCATCCGAACTCAAGACGGCATTGGCGGCTTCGATAGAAGATTATCTCGCCTTCTGCGCTGAGCGCGGCGAAGAGCCGGAAAAGCCATTCTCCGGCCAATTCGTGGTGCGCACCGAGCCGAGCCTGCACAAAGCCATCTCAGGCGCTGCCCGGAGAGCAGGAGTGAGCCTCAACAAGTGGGTTGTGGCGACACTCGAACGCTCGATCCGGTAGGAATTGAGCGACTTACTTGAATCAAAATCGCAAGCTCTTCACCTCTTCCCTCAACAACCGGAATCACTTTTTCAGTGCGGCGCGGTAACCCATTGCACCGACTCGACATTTGCTTTAAAGGCCCGCCATGAACACTCCCGTGCACCCAGATACAGTCCTCATCGTCGATTTCGGCAGCCAGGTTACACAGCTGATCGCCCGCCGCGTACGCGAGGCCGGCGTCTATTCCGAGATCGTTCCCTTCCAGTCTGCCGGCGAGGCTTTCCACCGCATCCGTCCCAAGGCTGTGATCCTTTCCGGCAGCCCGCACTCGACCGTCGACATCGGCAGCCCGCGCGCCCCGCAGGACGTTTTCGATGCGAACATTCCGGTCCTTGGCATCTGCTATGGCGAACAGACCATGTGCGCCCAGCTTGGCGGCAAGGTCGAGGGGGGCCACCACCGGGAATTTGGTCGCGCCTTCCTCGATATCCAGGAAGAGTGCGCGCTGTTCGAAGGCGTTTGGGCCAAGGCCACACGCCATCAGGTATGGATGAGCCATGGCGACCGCGTGGTTGAAATTCCGGAAGGCTTCAAGGTCGTGGGCACATCGACCGGCGCGCCCTTCGCGGCGATTGCCGACGAGGCGCGCAAATACTATGCCGTCCAGTTCCACCCGGAAGTCGTGCACACGCCGGATGGCGCCAGGCTTCTCCAAAACTTCGTCCACCGCATCGCCGGTATCGAGGGCGACTGGACGATGTCGGCCTATCGCGAGCAGGCCGTCAATGCCATCCGCAAGCAGGTGGGCGACAAGAAGGTGATCTGCGCGCTTTCGGGCGGCGTCGATTCCTCCGTGGCCGCCCTTTTGATCCACGAAGCCGTCGGCGACCAGCTGACCTGCATCCTTGTGGATCATGGCCTGATGCGCAAGAACGAGGCCGCCGACGTCGTTCAGATGTTCCGCGAGCACTACAATCTGCCGCTCATTCTCGTCGACGCCTCGGAGCGCTTCATCAGTGCGCTCGAAGGCGAATCGGACCCTGAAAAGAAGCGCAAGACGATCGGCAGGCTTTTTATCGAAGTCTTTGAAGAAGAAGCCAAAAAGCTCGGCGGCGCCGATTTCCTCGCGCAAGGCACACTTTACCCGGACGTCATCGAAAGCGTCTCCTTCACCGGCGGACCGTCGGTGACCATTAAGTCGCACCACAATGTCGGTGGTCTGCCCGACCGCATGAACATGAAACTGGTCGAGCCCTTGCGCGAACTCTTCAAGGATGAGGTGCGCGTGCTCGGCAAGGAACTTGGGCTGCCGGACCATTTCATCGGGCGGCACCCATTCCCGGGTCCGGGTCTTGCCATCCGCTGCCCGGGCGGTATCACGCGTGAAAAGCTCGAAATCCTGCGCGAAGCCGACGCCGTCTACCTCGACGAAATCCGCAAAGCCGGTCTCTACGACGTGATCTGGCAGGCCTTCGCCGTCCTTCTGCCGGTACAGACCGTCGGCGTCATGGGCGATGGGCGCACCTATGAGTTTGTCTGTGCGTTGCGCGCGGTTACCTCCGTCGATGGCATGACGGCGGATTTCTACCACTACGATATGGGCTTCCTCGGCCAGGCGGCGACGCGGATCATCAATGAAGTCAAGGGCATCAACCGCGTTGTCTACGACGTGACTTCAAAGCCGCCCGGCACGATCGAGTGGGAGTAGGCTTTTGCCGCCGAGCCTCGTTCGTCTAAAAATGCTGACACTTGTCGGTTTCCGAAAGCCCCGTTCGTCGTTTGTATGAATGGCCGATGAGAGCGGCTCAAACAAGGAGACAGACGATGCGTGTGATGGTTTTGGTAAAGGCGACCGAAGACAGCGAAAAGGGGCTTCTTCCCACGGCCGAGATGTTCGAGGCCATGGGCAGGTACAATGATGAACTAACCAAGGCGGGAATCTTGCGCGACGCCGATGGGCTCAAGCCGTCCTCACAGGGCAAGCGCGTTGCGTTCGATGGGGCGAACCGCACGGTTATCGACGGTCCATTCGCCGCACCGCGCGAACTGGTCGCCGGCTTCTGGCTCTGGGACGTCAAGGATATGGACGAAGCGGTCGCATGGGTGAAGCGCTGCCCCAACCCCATGCCCGGACCGAGCGAGATCGAAATCCGTCCGCTTTATGAGATGGCTGATTTTCAATGACGAACCGCGGCGGTCGTAGGTTTAGCGCGGCTTTCACGTTGAAAACGTGCGCTTAAAGTACTCGTTGCCCCGGTCTAAAGCAGTAAGGTCATTCGCCCCAATCTGGGGCGTGTGTCTATTTTCCGTACACGAATATTATTGACGCAAATGAATTTTCGTGTACGAATAATCCATGAAGATTACTTATGACCCTCCGAAGCGCCAGACCAACCTTGAAAGTCGAGGTTTAGACTTTAAGGATCTCGACCTTGATTTCTTCGCTGCGTCGGTTGTGCTTCCTGCCAAGGATGGCCGCTTGAAGGCGGTCGGCCTGTTTCGTGGCCAGATCCTTACAGTCATCTTCAAGCCGCTTGGCGCCGAGGCAGTCTCGGTAATTTCAATGCGTCGGGCCAGCAAGAAGGAAAGGAACCTGCTATGAAGAATAAGTCTGTAAACGCACGGCCTCTCACCGACCGGGAAGAGGCTGAAATCCAGCGTCAAATCGCGGCTGATCCCGATGATAGCGAGGCTACAGATGAACAACTCGCCCAAGCAAAGCCCTTCAGGGAGGCACTGCCCGAGCTTTATGCCAGTATCCAACGCGCTCGTGGCCGTCCTAAAGCTGATGCGCCAAAAGAGGCCGTTACGCTTCGGCTTGATCCGCAAACGCTTCAACGCTTCAGGGCCACCGGCAAGGACTGGCGGACAAGAATGGCTGAAGTGCTTGAACGCGCCAAGATATAGAACCGCGCTATTTAGGCGTATGCCACCATGTCCGACCCCCCGATCGCGGACGAGCTCGGTCGGTGAGGAGGGTTAGATGCATTTGGATGAAAAAACGCTGATTGCCGCTCGGGACCAGCTTTGTCGGACCGCCACAGGGTTCTTCTCGGCCGATCCAGCCGTCGTCGGTATATTTCTTGGCAGGTAGCTCGCGGCCGGTAGGTGCTGGGAGTTTTGCGGTGTCATATCTGCCGCAATTACGATCCACCGAGCATAATTCGCTTATTAGTCTCATGGTGATATTCTTGAAATTTTCAATTGTTCTTCCGATTACGCTACTAGGAGCGTCTTTCGCGATAGTTCCGTCGAACGCGGCCGATCTGCTCTTACCCATCACCTTCGATCAGCGTTCGACACCTATGGTCAGCTTGGAAATCGAAGGCGTCCCGCATCAGTTGCGGCTTGACACCGGATCAGAGGAAGGGTTGCACCTGCGCCGCGATCTGTTGGACCGAATTGAAGGCGTCCGCTTCACCGGCGAAATGCAGCGATCCAGCGACATGGCTGGCAATGTTCAGGAAAATGCCCGCTTTGTGATTGCCGAGCTTTCGGTGTATGGGCACACGTTCCGAGATATACGCGGCGTCGAATTTTCTCCGTGGGGGATCACCGTGCGCGAGGATAGCCAGCTTCCAGAGTCGTCAGTTCTAGGACTTGGGTTCTTTAAAGGACAACGCATCCTGATCGACTATCTTTCCAAAGAGCTGACGGTCTTCGATGCAGCGTCCGATTTTGATCCGAACCGGGATACGAGCTGGATCGAGGTGCCTTTCCGTCACTCGGAGGAGGGGCTTGTTCTGGAAGCGGTGATTGCCGGCCAACCTCACGACATGGTGCTCGATACCGGTGCGACCATTTCTTTCGTGGTTGCTGACCGCATTGCGGATACCGTCGCGGCCGTGCCATGTCAAAGTATCTATCCAAGCCTACAGCAAGAAGGATGCCGTCTCATTGCGGTCAATACCAGATTTGGCGACACCGCCGCCCTCGTCCATGCTTTCCTGATAGAGAACGAGCCCGGAAACTTTACGGCCACCGGCCTTCTCGGAGGTGATTTTCTCCAGCATCACGCGGTGTTTGTCGATTTCGCAGGCAAGCGGATGTTCGTGCGGCCAGATCATAATCAGCAAGACTAGGGGACCTGTCGCGGAAATCCTGAGATTTGCTGCGGACCCCCCCTAACAAGGCCGCTTGTCCGGCGTTCAGATCATGAGTCGAGGCAGCCCCGCTGCAAGGGCGTCGACCGCCACGCGAACCTTCAAAGACAATAGTGGATTCTGGAGCCACAAGGCGTGGCAATCGTATAGGAAATTTTCCTGATCAGGTAACAACCTTACGAGGCTTCCGTCCGCCAATCGATCTCGAACCAGCCAGAACGGCAGCCATGATATTCCCATGGCCGCAACCGTCGCATCCACCACAGCTTCCAGATCATCGAGGCGGACACGGCTGTTTGGCGCCATGGTGATCACCGGTTCGTCGTGTTGAGGAAAGCGCCAGAGGGGAATCGGACCGGAACGACGGTATATGACTGCCTGATGGCGCCCTAAATCATCGACTGTTTCGGGGTGACCATTGCGCTCAAGGTAGCCCGGCGCCGCGCAAACCACCATTGGTTGGCGAGCGATACGCCGAGCAATCACTCCGGCCCTATTGTCCACATTTCCGGTGCGGATCGCCAGATCATAGCCGTCTTCTGCCAAATCAACCAATCGGTCTCCGAATGAAAGATCGAGTTCGAGGGCTGGATAAGTCCGCACGAGGTCCAGGAGCACCGGCAGCACGCAGTGCCGGCCAAAATGTGTTGGCATCGTAACCCGCAATTTCCCCCGAGGTTCGGATCTTTGATCTTCCGCCAAGGCATCGGCAGCCTCAGTCTCAGCCAGAATTATTCGGCACCGCTCATAATAGTCTTTTCCAAAGTCCGTCAGGCTTTGGCGCCGGGTTGTCCGGTTTAGTAGCCGAGCGCCAAGTCGATGTTCGAGAAATTGTATATGCTTACCTACCATAGGAGCTGACAGCCCGAGCGAATCTGCTGCGGCCGCGAACGATCCGAGATCGACTGCTCTAACAAATGCGTTCATGCTCGAAAGTCGATCCATATTCGAAACCAATAGTTCTTAGTGAAGTTAGCAGAGGCCAATTTATCGCGATCTTTGCCTCGGATATAGGGGGTTAATCGCAGATAGTTTGGAGTTGTGATTATGGGGAGAGTTGTACGATTTTATCAGTATGGGGGACCAGACGTTCTAGTAATTGAGGACCAGCCCGATAAATCTCCTGGCTCTGGTGAGGTTCGGATAAGAGTGAAGGCTTTGGGCCTCAATCGCGCCGAAGCGCTGCTGAGGGCTGGCACCTACATCGAGACACCAACTTTGCCATCAGGACTGGGCTTGGAGGCTTCGGGTATTGTTGATGCCGTTGGTCCAGCGGTGGTCCGTCTTCGCCCGGGCGATGCGGTCAGCGTGATTCCGCCAATATCGATGGTTCGATGGCCGGCTTACGGCGACACGGCTATCTTTCCCGAGACCATGGTGATTGAACACCCGGTTTCGCTTGGCTTTGAAACGGCAGCGGCTCTTTGGATGGCCTTTCTAACTGCCTATGGCGGCCTGATCGAACTTGCTGCGCTTGCGGAAGGCGATGTCGTGGCCATCACCGCGGCATCGAGCAGCGTTGGGCTCGCAGCCATACAAATCGCCCGCATGGTGGGAGCGATCCCGATCGCGGTGACCCGCACGTCGGCCAAACGGCAACTGCTTCGTGATGAAGGTGCTGCGTGCGTAATTGCATCCGAGGAGGAAGATTTGGAAGGACGACTCAAGGAAATGGCCGGTGAGCGGGGTGTCCGGGTTGTATTCGACGCAGTAGGCGGACCAATTTTCTCGCCGCTGACGGCAGCAATGGCCCGCGGGGGTGTACTGATTGAATATGGGGGGCTAAGTCGGGAGCCCACGCCATTCCCCCTAGCGCAGGTCTTAGGGAAATGTCTGACGCTGAGAGGATATCTCGTTCATGAGATCACTGATGATCCTTCGCGGCTGGAAAAGGCAAAAGCCTTTATTCTGCGTGGCATTGCGGATGGAATTCTGAAACCTGTCATCGATCACGTATTTCCCTTCGAGGATATAGTTGCGGCCCATCGTTACCTCGAATCAAACCAGCAGTTCGGGAAGATTATCGTGACGATCTAGCTGGGTTCACGGCCTATTGATTTTGTTTGAGAGGTGATTCAGGCTTTCAACTGGAGGTGCGGCCGGTTCAGCATCAGCAAGACAGGCGACCTGTCGCGCAAATCCTGACTTTTGCTACGGAACAAGCCGGCCTGTAATGTCGCAGACCTCACTCGCTAAAGTCAGGGTTCGCGACGGCCATTTGTGGCATCTCACGATAGGCTGATCGGGCAATCGTTCCGAGGGCGACTGGCATTGCCAACGGTATTTGCGCCAAGACGAACGCGAACTATGCGCGCTAAGCTTTTAAATTAGCGTTGACTAATGAATTAGCACTCGCTAATGTATTCTCATGCTCGATGCTACTCCCATCACCAACGTCATGCGTACGCTCGCCGATCCAACCCGGCGCGCCGTGTTCGAGCGGATCGTTCGGACCGATGAAATCACGGTGGTGGAGCTAACGCGGGGAAGCGGCGTGACGCAGGGCGCCATATCGCAGCACCTGAAGTCGCTGAAACGCGCCGGCCTGGTTGCCGAACGGCCCGAGGGGCGCAACGTCTATTATCGCGCCAGGCCCGAAGGACTGGAACCGCTGTTTGACTGGATGAACCACTACGGCGTCTTCTGGCGCGAGCGGTTCGCCAATCTTCGCAGCCTTCTCAAGGAGATCGATCCATGAACGACGCCGCATTGAACGCCGATACACACGACATCGTCGTCGACGAGGTCTTCCCGCATGCGCCGGAGACGATCTGGAAGACGCTGACCACCGGCGCATTGATCGGCCGCTGGATGATGGCGGCCAAGGGTTTTGAACCCGTGAAGGGCAACCGCTTCACCTATCAGACAACACCGGCGGGAGAGTGGGACGGCACCATTCACTGCGAGGTTCTCGAGGCCATACCCAATGAACGCTTCGCCTATGCCTGGAAAGGCGGTCACGAGAGCAACACCGGCTATGGTTCGCGCCTCGACACGATCGTAACATTCGTCCTGAAACCGATCGACAACGGCACGCGGCTCACGCTGACCCATTCCGGCTTCATCACGCCGAAGAACGATACAGCATTCAGGAGCATGAGCGAAGGCTGGAGAAAGATCATCCCGCGTATCGGCGATGTCGCCGACGAAACGAACTAACTTCCCAATCCGGACATAACCATCCTTGGAGGAAACTCATGAGCAAGCCTTATACCGGCGGCTGCGCCTGCGGCTCCGTTCGCTATGAAATCGCGGCCGAACCCGTATTCTCTAACGATTGCCAATGCCGTGACTGCCAAAGGCGCAGCGGCACCGGACACGGATCCTACATGACCTTTGCCGGCGCTAACCCGAAACTCAGCGGCGAAGCGAAGCTGTGGGCGCTTGCGGGCGACAGTGCCAACATAAAGTCGCACGGCTTTTGCCCGACCTGCGGATCGCCGGTCTATCTGACCTTCGCGACCATGCCGGAGCTCTTTACCATTCATGCGGCAAGTCTCGACGATCCGAACCGCTACGTGCCGCAGGTCGTGACCTACGCCATGCGCGCACTACCCTGGGATCATGTCGATCCGGCCCTGCCAAAGTTCGACAAGATGCCGCCGGACATGTGATCTCGTTGTTATTCCGGGCGGATGGTCGCGGTTCGCACGGCGACCGCCAGTGCAAGGAGCGCCAGAACCGCAGCAGCCGCGAAGGTCACCTGCATGCCTGCCATAATCGCATCGGCGGGTGCTGCCGCGATATCAAGCGCCGAGGATGCCCGGGCAAAAACCGCCCCCATCACCGATGCGCCGGTGATCAAGCCAAGATTGCGGGAGAGGCTGAGCATGCCCGAGATAACGCCGCGCTGGTCGGCGGCGACGTTCTTCATGGTCGCAGTATTATTGGCCGCCTGAAACAGGGCATAGCCCGGCGTGAGTATGGCAATGGCGGTGACATAGCCGGCAATGCCGAACGTCGCCGGTATCAGGCAGAGCGCAAGTGAACCCGCCACCATAAGGGAGAGGCCGGCAAGAATGATGGCGCGCGTGCCGCGACGATCGACCATCCGCCCCGCCGGCACGCCGCTCACGGCTGAGATGATCGGCCCGCCCGACATGACAATGCCGACGAGGGCGGCGCTCAGCCCAAGTCCGCGCGCCAGGTAGAAGGGGCCGACGACCAGCGTCGTCATCATGACGGTCGAGACAAGCCCGTTCATGGCAAGGCTACCGCTCAATACCCGGCTGCGCAGTATCGCCGGCCGAACCAGAGGAGATTTCGTCCTTTTCTCCACAAGCACAAAAAGCATGCCCGCCACAACCGCAAGCCCGATCAGGCCTGCGCTGAGGCCGCCGAATCGGCCCCGACCAATCGTCATCGCCAGGGCATAGGCGGCAAGTGTCACCGCCAGCAGCAATGTGCCCGGCAGGTCGAAGCCGGTGCGGGTTGAAAGGCCTTTGCGGCCTTCGCCGGGCAGATAGCAATAGGCGAGAACGAAGTTGCCGATGCCGAGCGGCACCATCACTAGAAAGATCGCGCGCCAGCCAGCGCCGGCGATCAACACGCCGCCGAGCGAAGGACCGAGCGCCGTTCCGATTGCCGACATCGTTCCGAGCAAGCCCATCGCGCTGCCGATCCTTGCCTTCGGAATCGTTTCGCCAACAAATGCGATGCTGAGCGACATCAGGATAGCCGCTCCAAGCCCCTGCGCCGTGCGGGCGGCAACCAGCATCCACAATGTGGGGGCCGCGGCGCACAAGGCGGAGGCAAGGGTGAACAGCAGGATTCCGGCGATGAGCACCTGCCGATGGCCGACAACGTCCCCGAGGCGTCCCACGCTTACGATGCAAATAGTCACGGCAAGAAGATAGGCGAGGATGATCCACTGCACGTGCTGGAACGGCGCGGAGAATGCCTGCGCCAGCGTCGGTAACGCGACGTTGGCGATGCTGATGCCAAGGGCGGAAAGCAGCGTCGAGAGTGCAAGCGCGGTGAGCGTCAACCGAGCGGATACCTCCTTGCTTCCGGCTGCCGGTTCCGTTCGATCAATCGCCATCTGGTCCATCCTTGGGCTCCTTGCCACTTCCCCCGGTAGGCTAAGCGCTTGCGACAGATGGCGGAAGACGCAGCATTTGCACTTCAATCGTGCGTTTGACGCCATATCTCGAAGTCCTTATTGTTGTGACATGACGCCGCCCGACCTGAACCTGCTCGTTACGCTCGATGCGCTCCTCGCGGAGGGCAGCGTCGCGCGCGCCGCCAAACGTCTGAGACTGAGCCCATCGGCGATGAGCAGGGCGCTCGCGCGTCTGCGCGAGACGACAGGCGACCCGCTCCTTGTACGTGCCGGGCGAGGTCTTGTCCTGACACCGCGTGCTCTTGAACTACGCGAGCGCGTGGGTCCACTCGTGGAGGATGTGCGGGCCATTCTGCGCCCGCGGGAATCACTCGACCTCAGGGGCCTCAAGCGAAGCTTTGCCCTGCGCACCAGCGACGGCTTCGTCGAAACGTTCGGGCCGCAACTGATGGCACGGGTCGGCGCAGAAGCGCCGGGTGTACGCCTGCGTTTTGTGCAGAAGGCCGACAGGGAAAGTGCCCCGCTTCGCGACGGCACCGTGGATCTTGAAACAGGCGTCGTCGGCAAGGCAACGAGCCCGGAACTGCGCATCCAGACGCTGTTCCGCGATCGGTTCGTCGGTGTGGTTCGCAAAGGCCACGCACTCGCCGCGGGCGAGGTGACCACCCGGCGCTACGTCGGGGGGCGGCATGTCAGTGTTTCGCGGCGCGGGGTCGACAGGGGACCCATCGACGAGGCCCTGGAATTGCTGGGGCTTGAACGAGAAATCGTGGTGACCGTCGGCGGATTTGCGAGTGCGCTGGCGCTTGCCCGCGGTTCTAACCTGATCGCCAGCGTGCCAGAACGGCACACGACCGCCCTGCGCATGGGCATGCACAGCTTCCCGCTTCCGGTGTCGATGCCCGTCGTCACCGTTTCGCTGCTTTGGCATCCCCGCCACGATGCCGATGCCGCGCACCGCTGGCTGCGAGGCTGCGTGCAAGCGGCCTGCGCCGAACAAGTCGAGCAGGAATAAACTGGCTCGCTTGACATTGAGATAAGTGTTTGCTTATCTCAACCCATGGAACAAATCGTTTTCAAAGCCCTTGCTGATCCGACGCGCCGGGCCATTTTTGAAAAGCTCGCTGCCGCGCCGCAGAATGCCACCGAATTGCGTCAAGGCTTCGGCATAACCCAGCCTGCCATGTCGCAGCATCTGTCGGTCCTGCGCGAAGCGCGGCTTCTGAAGGAGCGCCGCGAAGGGCGGTTCACCCAATATGAAGTCGAGCCCGATGGCCTTTTGATATTGGTCAACTGGCTTGCCAAATATCGCACCTATTGGCCTGATCGCGCTGCCGATCTGGCGGACCTGCTCAAGGAGATGGACCAGTGAATGAAGCCCCTTCACGTTCCGAGCCGCAGCTCGAGTTTAGCTTCGAGTTCGAGGCCGACCCAGACAAGGTGTGGAAGGCGATCAGCGTCGAAGCCTTCCGCAAGCGCTGGCTCCCCGACCAGAATGTGCTCGAGGTTCTGCACGAAACGCAACGCGAGCAACTTGAGTTGCTGATCGAGGAGACCGAGCCACCGCACCACCAAGGCATCGTGACTTTCAGCGTGCGTGCAAATGGCCGTGGCGGTACCATTTTTGGAATCGTTCACCGGCGAACCATGGCCCGGGTGGCTGCGAACGACGCCGTGCCAAGAATGCTGCTCGCCGCTTAATACTCAAAACATCAATCGGAAATCTGGAGGTTGCGCATGCGCGACACGATGCAACTCGTCCCTATGGTGGTGGAACAATCCTCGCGTGGAGAACGCTCATTCGATATCTATTCGCGCTTGCTGCGCGAGCGCATCGTTTTTCTGAACGGCGAGGTGAACGATGCCATGTCGGCAACGGTCTGCGCGCAGCTGCTTTTCCTTGAAGCGGAAAACCCCAAGCTGCCCATCGCGCTCTACATCAATTCCTATGGCGGCGTTATCACCAGTGGGCTTGCCATGTATGACACCATGCAGTTCATCCGCGCTCCCGTACACACATTGTGCATGGGAACTGCGCGATCGATGGGGTCTTTTCTTCTCATGGGCGGCGAGCCGGGGCACAGGGTTGCCTTGCCGAATGCCAGCCTACATGTCCATCAGCCGCTCGGAGGATTTCAGGGCCAAGCGTCCGATGTCCTGATCCATGCCGAGGAAATGGCACAGGTTAAACATCGCATGATCACACTTTACGCCAAGCATTGCGGGCGAACCTACGAAGAGGTGGAACGGACACTTGACCGCGACAAGTTCATGAACGCTGAGCAGGCGGTGGAGTGGGGGTTGATCGACCGGGTGCTGACGTCACGAAACAACGACATGGAGGCGCGCTAGGGAGGGACGCTCCTCCCTGATCGGCCGATAGGTAGGAGCCGCTGGCCTGCCTTGTCGCATCAACAAATTGTGACCGGCCGTGGCTCGCGTTAAACGTGCAAGCACTTTCAATTTTTTAAGGGGTATGAATCGGCCCTTGTTTGGCTATTGAGGAAGGCGTTATCTGGATTTCGAGGCCCGCCTTCGGCGGGAGACGCAGAGGAAATGGCCATGGCTCAACGAACCTATTCCGCTCCCCACGGGGGCGCACCCGCGCAAACGCAGCTCCTGACAGACCGCGCGGTGTTTACCGAAGCCTATGCCTTGATCCCCAAGGGCGTGATGATGGATATCGTCACAAGCCTCCTGCCGTTCTGGGACGACACCCGGCTTTGGGTGCTTTCGCGTCCGCTCTCCGGCTTTGCCGAGACATTTTCGCAATATATCATGGAAGTAGCGCCCGGCGGCGGCAGCGAGCGGCCCGAACTCGACGCTGGCGCCGAGGGCGTGCTTTTTATTCTCGAAGGCGAACTGAGCGTCACGCTCGATGGCAAGAAGCAGGTGATGCAGCCCGGCGGCTTTGCCTTCATCCCGCCGGCAAGCAACTGGAAAGTTCGCAACGAGAGCAGCGCCCCGGTCCGCTTCCAGTGGATCCGCAAGGCTTATGAAGCCGTCGAAGGCATCGACATGCCGGAAGCCTTTTTCGCGAATGAAGCGGATATTGCGCCGGCGCCGATGGCGGGCACAGAGGGCAAGTGGGCGACGACGCGTTTTGTCGATCCGTCTGATCTGCGCCACGACATGCACGTGACGATCGTGACTTTCGAGCCTGGCGCCGTCATTCCCTTTGCCGAAACCCACGTCATGGAACATGGTCTCTACGTACTCGAAGGCAAGGCCGTCTACCGGCTCAACCAGGATTGGGTTGAAGTGGAGGCGGGCGATTTCATGTGGCTCCGCGCCTTCTGTCCGCAGGCGTGCTATGCTGGCGGTCCGGGCAAGTTCCGCTATCTGCTCTATAAGGATGTCAACCGCCACATGAAGCTCAGCCTGACGCCGCGGCGCTAGGCTCGGTTTTTAGTTTGTATCTTCGAGCGACTTCGGCGTCCCGAACCGCTTGAGTTCGCCGCGGTCGGTTTCAACAGCTGTCCAGTCCTTGGCATTGAAATCGATCACGGCAATGCCGGCGGTCGGGAATTTTTCGCGCAGCCGCGAAAGATCGGGTTCGGGCCCACCCGCCACATGCTGGCGCGCGAACTCTTCAAGCCCGGGATTGTGGCCGACGAGCATCAGGGTCGAGATGGTGGCGGGTGCCTGCCTGACAACGTCGAGAAGTGCGTTGACGGGTGCATCGTAAAGGCGCGGCTCGGCTTTCCATTCGAGCTTTACTCCAAATTCGGCGGATGCCAGCTCAAACGTCTGCATGGCTCTTCTCGCGGTCGAAACGAGGGTAAGATCGGGAAGCAACTGCTGACGCGCTAGGAACGCACCCATCAATGGCGCCGTCCGCCGGCCACGTTTGGCGAGCGGCCGTTCATGGTCCTCGACGCCCGCCGGCCATTCCGATTTTGCATGCCGAAAGAGGATGAGCCTGCGCATCGAAGTCCTCGCATTTACGACGTTATCCGAAACTCCCCCGACAGATTTTCTGGCTCTGCAATCTCAGACACGACATCCTTTACCGACGCACCGGGCGGCCCCTGCCAGAACCGATCGAGCATCGAGGATACCGCGTTCTCCGGCCCCTCGATAAAGGCCAATACGCTCCCGTCCGGTTCGTTGCGGACCCAGCCCCCCAATCCGAGCTTGCGCGCTTCCATGCGCGTCCAGACGCGGTAGCTTACGCCCTGTACGCGGCCCGATATGCGAACCATCTTCGCCTGATGCTCCTCCGGCATCGCGTCTCCTGCCGATTATTCGGTGGCGGACCCGAATGTTATCAATCCGACCGCAAGTATAGCAAAGATGATGCCGAAGGATTGAACAATCGACAGCTTCTCGCCAAAGAAAACCAGCGCGATGAGATTGACCGCAATAAGCTGGATGACAGCCGAGAGGCTGAACGCCGATGCCATGCCGAACTCGCGTACCAGACGCAGCATGATGAGATTGCCGACGGAATAGAGAACAATGGTTAGAACCAGCTTCGCGTTGCTCGGCGCCAGCGCCCATGCCTTTGCGCACGTCGCGGCGAGCAGGAACGTGAATGTCGAAGCGGTGAGCTGCAAAAAGCCCGTCAAAGTCATGTCGATCTCCGGTCGATAGGTGCGTGTTACGTCTCGGTCAGTCTGCTGTTAAAGCGGTCAGATCGACATGTCGATGCTAATGCTGCGAGTTCTCGATTGCAATATTGTCGACAATCTGATTTTCTTGCATCGGAACGAGGATCCATCCATGAGCGCTACGGATTTTGACCCCATTGTCGATACGACCCGTAGGGCCGAGATCGTCAGCCTGCTCAAACGGGCCATCCTCACCGGCAAGCTCGAACCTGGCCAGAAACTCAACGAACTGCGCATCTCCGAACAGATGCGGGTGAGCCGCGCGCCCTTGCGCGAAGCCATGCGCGAGTTGGTCCAGGAGGGCATTCTTACCAGCATTCCCTATGCGGGCACATTCGTGATCGAAGTGACGGCGAAGGATATCGAGGATGCCTATTCGCTCAACCAGGTTCTCGACGAATTTGCCATCGAAAGAACGTGGCCGCTCCGCACCGAGGTCTTCTTTGCCGAACTTGACAGACGTCATGCTGCGGTGAAGCAGGCGACCCTCGACATCGACACGACCAGGCAGATCGAGACGGCGCTGCAGCTGCACGGCCTGATCTATGAATGGGCCGATCACCCGCTCCTGCTGGATACGTGGCAGCGCCTCACCAGCCGCCTGCAAATGTATTTCGCCTTGCATCAACGGGCACGCAACGAACCCGTGCCCTCGCTCGACGTGCACGAGGAATATGTGCGTCTTCTCAAAGGCAAGGACATGAAAGCGGCGCAGCGGCACGCCCGTGAGCACATCGCCCTCGATTTTGAGGAACTTGTTGCTTTTGCGCGTGGGCTTGAGGAGAGGCAGGCAGCCAAAAAGCCGGGGACCCGTAAACGCCTCGAAAATTGAGCGCGGACAGCAGGCGCTCTCCACACAATAGAACACGGGAACGATATCGTGCAGATCAAGTCCATCAAAGCCTACAGTCTTATGCAGCCCTTCGTCGGCGGCCGCTACAATATGTCGAAGGGGCGTGGTGCGGACGGTTTCGATGCAATCCTCGTTTCTATTACCTCAGATACCGGGGTGACCGGCTGGGGCGAGATGGCGCCACTTGGAAGCTTCTATTCGGCTGCCTTTGCTGCAGGCGCCAGGGCAGGGGTTCCGGAGATCGCACCACACCTGCTCGGTAGGGACCCGCGCGGGCTCGCGCAGATAAACCGCCTGATGGATACTGTCTTCAACGGCCACCCCTATATCAAGGCTGCCTTCGACATGGCCTGCTGCGACCTCACGGCCCGCGCCGCCGAGGTCCCGCTGGTGACGATGCTCGGCGGCCGCGAAAGCGATATGGCCGATCTCTACAAGGTCGTCACCCACGGCTCCGTCGACGCGATGGTTGATCTTGCCAGGCGCATCGTCGGCGAAGGGTTTCATCGCCTGCAGGTCAAGGTGGGCGGCAAGGTCCACGACGATATCGAGCGGGTAACCGCCGTCGCTGCGGCGGTGCCGAAAGGCACGGTGATCTTCTGTGATGCCAATGGCGGTTGGACCGCCTATCAGGCACGCCAGTTCGCCGATGCGACACGCGCCATCGACTACACGATGGAGCAGCCGTGCCTCGCGATCGACGATTGCCTCTCCGTTCGCCGTTCGCTCGACAAGCCGATGGTGCTCGATGAATCGGTCACCTCGCTCGAACAGATGCTCGAAATTCATCGCAAGGGCGCGGCTGACGGACTGACCCTCAAGATCTCGCGGCTCGGCGGCGTCACCAAGACCCGCCAGATCCGCGACGTCGCCGTCGATCTCGGCTTCATGATCACGGTGGAAGACACAGGCGGCGCCGAGGTTGACACGGCTGCCATGGCCCACCTCTCGCTATCGACGCCGGAAGAGCGGCGCTTGCATGCCATCGCCTTTCACGAATGGGTGACGGTCCGCACTGCACGCAACGCGCCCCCGGTTGTCGGCAGCCGCATGGGCGTGCCGGACGGTCCGGGGCTCGGCATCGATGTCGATACCGATCTCCTCGGCAAGCCGTTTCTCGAACTGAGCCACTGACATGAAAATCCGCCGCATTACCGCAACCCCGATCAACCTGACGCTCGAAGCGCCCTATGTCTGGGTGTTCGGCGAACTCGACGGCTTTTCGCCAACCATCGTCGAAGTCGAAACCGATGATGGGATTATCGGGCTCGGCGAAGCGCCGAGTTCGGCGGCCGCCGCGATCATCAATGACACGCTGGCGCCTCGCCTGATCGGGCGCGATCCGATCGATATTGCCGGCGCCGAGAACGTTTGCCTGCCGTTCTGGACCGGCGTCCAGAGCATCAACGATCGCACCCGCATCCTTGCCTTTGGCGCAATCGAGATGGCGCTCTGGGACATTCGTGGCAAGGCCTGGAACCAGCCGCTCTATCAATTGCTCGGCGGGGCGGTGCGCAAGGAGATACCTTTCACCGATTATTTCTCCCTGCGCGGCGATGGCGCGGCCACGATTGGCGAGAAGACACCGGAGGAAGTTGCCGACTATTGCGTCGAGCTCAACGAGCAGTTCGGGACCACGTTTTTCGAGGGAAAGTTCTCGACCGAAGACCCGAAGGTCTCGCTGCGTATGCTCGAACTCATCCGCAAGAAGCTCGGCGACGACGTGGTGCTGCGAATCGATTCCAACCAAGCTTATTCACTTGCAACTGCTCGGCAACTTGTGCGAGCCTTGGAGCAGCTGAACGTTCGCAACTGGGAAGATCCTGTCGCGACAATCGAGGAAATGCGTGAATTGCGTCGCCATTGTTCGATACCGTTCTCGACGCACAACATCGACATTGCCCGCGCCATGGAATTGCGGGTGCCGGACGCGATTGTCGGCAACCCCGCGACCCACGGCGGCATCGGCCGCCTCGTCCGCTTCATTGGCGCCTGCGAACACGCCGGCATCGATTTCTGGTGCTATAGCGGCGATTCGGGCGTCGGCAGCGCCGCTTACCTTCACCTCTGCGCGGCGCTCGGCTGGATAAGGGAGCCGAACCAGTCGCTTTTCCGAATGCAAACCACCGACGTCATCGAGGAAGGGCCGTTTTCACCGCGAAACAATGTCGTTCCAGTGCCAGAAGGGCCGGGACTCGGAGTTACACTCGATCGGGACCGCCTTGCTGCCTGCCACAGGGATTTTGCCGAGAACGGCCCGAAGAACAAGTATCACGACTCTGCGAAGCCCGGTACCTACCGGCGCTTGCCGCTGAACTGAAAAGGAGAATTTTCGCTTGCTGCCTGACCCGGCGCCAAGACCGGGCATTACGCGATCGGAGGAAAAGGCATCTTAAGTTTGTCGGTCACGGACGATCCGGCAACTCGGCGACCAGGAGCGCTGCCTAACTCATCGTTCGGTTAAAACATGATCCAGGGGAAAGAGCAGAAGCCATGAAAAATTACAAGTTCCTCGATATGCTCCGGCGCGGCCGGACCGATCTCGAAAACCATCTCATCGACGGCCTGGTCGACGGCAGGGTAAGCCGCCGAGAATTCATTCGTCACGGCAGCCTGCTTGGCCTGTCCCTGCCTTTCCTCGGCAGCGTCGGATTCGCCGCCGGCATGGGCGGCATGCCCAGCCTTGCCCGCGCGCAAGGCACGGCCGGCGCCACGATCCGCGTTGCCAGCAGCGTGCCTGCCGCGGCGATCGAACCTGTCAGCGTCGCCGATGCCGGCGGCTTGCTCATGTTGCAGCAATGCGGCGAGTTCCTGTGCCTCGATGGCCCGGATCTCGTCCTGAAGCCGATGCTGGCCGAAAGCTGGAAGCCGAATGACAAGGGTGATGTCTGGACCTTCAATCTGCGCAAGGGCGTCAAATTCCACAGCGGCGGCGAGATGAAGGCCGACGACGTCGTGGCGAGTATCGATCGCCTCGCCGACCCGGCGAACTCGTCCAATGCGCTTTCGGTCTTTACCGGGTTCCTGCAGAAGGGCGCTACCAAGAAGATCGACGATTACACGGTCGAGTTCCACCTCGACGCGCCAAACGGCAACTTCCCCTACATGGTGTCGTCGGACAACTACAACGCGATCATCATTCCTGCTGATTACAAGGGCGATTTCGAGAAGAACTTCAACGGTACCGGGCCGTTCAAGCTCGAGAAGTACACGCCGAAGGTCGGCGCATCTTTTGTGCGCAATGAGGACTACTGGGGCGAAAAAGCACTCCCGGCCCGGACGGAATTCACCTTCTTCGGTGATATCCAGCCGATGATCCTTGCGCTTCAGGGCCGTCAGGTCGACGTAATCAACCAGATGCCAGTGCTTGCTGGCGTCGCACTGCTCACCGATCCGAACGTCGAAATCATCAGCCTGAAATCCGTGGCCCATCACCAGGTCCACATGCGCACGGACATGGACCCGTTCAAGGATCCCCGGGTGCGCCGCGCCGTAGCGCTCAGTATCGATCGCAACAAGCTGCAAAAGGGCCTGATGCGGGGTCGGGCCTCGCTTGGCAATGACAGCCCGTTTGCGCCGGCCTTTCCGTCAACGGATACGACCGTTGCGCAGCGCCAGCAGGATCTGAAGCAGGCAAAGGAACTGATGGAGGCTGCTGGAGCCGGCAAGGGTTTCAAGGTTACGCTCACCACCGAGCGCTATCTGGAAATTCCGGAATATGCCCAGCTCATCCAGAATGCGGTCAAGGAGATCGGCATCGACCTCCAGCTCAACATTCTCGATCAGGGCGCCTATTACGGCGATGCGGTGTTCGGCAAGTCCAACTGGCTCGATTCCGTCATGGGCATCACCGACTACGGCCATCGCGGCGTGCCGAATGTCTACCTCTCCGCGCCCTTGAAGAGCGAAGGCACGTGGAACTCGGCGCATTTCAAGAACAAGGACTACGATACGCTCGCCGCCGGATACATCGCTGCGCTCGACCTTGAGGCGCAGAAGGAGACGGCCGGCAAGATACAGCGGCTGCTGCTCGAGGAAACGCCGGTCATCTTCGGCTATTTCTTCGATTACCTGACGGCGACGGCAAAGGGCGTTTCCGGCGTACAGCCGACGGCAATGTCGCAGAACTATCTCGACCGCGCCTCGAAGGCGTAAGGGAGGAACGGACATCCTGCAACAGCCAGCTCCACGCAGGTGGGGCTGGCTAACATGGGAGCTAGAGCCATACTTTCCTTTCTGCTGAAGCGCATTGCCCTTTCGATCGTAACCCTGTTCCTTCTCAGTATCATGGTGTTCCTGGGAGGGCAGGTGCTGCCCGGAAATGTCGGGCGCGCCATATTGGGACCGCTCGCCGACCAGCGTGCCGTCGACGCGCTCAACCATTCGCTCGGCCTCGACCGGCCGCTGCTTGTACAATATTGGGACTGGATTTCCCATTTCGTTCAAGGCGATATGGGCACTTCCTATATTTTCCGGGCGCCTGTTGCGCCTTTCGTCATCGATGCTCTCGGCAATTCGATGAAGCTTGCGCTCGTTGCTTTCATCATGGTGGTGCCGCTCGGCATTCTCGGCGGCATCATCGCCGCGCTGAATGTCAATCGGCCCATCGACCGCATCATCAGCCTGGGGGGGCTTTCGGCAACCGTACTGCCGGAATTCGTCACCGGCATCATCTTCATTCTGCTCTTCGGCGTCTGGCTGAACTGGCTGCCGATTGCAGCAGTCTGGCCGCCGGGTTCGGACATCTTCACCCAAATCTACTATTTGATCCTTCCGGCATTGCCGCTGTTCCTCGTGCTCTTCGGCTACATCGCGCGCATGGCGCGATCAGGCATGATCGAGGCGCTCGATGCCGACTATACCCGCACCGCCGTTTTGAAGGGCCTGCCCTGGCATACGGTCATCTGGCGGCACGTGCTGCGCAATGCGCTGCTGCCGACGATCACGGTCATCGCCACCCAGACCGGCTACCTCATTGGCGGGCTCGTCGTGGTCGAGACGCTCTTCCGTTATCAGGGCATCGGCTCGCTGATCTTCACGGCCGCACGCGGCAAGGATTTCCCAGTGCTTGAAGCCGGTATCCTGACGATCGGCATCGTCTATGCGGTGGCGACGCTGATTGCCGATCTTCTCTATTCCGTCCTCAATCCACGCATCCGACTGGGGACCGATCAATGACGGCGACCGATATCAAACAGCCTGACCTGCCCGCGCCGCCGATCAAGCGTAGTCCCGCAATGGAAGTGGTGGCGGCGCTCGGCCGCTCCGGTTCTTTCATCACGGGTCTCGTCATCGTTGTCTACTGGGTCCTGTGTGCGCTCTTCGGCGAATATTTTACGCCGCACGATCCGCTTGCGGATGACATCATCAACGCGCTCATGCCGCCCTCCGCCGATAACTGGTTTGGCACCGACCAGCTCGGTCGCGACGTGTTCTCGCGGGTCATCGTCGGGTCGCGCGATATATTGACGGTCGCGCCGCTGGCGACGTTGCTGGCCACCATCGCCGGCACAACGCTCGGCCTGTTTACCGGCTATTTCCGCGGACTTGTCGATGACGTGATCAGCCGCGTCCTCGAGGCGTTCATGGCAATCCCGGTCGTGATCGTGGCACTGCTCGCCATTGTTGCGCTCGGAACGTCGAAGACAACGGTCATCATCGTCATTGGCCTCAGCTTTGCGCCGATCATTGCCCGCACCGTGCGTTCGGCCGTTCTGTCGGAGCGCGAACTCGACTATGTCGCGGCGGCGCAATTGCGCCGCGAGAGCGCGCTGCACACGATGTTCGTGGAAATCCTTCCCAACGTCATACCGCCAATCCTCGTCGAGACGACGGTGCGTCTTGGCTATGCCATCTTTGCGGTTGCGACGCTGAGCTTCATGGGCTTCGGCATTCAGCCGCCATCGCCGGACTGGGGTCTGAGCATTTCAAGCAATTACGGGATGATCGGCGGCGGCTTCTGGTGGACCGTGCTCTTCGATGCGTTCGCTATCGCCTCGCTGGTGATCGGCGTCAATCTTGTGGCCGACGGCGTGCAGGGGGCCTTGAATGACTGACTTATCGACACCCAATGCGCTCGAACTGCATCACCTCTCCGTCGCCTATAGGGTTGGCGGTCGCAACCGCGCTGTGCTGCGCGATCTGAGCCTTACGATTCGCCCGGGCGAAGCTTACGGCCTTGTCGGCGAATCCGGCTGCGGTAAATCGACGGTTGCCCTGTCTGTCGTGCGCTATCTTCCCCGCAACGGGGTCATCACAGCCGGCGAAATCGCCTTGGCCGGCCACAATGTCATGAAGCTCGACAACGAGTCGCTGCGCCGCATGCGCGCCGAAAGCGTATCGATGGTCTATCAGGATCCCGGCAAGGCGCTGAACCCGTCGATCCGCATCGGGCGGCAAATGACCGAGATTTTCGAACTGCGCGGAATTTCCGGCCAGGCCGCCGTCGATCAGGCCATCTCCATGCTCAACCGCGTCCGTATCTCCGATCCGGTACGGGTCATGCAGCGCTATCCGCACCAGCTCTCCGGCGGCATGCAGCAGCGCGTCGGCATTGCCATGGCGCTCGCCAGCGATCCGACAATGCTGATCCTCGATGAGCCGACCACCGGCCTCGACGCGACGGTCGAGGCAGAGGTGCTCGACCTCATTGCCAAGCTCAGGCAGGAACTTTCGGCGTCGATCCTCTTCATCAGCCATAACCTCGCGGTGGTCTCGCGCATGTGCGACCGCGTTGGCGTTCTTTACGCCGGCATGCTGGTCGAGGAGGGGACGACCGCCGAAGTTTTCAACAATCCGCGCCATCCCTACACCGTGGCACTGTTGCGCTGCCTGCCGCGGGGCGGCCAGCGCAAGGATCAGATCAGGCTCGACACAATTCCGGGATTTCTCCCGGCGCCGGGCGCAACGATCACCGGCTGTCCCTTTGCCGATCGCTGCGCCCTTGCCGACAGCCGGTGCCATAATGAACTGCCGCCGTTGCACGACCTCGGTGGCCGCCTTTCGCGGTGCCACTATCACGAACGCGCGCAGGACCTGCCGCGTACGACGCCGGGAAGCATTGCGGCAGCGCCCGCGGTCCATGGCGGCGAGCCGGTTTTGCGCATCAAGGATCTCAACAAGACCTATGCTGCCCATGGCCACGCCCTGCGTGCGGTCAACGACGTTTCCCTTGATCTGATGCCGGGACAGACCCTAGGCCTCGTCGGGGAATCGGGAAGCGGCAAGACTACCTTTGCCCGGCTCCTCCTCGGCCTCGTCCCGGCCGACTCCGGCGGCTCGATGCAACTCGATGGCCGGCCGCTCGCGTCGAAACTCGAAAGCCGCAGTGCCGATCAGGTCAAGGCGATGCAGATCGTTTTCCAGAACCCCGATTCGGCGCTCAATCGCGCGCATTCGATCCGCCACATTATGGGCCGTGCCTTGCGGACGCTGGCCGGCCTGAAAGGCGGGGCGCAGCAAAAACGCCTCATCGAGCTGGTCCGATCTGTCCGGCTGACAGAGCGTCATCTTAGCGTCAAGCCGCGCCAGCTTTCGGGTGGCCTCAAACAGCGTGTGGCAATCGCCCGTGCCTTTGCCGGCGATCCGCGCATCGTCGTGTGCGACGAGCCCACCTCGGCGCTCGACGTGTCGGTGCAGGCGGCGATCCTCAATCTCCTTGCCGATCTGCAGACAAAGGAGCATGTCAGCTACATCTTCATCTCGCACGATCTCGCCGTCGTTCGTTACCTGTCCGACCACATCGCGGTGCTCTATCTCGGGCGGATCATGGAGATCGGCCCGTCCGAACGCGTGTTCTCCGGGCCGCACCATCCCTATACCGAAGCGCTGCTTTCGGCCGTACCGAAGCTCGACGAGACCGAACCGAGCCGCGTCCGGCTCGACGGGGAAATTCCAAGCGCCGTCAATCCGCCGTCCGGGTGCGTTTTCCATACGCGCTGCCCGCGCAAGATCGGCGCGATCTGCGAGGAACAGGAGCCGCCGCTCTTCGATTCCGAACCCGAACACAGGATCCGCTGCCACATTCCGTTCGAGGAATTGGCGCGGCTGCAAAAGAAGCAAGAGGTGATACCGGCATGAGCGACGAGAGGGTGATGACCTATGACGAAATCGAAACGCTCGCGGCGAGGGCCCTGATCGCCTCTGACGTTGCTCCGGAGAATGCGGCGGCGGTCGCAAAATCAATTGCGGCGGCCGAACGTGACGGACAGGCGATCGTCGGCCTTTCCTATCTTCCGACCTATTGCGACCATGCCGCCTGCAAGAAGGTGGACGGCCACGCGCAGCCTCGTCTTGAGCAATTGTCGCCTGTCGCGCTTCGCGTTGAGGCCGGCACCGGCTTTGCCCATCCGGCGATCGCGCTCGGACTTCCGGCGCTCATCGACGCGGCCCGGCAATCGGGCATTGCGGCGCTGTCGGTCACAAATTCCTATGCCTGCGGGTCGCTCGGCTATTTTGTCGAGGATCTGGCAGCCGAGGGGCTCATTGCACTGATGACGGCCAATGCTTCACCCTCGATTGCGCCCTTCGGAGGCAAGACGCCGTTCTTCGGCACCAATCCGCTCGCCTTTGCCGTCCCACGTGACGGGCATGCGCCACTGGTCATCGACCAGTCGTCGAGCGTCGTCGCCAGGGTTGCGGTCATCGACGCCTATAATCGCGGTGTGCCGCTGCCTGACGGCTGGGCCATCGATGCAGAGGGCGTGCCGACCAACGATGCGGCCGCGGCGATGGAGGGTAGTCTTCTGCCGATCGGAGGCTACAAGGGTTTCGGGCTTGCACTGATGGTCGATATTCTTGCTGCCGGTCTTGGCGGCGCGCACTGGTCCTACGAAGCATCATCCTTTGGCGATTGCGAAGGTGGGCCGCCGCGCACGGGCCAGTTCATCATTGCCATTGATCCCGACATGTTTGCCGGGCCCGGCTTCGCCGGTCGGCTCGAGCAGATGCTGACGGCGGTCAAGGAAACGCCTGCCGTGCGGCTTCCGGGCGACCGGCGTCTCGAAGCACGCCGCCAGCATGCCAACGGTGTCGCGCTGCCGGCCGCCGTGGTGGCGACCATCGAGCGCTATGCGCGCGACGGCTCACCGATGCTGACGAAATAGGCAGTATTGTCAGCGCCGCAGATCGCTGCGAGACCGAACGCGGATGCAGATTGGGCGGCCTAAACGAATACTACCTTTGGAAGCTCGGCAGCCAGATGATCGATGAAGACGCGAACCAATGGCAGCAGGCCTTGTCGGTATGGGATCAGGGCGGTCAGCGTGGAGTCGTGCGGTTGAGCAAGCGAACGCCCAACTCGGACTCAAGCCGCCTGATCCTGTGGCTCAACGTCGATTTGGGCACGCGCAACGTTCGCTGTAAAGCCGCCCCGATCCACAACCTGAACGAAATAATAAAAGTCGTTGAGATCGAGCATGCCGGCTCCTTCGTCCAAAGAGATGGACGTTAAGTCTGAAATTTGCCCTCTTCTTGGCCGGAAAGCCAGCCCTTAAGTTCGTCCCGTCGCCGCAAAGGTAGCGACTCCGGGCGAGCCATGGTGGCTGTCCGGGAAATTGACGGAGGCATCATGGAACGGCGTCACTTCCTCCAGACAGCAGCAATAGGAGCGGCTGCGACGGCATTCGGCCTCGCTCCCTCGCTTGCCGCCGCAATTCAACCACGCCGACCGCAGGAGTACGAAATGTCCGACCAGGTCCGTCCTTATGAACCGCTCACTTCCGACAATACGGCGCTTGTTCTCGTCGATCATCAGATCGGCCTGATGACTGGTGTGCGGGACTATTCCACCGGGGAGTTGAAGCACAACATTGTCGCTCTGGCAAAGGCGGCCCGCGCCCTCAATCTCCCGATCATCGTCACGACCACGGCGAGCGATAGCATGTGGGGGCCGACGTTTCCCGAACTCGTCGAAGCGCTGCCCGGCACAAAGATAATCGACCGGTCGTCGGTCAATGCCTTTGATGATCCGACCGTGGCGCGCGCCATAGAAGCGACCGGCCGCAAGAAGCTAATCTTCGCGGGCATCTCCCTCGAGGTTTGCGCGGCGTTCCCTGCGATAAGTGCGATCGGCAAGGGCTATGATGCCTATGTTGCAGTCGATGCGTCCGGCACATTCAACCAGACGAAGCGAGAGGCCGGCTTGCTGCGCATGCTTCAAGCCGGTGTTGTCGTCTCAGACTATGCGACCCTGATGGTCGAAATCCTCAAGGACAATGCGCGACCCGAAGCCGGCGCCGTTTATGGGGCTCTCGATATGCCATGGGCAAAACTCGTAGGGCAGATCGCGCTGGCCAACGGCAAATGAATTGATCCGCCGTCGAGGATGTCGCGCGCCGTGGTGGCGACCGTCGAGCGCTATGCACGCGACGGCTCACCGATGCTGACGAAATAGGCCGAGTTACATTTCGCTCTTGATATAAGCGACCATCTGGTCGAGCACGGTGCCCCAGCCATCGTGGAATCCCATCTCCTCGTGCTGCTTCTTGCCCGCACTGTCGCGATGGATCGCGATGGCCCGGTAGCGCGTGCCGTTTCCTTCGGGTTCCAATGTCAGATAGGCGGTGAAAAAGGGCTTTTCCGACGGACGATAGCCGGGGAGCAGCGCATCTGTCCACACGAGCTTCTCATTGGGAACGACTTCGAGATAGCAGCCGACATTCGGAAACGACTGGCCTTCGGGTGAGAGCATGGTCGTCCGGAACACGCCGCCCGGCCGAAGGTCGATCTCGCAATCGGTGGTCTGCCAAGGCTTCGGCGTGAACCATTTGACGATATGTTCGGGCGTCGTCCACGCCTTCCATACAAGTTCGCGCGGCACATCGACGACGCGTTCAAGAACGAGATCGAGTTCCGGATTTATTGCGGGTAGCTGCGTCATTTATCCTGCTCCTTGAGTTGAATGAGATAGTCGTCGAGCTGATCGAGGCGGCGTTCCCAGAGGGAACGTTGCTTCGCGAGCCAATCCTCGATCAATTGCAGCGGCTCCGGTTCGAGCCGGTAGGTTCGCACGCGGCCGGTTTTCGCCGACCGCACAAGGCCGCACCCTTCGAGCACCTTGAGGTGTTCGACGAAGGAGGGCAGCGCCATATCGAATGGCGCTGCAAGTTCGCTGACCGAAGCCGGGCTGCTTCCAAGCCGTTCGAGCACGCGTCGCCGCGTCGGGTCTGAAAGCGCGCGGAAGATGCCGTCAATCGGCGCCATCGCTTGCGCAGCACCATGGGTAGCACCAAACATAATCGCACCTCCTTCCGTGCGGATAAACACTTAGGATATTTCCTAAGTGTTGGCAAGCCGCCTGCAATCGATTACCGCGAATAACCCAACCATCAAATTTATTGGCTTGTCAGTGTGCACTGCAGCGATAATGTCCCGCCATGCAATCGCAGACCTCATCCTCCGTCCGCCTCGCGCTTGGCGGGCTTGTTTCCATGGCCGTCGGCATGGGCATCGGCCGCTTCATCTTCACGCCGATCCTGCCAGGCATGATGAGCGATCTCGGCCTGTCGCCGGGCGATGCGGGCCTTATCGCCTCCGCGAACTATGTGGGATATCTACTCGGCGCGGTGGTGGCGGGTTTCAGCTGGTGGTCCGGCTATGAACGGCCGCTCGTCTACCTCGCGCTGGCGTCGAGTGCCGCCCTCTGCTTCATCATGAGCATAAGCGATGGCGTCTTGGTCTTTTCGCTGGTGCGGTTCCTTGCCGGCATGGCCAGCGCCTTTATGCTGGTCTTTGCGGCGACGATCGTCTTCAGCCACCTTGCAGCAGCCAACCGCCAGGACCTGCAGGCGATCCATTTCGGCGGGGTCGGCACCGGCATTGCCGTTTCATCGCTGCTCGTCGCCTTCAGTTCCGCCAATGGTTATGGCTGGCGTGAAGACTGGATAGGCGCTGCGATCCTTTCGCTACTGGGCCTCCTGGCCGTACTTATGCTCATCAGGACCGGTCCCGTTCGCAGTGGCGCGGCGGTCGAGGAACCGCCGCTTTCCTGGACGCCCGCTTTCATCAAGATCAATATCGCCTATGGCATATTCGGCTTTGGCTACATCATTACGGCAACCTTTATCATCGCCATCGTGCGCTCCAGCCAGGGTGGGCCGTGGATGGAGGCGCTGGTCTGGCTCCTGACCGGCATCGCCGGGGCGGTTTCGGTCTGGCTGTGGACACCGCTTCTGCACCGGACCGGCCCGTTCATCGCCCTTTCGCTCGGATGCGCGGTGCAGGCGATCGGCGTTGCGGCAAGCGTCGTCCTGCCGGCGCCCTATGGTCCGATAATCGGCGGTCTCCTGCTCGGACTGACATTCATCGTCATCACCGCCTTCGGCTTCCAGGCGGGCCGGGTACTCTTGCCGCATTCGCCGCGCAAGGTCATGGCTGTGATGACGGCGGCTTTCGGTATCGGCCAGATCATCGGTCCGCTCGTCGGCGGCTACCTTGCCAATATCACCGGCGACTTCATCTTCGCGACGCTCGCCGCAGCGGCAAGCCTCATCATTGCCGCGGCCTTTGCCTATTCGGCGCGCCGCGGGCAGGGTGGCCGCTAGCTGGTTCGCCCGGCGTCCTGCGCCAATTGGTGCAGTAAGTTCATGGCCTCCTCGGCGCGATCTTCCGGTACGAACAGGTGGTCGTGGTAATACCCGGCGACTGGATTGACGCCCATGCCCGCCTTCGCAAGGCAAGCAGTGATCGCCGCTAGAAAGCCGACGGCCTCCAGCGAGGAGTGAACGTCGAGCGTTATCATCCGCGAGCGGAATATCGCTGGAAGCCCGTATTGCTTGGCCGTAGTCTCGTCGACGATCAGCGTCAGGCCTTCCGCCTCGCGAAACATCATCACCGGCTCGACGCCGGCCGGGGCCGGGTCACCCTTGGTGACGGTCGCAAACATATAGACGCCCTCGGCGAGAACCGGACGCATCGTTGCCAGAAGCTTGCCAAGATCCGTTTCACCAACCATCGCGTCCTCCATTGTTCGATCATTGCAACCAGCAAGCTGGGCAAAAGTAAACGTTGAGCCTTGCCTAACTGCAGACACCATGCACTAGGTTTGAGAAGAATATTATCTAACCAACTGATTTCACAACCATAAATTGCTAGAGATTGCATAAGGAACGCGCCGCGTGTTTGTATCGTTTTTTCCCAAGCCCAAACTCTTCTTTATTTCTGCCGTGCTCTGGTCGCTTGCTGCCGTGCTCTTCTGGATATTCGCGGGTGAGCCGTTGGGCGCGCGGTTCGGCTTGCCGCCGGCGGCGCCCGATGCGCCTCCGATCATCGGCATTGCCAGCTTCTGGTCGACGCCGTTCATCTGGTTCTGCATCTATTTTGCCATCGTCGTCGTTATCTTCGCCGCATTCTGGGCCTGGTTCTCCCCGCACCGCTGGCAGCGCTGGTCGGTGCTTGGCTCGGCTTTCATCCTGTTCGTCACCTATTTCCAGGTGCAGGCTACCGTCGCCGTCAATAACTGGTACGGACCGTTCTACAATCTCATCCAGACGGCAGTGTCGAAGTCCGCGCCGGTGACCTACGAGCAATTCTATGAGGGCGTGAGCCAGTTCCTCGGCGTCGCCCTTGTCGGGGTCACCGTCAGCGTGCTTCTCGCCTTCTTCGTCAGCCATTACATCTTCCGCTGGCGCACCGCGATGAACGAATTCTACATGTCGCACTGGAGCCAGCTTCGCCATATCGAAGGCGCTTCGCAGCGTGTGCAGGAAGACACGATGCGCTTTGCCGAGACGATGGAAGGACTCGGCGTCCGGCTCATCGATTCCTTCATGACCTTAATTGCCTTCGTCCCGGTGCTGATCGCGCTTTCGGCCAATATCACCGAACTGCCGATCGTCGGCGAAGTGCCGCATCCGCTGGTCTTTGCCGCCGTTTTCTGGTCGATCTTCGGAACGGTGGTGCTCGCCGGCGTCGGCGTCAAATTGCCGGGACTGCAGTTCCGCAATCAGCGTGTCGAAGCCGCCTACCGCAAGGAACTCGTCTATGGCGAGGATCATGACGACCGCGCGCAGCCGCCAGTGGTGAGGGAGCTCTTCGCCAATGTCCGGCGCAATTATTTCCGGCTCTATTTCCACTATATGTACTTCAACGTCGCCCGCTATCTCTACCTGCAGACCGACAATATCTTCTCGCTGATCGTGCTGATCCCTTCGATCGTCGCCGGCAAGATCACCCTCGGGACGATGAACCAGATCACCGGCGCCTTCTCGCAGGTAACGGTGTCGTTCCAGTACCTCGTCAATTCGTGGACGACCATCGTCGAGCTTATATCGATCTACAAGCGCCTGCGCGCCTTCGAGGCGGTGATCTATGATGAACCGCTGCCGTCGATCGACGAGCACTACCTGCGTACGCAGTCGGAGAACAGCTAAGTCATTCCGTTACGGCGGGCGATTGCAAATCGCCCGCCTGTAACCTCGCCATCCCCATTTTCCAATCGCCAGATCATTACAGCAATTTAATCGCTGTTGAGCGATGTTTGACCAATTCGTGCTGTTAAGTGCAATTCAGAACAACTATGAATTGCGCAACTTTTCACGCGGAGAACGTGTCACTGTGTTCGTTTCATTCTTCCCAAGGCCGAAGCTCTTCTTCATTTCGGCAGTGCTCTGGTCGCTTGCTGCCGTCCTTTTCTGGTTTACCATAGGCGAACAGCTTGGCGCCCGGTTCGGCCTGCCGCCGGCGGCGCCCGATGCGCCGCCGATCATCGGCATTGCCAGCTTCTGGTCGACGCCCTTCATCTGGTTCTACATTTATTTTGCCATCGTCGTCGTTATCTTCGCCGCATTCTGGGCCTGGTTTTCCCCGCACCGCTGGCAGCGCTGGTCGGTGCTCGGCTCGGCCTTCATCCTGTTCGTCACCTATTTCCAGGTGCAGGTCAGCGTGGCCGTCAACAACTGGTACGGACCGTTCTACAATCTCATCCAGACGGCAGTGTCGAAGTCTGCGCCGGTTACCTACGAACAATTCTATGAGGGCGTCAGCCAGTTCCTCGGCGTCGCCCTTGTCGGGGTCACTGTCAGCGTGCTTCTCGCCTTCTTCGTCAGCCATTACATCTTCCGCTGGCGCACTGCGATGAACGAATTCTATATGTCGCACTGGAGCCAGCTTCGCCATATCGAAGGCGCCTCGCAGCGTGTGCAGGAAGACACGATGCGCTTTGCAGAGACCATGGAAGGGCTCGGCGTTCGGCTCATCGATTCCTTCATGACATTGATTGCCTTCGTCCCGGTCTTGATCGCACTTTCGGCCAATATCACCGAACTGCCGATCGTCGGTGAAGTACCGCATCCGCTGGTCTTTGCCGCCGTTTTCTGGTCGATCTTCGGAACGGTGGTGCTCGCCGGCGTCGGCGTCAAATTGCCGGGCCTGCAGTTTCGCAACCAGCGTGTCGAAGCTGCCTACCGCAAGGAACTCGTCTATGGTGAGGATCATGACGACCGCGCGCAGCCGCCGGTGGTGAGGGAGCTCTTCGCCAATGTCCGCCGCAACTATTTCCGGCTCTATTTCCACTATATGTACTTCAACGTCGCCCGCTATCTCTACCTGCAGACCGACAATATCTTCTCGCTGATCGTGCTGATCCCTTCGATCGTCGCTGGCAAGATCACGCTCGGCACGATGAACCAGATCAGCGGCGCCTTCTCGCAGGTAACGTCGTCGTTCCAGTACCTCGTCAATTCGTGGACGACCATCGTCGAGCTGATATCGATCTACAAGCGCCTGCGCGCCTTCGAGGCGGTGATCTATGATGAGCCACTGCCGTCGATCGACGAGCACTACCTGCGCACGCAGACCGAAGACGCTTGAGACTGACGAAGTGAGGGGCGGCTCAGATGCCGCCCTTTGCCGCGGGTTGTGAAACTTCCGCCCGGGCAACGGGCATGGCAACACCGCCCGTTTCCTTCAAATATTGGCTGTACGTCGTGCACCGCACATCGGCTTTGGTGCAGACCTCTTCGGTAAAGCGCTCCAGCGCCCGCCAATAGGCATCGCCATTCATCAGCGTGAAGTGCAGCCCGATCTGGAACGGGATGCGCTGGCCTTGATACTGTCGGTCGAAAGCGCCCTTGAAGGCGTCATAGGCGCGGCCCTCGAACACGTTCAACTGGTCGGGACGCTCCACCGCGCCCGAATGGCGGACGTAAAGATTATAGTCCATGGCGATCACAGGGCGATTCTGCGGGCCTTCGCTGATCGTCGGCAGCCCGAACTGATAGATGCCGCCCGAATGCACCGGCAAGGCCGGCCCTCGCGAAACGCCGCTGCCGTCGAAGGCATAGCCCTGAGCGCGGAGCGCCGATATCAGCGCGGGACCCTCGGAAAGATAGGGCGCGCGGAATCCGCGTATCTCGTCGGCGACAAAGTGCTTCCAGCCTTCGGGCTCCGCATCGCTTCCATATTTCGCCCAGGCGCCGGTCAACACCTGCTTGTAGGCGACAAGTTCCCGCTGCCAGTCCGCCTTTGTCCAGTTCTTGCCGTCGAAGTGGCCGCAGGCATGGCTCGCGATTTCATTGCCTTCGTTGCGCGCCCGCCAGATATTGTCGAGGCGCTTTGCGATATCCTGTTTCGATGTGGCGAAGCCGATGTTCGAACGCCCCGGCGCCTGGCCGGGAGCCTGGTAGGACTTCCGGTCGGACTGATCGATCAGGAAGACGCAGGAAAGAAAGTAGGTGAACTTCGCATTGCTGCGCTGCGCAAGTGCGCGGCTGCGATCCCAAAGCTCGTTGCTGCCGGAATTGTCAAACGAGATCAGCACATATTGCGGCTTTGCGCCCGGCGTATCGCGCGCCGCCACGCCGCCATCGGCCAAGGCCGGCATCGAAAACAACAGGCTCATGGATGCGGCGGCGAGGATGGTCGAACGCATGATGGGGTAACGCGGCTCCGGGAAGGGAAATAACGTCGCTACAGGGCAATTGTGGCGATGATCGGACGCGGCGATCCACCGCAAGCGATCAGCTTGGAACTATTCCAATGCCGCTATAGTCTCAGGCATCTTTCGGGGAGGGCGGCCATGCTGGTACTGATTCTTGGGATCATTGTTTTTCTCGGCGTTCATTCGGTCCGCATCGTTGCGCCGCAATGGCGGCTCGCCAAGATCGAGCAGTGGGGCGAGAACAAGTGGAAGGGCTTCTATTCGGTACTCTCGCTTGCCGGCTTCTTCCTCCTCGTTTGGGGATACGGCCTTGCCCGTCCAGATGCCCCGATCCTTTACGAACCACCCGTCTTCATGAAGCATATCGCCGGTCTCCTGATGCTGTTTGCCGCGATCTTCCTCGGCGTCTTCATCGCGAAGCCCGGCCGGATGAAACCCGCGCTCAAGCATCCGATGCTTATCGCCATCAAGACATGGGCATTGGCGCATCTTCTTGCCAATGGCGATCTGGCCTCGCTGATCCTGTTCCTGTCGTTCCTCGCCTGGGCGGTGGCCGATAGGATTGCCATCAAGCGGCAGGAGCGTGCCGGTCTAATTAGCGCCCCCAACATTGTGGCAGGCCCGGTGTCCAATGACATCATCGCGGTCATGATTGGCGTCGTGCTCTACGGCCTGTTCGTGTGGAAATTGCACGCTTTGTTGATCGGCGTTCAGCCGATGTAACCGGCGACGATGACCTAATTTTCGTTTGCCACTTACATCCTTTGAGTTTTCCGACTAAAAGCGCCTGAACTCCATGCGCGGGCGGCTCTGCTGCACCGCGTTTTTAACAATTGTACTTTGGCGCAAGCTGAACCAAGAGGCACTATGACTGACGACGGCTTTTTCCGTGAAGTGAATGAGGAACTGCGTTCCGACAAGGTGAAGGCTTTCTGGAAACGCTACGGCTCGCTGCTCATCGGCGGCGTGGTGGCAATCGTCGTCGGCACCGCGGCCTTCTCCTTCTACGAATACTGGACCGAGAGGCAGGCTTCGCAATCGGGCGACAAGTTCCTGGCTGCGCTCAACCTTGTTCGGGACGGCAAGAACGACGACGCCCTGAAGACGCTCGATGAACTCGAGAAGGATGGCTATGGAGCCTATCCGGTGCTCGCACGCATGCGCGCTGCTGGCGTTCTGGCCCAGAAGGGCGACAACGCCGGCGCGGTCGCCGCCTTCGACAAGGTCTCCGCCGATAGTTCGATCCCGCAGGCCATTCGCGATCTTGCCAAGCTGCGCGCTGCCTTCATTCTCGTGGACACTGGATCCTATGAGGATGTGGCAAGCCGCGTCGAGACGCTGTCTTCCGATTCAAGCCCGATGCGTCATTCGGCGCGCGAAGCGCTGGGTCTTGCGGCCTGGAAGGCTGGACGCGGCGCCGATTCCGCCAAGCTGTTCCAACAGATCGCCGACGACAAGTCGGCTCCCGCCAATGTTCGCCAGTTCGCCGATACCATGCTGGATATGTTGCGCAGCACCGGTGCGGCGCCTGCTGCAACAGCCGGCTGAGACAGGAAACCGAACGGATGAGTTTCACCCTTGCCATCGTAGGGCGCCCGAACGTCGGCAAGTCCACACTTTTCAACCGCCTTGTCGGTCGCAAACTGGCACTCGTCGACGATTTGCCGGGCGTGACCCGCGACCGGCGCATTCATTCGGCGAAGCTTTACGATCTGAACTTCGATGTGATCGACACGGCCGGCCTTGAGGAAATGCCGAGCGAATCGCTCGAAGGCCGCATGCGCGCGCAGACCGAAGCCGCCATCGGCGAGGCTGACCTCATTCTGTTCCTGGTGGATGCCAAGGCGGGCGTCACGCCCACCGACGTTACCTTCGCCGATCTCGTGCGCCGCTCCGGCAAGCCCGTGGTTCTCGTTGCCAACAAGGCGGAAGCGCGTGGCGCAGAGGCCGGGATGTACGATTCCTGGCAGCTCGGCCTTGGCGAGCCTTGCCCGATATCGGCCGAACACGGCCAGGGCTTTCCCGATCTGCGCGACGCAATTATCGAGGCGATGGGCGAGGAGCGCGTCTTCCCGGACGAACATGCTGAAAAAGACGCAGATGATTCGGTCGCTGTCAGCATTCCGGCTGCGCCTGGGCCATCGGCGGATCTCATCGGCGACGATATTGATGATCCCGATGCCGAGGACGTTCCCGACTACGATTCGTCGAAGCCCTTGCGCATTGCGATTGTCGGCCGTCCGAATGCCGGCAAATCGACGCTTGTCAATACGATGCTGGGCGAAGACCGTCTGCTGACGGGACCTGAAGCCGGCATTACCCGTGACTCCATCTCGGTCGACTGGGAATGGAAGGGCCGCAAGATCAAGCTATTCGATACGGCTGGCCTGCGCCGCAAGTCCCGCGTCCAGGGCAAGCTCGAAAAGCTCTCGGTCGGCGATGCACTGCGTGCGATTCGCTTTGCCGAAGTGGTTATCATCGTTCTCGATGCGACGATCCCCTTCGAAAAGCAGGATCTGCAGATCGCAGACCTTATCATTCGCGAAGGTCGCGCCCCGGTCATCGCCTTCAACAAGTGGGACCTCGTCGAAAACCGCCAGATGGTGCTCGCCGATCTCCGCGAGAAGACGGAACGCCTGCTGCCGCAGATCCGCGGTATTCGCGCGGTGCCGATTTCGGGCGAACGCAATCAGGGCATCGACAAGCTGATGGCGGCCGTCGCCACCACCGACGAAATCTGGAACCGGCGCATTTCCACTGGCCGTCTCAATCGTTGGCTCGAGGGCGTGACGACGCATCATCCGCCGCCCGCTGTTGCCGGACGCCGCCTCAAGATCAAGTACATCACACAGGTCAAGACGCGCCCGCCGGGCTTCGTCATCTCGTGTTCGCGTCCGGAAGCCTTTCCGACATCCTATGTGCGCTATCTGTCGAACGGCCTGCGCGAGACATTCGACATGCCGGGTGTTCCGATACGCGTCGTGTTGCGCGCATCCGACAATCCGTTCGCGGGCCGCGCCAGGAAGAAGCGCTGAGCATCGCGGATAATATCCGGCGTGGGCTCGTTCGCTAAACTTCTGCCTGCGCCGTTAACTCTCCATCAAGGTTAATGCTTCATTTTTTAGCTCGAACTGTTCGGTTTGAGTGGGGTTATCGGCGTGCGTTTCTCTGAGTATGTGCGGGCATTGCGTTCCCTGCGAACCAACCAGACCGGCAAGAGCTATACGGCGCCTTTGCTCATTGGCGCGGCGCTTTATCTCTTTTCCCCGACCGTGACCGCATACCAGGATATGACGAGCCTCCTTTCCGGATCCGAATCGGGGCAGGGGCGCTGGAGTTCCTATCTCGAAAAATCGCCGGCAGGTTCGATCCAGAAGGCCAACATGTCGTTCGTCGATGAAAAGGCGATCACGGGTTCGATTCCTGCAAGCGGTGTCGATGCGCCCGGCATCGGTCCGATCGCCATCAAGGGTACGCAGAAGTCGCGTGGCGCCACTCCGGATGAGGAGCGGATCAATCGCGCCGAAAAGCAGG
Organism: Phyllobacterium sp. CL33Tsu; assembly: GCF_900113985.1. Classification (NCBI taxonomy): domain Bacteria; kingdom Pseudomonadati; phylum Pseudomonadota; class Alphaproteobacteria; order Hyphomicrobiales; family Phyllobacteriaceae; genus Phyllobacterium; species Phyllobacterium sp. CL33Tsu. The sequence continues at coordinate 465,708 of NZ_FORJ01000001.1, read as the reverse complement.
GGCGAATCGTTTCGATCAGCAAGAAGGCGCCGCCGAAAGCCTTCAACGCCGGCTCGATCCTTCAGCGCCAGAGCATGCTGGTTCGCCCGTCCAAGGATATTGAAGTCGCAATGGCATTCACCAGGCCGAATATCGCTGGCAAGGAATTTCAGATCGCGCTCGCATTTCACAACCGGGCTGCGGAAAAGCCGGCTTCCGACATGCCGCCAATGCTGGCGAGCCTCGTCAATAATGACAAGCCTGATGTTCTGGCACTCGGCTATGCGCCGGCGACGCCGGATTATTCGAAGACCTCGCCATTCGATTCGATCCTTACCGAGCCGAAATCGCCGGGACGCTTTGTCCCGCAGCTCGGTGCCGGCGACCACTATTGGCTGGCAACGCCTTTGCCTCCCGTCGTTTTCACCAAGGAAGAACAAAAATGCCTGGCGACAGGCATTTATTTTGAGGCGCGCAGCGAGAGTATCAAGGGACAGGCGGCAGTGGCGCAGGTCATTCTCAACCGCGTGCGCAACCCGGCCTATCCGAAGACGATTTGCGGGGTCGTCTACCAGAACGATGACTGGATCAATCGCTGCCAGTTCTCGTTCGCCTGCGAGGGCCGCAAGCTCCACGTCACGGAGCCGAGGGAATGGAAAGTAGCGCAGCAGGTGGCGCAGGCCGTGACATCCGGACAGATTTTCTTGCCTGAAGTTGGGTCCGCAACCCATTACCATGCAGTTTATGTTCGCCCCAACTGGGCGCGAACGATGAAGCGTGTCGACAAGATCGGCGCGCACATCTTCTATCGAACATTCGGCGGCGGCTGGATTTGATCCGACTTTCGTCGTCTTGGAATTGGTGCGAGAGCTGCTATATTGTTCTTGGAGTGGGGAACGAGCTTTCGCCCGCCCCCCGTTCCTGATTAGTTGAATTGAACCCGGATCGACATTGTCCAGCCAGTCCGGGTTCTTTTCATAATCAGGGTGATGCTAAGTGGCTTGAACCACATGCTTCACCTCCAAGTTCGAGGGCAAGGCCTTTGCCATGGTCGAAGCGGCCCATCCTCCTCGATACGCCGGCTGGCTCGGCGCACCTGCTTCCCCCTCAAACTGTCGGTGCCGCATTTATCGGAAAGTTCGCTGTTGCCCGCAAGAAACGCAGGGTTGCGAATACCTGTTTCGGGGCGTGTGTCTGGTTGGTGCGTACTAGAACCGATGCTTCACGGGCGGCGATCGGCGAGGATTCGAACCCGAATTTTCGCCAAAGAGGTGAGACATAAAGTCATATTTGCCTAACATATTGAATTTTACGGCGAAAATTACCCTTGAGAGTCTCCTTCCAGCGCCTTGACTAGCGCGGATCGGGACAATATGTTGCGCGCGACTTCGAAGCGGGGGTGAAGCCTCGCATTCAGCGTGTAAAGGACATGCCATTGGCCAACGGGAAAGAACCCGATACGTCAGGTCCTGTCGGTGACACGCCGGGTGCTGGACGCAGACTGACTTCGGATGAACTGGAGAGTCGCAGTCGCTCTCTGGCGGCAAAATTGGCTGCCAGGGGTGTAGGTCTCAAGCCCAGTTCGCAAGACAAGGGGACGGAAACCGCCTCCGGTGTCGCGCAGGCCGTGAAATTGTCGAGCGAGTTCATCGCCGGCGTTCTGGCTGGTGCGGGGTTGGGCTGGTTAGCTGACCGATTTTTGGGTACTTCACCTTGGGGGCTGATCGTGCTGCTCCTCCTTGGTTTTTGTGCTGGAACGCTGAACATCCTGCGCTCGACGGGACGTGTGGCGGAGAACCAAGGTGCGGAGCTCGGCAAGGGTTCGGACACCAAGAAACCGGAATAGGCTTCGGCCAAGGTCGCAAGACTGGACCCGCAAGTAGAGACATTACAGACGAGGTTAGAGTGTCAAACGATCCGATTCATCAATTCCATATCAACAAGTGGATTCCCATTGATGTGGGTGGAGTCGACCTCTCCTTCACCAACTCGTCGGCCTTCATGGTCGCAACGGTTGCTGTCGCTTCGGCATTTCTCTATTTCACCTCGTCCAACCGCGGATTGATCCCGACCCGCCTCCAGTCGGTTTCCGAGATGGCCTACGAGTTCGTGGCCTCGACGCTGCGCGATTCGGCTGGCAGCGCCGGAATGAAGTTCTTCCCGTTCGTTTTCTCGCTTTTCATGTTCGTGCTCGTTGCCAACATGCTCGGCATGTTTCCGTACTTCTTCACGGTCACGAGCCAGATCATCGTCACCTTCTGCCTCGCAATCCTCGTCATCGGTACCGTGCTGGCCTATGGCTTCGCCAAGCATGGCTTCAAGTTCCTCGGCGTCTTCGTACCGTCCGGCGTTCCCAAGCTTCTGCTTTTGCTCGTGGTGCCGATTGAAATCATTTCATTCCTCTCCCGTCCGATCAGCCTTTCAGTTCGTCTTTTCGCCAACATGCTTGCTGGCCACATCACACTGAAGGTTTTTGCCGGCTTCGTTGCCTCGATGAGCGCTCTCGGCGCTCTCGGCATTGGCGGCTCGATCCTGCCGCTCGCCATGACGGTCGCGCTGACGGGTCTCGAATTCCTGGTGGCTTTCCTTCAGGCCTACGTCTTCACCGTGCTCACCTGCATGTACCTGAACGACGCAGTACATCCTGGCGGTCACTGAGAAAACTTCACCGGCGGTCTCCGCCAAATGCAAATCTATCAATGAGAATTCTATCCAAAGGAGTTTAATATGGATCCGGTAGCAGCAAAGTACATCGGTGCAGGTCTCGCCTGTTTTGGTATGGCCGGCACGGCCCTCGGCCTCGGCAATATCTTCGGCAGCTATCTGTCCGGTGCACTGCGCAACCCGTCGGCAGCTGACGGCCAGTTCGGCCGCCTGGTATTCGGCTTCGCCGTTACCGAAGCTCTGGGCATCTTCTCGCTGCTCATCGCTCTTCTGCTTCTCTTCGCTGTTTAATTCACGACAGCGCACTATTACTGGCTGCGCTGCGCGCGGCCAGTAATCATATGCAGCAATCCAGTTTGCTGATTTGGGAAACGCCCGAACCCAAGGGGACAACATATGTTTGTGTCTTCGGCGCATGCCGCATCCACAACGGAAACAATCGTCGCTCAGACCGATACGCATGGCGCTGCCGGGACGGCCGCTCCTGCGGCGCCTGACGCTCATGCAACCGAAACCCATACCGAAACCGGTGTGGCGCATGAGAAGGCTGTCTTCCCGCCCTTTGATACGACCCACTTCGCCTCCCAGGTTCTGTGGCTCGCACTGACATTCGCGGCGTTTTACCTCTTCCTCTCTCGGGTGATCCTGCCTCGCCTCGGCGGCATCATCGAGACGCGCCGCGATCGTATCGCGACCGATCTCGACCAGGCTGCCCGCATGAAACAGGAATCGGACGAAGCACTTGCCGCCTATGAGCAGGAACTTGCCGACGCCAAGAAGAAGGCGGGCTCCATCGCCCAGACCGCGCAGGACGAAGCCAAGGCCAAGTCCGATTCGGAAATGGCGAAGATTACCGCCGAACTCGAACAGAAGCTCAGCGAAGCCGAAGCCAGCATTGCCGCCATCAAGGACAAGGCAATGAAGGAAGTCGGAACCATTGCCGAGGACACGGCGACCGAGATCGTTAACAAGATCATCGGTGGCAATGTCGACAAGGCAAGCGTCTCTGCCGCTGTCAAAGCCGTGCGGGGCTGAGGAGAACGAAAATGGAATTGGACGCAACATTTTACGCCCTCGTAGGCCTGGTCATCTTCCTCGCGCTGATCGTCTACCTCAAGGTACCGGGTGTAGTCGGCAAGTCGCTCGACAGCCGCGCCGATCGTATCCGTGACGAGCTTGAGGAAGCACGCCGCCTGCGTGAAGAAGCCCAGTCGCTGCTCGCTGAATTTCAGCGCAAGCGCAAGGACGCCGAAAAGGAAGCCGGTGAGATCGTGGCCATCGCCCAGCGCGAAGCCCATGGCCTGCTTGAGGAAGCCAAGAAGAAGAGCGAAGAATATATCGCGCGCCGCCACAAACTGGCCGAACAGAAGATTGCCCAGGCCCAGGTCGAAGCGGTCAACGAGGTTCGCGCCACGGCTGTCGATGTTGCAGTTGCAGCAGCGAGCAGGGTTCTCGCTGACAAGGTCGATACAAAAACGTCGGCTGACCTCTTCAAGTCTTCGCTGTCCGAGGTAAAGTCACGCCTCAACTAAGTTTGGCTGAATGCCTGTCGAGAAGCCGCCTCCGGGCGGCTTTTTTGTTTGCCGCTACCTGTGGAAGAGCGGTGGATGGTGCGCTGCGATGTGCCAAGCAATCCGGTCCCTTGGACGGACACTGTCCAAACAGGCAGCGCTCTAGACCTGCCGATCCTTGAGCGGCGAGAAACTGAAGCGGTGCAGTCCGACCACCGGGCCATGGGCTTCCATGGCATTGCGATGATATTCGGTGGCATAGCCGACATGCGACTCGAGACCGTACAGCGGCAGATACTTGCCCGTCTGGGTCATCATGCGGTCGCGCGTCACCTTGGCAAGGATCGATGCTGCAGCGATCGACACCGATCGCTGGTCGCCCCGGATCAGGGCCGTTGCAGGGCAGGGCAAGCCGGGCGCCACGTCGCGTCCGTCGATCAGTGCGTGGCCGGGCTGAATGGCGAGCCCGCAAACCGCCCTGCGCATCGCTTCGAGCGCGGCTTTCAGAATATCTGTGGCGTCGATTGCCGGCGCCGAAACGCTGGCCACCGCGCAGGAGAGCGCCGTGGCCGTAATGATATCGAAAAGTTCCTCGCGTCGCTGCGCTGTCAGGCGCTTCGAATCGTCGAGCCCATCGGGAATTTTCTTCGGATTGAGGATCACCGCGGCGGCGACCACCGGGCCGGCCAGCGGGCCGCGCCCCGCCTCATCGATGCCGACGATATATTCGACGCCGCTGCGCATGAGCTTACGCTCGCTGGTAAAGTCCGGTTTTACCGGCTCCAGGGGAAGAAGCAGAGAATCAGAACGCGATCGAGCCATGTTGCGACGAAACTCGCATTCGTTCTGATTCTCTGCAAGTCCTCAGGTAGCGATGGGGTAGGCTACCCAAGGTCACATCAGGCCGGGATGGGGGCGCGGCCTGACGGAAACCCTTGTTAAAACAAGGAAAGTTGCTCGCTTCCCGGAGTTGGGGAAAAAAGATCGGTGCGCAAGCGCCGTTTGGCGAGATTCATCCCCAGCCGCTTGGCCGCGATCTCGAAGCGGCGGCCGATCTGCCAGGCATAAGGCCCGTCGCCGCGCATGCGCTTGCCCCATTCAGCATCGTAGTCCTTTCCGTCGCGCATGGACCGTACCAGCGAAAGCACGTGGCGGTAGCGGTCTGGATAGTTGCGCAGCAGCCATTCCTTGAAGATCGGGCTGACTTCGAGCGGTAGCCTGAGCAGGACATAACCCGCCTCGAGCGCACCCACTGCCCTCGCGCTATCAAGGACGCGCTCGATCTCATGATCATTAAGACCGGGGATGACCGGCGCAACCATGACACCGACCGGAACGCCGGCATCGGCGAGACTGCGCAGTGCCTGCAGGCGGCGCGTTGGCGTCGAGGCCCGGGGTTCCATGGTTCGCGCCAGCTTGCCGTCCAGCGTCGTGACCGAAAGGCATACCTTTGCGAGTCCCTTTTCCGCCATGCGTGCAAGGATGTCCTGGTCACGCATAACCAGCGCCGATTTCGTCACGATGCCCACCGGATGCTGGTGTGCCTCAAGCACCTGGAGTATGTCGCGCATGATGCGCCACTTCTTCTCGATGGGCTGGTAGGGGTCGGTATTCGTACCGATGGCGATCGTCTTCGCCGTATAGCCCGGCTTCGAAAGTTCCTTGTCGAGCATCTTCGCTGCATCAGGTTTGGCGAAAAGTTTCGATTCGAAATCGAGCCCGGCTGAAAGCCCCATATAGCTATGGGTAGGCCGCGCAAAACAGTAAATGCAGCCATGTTCGCAGCCGCGATAGGGGTTGATCGAACGGTCGAAGCTGATGTCGGGCGATTCATTGCGCGTGATGATGACGCGCGGCTTCTCGATCTGAACCTCGGTCTTGAAGGGCGGCAGGTCCTCGATCGTCTCCCACCCATCGTCATAGACATGGCGGCTCTCGGCTTCAAAGCGTCCCGACGGATTCATGCCTGCGCCGCGGCCACGGCGGCGTTCCGAATCGATGCGCAGGCCCGCTTCGTCGATCACGGCATTGGCGTGTTGTGAACGGCCTTGCCCGAAGGCGGCTTTGTCCGCTTGCACCACAATGTTCATTTGCGTTCTCCTTGGACCGAAGCGATTCTCGATTCGCTTATCACAGCCGCAACATGAATCTATTCCTAGCAAAAACCTAGAACAAAGCAAGAACAATATTGACGCGATCCCACCCATCTGTGCGCCGAAAGGACAGATGGATATTCGGCCGATTATGCGATAGAGCGTTCGAAATGATCTCCGTTCTGATTGAAACGCAAAATTCGGATGAACCTCTGGCAAGAACGCTCGCCGGGCTGGTGGGTGGCGCGGTCGAAGGATTGCTCAGCGACGTCGTCGTGGTCGACGAGGGATCCGTCGATCAGACGCACCGGGTCGCAGACCAGGCAGGTTGCATCTTCTTGCAGGACCAGACGCTGCTTGATGGTTTTCGCCGGGCGCGAAGCGAGTGGTTTCTTTTTCTGGAGCCGGGCGCGCGCCTGCTCGACGGCTGGATCGAGCCCGTTGCCATGCATGTGGAGCGCATGCAGGGGCCGGCCTGCTTCACCCGTTCTCATGCGCATCGCAGGCCGTTCCTCAGCCGGGTGTTCAAGCCGGGAAATCCGCTCGCAGACGGATTGCTTATATCCAAGCGTCAGTCGATGGCGCTGTTCAATCCGGGCAAGAAATCGGTGGATATTGCGCGAGGCCTGGCAATGAAGCGGCTGCGCGCAGAAATTATTCCCGCCCCGTTGAAGGGCTAGAACTCCTATCCAGCAAGCTGCTTTAAGCTTTTCCGGTACGCTTCAGGTGCTCGTCGAGCCTCGGCATGATCTCGACGAAGTTGCACGGCATATGCCGGTAATCGAGCTGATGCTGCAGGATACCGTCCCACGCGTCCTTGCAGGCGCCGGGCGAACCCGGCAGCACGAAGACGAAGGTGGCGTTGACGACGCCGCCGGTCGCACGCGACTGGACCGTCGAGGTGCCAATCTTGTCGTAGGAAATGCGATGAAAGACTTCGGAAAATCCATCCATGCGCTTTTCAAAGATGGGTTCGAGCGCTTCGGGCGTCACATCGCGGCCGGTAAAGCCGGTGCCGCCGGTGGTGATGATGACGTCGATACCCGGATCCATCGACCAGGACAGCACCTTCTCGCGGATTTTGTTGACGTCGTCGGTCACGATGGCGCGTTCCGCCAGCGTGTGGCCGGCGGCAAGCAGGCGTTCAGCCAATGTGCTCCCGGATTTGTCGTCCTCGAGCTTGCGCGTGTCTGAGACCGTCAGCACGGCGATCTTCACTGGAACGAAGGGTCTTGTTTCATCAATGCGCGCCACGGTCAGTTTCCCTCCATGGCACTATGCGTTGCAACGACAAACCAGCCAGGATGATCACGACGGAGTTTTGCCGCCGCCCCTTCGGCGTCGCTGTCGCTGTCGTAAATACCAAAGCAGGTTGCGCCTGAACCGGACATGCGCACCAGCCGCGGCGATGTCCGTTCGAGCGCAGCGATCGTATCGTCGATCCCGGGGGTCAGCGCTCGTGTCGCCTGGAACAGGTGATTGTGCGTTGCCTTGAGATAGCCGCAGACGTCATCGAGCGAGCGCATCGCGCGCAGAGCCGGCAAGGGCGGGTTGTCGCGCTTGTCGAGGGCGGCAAAAACCTGTGGTGTCGAGATCGAAGCGCCGCAATTGGCAAGCAGAAGCGGCAGTCGCGGAAATGTCGCCATCGGTTCGATCTCCTCGCCAACCCCGCGCGCAATCAGCGGCTGGCCGTAGAGGCACATCGGAATATCGGCGCCAAGCGGCAGACCGATTGCTGCTAAAGCGTCGATGCCGACATCAAGGGCCCACAGGCTGGAAAGGGCGGTAAGGGCTGCGGCGGCGTCGGTCGACCCACCGCCTATGCCCGATGCGACTGGAAGATGCTTTTCAAGATGGATGGCAACAGGTGTTGCCCGATCTGGGAAGGCCACGCGCAGCGCATCGCGCGCCTTGAGAACGAGGTTGGACGCATCACCGGGCAGGGCGTGACCGTAAGGACCTGATATGGCAAAGTCATCGAGCGCAGCACGCTTGACGCTTATCCTGTCGCCGAAGCCGGCAAAGACGACGAGACTGTCGAGAAGGTGATAGCCATCGCTGCGCCTACCGGTCACGTGCAGCGCGAGATTGATCTTGGCCGGAGCCGTCAGAGTGATCGTTCGATCAAGGCTGTCGAGCATTGCGATCAATCTTTGCGCAGTCGATATTCGCCGGTCTCAGGATCCTGCACAAGGGTTCCTTGCGCGTGGTTTTGTACTTCCTTCTCCGCTTCGCGCACGCGCCGGGAAACGCGCTGCGCTTCCTTCTTGAACGAGCGGTAGCCGTACACGGCAGCGACGCCGACAAGAGCGAAAAAGATCAATTGGGGCATCAAGCGCAAACCTCGAAAAGCAATCCTATCGACTTCATTCTAGCACGCTGTGGAGGGGATGAAAAACAGTCTCCGCGTCCATCAGAGACCGAATCGCGACCAGAGCGCACGCTCTTCGGCAGCGCTGATGATACCGCCGGCAATATTGGCGCCAAGCTCCCCCATTCTGGTCTCCGCAGAAGGCAGCTTGCGCCCGAAGAGACCACGTGGCTGCGCGATCACCCTGAGCCGCGTTTTCGGGCCGTACTGGGCGCGAAGATAGGAGCGCATGTCGCCGAGCCCATCAACGAGGCCGAGTTCCAGCCCGCGCATTCCCGTCCAGAACTGGCCGGTGAAAAGGTCGGGATTATCGGTCAGCTTCTCGCCGCGCCGTTCCTTGACGAGGTTGATGAAGGTCTCGTGGATCTCGAGCTGCAAGGACTTCAGATGTTCGACATCTTCCTTGTTCTCGGGCCGGAACGGATCGAGCGTCGCCTTGTTCTTGCCTGCCGTATAGACGCGTCGTTCGACACCGATTTTCTTGATCAGGTCGGTAAAACCGAAACTCGCGGAGACGACGCCGATCGAACCGACGATGGATGAAGGGTCGGCAATAATCTCGTCGCCGGCGATGGCGATCATGTAGCCACCGGATGCGGCAACATCCTCGACGAACATATAGACTTTCTTGTTCTTCTCCGCGGCGAGGTCGCGAATGCGCCGGAAGATCAGGCGCGATTGCACGGGCGATCCGCCCGGTGAGTTCACTGAAATTGCAACGGCCGGCGAATCCTTGTCGCCGAATGCCTTTTCGAGAACGGAGGCCGCGGTCGCAAGTGAGAGATTCTGCCGGAATGGGCCGCCACCCGTCATGATTGTGCCATGCAGCCGGACAACCGGTATTTCGACGTGATCGGGCCGCCAGCGGCGTGGCAATAGTTTCCGCACGAATCTCACCAAGCGTGTCTCCTTTGTAAACAATGCTTTCGGAGCATGTAGGCGGTGCGCGACAATTCGCAATGCCGCGATCTAAAAAAGCGCGGCGAGACCGTTATTGATCGCGTCCGCCCGTTCGGTGAAGCCGTTGCCGCTTGCGTGGTGCATGACCAAGGCCGGCTCCAACGTCAGGCCGGCGCGGCTGCCGCGCGTTCCCTTGATCACAATACGGATAGCAGCTTCCTGCGGGCGAGGCTGAACCGGCACGATCATCAATCCGCCGAACCTGCCTTTGAGAGCGTCGAGAAGATCTGCGATCGACGTCGGACGGGCAATGATGCCGATGCCGCCGCCCGGCTTGACGATGGCGGCCGCCGTTCTGATCCATTGCTCCATCATGCCGGGCGTCATGACATGCGCCTCCGCCTTAACAGGGTCCGGAGTCGAGCGATCCGTCGGCAGGTTGAAGGGCGGGTTCATGATGGCAAAATCGAATTCATTATCGCCGAGCCCGGCGGAGATTCGCGCTTTTCCGGCAAGGGTGACGTCCGCCTCGATCACCTTGGCGCGCCCCGAAAGCGGTGCGTTTTGCGGCAGATCAAGCGAATTGCGTGCGAAGGCGGCCATGTAGTCGGAACGCTCCACCAGGGCGGCGCTGGCGTCGGGGCAGCGCGACAGGACGGCAAGGCCGGCGGCGCCGGCTCCTGCCCCGAGATCGGCAACGCGCCCGGAAAAGCCGCTCGGCACGGTGGCTGCAAGTATCATGGCATCGACGCCCGAACGGTGGCCCTTGGCGGCAGGCTGAAGCAGATGGAACCGGCCGCGGTGGAACGCGTCAATCGTGTGGGGAACGTCCCGGGCGAGCATGGTTCAGCTGCGCAGCTCCTGTTCTACTCCAGCATCTTTCAGAAGCTGCCGGGCTTCCATCTCGCGTTCGCCATCGACCATGATCCGGCGCGCGAGGACGCCAAGCGATCCCTCCATGATGCTCATGTTCGAATCGGCAATGAAATGGGCGATCCCCGCCTCTTTGAGGAGTGACTCCACGAAGGAAATCACGACGGGGTCGTTGGTGCGCATTATTTCGATCATGGCCATACCGCGTTGGAGCACAGGGTTCAGGCCAGCGCTTATCACGAATTTGTATCCCTTGCTATTTCTGCGCGCCAATTCGCCGCTTGCGGGATATATCCTGTCAAAATAAGGTGTCGCCGCATCAGGCCAGAACCGCAGGAGTTTCGTTTTGGGCGTTGTTGTCAGTCTTGACGAGAAGAAGAATACGACGGGATCAGTGCAGCCATTGGTCGATTTGACCAAGGCGGACATGGGCCGCGTCAACGAACTCATCCTTTCCAAGGCTGGTTCTGACGTCGAGATGATCCCGGAAGTGGCGAACCATCTGATCTCGTCCGGCGGCAAGCGTTTGCGCCCGATGATCACGCTCGCTGCCGCGCGCATGTTCGGCTATCAGGGCGACGGGCACGTAAAGCTCGCCACCAGCGTCGAGTTTATGCACACCGCGACCTTGCTCCACGACGATGTTGTCGATGAAAGCGACCTGCGGCGTGGCAAGAGCACGGCCCGCATGATCTGGGGCAATCAGGCGAGCGTTCTCGTCGGCGATTTCCTGCTTGGACAGGCCTTCAAGATGATGGTGGATGTCGGCTCGCTTGACGCGCTCGACGTGCTCGCAACCTCCGCTTCCATCATCGCCGAGGGCGAAGTAATGCAGCTTGCGGCCGCGAAAAATCTCGAAACGACGGAAGATGAGTATCTTGCCGTGATCAAGGCGAAGACCGCCGCGCTGTTTTCCGCCGCCGCCGAAGTCGGCCCGATTATCGCTGCCGCCTCGCGTACGGATCGCCAGGCCTTGCGCTCCTATGGGCTCAATCTCGGCCTTGCCTTCCAGCTTGTCGACGATGCGCTCGACTATGGCGGCAACGCCAAGGATCTCGGCAAGAACACGGGCGACGATTTCCGTGAAGGCAAGATCACGCTGCCGGTCGTGCTTACCTACCGGCGCGGAACCTCGGAAGAGCGCCACTTCTGGAAGGAAGCGCTCGAAAACGGCGCAAATGACGACAAGGGCCTCGAGAAAGCCAAAGGTTTGATGACGCGATATGGCGCGCTCAATGATACTATACAGCGTGCGCGCCATTTTGGCGGCATTGCCCGCGATGCGCTGGCCCCCCTCGACCGCTCGCCGGAAAAGGATGCGCTTCTCGAAGTCATCGATTTCTGCATCAGCAGGGTCAATTGACACGAAATTGATCAAGCAAAGCCGCTGTGGGGCCATCGCGGCGGTTCTAATCTTTCAATGAATGTTGAGAGAGAACCGTAAAAAGGCCATGGTTGGCTCACTGGATTCGGCCAAACATGCAAACTGGAAAGATAATGAGGTTTTCTGTTATGCGGCGTAGTAAATTGCTCGGCTCCGTTATGGGGGCAACACTCGCCGTCTTGACCGTGGGTGCAGCTGCTGCGGAGGCAGCCACTAGCAAGGCCCCGCCACCTTTGAACGCAGGCACGCTTTCAGGCGCATTTCTCTCGGCACGTAGCGCCGAGCGCGACAATGATTTCGGGAGCGCGATCAACTTCTACCGGCAGGCGCTGACATTCGATCCGAAGAACACCGAGCTGCGCCAGAGCCTGCTCCTTGTGCTTTTGACCGACGGCCAGTTCAAGCAGGCCCTGCCGATCGCCGAAGAGTTGAAGGCCGTGCCGGAGATCGAACGCTTCTCCCGCCTCGCGCTCGGCATCGATGCGATGAATCGCAAGCAGTATCAGAAGGTCAATACCCTGATGATGCTGTCGCTGCAGTCGGACCTCGACCGGATGATCACCGGGCTGATCTCGGCCTGGGCAAAGGCCGGTGCGGGCAAGCCGAACGAGGCGCTTTCGATGATCGCCAAGCTTGAGGGTCCCGAAGGCTTCAACCTGTTCAAGACATATAATTCGGCGCTGATCGCCGACATGGCCGGGCAAAAGGACAAGGCTGCGAAGTTTTACCAGGACGCGATTGACGACAAGGTCAGTGTCGCCGCGGCGCCCGATACCTATGAGCGCCTGGTTGAGGCGTTTGCCTCGTTCAAGTTCAGGAATGGCGATCGTGACGGCGCGGTTGCCCTGATCCAGCAAGCTTCGGAAATGCTGTCGGGACGTATGGTGCTGACCGAATTCGGCAAGGAAATTGCCGATGCCAAGACGGTGAAGCCGCTGATCCAGACGCCGCAGCAGGGCGCTGCCGAAGTGCTTTATACGATTGCGACGGCGATCGATCGCAATGGCGCCGAGGCCTTCTCCAAGCTTTATCTGCAGATGTCGCTGCCGCTGCGTCCGGACAACGACGCCACTTTGTTCCAGCTCGGCGATATCAGCGCCAAGCTCGAACAGCCTGAAAAGGCCATCGACTATTTCGGCCGCATTCCCGCCGATTCGCCCTATAGCCGCGACGCGAAGATGCAACTCGCGATCAATCTGGCAATCCTCAAGCGCAATGACGAGGCGATTGCCGAGTTGAACAGCCTGCTCGGAAGCAATCCCCAGGATATGCGCACCTATCTTGCGATCGGCAGCATCTATTCGCAGGACAAGAATTTCCGGCAGGCCGCCGAGACCTATGACAAGGCCGTCGCCGCGCTTGCAAACCCCAAGCGGGAAGACTGGTCGATCTATTACCAGCGTGGCATCGCCTATGAGCGGCTGAAGGAATGGGACAAGGCCGAGCCCAATTTCCTCAAGGCGCTCGATCTTTATCCGGACCAGCCGCAAGTGCTGAACTATCTGGGCTATTCCTGGATCGACATGAACATGAAGCTCGAGCAGGGCCTCGACCTGATCAAGAAGGCCGTCGCAGCGCGTCCCCAGGACGGCTATATCGTCGATTCGCTCGGCTGGGCATACTATCGCCTCGGTCGTTACGACGAGGCGGTTGCACAGCTCGAACAGGCGGTGAAGCTGCGGGCCGAAGATGCGACGATCAACGACCATCTGGGCGATGCCTATTGGCGCGCCGGCCGCAAGCTCGAAGCAACCTTCCAGTGGGCCCATGCGCGCGATTCCAAGCCCGAGCCGGAAGATCTGGCGAAGATCGAGGAAAAGCTCAAAAACGGATTGCCCGATGAAAAGGATCCGGGTGTCGCCAAAAACGGCACCGAGACGCCCAAGCCGCCCGTCGAGCCTGCGCCTGCGCCGGCACCCGACAAGAAGGGCTGATCACGTCGTTTTGCTTGACCGGTAGGAGTGCACGCCTTAGGACGTGCACTCCAATCCTTCTTGCCAAAAGGTCGCCCGGTGTCTTCCTCCTTGCCCGATCACTTGCAGCCGGCCCGCTCGTTCCAGGGTCTCATTCTGACGCTTCACAACTATTGGGCAGAGCACGGCTGCGTGATCCTGCAGCCATACGACATGGAAGTGGGAGCGGGCACGTTCCACCCGGCGACGACGCTGCGCTCGCTCGGGCCGAAGCCGTGGAAAGCCGCCTATGTGCAGCCATCGCGCCGCCCGAAGGATGGACGCTACGGCGAGAACCCCAATCGTCTTCAGCATTATTACCAGTATCAGGTGATCATGAAGCCATCGCCGGCGAACCTTCAGGAACTCTACCTCGGTTCCTTGCGCGCCATCGGCCTTGATCCGCTCGTGCACGATATACGGTTCGTCGAAGACGACTGGGAAAGCCCGACGCTCGGTGCCTGGGGCCTCGGCTGGGAATGCTGGTGCGACGGGATGGAGGTCTCCCAGTTCACCTATTTCCAGCAGGTTTGCGGTATTGAATGTTCGCCCGTATCCGGCGAATTGACCTATGGTCTCGAGCGTCTCGCCATGTATGTGCAGGGCGTCGACAATGTCTATGATCTCAATTTCAACGGACTTGAAGGCAACGAGAAAGTCACCTACGGCGATGTATTCCTGCAGGCCGAGCAGGAATATTCGCGCTATAATTTCGAGCATGCCAACACGGCCGTGCTGCTTCGCCACTTCGAGGAAGCCGAGGTCGAATGCGAGGCCCTGCTCAAGGCGGGCGCCCCCAGGGAAAGCGACAATTCCACCATCCATAAGATGGTGCTGCCGGCCTATGACCAGTGCATCAAGGCCTCCCATGCCTTCAACCTTCTCGATGCGCGCGGCGTCATCTCGGTCACCGAGCGGCAGAGCTATATTCTGAGGGTACGCAATCTCGCCCGGCAGTGCGGCGAGGCATTTTTGCTCACGGAAGCCGGTGGCGTTAATTTCAGAAGCGAGTCCGTATAATGCCTGATCTATTGCTCGAACTCCGCTCGGAAGAAATTCCCGCTCGCATGCAGCGCAAGGCTGCGGGGGATCTAAAAAAGCTTGTCACGGATGGTCTCGTCGAGGCTGGCCTGACCTACGAGGCGGCAGGCGACTACTGGACCCCGCGCCGTCTGACGCTGGACGTCCGCGGACTGACCGCGCGCTCCAAAGATATTTACGAGGATCGCAAGGGACCGAGCGTCAAGGCGCCGGAACAGGCAATTGCCGGTTTCCTTCGCTCCGCCGGTCTCTTTGATATCTCCGAGGCGCATGTCCACACCGACCCCAAGAAAGGCGATTTCTACGTTGCTCACCTGAAAAAGCCGGGTCGTCCCGCCGAAGAGATCATCGCCGAGTTGATGCCGAAAATCATCCGTGAGTTCCCCTGGCCGAAATCGATGCGCTGGGGTACCGCCTCGTCGAAGCCTGGAAGCCTGCGATGGGTGCGTCCGCTGCAGTCGATCCTCTGCACTTTCGGTCCGGAAACCGAGGAGCCCGTTGTCGTCGATTTCGAGGTCGATGGGCTGCGCGCCGGCAACGTCACCTATGGCCATCGGTTCCTCAGCGACGGCAAGCCGATAACCGTTCGCCGTTTCGATGACTACGTCGCAAAGCTTGAAAAGGCCAAGGTGGTGCTCGACGCCGACCGGCGGAAGGAAATAATCCTTTCCGATGCCCAGAACATTGCCTTTGCGTCCGGCCTTGACCTGGTCGAGGATGAGGGCCTGCTTGAGGAAGTATCCGGGCTTGTTGAATGGCCGGTCGTCCTGATGGGCGAGTTCGAGGAAGAATTCCTCGCGATCCCGCCGGAAGTAGTCCGACTGACGATCAAGACCAACCAGAAATGCTTCGTTACGCGCAAGCAGACGCTTCATCCCACTCCGGAGCTGAGTTCCGACCCTGCCCGTCACGAGGATAAGAATGCCTCCACCTCGCCCTCGGATGGGGGTGGTCGCAGCGAAGCTGCGGGGCCAGGGGAAAATCCCCTGTCGAACAAATTCATCCTCGTTTCGAACATCGAAGCGAAGGATGGCGGGCGCGAGATTGCATTTGGTAACGGCAAGGTCGTGCGCGCCCGGCTCTCCGATGCTCTTTATTTCTGGAACACGGACCAGCATGACCTGCCGGACATGCACACGCTCGCCGCCGCTGCGATCAGGTTCGATCTCGATCTTGCGAAGCCACTCGACCAGCGCATGGCGCGGCTCGACGCGCTCAACGTTACGTTCCACGCCAAGCTCGGCACACAGGGCGAGCGCATTATCCGCATAAGGGCGCTTGCCCGCGAGATCGCACCGCTTGTCGGCGCGGATCCGGCGCTTGCCATGCGCGCCGCCGTTCTCGCCAAGGCGGACCTTACGACCGAGATCGTCGGCGAATTCCCGGAATTGCAGGGCGGCATGGGCCGTAAATATGCGCTCTTGCAGAGCGAGCATCCTTCGGTCGCTGCTGCAATCGAAGAGCATTATAAGCCGCAGGGCCCCTCTGATATCGTGCCAAGCGACCCGGTTTCAGTGGCGGTGGCGCTGGCCGACAAGCTCGATACGCTTGTCGGGTTCTGGGCGATCGACGAAAAGCCGACGGGATCGAAGGACCCGTTTGCCCTTCGCCGTGCGGCACTCGGCGTCGTTCGTCTTTTGCTTTCAAACGACTGGAAGATCGAACTGATGCCGGTCTTCGAAATGGCACTTTCGCAGCTGCGCGAAGACAGTATCGAAAAGCGCGTCGAAGGCTACGAGCAACATCAGGCCGCTCAGCAGTCGGGCGACGTCGATGGCGAAGAAGATGTCATCAACGCCGTTTCCGGTTTTGAAAAGCGCCTTCGCAGCGATGTAATCGAAGAGGCGCATCCCGTGCTGCTTGATTTGCTCGCCTTCTTCCATGACCGCATGAAGGTCTACCTCCGCGACCTCGGCGCCCGCCATGATCTTATCGATGCGGTGCTTACCGAGCGCGCGGACAACCTGTTGCTGATCGCCCGCCGTGTCGAGGCGCTTGTCGTTTTCCTCAACACCGAGGAAGGTCAAAACCTGCTCGCGGGCACCAAGCGCGCCGCGAACATTCTGAGCGCCGAGGAAAAGAAGGGAACGCAGATCGCCAATGCTGTCGATGCTGCGCTATTTAATCTGGACGAGGAGCGGGCCTTGTCCGCAGCGGTGAATCAAGCCGAGAAGGAAGCCGCGCAAGCGATTCAAAAGGAAGACTTTTCCGGCGCCATGATCGCACTTAGTGCATTGCGCGAACCAGTTGATTCATTTTTTGAGAAGGTGCTCGTCAACGACGAGAACCCGGCTATCCGGGCCAACCGCCTGGCGCTGCTCGCACGCATCCGCACGGCCACGAATACCGTGGCGGACTTCTCGAAGATCGTTGGGTGACGAAGCGTGAGGCGCTCCCTCTTCAGGTGGAGCGCCCTACGTTTACTGCATGCCTGTGCGCAGCGGCGTGTCCGCCACATCAGCGAGTGCCCTTTGCGGCACTGGCTCGCCGGCCGGCACGAGTTCGGCGGCATTCGCTGCAATCGGTGAAGCAGATACCGGAGCGGGGGCGGTTGCCGTTGAAACTGGAACTTCGCGGCCCTGCAGGCGCGCCATATATTGCCGCGACCGTTCGCGCCGCTCGGCATAGGCTTTCAGTCGCGCAGCTTCCGCGGCCTGCTGTGCTTCACAAGGCGTGCAGATCGGGTTGCCGGTTGCGTCGAAACTGTCAAAACCCACATAGGAGATCGAGTTCGGCGTTGCCGATCCGCTCACAACGTCGATGGAGCCGCCTGCGTAAGCGGGGGCCATTAGCATGATCATGGCGGTGGCAGCGATGGTCTGGCGCAGCATTTTCGTCTAATCCCGTGACGTTTCTTTGTTAAAAGCGAGCTTTAACAGCGATTTATTGCCAAGCCTTGATTCGGATCGATACAATTTTACGCATGAACTCATTCGGCGTGTTCATCAGCCGATACTTGCGAGGCGATAGCGGCATCGTGTAGGCAAGTCCGGTATCGGAGAGCGCCTTGGCGACGATTTTGAAGACAGACGATCAGGCAGTGCGAACGGCAGCCAATGCGCTCGCCGAGGGCAAGCTTGTCGCGATTCCGACCGAGACCGTCTATGGCCTTGCCGCCGATGCCACCAATGGCGACGCCGTCGCCGGCATATTCGAAGCCAAGGGCAGGCCGCACTTCAACCCGCTGATCTGCCATGTTTCGGATATCGACATGGCCGAACGCTACGCTGTGATCGATCCATTATCGCGGCGTTTGATGCAGGCTTTCTGGCCAGGGCCACTCACCCTCGTTCTGCCGCTCAAGCCCGATACCGCCATTCACCCCCTCGTTGCCGCCGGTCTCGACACGATTGCGCTGCGCATGCCGCGCGGCGTCGCCGGCAGCATCATCGCGGCGCTCGGCCACCCGCTGGCCGCGCCAAGCGCCAACACCTCCGGCAAGATCAGCGGTACCAGCGCCGAAGCGGTCAACGAGGATCTGGGCGCGCGGATCAGCCTCATTCTCGATGCCGGCCCCTCGGAGGTCGGCCTGGAATCGACCATCGTAAAGCTCGACGGGACGCGCGTCGCACTGCTGCGTCCGGGCGGCTTGGCGGCTGAAGACATCGAGTCGGTCATAGGGACCAGGCTCGAACGCATTGATCAGCGTGCGGCGATAGAGGCGCCAGGTATGATGGCTTCACATTATGCGCCCTCGGCGCGTGTGAGGCTGAACGTGCATGAGGTCAGGGAAGGTGAGGTACTGTTGGCATTCGGGCCGAGCCGTGCCCAAAAGGCTGAAAATGCCAGTGCCACCCTCAATCTCAGCGAGACGGGGAACTTGCGCGAGGCGGCCGCCAACCTCTTCGACTTCATGAAGCGCCTCGATCGCCTGAAACGTCCGGTGATCGCCGTGGAGCCCATACCTTTCGAGGGACTTGGCGAAGCGATCAATGACCGGCTTGTTCGTGCCGCCGCACCCCGTGACGCGGCAATTGCTGAAATGGATGAGATAAAATGAGTTTGACGCCTGATCTTCTTGCGCGCTTTTCCGCCATCGTCGGCGAGGGCAATGCGCTGCGCAACGCCCACGATATCGAGCCGTACCTGATCGAACCGCGCGAAAAATTTGGCGGCAGGACAGCGCTGGTCCTGCGACCCTCGACCGTCGAGGAAGTCTCGGCGATCCTGAAACTCGCGACCGAAACCGGTACGGCGATCGTGCCGCAAGGTGGCAATACCGGGCTTGTCGGCGGGCAGATGCCCGATGCCAGCGGACAACAGGTGATCCTTTCGCTTTCGCGGCTCAACCGCATTCGCTCCATCGACCCGGCAGGCAACCTTGCCATCGTCGAAGCCGGCGTCATCCTCCAGACGTTGCAGGAGACAGCGGAACGCGAAGGCCGGCTGTTTCCGCTGTCGCTCGGTTCAGAAGGATCATGCCAGATCGGCGGCAATCTCTCGTCGAATGCTGGCGGTACGGCCGTGCTTGCCTATGGCAATACGCGTGAACTCTGCATCGGCGTCGAAGTCGTGCTGCCGACTGGCGAGATTCTCAATGACCTTCGCTATGTCAAGAAGGACAACACCGGCTACGACCTCAAGGACCTCTTCGTCGGTGCGGAAGGAACGCTTGGCGTGATTACCGCGGCGGTCATGAAGCTCTTTCCCTTGCCGCGCGGGAAGGGCGTCGCCTATGCCGGGCTGGCTAGCCCCGAGGATGCCTTGAAACTGCTGGCGATAGCGCAAAGCCATGCCGGACCGTCGCTCACCGGTTTTGAGCTGATGCCGCGCATCGGGGTCGAGTTCTCCGTCGCGCATACGGATGGCGTGCGTGATCCGCTGCAGGGCGTCCACCAATGGTATGTCCTTATCGATATATCCTCGTCACGTTCCGCCGAGGATGCGCGCGAGACCATCGAGGCGATCCTCACCGAAGCCTACGAGGCCGGTCTCGTCGAAGATGCGACCATTGCCGACAGCACGGCGCAGGAGAAATCCTTCTGGCACATGCGCGAGGCCATGTCGCTCGCCCAGAAGCCTGAGGGCGGATCGATCAAGCACGACATTTCCGTACCAGTCGCCCGCATCCCCGAATTCATCGCCGAGGCCGATGCAGCTGTGCTCGATCTTGTTCCTGGCGCGCGCATAGTCTGCTTCGGCCACATGGGCGACGGAAACCTCCACTACAATATTTCGCAGCCGGTTGGTGCGGACAAAGAGGCGTTTCTAGCGCGCTGGGTCGAGGTGAATACGCGGGTCCACGATATTGTCCGCGCCTATCGGGGCTCGATTTCCGCCGAGCACGGCGTCGGCCAATTGAAGCGCAAGGAAATCGCCGAGACGAAATCACCGGTGGCGCTCGACCTGATGCGCCGCATAAAGAAGGCATTCGATCCGGCCGGAATCATGAACCCGGGCAAGGTGCTTTAGCTTCCCAGCGCATTTAAGCTAGGATCGCCCTCGGTGCAGGACCTACCGGGCTTTGGCTTTTAGCCCCAAAGCATCTTCATCCTTGGGATGGGCGGCAGCCCTGGGAAACGCCCAGCGCCGCGGCTGTATCCTAACCTTTCATTCATCCGCCTTACCAAAATCTTGGAGCCGGTTGGTTTTCGATAACCATCCTTCGCGATGAGAAAGAGTTAACCCCGTTCATTAAGCGGGATTGGCAGAGTCGGCGCCTATTGTTTCCCCATACGAGACCAAAAACGGTCCGCTCTACAGGGAAAATAAAACGAGATGACCGGAACACCGGCTCTCAGGATCGACAGAAGGCGTCACATGAACAAAGCCGGAGCCAAGCCGGTTTGGGCAGGTCGGGAGTTCCGGCTTGATCCATTCCACCTGCCACAAACGGTCACCTATGCCACGCGCGATGATCGCGGCGATGTCACTTTCACGCTGCATGAGCGCGGTGCGGTGGTAAAACGCCTGTTGCCGGCGAGCCATTTGCCGGTCTCACTAGCATTGCCGGCTTGCGCCTTTCTGGGCGTGACCGCGCGGGCAACCGAAGACGACCTCGGCGATATCACCGTCACGCTCGAACTCATGCACACCGACCCGCATCTTTCCGTGCCGCTGCTGGTCGCCCACGACCTCAACGACATCGCCGCCGACTGGCGCGCCTGGTCCTCGCTGTTCGCCCTGCCGATGATGCTGGTCGAGGAAGACGGTATTGCGCGGCAGCTCGAACAGAGCATCGGTCCCGTGACCGTTTCCGCGCCGAAGGAGCGCCGGCAGGGCCGCGAGCCACGTCGCCGCCGGCCAAGGTTCCTCGCCCGGCGCAAGGTCGGCGATCTTGGACTGCGATTGGTTATCGGCGGCCAGGAGGTGATTGCTCAGGGCTCCAGATAGGCCGGAGCCCCGGCAGTCAGAACATCGGCTTGACCACGGTCCACAATCCGCCGAAGACGAGGCCGAGGAAGATCAGCCAGCCGACGACGCTATTCGACTTGAAGAGGCGCAGGCACTCGGAAGGGTTGTCGATATCGAGGGTCATGATCTGCCGGTACATATGCGCGCCGGCGGCCAGCAGGCCAGCGACCGCTGGCATCGGCACTTCCGCCATGGCGAAGGCCCAGAGAAACAGCGCGAGCGCTCCTCCATAAAGGAACATGAGCGCTTCGCGCGTGCGGTTGCCGAAAAGGCGTGCGGTTGAGCGCACACCGACAAGCGCGTCGTCTTCCTTGTCCTGGTGGGCGTAGATCGTATCGTAGCCGATGACCCAGAGGATCGTTCCGGCATAAAGCAGGACAGCCGGCCACGCGAGCGCGCCGAAATGCGCCGACCAGCCGACAAGCGCGCCCCAGGAAAAGGCAAGCCCGAGCACGAGTTGCGGCCAATTGGTGATTCGCTTCATGAACGGATAAATCGCCACGATCACCAGCGATGCGATGGCAAGCAGGATCGTGAAACGATTGAACTGCAGCAGCACCGCCAGTCCGACCAGGGTTTGCAGAACGAGGAAGACCTTGGCCTGTTTGCGCGTCACCTGTCCCGATGGCAGCGGCCGCGAGCGCGTGCGCGCCACCTTGTTGTCGATATCCTCATCGGCAAGGTCGTTGTAGGTGCAGCCGGCGCCGCGCATGGCGACGGCGCCGACGAGGAACAGAATAAGGTGATAGGGCGAGGGCAGAACCGACCACACCGGGTCGCCCACCTTTGCGCCAGCGCTGGCGGCGAGCGCCGCGCCCCACCAGCAAGGCCAAAGCAGAAGCCACCAGCCGATGGGACGGTCCCAGCGCGCCAGCTGGGCATAGGGCCACAGCCAGTTCGGAAGCGTGCGATAGACCCAATGGCCCGACGGCGCATCGAATACGCGGCCGCGCGATTGTGTCGACTGGATCGTGTCTTTCTCTGAAGTCATGGCCTGACCTTGCAGTGGGCAGCGATGCAGTCAAGCATTATAGACGTATTTCCGGGCAAATTTGCGCGAGGTGCTTGACCCTCAAGCGTCAAGGCCATACCGACACGGCAACTCGTAAACATGCGGAGCACGATGTCGATGAAAGTCCTGCTTATTGGGTCCGGTGGCCGGGAACACGCGTTGGCATGGAAGATCGCGGCCTCGCCCGTATTGACGAGGCTCTATTGCGCGCCGGGCAATCCCGGCATTGCCAAGGTCGCGGAGTGCGTCGCGCTCGACCCCGCCAACCATGCGCAGATCGTCGCTTTCTGTAAGGAAAACGCCATTGATTTCGTCGTGGTCGGACCCGAAGCGCCTTTGGTTGCCGGCATAGCCGACGAGCTTCGCGCCGCCGGCATTCTGGTTTTCGGTCCGTCCAAGGCTGCGGCTCGGCTTGAAGGCTCGAAGGGATTCACCAAAGACCTTTGCGCCCGTTTCGATATTCCGACCGGCGCCTACCAGCGTTTCACGCAGGCCGATGCCGCCAGGGCTTATGTCCGGCAACAGGGCGTGCCGATCGTCGTCAAGGCTGATGGTCTCGCCGCCGGCAAGGGCGTTGTGGTGGCATTCGAGTTGCAGGAAGCGCTCGACGCTGTTGAAGCCTGTTTTTCCGGAGCCTTTGGCGGTGCCGGCGCCGAGGTCGTGGTGGAGGAATATCTCGATGGCGAGGAGGCAAGCTTCTTCTGCCTTTGTGACGGAAAGACCGCGCTTCCATTCGGCACCGCCCAGGATCACAAGCGCGTCGGCGAAGGCGATACCGGCGTCAACACCGGCGGCATGGGTGCTTATTCGCCCGCCCCGGTTATGCCGCAGGCGATGATCGACCGGACGATGCGCGAACTGATCGAGCCGACCATGCGCGGCATGGCGGAAATGGGCGCGCCGTTCAACGGTATCCTCTTCGCGGGCCTGATGATCACCAAGGACGGGCCGAAGCTGATCGAGTACAACACCCGGTTTGGCGATCCGGAAACGCAGGTCCTGATGCTGCGCCTGAAGGACGATCTGCTGCTGCTGCTCAAGGCCGCCGCCGACGGCATGCTCGATCAGGTTTCGGTGCGCTGGAGTGATGAACCTGCATTGACCGTCGTCATGGCCGCCCGGGGCTATCCGGCTGCACCTGAAAAGGGCAGTGTCATTAGGGGGCTCGATTTGGCTGCCGCCGACGGTTCCGTCGAGATATTTCATGCCGGGACGGCAGAGAAAGACGGCGAACTCGTCGCCAATGGCGGGCGCGTACTGAACGTCACCGCAAGCGGCCGTACCGTGGCGGAGGCTCAGGCCGCAGCCTACGCCGCCATTGCCAAGATAGACTGGCCGGAGGGCTTCTATAGGCGCGACATCGGCTGGCGCGCCATCGAGCGCCAGAAGACCGCCGCTCTATAGGAAGGGATCGAGCGCAGCAAGCTGCCCTTCCACCGTTTGCCTGGACTTGGGCACGAAGTATTTGAAGCAGTAATGGGTTACCACGACGCGCTGGTCGGGCGCCGCCGGCTCGGAGGCTTCGCGTAGACTGGTCCACAACTGCTCCACGGTCGCCTTGCGTGCCGAAAGGCCATTCAGCCTTTCGTCGGTATCCAACTTCAGCGAGATCGAAGCTGTTATCGACTGGTCGACCTTGTCTGTGCGCGGGTCATTCCTTTCAAGCAGTGTCGAGGCTTCGGCAAGGAAGTTCGCTGCGGCGGCGTGCAATGTCACCGTCATTTCCTTCAGGCGCCGGTAATCAATAAGCGGCGGCTGTGCCGCTGCCATCAATATATCGTCGCGCGGCGAAGGGCGATTGCCTGGCGTCGGCAAGTCGTCAGGTGGTATCGCATCGACCAGTTCGCCGAACGGCCACGCCCGCCGCAACTGCGCCACGGTCATATCGGTGATGTTGACGTCGATGTCGCGGTTTGTTCCGGCCGGGCGATAGGGGCACTTCTGCTTGTTGCAGTTGCTCGGCGAGGTAAATTGCCAAAGGGCGTAATCGCGCCAGTTGCCTTTGGGAAAATGCGGCGCGATATCGCTTTCGTAGCGCGCGTACCAGAGCTGCAGGCGAGACAGGATCGGAAGCTCCAGGCGATGGTCGGCGATGTAACGCGCGGTCGTGCCATTCGTATAAAGGACCGGATAGCGCCCGATCCTGAACTTGATGTGCTCGGCGAAAATCTCCGCATCCTGCAGCGACATGAACTTCGACGGATCGTTCTCTTCGATATCGATGGCGACGAGTTCGTCGTCGCTCGGTTCGGCATAATCGACGAAATGGTTTGCCTGCTCGATTGGATTGCCCGGGCGCGCGAGATGATAAGCGCCCCATTTTAACCCCAGCGCCTTCGCCAGAATCCGGCGTGTCTGGTAAAGCTCGCGTGAGACTGCATAGTTGCGCCAGATGCGTTTGCACAGCTCCTGCTGCATGGCATCGGCAATGCGCTTGCACTGGTAGTTTGCCGGCAGGCCGTCCGATCCCTTGTGGATGAACGCCGCAATCCTGGGGTCCTTGGCGATTTCAACGAGATTGAAGGAATTGTGCTCGTAGCCGTCGAGGACGATGGCGCGCGCCTTGTTCGACCATGGGGTGGTGAATTCGGATGCCGCCTGCGCCGGGTCGCCGAGAAACAAGGCCGCGAGGACCGTTGCAATGGCAAATCTGGGCACGCGGATCGTCAAACGGAAATCCTTCACACGGTGCGATCAAACCCATACTAACCAAGGATGGTCGCCGCATCGCGGTTAATATTTGGTTAGTCACCGATTTTGCACCCGCTGCGCCCATCACGAAGCGAGAGCGCCTTCTCCAAATATCTTACGTTTACGTAAAAATACACTTGCTTGCGCCCCGATGCGGTTGCAATGTGCGCCCGCTGCCATCACGCATGAGGAGACGTGACATGTACCGCGCGCCCGTCGAGGAAATTATCCACACGCTCAGAGTGACCGCCGGTCTTGACGCCGCGTTGGAACAGGGCCGCTTCGGCGACCTTTCGGGTGACCTTGTCGATGCCATTGTCGAAGAGGCCGGACGTTTTGCGTCGACGCGCGTCGCGCCCCTGCTTGAAGTCGGCGACAAGCATGGCACCCCGCTCAAGGATGGCGAAGTGACGACCCCGCCCGGCTGGAAGGAAGTCTATCGCGAGTGGATCGGCGGCGGCTGGAACGCCTTGACCGGCCCCGAAGAGTTCGGCGGGCAGGGCCTGCCGACGATGCTTGCAATTGCGACATTCGAGATGTGGAATTCGGGCTCCATGGCCTTCGGGATCGGCCCGACGCTGACCCTTGGCGCCATCGAGGCGCTGGACGCGCATGCTGGCGACGATCTTAGGCAGCTTTATCTGCCGAAGCTCGTCTCCGGCGAATGGATGGGCACGATGAACCTTACGGAGCCGCAGGCCGGCTCCGATGTCGGCGCATTGCGCACGCGCGCCGAACGCGCCGAGGATGGCACCTATCGCATTTTCGGCAGCAAGATTTTCATTACCTATGGCGAGCACGACCTGACCGACAACATCGTCCATCTCGTCCTCGCCCGGCTTCCCGACGCACCGCAGGGAACGAAAGGTATCTCGCTGTTTCTCGTGCCGAAGGTCCTTGTCAACAAGGACGGCTCGCTCGGCGCCCGCAATGATGTTTTCTGCGGCGGCGTCGAACACAAGATGGGCATCCACGGCTCGCCCACCTGCACGATGATCTACGGGGACGGATTTGCCAAGGATCGCGAGCCGGGTGCGGTCGGCTGGCTGATCGGTGAGGAAAACCGCGGTCTCGCCTGCATGTTCACCATGATGAACAACGCCCGCCTTGCGGTCGGGATACAGGGGGTCGCTGTTGCCGAGACTGCCTATCAGAAAGCGCTCGCCTATGCCGAGGACCGCCGCCAGATGCGAGCGCCCGGCTGGAAGGGCGAAGGCATGAGTCCGATCGTCGAGCACCCCGATGTCCAGCGCAATCTATTGACGATGAAGGGCCTGACTGGTGCCGCGCGCGCAACAGCCTACGCCTGTGCTCATGCCATCGACATGGCCAAGACCGGCGAAGGCGATGAGGCGCGGTTTTGGTCCGATCGGGCCAATCTCTTGACCCCCGTCGCCAAGGCTTTCTCGACCGATATAGGCGTAGACGTTGCGTCAATCGGTATCCAGGTTCATGGCGGCATGGGCTATATCGAGGAGACGGGCGCCGCACAGCTGCTGCGTGATGCGCGCATTGCGCCAATCTATGAAGGCACCAACGGCATTCAGGCCATAGACCTTGTCCAGCGCAAACTATCGCTTGCCGGCGGGCAGCATTTCGCAGGCTATATCGCCGAGCTTCGAGAAATCGCCGAAGCCGTCAACGCCTCGAACAGCATCGAGTTTGGCGAGACCGCAAAGCGCCTGTCTGGCGGCCTCGACGATCTTGCCGAAGCGGGTACCTGGCTGCAGGCGGCGATCGCCGAGGGCAGGGTCAGCGACGCCTTTGCGGGGGCGACGCCTTTCCTGCGGCTCTTCGGTCTTGCCGCGGGTGCGGCCTATCTCGCCAAGGCAGCCCTCGGCGGCAACCACGCCGGGCGCTCGGCACTTGCACGATTCTTCGCCGAAAATCTTCTCGCCGAAACGGCGGCGCTAAAGGACCGCGTCATTCATGGCGCCGCCAGCCTGCTCGCCGCGCGCACGGCGCTTTCCTAACAGGGGACCGATATGTCTGAGCATATACAGATCGAGCGCAACGGCGCGGTTCAAGTCATTCGCATGAACCGACCCGACAAGAAGAACGCGCTGACACGCGCAATGTATGCGGCGATGTCCAGGGCAATCATCGACAGCGACAGCGATCCGGACATCCGCGCCAATGTCTTTTTCGGCGTGCCAGGCGCATTTTCCTCCGGTAACGACCTGCAGGACTTCATGGCCTTCGCTACCACGGGCCAAATGGGCACCGAGGTCGTCGACTTTCTCGTAGCGGTGGCCAACGCGAAAAAGCCGCTGCTCGCGGGTGTAGACGGCCTTGCCATCGGTGTCGGATCGACGCTGCAGCTTCATTGCGACTTGAGCTTCGCTACACCACAGTCCTATTTCAAGACGCCGTTTGTCGATCTCGGCCTCGTCCCGGAAGCGGCATCAAGCCTGCTCGGACCAGCTCTGATGGGTCAGCAACGCGCCTTTGCCTTTCTCGCCATGGGTGATGGCCTGAATGCGGTCGAGGCGAAGGAAGCCGGGCTGATCTACCGGTTGGTGGAGACAGACGAACTCGAGGCGTCCGTGTTGAAGGCGGCGACCGAAATCGCCGCTAAGCCGCCGCAAGCGATGCAGATTGCCCGCGATCTGTTGCGGATGCCGCGGCAGGAAACCATCGACCGCATCCATCTCGAGGCCAAGCTCTTTGCCGAGCGCCTTCAATCCGATGAGGCGCGGGCGGCGTTCATGGCCTTCCTCAGCCGCAAGAAAGGCTAGAGCCGAGATCTTGAACGCAGCTTATGGATAGAGCCGCGTCTTATTCCAGTCACCGGCTGGCTCGTCGCGGCTGAAGACCACGCGGTCGTGCAAGCGGAACGGCCGGTCGTGCCAGAATTCAATGGATGTCGGGCGAATCCGGAAACCTGACCAATGGTCGGGACGCGGGATCTCGCCGATCGCATAGCGGGCCGTATATTCTGCCACGGCCTTTTCCAGCGCAAACCGGCTTTCGAGCGGTCGCGACTGCTTAGATGCCCATGCGCCGATGCGGCTGCCACGCGGCCGCGTGGCATAATATGCGTCGGCCTCTTCCTTGCTGACGATTTCGACCGGGCCGCGTACACGCACCTGCCGGCGCAGTGACTTCCAGTGGAAGCACATGGCAGCCTTCATCGATCCGAGGATTTCCTCGCCCTTCCGGCTTTCAAAATTCGTATAAAAAACAAAGCCTTGTGTATCGAACCCTTTTAAGAGAACCATGCGCACATCCGGCAGGCCGTCCGCATCGACCGTCGCAAGCGCGACAGCGTTCGGATCGTTGGGCTCGGTTTTGGTGGCATCCCCCAGCCATTCCGCGAAGAGGGCGAATGGCTCGGAATTCTCAGTGAAGTCATCTGTTGACGTCATGGGTCTTGATCATTCCCTAGGTTTCGAAGACGGGTGCCGAGGTCGCTTGACGGCGTATCCTCAACTCCGGTTAGAGTCTTCGAATTTTGTTACCTTCTCCATGCCCTGCATGGCAAGCGGCACCTGGCTTCCAGCTAAATAAGATGGCACGTGAGCGCGCTTGAGGTCTGCGACGGGACGTTAATGAACCGATTCCTCGGCCTATTTATGAAACATTTTCGAATCAGTTACATTTATTGAGTGTGGCGCCGCAAGTGTTTGCGTGAACCGCCCGCACAACATTCTGGAGTTGAGGACGCCTCGTTGAACAACACATGCTATCCTTCGCGCAACTCCATCGGACTTCGGCACCGTGGTTTTCTGGCGGCGGTCCGCACGTGGCTCAAAGAGCGAAACGCTGCTCCTCTCCTGTCAAGCCAACTTGGAATGCATCAGATCGCGACAGCGACATCACAATATACGGATAGTGACATTGCAGTTGTGGTGCCGGTCAGAAACGAAAGGAAGTTTCTAGGTTCGTTTCTGACGCACTACAGAAAGCTCGGGGTGGCGCGTTTTATCGTTATTGACGACCAATCCTGCGATGGAACCGTCGAATATCTAACCGCCCAGAATGACGTCGACCTCTGGCGGTCGACGGTTAGATACGCGGACGCTCAACGCTCGATCCTGTGGAGGGAATGGATTTTCAACCACTATGGTCAGAACCGGTGGTACCTCAATCTGGATGTAGATGAGTATCTTGTTTATCAGGATTGCTATCAGCGACCGATTACTGACGTTGCTGCGCATCTTTCTATCCAGCAACATTTTAGAATGGCCGCCCCCATGATCGACTTATATCCGGGGGAGCATTCATGCGCGAACCTTTCCGATGATGTTCCGCCCTGGGAGATAGCAAACCAGTTTGATGCCACCGGGTATGTTATCGGACAGGCGAGTTCGGGATGGTCGATAAAGGGCGGTTTACGAGGCAGGAAGTTCGGCTTGTCGAACCAACTGATAAAATACCCGCTTACCTACTGGGATAGCGAAAGCTCGTTGTCTCGTGGAATACACAAGCCCCGGCCGTTCAAGCGCAATTTCGGCCCGATATACGGTGTTCTGCTGCACTTCAAATTTTTCTCTGATCTTAAGCAGAAAGTCGACACAGCTATCGAAGACTGCCAATACTTCTCCAATGCTGCGGAATATCAGCTTATCGCCAAAGTCCTTGCCGAAACGCCCGAGCTTCAACTGCATGATGTCCAATACTCTGCCGGGTACGAGGGACCTGGCCAACTCATCGGGCTTGGCTTCATGAGGGAGCTATGGGTGATCATGGCCGCGTTCATGGGATTCGCCAGCACGTTTCAATTCCTGCTCGATGGAATATGAGGGGCGTGCAGACACCTCGTTTCGTGGGTTACTCCTCGCAACCGAGGTTGGTGCACGCCTGTCACGGTTCGCGTCCAGGTGATGCTTCTCTCTAGCTTTCCAAAAGAGCTTTCCACAGAAAACCGGCACGTCTTTCAAAGCTGACTTGGATACCCGAAAGCTAACGATTTGATAACGTTCGATGGGTGGGTAATCCGTTGTTAACTTCATTTAATCCATAGTCCCATAGTCATTTCGAATTGACCCTGTTAGAGAAAGGCATGTTTTTGGCGTTTCCACGATCCGGTAGCAAGCAATTCCGTGCAGATAAGCGGCGTGTAGGCGGGCTCTTTAAAGGCCCCGCGATCATCGTCGTCTTTGGCTTGCTCCAGGGCTGTGCCATGAAGGGTTTCAGCATTGAGAAGGCGGTTCCTGACCAGACAGCGGTGACCGGTTCGGTCGCTCCGGCGCAAGCCGTCGATGCGAAAGGATCGTCCGATCAGACGACCGTCCGCAATATCGTCTCCGCGCTTAATTTCACCCAGTGGGGCAAAAAACCCGTGCCGTGGTCCAACCCGGAAACCGGCAGTCAGGGTACCATCACCGCTATTGCCGAAAAGAAGAACGAGACAGAACTTTGCCGCGAATTCCAGACATCGCGCGAGTCGTTCGACGGGGTCATGCTCTATAAGGGCGAGACGTGCATGCAAAATGGCGGCCAGTGGACGTTGAAATCGTTCGCCCCTATGTAAGCGGTTGCAAGCTTTGAGCTGTTTTCGTAGTTTTTTGCATCAAATCTCTGGAATTTCTTCCTATTCATGAGCATATAGCTGCGGAATCCCAGGACATCTCGCTCGTGCGAGGAAAGGCAGACACATGCGCGATCCCTATAGCGTGTTGGGCGTCGCCAAGACGGCGAAGCCAGAAGAAATAAAATCGGCGTTTCGCAAGCTCGCCAAGAAATACCATCCCGACCAGAATCAGGATGATCCGAAGGCGCAGGCAAATTTCTCCGAGATCAACCAGGCCTATGAAATTGTCGGCGACAAGGAGCGCCGGGGCCAGTTCGATCGCGGCGAGATTGACGCGGAAGGCAAGCAGCGCGCTCCCCATGGTTTTGAAGGTTTTGGTGGCGGCGAGGGCGATCCTTTCGCCGGTTTCGGCGGTGCGCGCCATCGGCCGGGCGGTTTCGAATTCCGCTCGAGCACGGCCGGCAATTCCGGCTTCGGGGCGGAAGACATATTGAGCAGCCTCTTCGGCGAGGGCGCCGGCATGGGTGGCGCCGGCTTCGGCGGCGCGCGCCGCGCTGGACCGCGCAAGGGCGCTGATCTCCAGGCAACCATCGATATCACGCTCGAGCAGGCCGCGGGTGCCGAGAAGGTCGAGGCGATTTTTCCGAACGGCAAGCGGCTTGCGATCAAATTGCCTACCGGCGTCGAGAACGGCCAGACGATTCGCCTCAAGGGTCAGGGCGAGGAAGTATTGGGTGGCACCGCGGGCGACGCTCTTGTGACGATCCGTTTCAAGCCGCACCCTGAGTTCCGTGTCGATGGTCGGGACATCCATGTCGAACTGCCGGTATCGCTGCGCGATGCCGTTCTCGGATCGCGCCAGGAAGTTGATACGTTGAATGGCCGCGTGGCGGTCAAAGTCGCGCCCTGGACGAGCTCCGACCGCGTTTTGCGGCTGAAGGGCAAGGGTTTGCCGAAAAAGGGCGAGGGACATGGCGATCTCTTCGTTCATGTTCGCATCATGCTGCCCGAAAATCGCGATCCGGCGCTCGAAGCATTCCTGCGCGAATCCGGCAACTGAAAAACCAAAACGACATTGAGAGCATGCTTGAAGCCCGGCGCGGGCTGTGCGATACCGCACATCGATCACAAGTCTCATGAAGGGTTGGTATATGACCGCCAAAACCGGTTTGATGCAGGGTAAACGGGGCCTGATTATGGGCGTGGCCAATAACAGGTCCATCGCCTGGGGCATTGCCAAGGCGGCTCATGACGCCGGCGCCGAACTCGCTTTCACATATCAGGGCGACGCTTTGAAGAAGCGGGTCGAGCCGCTTGCGGAGGAACTCGGCGCTTTTCTCTGTGGCCATTGCGATGTCGGCGACGCCGCGACCATCGATGCCTGTTTTGCAGCTCTCGAAGAGAAATGGGGCAAGCTCGATTTCCTCGTGCACGCCATCGGATTTTCCGACAAGGACGAATTGACCGGCCGTTATGTCGACACGTCCGAAGCCAATTTCAGCAAGACCATGCTGATCTCAGTCTATTCGTTGACGGCAGTTGCCAAGCGCGCCGAAAAGCTGATGACAGATGGCGGCTCCAT
Source organism: Phyllobacterium sp. CL33Tsu (assembly GCF_900113985.1). NCBI lineage: Bacteria > Pseudomonadati > Pseudomonadota > Alphaproteobacteria > Hyphomicrobiales > Phyllobacteriaceae > Phyllobacterium > Phyllobacterium sp. CL33Tsu. The sequence continues at coordinate 433,825 of NZ_FORJ01000001.1, read as the reverse complement.
CCTGACGCTCACCTATTACGGCGCCGAAAAAGTGATGCCCAACTATAACGTCATGGGCGTTGCCAAGGCCGCGCTCGAGGCGAGCGTCAAATATCTCGCGGTTGATCTCGGCCCCGACAATATTCGCGTCAATGCCATTTCCGCCGGGCCGATCAAGACGCTTGCAGCATCAGGCATCGGCGATTTCCGCTATATCCTCAAGTGGAACGAGTACAATGCGCCGCTGCGCCGCACGGTCAGCATCGAGGAAGTGGGCGACGCCGGTCTCTATTTCCTTTCCGACCTTTCCCGCTCGGTCACCGGCGAAGTGCATCACGTCGACAGCGGCTATCACGTCGTCGGCATGAAAGCCGTGGACGCACCTGACATTTCCGTCGTGAAAGATTGAGCATCGCAGTGATCCCGCCCGACACGCTGATTTATTTCTCGCGTCACGGCGAGACGGACTGGAACGTGACGGAGCGAATCCAGGGGCAGGAAGATATCGATATCAATGAGCGCGGCCGCGCTCAGGCCGACCGCAACGGCGATCTTATCAAGTCGCTCATCGGCGATGGCGCAGGATTCGATTTCGTTGCGAGTCCGTTGCGCCGCACGCGCGAGACCATGGAACGCATCCGCACCCGAATGGGTGTCGATCCGGCTGCCTACCACACCGATCCGCGCCTGATGGAAGTCAGCTTCGGCGACTGGCAGGGCTATATGATCGAGGACATCGCCAGGAAGACGCCGGAACTTGTCGAGGAACGTGCGCGCAACAAGTGGACCTTCGTGCCGCCCGGTCCAACAGCCGAGAGCTATGCGATGCTCGGCATCCGCGTGGCGAGCTGGCTGTCCGAGGTGAAGGGGCCGACCGTGTGCGTTACGCATGGCGGCTGTCTTCGCACCATTTTCCAGATGATCAACGGGTTGGATGGCCACGACGCGGCCAACCTCGCCATTACGCAGGATCACATCCTGCGCCTTGAGCACGGCAAGCTTACCTGGCTCTAGCCCAGATTATTCCTGGGTTTCTTCGATATCGGTGATGAAGCGTTCCTTGTTGACGACGTCGAACATCAACGTGACCTTCATACCCTTCTCGATGACGCTAAGATCGAACTCGCCCGGCAATTTATAGACCTTGCCGTCGTCGAGCGTGATCGTCGAATTGTCCTCGTCGATCTTGGTGATTGTCCCTTGTGCATCGTCCGCAAGCGCACCGACCGGGAGCAGGGAGGCAATAAACATGAATGTTGCTACAAAGAAGCGCATTTTCGAATCCTCTTTATCAAATCGGTGGTCGGGCGACGCGCACACTTAGAGCGATGATTTGTGGCAAAAGAATTGCGAATCTGCGGTAGATTTGTTGAAATCAGAACCGTCGACCCGAACGCGCCCTCCATCCGGAAACGGCATAAGCTACAGCTCCTGGTTTTCCATGGCTCTCGCGATTTTGATCACCGCGGCCGGCCGCCGGCCGGATTTGACGGCCTTGCACACGGCTCCTTTGCCGCGCTTTGTTAAGTCCCTCATACCGCCATAAGTCTTATTGCTTAATCCCTGCACGCCGTTATGTTTTGATGATTACGATATGCATTGAATCAACCGAGATTATGGAGGAGATATTCATGGGGTTTAACAGACGCACTGTTCTTGGACTTGCCGCGGGTTCGATCGTTGCATCGGTATTGCCTGCAGCTGCCGATACATTTCCGGAGCGCGCCATTACGTTGGTGGTGCCTTTTGCTGCCGGCGGATCCACCGATCTCGTTGCCCGCCTCGTCGCAGCCAATATGTCGAAATCGCTCGGGCAGCAGGTGATCGTCGAGAATGTCGGCGGCGCCGGTGGCAATCTCGGTGCGGCTCGCGTCGCCAAGGCCGATCCCGATGGCTATACGATTCTGATGGGAACCGTCGCGACCCACGCGCTCAATCCGCTCATGCTGAAGACAAAGCCCTATGACCCGGTGACGGATTTCGCGCCGGTCTCGCTTCTTGTCGTCGTTCCCAACGTGCTCGTGGTCAATCCGCAGCTGCCGGTCAACAATGTCAAGGAACTCATCGATCTGTTGAAGGCCAATCCCGACAAGTACTCCTATGCTTCATCCGGGAACGGTACGCCGCTGCATCTTTCGGGTGAGCTGTTCAAGAGCATGGCCGGCGTGAAGATGGAGCATATTCCGTATAAGGGCGCAGGTCCGGCCTTGAACGACCTTCTCGGCAATCAGGTTTCGATCATGTTCGACAATCTGCCCTCTTCGTCGGCCCATATAAAGGCGAAGTCGCTCAAGGGCCTCGGCGTCACGACGAAGGAGCGTGCGCCGTCCTTCCCGGATATGCCGACGGTGGCCGAGACCGTGCCTGGCTATGAGACCTACACCTGGAACGCGCTGTTTGCGCCTGCGGGCACCCCGCCTGAGATTGTCGCCAGCCTCAACAAGGCCGCCAATACCGCGCTCACCAATCCCGAACTGATCACGCGCATGAACGATTTCAGCGCGCAGATCGTCGGATCGACGCCGGAAGCGCTTGCCGACCATGTGAAGGCGGAAATCGCCAAATGGGAGCCCATCGTCAAAAGCACAGGCGTGACTTTGGACTGATCTGTTTCCAAGATCTTTTCGTCGGCGGCGAAACCGTCGCCGGCGAAAGCAATCGCGGGAGCATAAGGATCCGCACCGCATTGAGAATTTAGCAGCGACGGGTTTGACCACGGGAGGAAACACTCATAAAACGCCTCCCAAAGGCGGGTAACCCACATGTCGCACAATACCTTCGGTCATCTTTTTCGTGTCACCACCTGGGGCGAAAGCCACGGCATAGCGCTTGGCTGCGTGGTCGATGGCTGTCCGCCGGGAATTTCCTTCACGGAAGCCGAAATCCAGGCCTATTTAGACAAGCGCAAGCCCGGCCAGTCGAAGTACACGACGCAGCGGCGCGAGCCTGACCAGGTCAAGGTCTTCTCGGGCGTGATGTTGCAGGATGACGGCGTCACCATGATCTCGACGGGAACGCCGATCTCGATGATGATCGAGAATACCGACCAGCGCTCCAAGGATTATGGCGATATCGCCCGCCAGTATCGCCCCGGCCACGCCGATTATACCTACGATGTGAAGTATGGCATTCGCGACTATCGCGGCGGTGGGCGCTCCTCGGCCCGCGAGACCGCCGCGCGCGTCGCTGCCGGCGCCATTGCGCGCAAAGTCGTGCCGGGTCTTGTGGTGCGCGGCGCGCTGGTCGCAATGGGGATACATTCGATCGACCGTGCTCGCTGGGACTGGGCCGAGGTCGACAACAACCCGTTCTTTACACCCGATGCCGGCTCGGTCGAAACCTTTGCCGCCTATCTCGATGGCATCCGCAAGGCGGGCTCGTCGATCGGTGCGGTCATCGAGGTTGTCGCGGAGAATGTGCCTGCAGGTCTTGGCGCGCCGGTCTATGCCAAGCTCGATCAGGATATTGCAAGCTACCTCATGTCGATCAACGCCGTGAAGGGCGTTGAAATCGGCGACGGTTTCGAGTCGGCCAGGCTCAGCGGCGAGGAGAACGCCGATGAGATGCGCATGGGCAATGACGGCAAACCCATATTCCTCTCCAATCATGCCGGCGGTATACTGGGCGGAATTTCGAGCGGCGCGCCGGTCGTTGCCCGCTTTGCCGTCAAGCCGACCTCGTCGATCCTGACCCCGCGCCGCAGCATCGATGCCGATGGCCAGCAGGTTGATGTGATGACCAAGGGCAGGCACGACCCTTGCGTCGGCATCCGTGCCGTACCGATCGGCGAAGCGATGGTCGCATGCGCCATCGCGGATCATTATTTGAGGCATCGCGGCCAGACCGGCCGCATTTAGGGGGGCGCTTTCATGGCTTACAATCAAAAACGGGTCGTCGATGCTCTGCGCGCCTTCGAACGCGGCGAAATCGTCGTCGTGATGGATGATGACGGACGCGAGAATGAGGGCGATCTGATCGTTGCGGCCGTGCATTGCACGCCGGAAAAGATGGCGTTCATCGTCCGCCACACCTCGGGCATCGTCTGTACGCCCATGCCCCGCGACCATGCGCGGCGTCTCAATCTCGCGCCGATGGTCGCCGAGAACGACGCGCCGCATGCAACGGCGTTCACCGTGACGGTGGATTACAAGCATGGCACCACGACGGGCATTTCCGCCGATGATCGTACGCTCACCGTGCGCAATCTCGCCAATCCCAATGCAGGCGCGGCGGATTTTGTCCGGCCCGGACACATTTTCCCGCTTGTCGCGCGCGAAGGCGGCGTCCTCATGCGCTCCGGACATACCGAAGCTGCCGTCGACCTGTGCAAGCTTGCCGGGCTTCCGCCAGTCGGCGTCATCTGCGAACTCGTCAATGACGATGGCTCGGTAATGCGCGGCCCGCAGGTCGCGGCCTTTGCCGAGACGAACAATCTGCACCAGGTAACGGTGGCCGACCTCATCGCCTATCGGCAGCGCAAGGAGACCTTGATCGAGCGCATCGGCGAATATGATATCGACACGTGCGCTGGCAAGGCGAGGGCCATTACCTATGCCTTGCCGTGGGAGCCCATGCACCACGCGGCTATCGTCTACGGCGATATTCGTGACGGCGAGGATGTGCCGGTACGCCTGCAGCGCGAAGACGTCTTGAGCGATGTATTCGGCGCGCGCAACACGCTCGACAGCATCATGAAGCGCATTGCCGAAGAAAAGCGCGGCGTCATCGTTTATCTGCGCGAAGGCTCCGTCGGCGTCGGCCGTGACGATGACCGCAATCGTGCCACCCTGCAGGACCGCGAGGCCCACGCCGAGGCGAAGGTGCGCGAGGAGGAATGGCGGCAGATCGGTCTTGGCGCGCAAATCCTGAAAGATCTCGGCATCACCTCGATCCGGCTTCTGTCCTCGCGCGAGCGCCACTATGTCGGCCTCGAGGGTTTCGGCATCCAGATCACGAAGACGGACATCCTCTAACCTTCAAACTGTTGCGATTAGCCGGGCAAATTCGCAAGGAACGGTCTTCCTATCTGCTATAGTCTCGCTGGTAAGGCTACCAGCGAGGAGACTGTTATGACCGCGCCCCATCCCTCCAAAACCCGCATCGGCAATCACGAGTTGCATCCTGAAACCCTGATGCTCAATTACGGTTATGATCCGGAATTGTCCGAAGGCGCGGTGAAGCCGCCAGTATTTCTCACCTCGACCTTCGTGTTCAAGTCGGCGGAGGAGGGGCGGGATTTCTTCGATTTCGTCTCGGGGCGGCGCGAGCCGCCGGAGGGCACCGGCGCCGGGCTCGTCTATTCGCGCTTCAACCATCCGAACAGCGAAATCGTCGAGGACAGGCTTGCCGTCTACGAGCGTACGGAAAGCTGTGCCCTGTTCTCGTCCGGCATGTCGGCCATCGCAACGACGCTCCTCGCTTTCGTCCGTCCCGGCGATGCAATCCTTCATTCGCAGCCGCTTTACGGCGGCACGGAAACGCTGCTTGCGAAGACCTTCCTCAATATGGGCGTAGCGGCAGTCGGCTTTGCCGACGGTGTGAACGAGACAACCGTTCAAGCTGCCGCCGAGGACGCGATCAAGCGTGGGCGGGTCTCCGTGATCTTGATCGAAACGCCAGCCAATCCGACGAACAGCCTCGTTGACGTGGCGATGATCCGCCGGGTTGCCGACGCAATTGCCGAAGCGCAAGGCCATCGCCCAGTGATCGCCTGCGACAACACGTTGCTCGGGCCGGTGTTCCAGCGCCCCATCGAGCATGGCGCCGATATTTCACTCTATTCCCTGACCAAATATGTCGGCGGCCATTCCGATCTTATCGCGGGCGCGGCCCTCGGCTCCAAGGCCGTCATGAAACAGGTCAAGGCGCTGCGCGGCGCTATCGGCACCCAGCTCGATCCGCACTCGTGCTGGATGCTCGGCCGCTCGCTCGAAACGCTTGGGATTAGAATGGAGAAGGCCAATAACAACGCGGCCATCATCGCCGACTTTTTGCGCGAGCACCCGAAGGTCGAGAAAATCCACTACCTGCCTTATCACGACCCGGCATCGCCGCTCGGCAAGACCTTTGCCGCGCAATGCACCGGCGCGGGCTCGACCTTCTCGTTCGATATTGTCGGTGGTCAGCCTGCGGCATTCAAGTTCCTGAATGCCCTGCAGATCTTGAAGCTTGCGGTGAGCCTTGGCGGCACGGAATCACTTGCCAGCCACCCGGCGACGATGACGCATTCGGGCGTGCCTTTCGATGTGCGCCAGCGTATAGGCGTTCTCGATTCGACCATCCGCCTGTCGATCGGCATCGAGCATCCGGACGATCTGGTCGCAGATCTTGCGCAGGCCTTGAGCGAAGCCTAGCGCGCGGTTGCGCCCTGCAACTCGATAGGGAAGGGCGCTGGCTCGAAATAGCTTTCGAGTTTGAGCGCCGCGATCGAGTTCAGTTGCTGCTTGCGGAGGAAATCAAGGAGGCCTTGCCGGTCGCGGGCGAGAAGCAGGGGATAATATTTGGGCACGCAATCCTGTTTGCCACTGGCCAAGCCCGCGTCAAGGATCGATGCCGCCTTGTCGAGATCGCCTTTGACGATGGCAATCGTCGCCAGGAGATCAGGATCGGCAAAAAAGTACCGCGAATTTTCCGGGTCATTCGAGCGGTGTGCGACGAAATCGTCGATCGTATTGATGGCGCGCAACTCAGGCAGCGCCTCGAACTCGATCATATCGCGAAGAAGCTGCAGCGATTCCGCATCGCGCGTGTCCCAAAGCCGTCCCGGTATGTAGAGCATTCGCCCACCGCTCAGCGACCAACCGCCAAAGTTCAAAAACGACAGGTTCACGGCTGTATCGGCAGCAAACGTGAACGGGTCACTCCGACGATCTATGCACACAAATCGCAGGACATGTCGGACCGGCTTGATTATCAGCTTGCGGTTGACGAGCGCGAGGTCATGGTGGCGCTCGAGCAAGGGAGCTACGAGTTTCTTGACATCGGCAATGGTGGTCATGTGTTCACGCGCAATTGACGGGACCTTGTTATGAGAGGGTCGTTCGCTACGCCACGTCAATTCGACTTTCGTACCAATCCGTCCACTTTCGTCTTGAACAAGCTGCTCCGACCGGTGCAAATTCTCTCTGCAACTGATCGGTCATGCTCATGCCCTTTTGGCAGCGCAGAAAGTTTTCATGGTTACTCGCCTTTATACGCATCCGATCTATCTCGAACACCTGACGCTCCCGGGCCACCCCGAGCGTCCCGACCGGCTGCGCGCGCTCGCCAAGGTGCTGGAGGATAGCGCTTTTGACGGTCTGGACCGTGCCGAAGCGCCGATGGGCGATGAGGCGACGATCCTTTATGCGCATCCGCAGGAATTTATCGAGCGCGTCCGCGGCACAATACCGGATGAGGGGCTGACGCGCGTCGATGCCGATACGACAGTCAGCCCGAAAAGCTGGGAGGCGGCCTTGACCGCGATCGGCGCGGCCACCGCCGCCGTCGACGACGTGTTTGCCAAGCGGGCGGACAATGTCTTCGTTGCCTCGCGCCCGCCCGGCCATCACGCCGAGCGCAACAAGGCCATGGGCTTTTGCCTTTTTAACAATGCCGCGATTGCCGCACGCCATGCGCAAAAGGAGCACGGCGTCGAACGGGTCGCGATTGTCGATTGGGACGTCCACCACGGCAACGGCACCCAGGACATTTTCTGGGACGATCCCTCGGTGCTCTATTGTTCGACGCACCAGATGCCGCTCTATCCCGGCACCGGTGCGAAATCCGAAACCGGCGCCGGCAATATCGTCAATGCGCCGCTTGCGCCGATGACCGGCAGCGACCATTTCCGCGAAGCGTTCACCACGCGGATTCTGCCCGCTCTCGATACTTTCCAGTCCGAACTCATCATCATTTCGGCGGGCTTCGACGCGCATCGCCGCGATCCTCTCGCCGAAATCAACCTCGATGAAGAGGATTTCGACTGGGCAACCGCAATGCTCATGGAAAGAGCTGGGAGCTTTGCGGGAAATCGCCTTGTCAGCCTTCTTGAAGGCGGCTACGACCTCAAGGGAATGTCGCTCTCCGCGGGCGCGCATATCAAACGCTTGATGGAAGGTTGACCATGGCCGACGCCCCGAACAATACCGATATCGCTGCCATGAGCTTCGAACAGGCGCTCGACCAATTGGAGAAGATCGTCGATGACCTCGAGCGCGGTGACGTGCCACTCGAACAGTCGATTCGCATCTACGAGCGCGGCGAAGCGCTGAAGAAACATTGCGATGCCTTGCTGAAAGTGGCCGAAGACAAGGTTGAGAAGATTCGCCTCGGCCGCGACGGACAGCCGGTCGGCACCGAGCCGCTTGATCCCGAGTAATTGAGCGACGCTGTTCAACGGCGCGCCGGGACTCTATGGTTGGTATCAATTCGGGTCGTGGTGTGACCCAAGGAGTGCGCCCATGAGCTTTTTCCCTGGCAATGACCCCGAGCCCGGCGACAGGACGGCCGCCGACGCCATCGAAACGCTGATCATTCCTCGCACCAGCGATATCGGCAATCTTGAAGTGCGCCGCGCGCTGCCGACCGCCAAGCGCCGGCTCGTCGGCCCTTTCATCTTTTTCGATCGCATGGGCCCGGCAATTCTGCGTCCGAGCCAGGGGATCGATGTGCGCCCGCACCCCCATATCGGCCTTTCCACGGTGACCTACCTGTTCGACGGCCAGATACGCCATCGCGACAGCCTCGGCACCGAAATGGTTATTCGTCCAGGCGACGTGAACCTGATGACGGCGGGGCGGGGCATCGTCCATTCGGAGCGGTCGCCGGAAGAATTGCGCAAGGAGCCGCTGCCGATTTCCGGCCTGCAGACCTGGCTCGCCTTGCCCGACCATCTCGAAGAGATCGACCCGGCCTTTGCCAATACCGGTGTTGCCGAGCTTCCTTCGATGAGCGAAAACGGCATCGACGTGCGCGTGGTCATGGGAACGTTCCACGGCGCCAAGTCAGCGGTAAAGCAGCACGCCGAAACGCTCTATGTCGATATTCGCCTTGCACCCGGAAAACGCATCCAGATACCGGGGACAGCGGCCGAAGAGCGGGCGATCTATACGCTGGAAGGCCCGGTCGAGGTCGCCGGCGAGACATTCCCGGCTGACCGCCTGCTGGCGTTTCGCAGCGGCGACGAAATCATCATCAGCGCACCGGAAGGCGCGCATTTCATGCTTTTTGGCGGCGCAGCTCTGCCCTCTCAGCGCTATATCTGGTGGAATTTCGTCTCGTCGTCCAAGGAGCGTATCGAACAGGCCAAGGAAGAGTGGCGCAGCGGCCGCTTCGATATTGTCCCTGGCGACGAAGAAGAATTCATTCCCCTGCCGGAGGGGTAGGGCAAAGGCCCGGCTCCTTGCCGCACAGGTCGATTTACTCTAGGAACGCCTGACTTTTAAACGGAGCCTCGCACCTTGGCCAAGAATTTTGACACACCGCTGCTCGACCGCGTCAAGATCCCCTCGGACCTGCGCGCGCTACCGGAGTCGGACCTGCCGCAACTCGCTTCTGAGCTGCGCACCGAGCTTATCGATGCGGTGTCGACGACCGGTGGTCATCTTGGCGCGGGCCTCGGCGTCGTCGAGCTCACCATTGCGCTCCACCATGTCTTCAACACGCCGCACGACCGTATCATCTGGGATGTCGGCCATCAGGCCTATCCGCACAAGATCCTGACCGGTCGGCGCGACCGCATCCGGACCTTGCGCCAGGAGGGCGGGCTTTCCGGTTTCACCAGGCGGAGCGAAAGCGAATACGATCCATTCGGTGCTGCCCATTCGTCCACCTCGATTTCCGCCGGGCTCGGCATGGCTGTCGCCAGCGACCTCGCCGGAACGAGGCGCAATGTCGTCTCCGTCATCGGCGATGGCGCCATGTCGGCGGGCATGGCCTACGAGGCGATGAACAATGCCGGCGCGCTCGATGCGCGGCTCGTGGTCATTCTCAACGACAACGACATGTCGATTGCGCCGCCGACCGGCGCAATGAGCGCCTATCTTGCGCGCCTCGTTTCCGGCCGGGCCTATCGCACGTTTCGCGAGACGGCAAAGCAATTGGCAAAGAAACTGCCGAAATTCCTGCAGGAGAAGGCGCGGCTTTCGGAAGAATATGCGCGCGGATTCTGGACTGGCGGCACCATGTTCGAGGAGCTCGGCTTCTATTATGTCGGCCCGATCGATGGCCATAAGCTCGATCATCTGCTTCCGGTTCTGAAGAACGTGCGAGACACGATGGACGGTCCCGTCTTGATCCACGTCGTCACGCAAAAGGGCAAGGGCTATGCCCCTGCCGAGGCGGCAGCCGACAAATATCATGGCGTCAACAAGTTCGACGTGATCACCGGCGCGCAGGCAAAACCGCCTGCAAACGCACCGAGTTACACGAAGGTCTTCGCGACGAGCCTTATTGAGGAAGCGCGCCATGACGACAGGATCGTCGCTGTCACGGCGGCGATGCCGGGCGGAACCGGTCTCGATCTCTTCGGGGAAGTATTTCCGCAGCGCACGTTTGACGTCGGCATTGCCGAACAGCATGCGGTAACTTTTGCGGCCGGCATGGCGAGCGAAGGATACAAGCCCTTCGCCGCCATTTATTCGACTTTCCTGCAGCGCGGCTATGATCAGGTCGTCCATGACGTGTCGTTGCAGAACTTGCCCGTACGCTTTCCGATCGACCGCGCTGGACTTGTCGGCGCCGACGGCGCAACGCACGCCGGCTCGTTCGACACCGGCTTTCTTGCTGCCTTGCCGGGTTTTGTTGTCATGGCCGCATCGGACGAGGCCGAACTTCGCCATATGGTCCGAACGGCCGCCGCTTACGATGAAGGTCCGATTTCCTTCCGCTACCCGCGCGGCGATGGCATCGGCGTCGACCTGCCGGAGCGTGGAGCGATCCTCGAGATCGGCAAGGGACGCATTGTCCGCGAGGGCGCCAAGGTCGCGCTGCTGTCGTTCGGAACGCGCTTGCAGGAGTGCCTCGTTGCCGCCGATGAACTCGACGCCGCCGGTCTTTCCACCACGGTCGCCGATGCACGGTTCGCCAAGCCGCTCGACGAGGACCTCATTCGCCGCCTCGCGCGCGAACACGAGGTTCTCGTCACCGTCGAGGAAGGCGCGGTCGGCGGCTTCGCCTCGCACGTGCTGCATTTCCTCAGCCGCGACGGGCTTCTCGACCATGGCCTGCGCGTCCGCGTGCTGACCCTGCCGGACGCCTACCAGGATCATGCCAAGCCCGAAGCCATGTATGCGCGCGCCGGGCTCGACAGCGCCGGTATTGTACAGGCCGTATTCAATGCGCTCGGACGCGATCAACTGGTTGCGCCAGCACGCGCGTGACAATGCGGCTTGACCAGCTTCTGGTCGAACGAGACCTCTTTGCCAGCCGCTCGCGCGCCCGCGATGCGATCGTGCGTGGGACTGTCAAAGTGGATGGTGCCGTCGTCACCAAGCCGGGCGCGGTGATTGGCGCAGCCGCCATCATCCTCGTTGACGACCCCGCCAGCGCCTACGTTTCCCGCGCTGCGCTCAAGCTCATTGCCGGCCTCGACCATTTCGACATTCCCGTTGCTGGGCGAGCAGCCCTGGATATCGGCGCTTCGACCGGCGGCTTCACGCAAGTGCTGATTGAACGCGGCGCGGCCCATGTTACCGCTGTCGACGTAGGGCACGGACAGTTGCATGAGCGGTTGCGCGGCGACCCGCGGATAACCAACCTTGAATCGCTCAATGCGCGGGAACTGACCCGAGACCATCTTGGCGGCCTGAAGGCCGATCTCGTCGTCTCCGACGTCAGTTTCATCTCGCTGAAACTTGCATTGCCGCCAGCCCTCGATCTGGCCGAACCTGGGTCGCACTGCGTCCTCCTCGTCAAGCCGCAATTCGAAGCCGGGCGCGAGGCCATCGGCAAGGGCGGAATTTTGCGCGACCCGAAGGATGGCGAACGGGTGGCGGATGATCTAAGAAAATGGCTTGATGCAATGCCGGACTGGAACGCGCTCGGACTTTGTCCTTCGCCGATCGAAGGCGGCGACGGCAACCGCGAGTATCTTCTCGCCGGATTGAAAAGAAAAGTTTGATGAGCACACGCGTTACAATCGAGAAGATGGGAGCGGGCGGCGACGGCATTGCCTCGACGGCATCCGGGATCGCCTACGTTCCGTTCTCACTTCCAGGCGAGACCGCCAATATCGCGCTCGACAATGGTCGGGGCACGCTCATGGCTTTGCTCGAAGCCTCGCCGGAGCGCGTCGCCCCTGCCTGCCGCCACTTCGAAGAATGCGGCGGCTGCGCGCTGCAACATTGGCAGGATGAACCCTATCGGGTGTGGAAGCGCTCGCTGGTGCAGGAAGCCCTCGCGGGAAGGGGGCTCGCTTTCGATCTTGAACCGCTGGTGCCCTGCATGCCGCAGACCCGCCGGCGCGTGGTGTTTGCGGCTCGCACGAGCGATCACGGCGCGGTGCTCGGCTTCAATCGCCATCTCAGCCATGATCTCATCGACATTTCGGAATGCCCGGTGACCCTGCCTGATATCGTGTCGCGCCTTGATGACCTGCGCGATCTCGTTGCGGTTGTCGGTGGGGGGATGAAGCCGTTTCGGTTGACCGTGACGGCAACGGCCTCGGGTCTCGACATCATGGTCTCGGGTTGCCAGGCCCCGGACGCCGCAAAGCGCCAGGCCCTGACGGCGCTGGTGCTGAAAAAGGGCTTTGCCCGCTTGACCTATGAAGGCGAAATCATCGTCGAACCGCGCAGGCCCATGGTTCAATTCGGCAGGGTGCCGGTGTTTTTGCCAGCCGGCGGCTTCCTGCAGGCGACAGTCGATGCAGAAAACGCCATGGCAGCTCTGGTGACCGCCCATCTCGCCAAGGCCAAGAAGACGCTCGACCTTTTTGCGGGTGCCGGCACGTTCGCCTTGCGCATTGCCGAGAAATCCGCGGTGCATGCGGTGGAGGGTGATGCAGCGGCGGTGGCCGCGCTTGACCGTAGCGTGCGCCAGGTGCAGGGCCTGAAGCCGGTGACCGCCGAACGCCGCGATCTCTTCCGCCGGCCGTTTCTTGCGCGTGAACTCGCGCCCTTCAACGGACTTGTTTTCGATCCGCCGCGTGCCGGCGCCGAAGCGCAATCGATCGAGATTGCCAAATCCACCGTGCCGAAAGTCGCGGCGGTGTCATGCAATCCCGTCACCCTGGCACGAGACTTGAGCATACTCGTCAAGGGCGGCTACCGGATCGACCGGGTGATCCCGATCGACCAGTTTCTTTGGTCGCCCCATGTCGAGGCCGTGGCGCTGTTGAGCAAGAAATAGAGGGCTTGAATTTGAAGCACACCCTCTGTCCTGCCGGACAGAGGGTGAATCTTGCCTGTCCACATCTAGGCGATAAAGGCCGGTTAAACCGAGGTGCCGCCGACCGTCATCTGGTCCATACGCAGATGCGGTTGGCCGACGCCGACGGGGACCGACTGCCCCGCCTTGCCGCACATGCCCATTCCGGTATCAAGCTGCAGGTCATTGCCGATCATCGAGATGCGCTGCATCGCGTCCGGTCCGTTGCCGATCAGCATGGCGCCCTTGATCGGCGCACCGACCTTGCCATTCTCGATCAGATAGGCCTCGGTGCAACCGAAGACGAATTTGCCGGAGGTGATATCCACCTGACCGCCGCCGAACGAGACGGCGTAGATACCCTTCTTGACCGAAGCGATGATTTCCTCGGGCGTCTTGTCGCCGTCGAGCATATAGGTGTTGGTCATGCGTGGCATCGGCACGTGCGCGTAGGATTCGCGCCGGCCATTGCCGGTCGGTTGCATGCCCATGAGACGGGCGTTCTGCCGGTCCTGCATGTAGCCGACGAGAATGCCGTCTTCGATCAGCACCGTCTTGTTGGTCGGCATGCCCTCGTCGTCGATCGTCAATGATCCGCGCCGTTCCGCAATGGTCCCGTCATCGACCACGGTGACGCCCTTGGAGGCGACCCGCTGTCCGAGCAGTCCGGCAAAGGCGGACGTCTTCTTGCGATTGAAATCGCCTTCAAGGCCATGGCCGACAGCTTCATGCAGCATGACGCCGGGCCAACCACTCGAAAGCACGATATCCATGGTGCCGGCGGGGGCGGGGATGGCTTCGAGATTAACGAGCGCCTGTCGCAGTGCTTCGTCCGCGGCGTGATGCCATTTGTCGGTCGCGATGAACTCGCCAAAACCTTTGCGGCCGCCGGTGCCGAACGATCCGCTTTCCTGGCGGTCACCTTCACCGACGACGACACTGACGTTGAGGCGGACCATCGGGCGTATGTCGCGCACGAAATGGCCGTCGGCGCGCAAAATCTCGACCTGCTGCCACGACCCAGCGAGCGAGACCGAGACCTGTCGAACCTTGGGATCCTTGTCGCGAAGGTAGGCGTCGATCTCCTGCAGCAACTTGACTTTCGCCTCGAATGTCGGCGACCCGAGCGGATTTTCGTCGCTATAGAGGCTGCGATTGGTTCCGGGTGGGGCAGCGGTATAGGTGCCGGCATAGCCGGTACGGATCGCGGATGCGGCATCCGCGGCGCGCTTCAGGGCACCAAGCGACAACTCGCCCGCGTGAGCATAGCCGACGCCTTCACCAGCAACGGCGCGCAGGCCAAAGCCCTGATCCTGATTGAAAGACCCGTTCTTCAGGCGGCCATTGTCGAAGACAAGGCCTTCCGATTCTCTGTACTCGAGAAACAGTTCGCCATCGTCGGCGCCGGCAAGGCTTTTCTTGACCGTTTCAAGGACTTTTTCACGGGGCACATCAAAACTGTCGATAAGGCTTTTCATAATAAAACGTCCGTTTCAAAATACATGAACGGCATGTAGGCCATTCATCGTCCCACGACAAGTACAAGACGCGCGTGTTTGTTGATATGAGCCGACTATGGAAGGGCGTCGAAGCCTTCGCCAAACCCGTTGAGCTCGACGGGAATGCCGATGCCTTCCTCGGGCGTCTGGAATACAATGAAGGTTGCGGCCTTGCCGGTCTTCAATGTCTGGACCAGTTGGTCTTCGAGTATGACTTCTGCATAACAGCCATCTTCGAAGCAGCGCACGAAATAGGCGCGGCCGATGTCCTTGCCATCGACATTGAGGCCGAGCCCGTTGGGCAAGAGGACGCCGAGGGGCGCGAGCACCCGCAGGATTTTAGCCTTGTTGTCCGCAGTCTTCAGCACGACGACGGAGAGGCCCATTTCGGGCCGGTCGGCGGCGACGACATTCTGTATGAGAGCGCACTGTTCGGATTTGGCGCCTGCGGGCGTATCGCAAAGGATCGACCATGCTCCGTGCGTGGATTTGACCGTACCGCTCTGCTGCGCTGCCATGGCAGTGCCCGCAAGGGCGGTCAACGACAGGGTAAGCAGGCCGATGGCGATGCTGCGTAGCGGAAAAAACGACATATAGGCTCCAAAACGAATCATCCAGACGTTAAACCTACCCGTCGAAGATGAAAAGAATGCCGCACCAACACTCCCCAGCATAGAGCGGCCATCAATGTGTCGTGTAATGCAATAATGGCCGGATTGTGAGCCCTTTTATGCCTTGGGCAGCAAAAACGCGGCGGATGCGAAAAAACATGCCCGTTCAAGCCGCCGTGTGCCTCCGCAATGGAAAGCTGCGCGCAAAAATGCCGCATGAGATCACGTTCGCCTTCCTTGCGATGTAAGCTAATGTGTGGTTTGAACGCGGCATATGACCGGGCCTTCCTGCGCCCGGTGTTATCGTATGGAATCAAAGCTTCATTCGGGAGATTTCTAGGTGAAGAAGAATTTTGTCACGCTGATGGGTGTCCTGGGTGGCCTGCTCGGTGCTGGAACAGCTGCTCATGCAGCAAAGCCCGAGCCCTGGCAGATGACGTTCCAACCCGCTGCTACCGGCATCATGGAGCAGATCGTCTGGTTCGAGCGCTATACTTTATGGTTTATCGTCCCGATTACGCTGTTCGTGATGGTGCTTCTGGCCTGGGTCATGATTCGCTATCGTGCGAGCGCCAATCCGGTTCCCTCGAAGACCAGCCACAACACGGCCGTCGAGATCGTGTGGACGGTTGGACCAGTCGTCATCCTGCTTTTCCTGGCAATTCCCTCTTTCCAGCTCCTGACAGCCCAATATTCTCCAGAAGAGCCCAAGCTGACGATCAAGGCGACCGGCTACCAGTGGTATTGGGGCTATGAATATCAGGCCGGTGAGGCGCCGGTTTCGTTCGATTCGGTGCTTCTGAAGGATGCCGACCGCCCCACCCTCGGCAAGGAAGATCGCGAAGCTTTCCCATATCTCCTCGCCGTCGACAACGAGATGGTCGTGCCGGTCAATACCACGGTCCGCCTTCTCGTCACCGGCGCCGACGTGATCCATTCCTTCTCCATGCCGGCCTTCGGCGTGAAGATGGATGCCGTCACCGGCCGCAGCAACGAGACCTGGTTCAAGGCTGAAAAGGAAGGCCTCTACTACGGTCAGTGCTCGCAGATCTGCGGCAAGGACCATGCCTACATGCCGATTGCGATCCATGTGGTCTCGCAGCAACAATACGATACGTGGTTCGCCGCTGCCGGAAAGGATCTTCCGGGCGCATACAAGGCGTTGACCGCGAAAATCGATGCAGACAAGAACGTGAACGTCGCCGGCAACTGAGCTGGCTGACGCACTAGATTAGGAACGGGAGCACTTTGATGGCAGGTTCTGCAGCTCACGAAGCCCACGACGCTCACAAGCCGACAGGCTGGACGCGTTGGGTTTATTCGACCAACCACAAGGATATCGGTACGCTGTATCTGATCTTCGCGATCGTGGCCGGTCTCATTGGCGGTTCTCTTTCGATCGCCATGCGCGCCGAGCTGCAACAGCCCGGCATCCAGATTTTCCATGGCCTTGCGTCCATGGTCTATGGCTATGAAGGCGACGCCGCCATCGATGGCGCCAAGCAGATGTATAACGTCTTCTCGACGGCGCACGGCCTTATCATGATCTTCTTCATGGTCATGCCGGCGCTCATCGGCGGCTTTGCCAACTGGATGGTGCCGATCATGATCGGTGCGCCGGACATGGCGTTCCCGCGCATGAACAACATTTCGTTCTGGCTGCTCCCGCCAGCGCTCCTGCTCCTCATCCTGTCGATGTTCGTTCCGGGTCCTGCCGGTGGCTACGGCACCGGTGGCGGCTGGACGATCTATCCGCCCTATTCGACCACGGGCCAGCCCGGGCCGGCGATGGATTTCGCGATCCTTTCGCTGCATATCGCCGGTGCGTCCTCGATCCTCGGTGCGATCAATTTCATCACCACGATCTTTAACATGCGCGCTCCGGGCATGACGTTGCACAAGATGCCGCTCTTTGCCTGGTCGGTGCTGATTACCGCCTTCCTGCTGCTCCTGGCTCTGCCGGTTCTGGCTGGCGGCATCACCATGCTTCTGACCGACCGCAATTTCGGCACGACCTTCTTCTCGCCTGAAGGCGGCGGCGATCCGCTGCTGTTCCAGCATCTGTTCTGGTTCTTCGGTCATCCGGAAGTTTACATCATGATCCTGCCGGCCTTCGGCATCATCAGCCACATTGTCTCGACCTTCTCGAAGAAGCCTATCTTCGGCTACCTCGGCATGGCCTACGCAATGGTTGCCATCGGCGTCGTCGGCTTCATCGTCTGGGCGCACCACATGTACACCGTGGGTCTCTCGCTCGAGACCCAGCGTTACTTCGTCTTCGCGACGATGGTCATCGCCGTGCCGACGGGCGTGAAGATCTTCTCGTGGATCGCAACGATGTGGGGCGGCTCGATCGAATTCAAGCCGCCGATGATCTGGGCGATCGGGTTCATCTTCCTCTTCACCATTGGCGGCGTGACGGGCGTCCAGCTCGCCAATGCCGGTCTCGACCGCGCCATGCACGACACCTACTACGTGATCGCACACTTCCACTACGTGCTTTCGCTCGGCGCCGTGTTCGGTATCTTCGCCGGCTGGTACTACTGGTTCCCGAAGATGACGGGCTATATGTACAACCACGCGATCGCCAACACGCACTTCTGGGTGATGTTCATCGGCGTGAACCTCGTGTTCTTCCCGCAGCACTTCCTCGGCCTTGCCGGCATGCCGCGCCGCTACATCGACTATCCGGTCGCCTTTGCCGGCTGGAACGAAGTATCGTCGATCGGTTCGTACATTTCCGGTGTTGCCGTGCTGATCTTCCTCTTCGGTGTCTTCGAGGCTTTTGCCAAGAAGCGTGAGGCAGGGGCAAACCCATGGGGCGTCGGTGCGACCACGCTGGAATGGCAGCTTTCTTCGCCGCCGCCGTTCCATCAGTGGGAACAGCTCCCGCGTATCAAGTAAGACAATGGCTGTCCGGACCATTCATGGTAGTGGTCCGGATGGCCCTGACGACAATCTATCGGACTGCAGCAAGAACGAACAAATGGCATTGGTTGAGAAAAACGCGAGCATGGATACGAGCATCGGCCTTTCGGAGGCCAGTGCGTCGGATTATGTCGTGCTGCTCAAGCCGCGGGTTATGTCGCTCGTGGTCTTCACCGCGCTTGTCGGCTTGCTGGCGGCGCCGGGACATATCAATCCGGTCCTTGCGGGCATAGCCATTCTTTGTATCGCCGTCGGGGCAGGCGCCTCGGGCGCGCTCAACATGTGGTACGACGCCGATATCGATGCCGTGATGAAGCGCACGGCCAAGCGGCCGATTCCCGCCGGGCGTATCAGCCGCCAGGAAGTGCTGACCTTCGGCCTGTTGCTCTCGGCGTTTTCGGTCGTCACGCTCGGCCTTTTCATCAATGTGCTTTCGGCACTCCTGCTGGCCTTTACGATATTCTTCTATGCGGTCGTCTATACGATGTGGCTGAAGCGTTCGACGCCGCAGAACATCGTTATCGGCGGCGCCGCCGGTTCATTCCCGCCCATGATCGGCTGGGCTTGCGTTACCAATTCGGTGAGCATGGAAAGCATCGTGCTGTTCATGATCATCTTTTTGTGGACGCCGCCGCATTTCTGGGCGCTGTCGCTGTTCATGTCGGACGACTATGAAAAAGCGAAGATCCCGATGATGCCGAATGTGATGGGTCCGGCATCGACCAAGTTCCAGATTTTTCTCTATACGCTCCTCGTTGCGCCCGTTGCGGTTCTGCCATGGATCATGGGCTTCGCCGGCCCGGCCTACGGCCTTTTCGCCGCGGCCATGGGCGTCGCTTTCATCGTCTATGCCTGGCGGGTATGGCGGGCGCCGGTGGGCAAGGACATGATCAAGCCGGCAAAGAAGATGTTCGCCTTCTCCATCCTCTATCTCTTCGGAATCTATGCTGTCCTTCTCGGCGAAATTCTCGTGCGCAAAGCACTACTATTGGCAGGCCTGATATGAGCAACGATCGCGTGACCCTAACCGACAAGCAGAAGAAGGCGCAGCGCAGCCGTTCTATCGCACTTGCGCTGGCGCTCGCTGCTTTTGTCATCATCGTCTATGTCGGCACCTGGGCGAAGCTCGGCGCCAACATCCTGATCCGGCCGATGTAATGAGTGGTTCAATGTCTGAGGAAACCGTAAAGAGCGCAGATGCGCCAACCGGGCGGAAGCGGAAGGTTTCGGATCGCACGATCGCGATTTCGTGCCTTGCTTTCTTCTTCGGCATGGTTGGCATGGCCTTTGCGGCGGTTCCGCTCTACGCGATGTTCTGCCAGGTGACCGGATATGGCGGGACGACGCAACGAGTCGAACAGATGTCCGACACGATTCTCGACAAGACGATCACGGTCCGCTTCGATGCGAACACCTCCGGCGCCCTGCCGTGGAAATTTGAGCCCGTGCAGCGCGAAGTCACGATGAAGATCGGTGAGACTTCGTTGATCAAGTACGAGGCAAAGAGCATCGCGGACAAGCCGACGGCCGGACGCGCGGCTTTCAACGTTACGCCGCAGGCCGCCGGCGCCTATTTCAACAAGGTCGAGTGCTTCTGCTTCACCGATACGGTGCTCAAGCCTGGCGAAGACCTTGAAATGCCGGTCGTCTTCTTCGTCGATCCGGACATTGTCAACGCGCCCGAACTGAAGGGCGTCAATACCATCACCCTGTCCTACACGTTCTTCCCCATCGCAATGCCGGCCCCGCTTGCCGCCAATACCGATGTCAAGAAAGAGAACGGGTCAGGACAGCTTTGAACTTGCGCCGGCTCTCGCCGGTGTCTTACAGATGAACAGAAATTGCGGGGGTTAGAATGGCCGAAGCACACCAGAAACATCACGACTACCACATCATCGATCCAAGTCCGTGGCCGTTCCTCGGATCGGTCGGTGCCTTCGTCCTGGCCCTCGGCGGTATCGCATTCATGCGCTACCACGCCGGCGGTGAACTCGTGCTGTTCAGGGCCAACCTGACGAGCCCATGGATTTTCCTCATCGGTCTCGTGATCATCCTTTACACGATGTACGGCTGGTGGTCGGATACGATCAAGGAGAGCAAGCAGGGCCATCATACCCGCGTTGTCCAACTGCACCTGCGCTACGGCATGATCATGTTCATCGCCTCGGAGGTGATGTTCTTCGTTGCCTGGTTCTGGGCCTTCTTCGACGCAAGCCTATTCCCGGGCGAGGTCGAGCAGGTCGCCCGTACCGCCTTTACCGGTGGCATCTGGCCGCCCAAGGGCATCGAGGTGATCGATCCGCTGCATCTGCCGCTCTACAACACGATCATCCTGCTGCTTTCGGGAACCACCGTTACCTGGGCGCACCATGCGCTCATCCACAATGACCGCAAGGGCCTCATCACGGGCCTCACCCTGACGGTTCTGCTCGGCATGCTCTTCACCTTCGTGCAGGCCTACGAATATGTGCACGCACCGTTCGCCTTCAAGGATTCGATTTACGGCGCGACCTTCTTCATGGCGACCGGCTTCCATGGTTTCCACGTCATCATCGGCACGATCTTCCTGGCGGTCTGCCTGTTGCGCTCGATCCGCGGCGACTTCACCCCGCAGAAGCATTTCGGCTTCGAAGCTGCAGCCTGGTACTGGCACTTCGTTGACGTCGTCTGGCTGTTCCTCTTCTTCTCCATCTATGTATGGGCCGGTTGGGGCGCACCGATGGCCGTCGAATAAGCGGCATCTGTCGAGACATGAAGGGGCGGGCATGGCGACATGGCCCGCCCTTTTCTTTGGGATGTGCTTCAACTTGGCTTCTGGACAGATCAACCAAACGGCGTCACTAATCGCCGTGGCCTTAATCTGGACGCTTGTGCCGATCACAACGCCAACTGAAACAATCCTTCGAGCGCAGATTTCAATGAACGAAGACACAGCCCTTTACCCGCCGACCGATCCGATCGTGGCTGGCATCAAGGCCAAATGCCCGCGTTGCGGCCAGGGCAAATTGTTCGATGGATTTGTAAAGCCCGCTCCGCGATGCACCAATTGCGGTCTCGATTATTCATTCATCGATACGGGCGAGGGGCCGGCCGTCCTGGTCATGCTGCTGATCGGCTTCATCGTGGTTGGCCTTGCCCTGTGGATGGAGGTCAATATCGACCCGCCGCTCTGGGTCCATTTCATCCTGTGGATACCGCTAGCACTCGTGCTTTGTCTCGCCACGCTTCGCTGGATGAAGGGCATTCTCATCGCCCTCCAGTACAAGCACAAGGCCGCCGAGGGACGGCTCGACCGCCCGACCGCTCATGAGTAAGACATACGTAGCGGCGGACCGCCCAAGATTTCCCTGGATCACGCTTATCCTTGGCGCAGTGCTCTTCGCAATTCTCGTGGCGCTCGGCACGTGGCAGGTCGAACGGCTCTACTGGAAGGAAGGTCTCCTTGCGGAGATCGAAGCGCGGACCCATGCCGCACCAGTTCCGCTCGCCGAAATCGAAAAGGTTTGGAACGAAGGTCAGGATGTCGATTACCGCACCGTCAAGGTTGCCGGCCGGCTGCTGAACGACAAGGAGCGGCATTTCTTCGCGACCTATGAGGGTTATTCCGGCTTTTACGTTTATACGCCGCTGCTGCTTGATGACGGCCGCACGGTTTTCGTCAATCGCGGCTTCGTGCCCTACGACCGGAAGGAACCGGCAACGCGCCCAGCGGGCGAGGTCGAGGGTCGGGTGACGATAACCGGCCTTGCCCGCAACCCGCTGGATGCCAAGCCGTCCTCGCTTGTTCCGGACAATGATCTTTCCGCCAATATCTACTACTGGAAAGACCTCGCGACGATGGCCTCGCAGTCGGGGATCGGCAAGGAAAAGCTCGTGCCCTTCTTCATCGACGCCGACAAGACGCCCAACCCGGGTGGTGCGCCGGTCGGCGGGGTCACGATCATCGATCTGCCCAACAGCCACTTGCAATATGCCGTCACCTGGTATGGCCTTGCGGCAACCCTGGTCGTAATTTTGGCAATCTCGCTGCGGCGACGCTATAAACTCCCAGCGGAAAACAAGACGGCTGTCGATGGAGCATCGTCTTCCGACTTGACTTCCCGCTGATTGCCGCCCAAGTCCAAGTAGCATTTCAACCGGTTCCGCGAGACGATAAAGATGCCTGAGAAGAGACCGCTGACAATCCGCCTTTGCGGACCGCGCGGATTTTGCGCCGGGGTGGACAGGGCGATCCAGATCGTGGTTCTGGCTCTAAAAAAATACGGCGCACCGGTCTATGTGCGCCACGAAATCGTGCACAACCGCTATGTGGTCGAGGGCCTGCAGGCCCGGGGCGCCGTATTCGTCGAGGAACTCGACGAAATCCCAGCGGAACATCGCGACCAGCCCGTGGTCTTTTCCGCCCACGGCGTGCCTAAATCTGTTCCCGCGGATGCGCAGAACAAGAACCTCTTTTATCTCGACGCCACCTGTCCACTGGTCTCCAAGGTGCACAAGCAGGCGATGCGGCATCAGCGCCTCGGCCGGCACGTGATCCTGGTCGGTCACTCCGGCCATCCGGAGGTTATCGGAACGATGGGCCAACTGCCGGAAGGCGCCGTTACGCTGATCGAAACGATCGAGGACGCCGAGGCTTACATGCCCGTCGATCCGGACAATCTCGGCTTCGTGACGCAGACAACGCTGTCGGTGGACGACACCGCCGGAATTATTGCTACCCTGCAGCAGCGTTTTCCAGCCTTGATGGCACCGGCCGCCGAATCCATCTGCTATGCAACCACCAACCGCCAGGACGCGGTGAAAGCGGCGGCGCCGGGATGCGACCTCTTCCTCGTTGTCGGCGCGCCGAATTCATCCAATTCGAAGCGGCTCGTCGAAGTCGCGGAGCGTTCGGGCGCAAGCCACTCGATGCTGGTGCAACGCGCCTCGGACATCGAGTGGGACCAGGTTGGCGACATATCCGTGGTCGGACTTTCCGCCGGCGCCTCGGCTCCTGAAATCATCGTCGACGAAATCATTCAATTCTTTTCGGAACGCTACACCGTGTCCATCGAACTTGCTGAAACGACCATCGAGACCGAAAACTTCCACGTCATGCGCGATCTGCGTGACGTGGAACTGACAAGCCTCGACATGGCCTTCGTCAACGGAAGCCGCTGATCATGGCCGTCTACACCGACATCAACGAAATCGACCTGGCGCATTTTCTCAAGGACTATGAGATCGGCGAGCTGCTCTCCTATAAGGGCATTGCCGAAGGTGTCGAGAATTCGAACTATCTCCTGCACACAAGTGCAGGCTCGTTCATTCTGACGCTTTACGAGAAGCGGGTGAACAGCCACGACCTGCCGTTCTTTCTCGGTCTCATGCGCCATCTCGCGGGCAAGGGGATCAGTTGTCCATTGCCCGTGAACCAGAAATCCGGTTCAAGCATTGGCGAGCTTGCCGGCCGCCCCGCCGCGATCGTTACCTTCCTTGAAGGCATGTGGATGCGCCGCCCGACGGTGCAGCATTGCTTCGCGCTTGGCGAGGCGCTAGCGCGGATGCACATTGCGGGAGAGGATTTCCCCATGCGGCGGAAGAACGCGCTCTCGGTCGAAGGCTGGCGGCCGCTCTGGGAGAATTCCAGGGCAGGAGCGGATGGAGTGGAACCCGGCCTTGCCAGCGAAACCGAAGCCGATCTCGCGTTCTTCGAGGCGAACTGGCCATCGCACCTTCCGCACGGCGTCATCCACGCCGACCTTTTTCCGGATAATGTCTTTTTTCTCGGCAACAAGCTTTCCGGCCTCATCGACTTCTATTTCGCCTGCACCGACCTTCTCGCCTACGACGTCGCGGTGTGTCTCAACGCGTGGTGCTTCGAAAAGGACAATGCGTTCAACCTCACCAAGGGTACTGCGCTGCTGCGCGGCTATAATTCCATCCGGCCGCTTTCGGCCGACGAGGCGGCAAGCCTGCCGATTCTTGCGCGTGGCTCGGCCCTGCGCTTCATGCTGACCCGCCTCTATGACTGGCTGAACACGCCCGAGGGCAGCCTCGTCGTCAAGAAGGACCCGATGGAGTATCTGCGCCGCATGCGGTTTCATCGTCAGATCAAGTCCGCCGAGGAATACGGGCTGGTCCTCGAAGGACAACGCGCATGAAGGATATCGAAGCGTTCACCGACGGCGCTTGTTCCGGCAATCCTGGCCCGGGTGGCTGGGGCGCTGTCCTGCGCTGGAATGGCAACGAAAAAGAACTTTCCGGCGGCGAGGCCGACACAACCAACAACCGCATGGAACTCATGGCGGCGATTGCGGCGCTGAGCGCGCTGAAGGAACCTTGCCACGTCGATCTCTATACGGACTCAGTCTATGTGCGCGACGGTATTTCAGGCTGGATCGAAGGCTGGAAGCGCAATGGCTGGAAGACGGCGGCCAAGAAGCCGGTAAAGAACGCCGAGCTTTGGCAGCAGCTTGATGAGGCGCGCAAGCGACACAAGGTCGTGTGGCATTGGGTAAAGGGGCACGCCGGCCACCCGGAAAACGAGCGCGCCGATGAACTGGCGCGGGCGGGCATGGCTCCGTTCAAGCGCAAGCCGGTGGTCCAAGGAGGCGAGGGCCGGTAAAGCCCTCGCAGCCGTAAGATCAGAGCTGCCCGAGCAGGGTTGCAGCGCTCGATGTAACGGCCTGTCCAGGCGCTTCCTCGATGTTGAGTTCCTTGACGACGCCGTCCTCGACGAGCATGGAATAGCGCTTCGAGCGCACGCCCATATTGCCGGCGGCAAGATCGATATCGAGGCCGACGGCCTTGGTGAAGGTCGCATTTCCATCCGACAGATACTGGATCTTGCCTTCGCCGTTGGTCGCTTTGGCCCAGGCGCCCATGACGTGCGGATCGTTCACGGCGACGACGACGATGCTATCGACGCCCTTCGCGAGAATAGCGTCGCGGTTTTCGAGATAACCGGGGAGGTGGTTCATGCTGCATGTGGGCGTGAAGGCACCTGGAACGGCAAAGAGAACGACCTTCTTGCCCTTGAACAGGCTGTCGGAGCGTACTTCGCTGACGCCCTCATCGGTCTTGGTCTTGAATGTGGCATCGGGCAAACGTTCGCCTACCTTGATAGTCATGAATCGCTCCTCTTGAGATTGCGCAAAGGCCTATCGCAGATAGGGTGCGGATGGTGAAAAGTCGAGCTATTCCTTGAAGGGAATTGTTCCGGATACCGACTTGTCGCCCTGCACCAGCGTATAGTAGAGGAGGCCAGGCTTTGCCTGTGCGCCCGAAACGAGCGGCACGGCAAAGACGGCGCTTTTGTCGTCGCGGCTCTTCAATTTCGACATGCCGAAATTGGCCCCGCCTTCCGCAGCCACGAATAAATCGATCTCTTCGCTGCCCGCCGCAAGATCAGCCGTGAAATCAAGATGGTCATTGTCGCGCGTGACGGCTCGAACGCCGAATTCCGCCGATGCTGGTGCCGGCAATTGATCAAATGCGGTCGATATCTGCGCTTTGGTCAGCGGGTCGCTCGGCGTACCGTCGATGGCAATATCGAACTCGGCCGTGACGGGAATGCAGATTGTTTCGCATATGCCGAGGAAGGCGTGCCCCTTGAGATGGGCCGGCTTGGCTGGGTCTTCCAGCGTCAGCGTGAACGGGAGTGACACGGGCTTCTTGTACCCGGCCCACTGCGTGCCTCCATCGGCGAAACGGTGCGGCGTCGGGAAGGCAAGCGCATAGGCTTTGATGTTGCTGCTCGCGGTGAGATCGAGTTCCGGGGGCACGCCTGCGTCACCCGGTTCCTTCCAATAGGTTTTCCAGCCCGGATCGAGATTGATCTGGATGGCGCCGCGGACCTCCGGGGTACCGACCGCAGGATTGTCGACGATGACGCGGACCTTGCCGCCGGGCGTGCTGGTCCAGTCTGAACTGGCAGCGGCTGCCGGAAGAGCGAAGAGCAA
Source organism: Phyllobacterium sp. CL33Tsu (assembly GCF_900113985.1). Taxonomy (NCBI): domain Bacteria; kingdom Pseudomonadati; phylum Pseudomonadota; class Alphaproteobacteria; order Hyphomicrobiales; family Phyllobacteriaceae; genus Phyllobacterium; species Phyllobacterium sp. CL33Tsu. Next base: position 407,518 of record NZ_FORJ01000001.1, on the reverse strand, counting down.
TGAGGCAACGAGGTAAAGGAATTTTGTTTTCATGGCGGCGACAATTACAATGCTTTTCGTTGCGATCAAGGAGATGAGGGGATTTGCCCATCATATCTGTGTGACGAAGTCGTGTTCAGCCAAACTTTTCTTCCCGGTAACCGCTGTCGTTTACAATTCGTTACCATTGGGCGTTGTCATTTATAGAATCCTTGGTACCCTTATTCTTATGGGAAACTTGAGAGACGCGACCAACGAAGCCGGTTTTCTGAATGGACAATTCCTTCTCGCCATGCCGGGGATGGAAGACAGCCGTTTTGCGCGCTCGGTTATCTACATCTGCGCCCACTCGGAAAATGGCGCGATGGGTCTCATCATCAATCGCGCCCAAGAAATGGAATTTGCGGAAATTTTGGTGCAGCTTGGCGTGCTCGATGAGCAGCAAGTCATCATGATGCCGGACAGAACGCGCGATTTCCTCGTCCGCAACGGCGGGCCCGTCGAAGTGCGCCGCGGCTTCGTCCTCCATTCCGACGACTATCTTACGGATTCCACAATGCCCGTTGCCGAGGAACTCTGCTTGACGGGAACGGTCGACATCCTGCGCGCCATCTCAGGCGGACGTGGTCCCCGCAAGGCATTGATGACCTTGGGTTATTCGGGATGGGCCTCCGGCCAGCTCGAAAACGAGATCGCCAATAATGGCTGGCTTACTTGCCAGGCGCCGCACGATCTGCTCTTCGATCCGAACATTGACAGCACCTATGATCGGCTGCTCGCCTATATGGGTATCGATCCGTCGCGCCTCGCCACGGTCGCCGGCCACGCCTAAATTAACCTATCGGTTTTGACATTTTTTCTGTCGCGCTGCAACGCGATACAGCAAGGGATTCAACCCTGCATTTCTTGTTAGGAATCCAAATCCAAGCAATCAATGAAAGCGAGAGCCAAGTAGCAGCATCAAGCCAGCTGGTGCATCGGGACAATGGGCCTCCCGACCGTGGCAACGGCCTTGCTCTCAAACTCGGAGAATAGGCATGTGGTTTTTGCCACTGACTATTACCTTTGAAATCAAAAGAACCCGGACGGGCTGGCAAGTCTGCATCCGGGTTCGATTGATTACCTAAGGTAAAGGTGGGGCGGGCGAAAGCTCGCCCCACGCTCCAGTTACGAATAATAGCAGTCTATTCGCCAATTCCAAGCCCGCTTTTAGTCTTACGACGCAGCCTTCGACTGCTGGAACTGTTCGCGCAGAAGCTTGGTGGCGACGTCGAGCGTCAAAGGCGGGCTGAACATGAAGCTCTGCGCATATTCGCAGCCCATCTGGCGCAATTGCAGCGCATCGCTTTCATTTTCGATACCTTCCGACACGACGGCAAGACCGAGGTCATGCGCCATGCTGATCATCGAGCGCAGCAACGTCACCTTTTGCGGCTGATCGGCCTTGAGGAACGAACGGTCGATCTTGATCATATCGAACGGGAATGACGTGAGATAGGAAAGCGAAGAATAGCCGGTGCCGAAATCATCGAGCGAGACGCCGACGCCCATTGCCTTGATGCTGGAAAGCACATAGCCGGAGCGCTCCGGATTTTCCATCATCAGAGATTCTGTGAGCTCGAGCTTCAGGCTGCTTGGCTCGATCTGCGTCTGCAGCAGGACCGAGCGGACGTCATCGATGAGATCCTGGCGGATCAACTGGCTGCTCGAAATATTGACCGAGACGAAGAGCGGTGTCGCACCGAGGGTGCGGCGCCAATTGACGAGATCTTCGGCAGCTTTTTGCATCGCAAAGAGGCCGAGCTGGACGATGAGGCCGGAACTTTCCGCGACGGGAATGAACTCTGACGGCGGGATCGATCCGCGGCGCGGATGATCCCAGCGCATGAGCGCTTCAAAGCCGGCTATGCTGTTGTCATCGAGGCGCACGATCGGCTGATAGGCCATATGGATTTCACGTCGTTCCAGCGCGCGCCGCAGGTCCGATTCAAGCTGAAGGCGATCGCTTCCGACCGCGCGGAAGGCCGGACGGAAGGGCTCGATGCGGTCGCCGCCAAAGCGTTTCGCCTGGTACATCGCCAGCTCGGCATCCTTCACGAGATCCTCCGGCGAGGCGGCGCTGCCGCTCGTCCATGTGATCAGGCCGAGCGATGCGGTAAGAACAATCTCGCGCTTGGCAAAGGCGATGGGCGCGCGGATCGCCTGCTTCACCGCATCGGCGAAGGCGGCAATCTTGGCGGGCTCGCTTTCCGATACGAGGATCAGGCCGAACTGGTCTGCAGAGAGGCGGCTCAGCGTATCCTGTGGGCGTAGCAGGCGGTGCAGGCGGCGCGATATGGTCAGCAGGAAGGTGTCGCCGGCAGAGAGGCCGAGGCCGTCATTTACCTGCTTGAAGCGATCGATGTCGATGATGAACACCGTCGGGCGAATTTTGCTTTCCGTTTGCGCCATGGTGATCACCGAGCCGAGGCGATCCAGGAAAAGTTCGCGGTTGGGAAGGCCGGTCAGATTATCGTGGACGGCATCGTGGAGCAGCCGCTCCTCCGCCTTCTTCTGTTCGGTAACGTCAATCAGGGTGCCGACGCAGCGTACGATCTCACCATCCGAACCGATGACCGGGCGCGCCTTCAAGGAATACCAGTAGTAATGACCGTCGTTGGCGCGCAGGCGGAAGGTCTGGGAGATGCGACCGCGACGGTTCTCGAGAATGACGTCGAGCGTAGTCCGGAAACGGTCGCGGTCGTCGGAATGCAGCATCGGCAGCCAATTGCGCACGGCCCCGTGCAAGGAACTTGCCGACGCTCCGAGGAAATTGGTCAGGTCAGGCGTCGTGACAACGCGGTCGCGCGGCACGTCCCAATCCCAGACGATATCGCCCGAACCGATGATGGCGAGCGCCTGCCGCTCGACATCGGAGAAGAGCCCCTGCTGCAACGCGCCTCCGGAAAAAGCGTGCTGCATGACCGTAAAGCCGATCAGGAGCACGATGAGGACGAGGCCGCCTGCGAGGGCGGGCTGGATGATGTCGTTGGCAAGAATGCCGGCAACGGTAAGCCAGCTGCCCATCAGCCAGACCAGGAGCAGGATCCACGTCGGGATGAGCATGATCGCCCGGTCATAGCTCCGGAACGAGAAGAATCCGATCAGGATTGTGCCGGCTATGATGGTCAGCGCAAAGGAAAAGCGGGCGATGCCGGCTGCAATCGGCGGGTCGAAGATCGCGACGCCGGAGACGATGCCGAGACCGAGAATCCAGGTCAGCGCGCCATAGCTGAAATTATCGTGCCAGCGATTGAGGTTGAGATAGGTGAAAAGGAAGATCACGAGCGTCGCGGCCAGCGCTACTTCGGTGCCCGCCCGCCACATTTGTTCGTTGCCCGGCGCGATTTCGATGAGCTTGCTCCAGAAGCCGAAATCGACGCAGATATAGGCAAGAACCGCCCAGGCGAGGGCTGCCGTCGCCGGGAACAGCGAGGTACCCTTGACGACGAAAAGGATCGTCAGGAACAGCGCGAGCAAGCCGGCAATACCAAGCAGAATGCCGCGGTAGAGCGTATAGGAATTGACCGTATCCTTATAGGCATTCGGCTCCCACACATAAACCTGTGGCAGGTTGGGAGAAGCAAGCTCCGCGACAAGGGTGATAACCGAACCCGGGTTGAGCGTGATCAGGAAAATATCCGCGTCGTCGCTTGCCTGCCGGTCGAGGGCGAAGCCTTCGCTGGGGGTAATCGACGTGATGCGTGTCGAACCGAGGTCGGGCCAGATGAAGCGCGATCCGACAAGACGGAAATGCGGCGCGACGATCAGCCGGTCGATCTGTTCGTCGGTCGGATTGGCGAGCGAAAAGGCCGCCCAGTCGCCGGTCGAACGCTTGTCGTTTGCCTGCACCTCGATACGCCGAACGATGCCGTCCGTACCGGGTGCCGTTGAAATCTGGAACGTCTCGCCCTGGTTCCGATAGACCTCAACGGCCTTCGACAGGTCGAGCGCCGTGCTTTCCTTGGTGATCTTGATTGTTTCGAAGGCATTGGCGGCGGTATGGGCCGCGAGCAGCATGAATATGAGGACCAGAGCCCGCGATAAGCCTTTCAGCATCTGTCGTCCCAACAAAGCCACCGATACTTTTTCATTTGCCAGCCCTTGCATCATCCTCAATCAGCGCGAAGAGAAGATGATCTTGCCACATTCCGTTTATCTTTAGGTAAGAACGGAGCAGTCCTTCTCTCTGAAATCCGGCTTTTTCGAGAAGGCGGATCGATCTTTCATTGCTTGGAATACAGGCAGCTTCCAGGCGGTGCAACCTCACCTTGGTGAAAGCATAGGGGATGAGCAGGCTCAATGCTTCGTGCATGAACCCCTGTCCGGCGAAGGGTGCGCCGATCCAGTAGCCGATCATGCCATTCTGGCCGACACCGCGGCGGATGTTGCCAAGTGTGATGCCGCCGAGCAAGCGCTGGTCGGTATTGCGGAAGAGAAAGAACGGATGGGCCGTGCCTGCCGCCGCCTCGTCGTCATAATGGCGAATGCGATGGCGGAATGCGCCGCGCTCCAGATCATCGACCGCCCAGAGCGGCTCCCATGGCGCGAGAAATTCGCGGCTTTCGGCGCGCAGCGATGCCCAGGCGCGATAGTCGGAAAGCGTCGGCGGACGCAGGTAAATGCGCTTGCCCTGCAAGGGCGGGGCCACGCTTTTGAGAAAGGGCAGGGCGATCATTGCCGCTCCGGATCGCCGTCAGACCGCTATCTTTCTCGGGCTCGACGCTGGGGCAGTCAGTCCATGACGGATATCGGCGAACTTCATCAAGGAACCGATCGGGCCGACCGCAGCGACTGTAGGCGTCGTGTCGAGGAACAGGCGTCCGGCAAGGTCGGTCAAACGTTCAACAGTGATCTTCGAGAGACGCTCGACCAGTTCGTCGGTCGATATCGGATTGCCGTAGAGAAGCATCTGGCGTGCGATCTGTCCGGCGCGGCTTGCTGCGCTTTCATGCGACATCAGCAGGCTCGCCCGATATTGCGCCCGTGCCCGGTTCAATTCCTCCTGGCTGATATTGCGGGCAGCAGCGTGCAGCTCGTCTATGATCACGGGTACGAGCTTTTTCAAATGATTGCGCCCGGTTGCAGCATGGACCCCGAAAACGCCGGTCTCGGAGAACCCCCAATGGAACGCATAGACCGAGTAGCACAGGCCCCGCTTTTCCCGCACTTCCTGGAAGAGGCGCGAAGACATGCCGCCACCGAGGATCATCGCCAAAAGCTGCGAGGCATAGAAATCGCGCACATGATAGGCGCGGCCCTCAAAACCGATCACCACCTGGGCGTCCATCAATTCGCGCTGTTCGCGGAAATCGCCGCCGACATAGTGGGAGATTTCGGGTTCCGGGGCCGTCGATTTCGGCCGGAACGAACCGAGGCGCTTTTCGACCTCTCGGACGAATTCGTCGTGCTTGACGCCGCCGGTGGCGACGACGACCATGCGCTCGGCGCTGTATTGCTCGTCCATATAGCGGCGAAGGTCGGCCGACGAGAAGGATTGGACGGTCTCCGGCGTGCCAAGGATGGTACGTCCAATGGTCTGGTTCTGAAAGGCCGCTTCGGTGAAGCGATCGAAAACCACATCGTCGGGCGTATCGTGCGCAGCACCGATCTCCTGCATGACGACGTTCTTTTCGCGCTCGAGTTCCTCGGCGTCGAACTTCGAACTCGTCATGATGTCGGCGAGAATGTCGATCGCGAGCGGCATGTCATCGCGCAGGACGCGAGAATAATACGAAGTGGTCTCGACGCTGGTCGCGGCATTGATTTCACCGCCCACATCCTCGATATCGGCGGCGATCTTCCAGGCGGAGCGGTTCTCGGTGCCCTTGAAGGCCATGTGTTCGAGAAGATGGGCTATACCGTGCTGGTTGCTTGCCTCGTTCCGTGACCCTGCCTTGACCCAAATGCCAAGGGCTACGCTCTCCACATGCGGCATTGTTTCTGTCGCAATCGTCAAACCGTTGGAGAGGCGACTGATTTCAACGCCCATGCAATGCTCCTTACTTTGCCGCTCTTGAATGCCGGCTCACATACTCTTCCACATTTTTAAGGTCGTTGGGAAGTACCGTGTACTGTTCTTTTCGTTGCATGAGATCACCCAGCCAGAGTGGCAGGTCTGGATGGACACCGCTTGCCTCCTTCACGGCATCCGGGAACTTGGCCGGATGAGCCGTGGCAAGGACAACGCTTGGCGCCGTCGACCGCAGAACTTCGCGTGCTACCTTCAGGCCGATGGCCGAATGCGGATCGAGCAGATAGCCGGACTGCTTCAGGACGCTCGCGATAACCCCGGTTGTCTCCGCCTTGCTGGAGCGGCCGGCATCGAATTCGGAGCGGATGAAGCCGAGTGCCTTTTCGGCGATCGAGAAGCTTCCGGATTGTTTGAGGCCGTCCATGAGGCGCCGCACCGAGGCCGCGTCACGGCCGTGCGCTTCAAAGAGCAAGCGTTCGAAGTTCGACGAAACCTGGATGTCCATCGATGGCGAGGTCGTATGTACCACGCCACGCGTTTCGTAATTGCCGGTCTCCAGCGTCCGGGCAAGTATATCGTTGTCGTTGGTGGCAATGGCGAGGCGTTCGATCGGAAGTCCCATGCGCTTTGCAACGTAACCTGCAAAAATATCACCGAAATTGCCGGTTGGCACAGTGAACGAAACTGGGCGGTCGGGAGCGCCGAGGCTGAGCGCCGCCGTGAAGTAATAGACGATCTGCGGCATGATCCGCGCCCAGTTGATCGAATTGACACCGGAGAGCGAGAGCGCGTCGCGAAAGTTGAGATCGTTGAACATGCCTTTGACGAGCGATTGGCAATCGTCGAAATTGCCATCGATGGCGAGCGCATGAACATTGGACGCTGCTGACGTCGTCATTTGCCGCTGCTGCACGGGCGAGACGCGGTTGTGCGGAAACAGAATGAAGATGTCGGTCCGGTCGCGGTTGGCAAAGGCCTCGATAGCCGCACCGCCCGTGTCGCCGGACGTTGCGCCGACGATGGTCGCCCGCTCGCCCCGCCTGGCAAGACTGTAATCCATCAGCCGCGCCAGAAGCTGCATCGCCACATCCTTGAATGCGAGCGTCGGACCATGGAAAAGCTCGAGCACGAACTCATTATGTCCGGTCTGGACCAAAGGGCAGACCGCCTCATGGCGGAAGGTGGCGTAGGCTTCGTGTACCATCGCCTCGAAATCGGCCTGGTCGATATCGCCGGCAATGAATGGCGTCAGCACGTAAATCGCGATCTCGGCGTAGGTCTTGCCCCGCAGCGAACGGATCTCGTCTGCAGAAAATTGTGGAAATTCCTGGGGCAGATAGAGCCCGCCATCGCGCGCAAGGCCGGCGAGAAGGGCATCGGAAAATCCTAAAACCGGCGCTTCGCCGCGTGTACTAACGTATTTCATCTCAAATATCCCTTGCCTTTGGATGCACGCGCCGCCTTGGCAAAAAGCTTGCGCAGCCCCGTCGCATTCTCATCGAACCGTTGATATAGAACACGTTCGTTCGTCAAGGTTCGTTCTACGAGGAAAGTTCAGTTCATGAAGTCAGAAACACAAAAAACTCTGCCCTTCTATCAACTTTGCGCCCCAATTTGTGCATTGGTCTTTGCTGCGGGTCTTGCGGCCTGTTCGACGAGCGGCGGGACCGTGGACACGAACTCCCCGAAGGCCCAGGCCACCGCCGAGGCCGACAAGCGCCTCACCGCCTCGCAACTGCGCGCCTTCTGCCCACCCGTCACGATCCGCGAGGGAACCTCGGTCATCAACAATTACGGGAAGACCGCCGACAAGAACCCGGCGAACCTGATTTATCAGGCATCCATGTCGGACGAAACCCGCTCTTGCAATTCGGACGACACGACGATGACCATGACTGTCGCCGTTTCGGGCAAGATCGTTCCCGGGGCGAAGTTCACGCCCGGTACGGTAACGGTGCCAATCCGTGTTGCCGTCATCCAGGGCTCCGATGTTGTCTACTCCAAGCTGAGCAGGCAGGCGGTTGCGGTCAACGACAGTGGCGCGGCCACCCAGTTCATCTTCAACGATCCGAACGTGAGCTTCCCCAAGCCGGCGAGCCGCAACGTTCAGGTGTTTGTCGGCTTCGACGAAGGTCCGGACGATAGCGCCAAGGCAAAAACAAAGAAAAAGAACTAGATCGTCAACAAAGACGGCCGGTGGAAATACCGGCCGTCTTCTTTTTGACTGAGGCTGGATCAAACGGCTTCCGACCACACCGACATGGCTTCGATCACGGCCGGCAGATCGCGGTGGCGGCTGATGACTGTTTCAGCACCGGCATCCGTCAATTTGTCTGCATGACCCGGATAGGTGTGGGCGCCGCCGGTAAAGCCGATAACCCGCATGCCCGCTGCCCGGGCCGCGTGAACCCCATGTGTCGAGTCTTCGATGACGATCGCCCGCGCTGGATCTACGTTGAAATGCCGCGCCGCAAAGAGATAGACATCCGGCGCCGGCTTCGGCTTCTGCGATCCGACCTCACGCGCCGAAAAGATGTGCGGGGCAAACAGATCGTAGAGCGTGCTCTGCTCCAGCATCATCTTGAGCGAGGAACTGATAGAGTTCGAGGCGATGCATTTCGGATATTTCAGCGCGGCAACGACCTGCTCGACGCCATCGATGACGTTGAGCTCGTTGCGCAGCTTATAATCCATCTGCTTGGCGGATTCTTCGATCAACTGCGCGGAAATTGGAATTCCTGCTTCCTTCTCGACCTGAAGCAGGATGTCGGTCCAGGTCAGGCCGGCAAAGCGCTCGGCAATGTCTTCGGGTTCGATCGGATAGCCTGCATCGGTCAGGAGCTTGGACTCGACCTGTGCGGCAAGGAATTCGGAATCGACGAGCACGCCATCGCAGTCGAAAATAATGAGCTGTGGTTCCATTAAATCATACCTGTTCGTGAAAATAGCGCTGCCATCGTGCAGCATTTCGGTCGCTTGGGGGATTTACCGGCATCGACTACACGCTAATTGGCCGGGCGTCAAAGAAAAGCGGGGCTGTGGCGATGAGGGCGGCGCTGAACTTACCCCCGCCATCCCGCCCCGAAAGGTTGGGGCGCTGTGCACCACGAACAGTTTCCCGCATAACGCCGGCTCTTAACGCGAAATTTACCGCGTCCGGTAACCATGAGGCTCTGTAATGCGTCCCCAGTAGTCGAGTACCCCATGTCCGTTGTTCGTCTCGTGAATGAACTGCCCCAGGCAGCGCCGCAATCCTCCTGGCTCGATACAATTTTAAAGGGTGACTGCGTGGCCGCCCTCAATCGGCTGCCGGATCATTCCGTCGATATCATCTTCGCCGACCCGCCCTACAATTTGCAGCTCGATGGTGACCTGCATCGGCCCGACCAGTCGAAGGTCGATGCGGTCGATGACCACTGGGACCAGTTCGAAAGCTTTCAGGCCTATGATGCCTTCACCCGTGCCTGGCTGCTGGCGTGCCGACGCGTTCTCAAGCCCAACGGCACGATCTGGGTCATCGGGTCCTATCACAATATTTTCCGCGTCGGCTCGATGATGCAGGATCTGGGCTTCTGGATGCTCAACGACATCATCTGGCGCAAGAACAATCCCATGCCGAACTTTCGCGGCCGCCGCTTCCAGAATGCGCATGAGACCATGATCTGGGCATCGCGCGACCAGAAGTCCAAGGGCTACACATTTAACTATGAGGCGATGAAGGCTGCCAATGACGACCTGCAGATGCGGTCGGACTGGCTCTTTCCCATTTGCACCGGTGCGGAGCGTCTGAAAGATGAGAATGGCGACAAGATCCACCCAACGCAGAAGCCAGAAGCCCTGCTTGCCCGCATTCTCATGGCATCGTCAAAACCCGGCGACGTCATTCTCGATCCCTTCTTCGGTTCGGGAACCACGGGCGCGGTGGCAAAGCGCCTCGGGCGACATTTCGTCGGCATCGAGCGCGAGCAGAAATATATCGATGCTGCGACGGCTCGCATCGCTGCCGTGGAGCCGCTGGCTGGGGCTGAACTCACGGTCATGACCGGCAAGCGCGCCGAGCCGCGCGTCGCCTTTGGCAGTATCGTCGAGTCCGGCCTGTTGAAACCCGGCGCCATCCTCAGCGATGCGCGGCGCCGTCACGCGGCCATCATCAGGGCCGACGGCACGGTCACGGCAGGTGGCGATGCGGGCTCCATCCACCGGATGGGCGCAAAGGCGCAAGGCCTCGATGCCTGCAACGGCTGGACTTTCTGGCACTATGAAGATGCAGGCGTTCTCAAGCCGATCGACGAGTTACGCAAGCAGGTGCGAAGCGGCATGACGACAGCCGGAGGCTGACGTTCCGATCGGACGCGGACCTCCAGTGCCGTTCTGATCCGAAACGCTCAGGCTTCTGCCTGAGCGTTTCGTCTTTGGCGGTCAGACGCGAATGCCGAGATTATTGAGATCTACCTTCAGCGCCTCTGGACCGGTGAATTGCACGGACTGCCAGCCAGCCTCCTGTGCCCCCGCGACGTTCCTGGCGCTGTCGTCGATGAACAGTGTTGCAGCTGGATCAAGGTTGAAGGCCGCGACATGGTGATCGTAGATGGCCTTGTCCGGCTTGATCAGCCCGATATCGCCTGAAACGGTTACGCCGCGGCTCTCGGTCAAGAAGGGAAAGCGTTCCCAGGCCTCGCGTAACGTGTCAGACGCGAAATTGGTCAACATGGTGACGTCATGACCGTCGGCGATGAGCTGGCGCAGGATCGTGACGCTGCCATCGATCGAATGAGTGATCATCATGTGCCAGTTCTTGCGAAAGGAGCGGATATGATCTTCCCGGTCGGGAAAGTCCGCAATCAGCAGCGCCTCGGCATCGGCCCATTTGCGGCCACGGTCCTGTTCGATGTTCCATTCATGCGTGCAGATATTGTCAAAGAACCATTTCCGCTCGGCGGCGTCCGGAATGAGTTCCCGAAAAGCGGCATCGGGCTCGTAGTGGATGAGAACCTGGCCAATGTCGAAAACGATATGCTTGACGGGTATCATACGTCCTTACCTCTTTTTGCAAAAGCGTGGGGGATGGCTGCTGCAATGACTTTTTTCATGATCGTAGGCAACGCCTCGGCTGAAAGTTTTTCGATTTTTACCCACCAACCGTCAAGGTTTTGCATTGCAGGGATATTGCCTGCCTTGAAGACGGCAAGCCGCAACTCGAAATGCGTGAAAATGTGCGTGATGTTGCCGGCAGCAATCCAGTCGGCCGCAAATGGCGCGCTGGCGATATCCGTCGCGCCGTCCTGCCGCGCTGTCCAGGCTGTGGTGGGCACCTCGGCCATCCCGCCAAGCAAACCGGTTTCGGTGCGGCTGCGCAGCAAAACTTCGTTGTTCGCAGAGACGGCAACAAACGCCGCCCCAAGGCGGATCGGCCTTTCCTTCTTGGCCGCCTTGACGGGATAAAGTTCCGGATCGCTCGTTTGCAGCGCTTCGCAGCCCTCTTTCACGGGGCAGACAAAACAGGCCGGCCGCTTCGGCGTGCAAATTGTCGCACCGAGATCCATCATGGCCTGCGCGAAATCGCCGGGACGTTCGTCAGGGGTGAGCGCCTGCATGCGGGCGCGGATTTCAGACTTGGCGGCGGGAAGAGGGGTGTCGATTGCGTAAAGGCGGCTGATAACACGCTCCACATTGCCATCGACGACCGCGACAGGCCTGTTGAACGCGATCGACGCAATCGCCGCGGCTGTATAGTCGCCGATCCCCGGCAATGACTTCAACCCGTTGATATCAGAAGGGAACGATCCGCCGTGATCGGCGCACACGGCATCGGCGCACTTCTTCAGATTGCGCGCCCGCGAATAGTAGCCAAGCCCCGCCCAAGCGCGCAGCACTGCATCCTGACTGGCAGCGGCAAGGTCCTTCACGGTCGGCCACTTTTCGACAAAGGCGTTGAAATAGGGCTTCACGGCCTCGACCGTCGTCTGCTGCAACATGATCTCGGACAGCCAGATGCGGTAGGGATCCACAGCTTTCCCGGCCTTCTGCTCGCGCGGCGAAATGCGCCATGGTAGAATCCGGTGGTGAGAATCATACCAATCGAGCAGGTTGGCGGTTATTGGTTGCATCAATCTCAAACTGCGCTACACGGGGCCAACGGTTCATACAGAACCGCTGCGAGTACAAGAACAAAAATATTCGGAATCATGAATGTTTCCAGATCAGTTGACCAAGCCCTTGATGTTCCCCGCCAGGGGGCATTTTATTGGAATCGATCGCAATAATCGCATTTTCACATTTCTCTTCGCGCTTTTCCCGGGCCTTTTGGCAAGTGGGACGTCAGTTACGCTCGTCCTTGCCTTCATATGGGCAGTTATCTCGCTGGCGTTCAAGCGCTTCCCCTTCAAACTGACACCGACTGAAAAACGCGTCGCCTGGTGCGTCACTTTCTATATCGTCGTTACGGTCGTCTCGGTCGTCCTCCATCCCAATGCGAAAGCCGGCCTCACCTACATTCTGAAAATGATCCCGTTCCTCGCCGTTTGGGCGGTACTTCCGCGGCTTCATGCCGGCGTTTCCGGCCGCCTCGTACCCTTCCTGATCACCGGCGCGGGCATCGGCATGATCGGAGCACTCGCCTACAGCCTCGTCCAGATAGCTTTCTTTGCCACGCGCGCTGAAGCCGGCGCCGGCAATGCTGCGGTCTTTGGCCTGTTTGCTGTGCTCTTCGGCAGTATCGCGCTACTCAACGCCCACTCAAATAGCAAGACTGAGCGTGTGATTGCGATCCTGGGCTTTGCCTGCGGAATGGCTTGCGCTTTTCTTTCGGGGACGAGATCGGCCTGGCTGGTCATGCCGGTACACTTTGCGATCCTCTATTGGTATTTGCGCGGCCAGTCGTTGCCGTCGCTGACCAATGCGGCGAAGGTCGTGGGAACCGTCCTGATCGTGGCGGTCATTTCCGTCGCGTCGATCAAGGTAACCGAGCGCTACCATGCGCTCGAAAGCGATATCACTCACCTTGACCAGCCGCAGGAGAACATCAACTCGCTGAAGGCCCGTCTTATGCTCTGGTCGGCCGGCGCGCAGGTATTCCTGCAGTCGCCGCTTCTCGGCGAGGGTCCGCAGAACAGAATGTCCTCGGTCAACGCGGTGTTGAATCTGCCGCCTGAAAAGCAGATGACCTTTACCCATGTTCACAACGGACTTTTGAACGCTGCGGTTGATGGCGGCATTCTCGGCGTCCTCGGTGTTCTGGCCCTCCTTGCTACCCCTATCATCGGTGCGCGCCAAAAGGAGCCGGGGCCGGGCCGCGATCTTGCGACGGCAATCGCGTTGCTCTTGCTATCGAGCTACATCATAACCGGCATGTTGGGGATCATGTTCGGCCACGACGCCACCGACGCGGTGTTTATCTATGTGACCATCTTGATCTGCTGGATGCCGGGCAATGCACCATTTCTTTCGATCCCCCAGGTTGCCCAACACGCCGAGGCTGACGTTGCGGCGCTGGGTGCAAGGGCATGAACTTGGGCAGGTCGCAAAGGGAAACGGGAGAACGATGAAGGCCATTGTCACAGGAGCCGCAGGCTTTATCGGCTTTCACGTTGCAAGAAGGCTCGCAACGGAAGGCGTCGAGATTGTCGCGATCGACAATGTCAATGACTACTATCCGGTAGCGCTCAAGGAAACGCGGCTTTCGGCCCTTGATGGACATGCCGGCATCCGCTTCGTGCGTGCCAACATTGCCAATGCCGGCGAACTCGCCGCTGCGATCGGCGAGGACACCGATGCCGATGTCGTCATTCACCTGGCCGCCCAGGCGGGGGTTCGCTATTCGGTCGAAAATCCCGCTGCCTATGTCGACGCGAACGTCCATGGCCAGGTCACGGTCTTCGAACAGGCATTGCGGATGAAAAAGCGACCGCCCATCGTCTATGCGAGTTCGTCTTCGGTCTACGGGACCAACAGCAAAGTGCCGTTTTCCGAGAGCGATCCTGTCGATAATCCGGTATCCGTCTATGCGGCGACCAAACGTTCCGGCGAGCTCCTGGCCCATTCTTACCGGCATGTGCACAAGATTGCGTCCACCGGACTGCGTTTCTTCACCGTTTACGGCCCCTACGGCCGCCCTGACATGGCGCCTTGGTTGTTTACGGATGCGATCCTCAAAGGGGAGCCGATAAAGGTTTACAATCACGGCAAGATGGAACGGGATTTCACCTTCATCGACGATATCGTCAATGGCGTCCTTGGCGCAATGAACCGCATCCTGACCAATCCGGAAGCAACGGCCCCGGTCTATAATCTCGGCAACAACAAGCCCGTCGCCCTGATGCGCTTTATCGAGATTATCGAAAAGGCATGCGGCCGTGAGGCGACCAAGGAATTTGCGCCCATGCCGCCCGCCGATGTGCCGCGCACCTACGCCGATACCGACCTTGCCGCACGCGATCTCGGTTTTTCGCCCTCGACTTCCTTGGAAGAAGGCATACCTTTGTTCGTAGAGTGGTTCCGCGGCTACAATGGCCGCTGACATGATGGCGATGATCCGATGAACGATAGCCAACAGCGGAAAGGATTCCGGCCCTTGGCCGATCCCGCCGCCGGCATCCTCGATCCTGTGTTGCGCAAACGGGCCGGGATCACGATCGAACTCGTCCAGGCGTGGGACGAAGTCGTCGGCTCGAGTCTTGGCGGATTGTCCCGCCCGCTGAAACTCATCTGGCCCCGGCGCGCCCGCGAGGATGATCCGTTCCAACCGGCCACCTTGGTCATTGCTTGCCAGGGATTCACCGCGATGCGCGTTCAGCATGAGACCGGCGAAATCATTAGCCGTGTCAACGCCTTCCTGGGCTTTGCTGCGGTCGGGCGCATCAAGATCGAGCAAAAGCCGGTCGCGCTGCCCGTCGTGAAAAAGCGTTCCTTGCCGCCCGTCGACGCAGAGACCTCACGCAAGATCAGCCATGCCGTCGAGCCTATCGAGCATGACGGATTGCGCGAGGCACTCGAGCGGCTTGGAAACAGCATCCATGCGGAGCGTAAGGGGCGCTGAGCTGCCACCAACGGACCTTGATCCTTCACGAAAAATTCAAAGACAGAACGCTGTCTCTGCCTTAAAGAGACTGCCATGGGGCTCTAACGAGTCAGTAGACAGATCAAACACCGGAGACAGGTGAACTTATGACTGAATTCTTCACCCGCAGAAACGTACTGGCGCTCGCCGCCGCCTCGACGGCCGCAATTGCTCTTGCATCCGGCCAGGCATGGGCCCAGGAAGCAGCAAAACCTGCGGATGGGACGGCGCCGGTGAAAGCCCCAGAACCGGCGGGCAAGATCGACGAAGCCAAGCTGATGGCGCCAGGCACCTTGAAGGACATCGTCATGGGCAAGGCCGAGGCGCCTGTCACCATCGTCGAATATGCGTCGATGACTTGCCCGCACTGCGCGCATTTCGCCACGACGACCCTGCCGACTATCAAGGAAAAATACATCGACACCGGCAAGGCGAAGCTCATCCTTCGCGAATTCCCGTTCGATCCGCGTGCTGCAGCCGCCTTCATGCTTGCCCGGTGCGCGCCGGAAGATCGCTATTATCCGATGGTCGAAATCCTCTTCGCACAGCAGGAACAGTGGGCGGGCGCAGCAAATGCAGAAGAACCTTTGCTGCAAATCTCCAAATTGGCCGGTTTTACACAGGAGTCGTTCAAGGCTTGCTTGACGAACCAAAAACTTCTGGATGATGTGAATGCTGCGCGTGAGCGCGGAGCCAATGAATTCGGAGTAAATGCAACTCCGACTTTCTTTATCAATGGCTCGAAATACTCGGGAGCCCTTTCGGTTGACGAAATGTCGGCGATCATCGACGGCCTGCTCTAGTACCTCCGGTTCAGTTTTCGGCGGGTGCTTCGGTGCGCCCGCCGTTTGCATTCGGGCGCCGGGTGACGGGAAGGGCTGCTGATGCGCTTCACCAAACTCCGCCTCCTCGGCTTCAAATCCTTCGTCGAGCCTGCTGAATTCGTCATTGAAGGCGGCCTGACCGGCGTTGTCGGCCCCAATGGCTGCGGCAAGTCCAACCTTGTCGAAGCGCTGCGCTGGGTGATGGGCGAGAATTCCTACAAGAACATGCGCGCATCCGGAATGGATGACGTGATATTCTCCGGGTCGGGAACGCGCCCATCGCGCAATACGGCCGAAGTGACGCTCTTTCTCGACAATCAGGATCGCACTGCACCCTCTGCATTCAACAATGCCGATGAACTGCAGGTATCGCGCCGCATCGAACGTGAGGCAGGGTCCGTCTACCGCATCAACGGCAAGGATGCGCGCGCCAAGGATGTGCAATTGCTGTTTGCCGACCAGTCCACAGGAGCACGCTCTCCCTCCATGGTCGGACAGGGCCGCATCGGCGAGCTTATTCAGGCAAAGCCCCAAGCCCGCCGTGCATTGCTCGAAGAAGCTGCAGGCATTTCTGGTCTGCACACGCGCCGGCATGAGGCGGAGCTGAGACTGCGCGCGGCCGAGCAGAATCTCGAGCGGCTTGAAGACGTTGTCGGCGAACTCGAAACCCAGATCGAAAGCCTGCGCCGGCAATCGCGTCAGGCAAACCGCTTCAGGAGCCTTTCCGCCGATATCCGCCGGTCCGAAGCGATCCTGTTGCATCTGAAGTGGGCGGTCGCCAAGGCTCATGAAGGCGAAGCCCAGTCGGCGCTGTCGGTGGCGACATCGGGCGTCGGCGAGCAGGCCCAGCTGCAGATGAATGCCGCCAAGGAACAGGCCATCGGCGCGCACAAGCTGCCGGACCTGCGTGAGGCAGAGGCGAAGGCCGCCGCGGTTCTTCAACGCCTTACCATCGCCCGCGCACAACTCAACGAAGAGGCAGAGCGCATCCGCGCCCGTCAGGGTGAACTTGAAAAGCGACTTGTGCAGTTTACGGCGGACATTGCCCGCGAGGAGCAAATGGTCCGTGACAATGCCGACGTTCTCGCTCGGCTCGAGGCAGAAGAACAGGCGCTTCACGAAGAAAATGCCGGCGCCGGCGAACGCGAGATTGCGACACGCGCCGAATTCGAACGCGCCGATGCGAAGCTGAAGGAAAGTGAGGCTGCGCTTACCAAGCTTACGGCAGAACGCGCCGAAGCTTCCGCCGAACGGGCGCAGATCGAGCGCAATATGCGCGATAGCGCGGAGCGCCGCGACCGTTTGGTTCGCCAGCTTGGCGATGTCGAACGCGATCTCGCCAGTGTGATCGGCGAGATCTCGGCCTTGGCAGACCCGGTCGAAAAGCAGGGACTGGTTGAGGCAGCCGAAGCCGAGTTGGCGCAGGCCGAAGAGTCCGCGATCATTGCCGAAACTGCCGTCGAAGATGCGCGCCAGCGAGAAGCCGAACTGCGGCAACCCTTGCAGGAGACGCGTGCTGAGCTTGGCCGTATCGAAACCGAGGCGCATACGCTTGCCAGGATGATCAACGCCGGAGGCACGGACCTTTTCCCGCCGGTTGTCGAATCGATCAAGGTGGACAAGGGGTACGAAGTTGCGCTCGGTGCCGCGCTCGGGGAGGATCTCGACGCACCGACCGATCATGGCGCGCCCGTATTCTGGGGCGAAGTCGACAATGGGGGCGGTGATCCGGATCTTCCGTCCGGCGTGCGGTCGCTCTCGGAGTTTGTCCGCGCCCCACAGCAATTGGCACGCAGTCTGGCGCAGATTGGCGTCGTCGATGAAGGCGATGGCGCTCGGCTGCAAGCGTCGCTGCGGGCCGGGCAACGGCTAGTCAGCCGCTCCGGTGCGCTATGGCGCTGGGATGGCTATACCGCAAGGGCCGATGCACCAACGCCGGCGGCGCAGCGGCTTGCCCAGAAGAACCGGCTGGCAGAACTCGATCTCGAAGTTGTGGCGGCAACCAAACGTCTGCGTGAGGCGGAAGCCGCGATTGCCGGCGCGGAAGCCAGTGTCCGTCAATTGGTCGATGCCGAACGTGGAGCCCGCGAGCGGGTCCGCGGCACGCAACGCGCAGTGAGCGACGCACGCGAAGCGCTGGCAGCGGCCGAGCGGGCGGCGGGCCAACTGTCGAGCCGCCGAGCAGCGCTCGAAGAGGGCAAGACACGGCTCGCCGAAACGCTCGAAGAAGCGCACGAACAGTATGTGGACGCCGAAACGAGGCTGGCCCATGCGATCGACCTGCAGGACCTCGATTTGCGTCTCGCCCACCTGACGAGCGAGGTAACGCAGGACCGCGCCGGACTGTCGGAAGCGCGCTCCATTCATGACGGGCTGCGCCGCGAGGCGGACAATCGCATGCGCCGGCTCGAAGCCATTGCATTTGAGCGCAAGAGCTGGATCGGGCGCGCCGACAACGCCGACCGCCAGATCAAATCGCTGATCGAACGGCGGCTCGAAACCGAGCGCGAATCCGAGCAACTGGCGGATGCGCCGGAGGAAATAGAGGATCGCAACCGTACTTTGCTGTCGCAGCTTTCCGAGGCCGACCTGCTTCGCCGCGATGCCGCAGACCGGCTTGCCGTGGCCGAAAACCGCCAGCATGAACTCGACCGGGCCGCAACCGAAGCCATTCAGGTGCTGGCGACAGCGCGTGAGGGCAGGGCGCGCGCCGAAGAACGCCTCGCGGCGGCGGAGGAGCGGCGCAAGGATACCGAAGCGCGCATCACCGAGGCCCTTCACTGCGCACCGCACGAGGCCTTGAAGCTGACAGGTCTCGGACCCAATGATCCGCTTCCGGATGTGGACGCGACCGAACGAAATCTTGAGCGGTTGAAAATCGAGCGCGAACGGCTCGGTGCAGTCAACCTGCGCGCCGAGGAAGAGCAGGAGGAACTTTCCGCCCGCCTCGAAGCGATCGTCAGCGAGCGCGAGGACATCATTGAGGCCGTCAAGAAACTGCGCCAGGCCATCCAGAGCCTTAACCGCGAAGGTCGCGAGCGCTTGCTTGCAGCTTTCGAGGTGGTGAACGTCCAGTTCCAGCGCCTGTTCACCCATCTCTTCGGCGGTGGCACGGCGGAACTGCAGCTGATCGAATCCGACGATCCGCTCGAGGCAGGGCTCGAAATCCTTGCGCGGCCGCCGGGCAAGAAACCGCAGACCATGACGCTACTCTCCGGCGGCGAACAGGCGCTGACGGCGATGGCGCTGATCTTCGCCGTGTTCCTCACCAATCCCGCACCGATCTGCGTGCTCGACGAAGTCGATGCGCCGCTCGACGATCACAATGTCGAGCGCTTCTGCAATTTGATGGACGAGATGGCTTCCTCCACGGATACGCGGTTCGTGGTCATTACCCACAACCCCATCACCATGGCGCGGATGAACCGGCTGTTCGGCGTCACCATGGGCGAGCAGGGTGTAAGCCAGCTTGTTTCCGTTGATCTCCAGACCGCGGAGCAATTGCGCGAAGCGAGCTGAGTTCCAGCCGCTGAAATGACGAAGCTTTTCAAAGCTTAATGCTGTTTTACTCTGCTAATCGATTTGAATGGTGCAATGCAGCATTTTTCGGTGGTGCTTGACGGATCGATCGCGTAGACCTCTCTTGTGCCAAGGGAGGCTGCTAGAATGAAATGGGTCTACACGTTCGGTGACGGCAAGGCAGAGGGTTCTGCCAATGATCGAAATCTCCTGGGAGGCAAAGGCGCCAACCTCGCCGAGATGTGCGCACTCGGCCTGCCGGTTCCTCCGGGCTTTACGATTACCACCGATGTGTGCAGCTGGTTCTACGAGAACGGCCGCAAATACCCTGAAGCGCTCAGCGCCGACGTCAAGAAGTCGCTGGAGCATATTGCTGCCGTGACTGGCCGAACCTTCGGCGACAAGGCAAAGCCGCTTCTCGTTTCGGTGCGCTCGGGTTCGCGAGCATCGATGCCCGGGATGATGGATACGGTCCTCAATCTCGGCCTGAATGACGAAACCGTGGAAGCAATTGCTGAGGAATCGGGCGATCCCCGTTTCGCCTATGATAGCTATCGCCGCTTCATCCAGATGTATTCCGATGTCGTCATGGGCCTCGACCACTCGGTTTTCGAGGAAATCCTCGAAGACACTAAGGCCAGTCTCGGCCACGAGGTCGATACGGCACTCAGCGCCGACGATTGGAAAAACATCATCGAGCTCTACAAGGAAAAAATCGAGGAAGAGCTGGAAAAACCATTCCCGCAGGATCCCGAGGAGCAACTTTGGGGCGCGATCGGCGCCGTATTTTCGAGCTGGATGAACACGCGTGCGATTACCTATCGCCGCCTGCACGGTATTCCGGAAAACTGGGGCACCGCCGTGAACATCCAGGCGATGGTCTTCGGCAATATGGGCGATCGCTCGGCGACAGGCGTCGCCTTCACGCGCAATCCATCAACCGGCGAAAAGAAGCTTTACGGTGAGTTCCTGGTCAATGCCCAGGGCGAGGATGTCGTTGCCGGCATTCGCACGCCGCAGAACATCACCGAAGATGCGCGGATCGCCGCCGGGTCCGACAAGCCGTCGCTCGAGAAAGTCATGCCCCAGGCTTTTGCCGAGTTCTGCGCCGTCTCGGACCGGCTTGAGAAGCATTATACCGACATGCAGGATCTCGAATTCACCATCGAGGACGGCAAATTGTGGATGCTGCAGACGCGGGCCGGCAAGCGCACGGCCAAGGCTGCGCTAAGGATTGCCGTCGACATGGCGAACGAGGGGCTGATTACCCGCGAAGAAGCCGTGTTGCGCATCGATCCGGCCTCGCTCGACCAGTTGCTGCACCCGACCATCGATCCGAAAGCCAAGCGCGACGTGATCGGGACCGGCCTGCCTGCATCTCCGGGCGCTGCCACGGGTGAACTTGTCTTCTCTTCCGAAGATGCCGAACAGGCGAAGGCCGAAGGCCGCAAGGTCATTCTCGTGCGTATCGAGACGAGCCCGGAAGACATCCATGGCATGCATGCGGCAGAAGGCATCCTGACGACGCGCGGCGGCATGACCAGCCACGCGGCTGTGGTTGCGCGCGGCATGGGCAAGCCTTGCGTCTCCGGCGCTGGTTCGTTGCGGGTCGACTACCGCAATGAAACGCTGCTCGCCATGGGCGTCGTTCTTAAGAAAGGCGACATCATCACCGTCGATGGCGGCACGGGGCAGGTGCTGAAGGGCTCCGTGCCCATGCTGCAGCCGGAGCTTTCGGGCGATTTCGGCCAGATCATGGAATGGGCCGACAAGACGCGGCGCATGAAGGTGCGCGCCAATGCCGAAACCCCGACCGATGCGCGCACGGCGCGCTCCTTCGGCGCCGAGGGCATCGGCCTTTGCCGCACTGAACACATGTTCTTCGAGGGCGAGCGCATCGTCGCCATGCGCGAGATGATCCTCGCCGACAACGAAAAGGGCCGCAGGATCGCGCTTGAGAAGCTGCTGCCGATGCAGCGATCGGATTTCGTCGAATTGTTCGAGATCATGAACGGTCTGCCGGTCACGATCCGTCTGCTCGACCCGCCCTTGCATGAATTTCTGCCGAAGACCGAGGAAGAAATCGCCGAGGTTGCCGCTGCGATGAATGTCAGCGCCGACAAGTTGCGCGAGCGAACCGACAGTTTGCACGAATTCAACCCGATGCTTGGTCACCGTGGTTGCCGCCTCGCAATTTCCTATCCGGAGATCGCGGAAATGCAGGCGCGTGCCATTTTCGAGGCAGCCGTTGCCGCAGCCAAGTCGACCGGTGCGCCGGTCGAACCGGAAATCATGGTGCCGCTGGTCGGGCTTCGGGCCGAACTCGATTTCGTCAAGGCGCGCATCGATGCGGTGGCTGCCGATGTGATGAAGGAAGCCGATATCAAGATCAATTACCTTGTCGGCACCATGATCGAATTGCCGCGCGCCGCCGTGCGGGCGCATTCGATCGCCGAGGTCGCCGAGTTTTTCTCCTTCGGTACCAATGATTTGACGCAGACCACGTTCGGCATCTCGCGCGATGATGCGTCCTCCTTCCTGACGACCTACCAGGCGAAGGGCATTATCGAGCAGGATCCGTTCGTCTCGATCGACGTCGACGGGGTCGGCGAACTCGTCCGCATCGCCGTGGAAAAGGGCAGGGCGACACGCCCGGGTATCAAGCTCGGCATTTGCGGCGAACATGGCGGCGATCCGGCCTCGATAAAGTTCTGCGACGAAACCGGGCTCGACTATGTGTCCTGTTCGCCGTTCCGTGTGCCCATCGCTAGGCTCGCAGCGGCGCAGGCATCGGCGAACCCGAAGAAGGGCTGAGCGGTTCTGCCTTAAATCCGCTCGGTTTGCTTGGCGTATCTGCGCGCGAGATTCCTCCAAGAACGGCGAACACCGTGCGCAAAGCCTTGCCAGCCCTCACCGCCCTCCTGCTGGCGCTCCCCATGGCGAATGCCGTGGCTGGCGATAAGCCGCATTTCGTTGAGCCGAAACTCTACATTGCGAAGGGCGGTCACGCCGCGCCGCAAGTTGCCCTGACTTTAGATGCCTGCGCCGGCCAAACCGACATGCGCATCCTTAATGCCCTTGTGGACAATCGCATTCCGGCGACGATCTTCGTTACCGGTCGTTGGCTCAAGCGTAATCCGGAAGCCGTCGCAATCCTGCAGGCACATCGCGATCTGTTCGAACTCGAGAACCATGGCCTCAATCACGTACCGGCGATCGACAACCAGCACGAGATGTTCGGGCTGAAGACGGCAGGCTCGCAGGAGGCGATCCAGGCCGAGATCGCCGGCGGAGCGCTCGCCATGGAGGCATCAGCCAAGGTAAAGCCCGTATGGTATCGCGATGCAACGGCTCGCTACAGCGACGACGCCATCGCACTGATCCATTCGATGGGCTATCGCGTCGCGGGCTATTCGCTCAACGCCGATATGGGTGCATCGTTGATGTCGGCCCAGGTTGAAAAGCGTATCGCCGGAGCCAAGGATGGCGACGTCATCATCGCTCACATCAACCAGCCGTCGCGCGTTGCCGGTGCTGGCGTTGTCAAGGGCGTCCTTGCCCTCAAGCAAAAAGGCTTCCATTTCGTTCGTCTCGAGGACGTGACGGAGAGCGAAAAGTCGATACAGTCGGGCGTCTAGAAAAAACGGCCGCGCAAGGCGGCCATTTTCATTTCTGTGAATGCTCTGATCAGGCAGCAGCGCGCAGGCTGTTGCTGGATACATGCGCTTCTGTATCGGCAAGCGCGAGTTCGAAGCGATTGAAGAGCTCGTTGAGCTCGGCCTCGGTGATGATCATCGGCGGGCAGAATGCGATGGAATCGCCAATGGCGCGCAGGACGGCGCCGTGACCCTCCAGGAAACGCGCGAGTTGCGCCGCAACCCCGTGCGCCGGATCGAACGAGCGCTTGGTGGCCTTGTCAGCGACGAGTTCGACCGCGCCCATCAGCCCGCAATTGCGTACATCGCCGACGAGCGGATGATCCTTCACCCTGGCAAGCCGCGCCTCGAAGGTCGGCGTCAGGCGGCGGACCTCCTCGACGATATTGCGGCGCTGGTAAATCTCGATCGCCTTGATGCCGAGCGCGCAACCGACAGGATGACCGCCATAGGTGAAGCCATGGCCAAACGTGCCGAGCTGGGCGCTGTGATCGACATAGGCCTGGTAGACGTCTTCGGGCACCAGCACGGCACCCAGCGGCGAATAGGCGGCGGTAAGCTGTTTGGCAGCCGAAATCGTCGTCGGCGTCATGCCGACGCTCTGGCTCCCCCACCAGTTGCCGGTGCGACCGAAACCGTTGATCACCTCGTCGGAGATGATGAGGATGTCGTGCTCGCGCAGGACGGGTTCAATTGCCGCGAAGTAGTTCGCCGGCGGCACGATGACCCCGCCCGCGCCCATGACCGGCTCGGCGATGAACGCGGCAATCGTCTCCGGACCTTCGCGCTCGATCATGTCCTTCAACGATTGTGCGAGGCGCGCGACGAACTCCGCTTCGCTCTCGCCTTCAAACCCGAAACGATAATAATGCGGGCAATCGGTGTGCAGGATGCCGGGAACCGGCAGGTCCCAACCCTTGTGGTTGCCCGGAAGTCCGGTAAGCGAAGCCGACATGACTGTGACGCCGTGATAGGCTTTGACGCGCGAGATGATCTTCTTCTTGTTGGGCCGGCCAAGCGCATTGTTATAATACCAGGCAAGCTTGACCTGCGTATCGTTGGCCTCCGAACCCGACGACGTATAAAACACCTTCGAGATCGGCACGGGCGCCAGTTCCTTGAGTTTTTCGGCAAGCTCGATGGCGGGCTCCATGCCCTTGCCGCCGAAGAGGTGATAATAGGGCAGCGTGCGCATCTGCTCGGTTGCCGCCTCGATCATTTCCTCGTCGCCGAAGCCGAGCCCAGCGCACCAAAGCCCCGACATGCCCTCGATATACTCCTTGCCCTGCGTATCGTAGAGATAGACGCCCTTGCCATGGCCCATAACGAGCGGCCCCATCTCCTGGAGCTTGTGGATCGGGGTATAGGGATGAAGGATTGCGTTGACGTCGCGCTGCTGGACATTGGTGAGGGGACGGCTATTCGCCATTTCAGGACTCCGGCTTGAGAGGAAGGTTCAATCTTAGCGAGAGTTGTCGGCAAGCGAAAGGCGACGCGCGTGAAAAGGCGTTAGCGCCGCAGGCCTTTCATGACAGCGGCGAAATCCGGCCCGAGCTTGTCGAAAAGCGTCGTCTGGTCCTGTTCGGGCGTGACGCTTAGCGTGGTCCCGTCCTTGCCGAGCATGATAAAAACGGTCTGGTCCGTTGTACCGTCGGAAATCGAGATGGCGCCAATACGTTGCTCGTCGCTATCTTCGGGAGCCCGGATGTTGAAGATCACCTCGCCATTGACGAGTTCCGCAGCCTTTTGCAGTGCGCCTTCGAAACCGTCTGCCACGATATCCTGCGCACCGAGCGCAAGCTCGATCTCCACAACCTCTAGTGACACCGGCTTTTCAACGTCTGGAATCATGCCCCAGCCTCACATTCTCTATCTATTTATTTTTATTACTTAACTGGCCCGCCGACTGCCGCTTTTTCTGCGCCGTGGATGCAGCCCAAATCACCACTGCGATGATGTCAGCAGAGCGACGAACCATCCACTCACGAAATGTAAACGCGCAAAACGTGCGGTCGGTCGTGCGGCAAGATGATGCAGGTTCCGGAATGTCGGGGCGTGTCATCCAGCTATTACATTTGCCCCGTATTCGGTTACCCCACTTCAGGATTTTGACGCGTGCTTTCTCATGTAAGGGGTTGTGCGCCATCTTTTTAAGAAAACGATTTTCGCAGCGACCCGCCAGTTAATTGGCCGGCTATTTATTTGGAGAAATTATTTTGAAGAACAATCTTTTCGCTCTCATTCCGCTCGTCCTCATTTCTGCCTGCGATGGTTCGGACTCGTCGCAACCGGCGCCCAATTCCGTTGCGCAATCGACGTTCGACGCCCAGTCCGTAGAACTTGAAAGCGCCAAGAAAGAGAACGCGGAACTCAAGAAGACCATCGAAGTGGTCAGCAGCGAAAAAGCGTCCATCACCACCACATTTCAAACCGTTGCGGCCGACAAGGACAAGCTTGCTGCCGAGCTCAAACAAGTCTCGGCCGAGAAGGAAAGCATTTCCACGCAACTGTCGCAGATGGTTGCCGACAAGGACAAGATCGCCGCCGAACGCGACCAGAAGCTCACGGAGATTGAGGCCAATCTGGCGAAGATTGCCGTACTCGACAAATCCGTCGTGGAGAAAACCACGGAACTCACGGCGCTCAAAACCCAGCTTGCCACGACTACCGGTGACAAAGCGGACCTGACCAAAAAGCTCGAGCAGTCCGGCAAGGATCTCGCTGCCATAACCGCCAAGCGCGACGATCTGCAAAAGAGCGTAGACACGGCGACGGCGGAGAAGGCCATTCTGACCAAGAAGCTTGAGACGGCTGGTGCGGATCTGGCTGCCGTGACCACCAAGCGGGACGATCTGCAGAAGAGCTTCGATCAGGCGACGACCGACAAGGCCGCTCTTGCCAAGCAGCTTGAGACGGCCAGCTCGGATTTGACGGCGATGACCGCCAAGCGCAACGAACTGCAAAAGAGCTTCGATGAGGCAACTGCCGGCAAGGCCGAGCTAGCCAAACAGCTTGAGCAGTCCGGCAAGGACCTGACCGCGATGACCGCCAAGCGCGACGATCTGCAAAAGAGCTTCGATCAGGCGACGACCGAAAAAGCCGCGCTTGCCAAGCAGCTCGAGACAGCCAGCTCGGATCTGGCGGCGATGGCCGCTAAGCGGGACGAGTTGCAAAAGAGCTTCGATCAGGCGACGACCGACAAAGGCGATCTGACCAAACAGCTTGAGCAGTCCGCTAAGGATCTGACCGCCATGACCGCCAAGCGAAACGAGTTGCAAAAGCAAAGCGATCAGGCACAAGCGCAGATCGACAGCCAGAAGACCGAAATCGCCAAGAAGGAAGCGGATATCAAGGCCGCGCAGACCGAGCGTGATGCAGCGTTTGCCGCCAAGGACAAGGCCATCAAGGAACGTGATGCTTCCAATGACAAGCTTCTGAAGATCGCCAAGAGCGTTTGCCAGTAAGTTTTTTCATGCCGTTTTGATTTTTCATTAACGAACTGGTTTTCAGGGAGTTTATCCATGGATAGACGCGATTTTATCAAAATGCTGGGTCTTGCCGGAACCAGCGCAGCAGCCTACGCGGCGTGCTCTAGTTACATGATGGAGGCTCTTGCCGACGCGCCCGCCACCATCGAAGATCTGCTGGTCGCATCGAACGACTGCATCAACAACGGCTCGCTAAACGATATCGAGCACGTCGTATTCCTGATGCAGGAAAACCGGTCGTTCGACCACTATTTCGGCACGCTGCGCGGCGTGCGCGGTTTCGGTGATCCGCGTCCGCTGCGCATGCGTGACGGACGTCCCGTGTGGGAGCAATTGCAGGCCGGATTCGATCCGACAAAGGAGCCCCCGGCTCCGGATGCGCAGCGGATAAAGCCGTACCGCATGCCGAATATTGCCGCCAACAAGCCTTCGGACGATACAAGCCCGGAAGGAACCGTGGGCGGGGTGTTCATTACGGACCCTGCGCATGACTACGGCAGCGGTGTCGGTGCGTGGAACTACGGGCGCATGGACAACTGGATCCCGAAGAAGCAGATCGTCACCATGGCGCATTATGTGGAAGCGGATATTCCACTCTATTTCAAGTTGGCCAAGGCATTTACCTTGTGCGATGCGTATTTTTGCTCCGTTCACGGCTACACCGATCCCAACCGCAGCTATTTCTACACCGGGCACAGCAACGGAAAGATCGGCAACGATTCGTTCAGCGGCTCCAAGGACGGCGCAAGGCCGAACTGGAAGAGTTACCCCGAGCGGCTGGAAGAAATCGGCGTGGACTGGAAATTCTACCAGGACGGCCTTACTTGGACGAGCGATCCCTTTGCGGGCAACTACGGCGACAACACGCTCGAATATTTCCAGCAATACCGCGATAACACCACGCCGATCTACAAGAAGAACCAGACGGTAAATTCGATCTTACGAACCGATCCCAACAAGCCTTCGCAGTTCGAGCAAGACATCATCGACGACAAGCTGCCGGCTGTTTCCTGGATCGCCGCGCCTGAAGCCTTCTGCGAGCATCCGAAATGGTCTCCGCATCTTGGTGAGTACTACGTCCACGAAATTCTTCGCGCATTTACAGCCAACGTCGAAGTGTGGAAAAAAACTGTATTCATCATCACCTATGATGAAAATGGCGGCTTTTTCGACCATGTTCCCGCGCCGACCCCTCCATTTAGCAGCACCTACGGCGAAGCCTCGCCCGGTATCAAGGTGACGGGCCTGATTACCGCCACCAGCACTCCGCAGCGCGATATTGATTCAGAAGCAGCCGTAACAAGCAACTCAAAGCTTATGAATATGATGGGCATGGGTGTACGGGTCCCGACGCTCGTGATTTCTCCATGGAGCGTCGGCGGAAGGGTGTGCTCGGAAATCTTCGATCATACATCGGCCATCCAGTTCGTCGACGCCTGGCTCATGGCAAAAGGCAAGAAACTTAAGGACGACTTCTATCCCCTTTCGTCCTGGCGCCGGGCCATCGCCGGCGATTTCACGAGTGCGCTCGATTTCAAGCGCAAGGTGCTTACTAAACCGGAAGCTGTGGCCGATACGACCAAGCTGGGCGTCGTCTTTACCGCCGCGCAACAAAGCAATGCCAGGAAGACGCCGGGCCTCAACCCTGACCTGACCATCTACAAGAGCGATCCCGACATCGCCAAGCCGACGCTCCTGAAGCAGGATCGGACGCGTTGCGAGATCATGCCGCTCGACTATGATTTCTTTGTTGGTGCTACCGTTACCGCCAATGACGTGAAATATCCGATCACCAATCGAGGCAAGCTCGCCGCCTCGTTTTATGTCATCCCCTATGACAGGCCAGGCACATGGCCGGGCGACGGTCCCTGGTATTTTTCGGTCGAAGGCTCGAAAGGAACGCCGGTTACGGTGAAGGATCAGGCCTATGCAAATTTCGGCGCGAAAAACGCGACCACCAAAAACTACTCCTATGCCGTGCATGGCCCCAATGGCTATCTCTTTGAGTTCATGGGGGCCCCGGGCGCCAATCCGACGGAATTGCAACTCGCCGACGTTTCCGATGCTGTTTCCATCGACGAAGCAAAAACCATCCGCTTCACGCTGAAGTGGCCCGGCGTCAACGGCCGCCTGAAGGTCACCAACGCCTATACCGGCAATATCGTACTGGTTGAAGCCGGTACCACCACGGTCGATATTCCGACGTCCGATGGTTGGTACGATGTCTCGTTCGTGGACGCGGTAAATGCGCCGTCGCGTTATCTGCGACGCTATGCCGGACATCTGGAGAACGGCAAGATCGGCAAAAGTGATCCCGCTATCGGCCTGCAATATGACGAAAAGGAAAGGGTCTACAAGCCGCTCGTCGCCTGATCGGATTTAGCCCGCACCGACTTACCATTTTGATGCCGGATGACGATTTCATCGTTCGGTCACTGGATTAATGAATTCATTTAAGAGGACTTTTTATGCAACGACGTGATTTTATCAAGTTGCTCGGCCTTGCCGGCACCAGCGCCGCCGCCTATGCGGCATGCTCGGCCTACATGGCGGAGGCACTCGCACAGTCGGCTTCAACCATTGATGAATTGCTGACGGTGGAAGGTGAGTGCAAGGAAGGTTCGCTCGCCGATATTGAGCACGTCGTTTTCCTGATGCAGGAAAACCGGTCCTTCGATCACTATTTCGGCACGCTGCGCGGTGTTCGCGGCTTTGGCGACCCGCGTCCAATGAAATTGAGGAACGGCAAATCGGTCTGGCAGCAATCGGCGGCCTGGCCCAGAAAGCCTGACCCCGTCACCGGCATCATACCGGATTCGACGCCCTATCGCATGTTCAAAGACAAGCGCGCCGTACCAACTCTGCTGGAGCCGGTCGACCCCTCGAGCGCCGGCGGTACCTACATCGAGGATCCAGCGCACAGGTTTGGCGATAGCCTGGGTGCCTGGAACGGTGGTCTTATGGACCAGTGGATCGAGAAGAAAAAAATCGTCACCATGTCCCATTACACCGAAATCGATATTCCGCTGTACTTCAAGCTGGCACGAGCCTTCACGCTTTGCGATGCGTACCATTGTGCGCATAACGGCGGCACCGACGCAAACCGGAGCATATTCTTTACCGGGACGTGCAAGGGCAGAACGGAGAACGACTATTTCAGCCATGCCAACCCTGCAGATCGGGATAAGCTGGACTGGACAAGCTATCCCGAGAAACTGGAGTTACTGGGGGTAAGCTGGAAATTCTATCAGGAGGGCCTGGACGGAAATACGTTCACCGGCAATTACGGTGACAATGTTCTCGACGCCTTCAAGCAATTTCAGGACAAGTCCACAGCGATCTACAAGAAGAACCAGACGGTCAATCCGGTTCTGCGAACCAGCGTCGACGTGCCATCGCAATTTGAACAGGACGTAAGGGATAACACGCTTCCGGCCGTTTCATGGATCGTCGCGCCCGAGGCGTTCACCGAACACCCGCACTTCCCGCCACATTTCGGCGAATATTACGTGCACGAGATCCTGCGCGCCTTCACGACCAACAAGGAAGTGTGGAAGAAAACGCTGTTCATCATCAATTATGATGAAAATGGCGGGTTCTTTGACCATGTCGTGCAGCCGGTCCCACCCATCGACCCCGTCAACGGCAAGACCACGCCCGGCATAACATTCGACGTCCCTGGCACTGCTAACTCTGAAACCTCGATCCAATCTAAAAACCCCATCGGGATGGGGACTCGCGTTCCCGCGTTGATCATTTCGCCCTGGAGCACGGGCGGCCGCGTCAATTCGGAAGTTTTCGATCACACCTCGGCCATCCGCTTTCTTGATAAATGGCTTGTCGCTCGCGGCCTTCAAAAGCCGGACGCGCCGGCCTTCGAAAATCTCTCGTCGTGGCGGCTGGCGATCGCAGGTGACCTTACCAGCACACTGGATTTCAAACGGTCGGAAACCACCGCCCTCGAGCAGGTTGTACCGGCCGCGACTAAAGCCCGGATCATGTCAAGTGAAGAAAAAAAAATAGTGCCCGTTGGGTGGCTTCAAGGAGCTACAGCTGGGGTCGATCATATGAAGGCTGATCCCCTTCACACCAAAACCGCGCTGAAACAAGACCGCGCACGCTGCGAAAAATTGCCCATCGCTTATGACTTCCACGTAATCACAGCGGTCGAATCGAAATCCGTGCGGCTGACATTCAGGAATCCTGGGCCGCTCGGTACGGCTTTTACCGTTATTCCCTATACCACCAAGGACAAGGTGAAACTCTATAGCGTTGAAGGCGCAAAGAAAGACGGCTTGCGAAGCGAGCTTTCGGACGTCCTGACACCCACGAGTCCGGATGGTCTGTATTCCTATGCCATCCATGGCCCAAATGGCTATCTTCTTGAACTGCGCGGTAATTTCCAGACTGCGACGCAACAGCTGGTCGCCGAAATCGTCGATATCAAGTCGAAAGCCGATGCCGCGAAGATCGAGTTCAGCTTCGGCAAGTGGAACCCGAACGGCAAGCTCACCATGGTAAATGCCTATACGGGTGAGACCAAGTCCATCGCCGAGGGAACGACCGCTTTGGAAACTGCAACGGCGGACGGCTGGTACGACGTGGCTTTCTTCGATGACGGCACTTATCTGCGTCGTTACGCGGGCCGGCTCGAAAATGGCAGGATCGGCAAGAGCGATCCGGCCATCGGCATGCAGTTTGACGAGGCTACGCGCGTCTACAAGGATTACGCCGTCTAAGCTGATCGAGAATAAGTAAAACTCTTCCGTGCCGGCTCTCGTGCCGGGGCGGGAGAGTTCAGGAACGGCAAGTGAATGGATGGATGGATGGTGCTGGAAACTAAAGCACGTGATTTGTCACGCGCGCTTGCCACGTATCGATTATGCGATTAGCTCTTGGCGAGACGTTTTGTGCATCGCCGGGATACCATGCGCCATCATTTTCGCCGTCGTCAGTCGATTTCAGCCAGATGGTCGGTGCGCGTGGCTTTTCTGGCCGCGATCCTCTTCGTGCTGTCCGGGCTCGGGCATCGCTTCGAGCGCATCGAGACGCCGGAATTTCTCTGGCTGCTTGCGGTCGTCGCCGGCCTGGCGCTGCTTGCATTGCTCTTGAGCTTCAAGGGCTTCACCAGCCTTTGGCGCCGGGGAGATCGCGGCGGACCGAGTGCATTCTGGGGTGGGGTCATAGCGCTCATCGTTCTGGCGCCCTTCGCGATGACCCTCTATCAGGCACTGGCGCTGCCGACACTCTACGACGTTTCCACCGATATAGCCGACCCGCCTGAGCTTTTCGCTGCCGGCCAGCGTAGCGAGCGGATGAACCCGCTCGTCAATGATGAGGAAAGCCGGGGACTGCAATCGAGCGCCTATCCGCAGGTCACGGGCCGCCGCTATGACGGTTCGCCCGATCGGATCCTGACGGCGGTGAATACCGTTATCTCCAACAATGGATGGACGGTGCTGAGCCAGAAGGGGGAACCCGGCGACGACGAGGAAATCCTTCTCGAAGTCGTGGCCCGCACCTGGCTGCTCGGCTTTACCAGCGACGTCGTTATCCGCCTCACCGACGAAGGCGAGACTACCTATGTCGACATGCGCTCCGTCTCCCGCTACGGCATTCATGATCTTGGCGAGAATGCCGACCGCATCACTGCATTCATGACGGCGCTTGACACGGAGGTGCAGGGCACCCAGCCCGACGAGGAAACGACGCAGCCGGAGCAGCCCTAGCCGATCGCTACCAGTAGACGCCGTCAATGGCTGGATTGCCGTCGGTGTGGACGACGCCGCGCGCGACGAGATCTTCGAGATGGGCAAGAACCGAAAGGCCGGCGGCGCCATGCAGGCGTGGATCGGTTTCCCGGTAAATGACGCCGACCATGGCAGAAATCGTGCGGTCGCCGGCCCGCACGCGCTCGAGGATGGCGCGTTCGCGCATTTTGCGGTGCGCCTTCAGGCCGCGCACAAAGGTCTTTGGCTTGGTGACAGGTCCGCCGTGCCCGGGGAAATAGATGCGGTCATGGCGGTGAAGCAGCAGGTCGAGTGAGCGCATGTAGTCTGACATTGCGCCATCCGGCGGCGCTACGATCGATGTCGCCCAGGCCATGACGTGGTCGGCGGAAAATAGCACGCCGATCTCCTCGAGTGCGAAAACCATATGATTGGCGGTGTGACCGGGCGTATGGATCGAACGCAACGCCCAGCCGTCACCTTCGATCACCGACCCGTCGCTGGCCACGAGATCAGGAACGAAGTCCGTATCGCCGCTGGCGTCGAGAAGGTTGACTTCACCGACATGCAGCGGCCGCGCCGGACGATGCGGCCCTTCGGCGACGACGACGGCGCGGAGTTCATCGCGCAAGCGCGCGGCGAGCGGTGAGTGGTCGCGGTGGGTATGGCTGACGAAGATGTGGCTGACCGGGCGCCCGGCGATGGCGCGGATGAGCGCTGCGTGATGGGCGTCATCCAGCGGTCCAGGATCGATCAACGCCAGCGTATCGTGGCCCACGAGATAGGAGTTCGTGCCGTGAAAGGTGAACGGGCTTGGATTGTTGACGGTTATCCGCTGAACCTTCGGGGCAATGTCGACCGCTTCACCGTAGCGCGGCGCAAAACTGGTGTCGAAAACTAGAGACATGAACGCAAGCGGACCCTTCAAAGCCTTTTCGACATATTGCGGCGCGGCATAATCCCCAATATACCGTTTTCACAAACGGTGGAAATACCGCCCCACGGCGAAGGCTATACAGAGGATATCGACATGATCGCTGCGCAAACCCGTTCCCTTGCCCAAGAATTCCAGCCTGAAGGTCAACTCGCCAAAGCGGTCTGGTATGTCACGCTCGCCCTGATCGGCACCGCGCTGATGACACTTGCCGCCAAGACCAAGGTAGACATGGTCTTCGTCAATGTGACGATGCAGACTTTCGCCGTATTCGCCATCTCGGCCGCCTACGGCTCGCGCCTTGCCGTCGCTACCATGGCGCTCTATCTGCTTGAAGGCGCGCTTGGCATGCCAATTTTCACCGGCACGCCAGAAAAAGGCATCGGCCTTGCCTATATGGTTGGACCGACGGGCGGCTACCTCGTCTCCTATCTCGTTGCTGCGTGGATTGTCGGCACCGCCGCCGACAAGGGTTATGCCCGCAACCCGATCGTTCTCGGCGCGGCGATGCTAGCGGCAGAGGTTGCGATTCTCGGCCTCGGCTTCCTGTGGATGGCCTATCTCTTCGGCTTCGAGAAGGCGTTCACCTTCGGCGTTGGTCCATTCATTGTCGCTGACATTTTGAAGCTCGCTCTGGCGGCTGCCATCGTTCCGGCCATTGGCTCGTTGCTCAAGCGCCGTTAAGAACTTGCCGCAAGCATTGTTGGGCCGCGGCATCGTCCGCGGCCTTTGTTTTTGCGCCGGCCATTGACTTTGCGATGCGGCCTTCGCAGTTTCTCATGATACTCGTTCAAAAAGAGGCACGTCTTGTCAGATTATCCGCGGGATTTGATCGGCTATGGCCGAAACACGCCCGACCCGAAATGGCCGGGCGGCGCACGCATCGCCGTGCAGTTCGTTGTCAACTACGAGGAAGGCGGCGAGAGCTCGATCCTCGATAATGATCCGGCATCGGAGTGCCTTCTGTCGGAGATTGTCGGCGCGCAGCCCTGGCCGGGCCAGCGCAACCTGAACATGGAATCGATCTATGAGTATGGCGCACGGGCCGGTTTCTGGCGGCTGTGGCGCATGTTTACCAAGCGCAAGATGCCGGTCACGGTCTATGGGGTTACCCTTGCCATGGCGCGCAACCCCGAAGCTGTCGCCGCCATGAAGGAGGCCGATTGGGAAATTGCGAGCCACGGCCTGCGTTGGCTCGAATACAAGGACTGTCCCGAGGACACTGAGCGACAGCACATTCTTGAAGCGGTACGCCTGCATACCGAGATTACCGGGTCGCGGCCGCTCGGGATCTACCAGGGTAAACCGTCGGATAATACGCTGAAGATTGTCATGGAGGAGGGCGGCTTCGTCTATTCCGCCGATAGCTATGCCGACGAGTTGCCCTATTGGGTCAAGGGTCCAAAGGGCCCGCATCTGATCGTGCCCTACACGCTCGATGCCAACGACATGCGCTTTGCGACGCCGCAAGGGTTCAACTCGGGCGATCAGTTCTATACCTATCTCAAGGATACGTTCGATGTGCTTTATGCCGAGGGCAGGGAAGGCGCGCCGAAGATGATGTCGATCGGCCTGCATTGCCGGCTGGTCGGGCGCCCGGGACGCGCGGCGGCGCTGGAGCGCTTCCTCGATTATGTCCAGCATCAGGAAGGCGCCTGGATTACCCGGCGCATCGATATCGCCAATCATTGGCACGAACATCACCGCCCGGCAGACGAAAACTAAGATGGAAATCCTCAGCCTCAATGTCACGCCGCTGACGCGGGCGGCATTCACACCCTATGGCGACGTCATCGAAACCGCAGGCGCGCAGATGCGCCTTATCAACGGCGGCACGACGCAGCGCTTCCACGACCTTGCAAAGGTCGATGTGACGGGGCCGGGAGCCCGCGTGCTGGTCAACATATTTCGCGGCCAGAGTTTCGCGCCCCCGATCGACATCAAGATGCTGGAACGTCATCCCTTCGGCAGCCAGGCTTTCATGCCGCTGCAGAACCGGCGCTACCTTGCGGTGGTGGCCGAAGATGAAGGCGGGCGGCCGGGATCACCGGTCGCGTTCCTGTGCCAGGGCAACCAGGGCGTCAACTATGCCCGCAACGCCTGGCATCATCCGCTGATATCGCTCGAGGCCGAATCGGACTTCGTGGTCGTCGACCGCGGCGGCGAGGGCACCAATCTCGAAGAATTCTTCTTTGAAGACCGTCTTTACCGGATTGGCTCCATCTGATCGCCCCCAGGGTCATTGCGCAATCTCGCCACTTGACGCCCACGCCCAGCCGGTCGAAGCTGCTCAAATGGCTACGACGATGCGGTTTTTTCTCAATGGTCAATTGCAGGAAGCTGCAGTTCGACCCGATATGACGGTGCTGGATTGGTTGCGCGGTCCGGCGCGCCTGACAGGTACCAAGGAAGGGTGTGCGGAAGGCGATTGCGGGGCGTGCTCTGTCCTCGTCGGCGATCCTTCGGTAGAGGGCGCCGAACCCCGCGTGCACTATCACGCCGCCAACAGCTGTATCCTTGCGATGGGCCAGATCGACGGCCGTGCGCTGGTTACGGTTGAGGGCTTGAAGGGCGAACACCTGCACCCGGTCCAGCTCGCGATGGCGGAAAACGGCTCTTCCCAATGCGGCTTCTGCACGCCCGGCATCGTCATTTCGATCGCGGGTCTCGCCGCGGCCAACCCGGAATCCGGCGAACAGGATATTCACGATGCCCTTGCCGGCAATCTGTGCCGGTGCACCGGCTACAGGCCCATAGTCGAAGCAGCACGCAAGGTAATCGGTGCCGGTGGCGCCGGCATAAGCGGCCCTGCCGTCACGGCTTTTGCGAAGATTGAGCCGCGCCGATCGGTTTCGGCCGGCGGTGCGTCGTTCGATCAGCCAGCGACGCTCAATGCGCTTCTGCAACTGCGCAAGGAGAGACCGCAGGCGATTTTACTTGGCGGCGGCACCGACCTCGGCGTGGCATTGGCGGATTATCACAGCGATTGGGACGATGTGATTTCGCTGGCTCGGGTCAGCGAATTGCGGGCGATTCGCGAGACCGACAATCATCTGAGTTTCGGCGCGGCGGTGACGTGGGAGGAAGTGCTGGCTGCGGTCACGCCGATTTATCCATCCTTCGCTACGCTGATCCGGCGCTTCGGTTCGACGCAAATCCGGTCCATGGGCACGATTGGCGGCAATATCGGCACCGCGAGCCCCATCGGTGATGGACCGCCCGCGCTGATTGCCCTCGGCGCCGAAATCGAGCTTGCCTCCCAGAGCGGCCACCGTTTCCTGTCGCTGGAAGATTTCTTCCTCGATTACCGCAAGACGGAACTGCGTCCCGATGAGGTGATCGCTTCTGTCTCGATCCCCAAGCCCAGGGAAGGCCAGGATTTTCGCGTCTACAAGATATCGAAGCGCTATGACCAGGATATATCCACCGTCTGCGCTGCGTTTTCGATCGTGCGGGAGGAAGGGCAGGTTCGCAACGCCCGCATCGCCTTTGGCGGCATGGCGGCAACACCGCGCCGCTCTCCTGAAGCTGAACGCGCTCTCGTCGGAACCAGTTTTGACAGAAAGGCAGTTGCAGCCTGCGCCGCAGCGATTGCAACCGAGTTCAAGCCGTTGACCGATTGGCGGGGCAGCGCCGATTATCGCCTCGAGGTCGCTGCAAACCTTGCCGAGCGCTTCTGGCGCGATGTGGCAGGCGAGACGGTGGAGGTGATGGCGCTATGAATATCGATGCCAAGATCGTTCACCGCAGTATCGTCGGCAAGGGTATCGCCCATGACTCTGCGGCAAGGCACGTCGCTGGCGAAGCCGCCTATATCGACGATATGCCGGAACTGCCTGGGACATTGCATGCGGCCTTCGTTCTTGCGCCGGTGGCGCACGGCAGGCTTCTTGGTATCGACGCTTCGGAAGCGTTGGCGATGCCGGGCGTCGCCGGCATCTGGTCGGCGAAGGACATACCCGGTCACAACGAAGTTGGCCCTATCCTCCACGGCGAGACGCTGTTTGCGGAAGATATCGTCGATTACGAAGGACGGGTGGTCGCCGCAGTCGCCGCGTCGGATTTCGAGACAGCCTATCGCGCCGCCAAACGCGTCAAACTGAACATCGAAAAGCTCGAACCGCTTTTGGACATCGAGGAAGCACATCATAAGAAGAGCTATGTTCTTCCTGCGCAGCAGGTCATCGAAGGCGATGTCGACACGGCGCTCTCCGGCGCACCCCATGTCATCTCCGGCAAGCTGCGCATGGGCGGACAGGATCATTTCTACCTTGAAACCCATATCGCCTACGCCATTCCCGGCGAGAACGGCGAAATGCTGGTCCATTCTTCGACCCAGCATCCGACCGAAGTCCAGCACCATGTAGCCCTCGTCCTTGGCGTTCATGCCAATGCGGTCGAATGCCAGGTGAGGCGCATGGGCGGCGGTTTCGGCGGCAAGGAGAGCCAGCCGACCATCATCGCCTGCGCGGCGGCGCTGATCGCGGCCCAGACGGGCAAGCCGTGCAAGATGCGCCTGAAGCGACGCGACGACATGGTCGCCACCGGCAAGCGGCATGATTATGTCGTCAACTGGA
Organism: Phyllobacterium sp. CL33Tsu; assembly: GCF_900113985.1. Classification (NCBI taxonomy): domain Bacteria; kingdom Pseudomonadati; phylum Pseudomonadota; class Alphaproteobacteria; order Hyphomicrobiales; family Phyllobacteriaceae; genus Phyllobacterium; species Phyllobacterium sp. CL33Tsu. The sequence goes on along the minus strand of NZ_FORJ01000001.1, from coordinate 369,744 downwards.
AGGCGGGCGTCGACAACACGGGCCGCATAGTTGGGCTCGACATCGAGTACCTTGCCCGGGCCGGCAATCTCCCCGACCTCACAGGGCCGGTGATCACGCGCACCCTGACCCATTCGGACAATTCCTATTTCATCCCCCATGCTCGCTTTGTCGGTCATGCCTGCAAGACGAATACCGTTTCGAACACCGCATTTCGCGGCTTTGGCGGGCCCCAGGGCATTATCGCCATCGAGTGCATCATCGATACGATCGCACGCGAGCTGAAGCTCGAGCCCAACAACGTCCGCGCCATCAATTATTATGGCGATGAAACCGGGGATATGACGCCGTATGGCCAGAAGGTAGAAGACAACCGCCTGGTCGAGGTCACCGAAGCCGTGCTTGCCTCAGCCGACTGGAGCCGCCGTCGTGCCGAGATCGATGCGCATAATGCGACCAATCCTGTCATAAGGCGCGGCCTCGCCATGATGCCGATCAAATTCGGCATTTCCTTCAATTTGACCTCGCTCAATCAGGCCGGCGCGCTCGTCCATGTCTATCTCGACGGCTCGATCTTCCTCAATCACGGCGGCACCGAGATGGGGCAGGGGCTGTTCGTCAAAGTCGCGCAAGTTGTCGCCGAAGTGTTCCAGGTCGAGCTCGACATGGTGCGGATATCCTCCACTGCGACCGGCAAGGTGCCGAACACCAGCGCGACGGCCGCTTCGACCGGCTCAGACCTCAACGGCATGGCAGCCTTCAAGGCGGCGACCGCGATTAAGGCGCGCATGACGCGGGTGGCCGCCGAACATTTCGACGTCGAGGAAGACGTGATCGTCTACCGCGAGGGCCGCGTTCATGCCGGCAATGAATCGATTTCGTTCGGCGAACTTGCAAAAATGTCCTGGGCCAAGCGCGTTCAGCTTTCCGAGGCCGGCCATTATGCGACGCCCAAGATCCATTGGGACGGCAAAACGATGAAGGGCCGCCCGTTCTTCTATTTCAGCTACGGAGCAGCGGTTGCTGAAGTTGCGATCGACACGCTGACCGGCGAGACCCGTTGCCTCAGAGCCGATATCCTTCAGGACGTCGGCTCGCCGCTCAATCCCGCCATCGACCTTGGCCAGATCGAGGGCGCTTTCGTGCAGGGCATGGGCTGGGTGACCTGCGAGGAACTGTGGTGGGACAAGGCCGGCAAATTGCGCACCGTCGGACCTTCGACCTACAAGATACCGGGATCGCGCGACGTTCCGCCCGAATTCAACGTCCGCATTCTCGACAATATGCCGAACCAGGAGGAGACGGTATTTCGCTCCAAGGCGATTGGCGAACCACCATTGATGCTCGGCATTTCGGTCTGGCTGGCGATCCGCGACGCTATCGCCTCGATCCACGGAGGCGTTCCGTATCTCGATTCTCCGGCAACGCCGGAAAATGTTCTAAGGTCAGTAGGGGAGGCCAAAGCCAACCGAACAGCTTGAGAGGGAGGGGACATGAGGCTTGAACAACTGAACAGTGCCAGCACGGAGGAATTCGTTGGCGCGCTCGGCGGTGTCTTCGAACATTCGCCGTGGGTCGCCGAGGCGGTCGCCGGCCAGCGGCCATTCACCAGCGTCGAGATCCTGCACGGCGCCATGGTCGTCGCCGTCGAAAAGGCCGGTCAGGCGGCACAATTGGGCTTGATCCGTGCGCATCCGGATTTGGCAGGGAAGGCGGCGCGCCAGGGCAGTCTTACCGTCGAATCAACCAGCGAACAGCGCGGAGCCGGACTTGACCGGCTGACCGACGAGGAATTCGAGGAGTTTCATCGCCTCAACAACGCCTATCAGAGCCGTTTCGGTTTTCCATTTATCCTTGCCGTGCGCGGCCATAACAAGCACTCGATCATGGCGGCGTTTCGCCAGCGCCTCGATCACAATGCCGGCGAGGAAGTCGCCGAAGCTTTACGGCAGATCGCGCTGATTGCGCGGTTTCGCTTGCACGATTTGATCACTTAAGGACCTCACATGGGAAAGTTATCCACGCATGTTCTCGATAATTCCGCCGGAAAGCCCGCGGACGGGATGGCCCTGACACTCCATCGTATCGAGGAGGGCGGGCCTGTCCTGCTCAAAACCGCCGTTACCAACGCGGATGGCCGCACCGACAAGCCCCTCCTTTCCGCGGACGAGATGGCGGTCGGCCGCTACGAACTGACGTTTTTCGTCGAGGAATATTTCAAGCACAAGCTCGTTGCGCTCGACACCCCGGCCTTTCTCGACGATGTGCCGATACGCTTCGCGATTGCCGACACGAACGCAAATTATCACGTGCCGCTTCTGGTCACTCCCTGGTCCTATTCGACCTATCGGGGCAGTTGATCAGCCATAGACACCGACAACGTTGAACACGCGCGTCTCATCACCGCGGAAATAGACGAGGTTCGCTCCGGACTGAGGTGACAGATCGGAACTTGGCAGGACGAGGCTGCCGACGGGATTGCCCGAATTGACGATCGTGAGCAGCACACCGTCCTGTGCGAACACGCCGCCGAGCCGCTTTTGCATCAGCGGCGAGATATCGATAGCGATTGTCTTTTTGACCGGATCGACGATCTGCAGCGCATCGCCGGAGGCCCATTGCTTGATATGATCGGCGTTTACGACCTGAAGTCCGTTGTGGGCGGTGTCCCATTTGACCCAGGCCGACTGGGCTGGCGATTTGGTGACATTCCAGAGCCGGACCATCGCGACGTCGCGCATGGCCGTTCCAAACAAGCTCACGGCGCTATTGGCAGCGAGCGTGATGATGTCGGCGGCGATCGAGGCGACCTTGGCGGCGGCCGGCGTGGCGCTGCCCGGCATTTGATAGATCGTCGCATCGGGCCCGGCCGGCAAAAAGACAAGCCCGGAAAGGCGTTTACCGGTGGCAGCGCTGGCAATGCCATTGGGGAAGCGCACGACGCCGGTCGCATTGTCGGCGATCATGACATCGCGCCAGCTACTGCCGTCCGCACTGGTCTTGATACGGAAGTCGCGGCCCCACAACGTGCCCATTTCGGCGCGGCCCTGATAGTTCGACTGGAAGAGGAGCGACGCTGCCTGGTTGTCGTCGGACTTGTTGATCTTGATTTGATGGCTCGTGCCCGCGTGGTCGAACAGTGATGCCGGACTTTTCACGGCGAGGCGGTTCGTATCATCCGCGACAGTCTGGATGCCGACCGCATTCACGGGATTGGTACCACCGCTTGCAGCGGCCTTCCACGCGCCATTCGTAAACACAAGGAAGTTCGCGGTCTTGGCGATCCATGCGGACCAGCCCTCAAGGGGCTGAAAGAACGCCCATGCACCATCCTGAAAGGCGGCGACCTGCTGATCCTTGCCGGCCCAGGCCCCGCTTGCCCCGGATCCGATAATGTAGCGGTCGCCTTCAGCGGGATTGGATGGCGCCGCCTGCGCATTGCTGCTCAGCACCGACAATTGCACCAGAGCATCGAGCGCGCGTATCGCCTCGTTGTGCGTTACGTGCTTTTGCGCCTGCGAGGGGGCGATATAGGGCAATTTGAGGTTCGACGTCTGATCCATGTGGCTGTCCTTTCCGCGCTTCGCCATTGCCGGGGAAAGTACAGCCGTTGTGATTGTGTTGGATAAACCGGCGATGCACATGGTGATTGATTGACGAGCTGCCGGTCATTGCATTTATGTAGCCCTATGTTACTGGTCTTGCGTCCGTTTGGGGTTCCGTTGTAGGGCGAGACGCCTGCCCGGCTCATCCCTTGCGCAAAGGTGCTTTTGAACGTCCCTTATCAAGCCCGTCTGCATGCCGTGAACATCGAGGATCAATGACACTGGAAAATTTTCGGCAGGGCGTCTCGATGATGCCGCGTCGTTACAAGCAACTGATCCTGGTCGTATTCGACGTGATCGCGCTGACCTTTGCCGTTTGGCTCAGCTATCTGCTGCGATTTGGCACGTTCTTCATCCCCAACAGCGAACAGGCACTTTTGATGGTTGCCGCGCCGCTGATCGGGCTGCCGGTGTTCATCCGCTTCGGACTCTATCGCGCCGTCATCCGCTACCTGCCGGACAAGGCCATCTGGACAATGATCCAGGCCGTGACCATCTCTGTCATTCTCTGGGTCTGCCTGGCGTTCCTCACGCTCATGACCGGCGCTGAGGGCGTGCCGCGCGCTATTCCCTTCCTCTATTGGGTGCTGAGCATTGGAATCATCTGCGGCAGCCGCTTCGGCGCCAAATGGCTGCTGTGGAGTGCACTGCGCGACAAGCTCATGGCGCGGCAATGTCTGATTTTCGGTGCGGGTGATGCGGGACGCCAGCTTGCCAATGCGCTGCGCAGCCAGAACGAAGTATCCGTTGCCGGTTTCATCGACGACGACCGGAGCCTGCATGGCATGGATATTCTCGGTATCCGCGTCTATCCTACGCAACACCTTGAAACGCTGATCGATAATTTCGGTATCAGCGAACTGATCGTCACGACATCATCGCTGAGCGGCATCGAGCGTCGCCGGCTGATCGGTCGATTGAAGGCTCTGGACGTCAAGGTTCGTATTCTCCCGGCTATCTCCGACCTTACGGCCGGCAAGTATCTGGTCAGCCACCTGCGTGATATCGACATTGACGACCTGCTCGGCCGCTCGCCGGTTCCGGCCGACCCGACGCTGCTCGACAAGACCGTGGAAGGCCGGGTGATCCTTGTTACCGGCGCCGGCGGCTCGATCGGCTCGGAGCTTTGCCGCACCATCGTCAAGCTTGCGCCCGCCAAGCTCATTGTCTTCGATGTCAACGAGCACAGCATCTACCAGCTCCAGCGCGAGCTGGCGGGCATGACCGATTGCGTGATCGTTCCGGCGCTTGGTTCGATCAGCGATGCTTCGCTGATCCGCGCGCTGCTCGCCGAGCACAAGGTTGAAAATGTCTACCATTGCGCCGCCTACAAGCATGTGCCGCTTGTCGAAGAGAACGTCGTCGAGGGCGCGCGCAACAATGTCATCGGCACCGATGTGCTGGCCGCAATATCACAACAGGCCGGAGTGCGGAACTTCGTGCTGATCTCGTCCGACAAGGCCGTTCGGCCCTCCAATGTCATGGGGGCGACCAAGCGCTGGGCGGAACTTATCGTACGGCATCAGGGCGATATCGCCAGGGAGCAGGGGACCGGGCAGATATTTGCTTCGGTCCGTTTCGGCAATGTCATCGGTTCAAGCGGGTCGGTGGTGCCGCTCTTTCGCGAGCAGATCGCGCAGGGCGGGCCGCTGACGGTTACCCATGACGACATGACCCGCTATTTCATGTCCGTGCGCGAAGCTGCCGAACTCATCATCCAGGCCGGAGCGCTTTCCGAGGGCGGTGATATATTGCTGCTGGAAATGGGCGAACCGGTGCGTATCCGCGATCTTGCCGAAAACATGATCCTGCTCGCCGGACTGTCGGTGAAAGACAGCAGCAACCCCGATGGCGACATCGAGATCGTCACGGTGGGCATTCGCGACGGTGAAAAGCTGCATGAGGAACTGTTCTACGATCCCACCGGCGTCGGGTCGACGAGCCATACGAAAATCCTGCGCGCCCAACGCCGGTCCAATGCCGCCGACCACCTGCCGGATGCTGTGGCAGAGCTCCAGCTTCTGATTGAGCGGCGCGATACGGAAGGCGTCCGCAAGCTGCTCTACGAGCGCGCAACGTCTTAAAGAGTTCGTCGTCCAGCGCTGCGAAAGCGCGACAGCAGGAGCGTCACCGCCAGCAGTCCGGCGCAGATTGCGCAGGCGGCAACAAGCCCGCCATCGAATGTCAGGAAGGCGCAGATGCCGAGAATGAAATTCAGCGCGCCGACGCTGGCAACGATCTGCCAGACCGACCAGCCCGACCGTTTGGCGATCTGATAGGCATGCTTGGAGTGGGCAGCGAGAATGTTCTCGCGCGCCGCAAGCCGCATGAACAGCGTCGATGTGGCGTCGGCGATAAAGAACAGCGGCAAAAGCAAGCCGGCGGCGATTGAAAGGTCGCGTGCAACCAGGAAGAAGGCAAGCCCGCTCAAAAGCCCGATCGGGAGGCTACCGGAATCGCCGAGAAAAACCAGCGCTTTCGGGCGGTTAAACAGAGCAAATCCAAAGAGGCCCCCGGCGAGGCAGGCGGCAAGCACGCCCGTACCGGAAGCCACGAGGCCAATTGCCGCAAGAACCGCAGCCAGCGCCAGCGGTATGCCAAGCCCGGAAACGACCATCAGGTCGAGACCGTCCATGAAGTTGGTGAGGTTGATGAAATAGACGAGCGCAAAGGCAAGGAGGAGCCTCTCGACGGCGAAAGGAAGGAGCTCGGGCAGCAGCCGGAATTCACCACCGAGGCCATAGACGGCTATTCCGGCCGCAAGAAACTGTGCGATCAGCCGGACGCTTTCGGGCAGATGATGGCGGTCGTCGAAATACCCGGTGACCCACAGGATAAGCGCGGCGGCGCTGCTCGAGGCAAGAAATTGCCAGTCGAGACTGGCTGCCGGGCCGAATATCCAAAGCGCCAGGAGGACTGCCGGGATAATGGCAAGACCACCAAGCTGGCGCGCCGGCTGCGTATGGTTGGACCGCTCCGTTATGGCAGCACCGAGGAAATCGCTCGGCAGGAGCCTTATGATGGCCGCAAGCAGTATGGCGGCGCCGATGGCGGTGGCGATGAATGGCGCAAGCAATGCAGCAAAGGGCAATCCGGGCCTCGTTCGGAACGGCGTGAATTCGAAGTCACCCTTGTCACGAAAATTATATGGAAACAATTGCGAAGAGCGACAAATGGCCGATCATTCACGTTGCGCAACCCCGAGCCAGAGGTTATAAGGCCGCGCGGTCGGGCGCTTCGCCTTGACAGAACGCAAGATTTTGGGGCGTAGCCAAGTGGTAAGGCAGCGGTTTTTGGTACCGCCATTCCCTGGTTCGAATCCAGGCGCCCCAGCCATCCCGGACATCACGGAAATCTTGGCCTGGGCACTCGAAATATCGACCGTTCTGCACTTCTAAATTGCACACACTTTAACATTTCAAATAACATTTGTTCTATGCACCGCTTCCATATTGACAAGCGCCGCATCATCTTGAATGTTAAATGAAACGTTTCATCACGTAAGTATGAATCGCAGGGAGTGAGCATTCGCATCTGGACGGGAGTGGTCCGGCGCGAAGATCGGCAAGGCAGAACCAAGGTCGCGGCGCGCAATGCCGCGTGGTTTGATCGTTTGCCTCCAGTTTTCTTCCTGACACTTCGAAAGGTCGGCGGGTGGCTATGCCATTCCGCACGGTTTGGGCAACAACCAAGGAGGATATGCCTGTGAAGAAACTGCTCGCATCACTCGCCATTGTCGCGGCTCTTGTCGCGCCGGCAAAGGCCGAAGGGCCGATCGATACATCCAAAGTCAAAAAGGAATATGTCACGTCGGCTAGCGGCAAGACCTATTCCATCGCCACCGTGGTCAAGGTCGACGGCATTGCCTGGTTCGACCGCATGCGCGCCGGCGTTGAACAGTTCAAATCGGATACCGGGATGGATACCTGGATGGTCGGGCCGAGCCAGGCCGACGCTGCTGCGCAGGTCCAGATCGTTGAAAACCTGATCGCACAGGGCGTCGATGCCATCTGCATCGTGCCGTTCTCGGTCGAGGCGGTGGAGCCGGTGCTGAAGAAGGCCCGCGACCGCGGGATCGTCGTCATCGCCCATGAAGCCTCCAATATCGTCAATGTCGATTACGAGCTCGAAGCCTTCGACAACAAGGCCTATGGCGCCAAGCTCATGGAAGTGCTTGCCAAGAACATGGGCGGCAAGGGCAAGTATCTTGCGACGGTCGGTAGCCTGACCTCGAAGTCGCAGATGGACTGGATCGACGGCGCCATCGAATATCAGAAGAAGAACTTTCCTGAAATGTCGCTCGCGACCGAGCGTCTCGAAACCTATGACGACGCCAATCAGGACTACAACAAGCTGAAAGAGGCGATGACCACCTATCCGGACGTTACCGGCATTCTCGGCGCGCCGATGCCGACTTCGGCCGGCGCAGGGCGCCTGATCGCAGAGGGCGGTCTGAAGGGCAAGGTCTTCTTCGCGGGAACAGGTCTGGTTTCGGTCGCCGGTGAATACCTGAAGAATGGCGACATCCAGTATATCCAGTTCTGGGATCCCGCCGTTGCCGGCTATGCCATGAACGAACTTGCCGTCATGGCGCTCGAAAAGAAGAATGCCGAAATCAAGCCCGGCCTCGACCTCGGCCTTCCCGGCTATACGAGCCTCACCGCGCCCGACGCCTCCAAGCCGAACCTGCTCTACGGCGCTGGTTGGGTTGGCGTCACGGTCGATAACATGGCCCCTTACAACTTCTGATTTGCCTATTGTCCGGGCGGCGGCAGCGTTGTCGCCCGGACATTTCGAATGGCCGGAGCAAGCATGAGCGAGTATCTTCTGGAGCTGAATAATATCAGCAAACGTTTCGGCGGCCTCGTGGCGCTGGACGCGGTTTCGCTGGCAATCAAGCCCGGTGAAATTCACTGCCTTGCCGGTGAGAACGGTTCCGGCAAATCCACGATCATCAAGATCATGGCTGGCGTCTACCAGCCGACCGAGGGCGAAATACGCATCGACGGCGTCCCGGTAACCGGCATGACGCCCGCGCATTCGGTACAGCATGGCATTCAGGTCATCTACCAGGATTTTTCTCTCTTCGGGAACCTCAGCGTTCTCGAAAACCTCGCGCTCAATACGATGCTTCTCGAAAAACGCCGCATCGTCGACTGGACGCGTGCCCGCAACCTTGCCCAACAGGCACTCGCACGTCTCGGCGTTACGATGGACCTTGACGCCGATGTCGAAACCTTACCGACGTCCGGCAAGCAGATCATCGCAATTGCCCGCGCCGTCATGGTCAATGCCCGGCTCATCATCATGGACGAGCCGACGACGGCGCTGACGCGGCCAGAGGTCGATGCGCTCTTCCGTATCGTGCGCGATATCCAGGCGCAGGGCATCGCCGTCCTGTTCGTCAGCCACAAGATGCGCGAAATGCTCGAAATCAGCGAACGGCTGACCGTCTTGCGCAACGGCAAGAAGGTGGCCGAAGGCCCGATTACCGATTTCAACGAGCCGAAGATCACCCGCGCCATGACCGGGCATGATCTCACCGATCAGAGCTACGTTTGGGAGCCAGCCGCCGGAAACAGCCCGCCGCGGCTAGAGGTGCGCAATCTCTCTGTGCCGGGGAGTATCGAGGATATCAACCTGACGCTCCATGCCGGCGAAATCGTCGGCCTGTCGGGATTGATCGGCGCCGGCCGCACCGAGCTTGCGCTGGCGCTCTTCGGCATGAACCCAAAATTTACCGGGACAGTGACGGTCGACGGCAGGGAAGTGCATCCGGCGACAGTGCAGCAGGCCATCGGATCCGGCATCGCCTACGTTCCGGAGGATCGGCTCAGCGAGGGTCTGTTTTTGCCGCAATCGATCGAACGCAACATGCTGGCGACATCGCTGAATAATTTCGTGCGCGGCATCTTCATTGATCGAAAGCGAACGGCTGCGGCAACGTTGGGCATGTTCGGTGCGATGCAGATTGCTGCGCCAGGTCCGCAAACGCCGGTCAACCATCTGTCCGGCGGCAATCAGCAGCGCGTCGTGCTGGCGCGCTGGTTGCTGACGGGCGCAAGGGTGCTCATTCTCAATGGCCCGACTGTCGGCGTCGACGTTGGCTCCAAGGCGCAGATCCATCGCAAGATTCGGGAACTGGCCGTCGAGAACGGTCTGGCCGTGTTGATGATCTCCGACGACGTGCCGGAACTTGTCCAAAACTGCAACCGCATCATCATCATGCATAGGGGGCGTTTCGTCGATGAAATCGGACCTGATTCCTTGCATGAAGACGCTTTAAACGACCGGCTGAAGGCCTTGAAATGACTCTGTTTCGTCGATCGGAATTCATCATCGCCTGCATTCTTGTTGCTGCGATGATCATCATCGGACTTATCAACCCGGCCTTTTGGTCGCTGGACAACCTGTTCGGACTCTTGCGGGCCAATGTGATCATCGGCATCCTGGCGCTTGGCGTCCTTGTTGTGATGATTTCTGGCGGCATCGATGTTTCCTTCACAGCTTTTGCCGTCGCCGCCATGTACCTTACGATCAAGGTCATGATCTATTATGGCTATGGCGGTGTGCTCCTGCCCTTCGTCGCCGCAACGCTGATCGGCACTTTTCTCGGGGCTTTCAACGCCTTCTTCATCCATACCTTCCGCATGATCCCGCTGATCGTCACCCTCGGCACGGGCAGCGTCGTGCGCGGCCTGCTGCTTGGCCTCGTTGGCACCAGCATGATCAACATCGACAAGATGCCTCAGCAGTTGATCGCCTTCGCCAAGACGGACCTCATCAGCCTGACGTCTGCAAGCGGCACCAATTTCGGCCTGACCGCGATGATCCTCATCTATTTCGGCCTCGCGCTCCTCACGCATTTGTTCCTGCGCTACACCATGATGGGGCGCTCGGTGTTCGCTCTCGGCGGTGCGCCGGAGGCCGCAAGCCGGGTCGGCTTCAATACTCGCAACACGCTGTTCGTCGTCTACTGTTTCGCCGGTGCGCTGGCCGGATTTGCCGGGCTGTTACACGGCTCGATGATCTGGCTTGCCAATCCGCGCGATTTCGTCGGGCTCGAGCTTGATGTGATCGCGGCTGTGGTCCTCGGCGGCGCGTCCATCTTCGGTGGGCGCGGCAGCGTCATCGGCACGCTGCTTGGGGTGTTCATGCTGGTTATGGTCAAGAACAGCCTCATCATAATGAAGGTCGATACCACCTGGCAGCGGGTGGTCGTGGGCCTCATCATCATCATCGCCACGGCGCTCACCGCCTGGCGCGACCGCAAGAAACTGGTGTGAGACAGGACATGCAGAACAGCTCTATCGCCAAGCGCATTTTGGGGCAGGACCGCAATATCCTGCAGCTTCTCGTGATCACCGTGCTGGTCTTCGCGCTGATGTCCTATCTCAACCCCGATAAGTTCCTGCGCTACTACAATTTCGAGTCCATCACCTACATCATGCCGGAACTCGGCATTCTCGCGATCGCCATGATGATCGCGATGCTGACTGGCGGTATCGATCTTTCGGTCGTCGGCATCGCCAACCTCGCCGGGATTCTCGCGGGCGTGTTCTTCCACCATGTCATCACCGGAACTGACCAGTCCACCGGCATGATCATGCTTTATACGGGCATCGGCATATTGATGGCGCTGGCGATCGGTCTCTTGGCAGGTGTCCTCAACGGCTTTCTCATCGCCAAACTGCGCATCACGCCGATCCTTGCGACGCTCGGCACCGGCCAGATCTTCACCGGTCTCGCTGTCGTCCTCACTGGCGGCCCGGCGATCGTCGGATTCCCGGATGGCTGGAACTATATCGGCAACGGCAAGATCCTGGGCCTCGCAACGCCGTTCATCCTGTTCGTCGTCGTTGCCGGTGCTGTCGCCGTTCTGCTCACGCGAACCACACTCGGTGTCAATCTCATGCTCATCGGTACCAACCCGCGAGCCGCCGTCTTTGCCGGCCTGCGCAAGGATCGGATGATCTTCTATTCCTATATGCTGACCGGGTTTCTCGCGGCCATTGCCGGCATCATTCTTTCGGGGCGCACCAATGCCGCGAAATCGGATTACGGCGCATCCTACCTCTTGCAAGCCATCCTGATCGCTGTTCTTGGCGGCACAAACCCGGCTGGCGGCAAGGGCAGGGTGCTTGGTGTGTCGATCGCGCTGGTGGCACTGATGCTGCTCTCATCCGGCTTCCAGATCCTGCGCTTCTCCAACCACCTCATCGATTTCATATGGGGCGGCTTCCTGCTTTTGGTCATTGCTCTCAACGCATTTCGCAACACCGATCGATGAGGCCCCGTTTCTTTCCGCAAGATCGCTGATATAGAAAAATTCCAAACGACTGGACTACACAAGGAATACGCACATGGCCCACCGTATCGCCGTTGTCGGCAGCAACATGACGGATCTGGTTACTTCGATCGTCCGCATGCCCGCACCCGGCGAGACAGTCGAAGCGCCGGCATTCGCCATGGGGTTCGGCGGCAAGGGCGCCAATCAGGCGGTCGCGGCCGCAAGACTCGGCGCCGACGTCATGATGGTGACCAAGGTGGGCGACGATGTCTTCGGCCAGAGTACGATCCGCAATTTGCAGGACAATGGCATCGACATCACCCATGTCGATACGGCTGCCGGCCAGTCAAGCGGCGTTGCGCCGATCTTCGTCGACGAGCATGGCGAAAATTCCATCCTGATCATCAAGGGCGCCAACAACGAGTTGAAGCCGGCGGATATCGATGCCGCGGCAGAAGACCTGAAGCGATGCGATCTCATTCTCATGCAGCTGGAAGTCCCGTTGGAGACGGTCTACTACACGATCGCCTTTGCCGACCAGCATGGCATCGAGACCATTCTCAATCCGGCGCCGGCCGCGCCGGATCTCGATGCCGGCAAGGTCACCAAAGCGACGTTTCTTGTGCCGAACGAAACGGAGCTCGCCTTGCTGACCGGCATGCCGACCGGTACCGATGCCGAAATCGAGACTGCGGCCCGCTCATTGATCGCCAAGGGCATTCGCACCGTCATCGTCACCCTTGGCTCGCGTGGCGCGCGGCTGATCACTGCTGACAAGGCGACGCTGATCGAGCCGCTGAAGGTCCAGCCCAAGGATACGACGGGAGCTGGCGACGCCTTCATCGGCAGCTTTGCCCGGTTCTACGTGGAAGGCCGCGACGTCGAAGCCTCGCTGCGCAAGGCTGCGCTCTATGCCGCCGATTCGATCACCCGCGAAGGCACGCAGAAGTCCTATGCCGATGCGAAAGCGTTCGATAAATTCATTGCTGGTCTTGGCGACAGCAAGGCCGGATGAATTTTCCACGATAGAAGGTTTTTAAAACGGTTGTGGTTGGACGCCACTCGACAGGAGCATGGCGTTCTTAGATTTCGCCCGCAACGGCAATAAATTGGCGTCGATTTTGCGCGAGGCGTGAAACCATCCTTTTCTAAACCGCGACTGTTCCACTATGTTTGCGGCACGTTCCGGCAGTCGAAGGACGCCGGTGTCCTGAATGATTTTTGCTGGCGTCGATAACGCGTCCGGCACAAGTGGATAGTGATTTTGATGACCAAGAACCTGACGCATCTTCAGCGTCTTGAAGCCGAGGCAATCCACATTTTCCGTGAAGTTGCGGCAACCTTCGCCAAGCCGGTGATGCTCTATTCCATCGGCAAGGATTCGTCCGTCATGCTGCATCTGGCGATGAAGGCGTTCTATCCGGCAAAACCGCCATTTCCGTTTCTCCATGTCGACAGCACGTGGAAATTCAAGGAGATGATCGCGTTTCGTGATTCAGAAGCTAAGCGGCTTGGGTTCGATCTTCTTGTCCACAGCAACCAGGAAGGCATCGAGCAGGGCATCAGCCCCTTCGTTCATGGTTCGAACACGCATACCCACATTATGAAGACGATGGCGCTGCGCCAGGCACTCGACAAATATGGCTTCGATGCTGCCTTTGGCGGCGCGCGCCGCGACGAAGAGAAGTCACGCGCCAAGGAACGCATCTTTTCCTTCCGCAATGCCCAGCATTCCTGGGACCCGAAGAACCAGCGTCCGGAAATGTGGAAGATCTACAATACCCGCGTCGCTAAGGGTGAATCGATCCGCGTCTTTCCAATTTCCAATTGGACCGAACTCGACATCTGGCAGTACATTATGCAGGAGGAGATTCCGATCGTTCCCCTGTATTTCGCCGCCAAGCGGCCCATCGTGGAGCGCGATGGCATACTGATCATGCGCGATGACGAACGGATGCAGATGCTGCCGGGCGAGGTGCTGCAGGACAAGATGGTTCGGTTCAGGACCCTTGGCTGCTACCCGCTGACCGGCGCTGTTGAATCGAGCGCCACGACGCTTCCGGAGATCGTCGGCGAAATGCTAGTTTCCCGCACGTCGGAGCGGCAGGGCCGCATGATCGACAAGGACGAAGCCGGCTCCATGGAAAAGAAAAAGCGTGAGGGCTATTTCTGATGAGTAAACCAGCCCAGATCGAGTTGTCCGCAGCCGAAGCAGCCGCCGAGGAAATCAACGCCTATATGGCCGAACAGGAAAAGAAGTCGCTCTTGCGCTTCCTGACCTGCGGCTCCGTCGATGACGGCAAGTCGACGCTGATCGGCCGGCTGCTCTACGACACGAAGCTGATCTTCGAGGATCAGCTTGCAGCCCTAACCAACGACAGCCGCAAGCACGGCACGAATGGCGAGGATATCGACTTCGCCTTGCTTGTCGATGGCCTTGAGGCCGAGCGCGAACAGGGCATCACCATCGATGTGGCCTATCGCTTCTTCTCGACGCCGAAACGCAAGTTCATCGTCGCAGATACGCCCGGGCACGAGCAATATACCCGCAACATGGCGACCGGTGCTTCGACAGCGGATCTCGCCATTGTGCTCGTCGATGCGCGGCAAGGCGTGCTGCAGCAGACGCGGCGTCACAGCTTCATCGCCTCCCTGCTTGGCATCCGCAATATCGTGCTGGCCGTCAACAAGATCGATCTCGTCGATTACTCCGAGGAGATTTTCGACAGGATCGTCGAGGAATATCAGGCATTTGCGGGCAAGCTTGGATTCAATTCGATACAGTCGATCCCGCTTTCGGCGCGCTACGGCGACAATGTCATCGGCGCATCGGATAAGTTGCCCTGGTATAAGGGGCCATCGCTGCTCGAACATCTCGAAACCGTGCCGCTTTACCGCACCGCCGAAGAACGCCCTTTCCGGTTTCCGGTTCAATTCGTCAATCGCCCCAATCTCGATTTTCGCGGGTTCGCTGGCACGATTGCCTCGGGTTCCGTAGCGCCCGGCGACGAGGTCGTGGTGGCGAAGTCCGGCAAGACATCGCGTGTCAAGCGCATCGTCACCTGGGATGGCGATCTCGATCGCGCCGGCGAGGGCGAGGCGGTTACCATCGTGCTGGAAGATGAGGTCGAGGTTTCGCGCGGCAACATGCTGGTTTCGCCGGGCGCGCGCCCTGAAGTCGCGGACCAGTTCGCGGCCCATCTTGTCTGGTTCGCCGAGCATGCGCTCATTCCGGGCCGTTCCTATATCCTGCGCACCGAGACCGATCAGGTCACCGCCACGATCACCGATCTCAAACATCGAATCGATATCAACAGCTTCGCCGAAGTTGCTGCCAAATCGCTCGATTTGAATGAGGTCGGGGTCTGCAATATTTCGACGCAGGAGCCGATAGCCTTCGATTCCTACAGGTCCAACCGTTCGACCGGGTCGTTTATCCTCATCGATCGTCTGACCAATGCCACGGTCGGCGCGGGCATGATCGATTTTGCGCTTCGCCGCGCATCCAACGTGCACTGGCAGGCGCTCGACGTCGATAAGGCGTCGCGCGCGGCACTGAAGGATCAAAAGCCGGCCGTGCTGTGGTTTACCGGGCTCTCCGGTTCGGGCAAATCCACGGTTGCGAACCTTGTCGAAAAGCGCCTCTCATCGCTCGGCAAGCACACCTATATCCTTGACGGCGACAATGTCCGCCACGGCCTCAATCGCGATCTCGGTTTCACCGAGGAAGATCGCGTCGAGAATATCCGACGCGTCGGCGAGGTGGCAAAGCTTATGGTGGATGCGGGGCTGATCGTGCTGGTCTCGTTCATTTCGCCTTTCCGCTCCGAGCGGCGCATGGCGCGTGAATTGCTTGGCGACGGCGAATTCATGGAGATCTTCGTCGATACGCCCTTCGAGGAATGCGCCCGCCGCGATCCGAAGGGTCTTTACGCCAAGGCGCTGCGCGGTGAGATCAAGAACTTCACCGGTGTGGATTCGCCCTATGAGGCGCCGGAGAACCCGGAGCTTCATCTGAAAACCGTCGGGCGAACGACGGAAGAGCTTGCCTCCGAGGTCGAAAACCTGCTTGCTGAGCGTGGCATCATCTTCAATTACGACCAGAGTTCGTGGTCCATCTAGATCAAGTCATGCAATTCGCACTCACGCCCCTATGGGTTGCCGCCCATCTCCCCCACAACGGGGGAGGTCGCATAGGTATGTCCGCCTGCACTTCGAATGTTGCTGAGCGTGACAGAACCTGCGCGTTGGTCTACCCGCTTGGAATGAAAATGCCCGGCAGGGCAGAGAGCGCTGCATGACATTCCACTCTGATCTGCTCACCCTCTTCGAAGAAACCGCGATCGTTGCAGGTCAGAAGATCCTGCGTATCTACGAGGAAGGCTGCGCTGTCGAACTCAAGGACGACAAGTCACCCGTGACTGCAGCCGACCACGCAGCCGAGGCGATCATCCTTCAGGCGTTGCGGGGTGCGACACCGGATATACCCATCGTTGCCGAGGAAGAGATCGCAGGCGGCCACGTGCCCGGCGATCTCGGCACCCGCTTCTATCTGGTGGATCCACTCGATGGTACGCGGGAGTTTGTCAGCCGCAATGGCGACTTTACCGTCAACATCGCGCTCATCGAAAACGGCGTACCGGTGCTCGGCCTCGTCTACGCTCCCGTGCGCGGCCTGCTCTTCACCGGCGGCTCCGAGGGGGCGCAACAAGTGACGATCGATCGCAACGGCAGCGTGCTCGAACGTTACGCCATTGCCTGCCGTTCAGCCCCCGACGTTCTGGTCGCGGTTGCGAGCCGCTCGCACCGGACGCCTGAAACCGACGCCTATCTCGGCCAGTTCGCCATCGCCGATTGTGTTTCGGTTGGTTCATCGCTGAAATTCGGCCTGCTCGCGCGCGGCGAGGCTGACATCTATCCGCGGCTGAGCCGCACCATGGAGTGGGATACGGCGGCGGGCGATGCCGTATTGCGCGCGGCCGGCGGCATGACCTTGACGCTCGAGGGCCGGCCGCTGACTTACGGGCGGCGCAACCAGGCGCATGACGCGGATTTCGCCAACCCGCACTTCGTGGCTCGGGGCCGGCTTTAGCCTCGCGGTTTTCGCAAGAGCATCGTTACCACGAAGAACGCCCCGACCGAACTCGTCACGATTCCGATCGGCAACTCTTGCGGCGCGAGCAGCAGGCGCGCGGCAAGGTCGCTGAGCAGGATCAGGATGGCGCCGAAAATGGCGCAGGCAACGATCAGTCCGGCGTGAAGCTGGCCGGCGAAGCGGCGGGCCATGTGCGGGATCATCAGGCCGACAAATCCGATGACGCCGGCAACCGAGACGAAAATCGCGGTCGAAAAGGCGCATACGATAAAAACGACACTGCGCGTGCGCGCTACACGCACGCCGAGGCTTTCGGCGGTGCTTTCTCCGGCGAGAAACGCATCGAGCCGGCGGTGGTTGAAGAGCGCAAAGGCGAGGATCGCGGCAAGGCCGGTGATCGCCAGCGGCAGATTATCCCACCGCGCTAGGCCGAGACCGCCGAGTGTCCAGAACAGCACGGAGTGGGCGGCGCGCTGGTCGCCGAGGAAGACGATATAGTTGGTGAGTGCGGCAAAAAGGAACGAGACGGCAAGACCCGCGAGGATCAGCCGTTCGGGTCCCTGGCCTTCGATGCGCCGAACGAGCACCAGCACCAGCAGGGCCGCGAGCATGCCGCCCGAAAACGCGGCAATCGGCAAGGTCCAGATGCCGAAGCGATCGCCGAAGATGCTGATCACCGAGACGGCGCCGGCGGCCGCACCCGAGGAGAGGCCGAAGAGGAACGGGTCGGCGAGGTCGTTGCGCGTGACGGTCTGCAGCATCGCGCCGATGACGCCAAGGCCTGCACCGACGCAGAGCGCAAGGATGACGCGGGGCAGGCGAAGGTCGATGATGATGCGTTGCACCGGCGCGGCGACGGACGTGTCGCTGAGACCGGCGGCATTTGCAAGTGCACGCATGACGTCGTCGAGCGGGATCAGGGTCGAGCCATAGGCAATTGAGGCAAGGACAAGGGCGAGCATCGCCACGCTTCCGCCGATAAGCATGCGTCGTTGCGCGGGGGCGAAGCTCATTCACCCCCCTCTGGGCTGCCGCCCATCTCCCCCACAAGGGGGGAGAAAAGCCTGCAGTCATCTCGGCGCAATACCCTGCCGGTGGCGACTGAACTAATCGCCGGAAGCCAATCGATCTCCCCCCTTGTGGGGGAGATGCCCGGCAGGGCAGAGGGGGGCGAGTGGATCATTTCGTCAATGATTTTCGAATGCGTTGCCGCCTTTCCCTCCCCCTTGTGGGGAGGGTGGCTGCGCAGCAGCCGGGAGGGGCATGCCTGGGATGCCTCGAAGGGCTTCGCGGTCGCAAGAACCCCGCCCCGGACCTTCGGTCCGACCCTCCCCACAAGGGGGAGGGAAAGGCGCGAACCCGCAGAGGCCAACGCCTCTTTCGAGTAGCGAATGTGCGAAACCGCCAATCGATCTCCCCCCTTGTGGGGGAGATGCCCGGCAGGGCAGAGGGGGGTGAGTGGATCATTTCGTCAATGACTTTCGTATGCATGGCTCCGCCTTTCCCTCCCCCTTGTGGGGAGGGTGGTTGCGTAACAGCCGGGAGGGGCGTGCCTGTGATGCCTCGAAAGGCTTCGCGGTCGCAAGAACCCCGCCCCGGACCTTCGGTCCCACCCTCCCCACAAGGGCGCGAACCCGCAGAGGCCAACGCCTCGTTCGAGTAGCGCGTGTGCGAAGCCGCCAATCGATCTCCCCCTTGTGGGGGAGATGCCCGGCAGATCATTTCGTCAATGACTTTCGTATGCATGGCGCCGCCTTTCCCTCCCCCTTGTGG
This sequence comes from Phyllobacterium sp. CL33Tsu, assembly GCF_900113985.1. NCBI lineage: Bacteria > Pseudomonadati > Pseudomonadota > Alphaproteobacteria > Hyphomicrobiales > Phyllobacteriaceae > Phyllobacterium > Phyllobacterium sp. CL33Tsu. The sequence continues at coordinate 351,002 of NZ_FORJ01000001.1, read as the reverse complement.
GGAGGGTGGCTGCGCAGCAGCCGGGAGGGGCGTTGCTGGTCACCCCTCAAAACGCTTCCGGGTGCATCGCACGAGCTATCTTGCCGATAGCCTCGATATTGGCAGGGCCGGGCGTGATCTCGGCGTAGCGCAGAGCGACGAAGCGTTCGTTCTTCACCGCATCCGTCTCCTTCATCGCCGGGTGTGATTTGAGGAAGTTCAAAAGCTTCTGATAGCCGGCATCATCCTGATAATCGAGAAGGACGAGGAATTGGGGGTTGCGCGCGGCGACCGTTTCCCACGACGTCGTGCCCCAGCTCGTCTCCATGTCGTCCATGATGTTGACGCCACCGGCTTCGCGGATCAATGCCGACGGCATGGCGAACTTGCCGGCCGTGAACGGCTTGTCCTCACCGGAGTCATACAGGAAGACGCGGGTGTCGCCGTTCCCGCCGATCTTGCCCTTGATCGCGGCAAGCTCCGCCTTCCAGCCAGACACCAGCTTGTCGGCCTCGGCGTCCCTGCCGAAAATCTTGCCGAGCTTTTCAATATCGCCATACAGCAGATCCATCGAGGCGGCGGGACGATTCTTGTCGAGATGAACGCAGCTCTCCGTCAGGACGAGCGTCTTGATACCGTAGGGGGCGAGCGTGTCCGGTGTAACGTCGCCGCCCGGCTTCATGCCGTAGTACCAGCCGGCAAAGAAGAAATCGGGATTGGCGGCGACGAGGTTCTCGATGGTCGGATATTTGGGTGCAAGCTCGGGGATCGAACCTTGCTGCCTCTTGAACGCTTCATCTAGCTTGTACCAGCCGGTGATGCCGGTCACGCCGACGATCGAGGGCTGGAGGCCGAGCGCGAAAGCCATCTCGCTCATGTTGATATCCTGGATGACGGCGCGTTTCGGCGCCGCGTCGAAGGTCAGCGGCGTGCCGCAATTGTCGACAGTGACCGGAAAGGCATATGCCGGCGCGGATAGCAGCGTGAGCGCGAGTGCGATGAGGGCTTTTTTCATGGGAGTCTCCGTGACTTATCAGATTGAACGGGGCCGGGAACGTCGAACACCATGAGTTCGCGGTCCTGATGCGGGTGGCGCAGGCGCAGGACGTCGAGGTCGAACACGTCGCTGACGATCCGCGGGGTCAATGTCTCGTTGGGCGTGCCGGTGGCGACGATCTTGCCGGCATGCATGACGGCGACATGGCTGGCGAACGGCGCGACGAGCGGCAGGTCGTGCAGGACGGCGACGGTGGTGATGCCGAGCCCGGAAACGAGCGAAAGCAGGGCGCTGCGTGCCTTCGGATCGAGGTGATTGGTCGGCTCGTCGAGAAACAGGATCGCCGGTTGCTGGGCGAGAGCGCGCGCCAGCTGCAGCCTCTGCCGCTCGCCGCCGGACAGCGAACCAACCGTCCGCGCCGCAAATGACTCTACGCCGGCACGATCCATGGCTTCCCCAACAATCTCGCGGTCCGTCGCGGCGCTGTAGCGCCCGCCATGCGGAATACGGCCAAGCGCTACATAGTCGATGGCGCGCAACTGGCGGTCCGGCGTATCCGTCTGGCCGACGAGGGCGAAGCGGCGTGCCCGATCCAGCGGGGTCAAGCGGTTAATATTCTCGCCTTCAATGTGAATGGCCCCGCTTGTCGGCGCCGCAAGCCCCGCCAGCATCCGCAGCAGCGTGGATTTGCCGGCGCCGTTCGGACCGATGATGGCGAGCCGCGATCCGCGTGAAATTTGCAGCGATGCAGCTTCAACCAGGCACTTGCCGCCGATTCGATAGCTGACCGTGTCAGCGCTGAGAAGGATGGAATTCATGGCTGGCGTTTTCCGGCAATCGAAAATTTTCGCACCCAGGAAACTTCGATCAAATTATGTAATGTTATATCGTATGATAGCAAACGCGAAGTAATGTCAACCGGCAGGATCCAGCCAGGGTGCGGGCACAGGCGATGATGATGATGAGGGTCGATGTGCATACCTGTCCTTCATGAGGACAGGAACAGGGAACGTGGATATTCCAATCACGGCACGCCTCAGCAGTTGCTCAAGGTCATCCGTAAACGGCAACATCGCATCGCTCCCGGTACACCCCGTCCGGTTCGAATCATTTGCTTGATGGCAGGTCTCCTGGCTCGCGGGTCTCAGCTTTGCCCGGCCTTCCCGATCGTTCGATCAGTGGCATCGTCAGGCAACGCTCGCCGCTTACAGTTGCGGGGGCAGCCACGGTCTCGGTCCCTATTGGGTACGCCTCACCGTGTTCCCTTTTCATCTCCGGTGTTGTCATCCCGGAGAAACCATCGGCGCGGATGCTATGCGGGGATTTCTCCGCTGGCAAGCACGTTTATACGGCAAAATTCTCAAGTGCTAAAATAATTGGCAATAGGACATTTTAAGACGTGCCCTATGAAAGAGAGTAGTTTAGGTTTCAGTTTGTTTCGCGCGATGCGCGGCCAGTTATTTGAGGCGATATGGCAATTCACGCTGCGGTCTACCATCTGACGCACTATAAATATGACCGTCCGATCATGCTCGGACCTCAGGTCATTCGCCTGCAGCCTGCGCCGCATTCGCGTACGAAGGTTCTCAGCCACTCCCTAAAAGTCAGTCCTTCCAATCACTTCGTCAACCTGCAGCAGGATCCCTACGGGAATTTTCTCGCCCGCTTTGTGTTTCCCGAGCCCGTCACCGAACTGAAGATCGAGGTCGACCTCGTTGCGGACATGACGGTCTACAATCCCTTCGATTTCTTCGTCGAGCCCATCGCGGAGACGTGGCCCTTCGCCTATCCTGAGGATATCCGGGACGACCTCTCGATCTATCTGAAGCCGGAGCCAACGGGTCCGCTGCTGAGCGCGTTTCTTGCAACGGTCGACCGCAACCCGACCAATACGGTGAATTTCGTCGTCGACCTCAATGCGCGTATCCAGCGTGAGGTTGGCTATGTCATCCGCATGGAAACCGGCGTGCAGGAGCCCGATACGACGCTGGGCGTCGCGACCGGTTCCTGCCGCGATTCCAGCTGGCTGCTCGTACAGGTCCTGCGCCATCTCGGCATCGCGGCCCGGTTCGTCTCCGGCTATCTGATCCAGTTGAAACCCGATCTCGTCGCCCTTGATGGCCCGGCGGGCACGAACAAGGATTTCACCGACCTTCACGCGTGGTGCGAGGTTTATCTGCCGGGCGCGGGCTGGATCGGACTTGATCCGACCTCGGGCCTTCTGACCGGCGAAAGCCATGTTCCGCTCGCCGGAACGCCGCACTACAGAAACGCCGCACCGATTTCCGGCATGGCCGAACCCGCCAATGTCGAGTTCAATTTCGACATGCATGTGACACGGGTCTCCGAACACCCGCGCATAACCAAACCGTTCTCGGACGAATCCTGGGCCGCGCTTGATGCTTTGGGCGACAAGGTCGATGCGATGTTGACGCAGCGCGACGTGCGGCTGACCATGGGCGGTGAGCCTACCTTCGTGTCGATCGACGATTTCGAATCCGGCGAATGGAACACCGATGCGGTCGGCCCGACCAAGCGCGAAAAGGCCGACATGCTGATCCGCCGACTGCGCGATCGCTTTGCGCCCGGCGGCTTCCTGCATTACGGGCAGGGCAAATGGTATCCGGGCGAAAGCCTGCCGCGCTGGACCTTCTCGCTCTACTGGCGCAAGGACGGCAAGCCGATCTGGGTCGATCCGAACCTCATCGCTGCCGAAAACAGCAAGGGCGAGATCAAGCCGGCGGACGCCGAAAAGCTCTTGACCGGCATGGCGAACGTTCTTGGCGTCGAGACGGAGATGGTCGCGCCGGCATATGAGGATCCGGCCGAGTGGCTGGTCAAGGAAGGCAATCTGCCGGCCAATGTCGATCCCTCCAATTCCAAACTCAAGGACCCGGAAGAGCGCAGCCGCATGTCCCGCGTCTTCGAACGTGGCCTGACTGAACCGACGGGTTATGTGCTTCCGGTACAGCGCTGGAACAGCCAGGCTGTCGCCGGCCCGCGCTGGCGCAGCGAAAAGTGGACGACACGCCGTGGCAAGCTCTTTCTGGTGCCGGGAGATTCGCCGGTCGGATACCGCCTGCCGCTCGGAGCGCTGCCGCACGTCCCGCCTTCGGAATATCCTTATATCGTGCCCGTGGACCCCTCCGTGGAACGCGGACCGCTTGCCGACTCGATTGCTCAAGCAGAGCCGGCGGGCCGGGACACGCCGCAGGCTGTCGCGTCATTCACAGCCGCCGAAGGGGGCCAGCAGGAGCGGGTCGAACAGGAACTGGGCGATATCGGCGGTGCGGTGCGCACCGCGATCTCGGTTGAGCCGCGCGAGGGCCGCCTCAGCGTATTCATGCCGCCGGTTGAAGCGCTGGAGGACTATCTCGAACTCGTCGGCGCCGCCGAGGCTGCCGCGGCGAAGCTCGGACTGCCGGTTCATATCGAGGGCTACAGTCCGCCGCAGGACCCGCGCATCAACGTCATTCGCGTAGCGCCGGACCCGGGTGTCATCGAGGTCAACGTCCATCCTGCCGCCAACTGGCGTGAGTGCGTCGAAACGACAACGGCGATCTATGAGGAAGCGCGCCAGTCGCGCCTCGGCGCCGACAAATTCATGGTCGACGGCAGGCACACCGGCACGGGCGGCGGCAATCATGTCGTTGTCGGCGGCGAAACGCCAAATGACAGCCCGTTCCTGCGGCGGCCGGATCTCTTGAAGAGCCTTGTTCTTCACTGGCAGCGGCATCCATCCTTGTCCTACCTGTTTTCCGGCCTCTTTATCGGCCCGACAAGCCAGGCCCCGCGCATCGACGAGGCGCGCCATGACAGTCTCTATGAGCTCGAAATCGCCATGGCGCAGGTGCCGATGCCGGGTCGCGGCGCACCGCCTCTGCCCTGGCTGGTCGACCGGCTTTTCCGCAACCTTTTGATCGACGTCACTGGAAACACCCACCGGGCGGAAATCTGCATAGACAAGCTGTTCTCGCCCGACGGACCAACGGGACGGCTTGGCCTCGTCGAGTTCCGCGGCTTTGAAATGCCGCCCAATGCCCGCATGAGCCTCGCGCAGCAATTGCTGGTTCGGGCGCTGGTCGCACGCTTCTGGAACAAGCCCATCGAGGGCGGGTTCGTGCGCTGGGGCACGTCGCTCCACGATCGCTTCATGCTGCCTGCCTTTGTCTGGGCGGATTTTCTAGATGTTCTCGCCGATCTGCGCGAAAACGGCTTCGAGTTCCGGCCGGAATGGTTCGAGGCACAGCTCGAATTCCGCTTTCCGTTCTGCGGCGAGATCGAACGCGAGGGCGTCAAGCTGGAACTGCGCCAGGCGCTGGAACCGTGGCATGTCATGGGCGAGCAGGGCGCCATCGGCGGGACGGTGCGCTTCGTCGACAGTTCGGTCGAGCGCCTGCAAGTGAAGATGGAGAACTTCAATCCTGCGCGCCACAGCGTTGCCTGCAACGGGCGCGAAGTCCCGCTGCGGATGACCGATACCCAGGGTACAGCCGTCGCAGGCGTGCGCTACAAGGCGTGGCAGCCGCGCAGCGGGCTCCATCCGATGATCCCGGTCAATACGCCGCTTGTCTTCGATATTTACGATCAATGGTCGGGCAGGGCGATCGGCGGCTGCGTCTATCATGTCGCACATCCGGGTGGGCGCAGCTATGATACTTTTCCCGTGAATTCGAACGAAGCGGAGGCGCGCCGCCTTGCCAGGTTCGAAGGGCGGGGACACACGGCGGGGGCCTATGAACTCAGGAAGGAGCAGCCTTCCGGCGAGTTTCCGATGACCCTCGACCTCAGGCGGCCACGGCCAAGTTGATGCGACGAATGCGAGATCGGATGGGTCTGAGTTTTACCCCGGCTCTGTCTAGCCAGATGCCCCGCCACCGCGGCCCGAGGGGTGTGCAACCATGCCATCGCCCGTGAGAGCGCCAAATGTGTCAGGGCTGCTCGCGGGTTATCAACCGCTGCCCAATGTTGCCGACGAAATGATCGACCCCTCCGGCGCAGTGCGTCCGGGTTGGGAATCCCTGCTTCGCAGGCTCGATCAAATCGGTCCTGAAAAGCTCGCGACCCGCTTTGCCAAGGCCAGCCAATATCTGCACGATGCGGGCGTTTATTACCGGGTCTACGATGAAACCGGCACGCAGGAACGAGAATGGCCGCTGGCGCATATCCCGCTTCTGATTGACGAGCATGACTGGCAGTCGATCACGCGCGGTCTTGCCGAGCGTGCGGATCTCCTGGAAGACATCGTCGCCGACATTTATGGCGAGAACCGGCTGATCGGCGAGGGCGTGCTGCCGCCCGATCTTATTGCTTCGAATTCCGAATATTTGCATGCAGTGGCAGGCGTGGAGCCGGCGAGCGGGCATTTCCTGCATTTTTGCGCCTTCGAACTCGGCCGGGCGCCCAACGGCAGGTGGTGGGTTCTCGGCGACCGCACGCAGGCGCCGTCGGGTGCCGGTTTTGCCCTTGAGAACCGCGTCGCAAGTACGCGGGCTCTGGCGGATGTTTCCGCATCCATGAACGTTCACCGGCTTGCGGGGTTCTTCAAGGAGTTTCGCGATTCGCTGCAGGCGCAGGTCAAGAACCCGCAGGGACGTGCGGCAATTCTCACGCCCGGACCCAACAACGAAACCTATTTCGAACACGCCTATATCGCGCGCTATCTCGGCTTCATGCTGCTGGAGGGTGATGATCTCACCGTCAGCAAGGGCAAGGTCATGGTGCGCACCGTTTCGGGCCTCAAGCCCGTGGATGTGCTGTGGCGACGCATGGACGCCGCCTATATGGACCCGCTTGAACTGAAGGCGGATTCCTGGATCGGCACCCCCGGCATGGTGGGGGCTCTCCGGCAACGTTCTGTCTCGCTCGTCAACGCACTTGGTTCAGGCATCCTGGAGACGCGGGCCTTGCTGGCGTTTCTCCCGGCCATTTCCAACGCGCTGCATGGGCGCGACCTTGCGCTGCCCAGCATCGCCACATGGTGGTGCGGCCAGGACAAGGAGCGCCGGCACGTCATGGATCACCTTGACCAGATGATGGTGGGACCGGCGATGTCGAGACAATTGCCGTTCGAGGATATGGGCGCGACCGCGCTCGGCGCCGGCCTTGACGAGGGCGCACGCAGCGAACTGCTTGCACGGCTGAAGGATGACGGGCGCAGCCTTGTCGGGCAGGAGGCGGTCAAGCTTTCGACGACGCCGGTCTATGTCGACGGCAAGCTGGAACCGCGCCCCTTCGTATTGCGGGTCTTCGCCGCGCGGACCAAGCATGGCTGGAGCTTTCTGCCCGGCGGTTTTGCGCGCGTAGGCCTTACACTAGATACCGCTGCGATCGCCATGCAGCGTGGCGGGCAGGCCGCCGACGTGTGGATCACGAGCAGCGGACCGGTCGGCAAGGACACGCTGCTGCCGCGCGAGGATGACGCTTTCCGGCGCAACGTGCCGGGAACGCTCCCGAGCCGTGCCGCTGAAAACCTCATGTGGATGGGACGCTATATCGAGCGGGCGGAAGGAACCGCGCGCATCCTCCGGGCCTGCCACGCGCGTCATGCGGAGGCGGCCAACAGGGAACTTCCGCTGCTCGCGGAAATGCGCGCCTATCTGAAGCCTCTCGGCGTCGATCTCGACAGCGCCATTCCCAAGGGCCTCTCGCGCTCGATCGACGGAGCAATGCTCAGCGCCAGCCGTATTCGCGATCGCTTTTCGCCGGATGGCTGGCTGGCGTTGCGGGATCTTTCGAAGACGATCCATCGTTTTCATGATGTGGTGGCTGCGGGCGACGACACAACCCGGGCAATGACCATCGTTCTGCGCAAGCTTGCCGGCTTTTCCGGCCTCGTGCACGAGAACATGTACCGGTTCACCGGCTGGCGCTTCCTCGAAATCGGACGCCGCATCGAGCGTAGCATCGGCATGGCGCGCATCCTGGCAACGCTATCGCGTCCGGACGCAGCGGATGGGGCGCTCGAAATGCTGCTGGAGATCGGCGACAGCGTCATGACCCACCGGCGCCAATATAGCGTCTATTCCGGACGCCTCAGCGTGCTCGATCTTCTGGCGCTCGATCCGCTCAACCCGCGCTCCATTCTTTTCCAGCTGGAGGCCCTGAAGACGGAGTTCGGGCTTCTGCCGGCGCGCGATTCGAGCACCGAGATGCCGGTACTTATGAAGAAGGTGCTTCGGCTCCACACCGACCTTGCCATTATGGAAGCGTCGGAGCTCACGCCGGACAAGCTCCATGGACTTGCCTATGAAATCGGAGTGCTCTCCGATACGATCTCCGACACCTATTTCGCCTGAGGCGACCGATGCTCTACAATATCCGCCTGCACCTACACTATGATTACGAGCGCTCCGCCGCCGGCGGGCGTCACCATATTCGCGTCATGCCGCAGACGATGCCGGGCATCCAGCGGGTGATCGCCTCAAGCCTGTCCTTCGACCCGTCTGCAGCCGAGCGATCCGAGTTTACCGATTTCTTCGCCAACACCGTAACATCGATAGCCTACCGCAATCCGCACGAGACGCTCGATGTGACAATGACGGCGCGGGTAAATGTCACGCGTCCGCCGACAATGCTCGATGTATCGCCGGACATGGCTGGCCTTCAGAAGGAAATACGCAGTGTTCGGTCGATAGCAGCGGACGCACCGCATCACTTTCTGAACTCCACCGATTATGCCGCAATCGATCCGCAGATCACCGCCTATGCGGCGGAGAGCCTTGCCCAGGCGCGCACGGTGATGGAGGTCGTGAACAGCCTCAACCACCGCATTTACAAGGACTTCACCTATGACGGCGAGGCGACAGACGTGCGCACGTCGGCGCGGCAGGCATTCGATCTCAAGGCCGGGGTCTGCCAGGATTTCAGCCATGTGATGATCGCCGGATTGCGCGGACTCGGCATCCCGGCCGGCTATGTCAGCGGTTTCTTGCGCACGATACCGGCACCGGGCGAGGAGCGGCTCGAGGGCGCCGACGCGATGCACGCTTGGGTACGGGCCTGGTGCGGCCGCGAAGCCGGCTGGCAGGAGTTCGACCCGACCAACAACATGGTTGCCGGCAATGACCACATCACCATCGGCTATGGTCGCGACTACGCCGATGTGTCGCCGATCGTTGGCATCTTGAAGACAAGCGGTTCGCAGGAAGGCAAGCAGTCCGTCGATGTCATCCCGCTTGAGCCCTAGCGCTCAGCCGCGATCGGAGTCGAGGATCGTGTCGAACAGTTCGATCGTGTACTTTTTCTCGACGAACTCGATCAGATCGAGCGGCGGCCCGGCTATCTCCGGCCTATGCCAGCGCACCTCATAGGTAACCGTCACGTGGTTACTGTCAGGCCGGCGATATTGTTTCATGAAGCGCGCCCGATAGCCGATGGACGCGAGTTCCTGCTCGAATGCGCGCTGCGTTTCGCCGTCCTGGCGCACGATCGTAAGAAAAGCCTTTCGCTCACGGGAAATCCGGATATCGATAAGTTTCATCGCCCAAAGAATCAAATAGACAAGGGTGGTCGCAACGCATGCCAGTTCGATGAGACCGCTGCCGAAAGCGAGCCCGATCGCCGTCATGATCCACAACGTCGCCGCCGTCGTCACCCCGCTGACGAGGTCGCCGCGCTTGAAGATCGCGCCGCCGCCGATGAAGCCGACGCCGGTGAGTATCCCGAGCGGCAAGCGCATCACGTCGATATTGACGAAGGAATCAGGCGGTTTGCCGACTGTTGTCAGAAGCAGGTTGGCCTGGATCATCGCGATGCAGGCGGCAAGGCCCACCAGGAGCGTCGTCCGCAGGCCGGCAGCGTGCCCACTCGCCTCCCGGTTGAACCCGATGATCGCACCCGCCACAACAGTCAGGCCGAGGCGAATGGCGATGTCTTCCCATGTCAGATAAAGGTCCACCGTTGCACCTTGAGGCTTGTTTCTCGCCACGGATAGGGGGACGTCAGCGCCATGGCCCCTATCCACCCCACCGTCATTCTTGGCCTATGTCCCGATTGACCCACAGGTAGGTGTGGCATGTACAACCAAGGAGCGCGCACGGGTAATCTATCCGGGACCTAGCCAGAGCATGGCGGTGGAGAGGATCGTGCAGAGGGGAAACAATTGTCAACGCGCTTCCGTCTCCACTGGCTTTCGCCTAGGCGAGCATCCTCAGTTTCGGCTCGCGGTCCCAATAACGCTTGGTAGCGGCATCGGTGAAGCCTTTTTCAACCGGCACGACGCCTGCATCGTCCTTGATACCGGCGGCGTCGAGCAAAGCCTTGGACGAGGCCGTATAACCGATCGCCTTGAGATGGCCGAAGGCGTCCATTACCCACTGTTTTGCCGCTCCCTCATTTGCCAGCCTGCCGGCAGCATCGGCGGAGACGATAACCGCGACAGCGTCGAACAATTGCGACGGCGTACCGAGCAATTGACCATCGGCTTTCATTGTATCGCCATTGGCTAGTTTGGCGCCACCGATCTTTGGCGCGACGATGACGGGTTTGCCGCCTGCCTGCTTGACTGCATTGGTAAGCGCGCCGAGCGCCGCGGCATCGCTGCCGCCATCGATCAGGATACCGACCGAACGTCCGTCAAGCGTGGGTTTCATGTTTCCGTGGATGCTGAGAGCAGGTGAGGGCTCCATGTCGAGCGGCGCGCGTGCGGCCTCCGACTTTTCCGGCAATTCGATGCCAAGCCCGTTTGCCACGCGCTTGGCGAGATCTTCGTCAACGTTGCGCAAGTTTGCGACCATGCGGGGCGGTACCTGCGCAAGGGTTACTTTCGAGAGCTCGAACACGAAGGACGAGGCAATGTGCGCCTGTTCGGAAGGCTGCTGCGAGCGCCAGAACAATCTTGCCTGGCTGTAGTGATCGGCGAAGAGTTCAGCACGTATCCGCAATTTGCCGCCGGTTTCCGCTTGATCGGTCCGGCCTTCTGCAGTCGTAAACCCGGTGACCGGACATTCGCGCGGCCCGCCTTCCTCGCCATGCGCGGCAAGGCTGTTGGGTTCGTAGTTGGCGCGTCCTTTCGGAACATTCATCTGCATCTGGCCATCGCGCTGGAAATTCATCACCGGGCATTTCGGTGCATTGATGGGAAGCTGATGGAAGTTGGCTGTGCCAAGCCGCGATTTTTGCGTGTCGAGATAGCTGAACAGCCTGCCCTGAAGCAGCGGATCGTTGGTAAAATCGACACCCGGGACGATGTTTGCCGGGCAATAGGCGACCTGTTCGGTCTCGGCGAAGAAGTTGTCAGGGTTGCGATCGAGGACGAGCCGTCCAACTCTGCGCACCGGAATGACTTCTTCAGGAATGATCTTGGTCGGGTCAAGCACATCGTAGGGCTGGGCATCGGCGAACTTCTCGTCGAAAAGCTGCAGGCCAAGTTCCCATTCGGGGAAATTTCCGGATTCGATTGCTTCCCACAGATCGCGCCGGTGATAGTCATTGTCCGCCGCTTGCAACTTAAGGGCCTCGTCCCACACGGTCGATTGCAGACCGAGCTTGGGCTTCCAATGGAATTTGACAAAGGTGGATTCGCCCTTGGCATTGACGAGACGGAAGGTGTGGATGCCGAAGCCCTCGATGGTGCGGAAGGACCGGGGGATGGTCCGGTCAGACATGGCCCACATCAGCATGTGCGTCGTTTCGGGCATGAGCGAGGCCCAGTCCCAGAACGTATCGTGGGCGCTGCCTGCCTGCGGGAACGCGCGATCGGCCTCCATCTTCACAGCATGAACGAGGTCGGGAAATTTGATCGCGTCCTGGATGAAGAGATCGGGATGTTGTTGCCAACGAGGTCCCAGTTCCCTTCCTTGGTATAGAACTTGACTGCGAACCCGCGCACGTCACGCGGTGTATCGACCGATCCCGCACCTCCAGCCACGGTGGAGAAACGGGTAAACACCGGCGTCTTCTCGCCCTTGCGCTGAAAGAGGTCGGCCTTGGTGATGTCGGCAAGGGATTCGTAGAGCTCGAAATAGCCATGTGCCGCCGATCCGCGCGCGTGCACGATGCGCTCGGGGATTCGCTCGTGGTCGAAGTGGAAAATCTTCTCGCGAAGGACGAAGTCTTCGAGCAGGGTCGGTCCGCGTTCCCCGGACCGCAAGCTGTTCTGGTTGTCGCTGACGTGAATGCCCTGGTTGGTGGTGAGGTGCCCCTCGGCTCCATGCGGGCCTTTTTCGGGCACGTGCTGATGGGTTTCACCGCCATTACCCCGGTCGGTGACGAAATTGTTTTCCGTGGCCATGGTACCATCCTCGTTTTCGGTGGGAATACTTCCTAACGAAGGGTAGGCGCCAAGGTTCCAAGCGGCGTCCTATTCGAACCTGACTTTCCTCTGGTCGAACGCGCCATAACCGCGGATGGCCGCGACCTCCGGCTTCGGCTCCTCATAGGACCACATGGCATCGTCCGAGGCCTCGCCCTGACCGAGCACACGCCAATAGGACGCGGTGCCTTTCCATGGGCACTCCGTGTGCGTTTCGGTCTTTTCGAGATGGACGAAATAGATGTCGTCGAAGGGGAAATAGAGGACCGGCTCATGTCCGGGCTCGTGCAGTTCGACTGCGTGATCGCTCGACGCTATCACGACGTCGTGGAACCGGACCGTTACCGGCTCCGGATGCGGATTGATGGTGATGCCGCGATTCATATCCTGCTCCTCGGTTGATTTCGTCCACGTCTTTCAATGCAAAAGCAAAAAGCTGCGCCGAAGGTTCCGCATTCGCTTGGCAAGAACGCTTGGCGGCGGTCCGAAATGATGTAGAAATCATATGGGAGCGGGCAACCAGGATCGCCAGTGAAGATCGCCACATACAATATCAACAATATCAACAAGCGACTGTCGAATCTTCTGCATTGGTTGGAAACGTCCGCGCCGGATGTCGTCTGCTTGCAGGAGTTGAAGTGCGAGGATGCGAGCTTTCCGGCAGAGGCGCTGCGCGATGCCGGATATGAAGCGGTCTGGAAAGGCCAGAAATCATGGAACGGCGTTGCGATCCTTGCGCGCGGCGCCAAGCCGATCCTCACGCGCGACAGGCTGCCGGGTGACCCCGAGGATGTGCAAAGCCGCTACATCGAGGCAGCGGTGAACGGCGTTCTGATCGCGTCGATCTATTTGCCGAACGGGAACCCGCAACCCGGACCGAAATTTCAGTACAAGCTCGCCTGGTTCAAGCGGCTGCATCAATACGCGGCGGAACTTCTCGAAATGGACATACCGGTCATCCTCGCGGGTGACTTCAACGTGGTACCGACCGATTTCGATATCTACAATACGCGCTCGTGGATGGACAATGCCTTGCTGCAACCGGAGAGCAGGGAGGCATTCGCCAAGCTGTCGGCGCAAGGGTGGGTCGACGTCGTTCGCACGCTTTATCCGGAGGAGCCGATGTACTCATTCTGGCACTATATGCGCAATGCATGGGATCGCGATGCGGGTTTGCGGCTGGATATGCTGATGGCATCGCCCGCGGCCTATGAACGGGTGACGGATGCGGGCGTCAACCGCGACGCGCGGAGCTTGGCCAATGCAAGCGACCACGCGCCTACCTGGGCCGAATTCGAAGATTGAAGCTTTTCCTTGTCACGAATCAGGGAAATTCCGCTTCAGGATCGATTCGAACTGGGGAAGGCGGGAGACATTGTCGGCAATGGTGTTGAGCTTGGGCAACGCCTTGGCGAAGGCTTTCTTGCCCGGCCGCCAATGCCGCATGACCGCAATGTAAAAATCGACAGCCGAAAGCCTCTCTCCAAGAAAATAGGGGTCGTCGGCGACCTGCTCGACGTTTGCCCACAACTCCATCCGGTATTGATCGATGGCATCCTTGTATGGCTGGCTTTTTGTCTCGGATATTTTCCAACGGTCGGGATCGTCGGCGAACGTTGTCGTCGGATAAATCTCGCTGTTGATATAAAGCAGCCAGCGGAGGAACGCCGGACGCTGGGGATCGCTGGATGAGGGCACGAAGCGTTGGTCGGGGAAGGCATCCGCGAGGTGGAGGATGATCGCCGCACTCTCGGTCATAACGCTGCCATCTGGCATGATAAGCGTCGGAACCTGACCAAGCGGGTTGAGTTCGAGCAGACGGTCCCGGTCCGGTCCGGGTTCGAGGTAGGGGATTTCTTCGAGTTCGAACTCTGCCTGGGCTTCGCGCATGGCGAGTTCGACGATCACCGATCCACATCCTTCCGAACCGATCAAGACATATTTGCTCATGATGCCGTCCTGTTTTCTTGCCTGGGCCAGGGGTTTACTATGGCGAACAAATGATGCCTGCGCCAGAAAGTTCCTTGAGAGCCGAGCCCCGGTTTGTAGCTTCGAAATATTCGCATTGCCGAACGGCCAAGGATTGAAAGAGTTTTCCTTGGTTTCCGGCATTCGGCAGAATATGGTCTGCGTCGGCGACAGAGCATCGATGAGGACGGGACGAGTTCGGCAGTGCAATCCAGGCTTCCCATTCCGCCAATGATGCTGACGACCGGGCCGGTCCCGGTTTACCCCGAAGTGCTCCAGGCAATGGGTCGGCCGGTGATTTACGATTATCACCCCGCATTCCAGACCTATTATGCCGATGTCATCGATAAACTGCGCAGGGCCATGCGGACCCGGCTCGCGCCAGTCATCATGCAGGGCGAGGCGATCCTCGGTATCGAGGCGGCCGCTGCGGCGCTGATCGAAAAGAGCGACATCGTCCTCAACCTCGTATCTGGCGTCTACGGCAAGGGCTTTGCCGCCTGGGCGGCGCGTTATGGCAAGGAGGTCGTCGAGCTTGCCGTTCCATTTGACGAAGTGATCGATACGGAGGCGGTTCGCCAGGTACTGCGGCGCCGGCCGGAGATCACGGTCGTTTCGGTCTGTCACCACGATACGCCATCCGGTACGCTCAATCCCTTGGCCGAGATCGGCAAGGTCGTCGCTGAACACGGGGCTTACCTCATCGTCGATGCCGTTTCTTCCTTTGCCGGCCTTGATGTCCATCCCGACGCCGTAGATGCGGATATTTTCATCACCTCGCCGTCGAAGTGTCTCGGCGCTTCGCCGGGCCTCAGCCTCATTTCGGTAAGCGAGCGTGCCTGGCAAAAGATTGAGGCGAACAGGGACGCGCCGCGCGGCTCGTTCCTCAGTCTCCTTGGGTGGAAGGACGCGTCGGAGCCTGGACGAAGCCTCCCCGTAACGCCGTCGATCTCGGAGATATACGGGCTAGACGCCGCGCTCGATCGCTATTTCAGTGAAGGCGCCGAAAATGTCTGGGCCCGCCACGCACAAACGGCGGCGATTATGCGCGATGGCTTAAGGCAAATCGGTGTCCAGCTTTGGCCGAAGCGCGAGGAATGGTGCGCGCCGACGACGACCGCATTTTGCGTGCCCGAGGGCTGGAGCGATGCCGCCCTGCGCGACCGGCTGCTCGATGATCACGGTATTCTGGTTTCGCTCGGCCGCGGCGAAACCGCCGGCAAGGTGCTGCGCGTCGGCCATATGGGCGCCTCCGCCGAACCTTCTTTTGCCCGCGCCGCCGTCAAGGCCCTCGACGAAATCCTGTCCAATCGAACTTCCACCTGAGCCGGAGAGGTTACCAATGTCCCGCATCATCCTCAATCGACGCGCATTTCTTGCTGCGACCGCCAGTGCCGGTGCAATCGCCGCTCTTGGCGGCAAGGGCTGGGCGGCGGAGCAGCCGGTCAAGGGCGGCCGTTTGATCGTCGCCGGTGATAGCGAACCGGCCAATCTCAACCCGGCTATCGTTGCATCGAACGGCGTGTTCTTCGTTGCCAGCAAGGTCATCGAACCGCTCGCCGAGCAATCCTACGAGGGCAAGGACGGGCTTTCGCCGCGCCTTGCGACGTCATGGGAGGGGTCACCCGACGGATTGTCGGCGACATTCAAACTGCGCGAGGGAGTGACCTGGCATGATGGCAAGCCGTTTACCTCCGCCGACATCGCATTCTCCGCGCTCGAAGTCTGGAAGAAATTACAGAATCTCGGCCGCGTGGTGTTCAAGAACCTCGACAGCGTCGATACGCCTGATGACCACACGGCTATATTGATGTTTTCGCAGCCGACACCGTTCCAGCTCATTCTCAATGCCCTGCCGGTCGTGACCTCCGTGGTGCCGAAGCATATCTATGAAGGCACGGACATCGCAAAGAATCCCGCCAATCAGCAATTGGTCGGCACGGGACCCTTCAAGTTTGGCGAGTACAAGCCGGGCGAGTATTATCTCCTCAAGCGCAACGACGCCTATTGGCAGAAGGACGAGCCCCTGCTCGACGAAATCGTCTATCAGTTCCTTCCCGATCGCGCTGCCGCCGGCAATGCGCTCGAGGCGGAACAGATTCAGCTTGCAGCTTTTTCCGCGGTTCCGCTTGCCGACCTCGACCGGATTTCGAAGGTGCCGGGCCTCAAGGTCTATGCCAACGGCTATGAAGGCCTGACTTATCAGCTCATCGTGGAAATAAACCATCGCCGCAAGGAACTCGCCGACCTCAAGGTACGCCAGGCAATCGCCCATGCCATCGACCACGACTTTGTGGTGAAGACGATCTTTCTTGGCTATGCGAAATCGTCATCGGGCCCCGTACCCGCCTATGACAAGACGTTCTTTGAACCCGATGTCACAAAATATGCTTTCGATCCGGCGAAGGCGGAGGCGCTGCTTGATGAAGCCGGCTACAAGCGCGGCGCTGACGGAAACCGCTTCACCCTTAAACTGTTACCGGCACCGTTCTTCAACGAAACCAAACAGTTCGGCGATTATCTTCGCCAGGCTTTGGCCAAGATCGGGATTGACGCCCTGATTGTCAGCAACGACACGTCAGCCCACCTGAAGGCGGTTTATACAGACCATGACTTCGACATTACGGTGGCGACCCCCGTCTACCGCTCAGATCCTGCAATCTCGACGACGATCCTGTTTGAGAGCGGTCTGCCGGCCGGGGTGCCCTTCTCCAACCAGTACGGCTATGCCAATGCCGACATCGACAAGCTGATCAAGGACGCTGCCTCGACCATCGATGCAGACAAGCGGGCAGGGCTCTACAAGGAACTGCAGAAGAAAGCTGCCGACGATCTGCCGTTGATCAATGTCGCCGAATTCTCGTTCATCACGGTTGCGCGCGACTCGGTGCAAAACGTGTCGGACAATCCGCGCTGGGCAGTTTCCAACTGGTCGAACGTTTGGGTGAAGCCATAGCAGCCACAGGAACCGCTTCAATTTCAATGGCAAAACCTCTAGCCTAGTGCTGGAATCAATCGCACACGTCGCCCGACCGGAGTAATCTTGCCGCCTCTCGTTTCCCTGTTGCTGAAACGTCTGCTCGGCGCTCTTCCTGTCCTGGCGATCGTTCTCGTCGGCAGTTTCCTGCTGCTTGAGGCGGCATCGGGCGATGCGGTCGATTCTTACGTCGCGCGTTCGGGCACGCTCGACGCCGAGCAGTTGGCGCAATTGCGCCAGGAGTGGGGACTCGACAAAGGTCCTGCATACCGGTTCAAGGCCTACGCCACCGCACTCGCGCAGGGAGACCTCGGCTGGTCCACCGCATATCAGCGGCCGGTCGGCTCGGTGATCCTCGAGCGCCTGCCCATTACCCTCCTGTTGATGACCCTTGCCACGACGCTGGCATTTTTCATTGGATCCTTGCTAGGCGTGATTGCCGGCGCCAGTCCCGGTTCGATACGCGACCGATTTCTTTCGGTCACCTCGCTGGCGATTTATGCCGTTCCGGGTTTCTGGCTGGGCTTGGTGCTTATCGTAATTTTCGCGGTCGATCTGCGCTGGCTGCCTGTCGGCGGCATCGAGTCGATTGCTTCCGGCAAGTCGGGGTTCACCCGTATCGGCGATATTGGCGCGCACCTGATCCTGCCCGTCACCTCGCTCGCCATGGTCTACCTCGCCCTCTATTTGCGCCTCATGCGCGATCGCATGGGCGAAATCTGGCATGAGCCATTTGTGCAGTCGCTGCGGGCGCGCGGCA
Organism: Phyllobacterium sp. CL33Tsu; assembly: GCF_900113985.1. Classification (NCBI taxonomy): domain Bacteria; kingdom Pseudomonadati; phylum Pseudomonadota; class Alphaproteobacteria; order Hyphomicrobiales; family Phyllobacteriaceae; genus Phyllobacterium; species Phyllobacterium sp. CL33Tsu. The sequence goes on along the minus strand of NZ_FORJ01000001.1, from coordinate 333,067 downwards.
TCGGCCATTGGCGTATCGTCTGGCGCCATGTCGCCCGCAACGCGGTGCTGCCGGTCGTCACCATGCTCGGGCTTCAGGCGGCGGCCATGCTCGGCGGCAGCGTCGTCGTCGAGAGCGTCTTCGCCATCCCCGGCTTTGGCCGCCTTGCCGCCGAAGCGGTGGCGCGGCGCGACACACCGCTGCTCCTCGGGATTATTCTTTGCAGCGCCATAACCGTCATAATCGCCAATCTTCTCGTCGATCTGGCCTATGGCAAGCTCGATCCGCGCGTGAGGACCGGCCGATGAATGCCTGGCGCAATCTCAACGGCGAAGGGCGGATCGGCGCGGTAATCCTGATGGCGCTCATTCTCATGGCGCTGCTGGCGCCCATCCTAGCGCCGGGGGATCCCTTGGCGATCAGCGGCGAACCGTTGCTTCGCCCCTTCGCCGACGCAGCCCATCCGCTCGGGACCGATCGGCTCGGCCGCGACGTCCTCGCTGGCCTGTTGCACGGGACGCGCACCACGCTGCTTGTTGCCTTCTTTTCGGCCGCCGCGGCACTCATCGTCGGCAGCGTCGTCGGCACGCTGGCGGGTTTTCTCGGCGGTATCGCCGATGCGATCCTGATGCGGATCACCGAGGCTTTCCAGACCGTTCCCGGCTTTCTGCTGGCGCTTGCCGCCATCAGTGTTACCGGGCCCAGCGTGCCGACGCTCATCTTTGCAATCAGCCTCGGCACCTGGACGCAAGCGGCTCGCGTCACCCGTGCCGAGGTTCTGTCGTTGCGCGAACGTGATTTTGTCGCGGCGGCGCGCACGCTTGGCATGCACCCGCTCGAGATTGCCTTTCGTGAAATTCTGCCCAATGCATTCGGGCCGGCAGCATCGCTTGCCGCTATTTCCGTCGCCGCCGCCATCCTCATCGAGGCGGCCCTGTCGTTCCTCGGCTTCGGCGACCCCAATCGCGTGACCTGGGGGAGCATGATTGCGGAAGGGCGCACTGTTCTTCGCTCCGCGCCATACCTTTCCATCGTCCCGGGAATTGCGCTTGTCGTTACTGTCCTTGCCGTTCATTTGCTCGGCCGTGGCTTGTCGCGCTCAGAAAGGCTGCAGCCATGAGCAAGCCCTATTTGCATATAGCAGGCCTCGGCGTGCGTTATGACGCGGACGTTGCTCTTGAAGATATCTCGCTCGAGGTGAGCCAAGGTGAAAGGCTCGCGCTCATCGGCGAAAGCGGTTCCGGGAAATCCACGCTGGCAATGGCGGTCGCCGGGCTTCTGCCCGAGGGGGCAAAGGCGACAGGGTCGGTTGATTTTTCCGCACTTGGATACAAGCCAAGACCGGGCAAGGATATTGGTGTTCTGTTCCAGGATCCTAATGGCAGTCTTGACCCGGTGATGAATGTGGGTGACCAGATCGCTGAAGTTGCGATAATCCACCAGGGGATTGGCTGGATTGCCGCCCGGGTCCGCGCCGCCGAATTGCTGGGGGCGGTCCAGATTTCACGTCCTCTCGCTCGGCTTAACAGCTATCCGCACGAATTTTCTGGAGGCCAGAAGCAGCGTATCGCCCTTGCCATCGCGCTTGCGGGAAATCCTTCGCTGCTCATCGCCGATGAGCCGACGAGCGCGCTTGATACCATCGTACAGCGACACATTGTCAATCTGCTCGATCGGCTGGTCAGGGACAATGGGCTGACGCTGATCTTCGTCACGCACGATATCGCGCTGGCATCGGAGCGCGCCGACAAGATCGGCGTGCTCTATAAAGGAAGGCTCGTGGAGTTCGGTTCTGCGGCAGACGTGCTCGGCGCGCCCCGCCACCCCTATACGCGTGCGCTTGTCGACACGCACATTTCGCTCGATACACCGCGTAGAAAGCGCCTTGCCGAAATCGATACGGCAGGTCTCGAATGACGTCGCCCACTCCGATCCTCGAAGTCAAAAATATCAGCAAACGCTTCGGCGATCGCGGCGGGGCTGGCCTGCGAGATATAAGTTTTGTGCTCGCTCCGGGCGAAACGCTGGCCGTGGCCGGTGCCTCCGGTTCGGGCAAGACCACGCTCGCGCGCCTGATCATGCGCCTTGCCGACCCGGACAAGGGGTCCATCCATCTGGCCGGGCAGGATATCACCGCCTTGAGCGGCGAGCGTCTGCGCCGGCGTCGCAGCCGATTCCAGATGGTATTCCAGGATCCGCTCGCGGCTTTCAATCCACGCGCCACCGTCCGCGATGTTCTTGAGGACCCGTTGCGCTTGCATGGACTTGCCAACCCCGGCGACTATGGCGCGACGATCGGCGCCGCACTCGAGCGCGTCGGACTCGGCACAGATTTGATCGATCGTCCGCCACGTCAGCTTTCAGGCGGCCAGCGGCAAAGAGTGGCGATAGCGAGGGCGATCATGACCAAGCCGGAACTGATCGTTTTGGACGAGCCCGTATCCGCGCTCGATGTTTCGGTGCGTGCCCAGATCCTTAACCTGCTCCTCGATCTGAAGGAGCAAACCGGCGTTGCCTACATCTTCATATCGCACGACCTTGCCGTCGTCCGCGCTTTCGCCGAGCGCTTGATCGTGCTGGACGAAGGGCGAATCGTCGAAAGCGGCGATACGGATACGGTGCTCAAAGCGCCAAAAACCGAGACCACGCGTGCGTTGATCGAGGCTGTTCCGCGGCTCATATTTTAGAGCGCGCAAACATTCGCGAATGCTTGGCCGCTTGGTCTACAGCGGAGGCACGTAGAACAGATATGCACCAATGACCGTAAAGATGGAAAGCAGGATAAGAGTAGCGTCGTTCACATCAATAACCCCTTATTGATCACGCCATTCTAGCAAAGCTGCACCGCAATGGATTTACACCACTGTGGGCTAACCTCATGGGGTTAAGGGATTTGTTCTGGCCACAATGGAAATCGGGCCTGATTCAACTGGTCGGAGTGAGAGGATTCGAACCTCCGACCCCCTGCTCCCGAAGCAGGTGCGCTACCAGGCTGCGCTACACTCCGTAACCAGTGACGCGCGGTATATACCGTCCGGTCTCGGTACCTGCAAGTCGTTTCTATCCACTTTTTGATAAGGCTCTGGAAACCTTTTTCCGAGCGTCCTACGCCTTATTTTCCTCTGTGATCGCCTTCCAAACTCCTGTATCGATTGGCATCAAGTCTTCAATGCGTAGAAAGTGCGGGGCTGCGTTCGATGGCGGCGGAAAAGCAGAAGATCATCAGCTTCGTCATGAGCGGCGGTGTTGGTTCGCGGCTATGGCCGCTTTCGCGCGAGGATTTTCCGAAGCAGTTCCACAATCTTTCCGGTCAGGGCTCAATGCTGTTGCGAACGGTCCGGCGCATGAGCGCGCGGGCAAACGACACGGCCGTACCTGTCTATCTTCTCGCCTCGGAACGACACGCCGCGCGCATCCAGCATGATCTTGCTGGCGTCGACCTCGCGGGTGGGCGGCCGATCCTCGAGCCGATGGGCCGCAACACTGCCTCGGCCGTGGTGCTTGCCACCGAAGTGACCTTGCGGGAGCATGGCGACGACCTTGTGCTCGTCGTGCCTTCCGACCATGAGATCACCACCGATCGCGATTTCTGGAACACCGTTGAAGCCGGCGTTGCCGCGGCAAAAGCCGGGCGGATCGTTGTCTTTGGCATCAAGCCGGACCGTCCCGAGACCGGCTTCGGCTATATCGAGGTCGGGGCGACGGGCGAGGGCACGCGCGATGTCGTGCGCTTTGTCGAAAAGCCGAACGAAGCCAAGGCCAGGGACTATCTGGAATCGGGCAATTTTTTGTGGAATGCCGGCATTTTTCTTTTCCGTGCCAGTGCCATGCGCGCAGCCTTCAAAACGCACGCTGCGGAAATATGGGACAAGGCCGTCGCCGCGCTTGATGCTGCCGACACCAATGTTTCTGGCACCTATCTTCCCTATGAGCTTTATGCCGAAGTGCCCTCGATTTCCGTCGACTACGCCATCATGGAACGGGCTTCGGGTATCGCGCTCGTCCCGGCGACCTTCCGCTGGAACGACCTCGGCTCCTGGCAGTCGTTGCTCGATGTCGGTTCGGTCGACGCCAACGGCAACGTCATCGTTGGTGATGTCGTCGCCATCGACTGCGAGCACAGCTATCTGCGCAGCGAAGGCGGGCTGCTGTCTGTCGTGGGCCTGCGCGACACCGCTGTTGTGGCGACGGCGGATGCAACCTTCGTCGCACCGGTCAGCGAAAGTCAGAACGTGCGCAAGATCGTCGAGCAACTGGAAAAGTCGGGACGGCTCGAAACCAAGTTCACCCCTTCGCAAGACCGTCTTCCTCAGGTCGGCGCCTATGCCAACCGCGTGCGCCACTGGCTGTTCAGTGAGACGCTGCCGCTGTGGTCGACCGTCGGCGTTGATGAGCGTTTCGGCGGATTTCACGAGGCGCTGTCCTTCGAGGCGACGCCGGTTGCCAAGCCGAAACGCATGCGCACCATCGGCAGGCAGATCTATGCCTTTGCCGTCGCCCACGAAATGGGCTGGGACGGCCCGGCAGCGGCGCTGATCGATCACGGGATCGATTTTATCACCAGGAACGGCCGTACCGACCGCGGCGGCTGGGTCAAGACCTTCAACCCAGACGGCAGCGTGCTCGACGCCACGGAAGATGCTTATGACCAGTCCTTCGTCCTGCTGGCGCTTGCCCATGCGCATAAGGCTGGCCATTCGGGAGCGCTCGCGCTCGGCACCGAAACATTTGCCTTCATCGACGAGTATCTCGCCGATGCGCGCCTGACCGGCTTTCTGGAAACCCCGGACGGCAAGGGCCTGCGCCGCTCCAACCCGCACATGCACCTGCTCGAAGCGTTTCTGGCCTGGTATAATGCCACCGGCAATCGCGACTATCTGCAACGGGCGGCCCGCATCGTCGACCTTTTCCGCCACCACATGTTCGATGCGGAAACCTGGACGCTGGGCGAGTACTTTACCAATGATTGGGAGCGGGCGCCCGGCGAGGAAGGCGAGTGGACCGAACCCGGCCACCACTTCGAATGGGCTTCGTTGCTCGTCAATTTCGCCGCCGCATCCGGGCAAAAGGATCTTGTCCGCTTTGCGCGCAAGCTCTATTCCTCGGCCATTGCCAACGGCCTCAACCGGGCGACGGGCCTTGCCTATGGCGCCGTGTCGCGCCATGGCCTGCCGCTCGACACCAATTCACGCAGCTGGCCGCAGACTGAAGCTGTGAAGGCGGCTATCGCGCTCGACGGCAATGGCGGCCCGAATTTGAAGCCGGAGATCGAGGCGCGTGTGGGCCGGCTGTTCCGCTGGCACATCGAACCGGCGCCGAGGGGGCTGTGGATCGATCTCATCGACGAGACCGGCCGCGCCAAGGCGGAAGACGTTCCCGCCTCGATCTTCTATCACCTCGTCTGCGCGCTCACCCAATACGTGGATTATGTCGGCAAGTAGCGGTCACCCAGTCGATCAGTAAGGGCTTTCGACCTTCCCCGTCTCCACATAGACCGATTTGATCTGGCTGTAGTGGTAGAGCGCGGCGAGGCCATTCTCACGCCCGACGCCGGACTGCTTAAACCCGCCGAAAGGCATTTCCACCGGCGCCAGATTATATGTGTTGATCCAGCAGGTGCCGGCCTTCATCTGGCTGATGACCCGATGTGCTCGCGCAAGATCCTGCGTAAACACGCCCGCCGACAGTCCAAATTTCGTGTCGTTGGCGCGCTCGATGACCTCATCCTCGTCCTTGAAATCGAGAACGGCCATGACCGGCCCGAATATCTCCTCACGGGCAATGATCATATCGTCGGTCACATTAGTAAAAATGGTCGGCCCGACGAAGCAGCCCCCCTCAAACCCTTGCATCTGCGGTACGCCGCCGCCGTAATGGAGCGTCGCCCCCTCTGCCTTGCCCTTCTCGATGTAGGACACGACCTTGTCGCGCTGCGCCGCGTTGACGAGCGGTCCAAGGTGGATCTCAGGGTCGAGCGGATCGCCGAGGCGGATAGCTTTCGTGCGGGTTGTCAGGCGCTCCAGGAAGCGATCCTTGATACCGCCCTGGACGAAAACACGTGTACCGTTGGAGCAGACCTGGCCAGTCGAATAGAAATTGCCGAGAAGCGCACCGCCGACCGCATTCTCCACGTCGGCATCGTCAAAGATGATGAGCGGGGACTTGCCGCCGAGCTCCATCGTGGCGTGCTTCATGTGCGAGCCGGCCTGGGCAAGGACCCGCTTGCCGGTAGGCACGGAGCCGGTCAACGATACCTTGGCGACGAGCGGATGGTCAACGAGCTGGGAGCCGACATCGCCAAAACCCTGGACAACGTTGAACAGGCCGTCAGGCAGGCCGGCTTCCTTGTAGATTTCCGCGAGCGCCAGAGCAGAAAGCGGCGTGTTTTCCGAAGGCTTGAAGATCATGGCGTTGCCCGCTGCGAGAGCCGGTGCCGATTTCCAGCCGGCGCCCTGGATCGGGTAGTTCCAGGCGCCGATGCCGACGCAGACGCCGAGAGCTTCGCGCCTCGTATAGGCATAGGAGCCGCCAAGCTCGATCATCTCGCCATTAAACCCGGCAATGATGCCGCCGTAGAATTCGAGTGCATCGGCGGCCGAGGCTGGATCGGCGACGAGCGTTTCCTGAATGGCCTTACCTGTATCGAGCGTTTCAAGTTCAGCGATCTCGGCATTGCGGGCGCGCAGGATATCGGCGGCGCGGCGCAGGATGCGGCCACGCTCTACCGGTTTCAGCGCGGCCCAGGCGGGCTGCGCCGCGGCTGCCGCCTGAACCGCCTCGTCGATGAGGGCAGGCGTTGCGCCGAAAAGCCTGGCAATGGTCTCGCCGGTAGCCGGGTAGATCACATCAAGCGGCTTGCCCGCCTTGTCCTCGACAAACCGGCCGTTGATGAAATGCGATGCCTTGGGCTGCGCGCGCATGGGTGCTCTCCTTTGAATGCGTATGGATACCTTACCGGTCACTCACCTGCCAGCGCGGATTGATCCAGGGCTCCTGGTTGGAACGCGGCAGTGGATCGCGACCGAGAATATGGTCCGAAGCCTTTTCGCCGGTCATGATCGATGGACCGTTGAGATTGCCGTTGGTCACGCGCGGAAAAATCGACGAATCGGCAACGCGAAGTCCCTCCACCCCGATGACACGACATTGCGGATCGACCACGGCGGTCGGGTCACTGGTCGCGCCCATCTTGCAGGTACCGCAGGGATGAAAGGCGCTCTCGGCATGTTCGCGCAGGAAATCGTCGATTTCATCATCCGATTGCACGTGCGAGCCCGGGGAAATTTCGCGGCCGCGATAAGGCGTAAGTGCGGACTGGCCGAAAATCTCGCGGGTCAGGCGCACGGCATGGCGGAAGTCGCTCCAGTCGTCCGGATGCGACATGTAGTTGAAGACGATCTTTGGCTTTTCGAACGGATCCGATGAGGCCAGCGTTACGCTGCCGCGCGACTTCGAGCGCATGGGTCCGACGTGGGCCTGGAAGCCATGGCCCTTGGCAGCCGCCTTGCCGTCGTAGCGGATCGCGGCGGGCAGGAAATGGTACTGGATGTCCGGATAATCGATACCGGGTTTCGACCGCACGAAGGCTGCGGATTCGAAATGGTTTGTGGCACCATGCCCGCTTTTGAAGAACAGCCACTCGGCCCCGATCATCGCCTTGGAAACAAGCCCGAGTTTGGAATTGAGCGTTATCGGCTTGAGGCTTTCCTGCTGGATATAGACTTCGAGGTGGTCCTGCAGGTTCTGGCCGACACCTGCCCGATCAGCGACAACATCGATGCCGTGCGCCTTGAGGTGCGCGGCCGGACCGATGCCGGACAGCATGAGCAGCTTGGGGGAGTTGATGGAAGAGGCGGCAATGATCACTTCGCGCCGCGCCCGGATAATTTCGGTTTTGCCGCGCCGCGCTATCTCGATACCGGTCGCGCGCTGATTCTCGATGATCACGCGGCGCGCGAACCCATTGATCAGGCTTACATTCTGGCGCTTGAGGGCAGGGCGCAGATAGGCGTTCGCCGTCGACCAGCGCCGCCCCTTGTAGATGGTCTGCTCCATAGCTCCGAAGCCTTCCTGCTTCGAGCCGTTATAGTCGTCGGTGACTTCGAAGCCTGCTTCTTTGCCTGCCTCGACGAAGGCGTGAAACAGGGGATTGTCGCGGCGCCCGCGCTGGACGTTCAGCGGGCCGTCCGTGCCGCGCCATCCCGCCTCGCCGCCATGCGAATTTTCCATCCGCTTGAAGTAAGGCAGCACATCGGCATAGGACCAGCCGGCGGCGCCGGTCTCGGCCCAGTGATCGAAGTCGTGAGCGTGGCCGCGCACATACACCATACCGTTAATCGACGACGATCCACCGATGACCTTGCCACGCGGCGTGACCAGCCTGCGACCGCCGAGGTGCGGCTCGGGTTCGGAGCTGAAACCCCAATCATAGGTGCTCATGTTCATCGGGAAGGAAAGCGCAGCCGGCATCTGGATGAAGGGCCCGATATCGGTGCCGCCATATTCGATGACAATCACCGAATGCTTGCCGTCTTCCGACAGGCGGTAGGCCATGGCGGAGCCGGCGGAACCCGAACCGATAATGACGAAATCTGCTTCCATGCCCGGTCTCACTCGCCACGCGGATAGCGGGCATTCTCTTCCAGAACGTTCAAATCCATATGGTTGCGCATGTAGCGCTCGGACGCTTTTTGCAGCGGCTGATAGTCCCAGGGGTAATACGAGCCGTTGCGCAATGCTTCATAGACCACCCAGCGTCGCGCCTGGCTCTCGCGCACTGCTGCATCGAAGGCGGCCATATCCCAGCGCGCACGAGCCTTTGCCGTGAAATCGGCGACGACCCCAGCATGACCGGGATCGCCCGCAAGATTGTTGAGTTCGTGCGGATCCGATTCAAGATCAAATAGTTGCGGCGGGTCGATCTCGCAGTGCACGAACTTGTATTTGCCGTCGCGCAACGCAACGAGCGGCGCATTCGAGCCTTCAGCCGCATATTCCATAAGCACGGGTGATCTGCGCGCCCCATCGCCGCGCATGAGCGGGCCAAGATCCTCGCCATCGGTCCAGGGCAAGACTTCAGCAATATCCACACCGCCAAGTGCTGCCAGCGTTGGCGTGATATCCAATGTCGATACGGGCGCTTCGACAAGGTGCGCGTGGATGTCCCTGCCAGCGATCATGAGCGGCACGCGTGCCGAGCCTTCGAAGAAGTTCATCTTGAACCACAGGCCGCGCTCGCCGAGCATGTCGCCGTGATCCGACGTGAAGACGATGATTGTATCCTCAAGCATCCGGGTCGTCTGCAGAACGTCGAGAATCTCGCCAACCTTGTCATCAATATAGGAAATGTTGGCGAGGTAGCCCTGGCGCGCCTTGCGTACCTGATCGGCCGTAATGTCGAAGGCCTCGTAGTCGCAGGCCTTGAGCAGGCGCTGCGAATGCGGATCCTGATCGGCAAAACCAATCTCGCCGACAGAGGGGTCGAGGGCTTCCGAACCTTCGTAGAGGTCCCAATATTTGCGGCGGGCGACATAAGGGTCGTGCGGATGCGTGAAGGAAACAGTCAGGCACCAGGGGCGCCGTGCATGATCATCGGCTTCGCGCGAAAGCTGGTAGAGCTTCTGCCGGGCGTGGAACGCAACCTCGTCGTCATATTCCATCTGGTTGGTGATTTCGGCGACACCGGCGCCGGTCACCGATCCGAGATTGTGATACCACCAGTCGATCCGCTCGCCGGGCTTGCGATAGTCAGGCGTCCAGCCGAAATCGGCAGGATAAATATCGGTGGTCAGCCGCTCTTCGAAACCATGAAGCTGGTCCGGTCCAACAAAATGCATCTTGCCAGAAAGGCCGGTATAGTAGCCGGCACGGCGCAAATGGTGCGCGTAGGTCGGAATGTCCGAAGCGAATTCGGCAGCGTTGTCGTAAACCCGCGTGCGCGAAGGCAATTGGCCCGACATCAGCGATGCCCGCGCCGGGGCGCAAAGCGGCGAGGCCGTATAGGTTTTTGCAAATCGGGCTGAACGCCTGGCAAGCGCCTTCAGATGCGGCGCGTGGATGAAAGGCGCCGGGCCATCCGGAAAAAGCGTGCCGTTCAATTGATCGACCACGATGATGAGAATGTTGGGCCTTGTCATTGCAGTGCTCCGGCGGCTGCGAGTTTGATATTCACGTAATCTTCAACGAGGGCGATGGCCGACGCCGCCTCATGTGCGCCATTGCGCAGCGCATGGCGGATATAGAGGCCGTCGATCATTGCGCCTGCCCCTTCGGCGATCTGCGCTGCCGTCGCCCGGTCGGTCATTTGTCCCAGCGCATAGGCCAGGTTCGAATGGGTGCGCCTCGCATAGATGCGCAGGAGACGGCGCGTTTCATCGGATTTTTGTGCATGGACATAGAATGTCAGCCACGCTGCCACCGTCTCCGGCGCGAATTGCGAGGCCGAAAAGTTGACTGCGATGACCGCCGCAACGCGCCCAGCGGCTGTTGGCGCCTTGTGCAGCGCATTGCGCAGATCGTTGCCGAGTTCCTTCAGGAGATGCCGCATGGTTGCCAGGATCAGCTGTTCCTTGCCGCCGAAATAGTGATGCGCCAGCGCCGCCGAAACACCGGCTTCGTGGGCGATCTCCGCAACAGTCACATCAAGCGAGCCGCGTTGGCCGATGGTGCGGATCGCAGCATCGATCAACTCGCGTTTACGCAACGGTTCCATTCCTAATTTCGGCATTGCCCGGCATCCTGTTTCCCGCAAATCTATTCTTGATTGACTGGTCAATCAATAAAAATCTCTGCGCCGGTGTGTGGAAAGGAGTAGGATTAAGAGCACGAGTTTGGGCGGTCTTGTTCGCCACGACGGGCATGCACCTTGAACAAAAGTCTGATCGTGGTTAGGTCAATGGCCATGACATTTGTGGAGGAAACAAGATGACAGCCTGCATCGTCGGATGGGCGCATTTGCCGTTTGGAAAACTCGAGGGTGAAACGGTCGAAAGTCTGATCGTCAAGGCCGCGATCGGAGCGCTCGAGCATGCCGGGATCGGTCCCGAGGATGTCGACGAGATCGTGCTTGGGCACTTCAACGCGGGGTTCTCGCCGCAGGATTTCACGGCCAGCCTCGTCCTCCAGGCCAGCGATTCGCTGCGTTTCAAGCCCGCGACCCGCGTGGAGAATGCCTGCGCCACGGGTTCGGCGGCGGTTCATCAGGGGATCAAGACCATTCGGGCGGGCGCGGCCAAGGTTGTACTCGTCGTCGGCGTCGAGAAAATGACCTCTACACCTGGCCCGGAGATCGGCAAGAATCTGCTGAAAGCATCTTACCTTCCCGAGGAAGGCGATATTCCGGCGGGTTTTGCCGGCGTTTTCGGCCAGATCGCCGCCGCCTATTTCCAGAAATATGGCGACCAGTCCGATGCGCTGGCCATGATCGCCGCGAAGAATCACAAGAACGGCGTCGGCAATCCCTATGCGCAGATGCGCAAGGATCTCGGCTATGAATTCTGCCGGCAGGAGAGCGAAAAGAACCCATTCGTGGCCGGCCCGCTCAAGCGCACCGATTGTTCCCTCGTCTCCGACGGCGCTGCGGCGCTTATCCTAACCGATACAGAAACCGCGCTCAAAATGAAGCGCGCCGTCGCATTCCGTGCCGCCCAGCATGTTCAGGATTTCCTGCCCATCTCGAAGCGTGACATCCTCTCATTTGAAGGATGCGCATTAGGGTGGAAGCGCGCCTTGGCGCAGGCCGGGGTTACAATCGACGATCTCTCCTTCGTCGAGACTCATGACTGCTTCACGATTGCCGAACTTATCGAATATGAGGCGATGGGTCTGGCGAAACCGGGCGAGGGCGCCAAGGTCGCGCTCGAGGGCCAGACTGCCATGGATGGTCGCCTTCCGGTCAATCCGTCAGGGGGACTCAAGGCGAAGGGGCATCCGATTGGTGCAAGTGGGGTGTCGATGCACGTTTTGTCGGCGATGCAGCTTACCGGTGAGGCAGGCGGCATCCAGGTCCCCAGCGCAAAGCTTGGCGGCATCTTCAACATGGGCGGCGCGGCGGTCGCCAACTACGTTTCCGTTCTCGAACGGATCAAATAGGTTCGGCCACAGGTTGAATCGGCTTGAAGGCGCTGATTCAACCTTTCAGCTTCGCGCGCCAACCCCATGAAATGATTCCGATTGGCCGAGCTTGGTATCAATGGCGGGACGGCCTATAAATCGGCGAGGCGCAAGATTTTCGACCCAATTGAAAGATGATCTCCCATGACTAATCCGGTTCTCGTTGAGGTTTTCCGCGGTGAAACGGTCGAAAGCCGTCATCGCGGCTCGGTGGTTGTTACCGATGGCGACGGCAAAATCGTCTATTCGCTCGGAGATATCGAGCGCCCGACATTTCCGCGCTCTGCGATCAAGGCGATCCAGGCGCTGCCGCTTGTCGAAAGCGGCGCAGCCGATGCTTATGGTTTCGGCAATGAGGAGCTTGCTATGGCATGCGCATCGCATTCCGGCGAGCCCCAGCATGTGAGCCGGGCAGCCGACATGTTGGCACGAGCCGGCCTTGATGTTTCGGCGCTCGAATGCGGCGCCCATTGGCCGACACAGCAGCCGGTACTCATTGCGCTGGCCAAGAGCGGGCAGGAGCCGACGGCGCTCCACAACAATTGCTCGGGCAAGCATGCGGGGTTTCTTTGCACCTGCCGGCACCTTGGCGTCGAGACGCGCGGCTACTCTGCGCTGGGCTCGCCTGAACAGGATATGGTGCGCGAAGCGATGGAAAGCGTTACCGGCGCTCCCCACACGCTGGACTATTGCGGCACCGACGGCTGCTCCATACCGACCTATGCTATTCCCCTCAAACACCTCGCACATGGCTTTGCGCGCATGGCGACGGGGACCGACCTTGCGCCAGAGCGCGCGAAGGCGGCACGGCGCTTGATGGACGCGGCGATGGCCGCTCCCTTCTATGTCGCCGGCACACATCGCGCCTGCACCGAACTTATGGAAATGGCTCCGGGCCGCATATTCGTGAAGACGGGTGCGGAGGGTGTATTTGTCGGTGCCGTCCCCGAGCTTGGACTCGGCATCGCCGTCAAGTGCGACGATGGCGCGACGCGAGCTTCCGAGGCAATGATTGCGACGGTTCTGGCGCGTATTTTCCGCAATGAAGCGGAGCTTGAATCGAAGCTCGACAGGTTTGCCGATCGCGAAATGCGCAATTGGAACGGCATCACCTATGGGGTCATCAGCCCGACGGAAGAACTGACTGAGGCGGATATTAACTGACGATATTTCGCTCGACGACGAGGTTGGGATAGGCCGAGCCCTTCTGGGTAAGATCCTTTATCGCAACCTCTTCCCACTTGTGGCCGACAATCGCGCCTTTGGCTGCACCCTGAATGATATTGTCGGTGATGATGGCCGCTCCAACCCCATCGACGACCGTTACATAGATGCCTTCGCCGGAATTGCGGACGATGTTGCCGCTGGCAACGAGATTGCGCATGTAGGGTCCCCAGCCGAGCTGGAGGCCGTAAGTCGGCGCGCCCTCAACAAGATTTCCGGTAATGGTACTGTCCGCTTCCGCCGAAATCCCGATGCCGAACGTGCCTGCGTATGGGCCCTTCACCGACAGATTGCGTACGATATTGCCGGTGCAGGTACCGAGGCGCCCGCCATCGTCGAAGTTCACGATCGATATGCCATTGGCGGCGCCGTCGACGATATTGTTGGCGATGATGGCGCCCTCGAACGCAAACTCGGAGTAAATCGCCGTCTCGCCGCTGCCCGTGCAATTGTTGCCGGTGATCTGGATGTTTCTGGCGCTGTTGCCGCGCACGGCCGTGAAGGCGCAGTCGCTGACGACATTGTCTGCGACGATGACATTATCGGCCTTGTAGACATTGATGCCATTGCCGTTCTGGCCCGTTCCGCCGGAATCGGCCCGGATCTTTTGCACGCGATTGCCGCTGATGATGGTTCCGTCGCGGCCCTTGTCGTAACGATGAACAAGGATGCCGCCATTGCCGCAATCGCTGATCGTGTTGCGGGTGATCGCAAGGCCCGTAGAACTGGCGGCAAATATCGCGGCGTCGGCTACGCCCGAAATCCGGTTGCCGTCGATTGCGCCGCCCGATTGAAAGAGCGAAAGCCCGTTCTGCGCCGATCCAACGATTGTGCAATCGCGGATCAACAAGGTCCTGACATTGTTGGCCTCGATGAGCCCCTTCGCCTTGTCGCCGAGCTCTTTTCCGTTGCCGTCAAAAACGAGTCCGGTGAACTGGATCAGCTTGGAGTCGCTTGCCTGGACAAAGCCGCTTGTGCCCGCATAGACGATGCGGCTTTGGCCGGTCACGCCGAGAATATTGACATAGGACGGGCATAGGATGGCGGAAACGATATAGGTCCCGGCGGGCAGGAAAACCTGATTGCCTTTGGCGCTTGCGCTCTCGAGAAGCGCGTTGAATTTCGCCGTTTGATCCTGTGTCGATCCCGGTTGAAGACCGTAATCGACGGCGTTGAGCGGCTCAGACGCGTTGGATGCTGCTTGCGCAACCTGCTGGAAGCCGTGGTTGAAGGCGACCCCGGTCAGACCGGCGAGGACAAGTCGTCTGCTGATCATGATTGTTCCTTGGCGTTGCAGGCAGAATAGAACGAGGGTCTGGATACATCAAAGGATTGCACTTGCTGTTGGGGCGGGCAATCCCTACTTTGGAGTAATGAGCAGTGCTTTTACCAAACAGGACGACAGCAATGCCTCGATTGATTTTGGCGAACGTCCGATCAGTCCGCATCGCAATCTCGTAACCGAACGCGGGCTCGCCATGATCGATGCCGAGATCGCCGCGCTGCACGAGGAATTGGCCAAGGGCAACGCGGAGGCGGATCGCGAGTTGATCGCCCGGGCGTCGCGCGACCTGCGCTATTGGACGGCGCGCCGCGAAACGGCCGAAGTCTCGCATCCCGATCCGAAGAGTGATGTTGTGCGTTTCGGCATGAGCGTAACCATCGCCGATGATGCGGGAAAGACCCAGACCTGGCAGATTGTCGGTGAGGATGAGGTCGACGCCAGCCACGGCAAGATCTCGCACGTGGCGCCGATGGCGAAGGTGATGTTCGGAAAGTCAGTCGGCGATACGTTCGAGTTGAACGGTCACGAATGGGAAATCACGAAAATAGCCGTCTCGCCTTGAAGTTGAATCACAACTGAAGACAACTAAGCCAGCCGACTCAAATCATTGAATTTTAGATCGCTTCAATGTGGTCGCGGAAAAACATCGCCGCGCCGGTTTCGTCGATTTCGCCGGCGGCGACACTTAAAACCAGTTGGATGATGTCCTCAGCCGGTGCTTCGATGCTGAACCCATTGAAAACAAGAAAAAGATCGGCTGCCGCGAATCCGGTGCGTTTGTTGCCGTCGATGAACGGATGATTTTTGACGATGCCATAGAGATAGGCCGCGGCAAGCTCGCAAAGATCGGGGTCGCCGTAAGCTTCCTTCTGCAGCGGCCGATTTAGAGCTGATTCAAGCATTCCGACGTCGCGCACACCCGGAGCGCCGCCATGCAGGCGCAGTTGCTCCGCGTGAAGCGACTCCACGAATTCGCGAGAATGGAACTCGATCATTTGGCGAGAGCGCGATAGGCGGTCTCGTACTTCTTCATACGCTCGCGTGCGATCTGCATTTTTTTCTCAAACGCTTCGGGATCATCGTGCAAAGCCCGAAGAGTAAGGCCATCGGCGTCTTCAGTCAGAACCAACTGATCGCCTGCCTTGAGGTTGTGGCGATCGAGAACGTCCTTTGGCAGGATCACGCCTTCGGAATTGCCGATCTTTCTTAACGTGACATTCATGGCTCAGCTCCAATGTTATAACAAAAATTATAACACGGAAAATCGCCAATCTTCAAGTAGACCTTCGTAGGGTGCGCTACAGCCAGCCCTTCTTGCGGAAGATCAGCAGCGGAACCACCGCCGAAGCAATCATAATGCAAAGGGCCATTGGATAGCCCCAGCGATAGTCGAGTTCCGGCATCAGATGGAAGTTCATCCCGTAGATCGAGGCGACAAGGGTGGGAGGCATGAAGGCAACGGCCGCGACCGAGAAAATCTTGATGATGGCGTTTTGTTCGATCGAGATCAGGCCGACCACGGTGTCGAGCAGGAACGTCACCTTGTTTGAAAGGAAGTCAACATAGGTGCTCAGCGATTGCGTGTCGCGCTCCAGGGACTTGATCCAGCCGCGCGTATCCTTCTTGTACGGCTCCTGGTTGGTGAAGGCAGTCATATAGACGAGAAGGCGGCTGACGCCCGTGATGCTTTCACGTACTTTCGAAAGGAACGCACCCGTTATGCCGATCTGGTTGAGGCTGTCCCTGAAATTCTTGGTGGTCATCGGCTTATCGGTTTCGGAGCGCCGGAAGATTGCGTGCGAGTTCAGATCAATTCGGCCGGCAACGTCTTCGAGGATGTCGGCGAGGCGATCGGTCACCGCTTCGATAAGACCGAGAAGGATGCTGACGCCCGTGCATTTTTCGTTGATCAGGCCGTTGCCGGGCTTCGTTGCGCGGCTGATGTAGAGGTTGAACGATTTTGGCTCGGTATAGCGAACCGTAACCAGGCGCTGACCCGTCAGGATGAAGGAAATCGGGCCGATGCCATGGCTGTTTTCGCCTGTGGAGTAAAGGACCGGAGCTGTCAGATATTGCGCACCGTTCTCGGCGTAGAAGCGGCTCGATTCCTCGATCTCATGCATGTCGTCACGGGTCGGGATCGACGCCTTCATCCAGCTTTCGACGTGATGATCTTCCTCGTGCGTCGGGTTGAGGAGGTCAACCCAAACGGTGTTTGCCGGCAGCTCAGCGCCCGCAAGTGCGGCGCTCGCCATCAGGTAATCGTCTTCGAGCGTATAAACAAAGATCATGTCACAATGAATCCAGCAATTTATCGATCAACTTTTCGGCGGCCTCGCCAATGACGGTGCCGGGCGGAAAGATCGCGGTCGCGCCGGCCTCGAGAACCGCGTTGAAATCCTGCGGCGGGATGACACCGCCGACGATGATCAGGATGTCATTGCGGCCGTGACGTTTCAAAGCTGCCTTGAGTTCCGGCACCAGGGTAAGGTGGCCTGCCGCAAGCGATGATACGCCGACGATGCGCACGTTGCTTTCAACGGCTAGATCGGCAACCTCCTCAGGTGTCTGGAACATGGCGCCAACGATGACCTCGAAGCCGAGATCGCCGAATGCAGTTGCGATGACCTTCTGGCCGCGGTCATGGCCGTCCTGACCCATCTTGGCAACGAGAATGCGCGGCTTCTCTCCGGTGCGCTTCTCGAAGGCGGCTGCCTTCGCCTGCACCCGGTCGACCGCATCGCTCTTGCCGATCTCCTTGCGATAGACGCCGGAGATCGTGTGAATCTCCGCCACGTGACGGCCGTAAGCCTTTTCGAGTGCTAGGGATATCTCGCCCACCGTCGCGCGGGCGCGCGCAGCCTTGATGGCAAAATCAAGGAGATTGCCGGTTCCAGCCTTCGCCGCGCTTGTCAGCGCGGAAAGTGCGGCGTCGACCGCAGCAACGTCGCGCGTGCCCTTGAGTTGCTGGAGCTTGGCAAGCTGGCGAGCGCGGACCTCCGCATTATCGACCTTGAGGACGTCCACTTCGACGTCCTGCGTCGGGCGATAGGAATTGACACCGACGACGGGCTGCTGGCCGCTGTCGATCCGGGCCTGCGTGCGCGCCGCCGCAGCCTCGATGCGCATTTTGGGAATGCCTTTTTCGATTGCCTTCGCCATGCCGCCGAGCGCTTCGATTTCCTCGATATGCGCCAGAGCCCGCGCCGCAAGATCGTGCGTCAGGCGCTCGACATAGGCCGATCCACCCCAGGGATCGATGATCCGCGTCGTGCCGGATTCTTTTTGCAGGATCAGCTGCGTATTGCGTGCAATACGGGCCGAGTGATCGGTCGGCAAGGCCAGTGCTTCATCGAAGGAGTTGGTGTGCAACGACTGGGTGTGCCCCTGCGTTGACGCCATCGCCTCGATCATCGTGCGCATGATGTTATTGTGCGGATCCTGCGCGGTCAGCGACCACCCAGACGTCTGGGAATGGGTGCGCAGCGACAGGGAGCGCTCGTCCTTCGGATTGAAGTTCTTCTTCATCAGCGCTGCCCAGAGCAGGCGTGCCGCGCGCAGCTTGGCGACTTCCATGAAGAAGTTCATGCCGATCGCCCAGAAGAAGGAGAGGCGGGGCGCAAAACTGTCGATGTCCTGGCCAGCCGCAACACCGGCGCGGGCATATTCGATGCCATCGGCAATCGTATAGGCAAGTTCGAGATCGGCGGTCGCACCGGCCTCCTGCATATGATAGCCGGAGATCGAGATCGAGTTGAACTTCGGCATGTTCTCCGACGTGTAGGAGAAGATGTCGGAGACGATCCGCATCGATGGTTGCGGCGGATAAATATAGGTGTTGCGAACCATGAACTCCTTCAGAATGTCGTTCTGAATGGTTCCCGCCAGCTGCTTCTGCGCGACCCCCTGCTCCTCGGCCGCAACGATATAGAGCGCAAGGATCGGCAAGACGGCGCCATTCATGGTCATCGAAACCGTCATCTCGCCGAGCGGGATGCCGTCGAACAATTGCTGCATATCGAGAATGGAGTCGATGGCGACGCCGGCCATGCCGACATCGCTGGCAACACGCGGATGGTCGCTGTCATAGCCGCGATGCGTTGCAAGGTCGAACGCAACGGACAAGCCCTTCTGGCCAGCACCAAGATTGCTCCGGTAGAATGCATTGGATTCTTCGGCGGTCGAGAAGCCCGCATATTGGCGAATCGTCCAGGGCTGCTGCACATACATGGTCGGGTAGGGCCCGCGAATAAAGGGCGCGGCGCCGGGATAGCTGTCGAGATGCGGAAGATTTTTAACGGCTGCGTCGCCATAGCTGCGCTTGACCTTGATCCCTTCAGGCGTCTTCCAACTTGACCTGTCGAGCCTGGATGGCAGCGGTTTCGGCTCTTGCCAATCGATGGTGGTGAAATCCGGAATTCTCATTTTACTCGGCGGCCTGGAAGGTTTCGTCTATGCGCGGAAAGCTCAGCGGTTCGCAATGTACAACACCGTCGGTCGGCAGCGGCATGTGCGGTGCGTCGATTACCTGTACCGGCCTTTCCTTTTTCGGCGGAAAGATGGTGGTGCCGACGATTTCCCGTTTACCCGTCGCATATTCGGCGGCGCGCCGGTTGCGGGCCTCAACGATGCGCGCCTGGAATTTGCCGTCGACGAGGCTTTGCAGAATACCGCCGTCGCGCTCAAGCGCCTGGAACTCCTTCCATGCCGCCTTGCACAGCGCTTCGGTGAGCCCCTCGACAGCCCCGGACCCGCACCCGGGATCGGCGACGAAGGCGAGATTGCTTTCGTCGGCGAGAATAAGCTGCGTGTTACGGGCGAGGCGGCGGGCAAACGGATCAGGCAGGCCATGGGTGATCGTATGCGGCAGGATTGCGATCGAGTCGGCGCCGCCGACAGCGCCGGCGAAAGCGGCAATCGTCGTGCGCAGGATGTTGGTTTCCGGGTCGCGCTTCGTCATCATGCGCATGGAAGTTTCGGCATGGATCACAGCGGGAGCAGGGCGAACGCTGCCGCAGACTTGCTGGAGCCGCGCCCACAGCCGGCGCAACGCCCTGATCTTGGCGATAGACAGAAACTGGTCCTGATCGAGCGAAAGCGCAAAGCCGAGATGCGGCGCCGCATAGACGATGGGCTGGCGTGCTTCTTCGAATAGCCGGAAATGCCCGGCGGCGATCGACAGCATGGCGCCGAGTTCCTGCGCCTCGGTAGCGCCGGCATTGTGATAGACGCGGCCATCGGCTTCGAGAACGATGCCGGGCAGGTCGGGCGAAAAGAAACCCGAGAGGGACTGCGGCAGCGATGCTTTCAAGGCTGCAAGCGTCATGCGAAGCCGGCCCGTACCGGCAAGCGTCGCCGCCGGATCGATGCCGAGCGAAAAGCTCAGCGTCTTGGGGTTGACGTCGCGCGGGCGCATATAGTCGACGAACCAGTCGGCACAGGCGCGGCTGCGCGGGTGCACATCCATGCGCAGGTGGATCATGTCGAGATGAACGCCGTAGAGCACTTCGTCGACAGCCTCGCGGGTCGAGGGAAGGCCGTAGCCGAAGGCGTTTGGCGCGCCTTCGAAGACGAGTGCGATGCCGGTAGCGCCGTTCTCAAGATCCTCAAGCAACTGTTTGTTGGCGCGCGCCGGATCCGGATCGTCGATGCGCTGGACGATACGCCACGGCTGCGCAGGGTTCTTGCGCGGCGTGAGCTGCGCCTTGCGCCGGCACTCGTAAAGCGGCTCGATCTTGATGTTATCGTCGGTCCTGGATGTCAGGGATTCGTCGAAATCGGCGCCTTTCAGGGCCTTTTGCGCAAGCTTGACCCAAATATCCCGGTCAATTGCCGCAAACTCCGTTTCCTTGATCAGTGACGAGTCCATGCTTACTCCCGGTCGGCGCATTTTTGTCGGCGACTTTAGGAGGACTCATGCTGCTTCGCAACAAAGCAAAGTGCGGTTTGGCCAACATATTGAGAAAGCGGGCTTTTTTGCCACGTTTGCTAAGTGTTGGACAACGCGCAGGTTTCGGGTGGCTGGCGCTGCGCGGTTGTGAAATTTCTGCATCAGGATCGAAACCTGAAAGGCAGCAAAAATGGACAGACTCAAAGGCAAGACGGCGCTCATCGTCGGCGCAAGTTCCGGGATAGGCCGTGCAACGGCGCTGCTATTTGCGAACGAGGGTGCAAACGTGGTCGTGACGGCACGGCGTCAAGATGAACTCGACGATCTTGTCGATGCCATCGAAAGCAACGGGGGCAGGGCGGCCGCACTTGCGGGAGATGTCACGGACGAAGAATTTGCTGCTGCGTCGGTGGCATTGGCGGAGAGCCGTTTCGGGGGGCTCGACATCGCCTTCAACAATGCCGGAATAAACGGTGAGATGGGACCCAGCGCCGCAATATCGCTCGAAGGCTGGCGCAACGCACTCGACGTCAATCTGACGGGCGCTTTTCTGGGCGCAAAACATCAAATACCGGCTTTGCAGCGTCGCGGTGGTGGTTCGCTGATATTCACGTCCACTTTCGTCGGCTACACGGCGGGAATGCCGGGCGCTGCTGCCTATGCGGCGAGCAAGGCGGGAATCATAGGCCTCATGAAAACGCTTGCGGCCGAACTCGGGCTGAGCGGCATAAGAGTAAATGCGATCCTGCCGGGCGGTACTGCGACGCGCTTGGCGGATGCCTGGACCGATACTCCCGAGAAGCGCGCATTCGTCGAGGGAATGCACGCGCTGAAGCGGATTGCGACCCCGGACGAGATTGCCCAGTCGGTGCTTTACCTCGCCTCGGATGAAGCAAGCTTCACGACAGGATCGGCCATGCTCGTGGATGGTGGTGTTTCGATCAATCGCACCTGAAAAAGGTAAAGCGCGCGCCAGGCGGCGCGCGCTTTTATAAAAATGGCATAAAATCAGACGAACTGGCTGAGGCCGGGTATCGAATTGACCACTTCGTCAACCGGGCCGCTGCCGGCCTTTTCGCGGGCAAAAGCGATGGTTTCCTTGGAAATGCCGCTGATTTCGCCCATGCCGAGCCCGAGCCCCATGAGCTTCGAGCCGAGGCCCATAACGCCCGGCATCAGGCCGGAAAGTAGGCCGCCGCCTGACTGCGCCTCAGCAATGGCGGCTTCGGCACCGGGAAAGCCTGAAATGAGTTCGCCGACCTTGTCCGCGGGACCTTCTTTCTGCAGGAAAGCGAGGATCAGGCCGACGGCCTTGGTGGCGGTTGCCGGATCGGTTCCGACATTGGCGGAAATCCGCGCGATGAGTTCTTCCATGAGGCTAATCTCCCGTCTCGTTATGAATTACGTTTACGTAATATGCGCGAAATCCGCGCCGCACAAGTCTATTTCAGCTTGGATGACACCTCTAAAACGCACCTCGGCAAATTATCGTAGAAGGGCGGAAAATTACCGCTGGGCCTTGCGACGCAGGCAATAAAAATCACGCAAATCTGCGTGAACGGGTCCCGTCACATACGCTCAAGCTGGCTTGCCCTCGCCATTATTCCCAAGCAACCATTGTCGCATCCAGATTGGCTGTCTATACCGTGTAATGAGTGACTTCCTGCGAGGATCGAACGACATGGCCGCTGACAGCATTTTTCTTGGTGCAAGCCGCAAACCCGACGACAGCTACCAGCAGGCAGAATCGCTGCTGCTGAAATTCGGCAACCGGCACGGCCTCATCACCGGCGCGACAGGGACCGGCAAAACGGTGACACTGCAGGTGCTGGCAGAGGGTTTCTCCCAGGCGGGCGTCCCGGTGTTCTGCGCCGACATCAAAGGCGATCTTTCCGGCATCGCAGCCAAAGGCGAGGCGAAGGATTTTCTCGTCAAGCGCGCCGCCGATGTGAAGCTCGATCCCTATGAGCTCAGCGCATCGCCGGTTATATTCTGGGATATATTCGGCGAGCAGGGACATCCCATTCGCGCCACCATCTCGGAAATGGGCCCCTTGCTGCTCTCACGCCTGATGAACCTGACCGACGCTCAGGAGGGGGTGCTGAACATCGCCTTCAAGATTGCAGACGAGGACGGATTGCTGCTCCTTGACATGAAGGACCTGCAGGCCTTGCTGGTCAACGTCGCCGAGCGGGCCGAAGAGCTTTCTACCAAATATGGCAACGTCACCAAGCCGTCCGTGGGAGCGATCCAGCGCTCGTTGCTCGTCCTCGAGCAGCAGGGCGGCACCAAGTTCTTTGGCGAACCGGCCCTGAAGATCTCCGATATCATGCGCACCGGCACCGATGGGCGCGGCGTTGTCAGCGTTCTTGCCGCTGACAAGCTGATGAACAATCCGCGCCTCTATTCGACATTCCTGCTCTGGCTCCTGTCGGAGCTTTTCGAGGAATTGCCCGAAGTGGGCGATCCGGAAAAGCCGCGTCTGGTGTTCTTTTTCGATGAGGCGCATCTGCTTTTCAACGAAGCGCCGAAGGCGCTGCTTACCCGTGTCGAGCAGGTCGTTCGCCTCATTCGTTCGAAGGGTGTCGGCGTCTACTTCATTTCGCAAAATCCGCTGGATGTGCCGGAAACCGTGCTTTCACAGCTTGGCAACAGGCTGCAGCATGCACTGCGCGCCTATACGCCGCGTGAACAGAATGCGGTGAAAACGGCTGCCGATACGTTCCGGCCGAACCCCGACTTCAATACATTCGCGGCAATCACCAACCTCGCCACCGGCGAGGCGCTGGTTTCGACGCTTGCTGAGAAGGGCGTGCCGTCCATGGTTCAGCGCACGCTGATCCGGCCGCCATCCGGCCGCATCGGACCGCTGACCAGCGACGAACGCCAGCGCCTGATCAATGCCAGCCCCGTTGCCGGTCAGTATGACGAGATGGTCGATCGCGAATCCGCCTACGAACTCCTGCAGAAGAAGGCCGAACAGGCCAAGACCGAAGCCGACGCCGCCAAACAGGTCGAGGAAGCGGACAGCACCAGCGGCTGGACGCTTCCGGATATCCTCGGGGGCAGCAGCAAGCCCGGTCCACGCGGTGGCCAGCCACGAGGCCGGCAGACGGTAGCCGAGGCGGCGATGAAGTCCGTCGTCCGTTCGGTGGGAAGCTCGCTCGGGCGTGCCCTGGTGCGCGGCATCCTCGGAAGCCTGAGCCGGCGATAGGCACCGTCATCGTAGTATTGATCAGCATTGCGAAAGGCCGGCGGGTTGCTGCCGGCCTTTTTTCGTCAGTTCGCTAGATCACCAGCACCGGCGTCTTGTTCGGAACGCGATCGTACAGATCGATCACATCCTGATTGATGAGTCGGACGCAGCCGGACGAGACCGCCTTGCCGATCGACCACCATTCCGGCGAGCCGTGTATTCGATAAAGCGTATCGACACCGTTCTGGAATAGGTAAAGCGCGCGTGCGCCGAGCGGGTTCTTGAGACCGGGCTCCATGCCGCCATTCCGGGCGCTGTACTTTACGAGGTCCGGCTGGCGGGCGATCATTTCGTCCGGTGGCGTCCAGGTCGGCCAATGGCGCTTCCACTGGACCACCGCGCGGCCGGACCATGAAAAGCCCTGCTTGCCGATGCCGACGCCGTAGCGAACAGCCTGGCCGTCTTCGCGTACGAGATAGAGGAACTTGTCGTTGGTGTCGACAACAAGCGTTCCGGGGCGCTCACCGGTCGGATCGGGGACGATCTGGCGCAGATAGCGCTTGTCCATCTTGGCGATCGGTATGGCCGGCAGGGAATGTCCGCCGTCTTCCCGGGCGGAGTACATTTCCGCGTAGGAAGCAAATGCCGGATCCACATCCATTTGCGGCTGCATGAGCGGATTGCCGGCATCGTCCACCTGGATGACAGGAAGATCGTCGCGGATTGTAGCGCAACCGGAGAGGCCGGCGGCGGCCGTCGCAGTCAACGCCGCAAGAAAGCCGCGACGTGATATTGTATTTTGCATGATTGAACCAAATTCGTGGAAGGATGGGTTTGAACAAACGCTTGTGGTTGCTCTAGACGCACAATGATTATGGCCGCGAGCCGATTACAATAGGGCGTAATGAAGGCGGTGGCGCCACTGTTGCCGCCGAGCAACAAAACGGCGCGGGAACGACTGAAAGCGCGTTCACCGGCGGATAAACACTTCGTGAAAGATCGTAACGTCTGCTTCTAACTGGTCGAATTGTTCGAACGGGGTCGGCATAAAAAAACAGACCCTGGCGGGTCTGTAAAGATTTCCTCGCCAAAGGGGAGATATCGGCGAGGAGCAGGAACACTGTGATTTTATAATCCTGGAGTCCGCGCATTTTGGCAATTAGACCTTCGTCTAAGAACATGAAGAGCCAATAGGTACTTGGCGTTCGAAGCCGAAACTGCCATTGATTTTGAAGGCAATTAGCCGTTCGATAGGAAAAGCAGATCACAGGGAATGGAAGCAGCATCATGGCCGTCAGTACGCAAGCCCAGACATTGACATGGACCTATGTCGATGGCGACTGGTATGAAGGAAATGTGCCACTCATCGGCCCGCGCAGCCATGTGATGTGGCTGGGATCATCGGTCTTCGATGGAGCGCGCTGGTTCGAGGGCGTTGCCCCCGACCTCGACCGTCATGCGGCGCGCGTGAATGCCTCAGCGGTTGCGCTCGGGCTCAATCCGACGATGAGCGTCGATGAAATCATCGGGCTGACCCATGATGGATTAAAGAAGTTCGACGGCAATACCGCCGTTTATATCCGGCCGATGTATTGGGCCGAGCATGGCGGCTATATGGGCGTACCCGCGGATCCGGAATCGACGCGGTTTTGCCTGTGCCTCTATGAGGCGCCGATGATTGCGCCGAGCGGTTTCTCGGTCACTGTCTCGCCATTCCGGCGCCCGACCTTCGAGACGATGCCGACCAACGCCAAGGCAGGGTGCCTTTATCCCAACAATGCACGGGCGATCACGGAAGCGAAATCCCGTGGCTTCGACAACGCGCTCGTCCTCGACATGCTCGGCAACGTCGCGGAAACCGGCACCTCCAATATCTTCCTCGTCAAGGACGGTCACATCTTCACGCCAGCGCCAAACGGGACGTTCCTTTCCGGGATCACGCGCGCCCGTACGATCGACGTGCTTGCCGATTACGGTTTCCGCACGACGCAGGCGACGTTGAGCGTTCATGATTTCCTCAGCGCCGACGAGATTTTCTCGACGGGGAACCATTCGAAGGTCGTTCCCGTTACCCGCATCGAGGATCGCGACCTTCAACCGGGTCCGATCGCCAAGAAGGCGCGGGAGCTTTATTGGGAGTTTGCGCATTCCACGCCGAAAATTTAACCCGCCGAAAGGCAATGGCCAGAAATATTGATCCGTTTCGCATTGCTCCTGAAGTAATTGGGACCTATGTAACGAAGGCAGGTTTTGTCAGGATTGGCGACCAACGCACCGGTACCCAGCCGGGCGGCCAATCCGGTCACAGAATTAATCGAAGAGGAGACTTCCATGGCTTTCGAATTGCCCGCACTGCCGTATGATTACGATGCGCTTGCGCCCTTTATGTCGCGTGAAACGCTCGAATACCATCACGACAAGCACCACAAGGCTTACGTTGACAACGGCAACAAACTGGCTGCCGAAGCTGGTCTCGAAAATCTTTCGCTCGAAGAGATCGTCAAGCAGTCCTTCGGCAAGAATCCCGGCCTCTTCAACAATGCCGGCCAGCATTACAACCATCTGCATTTCTGGCACTGGCTCAAGAAGGGCGGCGGCGGCAAGAAACTGCCGGGCGCGCTCGAAAAGGCCGTGGAATCCGATCTTGGCGGCTACGACAAGTTCCGCACGGATTTCATCAACGCCGGCACCACGCAGTTCGGTTCAGGCTGGGCCTGGTTGTCTGTAAAGGACGGCAAGCTCGAAATCACGAAGACGCCGAATGGCGAGAATCCGCTCGTTCATGGCGGCACGCCGATCCTCGGTGTCGACGTGTGGGAGCACTCCTATTACATCGACTATCGTAACGCCCGTCCCAAGTACCTCGAAGCGTTCGTCGACAATCTCATCAACTGGGATTATGTGCTCGAGCTCTACGAAAAGGCCAAGTAGGGGCTGTTTCTCGAAGTAAAGCGGCCCCGTCCTTGCGGGGCCGTTTTTGTTTGGAGCTTAGCCCAAGCAATGCCCGCCACGCTGACATTTCGCGCCCTCGCATAATAGCAATGATCTCGCCCGGCGCTCAGATCGGGTAGAATATACGAACTTCCGTTCCGACGAACGGCGTCGATTGTATCTGAAGCTTCCCACCCATTGACTTAATTAATTCAACTGAATTGGTCAGCCCGAGCCCGACATGGACCCCAGCCTTGGTCGAGAAGAATGGTTCGCGCGCTTTGGCAAGCAGGCCGGCGCTCATACCCTTACCGTTGTCCTTGACAGCAAGGACAAGGCGAGCCGCTCCCATGAAGGTGCGATGGATGTCGGCCTCTATCGTGATCTGCGGCTGCTTGGATGCTGGTATCGCGTTGATAGCGTTGCGAACTAGCTCATCGATAAGCAGATGAAATTGCGCTGCAGGAACGCGGATGGCGAAGGCTTCTTCGCTGGCTCGAATTATCAGAGTCTGCTTGTTTTTGCCGGCGATCTCGGCAACGACATCGCCAAGCGGCATTGAGCGCGCGTCGGAACGCCTGTGGCCAATCAGCATGAGCCCTTCATTGATTGAATCGAGTTCGAGAATGGTGGCAAGAGCAGCCTCCGTCATTTCCGCGGATGGTTGAACTCTCCCATCGATATAGGTGAGGAACAGGCGCAGCGCTGCAATGCGCGTGCGGGTCATATGGGCGAAAAGCAGAGAAAACGACCTTATGTGCTGATCCTCGCGGCTCTTGTCCCTGTTGTGCTGGTAAATCGCTATGGCGCTCAAGATGATCACCGAAAGCGCCGCGAAAAACGTCAGGCGATTCCGGGCCGCGTCAATTCCAATGCGCGTTGTAGCGCTTATCGCCTGACTATGGTCCACCGTCGCGCCCAGAAGGCCGGCCAGGTAGAGGTCGATGAGGGCGACGTCATGCAGAACCTCGTTATAATTTGTCTGAGCCAATACGTTGGGTAGAACGACCGTATCGAGCATTCCTATCGAGCGGTCGAGGCCGTTGGGGTCGTTTGGTGGCATGAAATCTTTGGCGTATTCGAGGGCTGAAAGTGATTTGAGGTTGAATCGCAGCATCCGGATCTCCGTGAGCAAACGCGGGTCACGCTGCCCTGTCTGGACTGCGATGTTCAGATAGCCAACAATCCGCGCCACCTTGTCGCGCGATTGCGATGCTCGCCACTGCACCTCCGAACTCTGCCCGAAAACGATTTCAGTCTCTCGCCTGTAGACATCTGTTCGCAGGAGCACCCAAATCGTCAAGCCTACCGACGTCAGGAGGCCGGCGTAAAGAAGAAACGAGCAAACTTGCGACAGATACCTTTTCATGAAAGAGCCTTGATCGATATGACGAACCAAACCCAAATAGCGTTGCGGCTGGGGAGATATCTTGGCGGTAAGTCGTGGAGCGGCCAGATGAGATAAAGTGGCCCGCCATCGTCAATTGACAAGAGCCGATACGTTTGGCCGGGGCTGCAAGCGCCGCTGTACTTGTCTTCGTCCGTGCATTTCTTCTCTGTCGCGAGAATGGGCGCGTAGCGCTCGATCTCCTCTGAACTGATCTTGGCTACGAAACTGTCGGCGCCGCTAATTTCAAATGAACCGCCGACGAGGTTGTTCTTCGCCAATATGTCTTTGAGGAAGGGCCCGCGAAAGCCGACAGGTACACCTAGGCTCCAGGGCGTATCGGTGGTTCGTTCCCGAGGCGTGAATTCTTCCCGGAATTGATCACGCGTATAACTCCTGACAATCTGACCTGACGCATCTTTGAGAACTAATGCCGCGTCGTCCGACTGTTGGGCTACGGCACATCCTGCAACGAGACAAAGGCCGACGGAAACAACAAGCGACCAAGCCTTGAGCAACCTATACGCTGGCAAGAGCGAAAGCATCGTCAAATGCCCGTGGCGTCAGATCGCGGGTAAACAATGCGCATGCTCCGCTGGAGCCGCGCGGATCAAAAGCAAAACCGTTCGCCGCCATCGCCGCTATGATCTGCATAACACCATCCAGCCCGTAAAGATGGTCGTGCAACTCCAGGAAGACGCGCTCGACACCTGGTAATTGCGCGCCGCGGAGTAACTCGTATTCACCACCCTCGATGTCCATCACGAGGATCGTTATCCCTGCGGCGGCTATGATCTCGTCAATTTCCACTGACCGGATAGTGATGACGTGCTCATAGGGGCCCTGGTCTGCGAATGTCGAAGACATCCAGAAATCTTTGCGCACATAGAATGGTACCTCGCGCGGTTCGCCGGCCATGAGAAGGCCGTGGCTGATGGTCACATTATCGAAGCCATTTGTATCGATCACCCTTCGCGCCAGCGCGACGACTTCAGGATTGGCGTCGAACGCCAGAATGCGAACGTCATCGGTTGCCGCCATTACCGACGCAATGATGCCGAGACCCGTGCCGAGCTCCAGAATTCGATCGCCGGGACGGACGGCTCGCTTCACCCAAAAAGCTTCCTTGGCCTCATAGGTACCGTTCTGCAGTGCCGACCAGATTTTCTCCGATACGTCGCCGGGAAGAATTGGCACGATTATTTCGTGCGCATCGAAAGTAATTCTCATAATATCCATCGAACAACATTGTCCGCGGGCGGCAAAAGAATAACGGTGAAGGCCCAGCGATTTGCCAGAGGTCGTGACCGCTTAGAATTCCCTGACCGGTGCGGAAAAAGCTAAAATAAACAGAATCAAACAACGAACAGACATTAGCACATATCAAAACAGATTCGACAACACACCGATCTTCAAAAGCTTTGCCTTCGCCCGCTTGTAATAGCGCTCGGCCGAAGCCGCGTCGATGTTGAGATGCGATCCCAGTTGATCGTAAATTTCCTTTCTGCTGACGCCGGACGGCCTTTGCCGCATCCAGACAAGTACCTCCTGCTCGCGCGGGGACAGGGCCGAATGATAGACCTCCGGCTCGGTGCTTTCATCGTGGTCAAGGCCGACCGATTTTCCCGCTTCGGCGATTTCCTGCACGATATCCGCCATGGCGCCGGGCCTGAGATTGTTCTTCGCGATGTACCCGGCAACGCCGAGCCGTTGGCACGCCTCCCATTCTTCCAGGCTGTCCGAGCCGGTGATGACGACATGGATGGCCGCCGGTGTCTGCTCCACGATCGACCTGATGACGTGCAGGCGGTCGCGCGCTGAATGGGGATCGTAGCCGGGAAGGCCCGGGTCGATGAGTACAAGCGCGAAAGGGATCAATTCGGCCAGTTCAATTACCGTACTTATGCTCCCCGCTGCATGAACTACCGAGGCAGGAAATGCGGTTTGGAGTTCGTGGACCAAGGCGAGTCGCATCAAGTGTTGATCTTCGACGACCAGGAGATCAGCCCCGAAACTGGATGGCGGCATGCAAATATCTTTCAAAAATTACTCAATCCGACCAATGGGATAATTATAAACAATCTCGATACGGGCAAATAGGGACAACGTTGTCACTTTTCCCAAAAAGTTCCAACGCTATAACGAACACATTCAAGAAAATGCCTTTGAGATTTTAGTCACTTAATACGGAAGCAGTTAATGAAACGATATATTGCCACCCTTCTGCGGTCGAAAGCTAAAAAAATCTGCTGAGCGCACATGCATATCGAACTGTACCGATGCAGGGCGTTGCTGCCCTTAACGGACGGTCTCAAGGGCTCAAAGTCTTCAACACATCAGCTGCCAAGGCCGTGCTTCTTTTACCGTGCCTTATGTTCCTACCGACTAGCGAAGCGGGTGAGCGCTCCTCAAACCATCGTCAATAAAAAACTTTCAACAAGCGATGATTCTCACAACTATCCAGGCAGCAAGATCGCTAGTCACACAAACGGCCCCGTTCTCACGGGGCCGTCTTGTTTTTCACGGCCGCCTCAATCAGTGCAAAATCACCAGCGCTGATCTGAAGCAGGCCGAAGCGCAGTTGGGCGCCCCAGTTTGGCCTACCCGCAGTGAATTCAAGCTTGTCGAGCAGAGGACGTATCGACGCTGTGTGTGCTTCGTCCCAATCGACGTCACGCCGGGACGGGACGAAGCCATTTCCCATATCGAAATTGTAGAGATCGCCGGTTTTTACAGTACCAATGGCCGTGAATGATTGCAGCCCGTCCTTGCTGCCGAGTATTTCAGTTGGCGAATAATAGGCGACATGATCCCCGGCCTCGATACGATTCAATGGTGCAATCTTGCCGTGGCAAACCTGCATGAAGCCGCCCTTGAGCCCCCTGCGGACGTGGTCGGCCGATGCGACGGCGATCCAGTGCCGGGTCATTGGGTAGCGTCCTCCGCCGGCGCATAGACGCGCAAACGGTGTCCATCCGGATCAAGCGCGACGAAACTATACCCAAAATCCAGCCGTATCGGTTGTTGAGCAATGGCGAGATCACGGCCTATCCATTCACTATACAGCGCTTCCAGCGCCGCATCGCTATCGACGCTGAAAACCAGTTCGCTCCCGCCAGCCTGTTCGGTGGGTGCCGGCAGGACCTTTTCGCGCGACCACATTGCGAATTTGAGGCCCGAATCGAGGACAAACATCGCAAAGTAGGAAGACTCCTCTACAGGGTCTCGATCGAACAATTCGGCATAGAAATGCCGGCTGCGTTTTGCGTCTTTCACGTAAATCAGCATGAAATTGGAATTGAACATCTTTGCCTCCTGTTTGACGGGAGTAATTTAGCCTGCATTACTGTCAGTTTTTGGCAGTAGCAGACGCTCAATCCAGCGATTGTATGCCTTCGGCCTCCCGCCACTGTTTGATGAGCGCATGGCGGCGTTTGGGATAGCGTGTATCCGTGGTCTGAAGGGCCAAAATCCGGTCGGCGCGGAAATGGCGATTGTCCTGACGCAATTCGCACCAGGCGACAACGACACGGATGCGATCAAAGAAACCGAGAGCGAAAGGCCAGATCAAACGGCGCGACTGTGTTCCATTGCCATCGCTGTAGGTGATTTCAAGTTTGCGTTCTGAACGAATCGCTTTCCTGACCGCGGCGAGGTCGATCGTATCCGGCGAAGAACCCGGTGGGCCGACGAGTAGGGCCGAGGAATTGACATCGCTGCGCAAGTCATCCGGAAGAACAGCGACGATCTTCGATAGTGCGTCTCGCGCGGCAAGCGCCAGTCGTTTGTCTGGCTGCTTTTCGACCCAGCGGGAGCCGAGGACCAGCGCTTCAAGTTCGTCTTCGGAAAACATAAGCGGCGGCAACATGAAGCCCGGACGCAACATATACCCGAGACCCGGCTCGCCTTCGATATGCGCGCCCTGCGCCTGAAGCGCGGCGATGTCGCGATAGAGCGTACGAATACTCACGCCCGTCTCATCGGCGAGCACCTTACCGTTTACCGGACGGCGGTGGCGGCGCATGATCTGGATAAGGTCGAGCAGGCGTTCTGATCGGGACATTGCAAAATCTCTCTGAAATATCATGCCATATTTTGTCAGTATCCGCACCAAATGGCGTTTGACGCGGCCCGACACGCTTAAAACTCTATTAACCCTAACATTCCAGCGCACAATGGCTGAGCGAGTTATCACTCTGAAAACATTAGGATATTCGCGAATTGGACGAGAAATTGTAACAGTCTCAAAATAACGACTAGCAACTAATAGGGAAAGCAAGCCACAAACCGCTCTGATCTAGTAAAAATAATAAAAATAATCGGCGTAAACGGAGGTTAACCATGAAAAAGTGCGCATATATTGTTATTGTGGGGTTGTTGAATTGCGTTGCATTTTACTCAAATTCTTTTGCTGCTACGCAAGCTCTGTCGGTTTCGCTTGAAATATTACCGTCAAAGAAAATAATCAAAAGAACGTCTGAAGGTTCGCTTCGAAACCGTCCGAACGTCGTCACTTATTATTCGCCCAATTGGAAGCGTGGCCGCCCAGGGATAGCAGGGTTGAGCGCGCGGCATGGCCAAGACAATGTCACATATGTGAGCAAATTGACTCGATAAGTGATCGCGGCGGATCGATCCAATCTCTGACACATTCGTTATTCATCCAGCGTTCAGGAGCTTTGCCTAAAGTCTTAGGCTCCATATTGAACACGCTGAAGCCAACTGAAGCGGCTTTCACTGGAGGAATGATGCGAAAATTGATTTCGGCCATATGTGCCACGCTTATTTCGTTTGGAACGGTCGGTGCGACCGGAATCGCAAGCGCTGCGCCCGTCGCTATTGAACGGCCGGTCGATGCCACGCGTGCCGGTGTTCCAAACCCGAATGTACAACCGGTCCATGATCGCTGGGACCGCCGAAACTATCGTTGGGAAAGGCGTCATCATCGTTGGGATCGCCGGTGGGATAGACGCTGGGATCGCCGTTGGGACCGTCGGCACTATGGCCGTTGGGATCGTCCATACCATCGCCGCTGGGATCGCCCGCACTATCGCGGGTGGGATGATCGGCGATACAATCGCGGGCGTTACTATCGTACCGGCGTCTACTTTTCACTCTGAGACGCACAAACCCCGGCCAAGTGCCGGGGTCTTTTCAACAAACGAAAAGTTGATCGAGCGCTACGGGTGATTTTTGCTGCCTTTGATCTAGAGTGCCAACCGGAAACCCTTGAAGCCAAACCATATTTAGCCACAAGAGTTGGGAGACACCCATGAATAGACTGATCGCTTTGACTGCGACGCCGCTGTTTGCGGTCGCTGTTTTTTCGATGTCAGCGCATGCAGATCCGATCGCCGACCGACAGGCACTGATGAAGGATCAGGGCAAGACCGTGGGTAGCATCACACCGATCATCAAGGGCGAAAAGCCTTTTGACGCCCAATTGGTCATGACCGCGCTGAAGCATCTGAACGAGGATGCGCAGAAAATCGATATCGCGACGCTATTCCCGAAAGGCTCCGAGACGGGCGGCAAGACAACAGCCTCGCCGAAAATCTGGGAAGACAGCGCTGGTTTTGAAGCGGCCATGACCAAGTACAAGGCCGACGCCGCCAAGGCAGCAGCCGCCGAGCCAAAGGATCTCGACAGCTTCAAGGTCGTCTTTAATCAGGTGACCGAGAATTGCGGCACGTGCCACAAGGCATTTCGAATCAAGAAAGACTGAGACCGTATCGATGATGCGCAGGGCCGCGCTCATCGTCATCTTGCTCGCGGTCATCGCTGGAGCGGGTTTCTGGTATCTTACGGCGCCCGTCCGGCTTGATCCGTCACAACTTGCCGGGGTGACACCCGGCGATGTTCAGCGCGGTGTAAAAGTGTTTTGGCAGGGCGGCTGTGCTTCTTGCCATGCAGCACCGGGCTCAAAGGGTGATGCACGGCTGGTCCTGGCCGGCGGCGTCAACCTGGTCACCCCGTTCGGGACCTTCGTGACGCCGAATATATCCCCCTCAAAACAGGGTATCGGCGATTGGTCGTTCGAGGACCTCGCCAATGCAATGATGGCTGGCGTTGCGCCCGATGGCCGGCATTTCTACCCAGCGTTCCCCTATACGTCCTACGCGCGCATGCAGCCAAAGGACGTTGCCGATCTTTACGCCTACCTCAAGACCTTGCCGCCTTCGGACAATGTTTCCGGTCCGCACAAACTCGGCTTCCCCTTTAATGTCCGGCGTGGTCTGGGGCTCTGGAAGCGGCTTTATCTTTCGCCGAAACCCGTCCTTGCCATTGCCGAGGCGACGGATGCGGTGAAGCGCGGCCAGTATCTTGTTGAGGGTCCCGGACATTGTGGCGAGTGTCACACACCGCGCAACGCCATAGGCGGGCTCGACAAGGGCAGATGGCTTGCGGGGGCCAAGGCGGCAGAAGGCAAGGGCGTCGTCCCCAACATTACGGACGGGGAGGGCGGCATCAGCGATTGGTCGGAGAAGGACATCGCTTACGCCCTCGAGAGCGGTTTCACGCCGGAATTCGATTCGCTTGGAAGTTCCATGGCCGACGTCGTTCAGAACATGGCCCAGATCGATGCGTCCGATCGTGAGGCAATCGCCGCCTACCTGAAGGCAGTGCCGCCGCACCCGAATGGCTATCCGGCTCCGGCGCCACAGTGAATACCAGCGATCAGCGCCGTTCGCAGCGGATCAGAACAGATGGGCCATCATTATATTTGCTGCGCATCGTATAGAGCCAGCCCTGGCATTCCTGTAACGAAGTGAAACAACGGACCGCAAAGACGGGCGCTTCATCGCCGCCAAACGAGATGATCGGATTGTCGGTCGTGCCTGAATAATAGCCGATGATGATGCCGGAGCCGCGCGGCGGCGTATTGCATCGCCGCCCGGCATATTCGCTTACATTCTTGAGTACGGCCGCCGCACGATCAATGTGGGCAACGGCGAGAAAAGGCTGGGCGGCGAGCCCCATAGCAGCCAATAGCATGAGCCTGCTTTGTAACATTGCAAGAAACCTCCGTAGCCAACACAGCAGTTATACTCAATCTGCCGCAACATTGCGCGTTCGTTTCATTGAGCAACGGCACGGGGCACTCGGAAGTTTCTGCGATGGTGTTCACATTTGTGTTTTTCCGGCGAGCTTCAGCGCATAGGCGTACACATAGGCCACCTCTTCCAGACGTGAGAAACGCCCCGAAGCCCCCGCATGCCCGGCTTCCATATTGATGCGGAAGAGTACTGGGTTGTCGTCGGTCTTGAGCTCACGAAGTTTGGCCACCCACTTCGCTGGTTCCCAATAGGTAACGCGCGGATCAGTCAGGCCCGCGACGGCCAGAATTGGCGGGTAGGCCTTGGCTTCAACGTTGTCGTAGGGGGAATAGGAGGACATATATTCATAGTCGGTGGCCGAAGTGATCGGATTTCCCCATTCCGTCCACTCGGGCGGCGTCAGCGGCAGCGTATCGTCGAGCATGGTGTTGATTACGTCGACGAATGGCACCTCGGCGATGATGCCGCCGAATGTATCCGACGCCATGTTAGCGATGGCGCCCATCAGCATGCCGCCGGCCGAACCGCCTTGCGCGACGATGCGATCGTGGCTCGTGTACCCTTCGGCTACGAGGTGCTGTGCAGCGGCAATGAAATCGGTAAACGTGTTTTTCTTGTTGAGCCGCTTGCCGTTCTCATACCAGTCATAGCCCTTGTCCTTGCCGCCGCGAACATGCGCAACCGCGTAGATAAATCCTCGGTCGGCAAGCGAGAGGCAATTGGTATTGAAACTCGCGGGTATGCTGATCCCATAGGAGCCATAGCCATAGAGCAGGCACGGTGCTGTGCCATCGATCCTGGTGTCGCGATGATAGACGATCGAGACAGGTACAAGCTCGCCGTCGGGAGCAGGGGCCAGCAAGCGACGCGTCACATAATCCTCAGGATTGTGCCCGGAGGGTACTTCCTGCGTCTTCAGCAAGGTGCGCTCGCGGGTACGCATGTTGTAGTCATAGACCTGCGTTGGCGTGGTCATTGACGAATAGGAGAAGCGGATGACGTCGGTGTCGTACTCGGCGCTTCCCTCGAGACCAAGCGCATAAGCTTCCTCGTCAAAGGCGATGGCGTGCTCTTCGCCGCTCTTGCGATCGCGAATGAGAATACGCGGCAGACCGTTCTCGCGTTCAAGCCAAACGAGATGGCTGGAATAGGCGGAATGACCAAGGAGAAGACGTCCGGATTTGTGCGCGACCACTTCGGTCCAATTCGACTTTTCGGGCGCGTCCACCGGAGCGCTCATGATTTTGAAATCCTTGGCGCCCTCATCATTGGTGAGGATGTAAAACACGTCGCCGCCTTCGGTGAGACTATATTCGACGCCCGGCTCGCGCCCTGCAACGAGTTTTGGCTTGGCGGTCGCGTCGTTGGCGGGGATCAGCCATATTTCTGACGTCTGGTGATCGTGGATATCGACGAAGATGAAGTCGTTCAGCGAGCTGCCGCCGACGCCGAGAAAGAAGCCTGGATCCTTTTCCTCATAAATGAGGCGGTCCTCGCTCTCCGGTTGGCCGAGTTCATGATAGTAGAGACGCGATGGCCGGTGATTGGCATCGACCCGCGTATAGTAAAAGCCATTGGATTGCGCATTCCATACACCGCCGCCGGTCGTGTCGCTCACGCTGTCGGTCTGGTCCTGAAGCTTTGCCAGGTCGCGTACCTTCAGCGTGAAGAACTCGGAGCCCTTGTCGTCGTATCCCCAGATCATCTTGTTGTGATCGGGCGAGTGATCGGCCGACGCGAGACGGAAATAAGGCTTGCCTTCGCCTTCGAGATCGCCGTCGAGCAGCATGGTCTCATCGCCGCCATCGCGCGGCGTGCGGAAAAACCGCGGCTGTTGGCCACCAACCTTATAGGACGTGCCATATGCATAAGGACCATCTCTCGAAGGTACTGACGAATCGTCTTCCTTGATCCGGCCTTTCATCTCGTCAAAGAGCCGCTGCTGAAGCGGTTTGGTATCTTCCATCAGCGCTGTCTGATACGCGTTTTCCGCTTCGAGATGCTGGCGAATTGCCGGATCAAGCGTAGCGGGATCGCGAAAAACGTCCTGCCAGTTCTCGGCCCGCATCCAACCATAGTCATCGACGCGGGTAATTCCGTGGCGTGTGTCGGAGACGGGCCTTTTTTCGGATTGAGGTGCAGCAAGAGCGGGGAAGCGCGAAGGATTGGTCATCTAAAAACTTTCATGGTTACCGACGGGAGCGTCCCGCGAGCGGAAATACACGTGAAACTATGTGCAAGAAACGCCGGCGCCGCGTCAATCCTCATCGAAGACGAGCGCATTGCCGTTCATGCAATAGCGCACGCCCGTAGGCGGCGGCCCATCGGGAAAAGCGTGGCCGAGATGGGCGTCGCAGTCCGAGCACTTTATCTCCGTGCGCAGCATGCCGTAGGAGCGGTCGTCGACAGCAAAAACGGCCTCAGGCTCAATGGGCGCGTAGAAGCTCGGCCAACCTGTGCCCGAGTCATACTTTGTCTCGGAGCGGTAGAGCGGCCGGTCACAACAGACGCACTTGTAGGTCCCCTTCAACTTGCTGTCGAAGTTCGGACTGGAAAAAGCACGTTCCGTCCCGTGATTTCGCGTGATCTGGTATTGTTCGGGTGTCAACTGTTCACGCCATTGTGCATCGGACTTGACGACCTTGAATGTTCTTGTGGTCATTGAGGGTTCCTTTTTACGCCAGATGTAGGCATGAACACTAGAATCGGCAATATCTGTTATTATAGAATGCTTGGGACGCGGATCGGTGTTCCTCATTTTTGCCATTTTTTGTCTTAGTGGTATGCCGCAAATCGCTGTCAGCATTCCCTAAGTGTTGTCGCACCTGTGGCCGGGCCCTGGCTTTCTTGCGTCCATCGTCGTTTGCGTCCTGTTAATCTCTATTCACGGGATTATTTGAAATATTTCTTTTTTGAACGAAGTATTGATTTGACAAATAAAATGCGTTCCGCAATAGAGTGTCATCAAAGGCGTTGGAGACCTCGCGTGTTCTCGACTTTATATTGGTGATTTTAATCTACCTACCGAGATAAAAAAATAGACGAAGGAATTGGACTTAGATGACCACGTTCGACAATTCAAACACAACTGCCGGCGACGTCCTGCTTGAACTCACTGCCGAACTGGTTGCTGCCTATGTCAGCAACAATTCGGTGCCAGCCGGTGACTTGCCTACTCTCATCGCCGACGTTCATGCTGCGCTCGGCCGAGTTGGGGGCAGCGTCGAAACAGTCGTTGCTGTTCAGGAAAAGCCGAAGCCGGCCATCAACCCGAAGAAGTCCGTTGCGGACGACTACATCGTCTGCCTCGAAGACGGCAAGAAGTTTAAGTCTTTGAAGCGCCACCTGATGACCCACTACAGCCTTACGCCGGAACAGTATCGCGAAAAGTGGGATCTGGACCCGTCCTATCCGATGGTCGCTCCGAACTATGCAGCAGCGCGTTCGCGCCTGGCCAAGAACATGGGCCTCGGTCGCAAGCGCAAGAAGGCTGCCTGATCGAGCAACGGGCGTATGCACGCAGACGGGACGGCGCCGCATGGCGCCGTTTTTGCATTCAAGCGGTGCGGGTCTGTTTCTCCGGCTCACTGTCAGAAAGCGATATTTTAAGCGTTTCAAGCGCCTGCTTCAGGCCAATATGGCGGTTGAGATCGTAACTCCAGTGGCCTGCGGCGCCCTTGAGGCGTTCGCGTTCGATCAGCCGCTTCAGCCGCTTGCACAAATGTTCCTTCTTCGCGGCGTCTAGCAATAGAACCGTACTCAGATCCTCGCCACAAAGAATTTGCAGCGCAAGTCGCTGGCGAGCATCGCTTGTCTCTTGCTCCTGCGATTTTAGAAATGCGATTTTCTGCCTGTTCCAATCGATCGCCGACACGTTTTGTCCCCTCTGTTGTGGATCAAACGAGTATGCGTGATGACGCTGGGTGTAGGATTTATGTCCTGATTTTGAAGCCAGATGGGAAAAATACGATGTAGATACAGATCGTTAAGTTAGTCTGTCAGGAAAACTTATCCACGCACTTGAAGGGTCCAATATAAGAAGATATTCCTATTAGAAATTGGAGCCAGGATGTCTTCGAGTTTGCTCAATCTGATCCGTTCCGCCCCTGAGGCCAAGGGGATGGTCCACTCGCTTCGGCCAAGGCGCGGTAAGCCGAAGATACCGGAGCTTGTGTCCATCGACGAGGAAGCGCCTCTCGACGAGCGGCTGCTCCAGGTTTGCGATGGCCTCATCGATATTCTTTCGACGTTTTTCAATGTGAGCGGCCGCGAACTGCGCTCACATTCACGCTGCGAGCGCCCGGTGGCAAGGGTTCGGCAGATCGGCATGTATGTTGCGCATGTGACGCTTGCTCTGACCATGAGTGAGGTAGGGCGCGCCTTCGGCCGCGACCGGAGCACGGTGAATCACGCGTGCCATCTTATCGAGGACATGCGCGAGGAGCTGGAGTTTGACCATATTGTCCAGACGATCGAGAACATCGTGAAGGTCGCGTTCATGCGCGACGGGACGGTGCGCTGATGAGAGCAGCGAACGACAAGAGCCGCGAGTTGCGACTGTTGCGCTTCCTGGCAAAAGGCCCGGGTTTAGTTGTCGATCAAGCCGGAAATGGGAGGGTGATGTTGGAAAGCTGCGAGCACGGCGCGATTTCGGTCGAGCATGCCGCAGTCAAATCGGCACTAAGCAACGGCAGCGCGACGCTGCGCGGAACGGAACTTTCCATCAGCGAAGCCGGCAAAGCACATTTGCGCCGGGTCGTCTTGTCGGACGATCCTTTCGCCGGCCAGCATCGCGAAGAGACGACGGTGGTCCTCGCTGACCGACATGGCACATCGCAGGTACGCAGCAACCAGTGTGAATCGCCCCTTGCCACGCTCCGCAAGCGCAAAGATGCCGCGGGAGCGCCCTTTATCAATGACGAAGCGTTCAAGGCGGGCGAACGGCTTCGCGCGGACTACACGATTGGTAATCTGATGCCCTCGATCGGGGCAAATTGGGACGTGACGGGCAGCGCCTCGCGTTCAAACGGCGTCCTCGAAATCACCGATGCCGCGCTTGCTGCCCGTCAGCGTGTCGAGCGCGCACTGGAAGCGGTGGGGCCGGAGCTTTCCGGCGTCCTGGTCGACGTTTGTTGCTTCTTGAAGGGGCTGGAGCTTGTCGAACGGGAACGGCAGTGGCCCGTCCGTTCGGCAAAGCTGATTTTAAGAACGGCGCTTGCTGCGCTTGACCGTCACTATCATCCGGCAATGCCGTCACGGCACAGCCAGCGCATCATTCACTGGGGAACCGAAGATTACCGTCCGGCACTTTGAAGATTACGCTGCGGCGAGGGCAGCCTGCGCTTCGCTGCGGATCCGGCCGATCATGGCGCGCAGGCCATTCGACCGCTGCGGCGTGAGATGCTCGTCGAGCCCAAGCTTTTTCAGGATGGCGTCGGGATCGATCGCCATGATCTCCGATGCGCGTTTGCCCGAATAGAGCACCATCATGATGGCGACGAGGCCGCGAACGATATGCGCATCTGAATCACCGAGAAAATCAATGACAGGATCCACGTCGCCATTCAGGGAGCTTTTCAGCCAAACTTGGCTGACGCATCCTCTCACCTTGTGGGCAGCATCGCGGGCGGAGTCGGGATAGGGCTTCAAGTCACGCCCGAGATCGATGACATAGCGATAGCGATCTTCCCAATCATCGAGAAAATCGAAATCAGCAATAATGTCGTCGATTGTCTGTGCCATGCCTTGGATCCTTTCATGGCACATATAGGCAACCTGACGGCAAACGTCACGGGATTAGAGCACGTCATGTCTAGATAAAAACAGTTCTGCTTCTCGGATGGCCTGACAATCCACGCGGAAGCTTCCCGAAGGGCAGGGTGAATTTGCCCCAAATCCATCGGGCTTCGGTTTCGTCCGATGGATGGAACATTGGCCTCGCCACGCCGGCTAGTTACGGATGACTGTACCGGTCTGCGCCTTCTTGTCGACGCTGGTCGACGCTTCGCTCTGGCGGTCAGCGGCTTCGATCAATTCGCGCAATGCGAGTTCGCGCAATTTCGCCTTGATGGCATCGGCGCCTGCAACGGGCTTTGCGTCGCCATGAGCTGCGGCGACCGCGGCGTCCGGGCGGGGCACGTCCTTGCCGAGTTGTGTGTCGAGATAGTCGTAACCTGCCTTGGCAACGTCGCCGGCGCGTTCGCCGGCATTGGCAAAGGCGGCTTTACCCGTCTCGCAGGCCTGCGGCTTGCGGTTGCAGAAATCGCCAAGGTCGACAATGGCTTCCCGTGCAGCCGTGAAAGCTTCGAGCGGACCAGGCTGGTTTCCGCCATGCTCGTCCTTCGC
Source organism: Phyllobacterium sp. CL33Tsu (assembly GCF_900113985.1). Taxonomy (NCBI): domain Bacteria; kingdom Pseudomonadati; phylum Pseudomonadota; class Alphaproteobacteria; order Hyphomicrobiales; family Phyllobacteriaceae; genus Phyllobacterium; species Phyllobacterium sp. CL33Tsu. Next base: position 291,661 of record NZ_FORJ01000001.1, on the reverse strand, counting down.
TGGCGGAATGAACAGCGATACCAGCATCATCCAGAAGCAGAACTTGATCGCAAATCTGATCAGGAAACCCATTCCTTTTCCTTTGCCCGATCCCTAGTGGTGGCGTTTTATGGGATAAGCCTGCCACACAACCGGCAAGAACTCGTTGCGGCAAACCTCCGAATTTGAGCGATCATAGAAACGAAGGATTAAGAATTCTTCGAAGCGGAACTGCATGCTTACGATTCGAAAGGAAGCGCGACGGCCAAGGGCAACCCTTCATTTACCATGCCCGCCACAATCGCTCGAAACGGGCCACAACCGGCCGGGGTGTGCCCCGCTTTATCCTTTCCTTAAAGCCTCGTCTGCAAAAGTTAACGCCGACAAGAATGTTGCAAGCGACATTCGGAAAATGACCGCATTTCATCCGGCGCAGGCCGGAACGTGCGGAAAGCAGGAAAAAGCTGGTGCCGATTCATTCCGTCATTCGATCTAGTATTGTCGAGACCTATGAACGTCTCTGCAAGCGCTGGGTAAATGCATCCGTCGTGGACGCGGCGGAACGAGCACGCGACGCACGCATCGCCGGCAGCATGTTCCCGATGCCGTTGCTGCTGGCGGTAGCTATGCTGACAACTCATCCTTTGACGAATGATATCGCAGTCATCGTGAGCCTCGTCGTCGGGGTTCTGGCATTGCCGATGATCTTCTGCGGCACGCTTTCGATTTCGCGAAAGAGCGCGACTGTCGGCACAGCTGCGCTAATTGCTTATGGCGCGGCAATTGCCGCCATCAGCGTCAGCGCAGGATCAGCCAGCCTGCTTTTGTGGCTGATGACGGCCGCGATCCCGCTCGAGACATGGTTCGTCCATAAATCCAGGACTGCGCTGGGAGTGGCCGGCTGCACTGCCGGAACGGTCCTTGTTGTCCTTTCGATTGTGGCATTCGAGAGCGGCGGTTTGGTGGCCCTTTCTGCACCTGTCCTTCTCGCATCGCTTGGCTATATGGGCATCCTGCTGGCCCGGACGGGCATTGCGCTTTCCCGCCATGCACGGTCGGCACGCCGCGACGATCGCATCGCCGATCTCGAAAGCGTCATCGAAGGTGTAGTGATCAGGCTTGCGACGGATGGAACGATCGAGTGCCTTTCGCCGCGGGCTCAGGAACAGTTCGGCATTGCGCGCAACCTGCTCATCGGCACAGCTTTGATGGAGAGAGTGCACGTTTCGGACCGTGTCCAGTACGCGAATTTCCTCGCGGATCTAAAGGGAGGGGCGCCCGTCGCCACCGCCGATATAAAGCTGCGCAGCGTCGCAGCCGGCGAAACGTCGAAGCATACGCACACTATCCGCTTTGCTACGCACCATCTGCGCGCGGTTCCGCACAGCGAAGGCACGGGTTTCCTCGTGGTTGCCACGGATATCGCCCAGGCCGTTGCCGACAGGAACGCACTTGCCCATGCGCGCCGCGAGGTTGAAACCGCCGAAATCGCCAAAAGCCGGTTTCTTTCTTCGGTCAGCCACGAATTGCGCACGCCGCTGAATTCGATCATCGGCTTCTCGGACCTGCTGCTTCAGGAAATCTGCGGCAAGCTGCCGGATTCGCGCCAGCGCGAATATGTCGAACTGGTGCACCGTTCGGGAACACATCTCCTTTCGGTTGTGAATGCCATCCTCGACGTTTCGAAGATCGAAGCCGGGACCTATCCCATTGTCACCGAGCGTTTCGCCTTCAAGGATGCCGTGACGATGGTCCATGACATGATGGCGCACCAGGCCGCGCAGAAGGGCGTGACTCTGTGCGACCGTGTCAGCCCGCGGGTCGGGACCGTGGTTGCCGACCGCCGCGCCATCAATCAGGTGCTGATCAATCTCGTGTCGAATGCTGTCAAGTTCACCGAGAGCGGCGGCGTGGTTACGATCGATGCGCTTATCGAAGATGAAATGCTGGCCTTCTCCATCAGCGATACGGGGATCGGCATTCTGGAAGCCGACCTGAAGACGCTGGGCCAGCCCTTCCGGCAGGTTCAGAACGATTACACGCGCAAACACGAAGGTACCGGTCTCGGTCTTGCGACCGTCAAGGGCCTCGTCGGCCTGCATGGCGGCAGCCTCAACATCAAGAGCACTCCGGGCGAGGGCACTGTCGTCGACGTGCGCATCCCGCTCGAAGGTCCGCAAATGGAAGATCATATCGAGGATGAGGCGGCAAACGTGGTCGAGTTCAGAATTGATAGCGATATGAGGGGAGGTTCACATGCCGAAACCCGTAAATCGGCCTAAGAAGCGGCGCGCCCCGAAGCGCGGACGGGTAACCATGGTTCTGCTGGCCGCCGGCGGGTTGGTGGCGAGCAATCCGGCCATCGCCGGTGGAACGACCGCCTTCCTGGTGACGCTCGGCTTCATCTCTGCCAATGCGCTCTGGTATCAGCCGCACGTGCATGATAGTGTGTTCTTCCGCACAAGGCCGGAGCTCGTTTTCAAGCCGATCAAGCAGCAAGCGAACCCGCTCGGTAAGGCATCCGATAACTCAGACAATCAGCCAGCGGATGCGCCGATCCGCAAGGTGACGTCGGTTCCCGTTCCCCAGAGCCAGGATCCGATTGCCGCCGCCATCAACGGCGATCCGGTGCTGGCGCCTGGCGGCGATCCCGAGGTTGCCAAGCTGCAGCAAAAGCTGCTGGCGCTTGGGCTCTACACCGGCACGGTTGATGGCATTTCCGGCAAGGGTACCCGGGCGGCTATCGAAGCCTATCGCAAGGCAGCCGCCGAAATCGGCATCGATACCGAGGCAACTGTCGATAAGCCCAGCGAAACAACGGCGAGCATTGCGGTTCCGGCTAAGAAGCCGCCCCAGACCGAAGAAGCGACCGTCCAGAAAATATCTACAAATCCCGCGCAGGATGTCGCCGTGAGCAGCGCAGCCGGCGGCCTTTCGCCCGCCGAGATCGTTCGCGTGCAGGCGGGCCTGCGTGCATTCGGCAATGATATGGTGGAGATCGATGGCAAGGTTGGCGCATCGACCAAGGCTGCCGTAAGCGAGTTTCAGAAACTGTTCCGACTTCCGGTGACGGGAGAGCCTGATACGAAACTGCTTGCCAAGATGCAGGAAATCGGCCTGATCAACTGATTGGAGCCTAAAAAATGCGTCTTACATCAGAGTTCTGGGTTTCGGCGCTCGTGCGCCGCGTCAATAATAGCGGTGCGTTCGCGGCGCTCTCCAACAAGGGCGCTGCCGAGGCTGGTGCGATCTTCATCAAGTTCCGCAATGCCGACGGAACCTATGACCTCTTCGGTCCGGCGCCGCAAATGGCCTATGACGAAACGAAGCCGCAGGAGCGGTTGTTTTCTGCCCTCAGGCAAGGTGTGGAAGAGACCACAGCCGATGCCGACCTCGAAAAGCAGAAGCGCTGGGACCGTGATCTTTGGGTCGTCGAGATTGAGGACTACCGCGATGATCGCGCCGGACTCTTCCCGATTGCTCCCGAGTAATTTGGCGGTAGAGCGCTTCTTGGATAGGAACCGCTCTAAGACACCCGGCGTCTGCCGTCTTCGTAATCCTCGGCCATCTCGCGCAGCTTTTGCCGCAGCTTTTCCGAGTTTTCAGCGGTTTTCCAGCGATCGACGGTCGTCTGCGCCTTGTCGCGGTCGATCTGGCGATAAGACTGGATAAACAAACGCAGGGATCGCAGATCCTTGTGCACCAGGCCGAAGAGCCCGGTAAGGACCAGATGTGCCGCTTCCGCTGAAAGGCCAAGCGACGCCAGAGCAATGGTCAATTCGGCATTCAATCCGTGGCCGATGATTTTTCGTGCCGTCTCGACATCAAGGTTAAGCGCGATGGCCAACTCCCGTTCGAACGACATCGTCTCGTCAAGCAGTGCAGCATCGACAAGGTAGTTGGCGAGCGTGCCTTCATCGGACAAGGCAGCATTACGCATCAGAGCCTTCAGCGCTTCGCGGGTTTCGCGCAGCCGCGGCGATTCTGGCGCGAGGGCACCGTCAGCAATGGGCGCATCGTCGCCGAGGTCGAAATGAGATTTGATCTCGAGCGCATTGTCTATGGCCGTATCCTTGAAGCTGCGCAGGACACCCAGAAGTTGCGGATCATCCGATCGCCGGCGGGCTATGACCCGGGCGTGCGAGATCCCCTTGTGGGTTATGATGTCGATGAGGTCCTTTGGCGTGAGCAGCGGCGAGCGCAGCAATACCGATGCCGAGATATCGATATCGTCCTCGGCAAGTGCGAGGATCAGGCGCTTCGGTGCGTGCGGAATTTCCGACAGGGCAGCAGCCGCATGGCGACGGACGCGCGGCGAGGCGAGGGCGAGCAGGGGAACTGCAAGGTCTTCGAGTTGCTGTGCGTCGCTCCGGGCCGGCCTTGCGACGCAGCAGAAAGCGGTAATCGATGCGGTGAGGAGATCGTCAGCCTTGCTGCCGCCGTTGCGGTCTTCAAGCGCCCGAAACTCAGGATACTTCACGAACACACTCCACTCGGAACACAACGCGGTTAAACAATGGCTAAAATTAGCCGCCAAGCGTTAGCAAGCCGTTAACCATCGGTATGTCTAATGAAATTATGGCGCAGTTCATGCGCGCGTAGGCATCGGAGTATCCAGGGAGATCAACCAGAGACCGATACGGATGAAGTCATGGGATTTGTCATCGCATTTCCAGGCAGCACCACCAGCAAGCGCCGGCCTAGCGCAGAGATAAATCGGCACCACCAGGCCGAAATCACGATCTTTCCGGGTGTGCGCTACGAACGCTATGCGCCTGAGCCGCCAAAGCGCGCCAAACCGAAACCAAATCGCAGGTTCCTTGATCGGGTGCCCCAGCCGGGGTAGTCGGCACAACCGTCCTAAAGCAGCGGCGTGCACGCAGCGCTGTCAAGAAACGCCGTTACCTGGCTCTGCCAGGAGGCGTCCGGTACGAAACTGCGCACGACCACAAAACCCTCATCCATGTCGGCTTCGATCAGGACTGAATTCTCGGCGGACTCGGGCTTGGTCTTGTTGAGCTCGATCATTTGCAGGGGCGTTGCCACGACAAGGTCGAGCTGGTCGGCGATCGCCGTGCGGTCGTTGATCGAATAAAGGTTTTCGCCTTGCCGGTTGTAGACTGAAATCGACCAGTAAGGGGTCGTTCCAAGGCCGGTAATGTGCGCGGGCAGATCCGTGATGTCGAAGCGGCAGACGGATGCCTGGAACAGCGGATCGAAGGCGAGGGGAACCATCCCCGGCGCTCCGTCGCGGGTGACGCGATGGAACTGCCAATCGTCGCCATAGGCGGCGACCCGGGACCAGCTGTTGCGGTCGGAGTAATAGGGCACCAGCAGCACCACCACGAGGTGGATGATGGCGGCGCCGACAAGGCCAAACAGGATTGCACGAAGAAATCTAGGCATCGCACCCGATCCTCGTAACCGTCGGGAATGCCATATTGACCAGACCGGAATTGCCGGCGATCGGAGTGTCATAGAGCGTCATGACGAGCACCATGCGTCCGCCGCCGCTTGTGGCCAGCCAGTTGCCCGGCTGCGCCGTCGGCGAAACGCTGATGCTGAAACCGCCATCATCATTGCGAAATATCTGCCGCGAGTGCAGCGCGGGGAGTTTGTCCTTGCCTGGCTCGAGCGAGGTCAGCGCGCGGTCGGCGGCATAAAGTGTCCAGAAACGGGTGTTTGGCGTATTTCCTTCCACCTTGTACGTGCAGCGCCGATCCAGCGTTTTGCCCTCATTGTCGCTATAGGCGTAGAAGACGAGGCCCTCGGTGCCGCCCAGCGGAAAGGCGCCTTCGCGCGCCGCCCGCGCTTTCGCATAAGGATCGGAGAGGGGCGTGCCAGCATCGGGATGCGCCGTCCATTGTCCGATGGCGAGCGAACCGAAGCCGTCGAAACGGCTCACCGCATACCATGCGCTCAGCGTTCCGCCGCCGACGGCAATCACAAGCGCAAGGAGGGCAAGGAGAACATTGCGAAGCATGAAGACGATGACTACACGGGCGTGCTCGGGGACGCAATCAAAGCACCGAGACCTTTTCGGGCGGGACCGGCAGTTTCAATTGCGGGGCGGCTTTCAGGGCCTGTCCGATCTCGCGCACGGCCGTAGCGGTCGCCCCTGAAAGGACCCGCGGCCGTTCGATGGCGGTCAGGGCATCGGCGTCATCGTCGGCGGCCTTTTGCTTGGCCTCGGCGACCTTCTCCTGTTTCGGCATGGTCGGGTCAATCCCTGGTATGGCCTTGAGTTCGATGTTCTGATGCGCGTAGTTCATGAAGCGCTGCCAGGTCATTGCAGGAAGGATGCCGCCCGTGAGTTCCTTGGTCGGGGTGAAATTATCGTTCCCGAACCATACGGCGGCCGTGTAGTTGCCGGTGAATCCGACGAACCAGGCGTCACGATAGCTCTGCGTCGTGCCAGTCTTGCCGGCAACGCGCGTCATGGATAGCGCCGCACGCCGACCGGTGCCCCATTCCGGCACCTGAGCCAACATGATGTTCATATTGTTGTTGGCCGTCTCGGAAAGAACGCGGTGCGGTTTCTCGCCATCCTTCTTCCAGTCCCAAAGCACGTCGCCATTCTGACTGAGGATTTGCGTAAAGGGATGCCGCATCCCGGCAATGCCCCCGGTGGCAAAGACGTTATAGCCGGTCGCCTGATCGAGCACCGTCATGCCGGATGTGCCGAGGACCATGGTCTTGTGCGAACTGATCGGCGATTCGACCCCCATTGCCTTGGCGAGCGCAACGATGGGCGCGGTCGTCAGGTAGTCCTTGGCAAGCCGGACGGGAACCGTATTGATGGATTTGACCAGCGCCGTCGTCAGGTCGATCTTGCCGAGATATTGCCGCGAATAATTCTGCGGCGACCAGTTGCCCCAGGAGACGGCGCCGCCGGACACCAGCGTCTTCGGTGTCATGCCCTTTTCCATCGCGGCGGCATAGACATATGGCTTGAACGACGATCCCGCCTGACGCTGCGCCGCAGTCGCGCGGTTGAACTGGCTTTCGCCGTAGTCGCGTCCGCCGACGATTGCCCGCACAGCGCCATTGTTTTCAAGAACGACGATGGCCGCTTGCGTGACGTTGTATTCCTTGCCGTACTGGCGAAGGTGATACTCCGCTGACTCTTCGGCCGCTTTCTGGATGCCCATATCGATCGTCGTCCGCACGACGAGCGTATGTGTCGGCAACTTCTGGGCGACCTTGCGGACTTCATCGAAAGTCCAGTCGAGGAAATAGTCCGGACTTTCGGACCGGCCGCGATCGACGACGGTCGCCGGATTGCGGCGGGCGCCGACCACCTGGCCTTCGGTCATCAACCCACCCTGGACAAGGTTCGTCAGCACGACATTGGCGCGGGCGCGGGCCGCTGGCAGGTTTACGTGCGGTGCATATTTGGCGGGTGCCTTGAAGAGGCCGGCCAGCATCGCCGCTTCCGCAAGATTGACGTCCTTGATGCTCTTGCCGAAGTAGAACTGCGACGCGGCCGCGATGCCAAAGGTGCCACCGCCCATATAGGCGCGGTCCAGATAGGTCTGGAGGATTTCCTTCTTGGTGAGGTTCGATTCGAGCCAAAGGGCAAGGAAGGCTTCCTTGATCTTGCGGTCGAGGCTGCGTTCGTTGGTAAGGAAAAGGTTCTTGGCAAGCTGCTGGGTGATCGTCGAGCCGCCCTGCACCACGGAATTGGCGCGTAGGTTTTCCGTCATGGCGCGCGACAGGCCGAGGAAATCAATGCCGAAATGATCGAAAAAACGCCGGTCCTCGGTGGCCAGGACCGCTTTGATCACGTGATCCGGCAATTCATCGATAGGAACGGCGCTGCGATGGAGAATACCGCGCTGGCCGATTTCATTGCCATAGCGGTCGAGAAACGTCACCGCAAAGTCGTCGCGCGTGCGCCAGTTCTTCTCGGTTTCGTGAAAGGCGGGAATGGCAAGCGTCAGCATCACGACCGACCCCGCGGTGCCCCAGGTAAAGCCTTCGCCCAGCAATTCTATGATGACGCGACGCCAGCCGGTGACATGGAACCGGCGAAAGAAAATCGTCGTATCTTCCCAGAACTCGACGAGGCGAAAACGCAATTCGTAAAGGGTTGAATCGATCCAGGCATCAAGGCCCAGCAGCGGCGAGACCTTGAATCGCTTTCGTTCTTTGCCTGGCCTGGGCTCTTCCATGAGTTCTTGCCTGCCTTACGCTTGGCACGTCTACCCTGATTGGACATGGTGTAGCGGATTACATTTAACAGCTTCTTAGGACGGCTGTTTTGCAGAGATTATATGGTGGCTTCTTAGACTAAAGAATACCGCTTTTATGACTAAGGCCACAAGACGCGACGAGCCGCGCAAGTTGATTTGATCGAGGAGTGTTGCCGAAGCGCAAGCCTGCAAATTGCGCTTGCAATTGGTAGCCACCGGTGGATTGATGCCATTTTTTAATCGAGGATGGTACGCATGTCGATTGAACATTGGCTCGCATTCGTTGCGGCATCTGCAATTCTCCTGGCCATTCCCGGCCCCACCATCCTTCTTGTCATCTCTTACGCACTCGGCCATGGCCGCCGCTTTGCCGTGGCAACGGTTGCCGGCGTCGCGCTTGGCGATTTTACCGCGATGACAGCTTCAATGCTCGGCCTTGGCGCCCTGCTTGCCGCCTCCGCAACGATCTTCACCGTCCTCAAATGGGTGGGCGCTGCCTATCTGATTTATCTCGGCATCAAGCTCTGGCGAGCGCCTGTTTCCAATCCTGATGGCGGCGATGCGGCGGTCAAGGAGGAGAAGGCGCTGCCGGTCTTTCTTCATGCCTATGTCGTCACCGCCCTTAACCCGAAGAGCATCATCTTCTTCGTTGCGTTCCTGCCGCAGTTCCTCGACCTGTCGCGTCCCGTGCTCGGCCAGATGGTCATCTTCGAGACGACATTCCTGGTTTTGGCAACGCTCAACGCCGGCTCATATGCGCTGATGGCATCCATGGCCCGCCACACGATCCGCAAACCCAAGGTGCAGCGCATCGTCAATCGCTCCGGCGGATCACTGATGATTGGCGCTGGTATGCTGGCTCTGGGTCTGCACAAAGCGGCCTAGAAAGAAAAAATTCATATATAGGAAAATAGTCCTTGACTGCGTAACGGTCGTCCTGTAGGTTCTGGTCATCGTCGAAAATGTGACTTCAGCGCTCCGCAGGGCAGCATCGCTGCGATCGTTGACGGTTCGCAAAGCGATCTCTCAGGACATTCATGGCCTTTTCCTCGTCCGTCATGCGGCGGCGGAGCGCAGTTGCGCTCTGCCGTGACTATGGCATTTCATCAGCCGAGATCGCGCCGTTGTTCGGGGAGGACGAAGCGCAGTTCCTGCGCGCCCTAAAGCGCCATGGGTTGTCCGGCGGAGGGTTCGAACAAAAGAGCCGGCAATTGCGGCTCGCCGAGAAGATCATGAACCTCTTGCAAAAAGAGGTGGAAGCGCTGACTGCGCTTGAGGAAGACAGCCTCAGCAAGACCAAACTCGACACGCTGGCGTTGCTCACCCGCACCATCGAAAAGGTGGGCGATCTCCAGGAACGATTTGCCGCCGTAAGACTCGAAGCCGTTGGCGGCCTCAGCACCGACGAATTGCGCAACGTCCTGACGCGCATTGACGAGAGGATCGATGAACTTGCGGAAATGCGGGCAAGAGAATTGGTCCAGATCCAATCTGAACGAACGGGAGTCGAGAGCCGCGGTCCGGGAATGGATGATCCAGGGGCGCGATGCACAACAGCCGCCACGCGGTGAATGGCACGCATGGCTGATATTCGGCGGGCGCGGCTCCGGCAAGACACGGATGGGTGCAGAATGGGTCAACGGCATGGTTCACGCACTTCCGCCCTTTTCCACGGTCAAATCCGGCAATATCGCACTTGTCGGCGAAACCCATGCCGACGTGCGCGAAATCATGATCGACGGACCTTCGGGGATCATGGCGGTGTCGCGGGCCGAGCGTCCGCGCTTCGAAGCAAGCCGCCGCCGGCTTCTCTGGGCTAATGGCGCGACGGCCTCGATGTTCTCCTCGGAGGATCCGGATAGCCTGCGCGGCCCGCAATTCGACGCCGCCTGGTGCGATGAACTGGCGAAATGGCGCAATCTGCAGGAGACCTGGGACATGCTGCAATTCGGATTGCGGCTCGGCACCAAGCCGCGTCAGGTTATTACGACGACGCCGCGTCCCTTGCCGCTCCTGAAAGCCATGATCGCCGATCCGGCAATTCCGGTCTGGCGCATGCGAACCGAAGAGAATGCGGCGAACCTCGCCCCGGGCTTTATCGATCATGTCAGCGAACTCTATGGCGGAACGCGTCTCGGCCGACAGGAACTTGATGGTGAACTGATCGAGGACAACCCCGACGCCCTGTGGTCGCGCCCATTGCTGGAGAAGATCCACTGTCCTGATGTGCCGGATCTGAAGCGCATCGTTGTGGCTATCGATCCGCCGGCAAGCGCGAACAAGAAGTCGGACGCATGCGGGATCGTCGCCGCAGGGCTCGATGGCGCGGGTATCGCCTGGGTACTGGCCGATGCGAGCCTTGCCCCGGCCAAGCCGCACGAGTGGGCGAGGCGGGCAATTGCACTCTTTCACCGGCTTGAAGCGGACCTCATCATCGCCGAGGTCAACCAGGGTGGCGATATGGTCGCGGCGGTTATCGCAGCCGAGGATGCAGCGGTGCCGGTCCGTTCCGTACGGGCCAATCGCGGCAAGGCTTTGCGCGCCGAACCGATCGCGGCGCTCTACGAACAGGGCAGGGTGCGTCACGCCGGGGGGTTCCGGCAATTGGAGGACGAGATGTGCGATTTCACCGCCTCCGGTCTATCGAGCGGACGTTCGCCCGATCGTGTGGACGCCCTGGTCTGGGCGCTGGGCGATCTGTTCCGTCGCCGCGACGGCAGTCCGCGCGTGCGCGTCGTGGCCTAACGGCGACTGCCTCAATTCAATCCGTCAGACGGAGAGCAATAGTCAAATGGCAATTCAATGGCCGTGGCGCCGCGGCGCCGCGAACGAGAACCCGCATCTCCAGCGTAAATCCGCGCCGGGCCTGGTGGCACTGCAGCTCGAGCGCGAAGCGCGTTGGTCGCAGAGCGGCTATTGCGGACTGTCGCGGCAAGGCTTCATGCGCAACGCTGTCGTCTATCGCTGCGTACGCCATCTCGCCGAAGCTGCAAGTTCGATCCCCTGGCTGCTCTATGAAGGCGATGCTGAAGACAGCCGCCATCCCGCCCTCCAGCTTCTCGCCGATCCGCATCGCGGGATGGATGGGTCGAGCTTTTTCGAAGAGCTCTATGGTCACCTCCTTCTGTCGGGCAATGCCTATGTGGAGCGGGTGGAAAGCGGCAGCGGCGCGAGCGAACTCTATCTTCTCAGACCCGACCGCGTGCGTATCGTCGCGGACGATCGCGGCTGGCCGACGGCGCTCACCTATGGTGCCGGCGTGCAGAAGCGGACGGTGCCGCTCGGCGAAGACCGCTGCCTGCATTTAAAGTTGTTCCACCCGCTCGATGATCATTACGGCTTTGCGCCGCTCGAAGCGGCGTCGATGGCGCTTGACATCCATAATGCTTCAGCGACCTGGAACAAGGCGTTGCTTGACAACTCGGCGTGCCCATCGGGCGCTCTGGTCTATGCGCCGGGCGAAACGAGCCATCTTAGCGAAGAACAGTTCGACCGTCTGAAGGCCGAGCTTGAAGAAGGTTATACGGGCGCCGCCAAGGCGGGACGCCCGCTCCTGCTTGAGGGCGGACTGGACTGGAAGTCGATGGGTCTGTCGCCGCGCGACATGGACTTTGTCGCCGCCAAGAATACGGCAAGCCGCGACATAGCGCTCGCCTTCGGCATCCCGCCGATGTTGCTGGGCATTCCGGGCGACAACACCTACGCCAATTATGCGGAAGCCAACCGCGCATTCTATCGCCTCAGCGTCATTCCGCTGGTGGTGCGAACGGCAAAGGCTTTCAGCAATTGGCTCGGCCCCGCCTATGGCGGCAAATTCAGGCTCGAACCTGATCTCGACCGCGTCGACGGATTGGCGCAGGAGCGCGACGCCCTTTGGCAACGCATCGCCGCCGCGCCGTTCCTCAGCGATGAGGAGAAGCGCGAGGCCGTCGGCTACACGCAGAAAACTTCGGGAGATTGACTATGACACATTGGTCGGACGCCGCCTGGATACTCGCGGCGAAAGCGGTCGGCGCCGTAGCAGGATCGGCTGTTTCGCTTGCCTACATGTTGCCGAAGGACAAGAGCGAAGCTGCGATCCGCTTTATCGTCGGTATTGTCTGCGGGCTCGCTTTCGGCGGTGCCGCAGGCGTCAAGATCGCGGTGGAGCTCGATATTCGCGGTCAGCTCGGTGACGGCGAACTGATGCTGATGGGCGCAACGGCCGCAAGTCTCGCGGCCTGGACGGCGCTCGGCCTGTTTGCGCGGCTTGCCGCCCGCACGGGTGAATCGAAAACTCCGCATTGTCACGCAAGCAATGGAAACAAAAAGGATATCGCGGATGCGCGCTAAAGCGATATCTCCAGTGATCGAGAAGAAATTTGCCGGGCTTTCCATCGAAAAGGTTACGCCCGATGGCAGCTTCTCCGGTTACGCCAGCCTCTTTGGCGAGGTCGATCTAGGCAAGGACGCCATAGAACCCGGCGCCTTTGCCAAATCCGTACGCGAACGCGGCGCGCTCGGCATCCGCATGCTCTGGCAGCATGATCCCAACCAGCCGATAGGGGTATGGACCGAGATAAGGGAAGACAGCCGCGGTCTTTATGTAGAGGGCCGGCTGACCAAGGGAGTCGCCCGTGCCGGGGAAATCCTCGAACTGATGCGAACGGGGGCGATCGATGGCCTTTCGATCGGGTTTCGAACGGTGCGCGCCAGATCCGGCAGGGCCGGCATCCGCCATATCCAGGAAGCCGATCTCTGGGAGATCTCGGTGGTGACATTCCCGATGCTGCCCTCGGCTCGCGTCGGCCAAGTGAAGAGCCTCGCCCGGCAGGCTCCCACCGAAGCGGAGCGCCTCTCGGTCAAGCTTCGTGCCGCTGCCAGATACATCAGGGCCGTAACGCCATTTCAATGACCAAAGGGAAAAACGATGACCCAACAGACATCAATGCTTGAGACAAAAAACGCGAGCAGCGTGGACGATTCCTTCGATGCGTTCATGCGCTCGTTCGACGAGTATAAAAGCACCAACGAGTACCGGCTTGCGGAAATCGAGCGCCGGGGCGGAACGGACGTGCTGACGAATGAAAAGCTCGACCGGATCAATGACACGCTTGACGAGCAAAAGCGGGTCATCGACCACATGCTGCTGAAGCGGGCACGTCCCCACCTCGATGGCGGTTTTGACCCTTTGGTCTCGCTCGAGCACAAGACGGCTTTTGACAACTATGTCCGGCGCGGCGACGAAAGCGGTCTGCGCCCGATCGAAGCCAAGGCGCTGTCGATAGGCACCGCCGCCGATGGTGGCTACCTCGTGCCCCCGGAGATGGAACGCGAGATCGGCACACGGCTGGCCGCAATCTCGCCAATCCGCAACCTTGCCTCGGTGCGGCAGGTTTCGAGCTCGCTGCTGAAGAAGCCTTTCTCGATCAAGGGGCCGGCAGTAGGCTGGGTTGGCGAAACCGATGCGAGGCCGCAGACCGATGCCTCCAAGCTGGCAGAGCTACAGTTCCCGACCATGGAACTCTACGCCATGCCGGCGGCGACTGCATCGCTGCTCGACGATGGCGCGGTCGACGTCGAACAGTGGATCTCGGCGGAGGTGGAAACCGCCTTTGCCGAGCAGGAAGGCAAGGCATTCGTCTCCGGCGACGGCGTCAACAAGCCGCGCGGGTTTCTGAACTACGACACGGTGGCGGAAAATGCCTGGGCGTGGGGCAAGATCGGCTTCCTCGCGACCGGCGTTGCCGCGAAGTTTCCGGCAACTGCCGCCTCCGACATTCTTCTCGATACGATCTATTCGATAAAGGCCGGCTATCGCCAGAATGCGAATTGGGTGATGAACCGCAAGACGCAGGCGGAAGTGCGCAAGCTCAAGGATAATGACGGCAACTATCTCTGGGTACCGCCTGCCGCGCCGGGCCAGCAGGCGTCTCTGCTCGGCTTTGGTTTGACTGAGGCCGAGGACATGCCGGATATCTCCAGCAGCGGCTTTGCCATCGCCTTTGGCGATTTCGCCCGCGGTTATCTGGTCGTGGATCGCATGGGCGTGCGTGTTCTCCGCGATCCTTACTCAGCCAAGCCCTACGTGCTTTTCTATACGACCAAGCGCGTCGGCGGCGGGGTCCAGGATTTTGCAGCGATCAAGCTGCTGAAGTTCGCGGCCTCATAAGGAACCCGGCACGGCGGCACTCTTCCCGCGCGGAAGAGTGCCGTGTGGCACCAAAAACCCATTCCAATCAGGACACTTCCATGACTCGTGCAATTTTGACGGCGCCGGCGCTCGAGCCGGTGACGCTGGCGGAACTGCGCCAGTTTTTGCGTCTCGACAATGTCAGCGAGGACGCGCTCCTGATTGGTCTGATCAAGGCGGCGCGTGAAACGCTGGAGCAGCAATCCGGGCTTGCGCTCATCACCCAGACCTGGCGACTTTACGCCGATTGCTGGCCAAGGCATGGCTTGATCAAGATTGCCAAATATCCCCTGCGCTCCATTGTTTCGGTCACAGCATACCAGGACGACGGGACGCCGGTCGCTCTTGCACAAGACTCTATTCACTTGAACGGTTCGACCCGTCCAGCGCGGCTTTACCTTGCTGCACCGAGCCATGCGGCGCTCTCCGGCCTCGAGATCGATTTCGAGGCCGGTTTCGGGGACGCAGGCACGGACGTCCCCGATGCATTGCGCCACGCAATCATGACCCTTGTCGCGCACTGGTATGAGTTTCGCGGCGTCTTCGATGTCTCGCAACAGCCAGTCTCCTATCCGCCAGCCTTCGAGCGGACGGTCGACCTTTGGCGCAGGATATCCCTTTGATGCCGACGCTGTTCATCGATCCTGGAAGATTGTCGCAGGAATTGTCGCTGGAGGAGCCCCGGTACGACATGGACGATGCCGGCAGCCTTGTCGTCGCCTGGACCGAAATCGGCACGCTTTGGGCGCAGGTCGAGCCCATAGACGCAGGGGTGCGCTGGCTGGGCGAACAGGCGCTTCCCGAGGCGACGCATCGCATAACCCTGCGCATGCGCCGCGATATCACGAGCGCCATGCGCCTGCGCAAAGGCAACCGCATTTTCCAGATTTTGACACTGCACGATCCGGATGAGAGCGGCCGCTATCTTGTCTGCCGCGTGCGCGAGGAGGTTCAATGAAAATCACCATGGAGCTGACGGTCGCCGATCTCATAAGGACCCTGCGCTGGCAAGCTATCGCTTTATCCGAGAAGGAAATCGCAGCACCGAAGCCTGAGACACCGGTGCGCGTCTCAAGCCAGCCCATGCCGGAGCCGAAGCGATGACAAGCGCCGGACTGGAACTCCAGAAGGCGGTTCTAACACTCTTGAAGGCGGATCCGTCGCTGAAAAGCTTGATCAATACCCGTGTCTACGACCGCGTGCCGGCGCAGGCGGAATTTCCCTATGTGACGCTTGGCGCCTCGACGACTTACGACTGGAGCACGGCGAGCGAGCGTGGCAGCGAACATATCTTCACGCTGAATGTCTGGGATCGGGCGAGCGGCCGCAAATCCGTGATGCAGATCATGCATGCAATCGATCGGCTTTTGACCGGGACGCAACTGACGCTCACCGGCCACCGGCTGATCAACCTGATTCCGCAATCGTCGTTGGCGCGGCCCGAAGACAATCGAGACGGCTACCTCGGTGTGCTCCGCTACCGCGCCGTCACCGAAGAACAGCCATAAGAAAGGACACGAGATGGGTGCCCAAAGAGGCAAAGACATTCTGTTGAAGATCGCCAACGCCGCCGGCAGCTATATGACCGTTGCCGGCATGCGCTCCAAGCGCATCGCCTTCAACGCCGAAGCCGTCGACGTGACGGATGCCGACGCCATCGGCCGCTGGCGCGAACTGCTCGGCGGAAGCGGTGTGCAGCGCGCCTCGATCGGCGGCTCCGGGCTGTTCAAGGATGCACAATCCGACGCGCTTATCCGCCAGGCCTTCTTCGACGGCACCATCGCCAATTGGCAGGTCGTCCTGCCGGATTTCGGCATCCTGCGCGGACTGTTCCAGATCATGGCGCTGGAATATGGTGGCGCGCATGACGGCGAGGTGACCTTCGAGATCGCGCTGGAATCCGCGGGTCCGGTAGAATTCACGGAGGCGGCCCATGCCTAACCGCCGCCGTGGTGAGATCAGCGCCAATCTCGACGGACGCGACTTTACGCTTTGCCTGACGCTTGGCGCCCTTGCCGAACTCGAGGACGCCTTTGGGGCGCAGGACCTTGGCGCATTGCTGAGACGCTTTGCCGGCGGCGCGCTTTCTGCCGGCGATCTCATAAAGATCATCGCTGCTGGACTTAGATGCGGCGGGAACGACGTAGGGCCAGAGGCAGTGGCTCTGATGCGCACGGAGGGCGCAGCCGCCGGCTTTGCAACCATCGTGAGCGAACTGCTGAGCGCGACCTTCGGTGATTCAAAATCGGAGCAAGCGCCGCCAAACCCTTGAAAGCCGCAGCAGATCAGCCAGTCGATGCCTTTCCATGGGACGCCATCATGAAGGCGGGATTGGGCCTGCTGCGGCTCGCGCCATCGGCGTTCTGGGCCATGACCTTGCGCGAGCTCAACGCCGCCTTCGCGCGGCCGCGCGCGCTCCTGGCACCTACACGATCCGAAATTGAACAACTTATGCGCATGTTTCCCGATGATGTGGAGCAATGAATGGCCACCGAAGAATTTGCCGTGCCGTTGAAAATTACGGCCGATGCGAAGTCCGTTGAAAACGTTCTCTCCAACCTTGAAGCGAGGTCAAAGCAATTCGGCCGCTCCATAAGCGACGCGCTGAAGGGTGCGGCCGTCAGCGGCAGGAGTTTTGAGGATGTCTTGCGCAACCTCGGAATGAGCCTTGCCAACATGGCCCTCGGCGCCGGTCTTGCACCCTTGCAGAAAATGGCGTCCGGCTGGTTTGAAGGGCTGTTCAACGGTCTCCAGGGGGCAAAGCCGCATGCGAAGGGCGGTGTCGTCAACAGTCCTACTTACTTCAACGATGGCGGTGCATTGGGATTGATGGGCGAAGCCGGCGCCGAGGCGATCATGCCGCTGGCGCGCGGTGCCGACGGCAAGCTTGGTGTCGTATCCCAGGGTGGCGGCGCACCCCTCCATGTCACCTTCAACGTGACGACGCCGGATGCCGCCTCCTTCCGCAAATCGGAAGCGCAGATGACCGGCATGCTGGCGCGTGCGGTTCAACGCGGGGCGCGAACCCTTTAAAGGCGGCCAACCATGACTGGTTTCCATGACGTGCGTTTTCCAACCGGCGTGTCGTTCGGCGCGACCGGCGGCCCCGAATGGCGCAATGAGATCGTTCCGCTGACCTCCGGTCTCGAACAGCGCAATGCGCGCTGGGCCCAATCGCGGCGTCACTATGATGCGGGCACCGGCATTCGGTCGCTCGCCGATCTCGAGAGCGTATTGACATTCTTCGAGGCGCGCCGCGGCTCGCTCTACGCTTTCCGGTTCCGCGATCCTTTCGATCATTTGTCATGCAAGTCTGGACAGTCGGTTTCTCCTGCCGATCAGTGGCTTGGGCATGGCGATGGCGTTAACGCCATATTTCAGTTGACCAAGCGATACGGTGAATATGTGAGGCCTATCACCAAGCCCGAGCCCGGCAGCGTGCGCGTCGCGGTCAATGGGGTAGAGCGAAGTGGCGGCGATTTCGCCGTCGATATCATGAGCGGACGCGTCAGTTTCCAGCAGGGAAAAGTCCCGCCTGCGGGAGCAAGCATCACCGCCGGTTTCAGCTTCGACGTGCCGGCCCGCTTCGATACGGATCGTCTTGCAATCAGCCTGAGATCATTCAAGGCAGGCGAAATTCCATCCATACCGATCATCGAGGTGAAGGCATGACGCAAATTTCGCCATTGCTGGAATCACATCTTGCAGGTGAAGCTACAACGCATTGTTTCTGCTGGATTATCCGCCGTCGCGATGCAGTGGCCTTCGGCTTCACAGATCACGACCGGACACTCTCCGTCGCCGGCGTTGCCTGCGAGCCCCAGACGGGCCTCAGCGGCAGCGAGGCAACGACCTCATTGGGGCTCAGCGTCGACAGCGCGGAAGTGGAGGGCGCGCTTTCGTCTCTGAGCATCGCTGTTGCGGACATCGAACGCGGGGCATTCGATCTGGCGGTGGTAGAAACCTGGCTCGTCAACTGGAATGCTCCCGACCAGTGCACCCTTCTGCGAAGTTCGCGTATTGGCGCGATTATCCGCTCAGGCGGGCGTTTCGTGGCGGAACTGAAAAGCAGTGCCGCCGACCTCGATAAGATCAGCGGCAGGCGCGTCACTCGTCGATGCGACGCCCAACTCGGAGACCGTCGTTGCGGCTACGGTGCGGCTAAACAGGCCGGCGTGGTGATCCAGATTTTATCCGATCGCGAAATCGTGGTCTCGGGTTTGCAGCCGCCGACTGGCCAGTGGTTTGACAATGGAGCGCTCACTTGGATGAACGGCACGTCAAATGTTGCTCTAAGCAGCGGGCAATATGGCGGCGGAATACGGCTCGGCCTGCGCGACGCGCAGTTTCCGGATCCGAAGGTCGGCGATCGGTTCGAACTTTTGCCGGGATGCGACAAGAGTTTTGCCCAATGTAAGGCGAAGTTTGGCAACAGCGTCAACTTTCGCGGCTTCCCGCATCTGCCGGGCAACGATGCCGCCTACAATTACGCCGACGGCAAGGGCAATTTTGATGGCGGGCCGTTGGTACCATGACGGCTGCTGACCTTGCTGTTGCCGAAGCGCGCCGCTGGATCGGCACACCCTACCGCCATGCGGGATCACGTTGCCAGGTCGGATGCGACTGCCTGGGCCTCGTACGCGGCATCTGGCGTGCGCTATATGGCAGCGAGCCGCAACAGGTCTCACCCTATTCGGCGGATTGGGCAGAGGCGGGCGGTGGCGATCCGCTGCTTGAAGCCGCGCAGCGGCACATGATCGAAAAGCCGCCTTGCGAAGCAGGCACCGGCGATCTGCTCGTCTTTCGCTGGCGAGACAATGTCGCTGCGAAGCATCTCGGTATCCTGGCCGGTCCTGAGCGCTTCATTCACGCCTATGAAGGACATGCGGTACTGGAATCGGCCCTTGTGCCGCAATGGCGCCGCCGGGTTGCCGGAGCCTTCGCATTTCCTGAACCGGCAGCAGATTGCTGAAAGATCCAATTAGATGGCAACAATTGTTCTGACAACTGCGGCGGGATGGCTGCTGGGCCAGGGTACGGTGGCAGCCGCAATCGGGACCGCGGCCGCCTCGCTCGGTGGCTATCTCATCGATCAGGCCCTGTTTGGCGAGCGCGTCGAAACGGGCCGGATGTCGTCGATGCGGCCGACCGTTGCAGAAGAAGGTGCCGGGCTGCCGCGTCTCTACGGAACCGCGCGTTTGCCTGGCACATTGGTCTGGGCGACGCGTTTCGAAGAGGTCAAGAGCGATCGGCGCGGCTCCAAGGGCGGGCCGAAAGTCACCGAATATTCGTATCTTGCCAATTTTGCCATCGCTGTGGCCAATGGCGAGATCAGTCTGATCCGCCGCATGTGGGCCGACGGCAAGGAATTCGACCAGACGAAATGCACGATGCGGGTGTACAAGGGCAGCGAGACCCAGCCGTCCGATCCCTTGATCGAAGCCAAGCAGGGAGCCGGCAATGCCCCCGCCTATCGCGGCACGGCCTATGTGGTCTTCGAGCGCATGCCTGTCGATGAGTTTGGCGGGCGTATTCCGCAATTCCAGTTTGAGGTGGTTCGCGCTGTCGGTGCTGCCGCTCGTGATCTGCCGGCAGTCGCTTTGATACCTGGCGCGACCGAGTTCGGATTATCGCCGCAACCTGTGACAGACGAGCCGAGCAAGGGCGAGACGCGATCGCTCAATCGCAATTGCCTGCGCGCACAGAGCGACTGGCAGGCCTCGATGGACGAGCTACAGGCGCTTTGCCCCTCGCTGAAGCATGTCGCGATCGTGGTCCCGTGGTTCGGGACGGACCTACGCGCCGGTGAGTGCCGGATCAAGCCGGGCGTGATGGAGCGCAAGGCGCGTGGCGAAAGCAAACCCTGGTACGCCGGCGGCATCGCTCGATCCGATGCTCATTTGATCTCGCGGACTGCTGAGGGCGCGGCCTACGGCGGCACGCCGTCCGATGCGAGCGTGATCGCCGCGATTATGGATGCGAAGGCGAGGGGGCTCGGGGTGACGCTTTACCCCTTCATCATGCTTGATATTCTGGACAGTAACCAACTGCCCGATCCCTACGGGGGTAGCGGTCAAGCGACCTTTCCGTGGCGGGGCCGCATAACCTGCCACCCGGCGCCGTTGCGGCCCGCCACCGCCAATCGGACGGCCAACGCGGCGGCTCAGATCGCGGCATTTCTCGGGAAGGCAAAAGACTTCAGCGTCAAGAAGGGGCAGGTCGAGTTCAAGGGAGATGCCGACGATTGGGGTTATCGGCGCATGATATTGCACATGGCGCATCTCGCTCAAC
This sequence comes from Phyllobacterium sp. CL33Tsu, assembly GCF_900113985.1. NCBI lineage: Bacteria > Pseudomonadati > Pseudomonadota > Alphaproteobacteria > Hyphomicrobiales > Phyllobacteriaceae > Phyllobacterium > Phyllobacterium sp. CL33Tsu. The sequence continues at coordinate 271,024 of NZ_FORJ01000001.1, read as the reverse complement.
TGGCGGGCGGCGTCGACGCCTTCCTCATCGGCTCGGAGTTGTGCGGACTGACCATCGTCAGGGACCAGTCGAACGGCTTTCCGTTTGTCGACGGGCTGCGCCAACTCGCGTCCGATGTCCGTAAGGTGGTCGGCGCCGGCTGCAAACTGACCTATGCCGCCGACTGGACCGAGTATTTCGGCCACCATCCACAGGACGGGTCCGGCGATGTCTATTTCCATCTCGACCCTCTTTGGGCGCATCCCGACATCAATGCCGTTGGCATAGATAATTATATGCCGCTCAGCGATTGGCGCGACGAGGACTATAGCGTGCCAGGGCCGGACGGTTTCGCGGCACCTTACGACGTCGCCGCCCTGCGATCGCAGATTGCTTCCGGTGAAGGGTTTGATTGGTACTATGCATCCAGCACCGACCGGACGACGCGAAAGCGGACGCCGATCACCGATGGGCGAGGCAAGCCATGGATCTACCGCTACAAGGACATTCCGAGCTGGTGGCAGAACCTGCATTTCAACCGCATCGGCGGGGTTGAAAGCGCCACGCCGACCGCCTGGCGGCCGATGATGAAGTCGGTCTGGCTTACGGAGCTTGGATGTCCGGCGGCCGACAAGGGGCCGAACCAGCCGAATGTCTTTCCGGACATGAAATCCTCTGAAGGCGCATTTCCCTATTTCTCGGACCACGGGCGCAATGATCTTGCCCAGAACCGATATTTGCGCGCGCACTTCAGTCATTGGATTGCGGGCGGCGATGGCCAGATGCTGGACAAGGAGCGCCTCTATGTCTGGGCCTGGGACACGCGACCGTTTCCGGAGTTCCCGCTCAATCGCAAGCTGTGGGCAGACGGAGGCAACTGGACCACCGGTCACTGGTTGAACGGACGGCTTTCCGGCGTGGCGCTGGACGAGCTCCTCTCGGCGATCCTCCGCGATTTTGGGGCGACAAATTTTGACACAAGCGCCGTCGACGGCTTCGTCAGTGGCTACGTCATCGATGAGCCCACAAGCGTGCGGGCGGCGCTCGAGCCGCTGTTGACGCTTTTCGGGATCGACGCCTTCGAGGATGGCGGGCGGCTGATCTTCAGAAGCAGTTCGCGGCTCAGCGGCGAGGCGGCTCTGATCGACGAGTTAGTGGAACAGGAGGATTCCGGCCCGGTCAAATGGCGGTTGGACGAGTTGATGGACCAGCCGTCACGCGTCGAAATTGCCTATCGCGATCCCTTGCTCGACTTTCAGGGGGCTGTGGCCTTCGCCGAACGGCCCGACGGCAAAGGCACGGAAAACCTCACCTTTGCAGGAATGATCGATGAGGGACAGGCCGTTTCGCTGGCCGAGGAGCGGCTGCAAGCGCGCCGCGCCGCACGCCGTTCGCTCGTATGCGAACTCCCTTGGAAGCACGCGGCGCTGAAACCCGGCGACAAGATCAGGCTCCCCGGCGAGAATGCCGCATCGGTTTTCGTGGTCACCTCCTTCGAGGATGGCGGAACACGCCGCGTTGCCGCGAGGGCGATGTCGCGCCACGTCCGCTACCCCGTCAAGGCAGACCTTCCTGCGGCCCCCGTTGCCGGCAGCGTCATGATCGTCGGGAAGCCGCATTTCGAGCTCATCGATCTGCCGATGTGGCCCGGGATCGAAAAGCCTGCGGATCAATTCCGGATTGCGGCTCTCGCCAAACCCTGGCGTGGGGTCAGCGCCTTCGCTTCACCGGAATTGTCGGGCTTCGAAGCCCGGGCGAAGCTGACAGACCCGGCCATAATGGGCGAACTGACTGTTCCTTTTTCTGTCAGTGGCGAAAGCGGACGGCTCATCTACGGGCAATTCCTCGAAGTTCATCTCCACTCCAGCGAACTGCGGTCAATTACCCTTTCCCAAATGCTCAACGGCGGCAACACTGCTTTGCTGGCGACCGCAGGCGGCCATTGGGAAATGCTGCAGTTTCAGAACGCCGAAGAGGTTGAGAGCGATCGCTGGCGGCTGTCCGGGCTGTTGCGTGGGCAGTGCGGAACAGAGCGGGAAGCGCGCGAAGCAAGGCCGGCAGGAACGACATTGATCCTGCTCGACCGTGCCGTCGCGCCGATCGGACTGAAACCGCAGGAGGCGGGGCTTACCCTGAATTGGCGCATCGGAGCGTCCGGCGAGGAATTTACCGACCAATTCTATACGACCGTCGCGGCGACGGCTGGCCTGCGCGCTCTGCAACCGCTTGAGCCGGTGCACCTGCAAACAAGCCTTGAGGCCAATGGCGATTTGCGCTTCCGCTGGATCAGGCGCGGCCGAATCGATGCGGATAGTTGGCTTGCCGCCGACATACCACTCGGCGAGGAACGAGAGGCCTACCGCATCGAGATTCGCCTTGGCGAGCGCGTGGTGCGTTCCGTGGAGGTTGCTGGTCCGAGCTGGCTTTATGGCTTGCCGCAGCGCCGGGACGACTTGGGCAATCCTGATGCAGACTTTGACTTCTACGTCGCGATGATTTCGGCCGTCACGGGACCCAGCCGGCAGGCTCATTTGGCAATTCGCCATAAACTATTGAAATAAAGCCATTTTTTAAAGGGATTTGATTATGACCAATGAAAAACCCTGGTACCTTTCGAAGACGATCTGGGCATCGATCGTTACGGTTTTGCTATCCTGCTCGGGCTTCTTCAACATTTCCGTTGAGCATGTTCAACCGGCCGAACTCACCGAGACCATCGTACAATTCATGACCGCGCTCAGCGGAATCGCAGCGCTATTTGGCCGCATAAGTGCGACGTCGCTCATTTCACGTAAAGAAATATAGTGTTAAAAGGCGTGACGTAGTGGCAATCCTGCCCTTTGCATCCCAACTGTTCATGCATCGTTCAGACACCAAGCGATACTAATAACGCCATGATGAAACACCTGATTTTCTCCCTGCCCCTTGCGGGCCTTATATCGGTCGCTGGCGTCCTTGGGGCCGGCAGCGCCCAAGCCGCGGATTGTTCGTCTGTCGGCCAACAGGTCGCGGACTCGCAAGGCGGCACCCTTGCGCGCGCCACGTCCGTTGTGCAGAACGGCAAGGAAGTATGCGTGGTTGTGGTGCTCATTCCAGGCCGGGATGGCGAACGGCCACGCCGCGTCGAAGTGGCCGTTCCGGCAAACTGAGTTTGCGCTTGGGAAACAATGGATGAGAATACTCGTCGTCGAAGATGATCGTGACCTCAATCGCCAACTGGTCGAAGCGCTGACCGAGGCCGGCTATGTGGTCGACAAGGCTTTTGACGGCGAGGAGGGGCACTTCCTGGGGGATACGGAGCCCTATGACGCGGCAGTGCTGGATATCGGTCTGCCGCAGATGGACGGCCTGACGGTTCTTGAAAAGTGGCGGCGGGACAACCGCAGCATGCCGGTCCTGTTGCTCACTGCGCGCGATCGCTGGAGCGACAAGGTTGCCGGTATCGATGCCGGCGCGGACGATTATGTGGCCAAGCCCTTTCACATCGAGGAAGTTCTAGCGCGCCTGCGTGCCCTTATCCGCCGCGCCGCAGGACATGCTTCGTCAGAGATTACATGCGGACCGTTGCGGCTGGACACGAAGACATCGAAAGCCACGGTCAACGGTACGCCGCTGAAATTGACCTCGCACGAGTTTCGCCTTCTATCCTACCTGATGCATCATATGGACGAAGTGGTCTCGCGCACCGAACTCGTCGAGCATCTTTACGACCAGGATTTTGACCGAGATTCCAATACGATCGAAGTCTTTGTTGGACGTCTGCGCAAGAAGATGGGCATGGATCTGATCGAAACGATCCGCGGCATGGGCTACCGGATCAAGTCACAGGACAGCAAGTCCTGATTGTGTCCGGCCACCGCTGCTGACTAGCTTTCGATCATCACAAGGACAAAGGGCGACGCGTGAACATCCGCCTGAGCAGCTATCTTCCCAGCCTGCGTTCGCTTTCTCTGCGCGTCATCACCCTGTCGACGCTCTGGACCATCATTTCGTTTTTCGCGATTGCCACGATCATCTCGGCGCTCTATGGCGAGGCGCGCCTGCAAAGCTTCAAGCAATTGCTCTCGGCCCATCTCTTCAGCGTCATCGCGTCGGTCAGCGTCAATGACGGCACACTTGCAGGACGCCCCGATCCTGGAGAAGTGCGCTATTCGAGCCCCATGTCGGGCTGGTACTGGTCGGTCGAGCCGGTGGGTGACAATCTCAAGGGCTCGCTCCGCTCCATTTCGCTTGGCGACAAGAGCATCGACTCTCCGTCCACGCTCCTCGTTCCCTTCGACACCTCGTTTCAACGCTCATACACGGAAGAAGGGCCAAATGGGCAGCAGCTCTCTGTCGTCGAAACGGAGGTCGTCCTCGACGCGGAGAACCGTGTCGCCCGGTTCCGCGTCATGGGCAATCTCAGCGAAGTTGAAGGCGAAATCGCCAATTTTCGCCATACGCTGTATTTTTACCTCGGTATCTTCGGGCTGGGCGGCACGCTGATCAACGCTGCCGTCATTCTTTTCGGCCTGAGACCCCTCGACCGTGTACGAAGGAGCCTTACCGACATTCGCGAAGGCAAGGTAACACGCCTCAACGAGAACCTGCCCGATGAGATCGCGCCGCTTGCCCGCGAGATGAATGCGCTGATCGACAACAATCGCCGCATCATGGAACGGTCGCGGACCCAGGTCGGAAACCTCGCCCATTCGTTGAAGACGCCGCTTTCGGTCCTCGTCAATGAAAGCCGCACGATCGGCGGTACCGAGGGGCGCCTCATCGCCGAGCAGAGCGCGGCTATGCAGGTACAGGTCCAGCACTATCTGCAGCGCGCCCGCGTCGCCGCCCAGCGCGACAGCGTGGTGTTTCGAGCGCCGGTGACACCGATCCTTGAACGGTTGGTGCGCGTAACGGCGAAGCTCAATCCCGATAAGGAGGTACGCTTCGACAATTATATGGACGATGCCATCTTTGCAGGCGAACAGGAAGACCTTGAAGAAATGGTCGGCAATCTCCTTGAGAACGCCGGCAAATGGGGAAATAGCGTCATCAGGCTTAGGCTCAGCCAGGTAGATGCCGGATTCGAGATCAGCGTCGATGACGATGGATCGGGGCTCGCCCCCGAACAGATCAAGGATGCCCTGACGCGAGGCAAGCGACTTGACGAGAGCAAGCCGGGCACCGGTCTTGGGCTTTCCATCGTCCACGACACCGTGCGTGAATATGGCGGCACACTTCGGCTGGAACGCAGTGCCGATCTTGGCGGCTTGAGCGCCCGTTTGACACTGCCCGTCGCCGGAACCTGAATGAGGCTTGCAAGACGGCGCTCAATCAGGCCATAAACGATTGCTGCCCATGTATTTGATGTATTTGTAGACGGACAGATGATGAAACTTGAGATTGCCATTTCCCTCCTAGCGGTCGCACTCCTCGCCGGCTGCTCGACGACCTCAGCATCGAAAAGTGGCGGCGGAACCATCAGCGGCCTCACTGGAGGCGCAAAGGCGCCGGCCTCCGGCGTGATTGCAGCCCTCGGCAATGGGCTGGTCGGCAATGCGTCGCTCGATGCCTCCGATCGCAAGCGCGCCCTGCAAGCCGAATACCAGGCATTGGAGTATTCTCCCGCCGGCAAGACCGTCGAGTGGAAGAACAGCACTGGCACTCGCTCCGGGGAGGTGGTTGCCGCGCAGCCCTATCAGGTAGGATCGCAAAATTGCCGCCAGTACACGCATACGGTGAGGATAGACGGCACCCCGCAATCAGCGCGCGGGACGGCTTGCCGAAATGAAGACGGCAGCTGGACACCGCTTACATAGCTGCAATCTGATCACATTTTAGTTTTGCGGCGAAATGCCCTATCTGCGAAATCCCTTGGATTTTAGGCGGATGGGAGTCTATGTCTCAACCCATGGTTTTCTGGATATCCGCTGCAATTTTGACCGTGGGCGCGACGTTGCTCGTGCTTCTGCCCTTGACGCGCCGCGTCAAGCCATCGGCATCGGACAGTCAATACGATGTCGAAGTCTACCGGGATCAGCTGCTTGAACTTGACGCGGACGAACAGCGCGGGCTCATAGACCATGTAAGCAGCGAACAGGCGCGGGCCGAGATCGGCCGCCGCCTGCTGAAATCTGCAAAGGCTGTCGAAGCCGACAGGACGAGCGTTCGCCCGCAGAAAAGCGCGTTGCGCGAATGGCTTACGCTCGCAACCGTTATTGCCATTCCCCTGATTTCCTGGGGCATTTATACGAAGACGGGTTCGCCTGATCTTCCGGCGCAGCCGCTGGCCGAGCGCCTGTCGCGCCCGCCGGATCAGAGTACGCCCGCCGAGCTCATAGCGCGCGCCGAGGCCCATCTTACGCTCAACCCGGACGATGGGCAGGGCTGGGAGGTGCTGGCGCCAATCTATCTTCGCATTGGCCGGCCTGCCGATGCGATAACCGCGTTCCAGAACGCAATCCGCCTCAATGGCGACACCGCGACGCGGCAACTGGGCCTCGGGCAGGCGATGACGGCTGCCGCCGACGGCAAGGTCACGCCTGAGGCGGAGGCGGTCTTTAAGCACGCGCTTGAACTCGATCCAAAGGACATGCGTCCGCAATTCTTCATCATTGACGGGTGGATGCAGCAGGGTCGCCTCTCGGAAGCCCGCGATCTGATCAGGAAGCTTTTGGTCGAAGCACCCGCGGACGTTCCATGGCGCGATCAGGCGCAGGCCGCGTTGACCAGGTTGGACCAGGAAATCTCAGGTGATGCGCCGGATGTCAGCAATGTCGAAAAGACGGGCCCCGATGCCTCGCAGGTCGAAGCGGCAGCCGGCATGAGCAGCCAGGATCGTGCCGAGATGATCGAAACGATGGTCGCCGGGCTTGCCGAAAAATTGAAACAATCGCCTGATGATGTGGAGGGCTGGGAACGGCTGGTTCGCTCCTACGTGGTTCTCAACCGCCCAAACGATGCGATTGAAGCGCTTGGGCGTGCAAAGTTGGTTCTGAGTGCCGACAAGGTCGCTCAGCTTGATGCGGTTGCCAAGGACCTCGGGCTTGAAGACGAGCCCGGGACGCCGGAGAAAAATTGATGACGCGCAAACAGAAACGGCTTTCGGTGATCGGCGGCGGGCTGCTCGTTCTCGGCGTCGCGGCAGCGCTCGTGCTGTTTGCGCTTCAGCAGAAGATCGCCTTCTTTCGCATGCCGTCGGATATTCAGGCAACCGATATGCAGTCGGAGTCGCGCTTCCGGCTGGGCGGGCTCGTCGAAAAGGGTACCGTCGTGCGCGGTGAGGGCGCGAAAGTAAGTTTCGCCGTTACCGATCACATCAAAAGCGTGCCTGTGACGTTTGAGGGCATTTTGCCGGACCTCTTCCGAGAGGACCAGGGGGTGGTGATCGAGGGCAGGTTCACACCGGGCGGTGCATTCGTTGCCGATAGCGTCCTCGCCAAGCATGATGAGAACTACATGCCCAAGGAGGTTGCAGACAGTCTGAAAGCCAAGGGTGTCTGGCAAGGGGAGGCAAAGCAGCAATGACAGTGGAACTTGGACATTTCGCGCTGGTACTCGCCCTTGCCTTGTCAATAGTGCAGGCGGTCCTGCCTGTTCTGGGCGCGCGCCGCAACGACGAGCGGATGATGGCGGTCGCAGTTCCCGCGGCCTTCACGGTCTTCGCCCTGATCGCGCTCTCCTTCGTTGCGTTGACGACAGCCTATGTCCTTTCCGATTTCTCGGTGCAGAACGTCTTTGAGAATTCCCATTCGCAAAAGCCGCTGCTCTACAAATTCACCGGCGTATGGGGCAACCACGAAGGCTCCATGTTGCTTTGGGTGCTGATCCTCAGCTTCTTCAGCGCGCTCGTCGCTTTCTTCGGCAATAATTTGCCGCCGGCGCTCAAAGCTAATGTTCTGGGTGTGCAGGCCTGGATCGGCAGTGCCTTCCTTCTGTTCATCGTGGCGACGTCCAATCCCTTCACCCGCATCAATCCCGCGCCCATCGAAGGCCAGGATCTCAATCCGATCCTGCAGGATATCGGCCTCGCCATCCACCCGCCCATGCTTTATCTCGGCTATGTCGGGTTCTCGGTCTGCTTTTCCTTCGCCGTCGCGGCCCTGATCGATGGCCGGATCGACGCCGCCTGGGCGCGCTGGGTGCGCCCATGGGCTTTGACCGCCTGGCTGTTCCTGACCGGCGGCATCGCCATGGGCTCCTACTGGGCCTATTACGAACTTGGCTGGGGCGGCTGGTGGTTCTGGGATCCGGTCGAGAACGCTTCGTTCATGCCGTGGCTCGCGGGAACGGCGCTGCTGCACTCGGCGCTCGTCATGGAGAAGCGCTCGGCGCTGAAAATCTGGACGATACTGCTCGCGATCCTCACTTTCTCGTTGTCATTGCTGGGCACATTCCTTGTTCGCTCCGGCGTGCTGACGTCGGTTCATACCTTTGCGACCGATCCGGGACGCGGCCTGTTCATCCTCGCGATCCTTGTGCTCTTCATCGGCGGATCGCTGGCGCTCTTCGCCTGGAGGGCGCAGACGCTGGAACCCGGCGGCCTGTTCCAACCGATCTCCCGCGAAGGAGCGCTCGTCTTCAACAACCTCTTCCTGACAACGGCAGCGGCAACTGTTCTGATCGGCACCCTTTACCCGCTGCTGCTCGAATCGCTGACCGGCGAGAAGATTTCGGTGGGCGCGCCCTTTTTCAATCTCACCTTCGGCCCGCTGATGCTACCGTTGCTGGCCGCGGTGCCGTTCGGACCGCTCCTTGCCTGGAAGCGCGGAGATATTCTCGCCGTAGCGCAACGATTGATGGCCGCGTTCTTTATCGCGCTCATTGCCGTTGGTCTCGTGCTCTACCAGACGTCGGCGTCCGGCGTTCTCGCGGCGTTTGGTATCGGTCTTGCAGTGTGGCTGATGCTTGGCGCGATCACCGATCTCGTTCTCAAGACCGGTTTCGGCAAGACCTCTGCAAGCACTGCCTTCCAGCGCCTCGTCGGTCTGCCGCGTTCGGTTTTCGGCACGACGCTCGCGCATTTCGCACTCGGCGTCACTCTGCTCGGCATTGTGGCGGTGTCGACTTTTGCAACGGAAAGCGTTCTCGTGATGAAGCCCGGCGATACCATCGCCGCGGGCGGTTATACGTTGCGTTTTGACCGGACCGAGTCCGTGAAATCGTCCAACTACACCGAAGATCAGGGTCACTTTACGGTCCTTAACAGTTCGGGTACCGAAGTGACGGTTCTCCTTTCGTCAAAGCGTTTCTTCCCCGTCCGCAAGATGCAGACGACGGAGGCGGGCATCAAGACGTTCTGGTTCAGCCAGCTCTATGTTTCGCTCGGCGATGCGGCCAAGGATGGCGGCGTCGTTGTGAGGGTGTGGTGGAAACCGTTGGTCACTCTGATCTGGCTCGGCGGCGTTGCGATGATGGCTGGCGGCTGTCTCTCGCTGTTCGACCGGCGTCTTCGCATTGGTGCTCCCGCGAAAGCGAAGATATCGAAGGCGCGGGCGACGGCATGAAGCGCCTGCTCGTTCTAATTATCCTCGGCCTCTCTTTGTGCCTGGCTGGCGCAGCGCAGGCGGTGTCGCCTGACGAAATGTTGAGCAATCCGGCCCTGGAGAAACGTGCCCGTACCATCTCGGCAGAATTGCGCTGCATGGTTTGCCAGAACGAGTCGATCGACGATTCGAACGCCGATCTTGCCAAGGACTTGCGGTTGTTGGTGCGCGAGCGACTGGTCGCGGGCGATACTGACCAGCAGGTGCTCGACTTTCTTGTCGCGCGCTATGGCGAGTTCGTGCTTCTGAAACCGCGGTTGCAGTTCTCGACGCTCCTGCTTTGGGGCTTCCCGATCGCTGCGCTTGTTGCCGGAGGATTCGCCATTCTTATTTCGATACGGCGGCGTCGCGCTAATCCTGCGCAGATCACACCGCTTACGGATGGCGAAAAACGCGAGTTGAAAAAGATCTTCGCCGCTCCGAAGGAATAAGGCGGACTATTCTTCCGCTTCTCCCGAGAGAACTGCCTTGATGTTCTCGCGGTGCACGACCTCGTAGGGAGCGAAATAATGGATCGCTCCTGACCGAAAATCCTCTTCTGCAAATGCTTGAAGGTCGTCGCTCGCGAGATCCCTGTTTTGGCGCACCGTGATCAGCTTCTCGACATAGTTTCTTGTTGCATCGATAAGGCTCGCCCCATAACCGCCCGCGACAATGATATCCTCCGCGCCATGATTGGGCAGGATCTTCGAGAAATCCCAGGTCGCCATGCGGGCGAGATCGGCAAGATGCTCTTTCAGCCTGGTGGGTTCAGCGACATAGGTTATCGGATCCTCGAGCGCATCGCCGGCAAACAATAGTTCCATTGCCGGCAGCAGCAGCATCGTGCCATCGCGGATGTGAATATCGACGACGCGTAAATCGACCTCGAACGCACCGATCTTCAAGCTCAATTCATCCTCGAAAATGCGGTTGGGCATGACCAGCGGGCGGATTGGCGGATCCCTGTTTTCCAGATTGTCGCGATGATTGCGCAACGCCTTTTCCGTCAGGCTATTGGCGATGATCTCGCAATCGGCGAAAACTTCGTTGCCGGCAACGTGATCCACATGCCAGTGGCTCAGCACGACCGTAATCCTGCGTGCTCCGGCATCTTCGAGGGTCTTGCGAATTATTCGGGCGTGGGGAAGAGAAATGCTCGTGTCATAGACAAGCGCCTCATCTCCAGACAGCAGTGCATAGGAACATACGCCAAGCGAATAAGCGCCGTCATCCAGCCAGTTGGGACGTTCGGAATAGGCGCGCACCCCGTCAATCCGTCCATCATAGAAGGCATAAACGCCTTCGTAAGGCTTATGGATACGCAGCGTTGAGCCAAGCGGCGGCATGGGTGTCTCCAGGTAACAGAAGGTGGAAGCGCCTGCGGTTTGTAGCCAGCTTTCCACATGTCGTCCAACGTCAATCTTACAAATTTGTCATGTTGCGGAAATAGCGGGGTAACGTTCCTATCTGTATCACTACTGCTATAAAGCGATCGTCCTCCTAACGATCGGACTTTCAAGGAGATACATTCATGCCGAATATTCGCAAGTCCTCACACTTCCGCAAGGGCATCGCTGCCGCAATGTTGTCCTCGGCGCTCGTCGGGGGCTTTCTGGCAACGGGTCCGCTCGCCGCTATCGTTCCGGCTCAGGCTGAAGCCGTACGTGTCGATGCTCCCCAGCAGCCCGGCTTTGCCGACGTTGTCGAGAAGGTCAGCCCCGCGGTCGTGAGCGTCCGCGTCAAGAGCGCCGTTCACCAGACCGCCGACGATGGTTCGGGGGGCATGCCGGGCCTTGATCAGCTGCCGGACGACCATCCGTTGAAGCGCTTCTTCTACGATTTCGGTGGCCAGGGCGGCCAGCGTATGGAGCCGCGCAAGGGTGGCCCGCGCGATCATAACCGTCCGGACCGCATCCGTCCGACTGCCCAGGGTTCCGGTTTCTTCATCTCTGAAGACGGCTATCTCGTCACCAACAACCACGTCGTTGAAGACGGCAGCGCCTATTCGGTCGTGCTGAATGACGGCACCGAACTCGACGCCAAGCTGATCGGCAAGGACAAGCGTACCGATCTCGCCGTCCTCAAGGTCGACGACAAGCGCAAGTTCACCTATGTCTCGTTCGGCGACGACAACAAGATCCGCGTCGGCCAGTGGGTCGTTGCTGTCGGCAATCCGTTCGGCCTCGGCGGTACCGTTACGGCGGGCATCGTCTCGGCTCGCGGCCGTGATATCGGCGCAGGTCCTTATGACGACTTCCTGCAGATCGACGCTGCAGTCAACCGCGGCAACTCCGGTGGCCCGGCCTTCAATCTCAACGGCGAAGTCGTCGGCATCAACACCGCTATCTTCTCCCCATCGGGCGGCAGCGTCGGCATCGCCTTCGCCATCCCCTCGACGACAGCCAAAAACGTTGTCGATCAGCTCATCAAGACCGGATCGGTTTCGCGTGGCTGGATTGGCGTACAGATTCAGCCGGTCAACAAGGAGATCGCTGAATCCCTTGGCCTTGCCGAAGAGAAGGGCGCTCTCGTTGCCGAACCGCAGGCTGATGGCCCCGCCGCAAAGGCTGGCGTATCGGCAGGCGACGTGATCACGGCCGTGAACGGCGAGACCGTCTCCGACCCACGTGACCTTGCCAAGAAGATCGCTGCGATCAATCCGGGCAAGGATGTCGAGCTGACTGTATGGCGCAAGGGTGAGGCAAAGTCCTTGAACGTTGCGATCAAGGCGATGCCGGGCGACGACCAGCTGGCCTCGAAGAACACGCAGCCGGACCAGGAGACTGCAAAGCCTTCGGCTCTTGATGACTACGGCCTGACCGTCATGCCTTCCGACGACGGCAAGGGTGTCGTGGTTACCGACGTAGACCGCCAGGGCGACGCAGCCGACAAGGGCATCACCACGGGTGACATCATCGTTTCGGTCAACAACCTGCCGGTAAAGAGCGGCGCGGACATTGAGACGGCGATCACCTCTGCAACGAAGGCCGGCCGCAAGGCGGTCCTCCTGCAGGTCCAGACCAACGATCAGTCGCGCTTCGTGGCGCTGCCGATCAATCAGGGTTGATCCTGATCTAAAGGTTGCGGCGGCGCTTCACATCCCCCACCCCGCAAGCGCCAACGCAAACAAGGGCGGCAGATCTCCTTCGATTAATCTGCCGCCCACTTCTTTTGGGGCACCACTTAACGCATTCACCAAAACCGGCTTAGAATTGCGCCATGAAGATTCTCGTCATTGAAGATGACCGCGAAGCGGCCCGATATCTGGAAAAGGCCTTTGCTGAGGCCGGCCACACGGCCGATGTCGCCGGCGATGGCGAAACCGGTTACGCGCTGGCGGAGCAGGGCAGCTATGATGCGCTCGTCGTCGACCGCATGCTGCCGCGTCGCGATGGGCTTTCCGTTGTGGCGGCGCTTCGGGCGCGCGGCAATGACACGCCGGCCCTGATCCTCTCTGCCCTCGGCCAGGTCGATGATCGCGTTACCGGTCTTCGCGCTGGCGGCGACGATTATCTCACCAAGCCCTATGCTTTCTCCGAACTTCTCGCACGGATCGAGGTGCTTCAGCGCCGCTCTAGCCCAAAAGAGGCCGAGACCGTTTACCGGGTTGGCGATCTCGAACTCGACCGTCTTTCCCATACGGCCAAACGTGCGGGCCAGGTCATCATCCTGCAGCCGCGAGAATTTCGCCTGCTCGAATATCTGATGCGCCATGCCGGGCAGGTCGTCACCCGTACCATGCTGCTCGAACATGTCTGGGACTATCATTTCGATCCGCAGACCAATGTAATCGATGTCCATGTCTCGCGCCTGCGCGGCAAGATCGAGAAGGATTTCGGTACGCCGCTCCTGCATACGGTGCGCGGTGCCGGCTACATGCTCAAGGCAGCCGAGACCGGTGCATGAGCCGTTTCTCCGCCATGATGAAGATGACGGCCGTCCGGCTGTCGGCACTTTACCTCCTGCTCTTTACGGTTTGCGCGCTGGGCCTCGTATTCTACATGACCAGCCTTTCCGTGCGTCTTCTGACCACCCAAACTGAGACCGCCGTCAACGAAGAGATCGAAAGCATCGGTCAATCCTATGAGCGCGGCGGCATTGCCGGGCTTGTGCGTTCGATCGATCGGCGTGGCCGCCAGCCCGGCGCCTATCTCTATCTGGTGACCGACCCCGCCGGGCGGATCGTCGCCGGAAACGTCCAGAGCATTGAAATCGGCGTCCTCCAGACTGAAGGCTGGATCGAACGTCCCATCACCTATGAGCGTTACGGCGAGGGCAACGAGGCAAAGACCCACACCGCCATTGCCCGCGTCATCGTCATGCCGAACGGGATACGCGTCATGGTCGGGCGTGACCTCGGGGAGCCCGAGCAGGTTCGCCTCGTTGTACGCCGCGCGCTCATGGCCGCTCTCGGTACCATGGGCATCGGCGCGTTCCTGATCTGGTTCTTCGTCGGCCGCCGCGCGCTTCAGCGCATCGACAAGGTTTCCGTCGCATCGCAGCGGATCATGGGCGGCGATCTCGCCGGCCGCCTGCCGGTCAGCGGGTCCGGTGACGAGTTCGACCGCTTGTCCGAGAATCTCAACGGCATGCTCGCGCGCATCCAGGAACTCAATGAAGGCGTTCGGCATGTTTCCGACAATATCGCCCACGATCTGAAGACGCCCCTGACGCGCATGCACAATCGCGCCGAATCTGCCCTCGCCAGCGCGAGGACGACGAAACAGTGGCGCGCTGCCATGGAAGGCATGATCAGCGACTCCGATCAGCTTATCCGCACTTTCAATGCGATCCTGATGATCTCGCGCCTGGAATCCGGATATTCCACGGAAGCGCTCGAACAAATCCCGCTCTCGGTGATCGCCGAGGACGTGTTCGAGCTTTACGAGCCTTCCGCCGAGGAGGCCGGTGTCCAGCTCTTGCTCGGACCCGTTGATGCAACGCCTGTCAGGGCCAACCGGGAACTTGTCGCGCAGACCGTGTCCAATCTTGTTGACAACGCGATCAAATATGCCAGCGGCGTCGACCGTCCCGTGGAGGTTTCGCTTTCCGTCGTGAGAGCGGATGACAAGGTGAAAGTCATCGTTGCGGACAATGGAACAGGCATTCCCGCCGATCAGATGGAGCGCGCGACAGAACGCTTTGTGCGACTCGAGGAAAGCCGTTCGCAACCCGGTTCCGGTCTTGGTCTCAGCCTTGCCAAGGCGGTCATGAAATTGCACGGTGGTTCCCTGGAACTAGCAGACAACGCGCCGGGGTTACGGGCGGTCCTGACATTTCCGGCGGGAGAGGAAAGCGGATGAGCGGAATATCCAAGGCGGCGAATGCTGATGCGCCATTCTTTTCGCAGGTATTGCGGGAACTGGCGCCCTTGGATAAGAAGAATGCTGCGGCTCTCTTGCGCGAGTTTCTTGCCCATGCCGGGGAAAAGGGCTGTGGCTTCAGCACGGCGCTGAACGACAACAAGCCCGCTGCCGGTTTTCTGTCTGCCGTTCTTGATCTTTCGCCCTATCTGCGCGGTACGCTTCTGCAGCGTCCGCAATTGCTCGATCCACTGTTCGAGCGTTCGCTCCCGCGGCGGCTTGAAGCGCTGTTGCATGAGATCACGGCGGGCAGCGATGCGGAAGACCTCACCGAAGCCGATCTGATGACGGCACTGCGGCAGCACAAGCTCGAAGGGCATCTGCTTATCGCACTCGGCGATCTGTCAGGTGTTTTTTCGGCCGATGATGCCACGTTCTGGCTTTCGCGCCTGGCCGAAGAGAGTGTTGGAGCGGCCGCGCGCTTCCTCCTTCGCGACGCCCATGCCGCCGGCAAATTGAAGCTCCCCGATCTGAAGCATCCGGAGGTTGATTCGGGCTGGATCATCCTCGCCATGGGGAAATTCGGCGCGTTCGAACTGAACTATTCCTCCGATATCGATCTCATCGTCTTCATCGACGAGCACAGCCCGGCCATTCCCGACCCCTATGACTGCGTTGAAACGTTCTCGCGACTGACGCGCCGCCTGGTGCGCATCCTTCAGGACCGTACGGCGGACGGTTACGTTTTTCGCACCGACTTGCGGCTGCGTCCCGACCCGGGCTCGACGCCGCTGGCAATTCCTGTCGGCGCCGCCCTCAATTACTACGAGGGTCGGGGTCAGAACTGGGAACGCGCTGCAATGATCAAGGCGCGGCCCGTCGCCGGCGATATCGCTGTCGGCAAGCGGGTGATTGCGGAACTTGCGCCGTATGTCTGGCGAAAATATCTCGATTATGCTGCGATTGCCGACGTGCATTCGATCAAGCGGCAGATCCACGCGCATAAGGGCCACGGCGAAATTGCCGTGCGTGGCCACAATGTGAAGCTCGGCCGCGGTGGTATTCGCGAGATCGAATTCTTCGTCCAGACGCAGCAACTGATCGCTGGCGGCCGTTTTCCCAAGCTCAGAGGCTCGCGCACCGTCGATATGCTTGCGGCACTGGAGGATCTCGGCTGGATCGGCGAGGAAGCGCGCGACACGCTTACGCGAGAGTACTGGTTCCTGCGCGACGTCGAGCATCGCATCCAGATGATTGCCGACGAGCAGACGCATATGCTGCCGGAAGACGACGAGGAGTTCCTGCGCGTTGCGCATCTGATGGGCTATCGCGATGGCGAAAGCTTTGCGGCGGATTTCCGCGCCGCGCTCACGACCGTCGAGACACACTATGCCGCGCTGTTCGAACAGGCGCAGGAACTTACCGGCGAGGCCGGAAACCTCGTGTTCACCGGCGATGTAGATGATCCGGACACATTGAAGACGCTCGCCAATTTTGGCTTCGAGCGCCCGAGCGATATTTGCCGCGTCATCCGAACCTGGCACTTTGGCCGCTACCGTGCCACGCAGTCGGCGGAATCGCGCGAGCGCCTCACCGAATTGACGCCGGTCCTGCTGAAGGCCTTCGGCGCGACGAGCCGTGCCGATGAAGCGCTGATGCGGTTTGACGAAATGATCAAGGGATTGCCGGCGGGAATACAGCTCTTCAGCCTGCTGCAGTCAAATCCGCGCCTCCTCGACCTTCTGGTGTTGATCATGGGCGCGGCGCCAAGACTTGCCGGAATTATCACCCGCAAGCCGCATATTTTCGACGGCATGCTCGACCCGGCGATCTTCGCCGATGTTCCAACGCGCAGCTATCTTGCGGAGCGGCTGGAGAATTTTCTCGGGCCCTCCAAGGTTTACGAGGATATTCTCGACCGGCTGCGCATCTTCGCCGCCGAGCACCGTTTTCTCATCGGCATCCGCCTGCTCACCGGCGCGATCGACGGCGCGCGCGCTGGCAAGGCCTTTTCGGACCTTGCCGATCTCGTCATCGACCGCGCCCTGCAGGCGGTGATCGACGAATTCGCCGTAAGACATGGTTCGATCAAAGGTGGACGCATCGCCATTCTTGGCATGGGTAAGCTCGGCAGCCGCGAATTGACCGCCGGCTCCGATGTCGATCTCATCCTGCTCTACGATCATGACGAGGATGCGGACGAGTCAGATGGCGAAAAAGGCCTGGCGCCGTCGCAATACTACATGCGCCTGACGCAACGCCTCATAGCGGCTCTTTCGGCGCCGACGGCGGAAGGCGTTCTCTATGAAGTCGATTTCCGGCTGCGGCCGTCCGGAAACAAGGGCCCGGTCGCCACGCACATCGACGCCTTCCGCAAATACCAGCGCAATGATGCCTGGACGTGGGAGCATATGGCCCTGACCCGGGCGCGCACGGTAGCCGGCGATGCCTCTTTCTTCCCCGAAATTCAGGAAGACGTGGCCGGCATCCTTGCGATGCCACGCGACGCGTCGAAGATCGCCAAGGATGCCGCCGAAATGCGGGCTCTGATTGAAGCGGAGAAACCCCCGAGCGACGCCTGGGACCTGAAACTTGTCGCCGGCGGCATCATCGATCTCGAATTCATCGCCCAGTTTGCGGTGCTCACCGGCAATGTCGAAGGGCCCGTCGTGGCCCTTTCCACGGCAGAAGTGCTGCGCAAGCTGAAGCCCGAGTTCGTCGATCCCGCAACAGCGGACCGTCTTGTCGAGGCCGCGAACCTCTATACCGGCGTTACCCAGATCATCCGCCTGTGCCTCGATGGCGATGTCAAGCGCGAGGATTTCCCGCCAGGGCTTGGCGATCTTCTCTGCAAGGCCTCCGACCTTCCCGATCTTGATCGCGTGGAGGCGCAACTTCAGGAGACAGCCATGTCGGTACGCAAGACGTTTGACTCATTGCTGCAGAAAGCAAAGAAGTAGCTAGGCGACTTCCAGCGCCCGCGTCGGGATGCGCACTGAGACAATGGTGCCGACCCCCTCGGTTGAACGGATCTTCAGCGCGCCGCCGTGAAGCTCCGTGAGCGAGCGGGAAATGGCGAGCCCAAGTCCGGAGCCCGCATGCGACTTGGTGAACTGGTTTTCCACCTGCTCGAAGGGCTGGCCGATTTTCTTCAGCGCCGATTTCGGGATGCCGCAGCCCGTATCCTCGACTGTGAAGACCAGCGCGCCCGAGACCTTGCGCGCCCGCACCGCGATGCGCCCGCCCGTATCGGTGAATTTCACGGCATTGGAGAGAAGGTTGAGCAGCACCTGCTTGATCGCGCGGCGGTCGGCGTCGATCGTGACGCTGTCGGCAATGCGCGTATCGACCTTGATGTCCTTCTCCTGCGCCTGCAGCGAGATGACCCGGACGGTTTCGTGGATGAGCGGGCAGAGATCGATTTCCTCGCGATCGAGCGAGAAATGTCCCGCTTCGATCTTCGACATGTCGAGGATGTCGTTGATGACGTTAAGCAGATAATTGCCGCTGGTGTGGATGTCGTGCACATATTCGACATAGCGGTCGGAGCCGAGTTCGCCGAAGGTTCCCGAATGCATGATCTCGGAAAAGCCGATAATGGCGTTGAGCGGCGTGCGCAGTTCGTGTGACATGTTGGCGAGGAACTCGGACTTGGCGCGGTTTGCCGCCTCCGCACGTTCCTTTTCGACCACGTATTTGCTGTTGAGCTCCGTAAGCTCGAGCGTACGCTCGACTTCGGATTTGCGGGCGAGGCTGAGGTCGTGAATGGTCGCCATCAGGCGGCGCTCGCTGTCGACCAGCCGTTCCTCGTGCACCTTCAATTGAGTGATGTCTGTGCCGACTGAGACAAGCCCGCCATCCTGCGTGCGCCGCTCGTTAACCTGCAGCCAGCGTCCGTCAGCAAGCTGCCTTTCGAAGGTCAGCGCGCCGTTGCGACCATTCTCATTGGCCATGCGCTTTTCGAAGGCGACGGCGCGGATGCGCGGCTCCAGCTCGTCACGACCGATACCGGGCAAAAGACACTCATTCGCAAGTCCCGAATACTCGTTGAACTTGCCGTTCGACATGACGAGCCGGTTGTCGGCGTCCCAGAGAACGAAGGTCTCGGAGATGCTTTCGATCGCTTCACGGATGCGCTGGTCGGCCTGCGCCGTCGCCTGGGCAAAGCGATGCTGCTCGCTCACATCCACGGCGACACCAACGAGATGCAGGTCGCCTTCGCCCGCGACCTGGGCGCGGACCCGCATCCATACCCAATGGCCCTCGGCATGACGCATGCGGAAGACGCGATCCATCTGGTTGATTTCGCCGGCCGCGACCTGCGAGGCGACATGATAAAGCTTGTCGTCGTCGGGATGGATGATCGACGAAATGTCACCGAGCGAGAGGATCGCATCATGCGCTTCATAGCCCAGCATTTCATACATGGAACGTGACCAGTAGACCCGCCCGCGTGCCATGTCCCAGTCCCACAAACCGCAACGCCCGCGGGCGAGGGCGGTATCGACCCGTGCCTGCGTGTGCTGGTAGAGCTCGTCTGCATCCTGGGCCCGCGCCGACTGGCTGAAATAGGCGTAGAGCACGATCAGCATGATCGTCGCTGTTCCTGCGAACATCGTCACATTGACTGAGACGGTGCGCCGCCACTCGGCAAAGACGTCCTCGACCGGCTGCATGGCGAAGACAGAATGCGCCGCATTGGCTGTTCGGCTATAGGCGGCAAAGGCAGGCGTTCCCTCGACCTTGACGGGCATGGTGCCGGCACGCTCGCCAAACAAGAACAGCGGCTGCCCCTCGGTGACGAAGGTTTCGAGATTGCGTTCGCGCCAGCGCTCGCCGCCTTCGGACGAGGCGATAATGCGCGCATCCGCGTCGGCAATTGCAAACCACATGCCCTGAGGGATGAGGTCGCTGGCGCGGGTCTCGGCGATGATGTTCTGAAGATCGCCGCGGCCGAGTTTCTGGCCGCCGTTCATCCGATTGTCGATGATGCTCGCCATATGGATGGCAGCCATTGAAAGGGTAGCGCGGGCCGTCCGTTCGGCATCGTCGCGCCAGGCGAGCAGTGACATCAAGCGGATGACGGCGAGCACGATGAGAAAGACGACGATGAGCGGCGGAATGGCGCGGCGCAGGTAGGGTTCGGTGGCGAGAAGCTTGCCATAGGCGGGGTCGGCAAGAAGCTTTACGTGGCCCGAGAGCCGGTTGCGCCCCCGCGCAGTCGTCCGGTCCTTGGCGTAAATCTTCCCCGTCGGCGCGCGATACGCGTCCGCATTTGCCATTGAATGGCCCCCTCGAATTGCCGTTGTGTCCCGTGATTTGCTCCGGCACGCCGCACATCCGAAGCAGCTACAGTGAATCAAAACTGATTCTTTGTGTCTAGTCCCTTTGTTAAATATTTATCAATAGTTTAGGCAATTCGAGGCCTCCGATGAACGACGGATCGTAACACCTTGAAATGACTCGAATTCCCTGATCGCAGGTTGCCGGGAGACCCGGCCTAAGCCAGCGTTCGCTCCACAATATCGCGAACATCCGCCGAAAGATCGCCGACTTTGGCGATATTTGCCAGCGCTTCGCGCGCATGTTCGCGCCGCACCGGCTCGAAGGAGCGCCAAGAGCGCATCGCCGTCAGCAGGCGCGCGGCAAGCTGCGGGTTCTTCTTTTCGATCGTCAGGATCGTTTCGGCAAAGAAGACATAGCCATTGCCGTCGGCGCGGTTGAAACCAGTCTGGTTGCCGCTCGAAAATGCGCCGATGAGCGCGCGCGCGCGGTTGGGGTTGTCGAGAGAGAACAGCTTGTGCTTCATCAGGCGCTGCACCCTCTGCAGCGCTCCGACGCCGGGTTGCATCGCCTGGACGATGAACCATTTGTCCATGACCAGCGCGTCACTGCCGAAGCGGTCCTCGAACGCCTTGAGCGCCTGGCTGGTCGCATCGCTGCCGCTGAAGCGCTGGACAAGCACATGCAACGCCGCTGCACGGTCCGACATGTTGTCGGCGCCGTTGAATTGAGCAGCCGCCCGCTTCGGATCCGCTTCCGCGACACTCAGATAATCGAGGAGGACGTTGCGCAGCGCACGCCGCCCCGCACTTGCGGCATCGGGCTGGAACGGCCCGTCATCGGCAAGTTGCTCGTAAATCTGGGTGAACTTTTCCTCATTGGCTTCGGCAACAGTCTTGATCAGCGCGTCGCGGCTCGCGAGGATCGCGTCGGGGTCGATATTGGCGCCGAGCTCGCGCGCAATATCGCTCTCGGATGGAACGCTCAGGCAAAGCGCGCGGAAAGCCTCGTCCAACGCAACATTGGCCGCGATCTCCCCGAGAAGTTTGATCGATGAGCTTTCGATGGTCGCCGGCTTGCCGCCGCGAATACGTTTGGCGTTGCTGGTGAGCTTGCTGTTGAGAAGCTCGGTCAATGCCTGCCAGCGATTGACCTCATCGCCATCGTTGCGTGCAAGAAAGATGAGGTCAGTCCGGGTCAGCTCACTCGTCATCGTCACTGGCGCGGAGAAGCCGCGCAGCAGCGATGGCACCGGGCGCTCGGCGATGCCCGAAAGGGTGAAACGTTCCTTGCGCTTGCGCAGATGGATCACGTCGCCATCGACGAGCCCGCCCTTCGCCGACCGCGGCTTGAGTTCGCGGCCCTTGGCACCGAGCAGGCCGAACTTGATGGGAATGTGCATTGGCTTCTTCGACGCCTGTCCGGGCGTCGGCTTCAGCGACTGTTCGATTTCGATCTCGAACGTCTTGGTTGCCTGGTCGTAGTCGTAAGTGACGGCGAGATTGGGCGTTCCCGCCTGGTCGTACCAGAGGCCGAACTGGCTGAGATCCTCGCCGGAGGCGTCTTCGAAGACCTTGATGAAATCTTCAATGGTCGCTGCATCGCCGTCATGGCGTTCGAAATAAAGATCCATGCCCTTGCGAAAAAGGTCGGGTCCAAGGATCGTGCGGATCATGCGCACGACTTCCGAACCTTTTTCATAAACCGTCGAGGTGTAGAAATTGTTGATCTCGCGAAACTGGCGCGGGCGCACCGGATGGGCGAGGGGACCTGCGTCTTCCGGGAACTGATGCGCCTTGAGCGCCTTGACCTCGGCAATACGCTTGACCGGCCGCGAACGCATGTCGGCCGAAAACTCGTGATCGCGGTAGACGGTCAGGCCTTCCTTGAGGCAAAGCTGGAACCAATCCCTGCAAGTGATTCTATTGCCTGTCCAATTGTGGAAATATTCGTGGGCGATGACGGCCTCGATGCCGGCATAGTCGGCGTCGGTGGCAGTCTCGGGATCGGCAAGGACATATTTGTCGTTGAAGACGTTGAGACCTTTGTTCTCCATCGCGCCCATGTTGAAATCGGAAACGGCGACGACGTTGAAGATGTCGAGATCGTATTCGCGGCCGAATGCCTCCTCGTCCCACTTCATCGAACGTTTCAGTGCGTCCATCGCATAGAGCGCGCGCGCTTCCTTGCCATGTTCGACATAGATGCCGAGATCGACATAGCGGCCGGAAGCCGTCGTGAAGCTGTCGGTGATGACGCCGAGATCGCCGGCGACGAGCGCAAAGAGATAGGCGGGCTTGGGATGCGGATCGTGCCAGACTGCAAAGTGGCGCCCATCCGTAAGCGCTCCCTTATCCTTGGGGTTGCCGTTTGAAAGCAGGAGAGGCGCCTCGCTGCGCGCCGCTTCGATGCGGACCGTATAGACGGAAAGAAGGTCCGGCCGGTCGAGGAAATAGGTGATCCGACGAAAGCCTTCAGCCTCGCACTGGGTGCAGTACACGCCGCTCGAGCGGTAGAGGCCGGTCAATTGCCGGTTGAGAGTAGGATTGATCTCCGTGGTTATTTCAAGCGTAAACCTTCCGTTTTCCGGCAGGCCGCGGATCTCGAGTCGCTCCGGCGAGGCCATATAGGCATTGTCGCCGAGCGGGGTGCCGTCGATGCGGATATCGACAAGCTTGAGTCCGTCACCATCGAGAATGAGCGGTGCATCGGCGCCGACGCCTGCGCGGCGTTCGACGATAAGCTTCGATTTGACAATCGTGCGCTCCGGATCGAGCGTGAAATCCAGATGTGTTTCGGGAATGAGGAAATCGGTCGGCTTGTAATCTTCCAGATGAAAAACCTTGCCGGTATCGGTACGCATAGTCGAAAAATCCTTTGTGTGGTGCCGGAACCTAGAGCAAGTTGCGTCGGTAGGAAACCCTGAGGGCAGCGATCACCCGATTGTTTGAGCGCCAAACGCAACGTGATCGGAATTCCATCTGGTGTGCCTGCGAAAACAAGCATATAGATATATCAGTTTCCAGTCCCCATCATTTCGCTCGCCGCCTACCCCCAAGGAATTCCCGTTGTGACCACTATCGTTCACCCGCAAGAAGGTGAACCGCCCGTTGCAGACAAATTGCGTACGACCAATGCGATGCTCGGAATTGGTCTGAAAGTCGCCTCCGTCTGTGTCTTCGTCTGCATGTCGAGCCTGCTCAAGGCATCGGATGGCATTCCCGCCGGCCAGCTCGTCTTTTTCCGCTCCTTCTTCGCGATCTTTCCGGTCATTGCCTTCATCGCATGGCAGGGACAGATGACCGTCGCCTTCAAGACGAGCGAGCCCTTCAGCCATTTCTGGCGCGGCTTCGTCGGCGTCAGCGCCATGAGCCTCAGTTTCTACGGCCTCACCAAACTGCCGCTGCCGGAATCGATTGCGATCTCTTACGCGACGCCGCTCCTGACCGTCGTCTGCAGCGCGATATTTCTGCGCGAGACGGTTCGTCTCTATCGCTGGTCGGCGGTATGCTTCGGGCTCGTTGGTGTCCTGATCATCCTTTGGCCGCGCATGTCTTTCTTTACCGGGGCGACGGAATTTGGCGGCGGCGAGGCGATCGGCGCGCTTGCCACGCTCGGCGGCGCCGGGCTTGCTGCCGTTGCCATGCTGCTCGTGCGCAAGCTCGTGCAGACGGAGCGTACACCCACAATCGTCGTCTATTTCTCGATCGCGTCGAGCCTTATCGCGCTCGTAAGTTTTCCATTCGGATGGGTGTGGCCGACGGGCTTGCAGGCAACCTATCTGATCATGGCCGGGATCGCCGGCGGCGTCGCGCAGATCCTGCTGACTGAAAGCTACCGCCACGCCGACATGTCGACGATTGCGCCGTTCGAATACACATCCATGTTGCTCGGGATTACTATCGGCTATCTGCTCTTCGGTGATATCCCGACCGCGGAAATGATCACCGGCGCGGTCATCGTCATTAGTGCCGGCATCTTCATCATCTACCGTGAGCACCGGCTAGGCCTTGCACGCGCAAGGGCGCGCAAGGCATCGACGCCGCAGGGGTGATTGCCCTACTGCTGCTCGCCCTGAGCCGCTTCGCTTAATGGGTGCAGTTGCAAGGTTTCGGGCGTTTGCGGGCGGTCATGTGGGCGAATGGCGAAATCCGGCCGCGTCGAGGGCGCCTGCGCGGCACGGCGCAGGCTGCGCCAGAACGCGTAGGATCCGTAGGCGGCGTAGGTAATCGCCATCGTCACGAAGAATCCGGACGGGCCGTTCAAGTCCATCAGCCGGCCCGCGATCTGCGGCCCGATCATGCTGCCAACACCGTAAACAATGAGCAGTCCGCTCGACACCTTGACGAATTCGCTCGGCTCGGCGAAGTCGTTGGCATGGGCCACGTTCAGCGAATAGATGGGGAAGAGCACGGTCCCGAAAGCGAACATAAGCGTATAGATGACCCATGGCGTCGTTGGCTGCAGCATGATCATCGTCAATGATATGGCGACACCGCCAATCCCGGCGACGACCATGACGTAGCGACGGTCGATGAAATCCGACATGCGGCCGATGGGGTACTGGAAAATCGCGCCGCCGATCATCGATGTGGCAATCATCGTGGCGATGCCGAAGGTGGAAAGCCCGATATCGCGTCCGTAGACCGCCGACAAGAAATTCCATGCACCCGCGATGATACCGGCAAGCAGCGAGCCGACCAGCGCCGCAGGCGACTTGCGGAAGAGGCCGGGCAAATCCAGCGAGACCTGGGTGAGCGGACGCGGCGACTGCGCATTGGAAAGGCCCGTCGGTATGAGCGCGGCGGCGTAGATGAGGGCGCCGATCATGAACAGCGCCTGCGTCAAGGGGTTGCCGAATGGCAGGATATATTGCCCGACAAGGAGGCCGATCATCGACACGATCATATAGATCGAAAACACCATGCCGCGCGTCGAATTGGTGACGCGCTCGTTGAGCCAGCTCTCAATGACCATATAGCTCCCGGCGAGCGAAAATCCGGCCAGAGCGCGAAAAACGGTCCAGGCCCAGGGATCGACGATCAAGCCATGCAGGAGCATCGACATGCTGAGCAGCGTCAGGAGAACGGCGAAGACCCGGACATGGCCGACACGCCGCACAAGTCGTGGCACGACGATGCAGCCTCCGGTGAAGGCAAGCGCGTAGCCCGTACCCAGCCAGCCGATCGTCGTCGGCGACCAGCCCTCCATGCCGGCGCGCAGCGGCAACAGAATTCCCGCGAGGCCCCCCGCCGTCAGCATCAGAAACGTGCTGGTCAATAGCGCCGTAATCGGCAAGAGCTGGAGAAACATCGAAGGATCCTGCGTGTCAGCCTGGAAAGCTACAGGTTTCGTTCGGCCCGCAAGCCGATAATTACGACACTGCCTTTCCAGTTTTGCGCCAAGCCATTGGATTATTCGGCCAGGCTGCGCAACCGCATTTTGACATTGAGGAAATCGCGCCAGGCAAAGCGCTTCTGCGCCGGGTTGCGCAGGAGATAGGCCGGGTGAAGCGTTGGCATCACCGGTATCTCGATGCCGGACGGCGTAAGATGGGTTTTCCAGTTGCCGCGCAGCCGCAAAATGCCCTCGCTGGCATTCGTCAATGCCTTGGCAGCTGGGCCGCCGAGTGCCACCAAAATCTTTGGGTTGGCGAGTTCCACCTGGCGCTCGAAGAACGGACGGCAGATTTCCGTTTCGAGCGGCGTCGGCGTCCGGTTGCCCGGCGGCCGCCAAGGGATTGTATTGGCGATATAGACACTGCTGCGATCAAGGCCGATGGCGGCAAACATGCGGTCAAGCAATTGCCCGGAGCGGCCGATGAAGGGCACGCCCTCCAGGTCCTCTTCGCGTCCGGGCGCTTCGCCTACGAACATGATGGATGCGGCGGGATTGCCGTCGGAAAAGACGAGATTCTTGGCTGTGAACTTCAGGTTGCACCCGTCGAAGGCGCCGAGCTGCTCGCGCAGTTCTTCGAGCGAGCCTGCCCCTAATGCAAGCTGGCGCGCCATTGCGATCTTAGCGTCGTCAGGCACGGACGCTTTGGCAAGCGCCGGCGCGGCTATACTGGCTTGAGGGCGTTCAGAAGCCGGCTCGGATGCGGACCTCGCAGGAGGGGAAATGGGCGCGACTGGCGAAGCACGCTTTGCCTCGACCTGCGAAAACCTGTCGACGGGCACATCCTCGAGCGGCGTGTCAACACCGGCCTCGGCATAAAAGTGCAAGAGCTCGCGCAGGTTGGGCAATGGGAAATCCTTTTCCTCTGAAGTCGCAAATTGTGCGGGCGATTGCAAGTTCAAGAGGACGGAATGCGTGGGTCCTGCACCAGATAGAACACACGCTTCGGCGTAAAATCAGCGATTGGAAACTGGAACGTAGCATTCTGGCCGGGATCGAGTTTGCCGCCACTGAACACAAGGCGGTCGTAAGGCTCGAAATCGTCGCTGTAATGGGCAAAGCCCCTCGACTTGACCAGGTCGGTCTTGTCTCCCGGTTGATAGAACGACAGGCCGTCGCCATAGTCGCTCGGCACATTCAATTGCTCCTGCAGTTCGAATTCGAACTCGATCCACGGATGGCCGCTGCCGTTGATCGCCCGAACCTGCAAGTAGAAGAGAATGCCGGCATCCTCGCTGGGATTTGCAAGAGCGACCCTGTCGGTGCGGATGACAAGGGTTGTCGGCGTTGCGGAAGGAAACTCCTCGGTGAGGATGATGGGGTCTTTCAGCGTACCCGTTCCGCTGATCGACCGGATCGTAAAGCCGCCGAGTTCGTCGGAAAATGAATAGGGCCCCGCCACCCAAAGTTCGGGTTCTTCGGCTGCGATTGCAGTGGAAACGGCGGCGGCGAACAGCAAAGCGGCGGCGAGGACGCCTTTGAGCATCGAGATTGCCCGGGGTCGTGTCATCCGGTCTCCAATCATCAAACGATGGGCACCAGCTTCGCTATGTTCGTGGCTAAGTATGAACGAATTGCCGCATCGCGCAACTGTCACAAGGCGGCAGTTGATTGACGTTTACGTCAAGGTAAAATATGAATCGCTGCGCTCGTCGTAACATGAGGGCAATTGGCCGCATCTGGAATGCTTTCTAGGCACTGTCTTGCGGCTATTGTTGCGTTACAAATCGGAAAAACACGGGCAGGAATCGTGTTACGGGGCACATACCAGGTATTCAGGAGGAAAGCATGAGCGAGACACCAGAACTTCCAGAGCGCGAGAGCATGGAGTTTGATGTCGTGATAGTCGGGGGTGGACCGTCGGGCCTCTCGGCGGCCATCCGGCTCAAGCAGATCAATCCTGAACTTTCCGTCGTCGTTCTCGAAAAGGGCGGCGAGATCGGAGCCCATATCCTTTCCGGCGCCGTTGTCGATCCCATCGGCATAGACAAACTGCTGCCCGGCTGGCGCGACGAGGAGGGCCACCCCTTCAAGACGCCGGTAACGGCCGATCATTTCCTGGTGCTGGGACACTCGGGCTCTATCCGCCTGCCTAATTTCGCCATGCCGCCGCTGATGAACAATCATGGCAATTTCATCGTTTCGCTCGGCAATGTCTGCCGCTGGCTCGGTACCAAGGCGGAAGAACTCGGCGTTGAGATTTACCCCGGCTTCGCCGGCACCGATGTTCTTTACGATGATAACGGCGCAGTCATCGGCGTAGCCACCGGCGACATGGGCATTGAAAAAGATGGCACGCATGGGCCCGCCTATACGCGCGGCATGGCTCTTCTTGGCAAGTATG
The DNA here is from genome assembly GCF_900113985.1 of Phyllobacterium sp. CL33Tsu. Lineage (NCBI taxonomy): Bacteria > Pseudomonadati > Pseudomonadota > Alphaproteobacteria > Hyphomicrobiales > Phyllobacteriaceae > Phyllobacterium > Phyllobacterium sp. CL33Tsu. The sequence continues at coordinate 243,212 of NZ_FORJ01000001.1, read as the reverse complement.
TCCTCATCGCCGAAGGGGCCCGCGGGTCGCTCGCCAAAGTGTTGATCAACAATTTCAAGCTCAGCGAGGGCAAGGAGCCGGCGAAGTACGGCATCGGCCTGAAGGAACTCTGGCAAGTCGATCCCTCCAAGCACAAACTCGGGCTCGTGCAGCACTCCTTCGGCTGGCCGCTCGACATGAAGACGGGGGGCGGTTCATTCCTCTATCACCTTGAGGATAATACCGTCGCCGTCGGCTTCGTCATGCACCTCAACTACAAGAATCCCTACCTGTCGCCGTTCGAGGAATTCCAGCGTTTCAAGACGCATCCGGCCATTCGCGGTACGTTTGAAGGCGGCAAACGCCTTTCCTATGGCGCGCGCGCCATCACCGAGGGCGGCTGGCAATCGGTCCCGAAACTGTCGTTCCCGGGCGGCGCGCTGATTGGTTGCTCGGCAGGCTTTGTCAATGTTCCGCGTATCAAAGGCTCCCACAACGCCATGCTGTCCGGCATGCTGGCGGCCGAGCATGTCGCCGAGGCGCTTGCGGCAGGCCGCGCCAATGATGAACTTATCACTTACGAGAATGCCTGGCGCTCCAGTGAAATCGGCAAGGACCTGAAGCGCGTGCGCAACGTCAAGCCGATGTGGTCCAAGCTCGGCACCATTGGCGGCGTCATGCTCGGCGGTCTCGACATGTGGCTCAACACGATCTTTGGCGGCTGGTCGCCGTTCGGAACCTGGAAGCACGGCAAGACCGACGCTGCCTCGCTCGAGCCCGCGAGCAAATACAGCCCGATCGCCTACCCGAAGCCGGATGGCGTTCTCACATTTGACCGCCTTTCGTCGGTGTTCCTGTCGAACACCAACCATGAGGAGAACGAGCCGGTTCACCTCATCGTCAAGGACCCTGCGCTGCAGAAGTCATCGGAACATGATGTCTTTGCCGGGCCATCGACCCGATATTGCCCGGCGGGTGTATATGAGTGGGTCGAGGAGGCGTCGGGTCCGAAATTCGTCATAAACGCCCAGAACTGCGTTCACTGCAAAACCTGCGATATCAAAGACCCCAATCAGAATATCAATTGGGTGCCGCCGCAGGGCGGCGAGGGGCCCGTCTATACGAACATGTAGTTCTCAAAGCCCGGCCATCGTGCCGGGCTCCTGATTGCGGAGCATGACGGTCTGCTCGTCCGGTCCATTGTCATCCACGCCCTCTATTGAAAATCGCAGCAGCAGCGGCAGATGGTCGGAGCCGACCGGCTGAAGCGAATCCACCGATTTTGCCGCAATGCGCTCTGATACGAGCACATGGTCGATCGGTAGGCCGATCCAGCGCGCGGCATGGGCAAAAGTGCCATTGATCAGCCAACTTGGACGCAAGCCGTCGACTGGATGCGTGTTGCTGGCGTCGAGGAGGTTCCTGATGGTCTGGCTCCACGGTGCAGCGTTGAAATCGCCGGCAAGGATCATCGGACCGCCAAGGCGCACGAGATAGGGCTGCATCTCCTCGACATTTTCCGCCTGCTCGAAAGGCCAGGGCCAGCCAAGGTGCACGGAGGCTATGAGTGCGCTGCGCCCGCCGAAATCGATGCGCGCCAGCGCCATCAAACTGTTCCCGACGCATTGCGGTGTCGTACCGAGCGCGAAAGGCCGCCGCGAAAGGATGGCAACGCCGCCGACGCGCTTCGTGCTTGGGCAGACGATCTTGTGAGGATATCGTCCTTCAACAGCTTTGAGTCTGGATCGCCAGTCGTCGGATACTTCTTGCAAGGTGATGACGTCGGGCGTTTCGCGCGCGATCGTTCGAATGACTTCCGACTGATCGCGATTGTCGTAGCGAAGGTTGAGCTGCATCAGCTTGAATTCGGGCAGGCCGCCATTCGATGCGGGCTCTTTTCCGCCTTCGGCCGAAGGAGCAGGTGTGGGTATCAATACCGTCCCTAGCGCCGTCAGCGCGAAGACGATCGACATCAGCCCCTCGCGCCATAGGCCAAGGATGAGCGCAGGGATTGCCGAGATGGCCATCAGTACGGCGAGATGCATGCGAAAATGCGCAAAGGCATCGAAGAGCGGATGCGCCGATCCGAAAAAGCCAAGAACCAGCGGCACCGAGATCAGGCTCGGTATGAGGACTGCAGCGAGCCTGAGCCGCGAATGCGATGATGGGGTCGTCATTGGACGCATTAAACCGGCAATTGCGACGCAATCAAGATGATGACTCCAAGAGGGTGTTACGTCCGTGCCTGCAATCGGTGTCAACTTTTTCGCGCAGCATTTGCAACCCTGAATTCGTTGCCGCGCGGCCCCTTTCCCGCGATGTTTTGCACTGTTTGCAGGCAAAGCAGCAGGCACCACGCCAGCCGGTGCATCGGGAAGATTGGCTCCCCGACTGAGGCAACAGCCTTGCTGTCAAACTTGGAGGTGAAGTTATGTGGTTCAGACCACTTAGCATCACTCTGGAAGTGAAAAGAACCCGGACAGGCTGGCAAGTCTGTGTCCGGGTTCATTTTACATAACCAGAGAAAGGGGACGGGCGAAAGTCCGTTCCCACTCCAAAAATAGTATAGCATCCTCTGCTCGGTTTCCAAGATGCAGCGCGTTGGACTTTCGGCGCACGGGAATCGCATTGGGTCTTTCACTGCATCATTCGCGAAGCTAGATATCCATGAGCCAATCTGTACCGTCGAACCGGAGCACTTAATGACCGTCAAGCGCATCGTCGCCAATCTCGCTGTTTCCGATCCTGCCGCCGTTCGGGCGTTTTATGAAGATTTGCTCGGCCTGAATGTGGTCATGGACCATGGCTGGATACTGACCTTCGCGTCCGACGCTACGACCAGGCCTGAGCTCAGTATTGCCAGCGAAGGCGGTTCAGGAACGCCCGTGCCCGACCTTTCCATCGAAGTCGATGATGTCGATGCTCTCTATGCGCGGGCGGTGGCGGCAGGCTACGAGATCACCTATGGCATCACAGACGAGCCATGGGGCGTGCGCCGCTTCTACGTACGCGATCCGTCGGGCAGGATCGTCAACATTCTCGCGCATGCTTGAAGATCAAAGCAACTTTGCCAGATTGCTGAGAAGGCGATCATGTTCGTCATTGCCGAGAAGCGCCTGAATGTCCTTATGCGTGCTGGTCCATACCGGCAAAACGTCGGACAGGAGCTTGCTCCCGGCCGGCGTGAGCGCCAATAATCGGCTGCGCTTGTCCTCAGGGTCGATCTCCACTTTCACGAGGCCGCGACGCTCCAAAGGTTTCAGCGCTGCGGTCAGTGTGGTGCGGTCCATGGCAAGGAGCGATGCCACCGAACGCAGGTTCGGCGGCTGCGGACGATTCAGCGACATGAGCAAGGAGAACTGCCCGTTGGTGACATCGTAGGGGCGCATCGCCTCGTCGAAGCGACGGGCAAGGGCGCGCGCCGTCCGCTGCACGGCAAGACACATGCAGGTATCACGGACATAGAGGGTGGTTTCGAAAGGAACGGAAATCGGCTTTGACATGGCCTATATATGTTGATATCAACCTAAATGTCAATATTTAATCACGAGATCCCGATATAGTCCGGCCAATCATGGAGGAGGTACTAACATGACCACACCCGGCAATTTCATTTGGTATGAATTGATGACCACCGACGCCGAGGCGGCAGAGGCTTTCTATAGTGATGTCGTCGGCTGGGACCCAAAGGATTCTGGACATCCCGACATGCGCTATACGTTGCTTAACGTGGGCGCCGCGCCAGTGGCAGGCCTGATGACGATACCGGACGACTGCGGCCCGGACATGAAGCCGGCGTGGACTGGCTATATCTGGGCGCAGGACGTCGATGCGAAGGCGAAGGAAGTCGAGCAACTCGGCGGCAAGGTTTATCGCGCGCCGGCGGATATCCCCAATGTTGGCCGCTTTGCAGTTGTCGCCGACCCGCAGGGCGCAACGTTTCAGCTATTTGCGCCAAGCATGACGGACCAGGGCGATATGCCGAAACCGCCGGCGCAGGGCACGATCGGCTGGCATGAGCTTAACACCGAGAACTGGCAGGGCGCGTTCGACTTCTATTCGAAACTCTTCGGCTGGACCAAGGACCAGGCGATCGATATGGGCGATATGGGCACTTACCAGCTCTTCGCCGCCGGTGCCGAAGCAATCGGCGGGATGATGAACCGGATGGACAAGTCGGTCCCGCCAATGTGGAATTTCTATTTCTGCGTCGACAACATCGATGCGGCGCAGGAACGGGTGACGAGCAAGGGCGGCAAGGTCCTGTTCGGGCCGCAGGAGGTACCGGGCGGCGCCTTTATCCTCCAATGCCTTGATCCGCAGGGCGCGATGTTCTGCCTGGTAGGCATGCGCAGCTGAGCCAGATCGCTTGATGTGCTACTGAAATGCCATCTCGTAGAAACTGCGCAGCTTGCGCGAGTGCAGTTTCTCGGGTGGCATTTCAGCCAGCTTCTCCAGCGCGCGAATGCCGATCTGCAAATGCTGGGCCACCTGGCGCTTGTAGAACTCCGTCGCCATGCCCGGCAGCTTGAGTTCGCCATGCAGCGGCTTGTCGGAAACACAGAGCAGCGTGCCGTAAGGGACGCGGAAGCGGAAGCCGTTCGCAGCGATCGTCGCCGATTCCATATCGAGCGCAATGGCCCGCGACTGTGACAGGCGTTTCACCGGACCGCGCTGGTCGCGCAATTCCCAATTGCGGTTGTCGATCGTCGCCACCGTGCCGGTGCGCATGATGCGCTTCAGATCATAGCCCTCGAGCCCGGTAATTTCGGCGACAGCCTGTTCCAGCGCCACCTGGACTTCGGCAAGGGCAGGGATCGGCACCCATACGGGCAGGTCATCGTCAAGCACATGGTCTTCGCGCACATAGGCATGGGCCAGCACATAGTCTCCGAGCGCCTGCGTATTGCGCAGGCCCGCGCAATGCCCGAGCATCAGCCATGCATGCGGACGCAAGACCGCGATGTGGTCTGTGATCGTCTTGGCATTGGAGGGGCCAACGCCGATATTGACCATGGTGATTCCCGAACCGTTGCGGCGTTCGAGGTGGTAGGCCGGCATTTGCGGCATGCGACCGGCCGGAACGCCGGATGTCGGCGCGCTGCTGCCTGCCTCGGTGATCAGGTTGCCTGGCTCAATGAAACGCTCATAGCCGCCACCACCGGCTGCCATGAGCTTGCGCGCCCACACGCAGAATTCGTCTATATAGAACTGATAGTTGGTAAACAGCACATAGTTCTGAAAATGCACCGGATGCGTGGCCGTATAGTGCGACAGCCGGTGCAGGGAATAATCGACGCGCTGTGCCGTGAAAGGCGATAGCGGCATGATGCCATCGAGGTCGTCCGCCTCGTATTCGCCATTGACGATGCGGTCGTCGGTTGCATTGAGGTCCGGCACATCGAAAAGATCGCGCAGTGGCCGTGTGAACGCATCGGCGATCGAGGATTCAACATGCGTTCCTTCAAGGAAGGCGAAGTGGATCGGGATAGGCGTCGTCGATTCCTGCACAGTCACCGGTCCGCCGTGGTTGCGGATCAAGAGCTTTATCTGTTCCTCGAGGTAACTTGCAAATAGGTCGGGGCGGGTAATGGTCGCCGCGTACTGGCCGGGCGAAGACACATGGCCGAAGGCAAGGCGCGAGTCGATCTGCGCATAGCTTGACGTGGAAAGCTGCACCTCGGGGTAAAAGGCGCGAAAATGCAGCGTGTCCTTGGCTTCGCCTTTCGCGACCTTGTCGAAGGCGTCGCGCAGGAATTGCGTATTGCGCTCGTAGATCCGGCGCAGCGCGTCGACAGCCGCATGCTCGTCCATGAACTCTTCGGGTTCAACATGCGGCGGCATGCTGATCGTGACAGGCTTTCTTGTTCCGATTCGTTTATCCATCCCCGCAATATAGTCGCTCCGGGTGACAGTTGAAATGCACCTGTCTCAAACGCGCTGCAAGGCGACGAGGAGTACGAGCCCAACGCCGCCATTGGCGAGCGGCTTTCATAGCTGGCCGCAAAGGCGATGACCGGCCCGACGAGGATCGCCGAAAAGACAAGCGCCCGCAGGAAAATCAGCGAAAAGTTTGCTGTCGACCGCATCATGTCCCGGAATCTCCTCGGCCCGCTTCGGCACCCATCGTATCGAGCGCAAATTAGGCGAGGCGTGCTGAACCAAAGCTGAGACCGCCGTTCATCTGGCGTTCAACGGAATTGCATGGGCCATCTTGCGCGCGGCCATGGAAGTTCTATTTCTCTTGAACATTCCCCCACGCATGGAGACTGCGATGACCTCCCAAACCAGACCGATCGAACTCTATTACTGGCCGACGCCCAACGGCTGGAAGATATCCATCATGCTCGAGGAGCTCGGCGTTCCCTACGATCTGAAACTTGTCAACATCGGCAAGGGCGAACAGTTCGAGCCTTCTTTCCTGAAGATCGCCCCCAACAACCGTATGCCGGCCATCATCGACCCCGAGGGACCGGGCGGAAAGCCAATCTCGGTGTTCGAATCCGGCGCGATCCTGCAATACCTCGGCCGGAAATTCGGAAAATTCTATCCGCAGGAGGAACGCAGCCGCGTCGCGGTTGAAGAATGGCTGTTCTGGCAGGTGGGCGGTCTCGGCCCGATGGCCGGCCAAGCGCATCATTTCCGTCAATATGCCCCCGAGAAGATCGAATATGCGTTCAATCGCTATACCAACGAGGTAAACCGCCTTTATGGCGTGATGAACCGGCGGCTTGCCGAGCACGACTATCTTGCCGGCGATTATTCCATCGCCGACATGGCCGCCTTTGGCTGGGTCGTGCCGCATGCCAATCAGGGTCAGGATTTGAATGAGTTTCCAAATCTAAAGCGCTGGTTCGAAGCTATCGGTGCGCGGCCCGCCGTGAAGCGGGGGCTCGAACTCGGCAAAGAAGAGCGGCGCAATCTCGCCGACGACGAGGAAGCCAAGAAGGTGCTCTTCGGCCAGCGGGCCCGCTGAACCCTGCACAATTGAAGCCCTGGCGAGGCAGGGCTTCAATTCAGCCCGTGGAAGAGATACCACGCCATGCCGGCCAATGATGTGGCAAGAAGTGTCGGCAACATTCCCCATCTCAGCCAGAAAATGGCGGCGATTGCGCTGGCGGTCAGCGCGACGGAAGCGAGGTTGACAGAAGAGAGCACCGGCACGTCGATCGTGATGCCCAATGCCTCCCAGCGAACGATGCTGGTGAACATCACGTGCAGCGCGAACCACACGGCAAGGTTGGTGATCACGCCGACGATGGCGGCGGTAATCGCGGTCATTGCTCCCGTCAGTGCCCGGTTGTTGCGAAGGCGCTCTATGAAGGGAGCCCCAAGGAAAATCCACAGAAAACACGGCACGAACGTCACCCATGTCGTCAGGATCGAAGCGAGCACGGCTGCCGTGAGCGGGGGCAACGAGCCGGGCGCTCGATAGGCGCCGAGGAAACCGACGAACTGTACCACCATGATCAGCGGTCCCGGCGTCGTCTCCGCCATGCCAAGCCCGTCCAGCATTTCCCCGGGCTGCAGCCATCCATAATGCTGGACCGCCTGCTGGGCGACGTATGAGAGAACCGCGTAGGCGCCGCCGAACGTTACCATCGCCATTTTACTGAAGAAAATGCCGATTTGGCTGAACACATTGTCCGGTCCGAGAGCGAGGACTATGGCACCGACCGGCGCAAGCCAAAGGACGAGAAGGACGGCGCCTATCTTCAGCGACCAGGCTAGATTCGGCCGGGCGTGTTCGGGCGTGTCTTCGCCGAGCGCCGAGTCCCGGTCCGCAAGACCGGAGGCCGCATCGCCATGACCTCCGCCTAATTGAAACAGCGTCGATCCGGTTTTTCCTCCGATGAAGCCGATCAATGCCGCGATGAGAACGATGAGTGGAAACGGCACGTGCAGGACGAAAATTGCCACAAAAGCGGCAATGGCGATTGACATCATGACCCAATTCTTGAGCGCGCGCCCGCCAATCCGCACCAGCGCCTGCAGCACGATGGCAAGCACGGCTGCTTTGAGGCCGAAGAACAGCCCCGCCACCATCCCGACATTGCCAAACAGGACGTAGATAATGCTGAGGCCGAGGATCGACAGAAAGCCGGGAAGGACAAACAGCGTGCCGGCAACAAGGCCGCCTTTGGTCCGGTGCAGCAGCCAGCCAATATAGATCGCCAGCTGTTGCGCCTCGGGTCCGGGCAAGAGCATGCAATAATTGAGGGCATGCAGAAACCTGTTCTCGCCGATCCAGCGCTTCTCATCGACCAGAATGCGATGCATCACCGCGATTTGCCCGGCGGGCCCGCCGAAGCTCAATGATGCGACACGCATCCAGACGCGCAGGGCTTCGCTGAACGAGATGTCATTGCCCGTTCGCCCTTGGGATACGGCGTTCACGCCATCGGGTGCTGAAACGGTCAACTCATGCACCAAGCTTGCGATTAGGCCAGTTATGCGTTTCGCCCGTCGCATCACGGCACCAGCGATAGAATGCGTCGTAGAGCGTCATGCCAGCTTCCAACTGTGCCAGATCGTCAGAATACATTCGGGACAGGCCGAGCGATGCGGCAAGCAATCCCGGTGCCTCGGGTGCAAGGTCCGGCCGGGCGGTATCCGCACCGCGCACAATCGTTGCAAGGCGCGATAACGGTGCTGACGTCAAGCCGAATTCCTCGATCATCACGTCGAAAGTGCAAAGTTCGCCGCGATGGCTCCAGAACACGTCTTCGATGTCAAACGGCGTCGCGCCGAAACGCTCGGCGACCGCCTCGACCTCCGCAGGCGTGACGAACAGGAACACGGCATCAGGGTCGACAAACCGACGGATCAGCCAAGGACAGGCAATCCTGTCGATCTTCGGCCGCGCCCGCGTAACCCAGATTGTCGGTCCATTCGGGTCTGCCGCCGGCAGCCGTAACACGCGAACCAGCGGCAGAGATGCCGTGACCCACGCCTCGTAACCGCCGTCGAGCGATTCGGCCGGCACGCCGTGATAGCGCAGCAGCGCCGCGGTCCCCTCGCTGAGCTTCCTGCCTTGCTGGCAGATGACGATCGCCCGTTTGCCGACGAGTTCATCGCGCCAGGTTTCGATTGCCGCATATGAACGGCGGCGTGAGCCGGGAATCAATCGCTCATCGAAGGCAAAGTCCTCGTCCGTACGGACGTCGATAAGGACAGGGCATGCCGGCGTTCCGATAAGCCGTGCCAGTTTTTCGTGTGAAATTCGTGTCGTCGAAGACATTTCGCGTCCCTCCGCTAAAGTGGGGTTGTTGGACGCGATACTTGGGCATGACGCCTCGTGGGGAGATCGCAATCCCCATAAGGTTATGATTGTCACGAAACAGGATTATGTCAACAAGAGCGAAAGCAAGAGGCTGTCCCCGCGGGCACCCCAGCTAAGAGGGTCTGCAAACTCGTCTCAACCAACTCGTGTAGCAAATTCACTTCCGACACCAAGGCTTAAAGTCCTTAGCCAACACGGCGCTGCAAGCTCGCTGCCGTTGACAAGGCTCGGCAAACTCGTCTCAATCAACGTGCATAGCCAATTCACTTCCGCCATCAAGGCTCAAAGTCCTGAGCCAACACGGCGCTGCAAGCTCGCTGCCGCTGCGAAGGCTCGGTAAACTCGTCGCAACCAACTCGCGCAGCAAATTCACTCCCGCTACCAAGGCACGGCGAAGTCTGCAAACGACAGGGTTTGGCGAATGCCGTGCCGTCACCAAAGCTAGGCAAACTCGTCTCAACCAACTCGCGTAGCGAATTCACTTCCGCCGCTTGGGCTCGGCCAAGTTTCCCAACCAACAGGGCCGGGCGACTCGCTGCCGCCTACAGGGCTCGGCCAATGCCTCGGCCAGCGCTCGGCAACTCGCGGCCGCTAAAGGCGTAAAGTCGTCCGCCCACGCGGCGCTGCAAAATCGCTGCGACCAGGCACGGGAAACCCATCCACCACAAGAAAAAGGCAGCCATGGGGGGACTTCCATGGCTGCCGGTCTTTTTGCCCGTAACCAGCGACGGAGCTGCTCGAGCGCATTGGTCCTGCGGTTGCCTGCCCGACAAAAGTTCGGGCACATGCCTCAAGAAAGGAATGGCCTACGCACCATTCTATCCCTGATCCTCCCGAAATTTCGGCTTTATGTGCAGGGAGGGTTTGCACATAAACGACTGGATACTTAAGACACCAGCAACCGCAGGATAAAGGTGGTCAACAACAGTGCATTTCGAAAACAACTACACGCTAAAATCGATTTCTTTATAGCCGGGGGAATTGTTCGAAACAATTAGACATTAGTCTAATATGCTGTAAATAAAGGGCTTTTCACGGCGTAGAGTGTTGTTTTTGCTCGTTCATTTTTTTAGAACTCAAAATTCCATCTAAAGATGGCGCACTTCCTGCGGCCGCCGTTCCCAGTGGTCGTGGAGCCCATCCTGATACTCCAAGGGCGCCGCTACCAGGTCTTTGACAGGCATATCATCGAGGCAGGCGACATTGACGCCATAGAACTTTCCCATGCTTTCCATCTCGCCCTGACCGAACGGTTTCATGCCGCATGTGTCGCAAAAGAAATGGGTAATTGCGCCGCCGCCAAAACGATACGCGATCAATTTTTCTGACCCAGTAACGACACGGAGCTCATCGCCGCCGACGATCACTTTCCAGAAGCGACCTTTGGCGCAGACCGAACAATTGCACTTGCTGGTGCCCTGAGTGAGGTCGATGTCGGCCTCGAAACGAACCGCTCCGCAATGACAGCTCCCATGATAGGTCTTTCGCATCGTTCCCTCCTAAGTTTACCAAGAAGTTAAATAACCTAAAGGTTTACTATTGGTCAAGTTCAGACGCTCTTTTTCGTCACAGTTTCTCCACGGAATTTGCCAGTTCGGATCGCAGCTTTCGCCACGCGTGAATCGCGCAGTCGGTTTGTAAGACATGGAGATATGAAATGAGTGGTTCAATTACCCGCCGCGGAGCATTGCTCGGATCGATGCTGGTGATACCGGCATTGGCGTTGCCGAGGGCTTTGGCCTATGCCGCGCCGGCCGAAAGGGTTGATCTCGATGCGGCGTTCAAGGGGCTAGAGGAAAAGACCGGTGCACGCCTTGGGGTTGCAGCACTCGACACGGCGAGCGACAGCAAGATCGAGTACCGCGCGCATGAGCGCTTTGCGATGTGCAGCACGTTCAAGTTCCTGGCCGCAGCAGCGGTACTGGCGAAAGTCGATCGCAAGGAAGAAAAACTTGATCGGGTCATTAAATATGGCAAGGGCGACCTTGTTGCCGGCTCGCCCGCCACGGGAAAGCATGTCGACGAGGGCATGACCCTTGCTGCACTCTGCGAAGCTGCGATCACGTTGAGCGACAATACCGCCGGCAATCTCCTGCTGGACAATCTCGGCGGACCGAAAGGTCTGACACAATATGCGCGCAGCCTCGGCGATGCGACGTTTCGACTGGACCGGCGCGAGACAGAACTGAACGAGGCGGCGCCCGGCGATCCGCGTGACACCATTACGCCGGCGCACATTTTGAAAGATCTGCAGAAAACGGTTCTCGGCAACGCGCTGGCGAAATCCTCACGCGATCAACTCATCGAGTGGCTGCTTGCGAACAAGACCGGCGACAAACGTCTGCGCGGCGGCTTGCCCAAGGGCTGGAGCGTCGGCGACAAAACCGGTACCAGCGACAGCGGCATGGCCAATGATATCGCCGTGATCTGGCCGCCAAGCCGCAAGCCGATCCTGCTGGCCGTCTATCTCTACGATCCGAAGGGAACCGCGGATAGCCGGAATGAAATTCACCGGAAGGTGGCAAGCCTGGTCGCTGAGAACATCTGAGATTTGCTGGGCGGCGATCCGGTCGCCGCTCAAACAGAACGCGGGCAGAGTGGTCCCTGCTGTTATCAGCGCCAAGTGTGCCGTACGATTCCCACGGCGGTTATCCCCCGGCGGTCCCCACTTGCGTCAAAAAGGGTCATCTGCACTGCGTCGCCTCGGGCCGTTCTCGTTTTCCGCTATCCTTGGGCTCCCCTCACTGCCGCCATCCACGGGATCTCCTCTCCGTCTTCCTCGGGCCCTTGTCCCGAGGATCCATCGCGGACGCTGTTTGCGCCGCGAAGGGAAGAGTGGGTCCTCGGGGCTAACGCCCGAGGATGACGGCGGAGAGGGTGGATGATGGGAATTTATGCGAGAAGCTCCGCCACTCAGCCATCGAAGTCCGCTCGTTCGACTCCGTCCTATGGATAAACATCGGACGGGGGAGTGCAGACGGCGGACTGACCCACTACCGTCACCGGTGGCCGCGCTCACGTCCTCCATCCTTCGGCAGTCTGCACTGCCGTCACCGCGGACGCTGTTCGGCCACGGAGGGAGAACGTCCCTCTGGCTCCCCTCACTTCCGTCATCCTCGGGCCCTTGTCCCGAGGATCCATCGCGGACGCTGTCTGCCCACGAAGAAAGAATGGGTCCTCGGGTCTAACGCCCGAGGATGACGGCGGAGAGGGTGGATGATGGGAATTTATGCGAGGATTGCCGCCACTCAGCCATCGAAGTCCGCTCATTCGACTCCGTCCTACGGATAAACATCGGACGGGAGAGTGCAGACGGCGGACTGACCCACTGCCGTCACCTTGGGCCTGTTCCACTTCCTCCATCCTTCGGCAGTCTGCACTGCCGTCACCGCGGGCGCTGTTCTGCCACGGAGGGAGGACGTCCCTCTGGCTCCCCTCACTTCCGTCATCCTCGGGCCCTTGTCCCGAGGATCCATCGTCGACGCTGTTTGCCCCGCGAAGGAAGAATGGGTCCTCGGGTCAAGAGCTCAAAGAGGGTGGATAACGCAAACGCACGCGAGGAGCGCCGCTACCCGGCTCACGAAAGTCTACCCCACCCGACCTCTACTGGCGCGTCAGGCTCTCGCTCTTGCAGATGAGCCCGCCCATGACACAGCCTGAAAGCGAAAGGGTCGCCCCGGTTGCCGTCGCCTTGCCATTATAGGTCTTGCCCTCGTCGAGCTTGTTGACCGTGCCCTTGTAGGAACCGCTCTTGCCGGACATCGAGCCGATCGACTTTCCCTTGTATTCGCCGGTCATCACCGTGCCGCAATAAGTATCTGTCCCACAGGAGGAATATTGAATGATGGTGCCGTTTGGCCGCTTCCACGATCCGACGATCGCTTCTTCTGCAAGGGCAGGGCCAGCCATAAGGACAAGGCCGGTGCAGGCCAAAACTATATTGCGCTTCATGAATTTCCTCCCGATACGCGACGATCTCTCCAGCATCGCCTTTCTTACGCAAACGTAAACGTAAATCAAAATACCAGGGAAAGAAAGCAGTCCCAGCCGAAAATCCGCCTGTTTTCAAGCAGCGTGGCGTTCGGGTGAATTGCCGAAGTTCAGATTCGCAAACCGCGCGTTTGGTTATCAAACTCTTCAGGCGGTCGGATCCGATTTTAGGCAAATTTGCGGCAAATGCCTGCAATTGCTGGCGTGCTATATTTAATGAATTGCGAAGTTTACGAGTTGTTTTTGTTTTGTTTGTGGGCGGTTAATCATGGCTTTTAACAGCAATTTCAAGCCTATCGTTCATTCTCGAAAGCATCGAAAGAGCACGCCGAAACAAACAAATGGCGGTTCTCAGAAGTCTAACAGGGCTTTTCGTTCGACGCGAATTTGGTTCAACAAGGGGTTTGACTGAAATGGCACGCTTTGATCTTCAGACTGTCGAAACCGGCGACGCCGGTGGCTCCGCCCAGACCGACATCCTCTTCGAAATGGGCATCATGTATGCGACCGGTCGCGATTGCGCCATCGACCTGGTGGCCGCGCACAAATGGTTCAACATCGCCGCCATCAAGGGCTGCGATCGCGCCGCGGAACTGCGGGCCGAACTTGGCAAGACAATGTCCAAGATTGATCTCGCAACCGCCCTGCGCGAAGCCCGCGAATGGATGACGGCACACTGATCTGTCGGAATGGACACAACCTTAGCGTGTAGAAAATTCTCATCTGCACTCTATGGCTAGATTGCCAGCCGTGGATGGACACAAGATTGTGATTACAGTATAAGTTGGCCATACTGCTGCGCTACAACTATAAGTATTGTATTTATTGCAACCACGGCGGACGGACATTCATGGATGAACTCGAAGAATTGCTCGCTAGGCTCACGGCTGCCCAAAGGCAGCTGATAACGAGCTCGGCCAAGACCAAGACATTTCCTGACAACAATACTTTGCAGAAGATCGCAACGCTGGCCCTCAACATTTCATCGGTCGAGACCATGATTGTTGAGACGCAAGCCCGCGCGCAGGTGGCAAGGCTGGCCAAGGCGAACGATTAGGCACGTCTTGTTTGGATAGTATCGGTCTGCCGAGGAAATTACGCAAACAAACCGGCCGCCAGGACGGCCGGGTTATCCGCAACGGATCGATCAGACGCCAGCCGGGCCGACGCGCGATGCTTCAAACAGGAACCAATGGCGCCGCTCGGACTCGTCGATATAGTTCTCTATGATGCTGGTCGTGGCGCTGTCATTGTATTCGCTGCAAAGCTCATGCACCTGGCGCAGATAGCCGATGAAGCTCTTTGTATCGTCGCGTAGCTCGGCGATCATGTCTTCAGGCGTCACGAAATTCGCGTCATTGTCGAGAAGGCGCTGTTTCGACGAAATCTGCCCGATGGACTTGAGCGTGGTGCCGCCGATCTTGCGGACGCGTTCAGCAAGAACGTCGGTCATGGCGAAGATCTGTTCGCCCTGCTCGTCGAGCATCAGATGATAGTCGCGAAAATGCGGGCCGCTCATGTGCCAGTGAAAATTCTTGGTTTTCATGTAAAGCGCGAATGTATCGGCAAGCAGCGCATTGACGGCAGCCGAAATATCGCGCGTCGCCTTTTCCCCAAGGTCGGTAGGGGTGGCGAGGGGCGCGCGCTTTATCGTCTGGAGGGATTTTGTGGCCATAGGTAATCTCCTGAATTAAAGGCGGGAACATAGCCCGGTGCCCGCTGCTGCGGGCCCCGCGCCACTTTCCTAGCATGCCGAAGGCGTGCTTGCTGCCTCAAATCTTTGAAGAATCATTGCCCGCGTCTTCAAACCGCACGAGCGACGACTTCTCTTTGACCTGCGTGCCTTCGCTGGCAATTTCGGCAATCCGGCCATCATGCGGTGCGGTAATCGAATGCTCCATCTTCATGGCTTCGAGGACGAGCAAAACCTGCCCCTTCTTGACCTGATCGCCCGCCGCAAAGCGTACAGATTTCACGAGACCCGGCATTGGCGCAGCAAGGCGATCGCCTCCACCGCCTGCCGCTTCGGCAAGGAGAAACGGGTCGGCAACGCTGAACGTCGCCGCCGCGCCCTTGGCAAGCACCGCGACCCCATGCGGTATCGTCATGGCCTTGGCGTGAAGATTGATGCCCTTGCCGGTGACATGCCACGTGGCCGGTCCATGGCGAACGCGCAGTTCCTGCATATCGGCGGGACTGGAAATTCTGTATCGCTCATCGCCGAGAACCGACACCTCGTAACGAGTGATCGCTCCGTTTTCCTCAAGCATCACAGGATAGGCGAGGGCTGCATGATGGCTGTAACCGCGCAAGGCGGTCCAGGGATCGGTGGAAACGGGGCGCTTGAGCAGGCCGCTTGCGAAGAGGATGGCGAGTTCCTTCGCCCCTGCTTCAATCGCAACCGGCGCGATAAGCCCGGCAAGATCGCGGTCGATCAGCCCCGTATCAACATCGCCTGCGGCAAATCCAGGATGCCGCACCAGCGCCGCGAGAAAGGCCGTGTTCGTGACCGTCCCGGCGACTTCCGTCTCGCTCAGCGCGTTTTGCATCGCGCGGAGCGCGGCAGCCCGATCCGCGCCGTGAACTACAAGCTTGGCGATCATCGGATCGTAGAACGGCGAAATCTCGTCGCCGCTGCGAACTCCGGTCTCGACCCGTACCGCACCGTCCTTGACGGCATTGGGGAAGGCGAGGTGATAGAGCGTCCCGGTGGCAGGCAGGAAGCTCTTTGCCGGATCCTCCGCATAGAGGCGAACCTCGATGGAATGGCCGTTAAGAGGGATATTCTCTTGGGCCAATGGCAGCTTCTCGCCGGCAGCCACACGCAGCTGCCATTCCACAAGGTCGAGACCGGTGACCATTTCCGTCACGGGATGTTCGACCTGAAGGCGCGTGTTCATCTCCATGAACCAGAAGCGGTCGGGCCGCAGGCCTTCCGTTGCGTCGACGATGAACTCAATCGTACCTGCGCCGGAATATTTGATCGCCTGCGCCGCCTTGACCGCGGCTCCGGTCATCGCCTCGCGCATTTCCGCGGTTATTCCGGGGGCAGGAGCCTCCTCGATCACTTTCTGATGCCGGCGTTGCAGCGAGCAATCGCGCTCGTAAAGGTGAACGGCATTGCCATGATTGTCGCCGAAGACCTGCACTTCGATATGCCGGGGCTTCGCGATGTATTTTTCGACGAGAACCCGGTCGTCGCCGAAGGCACTCTTGGCTTCGCGCCGAGCGCTACCGAGGGCTTCGGCGAAGTCGTCGGGGCTGTCGACCTTGCGCATGCCCTTGCCGCCGCCGCCAGCGCGGGCCTTGATCAGCACCGGATAACCGATTTCACGCGCTTTGGATGCGAGCACGACGAGTTCCTGCGCCTCGCCATGATAGCCCGGAACGACGGGAACGCCGGCCTTTTCCATCAGCCGCTTCGCCGCGTCCTTCAGACCCATCGCGCGGATCGAATCAGCCGACGGTCCGATGAAGACAAGGCCGGCTTTGACCACGGCATCGACGAAACCGGGATTTTCCGAAAGGAAACCGTAGCCGGGGTGGATTGCTTCGGCTCCCGTATCGAGCGCCGCCTTGATGATGTGGTCGGCGCGAAGATAACTGTCGGTGACCGGCGCCGGACCGATATTCACGGCCTCATCGGCCATGCCGACATGCAGCGCATGGGCGTCCGCATCGGAATAGACCGCTACCGTACTTATGCCGAGCTTCTGCGCCGTGCGAATGACACGGCAGGCGATCTCACCGCGATTGGCGATCAGGATTTTGGAGAACATTTTCGTCATGGTCTTTTTCCCCTACATCCTGAACACGCCGAAGCGGGTTTCATCCACCGGCGCGTTCAGTGCGGCAGAGAGCGACAGCGCCAACACATCGCGGCTCTTGGCGGGGTCGATGATCCCGTCATCCCAAAGCCGCGCCGACGAATAGAGCGGGTGGCCCTCGCGCTCGTATTTTTCGAGAATCGGCGCGCGGAACGCAGCCTCTTCAGCCGTGGTCCATTCACCGCCCTTGCGTTCGATGCCTTCGCGCTTGACCAGGGCAAGCACCCTGGCGGCCTGCTCGCCCCCCATCACTGAAATGCGGGCGTTCGGCCACATCCAGAGGAAGCGCGGCGAAAAGGCCCGTCCGCACATGCCGTAATTGCCGGCGCCGAACGAGCCCCCGACAATCATCGTGACCTTGGGGACCCGCGCCGTTGCAACGGCCGTGACGAGCTTGGCTCCGTCCTTGGCAATGCCGCGCGCCTCGTAGGAGCGGCCGACCATGAATCCTGTGATATTTTGCAGGAAGACGAGGGGAATGCCGCGCTGGGTGCACAGCTCGATAAAATGCGTACCCTTGAGTGCGCTTTCCGAAAAGAGCACGCCATTATTGGCGATGATGCCGACAGGCATGCCGTAGAGATGGGCAAAGCCCGTGACCAGCGTCGTGCCGTAGTTCTGCTTGAACTCGTCGAACTCAGAGCCGTCAACGATGCGGGCGATCAGTTCGCGCACCTCGTATGGCTGGCGCAAATCGGTCGGAACGATGCCGTAGAGTTCGGCCGGGTCATACAGCGGCGGACTCACTTTGCGAAGATCGAGCCCTATCGTCTTCTTTCGATTGAGATTTGCGACAATGCGGCGGGCAATGGCGAGCGCATGTGCGTCATCCATCGCGTAGTGATCGGCCACACCGGATTCGCGTGTGTGAAGATCGGCGCCGCCAAGGTCCTCAGCCGACACGTCCTCGCCCGTCGCCGCCTTGACCAGCGGCGGGCCACCGAGGAAAATCGTTGCCTGCCCCTTCACCATGATCGTTTCTTCCGACATCGCCGGAACGTAGGCGCCGCCCGCGGTGCACGATCCCATGACGACGGCAATTTGCGGAATGCCCGCCGCCGACATATTGGCCTGATTGTAAAAGATACGGCCGAAATGCTCGCGGTCTGGAAACACTTCATCCTGGTTCGGCAGGTTTGCGCCGCCGGAATCGACGAGGTAAATGCAAGGCAGGTTGTTCTGGAGCGCGATTTCCTGGGCGCGCAGATGCTTCTTCACAGTGAGCGGGTAGTAGGTGCCGCCTTTGACCGTGGCATCGTTGACAACGATCATGACTTCCTTGCCCGATACCCGCCCAATACCTGCGATAAGCCCGGCAGACGAAATGTCGTCGTCATACATGCCCCAAGCGGCAAACTGACCGATTTCGAGAAAGGGCGAGCCTGCATCCAGGAGTTGGGCCAGGCGGTCGCGCGGCAGAAGCTTGCCGCGCGACGTATGGCGCTTGCGCGCCTCTTCGGTGCCGCCAAGATTGACCTTTGCTGCCTTAGTCTCGATTTCGCTGACCAGCGCCTGCATCCGCGCCCGATTCGCGATAAAGACGTCGGACGTGGTGCTGACCTCGGATGAAAGAATCGTCATGCGGTCTCCTGTAGGATCAATTGATTGGCAGCGGGGACTCGAAACGCGACAGGCAGCTATTGTGACTCTGCAAACATCTCCCTGCCGATCAGCATGCGGCGAATTTCGCTGGTGCCGGCTCCGATTTCGTAAAGCTTTGCATCGCGCAGAAGCCTGCCGGTCGGATAGTCGTTGATGTAGCCGTTGCCGCCGAGCGCCTGGATGGCCTCGAGCGCACACCACGTTGCCTTTTCGGCGGCGTAGAGAATGCAGCCGGCGGCGTCCTTGCGGGTAGTTTCGGCGCGATCGCAGGCCGCCGCCACCGCGTAGACATAGGCGCGGCAGGCGTTCATCGTCGTATACATATCGGCGAGCTTGCCCTGCATGAGCTGGAACTCGCCGATCGGCTGGCCGAATTGCTTGCGCTCATGCACATAGGGAACGACCACATCGAGGCAGGCCGCCATGATGCCGAGCGGACCGCCGGCAAGAACGACGCGCTCATAGTCGAGGCCGGACATCAGAATTTTGACGCCCTTGCCTTCCTCGCCAAGGGCGTTCTCGAAGGGGACTTCACAATCCTCGAACACGAGTTCGCAGGTGTTCGAACCGCGCATGCCGAGCTTGTCGAGCTTCTGCGCCGTGCTGAACCCCTTGAACTCCTTCTCTATCAGGAAAGCCGTGACGCCGCGCGAGCCGGCAGCAGCATCGGTCTTGGCGTACACGACGAGCGTATTGGCGTCCGGACCATTGGTGATCCACATCTTGTTGCCGTTGAGAACGTAGCGGTCGTTCTTCTTGTCGGCCCGGAGCTTCATCGAAACGACGTCCGACCCGGAACCCGGCTCCGACATCGCAAGTGCGCCCACATTCTCGCCGGTACAGAGTTTCGGCAGGAATTTTGCCTTTTGCTCGTCGGTGCCCCAGCGATTGATCTGGTTGACGCAGAGGTTGGAATGCGCGCCATAGGAAAGGGCGACCGAGGCCGACGCGCGCGACAGTTCCTCCATCGCCACCACATGAGCGAGGTAACCGAGCCCGGAACCACCAAATTCAGGATTGACAGTCATGCCGAGAAGGCCGAGCGCACCCATCTCCTGCCACAGGTGCATGGGAAACTGGTTGGTACGGTCGATCTCCGACGCGAGCGGCGCAATCTTCTCCTGGGCGAAACGATGTACGGTGTCGCGCAGCGCCTCGATGTCTTCAGAAACTCCGAACCTTAGTCCTGACTGATACATTGCGTCCTCCCGTGGTAGCTGTCTCGATCTTCTTGGCGCCAACAAGGCGCAATCCCATCTGAACGTATTTTTCCGCCACCTCGGTGACAGTAAGCCTGTCATCGCTGCGGAACCAGAGATTGATACCGGTCGTCATTCCAATGATCGCGCGTGTCATCAGCGCAATGTCATCGATGACGAACTGGCGGGCATCGAGCCCGTCGTCGAGAATTTCGCGCAAGCTGTTCTCATATCGCCCGCGCAAGGCGACGATCACGGCGCGATTGTCGGCGTTCAGGCTGCGCAATTCCATATTGCCGATATGCACGTCATCGCGACGATCGGCATGATAAGTGATGTGGAATCGTATGAAAGCGGCGAATCGCTCGACGGGGTCTTCCACGCCAGAGCTGGTCTCCTCCCATGCGTCGATCAACCGGACCATGTGCGCCCGCATGAGCGAGAACAGCAATTGCTGCTTGTTGGGATAATAGTGATAGAAGGCGGCCGACTGGACGCCAACCTCATCGGCAAGCTGGCGCATCGACATCGCCTCATAGCCGACGCGCGCAATAAGACGCTTCGCAGCCGCGTCAATCGCGCTGCGTGTCTTAACGCCTTCAGATCCTGTGGTTCGTGCCATGGCGGGTTAATAAAACGATCGTTCGATTAATTCAACCCTACTTTTCCTATACGAAAGTCTGCATGGCAAGGAGCGAAAGGTGCATGTAGGATCACACTGTTAGAGCTTTTTGATGATTCATTTTCAGAGCAGGTTTTCATGATCGAATACCGAATCGCCCGCAAAACTATTGCCCTCGTCGCCGTCCTCGTTCCTTTGAACTACACCTTGCCCGCCAGCGCTCTCAGCATGAAAGAATGCAGCGTCAAATACAAAGCTGCGCAGGCGGCAGGTCAAGCAGCCGGTGTGTCGTGGAATGATTTTCGCAAGGCCAATTGTGCGTCCGATGCCGCAAAGACGCCGACAGCGGCAGCTGAAACCGATGCCCAGCCATCCGATGCCACAGCAGCGGAGGAACCTGTCGCAAAGCCGAAAAAGTCGCCAAAGAAGACCGACACCACGGCGACATTGAACTCCGGCAAGGCGACGTACCCCTCATCGGTGGCGGCGAAATTTGCTTCAGAAACGCCGGCCAAGGCGCGGATGCACACCTGTCTCGAGCAATATCACGCCAACAAGGAGAAGGGCACTTTGGGCGGCTTGCGCTGGATCCAGCAGGGCGGCGGCTATTACTCGACGTGCAATGCGAGGCTCAAGGGTAACTGATGCCGCAGAAACCGTTGCCGATCCATTCCTCCAAATGCGGCGGCGGTGGCACAGTCGATCTCCCAGAAAAGAGGATCGCGTTTTTCGAAAAATCTTCCGAAAAGTGGATGCAAGCGGGATATCTTGACGGGGAATACGGCGAGGCCGAGGGAAGATGTTTTCTATCTGAAAGGAAGCGTCAACCGTTGCGGTCTGCCGAATCTTTCGGCGAGCTTCGCGGGCGCGTTAACAGCCTGCCGAACATTGCCAGACTTGCCCGCCTCTCGAGCCTGCCGTCGGCGCCTTTGCAATCATAAACAATTGGCCGATGGCGAGCCATTTATCTATGGCTTTTGAAATCCAGCCCGCGAAAAGCCGTCGCCGCAACGATCAGCCATCCAAGAATAAGCAGTGAGCCGCCCAGCGGCGCTGCAAACGCGAAGAGCCGGTCGCCGGTATAATCGCGTGCCGCAAGATCGCCGATAAAGAACAAGAGCCCGAGCACCAGCACCAGACCGCCGAAATAGGCGGCCTTGCTCATCCTCGCGAGAATAGCGAGGGCAAGAAACGCCGGCGCATGGATGAAAAGGATCGGCGCAATCGTCGCCATATGTCCGCTTGCGCTATGAGCCGCGGCCGCATAGGCGGCGATGCCCGCCGCTCCGAAAAGACCGCCAAGGCCAACAAAGGCGCGATTGATATCCACCGGGGTTTCTCCGTGATTTTGAGGCTTCAAGCAAGTGAGGCGAGGGCGAGCGAAAGCTGCTCGGCGAAATAATCGAGTTCGTGTTCCAGCCCCACACTCACCCGAATGCAGCGGTCGAGCCCGGGCGCCATGGGCTTGCGCACAAAGACGTCACGCTCGATAAGCGCGTTGAGGACGGAGAGCGCGAAGGGCCCGTCGCGGCCGCAATCGATGGTGACGAAATTCGTGGCGGACGGGATGGCCTTCAAGCCATTTTCCGCGGCGATCTGCGCGATACGGTCGCGACCGGCTATGATCCGCGCGATGACCGACGTCAGGTAATCCTGATCCTTCAACGCGGCGAGCGCTGCCGCCTGGGTCAGCCGGTTCATGCCAAAATGGTTGCGTATCTTGTCGAAGGCAAGGATTTGCCGCTCAGCGCCGATGGCATAGCCACAGCGCATGCCGGCAAGGCCATATGCCTTGGAGAATGTGCGCATGCGCAACACGTTGGGGCGCGAAACGTCGATCGGCGGCATGGCAGAGGCAGGCGCGGTTTCGCCATAGGCCTCGTCGAGGATCAGCATCGTCGTGGTAGGCAGCCTTGCGATGAAACGTTCAATATCCGCCGCCGCCCACCACGTTCCCATCGGGTTGTCTGGATTGGAGAAATAGACCAGCGGTGCGTTTTCGCGCTCGACGGCGTCAAGCAGAGCGTCAAGGTCTTCCCTGTCATCGCGATAAGGCACCGTGACCAGTCGTCCGCCAAATCCCGCGACATGGAAATTGAATGTCGGATAGGCGCCGAGGGAGGTGACGACGGGCGTACCCTGCTGAACATATTGGCGCACCGCAAGCCCGAGCAGCGTATCGACGCCTTCGCCGACGACGACGTTGCCCGGCGCCACACCGAGATGGGCAGCCAGCGCCTGCTTCAGATCGAAGTTCTCCGGATCGGCATATTTCCAGGCATCCGCCGCATTTTCCTGCATGGCGGCAATGACTGACGGCGCCGGACCGAAACTGTTTTCATTGGCACCAAGCCGCGCCCGGAAAATGCGGTTGCGTTTGCGCTCGAGCGCTTCAGGTCCGACGAATGGCACTGTCGAGGGCAAGGAGTCGATGAGGGGGGTAAATTGCGGTTCCATGGCAAAAGCGATAGCAGTTTTTGCGTCGGTGAAAAGCAAAACTTCTGCGTTTACTTGGCCGATAGCGGATTGATCTTGCGGCCATCATTGCCAATCATCGGTCTTATCGCCGCCCAGAAGGCGGGTATCAGACAGGCCATCAGGACCCACCAGGTTGGCCGGATCGAGTGGCTGAAACTGAGATTGGCGAGGAGGACGCGGGACGGGGGGATCCGCGTCGCAACGGCGAACCAGGCATATTCGATGAGGACTGTTCCAAACGCCGCGATGACGGCGATGGCGATGAGCGTCGGTACTGCCGCTATATCAAAATCCCACACCTTGGCCACGCGATAGGCGAGAAGCGCGAGCAAAAGCCCCGCCATTAAGGTGGGCTCCGTCACATCGGCCTTCGACTGCATGAAGAAATGCAGGATACCGAGGGCGGCCAGCGGATAAGCCAGACGGTGCAGCCTGTTCCAGTTTTTCCCCATGCGCCGGATCATGGCATCCGTCGAGGTGACGCCGAGCGCTACCAATCCGAGGAGGGTGACAAAACCGATAAGCAGGTAGATGCGCAGCCAGATTTCGGTGGCGACCCTTGAAAGGTTGAAGTTCTGATCGACGATGTAGAGCGAGAAATGCAGGAGCGCGTAGGCAAGGGCCGTCAGCCCCAATATGCGCCGGACAAGAATGAGCTTCGACCAACGCGTAATGGCGCGAAGTGGTGAAATCGTCAGCGAGACCAGAAAGAAACGGATGGCCCAATCGCCGGTCTCGTGGATCGCCTGGGTTATTGGCCGGGGCCCCAGAATGTTGGTCTTGTAGCTTGCAGCAATCCACAACAGAGGCAGAAAAGCGACCGCCAGCGCCGCGATCTTGATGACCGATGGCTTACCGGCTCGATCATTCCACGGATACTTCATGGCGATCCTGTTTTGGCGTTTCGTCTGCGTCATTTACGGCCATAACCGACCCGAAGGTTCAACACAACAAGCCGTGAAGCCAATGCGCCTGCCATTTTCTCGGAACCATATCGGCCCCCGCGGGGTTTTCCCTGCGAATGAAACAGGAGAGGTCACAATGAACAAGGTTCTCACACTGACGGCAGCCGCGTTGTTTGCAACGACCGGTTTCGCCCTTGCGCAGGACGTGCTCGTGGAAGTGCCGCAGGGCGCCCGTGACTACGTGATCGCGAATCCGTCCGATCCGGTGGTGCTCGACGACAGTGTTTCACAGGGCTATGTCGTGCCGGAGAGGATCGTTATCCACGAAATTCCGGATAATCCCGATTTTGGCTATGTCTACGTCAACGGTCGTCCGGTGATCGTATCGATGCGCAGCCGCCAGGTGGTCTACCTGTCCGAAAGTTCAAAAGCCGTGCCGGACGATGCGATAACCTATATTGAGCGACATCCGGTCGACACCGTGATGATCGATGGTCCCGTTTCGAGCGGCACGGTCATTCCGGGAGATGTAATGCTCAACGATATCCCGGACCAGCCGCGCTATTCCTACGTCTACGTCGACCAGAGGCCAGCGCTCATCGACCGGAGCACGAGACGCGTCGTTTGGGTGCGTTAAACCGATAGCTGTCGATCACGGCCCGAAGCCGGTTGCGCCTGCAACCGGCTTCGTAGTGTTTTGCAGTTGCTCACGGTGCACATTTGCGTCATCCGGTTCAATCTGGGGGCGACATCTGCGCGCCCGCCACTTATAGATAGGCCCTTCGTCACGTTCCGGCGCAGCCCATCTGCATCATCAGGGAGTCCGACATGGAGTATCGTCAGCTTGGCCGCTCCGGCCTCATCGTGTCTTGCTTGAGCCTCGGTACGATGACCATGGGCGGCAAGGGCAATTTCGCCAAGACCGGCGACACGGACCTTGAAGGCGCGAAGCGTCAGATCGGCATGGCCCTCGACGCCGGCATCAACCTTTTCGATACGGCGGATATCTATTCGGCCGGCGCCTCGGAGGAGATCGTGGGCCAGGCCCTGAAAGGCAAGCGCGACAGCGTCCTGATCGCCACCAAAGCGCGGTTCCGGATGGGCTCCGAAATCAACGATGCCGGCCTGTCGCGTTACCACATTATCCGCGCGGCCGAGGCCAGCCTGAAGCGGCTTGGCACCGACCATATCGACCTTTACCAATTGCACCAGTGGGACGGGCTGACGCCGATCGATGAAACGCTTGAGGCGCTCGACACGCTTATCCGATCCGGAAAAGTGCGCTATGCCGGCGTTTCGAATTTCTCGGCATGGCACCTCATGAAGGCAATCGGCACCGCGGCGCTCAAGAACTACATAGCGCCGATCAGCCAGCAGATTCACTACAGTCTCGAAGCCCGCGAAGCCGAGTATGAGCTCATTCCGGCAACGCTCGACCAGCAGCTCGGCGTGCTTGTCTGGAGCCCGCTCGCCGGTGGCCTGCTTTCCGGCAAATATCGCCGCGACAAGGACGCGCCCGAAGGCACGCGGCAACTCGCCAATTGGGGCGAACCGCCTATCCGCGACCAGGAGCGGCTCTACGATATTGTCGACGTGCTGGTTGAAATCGCAGAAAGCCGCGATGTGTCTGCGGCGCAGATCGCGCTAGCCTGGCTGCTCGGGCGCTCGGGCATCACGTCCGTGATAGTCGGCGCGCGCACGGACGAGCAACTTGCGGACAATCTCAGGGCCGCTGAAATCAGCCTGACTTCCGAGGAGCGGGAAAGGCTCGACAAGGTGAGCCTTCTGCCGTTGATCTATCCCTATTGGCATCAGGCGCGCACCGCGTCCGATCGCCTGTCGCAGGCCGATCTTTCCCTGATCGAGCCACATCTATAAGCCACACACAACCGGCGAAGGTGGAGCGCCGGTCTCGAAAGATCGATTTTGATGCCCCATTCCCGCGACGCCGCCCAAATTGAAACTGCCATCACGGACACGCCCGAATTGCCGGGACTTTCGCCGGCTCTTACGTTTCTGTTCGCTTTCGCCTGCGGGGCGATGGTAGGCAATATCTACTATGCGCAGGCCTTGATCGGCCTGATCAGCACCGACCTCGACATGCATGGCGGCATGGCTGGCTTCATCGTCACGGTGACTCAGCTCGGTTATGGTGCCGGACTGCTCTTCCTGGTCTCCCTTGCCGATCTTGTTGAAAATCGTCTCCTCGTCCTTCTAACTCTGGCTGGCACGGCGATCGGGCTTGCCGGCGCTGCCATGTCCGGATCGGCAACGACATTTCTGTTCTTTTCCTTTGCTATCGGCTTTTTTGCCTGCGGCGCGCAGGTGCTCGTACCCTTCGCCTCGCATCTGGTGCCGGCGGCATCGCGCGGGCGCACCATCGGCAACGTCATGGCCGGTCTGCTGACCGGCATCATGCTGGCGCGGCCGCTTGCCAACCTTGTTGCCTCGGAGTTCGGCTGGCGGGCTATATTCTGGATTTCCGCGGGGGCCATGCTCGTCGTCCTCGCCCTACTGCGCATTGCGCTCCCGCTCCGCCGTCTCCACGGTTCAATTGGCTACGGCGCAATCCTGAAATCCATGGCGCATCTGCTGGTGACCACACCCGCCCTGCAGCGCCGGGCAATCTACCAGGGCATTATCTTTGCGAGCTTCAACCTGTTCTGGACGGCGATCCCGCTGCTGCTGACTGAAAGATTTGGTTACAGCCAGCGTCAGATCGCTCTCTTCGCCCTCGCCGGAGCAGCGGGCGCGGCAGCGGCGCCGATCGCCGGGCGGCTTGCCGATCGCGGCCACACGCAACGCGGGACTGCGATCGCCATGATCACGCTGACGATCTGGTTTCTTGTGGCAGGTTGGGCGGGCACCGCTATTTCCATCGCTGCGCTGGTGCTTTCGGCGATCTTCATCGACAGCGCCGTGCAGACCAACCAGATCCTCAGCCAGCGCATCATCTTCTCGCTGAACGACCATGCGCGCGGACGCTTGAATGCCGTCTATATGACGATCGTTTTTCTGCTTGGCTCGGCGGGATCCGCGCTTGCGGCGGCAACCTATTTCTATGGCGGCTGGTGGGCGACGGCAGCGTCAGGTGCGGCCCTTGGCCTTTTGGTTCTGCTGATCTTTGCGACCGAGCGAAAAGCGGTCTAGACGGCCCACTGCCTGACGTCGTCGCGCTCTCCAATGAGTGCGAGCCCATGGGCGATAGACAGGAGTTCACCGCCGGTCTCAATGCGGCTGTGATCGAAGCGCTCGGTAAAGATGCGCCGCACGGCGGGCACGAACGAGGTGCCGCCGGTCAGGAATACCTTGTCGATTGCCCCGGCAGGCGTCGCCGTCTTTTCGAGAACGTCGTCGAGCGCGCCTTCAATGCGGGCAAGGTCGCCCGCGATCCACGACTCGAAGTCGGCGCGCCGGATCGTCTTGTGGCCGCCGCGACCAAGCGGTGCGAAATCGAACGCCGCTTCATCGCCGGACGAAAGCGCGATCTTGGTGGCGGAGACTGCCTGGTAGAGCGGGTAGCCCTCGTCATGTTCGACGAGATCGACGAAGAGTTCGAGCCGTTCCGGATCGAGGCTATCCCGGACAAGTTTCTTCAGCGCCGAAAATTCCTTCGAGGTCTTGAAGATCGAAAGCTGGTTCCAGCGGCCGAAATTGGCATACCAGGAGGAGGGTACTTCCAGTGTCTTGTCGAAGCTCTTGAAGAAGCTGCCTTTTCCGATCTGCGGCGCGACGATCTGGTCGATCATTCGATAGTCGAAATGGTCGCCGGCAATGCCGACGCCTGAATGTCCGACTGGAGTGGCGCTGAGTTTGCCGCCGGTCGTTTCGAAGCGGATGATCGAATAGTCGGTCGTGCCGCCGCCGAAATCGGCAACGAGCACTGTTGCGTCGGATTTCAGGTTCTGGGCGAAGTAGAAGGCCGCGGCCACAGGCTCGTAGACGAAATGAATTTCTGGGAAGCCGAAGCGGGTCAGCGCCGCGTTGTAACGTTCGACGGCCAGTTGCGGATCGGGATTGGCGCCGGCGAAATGCACGGGCCGTCCGGTGACGATCCGCGATATATCGGCCGGCCAGTGATCGCCGGCATAAGTCCTGAGCCGACGCAGGAAAATCTCCATCAGGTCTTCGAAGGTCTGGCGCTTGGCGAAGATCAGCGTGCCCTGAAACAGGGGGCTTGCGGCAAATGTCTTGATCGACTGCAGGAAACGGCATTCGCCGGGATGATCGATGAACTGGCGGATGGCAGCGTGGCCGGCCTCGACTTTGAGGGCCGCGGCGCCAGCGCGCGGGTCCTTCATGAAGGAGAGGGCGGTGCGCATGCTGTCGGCGGTGCCGGCCGTGCTGGTGAAGGCAAGGGAGCGTGTCGAACGGCCCTCCGCGAGCGCCATGACCGTATTGGTCGTGCCGAAATCAAAGCCCAGCGCGTGTGCCATGGCAGCGCTCCTTCTATCGCGTGATGTCATTAAGGTCGGAATTCAGCGGATGCGAAATGCGCACCCGGCAAGGGAGGCGCGTCATGGCATAGTCGCCGCTGCGATGCAAGGCCAGCGGTTCTATTTTGACGGCGATTTAGCGGATGCCTTTATGAAGTCGACGAATGCGCGCAACGGTGCCGGCATGTGTTTGCGGCTTGGATAGTAAAGGCGGGGGCCGGTAAAGCTCTGCCAATATGGGCTGAGGACCGCGACCAGCGCGCCGCTGGCGAGCGCTTCGGCAAGAAATTCCTCAAATGTATAGACCAGCCCCAGACCATCGATCGCTGCTTTGACCTCCATTTCGGCTGTCGACGCAATGAGTGGGCCCTTGGGCGTCACCTTGATCACTTGTCCATTCCGTTCGAATTCCCAATGCGGAATGTAGCCACTGCTGAAGCGGTGACGGATACAGGCATGGTTCACCAGGTCGCGCGGATGGGCGGGGACGCCGTGGGCCGAAAGGTAGGAGGGCGCCGCCGCTGCGACGAACCGCTGGGTCGGGGGCCCGATTGGGATTGCGATCATGTCGCGCTCGATACGTTCATCATAACGGATGCCGGCGTCGAACCCAGCGGCGAGCACGTCGATGAATGTGTCGGAGGCGGTGATCTCGAGCGTGATACCTGGATGGGCCGCAAGAAAAGCGTTGATGATTGGCGGCAAGATCCGTTCCGCTACGATGACCGGAACATTGAGCTTGAGCGTCCCCGTCGGACTGTCGCGGAAACTGTTCATGCTGTCGAGCGCGCCGGCGATCTCGCCAAGGGCCGGCGTTAATCGTTCGATGAGGAGTTTGCCGGCCTCGGTCGGGGTAACGCTCCGCGTGGTGCGGTTGAGAAGCCGCACGCCGATACGGGCCTCAAGGCGGCGTATGGCTTCGCTCAGCGCGGAGGCGGACACGCCGCGCATCGTCGCTGCGGCGCGGAAATTCCGCGTCTGCGCCACCGCAACCAGCGCGCTGAGATCAGAGAGATCAGGATCCGACATTGTGCAATTTTCCGAACAACCCATGCACAATATAGCGGATTATCGCACAAATACAGAGAGCCTATATTGCTTCCAACCGAGGCAAAGGAATTGAACGAAATGCAACATCATCAACTTGGAAAGACCGGGCCGCGCGTATCGCAGATCGGGCTCGGCTGCATGGGCATGTCGGGCATGTACGGGCCGTCAGATCGCGCTGAAAGCATTGCCACCATCCACGCCGCGCTCGATGCGGGTATCAACCTCATCGACACCGGCGATTTCTACGGAATGGGTCACAACGAATTGCTCATTGCCGAGGCGCTGAAGGGCGCCAGGCGTCAGGACGCGGTGCTAAGCGTCAAGTTCGGCGGGCTGCGCGACCCAGCAGGCGGCTGGACCGGCTTTGACGGACGGCCGCAGGCCGTGAAAAACTTCGCAGCCTATTCGCTGCAGCGCCTCGGTGTCGATTACATCGATATTTATCGCCCCGCGCGGCTCGACCCTGCCGTACCGATCGAAGAAACGATAGGCGCAATTGCCGACCTCGTGAAAGCTGGCTACGTCAGGCATATCGGTCTTTCCGAAGTAGGCTCGGAAACGATCCGTCGTGCTGCCGCGGTCCATCCAGTCGTCGATTTGCAGATCGAGTATTCACTGATTTCGCGTGGCATCGAGGACAATATCCTTGAGACCTGCCGCTCACTTGGCATTGCCATCACAGCCTATGGCGTGCTGTCGCGGGGGCTGATCAGTGGCCACTGGACGAAGGAGAGCGCGCAGACCGGTGACTGGCGTGCCCATAATCCCCGTTTCCAGGCGGAAAATGTTGACGCCAACCTGGCGCTCGTCGAGGCGCTGAAGAAGATCGCGGACGCAAAGGGCGTGTCAGTCGCGCAGATCGCCATTGCCTGGGTCGTAGCGCAGGGGAGCGATATTTTCCCTGTCATGGGCGCGCGCCGCCGCGATCGTCTTGCTGAAACGCTTGGTGCTCTCGATGCAAGCCTCAGCCGCGATGACCTTGCGGCTATCGAAAAGGCCGTGCCCAAGGGTGCCGCAGCCGGCGACCGCTATGCTGCGGTCCAGATGGCCCATCTCGACAGCGAGGCGGCGGCACATCGATAAGGTCTACGAGATCCTGAGGCCCGCCTTGCAAGGCGGGCCCGCACCTAGCTCCCCGACGCCGCAGCCAACCCGACTTTGTCGCAGCGTCGGGGGAGAACCGTTAAACTGAATGCGCCCATAATCCAGGCGGCAGCTGCGCCATAGAGCATTACCCAGCCAAAACCATCGTTCAACGCGCCTATCGCTTTTACGTGTGAAACGCCTGCGGCGCCTGCCTCGGAGAAATTGCCGGCGGCTATGGCATCGATCAGGGCCGCAGATGCGGGAAAATTCGGGGCGAGGGCGCCGGAAATGCCCAGAACGAGTATGAAGCCCATCAAAGCGATGTTGACCGCCAGCGAGATCATGCGGGCGCTCATGTCCATTCCCGATGCCATGCCCGCGCGTTCGACGGGCAGTGCGCCGGTGGCGGTGTTGGTGACGGGCGTATTCGTCAATCCCAATCCGATCCCGGCAACAATGCAGCCGGGCACAATCGCAATGCCAGCTTGATCACCGAACGTCGCAAAGCGCATCAGCAGAAAGCCCGTACCGATCGTAAAGAGGCCGAGAGGAATGACGAAGCGCGGTCCCCGCTGCAGGAGCAGGCGCTCGGCAAGCGGGGGAACGACAAGGCTGGGAACCGTGTAGGCAAGCAGAATGAACCCTGCTTCGATACTGTCGTAGCCTAGGACCGCCTGCAGGAAGATCGGCAAGTAGATGACGAATGGCCAGAAGCTGAAGTTCATGCCGCTCGATCCCAAGAGAGCACCGGAGAAGAGGCGCACTTTAAAAACGCGGAAGTCGAACATCGGCCGGGCAATCGAGTTCTCGATGACGATGAATGCCAGCAGGCTGATGCTGCTCGATGCCAGAATTGCCAACCCGTGCAGACTGGTCAATCCAATGGCTTGCCCCTGGGTGATGAAGTAGACAAGGCAGAACACGGATAGCGAGAGGGTCGCCATGCCGGCAAAGTCGATCCGCGTCGCGTGCGGATCGCGCGACTCGACCACGCCCGCGAGCGTAAGAAAAGCGGTGCCGACCGCAAGCACCGTGTGGATCAGGAATACCCATTGCCAGCCTGCAAAGCTCGCGATCAGGCTTCCAATAATGGGACCAAAGCCGAGCCCGATCCCGAAAATGATGCCCCACCAGCCAAATGCGCGTGCCCTTTCCTTGCCGCTGCGAAACTGGTCCGAAAGAACGGCGACCTGACACGCCAGCATTGCGGCGCCGCTTGCGCCTTGCAGAAAGCGTGCACCGATGAGCAGCGATGGGGTGTTAGCCCGACCGCAAGCGAAAGATGCCGCGCCAAAGACAAATATCCCGATCAGGAAAATCCGCTTGCGGCCAAAACGATCCGCCAGCGCGCCCATCGCCATCAACACCGTGCACATGGCGATCGTATAGGCATTCATTATCCATTGAAGCTCCTTGAAGCTTGCCGGCAGAACGCTCTGGAGCGTCGGCAGGATGGAGGGAATGCTGGAGATTTCGAGCCCGAGCATAAGCGCGGACAAGCAGACGGCGGCCAGCGCCATCGTATTTCTTGAAACGTCGGTTGTCATGATTGCCTTGATCGAATGAGCGGCCAGTACCTTGGCTGCGAGGGAACACCGACGAGCAAAATGTCGCGAAGTTGATGACAACACAATCGTATGATAACGTATATCAGTGATAACAAATCTGGATGATAGAAGTGATTTCACTTGAAGTGGATGCCGTACGAGCCTTCGTGACCATTGCCGATTTTCAAAGCTTCACGCGTGCAGCGGAGGTGCTGGGAACGACTCAGGGCGCAATCAGCGTAAAGCTGAAACGACTGGAGGACCGGCTGGGGCAAAAATTGCTGGAGCGAACGCCGCGCCAGGTCAGGCTCTCGGCCCAGGGCGAGATGTTCATTCAATCGGCGCGGGCCTTTCTTACTGCCCATGAAAGGGCATTGGCCGATCTGACCGCCTCCCGCCGGCGCTTTGCGCTTGGCATAGCGAGCCATGTCATGGGCCCGGAGGTATCATCGTTATTGGCAAAGCTGAAGTCGCTGGATCCGACACTGATAATCGAGGTTCGTGTCGACAGTTCGCGGTCGCTTTTGGATTTGTACGATGCCGGTTCACTCGATGCGGTCATAATCCGCAGCGATGATGACAGGCGCGATGGCGAAACCCTGGGACCCGAGCATTTCGGGTGGTTCGCCGCGCCGGGATTCGTTCACTGCAAGGGCGAACCCTTGCGCATTGCCGGGCTCTCACCTAGCTGCGTCGTTCGCGACGTTTCGACCAGCCTGCTGGATCGGGCGGCGATTTCGTGGACGGAGGTTTTCATTGGAAGCACGTCCGCAATTGTCGCCGCCCTCTCGGCAGGGCTTGCCGTCGCCGCATTTCCACATAGGCTGGCGCCGGCCGATGTCGTGGACGTCAGCGAAAGATTTGCGCTGCCGCCGTTGCCTTCCCTGTCGATTGTCTTGCACTCTTCCCTGACGGATCCGAAGAGCCGGGAAGCGCTTCGGGCCATCACCGCGGCTTTTCGCGAGCATCCGCGGCCAGCCCCGCAAAGGACAGTCACAAGTCTGTCTGGCCGCGGATAATGGGCCGCGCACGCGCGCGATCCCATTCATTACATCGGCGGAACGATACCGTTGGTCCCGACGACGATGCGCTTGGTCGAAAGGCTGTCGCCATTGCCGCGCTCGGCTGAGATGAATACCGTGGCGCCGGGCTTCAGGTCATCCTTGCTGGCTTTGGCCAGGGTAACGATGGGCGTTCCATCAGGGATAGCGATCTTCTTTTCCGTACCGTGATAGACGACCGTCAGCGTCCGTCCGTCGATGTCCTCGACCGCATCGGCGACCGTCGCGTTGGTCATGCTGCTATTCGGCTTCAGATCCCAGGGCCGGTCGCCTTCGCCCGTGCCTTTGAGAGCGGCCGGGAAGATCACGACCTCGACGGCGCTCGCAACACCTTCGCTTTTCGGCACATTGGTTATGCCGACGAAATCGCCCTTCTTGATATCGTCGATCGAAGCCTTGGCGACGCCGCCGACCTGCCAGCCGTCACTCAAGGCAACGGTCGCATCGGGTCCTTCGCGAGTTTTCACCACGATCGCAGTGTCGCTCAAGCTTTCGATCGCGCCGCGAACGTTGACGCGTTTGGTGGCTGGCGTTGCTGCCGTCTGCTTGGACATTGTGTTCTCTGCGTGAACCGCGAGCGGGAAGGCGAGCGAAAGCACTCCTCCCAACAGCGCTGCCGGGAAGCCAAATCTCGATGTTATCCTAGCCATGTTTCTGCTCCTGTCAGACAGGCAGCCGGCGCAACCCTATTGCCCGCCGGGCTTGGCCTGCTTTTCCACGTGTCCGCCAAATTCACGGCGCATGGCGGACAGAACCTTGTTGGCGAAATCGGCATTGCCGCGTGAACTGAAGCGCTCGATCAGCGCGGCGCCGAGCACAGGGGCGGGCACCGCCTCGTCGATGGCGGCAATCAGCGTCCAGCGGCCTTCGCCGGAATCCGACACATGCCCCGCATAGCCGGCGAGGCCCGGATCTTCGTAAAGCGCGTCGGCCGTGAGGTCGAGCAGCCATGAACTTATCACGCTGCCACGCCGCCAGACTTCAGCAATGTCGGGAAGATTGAATTGATACTGATAATGTTCAGGGTTCTTGAGCGGTGTCGTCTCGGCATCCGCCTCGTGCGAGCGCAGGCCAATATCGGCATTGCGCAGGATGTTCAGCCCCTCCGAATAGGCGGCCATCAGGCCGTATTCGATGCCATTATGCACCATCTTGACGAAGTGACCGGCGCCGTGCGGGCCGCAATGGAGAAAACCCTGATCTGCGGTGCTTTCGCCCGCCAGCATGGCACGGCGGCTCTCGGTCTCGGGCAGATCGCCCTTTCCCGGCGCGAGTGCTGCGAAGATAGGCGAAAGGTGCTGCACGATGTCCGGTTCCCCGCCGATCATCAGGCAGTAACCCCGTTCAAGGCCGAACACGCCGCCACTCGTCCCGACATCAACATAATGGATGGCGGATGATTTAAGCGCCGCGCCGCGCCGGATGTCGTCGTGGTAATAGGAATTGCCGCCGTCGATGACGATATCATCCTTCTCGAGCAGCGGTACCAGCTTGGCGAGCACCGTATCCACCACAGCTGCGGGCAGCATCAGCCATACCGCACGCGGACGCGACAGCTTTGCCACGAATTCCTCGAGCACGGTCGAGCCATCCGCTCCGAGCCGCTGCAGTTCGGCTACGCTCTCGGCTCTTGTATCGTAGACCACCAGCTCGTGGCCGTGTTTCAACAGGCGCTGCGTCATGTTGCTGCCCATGCGCCCCAGCCCAATCATGCCAAGCTGCATTTTAAATCTCCCAGGTCAGAGTAATTTGCATGCAGGCTGCACGTTATCGGCGGCGCGTTCAACAGCCAAGTTATGCCCCGGGCTTTGGCGGTACAAGCACACGCGCGAGTCATAAGATCGTGATGGCCGGAATTGCTGGTGCCTCAGTCCGATGACAGACTCATGAGAGGTTTTGATTGGCTTTCGCCATCGCTCCTACCACCAGCCGGGTCCGTAATAGGGCGGTCCGTAAATGAACACGGGCTGGTTGAATTGCATCTGCGCACGACGATCGGCACGCCGGTCGAGATCGAGGCGGAGCAGGCAGTTTGAGAAGGCGGTCGTACCGCGCTTGAAGCCGAAGGAGGCACACTTCTGGTTGTCCATGGCCCGCTGCTGTTCGGGGGTGATGGTCTGACATGCGGCAACGAACAGCAGCAGCAAGAGCGCGAACAACACCGTAAATCTCATCTGTCCCTCCTGGGCCACCAGAATACGAACTTGTCGGCCCGCCGCCATTATGTCGCTTGGCTGGCAGGTTGAACAGTCAGACTTTGGGCATATGAAATAAGATGGGGGAGGGCGTCTTCAGATAAACAACAAGCCGTGCAGAGGCTGCTTTGAGCCGCGTTCGTGATCCCCCTTTCCAAGCTCCGCGAGCTTCGAAAGACGTTCGGCATCCAATTCTCCATCTTCCGTCATGTCCAGCGTTCTCCCGCTGGTCTCTCGCGATCAAGAATAACCATTTCTGGCGCGCCGGGCGGCATGCGCTGGTGCATCCGCCTTCTGGCGATGGCGCGCCTGCCCTCCTTCAGGACCTTTAGTCAGTTGTCGACTTAGGAGGTGTAATGCGTGCGAAACTTCGGGGATGAGACGAGATTGGCGGACCGGTATGAATAAATGACCCCAAAGGATCACCAGCTTGGGGTATCGTCCCGCAAAGATCCAGCGGGCGCCGCCCATTCTGGCGACTTGCCTTCAAGGCGGACTGGGAATTTTAGTCGCCTGGCCGGTCCCCAAGCCGTGGCTTCGAGGGCAGGCGCCAAATCGGCTATGCTTTCATCAAGTGCAGAGCCTTGAAAATCGCGGGCACCT
This sequence comes from Phyllobacterium sp. CL33Tsu, assembly GCF_900113985.1. Taxonomy (NCBI): domain Bacteria; kingdom Pseudomonadati; phylum Pseudomonadota; class Alphaproteobacteria; order Hyphomicrobiales; family Phyllobacteriaceae; genus Phyllobacterium; species Phyllobacterium sp. CL33Tsu. The sequence goes on along the minus strand of NZ_FORJ01000001.1, from coordinate 207,349 downwards.
GCGGCGGTCAGCATTGCCGCGGTTCGGGCGAGAGACACGCGGGCGGATAAGCTGACGCCAGTCGACTGGCACTGGCGTAAAGCACGCAGGACCGTTGCGGCCATCAGATATCCTGTCGCGTGATCAAGCGCCTGTACTGGAAGCGGCACCGGCCGGTCTGCCGTGGCCCGCCGCATTCCCTCGTAGGCAATCCCGCAACTCATCTGGACCAAGCTGTCGAAGCCGCGCCGACTTTTCCATGGCCCGCTCCAGCCATAGGCATTCAGGCTGACATCGATCAGGCCGGGCGACAGGCGCTCCCGCTGTTCATCGTCGTAGCCCAGTTTATCGAGCGCGCCGGGGCGGTAGCCGTGCACCAGAACATCGGCTTCGGAAAGCAGGGTCTCGAATATGCGGCGATCGTCCGCCAGGTGCAAATCCAACCCCGCCCGGCGCTTTCCGAGAGTAACTTCCGGTTCCACACCCGGTTCATGCCAGCCGGGCGGGTCGATGCGCAGGACCTGCGCGCCAAATCCTGCAAGGAACCGGGTCGCAACCGGGCCGGCCAGCACCCGGGTTAGGTCAAGCACCCGTCGACCGCGCAGGCCCGTGAACCGGCACCCCTGTCCGCTTTGCCGCCAGGTGATCAATGGTTCAGCGGCCACTGCCCGCCCCTGCGGATGCCCCGCCCATTCCTCCAGACTGTGCATGGCCGCGGCCGCGCCGCCAGCCGCCACGACCGCATCTTCCAGCACCCCTTTCCGCCAAGCAACTACCGCCTTGGAAACACGTGCGCTATCAGCACCGCAGCCCAGCACCTGCAGCGCGGCATCGCGGTGATGTGGGGCATTGGTGTGCAACCGGAGCCAGCCATCTGCGGTCTGGTAATCGCCCGATATCGGATCCCAGGCCGCGGGGAGGCTCCAGCCCGAAGGCCTCAGCGTCATGCCGAACCACATCAGCGCCAACCGACGGTCAACCGAGACTTCGCGCGCGCCAGTCAACGCAGCGAGTTCCCTTGCCGCGACCCGGAATGCGGCTTCTGCCAGATCCGACACCCGAAAACAGGATCTGAGTTCGCCGCCAGCGCATTGCAACACGTCGATGTCTGGAGAAAGATCAAGGCCCAGCGCCTCGTCGATCTGCCGCTCGAAATCATCCGTCATTGGTGCCTCCTTGCCGTGAAAGGCGCATAAAATCGTCCAATTGACAGGCTGTAAATCTTGATCAATATAATCAATATGAAATCGCTGGACTGGCTCGATACCCGCACGGCCTGCGCATTGCTTGGAGTCAAACCTCAGACGCTCTACTCCTATGTCAGCCGCAGCCTTCTGCGTGCTCAGGCTGATGCCGGGGACGCGCGGCGTAGCCTTTACGCGCGCTCTGACGTGGAAGCCCTGCTGCAACAGAACCACCGCCCGCGAGCCCGCGCAGAAGTTGCCGAACAGGCGCTTCGCTGGGGGCAACCTATACTTGCCACCGCGATATCCGAGGTGCGGGAGGGCATGATTTGGCTGCGTGGAAGGTCGATTGAGGAGTGTGCGAACATCCTGACGCTTGAGGATATGGCCGCGCATCTATGGACGGTTGGCGCGGTTGATTTTGCCGCGAGCGATGTCGCGAGTTTTTTGCCGGATCCGGTCAGTCGGGCGCTGGAAACGCTTGCGCTCAGCATTCCGAAGGCCTCCGCGATGCAAGATCTTACGCCCGAAGGCATCGCTCGCGAGGGGGGTAGGCTGATCTCCGATGTGACGAATGCCCTGCTTGGCGCACCAGCATCCGGGCCAATTCATCTGCGGTTGGGCCAGGCTTGGGGGACAGACGCGCAGGGATGCGATGATCTGCGCCGTGCACTGGTCCTACTGAGCGATCACGAGTTGAACCCATCGACTTTCTCCGTGCGGATCGCTGCATCGACGGGGGCGAGCCTCGCGGCTGCGTTGCTTTGCGGTCTCGCGACGCTCAGTGGCCCCCGGCATGGCGGTGTCGCATCGCTGGCACGGCATGCGCTGCAGGCCACGCAGGACGGAGACATGGAAGGCTTTCTGACTGAGCAAGCCGGGCAACCGCCTTATGGCTTCGGCTTCGGGCATCCTCTGTATCCCGACGGCGATCCGAGAGCGCGGTTCATTCTGGATCGCCTCGCGCCGGATGCCCCGCCTGTGGTCGCTGTTTGGTCTCTGTCCCGGCATCTGGGCGTGCTGCCAAATATTGATACAGCGCTGGCCGCATTGAGTATATCGCGAGACCTGCCGGAGCGCGCCGCGTTCACCATCTTCGCAACCGGACGGATGGTGGGGTGGATCGCACACGCGATCGAACAAGTGCAGAGCGGAGAGATCATCCGTCCGCGGGCACGGTATTGCGGTTGAGGCTGGACGGGGTTGGCAAGGGCCGTCACGCAACTGGCCGCCGCCATTATGTCGCTTGGCTGGCAGGTTGAACAGTCAGACTTTGGGCATATGAAATAAGATGGGGGAGGGCGTCTTCAGATAAACAACAAGCCGCCAATCATCAAAAGCACGATGGCGCCCGCCAGGATCGGCAGTATGGAAAAACCTTGGGACGTGTTTTGCGGCCTCAATACCAATTGGGCACGGTCAGCAGGAAAGTTGCTGCGACTTCGGTCAGAAACACAAAGACAACGAAAGGGATAAATCCGTCGCTGACCTTCCGATTATCATTGGCTGCGGCAAAGCTGCTCAAGGCGTTCTCCTGATTTTAACGACCCCCGCGACAGGCGGTAGGATCATGATCGTCAGTGCCGAATTCGGCGGTCACATAACTGTAACAGTTTGAAACCTTTTGTCACCCAAAAAGTTCCATAACCAAATTGAAATTCGCGCTGGACGCCTTCTGGCGGAAAAAATCGATGCTGGATCAATGCTTTGATTCGAGCGGCGCGGGTGGGATTAAGCCCGCGCCGCCGCGTTTTTTTACTCTGCCGGCGACGGGGCCGGAAGAATCACGTCCGAATTATGGCCTGATGTTGCTTCGAAATGGCTCCCATGCGTCGCATGACGCAAAGGCCGATTCCCGCTGAGCGCCCGGACCAGAACGTAGAAGACCGGGGTCATGAACAGTCCGAACAGGGTCACGCCAATCATGCCGGCAAAGACCGCGACGCCCATGGCGCTGCGCATTTCAGCGCCCGCCCCGGTCGAGGTAACCAGCGGTACGACGCCCATGATGAAGGCGAGGGACGTCATCAGGATCGGGCGCAGGCGCAACCTGCTCGCTTCGACGACGGCCTTGAAGGGTGTCGCCCCCGCAAATTCGAGCTCGCGCGCAAATTCGACAATCAGGATCGCGTTCTTGGCCGACAGACCGACCAGAACGATCAACCCGATCTGCGTGAACACGTTGTTGTCGCCAGCCGTCAGCCAGACGCCGGTCAAGGCAGCGAGGAGCCCGAGCGGCACGATCATGATGATCGACAGCGGCAAGGCCATGCTCTCATACTGGGCCGCAAGTACAAGGAACACGAGAAGGATCGACAGCGGAAAGATCAGATAGGCGGAGTTGCCGGCAATGATCTCCTGGTACGTCAGTTCGGTCCATTCGAAACCGATGCCTGCCGGCAGCGTCTCGGCGGCGATCTTCTCGACAGCTGCGCGAGCCTGACCGGACGAATATCCGGGCGCGGCATTGCCGTTCACATCGGCGGAGAGGAAGCCGTTATACCGCATCACCCGGTCGGGGCCCGCACTGGAATCGACCTTGATCAGGGCGGAAAGCGGGATCATCTCGCCAGTTCCCGAGCGTACCTTGAGGTCGCCGATATCCTCGGCCTTCGCCCGGAAATTCGACTCCGCCTGCATCCGCACCGAATAGGTACGGCCGAACTTGTTGAAGTCGTTGACGTAAACGGAACCGAGATAGATCTGCAGCGTGTTGAAGATCTCCGGCAGCGATACGTTGAGCTGGCGCGCCTTGGCGCGATCGACATCTGCGTAAAGCTGCGGAACGTTGATCTGGTAGCTGGAGAAGAGGCCTGTCAGCTCCGGAGCCGCTGCCGCCTTGCCGAGGAATGCCTTGGTTGCGTCGTCGAGCGCCTGGTAGCCGAGGCCGTTACGGTCTTCGATCTGCAACTTGAAGCCGCCGATCGCACCGAGACCCTGCACCGGCGGAGGCGGGAACACGGCGCTGAACGACTCCTGGATGCCGAACAGTTGCTGGTTGAGCTGCATCGCAATCGCTCCGGCGCTGAGTTCCGGCGTCTTGCGCTCTTCGAAGGGCTTGAGCGAGACGAAGACGATACCGGCATTGGCGCTGTTGGTGAAGCCGTTGATCGAGAGGCCCGGGAAAGCAATAGTGCTCTGGACGCCCGGGATCTTCAGCGCGATGTCGCCGATGCGGCGGACGACCGCCTCGGTCCGGTCAAGGGTGGCGCCATCCGGCAACTGGGTGAAGCCGACCAGATATTGCTTGTCCTGCGGCGGAACGAAGCCGCCGGGAACGCTCTTGAACATGAACGCCGTCGCGCCGATGAGGACGAGGTAGATCGCCATCATCAACGTCTTGCGCGAAATGACACCGCGCACGCCCCGGCTATAGCCATTGGCGCCGCGTGTGAAGACGGCATTGAAGCCACGGAACAGCCAGCCCAGCGACGCGTCCATAAACCGTGTCAGCCGGTCCTTCGGGGCGTCATGTCCCTTGAGGAGCAGGGCGGCGAGGGCAGGCGACAGGGTCAGCGAGTTGAACGCCGAGATGACGGTCGAAATGGCGATCGTCAGCGCGAACTGCCGGTAGAACTGGCCGGTCAGCCCGGTGATGAACGCGAGCGGCACGAACACGGCGACGAGCACAAGCGCAATGGCGATGATCGGTCCCGAAACTTCGCGCATGGCCTGGATGGTCGCCTGGCGGGGCGCAAGCCCGTTCTCGATATTGCGCTCGACATTTTCCACGACGACGATCGCATCGTCGACGACAATGCCGATGGCAAGGACGAGACCGAAGAGACTGAGCGCATTCACCGAAAAGCCGAAAAGATGCATCACCGCAAAAGTGCCGATGATCGAGATCGGCACGGCGATCAGCGGAATGATCGAGGCGCGCCACGTCTGCAGGAAGAGAATGACCACGAGGACGACGAGAACGACAGCTTCAAGCAGCGTATGAACCACGGCCTCGATCGAGGCGCGCACGAACTGCGTCGTATCGTAGACGATTTCGTAGTCGACGCCCTCCGGCATGGTCAGCTTCATCTCGTCCATGACGCTGCGGACCTGGTCCGCGATCTGGATCGCATTGGAACCGGGCGCCTGGAAAACCGGGATTGCCACCGCAGGCTTGTTGTCGAGCAGCGAGCGTAACGAATACTGCGCCGCGCCAAGCTCGACGCGGGCAATGTCCTTCAGCCGGGTGATCGCCCCGTTGGCCGCCGTCTTGACGATGATCTGTCCGAATTCCTCTTCAGACTGAAGCCGCCCCTGCGCGTTGACCGACAGCTGCAGATTGACGTCGTTGGGGCTCGGTGAAGCACCGATCACGCCCGCAGCCGCCTGCACGTTCTGGGCGCGGATTTCGCTAAGAACGTCGGTTGCCGAGAGACCAAGCTCGGCGGTCTTCTGCGGATCGAGCCAGATGCGCATCGAATAGTCGCCCGAGCCAAACAATTGCACATCGCCGACACCAGTGATGCGGGCAAGCCGATCCTTGATGTTGATCAGGGCATAGTTGCGCAGATAGGTGATGTCATAGCGGTTGTTGGGGGAGATGAGGTTCACGACCAGCATCAGGTCCGGCGAACTTTTCACCGTGGTGATGCCGAGACTGCGCACCTCCTCGGGCAGGCGCGGTTCTGCCTGCGAGACGCGGTTCTGTACTAGCTGCTGCGCCTTGTCTGGATCGGTACCAAGCGCGAAGGTGACGGTCAGTGTCATCTGGCCGTCGGCAGTCGCCTGGCTGCCCATGTAGAGCATGCCTTCGACGCCGTTGATCGATTCCTCGATCGGCGTCGCCACCGTTTCCGCAATGACCTTGGGATTGGCGCCCGGATACTGCGCGCGCACCACGATCGAAGGCGGTACCACGTCCGGATATTCCGAGACGGGCATCGCCGTGAGGGCAATCAGGCCGCCGAGAAAGATGACGAAAGAAAGAACGCCCGCAAAAATCGGGCGATCGATGAAGAAGTTGGAAATGTTCATGTCATTCCACCTGCCCGGAGGGGCTCTGGATTATTGCTTTGCGGGTTCCGCAAGCGCTTGCTGGTTAGCCGCCGCCGTTGCCCCCATTGCCACCATTTGCGGTGCGACGAGTGAACCGGGACGGATGCGCTGCAAGCCGTTGACGACGATCTTTTCATCAGCCTGCAGGCCCGCCGTCACGATGCGAAGGCCTTCGGCCCGCGCGCCCAGCGTGATCTCGCGATATTCGACGATGTTCTGCGGATTGACGACCATGACGAACTTCTTGTTCTGGTCGGTACCGACAGCCTTTTCATCGACGAGCAGTTCCTGGCGCTCATTGGCCTGGCCCATGCGCACCTTGGCGAATTGGCCCGGCATCAGCCTGCCGTCGGCATTATCGAAGACCGCACGCACCTTGACCGTGCCGCTCGACACATCGACGCTGTTGTTGATGAGCTGGAGTTTTCCGGCAACGCCGTTCGACCCCTGCACATCCATCTGCACGGGAATGCGATCCACGAAGTCACGGCCGTTGAGACCGCTCGGCAGATCGGCGAGCGCCTTGGCGACGACGTTCTCGTCGGCCTCGAAGCTTGCATAGATCGGGCTGATCGAGACGAGCGACGTCAGAAGCGGCGAACTCGGGCCGGCAGCGATCAGGTTGCCGGGTGTGATCTCGATGCGCCCGACGCGTCCGGTGATCGGTGCGCGGATATCCGTATAGTCGAGATTGAGCATGGCCGTCTTGAGAACGGCCTCAGCTGCCTGGAGGTCAGCCTGCGCGCCGGTCTGCACGTTCATGCGCTGGTCGTAATCGCTCTGCGATACGGTGCGGGAATCGATCAGGCGCTTGCCGCGCTCAAGCTCGTTCTTGGCAAAGGCGAGCTTCGATTGTGCAGCGCTAACCTCGGCGCGAGCCCGCGCAACCTCTGCTTCGAACGGCGCCGGGTCTATTTTCACCAGAAGGTCGCCCTGCTTGACGATCGCGCCTTCCTTGAAATGGATCGACTGGACAGCGCCGGCAACGCGCGAGCGCACTTCCACCGAATCGATTGCTTCAAGACGGCCGGAAAATTCGTTCCACTGCGTCACGTTTTTCGGCTGGACGAGCGCTACCGACACCGGCATTGCCTGAGCGGGAGCCTGCTGCTTTTCAACTTCTGCATGACCTTTGGAGAATTCAAAAACTTTTGTGCCACCTACGGTTGCAAGCGTTAGAACAATGCCGCTGACGAGGAGGCTCTTCTTAAAAGTGCTGATTGACATCGTGGTCACCTGCTTTGAAAATATATGCCACTTGGGAGGATGGCAGATCGGAACTCGATCATTGACGTTCTATACCGATCGGTATAGAAGCGGTGATATAAGGCTGCGGTACAGCAGCTGTCAACCGATTTTATACCGAGCGGTATAATTCTTTTAGGGAGTCTTGTCCATGGGACGGCCGAGGGAATTTGATGCGGACGATGCCTTGCAGACGGCTTTGGAGCTGTTCTGGCGCAAGGGCTACGAAGGCACGTCCATCACTGACCTTACTGACGGCATGGGCATAACAAAACCAAGCCTCTACGGCACATTCGGCAACAAGGAAGAACTCTTCCGCATGGCGCTGCAGCGTTACGAAGAGCACTATATGGCGTTCTTCTGGAGCGCGCTCGAACAGCCGGAAGCCCGCACGGTCGCCTTGGACATTTTGCGCGGATTCGTCCGGGCGCAGACCGAAGCGTGCAATCCCGGCGGCTGCCTCGTCGTCAACGCCGCAAGTTCCTGCAGCGATGCCGCACTCGAGATCCACAAGACCATTGTCGAGCGTATTCAGGTCGGTCAGAAGGCGCTGGCGCGTCGGTTCGAGCGCGCCAAGCGCGAGGGCGACCTGCCTGACGACAGCAATCCCGAGGACCTTGCCCGGTACATTTTGACCGTTGCGCAAGGTACCGCCGTGCAGGCGTCGAGCGGCGCCAGCCGTGAAGACGTCTACAGGCTTGTCGATATCGCGATGAAGTCTTTTCCTGACAAATAGCCGCCGTTTCATGTCAGCCGGTTGCGGAACAGCCACGCCGAAAACGGCAGGGTGACCGCGGCGATCGCGACCAGCGCCAGCATTTCCGGATAGAGCTCCCTTACGCCTGCATCCTCCAGATAGACCTGATGCGTGATACTGATCGCATAGCGCAGTGGATTAACGAGGGTCATATACTGCAGGATCTCGGGCATGTTGCCGATAGGCGCCGTCAGGCCGGAAAGCAGCATGAACGGCATAAGCAGCACGAACGAATAGATCATGGCCTGCTGCATGTTGGCGGCGAGCGACGAGATGAACAGTCCGATGCCGACGGCTGCGGCGAGAAACAGTATTAATCCGAGATACAGCATGAAATAGGACCCGGTAAACGGGATCTGGAACCATAATTGGGCAACGAGAAGAATCGTCGTTGCCTGGCTGAGCCCGACCAGCATCGAGGGCAGGGCCTTGCCGATCATGATCTCGGAGGGCCGAAATGGCGTGACCAGCAATTGGTCGAACGTGCCTGCCTCGCGCTCCCGCGCCACGGACATTGCCGTGAGCATCAACGTCATCATCATCGTGATCGTGCCGATCAGCGAAGGGATCATGTACCAGCGCGTCTCAAGGCTTGGATTATACCACGCCCGGGTGGTGAGCTTCATGCCGCCGGGCGGATCCTGACCATTATCTGCCCGCCAGCGCGTGGCGAAGTCCGATGCGATCGTGCTGATATAGCTCTGCGCCGTGCCCGCCGTGTTGGAGTTGCGGCCATCGGCGATCACCTGCAGCTTGGCCGGCATCCCCGCCATCAGCCGCTTTTCGAAATCCTCGTCGACGACGATGACAAGGAGCACGCGCCCCTCATCGATGAATTTCGCGATGTCCGAGGTCCGCTGCAGCGTTGCCACGCGCGTGAACGTTCCAGAGCCGTCAAGCTTGGAGATGAATTCGATGGAGGCCGCGCTGTGATCGTGATCGAGGATAGCATAGGGAACGTTGTTGAGGTCATAGCTCGCCGCGTAGCCAAAGATCAGGCACTGCAGGATCGGCGGCAGCACAAGCACGATCCGGCTCTTCGGATCCTTGAAGATTGCCAGCAATTCCTTGCGGATCAGGGCGATGATGCGGAAGAATGACTCCTTCATGACTGGCTCACCCGAGTTTCTTGCGCGTTGCGAAGACCGAGGCGGTCATCAGCACCGCTGCCATCGCGGCCAGCACAGCGGCGTTTGGCAGGATGACCGGCCAGATATCGCCGGCCAGAAACAGCGTCTGCAACACGCTGACGAAATAGCGCGCCGGGAAAACATGGGTAATGACCTGGATCGCATAGGGCATGCTCCTGATGTCGAACATAAACCCCGAGAGCATCATTGCCGGCAGGAATGTGACGATCAGCGTGATCTGGCTTGCTACAAACTGGTTCTTGGTCAGCGACGAAATCAAGAGCCCGATGCCGAGCGCAACCAGCAGATAGAGCGTCGAAACCACGACCAGGATCCATAGCGATCCGCGCAGCGGAACGCCGAACAGAACCTGGCTGCCGATGACCGAAAGCGCAAGTCCGAGCATGCCAAGCACGAAATAGGGCACCGTCTTGCCGAGGAGGATCTCGCTTGGCAGCGCGGGGGTGACGAAGAGCGCCTCAAACGTGCCGCGCTCCCATTCGCGCGCGATGACCAGCGCCGTCAGCAGGGCGCCAATGAGCGTCATGACCAATACGATGAGCCCGGGGACGAGGAAATAGGTGCTGTCATTGGCCGCGTTGAACCAGAGGCGCGGTTCAAGATCGATCGTCGCGCCGTTGCTGACCATCTTGCCCTCGGCCATCTGCCGGGCAACTGCAATACCGACGGCACCCTGCGCATAGCCGAGTGCAATCCGGGCGGTATTGGCGTCACTGCCGTTGACCACGAACTGGATTTCCGCCGTCCCCGCCTCGACATCGCGGGCAAATTGCGGCGGTATACGAACGATACCGTTGACAATCTTGTTCATCAGAAGACGCTGCGCCTCGGCCATGGTCATCACCCGATGCGTTTGAAAATAGGGCGAGAGTTCGAAACCGGAGACGGCATTGCGGGCCTCGGCTGATGAATCTTCGATCACCATCGCCACAGGCAGGTTCTTCAGGTCGAAGGAAAGACCGTAGCCGAACAGAATCAGGAGGATCATGGGCATGACGATGCCGACGGCGATGCTGCTCGGATCGCGCACGACTTGCCAGGATTCCTTGCGCACCAGCGCCAGGATGCGGCGCAGGCTGTTCCTGGCGGGATGCGAAGCGGTCGCGTTCGTGGCCGAGCCCTCGCTGGTTTGCTTGGCCATCACGCTGCCTTTTCGCGCGTTTCGCGGCGCGATTCCTCGACGATGGCGATGAAGGCGTCTTCCATGTTGGCCTCCTCACCTTTCTTCGGCTTGGCATGGGCTCGGATTTCGGCGGGGGTGCCCTCGGCAAGATTGCGGCCGGCATCGAGAATGATGATGCGATCGCAATACTCGGCTTCTTCCATGAAATGGGTGGTTACGATCACGGTAACGCCTTGTTCGGACAGCGCAGTGATGCGGCCCCAGAATTCGCGCCGCGCCAGCGGATCGGCACCGCTGGTCGCCTCATCGAGGAAAAGGATATCCGGCTCGTGCAAGAGCGCCGCCGCCATGGCGAGACGCTGCTTGAAGCCTCCGGGCAATTGCCCGCTTGGCAGTGTCGACAGGCTGTCGAGTTCGAATTGATCTTTTGACCATTCGATACGCTGGCGCTTCTTCGCACCGCGCAGGCCATAGGCGCTGGCAAAGAAATCAAGGTTTTCGTCCACGGAGAGATCGCCGTAGAGCGAAAACTTCTGCGCTACATAGCCGAGATTTTCGCGGGCCTCGGCGCGGGACGTCCGCAGATCCGCCCCAGCGACGCGCAAGGTGCCGCTCGTTGCCGGCATCAGGCCGCACAGCATGCGGAAGGTCGTGCTCTTGCCCGCGCCGTTCGGGCCGAGCAAACCGTAAATTTCGCCGCGCCTTACCTCGAACGTGACGTGATCGACGGCAGTGAAGTGACCGAACTTGCGCACGAGATCATGGACTTCGACGGAGATCTCGCTGCCCCCAGCCGGCTTCGGCCTGTCGAGAGTGACCGCGCTCGACTGGCTTTTCCTGGCCACGGCGCTGAAGAGGATCATGAAGCCGTCCTCGAAGCGCGGCTTCACTGGTTCGAGCTCGACAAGCTTGTCGTCGATGCGGATATCGCCGCCGAAATCCGGCTGCTTCACGACGCGTACCCTGCCGGCTTCCGGCACGGCGTCGGCGACGCCTTCCTGGCGAAACAGCCGCGCCTGCAGGGACCTGGCGGTCGTGCCGGCGTCGGGCGTTGCGATGAACACCTGGTCCTTTGCCCTGGCGGTGATTTCCTCGGGCTTGCCTTGCGCCAATACCTTGCCGAGATGCATGACCACGGCATGATCGCAAAGCTCCGCCTCGTCGAGGTAGGAGGTGCTGACGACGACTGTTAGCCCGTCTTCCCGCACAAGTTTGGTGACAATTTCCCAGAGTTCACGCCGCGACAGTGGATCGACGCCGACTGTCGGTTCGTCGAGAAGAAGAAGCTCTGGCGCGCGAACGAGGGTACAGGCAAGGCCGAGCTTCTGCTTCATGCCGCCGGATAGCTTGCCGGCAAGCCGATCCGTGAAGCGGCCGAGGTCGGTCATTTCCATCAGGCGAGGGTAGATTTCCTTGCGCGTGTCATGACCGATACCGTGCAGATCGGCGTAAAGATCGAGATTCTGCTGAACGGTCAGATCCTCATAGAGGCCGAATTTCTGCGGCATGTAACCGATACGGTTCTGAATGTTCTGCGGGTCCGCGGCGACATCCACGCCAAGCACGGAAAGCTCGCCCTTTTCAGCGGTCATCAACCCGGCGATCAGGCGCAGGATCGTTGTCTTGCCGGCGCCGTCCGGCCCAACGAGCGCGGTCAACGTGCCGTGCCGTGCCTCGAATGAGACATCCTCCAGCGCCTTGACCGTCTCGCCGGTTTCGCGGTGAAACGTCTTGAAGAGGTTTCTTGCGACAACCGGTGCGGAAGGCGCGGCTTCTGTCATGACTTTGCCTTGGCGTCGGTCTCCTGGCCGCCGGCCGGCAGTGGCTTCAGCGGTTCGTTCGGCAGAAGCGTGACAGTAGCCGGCATGCCAAGCCGTAAAAGATCATCCTTGTCATCGACAAAAACCCGGACCTCATAGACGAGGCTCGATCGCAAATCAGCAGTCTCCACGGTTTTCGGCGTAAACTCCGCCACCGGCGATATGAATCCGACCCAGCCATCCTGCGGTTTGTCCGGGAAGCTGTCAGTGGTGATCCGCGCCCGCATGCCGGGTTTTACATGCCCGAGATTGGGCTCGGAGACATAGGCCCGTACCCATTTCGTCTTGATCACGGCGAGCGAAAGCACCGGTTTCATCGGCCCAGCCATTTCGCCCGGCTCCATCAGGCGCGAGCGCACCACTGCATCGACGGGTGCAATCAATTCCGCATCGTTGAGTTGTTCCCGTATCAGCGCCAATTGCGCTTCGCTGCCGCGCAGCTGTGCTTCGGCCTGCAACAGGTCCTCGGCGCGGGGACCGGCGATGGCGAGTTCCAGCGCGCTCTGGGCGACTTCGACCTTGGCGTCGGCAACGGCGGCCGCTGCCTTGGTGGTGTCGAGTTCCTGCTTGCTGATCGTGGAATTGACCGTCAGGCTCATCCGCCGTTCAAGCTGTATGTTGGCGTTGTCTGCATCGGCCTTCGCCGACGTGAGATTGGCGCGGGCCTGCGCGATCTCCTCCGGCCTGCTGCCATTGCGCAGTTTCAGGACCATGGCGCGCTGTGAGGCAACGGTCGCGTCGGCCTCGCGGACCTGCGGCGCAAGCCGGCCGGTATCGAGGCGGGCCAACACCTGTCCCTTTTTCACGACATCGCCTTCCTCGACAAGGACCTGATCGATGCGTTCCGAGCCATTGAAGGCGAGGGAGGCCTGCCTCAAGTCGACATTGCCATAGAGTGTCAGTGCGTCGGCGGTTGCCGGACGGTGCCAGTACCACCATGCGCCAACGCCAAGCGCAGCAAGAACGACCAGAATGATCAATATGCGGATTTTTTTGCCCATGGCCGCACATCATATTCAACTTGCGTGGTTATGTCAAATTAGAATTTGAATTTCAACTTTGAAAAACGTGTAGACTCCGCTACAATGATTCCATGGCGAAACAGAGCACTCGAAAACTTCCCGGCCGGCGCGAGGATGGCGCCACAACCAAGGCTCAGATTCTGGAGGCTGCAGGGGAGGTCTTTGCCGAAAAGGGATTCGATCGAGCCACCGGCAAGGAAATTGCCGAACTGGCAGGCAGCAACTCCGCCGCCGTCAACTACTATTACGGTGGTATCGACGGTCTCTACGGGCAAGTGCTGCTCGAGGCACACCGCCGCCTCCTGACCTATGAAAGTCTTGTGACTGTAGCGGAAGGTCCGGGTGACCCCAGGGAAAAGCTGCGTAGCCTCATCGGATTGCTCGCACGCGCGGTGACGGGTTCGGCTCGATCGTCGTGGGCGCTCGGGGTGCTCGGACGTGAGATTCTTTCGCCATCACCGGCATTTTCTTTGCTTCTCGACAAGGAAATTTTGCCGAAGAAGCTCGTGGTTACGACGATTGTCGGCGAGATTCTGGGATTGCCGCATGACGATCCGGCGGTGACGCGTTGCGCCCTCAACATCATTTCGCCCTTTGCCATGCTGGTCGTCGGCAACAAGCAGATCTTCACGCGCGTCCTACCCGGGTTAAACCCCGCCGAACCCCAGGCCCAGAATGAAATCGTCGAGCATTTCCAAAGATTTGCCATGGCGGGGCTCGAGGCTACTGCCTCGGCGCTTCGTTCCGCTCATTGATGCATCTGAATGGGCGGCCAGCGATAGGTATCCGCAACGGCTTTGATTTCCGCGGGCTTTTTCTCAGCCTTTTCGGACAACTCCTGAGACTTGGCGATCGCCTCGCGCAGCATTTGCCATTCTCTTTCGTGGCGTTGATAAACATCCTGCGGAACGGTCGGTGTCGTCATTCTGCAACCTCCAGTATTCGATTGGGTGTAGTCCTTAAGCGTCGCGATAACGGTCAAATAGGGTCTCGGTTCCGCCTGTGCCATTCAAGAATTGCAACCGGCATTTACAGATCCGCGCATGTCTGCGATCTGCGGTAGCAATTGCGTGAACAGGGAACCAATCCGTTCACGACAAGTTCATGCTTCGAGGTGCATTTGAGAACTGTACCGCTTTTATCAGGAGGCATTTATATGCAAAGAACACTTTCCGCCTTGTCGGCCGCAATCGTCGGTTTGGCGATGTTGCTGGGCTCGGCCATATCATCGTTTGCCGCGCCGGTCCCTTCCCAGCCCGTGCAGGTGACGTCCAATATTGAGCAAGTACGTTCGCGCGACAGGTATCGTCCGTACTATCGTCACGGTTGGGACAATCGCCGTAACTGGAACAGATCAAATCACCGCTACAACCGAAACTGGGGCAGGTCCCATTGGGGCCGGTCCGATTGGGAGCGCCGCAATGTTCGCACCTATCGCGACCGCAGGTGGCGCGAAAACCAGATGGGTGGCAGCGGCCGCAGTCATCAGTAATTGACACCGAGGGCGGCGCAAGCCGCCCTTTTCGTATCCGGACTAATTCCCTTTTCGCTTGATAGCCTCGTAGCCAACGCGCACTTTTTCAGCGAGTGTCAACAATCTGTCCTTGCAGGTCTTCGCGTCGAAATCGCCTGGTTGTTTCGGCCCCGCGTTTACCTCGCGTAGCCAGCTGCGCACGGTCTGATCGGCTTGATCGGCGGATTTGCCCAGCGCCTTCAACACGGTTTCGCTGCTTTCGATAGCCGAGTAGTGCGGTTCGCGCCCCAAGGCGTCCTGGCACTGATATGAGGCGATAACCAGGGTCCTTGCATCTGCCACGACTTGATCCGTGCCTGCGGTGTTGCTGTTGGTGGTCGTGCATGCCGCCACGAATACGGCCAACGTGCAGCAGCCTAATGATCTGAGTTGCATGCAGATTCCCCCATTTTCTCGAATGGAGGCTAGCCAACCAGCGCCGTGGTGTCGAGCATCAGGGAACGAGGAAATGCGTGGTCCAGTCTTTTTCGGGCACGAGATCGCCGATCTTATATTTGAACGCGACGATCTGCATGTTGTCGGCGCTCGTCTCGCACTTGTATTTGAGGTGGTACCACGCGCCGCCGCTGCGAAAAGCTGCGCCGCGGGTCTGGATGCCATGCGCCTGCATGCGTGGCTCGGCAAAGGCATAGGCCAGAACCTTGTCCGGGTTGAATTTGCCTTCGTCTTTGCGAATGCGCTCCATCGCTTCGACATCGCAACGTTGTTCGAGCCGGGTTTGCGGATCGAGTTTGCGCAGGCCTGTCTCTTCGCGTGCATCCATGGCGAAGACCGGCTGGGATGCCACAACGGCAAGCGCGACCGCAACAAAGACTGTTTTCATACGAGACCCATCCAATTTTCTGCGGTGCGAGCGATGTGCGAGACTACGAGAAGGGGGAGTTGCTCGCCAAGTCCCCGAAATCACACAACCCACAGGTTTGATTCGACGCGGGCACGATCAGCAACAATGGCCCGGTGAATAGCGGCTAGGCCGGGAAATTGTCAGAACTTGGTCACCTCGCATGAATATTATCGGCGATGGATTTGCCAGGATCGCGCACCGGCTCGCCTGCGGCATTTTTTACGGAAAAGCCAACAAAGCCCTTGCAAACAAGGGGTTTCATCTTTAGTCAGCGTCCTCGGAGAGGTGGCCGAGTGGTCGAAGGCGCTCCCCTGCTAAGGGAGTAGGGCTCAAAAGGCTCTCGAGGGTTCGAATCCCTTCTTCTCCGCCATAATTTTGAAATTGTTAGATAATTTTACTGCCTTCCAGCGGTGGCTGTGGCTTGTGAAATGGCCTGTACGGATATTCACGGAACATACCGTGAACTGCGCCTGCAATCTCAAAAAATCCCCGCTGTCACTTACATATCTGCCAATTCGAAAATGCTCAGCGTATCGGTCGTGCTCGAAATCGAAAAAACGAACACGCTGGGTCTTCAGTGAAGTTAAAACTCTAGGAGCGCGGCTCGGGATAAATTCCAGCCTCGAACGTAGGGAGGGATTTCGAGACGCCTGATTATAAAAGCGATCCACGTAAGGGAACATTTGTGTCCCGATGATCTTCCCACTATCTGAGCAGTGGCGGACGGATAACACGCGCCACTTAGCGACAAGGTTGAGGGAACGAAACTTCGGCGTTACAGCTATGTAACCTGTTTTGAAACGCCCACACGCTCACTTCTATCAAGATGGAAGAGGCATGCTATGAGCAACCGCCGCGACGTTCTGATTGGTCTTGGTTCTTTACTGGCGTGCTCGACATGCTTGCGACCTGTTCTGCATGCAGCCAGCGCTCAGGACTTGCCGACTATGCCGCCGCGCAATCCCTGGCTTGCCGAGAGCGTCTATCCGACCTCGCATTTCAATCCCGGCGCGACGGATTCGGTGCTGTTCGCCGGTCCCGTGCATGGTCGCAAGCTCAAGACCGAAGAGGTCAAGACCGTTCCGATGGTCATCACCTCCAATCCCACGCTCAAGAAGTTGGGCGATCAGACGATCGCTTTTGCCAGTGGAGCGGTGGGCGTTCAGAAGCTTCGCCTGACGGGGAAGACGATGGAGGCCGGCAATTTCGTGCCGTATCCCGGCTTCGAGGCGGATGCGGAAATGGCATCCAACGAAAGCATCCACGCTGTCCTCGACAAGCTTGATGCGGCATCTGGCGCTCGCGACGAAAGCCAGATTGTCGCCGCGCTTGCTACAATGGGTTCCATGGGCCTCAACATTCAGACTGGCATCAACGGGGTCTACAACCTCTTTGACAAGGATGGCTATCACTACTGCGTTTATGGCGGGACCAAAGTGCTCAAGTCATTCGATAACAACGATCCCGAGGCAGACGTTCGCATCGTAGCCTCCAAAAATCTGGTGGAGGACCTTCCGGCCGACATCGCCAAATCCGTGTCACGGATCATCGGGCTGGCCATGACCTATGATGGCTATCTTGCTGCGGCTGCCCCCGGCGCAGCGCTGATCCTCGATCGCGATCTCAATGTGAAGTCCTATGTCGGATTTGGTGACGAAGCAGTCGACAACTCCATCTGCATCGATGACAAGGGCGGGGTCTATGTCGTCACCAGCAAGCGCATGCTGCGTCTCGCCTGGACAGGTGAGAAGCTATCAACCGACACCGCAGACGGTGCATGGGAGTCGCCTTACGAGTCGATGGACCCCAAAAAAGCCATGGCGCTTGGCGCAATCTCGCGCGGGTCGGGCACGACGCCGACGCTGATGGGGTTTGGTGACGATCCCGACAAACTCATCGTTATTGCCGATGCCGCGGAGGCCGGGACCAATCTGGTCGCGTTCTGGCGCGACGCGATCCCGGATGGCTTTCAGCAGAAACCCGGCACTCCGTCCCGACGAATTGCCGACCAGATCAAGATCGACATATCCAGCCTTACAATCGAACCTTCCCCCAACGTACTGGGTTACGGGGTTGCCGTCATCAATGGCAGCTACCCCGAACCGTTTCCGGAGCCCGGGCCGCCCAACCAGTTCACCGCCGGGGTTACGCGCAAAGCCCCGCTTGGCGTTCAGAAATTCACCTGGGACCCGAAAGAGAAGAAGTTCGAAAAAGCGTGGGTCAATATGGAGGTCGACAACACCGATATTATGGTGCCCGTCGTCTCCGCGGCCACCAACCTCATCTACTGCGCGACCAAAATCAGCGGGAATTATGCCTATGTCGGGCTTGACTGGACGACTGGCGAGACGAAGCAAACGTGGCTCTTTCCCGACGACAGCCGAAAGTGGAATGCGCTGGGTGGCATCACGACAATCCTCGAGGATGGCGATCTACTGATTGGCGGCGCATTTGCCATTAAGCGGATGATAGATGCACCTTAGTTTTGGATAAGACAACGGGACGGTACAACCGAACAGGGCCGGTCGTAATATCACGATCTCCACGGACTGGTGTGCCGCGATTCCGAATTGTCAGTTTATGTGTTGCGAGAAAGGATGGTGCGTTGGATTGTCATTTATAGAGCTTTCGCAAGTTCAGTGACCATCCCTCTTTTTTGCCTTGAGCATTAGCGTCCATCCCCAATCTCTTTTCTCCATGAAGTCACGGAGCCCATGACCAAGCAATGGTGCGGTAAGCCGATTTACTTTGTTGGATGTCAGCAGTCTTCTGAAGTGTTTGTGAGCGATTGGCGTAATCGAGAACAATGATTCTATTTCAAAATGCTTGCTTGCCAGCGAAGCCAATTCCGTGCGGTCCACCCAC
Organism: Phyllobacterium sp. CL33Tsu; assembly: GCF_900113985.1. NCBI lineage: Bacteria > Pseudomonadati > Pseudomonadota > Alphaproteobacteria > Hyphomicrobiales > Phyllobacteriaceae > Phyllobacterium > Phyllobacterium sp. CL33Tsu. The sequence continues at coordinate 188,827 of NZ_FORJ01000001.1, read as the reverse complement.
TTCCTGAGCTGGCCGGGTTGCTGGGTCGGCACCCTGCAGTAATTTTGCAGAACGGGACGATTTTGCGTCGCAAGGAAGAGGTGCCCGCCGGGCTTGAGCAGTTCCGCGAGACGCGCGAAGAATTGGTTCTGGTCAGCAACGTGAGACAGCACTTCGAGGCTGACCAGCACGTCAAAAGACATGGGTGCAAAATCGAGTTTGGCGAAGTCGCCGGCGACGAACTTTATTTGGGGCCAGCGCGTTCGTGATGCCGATAAAACCTCGTCGGAAATGTCCGTTCCGGTGACATTGCCAAACTTTGCCAGGGTTGGGCAGAACCAGCCGTTACCGCAGCCAACTTCGAGGATGTTGAGATCGCGTCGTCCCAACTCGACAAGCCATTCCTCGATAACCTGGGATTGCCGACGGGAAATTTCTCCTACATCGTGCTGACGATTTTCGGAGTTCCACTTATTCCAAAACGTGCGTTGTAGTTCGTCGCTCTGTTCCATAAACGAAGGATTGCAAGCTCTCTATGGTGGCGCAATGTAATACAAGGAGGTAACTCCATGTATTGATACGCAGCCTTTTCGGCTCGTCTAGATGCATTACACCAAACGGGTTTGCGAACCGCTGGATGGTGGGAGTACCCACGCTTTCCCGATGGGCGCCGATGTACCGGAGTGAAAACAGCCGGGCTCGGAGATCGAGGGAGCGCAACTTTGAGCCCGTACTGATGCTTGATGCTTATTTGCCTGATTGGCTTGCGGGGATATTCACAAAAGGTAGGTAAGCCCGACAGCCAAGGCTACGCCGACGAAAAACAACGCCCCGTACATCAAGGATGTTCGGAACTTGGGAGCTGGTCGTTTCTCGTTATATTCGTCATAGGCTTTCATACCCGTTTAACGTGTCTCAGCTTCGATCGTTCCGGGTCGAGCAGATTATCCCTTTCGACAGCCAATCCACTGGACAAGAACCCGAATTCGCAGCGTAACATCATACGCGTTCGGGAAGACAAGATCGTTGAGTGTCTGGAAACGTTAAGGGGCTGGCGGCGATGCCGCCGCTCCACGAGCATCTTGCTACGCACGGAAACAGCATCCAGAGCCTGCCACATCGAAAATAGTCGGAAGCGCGAAGGAGGAGGGGAAGAAGGTTCTCGTTCAACCCGGGAGCATCTGCGAAATAATGACTGCGACTGAAACCGCAAAAGCGAAAATGAGAAGATGACGCCACATCGGGGTGGTGTAGTGCGAATAGATTTCGTCTTCTTCGTCTTCGAACATTTCCGGCCTTTCTCCCATTTCAGCCGTGCCTATCAGTGCAATGTGAAGCCTGGATGTCAAGTTAATGCATTAATCTGAAGCCGCTCGATCGTTGAGGTATGATGGTCGACTAGTCCCTCCCGCCTTATAATCAACGCGGTGTCGGCGCAGAATGTTCCCGTGCATGGTGCAATCCGCCAAAACCCCTATATTGGCTTGCACCTCAGATTCGGGAAACTTCATGCCACACGATTTTCAAGCTGATATTGATGCCATTGCTCGCATCGATGCAGTTCCAACCATACTCGATGTCGTCTGCCGGACGACAGGCATGGGATTCGCGGCTGTCGCACGGGTGACCGAAGATCGCTGGATCGCCTGTCAGGTGCTCGACAATATTGCGTTTGGCTTGAAGCCCGGGGGCGAACTTGAGGTCAAGACCACGATCTGCGATGAAATTCGCGGCAGTGGCAAAGCCGTCGTTATTGACGAAGTCTCGCAGGATTTGGTTTATTCAACCCACCACACGCCGCAGATTTATGGCTTTCAAAGCTACATCTCGATGCCGATAACACTGCCGGACGGGACTTTTTTCGGCACGCTTTGCGCCATCGATCCAGCGCCGGCGCGCCTGAAGAATCCACAAGTGGTCGGCATGTTCAAGCTCTTCGCCGATTTGATTGCTTTCCATCTCGACGCCAATGACCGCCTTGCCAAAACCGAGGCTGCCCTGGTCGACGAACGGACGATCTCGGAATTTCGCGAACAGTTTGTCGCGGTCCTCGGTCACGACCTGCGCAATCCTGTTGCCTCGATCGATTCGGGCACGCGCCTGCTTCTGCGTACGCCACTCGACGAAAAGGCGGAAGCCATCGTCAAGTTGATCCGCGGCAGCGTTGTGCGCATGTCTGGCCTTATCGATAACGTTATGGACCTGGCGCGGGCTCGCCTCGGCAGCGGCGTCATGGTCGAGATCAAGCGCAATGCCGAATTAAAGCCCACGTTGACGCAGGTCGTCGATGAACTCGGGTCGGTCCGCCCCGATCGCGTCATCGAGACCAGCTTCGAATTCGATGATCCGATCCGCTGCGACCCTCTGCGGGTCGGCCAGCTTCTGTCAAATCTTCTTGGCAACGCCTTGGCCCACGGTTCCGAAGACGGGGCGATCCGCGTGGATGCCCGAACTACCTATGACGCATTTGAACTGTCGGTTACCAATCGCGGCGAGCCTATACCTGCGGAATCGGTCGACCAGCTGTTTCTGCCCTTCTTCCGCCATGGCGCCAAGACCGGCCAGCAGGGGCTTGGCCTCGGACTCTACATCGCGTCCGAAATCGCCAAGCTGCATGGCGGCGTCATCGAGGTCGATTCGAACGACGGGAAAACGCGCTTTACGTTCCGCATGCCGCTCGAAGCGTAGGGCCGGCAGCGAGGCGACGCTAAGTAACAGCGCAGGGTTAAGGTGAGGACGCCTTGCCCTCCCGCTTGCGGGGAGCGTCGCAAAGCAGCGACGCGGAGGGGCTTCGTGCGCCCGCGCCTCATTCGAAATACGCCGGTATCCGGCCTTGATTGAAGTTTGCTGGCGCCCCCTCCCTGTTTCGCTCAAACCGGTCAGGTGCGCCATATTCCGCTCAATGGTGCTCCAACACAGCAACGCAGGAATCAAGATCATTGGTGGCAAGGTGGGCGTAGCGCATGGTCATCTGCAGGGTCTGATGTCCAAGCCACATCTGCACGCGACGGATGTCGATACCGCCGCGAACCAGCCTCGAGGCGCAGGTATGGCGTAAGATGTGCGGGACGACCTGATCGTCGCGACCGAGTCCGACTTCGGCTTTTGCCTCATTCCAGATTGCCCGAAATCGCACCTGGCTGTGCATGGAGAACGGACCCTTCAGGCGCCCGCGGGGTATCAGCGTCGCTTCGCGAGCCCTGGAGGTGAGGGGAACGGTCCGGCTACGCCCGGATTTTGTCAGCCAGAAAGTCGAGCGGCTATCCTGCAGATCGTTCCATGAAAGGCCGATCGCCTCGCCGAGACGGCACCCGGTATCGACCAGAAACACGCTGAGGCGGTAACTGTCTTCGCAACGTGCCCGAATTGCAGAGAACAAGCGCTGTTCTTCTTCGAATTCGAGGAAGCGAATCCGCCCTTGCCGCTCTTTCTGGCGGCGAAACTCCGGCAGGTTGTAGATATCGCCCATCTTGCACGCTTTCCGCAGCAATTTGCTCAAGGCCGCCATCTTGCGATTGATGGTGGCATTGCTGTTTCCGCGTTCGCGCAAGGTTCCAATTACGAAATCGAGCATCTCCTGGCTGAATACGCTGAATCGCTCGCCGCCCACAATCTCGGCGATCTCGCCGAGAAATGATCGGACATTGACCTTATGCGATCCTTCATCCCAGAGAATGCCGATATATTGCGCGGTCAATTCCGCGAGCGTGTGATCCCGAACCAGTCGTCGCGTCTGGTGAGCGCTTGAGGAGTAGTGCAGATCATATTCGAACTGGACCGAAAAACGGGCGTCCTGCTGCGTGTCCAAGGGGGCGACTAGCATAATGATTGCGCTCTGAAACAATTTAGAAGCATCGGAAAAATATGCGGCAAGTTGTAGCCGCCAATCCGAAAAACGCAATCCCGGAACGTCTGCCCATTTAGGCTAATAGACTTCCGTATGATAAAGCGACAGGCTTTATCAGTTCTCAACCCAACGGGCTGCAGTTCGAGCATTTCCACGTCTCCTCGGTCCGCGACCGATCAGAAATCCTTTCTCTGAAAATTGCTGTGCGCCGAAGAATGCGAACGCTGAAAATTGCTGTTGCTTAGAATTGTTGGTTCAATTGGAAAAGCCGACGCCGGAAAAACCGGCGTCGGAAGTATTCAGGTCAGATGATTAGAAATTGCGCTGGAAGCGGATAATGCCCTGCACGGCATCCTCTTTCTCAACGAAGTAACTATCGTCAAAGTGTGTGTAGTTGACTTCTGGCGTAATCTTGAAGCCCGGCACGAGTTCGTAGCCGACGTTCAGAGCAGCAGCGATGCGACCCTCGTCTTCGTAGCCAACCTGCGCGTTGATGGTTGCCTTGTCGCTTGCCTTCACTGCTACACCGCCCCAGACGGCATAGTCGCCAAGCCAGGTGCCGTAGTAGTTACGCTCGGCTACAAAATTACCTTCAGCATCGGTATGAGAATCGCCCCAGCCGGACTGATAGCCACCCATCACCCAGGCAGAGATCATGTCGTTGACCTTAACGTCCAGTCGGATTTTCCCGGCGAACTCTTCAACGATTGAATCGTAGCCGCCAACGGCCGAGATGGCACCCCAGCCCTGCTCAAACTTCACACCTGCAACGATATGCGGAACATAATCATCGATGACGTATGAGCTGGTTGTAACTACATCTGTGTCATAGTCGATGGATTTGTAGCTGTCACCACCCTGTTCAAGGCCAACCATGGCCGAGAAGCCGTTGCCGCCAGCAAACGTATAGCTCACCTGGTTGGTGTTGTATGGACCTTCGGCAATGACGTCGTCGGAGATGATGTCGCCGAGATAGCCGGTCCAGGATGTGAACTGGGAGTCGACCGCGCCGACCCGGAAACCGCCGAGTTCGATATAGGCCTGATTTAGGTCAACTGTCTCTGAGTCGGCGCCGTTCTTGAAGTTGAAGCGGGTTTCGACGAATGACTTCAATGTACCGAGTTCGGTCTCGCTACGAGCGTCGAAGCGAAGATCAGCACGGGTCTTTTTGTCCCAAGTGCCACGCTCATAACCGGTATACGGATCATCGCCGCCCTTGGCATCGTAACGGACATAACCGCTGATCTTCAAGCAGGTCTCGGTTCCCGGAATGTAGAAGAAGCCTGCGCCGTAAGCGTCGCAAACGCGAACGTATTCGACAGGCTCTGGTTCGGCGACGACGATTGCATCGGCAGCACGTGCGCCGGTTACTGCGACGAGAGCCGCAGCGGAGCCGAGAAGAAGGCTCTTGATGTTCATTTCTGACCTCCAGTCAAGATTCGCTGGAGATCGGTGGAAAACGGTCGTTAGTGGCCGACTGTATTCGAAAACAGATTGACGATGAGAACGCCGGCAATGATGAGGGAAAGACCAATGATTGCAGGCATATCGAGGGCCTGGCGGTACCAGAACCAACCGACAGCTGCGATGAGAACGATGCCCGCGCCGGACCAGATCGCATAAACAATGCCAACCGGAATCGTCTTGATCGGAATCGACAGCAGGTAAAAGGCGAGGCTGTAGCCGACGACGCACACGAGCGAGGGCCACAGCCGCGTAAATCCGTCCGCCTGTTTCAGTGCGGATGTGGCGACCACTTCACAGACTATGGCAACAACGAGGTAGAGATATGTCATGTCAAATCACCATTGCGGAAGGAGCGGGCGGATTGCCGATTCGAATCGAGGAACGCCAAGAAAACCACCGGTTCATGGGCGATTCTCAAGCCAGGTAACGTCCCAATACCGGCATTCAAGGGCAAGATTTCATTAAAAAACCAGTTACCTCTATTAAGGAGTGGTAAAGATATTGGAGGGTGCGCGGCGATTTCGTGGCATTTGTGCAACAGCGATCTTGCATAGACGCTTTGGAACCCTTCCGGCGAGACTTTCATGGTTGAAACGCCAGCGCTGGCGAGTATGGTCAGTCGGGAGGAAGGGCGTTCATCGCATTTCTTCTTGGACTTAGGGGATGGGGACAGGTTGTCCTTCAGCCAAATTGGAATGCCCAGACCCATTTTTAACTTTGACTGGAGGTCAGAAATGAACATTAAGAGCCTTCTACTCGGCTCCGCTGCGGCCCTCGTCGCAGTAACCGGCGCGCGTGCTGCTGATGCAGTCGTTGTTGCCGAACCAGAGCCCGTCGAATACGTTCGCGTTTGCGACGCTTACGGCGCAGGCTTCTTCTACATTCCGGGGACCGAGACCTGCTTGAAGATCAGCGGTTATCTGCGTTACGACGCTGCTGGTGGCGACGATCCGTACAATGGTTCGAACGTTGGCGCCAACGACAACGAAACCTGGTACAAGCGCACCCGCGCTGAAGTCCGTTTCGACGCACGTTCGGAAACTGAACTCGGCACTCTGCGTTCCTACGCTCAGACCCGTTTCCAGTTCACCAACGGCAGTGACAACGGTGCTTCGCTTCCGCAGGCATTCATCGAACTCGGTGGTTTCCGCATCGGTGTCGCCGACGAAATCTTCGGTTCGTGGACCGGTTATGCTGGCAACATCATCAACGACGATGTGATCAACTACCAGTCGGGCACGACCAACCAGGTTAGCTACACCTTCGCAGGCGGCAACGGCTTCTCGGCCATCATCGCTGCTGAACAGGGCCAGAACGACTTCGGCAACTTCGGCTTTGACTACGTCATCGACGACTACATGCCGCACGTTCTTGCTGGTGCGAAGTGGGAGCAGGGCTGGGGCGGCATCTCCGGTGTTGTTGGTTATGACTCGGTTGTCGAAGACGTTGCTGTAAAGCTGCGTTTGGACCTCAAAGTCACCGACACCATCTCGCTCTTCGCAATGGGCGGTTATCAGTCTGACTACAGCGCACCGGACTTCGACACGACGACTGGCGTTGTAACCGGCGGCAACCAGAATTGGTTCGGCACCTGGGAAGGCGATTGGGCTGCTTGGGCAGGCTTCTCGGCTAAGCTCTCCGACAAGGCAACTCTTAACGGCCAGGGCGCATACGAAGAAGAAGGCACCTACGCTTTCGCTCTTAACGTAGCCTACGAACTGGTTCCTGGCTTCACGATCACGCCGGAAATCAACTACACCAAGTTCGACGGCGTTCGTAAGGACGTTGCTGAGTTCGACAACGGTAACGACGACGCATTCGGCGGTATCATCCGCTTCCAGCGTAACTTCTAATCCTTTACTGGATTGGTTGATAAAGACCCGGCGGCGCGAGCTGCCGGGTTTTCTTTGTTCATGGGCCGGTCGTCGTGTTGAAATGGCCATGAACATGGGGCAAGACATAGCTCCAGCCCACCGAGACTGAGAGAAAGCCTTAGGAATATGCGTACCATCAGGAGCTGGTTCTGGCCCGGTGTCATCACCGTCGCACTTCTGACGGTTCTTGCCGGCTGGTTCCTCACTGATCCAATCGACCAGCAACTCACGGATGCGGCCAATGCTGCGCTGAGCGCCGATAATTCCTGGGCGAGCGCCGATATTGACGGCCGCGATCTTACCTTGAAGGGTGTCGCTCCATCCGAAGAGGCGCTTGCGGCCGCTCTTGGGATCGCCGCAAGCACGCCCGGCGTGAGAACCATAGATAATCAGGCGACGCTTTTGCCCCTGGCCGAACCGTTTTCCTTCGTCATCACCAAATCCGACGACGGCATATTGCTGTCAGGGAACGTCCCCTTCGGCGATTCGCGCGCGCGAATTCTCGCGTCCGCCGAAAACGCCATGCCGGGCATTGAAATCCTCGACGAATTGGCCGTTGCGCGCGGCGCGCCGGAAGGTTTTCTCGATCTTGTCGACTTCGCATTGAGTCAGGCGGCGCAACTGACCAACGGAGAGGTGGAAATCTCGGGCAAGACCTATAGTATCAGCGGCACCGCGGCCAATGCCGCCGATTACGATGCAATCAACGCCGCCTTGCGCGCTCCCATTCCCGGTAATGGCAAGCCGGGCGAGATCAAGCTCGAGGCCGCGGTCAATACCAGCGGAGGCTAGAAACATGTGGTTCATGATCGGTCAGCTCTGGCTCTTCCTGTTGATTGCTGCTCTTGTCGGGTTCTATGTCGGTTGGTCTACATACGACCGGGGCCAATGATGCGAACCAGGGGATAGACAATGGTTGTATTTCTTCTCCAGTCATTGTTTCTCATTGCTGCAGCCTTTGTCATCGGCGCGATTTTAGGCAATCGTTTCAAGCGGATGTCACCGAAACGCGAATCCGTTTCTGAAGTATCCACACGCGCTGCCGATGCGCGCCTGGCAACAAGCTCCATTCTTCCGGCAAATGATGATGTGAGGCAGTCGGCGCGGGAGGCTGCCGCAATGATACCGCCAGCAGAACCCGTGCCGCCGGCGGAAGTCCCAGTGAGCGGCAAGCCGGCGCGCAAGACGGCCGCAAAGCGGGTGGCCGCGAAGACCGCTATCGAACGCCGATCCAATCCGAGACAGGACGACAGGCACCGGCCCGTTATGCTCAAGGCGGCGCGGCGCGGAAAACCCGACAAACTCACCGATATCGACGGCATTGGCACGGCCATACAATCGCGGCTTTTCGATATGGGGCTGTTTCATTTCGACCAGATTGCTGGCTGGTCGATTGAGGAAGCTGCGTGGGTGGGCGAGGAAATAGGATTTCCCGGCCGCGTGCAGAGGGAAGGGTGGATCAGACAGGCTGCGGCAAGGGTAAAGATGCCTGCGGCAGATCAACTGGCGAAGCCGAAACCAACAGCGCGGCGCAAGGCTGGAACGACCAAGCCCTCATAGACCGTTCAGGCAAGCGCGGTTTCGCGAAGGTCGATTCCAGCGGCAAAGGCTGCGATAAGTTCAGGCAAGCGTCCGGTTTCGAGCAAAGGCGCATGGCCTTGACCCGCCACATTGATGACCTGCATTGCGGGATGCCGGCGCGACATTTCCAGCACTGTTTCAGGTGTCAGCAGGCTGCTGTTTTCGCCGCGAATGACCAGGAGCGCCAGCTTTTCAAAGAGGTCGAACTGCTGCCAAAGGTCGGGCAGCTTCTTGTGGAAATCAATATTCGCCATGGTTTTCAGGAGGTTGAGATCGTAGTCCGGGCGAATGGTTCCGCGCTGCCTGCGATAGATCGCGCGCGCGAAGCGCATCCAGTCCGCTTCGGTCAGCGCCGGAAAGGCCGCTCCGTGCAGATTGCGCTGGCGCTCGATCGCCTCCGGCCAGGTGCGCGGATTGCGCGACTTGCGCAGATATTGAGTGATCTGGCGCAAGCCTTCAGGGGCAATTTCTGGCCCGATATCATTGAGGATGACACCGGCCAGCAACGTCGGCGCCACCGATGCCAGAATGTGGGTGATCAATCCTCCACGCGAGGTTCCGAGAAAGATTGCACGGTCCATGCCGAGCGAACCAAGACCTGCAATAATGTCATTGGCTTCGACGCCAATATTGTAGTGGGACCAGTCGCGATCATATGCGGACAGTCCGCGACCGCGATAGTCGAATGTTATGACCTGGCGCGGCGTGTCGGGATGCTGCGACAGAAGTGCTGCGACTTCGTGAAAGTCGCGGCTGTTGCGGGTGAGGCCGGCAAGGCACACGAGCGGCACCGCCCCGGCGCGCTCCAATCCATAAACCCGGCCATGGAGCTTCAGTCCATCGGGTGCATCGTAGCTGATCTCGCGATAGGCCTCGACCAAATTCAACCCCGCCGTCCGGCCGTGAGATCGCTCTCTATCTGCGCCTTGCCCGTCAACCGCGCCTTGTAGACTTCATAGTTCTCCATGACCCGCTGCACGTAGTTGCGAGTTTCGGTATAGGGAATGCGCTCGATCCAGTCGACGACTTCATCCACCGGCTTGCCACGCGGATCGCCATACCGCGCCACCCACTCGCTGGCGCGGCTCGGGCCGGCATTGTAGCCGGCAAAGGTAAGCACGTACGAACCATCGAACTTGGCGATCTGCTCGCCGAGGAATTTGGCGCCGAGCGTTGCATTATAGGCAGCATCCCCGGTCAAACGGTCCTTGGAGTAGGTCATGCCGGCGCGCTGGGCGACGCCCTTTGCGGTGCCCGGCAGCAACTGCAGCAGGCCGCGTGCCCCGGCGCTCGATACGGCAGTCGGGTTGAACTCGCTTTCCTGGCGGGCGATTGCATAGGCGAGGGCGGCACCGGAACCCGAAATATTGGCATTGCCTGGGATGGCGCCGACCGGATGCGACAGTGCACCGACGTCGATGCCGCGTTGCGCCGCGGTCTTGCCGACGCGCAGCGCCACGTAATGGTTGCCCTTGCGTTCGGCCATCACGGCGAGGAGAGCCAATTCGCCTGGGCTGTCGAGCTCCTGTGCAAGGCTGGAATAAAGAATCGCCGCCCGGGAATCATAGCCGGTATCCTCCAGCCTCTGTATGGCTCGCACGGCTTCGCGCTGGGCAAATCGAGAACGTTCTGCATCGGACGGCTTGGGATAGGGGAGTTGCAGCCCGGATTGCCCGAGCTTCGCGGCTGCAAGCTGCCCGTAAAATGTCGTGCCATAGCGCGATGCGCGTGCGTAATAATCGCGCGCGCTGCCTGCCGCGCCCGCTTCCGCGGCACGGCCCAGCCAGTAATAGGCGCGCGATGCCGACATCGGGCGCGAGGAAATCTCGGCGATGCGCGTGAAATGGCGCTGGGCCGTGTTGGGATCATTGAGGCCGCGCAATGCGTACCATCCGGCGTGGAACTCCGCTTCGGCGGCAACCGAAGGTGTTTCGGCGCTGTGCATTGCCGCCACGCGATAGGCGCGCTTGACGTCGCCCTGATCGAGAAGTTCGCGTGAAAGAACGCGCCGTTCCGTCCACCAGGCATCGGGGTCTACCAGCGCTGCGGCATCGCGCGGCGCGGTCGCCATTACATCGGCTGCCTCACGGAATTTTTCCTGGCGGCGCAAATATTGCGCCTTGGCGAAGATATAGGCCGCATTTGACGCCCACGCGCCATGAACGGCCGCAAGCTTCTGGCCCGCATCCGGTGATTTTTGCAGGACGGCTGCGAATGCCTGGAACAAGGATTCTGCGTTGGCCAGCTTGGCGACACGCCCGGCCGACTTTACCTTGCCCTCGTAAAGCATCGTCAGCATGCGCGTCAGATGGTCGTCGCGGGAAATGACCTGCGAAAACTCCTTGAGGATCATTGTCTCCTGCGTGTCTTCGAGCTTCTTGGTCCGCCAGAACGCGCCGAGGATTTGCCGGGCGCGCGGAGCATTGCCGCTCGCCACATAGGCGCGGGCGAGGATAACGACGCCCTCTGTCGTCTGCGGCGCGGTGTTGCCAAAGGCGTTGATGACGATCGAAGGCGCGGGATTTTCCTTATAGAGCGCCCGCTCCGAATTGTTGCGGAAGGTCGCCATGCCGGGCCAGCCGGGCAGTTCCTGCGCGGCATGGGCAATCTCCGAGCTTGGTATGCCCGGTGCGTTGGAAAGACCGATCGCCCAGGTGAGGATATGGCGGTCGAGCGCGTCAACGGGCAGGCCGTTGCGAATGCCGAGCGCACGCTGCGCGTCGCCGGCGGAGAGGGCGTCAAGCCCGCTCTTGAGACTGCCGGCAATCGCCGAGGGCTTCGATGGTTGGGTGATGCCGGCGGTGGTGACCGGATCGGGCCGGGCCAGTACCTGCGTTGTCGGGCTCACGCGCGTTTGCGTCGACGCGAACGGCTTCAATCCGGGAACCGGGACGGCTGCCGAAGGTACGGGTGTTTGGGCATGGGAAGCCGTCGCCACCAACGCAAGCGTGGACGCGAGAAGAACGTGACGCAAAACAGAAGTTCTCAGCATACAACTACCAGTTTTTTTGGAGCGGATCAGAGGGTCCCCCGGATCCGTGGAGACAATGAAGACGATAATAGTGGCGGACGTATGAAAGCACTCTTAACAAAGGGTTATCCGAGCCCGTTGCATTAAACCTATTGCAACTCATGCTAGCGGAGATATGCATCAACTTGATGTGTTTCATCAGGCAAATGAACTTGCTCCAGACGATCTGCGCGATTATGGTGCGCCACCTTTAGCCCCCGCATGGACGGGGGTAACCAACTGCCATCCCGGAGTTTCGCAATGCTGAAAGGCTCAATCACCGCTCTCGTAACGCCCTTCCTCGAGGATGGTTCGTTCGACGAGAAAGCCTTTCGCAGCTTCGTTTCCTGGCAGATCGCCGAGGGCACCAATGGCCTCGTCCCGGTTGGCACCACCGGTGAATCGCCGACGCTGTCGCACAGCGAACATAAGCGCGTGGTCGAGGTCTGCATCGAGGAAGCTGCAGGCAAGGTGCCGGTGATCGCCGGCGCCGGCTCCAACAACACCCGCGAAGCCATTGAACTCGCAGAGTTTTCGCAGAAGGCGGGGGCAGACGCCATTCTTGTGGTGACGCCCTATTACAACAAGCCGAACCAGCGCGGGCTTTACGCACATTACAAGGCGATTGCCGAGGCTGTAACGCTGCCGATCATCATCTATAACATTCCGGGCCGCTCGATCATCGACATGACGCCGGAGACGATGGGTCAGCTCGCATACGACTTCAAGAACATCAAGGGTGTGAAGGATGCGACCGGCAAGATCGAGCGCGTTTCCGAGCAACGCCTGACCTGCGGCAAGGAATTCATCCAGCTTTCCGGCGAGGATGCGACCGCGCTCGGCTTCAACGCGCATGGTGGCGTCGGCTGCATCTCGGTGACGTCCAATGTCGCGCCGCGCCTCTGTGCCGAATTCCAGGCGGCGACACTTGCCGGCGACTACGGCAAGGCAGTCGATTTGCAGGACCGGCTCCTGCCGCTGCACAAGGCTTTGTTCCTGGAGCCAAACCCGTCCGGCCCGAAATATGCGCTCGCCAAGCTCGGCAAGATCAAGAACGCATTGCGCTCGCCGCTCGTCGCGGTCGAGGCTGCAACCGCCGAGCGGATCGACAGGGCCATGCAACATGCCGGTTTGATCAACTGACAAATCAGTTGAAACGCACTATATAGCCTGCATGAACAAGCCGAAATCTGCGTCAAAACCCACGACGGCTCGCAAGATCATTGCCGAGAACCGTAAAGCGCGCTTCAACTTCGAGATTCTCGATACGCTCGAGGCTGGCCTCGTGCTTGCGGGTACGGAGGTCAAGTCGCTGCGCCGCAACCAGTCGAACATTGCCGAAAGCTATGCCAGCTTCGAGAACGGCGAGTTCTGGCTGATCAACAGCTATATTCCGGAGTATCTCGAGGCCAACCGCTTCAACCATGAGCCGCGGCGTCACCGCAAGCTGCTGATCAACAAGCGGGAAATGTCGCGGCTGGCGCAGTCTGTCGACCGCGAGGGCATGACGGTCGTTCCCCTGAAGCTCTATTTCAACGACCGCGGCCGGGCGAAGCTCGAGATCGCCGTCGCGCGCGGCAAGAAACTGCACGACAAGCGCGAGACCGAGAAACAGCGCGACTGGAACCGCGAGAAGTCCCGGCTCCTGCGCGATCGCGGCTGATACCTGCATGAGCGGTCGAAGATGGATCCTCGGGACAAGGGCCCGAGGATGACGGCGGGGTGCGTGCAGCGATCGAAGTCCTGAGAGGCATCGGCGGCGGGCTACAGCGACGGAGAGGGTTGTGCCGTTTGCCGGGGTAACGGAGACGTTGGAGCGTCGGGCGAAGGCTCACGACGGGCAAATCTCCGCCCGGCGCAGGTGGGTGGAGACATCCTCCGTTCCCCGCGGCCGTCATACTCGGGCTCGTCTCGAGGACCCAACTTCCTTACCGGCACCGCAATGAAGTCCGGGGCAACTGATCACTAGACCCATGAACGTGCGGCGCGCCAAATCTAAACCGGCCTGTTGTGCGGCTGGAATAGCCGTCCGCGTTCGGCGATAAGCACAAACACCAATCCGATCAGCGACAGGACGAAGAAGCCGGCGACAAGCGGCAGCGTCGTGCCGTTAAAGGCCTGGCCGATCACTGCTCCGACAACGCCGCCGCCGGCCGTACTCATGAAGCCGAGGACCGACGAGGCCGTGCCCGCCACGTGTCCCAGCGGTTCCATCGCCAGCGCGTTGAAATTCGAGCCGATCCAGCCGAACTGGAACATCGCCAGTGCGAATAGCAGCAGGTAAATCGGGAACGGCGTCGGATTTGGCCCAAGGATCGTCAACAGCAGCCAGAATCCATTGACGGCAAGGAACGAGAGGAGAGCGCCATGGGACAGGCGCCGCATGCCGAACCGGCCGACAAGGCGCGAATTCAGGAACGACGAAACGGCCATGGTCACGGCGACCGCTGAAAACGCGACCGGGAACCACACGCCAAGATCATAGATGCCGACATAGATCTGCTGGGCCGAATTGATGAAGCCGAACAGCGCGCCGAAGATGAATGAATTCGCCAGCGTGTAGCAAAGCGCGACGCGATTGGTGAGCACGATCCTGAAGCCTTGCAACACCGACTTTAGGGTAAAGGGGCGAACATCGGCCGGATCGAGCGTTTCCGGCAGGCGCAGGTAGACCCAGACCAGAACGGCGCTCGCGATCGCAGCCATGAAGATGAAGATGAGGTGCCAGTTGCCGAACAGCATGACTGTCTGGCCGGTTCCCGGCGCGATGACCGGGACGATCATGAACACCATCATGATGAGCGACATGACCTCCGCCATGCTGCGGCCGCCATAAACGTCGCGCACGATCGAAATGGTAATGACGCGCGTTGCTGCCGAACCAATGCCCTGCAGCAAACGGAACAATAGAAGCGACGTGAAAGTCGGCACGAACACGCAGGCGAGCGCCGAGCCGATATAGACGACGAGGCCGACGAACATCGGGACGCGGCGGCCGAAGCGGTCGGAGATCGGGCCATAGAACAATTGCGAAACGGCAAAACCCATCAGATAGGCCGAGATGACATATTGCCGATGATTTTCGCTGGCAACGCCGAGGCTCGCCCCAATCTGCTGCAGGCCGGGAAGCATGATGTCTATGGCAAGCGCATTGATCGCCATCAGCATCGCCATCATCGCGATGAATTCCGCTTTCCCCATTCCCCTCAGGCGGGCGGCGGAAGTGGTCGTCGAACTGTCCATGATCAAACCTGCAAATATCAACAAAGACAAAGGCGTCGGAGCGGCCGACGCCTTTCGAAACAAGGTACCGGGCAATCCCGGAACCGATTGGAACTATTGCGTAATCAGGCGGCCTTGGTAGCGACGCCCTTTTCGCTGAGGAGGTTTTGCAACTCGCCTGCCTGGAACATTTCGCGGATGATGTCGCAACCGCCGACAAATTCACCCTTCACATAAAGCTGCGGAATGGTCGGCCAGTTGGAATAGTCCTTGATGCCTTGGCGCAGTTCGTTGGATGAAAGAACGTTCACACCCTTATAGTCGACGCCGATATAGTCGAGAATCTGCACGACCTGGCCGGAAAAGCCGCATTGCGGAAAGCCGGGCGTGCCCTTCATGAAGAGAACGACATCGTTGCTCTTGACCTCACTGTCGATGAATTCATTGATACCGCTCATTTCGGCAACCTTTCACCCCAAGATGTGACGAATCGTCATTTCATGGTTCAATTGTTTTCGTTGTTTACAGATAGCGCTTCAATTTAGTCAAAACAAGGCTGGTGAGGGTGTCATATCGTATCATCATCGCTGCCGGCGTGCTTCTTGCCGCAATCGCGGCGGGATTAATTGCCCAACTTGGGCAATTGCGGCCGGCGACCGGCGTCAGGAGGTACTATGGTTTCGCTTCCTTTTGACCGCAAGGACCTGCCGGCCCCTTGCCGCACTGTCGACTTCGAGGGCAGCGGCAACATCGTCTGCGAAGTTGATCTGCGCTCCTACGAGGTCCGGCTTGGCCTCGATGGTGCGGATGGCAAGCCCTATGGCTCGCTCGCATCATTCATGGCGGGACAACCGGCCGCGGCGAAGCTCGTTCTCTCAATGAATGCCGGGATGTACGAGCCCGACATGAGGCCGGTTGGCCTTTACGTCGAGGAGGGGAAAGCGATTGCGCCTCTCAACACTGGAGAGGCTCCAGGCAATTTCTACTTGAAACCCAACGGCGTGTTCTTCGTCGCAAAAGATGGCACGGCCGGCGTTGTTTCGACCGAAGCCTACGGGAAGGCAGCCCCTGATGTTCGCATTGCCACGCAATCAGGGCCCATGCTCGTCATCGACGGGAAGGTGCACCCGCGCTTCGAACCGAACGGCACGTCGCGCTATGTCCGCAATGGCGTCGGTGTCCGCGATCCGAATACGATCGTACTGGCTATTTCCACGGAACCGGTCAGTCTCGGCCGCTTCGCGCGCCTTTTCAGGGATGAGCTTGGCTGCGCCAACGCTCTGTTCTTCGACGGGATGATTTCTGCCCTGTCAAACGACCGGAAGGTGTTGCTTGGAGGAACCGATCCGGTGGGACCGATTCTGGCAGTGTACGAAAAGTCTTAGTCCGGGGCGCTCGTCTGCAGGGCGAGGGCGTGCAGTACGCCCCCCATATTGCCCTTCAATGCGTCGTAAACCATCTGGTGCTGCTGCACGCGCGACTTGCCGCGAAAACTTTCCGCGACAACCTCGGCAGCATAGTGATCGCCGTCACCCGCGAGATCGCGGATCGTCACTTTTGCATCCGGAATGGCGTCTCGAATCATTTTCTCGATGTCGCGTGCATCCATTGCCATGCTGTTCTCTCCTCAAGCGGCCTGATTCTTATCGTCCACGTGACCGCTCATATAGTCAGGGAACCACGATTCGTGTGCTTGTGTCAGGTCTGACACAGATATGGAGAGCAGACCGCCGATCGTCAATGCGTTGCCGCCAACTGTCCCAAGCTTGCGGAACGGGAGACCGGAACCCTCGGCATTCAGGGTGATCATGTTTGCCATATCCGGGGCCACTGCAACGACGTAACGGGACTGATCTTCGCCGAACAGCAAGGCATGGGGCGCGCCATCGCCGATCTCGACCGTCGCACCCTTGCCAGAGGCCATGCACATTTCGGCCAATGCAATGGCGAGGCCGCCGTCCGACAGATCGTGGCAAGCGGTCAACTGGCCGTTGCGGATCGCCGAGCGGACGAAATTGCCGTTGCGCTTTTCGACGCCGAGATCGACTGCTGGCGCCGGACCGTCGGCGCGGCCATGCAGATCGCGCAGGTAGATCGATTGTCCGAGATGCGTGCCGTCGACGCCGAGCAGGATCAGCACGTCACCATCCTTCATGCCGCCGACCTTGGTGGTCTTCGTCCAATCTGGGATGAGCCCGACGCCGGCGATGGTCGGCGTCGGCAGGATCCCCTGGCCGTTGGTTTCATTATAGAGCGAGACATTGCCCGAAACGATCGGGAAGGAGAGGGCCCGGCAGGCCTCGCCGATGCCACCGATCGCCTTGACCAGCTGGCCCATGATCTCCGGCCGTTCCGGATTGCCGAAATTGAGGTTGTCGGTAGCGGCCAAAGGTTCGGCACCGACAGCGGTGAGATTGCGCCAGCATTCGGCCACCGCCTGCTTGCCGCCCTCGTAAGGATCGGCCTCCACATAGCGGGGCGTCACGTCGGAAGAAAATGCGAGCGCCTTGGTTCTATTGCCGTCGACACGAACAACGCCGGCATCGCCGCCGGGAACCTGCAGGGAATTGCCCTGAATCAGCGTATCATATTGCTCATAGACCCAGCGCCGCGACGAAAGATCGGGCGAGCCGACCAACTGCAGCAGCGCTGCGCCATAGTCTGCGACTTCCGGCACATTGGCAGCCGGCAGCGGTGCATGCTTGCCGGGTTCCATCCACGGGCGGTCATATTCCGGCGCCTGGTCGCCGAGGTCCTTGATCGGAAGGTTGGCGACTTCATGTCCGCCATGCAGGACACGGAAGCGCAGATCGTCTGTTGTGTAACCGACTATTGCAAAGTCGAGGCCCCATTTGCGGAAGATCGCTTCGGCCTCCTCTTCCTTTTCCGGGCGCAGCACCATGAGCATGCGCTCCTGGCTTTCTGAAAGCATCATCTCATAGGCGGTCATGCGCTCTTCGCGCACGGGAACGTTGTCGAGATTGAGCTCGATGCCGAGATCGCCCTTGGCGCCCATTTCAACAGCCGAGCACGTCAGACCGGCCGCGCCCATATCCTGGATGGCGATGACGGCGCCGGAGGCCATCAGTTCAAGCGATGCTTCGAGAAGGCACTTTTCCGTAAATGGATCGCCCACCTGCACGGTGGGGCGCTTTTCGTCGATCGATTCATCGAATTCCGCCGAGGCCATGGTCGCGCCGCCGACGCCGTCGCGGCCCGTCTTGGCGCCGAGATAGACGACGGGCAGGCCGACGCCCTCTGCCTTGGAATAGAAAATCGCATCGGTCTTGGCGAGGCCGGCCGCAAAGGCGTTGACCAGAATATTGCCATTATAGCGCGCGTCGAAATTGACCTCGCCCCCGACCGTCGGAACGCCGAACGAATTGCCGTAGCCGCCGACACCCTCGACGACGCCGGAAACGAGGTGGCGGGTCTTCGGATGGGTCGGGTCGCCGAAGCGCAGCGCATTCATCGCCGCGATCGGCCGCGCGCCCATGGTGAACACGTCGCGCAATATGCCACCGACGCCGGTCGCAGCGCCCTGGTATGGCTCGATATAGGAGGGGTGATTGTGGCTCTCCATCTTGAAGACCACGCATTCGCCGTCGCCGATATCGACCACGCCGGCGTTTTCGCCAGGGCCCTGGATGACCTGCGGTCCGGTGGTCGGCAAGGTGCGCAGCCACTTCTTGGAAGACTTGTACGAGCAGTGCTCGTTCCACATGGCGGAAAAGATGCCGAGCTCCGTAAATGTCGGCTCGCGTCCGATCAGATCGAGAATACGCTGGTATTCATCCGGCTTCAGCCCGTGCGAGGCAACGAGTTCCGGTGTAATCGGGCGGGTATCGGGATTTGTCATGGGTTCTGGAGCATCCTTGGCAAGGGGGGCGGCTTTCGGCCACTCTTTAACCTATGTAGTGCGGTCGCGCGACAGGAAAATAGCCCAAATCGACAAGGCCCCGGCATGCCCGAGACGACCTGCACTTGTTCGGGAGATGGGCCGCGCGTAACGTCATGTCGGATCATTTCATGGGGAGACAGGCATGACGTGCAGGCTTCAGGACAAGGTGGCGATCATATCCGGCGGCGCCACGGGAATGGGGGGAGCGGCGTCGAAGCTCTTCGCCGCCGAGGGCGCAAAAGTGGCCATCGTCGATCGCAACGAGGCGGCAGCCGCTGCAACCGTTGCCGAGATCAGTGCGGCGGGCGGCGAGGCCGCCTACTTCGTTGCCGATGTTTCGGATGAGGCTGAGGTGAACAGGGCCGTTGAAGCGACGTTCGAGCGCTTCGGCCCGATTACCGTATTGTTCAATCACGCCGGCACAATCGTCATCAAGCCGTTCCTTGAAACGACACTCGAGGAATGGGATTGGCTGCATGCGGTCAACGTGCGTTCCATGTATCTGATGACGAGGGCAGTAATCCCTCACATGCTCGAGGCCGGCGGCGGCTCGATCGTCTGCACCTCGTCGATCTCGGCGGTTGCCGCAACGCCGATGGAAGTGCTCTACGATACGACCAAGGGCGCGTGCCACATGTTCGCTCGCGCGATCGCCGTCGAGTTTCGCGACCGCAACATCCGCTGCAATGCGGTTTGCCCCGGCTTCATCCGCACCCCGCACGGCTTGCGCGAGGTGGATGAATTGCAAAAGCGCGGCGTCGATGTGTCGGACGCGGCCATGCAGGCGGCACAGGGCCGGATCGGCGAGCCGGAGGAGGTTGCGCGCGCGGCGCTGTTTCTTGCCAGCGACGAATCCTCCTTCATCACCGGTACGCATCTCTTCGTCGACAATGGATTTACAGCGATCTAGTCGACTGTGCTAAGCTTGCCGCGGGCACCTTAACAGCCGACTCTAGGGAGACGGACGATGACGGCTTACCTGATTGCTGACGTGAAGGTGACGGACGATAAATGGATACCGAAATACGCGGCGGCGGTGCATGACATAGCGCACAAGCACGGCGGCAAGTATCTGTCGCGCAGCGGCAATATTACCTTGCTGGAGGGAAAGCCGCTCGACACGACGTTGATTGCGATCATCGAGTTTCCTTCGACCGAGGCGGCCGAAGCCTTCGCCAGCGATCCGGAATATGCGCCCTATGCGAGTGCGCGGCAGTCAGGCAGCGAGAGCCGCTTCCGCATCATCGACGATACGGATCTTGCCGGGAGCATCCCCTATCTGCCGAAGGGGTGATTCTCCAATCAGGCTATGCAGCGATGGCGTCGAGGTGTTTCCGCACCTCGGCGAACACGCTCTTGAACATGGCTTCGGTCAGGCGGCCGGTGTTGGTGTTGTAGCGCGAGCAGTGATAGCTCGAGAAAATCTGGACATTGCCAATCTCGGCTCTGCCGCCATGGCTGAATGGATGGGCGGACACCGGCTGCTTCAGCGCACGAATTGTCGATTGGTGCGCAATGGTGCCGAGCGTCACTATGGCGCGCAGACCGGCAAATTGTTCGATGGTCGGGGTCAGGAAGCGGCGGCAATTGCTGATCTCGCCGCCGACGGGCTTGTTCTCCGGCGGAACGCAGCGCACCGCATTGGTGATGGCCGTATCGATCAGTTGCAATCCATCGTCCGGCCGCGCCGCAAAGGTGCCGCGGGAAAATCCGAACTCGCTTAGCGTTCCATAAAGAAGGTCACCGGCGTAATCGCCCGTGAAGGGCCGGCCCGTACGATTGGCGCCGCGCAGGCCAGGCGCCAGGCCGATTATAAGCAGACGAACGGATTGAGCACCACCGGCCGGCAGGAACGTCGGAACGGGCGCGTTGTGCCACCCCGGTTCCTTGTCCCGCCAAGCGGCGATGAAATCATGCAGACGCGTGCAAATAGGGCAGTCCGGAGAAGGCTCCGGACCCGTCAATTCTGCGATCAATAATCGACCTGTTCTTCTTCGACGCGGCGTGGTGTGCGTTCGGAAGGCTCGCGGCCGATTTCTGCACGCAGCGACACAAGGTCGATGAAGTGATCGGCCTGGCGGCGCAGTTCGTCGGAGATCATCGGCGGCTGCGTCGAGAGCGTCGATACGACGCTGACCTTGCGGCCCTTGCGCTGCAGCGCTTCGACGAGGGAGCGGAAGTCGCCATCGCCGGAGAAGATGACGAAATGGTCTACCGTGTCCGTCAGTTGCATGGCATCGACGGCAAGTTCGATGTCCATGTTGCCCTTGATCTTGCGGCGGCCCGCAGAGTCGGTGAATTCCTTCGCCGGCTTCGTTACAACCTTATATCCATTGTAGTCGAGCCAATCGATCAGCGGACGGATCGAAGAATATTCCTGATCCTCAACCAGTGCAGTGTAGTAATACGCACGAAGCAG
Source organism: Phyllobacterium sp. CL33Tsu (assembly GCF_900113985.1). Classification (NCBI taxonomy): domain Bacteria; kingdom Pseudomonadati; phylum Pseudomonadota; class Alphaproteobacteria; order Hyphomicrobiales; family Phyllobacteriaceae; genus Phyllobacterium; species Phyllobacterium sp. CL33Tsu. The sequence goes on along the minus strand of NZ_FORJ01000001.1, from coordinate 167,527 downwards.
GTAGCCGCGCTTGTGGAAAGCAGCGAGCAGCTTGCGATAATCTATATCGAAGCCGAGTACCTTGGAAGCCGCGTAGAGATTTGCACCGTCAATGAACAAGACGATCTTTTCTCGTGGATCAAACATAATAACGTTCCATTTCAAAAATCTAAGCTTAACTTCAAATCAGCTTGCTTATAATAGAGCCCGATCTGAACTTAATACGAAAGTAGGATATTTAGTACGTCGGGTCGAGGCAAAAGCCAATAGGTTCGTTGATATTTTGTCGAGGTTTCCGCCGACATGCGGTGATTGGCCCACGGCGCGAAGCTGTAAATTGCGCGAAAGCGTCAATATGCATCGGTGGCTTTTGCTTGTTTTTTGCGTTCATCCGCGTTATGTGCGGAGCAATCCGCTAATTCAGAGAAAAATGAAAGGGGCAGTTTATGGCCCGTGTCACTGTTGAAGATTGCGTTGACAAGGTTGAGAACCGGTTCGAACTCGTTCTCCTCGCCAGTCACCGCGCGCGCCTGATTTCCCAGGGCGCAGCGATCACGATCGATCGCGACAACGATAAGAATCCCGTGGTAGCCCTGCGTGAAATCGCCGATGAGACCCTTTCGCCGGGCGATCTTAAAGAAGATCTGATCCATTCCCTGCAGAAGCATGTCGAAGTGGATGAGCCAGAAGCTGTTGCGGTACCGCAGGTGACTGCCGGCGACAATGTGGCAGCCGATGTCGATGCCGACAGCGAGGCAGAAGACAACATCTCCTTCGACTCCATGTCGGAAGAGGAACTGCTGGCCGGAATCGAGGGTCTCGTGGCCCCGGAAAAGAGCGACGACTACTAAGTCAAATGTCGCGCCCCGGCGCGGTAGCGGCCGGCAAGGCTTTTGATGCGTCGCAGCTTTCTGCGGCGCATTATTTTTGCGGCTCCCGTGGTGCAATACCATATAGTCGCCATAACAATTTCGTGTTCGGCCAATTCTGTGTGTGAGGTCTTCGTCCATGATGCGTCAGTATGAGCTTGTCGAGCGTGTCCAGCGTTACAAGCCTGACGTCAATGAAGCGCTTCTGAACAAAGCTTATGTCTACGCCATGCAGAAGCACGGCCACCAGAAGCGCGCGTCGGGTGATCCCTATTTCTCGCATCCCCTGGAAGTCGCGGCGATTCTCACCGACATGCATCTCGACGAGGCGACGATCGCCATCGCCCTGCTGCACGACACGATCGAAGATACGTCCGCGACCCGCCAGGAGATCGACACGCTGTTCGGTCCGGATATAGGCAAGCTCGTCGAAGGACTGACCAAGCTCAAGAAACTCGATCTTGTCTCGAAAAAGGCGGTGCAGGCGGAGAACCTGCGCAAGCTTCTCCTTGCGATCTCCGACGACGTGCGCGTCCTCCTCGTCAAGCTCGCTGATCGCCTGCACAATATGCGCACGCTGCATCACGTGCCGGAAGACAAGCGGCTGCGCATTTCCGAGGAGACGATGGATATCTATGCGCCGCTCGCCGGTCGCATGGGCATGCAGGATATGCGCGAGGAGCTGGAGCAACTCGCCTTCCGCTACATCAATCCCGAGGCCTTCAACGCCGTCACCAACCGGCTCGCGGAACTGATGGAGAAGAACCGCGCAACGTTGAAGCAGATCGAGACCGACCTCTCCAACCTCTTTGCCAAGCACGGAATCAAGGCCAGCGTCAAAAGCCGCCAGAAGAAGGCGTGGTCAGTGTTTCGCAAGATGGAAAGCAAGGGCCTGTCATTCGAGCAACTGTCGGACATCTTCGGCTTTCGCGTCGTCGTCGATACCGTCGCCGATTGCTACAACGCGCTTGGCATCATCCACACCACCTGGTCTATGGTGCCTGGCCGCTTCAAGGATTACATCTCGACCCCGAAGCAGAACGACTACCGCTCGATCCATACCACCATCGTCGGGCCGTCGCGCCAGCGTGTCGAACTGCAGATACGCACTCGCGAGATGAACGACATCGCCGAATATGGCGTTGCGGCGCATTCGATCTACAAGGATCGCGGCAGTGCCCAGAACCCGCATGTGATTTCGACCGAGACAAACGCCTATGCATGGCTACGCCAGACCATCGAGGCGCTTGCCGAGGGTGACAATCCTGAAGAATTTCTCGAACACACCAAGCTCGAGCTTTTCCAGGATCAGGTCTTCTGCTTCACGCCGAAGGGCCGGCTGATTGCCTTGCCGCGCGGCGCGACCCCCATCGACTTTGCCTATGCGGTCCACACCAATATCGGTGACAGTTGCGTCGGGGCAAAGGTGAACGGTCGCATCATGCCGCTCATGACCGAACTCCACAATGGCGACGAGGTCGAGATCATTCGCTCCAAGGCGCAGACGCCGCCGGCCGCCTGGGAATCGATTGTCGTTACCGGCAAGGCGCGGGCTGCCATCCGCCGCGCCACGCGCATCGCCGTTCGCAAGCAATATTCTGGCCTCGGCACGCAGATCCTCGAGCGCGCCTTCGAGCGGGCAGGGAAGGTCTATTCGCGCGACGAACTGAAGAAGGGGCTGCAACGCCTCGCACGCAAGGAGCTTGACGATGTGCTTGCCGCCGTCGGCCGCGGCGAACTGCCGTCGTCGGATGTGATGAAGGCGGTCTATCCCGAATATCAGGACTCCAAGCCGAAGCCCGCTACCGAGCGCGAGGAGGGCTGGGTCAATTTCCGCAATACATCCGGCATGATCTTCAAGATGCCGGAGGGCGCGGAAGCCGAGGGCATGACGCCCGGCGGTCCCAATGCGTTGCCGATCCGCGGCGCAAGCCCGGACATGCCGGTACACTTCTCGCCGGAAGGTGCAGTGCCGGGCGACCGGATCGTCGGCATCCTGCAGCCTGGCGCGGGCATGACCATCTACCCGATCCAGTCTTCGGCGCTGATGGCCTATGACGATCAGCCGGAGCGCTGGATCGACGTCCGTTGGGACATCGACGATAACAGCCGCGACCGTTTTCCGGCCCGTATCAGTATATCGGCCATCAATGCACCCGGCTCGCTCGCCGAGATCGCGCAGATCATCGCCGAGAACGAGACCAATATTCACAATCTCTCGATGGTTCGCACCGCGCCCGACTTTACCCAGATGATCGTCGATCTCGAAGTGTGGAACCTCAAGCATTTGAACCGGATATTGTCGAAACTTAAAGAGAGCAAATGTGTCAGCGATGCGCAGCGCGTCAATGGCTAGCCATAATTGATTGAGGGAAAGATGAACACGAGCGAAGTTCTGGATGTATTCCGTGATGCGGGAGCGATACTCGAAGGTCATTTCATTTTGACGTCGGGCTTGCGTAGTCCGATCTTCCTGCAGAAGGCGCGGGTTTTCATGCATGCGGACAAGACCGAACGCGTCTGTAGTGCCCTCGCCGAGAAGATCAAGGCGGCAGGGCTTGGCCAAATTGACTATGTGGTCGGGCCGGCCATTGGTGGTATCATCCCGGCCTACGAAACCTCCCGCCATCTCGGTGTTCCGGCGATCTGGGTCGAGCGCGAAAACGGCATATTCAAGCTGCGCCGGTTCGACATAGCCAAAGGCGCGCGGGTGGTTATCGTGGAGGACATTGTAACGACAGGGCTTTCGATCCGCGAGACGGTGACGTGCCTGAAGGAGCTCGGTGCAGACGTGTTGGCGGCCGCCTGCATTATCGACCGTTCCGCCGGCAAGAGCGATGTCGGCGTGCCGCTGGTTGCTTTGGCCGAGTATGAAGTGCCAGCCTATCCCGCGGATAAACTTCCGCCGGAACTTGCCGCAATTCCGCCCGTTAAACCGGGTAGTCGCAACATCTGATCCCTTATTTGGCAGAGGCGACGACGCGGCTTATTGCCGGCGGCGCGGCATATCGAGGATATTGAACCAGAATGCTTTTCAAGAGGCGCAACAAACCTGATTTTCGCGAGCGGCTGCGCCTGGCGCTATGGCCGCGTCGTTCGGTCGGGCGGTCGCTGCGCTATTTCGGCAAGCGGGTGCTTCGGCTTCGGGCGACCCCGCACGCGATCGCGTCCGGCTTTGCTTGCGGCATCTTCGCCGCTTTCATCCCCATTCTCGGCGTGCACATTGCGGTCGCACTCGCCATTGCCTGGCTGATCGGCGGCAATGTTGCTGCAGCCGTCATCGGAACGACGCTCGGAAATCCGCTGGTCCTGCCCTTCATCTGGGCGGCGACGCTGGAGGTAGGCCGGTTCGTCATGACCGGTTCGCTGCAAGGCGAGCCCATGCCACAACATCTCGGCCATATGCTGAGGCATCTCGATATTTCGGTACTGTGGGGTCCGGTGATCGAGCCGATGCTGATCGGCGCGGTACCGCTCGGGCTCCTTGCGGCCGTAATCGTTTATTTTCCCGTGCGCTGGGCCGTCGCCGGCTTTCAGCATCGCCGCAGGCACCTCCATCGGCACCATCACCGGGTTCCTGAGCCAACATGATCATCGGCATCGGCAGCGATCTGATCGATATTACCCGCGTTGAAAAGACGCTGGAGCGCCATGGGGAGCGTTTTATATCCCGGGTTTTCACGCCGATCGAGCGGGCAAAGTCCGAACGGCGCAAACAGCGTGCCGCATCCTATGCGAAGCGGTTTGCGGCGAAAGAAGCCTGCGCCAAGGCCCTCGGTACGGGCCTGGCGCAAGGCGTGTTCTGGCGCGACATGGGCGTCGTCAACCTGCCGAGCGGCGCGCCGACGATGCATCTGACCAATGGCGCCGCCAAACGGCTCGAGACGATCGTTCCAAAAGGCCACACCGCGCGCGTTCATCTCACGATCACCGACGACTTTCCGCTTGCACAAGCATTCGTGATTATTGAAGCGTTGAAAATCGAAGAATAGCCTTATTCAAAAGCCATTGGCTGCATTGCCCCGTGCGCTTCGAGCGGCTAAGAGGGGTCACATTGAGTTTACGGAGATACGACGAGCGTGAGTGACAAAGCTGTTGTGAAGAAATCTGGTGGTCTTGGCGAGACGATCAGCGTCATCGTGCAGGCGTTGCTGCTCGCACTTGTCATCCGGACGTTGCTGTTCCAACCGTTCAACATTCCGTCCGGCTCGATGCGCCCGACGCTGCTTGAAGGCGACTATCTCTTCGTTTCGAAATTCTCCTACGGCTATTCCAAATATTCGATTCCGTTTGCTCCGGACCTGTTTTCCGGCCGCATCTGGAGCGGCGAGCCGAAGCGCGGCGATATCGCGGTCTTCCGCAAGCCGAACGATACCTCGCTCGATTTCATCAAGCGCGTAATCGGCCTTCCTGGCGACAGGATTCAGGTGCGCCAGGGCGTGCTCTATATCAATGATGTTGCCGTTCCGCGCGAGAAGGTCGGCCAGATCGACAATCCGGACGTCACCGAGGTCAATCGCCCGGTCGACGTCTACCGCGAGACCCTGCCAAATGGCATCACCTATGACACGCTCGACCTGACGCCGAACGGCATCGGTGATGACACGCGCGAATTCGTCGTCCCCGCCGGTCACTACTTCATGATGGGCGACAACCGCGACAATTCGAGCGATAGCCGCTTCGATGTTGGCTACGTGCCGCTCGAAAACTTCATCGGCCGCGCCAATATCATTTTCTTCTCGATTGCCGGGAAGGCGAGCCCGCTCGAAATCTGGCGCTGGCCGTCGGAACTCCGCTTCGATCGCCTGTTGCACAGCGTAAACAGCGCGCCAAACACCGTGAAAACCAATTGATGAGCCGATGAACCTGTCCGCCGACGCCGTTCGCAGACTGGAAGAAAAAACGAGGCACACTTTTCGCGATCTCGGCCGGCTTGAGCGTGCGCTGACCCATGCGAGCGCTCGACCCTCGGCCGGTTCCGATTATGAGCGTCTCGAATTCCTCGGTGATCGCGTGCTCGGGCTGGTCATCGCCGAGCTTCTGTTTCGCGCCTATCCGACGGCGAGCGAGGGCGAGCTTTCGCTGCGCCTGAACTCGCTCGTCAATGCCGATACCTGCGCGGCCGTCGCCGACGAGATCGGGCTTCACGAGTTCATTCGAACGGGCTCGGACGTGAAGGGACTGGCAGACAAGCGCTTGAAGAGCCTGCGCGCCGACGTCGTCGAATCGCTGATCGCCACAATTTATCTGGACGGCGGTCTTGAAGCGGCGCAACCTTTCATCGAACGCTACTGGAACGCGCGCTCGCGTGAAATCAATTCGGCCCAGCGCGACCCGAAGACTGAATTGCAAGAATGGGCGCATCAGCAGGATGGCGCGCAGCCGATTTACAGCGTCGTTGACCGGACAGGGCCCGATCATGACCCCCTGTTCACCGTCAAGGTTGACGTAAAGGGCTTTGCGTCCGCCACGGGCACCGGCCGCTCGAAACGTATCGCCGAGCAGAACGCTGCCGTGGAACTACTCTATCGCGAAGGTGTCCGTCAGAAGACGCAGGAAGAAGAAGAGAAATGACCGAACAACAACAGGAAACCGGCGTACCGACGCGTTCAGGATTCGTAGCGCTTATCGGCGCGCCGAATGCCGGTAAATCGACGCTGGTCAACCAGCTGGTCGGCAGCAAGGTATCGATCGTCACCCACAAGGTGCAGACGACGCGGGCGCTTGTGCGCGGCATCGTCATTCACGGGCCGACTCAGATGGTGCTCGTCGATACGCCCGGCATCTTCAAGCCGAAGCGGCGGCTCGACCGCGCCATGGTCACGACCGCCTGGGGCGGCGCCAAGGACGCGGATTTGATCCTCGTTCTCATCGACGCCGAACTTGGCATCAATGAAGAGGCCGAGGCGATCCTCGACAGCCTCCACGAAAAGAAGCGCAAGGTCATCCTCGTTCTCAACAAGGTCGACAGGATCGAACCGCCGAAGCTGCTCGAACTCGCTCAAGCCGCCAATGACAAGGTAAAGTTCGACAAGACCTTCATGATCTCGGCGCTGAAAGGCTATGGCTGTAAGGACCTCGTACAGTATCTTGGCGACAATCTCCCCGAGGGACCCTGGTATTATCCGGAAGACCAGATCTCCGACATGCCGATGCGCATGCTCGCTGCTGAAATCACCCGCGAAAAGCTCTACCTGCGCCTTCACAACGAACTTCCCTATTCCTCGACCATCGAAACCGAAAGCTGGGAGGAGAAGCCGGACGGCTCCGTCCGTATCAGCCAGGTGATCTATGTCGAGCGCGACAGCCAGAAGAAGATCGTTCTCGGTCACAAGGGCGAGGCGATCAAGTCGATCGGCCAGGCGGCGCGCAAGGAGCTGATGGAGATCCTCGAGCAGAAGGTTCATCTGTTCCTCTTCGTCAAGGTGCGCGACAATTGGGGGAACGACCCCGAGCGCTACCGCGAAATGGGCCTTGAATTCCCGCACTGATAGCGCGACCATCTTCAGATGGAATGGCGTGATGAAGGGATAATCCTCGGGACGAGGCGGCATGGCGAAACCAGTGCCATCCTCGAGCTGATGACGTGTGACCATGGCCGGCACCTCGGCCTGGTGCGCGGCGGTCGTTCCCGGCGCATGCAGCCGATGCTTCAGGCAGGCAACCGCGTCGACGTGATCTGGCGCGCGCGCATGGACGAGCACCTCGGCATGATGCAGGTCGAGCCGGTGGCATTCGCGGCAGCGCGGCTGATCGAACAGCCGGTCGCGCTCTATGGCCTTCAGCTTGCGGCCGCCCATTTGCGTCTTCTGCCCGAGCGGGATCCGCATCAGAACCTCTTTGAAATTCTCAATGTCATTGTCGAGCATTGCGACAATTCGCTGATCGCCGGTGAGCTTCTCCTCCGCTTCGAACTGACGATGCTCGAAGAGCTTGGCTTCGGCCTCGACTTGAAGTCCTGCGCCGCTACGGGTGGCCACGAGAACCTTGCCTATGTCTCGCCGAAATCGGGACGGGCGGTATCGCGCGATGCCGGCGCACCGTGGGCTGAAAAGCTTCTCGAAATGCCGCCCTTCATGTCGAGCCCCACGGTGCGCGCCGCGTCGCTGAGCGAAGTCATCAGCGCCTTTCGCTTGACCGGCTACTTTTTCAACCGCCATATCTGGGAGCCGCGGGCGCAGCGATCGCCGGAAGCCCGCGACGGTTTTCTCGCCGCGCTCGGGCGTTCATTGTCAAATGCAGCCGGGGCAACGGCGCCAGTGCAGGAAAGGTCGATCCTTCCATGAGCTATGACGACGTGTCTCCGGTCGAGTTCCCAGGCGGTGTCGGCCTGCTTCCGCTCGCCGACCTCGCCACACGCGGCGGCCTCGACATCCTGCAGGCGATGTTGCGCGGCGACTATCCCGCGCCGCCCATGGCCCAGACGCTGTCCTTTACCTTGCATGAAGTCGAACAGGACCGCGTCGTTTTCAAGGGCTTGCCGCGGCCCGAGCATCGCAATCCGCTGGGCGGAATCCATGGCGGCTGGGTTGCGACGCTGATGGACTCGGCTCTTGCCTGCTGCATCATGACCACGCTCAAACCGGGCGAAGCCTATACGACTGCAGAATTCAAGGTAAACCTCGTGCGGCCGTTGACCGCCGATATGGGCCTCGTTCTGTGCGAGGGGAGGCTCATTCACCGTGGCCGCACGCTTGCAACATCCGAGGCGTTCCTCAGGGACAAGAACGGCAAGCTGCTAGCGCACGGCACCGAAACTTGCGCGATTTTTCCGCTCGAGAGTTTCGTGCGCAGCAAATAGAGCCTCGTGTTCAAAACAGGCAGTCGGATTGTGACGGGTGCCGCAAATGCGCGGCAAGTAAGTCACACTTTCCATAAATTTTGTTGAAAACCCTTTGTTTTTCGCTTCTGTCGCGACTTGGGCGTTTGTCGCACGTTGACGGCTGAAATTTTGCATTGATAAACATTGATATTGGGCAGAATACAAAAGTTCTGCTGGGTGAACGCAGTCCGCGCGACTGCCGGGGAGGAAAACATGGATAGTTTTTTGGCGGGCCTCAAGGCCGCTGTCGACGCAATGGGACCGACGGTCCTCTTGCCGATCGTAATCTTTATCATTGCGCTGGTGCTCGGCGCGAAGCCGGGCAGGGCGTTTCGCGCCGCTGTCACCATCGGCGTCGCCTTCATCGGCATCAATCTCGTTCTTGGCCTGATGCTGACGTCGATTGGCGATGTCGCGAAGGCCATCGTTACCAATACGGGCATTCAGCGCGATATCGTCGATGTCGGTTGGCCGTCAGCCGCGGCGATCGCTTTCGGCTCCTCCGTCGGCCTTTGGGTGATCCCGATTGCCATCGTCATCAACATCATTCTCCTGGTGACGCGCCTGACCCGTACGCTCAACGTCGACGTGTGGAATTTCTGGCATTTTGCCTTCATCGGATCGCTTGCCGTAGCCGCGACCGACAGCCTTGCCTATGGCCTCGTCGTTGCCGCGCTCATGGTTGCGCTTTGCCTGCTCTTTGCTGATTGGTCGGCGCGGGCAGTGCAGCAGTTCTACGGCATTCCGGGCATTTCGGTGCCGCATCTCGCCTCGGCGCAGATCCTGCCGATCGCGATCGTGATCAACTGGATCATCGATCGTATTCCGGGCATCAACCGCATCGAACTCAATACCGAGACCTTCGAGCGCCGTTTCGGCGTGTTCGGCGAGCCGGTCATCCTCGGCCTCATCATCGGTCTCGTCCTCGGCGCCATCGCCTATTACAATGCCGGCGATTTCGGTACGGCGCTGACGAAGATCCTGCAGACGGGCATGACGCTCGCCGCCGTGATGCTGCTTTTGCCGCGCATGGTCAAGATCCTGATGGAAGGTCTGCTGCCGGTTTCCGACGCCGCACAGGAGTTCGTGCGCAAGCGCACCGGCGACCGCGAACTTCTCGTCGGCCTCGACTCGGCGATCCTCATCGGTCATCCGGCGGCAATCTCGTCGTCGCTCATCCTGGTGCCGATCGCGATCATTCTGTCGGTAATCCTTCCGGGCAACCGCGTCATTCTCTTCGCCGACCTTGCGGTCATTCCGTTCATCGTTGCCATGACGGCGCCGCTCCTCAAGGGCAATGTGTTCCGCATGGTCATCGTCGGCACGATAACGCTCGCGGTTGGCTTCTATGTCGCGAACGCGCTTGCACCGCTATTCACGGCCGCTGCCCAATCGTCGGGCTTCCAGATGCCTGCCAATGCGGTGCAGATTACCAGCGTGGTCGACGGCTTCCTGTGGATACCCTATGTCGTCATCGCGTTGATCCAGAACCTCGGCGTCATTGGTCTCGTCGTGCTTGCGGCCATCATCGCCGCCGCATTCTGGGCCTATCGCCGCAACACGGCCGCATGGGAACGCGCCGCGGGTGCCGACGACGCTGTAGACCAGAACGCCTGAACCAAGTGGAGTGAATGAATGGCTGAGGCCTTGTTGAATACGCTTGATCCCGGGGCAATCGTCCTCGGGGTCAAGGCATCGAGCGACGAAGAGGTAATCCGCATTCTCGCGGCGCGCCTCGAAGGGCTCGGATATGTGAAGCCGAGTTACGCCGATGCCGTCGTGGCGCGCGAAGCCGCGCTGCCGACGGGACTGCCGCTCGGCGGCGCAAACAATGTTGCGGTGCCCCATACCGATCCGCACCATGTCATCAAGCCCGGCCTTGCGCTTGCAACGCTTGCCGAGCCGGTGCTGTTCTCGAACATGGAGGACCCCGACGAGAAGCTTCCGGTCAGCGTCGTTTTCGTCATGGCGCTCAACGACAAGGACAAGCAGGTCGAAATGCTGCAGGAGATAGCCGGAACAATCCAGTCGCCGGAAATCATCGCTGCGCTCATCGCCGCAAAATCCGCGGAAGACGTGCTGGGACTTCTCGGCTAGGTTGGATATTTCAAGGAGGAAAAAGAACAGATGGCCAAGCAGAAGACAGTGCTATTTGCCTGCGGAACCGGCATTGCCACCTCGACCGTCGTCGCACACGCGGTCGAAGAGGCGCTCAAGGATCGCGGCATCCGCATCAACACCCGCCAGTGCAAGGCGACGGAAGTGGCCGGACAGATCGATGATGTCGATCTCGTCGTATCGACCACCCAGTTGCCGAAGGACCTCGGCAAGCCGGTCATCACGACGCTGGCGTTCCTGACCGGGATCGGCAAGGCCGATGCCCTCGACAAGATCGAAGCCGCTCTGCGCGACTGAGCGGAAGAGGTTTTTCAAGCGAAATAGCGCGGCATCAGGCTTCTATCGCTTGCCGCGCGGCACTTGCCAAAAAGGCGGCGCGCGTCAATCCGCGCGCCCTTGCTGTTTCATCGATCGCCCGCAGCAAGCCGCGTTCGAAAGTGACATTGGCCCGCACCACGCCGGTATCGTTGTCGATGAGCGGCACAGAGATGAGAAAAGCGCCATTCGCAAGTTCCTCGCGAATGCTTTCCCTCGCCATGATTTCGGCGTGACTTGAAGGAGCGGGAAGCTCCATGTCTTCCGCGTAAAGTCGCAGCGCGTCGACTGCGTTTGACACGATATTGTCAACATCGTCAGAGGCCGAGTAGACGCCGGCTATATCCGGAAACTGGATGCCGTATGCACTATCGTCGTCGTGTTGGACGAGGGCAAAATAGTGGCGCATGGATATTGCTCCTTGTCTTGTCATCAAATCCATCCCGCGTCCTTTGCGATGGAACGTGCCGTTCCAAGCGGCAGGTCCTTTCTGGGATGCGGGATGATGAGGGTAATTTCGCCTTTGCGAAATTTGTGGTGGGAACCGCGAACTGAGACGAGTTCAAACCCTTCGTCCTTGAGGCGTTTGATGATCTTTTTGCTATCGCGTTCCACACGCAAACCCCAACAATGCGCATCTATATACGCATTGTTGCGCAAGTTCGTCAAGTTTGGTGCGCATCGAAATGCGCACTACCAGAACAGTTACTCCGCCGGCTGCAGCGCAGGGCGAACTGCGGGCGTTTCCTCGATCGGCCAGTGCACGATGGCCGCAAAAATGCCGAGCGCCACGCCGAGCCACCAGACGGGATTATAGCTGCCGAAATGATCGTAGAGGTAGCCGCCGAGCCATACGCCGAGGAACGAGCCGATCTGGTGTGACAGGAACACGATGCCGCCGAGCATTCCAAGGTGCTTTGTTCCGAACATGATGGCGACGAGCGAATTCGTCGGGGCCACGGTCGAAAGCCACATCAGGCCCATCAGGATCGAGAAGATGATCACTGAGGTGCCGGTCTGCGGCAGGAGCAAGAAGGCGGTGACGAGCGCCGAACGACCGAGGTAGAGGAAGGAAAGGAACTTCGGCTTCGAATAGCGCTGGCTGATGATGCCGGATGCGAGCGAGCCGATGATGTTGAAGAAACCGATCAGGGCGAGGGCAAGGACGGCGTATTTCGCATCGATTCCGATATCGCCGATATAGGCCGGGAAATGCGCGGTAATAAACGCAACCTGAAATCCGCAGACAAAGAAGCCAGTGGTCAGGAGGATATAGCTCTTGTGCCCGAATGCCTCGCGCAACGCTTCGCCGATCGATTGCTTGTAATGGCTTTCGCTGACCCTGCCGCTCGAGGAATTGCCCCGCAGCGGAATGGCAAGGACCGGGATGATCAGCATGGCAAGGCCGAGATAGACGAGCGCGTCAGACCAGCCGAAACTTTCGATCAGCCCCTGGCTGATCGGCGCGAAGACAAACATGCCTGCCGAACCCGCCGCAGTCCCGATGCCGAATACCAGCGTACGGTTGGCCGGCGTGACATTGCGGGCAAAGGCCGAAAGGATGATGCCGAAGGAACCGGCCGCGACGCCAAGCCCGACCAGCACACCGCCGCCGAGATAAAGGAGGCCGGGTGACGTCGCCCAGGCCATGACGAGAAGACCGCTGCAATACAGAAGCGCCGAAAGAAGCAGGACACGCCACGTTCCGAATTTGTCGGCGATCGCGCCAAAGATCGGTTGGCCGGCACCCCAGAACAGGTTCTGCAACGCCATCGCCATGCCGAAGGTTGTGCGGTCCCAGCCTTTTTCGGAAAGAAGCGGCAACTGGAAGAAGCCCATGGCCGAACGCGGGCCGAAGGTAAGGAGGGCGATCAGGCAGCCGGCAATGATGATGAGCCAGGGCACGCCCGGCTGCTTGGCGGTCGATGCTTGGGCTTGGGACATGGTATGCGCTCCTTTGAGAGCGCTGAGCATTAGCGCTTTCTTCCATGCAATCAATTGAATTGAGTTGATTGTTGCTTAAATGAGTTTGATGGGTTGGGCGTCCTTGCTCGGTAAAATCAAGCAAAATGAGAGATTTGGCATATGCAACCTTCGCTAGCGCTTTTGTCGATAAGTCTGCTTCTTCTCGCCGGATGCGCAAGTTCGGGTGATATCAGCCCGCTGGTGTTCTGCGATCGTCCGACGGATTTCAACGCGAGGATTTTTACCGACTGCACGCCGCGCCTCGGTGGCGACAGCCCGTTCAAACACGATCAGCAGTATCGCTACTACAACGATAACTACCGCCATCGCTGATGATTGCTTCGACGGAAAGAGAGTGCCTTTTCTTTCGAACAACGCTTGAAGCCAGCAAAATAATCTCCTATGTAACTGCCCACGGCCTTGCCGTTTTTCTTTTGCCCATAAATATGCTCAATTTGAGTATAAATGGGAGGCGTGTTCAGGAGGAAATGGATATGACTAACCCCGCCCGCATTTCGGCAGAGCGTTCCACGGTGAGGACCGCGGCGGACCGCTTCGGCGTCGTCGATATGCCCGATCTGTCGTATACGCCCAAGGTAGCGGCCGAGACTGAACACCTCTACCAGCGCGTCGCGCATCACATTCCACGGCTCGAATGGCCGGTCTATGCGCCCTATGTGGCTGCGATCAACCGGCTGAAGAAGCAGCGCAATGCCGTCATTCTCGCGCACAACTACCAGACGCCCGAAATATTCCACTGCGTTGCCGATATCGTCGGCGACTCGCTCCAGCTTGCCAAGGAAGCAACCAAGGTCGATGCGGAGATCATCGTCCAATGCGGCGTGCATTTCATGGCCGAGACCTCGAAGCTGCTCAATCCGCAAAAGACTGTGTTGATCCCGGATATGAAGGCCGGCTGCTCCCTTGCCGAATCGATTACCGGCGCCGACGTGCGCCTGCTGCGCGAGACCTATCCTGGCGTTCCGATCGTCACCTACGTCAACACCTCGGCCGAAGTGAAGGCCGAGAGCGATATCTGCTGCACCTCGGCCAATGCGGTTGAGGTGGTGGAGAGCTTCGGCGTCGACCGTGTCTTGTGCATTCCCGATGAGTTTCTCGCCCAGAACGTCGCCGCGCAAACCAAGGTGAAGATCTTGACCTGGAAAGGTCACTGCGAAGTGCACGAGCGTTTCACGGCCGAGGAATTGCTGGCCTATAAGGCCGCTGATCCGGACATCCAGATCATCGCCCATCCGGAATGCCCGCCGGAGGTCGTTGCCGTCGCCGACTTTACCGGTTCGACCAGCGGAATGATCGGTTATGTGAAGGACAATCGCCCCGCCAAGGTGCTGCTTGTCACCGAATGCTCGATGGCATCGAACATCGAGTCCGAGGTTCCTGGCGTGAAATTCATCAAGCCGTGCAATCTTTGCCCCCACATGAAGCGCATCACGCTGCCCAAGATATTGGAAAGCCTCGTCTATATGCGCGACGAAATTCACGTGGATCCGCTCGTCGCCGAGCGCGCGCGGCTTGCGGTCGAGCGCATGGTGAACCTCAGGCACTAATCGGAGGCTGGCCCCGATGTCCAATCAAATGGAACACGTAATTATCATCGGTGGTGGTCTTGCAGGGCTGTTCTGCGCCCTGAAACTTGCTCCACGGCCTGTCACGGTGCTCGCCGCCGCTCCTATCGGGCGCGGAGCCTCGTCCGCGTGGGCGCAGGCCGGTATCGCAGCCGCTGTCTCGGAAGGTGACACCATTGAGAAGCATGTTTCCGATACTGTCGCCGCAGGCGATGGCATCGTTGACGAGACCATCGCCCGGCTGATGGCAAGCGAGGCGGCGGCGCGGGTGCACGATCTTCTTGGCTATGGTGTACCTTTCGACCGCGACCTCGAAGGCAGGCTCCAGGTATCGCGTGAGGCGGCCCATTCGGAAAGCCGCATCGTCCGCGTGCGCGGCGACATGGCTGGCCGCGCCATCATGCAGGCGCTGGTCAAGACGGTCGAAACGACGCCTTCGATCCGAGTGATGGAAGGTTACGTTGTCGAGGACATCGTTACCGCGCAAGGTTCGGTAAAGGGCGTGATCGCCCGCAGCGAGGCTGGTCGCGGACCCCAGGTTCAGCTCGCCTCTTCCAACGTGGTCATTGCGACCGGCGGCATCGGTCATCTTTATGCGGTCACGACCAATCCGCCCGAGGCACGGGGCGAGGGCATAGGCATGGCCGCTCGCGCCGGCGCGATGATGGCGGACATGGAATTCGTCCAGTTTCACCCGACGGCGATCAACGTCGACAAGGACCCGGCGCCGCTCGCGACGGAGGCCCTACGTGGCCATGGTGCGACATTGATCAACGACGCCGGCGAACGCTTCATGCTGAAGATCGATGCCGATGCCGAGCTTGCGCCGCGCGACGTGGTCGCGCGCGGCATCTATGCCGAAGTTAAGAGCGGGCGGGGTGCCTGGCTCGATTGCACCGAGGCTGTAGGGGCCTCATTCGCCGAAGAGTTTCCGACCGTCTACAAATATTGCCGCGATGCCGGGATCGACCCGGCCGTCCAGCCGATCCCGGTTGTGCCCGCCGCGCATTATTTCATGGGTGGCATCCTTACTGATGCTGATGGCCGCACCTCGATCGATGGCCTGTGGGCCTGCGGCGAGTGCACGTCCACCGGCGCCCATGGCGCAAACCGCCTTGCATCCAACTCCTTGCTCGAAGCTGTTGTATTTTCAGCAAGAATTGCTGCGAGAATCGGCAATGATGGCGAGGCTTTCGCCAGCGACTGGTCGAAGGGATCGGTCGATCGCGACGACCTCACCGCGGAGGCGGATACGCCGGCAATGACGCGTTTGCGCAACACGATGAGTGCGAGCTTCGGCGTCATTCGCAACCGGACGGACATGCTGGAAGGTCTGAAGACAATCCTCGAACTTGAGACCGGCAATCGCGACACGGCATTCCGCAATGTGCTTGCAACGGCCAAACTGGTCGCGGTGAGCGCCTTGCGCCGCGAGGAGAGCCGTGGCGGCCACTTCCGCACGGATTTCCCCGAGGTGCGTCCGGAGTGGCAGCACCGCACCTTCCTGACCTTGGCAGATGCCGACGGCTCAGTCGAAGACATGCGTGAGGTCGCGTGATGGCGCGCCGGCCCCCTGGTTCTGCGTTTCCGCCTTCGCTCCCGCAGCTCCTGATCGAGGAGGCCGTACGCGGCGCCTTGCGCGAGGACCTCGGGCGTGCCGGTGATATAACGACGAACGCCACACTTTCCGAGGAAGCCACTGCGACCGCCGTGCTCTCAAGCCGCGAGGCTGGCACCCTGTGCGGCATGGGCTTTGCACGGACAGCGTTCGCGCTGATAGATCCGAGGCTCGAATTCGAGGCGTTCGCGAAAGATGGCGAGACCATTTCGCCCGGCCAGGATATCGCGCGGGTCTCGGGCAATGCACGGGCCATTCTTTCGTCCGAACGCGTCGCCCTCAACTACCTGATGCACCTCAGCGGAATCGCGACTTATACCGCCAAATTCGTCGATCTTATCAAGGATACCGGCGCTCGCGTCTGCGATACCCGCAAGACCATCCCCGGCATGCGCGCCTTTGCCAAATACGCCGTGAAGTGCGGCGGCGGCGCCAATCACCGGTTCGGGCTCGACGACGCAATTCTCATCAAGGACAATCACGTCGCCGTTGCCGGCGGGGTGACGAGGGCGATAAAGGCCGCCCGCGCCTATGCCGGTCACCTTGTGAAAATCGAGGTCGAAGTCGATGGTCTGGAGCAGTTCGAAGAGGCGCTGGCAGCCGGAGCCGATGTGATTCTGCTTGATAATATGGGCCCGGAACTCCTTGAAAAGGCGGTTGGAATCAATGCGGGCCGCGCGGTCCTCGAAGCGTCCGGCGGGATAGGCTTCGAAACAATTAAAGCTGTTGCGCAAACAGGCGTGGACTATATTTCGACATCAAAAATCACTATGGCTGCGCCAACGCTCGATATCGGACTGGACATTGAAATCGCATGAAAGTCATCGCTACGGTTGCGGAGCTGCGCGCAACGCTCAAGGCTGAACGCCAGAAGGGCAAGGCGATCGGCCTCGTCCCGACCATGGGCTATCTGCATATCGGTCATATGGAGTTGGTCCGCCGGTCCAAAAGCGCGACCGACGTCACAGTCGTTTCCATATTCGTCAACCCGACGCAATTCGGCCCCAACGAAGACCTTTCGACTTACCCGCGCGACATGGACGGCGACCTTGCCAAGCTGAAGGCCGAAGGTGTCGATTATGTCTTTACGCCGGAAGTCGCGGAAATCTATCGGCCTGGCGCGCACACGATCGTCGACAATCTGGTGCTTTCGCGCATCCTCATCGGCAAGATTCGCCCCGGCCATTTCCGCGGTGTGACTACCGTCGTCACCAAGCTCTTCAATATTGTCCAGCCGGACAAGGCGTACTTCGGCGAGAAGGACTACCAGCAGCTGACGATCATTCGCCGCATGGTGGATGATCTGAACATGCCGATCGATATTATAGGTGTCCCGACGGTTCGCGAAGCGGATGGATTGGCTTGCTCGTCGCGCAATGCCATGCTTACGGCAACGGATCGCAAGGCCGCGGTCATTCTGTCAAGGTCGCTGGCCAAGGCGGAGGAAATGGTTGCGCAGGGCCAGCGCTCGGTTCCCGCTATCCGCAATGCGGTGCGCGGCATACTTGAAGCGGAAAAACGCGGTACCATCGAGTCCGTCGATATCCGCGACGCCAAGACGCTCGATCCCGTTTCAGGCAAGTTCCGGCAGCCCGTGGTCATTCTGCTCATCGTGCGCTTCGGCAAGGTCCGCCTGATCGACCAGCGTGTCATCGGCTGACGTAGCAGGGGAGGAGACCCTATGAGCCAGGAAATCGTAACGCGCCGGATCACTGCACCGGAGATCCTCGGCCGCAAGGGCGGCGAGCCCATTGTCGCACTGACGGCCTATCACGCCAACACCGCGCTGATCGTCGACAATCATGCCGACATTCTCCTCGTCGGCGATAGTCTCGGCATGGTGCTCTACGCCATGGATTCGACGCTTGGCGTTCCGCTCGATCTGATGATTGCCCATGGCCGCGCAGTGGTCCGCGGGTCGAAGCGCGGGCTCGTCGTTGTCGATATGCCCTTCGGCTCCTACGAGGAAAGTCCGGCGGTCGCATTTCGCAATGCCGCGCGGATCATGGCGGAGACCGGCTGTGGCGCGGTCAAGCTCGAGGGCGGCGTGCGCATGGCCGATACGATCCGTTTTCTCACCGAGCGCGGCATCCCGGTCATGGCGCATGTCGGCCTGACCCCGCAATCGATCAACACGCTTGGCGGTTTCAAGACGCAAGGCCGGGACACGGCGCTATGGCCCCTCATCAAGGCGGATGCACAAGCCGTCGCCTCGGCGGGAGCATTCGCGGTTGTGCTCGAAGGGATCGTTGAACCGCTTGCGGCGGAAATTTCGCGCGAAAGCAGCATTCCCACCATCGGCATCGGCGGGTCACGGGAGTGCGACGGCCAGATCCTCGTCCTTGAGGACATGCTCGGATATAATCTGAAGCCGCCACGTTTCGTGAAGGTCTATGGCGCGGTCGGAAGTGCCATCGACGTGGCAGTCAAATCCTATGCGGACGATGTCCGCTCGCGGACATTCCCCGGCGACGAGAACGTGTACCCGTTGAAGTAGAACTACTTCAACGGCTTTCCCTGCGTATCGGCGTTTTGCCAATAGTCCATTTTGGCCGCGCGGTCATAGCCTTCACCCATGAGGCGCACGCCGACGCGTCCCGTCTCGGGGTAAAAGATCACGTCGTTCGGGTTCTTCTCGCCGATGATGATGAAGCGGCAGGGCGCATCGCTGTGGTTGAAGAAGGAATGTCCTGCCTTCTGGCCGGCCGGAAAGCACACGTGGTCGCCGGTTTTCATGCGATAGGTCTTATCGCCAAGCCGCAGTGTCATCTCGCCCGCAAGCACGAACGCCTGCTCTTCTTCGAGCATATGATAGTGGTTGAGGCTCGACTCCATTCCGGGCGCCAGCTCTTCGAGCGCCACGCCCACATGGGTTGCGCCGCCGTGACCGGAAAGGTAGCGGAAGCGCGTTCCATAGCGGCTGCCTTCCGACCATTCCTCCCACGGAACGTTTTCTGCCGCAAAGGGCTCGGAAATGCCGTCGGCATTGATCGATACAGGTTTCGTGCTCATGGGTTCCTCCCTAGGTCCGCCCGCCAACCCTGAGGCCCGCGACGCTGCGCTCTTCGAGCACATTATGCCGGAAGCGATAGAGAGCTGCGGGCCGCCCGCGCGGTTGCGATTGCTCGGCGCCAGTGGGCTCCACCAGTTCCGTGGTCTCAACCAGGCGACGAAAGTTCTGCTTGTGCAGGTGGCGGCCGGAAATCGCCTCCACCGTCTCCTGCAGGGCGGTCAATGTGAAGGTGGACGGCATGAGCTCAAAGACGACGGGCCGGTACTTCAGCTTGGCGCGCAGCCGGGCAATCGCGGTAGCAAGGATGCGCCGGTGATCGAAGCTCATCGAAACGCCGAGCTGGCGCGACAGAGCCGTATCGTTGGTCCGCCCGTCGCGCACGGCTTCCTCGATAAGGCCAGCCTCATACAGCAATTCGTACCGCTCAAGCACGCGCTCTTCGTCCCAAGCGATGCCATCCTCCCCGAATGCGAGCCGCAAGCGGCTGAGACGCGCAGGAACACCGCCACTTTCCGCCCAGCTGCGCAGGGCAGGACGAACCGTCTCGTCGATCAATGCGGGCTTGCCGCCGCGCCAATCCTCCCAGGGAAGAAACGAATACCAGCTGCGCCAGCGCGCGCCTGATTTGCGCAGGGACTCCTTGTTGTCGTCGGTAATTCGGGTGAGGGCGAGATAACCTACCGAAACGATGTGAAGATCGCGATCTTCCGCAGTCTTGTGCCGCCCACGATCACCGAACGTATAGAGTTGTTCGACATAACCAAGCCGCAAGGGGGTCTGCTCGGCGACCCATTCGCGCAGGCCCGCCTCAAAGGTGCGGTGCTCCAGCGGATTGAACGGACCGAATGGTAGCTCGTCGCGTTCGATGTCGTCACTGGAAGCTGTGGTTAGGATCAACGGGTCGTTGTTGGCCACAGCCGCAATGGCTGCGCTCAAATTGATCTCGACCGCGTTGGGTGTACCCGTCATACGGAAATGCTCAGGGGCAGGATGAACGGCGTACCCTCGAAGGCCTCTTCGCCTCGCCCGATCGCCTTGACCGCATCGACCATGCGGCCTCTTCGCCCGAGCATGTCGTCGGCAAGGGCTATGAGGCGGCTGTTGGGCGTGGCCGATGGCGCGTTGCGGCGCAGTGCCTGCGCCAGGTCCGCTTCGTCAAGCTCCGGATTGAGGGCGAGCGCCGTGATATAGGCGGCCGCGGTCGAGCGCGATATGCCGGCATAGCAATGGATGAGCAGCGGCGCCTGCCGGTCCCAGCGCCGGCCGAAGATCAGAAGCTGGTGGATATGGTCTACCGCCGGCAAGGTCATGCCTTCGGCGGGCTCGATGATGTCGTTGAACCCCAGGAAAAGGTGCCGTGCCTCGGCGATTTCGGCAGGCCGCATTACCGGCGTGCCGGTGTTGATGAGCGTGATCATGTCGCGAGCGCCGAAGCGGATTGCGGATTCGGCGATGCGGGATAGGGGAGAAACGACGATGTGCGGCATGGATCTAACCTTGGTCTTGTGAACGTCGCCCGTCAAGTTCGGCAAAACGTTGTAAAAAAGCGTCTTGAACATCCTGTGTCGGCAGCGCGGTCACGTCGATGCCATGCGGGCTGATACCGCGCGGGCGGCCGAAGAATTGCACGGCTTCCTTTTCGGCGAATCCGGCAAGTCGGGTCGCTTCGAAATAGGCGGCCACCGCATCGGCGCGTTTGATCAACAGGCGCAGGTTCTGATGGATGACCGGAGCAAGCGCGAAGCGGACATGAATGGCATGCTGCAGCCGCAATTCCACGCTCTTGTAATCGCCGCCGACCACCGCCTTGAACGGCGAAATCATGTCGCCGATCACATATTCAGGCGCATCGTGCAGCAGCGCGATCAGCCGCTGATCGGTTGTCGCCTCCGGCACGATCCTGCCAAATATCTCTTCGACGAGCAGCGAATGTTGCGCAACGGAAAAGGCGTGATCGCCGACGGTCTGCCCGTTCCAGCGTGCAACACGGGCGAGCCCTTGGGCGATGTCGACGATCTCGATGTCGAGCGGCGATGGATCGAGCAGGTCGAGCCTGCGGCCGGACAGCATGCGCTGCCAGGCCCTGAGTTCCGTTCGCTTGTCCGTCTGCGGCTTCGCCGGCATCAACAATTCCCGATCACGCTTCCTGCGTCGTCACCGGAAATGTAAAGCGGTGTTCGGGGGGAATGGCAAGGTGAACCGCAACATCTCCTGCCATAATGGGCACGCCGCTATCTACAGCATCCTTGACCCGGTCGATGCGGACAAGGGCGAGACCGTCTTTCGCTACGACTGTGCCGAGTGTACCAATCTCGCGGCCGCCCGCAGTTAGGGGCGTTCCCTGCGCCGGCAGGTCAACGGCGGCCGCTGCGACCAATATTCGCCGCCGCGCGGTGCCGCGATGCTGCATCCTTGATACGACCTCCTGGCCGACGAAACAGCCCTTCTTGAACGAAACGCCTCCAGTCTGGTCGAAGTTGACGTCGTGGGGAAATGCTTCGCCGAGTGCATAGTCGTCCGGTGCTTCGGCGACGCCGTATGCGATGCGAAGCGCATTCCAGGCGTCAACGTCCGAGCCAGCCTCGGCAGGTTCGCCGTACCGGCGCCTGACGCTGAAGCTTTCGGGAAACCGGCGGTCGGTTAGGATTGAATCAGTTTCAGAGGCACTTGAATCGTCATTCCAGGAAACCGTGACAAGCAACTCTTTATCCACGGCAAATTGAACCTTGGCGCGAAGCCGGTAGAGCGTGAGGCGCTTCACGAGATCGTCTATAGATGAAGCATTGAGATCAAGGCGCAGCCCGGCCCCGTTGCGCGAAACAAGGAATTCAAACAGGATTTTTCCCTGCGGCGTCAGCAGGGCGCCCGGCTTCAATTCACCTTTGCCGAGCGTATCGAGATCGGTCGTGATAATGTTCTGGAGAAAATCTTCGGCGTCGTCGCCCTTGACGTCGAGGAGCGCGCGTCCACTTAAACTTGCCGATGGCATAGCATTGTCCTTGCCTTTATCGTCCCTGTTACCTAATTCGCTCTAGGCAGGTTCGCAAGGCTGGATGGGAAAGCAAATGGTGCAGACGTTCGACACGATTTACCGCAGCGGTTTTGTCGTCAGTCAGGATGGGGTCGGCCTGCGGGATATCGGCGTCAGCAATGGCCGTATCGCCGCGATCGGTAATCTCGGCCACGCCTCGGCAGGCGAGCTCGTCGATGCGGCCGGGCTGCACATCCTGCCCGGCGTCGTCGACAGCCAGGTGCACTTCCGCGAACCAGGCCTTGAGCACAAGGAGGATCTGGAAAGCGGTTCGCGCTCCGCTGTCCTTGGCGGCGTCACCGCCGTCTTCGAAATGCCGAACACCAAGCCCCTGACGACGTCGGCCGAAACGCTTGAGGACAAGATCAGGCGCGGCCGCCATCGCATGCATTGCGACTTCGCCTTCTGGGTGGGGGGCACGCGCGACAATGCCGATCAGGTGGCCGAACTGGAGCGTCTCCCCGGCGCTGCGGGCATCAAGGTTTTCATGGGCTCGTCCACCGGCGACCTTCTGGTCGAGGATGACGAAGGCGTCCGGTCGATCCTCAGGAACACGCGCCGCCGCGCCGCCTTCCATTCGGAGGACGAGTTTCGGCTGCGGGAACGCGAGGGCCTGCGCATTGCCGGCGATCCCGCGTCCCATCCCGTTTGGCGTGACGAAATCGCAGCGCTCAAATGCACCGAACGGCTGGTGCGCATCGCCAGGGAAACCCGGGCGCGCATCCATGTCCTGCATATATCGACGGCCGAGGAAATCGAATTCCTCAAGGATCACAAGGATGTGGCAAGCTGCGAGGCGACGCCGCACCATCTGACGCTCGAGGCAAGCCAGTATGCGACGCTCGGCACGCTGCTGCAGATGAATCCGCCGGTCCGCGATGCACGGCACCGCGATGGCGTTTGGTCAGGCATCACGCAGGGTATCGTCGACGTTCTCGGCTCCGACCATGCGCCGCATACGCTTGAGGAAAAGTCGAAACCCTATCCGGCGTCCCCGTCGGGCATGACGGGCGTTCAGACACTCGTACCTATCATGCTCGACCATGTGAACGAGGGGCGCATGTCGATCGAGCGCTTCGTTGACTTGACCTCGCACGGTCCGAACCGGCTGTTCGGCATGGCGCGCAAAGGCCGCATCGCCGTCGGATATGACGCGGATCTGACGATCGTCGACATGAAGCGGCGCGAGACGATCACCAATGCGAACGTCGGCTCCAAGGCGGGCTGGACGCCCTATGATGGCAAGATCGTAACCGGCTGGCCGGTCGGAACAATCGTTCGCGGCCAAAGGGTGATGTGGGAGGGCGAGATCGTCACGCCATCCACAGGCGAACCTGTGCTTTTCGGTGAGGCGCTGCCTGGGTAACGCCCGCTGCCGCTGCATTGTGCTAAGGATCCATTCTTCTCCGTCATCCTCGGGCCCAACCCGAGGATCCATTCTGTACCACTGCGCAGGTGGGTCCTCGTGGATCCCCGGAACAAGTGCCCCGCGGACGACGGCGGTAAGGGTTGGCGCAAAACGCACCAACCTCCAGCCTTCAAGCACTCCCGCCTGGAATTGCCTGCGCAAACTGCAGGTGGCGCAGTTTCTCCGGATTGCGGACAATATAGATCGCCTTGATCTTGCCGTCCTCGATCTCGAGCGCCGTGGTTTGCGGCAGTCCGTCGAACTCGGTGGTCACAAAGCCGGGAAGGCCGTCGATCAGGCCCTCATACAATAGCGGCGAGAACCGATAGCCGGCGGTCCGCCCGATGCCGTCGAAGAAGCGTCCGACCTTTGCCCGCGAATAGATTGGATTGATCGTGGATGTGCGGTTGCCGCCGCCATCGGCATACATGACGACGTCATCGGCGAGAAGCGCCTGCAGTGCCTGGATGTCGCCGCTGCGCGATGCATTGTAGAAGGCTTGGGCGATATTCTTGCCCTGTTCGTCGGAAACGGGAAAGCGCGGCTTTGCTTGCTGAACATGGGTGCGGGCCCGGCTCGCCAGCTGGCGGCAGCTTGCCGGATCGCGACCTATCGCATGCGCCACCTCATTGAAATCCTGGCCGAAAACATCGTGCAGCAGGAACGCCGCCCGTTCCAGCGGCGACAGCCGCTCCAGCGCCATCATCAGCGTCAGCGTGATATCGGCATCCGTCTCGTCTTCGCTCGGATCAAATATCGGTTCAGGCAGCCAGCTTCCCACATAGGTCTCCCGTCGAACACGTGCGGATTTGAGGTGGTCGAGGCAGAGCCTCGTGACGATGCGAACCAGGAAGGCTTCCTCGCTGCGTACCTCCGAACGATCGGCCTGATGCCAGCGAATAAAACCTTCCTGGACAATATCCTCCGCCTCCGCGACCGATCCGAGCATGCGATAGGCGATGCGGATCAGTCGCGGTCTGAGGCGATTGAATATACTCGACGTGGCTTCAGGCTGCTGCGGCACTATCTTTCGACACCGGATGCACTGACCGGAATCCGATGGCGAGCCGGTTCCAACCGTTGATGGTAACAATGAGCATGCTCAGTTTGACGATCTCCTCTTCGCTGAACTGCGTCTTCAATTCCTCATAGACATTATCCGGTGCGTGCGTCTTGGCAATCAGCGTCAATGCCTCGGTCCAGGCGAGGGCAGCGCGTTCGCGCTCGCTATAAAGCGGCGACTCGCGCCAGGCGTCGAGCAGATAGAGGCGCTGTTCGGTCTCGCCGCGCTTGCGCGCATCCTTCGAATGCATGTCGAGGCAGAAGGCGCAGCCATTGATCTGCGAGGCGCGCATCTTGACGAGTTCGATAAGGCTCATCTCGAGCCCGCTGGAAACGGCGCTCTTCTCCATCTCGATCATGGGCTTTATTGCGTCGTGGTTGTAGGGGTTCAGTCTCGGTTTCATCATTGATCTCCTTGTGCGGCATTGCGTTGCCTGAAAACAAGACGAGACAGCATTTTCTAATGTGACATCGCTCAAAGATTATTTTTGGGACAGGCTGCGTTTGTTGAGCGGAGATCCATTTTTGACGCCCCGCATTGGGTCGGACTAACCTCAATCTGTTGCTGTAGGGCGCGTCGGCTCAAGGGTCGGAGGGGCATCGCCCGCCTACGATAACGTCAACGTAGCGCGCCGACGCTGGCGATCAGGTCATTGTCATTGTTGCAACCGGTGAGATGTATAGGTGGAGGACCGGTGGGATCATTCTCAAGCGCCCGAGAATCGGCTTACGCGCGCTTCAATCCGTGCTGGATCAACCGGTGGATCAGTTCCGGATAGGGTATTCCGGTCCCGCCAAGTACCTTGGGATACATGCTGATATTGGTGAATCCCGGTATCGTATTGACTTCGTTGATCACGGCGCTGCCATCGGCGCGAAGGAAGAAATCAACGCGCGCCATGCCCTCGCATCCAAGCGCACGAAAAGCTTGTTCTGCCATATCCTGTAGAGACTGGGTCTCGTCGGGGCTGATGCGGGCAGGCACGGTAAGGTCCGCTCCATCCGCATCGAGGTATTTTGCTTCGTAGGTATAGAAGTCGTGCGTGTTGGACGGAGCGATTTCACCGGGCACCGAAACAATCAAGGTGCCATCTGCCGCTTCGAGCACGCCGAGTTCGATCTCTCGGCCTTCAATGAACTCTTCGATGAGGACATGGTCGTCGAACTGCAATGCCGATTCAACCGCCAGATGCAGTTCCTCGGCTGTCCTCGCCTTGCTGACGCCGACCGATGAACCCTGCCGGGCCGGCTTGACGAAGACGGGCCACGAAAGCGTTTGGGAAAAGGCGTCGAGATCAATGTCCGAGGAGCGCTTTACCATGATGCCAGATGCAACGGGCAGGCCGTCATGGGCCAGCAGGCACTTCGCCTGATACTTGTCCATGGCGGCGGCGGATCCGAAAATCCCGCTTCCGACATAGGGAATGTTGGCGACTTCCGCCAGGCCCTGCACGGAGCCGTCTTCGCCAAAGGGTCCGTGAAGAATCGGCAGCAGCACGTCTATAGGCGTGATCTCATAGGCCGGGCCGGATATGGGAAGAGCAAGCGCGCGGCCCCGGCCACCCGGAAGCAAGGTAATTTTCGTACCATCGCCCGGTACGGATTGCGGAAAGCCGCCGTCGACGAGCAGCCACTCGCCCTGCCGGGTCACCGCAACGAGAACTGTTTCGTAAACCTCCGGGTCAATCGCCTCGAAGACATTTCTCGCGGACATGACGGAGACATCGTGTTCGGAAGATCTGCCACCAAAGAGAATTGCGACGCGCGTTCTGGACATGGTGGAGTTCTCACGAAAGATCGGCGATGGGGATTCAAGTGGAGCGCTTGGCGCGCCGGCTCAGTCACCAGTGACGAAGAAGCGCCAGCGTCCCTTCGGCGTGATGCCAAGGCGGTAGAAGACATAAGTGCCGAATTGCTTCATCTCGTCATAATCGCCCGCGGTGACGATCTGAAAGAGTTCGACCTTCTGCTTGGCGTCGAGCTTGTCGAGCGGATAGGCGAAAAAGTAGGGCCACACATAGAGCTCGTCCGGCGTGCCGGCATCGAGGTGGACATAGCCGGATTCAAGCACGTCTACGAGGATTGCAAGAATTTCCATGCCGTCTGGATCGCCCGCCAACGACTTCAGATAGGCGAGGGGATCGCCCTCGATCTCGGTGAGCGAGAGCATGGTGACATCGTCGCCGGAGCCGATCAGAGGACGCAGCGCCTCGATATTGCCGGACTTGGCCGCCGTCAGGATCAGTTCGTGCATCTTGCGCACGGGGAACGGCAGCTTGCTGAGGTCGTATTCGACCTGCGCGGCCGCGGCGCCTTCCTTGGCATTCGGCATGGCGATGCTGCTGTCGGGGACGACGGCGCCGTCATTGGCGGCGGGCGTATCCGCATCGCCGTCGCTCGGAGCCGCCGGTTGGTCGGTCACAGCTGGCGGCGTCTCGCCTGCCGGCTTCTGCGTTGCGTCGGGCTTGGCAGGCTCTGCAGGCTTGGGAAGCTCTTCCTTCTTCAGTTCGCTCAAGGCAAGCTGGACGGGTTTGCCGCTGGCGGCGGCAGCAGGAAGGCTGAACGCACAGGACGCGGCCACGATGACAATTGCGCGGGCAATCGCGGGCGCGGAAAAGTGCTTCTCAAGCATGCTGGATCACCCGGGCGTTACTGGAGAACGCGATTCGTTGAAAATTCACCTGCGGAAATACGTTCACGCAACACTTCAAGCAACGCAAGAGCGGAGGCTTCGCCATTGTCGCGGATCAGTTCGATCAGCGCGGTTGCGAATGCTGCCTCGGCCATAATTTCAGGTTCGATACCCTCGAGCGTGCCATCTGCCCAGACTTCATTCTGATATTCGATCGCAACCAGTTTTTTTTCTTCTGCAACCAACCTATCGAGGTCCGTCGATGTCATGTTCATGTCATACCGTCCTTGGCCGAAGCCAATTCTTAAACTACCGCTAAACTCTATCATATGTTTTGTTTAAAATGCGGCCCATTGGCTTCAACAGTTAAAGCACAGTTAATTTCCATAGCCCGATACGATCTCGGATGAAAGCCTCATTCCTTCGGCCTGGTAGCGGTCAATCGCCGCAATCGCCTGGCTGGTGCAGGTGGAGTAAGTCTCGTTGAAAGTGCGGTAGCCGCGGTTGAAGCTGGCGATGAGACGCGCCCGCCGTGCCGGGTCGGGGTTTTCCGCCAGAAGCAGCGTATCCATGCGATCGCGCCACTGGCTGCTCTTCTCGCCACACAGATTGCGCAGCGAATGGATCGATCCCATTACCTCGGCGAGGCGCAGGAGCTTGGCCTCGTAGAGCGGATCGACAGCATATGCCGGGACAGCGCTGGCGAGTGTCGCAAGAAACGCTGTGATCAATGCTGCTCGCCGCACGAAATTCCCCAAGCCTGTTCGCCTTTCGCGACATGTTGCCCGAAAGCAAGGCGCCTTCAAGGCGTCGATCGGCGATACCCTCAACTTTCGAAGGAACGCGCCAGGAAGTGCACGACCTCGAGCACGCTTTCGGTCACGTCAAATGCGGCCATTTCGTCGGCGCGCAGCCAATGCACGGCCGCAGCATCGTCGGCGGCGACGGCGTCTCCCGTTGCGTCATGCGCGAGGAACACAGCGAGGCGGAACGCCTTGGGCGACGGAAACTCGGGTGTCGAGTAATCGAAGGTATAGGTGGTCAGATAAGTGACCTCGTGCGCGATGATGCCGGTCTCTTCGAAGAGCTCGCGCATTGCAGCTTCCTGCGGCGTCTCGCCGTCCTCACGCCGTCCACCCGGAAAGGCGAGCCAGCCTTTCGAGGGCTCGCGGCCGCGCTCGACGAGCAGGAATGCGTGGTCGCGGATACAGACCGCGGAAACGCCATCGACAGTTGCGGAGAGGGGAATTTGATCCATATCTCAGGGGTAAGCGGCATCAACGCATTTGACAAGGTCGCCTTGACGGGCGACCGCAAATCGGGAAGATCGCCGCGGTCACTAAGGGCTCGTTATAAATGTGCGGACGTTTTTCCCTCCTCGGAACACCGGAAGAGATCGAAGCCTGGTTCGATCTTATGGAGCTTGAGGATTTCCCGCCCCGCTACAATATCGCGCCGACCCAACCGATCCTCATGGTCGTCAGCGGGGAAACGCCGCCGCCCGGCAGCAACCGGTCGAACCGGCGTGCGCTTCTGGTACGATGGGGGTTCATTCCGGGATGGGTCAAGGATACGGCAAATTATCCGCTTATGATCAACGCCCGCGCCGAGACCGCGATCGAAAAGGCATCGTTCAAGGCGGCGATGCGCCATCGCCGCGCGCTGATCCCGGCCTCGGGCTTCTATGAGTGGCGCCGCAACGGCGACCGGAAGGCGCAGGCCTATTGGGTGCGCCCGCGCGATGGCGGCGTTGTCGCCTTTGCCGGACTTTACGAGCCCTGGGCGAATGCCGAGGGGTCGGAGATGGATACCGGCGCGGTGCTCACCACGGAGGCGAGCGAGAATCTGTGTTTCATCCACGACCGCATGCCCGTCGTGATCGAGCACAAGGATTTCTCGCGCTGGCTCGATTGCAAGTCGCAGGAGCCACGCCATGTCGCCGACCTCCTGAAACCGGCACGCGAGGACCTGTTCGAGGCGATACCTGTCTCCGACAAGGTCAACAAGTTCGAAAACACCGGGCCGGAAATCCAGGAGCGGGTCGAAGATACACCGCCCGAGGAACGCAAGAGACCGCAGCGTTCAAAGCCGCCGCAATCCGACGCACAGATGAAACTTTTCTAGGCCTTTACGCGCCAACTTCAGGACACAGACGATATGCTTTCAGCCGCTCTTTCCGGTTTTCTCCTTGGCGCGTCGCTCATAATCGCGATCGGCGCGCAAAACGCCTATATCCTGCGGCAGGGCCTGCTGCGCGAACATGTCTTCATCCTGAGCTTCATTTGCGCGCTGTCGGACGCCTTGCTGATCGCGGCTGGCGTTGCCGGCCTCGGCACGCTGATCGCACAGTCTCCGAAACTGATTTCCTTCGTGACGCTGGGCGGAGCGGTGTTTCTCTTCTGGTACGCATCGGTCGCCTTTCGGCGTGCGTTTCATCCGGAAGGCTTGCGGGCGGCGGGTTCTGGCGGAAGCTCACTCAAGGCAGCCGTCGGCACAGTGCTCGCGCTGACATTCCTCAATCCGCACGTCTATCTCGATACAGTCGTTCTATTGGGCGGGCTCTCGGCCCGCTTCGAAGGCGTCAACCGCGCGGCCTATGGCGTCGGCGCGGCGCTCGCTTCGTTCATCTGGTTCTTCAGCCTCGGCTATGGGGCGAGGCTGCTGCAACCGGTGTTCGCCAAGCCTGCGGCCTGGCGTGTCCTCGACATCCTGATCGGCCTTGTCATGGCCGGCATTGCAACGAGCCTGTTAGTCCGTTTCCTGCACAATTGAAGCAAGCTTCAGCTGCGGACGCTTGCGCACGGTGCTCAGCACCGCGGCAAGGATCGCGGCGGGGCCGATGGCATTATATTTGGCAACGAGATTCTCGGCGCGGACGCTTTCGCGCGGCTTTGCCGTCTGCTGGATGGTGTTCATGGGTCTGGTCCTATCCCCTTTTTCGGATAAGTCAGGATTCCCGGTCAAATGAGCCGGAAAAAAGGCACTTTCCGGGAGGATTTTGGGCTATTCGGTTAAGATGGATTAACCACGAGGAAGCAGGCAAAAATGCAACACCCGCGTTTCGCGGCGACACGCTTGACGATCGACCCGCAGTCGATCATAAATGCGGCCATGAAAACGTTGCCCGTAACCATCATTATTACCTGTCGGATCATTATCAGCTAGCACTGCGCTGGCCCGGCCGTTTTCGTCTCAAAATTCAGCAAAAGATGTGAAACGCACCGGTCGCCAGACCAGTGGAATGATATGCGTTTGATGTTGAAACCCGAGATTTTGAGCAAACCGCCATGCCGCAGCAACTGAGCCTCTACAACACGCTCACCCGCACGAAGGAAGTGTTCGTGCCGATCGATCCGAACAATGTGCGCATGTATGTTTGCGGACCCACTGTCTATGACTATGCCCACATCGGCAACGCCCGACCGGTGATCGTCTTTGACGTTTTGTTTCGGCTGCTGCGCCACGTCTACGGCGAAAACCACGTTACCTATGTGCGCAACATCACCGACGTCGACGACAAGATAAATGCGCGTGCCACCCGTGACTTTCCGGAGCTTCCGCTCAATGAGGCGATCCGCAAGGTGACGGAAACGACGAACCGCCAGTTCCAGGCTGATGTGGCGGCGCTTGGCAACCTGCAACCAACGGCCCAGCCACGGGCAACGGAATATATCGCCGAAATGGTGGCGATGATCGACCGTCTCGTCGATCGCTGCATCGCCTATGTCGCCGATGGCCATGTCCTGTTCTCACCGGCGGCGATGAACGCCGCCAGGGGGCCGCGCTACGGCATGCTTGCGCGCCGCTCCGCCGACGATATGCTCGCCGGTGCCCGCGTCGATGTCGCCTCCTACAAGCGCGACGAGATGGATTTCGTCCTGTGGAAACCGTCAAGGGAGGGTGAGCCAGGCTGGGCCTCACCGGCGGGGATCGAAGGTCTTGGCCGTCCCGGCTGGCATATCGAATGCTCGGCCATGTCCATGGCGAAACTGCTCGAGCCGTTTGGCGGCGGACTGCAGTGCGACGATCCGCAGAAGAACATCTTCGACATCCATGCCGGCGGCATCGACCTCGTTTTCCCGCACCACGAGAACGAGATCGCACAGTCGTGCTGCGCGCTCGGCATCGACCGCATGGCCAATGTGTGGATGCATAACGGCTTCCTGCAGGTCGAGGGCCAGAAGATGGCAAAGAGCCTCGGCAACTTCGTGACGATCAACGAGCTTCTCGCGACCGAAACGTTCGGCGGGCGCAAGTGGCCGGGCGACGTGCTGCGCCTCGCCATGCTGATGACCAACTACCGCGAGCCGATCGATTTCAGCGTCAGCCGGCTCGAGGAGGCGGAGAACATTCTTGCCAAGGCGCGCGAATATGTGGGCAATGCCGAACCCGGTGCGATCCCGAATGAGGTGATTGCCCTGCTTGCGGATGATCTCGCCACGCCGAGCGTGATCAACTGGCTGTCTTCGGCGCGGCGCTTGCGCGCGGTCGAGCCTGGCGATTACCGGGCCGCCTTCGCACTTCTCGGCTTCGACTTGCAGGCTGATACAGTGTCGTCAGAGCTTGCGGACGAAATCGAGGCGAAGATCGCCGACCGGCTCGCTCTGCTTGCTGCAAAGAGCTTCGCCGAGGCCGATCGCATCCGCGCCGAATTGCTGGATCAGGGTATACAGCTCAAGGACAGCAAGGATCCTGAAACGGGCGAGCGGGTTACGACCTGGGAGGTGAGGCGGTGATGGACGGGCGTGGATCGCACCCCCCTCTGTCCTGCCGGACATCTCCCCCACAAGGGGGGAGACCAGCCTTTAAAGAGGTTGAGGCCAATCTCCAGGGTTTACATTTGAGCGACACGCTCGATGACAATTCAGTCTCCCCCCTTGTGGGGGAGATGTCCGGCAGGACAGAGGGGGGTGACTGACCATGCCATCCCACACGCCAATTCCGGTGAAGATCCGCCAATATGCGAAGTCCATGCGGCGGGCGCAAACCGAGCCGGAATTGAAACTTTGGAATTGCCTCCGTGCTCACCGACTGATGGGCTTGTCGTTCAAGCGGCAGGTTCCAATCGGCGGTTACATCGTTGATTTCGCCTGTGCTGCGGCTCGCATCGTTGTGGAACTCGACGGTTCTCAACACGGTGAAGATCATAGTCAACAGTATGACGGCGCAAGAACCGAACGCCTGAACCGCGACGGGTGGACGGTTTTGCGGTTTTGGAATGACGATGTGCTTCAAGATATCGATGGCGTCTGTCAGCATATCGTCAGCACAGTTTCCGCAGGGAGCCCCGCCCATGAGCCTTGACAACAAACCCATATACACCGGCGGGTGTCAGTGCGGAGCGGTTCGGTTTCGCGTCGAGGGCCGCGTGGACGACACCTCGATCTGCCATTGTCGCATGTGCCAGAAGGCGTTCGGCAATTTCTATGCGCCGCTCGCATCGGTGCGCGGCGCCCACTTCCAGTGGACGCGCGGCGGACCCAAGCGCTACCAGTCGTCCAATCACGTCAAGCGCGGTTTTTGTGCCGAATGCGGCACGCCGCTGACCTATGAGGCGCCCGACGGCCTCGCGCTGGCGATTGGTGCTTTCGATCATCCGGAGGAACTTGCCCCTGTCCTGCAATGGGGTCTTGAAGGCAAGTTGCCCTATGTCGACGATCTCGGCGCGCTGCCGGGCCATACGTCGGAAGGCGATCCTGAATCGGCTGAATTTCTCAAAACAATGATATCCTATCAGCATCCCGACCATGACACGGATCAATGGCCGCAGGCCGGGGACGGGGAAACGAGCAAGTGACCAAGGAACGCATCTACCTCTTCGACACCACTTTGCGCGACGGCCAGCAGACGCCAGGCATCGATTTTTCGGTCGAGGACAAGAAGGTCATCGCCGCCTTGCTCGATGATTTCGGCTTCGATTATGTCGAAGGCGGTTATCCCGGCGCCAATCCCACCGACACGGCGTTCTTCAGCGAGAAGCGAACGAAGCGTGCCAAGTTCGCGGCTTTCGGCATGACCAAGCGGGCAGGGGTCTCCACCTCCAACGATCCCGGCGTCACGGCGCTGATCCGTTCCGCCGCCGACACGGTCTGCTTCGTCGGCAAGAGCTGGGACTATCACGTGCGCGTTGCGCTCGGCTGCACTAACGAGGAAAACCTTGAAAGCATCGCCGCCTCGGTCACGGCCGCTGTAGAGGCCGGCAAGGAAGCCATCGTCGATTGCGAGCACTTCTTTGACGGCTACAAGGCCAACCCGTCCTATGCGCTCGCTTGCGCGCAAACCGCCTATGACGCCGGCGCGCGCTGGGTCGTTCTGTGCGATACCAATGGCGGTACGCAGCCGGCGGAAGTGGCGACGATCGTACGCGAGGTGACGAAGTCGATCCCCGGCGATCATCTCGGCATTCATGCCCATAATGACACCGAGCAGGCGGTCGCCAACTCGCTGGCTGCGATCGATGCCGGCGTGCGCCACGTGCAAGGCACGCTCAACGGTATCGGCGAGCGTTGCGGCAATGCCAATCTCGTCACGATCATTCCGACGCTGATGCTGAAGCCTGCCTGGGCGGACCGCTTCGAGACCGGCATCAGTATGGAGAAACTGCAGGGGCTGTCGCGACTCTCGCGCAGCTTCGACGAATTGCTCAACCGTGCGCCCAACCCGCAGGGCGCATTCGTCGGGACGTCGGCTTTCGCGACCAAGGCCGGCATCCACGCTTCGGCCCTGATCAAGGAGCCGGCGACTTACGAACATGTCCCGCCGGAGACCGTCGGCAATCGCCGCAAGGTGATGGTCTCCGACCAGGGCGGCAAGTCCAACTTCATCAATGAGTTGGAGCGCCGCGGCATCAGCGTGGCAAAGTCCGATCCTCGGCTCGACACGCTCATTGCCCTCGTCAAGGAACATGAGGCGGAAGGCTATGCCTATGAGGGCGCCGATGCGAGCTTCGAACTCTTGGCCCGGCGCACGCTTGGCACGGTCCCGGAATTCTTCAAGGTCGACTCGTTTCGATGCATGGTCGAACGCCGCTTCGATGCCAACGGCAACATAAAGACGGTCTCGGAAGCGGTGGTGAAGGTCGACATCGACGGCGAGACCCGTATGTCCGTCGCCGAGGGCCATGGCCCGGTCAACGCACTCGATCTAGCGCTGCGCAAGGATATGGGCCGTTACCAGAACGAGATCGATGATCTTGTGCTCGCCGATTTCAAGGTTCGTATCCTCAATGGCGGCACGGAGGCAATCACGCGCGTTCTGATCGAGTCGACGGATTCGAGCAATGCGCGTTGGTGGACGGTCGGCGTATCCGACAACATCATCGACGCCTCCTTTCAGGCGCTAATGGATTCCATTGTCTACAAGCTGATGAAAAACCGCGATCTCGCTGGCAAGATCGCCGCAGAATAGCTGGAAATCGCTCATAATTTGTTCGAATCGCCGTAAAAAACATCAACTGTCTTGATGTATCGATCAGCCGAATTCAATGGACGCGCCGGGAAGCGAGGACTAGGAGTCGGCGCATCATGACTGAACAGATAGCTTCCAATCGCGCCGTGACCGCTGGCCTTGTCACAACCGAAGGTCCAGGCGGCATGTCCGACGGGAAGAAGGGTTTCATCTTTGCGCTCTCGGCCTATCTGCTCTGGGGCGTCCTTCCGTTCTACCTGAAGTCGGTTGCCCATATGCCGGCGCTGGAAGTGGTGGCGCATCGCATCATCTGGTCGGTACCCATCGCCGCGCTGCTGCTGTGGTGGCTCGGATTGTTCGGCGATCTGAAGGTCGCGCTGACGACGCCCCGGATGCTTTTCATGGCGATGCTGACGGCCTCGCTCATCACGCTCAACTGGGGAACCTATGTTTGGGCGATCGGCAGCGGCCACGCCATCGATACCGCGCTCGGCTACTACATCAACCCGCTGGTGAATGTCGTGCTCGGCGGCATTTTCCTTGGCGAGCGCCTGTCGAAGCCGCAGGCCGTGGCGGTCGGGCTCGCCGCCTGTGCCGTTCTCCTTTTGACGGTCTATTCTGGCGGCTTGCCTTGGATTTCGCTGGTGCTAGCCTTCAGCTTTGGCTTTTACGGCTTCTTCCGCAAAACTTTGCCGATCGGCCCAACGCAGGGTTTCATGCTTGAAGTCCTGCTTTTGTCGGTGCCTTCGCTCGCCTTCATCGCCTGGACCGTCTCGCAGGGCACCAGCCACTTCTTCAATGGCAGCGCCCACGACGTCGGCCTTCTGCTCTTCGCCGGTCCGGCAACGGCGGTGCCGCTCATCCTTTATGCATTCGGCGCCAAGCTGCTGCGCTATACGACGATCGGACTGATGCAGTACATCGCACCGACGATCGTCTTCCTCAGCGCCATCTTCGTCTTCGGCGAGCCTTTCTCGCATATCCAGTTCCTCGCCTTTGCGCTGATCTGGACGGCGCTTGCCATCTATACGTGGTCGATGTTGCAGCAAGCCCGCAAGGTGAAGGCGGCTTAACACCTGTTCCCGCCGATCCTGCGCACAATCAGATAAACCGCCGCGGAAATCGCGAGCGCGATGAAAGCGATGATCCAAAAACCGTGCGCGCTTTCTGCAAGCGGTAGCCCGCCGGTATTCATCCCGAAAAGCCCGCTGATGACCGTGCTCGGCAAAAGAACAGCGGTCATCACCGACAAAACGTACAGGAACTGGTTCGATTGGTCGGTGAGCTTGGCCATCAGTTCGTCCTGCAGCAACCGAGCGCGCTGCTGCAACTGGTCACCCTCCGCATGCAGGGTTTCGGCTCGCCGCGACAGGGCCTCGATGAGGTCGTCCAACTCCTCAGGCAGAGCCCTGCGGTCGGCATGGTCGATATGGCGGAACAGGCTGATCGCCGCTGTCAGATAGCGGTGGAAGACCACGATCTGCCGCCGCACCGGCACCAGCCGCTCCCGTTCGCCCTGCCAGTTCTCGCCGACAATGTGATCCTCGATCGAATCGAGCGTTTCCGAAAGCTCGGCAATTTCCGCCTTGAGCAGTTCAAGGAAACGCCGGAAAACCGCATTGAACAGGGTGAGCGGCGATGGAAGCCGGATTTTGCCCCGGCCTATCGCCTGGCGTATGTCATCGACCGACTGCAGCGGATGGCGCCGCGCGCTGATGAAGAGCCCATCATTGAAGGCGAAGCGGAAATAGCCGAGCTCGCGCGGATCGCCGTAGTGCTCATGCTGGAGATCGGGCAATTCGCCGTATAACCAGCCATCATCGAAATTGATCTGGCATTGGTCGCCGGAGGCAAGCAGGACCTCGCGTACCGCTTCGGGCAGGGTAGCGTCGGTTTCGAGGCTGCGCCGTGCTCTTGCATCGGCCAGCGCATAGCTTTTCCACGTCCATATGGCAGGATTGGAAGCGCCAGGATGCGGGATAAGCGCGCCATCCGCACCGAATGCGTGGCTTATGACAAAGTCGTCGCTGGCGAGTTGCTTGCTGTTGGGATCCAAGGCCTTCGTATCCACCTATCGATCCCTTTTCCGTAGCTACATCCGTTCGATGATCGACTCATCGCCTTCCCGGTCACCTCGCGCAGCGGCGTTGAGGATCGCCGGCACGATCTCATCCGGGTTTTCTACCACAAGAGGATTGACCAAATGTGACGTATGCACGAACCCTTCGGCTTTCATGTGGTCGATGAGCGCAAGCATCGGATTCCAGAAGCCGTTGACATTGGCAAAGACCATCGGCTTGCGATGCCGCCCGAGCTGGGCCCAAGTCATGATCTCGACGATCTCCTCGACCGTGCCGATGCCCCCGGGCAGCGTGACGAAGGCGTCGGAGCGCTCGAACATCTTGTGTTTGCGCTCGTGCATGTCTTCCGTGACAATCAGTTCGGAAAGCTGGCCAAGCGCGTGTTCGGTGGCTTCCTTGTTCATCAGGAATTTGGGGATGATGCCGGTCACCCGACCGCCCGCGGACATGACGCCGTCCGCAACCGCGCCCATGATGCCTTTGGTGCCGCCGCCATAGACGAGTTCAAGCCCATGTGCGGCAATCGACTTGCCGAGCAGCCTGCCGCTTTGCTTGTAGATCGGATCGCGGCCCGGCGAGGATCCGCAATAGACACAGATGGATCGAATCTTGCTCATGCGACGAGTGGTGCCTCCTGCATCGCCAAACGTCAAGGCAGTAGTAATGCGACAAAAGTTTGCTACCCCAGATTTGTTCTTGATAAGTCTAAAGACTAGTCCTGAATCTAAAGGGTTTTCTTGTAGCATCGGCGAAAAGGCGCTAGACCAAAAAGAGAACAATAGGAATGGGGAACGATGTTCGAGAATAAAATTGCGGTTTTGGGGCTCGGTACTGTCGTTGCCGCTGGGCTCGTCGCCGCTGTCGTGGCGTTGCTGCCAGGTGAGCCGACTTCTGACAAACCCGTAGCGCTTGCGACCAGTCCTGCACAGACACAGCAGCCAGCCGCTGCACCAGCACCGGCCCCGCAACAAGAGGCCAAGGTAGAGAGCCCGACGCTCCCTGCGGCCAACGCGCCCGCTGCCCAGCCGGACGCTTCGGTTCCGCAAGGCGAAGCGACGATAACTTCGAGCGGACCCACCTTCGACATTCTCCGCGTCGAACCCTCCGGATCGATCGTTGTTGCCGGCAAGGCGGCAAAGAACGCTACAGTCGATCTTTTGTCTGGATCGCAGATCGTCGGCACCGGCAAGGCGACAGATACCGGCGACTTCGTCATCGCCCTCGATACGCCGTTGAAACCCGGCGACTATCAGCTTGTGCTGCGCTCGACACTGCCCGATGGCAGCGCGCTGACATCGCTTGAGACCGCCATTGTCTCCATACCCGAAAACAAGTCCGGACAGGTGCTGGCGCTCGTCGAGCAATCTGGCCAACCGAGCCGCATGATTACGACGCCGCAAGCCACGACACCAGCTGCACCGGCCGAAGCGCAGACGGCAACGGCGACCGCCTCCTCGCCGGCCGGCGACAAGCCCGCCACGCCCGCCGAGAGGGCTCTCGTCGCCGTCGAGGCTGTCGAGATCGAGGGCAACAAGATTTTCATTGCCGGCACCTCGGAGCCAGGCTCGACAGTCAAGCTCTATGCCAATGACGATCCGCTTGGAACGACGAAGACGGCGCCAAATGGCCGCTTCCTGCTGCAGACGGTGCAGGAGCTTGCTGTCGGCGATTACATTATCCGCGCCGAAATGATGGGCCGGGATGGCATGACCATAATCGCGCGTGCGGCAGTACCGTTCAAACGTGAGGCGGGCGAACGCGTCGCAGCGATTGCTGATGCCACGCCCGGCGACAGCGCCACCGGCGCCGTTCCGCAAGGCACGGATCCGGCAGCGCAGAACAGCGAGGCGCCGCTCAAGAATGTCGACGGTTCGGTTATCATTCGCCGGGGCGACAATCTCTGGCGGATTTCCCGCCGCACCTATGGCGCGGGCGTTCGCTACACGACGATCTACCTTGCCAACAAGGAGCAGATCCGCAACCCGAACAAGATCTTCCCCGGTCAGGTCTTCACCTTGCCGGATCAGGAAAAATCGGCTGTCGAGTGACATGATTGCGCTATTCCGGCACCTCAAGCCGGAATAGCGTTTTTACTATTCGGCTTGCTTTGGAAATTTATATCGTTTATCGCCGATGGACGATGAATTGTACCAATCCGTTTGAACGCTCTTTGTCGGACGCGGAAACCGCCCGGATCCTTGCCGCGCTTGCTCATCCGGCGCGCTTGCGCATCGTTCGGCAGCTCGCCTGTCTCGACCGCTCCTGTTGCAAGGATATCGTCGCGCAGCTTGACCTTGCGCAGTCGACGGTCTCGCAGCATCTGAAAATTCTCGTCGAAGCTGGCCTTGTCCGCTATCAGCCCTCAGGCCAGAGCTCGCACTACAGTATCAATCCGGATGCATTCGTCACCGTTGCCGCGTTTGTCAGCGACATGGCGAGCCTTTGCTGTTCCGATGAAGGGATGGTTCGGGGCCGTGCCTCGCTGCACCCCGCGATCCACAAGGAATAAAAGTGGCCAACAAGACCGTTTCCGCCGACTCTGGAAAGACACTCCAGACCATACGCAATCTCTGGCCATACATGTGGCCGATGGAGCGGCCGGACCTGCGCATGCGCGTGATCTGGGCCACGGTCTATCTCGTCATTTCCAAGGTCGTTCTGATCCTTGTTCCGTATTTCTTCAAATGGGCGACCAATGCCTTAAATGGCAAGTTCGAGCCCTCGGACCTCGTGCCAGCTCTGCTCGTTGGCCCGCTTATGCTGGTCGCGGCCTATAATCTGGCCCGTATCGTCCAGGCAGGTCTCAACCAGTTGCGCGACGCGCTGTTTGCCAGCGTCGGCCAGTACGCCGTGCGAAAACTTGCTTATAAGACCTTCGTGCATATGCATGATTTGTCGTTGCGCTTCCACGTCGAACGGCGCACGGGCGGCCTTTCGCGCATTATAGAGCGCGGGACCAAAGGCATCGAAACGATTGTCCGCTTTACGATCCTGAACACGGCGCCGACGATCCTTGAATTCCTCATGACGGCCGTAATCTTCGCCGTAACCTATGGTTTCTCCTATGTCGCCGTGGTCGTTGCCACGGTCT
Organism: Phyllobacterium sp. CL33Tsu; assembly: GCF_900113985.1. Taxonomy (NCBI): domain Bacteria; kingdom Pseudomonadati; phylum Pseudomonadota; class Alphaproteobacteria; order Hyphomicrobiales; family Phyllobacteriaceae; genus Phyllobacterium; species Phyllobacterium sp. CL33Tsu. The sequence goes on along the minus strand of NZ_FORJ01000001.1, from coordinate 127,530 downwards.
GGCTCTATACGTGGTTTACCGTCCGTGCCAGCGATTGGCGCATCGGCATACGCCGCGACATGAACGCTTCCGATACGGACGCCAACTCCAAGGCGATCGACTCGCTGCTCAATTTCGAGACGGTCAAATATTTTGGCAACGAGGCCATGGAGGCCAAGCGCTTCGACGGAGCGATGGCGCGTTATGAAGTATCGGCGACCCGCATCTGGACGTCGCTCGGCTGGCTCAACTTCGGTCAGGCCGTCATCTTCGGCGCCGGCATGGCGGTGATGATGATCATGTCCGGCAGGGAGGTTCTCGCCGGCACACAGACACTTGGCGACTTCGTCTTCATCAATGCCATGCTGATGCAGCTGTCGATCCCGCTCAATTTCATCGGCTTCATCTATCGAGAGGTGCGCCAGGGCCTGACCGACATCGAGCAGATGTTCGATCTTCTGGATGTGGAGCAGGAAGTCCAGGACAGGTCGGACGCGCGGCCGCTTGACATCGAGCGCGGTTCCGTTCGCTTCGACAATGTTCACTTTGCCTATGACCCGAAGCGCCCCATCCTGAAGGGCGTCAGTTTCGAGGTGCCGGCCGGCAAGACGATTGCTATTGTCGGGCCTTCCGGTGCGGGGAAATCGACCCTTTCCAGGCTGCTTTTCCGCTTTTACGATATCCAGAGCGGCTCGATCAGCGTTGACGGGCAGGATATTCGCGACGTTACGCAGGAAAGCCTGCGCGCCGCGATCGGCATGGTGCCGCAGGATACGGTGCTGTTCAATGACACCATTGCCTATAATATCCGTTATGGCCGGATCGCAGCAAGCGATGAGGAAATGCGCAACGCCGCTGAACTTGCTCAGATCGGTCCGTTCATTCAGACATTGCCGGACGGCTACGAGTCGATGGTCGGCGAGCGTGGGCTGAAGCTTTCCGGCGGCGAAAAACAGCGTGTCGCCATTGCCCGGACGATCCTGAAGGCTCCGCCCATTCTCATCCTCGACGAAGCGACGTCGGCGCTTGATAGCGCCACGGAGCATGAAATCCAGTCGGCGCTCGATCTTGTCAGCCGCAACCGCACAACGCTGGTCATTGCCCATCGTCTTTCGACTGTCATCGGCGCTGATGAAATCATCGTCCTCAAGGATGGCGTGATTGCCGAGCGTGGCACGCACCTGACGCTGCTTGCCCGCGGCGGCCTCTATGCTTCCATGTGGAATCGCCAGCGCGAAGCCACCGAGGCCGAGGAGCGGCTGCGCCGTGTGCGCGAGGAAGACGACCTTGGCGTGGTCCTGCGCGGCGAGCCGGCAGCATAGCGGTTTCAGTGAACTGGCGAGCGAAGCGTTTGCCCCGGCCTCCAATCTCCGATAAGTAACGCGCGAAACGCATTGGCGCGCCTTGGGTTTCGCGTGTGCGTTACCGGGACCAGCAGGAAGCAACGAATGAGCCTTGTCGATACCATCCGCAATACATTTGTGCCGATTCATCGGGAGGGATATCCGTTTATCGCCGGTTTTGCCGGTGCGACGATCATTCTCGGCTATTTCTGGGAGCCGTTGTTCTGGATCGGCTTCGTGCTGACGGCCTGGTGCATCTATTTCTATCGTGATCCGCAGCGCGTGACGCCCATCGACGACAAGCTGGTCATAAGCTCCGCGGATGGAATTGTTTCAGCGGTGGGCCCAGCCGTGCCCCCACGCGAACTCGGCCTCGGCACCGGCGAGATGACGCGCATTTCCGTGTTCATGAACGTTTTCTCGTGTCACATCAACCGCGCTCCGGTGCGCGGACGCATCAAGAAGATCGTTCACAAGCCGGGCAAGTTTTTGAATGCCGAGCTCGACAAGGCGAGCGCCGAGAACGAGCGCAACAGCCTCCTGATCGAAAGCCCGAATGGCGAGATCGCCGTGGTGCAGATCGCCGGGCTGGTTGCGCGCCGCATCGTGTGCTGGGCTGACGAGAACAACGCGCTGTCGATCGGCGAGCGTTTCGGGCTCATCCGCTTCGGCTCGCGAGTGGACGTCTATCTTCCCCAGGGCTTTACCCCCCGCGTCGCAATTGGCCAGATGGCGGTTGGCGGCGAGACCGTCATCGCGGAATTCGGCGGGGCGGCGAGCGCGCCGCTGGTGCGGATCAGCTGAGGTTGCGGCATGAACGACATCGAATCCGATCCGCTGTTTGACGACAAGCCTCGGGCACACGAACCTCGGGGCAGGCGCATTCCGCTGCGCTATCTCGTCCCGAATGTGATCACTGTGCTTGCCATCTGTGCCGGGCTGACAGGCATTAGGCTCGCCTTCGAGAATCGCTTCGAACTTGCCGTCGCCATGGTGCTGCTTGCCGCCTTTCTCGACGGCATTGACGGACGTATTGCCCGTATGATGAAGGGCTCGAGCAATTTCGGCGCCCAGATGGATTCGCTCGCCGATATCGTCAATTTCGGCGTTGCGCCGGCCCTCGTGCTTTATGCCTATATGCTCGATCAGGCGCGGTCCTTTGGCTGGATCGCGGCGCTGCTCTATTGCATCGCCTGCTGCCTGCGCCTTGCCCGTTTCAACGTCATGCTCGATGCCGTAGGCCAGCCCGCCTGGCAAAAGAACTTCTTTACAGGCGTGCCAGCACCCGCCGGAGCGCTTCTGGTAATGCTGCCGGTCTATCTCGGCTTTCTCGGTCTTGCCCCGACGCGGGCTGTCGCCTTCGGGGCGGCCGCCTACACCGTGATTGTCGCCAGCCTGATGATCAGCCGTCTGCCCGTCTATAGCGGCAAGGCGGCGGGTACAAAGCTGCGCTCCGACTGGGTCATGCCGATTTTCCTGTTCATCGTCGTCTACGTTGCGTTCCTGATGAGCTACACATGGCAGACGCTGACACTGACGACGATCGCCTTCTTCATCAGCCTGCCTTTCAGCACACGCGCCTGGAAGCGCTTCGAAGCGGCGGATGCACTCAGCGCCGCCACAGCTTCTCCAAACAACGAGGCCGAAGCCGCATCGTCGTGAGGTTCGGGTTTTCGGCCGTTACTCGGGCCTAGCTTGCCGTCATCCGGTCTCACCCCCGTCATACTCGGGCCCTTGTCCCGAGGATCTATCTTGGACGCTGTTGATCACGCAAAACGAAGCTTGGTCCTCGGGTAAAAAGCCGAGGATAACGGCTGAGAGGAGGATGATGTGAAATCAAACACCTTCCGGCAGAACGATGTTAATGGTCGCCAAGACCGCAATCATGGCTTCTCGCAAGAGCCGTGCTCGAGTCGGCAGAAATTGCAAACAACGCCTGCTCGACCGATACGGCTACGCTAGCTCGGATCGTTGTAGCTCAGAAGCTTGCCTTCGCGCACGTCATAGAGCTTGCCGGTGACATCGAGTGCCGGGTCAAGCATAAGCGCGATCTGGGCGGCAACGTCGTCCGGCGTCGGCAAGGTTTCCGGATCTTCGCCGGGCATTGCCTGGGCGCGCATTGCCGTGCGCGTTGCGCCGGGATTGACCGAGTTGATACGAAGGCGCGTCTGGCGCGTCTCCTCGGCCCAGCTGCGCGCCATTACTTCGACCGCGGCCTTGGAAGCGGCATAGGGACCCCAGTAGGCTCTCGCCGTGTGGGCGACCCCCGAGGAAAGGAACAGCGCACGGCCGGCATCCGAGAGCTTCAGGAGCGGATCGGTGGTGCGGATCAGGCGCCATACACTCGACACGTTGATCGCCATCAGCTTGTCGAACACCTTCGCTTCCACATGGCCGATCGGTGATATCGTGCCGAGGAAACCGGCGTTCGCAACCATGATGTCGAGCTTTCCCCAACGCTCGTGGATCGAGCCGCCAAGCCGGTCGATGGCCGGCAAGTCGGTCAGGTCGAGCGGCACCAGCGTCGCGCTACCGCCCGCGCTCTTGATCTCGTCGTCGAGATCCTCGAGCCCGCCGACTGTCCGGGCGACGGCGATGACATGGGCGCCGCGTGCGGCAAGATCCTTCGCCAGAAAATAGCCGATGCCGCGGGATGCGCCAGTGACAAGCGCAAGCTTGCCGTCCAGCCGGAAACTGCCGTCAGAAATCATTGTGTCGTGAACTCAACCGTTATTTGCGAGAAGCGAGAGCTTGTGGACGTTGCTCGGACCATCCTTGTCGAGAAGGCGGGTCGGATAGTCGCCAGTAAAATAGTGATCGGTGAACAGCGGCGTACGGGAATCGCGCGGCTGGCCGCTGACGGCTTTGTAGAGACCGTCAATCGACAGGAACGCCAGCGAATCCGCGCCGATGTAACGGCACATGGCGTCGAGATCGGCGTATTGGTTGGCGAGAAGCTTGTCGGCGTCCGGCGTGTCGATGCCATAGAAATCCGGGTGGAAGATCATCGGGCTCGCGACGCGTATATGAACTTCGCTCGCCCCGGCATCGCGGATCATCTGCACGATCTTGACCGACGTTGTCCCGCGCACGATCGAGTCGTCGATGAGAACGACGCGCTTGCCTTCGATGACGGCACGATTGGCCGAATGCTTCAGCTTCACGCCGAAAGCGCGGATCGACTGCGTCGGCTCGATAAAGGTGCGTCCGACATAGTGGTTGCGGATGATCCCGAGCTCGAACGGGATACCGCTGGCCTGGGCAAAGCCGATCGCGGCGGGTGTGCCGCCATCTGGAACCGGTACGACGACGTCAGCCTCAAGCGGCGCTTCTTTGGCAAGGTTGATGCCCATGTTCTTGCGCGCGGTATAGACGTTGCGGCCGCCGACGACGGAGTCGGGACGGGCGAAATACACATATTCGAACAGGCAGAGCCGCTCCTGCTTCGGAGCCTGGGGCTTGAAGGCGTCGATGCTGATCGAGCCGTCCGGCTGGATCTCGCAAACGACGACTTCACCGTTCTCCACGTCGCGGATGAACTTCGCGCCAATGATGTCGAGCGCGCAGGTCTCGGATGCGAAGATCGGCTTGCCGTCGAGTTCGCCCATGACGAGCGGGCGGATGCCGATCGGATCACGCGCGGCAATCAGCTTGGTGCGGGTGAGGGCAAGCATCGCATAGCCGCCTTCCATCTGGCGGATCGCGTCGATAAAGCGATCGCTGGACGAGGCATGGCGTGAGCGCGCGATAAGGTGGAGGACGACCTCCGTATCGGAATTCGACTGGCAGATCGCACCGTCGGCGATCAACTGGCGGCGCAGGGTCAGGCCATTGGTGAAATTGCCGTTATGGGCGATGGCGATGCCACCGACTTCAAGCTCGGCGAGGAGCGGCTGCACGTTGCGCAGAACCGTGTCGCCCGTCGTCGAATAGCGCACATGGCCGATGGCCCTGTCGCCCGGCAACTGGGCAAGCGTGGCGGGGTTGGTGTAGTGATCGCCGACAAGGCCCATGCGCCGCTCCGAGCAGAACTGGCGTCCGTCGTAGGAAACGATACCGGCAGCTTCCTGCCCGCGGTGCTGCAGCGCATGCAATCCGAGCGCCGTCAGCGTGGCCGCATCGGTGTGCCCCAAAATGCCAAACACACCGCACTCTTCATGCAGTGTGTCGTCATCGAGGGACATCAATTGGGTATCGTCACGAGAAATGTCGGTCATTACCGCCAGCCTTTCGCCGCAGATTCAATTGAGCCTAATTCGTATTATGCCATAGGAGGCAATCGACTAACAGGGCAGGACCCGCGTCCACGTGTCAATCGAAGCCCCTATATGGTGTATAAGCGCCAAGACTCCAAGTCACTGGTTTGTCGCACCACCTTCCGGCGGGATATCTTCCTTCGGTTCCGGCGCAGTCGTCGCGTCGGGCGATGCTTCCGGCGCGGTCGTGCCGGGTTTCAGCCGCTTCAGGATGGTCGATTCGGGATCTTCCGGCAGAAGGCCGACAAGTTTCGCGCCAAGCTGGTCGATCATCGGCTTCGATTTGGCGTTTCCAACCCAGGCTGGCTGGTTTTCCGGCACGAGCCAGTTGAAGAACAGCATGGCGACGACAACGAGAAGTATGCCGCGCGCTGCGCCAAACAGGAAGCCGAGCGTGCGGTCGAGCGCGCCGATGCGGCTGTCGATGATGAAATCGGCAATCTTCATGGTGATAATAGACACGACGATCAGCGTGACGACGAAGACAAGGCCCGCCGCTGCAATCTGCACGATGGTGTCGTTGCTGATGTACGGGGTAAGGAAGGGAACAACAGGCTTGTAAAAGAGATAGGCGGCCGCTGCCGCCGCTGCCCAGGAAACAACCGACAACACTTCGCGCGAAAATCCGCGCACCATGGCGAGGACCGCCGATACGAGGGTGATGCCCAATAGAATTCCGTCAAGCAACGTAATCGGCATTTACTTTCATCCCCATGTCACTGCCCGATGGCCCCATCCGGTCAGTCTGCGCGTTGTTTCTTGCCTGGTCCCGAAGCCGCGATCCGGGCCACAAGGTCCGGCAACGAAGCCGTTTCGGTCAGAGCGGCATTGCCGTTCTTGGCAACATCGTTGCTTCCCTTGGGAAGAACCGCCTGCTTGAAGCCAAGCTTATCTGCTTCTTTCAGTCTCTGTACAGCATGTGCAACCGGACGCACGGCGCCCGATAGGCTGACTTCGCCGAAATAGACGCAATCGGCCGGAAGGGCAATACCGGCGATAGAGGAAACCAGCGCAGAGGCGACGGCGAGATCAGCGGCCGGTTCAGTAATGCGATAACCGCCGGCGACGTTCAGATAAACGTCGTGCTGGCCGAACCGAACGCCGCAATGGGCTTCGAGCACGGCGAGAATCATCGACAGGCGGTTGCCGTCCCATCCGACGACCGCGCGCCGCGGTGTTCCGAGCGTCGACGGCGCAACCAGCGCCTGGATCTCGACGAGGATCGGGCGCGTGCCCTCCATGCCTGCAAACACCGCTGCGCCCGGGGATTTTTCGTTGCGCTCGCCGAGAAAAAGCTCGGATGGGTTCGCAACTTCGCGCAAGCCGCGGTCGGACATTTCGAAGACGCCGATCTCGTCAGTGGGTCCGAAGCGGTTCTTCACCGTGCGCAGGATGCGGTAGTGATGGCCACCTTCGCCCTCGAAATAGAGCACGGCATCGACCATATGCTCGACGACGCGCGGACCGGCAATCTGGCCTTCCTTGGTCACGTGGCCGACGAGAACGACGGCGGCGCCGGTCTGCTTGGCATAGCGGATCATCGCCTGTGCGCCGGCGCGTACCTGCGTCACCGTGCCGGGCGCCGAATCGGCCGCGTCCGTCCAAAGGGTCTGGATCGAGTCGATGATGATGAGGTCGGGGCGCTTCGAATCGGCGATAGTCGCCAGAATGTCCTCGACATTGGTCTCGGCCGCTAGCTGCACATCGGTGTCCGCAGCGCCGAGGCGCTGCGCGCGCAACCTGATCTGCGCCACCGCCTCCTCGCCCGAGACGTAGACCACGCGGTTGCCACGCCGCGCCAGCGCTGCTGCCGCCTGTGTCAGCAATGTGGACTTGCCGATACCGGGATCGCCGCCGACGAGAATGGCGGAACCGCGTACGAATCCACCGCCAGTCACTCGGTCGAGTTCGCCGATCCCGGAGCGGATACGCGGCGCATCCTCGATCTCGCCAGAGAGGCTGGTGAGGGCGACGGCTCGCCCCTTGCGGGCCGAAAGGCGTCCCGGGCCGCTCCCGATCCCGCCGGAGGTGCCTTCCTCGACCAGCGTGTTCCACTCACCGCATTCGTCGCACTTCCCCGCCCAGCGTGAATGTACAGCGCCGCAGTTCTGGCAGATGAATTGAACCCGGGCCTTGGCCATCAGCTACGCTTTCCCGAATAAAGATAGCGGCGGTGATAGCGATTGCCGAGGCTGGTGAGCATCTCATAGCCAATGGTGCCGGCGGCGCGCGCGGCCTCATCCAGCGCAATGTTGGCGCCGATCAGTTCGATGAAGTCCCCGGGCTTTACGGCGTCTGACGGAAGATCCGTCACATCGAATGAGGTAAGGTCCATGGTGACGCGGCCGATCACGGGCACTCTCTGACCAGCGATGAACCCTTCGCCGCCCTTGGTGACAGCGCCGCGCAACGGCACGCCGCTTCCCGAGGCCGAGCGGAGGTAGCCATCGGCGTAGCCGACCGAACAGATCGCAATCCGCGTATCGCGCTCGAGCGTCGCGGTGGCGCCGTAACCGACCGTCTCGCCTTTGCGGCCGTTACGGATTTGTACGATGCGCGCCTCCACCGTCACCACGGGACGCATCGGATTGGCAACGCCGGAGAGCGGCTCGCCGCCATACAGGGCAACGCCTGGGCGACTCAAATCGAAGCCCGTATGCAAGGTATGAAAGACGCCGGGCGAGTTGGCGATACTTGACTGAATGCCTTTGAAAGCGGCTCGAAGCTTTTGAAATGATTCAAATTGCTTGGCCGTCAAGGCATGGGCTGTGTCGTCGGCCGCCGCAAGATGGGTAATCAGGAGCACCGGGGCGGGTGCGCCGGGCCTTGCGGCATATGCCAGCGCCTCGTCAACCGTCAGCCCGAGGCGATTCATGCCGGTATCTACATTCAAGGCGAATGGCAGCGGCTCGGGACGACCAGAATTTGCGCGCTCCCAAAGCTCGATTTCGTGGGGCGATCCGAGAACCGGGATGAGGTCCGATTGCTCGTAGGCGGGAAATGCGCCCTCGAAAAATCCGTTGAGGACGAAGACGCGCGCATCCGGGGCAACAGCTTTGACCCGCAAACCTTCTTCTGCAAGCGCAACGAAGAAGCTGCGGCAGCCAGCCTGCCAAAGGGCGGGCACGACATGCACGATCCCGAGCCCATAAGCGTCGGCCTTGACCACGGCCGACGTTTCGGCTGGCTTCGATTTCTCCGCGAGCAGCTGCCAGTTGGCAATGAGGGCATCGAGGTCGATGGTCAGACGCCCGCCGGCCAGCCGCGGGTCGGCGCCGGTCGTGGTCACATTGGTCTTGATGTTCAAATCGTCACTCGAATCGTTCTGGAAGATGCGAATCCTCGGCAAGATCGGTGAAGCGCGTGAACTCTGACTGGAACGCAAGCCTCACGGTTCCTGTCGGGCCGTGGCGCTGCTTGGCGATGATGACTTCCGCCTTGCCTGAAGCCTCGTTGAGATCGGCCTGCCACTTGAAATGCTCTTCCGTCCCTACTTTCGGCTCCTTGTTCTTGATATAGTATTCATCGCGATAAACGAAAAGCACGACGTCGGCGTCCTGCTCGATCGAGCCGGATTCGCGCAAGTCCGAAAGCTGCGGGTGTTTGTCTTCACGGCTTTCCACCTGGCGTGAAAGCTGGGATAGGGCGATGATCGGCGTGTTCAGTTCCTTGCCAAGCGCCTTCAGGCCGGTCGTGATCTCGGTGATTTCCTGAACACGGTTTTCCGAGGCGCGCTTGGAAGACCCCTGCATCAGCTGAATATAGTCGATGACGAGAACGTCGAGCCCGCGCTGCCGCTTGAGCCGCCGTGCCCTTGCGGCAAGCTGGGCGATCGAGATACCGCCGGTCTGGTCGATATAGAGCGGCACGCGTTGCATATGCTGCGAGCAGGCGACCAGCTTTTCGAAATCGGCCTCGCTGATTTCGCCTCGGCGGATTTTCGAGGAACTGATCTCCGATTGCTCGGAAATAATACGCGTCGCCAGCTGTTCCGACGACATTTCGAGCGAAAAGAAGCCGACGACGCCGCCATTCTTGGCCTTGAAGCTGCCATCCGCCTGCTGTTCCGGCTCATAGGCCGCGGCGATGTTGAACGCGATATTGGTCGCAAGCGAGGTCTTGCCCATGCCGGGACGCCCGGCGAGTACGATAAGGTCGGAAGGCTGCAGCCCGCCCATGCGCGCATCGAGTGCGCGTATGCCGGTGGAGATGCCGGAGAGGTGGCCGTCGCGCATGAAGGCGGCATTGGCCATGTCGACCGCGGACTTCACCGCGTCGGTAAAGGTCTGGAACCCGCCATCGTACCGGCCGGTTTCGGCAAGCTCGAACAGCCGCCGCTCAGCGTCCTCGATCTGGCCTTGCGGTGCGACATCGACGGGAGCGTCATAGGCGATATTGACCATGTCCTCGCCGATGGTGATCAGCGCGCGGCGGGTCGCAAGATCGTAGATGGCGCGGCCGTAGTCCTCGGCATTGATGATTGTCACCGCTTCGGCCGCGAGACGGGCGAGATATTGCATGACCGTCATGTCACCGACCTTCTCGTCAGCCGGCACGAAGGTTTTCAGCGTCACCGGATTCGCCATCTTGCCCATCCGGATCATGTCGGACGAGATTTCGAAAATCTTGCGGTGCAAAGGTTCGTTGAAATGGGTCGGCTTCAGGAAATCGGAAACGCGGTAGAACGCATCATTGTTGACCAGGATGGCACCCAGAAGGGCCTGCTCTGCCTCGATATTATTGGGAGCCTCCCTGTAGAAGGCGTCGCGCGCCTCATTGATCTTGCGTACCGTTGCTTCAGCCATTTCGCTTTTTCCTGTTATCCCTTCACTATGGCCACCGGGCATTTGACCGCGCAATGCGGGGTCGAAACATACATTTCAATCCACAACAAAAGCAGACTCGGATTGTTTGAAGCTTGACTCAGAGAGGCAGATTCGGGGCGCGATTCGCCTTCCTGAATCTACACCCGGCGTAGGAAATTGTGCAAATGCAGGCGTCAATAAGCTGTGCGACCGCTGGCCACTCCGCACAGCTAAAGTGAGACCAGTGCTGATTCTTTCGTGGGGAATGGATCCTCGGGACGAACCGGATAACGGCAGCATAGGCCCGAGGGTGATCTTGGGCATACCGGGCGCAAGATGACGGCGAAGGGGAAGAGGGGCGGCCTAGCGCCCCGCTACCGACTCCTTCGTATTGACCTGGCTGTTGGCGGAACTGCGCTCGCATTCGAGACGCCTCAGCCGCTTTTCTGCCTCGAATATATAGTCGCGGGTCAGCGGCACGGCCTCCTGCTGATGCGCCAGCTGGATCTGGAACACGACGAGGTTCTGCCAGCGGAAAGCAGCTTCCGAGGCGGCGAGGTAGAATTCCCACATCCGGCAGAAGCGTTCGTCATAGATCGCCTTGGCCTGTTCGCGATTTTCCATGAAGCGCTCGCGCCAGATACGCAGCGTCTCGGCGTAGTGGAGACGCAATATCTCGATATCGGTGACGACAAGGCCTGCCTTCTCGATATGCGGGACGACTTCCGACAGGGCCGGGATATAGCCGCCTGGGAAGATGTATTTCTGGATGAACGCATTCGTGTAGGACGGACCGTCCGAACGGCCGATGGAATGCAGGAGGAACACGCCATCCTTTTTCAGAAGTCGGGCCGTGTGCTGGAAATACTCGGCGAAATGGCCGACGCCCACATGCTCGAACATGCCGACGGAAACGATCCGGTCGAAACCGTCCTCTAGCGTGCGATAGTCGCGCAGATCAAAGCGCGCGCGCGCCGAGAGGCCCTCGTCGAAGGCGCGCTTGTTGGCGACGCCATGCTGCTCCTGCGAAAGCGTGACGCCGGTAACGTCTGCTTCGAGATATTTGGCAAGGTAAAGCCCGAGGCCACCCCAGCCGCAGCCGATATCGAGCACCTTCTGGCCCTTCCTGGCGAGAAGCTTTGCGGAAATATGGCGCTTTTTCGCGAGCTGCGCCTCTTCGAGGGTCGCGTCAGGGCGCTCGAAATAGGCGCAGGAGTACTGCATGTCGCTGTCGAGGAAGAGACGATAAAGGTCTCCCGAAAGGTCGTAGTGCCGCTGCACATTGTTCGATGCGCGGGTCAGCGTGTTCATCTGGTGCAGTCTGCGCGTGGCGCGGCGGATGCCTTCGATTGCCAGCATCCAGGGTTCCCGGGCGACCGTTGCCCCGGTATTCTCGAATATGATCTTGAGGACATCGTAGATATTGCCGTCAAGAACGTCGATTTCGCCGTTCATATAGGCTTCGGCAAAGTGCAGCGACGGGTCGAACGCGATTTTCCGCTCTGCGGCGGCGCTGTTGATGCGAAAGGCGATCGGTTCGCCCGTTCCATCGCCAAACGTCCGGGATTTGCCCGAGGCGTCCGTTATTACAAGGGTACCAGTGTGGATCAGACGTGATAGTGCAGCCTTTAGAATGGCATTCATGAACAATCTCCATCATTGACGATAGAGCTCGGCCATCAGAGCAAAGGATGTCCAAAAGGTATGTCTTCTTGGGCGGAAACCCGGCGTTCCGGGCAGATTCGGAATAAATTCTGCGGGCTTTGGCTCGACCGATGCGATCGGTCTAGCCGGACCCTTTGACCGTATCCCGAATTTCCTCCGGCAGAATGGTGCCATTTGGATATCCTTTGCTCTAGAAGACTCAACCTTGAGTCTAGGTCGGGCATGGGTAGGACAAGTAAATCTACTCAATTTTTTCATTCTGAAAAGCAAAAAAACACCCGGCATCTCTGCCGGGTGTTTTGTGCGACTCAAGTAAAGCAGTTACCTGATGGTAACCGAAGTACTATCAGGCGTTTTCTTCGCCTTCTTCGTCCTCGTCGAAGAATTCGTCCGAAAGCGGTGCTTCTTCAATTCCGTAGATCGCCTGAGCCGAGGTAAGGTCTTCGCCCTTTACCTGACGCTCGGCTTCGTCGGCCGTGCGGGCGATGTTGATCGTGACCGATGCCTCAACTTCCGGATGCAGGGCGAGAACGACCTTGTGGAGGCCGATCGTCTTGATAGGCAGGTTGAGTTCAACCTGGTTGCGGTTGAGCGAGAAGCCTTCGGCCGTGATCAGGTCGGCGATATCGCGCGTCGATACCGAACCGTAAAGCTGACCGGTCTCGCCGGCCGAGCGGATGGCGACGAAGGTCTTGCCGTTGAGCTTGTCGGCAATTGCCTGGGCTTCGGACTTGCGCTCGAGGTTGCGGGCTTCGAGCTGGGCCCGCTGGCCCTCGAACTTCTTCTTGTTGGCTTCGTTTGCACGAAGAGCCTTGCCCTGCGGCAGGAGGAAGTTGCGGGCAAAGCCGTCCTTTACCTTGACGGTGTCGCCCATCTGGCCGAGGCGGCTGATACGTTCGAGAAGAATGACTTCCATTTTGAGTTTCCTTTCAAGTTCAATTGTCGTTGTTGGGTGTTGTATTCGCAGCCTTCGAAACCGGCGCGCTGCGCGATGTGTCGAACAGACCGGCGAGAAGGAAGAAGAAAAGCACGAAGACGAAGAGCATCACGGCGAAGTAGGCGAACCACAGCGCCACCGGACGCCACGCGGCTCCGCGTGTCCGTGCGTGAAGCATGGCAAAGCCGGCCATGATGAAGCAGGCACCAAGGGCGCCGGCAAAGGCGGTTGCGGCATAGCCGATACCGCCCGGAAGGAAGCACGCGGCACAGGCAACTGCAAAAACGGCGAGCGCCGGGCGGGGCATGCGCAGGGCGCGCGGCCAGTCATCCCTCGGACGGCGCAGTTTGCCCGACGCTGCGGTGAGTCGCAGGGCAAGGTAGAGATTGGCGACGATGATCATCACCCAGACGGCCGGCTGCATGGCCGGCAGGACGCGCACGACGAACAGCGCCATGTCCTGAACGGCTTCCGCATTGGCGGCAAGTTCTGGATTGCTCGCGGCAAGCTGCTGTCCAAGCGACGCGGCAAGCTGCGCGGCAAAATCATCGCCGAAGCCGATCATCACCCCGATGGCGACGAAACTTGCGCCGACGATCAGCGCGAGGCGAAGCAGCATGTCGGCGATCGGGTACCAGACATAGGTATCCTTTGGGCCGCCGATCTCTTCGGCAGGACGTGCAAGGCCAATGAAGTAGGAAGCTGCCGCGGCGGGCAGCGCCGTGATAAGCACGACGACGATGGCGGCCGTCGGTGCGGCAAGCACCGAAACGGCAACGGCCATGGAGAGGGCGGCAATGAAGCCCGCGCCGGTGCCCCAGCCGAGGGCGGCAACGAAAATCGGAAGCGGGGAAAAGAGCAGGAGCGCCATGGCGAGCGTCGACTGCGTGATGACGCCGACCGAGAGCAGCGCGGCTGCGAGCCCCGCCATTACTCCAACGCCAATATCTTTTGCAGTCAGTTTCATCTCGCTCGCTGTCCTGCTTCTTCAGCAGTTAGAGGCGGTTCTTCGACCAGAGCCTCAACTTGGGTTTTTTTGTTTGCCAGGCCCACGCCCATCGCGGATGGCAAGGAAGGCGGCGGCTGGGCTGCCGCCTTCGGTCTTGTCTTACTTCACAACGTAGGGCAGGAGGCCGAGGAAACGTGCACGCTTGATCGCCTGGGCGAGTTCGCGCTGCTTCTTCTGGCTGACAGCCGTGATACGGGAAGGAACGATCTTGCCACGCTCGGAAATGTAGCGCGACAGGAGCTTGATGTCCTTGTAGTCGATCTTCGGCGCATTCGCACCCGAGAACGGGCAGGTCTTGCGGCGGCGATGGAAGGGACGGCGGGTCGGGATCTGATTGATATCAACCATTATTCTGCTCCTTCACCGGCTTCGTTGTCACGCGGACGACGCGGACGGCGCGGACGATCGTCGTCGCGGCCACCGAACTTGTTGTCGTCACGGTCACGGCGATCGTCGCGACGTGCGAGCATGGCCGACTGGCCTTCCTCGTGTTCGTCGACGCGGATCGTCATGAAGCGCAGGACGTCTTCATTGATGCGCTGCTGGCGCTCGAGTTCGGCAACAGCCGCTGCCGGAGCAGTGATGTTGAGAAGCGAGTAATACGCCTTGCGGTTCTTGTTGATACGATAGGTGAGGGCACGCAGTCCCCAGCTTTCGATACGCCCGACTGATCCGCCATTGGTCTCGATGATGCCCTTGTACTGTTCTACAAGCGCATCGACCTGCTGCTGCGAAATGTCCTGTCGGGCAAGGAACACATGTTCATAAAGAGCCATTGTCTTTGCCTTTCTTCGTTAATATTGCCCGGTATCAACGGTAAACCTCTGCGAATCTCTCTGCCGGAGGACCGGGGAAGAAAGGACGCTGATGGAGACGATCGAGAGCGGAGACACGGGAGGCTGAAGCTTTAAGCTTCGACGGATGCTTGATCCGGCCCTCCGTTCAGCCCCCAGCTGACGCCGAGCAATGAACGGGCGGCTTATACGGGCAAAAGGTCAAAGAAGCAACCCGTCCGTCCGAGAATATTCGATGCAGCGGGATCAGACGATTGAAAGCCGATTGAGGCCTCAGATTTCGCGCGAGCTTGCCCAAATACAGCCGTCGCAGTCAATATAACAATTGGTTCAATACTGTGGGCTTGCCGGCCGCTGCAGCATCAAAGCTTGACTTCGCGCTTGCCGATAGGCACATCGCGCGTCAGATTGACAAGCGAGCGAACGATTGGAGGCCCTTCCATGTCCATAGCATTCACCTTCCCGGGACAGGGAAGCCAGGCCGTCGGCATGGGCAAGGCGCTGGCGGACAACTTCGCGGAAGCCAAGGCAGTGTTCGACGAGGTGGATGAAGCCCTTGGCGAGAAGCTATCGGCAATCATCTGGGAAGGCCCGGAAGAGACCCTCACCCTGACAGCCAATGCCCAGCCGGCGCTGATGGCGGTTTCCATTGCCGTCCTGCGCGTCCTTGAGGCAAAGGGTGTTTCGCTGAAGGACAAGGTCGCCTGCGTTGCCGGGCATTCGCTCGGCGAATATTCGGCACTTTGCGCGGCCGGCACGTTCTCGCTCGCCGACACGGCCCGGCTTCTGCGTATTCGCGGCAATGCCATGCAGAAGGCCGTTCCCGCCGGCGAGGGCGCTATGGCAGCCATCATCGGGCTGGAGCACGCCGATGTCGAAGCCGTTTGCAAGGAGGCGTCTGCCGGGGGACCAGTACAGATCGCCAACGACAATGGCGGCGGCCAGCTGGTGATTTCCGGGGCGAAGGCCCCCGTCGAGGTGGCGGCGGCGCTGGCAACGGCGAAGGGCGCAAAACGCGCTATCATGCTGCCCGTATCCGCGCCCTTCCATTCGGCACTGATGGCGCCAGCGGCGGATGCCATGCGCGAAGCGCTCGCCGCTGTGCGCATGCAGGATCCGATCGTGCCGCTCATTGCCAATGTGCGCGCAGCGCCCGTCACCTCCGCCGATGAAATCGCCCGGCTGCTGGTCGAGCAGGTCACCGGCCAGGTGCGCTGGCGCGAAACCGTCGAGTGGTTCGGCGCAAATGGCGTGACGACGCTCTATGAGATCGGTGCCGGCAAAGTACTGACCGGACTTGCCCGCCGTATCAACAAGGACATTTCCGGGGTCGCCATCGGTACGCCGGAAGACATCGATGCGGCAGTCGCCGCGCTCAACGCCTGAGACAAGAGGGACATACCATGTTTGATCTGACCGGCCGCAAGGCGCTCGTGACGGGCGCGACAGGGGGCATTGGCGAGGCGATCGCGCGGATGCTGCACGCACAGGGCGCCACAGTCGGGCTGCATGGCACCCGTGTCGAGAAACTGGAATCGCTGGCCGGCGAATTCAGCGACCGCGTCAAGATTTTTCCGGCCAATCTTTCGAGCCGCGAAGAGGTCAAGGCGCTCGGCGAGAAGGCGGAAGCCGACCTCGAAGGGGTCGACATCCTCGTCAATAATGCCGGGATCACCAAGGACGGTCTTTTCGTTCGCATGAGCGATGCCGATTGGGACAGCGTGCTTGAGGTCAATCTGACGGCCGTCTTCCGGCTGACGCGCGAGCTGACGCATCCGATGATGCGCCGCCGCTACGGCCGCATCATCAACATCACCTCCGTCGTCGGGGTGACCGGCAATCCGGGCCAGACCAACTATGTTGCGTCAAAAGCCGGCCTGATCGGCTTTACGAAGTCGCTGGCGCAAGAGATCGCCAGCCGCCACGTGACCGTCAATTGCGTAGCGCCCGGTTTCATCGAATCGGCCATGACCGACAAGCTCAACGACAAGCAGAAGGAAAGCATCATGGCCGCCATCCCGATGCGCCGCATGGGCACCGGTGCCGAGGTTGCTTCGTCGGTTGCGTACCTTGCCAGCAGCGAGGCCGCATACGTCACCGGCCAGACCATTCACGTCAACGGCGGCATGGCAATGATTTGAGCCTGTTAGTGCAGGTATCGGTGGGTATTGGGTCCAATCCCATTTATGAGATTGAGGCGACGAATAAAGCGTGATAAGTCGCGCACCAGTTTGGGCAGTCAAACCGATTTGATGTCCTTTCAAATTCCGCAAGGAAAGAGCCGCATGGGTGGGTGTTTTGGCTGCCGAACAGGGTAAAACAACCATCTTATTGCTTGATTAGAGTCATCCGTGCCGCTAACCAAGGCATAGGAAAAAACAAACAGGTTGAGGTTCCACATGAGTGATACTGCAGAACGCGTCAAGAAAATCGTCATTGAACATCTGGGCGTTGATGCCGAGAAAGTCACCGATGGTGCGAGCTTCATCGACGATCTGGGCGCCGACAGCCTTGATACTGTCGAGCTCGTGATGGCCTTTGAAGAAGAATTCGGCGTCGAAATTCCCGATGATGCTGCTGAGACGATTCTGACAGTCGGCGATGCGGTCAAGTTCATCGACAAGGCACAGGCCTGATTTTCGTTCGGCTCGCCACCGCGTGGATGGTGATGTAAGGTGTTCTGCCTTCCTCGTTCATGCGTGGAGCCGGAAATAATCATGTTGCATATGACATTGAAGGATCGGCCATGAGGCGCGTTGTCATAACCGGCCTTGGGCTGGTGTCTCCTCTCGCATCCGGTGTTGAAGCCACCTGGTCTCGTTTGCTCGCAGGCCAAAGTGGTGCCCGGCGCGTCACGGAATTCGAAGTTGATGATCTGCCCTGCAAGATCGCTTGCCGCATTCCGGTTGGCGACGGCACCGACGGGACGTTCAATCCGGATGAATGGATGGAGCCCAAGGAGCAGCGCAAGGTCGATCCATTCATCATCTACGCCGTGGCGGCCGCCGACCAGGCGCTTGCCGATGCCAAATGGGCGCCGGAGAGCGATGAAGACCAGATTCGCACCGGCGTGCTGATCGGATCGGGCATTGGCGGTCTCGAAGGTATCGTCGAGGCTGGTTATACGCTGCGGGACAGAGGCCCCCGGCGCATTTCGCCATTCTTCATTCCGGGCCGCCTGATCAATCTCGCCTCCGGGCACGTTTCGATCAAGCACAAGCTGCGCGGGCCGAACCATTCGGTAGTTACAGCGTGTTCGACCGGCGCGCATGCGATCGGCGATGCCTCGCGTCTGATTGCCTTTGGCGATGCCGACGTGATGGTTGCCGGCGGTACGGAATCACCGGTCAGCCGCATTTCGCTTGCCGGCTTTGCCGCATGCAAGGCGCTCTCGACGGCGCGCAACGATGATCCCACGGCTGCTTCGCGGCCCTATGACGAGGACCGCGATGGGTTCGTCATGGGCGAGGGTGCTGGTGTTGTCGTGCTTGAAGAGCTCGAACATGCCCTGGCACGCGGTGCAAAGATTTACGCTGAAGTGATCGGCTACGGTCTTTCTGGCGATGCCTATCACATCACCGCCCCGTCAGAGGATGGCGAAGGTGCGCAGCGCTGCATGGAAATGGCCCTGAAGCGCGCTGGTATAACGCCTGACGATATCGATTACATCAACTCGCACGGTACCTCGACCATGGCCGACACCATCGAACTCGGTGCGGTCGAGCGCGTTGTCGGCGATGCTGCATCGAAAATTTCCATGTCTTCGACGAAGTCGTCGATCGGCCACCTTCTCGGCGCGGCAGGTTCCACCGAGGCTGTGTTCTGCGTCCTCGCCATTCGTGACAATATCGCGCCTGCCACCATCAATCTCGACAATCCGTCGAAGGAAACCAAGATCGATCTCGTCCCGCACAAGCCGCGCGAACGCAAGATCGATATCGCCCTGTCCAATTCCTTCGGTTTCGGCGGCACGAACGCTTCGCTCGTATTGCGGCGTTATCAACAGTGATGCGAGCATGGCGGGAGCGCTCATTCGCGCTTTCGCCATATTCGCAATCGATTCTACCGGCTCTAGAGCAGAGGATATCCGAGGTGCTTGAGTGAGCTCAGATCAACAGTCTGGAGACGCGAACGCCGGCAGTGCGCCGGCGCGCAAACCGATCGTGCCGCAATCGGCGTCGGAAGCTTTGCGTCCTGAGCCGGGTACGCCGCCGCCTGCGCCGAAGAAGCGTTCGCGGCGCGCCCGCAGCCAGATCGTCGTTTTCGCGAATTTTCTGTTCTCGCTGGTTGTGCTGGTGGTGTTGGCCGCCGCCGCTGCGGTGTACTTCGGCAAAATCGCCTTCAACGAGGCGGGGCCTACCGAAGTTACAACCAATTACGTGGTGAAGAGCGGTACAGGTTTTGCCGAGATTGCCGACGGGCTTGAGCGCCGGGGCATCATTTCCGATGCCCGCGTGTTTAAATATGCAGTGCGCGCCTACGGCTTTCAGAACGATATGAAGGCCGGCGAATATGAGATCAAGGCCGGGGCGTCGATGCACGAGATCATGGATCTTCTGCGCAGCGGCAAGTCCGTGCTTCATTCGCTGACAATTCCCGAAGGACTGACGGTCGAGCAGATTTTTGAGCGCATTCAGGAGGACGATGTTCTCACTGGTGATCTGCCCGCAGTTTTGCCGGCGGAAGGTTCGCTCTTTGCCAATACGATGCGCTTCTCACGCGGCACGACGCGCGAGGAACTCGTCAAGAAGATGCAGGCCGACCAGAAGAAGCTTGTCGACGACATCTGGGAGCGCCGCGACCCCAGCGTTCCGCTGAAGACCATCGATGAATTCGTCACGCTTGCCTCAATCGTCGAGAAAGAGACCGGCAAGGCGGATGAGCGTCCGCGCGTCGCCGCTGTCTTCATCAACCGCCTCAACAAGAAAATGCGGCTCCAGTCTGATCCGACGATCCTCTACGGGTTGTTCGGCGGCAAGGGCAAACCGACGGATCGGCCTATCCTGAAATCGGACCTCGAAAAGCCGACACCCTATAACACCTATACGGTGAACGGGCTGCCGCCTGGGCCGATTGCCAATCCCGGGCGCGATGCGCTGGAGGCCGTTGCCCATCCATCGCAGACCAACGAGCTTTATTTCGTTGCCGACGGGACCGGCGGTCATGTGTTTGCTGCGACGCTTGAAGAACATAATGATAATGTGAAGCGCTGGCGCGAGGTCGAGAAGAATCGCCTGGATGAGGCGGCCAAGGCGGCGACAGGCGACAAGAACGCCGCACCGGACGTCGATAGCGGCAACTAAACGGACGAGCCCGCATTGAAGCCGGGCTCGAGGGGGCACAATGTCACTGCAAAGCATGACGGGGTTTGCCCGGCACCTTCGCAATATGGCCGGCGCACAGATTTCCTGGGAGATCAAATCGGTCAATGGCAAGGGTCTCGACGTGCGGTTTCGACTGCCGGCAGGGCTTGAAGCAATCGAACAAAAGGCGCGCAATTTCGTCGCGCAGCATTTCAAGCGTGGCAACTTCCAGGCGACGCTGACCGTGGATCGCACAGCGAATATCGGTCGCGCCATCGTCAACGAGCCGCTCCTCAAGGAGTTGGCTTCCATCGCGGCACATCTTCGCGAGGAGTACGGCCTTGCGCCGTCGACGCCGGAGGGCCTGATGGCATTGCGCGGCGTGCTGGACGTGCCGCAGGAGGTGGTCTTGCCGGGCGACCAGAGCGAACTCGAACACGCGGTCCTGGCTGTGCTTGACGAAACGCTCATCGAACTTGCGCATAATCGTCAGGCCGAAGGCAAGGCGCTCGGCGAGATATTGCGGGTGCAGATCACGACGATCGAGATGCTGGTGCAGCAGGCGCGGCTTGATCCGAGCCGCTCGCCAGAAGCCATTCGTGCCCGTCTCGCCGCTCAGGTCGCCCTTCTTCTTGATGCGGCGCCTGCTCTCGATGAGGCGCGCCTGCACATGGAAGCGGCTTTCCTCGCCACCAAGGCGGATATACAAGAAGAACTCGACCGGCTGGAGATGCATGTGGCATCGGCGCGCGCGCTTCTGAAAGAAGGCAATGGCGTCGGCCGCAAGCTCGATTTCCTTACGCAGGAATTCAATCGCGAGTCCAATACGCTCTGTTCAAAGGCCAATGCTGCGTCGATCACGACAATTGGGCTTGACCTGAAGGCCGTTGTGGATCAATTGCGCGAGCAAATTCAGAATCTGGAGTAATCATGTTCAACAGCATCAAGCGACGCGGTCTCATGCTGGTCCTGTCGTCCCCGTCCGGCGCAGGAAAATCAACGCTCGCCCGGTTGTTGCTCAATGATACCGGATTGAAGCTCTCGCTTTCGATCAGCGTGACGACGCGCCCGCGCCGCGCCAGCGAAATCGAAGGCGTGCACTACCACTTCATCTCGGTTCGTGAATTTGAACGCCTGCGCGACAGCGACGCGCTGATCGAATGGGCCGAAGTGCATGGCAATTTCTACGGAACGCCGCGTGAGGCTGCTGAAAATGCTCTCGCCGACGGTCAGGACATGCTTTTCGACATCGACTGGCAGGGCGCCTTGCAGCTCCAGGAAAAGATGAAGGGCGACATTGTCAGTATCTTCATCCTGCCGCCCTCGATGGCGCACCTGAAGCAGCGCCTGCATCGCCGCGCCGAGGACACCGAGGAAGTCATCGACATGCGACTGCGCAATGCGCGCAACGAAATCGAACGCTGGCGTTCGTATGACTATGTCGTGGTCAACGAGGATCTCGACGAAGCATTTCACCAGGTACAGTCGATCGTCACCGCCGAACGGCTGCGGCGTGACCGCTGCCCGGGCCTCTTCGATTTTGTCAGCGGTCTGCTCGAAGAAAAGCTCTAAAGAGCGTTCGCGAGCGCGACGAATTCTTGGATCGAGAGCGTTTCCGCGCGCCGGGTCGGGTCGATCCCGACCTTCTGAAGCAATGCCTCGCCGCCGAGCGGCTTGATGCTCTGCCGCAGCATTTTTCGTCGCTGGCCGAATGCTGCCTGGGTCACACGCCCGAGCGTCGCCGCATCGCACGCGAGTGGCGACTGGCGCGGGACGAGGTGGACAACCGATGAAGTCACCTTGGGCGGCGGTGTAAACGCTTGCGGCGGCACATCGAAGGTGATTTTTGCCTCGGTCCGCCAGCCTGCGAGAACGCCGAGCCTGCCATAGGCGTCGGAACCCGGCCTCGCGACGATCCGTTCGGCCACTTCACGCTGGAACATCAGCGTCAGCGACGCGTAGAACGGCGGCCAAGGCTCGCTGAGGAGCCAGCCTATCAGCAATTGCGTGCCGACATTGTAAGGCAGGTTGGCAACGATCTTGACCTCGCTGCCATTGGCCAACTGCGTGAAGTCGACTTCCAGCGCATCGCCGGGAATGACCTTGAGCGCACCCGGATAGTGGTCGGCTATTTCCTGAAGGGCAGCGAGGCAGCGTTCATCGCGCTCGATGGCGATGACGTTGGCGCCTTGTGCGAGCAGGGCGCGCGTCAATCCTCCAGGACCAGGCCCGACCTCGATGACGGTTTGTCCCGCGAGATCACCCGCTTGCCGCGCAATCTTCGCTGTCAGATTGAGATCAAACAGAAAGTTCTGCCCGAGCGATTTCTTCGCCATCAGGCCATGCCGTTCGATGACTTCTCGCAGCGGCGGCAGGCTGTCGATACTCATGCGGCAGGGCGCTTCAATTGGGCGCGCTTGGCGTGAAGCTCGCCGGCCAGCCGAAGCGCGGCGATGAGGCTGTCGGGCTTGGCTTTTCCCGTGCCGGCTATGTCGAATGCGGTGCCGTGGTCCGGCGAGGTACGGACAAATGGTAAGCCGAGGGTTACGTTAACGCTGTCATCGAAGCCGAGCGTTTTTACCGGAATGAGCGCCTGATCGTGATACATGCAGATGGCTGCGTCATATTGGGTGCGCGCCGCGGCGTGGAACATGGTGTCGGCCGGAAGCGGTCCACGCGCGTCGATACCCTCGGCGAGCAGCGTCTCGACGGCTGGACGAACAATCGTTTCGTCTTCCATGCCCATGCTGCCGTGTTCGCCGGCGTGCGGGTTGAGCCCGGCAATGGCGAGGCGCGGATGAGCGATACCGAACTGCTCTTTCAGGGCGAGGGCGGTGATGCGGGAAACCGTGAGAATTGTCGCTGCATCCAGGATCGTCGCCACTTTGTTCAGCGCAATGTGGATGGTGACTGGCACCGCGCGAAGTTCGGGACCCGCCAGCATCATGACAGGCGTGAACTTATGGCCGAGATGTTCGCCGGCAAGATGCGCAAGAAACTCGGTGTGCCCGGGATATTTGAATCCTGCTTCGTAGAGCGGCTTCTTGGCGATGGGGCAGGTGACGACCGCATGGGCTTCGCCCGCCAGCGTGAGCGCAACCGCGCGCTCTATTGCCTCGATCGTCGCGGCAGCATTCGCGACCAGCGGCACACCCGGCCTGTCGATCTGCGGGTGCTGCAACGGTATGACCGGCAGCGCCCGGTCGAAAACTCCTGCCGCAGCTTTAGGGTTTGTCGGCTCAACCGGAACATCCAGCCCCAACCGCAATGCCCGCGAGCGAACGAAGTCCGGATCGGCGAGGAGGAAGAAGGCAGGGATTTGCATTTCCTGGCGCAATTGCCACGCGGCAATGGCTATGTCGGGGCCAATGCCCGACGGATCACCGGAACTAACGGCGAGAGCAGCATTCATGCGCGTGCAATCCGATCATTCGTTGACGATTTTCGCCTTGCTGCGCAGTTCTTCGATGTATTTCTTATCGACGGCTTCGGCGGTTGCATCCTTCTTGCCGTCGCCCGTGGCCGCAGCGTCCTCCTGCGAGAACACCATGCGGGCAACGCGGTCGTCCGACACCTGGCGCGAGGCGCAGACACCAAGGAATTCAACTCCCTTGCCAGTATCGAGTGTCGTTGTCGCCTGGCCGACCGGCGTCGAGATGACCTGCTTCGACCATTCCGGCGGCAGTTCCTGTTCGATGAACTTGCCGAGATCAAGCACCGTCACGTCGAGTGTGCCCTTGGCGATCTCACGCGTGTTTTCGCAGCCGTTGAAGCGGGCGCGGAGGGCGTTGGCTTCCGCCCGCCGTTTCGCGAGTATGCCGCGATTATTCGCCGGCACAACAAAGATGACTTGCTGCAACTTGTACTCGGTAGAGACCGGTTTCTTGCCGCCATCCTTCAACATGCGTTGGACGGCTTCCTGCTCCGATACGCGAACGCCGCCCTGGGATTTGTTGCGCGTGGAAAGCGCGCGGCCCCAGCTCATTTGAATGCGGATATATTCCTTGAAGTGAGTGGAAGTGACGCCAGACTTATCGAGAATAGTATTGAGCTGATCGAGCGACATCTTGTTGTTGGTGGCAAACCGCGCATAGGCGTCGTTGACTTCACCGTCCGAAACGAGAAGATTGAGCCGCTTCAGTTCCTGGCGCTTGAGCGCTTCGGTCGTCAATTCGTCCCGGGCTTCCTGGTTGAGGTTGCCCTTTTTCTTCTGCAGTTTGAGGAATGCGGCCCGCTTGGTGATGTCGTAATCGGTGATCGGATTACCGTTGACGATGACCTTGACCTCGCTCGCCGCGGCAGGCAGGGCCATTCCGCCCAGGAGCGTAGAGGTTAAAGCGGTAGCAATAAGTGCTACAAGTAGATGTTTCCTCGCCATCATGTTCCACTATATCCGATCATAGGCCATTCTTGACGAATGGATGGTAGTCTTATGGGTTCTCGTGACACTCTATTGTCGCTCTAGTAAGGCAAAAGCATGACTTGCTGCAAGTACAGCCTGTCATGCGAGCGATCAGATACCGCCGATATCAACCGGCTTGCCGAATTCCCACAACGTCCGGAACGAAATATTGAAGCCGAACTTCGTCGTTTCGTCGCCCTTATCACCCGTCGAGGTGATGGGTTGTTCCTGCTGGTAGTACATCATGTAGGTGAAGCATTCGTCGTCATAGGCGAGGGCCGCCGTACGCTTGACCAGCGCTTCATGGAAGATGTCGTACGTGCCGGATCCGAGAACCCGCCAGTTCGGTGTCATCTTCAACGATCCACCGACCGTTGCCTCATGCCTGTCGTCAGAGAAGCCATAGGTCGGCTGCGCGTCGATGAAAGCATATTTGACGAAGAGCGTGCCGTATTTGCCCGTTTCGGTGCTGGCAACTTCGGCGCGCCGGACTGCAAACGAGTCCTTGTCGAAACGGCCGCCGGTTGTCAACGTGAAGCCACCGCGATTGGCGCCGATCATTGCCACATAGTCGGATCGCGCCGAATCAAGCCCGGATTCGGCACCAGCATTGACGAAATCGGGCCCGGCAAAGGAATTCAGGCCACCAAGCTGGAAGGATTGGCCGGCGATACCGTTGAGCGACCAGCCATTGTTGAACGTGCCGGAATAACGGAAACCGAGATTGGCGCGCGTGCCGCCTTCAATGCGGTCATAACCGGAATATTTGTCGCGGTCGAAAAGGCTGGAGGCGTCGAAGACGAAGCTCTGCGCGTCTTCGTTCGGCATGTCGCCATTATAGGGCTCGTCGTTGCGCACGAAGAGCTGCGCAGTGGGCTCGAGAATATGCGTCGAACTCGTCGTGGAGAAGAGTATCGGCCATTTGGTTTCCATGCCGGCTGTCGCCATGCCCCGGAAGGCCTCGGATCGGGTCACGCCGATCGAGTCGGAATCGACGTACATGCCATCAGCGCGCAAAGCGAGAATTGGGGTGATCACCAAGCCGTTATCGGCGATGAATGTGCGTTTCCATTCAGCTTCGCCAGTAATGCGGCCGTCATTGCCCTCGATACCCGAGAGATAACCGGCACGGTTCAAGCCGATGGGCGTCGTGCCGTCCTCTTCATCGCGATGCAGATTCTGCAAATTCACGTCGAAACTAAGTTCGCCGCCGGCCACTGATTGTGGCAGGTAATAGGCATAGTCGACGACTGGCAGGACGTATGGCTGCTTCGGCTGCGAGGAACCATTCGGCGTTCCGTCGGGGTTCTGATCCGGAATGCTTTCCTGGACGTGGAAGCGATAGAGCCGCGCATCAAAATAGTTACGATCGTTAAGTCCAGTCAGATAAATCTGGTCGGTGATGTTGTAACCCGAATAGCCTTCGATGCCATAGCGGTACGCGAACGACTTGTCCGACTGGGCCATGAGATTCCAGCCGTAGGACCAGCGTGGATTGATCTGGAACGCGCCCGTCGACCCGATCATGCCGCGATTCGTTTTTTGATCTTCGGGCTCGCTGTCGGAGAATGTACCTGGATCCTGCTGGCTGATGCCGGCGAGCCTTAACGTATAGGCGCCGTTGGCCAGCCTGTGCCGCCACTCAACATCGCCCAGAAAGCCCTGCTTGGTATAGTAGGTGCCAGTCGTCGTCAGGTCGTAGTTCGGCGCAAGGGCCCAGAAATAGGGAACAGAAATGCCCGAGCCAAGCTCGGTTTCATGCTGGTAACTCGGCATGAGGAAGCCGCTCTTGCGCTTCACGGTCGGGTCGGCAATTTCGAATGATGGCAGATAAGCCAGGGGCATGCCGAACATTTCGAAGCGGCCGCGCTCGAAGCGGATGGTTTTCTTCTTGCCGTTCCATACGATCTTCTGGGCGCGAACCTGCCAGATCGGCGCACGATCGGGCTTGGCGCGGCACGGTTCGCACGCCGTATAGATACCATTGTTGAAGACGGTCAGCTCGCCGCCGATACGTTCGGCGCTCTCTGCCGCAAATCGGGTATTGTCGGCTGCTTCAACGCGCAAGGCATTGACGAAGCCTTCGCGGAAATCGTCGGTGACGTCGAGATTTTCGGCATAGATGCGATTGCCGTCTTTTTCGACGAGTTCGACCTTGCCCATCGCCTTGAGACGCCCAGTCTTCTGGTCATAGGTAACCTGACGCGCAACAAGCCTGTTGCCGTCATAATCGATCTGTACACCGCCGACTGCGGAAATGGTCTTGGCGTTGATGTCATAGACGAGTTCGTCCGATTCCAGCAGAAGCTGGGCATTCGGGTTGGTCTGGACATTTGCGGTAAGCGCATCAGCGCCGCCCATCTGGGCATAGGCTGGGAGTGAAATCCCGCCCGCAAGGCATAGAACCGCCGTCCCGCACGCCAGCCGTGCGAACCACGTCGGCAACACCGAGCGCGTTACATTCAATCCCACTCTAACCATCCTCCTTGTGCAACAGAAAGGAGACCCCAAAAAATGTTGCAATCAGCACGGGTGTCCATGCGGCGACGAAAGGCGGGACGAATCCTGCGTTCCCGAATGCCTTGACCACAACAGTGACGACATAAAGCACGAAGCCTGCGAGGACGCCACCCAGAATCATCGTCCCCGATTGTCCGAAACGAACAAATTTCAACGAAACGGTTGCAGCGATTAAAGTCATCGCCATCAGAAGAGCCGGCAAAGCCAGCAAAGACTGGAAATGCATGTCAAAAGCGTTGGCCGGATAGCCAAATGAGCGGGCTGCGGCAATTTTGTTACGCAGCTCAAAAAAAGGAATGGTCTCGGGCCGAGCGAGGCTTTCTTCAACGAATTCAGGGCGAAGATGCGTCGGGATCCGAACCTCGTCCTGCGCGACAGGGGTCGAGCCGAGGACGAATTTGGTAACGTCGGCGAGCTTCCAGTAGCCCTCTTCAAGGTCGGCTACCTTGGCGTCGAGCCGCTCGAGAATGTCCTGATTCTTGTCGAGCCTGATGAAGGTCGCATCGACCAGGCGCAACCCACGATTGACCACTGACTTTGCACCGATAATGGTCTCGCCATCTTCGGTCTTTTGCCGCAGCCAGGGCACCCGATCGGCCTGCACGTCATTGGCCTTGCCGGCACGCCAGTTTGCCGTGATCTGCTCGCTGCGGTCGAAGCCCCAGGCGGCGAGGGGGTTGACGACCAAAATAGCGACGAGGCCGAACAGGAGTGCGCCGGTGCAGGCGGGCAGGAGGAACTGCCAGGCGGAAACGCCGACCGAACGCGCGACGACCAACTCATATTTGCGATTGAGCGAAATCAGCGTCGCCATTGCCGAGAACAAGGCGAGGAAGGGAAACACCTGCTGCATGATGTAGGGAACGCGCATCACCGAAAGGCCAAAGGCCTGGATTGCCGAATAGTCGGGGAGCGAAGAGAGCTTTCCCGAGAGTTCGGTGAAGTCGAGAATCAGCGCCAGTGCGAAGCTGCCGAAGAGGAAATACATCGTGATCTGCACATAGCGCAGGAAGAAGTAGCGCCCGAGGGTCCAGCCGATCATGAGCGTCCTCCGCGTCCGCGACGGAAGAGCCTGGCGCCGGCTCCGGCAAAGGCGGTCTGCGGCGTCGCAAAGGCATCGCGAACCCAGTTGCTCCACTTTACCGGGACGCCAATCTGGCGGTTGGTAACAAGTGCATAGGTCGCCAGCAAGGCCGCGCCGATCGGGAATGCAAAGAGCAGGGGCAATACCGAGGCATTCTTGTCGCTGCTCTGCCCGGCGGAATAGCCGAGCCAGAACACGATCAGGCTAAGCGTGATCGCCGTAAACGATGCCGATACCCGGGCTTCGCGGTGCGAGCGCGAATCCGCCGCGGCTGCGAGCGAGATCAACGCAAAAACAATGGGATACATCCAGTCGGTCAGCCGCTTGTACAGTTCGGACTGGTAGCGCAGCGGGTTCTGCTGGAAATATTTGTCGTTGGGATCCGGGCTCAGCAGATAGGTCAGTGGCCGGTCCTTCGGAAACAGGGTGACATTGTCGTCGTCCGCCGGCAGCATTGCTGCAAGGTCAAGCGCGTAGGTGTTGAACTTGATGATCGAGACATTGCCCGTCTGGACGTCGCGGCGATCGATCTCGCCATCCTTCATGATCAAAAGGTTTTGCTCGCCCGTATCGAATACAAGACCGTCCTTGGCGTAGTAGATGAGGTCGGTCGTCTTGTCGCGCGAATCGGAGACGAAAAGCCCCTTTATCGCGCCGTTTGCGTCGCGGTTTTCGATCTGCAGATAGAGGTCCGTGTCGATCTCCTTGAACGTGCCCTGTTGCACGACGAGGTTGATGACGTCGGAGCGCGCTTCGGCAACCATCTGCCGCATGTTCATCGATGAGTAGGGGACGATGAAATTGTTGATGAGGAAAGACGCTGCCGAAATGACGACCGCAAACAGCAAAACGGGGCGGATGACGGCGGAGCGTGGCGCACCGGCGGCATTGATGACGACGAGTTCCGAATCCTGATTCATGGTCGAGAGCGTCTGCGCCACCGCGATCACGAGTGCGAACGGCATCACGATCGGAAATGCTGCCGGCAGCAGGTTCGAGCTGAATTTCAGGATGTAAAGAAAACTTTGGCCGCTGGTGGTCAGGAAGTTGATGCGGTTCAAAACCTGAACGATCCATGTGATCCCGACCGCCGATAGCAGCACGGAAAAAAACATGACGACGATCCGTCGCAAGATATATATCTCAATCAGGCGCATGTCATGTTTCGCAAAAGAGTACCGCCACTTTGTTCGACCGACCGGCGACAAAACACCGGTTGCTTAATCCATGCCATGAACTCCATGGCATTATTTTTGCCGCACTATGGGACGAACCCGTTACATGTTCAATAAACCCGACATATGTTCACTCTAGTCAGGCTTGGCTAAAAATAGGCGAAGAAAGCTGGTTAACAAGGTGTTAGTCAAGGTTCTTCGCAACCATCCCTTCTTTCACCGCTCTGGTGAATAGGAAAATCACGTTTTTGTTCGATCTGGAGATATCATGTCCAAACGCCCATCCATCGGTTTCGCCAAATTTGCAGCCGTCGAAAAAGGTACTGCCATCGTGCTTGTCGCCGCAGAGGGCAAGACCGCTGCAGAGGCCGAATCTATCGTCGGGCAGGCGCTGCTCTCGCGTATCATCGGTGTCTCGGATTTCAAGGGAAAACTCGCTGCAACCGTGTCGACTGTAGCGCCCTCCACCGAACTCGAAAGTCTCGTCCTCGTCGGCACCGGCGACCCGGCCAAGCTCAAGGCGGATGACTGGTTGAAGATCGGCGGCGCGGCGTTCTCCAAATTGGGCAAGTCAAAGGATGTTTCGGTGATCCTGGCTTTGCAGGCCAGCGAAATTTCCGCCGAAAACGCTGCCGAGTTCGCGCTGGGCATGCTGCTGCGCGCCTATACCTTCGACAAATACAAGACGAAGAAGGGCAAGAACGAGGATGAGGCCAAGGAGAGCAAGTCGGCGGCCAGCATCACCATTCATGTTGCCGATCCGCAGGCGGCAAAGAAGGCTTTTTCGGACGTCGAGGCCATCGCTGACGGCGTGACCCTGGCGCGCGACCTTGTGAACGAACCCGCCAACATTCTTGGCCCGGTCGAATTTGCCGAACGTGTCGAGGAGTTGAAGAAGCTCGATGTGAAGGTCGAAATCCTCAGCGAGAAGGACATGAAAAAGCTCGGCATGGGCTCGCTTCTGGGCGTTGCCCAGGGCTCTGTCCGTCCGGCGCGCCTTGCGATCATGGAGTGGCACGGCGGGAAGGGCAAGGACAAGCCGATCGCTTTTGTCGGCAAGGGCGTTACCTTCGATTCCGGCGGCATTTCAATCAAGCCCGCGGCCGGCATGGATGAAATGAAAGGCGACATGGGCGGCGCCGCTGCCGTGACCGGTCTCATGCACGCCCTCGCGTCGCGCAAGGCCAAGGTCAACGCGGTCGGCATCATCGGTCTCGTCGAGAACATGGTGAATGGCGAGGCGCAGCGCCCCGGCGACATCGTCACGTCGATGTCGGGCCAGACGATTGAAGTGCTGAATACCGACGCGGAAGGCCGTCTCGTCCTCGCCGATGCGCTCTATTATTGCAACGACCGGTTCAATCCGAAGTTTATGGTCAACCTTGCAACGTTGACCGGCGCAATCATGGTGGCGCTCGGCGTCTACCGCGCCGGCCTTTTCTCCAACGACGATACGCTTGCCACGCAACTCTTCGATGCAGGCGAGGCGACTGGCGAGAAGCTTTGGCGCATGCCGCTCGGCGATGAATATGACAAGCTGATCGACACCAAGAACGCCGACATGAAGAACATTGGCGGGCGTCACGGCGGTGCGATCATCGCCGCGCAGTTCCTGAAGCGCTTTGTCGGCGATACGCCTTGGGCCCATCTGGACGTTGCCGGCACGGCGATGGGCTCACCGGCAACCGAATACAGCCAGTCCTGGGCCTCGGGCTTCGGCGTTCGGCTCCTCGACCGCCTGGTAAGGGACAATTTCGAAGGCTAGTCTGGTGGACGTCACACTCTACGGTCTCGATGAAAGCGTCTATACGCGGATCGTGCGGCTCGTCCTTCACGCTAAGGGCTTGGCGTTCGATCTGGTCGAGACCGATCCGTTCGAAGGCGGAACAGTGCCGGGGGGTTACGATCTACGCCATCCCTTCAAGCGCATTCCGGCCATCGAGATCGATGGCGTTCGCCTCTATGAGACGGACGCCATAGTCCACTATATCGATGCCATCGTAGAACCATTGAGCCTCACTCCGACGGACGTGGAAATGGCGGCGCGCATGCGCCAGCTGATGCGCATCATCGACAATTACGGCTATCGGCCGCTCGTGTGGGGCATATACGTTCCGCTCTGGTGGCGCGACGGCGAGCAGCCTTCGAGCGAAAGCATTGAAGACGGGCGGCGCGTCCTGCGGGCTCTTGAGGGATCTGTCGCCGCATCGCCCGGTGCCGCGTTTGCCGACCCGACGCTGGCGACGTTTTATCTCGCAAGCGTGCTTGCTGCGGCCGACAGCGTGGCGATCGGCTCGAACCTCATTGACGAACAGCCGCGCTTGCGTGAATGGTGGAACGGTGTTCGAACGTTGCCGATCTTGGCGTCCACGCGTTCGCAACATACGAAATTCTGATCGCCGAGACCCCATGACCGAGATCCTTTTCTACCATCTGACGGAATCGACGCTCGAAAACGCGCTTCCCGGCTTGATCGAGCGATCGGTGGAGCGCAAGTGGAGGGTGGTTATCCAGACAGGGTCGGAAGAGCGCCGCGACAGCCTCGACAACCATTTATGGACTTGGTCAGACGCCTCGTTCCTCGCTCATGCCACCGATCTGGAGCCACACCCGGAAGAACAGCCGATCATCCTGACGACCGGCGACGGCAATCCGAATGGCGCAACGGTGCGCTTCCTTGTCGATGGCGCCGCACCCCGCAACGTGGAGAAATACGACCGGCTGGTGCTCATGTTCGATGGCCACGACCAACAGCAACTCGAACAGGCGCGGGAACAGTGGAAAGCGTTGAAGGCCGAAGGTCACACGCTGACCTACTGGCAGCAGAACGCAGAGGGCCGTTGGGAGAAGAAAGCATGAGCGCTGTCAGATGCGGCTGATTCTGTTTCTCATTCTCCTGGCCGGAATCGCCCTTGGCGTAGCCTATCCCTGGGCGACCACCAATTTTTCCGGTGAAGAGATCGGATCGTGGCGCGTCTACGACCGGCCCGGTCCCTACAAGCCGGTTACGGTCCGCCTCGACGTTAACGATGCGCCGGTGCGCGCTTTTGTCGATATGCAGCCCTTGCGCAATTTTGTGCCGACGCAGGGGCGCACGGCCCTGACGGCAGTGGTGACGCGGAACGGCAAGGACATTCTCGTCAAGACGCTGGATTATCTGAACGGGCGGGTCGGCAACAAGGGCTCGCCGCAGGGCCCTCAGTTCTATCGCGCCAGCATCGGCGATATCGATCCGGTCGAATCGGGCAATTATACCTTCACCATCGGTCCCGGCGATTTTGACGGGCTCGAGGTCGCCGGGGTCGATCTGATCCTGCGCCGCGGTGCAAGGAGCATAGATTGGCGTATCGTTTCGGGCGGCGTTGCCTTGATCGCGATCGGTGTTTTCGGCCTCATCCGGTCGCGCCGCCGCAAATCCGTTGAACAAGTACCGACGCAGCCGAAATGGGGCCGGTGATGGACCGGTCGTTTCCGGTAATTACGACGAAGCGGCTGCGCTTGCGGCAGTTCGAGGCCCCCGACGACCGCGGTCTCCACGCTTGCCTCGGCAATGAACGCCTCATGCGCTACTGGGATTTCGTCGCCTGCGAGGATATCGACGAGACGCGGCGCTGGGTGCGTATTCTTGCGAAGACGACATCGCCCTATGACGCGCTTGCCTGGGCTGTCGCCGATGCCAAAACCGATGAATGCATCGGCATGGTCAATTATCATCATCGCGAAGCGCGCAACCATCGCCTGGAGATCGGCTATATCCTCAACGCAAATTGGCATGGGCGCGGACTGATGCGCGAAGCCGTGCAGGGACTGGTGGCGCACTGCATCGAAAACCTCAAGACAAGGCGGATCGCTGCGATCATTCACCCGGATAATGCCCCTTCGATCCGGCTGGTGACCAAGCTCGGATTTGAATGCGAGGGCGGTCCATTGCGCGACTACTGGCGAACTGGGACCACCTATATGAGCCCGATGCTCTACAGCTTCATCGCCAGCTGACCCTTGCTGGTTGGCCTGATCCGGTAGGCGCAGCGGCGAGCGCCCTTGAGGATGTGCTCGAACCTTTCGACCGTGACATCGGGCCCAAGCGCGGCCTGAAACACCTCGAGCTCCGATCTGCACAGTTTCTGGCAGGCCTTGGCCGCAACACAGATCGGACAGTGATTCTCGATGAGTATCAAATCGCCATTGGGGTCGCGCCTGGCTTCCGCCATGTAGCCCTCCGCCGAGCGGATTTCGGCGAGCTGCTCGACTTTCCCTTCGATAGAGTGAATTGGGTCAAGTGCCGCGCGGTACTGGCTCAACGTCGCCTGCTCGCGGTGCGAGATCAGCCGGTCAAGGCCCGCTTCGCCGAACACGGATGAAACCGAGGCCAAGAGATCGGCGGTAAAACCGGCATGATTGTCGGGGAATTGCGCATTGCCGGCATCGGTCAGGTGCCAGAAGCGCTTGGGCCGTCCGACGCTTTCGCGGCTGTCTTCAAAGGCGACAAGGCCGCCCTCATGCAATCGCCCAAGCATTTGACGGACAGCGACGGCGGTAATATCCAGTCGGTCGGCGAGGGCGGCGGCGGTCTGCGGACCAGCCACTTTCAGTGAATATAGCATGCGGTTTGTCGTACGGTCCTGCATGGCTTGAGCTTATGGAAAAAAATTAAAAAAGCTATTGCTTGTTTAATTGGACGGAATATAAAAATACAAAACTTATTAAATCAGGAATTGCCATGTCGGAAGTAAAGGAAAATGCCGGCGACGCTGGCTGGTCGGAACTGCTGGATCCGCGCTACTCGGCTGCAACGACGACGCTCTGCCTCGGCGTTGCGCTCTTTGCCTTCAACGGCTTCCTCGTCTCGACATCGCTGCCGACCGCTGTTCGCGAAATCGGCGGTCTGGAACTGATCTCCTGGGCCTTCACGCTTTATCTGGTGCTGTCGATCGTCGGTGGCGCCAGCGGCGCGCTTCTGAAGGGAAGGTTCGGCGCGCGCACGACACTCGTCGGCTCCGGGCTGATTTTTCTGCTCGGCACGCTCATCGCCGCCTTTGCGTCTTCAATGCCGGAGGTGCTCGTGGGCCGCGCCTTGCAGGGACTGGGCGAGGGCATCATCGCCGCCATCTGCTATGCGCTCATTCCCGAACTCTTCCCGTCGCGGCTGGTCGCCAAGGTTTTTGGTGCCGAGGCCCTGGTCTGGGCCACCGCGGCCTTTGGCGGCCCGCTGGCATCCGGGCTTTTGACCGAGCATTTTTCCTGGCGCGCCGCCTTCCTCGTCAATGTTCCGCTGGGGCTGATTTTCATCGCCCTTGTTTTGCGCATCGTGCCGAAATTTTCCGGTGAAGTATCACGCCATTCTGTGCCGATCTTTCGCCTCGCGGCGATCGGTACTGGTATCATGCTCGTTGCTCTTGCCGGCATCGCCAACAATCTCGGGCTTGAGGTCGTGTTCGTTGCAGCGGCCGGCCTGGTGCTCGTCTGCGTTATCATCCTCGACCGCCGCAGCCACACGCCGCTCTTTCCTTCGGACGCCTTTGCTTTGAATTCGACGGTCGGTATCGGCCTCTGGGTCGTCCTGCTGATGCCGGTGGCACAGGCATCGACATCCGTCTACCTGGTGATGACTCTGCAGGACCTCTGGTCCTACGGTCCGACCAAGGCAGGTGCCTTCAGCGCGACCTTTGCCATCGCCTGGAGCACCTGCGCTATCCTCGTGGCCAATATTCAGAGTCCGTCTCGCCGCGCCTTCTTGATCCGGCTTGGGCCGGCCCTGCTGGTTGCTGGCCTCGCCGTCATCGTCGTCGGCTTCTCGCTGGATCTTCCGCTCGTCGTGATGCTCGGCCAGATCAGCATTGGCACCGGCTTTGGCGTAAGCTGGGGCTTTCTGAGCCAGAACGTCATGGAGGCTGCCCGCAGCGGTGAGCGTGACCGCGCCTCGGCGCTGCTGCCGACCTTGCAATCGGCGGGCTATGCGATCGGCGCAGCAGTGGCGGGTCTTACCGCCAATGCCGCCGGTTACCCCGAGGCGACGACGCCCGATGGCCTACGCGATGCAACGATTACCATATTCACGGTTTCGGCGATCATTGGCCTCGGCGCAATGATCGCGGGCTTTGCCCTGCCGCTTCGCAAGAAGAATCCGCTGGCGATCGAATTGCACAAGCCGCTATAGATAGCGCATGGCGAATGAAGACGATTTGAAAGCCGATCCGGCGATTGTCGGGATTTGGGCGAAAGGATGGGCGCTGACACGGCAGGTGGCGGCGCCCGTTTTCGAGCATGGCGCTTACCGCATCGAGGTCGGCTTGCCTGACCAGAAGCGGCGGCACTTGTTTCCGGCATATTCCGACCATGTCCTGGAGCACGCTGAAGCCATCCGCGAGCCTTTCGTCTTCCTGAAAGTTTGCGCGCCTGCGCAAACGGTCGGGTTAAATCTGCCGCGCCGATGGCACATCGGGCCGCCGGGATACATGATGCTGCTTTCCGGAGAAATGTTCGGGCAAGATGCGTCGCTGCCGGACGGCTATTCCTTTTCCCGCGAGGAGCTTGGCGCGGGTGTAACGCTTCTCAATATTCTGGACGGTGGCGGTGAGATCGCTGCGACCGGGCGCATCGCATTTCCCGGCGAACTCGCCGTTTATGACCGCATCCGCACGCATGAAAACCACCGCCGCCGCGGGCTCGGCCGTGCGCTCATGAAGCAGCTGGAGCGTCTTTCGCACGAGAACGGCATTCGCCATGCCGCCCTTGTCGCAACGCCGGATGGACGTGCGCTCTATCAGACCTTAGGCTGGCAATTGCACTCGCCCTATACGACCGTGCTGATCCCGCCCGAAGCTTAGGCACAGTTTACTGCGCCAGTTCCGCCATCGCTTCCTCATATTCGCCCGATAGCGTCAGCCATTCCTCTTCGGCGCGGGCGAGCGAAGTCTTGGCATAGCCGATCTCCTTGCCGATCTGCGTCGCCTTGGCAGGTTCGCGCGAATAGATGACCGGATCGGCGAGCTGCGCCTGCAACGTGTCGATCTTCTTCTGGAAGCGCTGAACCTGCGCCTCCGCCTCATGAATCTTCTTCTGCAGGGGCTTCAACGCTTCGCGCCGCTGCGCCGCCAGCTTGCGTTGCTCGGCCTTGGTCAGCTTCTGCCCTTCATCGACGGTCGCCTTGCCGCTACCGGAGCGTTCCGCCTTTGCATCGGCAAGCACGAGTGCGCGATAAGCGTCGAGATCGCCATCATAGGGCGCAACCCCGCCGTCACGAACGAGCCACAGCCTGTCCATCGTCGCCTCGATCAGGTGGCGGTCGTGGGCGATGAGGATGACCGCGCCGTTGAAATCGTTGAGCGCATACATCAGCGCCTCGCGGCTATCGATGTCCAGATGGTTGGTCGGCTCGTCGAGGATGAGCAGGTTTGGACCGTGGAAGGTCGCAAGGCCCATCAGGAGGCGCGCCTTCTCGCCGCCGGAAAGGTCCTTTGCCGCCGTGTTCATCTTGACCGTCGCAAGACCCATCTGCGCGACGCGCGCGCGTACCTTCGCTTCGGGCGCATCCGGCATCAGTTTGCGCACATGCTCGATCGCATTGTCTTCCGGCACCAGATCATCGAGTTGGTGCTGGGCGAAGAAAGAGATCTTGAGATTGGGCGCAACGGTCATGCGACCGCTCTGCAAGGGCAGGCGACCGCCGATGAGCTTTGCGAGCGTCGACTTGCCGTTGCCGTTCGAACCAAGGAGGGCGATGCGGTCGTCGGCGTCGATGCGCAGATTGAGGTGCCGCAATACAGGCTTGCCCGGCGTGTAGCCGACTTCGCCGTTCTCGATGGCGATGATCGGCGATGCCACGACCTTTTCGGGCTCGGGAAAATGGAACGGCCGGACATGATCCTCGATGACGGCGGCGATGGGCTTCAGCTTTTGCAACGCCTTCAGGCGCGATTGGGCCTGCTTTGCCTTGGATGCCTTGGCCCGGAAGCGCTCGACAAAGGATTCCATGTGCTTGCGCTGGGCTTCCTGCTTGGTGCGCTGCTTTTGCTGCAGCTCCAGCGCTTCACTGCGCAGGCGCTCGAACTGGTCATAATTGCCCTGCCACAGCGTCAGCTTGGTCTGGTCGAGATGGATGATCGCGTTGACCGAGGAATTCAAAAGGTCGCGATCATGGCTGATGAGGATGACCGTATGCGGATAGCGGCGCACATAATCTTCGAGCCACAAGGTGCCTTCTAGGTCGAGATAGTTGGTCGGCTCGTCAAGGAGCAGAAGATCGGGTTCGGCGAACAGCACTGACGCCAGGGCAACGCGCATGCGCCAGCCGCCCGAAAAAGACGAGGCTGGCCGCTTCTGCGCCTCCGCGTCGAAGCCGAGACCCGAAAGGATCGCGCCGGCGCGCGCTTCCGCCGAATGCGCGTCGATATCGGCAAGCCTTATATGAATATCGGCGATGCGATGCGGGTCCGTTGCGCTCTCGGCTTCCGCCAAGAGGGCGCTGCGCTCAGTATCGGCGGCCAGCACGATCTCGATCAGCGAGTCTTCGGTACCCGGCGCTTCCTGCGCCACCTGGCCGATGCGCACGTTCTTCGGCAGCGAGAAATCGCCCGTCTCGGCGTGAAGCTCGCCGGTGATGACCTTGAACAGTGTCGACTTGCCGGCGCCGTTGCGCCCGACCAGTCCGGCCTTCGTGCCCGAAGGCAGGTTGAGGCTGGCGTGATCGATCAGTAAGCGGCCGGCCATGCGCACGGATATATTGTCGAGAATAAGCATGGCCGCGCTTTTGCACGGGAAATGCCGATTTCGCAAGCCGCTCCTGTTGCAGATATGTTCCGAACGGACCGGAAAATGGCGTCAGCCGTAGGGGCGGCCTTCTTCCGTTCGCTGAAACTGGATCAGATCGAAGGATGGAGCCGTCTTGCCGAGCGCCGTCAGAATGGCATGCGCCTGTCCGCGATGATGCGTCTGGTGGTTGAACAGATGCGCCAGCGCCGGGGCAAGCCTTTGGCTGATCGTGCGCATATCGCTCACGGTAGTATAGGTGAAGCGCCCGCCGATGGCCGCTGCATCCAGGCTGCTGACCCAGTCGATGATGCGGGCATCTTCCTTTACGCGCGCAATCCTGAGATCCTCGAACGTGTCGAAGAGGATCGCATCGAGTGCCTTCGGCGCTTCGCCTTCACCAGTGAACCTGAAAAGCCAGATGCGGTCGGTGACGAGAAGATGGTTGAGCGTCCCATGCATCGACGAAAAGAAAGCGCGCATATCGCGGCAATACTCCTCGTCACCGAGTTCGGCCGCTACCGCGTATAGCCGCTCGTTCGCCCAGCGGTTATAGGCTGCGAACATGCGAAAATGCTGTTCCATGACGTTGACGTTCCGCCGATAAGAGTCAGTCCTGCTGACACATTATCCAAACGATAGCGTCTTTCCACGCGATTTTATTCTGCGCCAAGGATGGGCGCGCCCGAGCATGGCAGGCAGCGATGAGTTTGGCGGCTTTCGTCTTTATCGCGGCGAGCCCTTGGCAAAAGCACTGCCTGCCGCTATAGGGTCGCCACCAATTTCCCTCATGACAAGGTTTACTCCCATGGCGATTGAACGCACTTTCTCGATGATCAAGCCCGACGCGACGCGTCGCAATCTCACCGGTGCCATTATCCAGAAGTTCGAAGAGGCCGGCCTTCGTGTCGTTGCTTCGAAGCGCGTTTGGATGAGCCGCCGCGAAGCCGAAGGCTTCTACGCCGTACACAAGGAGCGCCCGTTCTTTGGCGAGCTCGTCGAGTTCATGTCCTCGGGCCCAACGATCGTTCAGGTTCTCGAAGGCGAGAACGCGATTGCCCGCAACCGTGAAATCATGGGCGCGACCAACCCGGCCAATGCCGACGAAGGCACGATCCGCAAGCTGTTCGCCCTGTCGATCGGCGAGAATTCGGTACACGGCTCGGATGCTCCCGAAACCGCTGCCGAGGAAATCTCCTACTGGTTCTCGGGCACCGAAATAGTCGGTTGATACCTGATAATCGAATTGAAAAAGCCGGGCCAAGTGCCCGGCTTTTTTGTTTCTGAGGTCTATCGCGACAGGCGGGCGACGATCTTGCCGTCCTTGTCGTAGAGAAAGAGCTTTCCCGTAGCGGCCTCGACCGAATAGGTCCGCGCCTCTTCCAGGACAGCAAAGAATTTCTGCTCCTGGTCCATCACGGCAGGCGCACACATCATACGCGTCGCCGCAGCTGGCTTGAAGCTAATCTTCGCCCCGTTGATCGTCGCAGTCGTTGCGAAACGATTGCACCCTCCCGAGCCGCTCGCGGCGCCCGACGGCCCGATGAGCAGCGTCGTCTGCGCATAATCGATGACGCCGCCGCCATTGAGATCTTCCGCAACCCAGTTGATGTCGGTCAATTGCCTGGCGGCTTCCGCACTGCGCGCTGTCAGCGACAGTCCAAGAAGTACGACGGCGGCGATGAAGCCGATGACGAGCGATCCGATTGCTATCCGGTTCATTTGGTTTTCTTCTGCCAGCGCCTTAGCGCTTCCTTGTCCGTTGCCTTGGCTTCCACCCAGCTGTTCTCGCCATCCCTGCCCACGAGATGCTGTTTTTTCCAGAAAGGTGCGGCATTTTTTAGGTAATCCATCAGGAACGACGCGGCTTCGAAAGCCGCCTGCCGATGCGCCGAGGCCGCCACCACGAGGACGATGTTTTCGCCGGGCTTGATGAAGCCATAGCGATGGATGACCGTCAGCCCGTCCAGGCTCCAGCGCGCCAGGGCCTCGTCGGCAATGCGGGTGATCTCGGCTTCGGCCATGCCGGGATAATGCTCGATCTCGAGCGCGGCGAGCGTTCCTGCCTCGTCGCGGCAAAGGCCGCTGAATGTTACGACGGCGCCTATGCCGCGGCGGTTTTCGGTCAGGCGGGCAATCTCGGAGGCTGTATCGAAATCCTCACCCTGAATCCGGACGAGGGGCTTGACCGAACCCATTTCATCCCCCGGTCATCGGCGGGAAGAGGGCGATTTCGCGCGCACCCTGGATCGGCGCGTCGTGCTCGACATGCTCCTGGTCGATAGCGACCCGGATGACCTCGGGATATTCGAATGCCGCCTCATATTCGTCGCCGCGTTGCTTCAGATGCGCGAGAAGGTCGCCCACGGTCACGATCGATGGAGCAAGTTCGAGTTCTTCCTCGCCTTTGCCGATCCGCTCGCGTACCCATGCGAAATAGACGAGCTTGGTCATATCGAAACCTTTCTAATCGACGACGTGTTTCAGGCCGGCGCGGAAATAGTCCCAGCCAGTGTACAGCGTAATGAGCGCGGCAATCCACAATAGAATAATGCCGGTTATAGTCACGATCGGCACGATCTTGTCGCCGGCCGGGCCGGTCAGCAAGAACGCGATTGCGATCATCTGGATCGTCGTCTTCCATTTCGCCAGCCGGCTGACCGGCACGCTGACCTTGAGTTCGGCAAGATATTCACGCAGGCCCGAAACAAGAATTTCCCGGCAAAGGATGATGATGGCCGCCCAAAGGCTCCAGCCTGCTATCGTTCCGTCCGCAGCGAGAAGGAGGAGGACGGCGGAAACCAGCAGTTTATCGGCGATGGGATCGAGCATACGCCCGATCGTAGAAGTCTGTTGCCAGATACGGGCGAGATAACCATCGAAAAAGTCGGTAATGCTGGCGATCAGGAAGATGGCCAGCGCGCCCCACCGCGCAGCGTCGCTCGATTGCAGCCTGCCTTCGAGGAAGAAGCAAATGACGACGAGGGGAACCGCGATGATACGTGCATAGGTTAACAGGTTCGGCAGTGAGTAGGCGTTGTTTCTGGGCATGTTTCCAACCAATCAAATCAGTGCCGATCAAAGTGGCTCGACCGTCAAACGTCAAGCCAATCAATAAGAAGTCAGGCGCATTTATGTCCGAAAATCAGCTATGTACGGAAATGGTCGCGAATTGTAATCGCCATCGCTTCAGATATGCCGTCGACCTTCATCAAATCTTCGACAGCGGCGCGTGAAACTGCCTTTGCCGTGCCGAATTGATGCAGGAGCGCGCGCTTGCGCGACGGACCGATACCGGCGATCTCGTCGAGCGGATTCTTCACCATTTCCTTCTTGCGCTTGGCCCGGTGGGTGCCGATGGCAAAACGGTGTGCCTCGTCGCGCAGGCGCTGCAGGAAATAGAGAACAGGGTCGCGCGGCGGCAACGTGAACGACGGCTTGCCTTCCATGAAGAACCGCTCGCGTCCGGCATCGCGGTCGACGCCCTTGGCAACGCCGATAGCGGTCACCTTGTCAGCGATGCCCATCTCGTTGAGGATGCCGCGCACCGCGCTCATCTGCCCCTGTCCGCCGTCGATCAGGATGATGTCCGGCCAGGCGGGGAAGGCATCGGTATCTTCCTCGAATTCATCGACCTCAAGGTCCTCGGCCGGTGCATCGCGGTTCTCGGGCGTTCCGTGCTCTTTGACCAGCCGGCTGAATCGCCGCTCGATGACTTCGCGCATCATGCCGAAATCATCGCCCGGGGTAATCTCGGTCGAGCGGATATTGAACTTGCGATACTGGTTTTTGACGAAGCCCTGCGGCCCGGCGACGATCATCGCGCCGATCGCGTTGGTTCCCATGATGTGCGAGTTATCGTAGACCTCGATGCGACGGGGCGTCTTTTCCAGTCCGAACGTATCGGCGACGCCCTTGAGCAGGCGCGATTGCGATGAGGTCTCCGCGAGTTGCCGTCCCAGCGCCTCGCGTGCATTGCTCAAGGCGTGTTCGACCAGATCCCTCTTTTCGCCGCGCTGCGGCACGGTGATCGAGACCTTGCGGTCAGATTTTGCGGTGAGGGCAGCGCAGAGCAGTTCCTGGTCTTCTACTGTTTCCGACAGCATGATCAAGGCGGGGCATGGCTTGTCGTCATAGAACTGCGCAAGGAATGCGCCGAGAACCTCTGCGGCGGACAGCGAAGAGTCTGCCTTGGGATAATAGGCGCGATTGCCCCAGTTCTGTCCGGTGCGGAAGAAGAACACCTGAATGCAGGTCACGCCGCCATCCTGGTAGATGGCGAAAACGTCGGCTTCCTCGACGGATTGCGGATTGATGCCGGAATGCGATTGCACATGCGAGAGAGCCGAGAGGCGGTCGCGATAGATGGCGGCGCGTTCGAAGTCGAGTTCGGCCGAAGCCTCGCGCATCGCGTCGGAAAGGTGGGTTTTGACCGCCTGGCTCTTGCCCGAGAGGAACGCCTTCGTTTCGCGCACGAGTTCGTCGTAGTCGCCCTCGCTAACTTCGCCGGTGCACGGGCCCGAGCAGCGCTTGATCTGATAGAGCAGGCACGGCCGGCTGCGGTTCTCGTAAAAGGAATCGGTGCAGGTGCGCAAAAGGAAGGCACGCTGCAACGCATTGATCGTGCGTCCTACCGCCCCCGCCGAAGCGAAGGGGCCAAAATAGTCGCCCTTGCTGGAGCGCGCACCACGATGCTTGAAGATGCCGGGCGCCAGCCATTTTTCGCCGCGCTTCGGGGCGGTGAGCAGGATATAGGGGAAGGACTTGTCGTCGCGCATCAGCACGTTAAAACGCGGCCGTAAGCGCTTGATCAGATTCGCTTCAAGGAGAAGCGCCTCCGTTTCGGTGCGTGTGACGACGAACTCCATTTTGACCGTCTCGCGGATCATCCGGGAGATGCGGTTATTGTGCCCCTGTCCGCGCGCATAGTTGGAAACGCGCTTCTTCAGACTGTGTGCCTTGCCGACATAAAGAACGTCGCCGCTCGCATTGAACATGCGATAGACGCCGGGCTTGTTGGGAAGCCGCTTGACGAGGTCCGCAATCACGTCGGGACCGCTCGAGCCCTCGGAAACGACGC
Source organism: Phyllobacterium sp. CL33Tsu (assembly GCF_900113985.1). Lineage (NCBI taxonomy): Bacteria > Pseudomonadati > Pseudomonadota > Alphaproteobacteria > Hyphomicrobiales > Phyllobacteriaceae > Phyllobacterium > Phyllobacterium sp. CL33Tsu. Next base: position 84,430 of record NZ_FORJ01000001.1, on the reverse strand, counting down.
TGGTATCCCATTCGATCGCGCTGATCAGCGCGGCGACGTCGCGGACGGGCTCATTGCTTTCCTCGACAGGCTCGTCTTCCTCGTCGACGCCAAGGATGATGTCGTCATCGTTGGTATTGTCGGCGTGAAGCTCGTTCTTCTGGTTCTGATTGGCCGGGTCGCTCATTCAATAATTCCTGATACATCGGGCGTTTCCCACGCCAGATGCTGTCCGCCGTCAAGGGCGATCATCTGCCCTGTGATCGAGCGGGTCTCCCAGAGGTAGCGGATTGTGTGGCCAAATTCTGACAAATCGGGGCCGCGCTGCAACAGGAGCGCGTGAACCTGCTTGTCGAACGCGGCGGTATCCTGGCGGGAGCTCGGCAGGGTAGGGCCTGGGCCGATGCCGTTGACGCGAATACGCGGCGCCAGCGCCTGCGCCAGCGTTTGCGTCGCGGCCCACAGTGCCGCCTTCGACAATGTGTAGGATGTAAACGTCGGCATGAGCTTCAGGACGCGCTGGTCGATCATGTTGACAATCAGTCCCTCCGCTTCCAGTGAAAGGGCCGCGGCCATGGCGTCGGCGAGCAGCACCGGCGCCTTGACATGCACCGCAAAATGGCTGTCCCAGATCTCGTCATTGCCGAGATCGCCGATGCCGTCCGCGTGAAACACCGAAGCGTTGTTGACGAGGAGTTGCACCGGGCCCAGCGCGGCCCCGACATCGCCGATCAGCCGGCGAACCGCGTCGCTGTCGCTGAGATCGGCTTTCACCACGCAGCCCTTGCCTCCGCGCGCCTCGATTGAGCGAAGCAGGCCGCGCGCTTCATCAAGGCCGTTATGGCCATGAATGGCGACGGCAAAACCATGCGCCGCCAGGTCTTCGACAATCGCCTTGCCGATCCGTTTCGCGCCGCCGGTTACGAGAGCAACGGTTCGGTCAATCTTCAAGGTCCACTCCATCCATGCTGTGATTCAGGTCCGAATATAGGGTTCGGCGACGAAAAGCGCGAGGGTGAAAGGTCAGCAGTGAACAGAAGCAGTGGAACGGTGTTCTTTCGCTACGGCTTGCTCGCCGAAAGTTGCGTTGTTTGACGGGGGCAATGTCTCGCCGTCGATCTGTGCAAATATTAAGTAAATATTAAGTATTCTAATCGGAATTTAACCATTCTACGCGAGATAGTTTTGTTTATTATCAAATGTTTGTGAGCAATTCTTTCACAGCTAGACTGACATACTATTGCGCTTGGCCGCAATGTAGGATGTTGCGTAAAAAGCACATCGCATTTCGGCCACGATCTCGTCGGTTTCTTATCACACTGCCGCGCAAGTGCCGCCACAATGCGGCGCGAATGTCCGCCTCGTTAAGCGGACGCAATCCATGGTTTTCCCCCCGACCAGTGCCCGCTCCGTGTAAAAGAGTTTAAAAAAAGGAGATTGCCATGCGCACTCTTAAAACAACCTTCCTCGCGTCGGCCGCCGTGCTGATGCTTTCCGCTCCCGTATTTGCCGCCGACGCTGTCATGGAACAGCCGCCAGCGCCTGCTCCCGTGGAAGCAGCGCCTGTCGCATCCGACTGGTCAGGCGCTTATCTCGGTGCCTATGGCGGCTACGGCTGGAACAAGCACAAGACCGATGACGGCAAAATCAATGCCGACGGTTTCAAAGGTGGTGCTTATGGTGGTTACAACTTCCAGAACGGCCAGTTCGTATACGGTGGTGAAGCCGATCTCGGCTATTCCGGCGGCGATGAAACCCGCAACGGCATCAAGGCCAAGCAGGGCGTAGAAGGCTCGGTACGTGCCCGTGCCGGTATCGCCCTTGACCCCGTGCTGCTTTATGGCACCGGCGGTCTTGCCGTGACGAACAGCAAGCTTTCGGCCGATACCGGCAGCGATTCCAACACGCTGCTCGGCTGGACGGTCGGCGCAGGCGCCGAAGCCAAGATCACCAACAACATCGTTGGCCGCGTCGAATATCGTTACAACGATTTCGGACGCAAGGACTACGATCTTGGTGGCCTCAGCGACGTTTCGAGCAAGCTGACCACAAACGAAGTCCGCGTTGGCGTTGGTTACAAGTTTTAAGCCAGCCGGATGAAGAAAGGGGTCGGACAGGCAACTGTCCGACCCTTTTTTTGTACTATTTCGGCAGCAGCGCCGCAAGTTCGGGGTGCAACTCCTCGAAGCGCTTCTGCCAGCGCTTCAATTTGGAGCGGCCCTTTTCCCATTTGCCCTCGAAGCGCAGGCTTGCATAGGCGAGGGCCGCTGCGAGCGCGATATGCCCGCCATGGATCTTCTTTCCTAGGCGCGGCGGCGCGGCATTGAGGTGATCGAGCACGCGCACCGCCTTGCCCCATTGGCGATCGAGCCATGGCTGATGAATTTTCTCTTCCGGATGAAACCGTCTTTCATAGACATGTGCGAGCAGTACATCGCAAAGCCCGTCGGCTATCGATTCGAGCTGTTCGGCCTCAAGGCGCTTTTCCGCGTTGCGGGGGAAAAGCTTGTTGCCGGACAGGCGGTTGAGATATTGCGTGATCACCCGGCTGTCGAAAATCGCCTTGCCATCATCGAGGATGAGCGTCGGAATCTTGCCGAGCGGATTGGCGTCGATCAGTTCGGCCGGCTCGGCATTGCTGTCGACGAGTACGCTGTCGATCGGCACGCCGGAATAAAGCGCGGCCATGCGAACCTTGGTGCTATAGGGCGAGGCGGGGGAATAGAGAACTTTCGTCACGATGACGCTCCAGCGTGTTGCGATTCGATGGTGAAACGTAAACGCCGCGAGCGTTTTCGCAAAGCGGTCCCGATTATTGGGCAGCGGGCATTGCGACGGCGCGTTGCCGGCAACTCGAACGGTCAACCTCAGGGCACGCCCGGAAATTCAGATCCTTGGTCAGGCAGATGCGCACTTCGCGAAGATAATCACGGTCGCATGTCACGGCGACGCCCGCTTTCGGCATGCCGGGATTGGCGGATATGAATGCCTGTTCGATAACGAGCGGATTGACTTGCGGGTGCGCGGTCGGCTGGCGATATGCTCCGGGGATCGACACCCGATCCACCGCGCGGCGCATCACGGCGAAATAATCCTGCTGGCTGAGGCCACTGCAGGCGCCGTGCTTGCGCCATTCGTACGTGACGAGCCCGACAGAAGGCATGATGTCCGAAAGCTGCTTCGCTAAGGCGTAAGGCACATCACGTGGCCAGGTAGTGTCGCAATCCTCGGGATAGCCTTGCTCATATTGCGGCCACAGTCCGTGCACCACGAAGCCGTAGGGGCGGCCGGAACTGCATTGCTGCCGGTTGGCCTTCGCGCCCTCCGCCGCGCAGTAGCTCGGCGACCAGGAGAGGGCAAGGACATAGAAATCGAACCCCGAACCTATGGCGACTGGCTTTGCGTCCTTTGGAGTGGATCGTTGCGCTTCCTCCGAGATTTCGGGGACCGGCGCCGCCTCGGTGATTTGCGGCGCATTCTGTTCACGCAAATAGGTGAGAACTGAAATCGCGAGCAGTGCCGCAAACAGTGCGTAGCCGGCCCATTTGCCGATCGGCATCACCTAACGGGGTTTCGGCGGCTCAGTACAGCGTGCGGCACTGGCCGTCATAGACGTGCCAGCGATCGAACCCGGCCACGCAGAACTCGACATTGTTGCCGATGCCGACAAAGCCCATGCCGTCCTCGACCACGTACCAGACCGGGCGCTGGACGCCGTCGCTCAGATGCGCGGTCGCCTTGCAATAGTGGCGCTCGACGGCGGCAAGTTCGGGCTCGCGACTCGGCTCAAAGCGCGTCATGCGAACATCGCTGAAATTCTGTATGCCGACCTGCGGCAGGTTGGGCACGTGCCGCACCTGATAGGCAAACCGGTTCACGATGCGGTTGAGCACACTTGCCTGGCCGCAGGTATCGTCGTAGCCGCCCTGAACGTAGTCCGCTGCCCTAACCGGGATCCCTGAGGACAATACGACGCTGACCGCAAAGCCAACCGCAAGGAGGGGTGATAGGCGTGCCATGTATGTACTCTCCACTAATCTTTGCCGCAATTTCGACCAGCAGTTGCCTCCGGTCAAGCGTCAACTTGTTCCCCGCGTACCCAATCGACTGTAAAGCCTGCATTTTTTTCCTCAGTGAGGATTTTTGACAACGCCGGAAAGAGAATGCGCAGTTCCGCTTCCAGCGTGAAAGGCGGGTTGACGATGATCATGCCGGTGCCGTCGAGCCGCGGCTCGGCTGACGGCGCGCGAATCATAAGCTCCGTGCGCAGGATCTTGGGAATGCCGGTATCGCGCAGCGCTTCCGCGAAACGCCTGACTTCCTGGCGGTCCTTGACCGGGTACCACAGCGCAAAGGTTCCCCCGGAAAAGCGCTTGTATGCTTTCGTAAGGCTGTCGACCAGCCGGTCGAACTCGCCCGCAACCTCGAATGGCGGATCGACGAGGACGAGGCCGCGCTTTTCCTTCGGAGGCAGATGCGCGCCCATGGCGAGCCAGCCGTCGAGCTCGGTTACGCGCACCTGCACGTCGCCGGCAAAGAGTTCGCCGAGCTGCTCTGCATCCACTGGATGAAGTTCGAGGGCGGAAAGCCGGTCCTGACGCCGCAGCAAGTGGCGCACGATGAGCGGTGAGCCGGGATAGTGCCGCATCGCTCCATCGGTATTTTCGGACCGGACGATGTCGAGGTAAGGAGACACGAGCGCGGCGACGTCGGGATCGAACTTTGCCTCCAGCAGCCTGCCAATGCCGTTCTGCCATTCATTGGTCTTGCCGGCCTCGACACCCTTAAGGTCGTAGCGGCCGACCCCCGCATGGGTATCGATGACGCGAAACGCCTGTTCCTTCCGCTGCAGGTAAAGCACCAGCCGCGTCAGGATGATGTGCTTGACCACATCCGCGAAGTTGCCGGCGTGATAGGCGTGGCGATAGTTCATGCGCTGCTTGTTTCACGATGTCCCGCCGCTCGCAAGTATCCGGTGTGACCGCTGCCTTATTTTGATGCTGCGCGTGGACTGGGGCAGGGCCCGCACCCACAATCATTGCCGTATTCACCCACCACCATCCACCCACCACTACCGTCATCCACGGGCTCGTCCCGAGGACTCGGAAAAAGGCCGAATGCAAACCTTCAATTTCCCTGAACCTGTGCTTTCAAGCAACCAATTTGCCAAATGTCATAAATCTGTCCTATAGGGCCGCAGGGCACACTCGTATCGCTGGCGTGCTACGGGTTAGCAACATGTCCGGGACTGTCATTGTCATTGTGCTCTTTGCCGCGTTCATGCACGCGAGCTGGAATGCCGTCGTCAAATCCGAAGGCGACAAATTTCTCAACACGGTCGTCGTTGTCACGTCGGCAGGCCTCATCGCGGCAGTATGCCTGCCATTCCTGCCGCCGCCGGCGCGGGAGAGCTGGCCGTTTCTCGCCGCATCGGGCGTCGCGCAGGTGATCTACCTCATCCTCGTCGCGGCTGCCTATCGCAGCGGCGATATGAGCCAGGCCTATCCGATCATGCGCGGCACGGCGCCGCTGATCGTAGCGATTGCCAGCGGTCCGTTGATTGGCGAGGTGCTTTCGGTGCAGAAATGGGCAGGCATCGCGCTGATTTGCGGCGGCGTCCTCGCACTGGCGCTGGAGGCGAGGCGGCGGGCTTCCGCCAATCGCGCCGCGACGATGTTTGCGCTCGTGAATGCCTTCGTCATCGCCACCTATACGCTCATCGACGGCATCGGCGTGCGCCATTCCGGCGCGCCCGCCTCCTATACGATGTGGGTTTTCGTCCTCAATGCTGTACCGCTCTTCTTGTGGACCGTGGTGATGCGTCGCGGCGAACTCTGGCCGCATTTCACCAGGCGCATACGCCTTGCCACCATCGGCGGCGTCGGAACGCTTGGCTCCTACGGCCTCGCGCTCTGGGCGATGACGATGGCGCCGGTGGCGACGGTCGCGGCATTGCGCGAGACCTCCATTCTTTTCGCCGTTGCAATTTCCGCGCTGGTTCTCCACGAGCGCGTTGGACCGAAACGTATTGCCGCCGTGGCGTTGATCGCGGCGGGCGCGGCAGTCATGCGGCTCGCCTGACCACCTATTCGGGCCGCATATCGAAGTAGGGCCTTGCTTCCTCCACGGCGCGCGCGAAAGACGGCCGCTGCATCAGCCTGTCGAGATAGGCCGACACACCGGGATATTCGGCGCCGAAAGGCACGGACAGGTTGGCATAGAACAGCGCCGGGGAGGCCGCGCAATCGGCCATTGTATAACGCTCGCCCGTCGCCCAGGTCTTGCCGCCGAGTTCCTTTTCAAGCACGCCGTAGGCCGTATTGAGCTTCACTTTTGCCTCCTCGACGCCGAAACTGTCATTCTGGCCCTCGGGGCGAAGCTTGTCGGTCACGGTCTTTTGCATCGGTACCTGCACGTGCAGATCGAAGAACCGGTCAAGTCTGCGCGCCTCGAAAGCTTCCTCGCGATCCTCCGGCAATAGTTGCCCTTTGCCGGGATAATGCTGGTCGAGATATTCGATAATCAGGCTCGACTCCGGGATTATCCTGCCGCGTGCCGTATCGCGCAGCACTGGAAATTGGCGGATCGGCCAAATCTCGGTGAAGCGTGCGTTTTCCGCCGCATCCATGAAATTGACGACGTGCTTTTCGAAGGCGATGTCCTTCTCGTAGAGTGCCGTCAGAACCTTCTGGCAGAAGGATGACAAGGGGTGAAAATACAGCGTCAGCGACATTTCTTCCTCCGCTTTGATGATTACTAAAGTAATTGCTTAACTAACAACGATGATGGGACGCGGTCAAGCTTGTCACCAAGACAAAAAGCGGCATTTGTGCGGATGTGATTTTGCGCTATGGATCGAACATGAACAAAGCTGTCCTTCTTCGTACCGGCCATTCCGCATGCCCCCACGACTGCCCGTCGACCTGCGCGCTCGATGTGGAGGTTCTCGACACGGGCCATATCGGGCGGGTGCGCGGCGCCAAGGAAAATAGCTATACGGCCGGCGTCATCTGCGCCAAGGTCGCCCGCTATGCCGAGCGCATCCACCATCCGGAGCGGCTTTTGAAGCCGATAATCCGTGCTGGCGCCAAAGGCGAGGGGCTGTGGAAGGAGGCGAGCTGGGATGCTGCGCTCGACCTCGTCGCCGAACGGTTCCTCAAGGCTGAGGCAAAGTACGGCTCGGAAACCGTGTGGCCCTACTACTACGCCGGCACGATGGGGCTTGTGCAGCGCGACTCGATCCATCGCCTGCGCCACGCCAAGAAATATACCAACCAGTTCGACAGTATCTGCACCAATCTCGCCTGGAGCGGCTTTTATGCCGGCACCGGCAAGCTTGGCGGCGTCGATCCGCGCGAGATGGCAAAGTCGGATTGTGTCGTCATATGGGGCACGAATGCCGCAGCGACACAGGTCAATGTCATGACCCATGCCGTGCGCGCCCGCAAGGATCGCGGTGCAAAGATCGTCGCCATCGACATCTATGAGACCGCGACGGTGCGGCAGGCCGATCTAGGCCTCGTGCTCAAGCCCGGCACCGACGGAGCCTTCGCCTGCGCCGTCATGCACGTGCTCTTTCGCGATGGCCTCGCCGATTGGGACTATCTCAATACCTATACGGACGATCCGAAAGGACTTGAACAGCATCTCAAGGATAAGACGCCGCAATGGGCCGCGGCGATCACCGGCCTTTCAGTTGCAGAAATCGAAGAATTCGCCCGTCTTGTCGGCACGACCAAGAGGACGTTCTTCCGCCTTGGCTATGGATTTGCCCGCCAGCGCAACGGCGCAGTCAATATGCATGCGGCGCTGTCGATCCCTGCCGTCACCGGCGCCTGGAAATTTGAAGGCGGCGGCGGCTTCCATTCCAATTCCGGCATTTTCCGTATGGACAAGCGCGAGATCGAGGGGCGGGCCTTTGCCGATCCCTCGATCCGCCACATCGACCAGTCCCGCATTGGCCCCGCATTGACTGGCGACGCATCGGCGCTCTATGGCGGACCTCCCGTCACCGCGATGCTGGTGCAGAATACGAACCCCGCCAATGTCGCGCCCGAGCAGCGGCTGGTGAAACAGGGCATGCTGCGCGATGACCTCTTCATGGCCGTGCATGAGCAGTTCATGACAGATACGGCAAAGCTCGCCGATGTCGTGCTGCCAGCGACGATGTTCATGGAACATGACGACATTTATCGTGGCGGCGGCCAGCAGCACATCGTGCTTGGGCCAAAACTGATCGACGGACCCGGCGAGACACGCCCCAATCTTTTCGTCATCAACGAACTGGCCACGCGGCTCGGCGTCGCACACCTGCCGGGCTTTGATCTCGATGCAAAGACCCTAATCGACAATATGATGGCGGCGAGCAGTCTGCCGAGCTTTGACGCACTCAAGGCCATGCGCTGGCTCGACATCCAGCCCGACTTCGAGACCGCGCATTACGAAAAGGGCTTTGCCTGGCCGGACGGCAAGTTTCGCTTCAGGCCGGATTGGGTGAATGGACCGTCGCCCAACCGTCCGCCGCAATCTATGGGGCTGCAGGGGCCTTACAGCACGCTGCCGACATTTCCGGACTATTGGGAAGCGATCGAGGTGGCCGATGAAAAGCACCCGTTCCGGCTGGCGACATCGCCCGCGCATAACTTCCTCAATTCGACTTTTTCTGAAACGCCGACCTCGACCGCCAAGGAACAGCGTCCCGAACTTCTGATTCATCCGGAAGACGCTGCGGCGCTCGGCATTATCGATGGCGCGCGCGTCGAGATCGGCAATGAACGCGGCGAAGTCATTCTACACGCTCGCGTCGAAGCGCGGACGAAGCGCGGCGTCGTTATCTCGGAAGGCATCTTTGCCAATTCCGCCTTCGAACGCGGTGAGGGCATCAATGTGCTGACCGGCGCCGATTCACCGGCTCCCAATGGCGGCGCGGCTTTTCACGACAACAAGATTTGGGTGCGGCTGGCCTGAACCGGCCGCGCGCTTGTGAAAAAGCGAAGCCTAGTCGCTGAAAACGGTGCGCCCTTCGTGCATCGTAGCCTTGCCGCTGGCAACCAGCGCAAGCGCGCGCGCATAGGTTTCGTGCTCGACGGATAGAACGCGCTCCGCCAAGGTCGCCGGCGTGTCGCCGGACTTTACGGCAACTGCGGTCTGGGCAATGGCCGGACCCTCGTCCATGCCTTCGGTGACGAAATGCACGGTGCACCCATGCACACGCATGCCGGATGCGAGCACCTGTTCGTGGGTGTGAAGCCCCCTGAACAGCGGCAGCAGGGAAGGGTGGATGTTGAGCATCCGGCCTTCCCATTGCCTGACGAATTCCGGCGAGATCAGCCGCATATAGCCGGCAAGACAGACAATATCGGCGTTTGCCGCATGGAGCGCGGCGGAGACCGCGGCCTCGTGCTCAGCCTTGGAGGTAAAGTCGCGATGTGGGATGGCGATCGCTTCGATCCCTTCGGCGCGCGCCGCCGCGAGCCCGGCGGCATCGGCCTTGTTGGCAATGACGACAACGACTTCCGCCGGATAGTTGGGCACCTTTGCTGCTTCGATAAGCGCGCTCATGTTGGAGCCGCGCCCGGAAATCAGGATCGCCACCCGCTTCTTCTGCATTCCGGCGCTCACAGCGCCAGCTTACCCTGGTAGACGACGCCCCGATCGGCGCCGGCCACCATGGCCCCGAGGCGCACCGCATCTTCGCCCTGTGATTTCAATGCGGCGATTACCACGTCGACATTCTCAGGCGCTACGACTGCGATCATGCCGATCCCGCAATTGAAGGTGCGCAGCATTTCATCGCGCTCGACGCCGCCGGTGCTGGCGAGCCAGGAGAATACGGACGGAACCTTGATCGCGGAAAGATCGATGCTGGCGGTCAAGTGCTTCGGCAGCACGCGGGGAATATTGTCCGGAAAGCCGCCGCCGGTAATATGGGCGAGCGCCTTGATCGCCTTTGTTTCGCGAATGGCTGCAAGGAGCGGCTTTACGTAAATTCGCGTCGGCGTCAGCAATGCTTCGCCAAGCGGCGTACCGGATTTGAACGGTGCATTGTCATCCCAGTCGAGCCCGGAAAGTTCGACTATGCGGCGCACCAGCGAAAAGCCGTTGGAATGAACGCCCGAAGAGGCAAGTCCGAGAATGACATCGCCTTCGACGATGTCGCCGGACGGCAGCAGTTCGTTGCGCTCGGCCGCGCCGACGGCAAATCCAGCGAGGTCATAGTCGCCGTCGCGATACATGCCCGGCATTTCCGCCGTTTCACCGCCGATAAGTGCGCAGCCGGCCTGCAGGCAACCTTCGGCGATGCCGCTTACGATCGCGGCGCCCTGATCGGGGTCGAGCCTGCCGGTGGCGAAGTAGTCAAGAAAGAACAGCGGCTCCGCGCCCTGCACGACGAGATCGTTCACGCACATGGCAACGAGATCGATGCCGACCGTGTCGTGGACACCGGCATCGATGGCAATCTTCAATTTGGTGCCGACGCCGTCATTGGCCGCCACCAGGACCGGATCGGTGAAACCTGCCGCCTTGAGGTCAAAAAGGCCGCCGAAGCCGCCGATTTCACCGTCGGCGCCGGGCCGCCGCGTCGAGCGCACGATCGGCTTGATCTTTTCGACGAGCAGATTGCCGGCATCGATGTCGACGCCTGCCTGCGCATAGGTGAGGCCATTCTTGCCGGCTTGGTTCTTGTCACTCATCGTCAGCTCCGGATTTTGATGGCGAAATGGCACGACTCACGCGTGGCTGCAAGAACTTATGCCGGCAGCGGCGGAGAAAACGCCACTTATTGACACTTTGCCCTGCGCGAGTACTTGAGCGTCAGCGTTCATCGCGCCATGTAGAGCAGAGATGCATGCCTTGAGGAAGACGCGTGACCATTCCCAACTACATCACCATCTTCCGTTTTATTCTGGTTCCGTTCATCGTCATGGCGCTGTTGTCCGGCTACGTCGGAGCAGCTCTTGCTGGATTTATCGTTGCCGGTGTTTCGGACGGTGTCGACGGGTTCATCGCGCGCCGCTACAACCAGAAATCCGACCTTGGCGCCTATCTCGATCCGATTGCCGACAAGGTATTGCTCGTGTCGCTGTATGTGGTCCTTGGTTTCCTCAAGGAGTTGCCGGTCTGGCTCGTCGTCATTGTCGTTTCACGAGATATCTTCATCATTGGAGCTGTGGTGCTCGGCACTGTCATTGACAGGCCGGTCGCAATGCATCCATTACTGGTCTCAAAGGCGAATACCGTATTTCAAATCATACTCGTCGCGGTGACGCTTGCCGATATTACATTTGATTATTCATTTACCGGCATCCGCGCCGTGCTCACCTGGGGCGTTGCCCTCTTGACCGTAGCTTCCGCGACTGCCTATCTCGTCGCCTGGACAAAACACATGGCTGGATATGACAAAGACTGAAAGCAAGGGCGTAGTCACGACCAAGACACAGGCGATCCCGGTCGAAATTCCCGATCGTGACATCCATGTGGAAGTTGAGGTCAACACGCTTGCCAGCAGCGTGCGCCGTCAGGCGGTGTTCTGGACAGCCGCTCTCCTTTTCCTCGGCCTTTTCCTCTATATGTTCTCCTCCATCCTGCTGCCATTTGTGGCAGGCATGGTGCTGGCCTATTTCCTTGATCCCGTGGCAGACCGGCTGCAGCGGCTCGGCCTGTCGCGACTGCTTGCGACGGTGGTCATCCTTGTCCTGTTCATCGTGACATTCGCGCTGCTCCTCATCATCCTCGTGCCCGTTCTCGCTTCGCAGATGAGCGATTTCATCGCGCGCCTGCCAAGTTACGTGGCGCGCCTGCAGGAGTTGATCGCCAACCGCGATTCGCAATGGCTGAAGAATTTCATCGGCGTAGACGCTTCGGTGATCCGCAACAGCCTCGATTCGCTGCTGCAGCAGGGCGCGGGTTTCCTGACCACGCTGCTGCAATCGATCTGGAGTTCGGGCAAGACGCTGATCGATGTCTTTGCGCTCTTCGTCGTCACGCCCGTCGTGGCATTCTACATGCTGCTTGATTGGGACCGGATGGTTTCGAAGATCGACAACCTGGTACCGCGCCAGCACGTCTATACGATACGTGCCATTGCCCGCGACATGAATAAGGCGATCGCCGGGTTCGTCCGCGGCCAGGGCACCGTCTGCCTCCTGCTCGGCGTCATCTATGCCGTCGGTCTTACCATTGTCGGGTTGAACTTCGGCCTTCTTATTGGCCTCTTTGCCGGCCTGATCAGTTTTATTCCCTATGTCGGATCGCTGGTCGGCCTTGTTGTTGCGCTCGGCGTGGCCATGGTGCAGTTTTGGCCCGAATGGGGCCATATTCTCGGTGTCGCCATCGCCTTTGGCGTCGGCCAGTTCATCGAAGGCAATATTCTTCAGCCGAAACTCGTCGGTTCGTCCGTCGGCCTGCATCCGGTATGGCTCATGTTCGCGCTGTTCGCATTCGGAACGCTCCTCGGCTTCACCGGCATGCTGATCGCCGTACCTACCGCCGCTGCCATCGGCGTTCTCGTGCGGTTCATGATCGGACGCTATCAACAATCCCCGCTCTACACAGGCGACTACGCCAAATCCGATGAGCCCAAACAATTGAGGTGACAGGGCAGGAGAGCTGGCTGTATTTCATCGCCATGACCAGCACGACTTCGCCCCGCCAACTCCCGCTCGATCTCGGCCATGAGCCGGGATATTCCCGCGACGACCTTATCGTGTCCTCATCCAACATGGCGGCCGTGGATATCGTCGATCGCTGGCCGGAATGGATTGCGCCCGTCGTGGTGCTCGCAGGGCCGACCGGTTCGGGCAAGACGCACCTTGCTGCAATCTGGAAGGCCGAGGCCAATGCCCTCGTCGTCGATCCGCGACGGATCGGCGCCGCTGCGGGTGAGGCGGGTCCATTCCTCATCGACGATATTGGCGACGCCCCAATCGACGAAGCCGGTCTCTTCCACCTCATCAATAACGTCCGGCAGAGCGGTTCGAGCCTGTTGATGACATCGCGCAAATGGCCGGCCAACTGGCCGGTGACGCTGCCGGACCTTGCCTCGCGCCTGAAGGCGGCGACGACGATGGAAATCGGCGAGCCCGACGACATGCTGTTGTCCGGCGTCCTCTACAAGCTTTTCGCCGACAGGCAGATTGCCGTCGAACCCAGCGTAATCGGCTTTCTTGTAAGCCATATCGAGCGATCGCTCTCGACGGCAAATCGGATCGTTGAGCGGCTGGACAGGGCAGCTCTTGAGCGCAAATCGAAGATAACCCGCGCGCTCGCCGCCAGCCTGGTGACGGCTATCGACGAAGGGCAGGCCGCTTTCGATCTTTAGTTTAGAAGGGGTCCTACCGAGCCCGAAGACGATCGACAAGCGCATTATCTATTGCCACGACGCTCAAGCGCAGTCGCGGGGCGGTATCAAAATAAATGCGAGATACCAGCCAGCGATCGCAATGTGGGCGATAGCGACTGGCCAGAGGCCGATGCCGAATAGTCCATGGCGGAACGCCACCAGCACCAGAACTGCGGAGACACCGAAATTATAGACAAGCATGGCCGCGACCAGCCCGCGCGTGGCATCGCTCGACACGTCGGCGCTTGCCCGCCAGCAAGCAATGCCAAGGGCAAGCAGCGCAACACCGGCTACACGCGCGACCGTGGCAGCGGTCGCATCGAGGCCCGTGCCGAGGAGCAGTTCGACAAGCATTGCAGGCGCAAGCAGAAGCGCCACTCCGGTCGCGCCCTCGGCCGCAGCCATCACGGAGAGAAGCGGCTTCGGATCTGCGAGCCCCGGCATTATCGGTTGCCCCTTTCTCTACTGCCCGAGCCTGAAGGTCACTCTGTCGATCGTTCCCGTAAACTTGAACGGGGAATCGTAGCGGTATTCGACGAGCGAAACTCCGGTGCGGGTATCGAGGCCAACATCAAAACTCTCATCCTCGGGGAAGGTAACCGGAATGGTGTGATCCATGGTGTTGCTGGCAACTTCCTTGCCATCTACTGAAAGGACGCCGGTCCCGCCCGTGCCGAGACCTTTACCGTCCGATTTGAAATCAAAGACAATTGTGTGCTTGCCGGGTTCCAGTTCCGGGCCTTCCCACATGGTCCGCTTGAGGTCGAGAAGGTTGTAGAGAAACACGATCTTGCCGCGACCGACGCCGAATTCGCCTTTGCTCAGGAACAGCCCGTAGCCGCCGAACCTTCCGCCCTCGGTGACGATCATACCTTCGGCACCGCCTGCGGGTATCTCCACGTCAGCACTGATGGTGTAGGACTTGTTGAGCGTACCTGGCGCGGCACTCGCCGGAACCCCGCTTAGTTCGCCAGAGTAAGTAAATTCCGTCCGGCCGGCCGTGAGACTTGGCCGCGGCGTGTTCCATCGCGAAAGCGTCGAATTGTCGAGCGGCAGGACGTCATACTTCGTTGCCTCCGCATAGAACAGGTCCTGAAGTTGCTTGAGCTTGTCCGGCATGGCTGCCGCAAGATCGTTGAACTGGGTCGGATCCTCGTCGACATTGTAAAGCTCCCATTTATAACCGGATATCACATCGGGCGGCGTTGCGGTGCTGAGCTCCCATGGCCGGGTTGCAGGCGTTGTCGCCGCGACCCAGCCATTGTCGTAGATGGCGCGATTGCCGAGCATTTCAAAATACTGCGTCGTGTGCCGGGTCGGCGCGGTGGCGTTTGCCTTGTCCCACGTATACAGCATGCTCGTCCCCTCTATGGGGCGCTGCTCGATCCCGTTGACCGTTTCGGGCGCTGAGATGCCGGTTGCTTCGAGCAAGGTCGGCACGATATCGATGACATGATGGAACTGGCGTCGGATACCGCCGACGTCCCCAATGTGGCCGGGCCAGGACATGGCGACGCCTTGTGAAGTGCCGCCGAAATGCGATGGCACCTGTTTGACCCATTTGAATGGCGTATCCATCGCCCATGCCCAGGCTGCCGCATAATGCGGGAACGTTCGCTCGGATCCCCAGAACGGATACCAGAGATACTGGTCCTTTACGGGCACGTCGACGCCGTTGAAGGTGGTGAACTCGTTCGGCGTGCCGTTGAGCATGCCCTCGGCACTCGCGCCGTCATCACCGCCGATATAAATGATCAGCGTGTTGTCCAGTTCGCCGAGGTCTTCGACGGCCTGAATAACCCGGCCAATCTCGTTGTCGGCGTAGGCAAGGTATGCCCCATAGACATCCGCTTGCCTGATGAAGAGCTTCTTCTCCTCCAAACCGAGCGAATCCCATTCGGGCAGTTCCTTCGGCCAGGGCGTCAGCCGGGCGTTGTCGGGCATGATACCGAGGCGCTTCTGGTTGGCGAAAATGGTCTCGCGAAGCTTGTTCCAGCCCTCGTCGAACAGGTGCATGGCGCTGATCTTCTTGATCCATTCCGGCGTCGGGTGGTGCGGGGCATGCGTGGCGCCGGGCACGTAATAGACAAAGAACGGCTTTTCGGGCGCGATTTCCTTCAACTGCTTCATATACAAGATCGAGCGGCAGCGCAAGGCCGATCAGATTGTTATCGACGCCTTTCAGGTGCAACTGAAATGCGCTCGTGCCGCCGAGGCGGAGAAGGTCGAACAGCATGAAACAAAGATTGCGGATTATGAGGCGAAACTTAGGGCCGCTGGCCGTTCCTGTCTTGTTGACCATGCTGATCGCGACTGGTTGCTCAAGCCTTGACAAGCAGTTGCACGATGCAGCGACGGTGCAAGGTGAAGCGCAAGCCGATCGCAACCTCCCGACTTGGCCGGACGATTGCCGCAAGATCGAACCTCATGCGCCGGTTGTTGTCGGCGCAAAAGCCCTGTCAAGCTGGAAGAGGGAACGACAGGCACTCGACAGGGCAAACGCGCGGGTGGGGCGCTGTGCGGGCTTCTATGACGATTTGGCGGGAAAGCCGCGATGATGGGCGAGCTCAACCTGAACGATATCTATAAGTCTATCGGCATCCTGACCGCAGAGGTTCAGGGCCTGCGCCGCGATATGGAAGCTTCGGAGCGACGAGCCGCGCTTGAAAACCGCGAAGCCGACGAAAAGCGCGCCATTGTCCATCGCCGGATCGATGAGATAGTTAGCGAGGTCGGGGACATCAAAACCGATATCGCCACGATCACCGAGCAGGTAAAGGACAGCAAGGTTGTCACCGACGAGGTTCGCAAATGGAAACTGATGGGCCTTGGCGCGCTCGGCGTCGTCGGCATCGCCGGAACCGCACTTGGCGTCAGTATTGCCAACTCATTCGAGTGGTTTTCACGCCTGTTCCATAAATAGCAATAGCCCGGGTTCGATACTGCCGGGGGCCTTGTTCCCTGGGCTGCGGCTAATTATTGCCTGTTGAACCATTTCTGACTATCTTCTGCTTTCTTGCCTACCGCTCTTGTTGCGTGGCGCCTTAGTGATTTTGAAGCAATAGTTTTTGCTTGTGCCTAAGGCAGCGCGTTGCGAGAAACACTAGTACGCCGATATGATCCGTTGTTTGATCCTCAAGGCGACCGTCTTGAGGAGACCGACCGTTGAAGTTTCGAGTACGAGCGGACCGGGATGAGGAGTAGATTCCTGAACGTTGTCCCATTCAACCCACGGTGTGTTCTTACCCACCTTCTCGTGAAAGTTATGGGCGGACATTCCTCGCTTTACTAGCTCTTCACTCGGTATTTCCAATAATAGTTCAATGCCGAGCTGATTGAACATAGTCTCATACATGCCGTGGTATTCTAGGAGATACCTCGCCTTCTCAAATTGCAACGCATGCGGTTGCTCTTCACGTACTGAACCAATATCGGTGAAACCGAAAGCAGCGTAAAAAATAGGCAATTAAAGATAATGGTCGGAGGGTCCAAATCGGCGCATTTGTTCGGGGGAGAATGAGTATGAATTCGTCACTTATAAATCGGGAATGTTTTCTGACGGCAGACGTATGGACGTATTTTAGATGTATAACTTCGTCCACCGCCTTCATTCTGGATGCGAATGAACTGCGCTGCGAGTGGAGCATATGGTAAAGAGAAGAACGGTAGTAGCTAAGGTGAGTGCTGTTGCCGGGTTGATGCCATTTCTCCTTAGCGCGCTCAATATTGTATTTATACTAATTCTTTCATATTTTATCGATTTCACACCGGTTTTGAACTCCTGGTACGCAAATGTATGGCCCTTAAATTATAGATATATAGAGGCCTTGCGAGGTTATTCTTTTACAGACAACAATATCGCCTATGCGGTGTTGGTTTTATCTAATACGGCAGCGATTGCGTATCTATACAGTATCATCATACTTGTGGCGTACATGATATCTATATTGTCTAATATGGTTTCTCTCAAATATTACAGAGATATTCTAGACGTACGTCAGGCTTGGTCTCTCATGTTATTTGCTATGATGTGCGCGGCATTCTTTCTGGTGTCAAATTTTGAGGACACCTTAAGCCTATATCGTTTATCTATACATCGGCCGTTGACTATTTCTATTATAATTATGGCGGTGGGAATTTTATGTTTGGTCAGTTCGGTTGCTGTTATTGCAGTCGTTCTGGCTAATCAGTTACTAACCACTATAACCCATGCTTGGGGAAAGCTCCGCAAGTAATTTTTCATCGACGCGCTTTCGGTGTGGGTTTTACTGTTGCCCATCACATGTCATGCCACTGGCTCGACCGGTAAAAGCAAAAGGTCTTAGATAGCATGACTGATTCACCAAAGACCTACGACGAAACCAGTCACTCGGGCGGTGGCGATCGGGTGAGTTCTACCGCGCGGATTTAGCGATTGAGACTGCCTCCTTGGCCTGGACTCAGCCCCCAGCAGGAAGAGCAGCGAGTCATCGCAGTGGAGAATATGCGACTCACTCTACTTTCTTCGTTGGCTGTCATCGCAGTCGCTCCGGTATTTTGGTTCCTTTACCGCGGGCCGTTGCAACCATTTCTGTGCATTTTTCGGGACAATCCCTACTTGCTAAAGTTGTGGCCTTCAAATCAGAACTATGTTTTAAATTTTGCGCAAGGTGCTTTTTCCCCCGAGGACCAATGTTTCTTCTTTGCCATGACATCAAGTTTCAGTTTTCTATGGCTGGTTTGGCTAGCTTTGCGTACTTTCCGCGAATTGCGTCGTGTAGACACGTTCTATATTAAACCTTGGTTGAGTGGTTACATGATTGCTACTCCGGTATGTATGCTTGGGTCTTACTTCAACTACTTCGGAGTTAGCGGGCATTTGCTACAACCAGGCCTATCAGAGCCCATCGCAATAGGTACACTGAAGATTTTGTTTTGCATTACAGCATTCTACTACATGCTCGGGGCGCTTTTTGAACAGTTGCTTCTTTATCGTCGTCGAGACAAGACGATTCCTAAATTTAGACCTTAGTCAGCGCTCCGGTGGCCGCATCGCCCTCATCGACTGCGGCACCAGTTCGAGTGTCTATGCGGAAAGCCTGCGCCAGGTAGATTGAGGATAAAACACCGGGTGGCCGCACATTAGCATCTATTGTGAAACAAAACGCTTCTGCTCAAGATCGACACGCTCCGATGGATAGCAAGCCTTCGCCCAGCCATAAGCAATTGCGGCACCATGGAATTTCCCGTGGAACTCGTCGACAGACCACTGGAGCAAACCTCCTTTCCAGAACATACCTGCCAGCTTCTCGCAACCGAAGCGTACACATCGGAATTGGACGGCGTTGGAGGGCGTACAAGTAAAGCCAAATTTCTGCAGCTTATTGGCTAGGAGAGTTCGATTGCCGTTTGCATCACTTGTCAGATTGTCAACCCATTGCTGATATTCGTTGACCCGAAGCGGCGGTTGCTCGTCAGCATTTAGGCTTGTTGCGCTGGCGGGGTAACACCAAGCAGAAATACAAATTACGAGGAGCAACCAATAATCACGATAACTGCTCAAAAGGGGCCTCCTGGTACAAATCATCTCGGAGCGCATCATTCGGTTTCCGGGTCCTGCACTTAAAGCAATGACGGCTGCTCTTCTTCGGCGGCCGGTTTAGGCAGCAGGATCAACTGCTCGTCAGCCAACGGCCGCTGCAATTTCAGGGCCTCCTCGGCTGGAGCATTCATCCATACGTCAATTTCATCAGTACTGGTCAGAATAACCGGCATTGCCTTTGGATGGATCGGCGCAACGATGCTGTTGGGATCAGTGGTTAGGAAGGCGAAAATATCGGCCTGGACCGGGCCTTCCTTCTTCGTGCGGATGCTGTACCAACTCGTCCAAATGCCGGCGAACCAGAAGAGCGGCCTTTCCTCGTTGCGCGCAAACCAGTGAATCGGCTTTTTTTTGGCGACGGGATCGGCGACCTCGCCATATTCCGAAAAGCTGGTCGCCGGAACGACGCAGCGGCTTTCGGGGCCCATCCACCGGCGCCAGTGCGAGGACGTGGGATTGCGGATATTGGTCACACCGCTATCGATCTCGGATTTAAGGTACTGTCGGGGCGTCGGCATGCCCCAGCGGGCGAGGGCAAGCTCGCGTTCACCCTCGCCATTCTTGCGGCCGATTGGTGCGTGATAGTCGGGGAAAATATCGATCTGCGGCGTCAGGCGATTGGTAAGGTCATGGATCGGCAGGAAGAGCTGCCGCATCGCTTCGTGGGTCGTGGTGGCATTGTACAGATTGCACATCAGGCTTACTGGTCCGTGGAGATTGGTGCACGATATCCGATCAGCCACCTGGCGCAAGCGTGGTAAGTCACGCGGCTGATCGCTCGTGCCAAATTCGTTGCCGCGCCGCGCCCCGCATGCCCGGCATACAAGCCTGCGGGAATATCTTGCGGCATCACATCGGCGCCGTAGCGTATGAACAACGCGGATTTTTCGATCTGGCCGATTTTGCCGCACTGAATGCAGGAGCCGAATAAATGATCCCACGCTTCAAGCTCCGAGAGCCGCGTCCTCTCCCTGATCGGCCGAAGATGCCGCTCCTTCATGGTCGCTTCAGCCAAAGCAAATACCACGAAAGACTGATCCGGCGGGTTAGTGACGCTTATGAAGGCCGCGTGCATTATGAGAAACGCACATATTCGACAGGAGCAATTTTTGACGCCCGAGCAATTTAAGGAATGCCTTTCACTCTTGCGCTGGACTCAGATCGACCTTGCTGCGGCATTGGAATGCGACATTTTTCTCACGAACGCTTGGGGCAACGGGCTTGAGCCGATCCCGGCGGATATTTCCGCGTGGCTCGAGAAACTCGCTAAGGCTCACCACAAAGCCGGTATTCCCGATGCATATAGGGGCGCAGTGCTGAAGATGAAGGTGGGAGGTTAGAAAGGAGGCCTTTACCCATTGATCCGCGAGGCTTTTGTGGTCCCGGTGTTAATGAACTGGCGCAAACGTGACAGCTCAACTTCGAGTTGGCACCGTTTGTCTTTGTGGACTGCGAGAGGCCCGATTAGCGGTCCAATAATTGCGGCCTCACAGATCAGACTATCCGTCCGAGCCACGCTGTCCCGCCGCATCGGGAGGACGTTCTTCCACTCAGAGGCTAAGGGCTCCGTTCATTGCAGCATTTATCAGGTATGTCAGCATGCCGAAATGTTCGTTGGCGGCTTTGGCCTATTGTGGCACCCGAAATGATTTATCAGATGATGAAATTCGCCCCCGGTGCCGCCATGGCGTTCGGGGGGTCTTTTCTTTCAGCGCCCGATCGTCTTTATGGATGCAGCACTACCTTGATTACGCCATCCTCTTTGTCGCGCAATTTCTTATACAGGGGCGGCGTTTCGGGATTCCGAATCAATAAATTTATTTATTGGGGGAACAGTCGCCTTGTCTGGACGCCGGCTCCGGCCAGTCTTGGTGGTTCAGTCGTTATTGGAAATTGACTTTGTCTACTCTCTCGGCAATCGCGCTTGAATTCATATTCCACCCCGTGATTTCGTTGTATTTCTGTAATAAAGTGCAATTCGTTCAATAGTGAGTGCCAATGTTAAGTAAACTCCTAGTATTATCGACGTTGTCTTAATAATTAAAATATAAATTGAATCACGCGTTGTTATAGAGAATAAACTATTCTTGTTACCGACGCCCAAAAGTAATATAACAATAAACAGCAGCATGCATAATAATAACCATTTTGTCGGCCACGGATTATATATGATTGTATCCTTTCTAAATATCAGCATAATTGACTGCCATAATATGAGAATCCACACAAATAATCCAAGAACAGATTGCATCGCAAAAAACATACATTTCTCATAAGTCGTATAATCTGAAGTTATGATCTCGTTTTGATTTATATAATTAATTGGCCCTATGTAGAAAATTGCTCTAACAGAAATGAACTTACATGCAATATCAGGATAAGAAGATAAGTACACACCTACACATAAAAGAAGTATTGGTATAACTAGAAATCCGATAAAGATCGGCTTCAAGTGTTCTCCATACGCTGTGATTAACTGCTTTTCAATTGTCATCGGTCCGTCACCTGTTGTCGCTAGGGAGACTATTCCGCCGCCAAATCATCATCATGATGGAACCCCGCCTCGTGAATATACAAACTCGGATCGGGCTGCTGGCGAACCTTCACATTGGCGGCTTTTGATCTCTATCATAGGTAAAATGTTCGGTTGCGGTATCGCCCGATTCAACACCATAATCACGCACAACGTTGAAGGTCCGCTCCACTTTGAGGAGCTTACCGTTTTGCTTGGATATCCAGGCCTTTGCGATCGCGAAATTCGGTTCGTAGCGCCAATCACCGGTTATGGTGATAGCAGCGGTTCCGCCCACGTCTTCGTCAGCCTGGCGCCGGCAACCATAAAACCGCGGAACGTTATTCACCATGGATTGCAACATATCCCGGTATTGCCTTGTCCACGCACCACCTGCCACTTTCCAATACCTGTTAATTCCATCCCACCGTTCTTCCGAATGTTGTTCAGGAGGCTTACCGGGCCTCTGCACATATATCACCTCCTGATAGCGGCTGGTGTTCCTGGTTTTGTCATAGGCCGCCAGGAGATCATGGCAGTCAGGATCATAGTTCGGATCGCCCGCGCGTGCGGTCTCGGCAGTGACCAACAAGCTTAAAGCGAGTGCGGGAATCAAAGCAGATTTCATAGGATGTCTCCCCTGGAGCAGCTCTAGCATCGGAGCTTAGGACCAGCGTAATCGCTAGTGCGCAAAGGTTTCGAAGCATTTGATTTCCCCAACTCTTTTCCCTCATACAAGCTTTTTTCTGAGTTCCTCAAAAGAAAAATCTGAGCTCCCTCTGGGAGGCGTCAAGGTTATTCTCTGCAGGGGGCAAGCAGACTAGCGCCCTTACTAGCGAATCTGTTGC
This sequence comes from Phyllobacterium sp. CL33Tsu, assembly GCF_900113985.1. Classification (NCBI taxonomy): domain Bacteria; kingdom Pseudomonadati; phylum Pseudomonadota; class Alphaproteobacteria; order Hyphomicrobiales; family Phyllobacteriaceae; genus Phyllobacterium; species Phyllobacterium sp. CL33Tsu. The sequence continues at coordinate 62,168 of NZ_FORJ01000001.1, read as the reverse complement.
GGGACGCGACTCCGTGGACGCCAACGGCTCTTCTTGCGGTCCTCTGGCGTGAGCCATTCGGCGCATCAGGCAGCCTGAAACACCTCGGCATTCGCACGGCTCGAGAAACAATAGACGCTGTAGTGAGCGGTTTCTTCATCGAAATAAAAGTGATGGCCGAGGGCGGATGCGCCGAGCTGCACAGCTTGGCCGCTGATGGCCCAGAGATGCTTTCGCATCTTCGCATCGTTCTTCAGCATGACCTGGTGCGGATAGTAGCGATCGACCATTGTCTTGGTCAGTGCGCCGCGACTTCGGCTCATTGAGGCGTCCTTTCAGATGCCCGTGCTCGCCCATCCCCGAACAGGGTTTTAAGAGTTTCAAATTGTGGTTGGACGGTCGTCGCTGCCGAATGTGTTCTATAAATGTTCTGGTTGGTCGCAGATGTCAATCTGGCCCGAAATAAAAAGCAACGCTATTGAAACCTGCCCCGTCGTCGTGCTCTTCTACATAGTTGTCAACACGGGGGTGGCATGCCGAACGGACTGCACTTAATCGCAAATGCCATCACCGCAATATGCAGCCTCATCTTAATCGTTAGCTTGTGGCGCAGAATCGCAAGGCGTGGGGACTTCTGGGCCGATCAGTACTATTCTTTCGGCAGGAGAGACCTTGATCGCAACCCTTTTATAACCTTCAAGCGAATGCGCGACCACAGGCTGCCGATCATATTGCAGGAATTCAAAGCGTTCTACGCTTCCTCACTCGGCAAAGCTGTCTGCTTTCTCGCAGCTGTCTCGTTGTTCCTATAGACCGCCGCATTTGCCGATGTCGCCGACATGACCAGTGCGAGTATCGGAACTTTCATTTGGATACATCTCGTTTTGGAAATCGGACGCGAAGTTATGCCCTACGAAGACGACCGGGATCGCGTCAACAAGAAGCGCGTCATCTGGCGACCAGTGAAGAGTGAAGAGCGTAACGACACGATTCGGTGCGACGATAGACAACCGGGTATGCGACTGAAAGCGAACTGGCGCTCGCGACAGGTTCAACTCGGGGCGAACGTATTCGTAGGGCGTGATAGGCCAAATGAGCGGCCAATAGCTATTTCTTGGGCGCTATCCGGGGCAGCCTGCCGTTTCCCAGCAAGTCGAGCATGAGATGATACGCTGCTGGATCGGACTGCTTAAGAATGTCATGCGGCCATTCCTGCGGATCACGCTTGCCGGCCTCGGTTGTCAAGAAGTGCGCGAACCTATGCTCAACCCAGTCTATAGCCTCACGCATGGTCAGGCATGAATCGGTGGCTGCATTTCCGATCTGCATTTTTACAGACCAAACACTGAGGTTGTCCGAATCCCTGTTGCGAAAGATGCGCGCGATCGTGATGTTCTCGACGTAGGCGCAGAAGTCGTAAGGAAGCTCATCCCTACCGATGACCCTGCGTTTCCAAGTGATGTGCATAACCGAGCATACCATCGCCTTGCGGAACGTCCAGTGAACATCCGGTGGGACTTTGGTGGGACTTTTTGTGCCGTAAGGTCCCACCGTTTGCCTTATTTTCCATATTTGTTCTTTTTGTCGCTTTGTGCTCTTGCCTTCTGAGGGCGAAAACTCTAGTGAAACCAGCGTCCAAGAACGGACGGAGCGTAGCGCAGTCTGGTAGCGCATCTGGTTTGGGACCAGAGGGTCGCAGGTTCGAATCCTGCCGCTCCGACCATTTTCAGTGAAGTTGCTGCTGGAGTTCGGCAAAAGCCTGTAATATATCGGCATTGCAGACAAAGGGATTCTTCGATGGCAGCGCGCATTTATCGTCCAGCAAAAACAGCTATGCAGTCAGGGAAGGCGAAAGCCGACACCTGGACGCTCGAATACGAGCCGGAACAGCCCCGCAAGGTTGAACCGCTGATGGGCTATACCTCGTCGCGCGACATGAAGAGCCAGATTCGCCTGACTTTCGAGACCAAGGAAGAGGCGATTGCCTACGCGCAAAAAAACGGCATCGCTTTCACGGTACTGGAACCCAAGGAAACGCGACGCCGCGCCGTCTCCTATTCGGAAAACTTTCGCTTCGACCGCAAGCAGCCCTGGACGCATTGATTTACTGAATTTTGCGACTATCCGTGAGGATGGGCGCGCCGATACCAAACGGTCCCGTAGCTCAGCTGGATAGAGCACCGGCCTTCTAAGCCGACGGTCGCTGGTTCGAATCCAGCCGGGATCGCCAAAATTAGTGCCCGGGCGAGCACTAGGACGAGGTAGCCAATGAACCGCCTTTTTGGGCCCGAGCGTTCTGGATCTGCTGCCAATCGAGTTGGCCCGGATATTTCAGACAGCGGCCGCGTTACAGATTCCGTGGACACTTCCAAGCTGATCGCCTTCTATCTGCCCCAGTTTCATCGGGTGAAGGAAAATTCCGCTTGGTGGGGTCCCGGCTTTACCGAGTGGACCAATGTCGCGCGCGGCCGGCCCAATTTCGACGGCCATTACCAGCCGCATATCCCGCGCGAGCTCGGCTTCTACGATCTGTCCTATGTGGAACCCCTCGCGGAACAGGCTGCGCTGGCGCGCAAATATGGCATCCACGGTTTCTGCTTTTACCATTACTGGTTCAGCGGACGACGCATTCTTGAGCGTCCCGCAGAAAACTTTCTCAAATCGGACATCGATATTAAGTTTTGCCTCTGCTGGGCCAACGAAAACTGGACCCGCACCTGGGACGGCGACGCCAGGAGCGTGCTTCTCGAACAGAAATATGCCGAAGGCGACGATGAGGCCTTCATCGCAAGCCTCATCGATTACTTCAAGGACGATCGCTATATCAAGATCGACGGCAAACCGCTGCTTGTCGTCTATCACGCCAAGGAAATTCCAAACCCGAAGAAGAGTTTTGCCGTCTGGCGCGAGTTTGCGAAGCGGCAGGGGTTTCCGGACCTGCACATTGCCGCGGTGGATTTTTATGATATCTCGGCGCCTGAAGAGTGCGGGGCCGATGCACTGGTCGAATTCCCGCCGCACAAATTCATCGGTTCGGAAAGCCGGCCCGACCGGTCACCGGTCACGACCAATCCGGAGTTCTCCGGCCGCTTTGTCGACTATCGCAAGATGGTGGCCCAAAGCGTCAACCGGCCGGTGCCCGCGTTTCGGCTTTATCGTGGAATTATTCCAAGCTGGGACAACACCGCGCGTCGCCAGAACACGGCAACGACAATAATAAATTCCAACCCGTCACTCTATAGCAGATGGCTGCGCTATTTGCGGGCCTATACGCGAACCGAGTTTGACACGGGCGAAGACAATTTCATCTTCATCAATGCCTGGAACGAGTGGGGCGAGGGGTGTCATCTCGAGCCCGACCAGAAGTGGGGATTGTCGTATCTTGAAGAAACGCGCGGCTCGTCCTTCTACAAGCGCGATGACGCAGCAGAACAGTCTATCGACGCCGCGCGCTCCTCTGCGATTGAAACTCTGACCCAGGCCTTTCTGGACTCAGACCCTGCCACCGACGCCAGGACGATTGCCGAGAAACTTTCAGACTACCGGCCTCCCAGCCAGTTCACGCGGAAATTGTCCGGCATATTGGTGAGATGGCCCTGGCTGCATCGCACGGTCAAGACAATCTTCCAAAAGATCAATGCGTGATCCTTGTAGCCATCCGGCTCGGCCCGCGCCGCGAAGCTGGCTCCAAGGCTGGCGCCGCCGCCGCCCACGTTCTGGACAATGACTGCTGGCCGAGGAGACCGGACATCTTGGCCGCGATCACGCGGGCGACAACATCCGTCGAACCGCCCGCAGCAAACGGCAAGACCAGCGTGACCACATGGATCCGGGAAACTACCTGCCGCTGCTGGCGCGTGGAAGGTATACGACTTTGGATCGCAATTGCCTGCTACGTTCACGACTTCGGTTAATTACCCGACCCTGCGATATACTAGATCGAAGTCGTGCGCCCAGTACGTGCCGTCTTGCGAGCGTTGCCACGAACCTTTGATCGTGTTTCCTCCGGTGTCGAACGTACCAAAATAGCGCTGAAAGAAACCCGGGGAATTGCGCCAAAGCTTCCACACGCCGTCACCTACCGTCATGTTGACGACGCGGTGTACGTGCCGCGCATCGGTGTAAAGCATCGTGAAAAGCCCGGTGGCATCATCGAGCCCTATGATGGACGTGATAGGAAACGGAGAGTTTTCGGTCCATTCACGCGGAAGGCTCGGCGCCATCTCCGCGTCGGCCCGCTGGATCACGAACTGCCTGTTGGCCAGCCATTCAAAGCGGGTATGACCGCTGGCCATGGGCTTGCCGCCAATGGTTGCGTCCGTGCGCCACTCTCCGATAAAAGGCATCAAGCGCTCGAGCAAGGCATCGGACATTTATCGCTCCCCGTTTTCGCCTCCTGCTTTTGGACCAATCCCGCCAGTTGTCGCAAGATGCGCTGCGTCATCGCTGACCTTATTGGTGCGACCGTCCCGACCCACCCATATAGGCGTCGCCGCCGCGCGGCAGGTAGATCTTCTGGTCCCCGTAACCGCCGTCGTTATTCGAGGACGGACGGGGATTTGATGGCGGGTTGACGTTCGGGCGGTTGTTGTCGCTGTTGCTGTAATGGCGGCGGTCGTCATTGCCATTGCGATCGTAACGGGAGCGATCGTATCTGTAGCGATCGTACCTGTAGCGGTCATTCCGGTAAGGGTTATAGCGGTAGCCGTTATAACCGGGACCATCATAAAATCCGCTATAGACGGTCGTCCCGTAATAGCCGCCATATCCGCCATAGCCGCCGTAATAAGGACCTGTCGTCTCGACGCAGCCCGAAAGAAAAACCGCAGAGAGACCCGCTGCTGCAGCCAGCGTCAAATATTTGATGGACATAGAAGTCTACCTCCCATACGGACCCGTTATTCTATCACTGTTCAACAACTGCGCGCCGGAAAAAGTTCCAGCGCGAAGTGCAACGGCTCGCCGTCCAGTCAAAGAACCTTCGGTCCCATTATTTCTTGTGTGATCTTTGTACGATCGACCTGCTGAACGCAGGCTGAATGGTTTCAACAGTCCCAATAGGCCGGGAATCCGAACGCCTTGCGCAGATGGTCGGCAAGCGCCCTCAGCTTGGCCGAAGGCGTGCGGCCTTCGGGATGGGCGATATAGATGTGTTCGGCCGCCGCCGCCACGCCGATATCGATAATCTGCAATTGCCCGGCCTTGATCGCTTCGCCGGCGACGAAGCTCGGCAGCATTGCTATCCCGATCCCGGCAATGGCGGCGTCGCGCATCGTGTCGCCATTGTTGACCCTAAGCCCGATCCGGCCACGAACCGTCGTCGCGGTGCCGTTCGTTGGGAAACTCCAATCGGCCACGCCGCGGTTTGCATAAAAAATACCTTTGTGCTGGTCGAGCGATTCGATCGAATCCGGCGTTCCATACCTTTCGATATAAGCGGGCGATGCGACAAGCACGCGCTGGCTGCTCGCCAAGCGCCAGGTGATGAGGCGGGAATCGGCAATCGGACCGTGGCGGATGACGGCATCGTAACCATCCGACGCGACGTCGACGCGGCGGTCGTCGAGATCGAGAAAAAGCTCGATATCGGGATGCGCTTTGAGAAACGGGAAAAGGGCAGGGCCGAGATGCATGCGCCCGAAAGTTACGGGTGCGGAAATGCGCAACGGGCCCACCAGCAGGCCGCGGCGCTCAGCCATGTCGGCTGCCGCATCCTCCACCTCCCGGGTAATGCGTGCCGCGCGCTCGAGGAAGGCCGCGCCATCCTCGGTCAGGGCGAGACTGCGCGTCGTACGATGCAGGAGCACAGCCCCGATCTGACGCTCAAGCTCGGCAAGCCTTTCACTGACGATCGATTTCGATAGCCGCAGTCGGCGGGCGGCCTCACTGATCGAGCCTGCTTCGGCCACGGCAACAAAGGTTGCAATCCCCTCGAGCTTCATCATTGTTCGACAATATCCGAAAATGCCTTCCTGGATATTCAAGTTAATCCGAACGCTGGGCGAGCGCCATACGTGCCGAAGCGCCGGGCCCGGTTTGCTGCTCCCGGCACGGCTGCCAAACTTGGCCAATCGGACATTCGTCACAACCAACACCTCGATCAATGCGTGCAATGGTATGCTTTAAGGCTGAACGCCATTGATTTGCCGCGACATGAGGCGGTAATGAGAAGATCAATTTTCTGAACCTGTGTTCATTCCGGAATTTCAATGGAAACCAAGGCCAACTATTTTCTTGTAGCTATATTCTTGCTTGCGGTGAGTTTCCTCGCATTCGGTTTCTTTTACTGGATCGGGCGTTATGGAGAGACGCGCGAGACTGCCACGCTAGAAATCAGGGTTCCCGGATCCGTGACTGGCCTTGCTGCCAATAGTCCGGTCTATTTCAATGGCTTAAAGGTCGGACAGGTGCGTCGATTGTACATCGATTCGACCAATCCGGACGCCGTGATCGTCCAAACCGATGTCGATGCGACAACGCCGATTACGCGTTCGACCGTTGCGACGCTAGCGTTCGAACTGCTGGCGGGCCGCGCCTATATCGAGTTGAAAGGCGGCAAGGCCTATGAGCCGAAGCTTCTGGAGGAGGCGGAAAAGGAGGATACTGTTGCGCGCGTCGACATTGACCCGACATCGTTGAAAACGCTGGTTCAGACCGCGCAGGACTGGATTGACCGCGTCGACAAGGCAACGACGGCGACCGAGAAATACATTGCGGACACCCGAGGGCCATTTGTCGAAGGCATCAACCAAGCCAAGGCGGCGACAGACAAGTTGGCTGCCAGCACCGATCTGATCAATAAATATGGCGAGCGCGCAAAAAGCCTCAATGAGATCACGCATGATGCGCGTGACGTGATCGCCCGCATCAACGAAGCCTCCGTTAAAATCGACAATGCCTTGGCGAAGGTCGATCGTGAACTGTCAGATGAAAAAGGCAGCGCGGTCAGCGACGCACGTGCCAAGCTTGAAGCCTATCAACAGCAGGCCAAAACCCTGGATGCTCAATTGGTGTCCATCTTGAAGAACATCGGCAGCTTCACCGGCACTAAGCTGCCGGAGGTGCAGAAATTCATCTCGGCGAGCCGCCGATCGGTCGACAGCATCGACAGGGCGGTTTCGGGTTTTGCAGATGATCCCAAGAAGCTGTTTTTTGGTGATGACAGCAAGGTTCCGGAATTTGAGGCTCCGCGCTGAGCGCTGGTACGCTCACGAGGCGTAATACATTCCGGCGATATAGCTGGTCGCAGCGATCGCAATCAGCACGACCGCGAGCGGCCAATAGAGATAGGCTTTGAATTCACCGTCAAAGCAGCGTGTGTTGTCATCGAATGTGGCTGGAATATTCGCTGCGGGGGTCTTTGCCCTCTTCTTCAACGCGATGAACGGCACAACTACTCACCTTCCGAACTGACGGCCCAGATACAAGACTACCGGTATGATGATCAGAAAGATGATGAGGTAACCCCAGATTGAAGTGAGGTAGGGCGCGTAGTCCTCTCGTTCCTTCCGTTCATCCTCCTCATCCATTGGTGCCTCCCACATCTGCCCGTGACACAGTGATTAAGAGGACTTAGAGCCAACTAATGAATGCGGCTCAGGTCGCATCAAGCCATGGTGGCAGGTTGAAAACAATTCAACAATTCAGGCTACGTCGTTAGATCAAAAGCGGAAATGTGCACTAGTTCGAAAGTGTACGCCGCCAGGCCAGTCCGGGCGCACGAGCAACGTCAACCGATTGCGTCAAGGCTGCGCCTGTTGAGCCCGGCGACATAACAATCGTGGCGATAATAGCAAGGTCTGGCAGAGCTGCAACTTCAACGGGTCAACGCCGAAGTCATACTACCCTATGGTTGCAGAGACAAACATGTATTGAAATGATTGGGGTGGCGGGCTTCGAATGCCCGGCACTCTCCCATCGTAAGCAACCCAGCACGTCTTGGCGGGAAGCACGCATATCTGACCTGCCAGCAGGCCGGCAGGTCAGATATTTTTTATTTTCGTTGTCGTCATGCCGTGTGCTGTTTGAACCTGCGATGAGTGAAACCACCCTTGGCGCGCCTCAAAATATCCGAAAGCTTATTGGGGCTTGCGGGCTTCTTTGGCATCTCTTCGCGGACTTTTTGTAGAATTTGTTGGCTCGCACAACTGGCATTATGGGGCAGATGAAGCGTCACGTCGCCCATTTCGTCACTCCCTGGAGAAGAGCAAATTACCTTCCGTTGGTCGGAAGGCTGAAAGCTTAATTGTCGCCTAAGCCGATATGTGTACGCCTAGTTTCGTGCTTATACAACTAAGATCAATGTTGGCGGCAGTCACATTCTGCGTTTGTTATTCAACATGCCGTGAAAAACAAGAATAGGATGCCGGTCAAGCAGCCTAGACCGGCTCTTTTAGTGCATTTTTCAAGCTTGCAGCGGATGGAACCGCCGCAGGGAAAGAAACCCGGCGATGATGAAAAGTACAAGCACGATCCCCTGGCTGATTGCGAATGGCGGTTCCGACTGCGTGGGCGCGAGTGCGTTAAGGGCCGGGATCTTCTGAAACGATTGCGCGACAAGGACGAAAACGTTGAGGTAGAGCGACACGATCGCGCATACCACATAGACCCAGCGCCACGATCCCGCGAGGCGGAATGCATAGAGGGCGGCGATTGCCAGAATAAGAAATACCATCGAGATGATCCCGACGCCAATCGCCGGGGTGAAACCGCTGAATGGGAACAGAAATCCGGTCACGCTCGTGGCGACCGTCGTCAGCAGGAAGATAAAGGTCCAGCCCGGCCAGTTCTCCGACTTGAGCAGGCCCGACAGGACGACCAGTCCTGTCACGATGCCAATAAGGCTCAAGATCACGTGGAACAAGGTAAATGGCGTCATACCCAGAATCATGATGGTCCCCTCAACTCGTGATTGTATGGCGTGGAATCAACTTCACACAACGAAACAATTTTTACAAACAAAAGTAAATCGGACGCATCTTCTTCAAAAATATGAGTGTAGTTCTCAATATTTAAGCGTGGATGCTGGCAAGAGACTTGCTTTTTCAGTAAGGGGGTAGGTTAACCGGCACATTTCCTGCGGTCGATCGAACGTGTCATCGAATCGACCTGGCCTTGCAGCGGCCCGGCCTGCTTCTGGTTATTGGTGCGATAGTCGGGAAGGAAGGGCCCAAGACCCACGATGATATTGGGGTCCTGGTAGCCGGCGCCATTTGTCAGGCGGCTGACCTCGGCCATCTTCTGGTTGCGCTGAGCGATCAGAGCCGCGCAGTCTGTCGTATCGTAGTTCAGCGACGAAATCTTCTCGTTGTCGAGTTGGCCCTGAATGTTGCCGCAACCGGCAAGAACTACGGTAAGGATGATCACCTGAAGGCGCCGTATCGTCATAAGTCAAATATCCCCGATCGCGAAGCAGCGCGGACATGAATGGGCTAATGGCGATGTTTTGGCAAGATGGGTGTCCAAAATCTCGCGCAACGCAGACGTCATGAAGTGCGCGACATACTGAATGGCGACCGCCCGTCCCGCAACCACCGTGGATCATGCCGACGCGGCTGCGCCACAATCGAGCTCAGTCGACAATCAGAACGCGCTGGCCGACGCGATTGGTCGGAATATCCATTATCGTGGTTATCCGCGCGCTTTCGTCGTCAAATACAACACAGCGATGGTAATGAGTTGCAAGAAAGCGCAAAAAACTTGCGGTCTGGCCCGGTTGGGCCGGATTTGGTGACATGACCACGTAAATGGGGATGCTCTGCCGCATGACCTGGAGAAGGCCAAGGCACGCCATCGTCTCGTAACCCTCAATGTCGATCCAGACGAGGCCCAACTGGTTTGTGGGGACACGTGCATCGTCCAATATAGTTTGGACCGTGTTGACCGTGGTCCGCAGCGGCATGTCCGATGCATGTTTTTGCCTGACGCTGCTCTAGAGGCTGTCCGTTCGGTTAACATGGAAATTGATCATGCCATCGATCATGCCGGCGGCGCAGGGAATCTTGTCTACAACCCCATCGAGATTATTGTCGGCAAGCTTTCGAACGAGCGCACGGAAATTTTCGGGTTCCGGCTCAACCGCCAGCACACGCGTAAATGCACCGCACGTGGCGAGTTCGCTTGTGGTGGCGCCGCGGCCGGCGCCGAGTTCCAGCACAGTGGAATTGCGGCGCAGCGCGCCAACTCCATCGAGTATCCGGCACACCATGGCTACGTCGCCCTGGCACCGCACTTCGAGGGCGGCCTGGACAGCGCTTGGTAGTTTATCAATTCCGCGCCCGCCAGACGACCGAAGAAATTCGGCCGCAAACAACCGCAGCGCCGTCAGTGGGCCGAGGCGAGGTTTCTTTCTCTGGAAAGTAAAAATAGATGTGGATATCAGCTCCACGTATTCATCGAAATACATGACCTTTAAATCCGAAAAAATCTAAAAAAGAAAAAAGCAATGATCAAATTCTTACTTAAGTTCGGTTCCATCGTCAAATGGTTCTAATTGATCAATTCGGGCAGTGATTCCTGGCCGGAAACGGGTTCTCATCTCGCCGTTCACGGCGCAGCGGGGGGCGCGTCGTTAAATTGGGCAAATGGCGGAAATGTTTTTGATCAATAACATGCGAGCTTTCCCTTATACAATAGATAAGAAAAGAAGGTTAAAACTGTCGGGAAATCTGGATTTAATCCGATATGCCTAGTAATTTAGTATGGTATCGCAGTTTGCGCTTGCTGAAACCGTCGTTCCGCCCTTATGATTCTACTTCCGGGAGCCCCCGGTCGTGCAACCCAAAGAGTGAGGAGACAGGAATGCCTGGTTTGCTGCACCCACTTCACGACGGCCACGCGCCGATCATATTGCAAAACGCCTTCCAAGACGCGATCGATGCACTTGAGGACTGGGAACTCGGCACTGATGAACCGGTAATTGACGTTAACGAGAAGCGGGTCGCGATCAGTACCGTGTTCCGCCGCCTGTGGACTTGCACGGACATTCTTCCGGCACGCACATTGGACGTCATTGAAGATCTATTGCCGTTGCGTTCAGCTGAATTCAAGGTGGGCACTTCGACCTATGCCGATGCCGCCTATAGTCTCTGGCAACTGTGCTTGCAAAAGCGCGCCGCGAGCTATGAGATGCGTATCTAGTTTCAAGTCAAAGAATGTGGTCACCCGCCGGTCTCGCCGGCGGGTGATTTTTTTGAAGCGTCAGCCGCCGTTTTTGGCCAGCCAGCTTTTCATCTGTTTGATTTCCGCCTCCTGTGCCGCGATGATCTCGCCAGCTAGTTTACGGATTTCCGCATCCTTCCCGTATTCGAGTTCAATCTTCGCCATGTCTATTGCACCCTGGTGGTGCGCGATCATTCCCCGCACGAAATCCTCGTCGGCCTTTCCCGTGAACTCGATCGCCATATCCTCGTGCATTTTGGCATTGGCCGCGGCAAAGGCTTTCGACGGGGCACTCTGATCGCCGGCGGGCTTTGCGGACATCTCATGCTGCATCTTCCCGTGCGTATTGTGGTCCTGGGCGATAACGGGCGTAGCGGAGGCCATGCCGAGAACCAGCGCTGTCGTATATACTCTGTTCATTGTTGTAACTTTCCTTGGGCCAGCAGAAATCATGCGCGAGGCTTTGGCCCGGCTCACCTGCGCGTCAATTGCGAAAAGTGTTTACGATCAGAGCTTGGGGGGACGTGGCAGGGGCGCGGGTATACCGTTGACGAGCGGCAGTTGCCGGTCGCGTGGAATGACGATTCGAGGCTTTGCGGCAACTAAAACCATGAGTGCCGTTGCTGGAACGCCGATACAGGCGGCGCAAGCGGCCAGATGCGGCGCGGGGTCTTGCACGCAATGGTTTTGCCCATGACACTTGCGCTGGTGATCGAGGTGACGGGCCGCTGGCGTCTCCAAACCGTGGTGCTGCGTCCCGATTTCCGCGGCGAGCCGTCCGGGCGCGGCGAATACCGGCACCCAGCCAATGCAAAGCGCAGTAATCAGCGCGAAGATCGCAGCGAAGCGTTTCATCCGGTCGTTCTAACAAGAACCCCGCATGAACTGAAATCACTTCTCTTCACGTCGTTCACGCTGTTCTTGCTGCCGCAAGCGCATTTTCGATATCCGCAATCAGATCGGCAGGGTCTTCGAGCCCGATCTGGAGGCGGATCAAGGGGCCGGCATAGTTTTTTCCGGTGATGACCCGCCCGCCAAGATTGACGTGGACGGCAAGGCTCTCATAGCCGCCCCAGGAATAGCCGAGACCGAATATCTTCAGCGCATTGAGGAAGGCGTGCGCCTGGTTCACCCCGCCAGCGATGACGATTGAGAACACGCCGCCGGCGCCGCCGAAGTCGCGTTTCCAGAGGGCGTGGCCGGCATGGCTTTCAAGCGCCGGATGGAGGACTTCGACCACTCCGTCCTGCCGCTCCAGCCAATTGGCAATTTCGAGCGCACTCTTGGCATGCCGTTCCATGCGCACGCCCATGGTCCTCAGGCCCCGCAGGATCTGGTAGGCATCATCACCGCCGACGCAGAGTCCGAGGGCGGTATAGGCAGCGTCGAGCTTCCTGAAGCATGCCTCGGTGGCGGAAACCGTCCCCATCAATATGTCGGAATGTCCTGATGGATATTTCGTTGCTGCGTGAATCGTTATGTCCACGCCGAAGTCAAGCGCCCTGAAATAGAGCGGCGTTGCCCAGGTATTGTCCATCATCACGATGGCGCCGGCAGCATGTGCCTTTTCCACGATAGCCGGAATGTCCTGTACTTCGAACGTGTTGGAACCCGGCGATTCGGTGAAGACGACGCGGGTGTTCGCCTTGATCAGCTTTTCGATACCCGCACCGATGAGCGGATCGTAATATTCGACCTCGACACCGAACTGCTTCAGCATCGTGTTGCAGAAGTGCCTTGTATTGCCGTAGCAGCAATCGACCATCAGCAGGTGATCGCCAGGGGCAAGAAAAGCGAGGAGGGGGAGCGTTACCGCAACCAGTCCTGAAGGGACGAGCAATGTTCCTGCCGAGCCCTCGAGTTCGTCGATTGCGCGGCAAAGCGCATCCGTTGTCGGCGTTCCATGCGTTGCGTATGTATATTTCTGCCTGTGGCCCGCCATGGTTTCAGCGTCGGGGAAAAGCACCGTCGAAGCATGGACGACGGGCGGATTGACAAAGCCATGATAGTCGTGCGGATCGTATCCACCATGTGCCAATCTGGTATTGATGCCCAGTTTCGCCGGCTTACCCGGTTGCTTGTCCATGAGTTCGTCTCCACATCTTGTCTGTCTGGTGAGAAGTCGATAATCCGGCAGCGCGCCGGTTGCAACAGGGAGCGTCGAAAGGAAATATGACGGATCAGCTTCAGGACAGCCCCTCCGGCTTCGTGCGCGCGGGCCAGTCCGTCATCCGCTTTCTGCGCCGCATGAATGCGCCCGCTTATCCGGCGACCGAACCCGCCTGGACGCAAGGAATGACCATGGCTGCGGTCATGATCGTCTTCGTCATTCTCTTGCTGCACCCCTACGATGAGTGGCTGTCGCGCACGCTGTCATCGCACGGGCGCTTGCGCGAGGCGCGTCACCTGACTGACATTGGTCTTTCTCAGTGGTATTTGATACCAGCGTTTGCCGTCGCAGTTTGCCTTATCGGCATCGATTGGTGGGGTCTGGCGCGGACAAGAAGAGTTCAGTTCGGCTTGATCTATTCGCAAGCGACATTCGCGTTCTGGGCGATCGCGCTTTCGGGTATTTTCACAAATATCGCAAAGTTTCTGATCGGGCGCGCCCGGCCGAAATTCATTGATACGCTGGGTCCAAATGCCTTCTCGCCCTTTGTGTCGGGATATGATTTCGCAAGTTTTCCGTCGGGCCATTCGACGACCATGGGTGCCGTCGGCGCGGTGCTTGCATTGTGGTTTCCGCGCTGGCGGATTGCGATCATCCTCGCAACGATGTTCATCGCATTTACCCGCATCCTGGTGCGCGCCCACTATCCGACCGATGTCGTGGCCGGCTACAGCGTCGGCTTTCTACTGACGGTTGCCCTTGCAAGGTTCCTTTCAGGGCGCCGCACTGCCTTTGTTTCTGACGGGCGATTCTGGCCCAAAATCCGCTTTCGCGACAATTTTTGGTGAGCGGATCGCGATTTGCACAGCGAATAATCAGAATAATCGCTTTGAGGGCAGGTTAACGGCCTGTTTTGCAATATTCTCAAGCAAAGATTGTACCTTGACCAAACAGACAGAATGGCCTTCGATGCAGCGGTGAATGGGAGAGGTATTGGGCCCTTTTTGGGTATGGGGGTTACCTGCCAATATCGTACTTTTCCTCTCTGGGAACTAAGGGCAATACAACCAAAGGGTACACTTGTTATGAAAAATCTTGTTTTGAAGGGCACGCTTGCTGTTTCGGCGCTCGTTCTGTTGGCGACCGCTGCCTCCGCCAGCACACTCGACGACGTCAAGAAGAAGGGCTTCCTCCAGTGCGGCGTCAATACCGGTCTTGCCGGCTTCGGCGCTCCGAATGACAAGGGCGAATGGTCCGGTTTCGACGTCGATTATTGCCGCGCGGTCGCTGCTGCGATCTTTGGCGATGGAACCAAGGTAAAGTTTACGCCTCTCTCGGCGAAGGATCGTCTCCCGGCCCTGCAGTCCGGCGAAATCGACGTTCTGATCCGCAACACCACGTGGACGCTCAGCCGCGATACGCAGGGCTTTGATTTCACCGGCGTCAACTATTTTGACGGCCAGGGCTTCATGATCAATTCGAAGAAGCTGTCGGGCATCAACTCGGCCCTGCAGCTTTCAGGCGCTTCGGTCTGCGTGCAGGCCGGCACCACAACTGAGCTCAACCTCGCTGACTATTTCAAGGCGAACAAGATGGAATATAATCCCGTCGTGTTCGAGAAGCTCGAAGAAGTCAACGCGGCTTATGATTCCGGCCGTTGCGACGTCTACACTACCGACCAGTCCGGCCTTTACTCCATCCGCCTGACGCTCTCGGCGCCGGACGACCATGTCGTTCTTCCCGAGATCATCTCGAAGGAGCCACTTGGTCCGGTCGTACGCCAGGGTGACGATCAGTGGGCGGATATCATTCGCTGGACGCACTTTGCGCTGCTGACCGCCGAAGAACTCGGCATCACCAAGGCAAATGTCGAGGAACTGACGAAGAGCGACAGTCCGGAAATCAAGCGCGTTCTCGGCCAGGAAGCCAATACCAAGCTCGGGACGGACCTTGGCCTCACCAACGATTGGGTGGTCAACATCGTCAAGGCAGTCGGCAATTACGGCGAAGTCTTCGAGACCAACATCGGCTCGGGCAGCAAGCTCAAGATTGCCCGCGGCATCAATGCACAATGGAGCAAGGGCGGCCTGCAATACGCGATGCCGATCCGCTGATTAACTCATGCTCAAATAACATGGGGCGAGGGGGCATTGCCTCCTCGCCCTCGACCATAAAACAATAATAATAAGAATAAAAACGAATGAATCGAGGGGTCAATGGCATCGCAGGACATAACGCCTGTCGGAAGATCGAGCGCCAAGGCGTCGCTTCTTTACGATCCGAAAGTTCGCGGACTTGTTTTTCAGGTACTGACGGTTGTCGTCATCGCGGGTCTTATTTACTGGATTATCAACAATACCATCACCAATCTTCAGCGCGCTAATCTGGCGTCTGGCTTCGGATTTCTGGACGGCCGTTCCGGTTTCGACATCAGCAGCAGCCCGTATCTCGCCTATTCGAGCGATTCCACCTATATCAAGGCGCTTTGGGTCGGCATCCTCAATACGATCACGGTCGCCTTCGTAGGCATCATAACTGCGACGATCATCGGCTTCGTCATCGGTATCGGGCGGTTGTCGCATAACTGGCTGATCCGCAAGATCTGCACGGTTTATGTGGAGATATTCCGCAACATTCCGCCGCTTCTGGTCATCTTCTTCTGGTATCTCGGCGTTCTCTCGGTGCTGCCTCAGGCGCGCCAGAGCATCCATCTGCCGTTCAATACCTACCTCAATAATCGCGGTTTCTTCTTTCCGTCGCCGGTGTTTGGCGAAGGCGCATGGCTTGCCGGCGTGGGCCTCATCGTCGGTATCGTCGGCGCGCTCCTCGTAAAGCGCTGGGCGCGCAAGCGCCAGATGGTCACCGGGCAGCAATTTCCGGTTGGACTGACGGCACTTGCTCTGATCGTCGGTCTCCCGCTGCTCGCCTTGCTGATCAAGGGTTTTCCGCTGTCGTTCGACTATCCCGTCCTTGGCTCGTTCAATCTCAAGGGCGGCGCGCAAATCGGCCCGGAATTCATGTCGCTCTATCTGGCGCTGTCGTTTTATACGGCGTCCTTCATTGCCGAGATCGTCCGCGCCGGTATTCGCGGCGTGGGCAAGGGGCAGTCCGAGGCCTCCCATGCGCTCGGGCTGCGTGCTGGTCCAACGACCCGGCTTGTCATCGTTCCGCAGGCGATGCGCATCATCATTCCGCCGCTGACGAGCCAGTATTTGAATCTCACCAAGAACTCGTCTCTGGCTGTTGCGATCGGTTATCCCGATCTCGTGGCGGTGGGCGGTACGATCCTCAACCAGACGGGACACTCGATTGAAGTGGTTGCGATCTGGATGGTGGTTTATCTCGGCATCAGTGTTCTGACGTCGATCTTCATGAATTGGTTCAACGCCAGAGTGGCACTGGTGGAGCGCTGATCATGGATAATAATCTAAGCTACGTTCGCACCGAAATGTTGCAGGAGCAGACCCCGCCGCTTGGCGAGCGGGGCATTATCCGCTGGATGAGAATCAATCTCTTCGCGACGCCGATGGATACGGCTCTGACCGTATTTGCGCTGCTGGTGATCGCCTGGTTCCTGCCCGGTATCATCAACTGGCTGTTCGTAAACGCCGTCTGGTCCGGTCCGGACCGGTCGGTCTGCTCCACGGTGGCGCAGGGCGGCATCCAGCCTGAGGGGTGGTCAGGCGCGTGCTGGGCCTATGTGAACGCGAACTTCAGCCAGTTCATGTATGGGCCCTATCCGATCGATCAGCACTGGCGCGTCAATATCGTCGCGATCCTGTTTGTGTTGCTGCTCGTGCCGCTGCTCATTCCGAAGGCCCCGTACAAGGTTGCGAACGCGATCGTCTTCTTCTTCATCTTCCCGATCGTTGCCTTTTTCCTGCTTGTCGGCGGCTGGTTCGGCTTGCCTTATGTGGAAACGGCCAATTGGGGCGGACTATTGGTAACGTTGACGCTATCCTTCGTCGGCATTTCAGTATCGCTGCCGCTGGGCATAGCGCTTGCGCTCGGACGGCGCTCGAAGATGCCGGTGATCAAGATGCTGTGCGTCATATTCATCGAGACGATCCGCGGCATCCCGCTCATCACCGTGCTGTTCATGGCAAGCTATATGCTGCCGCTGTTCCTGCCGCCGGGGGTATCCTTCGACAAATATCTGCGTGCGCTGATCGGTGTTGCGCTCTTTGCTTCGGCCTATATGGCGGAAGTGGTGCGCGGCGGTCTGCAGGCAATTCCCAAGGGCCAGTATGAGGGCGCAGATTCGCTGGGGTTGAGCTATTGGCAGAAGACCGGGCTCATCATCCTTCCGCAGGCGCTCAAGCTGGTCATTCCGGGTATCGTCAACACGTTCATTGGCCTCTTCAAGGATACCAGCCTTGTAACGGTTATCAGCATGTTCGACCTGCTGGGAACCGTGAAGCAGCACTTCGCCGATGCCAATTGGGCATCACCGCAGACCCCCATCTCCGGCTTGATTTTTGCCGGTTTCGTATTCTGGATTTTCTGTTTCGGGATGTCGCGCTATTCCATCTTCATGGAAAAGCGGCTCGACAAAGGACATAAACGCTGAGGAGCACCGCATAATGACAACCGAAAACGTTGTTGACCCAAATGAAATCCACGTCGACCGATCGCTCTTGCACGTGTCGAAGACGGACGTGGCCGTCGATATCATCAACATGAACAAGTGGTACGGGGATTTCCACGTCCTCAAGGATATCAACCTCAAGGTCATGCGCGGCGAGCGTATCGTCGTTGCGGGTCCTTCGGGATCGGGCAAGTCGACCATGATCCGCTGCATCAACCGTCTTGAAGAACACCAGAGCGGCAAGATCATCGTCGATGGCATTGAGCTTACAAACGACTTGAAGAAGATCGACGAAGTCCGCCGCGAAGTCGGCATGGTCTTCCAGCACTTCAATCTGTTCCCGCATCTGACAATCCTCGAGAATTGCACGCTGGCGCCGATCTGGGTTCGCAAGATGCCGAAGAAGAAGGCGGACGAGGTCGCGATGCACTATCTCGAGCGCGTCAAGATTCCGGAACAGGCCAATAAGTATCCGGGCCAGTTGTCCGGTGGCCAGCAGCAGCGCGTGGCTATCGCCCGCTCGCTGTGCATGAACCCGCGCATCATGCTGTTCGATGAGCCCACTTCGGCGCTCGATCCGGAAATGATCAAGGAAGTGTTGGACACGATGGTGCAACTTGCCGAAGAGGGCATGACCATGGTGTGCGTTACTCACGAAATGGGTTTTGCCCGCCAGGTCGCCAACCGGGTGATCTTTATGGATCAGGGCCAGATCGTCGAACAGAACGCGCCAGCGGAATTCTTCGACAATCCGCAGCACGAGCGCACCAAGCTGTTCCTCAGCCAGATCCTGCACTGACGAGACAAATGTTGAAAGCGGCGGCCTCACGGCCGCCGCTTTGATTTGTTTCATCGCTCTGAGCGGTCGTCCCGGGCATCTCCCCCGTCATCCTTGGGGCCTCCGCCGTTATCCTCGGGCACTTGTCCCGAGGATCCATTCTTCCTTTTGCGGGTAGATATCGCGTGAGTGGATCTGCGGGTCAAGAGCCCCGGAATGACGGGGACCGGCAGCTCAAGCGCCGTGCCACAACGGCCGCCGAACTATCAGCCACGCTTTTCCGGATCAAATCCATAGAGCCAGTCGAAGCCCTCGACGAACTTATCGGCTGGTCGATTGCGAAAGACGACGTTGCGGGCAAGCGCAATCGGTCCTCTGGCATGGTAGGCAAGCTGGTTCAATGCGCCGCGTCGCACCACTGCACCGACCCGTTTCGATCGTGCCTTGCTGAACTGATCGAGCGCCGTCGTCCATTTCTTGCCGTCGGTGGCAAGCGCAGCCGCCAGCAGGCAGGCGTCTTCAATGGCCATGGCCGCGCCCTGTGCCGCATAGGGCGTCATGGCGTGGGCGGCATCCCCGATGAGGACCACGCGCTCCTCGATCTTGAACTGGCATTTCTTCATGGCAAACAGCCGCCATGGCGTCCAGGGCCGGCCGGCCCGCATCAGGTCGCAAATCCCTTGATTCCACGCTGCGAACGCGCGGATGAAATCCTGGCTGGCATTGTTGGTCCGCTGGTCGTCCCAGCGGCGGCGAATGTTTCGATCCGGTGCAACGGCCACGAAATTGATCACCTGTCCGGAGCGAATGGGGTAGGCGATCAGGTGGGCATTGGCGCCGGTCCAGGCCACGACATTGGTGCCGGGAGGCATCAGCGCAGCAAAGGCGGGCGGCAATTGATCGACCGCGACCGAAGAACGCCAGGCGATCGTTCCCGTGTAACGGGCGCGGTCGGTGTCCGACAGAGCGGTGCGCATGTCCGACCATACGCCGTCGGCGCCTGCGAGCAGCGCCCCGCGATGTTCTTCGATGCGGTCATGATACTGGACCCGAACCAAAATGCCTTCGGCGTCCGACTTGTATTGCGTCACCGTCGATTGCAGCTGGATCGCAATGTTGGGACGGTTGCGGGCCTCGTTGAGCAACGCATTTTGCAGGTCGGCGCGGTGGCAAACGATATAAGGCGCGCCCCAACGCTGTCTTGCCGTTTCGCCGATCGGCAGATGCAGCAGATTTGCGCCGCTTCGCCCGTCCTGCAGGCAGATGGCCTGCGGCTCGACGGAGGCATATTTCAGCCGTTCGAGTACACCAAGGCGATCGAGAAGGCGCGTGGCATTGGGTGAAAGCTGCAGGCCTGCGCCGATCTCGGCAAGCGTCGCACTCTTCTCGAAAAGCTGAACAGAAAAACCCTTGTCGCTCAGGGCAAGGGCGAGCGTCAGGCCGGCAATGCCGGCACCCGCAATAATGATCTGGTCAGGATTGGGAATTCGCCTGTTACGTTCTGTCTTGAGATCAATCAGGGTCGGGCCAGAGGACATCCGGATGGAACCAGTTTCTCCGTCCGGGTTCAAGCAGCCCTATCGACGTAGATGCAGCCTTCCGGCACCGTCACCTCGGCGGGAAGCGAGGGATCGTAGCGGTAAAGCGTCGAGCAGTAGGGGCAGACCTTTTCATTGTCATCGCCAAGATCCAGAAATACGTGCGGGTGATCGAACGGAGGATTGGCGCCGACACACATGAATTCCTTCACGCCGATGCTAATCGCTGCATGACCAGCGCTGTTCTGGAAATGAGGGATGCTGTGTCCAGCCATATTTCGCTCCTGACGACTCGCCGCTCAACGCGCCTTGGCGCAATTGACTTCTCTTTCCCTAGGGTTTGTATCATCCTGAATGCGATTTCAAGACGCTTGCAAACAATCTGTCAAAACACCGCATTAGTTTGCCATTGAGACATGACCGTATATTCCGTTGCCCGTATAGTGGCAGCCAGCATTTGATTGGAGAACAATTATGAACGAACAGGCGCCCCTCATTCCGCAACCGGTGGAGAGCGTCGATCTGCCCGATCTGCCGAAAAGCGTCGATCGGTTCGTCAATCGCGAGTTCTCCTGGCTGCAGTTCAATCGGCGCGTGCTGGAGGAAGCCCACAACGCGCACCAGCCCCTGCTGGAACGGCTGCGCTTCCTGTCGATCTCGGCCGCCAATCTCGACGAGTTCTTCATGGTTCGCATCGCCGGGCTGGCCGGTCAGGTTCGTGCCGGCGTCTCCGATCGCAGCGACGACGGGCGCACCCCGCAGGAACAGCTCGATTTCGTGCTCGAAGAGGTTGGGCGGCTCCAGGCCGCGCAGCAGATCAGGCTGACGGAACTGCGCGCCGAAATGCTGAAGGAAAATATCGAGATCGTGCGGCCGGACCGGCTTACCAGCGCCGAACAGGCGTGGCTCGAAGATCACTTTCTTGAAACCATCTATCCGGTGCTTACCCCACTCGCCATCGACCCGGCGCACCCGTTTCCATTCATCCCCAATCTCGGATTTACCATCGCCATGATGCTCAACCGCAGCAGCGACAATCGCCCGATGACGGCGCTGCTGCGCCTGCCGCAGGCGCTGAAGCGTTTCATCCAGATTCCCGACGAGAGCGGCCATTTCCGCTTTCTGACACTGGAAGATGCAATCAGCCTCTTCACCGGGCGGCTGTTTCCCGGCTACGAAATCAAGGGGGCAGGCACGTTCCGCATCATTCGCGACAGCGATATCGAGGTGGAAGAGGAGGCCGAGGATCTGGTGCGCCTCTTCGAAAGTGCATTGAAGCGCCGCCGCCGCGGCCAGGTGATCCGCATCGAGTTCGACGACGAAATGCCGGAATCGCTGCGCAGCTTCGTTGCCACCGAGCTTGGCGTGCCGGACAATCGCATCAGCGTGCTCGAAGGCCTGCTCGCCCTCAACATGATGTCGGAAATCGTCGGCATACCGCGGGCCGACCTCAAATTCGTGCCCTACAATCCGCGCTTCCCCGAGCGTGTCCGCGAACATGGCGGCGATTGCTTTGCGGCGATCCGCGAGAAGGACATCATCGTTCACCATCCTTACGAATCCTTTGATGTCGTTGTCCAGTTCCTGCGCCAGGCCGCCGCCGATCCCGATGTCGTCGCCATCAAGCAGACGCTCTACCGCACATCGAACGACAGCCCGATCGTGCGCGCGCTTATCGATGCGGCAGAAAGCGGCAAGTCGGTGACGGCATTGATCGAACTCAAGGCGCGGTTCGACGAAGAGGCGAATATCCGTTGGGCGCGAGACCTGGAGCGCGCCGGCGTGCAGGTGGTCTTCGGCTTCATCGAGTTGAAGACGCATGCGAAGATGTCGCTTGTGGTGCGGCGTGAAGAAAATCGGCTGCGCAGTTACGTGCATCTTGGCACGGGCAACTATCATCCGATCACGGCGAAGATCTATACCGACCTCTCGTTCTTTACCTGCGAGCAGGCCATCGGCCGCGACGTGGCGCAGATTTTCAACTACATCACCGGCTATACGCCGCCATCGGGTGAAATGCGCATTGCCGTTTCGCCGATTTCGCTACGTCCGCGCATCCTCCAGCACATCGCCGAAGAGATCGAGCACGCCAAGGCCGGACGTCCGGCTTCGATCTGGATGAAGGTGAATTCGCTGGTCGACGCCGAGATCATCGACGCGCTCTATAAGGCGAGCAAGCACGGCGTCGAAATCGACCTGGTCGTCCGCGGCATTTGCTGCCTGCGCCCGCAGGTGCCGGGACTTTCGGAAAACATTCGTGCGAAATCGATTGTCGGCCGTTTCCTCGAGCATAGCCGCATCTTCTGCTTCGGCAACGGCGAAGGATTGCCGTCCGAAAAAGCACTGGTCTATTTCGGTTCGGCCGACATGATGACACGCAATCTCGACCGCCGCGTGGAGACGCTGGTGCCCATCACCAATCCAACTGTGCATCAACAGGTTCTTTCACAGATTATGCTGGCCAACGTTCTCGACAACCAGCAGAGTTACGAGTTACTAGCAGACGGAACGTCGCGCCGGATTGAGCCGGCCGAAGGTGAAGAAGCTTTCAACGCGCAGGAATATTTCATGACAAATCCCAGCCTTTCCGGCCGTGGCAAGTCGCTGAAATCCTCGGCACCTCGACTGATTGCCCATCGCAAGCGCTCGAAAAGAAACAAGGCTGCATGATCTCCGCTGCACAGGGACGCGTACAGGGGCGCCAGCCGGCCGCAGTTATCGACATTGGCTCGAATTCAGTGCGCCTTGTCGTTTATGAAGGCGTCAACCGCTCGCCCACTGTGCTGTTCAACGAGAAGATTCTCTGCGGTCTCGGCAAGGGTCTGGTCAAGACACACAAGCTGAATGCCAAGGCGGTGCAAAGCGCGCTGCGTGCGCTGCGCCGCTTCCGGGCCTTGGCCGATCAGGCGGGAGCGGTTTCGCTCGACGTTCTCGCAACGGCCGCAGCGCGCGAGGCCGAGAACGGCTCGATGTTCATCAAGGAAGCCGAGGCGCTGCTCAAAGAACCCGTACGGGTGCTTTCGGGACGCGAGGAAGCGTATTATTCGGCCCTCGGCATCATCTCGGGATTTCACGATCCGGACGGGATTGCCGGCGACCTTGGGGGCGGCAGTCTCGAACTCGTCGACGTCAAGGGGCGTCAGATCGGCGACGGGATCACACTTCCGCTTGGCGGCCTGCGCCTGCAGGACATGGCAGATGGTGATCTCACGGCTGCGGTGACGATAGCACGGAAGTATCTGGCTTCCGCCAAGCTTCTGGCCAATGGCAAGGGGCGCACCTTCTATGCAGTTGGCGGCACATGGCGAAATCTCGCCAAGCTGCATATGAGCGCGACGCACTATCCGCTGCATGTCATGCATCACTACGAAATTCCGTTCGAGGAGGCGCAGCGCTTCCTGAAGCTCGTCGCCGCCGGCGATCTCGACTATATGCGCGGCATAGAGGACGTCTCGAAAAACCGCCGCTCATTGCTCTCCTATGGCGCGATAGCGCTGCTCGAAACCATAAAGCTGATGCGTCCGGCCCAGGTTGTGTTCTCGGCGCTTGGGGTGCGCGAGGGATTTCTCTATTCGCTGCTTTCCGAAAGCGAGCAACTGGAAGACCCGCTCATCTCGGCAGCCGATGAACTGGCGGTGCTTCGCGCCCGCTCGCCTGCCTATGCGCGCGAGCTTGCCGAATGGACCGGTGGCGCCTTTGCCGCGCTAGGCTATGACGAGACCGAGGATGAGAGCCGCTATCGGCGCGCTGCCTGCCTCGTCGCCGATATCAGCTGGCGCGCCCATCCGGATTATCGCGGTTCGCAGGCCTTGAACATGATCTCCAACGCCGCCTTTATCGGTATCGATCACCCCGGCCGCGCCTATATCGCCCTTGCCAATTTCTTCCGCCATGAAGGCATTACCAATAGCGTCGCCGATCCGGACCTCGCGGCAATTGCCACGCCGCGCCTGCTCGAATATTCGCGCATCCTCGCGGCGGTCATGCGCATCGTCTACCCCTTCTCGGCCTCGATGGCCGGGGTGGTGCCTTACCTGTCCTGGAAGGCGACGGCAAACGGCATCGATCTCGTCGTCCACAAGTCCAAGGCCGACCTAATCGGCGACGTGCCGGAGGGGCGGCTGCAGCAACTGGCGAAGCTTACCGGTAAAAACATCCGGATGACGATCGGCTCCTAGTTCTCGGAGCCGACCCTAACCGCAAGGCAATTGGCGATTGACCGTTAGATCGGCGCGGCCGTTGCCTTCTTGCGCGCGGGCAGCGTCATGGCTGCGACCCCGGCAATGACGCAGACGAGCCCCAGCCAGGCGGTCGAGCTCAGGCTTTCCCCGAGAAAGAGCACGCCGATTCCAACCCCGATCGGCACGCGCAGATAGGCTTGCGACGTTGTGCTGACCGATCCCAGCGTATGGACGAGGCGGAAGAAGATCACGAAGGCGAGGGCGGTAGAGAAAACCGCAAGGCCAAACAGGGCTGCAATCGACGCGGTTGACGGTACGATCGTCCACGGATGGTCGACGACAAGGCTCAAGGGTATGAGCATGACCGCACCGCATATCATCGAGCCCGCCGCCGGCATCATCGGGTCCATCCCCTTGAAGCCGCGGCCGAAAATAGCTGCGCACGCATAGGAAATTGTTGCCGTGACAATTGCGAGTTGCGAGACAAGTTCCTTGCCGAGGCCGTTGAAGGCTTCAAGGCCAATGATCAGGCTGATGCCAACGACGCCAGCAGTGACGCCGAACACCTTGCGGGCGGTCACAGGTTCGTGCCGTGTGATGAGCACGGTGAGCAGGAACGTGAAGATCGGGGTCGTCGAATTGAGGATCGTCGCAAGACCGGCGTCGACGGTGATTTCCGCCCAGGCAACCAGGGTAAATGGGATGACACTGTTGATGCAGGCCTGGATGAAGAAGCGCTTCCAGACGTCCGGATCTCGCGGCAGTGCGAGACCGCGCATCCTGATGATGGCGAGCAGCAGCGCTCCGGCAATCAAGGTGCGCGCGGCAATAAATGTAACGGGCGGAATGGTTTCCACGCCGATCTTGATGAAGGTATAGGAAGCCCCCCACAGCGTGGCAAGCACCGCGAGAAGGGCAATCTCTCTGGCAAGCGGCGGGGTGGTCGAAACGGCGGGACTGGACATGCGTGGTTGCCTAATATGTTATGTGATCATGCCGGGACGTTAGCTGCACCGCCAAAGCGATGCTACGATCACGGCCGAACCATCGCTTACTCTTCTGGCCAGGGAACGGCCCGAATCTTCCTGTTTTCGAATTTAAGGCAAAGCGATCCGTTGATCAGTTGCAGCGCCTTTTCGCCAAAAACCTCGCGCCGCCAGCCCTGCAGCGCCGGAATGTCGTCGACGTCGCCCTCGGCGGCGATCCGGTCGATCTCGTCGGTTGTCGCAACGACCTTCGCGGCGACACCATGCTCCTCGGTGACAAGGCGCAAAAGCACCTTGAGGAGTTCAGCGGCAGCACCGGCGCCTTCCGGCGACTGCACGGATTTCGGCAGGCGCGGCATGTCTTCCTTCGGCAGGTCGAGCGCGAGATTGACAGCATTGAGGAGCCCGGTCGCCATGCTCGATCGTTCCCAGCCTTTCGGGATCGTTCTGAGGCGTGACATCGCCTCCGCATCGCGTGGCTGCTGCTGCGCGATCTCGTAAATTGCATCGTCCTTGAGCACGCGCCCGCGCGGCACGTTGCGCTCGCGCGCCTCGCGTTCGCGCCAGGCCGCGACACTGCGCAGAACTGCGAGTTCCTGCGGCTTGCGCAGGCGCATCTTCAGGCGCTTCCACGCATCGTCCGGATGCATGTCGTAAGTTTCGCGCGCCGTCAGGATTTTCATCTCGTCAAGCACCCAGTCGGTGCGGCCCTCTTCCTGAAGGCTCTGCTTCAGATGAAGGTAGATGTCGCGCAGATGCGTAACGTCGGCGAGCGCATAGTCGAGCTGCTTTTCGGAGAGCGGGCGGCGACGCCAGTCGGTAAAGCGTGACGATTTGTCGATTTGCGCCCCGACGATGCGCTGAACCAGCTGATCATAGGCAATCGCATCGCCAAAACCGCATACCATGGCCGCAACCTGCGTGTCGAAAACCGGATGCGGGATGAGATTTCCGAGGTGGAAGATGATTTCGATGTCCTGGCGCGCGGCATGGAAGACCTTGACGATCTTCTCATCGGCCATCAGCCGAAAAAAGGCAGCAAGATCAAGCCCGGGCGCCAGGGCATCGACGATCGCAGTATGATCGGGCGACGCAAGCTGAATGACGCAGAGTTCCGGCCAGAAGGTGGTCTCCCGGATGAATTCCGTATCGACGGTCACAAAATCGGATTGCGAAAGGGCCGCGACAGCCTGTTCAAGTTGGTCGGTGGTTGTAATCATGCTCATAAATTTTCTATAGCGAATGAGAATGCGTTTGTCTCCGCCCCGATCTTGACAAATCACCCTCAAAATGCGCTTGTCCGCCCAAATTCTTGGCTCATGCCGGGGCATTTCCCACGCTTTTCGGCAACCAGCATAAATTCAGAGGCACATACCATGCACCGTTACCGCAGCCACACCTGCGCAGCCTTGCGTAAATCGGACGTTGGTTCGACTGTTCGTCTATCCGGCTGGGTCCATCGCGTCCGCGACCACGGCGGCATTCTCTTCATCGACCTGCGCGACCACTATGGTCTGACGCAAATCGTTGCGAGCCCGGATTCGCCAGCATTCAAATTGGCGGAAACCGTGCGCGGCGAATGGGTTATCCGCGTCGACGGTGAGGTCAAGGCCCGTACCGACGATACGATCAACCCGAACATGCCGACCGGAGAGATCGAAATCTTCGCCCGCGAGATAGAAGTGCTGTCGGCTGCCAAGGAATTGCCGCTGCCGGTCTTCGGCGAGCTCGACTACCCCGAAGATATCCGTCTGAAGTACCGCTTCCTCGACCTGCGTCGCGACACGCTGCACAAGAACATCATGGCGCGCACGAAGATCATCTCGGCGATGCGCCGCCGCATGTCCGAAATCGGGTTCACGGAATTCTCGACGCCGATCCTGACGGCCTCTTCGCCAGAGGGCGCGCGCGATTTCCTCGTGCCGAGCCGCATCCATCCCGGCAATTTCTACGCCCTGCCGCAGGCGCCACAGCAATACAAGCAGCTCATCATGATGTCGGGCTTCGATCGCTATTTCCAGATCGCACCGTGCTTCCGCGATGAGGACCCGCGCGCCGACCGCCTGCCGGGCGAATTCTACCAGCTCGATATCGAGATGAGCTTCGTCGAGCAGAACGACGTGCTTTCGACGATGGAACCGGTGCTGCGCGGCATCTTCGAGGAGTTTGCCAATGGCAAGCCGGTAACGCAGGAATTCCCGCGGATTTCCTACGATGTCGCCATGCGCAAATACGGCTCCGACAAGCCGGATCTGCGCAACCCGATCGAGATGGAAGCTGTCACCGAGCACTTTGCCGGCTCGGGCTTCAAGGTTTTCGCCAACATGATCGCCAACGATCCGAAGGTCGAGGTCTGGGCTATACCGGCCAAAACCGGCGGGTCGCGCGCATTCTGCGATCGCATGAACTCCTGGGCGCAAGGTGAAGGCCAGCCCGGCCTCGGCTATATTTTCTGGCGTAAGGAAGGCGAGGCGCTGGAAGGCGCCGGACCGCTTGCCAAGAATATCGGCCCGGAACGTACCGAAGCCATCCGCACGCAGCTTGGCCTCGGCGAGGGCGACGCCGTGTTCTTCGTGGCGGGCGACCCGAAAAAGTTCGTCTCCTTTGCCGGCGCCGCTCGCACCCGCGCGGGCGAGGAACTCAACCTCGTCGATCGCGATCAGTTCAAGCTCTGCTGGATCGTCGATTTTCCCTTCTTCGAATGGCTCGAGGAAGAAAAGAAGATCGATTTTGCCCACAACCCGTTTTCCATGCCGCAGGGCGGCATCGACGCGCTGGAACATCAGGATCCTCTGACGATCAAGGCGTTCCAGTACGACATGGTCTGCAACGGCTTCGAAATTGCCTCGGGCGGCATCCGCAACCACCTGCCGGAGACGATGGTCAAGGCGTTCGAGGCCGTTGGACACTCGCGCGAGACGGTGGAAGAGCGTTTCGGCGCGCTCTACCGGGCATTCCAGTATGGCGCTCCGCCGCATGGTGGCATGGCTGCCGGCATCGATCGCATCGTCATGCTGCTCGTCGGTGCCAGGAACCTGCGCGAGATCACCATGTTCCCGATGAACCAGCAGGCCTACGATCTTCTGATGAATGCACCTTCCGAAGTGTCACAGGCACAGCTGCGTGACTTGCACATCCGCCTCAATCCGGTGAAGAAAGAGGTTTAAAAACCTCGCCGATGTGGTTTTGAATACAGAAAAGCCCGGCAGCAATGCCGGGCTTTTTGCTATGCCAAATCTATCTTGGGGCTCGTCCGGGGAACAAACGGGGTTGCACCGCTCTCTCCGCCGTCATACTCGGGCCCTTGTCCCGAGGATCCGCGTCAGGAAATCGCTATTCCGTGGCGGTGACAGTCACCCCGAGCGTCTTGATCAGCGATTTCGGATCGGCCATACCGCCCGCCGCGATGATAGCGAAGGGCACGGGCTTTGCCGGCATCGCCTTGATTTCGATCGTTTTCGGGTTGTCGAGATAGGTACTGGTCGCCTGGGCCAGCGCTTGCGCGAAATCGGCATTCTTCAACTGCGTTGCGGCCATCGGAATGATCATCTTCGCCTGATTGATCAGGTCGGAACGCTTGGCGCCCTGCTGCTTGGCGACATAATCAAGTGCCTTGTAGGTCAGCGAAGCATCGTCGAAGCGGATTGCGGCGCTGTTGAAGCTCAGTTGCTGCATGAGGCCGAGCATGGCCATGCCCTGCGCATCATCGGGCTTGCCTTCCATGTTCTTGGTGGCTTCCTGCAAACCCTTGATGAAATCGAGCGTATAGCCGGAAATGTCGAGCTTGATGCCGAGTGTACCGGCATTGTCGGCGATATAGTCCATCTTTTCGATGTTGAGCCGGCCATCGGCCATGTTCCAACTGCCGCTCATGTCGATCTTGCCGGTGAGCGTCTCATAGCCGAGCGCCTTGAGGGCGTCTTTCGTCTTCGGGTCTTCCACCGTCGACAGATCCGCCTTGAAGCGTTCCACGTTGGAGGTGAAGGTGACGGGGGCAGACGCGGTGATCGGCGACACGGTGACCGTCAGATTGTCGGCGTTGAAGACGTCCTTGCCCTTTGCGTTGACGTCGAAATGCTTGATTTCCGCTTTTTCATATTGAAGGATTTTGGCGAGCGGATCGGTTGAGCCTTCAGGAGGCAAGGTGATTCCAGCAAGGCTGATGCCGCTGACATTGACCTTGCTGCCGGGTTCGCCTTCAGGGGTGAAGTTGATGTCCGGGATTGTCAGCGAGCCAATCTTGAAACCACCGCCGGGCGCGTCAGATACGTCGGTCAACGTCACGTCACCGGCGCTGAAACTCTCCTTGACGCCCGCAGTCGATACTTTTGTATCCTTCAGGACGACAGTCGAGCCGTTCGTTTCCACGCTGCCATAGTCGAAGGTGCCGCCCTGTTCGGCATAGACGGCCTTGAGACGTCCTGCGACAGCATTTCCATCGACCGCATAGGCCGATCCGGCAAAGATGATCATGAGAGCAGAGGTGGCGCCGAGGACGCGCAGGCTGGAATTCAGATGCATTGAAGCCATGAGTTGATCCCTTCTGTTCCCGTATTCGAAGCGTGCAGCAGCGGCAAAACTATGGCCATCACCGAGGAGCTTTGCTGTTAAAGGGCGAGAAGGTCAGATTTGCAGATCGAAAGCAAGAGCCGTGCGCCCGGCAAGGCCAACTGGCTGTGATCTTGGCGAATCATTGCTTGCCGCCGAATCGGCGAGTTGATAACCCATTGACATGGGAAAAAGCGTGATTCCGCCAGATAATGGCGACGACAATTACAATAATATCGAGCCGGTCGATCTGAAGGCGGCGCTGGAGGAGCGCTATCTCGCCTATGCCCTTTCGACGATCATGCATCGCGCGCTGCCGGACGTACGCGACGGGCTGAAGCCGGTGCATCGCCGCATCATGCATGCCATGCGGCTTCTGCGCCTTTCGCCGGACCAGTCCTATGCCAAGTGCGCTCGTATCGTCGGCGAAGTCATGGGTAAATTCCACCCGCATGGCGACCAGTCGATCTATGATGCGCTGGTGCGCCTGTCGCAGGATTTCGCCGTGCGCTATCCGGTCGTCGACGGCCAGGGCAATTTCGGCAATATCGACGGCGATAACCCGGCGGCGATGCGCTACACCGAAGCGCGGATGACCGATGTCGCCATGCTGCTTCTTGAGGGCATTACCGAGGACGCGGTCGATTTCCGGCCAACCTATAATGAAGAGGACGAGGAACCGATCGTCCTTCCGGGCGCATTCCCGAATCTGCTCGCCAACGGCTCGTCCGGCATCGCCGTCGGCATGGCGACGTCGATACCGCCGCATAATGTCTCGGAGCTTTGCGCGGCCGCGCTGCATCTGATCAAGCATCCGGACGCGAGCGTCGAGGACCTGATGTCGACCGTGGAGGAGGAGGACCCGCTCAAGACCAAGGTGCGCGGTCCCGATTTCCCGACCGGCGGTATTCTCGTCGAAACACCGGATGCCATTCTCGACGCCTACAAGACCGGTCGCGGCGGTTTCCGCCTGCGTGCCCGCTGGGAGGTTGAGGATCAGGGCAGGGGGACGTGGAATATCGTCATCACCGAGATTCCGTATCAGGTACAGAAATCACGGCTGATCGAGAAGATCGCCGAACTCCTGATCGCCAAGAAATTGCCGCTGCTCGACGATGTGCGCGACGAATCCACCGAGGACGTGCGCCTTGTCCTGGAACCGAAGAGCCGGAGTGTCAATCCGGACATCCTGATGGAATCGCTGTTCAAGCTGACGGAACTTGAAACCCGTTTCCCCTTGAACATGAACGTGCTGTCCAACGGCAAGGTGCCGAATGTCCTGTCGTTGCGCGACGTTTCGAAGGAGTGGCTCGAACATCGCAAGGATGTGCTAATCCGGCGCTCGCGCCATCGCCTCGGCGAGATCGAACGCCGTCTCGAAATCCTTGGCGGCATGCTGATTGCCTATCTCAACATCGATGAGGTCATCCGCATCATTCGCGAGGAGGATGAGCCGAAACAGGAGATGATCAGGCGCTTCGAACTCACCGACGTTCAGGCAGAAGCCATCCTCAACATGCGGCTTCGCTCGCTGCGCAAGCTTGAGGAGTTCGAGATTCGCAAGGAATTTGACGGTCTCACAGCCGAAAAGCGTGAAATCGAACAGCTCCTCGGTTCCGAGCCCAAGCAATGGCAAACCATTTCCTGGCAAATCTCGGAAATGCAGAAAAAATATGCGCCGGATACGCTGCTCGGCAAGCGTCGCACCACATTCGCGGAGGCGCCGCAGCACGACCTGACCGATATTCATCATGCGATGATCGAGAAGGAGCCGGTCACCGTCGTGGTCTCTGAAAAGGGCTGGCTGCGCGCCATGAAGGGGCACCTTGCCGATTTCTCGGCGCTGACCTTCAAGGAAGGCGATAAACTCAAGCTTGCCTTCCATGCCGAAACAACGGACCGCATCCTTGTCCTCACCACTGGCGGCAAGTTCTACACCATCGGGGCCAACAGCCTGCCGGGCGGGCGCGGCCATGGCGAGCCGATCCGCATCATAGTCGACATGGAGAACGACCAGGACATTGTTACGGCCTTCGTGCATAGCCCCGAGCGCAAACTGCTGCTGTCCTCGCATGTCGGCAATGGTTTCGTCGTACCCGAGGCCGAGGTGATCGCCAATACCCGCAAGGGCAAGCAGGTGATGAACGTCAAGGCGCCGGACGAGGCGCGCCATTGCATTCCGGTTACAGGCGATACGGTTGCCATCGTCGGCGAAAACCGCAAGATGCTGGTGTTCCCGCTGTCGGAAGTGCCCGAACTCGGACGGGGCAAGGGTGTGCGGCTGCAGCGCTACAAGGATGGCGGCGTGTCCGATATCCGCATCTTCGCCATGGCGCAGGGCCTGACCTGGCAGGACGCGGCCGAGCGTACCTTCAGCCGAAGCGAGACCGAACTCCTTGAGTGGATCGGCCCGCGCGCAACCGCCGGGCGGATGGTGCCGAAGGGTTTCCCGCGCTCCGGCAAGTTCGCTTGACCAAACAAGGCCACTGTCTCCGATAAACGAGAGTGATCTCTCGCATATTGACGGCGACGCATCGTTCATATAAATGAGAGAGAACGTTCTCTCTCATTTCGGCGGATCGATGGTTGATCAAATGCTGCCCAAGCAGGCAAGGAGCGCTTCCGACGACGACGCGGAAGGCTCTCATTGCTTCGTGGCGAAACTCTTCGGCAAGCGCGCGCGCAATCGCGAAGCGCAGGAGGAGCGTATTCTCAACGCCGCAATGAGCTGTTTCATCCGTTCTGGCTTCCGTGGCGCGTCGATGAACGATATATGCTCGGAGGCAGGCATGAGCCCGGGTGCGCTTTACCGCTATTTTCCTTCCAAGGAAGCAATTATCGAGACGATCGCGGCGATGCATCGCCAGCAAAGCAACGAGATCCTCGATCGCCTGCTGCAGTCCAACAATATCATCGATGCAATTACCCAAGTCGGCACCGACCATGTGCGCAAGATGTCGCTGAACGATAGCGGTCCGGGCCCGGCCGATTCCAGCGCGCGCCTTTTTGTCGAGGTGCGGGCCGAGGCTATGCGAAACGAAACCGTCGCGGCAACCTGCGAACTGCACGAAGGAATGATGCGCGAAAAGCTGCATGCAGCCCTCGAAGCTGCCAAGGCGCGGGGCGAAATCGATCCGATCGCCGACATGGATCTCGTGGTCGCATCGCTGGCCGCCATGGGCGAGGGGATCATCATGCGCAACTTTCCGGCCCAGGGCCTCCCGGTCGAGGCGCTGGAGCCCGTGTTCCGTGCGCTCGCGGTAGCGATGCTGCGCCCGACAAGTTCCAAGATTTGAAGATCGCTCCAACTCGAGTTTTCCCGATGAGCCGTTACAGCAAAAAAGTTCTTGTTTCCCTGGCTCTCGTGTCGAGCCTCTCCCTGTCCGCCATGGCGGGCGCGATGGCTGAAGAAAAAGCCGCTGCCGCCGTCCCCGAGACTAAAGCGCCGGTCATCAATGTCATACCCGCGGGCAAGAGCGAGATGGTCTCGACCATCACCGTCAACGGCACCATCGTGCCGCGCCAGGAGGTTGCGGTCGGGACCGATGTTGCCGGCCTGCTCGTCCTCGAACTCAACGCCGATCAGGGCGACGTGGTGAAGGAGGGCGACATTCTTGCCCGCCTCGACAAGTCGGCGCTGCAGATACAGCTTGCACAGATCGATGCCCAGCGGGCTCAGGCCGACGCTTCGATTTCGCAGTCGGAGGCCCAGATCGTCGATGCGGAGATTGCCGTGCGCCAGGCCATGGAAGCGCTGGAGCGCGCACGTGCCCTCTCCAGCAAGGGCATCAACTCCAAGATGGAGCTCGACAACGCGACCAACGCCCACGATAGCGCCAATGCCCGTCTCAATACCGCCCGCCAGGCGCTGGTCGCCACCCAGTCGCAGTTGCAGCTTGTCGCCGCGCAGAAGCGCGATGTTCTCCTGCGTCTGGAAAAGGCCGACGTGAAGGCACCGACCGCCGGCGTCGTCCTTAGCCGGAATGCGCTGCTTGGCGGCATTGTTTCGTTCAATGCAGGACCCTTGTTCCGCATTGCGCGCGACGCGCAATTCGAAGTCGCAGCCAATATTCCGGAAGTGGATCTGCCTCGCCTCAAGGAGGGTATGCCGGTTTCGGTGCGCGTCTCGGGCATGGAGGAACCGGTATCCGGTCGCGTGCGCCTCATTTCGCCGGAAATCAACGCAAGTTCGCGCCTTGGCTCGGTGAAGATCACGCTTGAGAAGAACCCGGCGATCAGGCCCGGTAATTTCGCCCGCGCCGTGGTCGAACTCACACGCCGCGACGGCATCAATGTGCCGCTTTCCGCCGTGGTCTATCATGGCCGCACCGCGCTTGTGCAGGTCGTCAAGGACGGCGTCATCGAAAGCCGCACGGTGGAACTGGGCATTCGCAACGATCGCGCCGTCGAAGTCCTCAAGGGACTGGCGGAAGGCGAGGAAGTCGTGGCCCGCGCTGGAACCTTCGTCGCCAATGGCGACCGCGTAACGCCGGTTCGCGTTACCGACGAGGCCACGGGGGCCATCAAATGAACTGGAACATTTCTGCCTGGTCGATCCGAAACCCGGTTCCCTCGATCCTCCTCTTCGTGGTGCTTGTCGTTCTCGGCCTGATGGCTTTTGCCAAACTGCCGATCACGCGCTTCCCCAATATTGACGTGCCGCTGATTTCGGTTTCCGTCACCGACCCCGGCGTCGCACCGACCGAACTTGAAACCCAGATCGCCAAGCGCGTCGAGGATTCGGTTGCGAATATAACGGGCGTGAAGAACGTCACCACCAATTTGACGGAAGGCAATTCCACCACGCTTGTCGAGTTCCGGCTCGAAGTCGACACGCAAAAGGCACTCGATGACGTCAAGGATGCCGTCTCGCGCATTCGCGACGACCTGCCGGCGACGATCAAGGAACCGATCATCAATTCGGTCGATGTCGAAGGATCGTCTATCCTGACCTATGCCGTCTCGGCGCCGACCATGACATCGGAAGAGCTGTCCTGGTTCGTCGATGACAAGATCATCCGCGATATTCAGGGCCTCAAGGGTGTCGGCCGCGTGGAGCGCTATGGTGGCGTTACCCGGGAAATCCGCGTCTCGCTCGATCCTGACCGCCTGACGGCGCTTGGCGTTACCGCCTGGGACGTGAACCGCGCACTGAAATCGATGAATGCCGACCTGACCGGTGGGCGCGGCGATCTCGGGACTATGCAGCAGACGATCCGCACCCTTGGCGCATCGCGTACGCTCGACGACCTGCGGGCCGTGGAAATTCCGCTCGCCGGCGGCCGTTCGGTGCGCCTCGATGCTCTTGGCACCGTCAGCGACTCGTTCGAGGAGCCCAAATCCTTTGCCCGCGTCAACAACCAGACCGTTGTGTCGCTCGGCATTTTCCGCGCCAAGGGCGCCAGCGATACCGATGTATACGCGCTCGTGCAGGCGCGGATGGATCAATTGAAGGAGAAGTATCCGGACGCGCGCTTCAGCATCATCGACAATTCGGTCAACTACACCTACGGCAACTATGAATCGGCGATGAGTTCGCTGGTCGAAGGGGCGCTGCTGTCGATCATCGTCGTGTTCCTGTTCCTGCGCAATATTCGGGCGACGCTGATTGCCGCGATCGCCTTGCCCCTGTCGGCCATCCCGACCTTCTGGGCGATCGACATGCTGGGCTTCTCGCTCAATCTTATCAGCCTGCTCGGCATCACCCTCGTCACCGGTATCCTCGTTGACGACGCCATCGTCGAGATCGAGAACATCGTCCGCCATATGCGCTCGGGCAAGTCGCCCTATAGGGCATCGCTCGAAGCCGCCGACGAAATCGGCCTCGCCGTGATCGCGATTTCGGTGACAATCATTGCCGTCTTCGCGCCGGTCAGTTTCATGAGCGGCATTGCCGGACAGTATTTCAAGCAGTTCGGCCTGACGGTCGCAGTCGCCGTATTCTTCTCGTTGCTTGTCGCCCGCCTGCTGACGCCGATGATGACGGCCTATCTGCTGCGCGACGGCAAGAGCCTGCACCATGGCGACAAGGAAGCCGGCTGGATACGCGGCTATACGCGGTTCCTCGGCGTAACCTTGCGTTATCGCTGGCTGACGCTGGTAAGCGGCATTGGACTTTTCGCGCTCGCCATCTGGGCAATGGGTTTCCTGCCCTCCGGTTTCGTTCCGCCACAGGACGAGGCGCGGGTCGCCGTCAGTCTCGAACTGCCGCCCGGCGCTCCGATCGACGAGACGCTGCGCGTGACCGATGCGGCTTCGCTCAAGGTGCGCGAGATTCCCGAAGTCCAGCAGACCTATGTGACCGGTGGCTCGTCGCCGACGGGTTCGCTCGATACGCGCCGTGCAACGATGATCGTCAAGCTCAGCCACAAGAGCGAACGGCACCGGACCCAGAAGCAGATCGAGGTCGATATCTTCAATAAATTGTCGGAAGTGCCTGATCTCAGGGCGAATTTCGTCAATGATCGCGGCGAGCGCGAGTTTGCTGTCGGCGTTATCGGCAGCGATGGCGATAAGGTCAGCGAGCAGGCCCGCCTGCTGCAGAGCGGGATGACGGCGACAGGCAGTTTCCAGGCGGTATCGTCTACTGCCGCGCTTGACCGGCCTGAAATCATCGTCACGCCGCGCATGGACAAGCTCGCGGAACTCGGCATTTCGACCTCGCAGGTGTCGGATGCATTGCGTGTCGCGACGCTGGGCGATCTTGATGCGAACCTTGCCAAATACACGATCGGTGACCGGCAGATCCCGATCCGCGTGCAATTGACCGAGGAAGCGCGACGCGATCTTTCCATCCTCAGTACGCAGACAGTGACGACACCGGCGGGCGTGGTGGTGCCGCTCGAATCTATCGCCGATATCAGCTTTGGCCAGGGACCGTCCTCCATCGAGCGTTTCAACCGCGAGCGCCGCGTCGTTGTCGGCGCCAATATGGCGGGTGGCAAGGAGATCGGCGAGGGGCTCGATATCGTCAAGAACCTCCCGGCTGCGAAGTCCATGCCCCAGGGCGTGCGCATACAGGAGACGGGCGACGCAGAGGTCATGGGTGAGGTGTTTGCCGGGTTCCGCGATGCGATGATCATGGGCCTCATGCTCGTCTTCGTCGTGCTGATTTTGCTTTTCGGCAGTATTTTCCACGCCTTCACCATCCTGATGTCGCTGCCTCTGTCGATTGCCGGCGTGGCGGTGGCGTTGCTGCTCACCAACAATTCCGTGTCGATGGCGGTGGTCATCGGTATCCTGATGCTGATGGGTATCGTGACCAAGAACGCGATCATGCTCGTCGATTTCGCGGTCGAGGAGGTCAAGCATGGCGTAGCCCGCAACGAGGCAATCATCGATGCCGGACGCAAGCGCATCCGCCCGATCGTGATGACGACCATCGCCATGTCTGCCGGCATGCTGCCCGCCGCCATGGCTTTCGGCGATGGCGGTGAGTTCCGCGCGCCGATGGCGATTGCCGTTATCGGAGGTCTTCTGGTTTCAACGGTTCTGTCGCTGGTCTTCGTTCCATCGTTCTATACGATCATGGACGATGCCAGCCATTGGATGGGCCGCGCCTTCCAATGGTCGTTCCGCCCCAACAAGCCCGACGAGCCTGAGACTGTTGCACACGGCGAGTTGGTTCACGTGCAAGGACCGCGGCCGATTATCGTTGAGGCTGCGGAGTAACGATGCGGCAGCAGTCCGATATCTGCGGAAGCGACGGGATAATTCTCAAAATCAGGGCATAGTCGCTTAGATCACACCGGATGCCGCAGGGCT
Source organism: Phyllobacterium sp. CL33Tsu (assembly GCF_900113985.1). Lineage (NCBI taxonomy): Bacteria > Pseudomonadati > Pseudomonadota > Alphaproteobacteria > Hyphomicrobiales > Phyllobacteriaceae > Phyllobacterium > Phyllobacterium sp. CL33Tsu. Next base: position 24,536 of record NZ_FORJ01000001.1, on the reverse strand, counting down.
CCTAATCGCGCTATTCGGCGGCTGTGGTACATCTGCCAGAGCGAGTGGCAGACGAGGGCGTTGATGATAATCAGGCCGCCAACAAGGGTCGGATCGCTCGGCCGCTCGGCAAAGATCATCCACACCCAGATCGGCGTCAGCACGGTTTCAAGCAGATAGAACATCGCGACTTCGGGTCCCGAGATGAACTTCGGGCCGGTGGCAAGACAAAGGAATGCCAGCGTCGTCACGACAGCGCCGTTGAATATGATCCAGCCGGGCACTGCGACCGAATAGCCGTTCTGGGCAACCATGAACGCCGCCACCGTCATGGGCAGCGCAGTGCCAATGATCGCGGCAAATCCCATGTCCTTGCCGGAGGCACGGCTGACCGTGATTGCCGATGACAGGATAAAGGTCGAGAGCAGGGCGACCAGATCGCCGAAGAGATGGCCGGAGGAAAGCCCTTCGCGCACAATGATGCTGACGCCGACCAGCATGAAGAACATGGCTGCAAAAGTTGCAGGTTTCGGCCGCTCCTTCAGGAAAATCCAGGACAGGAGCGCCGAAAACACCGTGTTGAGCGCAAGAATGAACACGAGGTTTGCTGTCTTGGTATTGTAGACGGCAATCATGAAGGTGATCGAGGTCAGGCCGTAGAGACCGGCGACGACATAACCGACGGCGCCCGGAACAATCGGCCGCCACTTTCCCGTCGCAAGGCTCCAGATCAGCCAGATGAGGAAGGCGCTGATGAAGGTCGTTGCGCTGCGCAGCAACAATGTCGACCAGGTTTCTCCCTCGCCAAGCCGCAATAGCGGAATGTCTGCCGTCAGGATAAGGCCGCCAAGGCCAGTTATGAGCAAACCCTTGCGATGGTCGAGGTGAAGCTGGGACATACGGCGTTTCCGAATTGTTTATTTGCCGCATGCCAGGGCAGTGTTAGGGCAGGCTGGATCGATCAGTCTTGGCGTTCCCACCCCTTGGGGCCGAGATGCTCCTGGGGCTTGTAGCGAATCTTGTATTGCATCTTGCGCGAGCCCGCCACCCAGTAGCCAAGATAGACGTGGGGAAGTCCGGCGGCGGCGGCGCGCTGGATATGATCGAGGATCATGAACGTGCCAAGCGAGCGGGTGGCATGTTCGGGATTGAAGAACGAATAGACCATCGACAGGCCATCGCCCATGACATCGGTGAGCGCGACGGCAATAAGTTCGCCTTCGCCCTTTTTGGTGATGAAGGAGTCCGGACCGCGGCGTCGGTATTCGATGATCTGCGTCGGCACATGCGTGTCCTCGATCATCATCGCATAGTCGAGAACCGACATCTCCGACATGCCGCCCTTGTTATGGCGGGCATCGAGATATTGCCGGAACAGAGCATATTGCTCAGTGGAGGGCTCCGCGTGGTGAATATTGCCGATCAGGTCGCGGTTGCGATTCCAGACGCGGCGCATAGACTTATCCTGCTTGAACTCGCCCGCAAGGATGCGCACGGAGACGCAGGCGCGGCAGTTTTCGCAGGCAGGACGGTAGGCGATGTTCTGCGAGCGGCGGAAGCCGCCTTGCGTCAGGAGATCATTGAGTTCGCTGGCGCGCCCGCCGACAAGGTGCGTGAAGACCTTGCGCTCCAGCTGCCCCTCCAGATAGGGACAGGGCGAAGGTGCTGTCAGGAAAAACTGTGGTGACTGCTGTGGTTGGTGCGTCATTCCATGCCCTGGGACGGTCTTCAATAGCTAATAGAATCGTATGACCGTCCGAAACGTCAATTGAATAATATTGTATTCAGCAATGAAAGTCTTCGTCCCTGTAGTATTGCTCAATTCGCACCGCAGGCAGCCCCGGTCCAGCTATGGCTGACAGCATCGAATCTGCCGTCCTTCGATGCGCCCCAACGTCCGTTGAATTGCTTGTAGTCATCGGAAAAATGAAGGTCGAGCCGGCCGGTTCCATATTTGTCGGTCCAGATCAGCGACCGCGAGGTTCCGGTTCCATCGTCCTTTTCAGCAAGCTTACCGACAAGCCGCCCCGCGGAATCGCCGGCTTCATAGGTGCCGTTGATGTGGCCCGACTTGTCGACGTTCAATATCGTCTCGACGTCGCGATAGTCGCCGTCTGAAATCATTTCACCGCAATAGCGGCCGGCCGGCGAAGCGGCCACACCCGGAATCGTGCCGAGCCCATAGATTGCGAGCGACGCAAAAGCGATCGCGGATAAACGCATTTTCATCATTTGTACTACCTTGAAAGTGGCCCTCGAAACGCGAAGGCCCTGGAATTATTGCTGCTGAATAAGCCTCGAAATTAGCTGTACGCGCGGACGACAACCGTCCCGAGAAGAAGGTCGTGCACAGTTCGCTTACGGTCGAGGAAGAATGTTGCGAGCAGGATAAGCGGCGTTAACACCACGTTCAGGCCCCAGAACAGCACAGTATGGACGACAGCGAGCAGGCCGTCGACCTTCTGGCCGTCGAGCCGTTCGAGCTTGATGCCCATCATTTGCATGCCCTTGGTCGCCTGACGTCGCCCGCCAAGGGTCGTTGCCACATAGGCGAGGGCGACGGCGGGAAACATGATGCCGTAGAGCGTCCAGCCAAGGCCGAGCGTCGCGACGCCGAGAATTGCAATGAGGAACGCCACCGGAATGCAAAGGAAGAACACGATCACATAGTCGATGAGGAAGGCGAAGGCGCGGCTCGTCCGCACGCCCTGATAGAGCCGCCAGTCATCAAGGCGGCTGGTTACGATTTCGCCATCAAGCGTTTCGGTGTTCATTTCGTTTTCCGTTTCAAACCGGCGACAGAATGCCGTTGCGCTGAAATTGGGAACTCGGGAATGAAAAATCAAGGAGCAGTCAGGCGCCCGCCTTTAGCCGCTCGGCAACGATCGGTGCGAAATAGGTGAGAATTCCGTCGCAGCCCGCCCGCTTGAACGCGAGCAGCGTCTCCATCATGACCCGCTCTTCGTCGATCCAGCCATTGGCGCCCGCGGCCTTTATCATCGTGTATTCGCCCGACACCTGATAGGCGAACGTCGGCATCGCGAAGGCATCCTTCAGCCGGCGGATAATATCGAGATAGGGAAGGCCCGGCTTGACCATCAGTGAATCCGCACCCTCAGCCAGGTCCTGTTCCGCTTCGCGCACTGCCTCGTCTGTATTGGCGGGATCGATATAATAGGTCTTCTTGTCGCCCTTGAGCCGGCCGGACGTTCCGATGGCTTCGCGGTAAGGACCGTAAAAGGCCGATGCAAACTTGGTCGCATAGGCCATGATGGCGACATCCTGGAAGCCGTTGTGGTCGAGTGCCTCGCGGATGGCGCCGATACGGCCGTCCATCATGTCCGACGGCGCAATGATATCGGCCCCGGCTGCCGCCTGAAGCACGGCCCCCTTGGTGATCTGTTCGACGGTCTCATCATTGACGATGATGCCGTCGCGCAGGATGCCGTCATGCCCGTGGCTGGTGAAGGGATCGAGGGCAACGTCGGTGATCATGCCAATTTCCGGCACAGCATCCTTGATGGCGCGGGTCGCGCGATTGATGAGATTGTCGGGGTCGAGAATGCCCGAGCCCGTCTCGTCGCGCAGCGCCGGATCGATATTAGCAAAGGTGGCGATCGCCGGAATGCCAAGTTTTGCCGCGCGCTCCGCTTCCCGAACCGCCATGTCAACCGAAAAGCGCTGGACCCCCGGCATCGCGCCAATGTCTTCGCGCCGGTTTTCGCCCTCGCACAGAAAGATTGGCCAGATGAGGTCATTGACTGTCAGCTGGTTTTCCTGAACGAGCCGCCGTGACCAATCGGCCTTGCGCATCCGGCGCAGGCGGCGGCCTTGTGTAATTTCATCCACGGTCCGGCCCTGGGGGCCCGCGAAGGCTGGGTATTTGTTCATTGTTGCCTTGACCCGCCATAGCGGGCATTTCCTCTGTTTGTAATGGTTCTAACAGGGAAGCAGCCGTCTACCAAGATATTTGGGGTGATGTGGGATCCATTGACGCGGCACGCTTGAGTTTCCTAACCTCGCATGCTCAAGCTTGGAGGGGCGAATGGAAATCGACTTTGGTGGGGCGGGCGAGGTGCTGTTCGAAAGACGCGGCAAGGCAGGGCTCGTCCGGCTTACACGGCCGAAAGCCCTCAATGCACTGACGCAGACGATGGTCAATGCGATGCACCGCGCCCTTGTCGCCTGGTCGACCGATTCCGACGTCCATTGCGTGATCGTCGAGGGCGAGGGCAGAGCTTTTTGCGCGGGCGGCGATATTCTGGCCGTTTATCACGCCGGGAAGGCGGGAGCGCCGCTCTACGAGTTCTTCGCCGACGAGTATCGCCTCAATGCCTATATCCGGCATTTTCCCAAGCCATATGTTTCCCTGATCGACGGCATCGTCATGGGTGGCGGCGTCGGAATATCGGTGCACGGTTCGCACCGGGTCGTCACCGAGAATGTCCTCTTTGCCATGCCCGAGGTCGGCATCGGCTTTTTCCCCGATGTCGGCGGCAGCGCCTTTCTCCCGCATCTGCCCGAACATTTCGGCACATATCTCGCCCTGACGGGCAATCGAATCCGGCAGGGCGACTGCCTGCAGAGCGGGATCGCTACCCAGGCGATAAAGGCCGAAGACAAGGAGAGGGTCAGGCGCAGCCTGATCAGGACCGGCAAGCCCGAAGTGGCTTTACGGGGAAAAACCATCAACCCGGACTATGAAACACCTGAGAAAACGCGCGATATGATCGGCGTGCTCTTCGATTCGGAGACCTTAGGCGGCTGCCTCATCCGGCTTGCCGCCTCAGGGGTCAACGGAAACGAATGGGCGCAGCAGATCCTTGATCTCATCAAGACCCGTTCTCCGACCAGCCTGCACGTGACGTTCAGGCAGATCGCCGAGGGCGGGCATCTTGAAATGGATCAATGTATGCAGATGGAGTACCGGATATTGTCGCGCATGCTCGAAAACCACGATTTTTACGAAGGCGTCCGCTCGCTTCTGGTCGATAAGGACAATGCGCCCGTGTGGCAGCCGGCTTCGATCGATGAGGTGACGCCGGAGATGGTGGACGCCTATTTCGCCCCCCTCGGTGAGCGTGAACTGAAGCTGGCATGAACGAGAGGCCGACGCATCTGCCATTCGACCCGACGCTGACGCAACTGGGCTTTGTGTGGTTCCTGCGGCTTGTCGCCATCTATTGTATCGTGGCGGGCATAGGGTATTGGGCGCAGATCAGCGGTTATTACGAGGGCATGCTGTGGCGCTTCGACCTTATGCCGTGGCAATGGAAAGTCGCCTCGGTATCGCTCGCGGTGCTCTATCCGGTGGCAGCGACAGGGCTCTGGATGATGGTCTCCTGGGGCCCGGTCATCTGGTTCGTCGCCGCGCTCGGCGAAACATTGATGTTCACGACTTTCTCCCGGTATTTCTTCTACAAGCCCCAGATTGCCATCATCCACGGCGGCGTGGCGCTACTCTATATCGCCTTCAGGGTCCTGCTGTTCGTGCAGAAAAGACGCCAGGCCAAGCCCAGGCGATAGGGCGCTTTTTAAGCCGAGGCGTAAGTCTTCATTAAGCCTGAAATTGATTGAGCCGAGGTAAGGTACTGTTAAGTCTGTGTTTTAAGTCGAATTTTATGCGTATTCGATAGTGTTGCCTCAACGGTGAGAAAAATACACCGAAACAACAGTGAGGCAGGTATTATGAACAACACACAGAGAAAGTCTGGTGAGAACCAGCGTTCGACACCCAGTGATACTGCGTTGCGGACACTTTATCTTGAAGCACTTCAGTTGGTAGAACGTTTGCATCGACGTTTGCTTGACGTCGTCAAGGATGAATTCGACCGCAACGGCCGCAGCGACATCAACGCGATCCAGGCATTGCTGCTTTTCAACATCGGCAATGCTGAACTGACGGCCGGCGAACTGCGTAGCCGCGGCTACTATCTCGGCTCGAATGTTTCGTACAATTTGAAGAAGCTGGTCGAGCTTGGCTTCATCTCGCATGAACGGTCCCGCACCGATCGTCGCTCCGTTCGGGTTAGCCTGACGGACAAGGGGACGGAAGTCGCAGAACTTGTGGCGGGTCTCTACGAGCGCCATATCGCGTCGATCGAACATGTCGGTGGCATCAAGGCGGAAGAATTCCAGTCGATGAACAAGGCGCTCCAGCGTCTCGATCGCTTCTGGAACGACAGCATCGCCTACCGCATGTGAGCTCTAACAGTGTCTCCACTGCAAAAGCCCGGCTTCGCTTCATGCGAGGGCGGGCTTTGACCATTGTTCTGTGGGGTTCTTGAAGTCAGTGCGTTTCCCATGGCCTAGGGTCATTAATCCGCCATAATGGCGTGGAAATCGACGAAGTCATTGCATGCTCAGCGAAATACGGCGGACAGCTGGAGAGGCGTGGTCGGCATCACGATTGCGCGATCAGCGTTACAATTGCTGTTTGTTAAAGTAGTTGCTGGTAATTCTGGATAATCGTAACCGCTCATCTTGCGTTGCAGGTGGCATTGGCCGCAGTACTTCCAAGGGTTGGACACAATATGAAGAAATTCGGATCATCGGCAATTGATCGCCGCGCATTCCTGCGAGGCGTGGCAACTGCTGGTTTCGCCGCGGCAACAACGTCGGCATTCGCCCAGCAAAGCGATATCGGCGAGATTCTGGCGGCGCCGCGCCGCGGCAACTGGGATGATCAGTTCGACGCGCGCTCGACATCAAAGGGCAAGGTCGCGAGCTTCCAGCCGATCGCAAGCCCGGAGACGGCTTCCTTCATCCAAAACGCCATCAACACCTATAACCAGATCGTCAGCAATGGCGGTTGGCCACGCGTCGATACCACGGTCAAGCTGCAGCTTGGCGTCGTCGACCCTTCGGTCGCCGTCATGCGCAAGCGCTTGATGATCGCAGGCGATCTTTCAGAGAGCGCAGGCATCTCCAATTCGTTCGATACCTATGTTGATGCCGCTGTTAAGCGCTTCCAGGCCCGGCACGGTCTGCCTGCCGATGGCGTCATGGGGCAGTATTCGCTGGCTGCGATGAATGTCCCCGCCGATATTCGCCTCGGACAGTTGCAGACCAACCTCGAACGTGTTCGCACCTTGGCCGCCGCAGACCAGGGTCCGCGTTACGTCATGGTCAACATTCCGGCTGCGCAGCTCGAGGCAGTGGAGGGCGGCCGCGTCGTCCAGCGCCATACCGCAATCGTTGGCAAGATCGACCGCCAGACCCCGATCCTCGATTCCAAGATCCACGAGGTCATTCTCAATCCTTACTGGACCGCGCCGAAGTCGATCATCGAAAAAGACATCATTCCGCTGATGCGCAAGGACCCGACTTATCTGACGCGCAACAAGATTCGCCTCTTCGACCAGCAGGGTCAGGAAGTTCCGCCGGAACAGGTCGACTGGAATACGGATGATGCCGTCAAGCTGATGTTCCGCCAGGATCCGGGCAAGATCAACGCCATGTCATCGACGAAGATCAATTTCCCGAACCCCTATGCCGTCTATATGCACGATACGCCTCAGCAGGGCGTATTCAACAAGTTGATGCGCTTCGAATCGTCCGGCTGTGTCCGCGTCCAGAACGTGCGCGATCTGAATGTATGGTTGCTGCGCGATACGGCGGGCTGGGATCGCCAGACGATGGAAGCGACCATTAAGACCGGCGTCAATACGCCGATCAACGTCAGTAACCCGGTGCCGCTGCACTTCGTCTACGTGACAGCGTGGTCGACCGGCGACGGGGTCGTTCACCTGCGCGACGATATTTACGAGCGCGACGGTCAGGCCGCGCTTTCTATCGGCACGAATACTTGAGCGATTGACCTCTGGATAAGTGGAAAAGACCGCCTTCGGGCGGTCTTTTTTCTGACGAAGGCAATGTGAATTCTCGTGCCCAACTCTCCGTCATCCTTCTGGCTTGTCCCGAGAATCGACCTTGGCGAAAGCCCGGATTGAGCGGGCCTACCTCATTTCCATACCCATGGCGGTTTCCGGCTATTGCTTTTCGTCTCCCGGCCATTGGCCTTGCCGGTTTAAGTATGATAATGCGCCGCAATCACGTAACTGTTCCCACCGGCAAATGAGGTTGAGACACCATGTCGAACGCAGATACCTTTTTCAACGCACCGCTCGAAGAGATCGATCCGGAAATCTTCGGCGCAATCCGCAAGGAACTTGGTCGTCAGCGGCATGAAATCGAGCTGATCGCCTCGGAAAACATCGTCTCCCGTGCCGTGCTCGAAGCCCAGGGCTCGATTATGACCAACAAATATGCCGAGGGGTATCCGGGCAAGCGCTATTATGGCGGCTGCCAATTTGTCGATATTGCCGAAGAACTTGCGATCGAGCGCGCCAAGCAGTTGTTCGGCTGCGAATTCGCGAACGTTCAGCCGAACTCCGGCAGCCAGATGAACCAGGCCGTGTTCCTGGCGCTGCTGCAGCCGGGCGACACGTTCATGGGGCTCGATCTCAATTCTGGCGGCCACCTTACCCACGGCTCGCCGGTCAACATGTCCGGCAAGTGGTTCAACGTCGTTTCCTACGGCGTGCGTGAGGACGATCACCTCCTCGACATGGACGCCATCGAGAAGAAGGCGCATGAGACCAAGCCCAAGCTTATCCTTGCGGGCGGCACGGCCTATTCACGGGTCTGGGACTGGCAGCGCTTCCGCCAGATCGCCGATTCCATCGGCGCTTACCTCATGGTAGACATGGCGCATATCGCGGGTCTCGTTGCTGCCGGCGTGCATCCTTCCCCGCTTCCGCACGCGCATGTCGTGACCACCACCACGCACAAGTCGCTGCGCGGTCCACGCGGCGGCATGATCCTCTGCAACGATCCCGAGATCGCCAAGAAGATGAATTCCGCCGTGTTCCCCGGCTTGCAGGGCGGGCCGCTGATGCACGTCATCGCCGCCAAGGCAGTCGCCTTCGGCGAAGCGTTGAAGCCGGACTTCAAGACCTATGGCAAGAACGTCGTTACCAATGCGCAGACGCTTGCTGAGACGCTGAAGAAGAACGGGCTCGACATCGTTTCCGGCGGTACCGACAACCATCTGATGCTCGTAGATCTTCGTCCCAAGAATGCGACCGGCAAGCGCGCCGAGGCCGCGCTTGGCCGCGCCAACATCACCTGCAACAAGAACGGTATTCCGTTCGACCCGGAAAAGCCGTTCGTAACGTCGGGCGTTCGCCTCGGCACCCCGGCCGGCACGACACGCGGATTCGGTCCGGCCGAATTCACCGAAATCGGCAATCTCATTTCCGAAGTGCTCGACGGTCTCAAGGTCGCGAATTCCGATGAGGGCAATGCCGCCGTGGAAAAAGCCGTGCAGCAGAAGGTCATCTCATTGACCGACCGTTTCTCGCTTTACCCCTACCTCGGCTAAGGCGCGCGCCGGATTGATATGGATGGGCGGGGGGAATGCGGCGGATCGAACGGTCCGTTCACAGTCCTCTCCGCCCGACCGCTTTTAACTTCGCAAGAAAATCATTATCTTCGGGCCCTGTCTCTTGCGAACATGAAGTTGTTCAGAAAGCTCGTCGATGCGTTGTCCCTATTGCCAATCCGAAGACACCCAGGTGAAAGATTCCCGTCCGGCAGAAGACGGAGCGGTGATACGGAGAAGACGTGTCTGCTCGGTCTGCGGCGGGCGCTTCACCACCTTTGAGCGCGTGCAATTGCGCGATCTGACGGTCATCAAGAAGAGTGGCCGCAAGGTTGCGTTCGACCGGGACAAGCTCATGCGTTCGGTGGAAGTTGCGCTGCGCAAGCGTCAGGTCGATCCTGATCGCGTCGAACGCGCCGTCTCCGGTATCGTGCGCCAGCTCGAAAGTTCGGGAGAACCGGAGGTCGCGTCCGATGAGATCGGGCGGCTGGTCATGGATGCGCTGAAAGGCATCGATGACATCGCCTATATCCGCTTTGCCTCGGTCTACCGCAATTTTCGCGAAGCCAGGGATTTCCACGATGTGATCGATGAGATCACCTCTGGCGACACGGTTGCCGAACGGGTCGAGGAAGACTGAACAAATGGCGGCCTCCAAGCTTGACCGCCGCTACATGGAAGCGGCGATACGCCTTTCGCGCACACATCAGGGCCTCACGGGAACCAATCCGTCGGTCGCAACCCTCATTGTCAAGAACGGCGTGATCGTCGGGCGTGGGGTGACCGCGATTGGCGGACGCCCGCATGCGGAGACGCAAGCCTTGGCCGAAGCTGGCGAGGAAGCCCGCGGCTCAACCGCGTATGTCACACTCGAACCCTGTGCCCATCACGGGAAGACGCCGCCCTGCGCCAACGCGCTGGTCACGGCCGGTGTGACCCGCGTCGTTGCTGCAGCCACCGACCCTGATGATCGGGTATCGGGAAAGGGCTATGCCATCCTGCGCGCTGGCGGTATCGAAGTGGAGGAAAACGTCCTGGCGGCGCAAGCGGCGGACTACCTCGCAGGCTACCTCATTCGCTCAGCGAAGAAACGCCCCGAAGTGATTCTGAAACTTGCCCTTTCCAGCGACGGCTACATGGGTAGGGCGGGCGAGGGGCAGGTGCCGATCACCGGCAGCGTTGCACGCGCGCAGGTGCATCTGATGCGGGCTGAATCCGACGCTATTCTCGTCGGCATCGGCACAGTACTGAGCGACGATCCGCAATTGACCTGCCGTCTCCCCGGCCTTGAAGCGCGCTCGCCGATCCGCATCGTGCTGGACAGCCATCTGCGTCTGCCGATCGACAGCGAACTTGTGCGAACGGCCGCCAACGTTCCTGTCTGGGTTGCGGCGCGGGCGGATGCTGATCCAGCCAAGCGCCGGGCGCTCGCTGCCGCAGGCTGCAGGATATTGGCGACCGAGACCGATTGCGGCGCAACCGCCCTGCCGGAACTCCTGGAAGACCTTGCTGCCCAGGGGCTTTCAACCGTGATGGTCGAGGGTGGAGCGGCTGTCGCGACGTCGCTGCTCGATGAGAACCTCGTTGACAGAATTGCGCTCTTTGAGGGCGCGGTTGTGATTGGTAGTGAGGCGGGGGTTGCAGGTCCTGATCTCAACCCCCATATCGCGCGTGATTTCAAGCAGCTGAACGAATTTCGCTTTGGGGAAGACCGCTATCGCGAATATGTCAGATCGACCTAGGAAAACATGAATGTTCACAGGTATTGTAACGGATATCGGCCGGATCGGTCAGGTAAAGCCGCTCAATGAGGGCGTGCTGCTGCGCGTTGAAACCAACTATGATCCCCAGACGATCGAAATCGGCGCATCGATTTCCTGTTCCGGCGTCTGCCTGACTGTAACCACCTTGCCGGAAAAGGGTTCGAATGCCCGCTGGTTCGAAGTCGAGGCCTGGGAAGAGGCGCTGCGCCTTACCAGCATAGCCGGCTGGAAAACCGGCTCGCGTATAAATCTGGAACGATCCTTGAAACTTGGCGATGAAATGGGAGGACATCTCGTCTCCGGGCATGTCGATGCCATGGCGGAACTCATCAAGCGCGAAGACGAGGGCGATGCCGTCCGGTTCACGCTTCGGGTTCCCGGGCATCTCGCGCGTTTCATAGCGCAGAAGGGGTCGGTTGCCCTGGACGGCACGTCATTGACCGTCAACGGCGTCAATGGCAACGAGTTCGACGTGCTCCTTATCCGCCATTCGCTGGAAGTTACGACGTGGGGCGAGCGCAAGGTTGGCGACAAGGTCAATATCGAGATCGACCAGATGGCGAGATACGCCGCACGACTTGCGGAATACCCGAAATCGGCCTAGGACCAACGCCACCTCATTTCCGTTGGAGCAATCATGTCCAAAAGTCAGGCGCATGCGCCACATCTATTGATCGTGGAAGCACGATTCTATGACGATCTCGCCGACGCGCTGCTGGCTGGCGCCAAGGGCGCCCTCGACGAGGCGAACGCGACCTATGAGGTAATCACCGTGCCGGGTGCACTGGAGATTCCGGCCGTCATTTCTTTTGCTCTCGATGCTGCTGTCGAAGGCGGCAGGGAGTATGATGGCTTCGTCGCTCTCGGGACGGTTATTCGCGGTGAGACGTACCATTTCGATATTGTTGCCAATGAATCGTCGCGCGGCTTGATGGATCTTTCCGTCAATGAAAGCATTGCCATCGGCAATGGCATTCTCACGGTCGAGAATGACGAACAGGCGTGGGCGCGTGCAAAGCGCGGCGAAGGCGACAAAGGCGGCTTCGCGGCGCGCGCTGCACTGACCATGATCGCCATCAAGGAAAAGCTTGGAGCCTGACGATGCCTTCCGCCAAAGACGGGCATAGCCCTGCCGCAAAGACCGCCAACAAGCGTGGCGTTGCCCGCCTTGCCGCCGTGCAGGCACTTTACCAGATGGACGTTGCCGGTACGGGTGTTCTCGAGGTCGTTGCCGAATATGAGGCGCACCGCCTCGGCAAGGAAGTGGACGGCAACCAATATCTCGATGCAGATCCGCAGTGGTTTCGCGGTATCGTCTCAGGTGTCGTCGCCGAGCAGAAGGTCCTCGATCCGCTCATACATCAGGCACTGCTTGAAGACTGGCCCCTGTCACGGCTCGATTCGACGCTTCGCGCCATCTTGCGCGCCGGGATTTGGGAATTGAAGGACCGGGTCGATGTGCCGACGGCCGTCATCGTCTCTGAATATGTCGACATCGCCAAGGCGTTCTACAATGAGGACGAGCCGAAGCTCGTCAACGCCGTTCTCGACCGGCTGGCATTTGAGATTCGCGGTGCAAGCAAGGGCGTAAAGGGCCCGCAGCGGTAAAGGTGCGGCCCTCAGCGGTCGCGCGGTTTGCGCCGTTGGTTGCGGTCGACAACGTAGAACGCAAGCAGGGCGAAGAGCACGGCGCTGACCGGCGCTATGAAGAACGAAAGCATCTGCAGCGTCGTCATGGTCTCATCCTCGTGAGGAAAGTGCTCGCCAAGTAATGTAGGGTGAATGCGATCACAACACAAATTGCGCTGACAAATGCGAGAAATCTTGTCGGTCCGATTGTGCCGTTCAGACTCGAAACGAGTGGAGCGAATCCACCTACCGCGAAAATCGCGACACCGAGGCCATTTAAAAAGGTCGCAAATAACTTCACGCGTTCATTATAGATCACGTTCAAGGCCAACTCATTCAAATGAATTCTTTTGTTAAGATTGATCACTCCCCCTACTGTTCGCAATCCCTACTTTCGTCGCGCATTCCGCTAAGTTGCGAAAGACCTTGACGGTTTCGCATTTGCTTCGTTACTCCTTACACATACGGTCGCGTCTCTGCCGGCCTGGCAGATTTCGAGTGCCGTACCGAACCTGACCCGGGGAGGGGTTTTCCGGTCAAAATCTGAGGGAGTGGCATGACAATACTATTTCTGGTCATTGCCTGCGGTCTGCTGTCTATCGTTTACGCTATCTGGGCCACCAAATCGGTGCTCGCGGCGGACCAGGGCAATGCGCGCATGCAAGAAATCGCCGGTGCGATCCGCGAAGGTGCACAGGCCTATCTCACACGTCAGTACACCACGATCGCCATTGTCGGCATCGTCGTCTTTGTCGCCGTCTGGTATCTCCTGAGCGCGACGGCCGCCATCGGCTTCCTGATCGGCGCGGTGCTTTCCGGCCTTGCCGGCTTCATCGGCATGCACGTCTCCGTCCGCGCCAATGTGCGCACGGCGCAGGCTGCATCCCGCAGTCTGGCTGCCGGTCTCGAGATCGCCTTCAAATCGGGCGCAATCACCGGCATGCTCGTTGCCGGGCTCGCGCTTCTCGGCGTCTCCGTCTATTTCTGGGTCCTGACCGGTCCGCTCGGCCTTCCTGCAGCTGATCGCGCGGTAATAGACGCCCTCGTTTCGCTTGGTTTCGGCGCTTCCCTTATTTCGATCTTCGCCCGCCTTGGCGGCGGCATCTTCACCAAGGGTGCAGATGTTGGCGGCGACCTCGTCGGCAAGGTTGAAGCTGGAATTCCCGAAGATGATCCGCGTAACCCCGCAACGATTGCCGACAATGTTGGTGACAATGTCGGCGACTGCGCCGGCATGGCTGCCGATCTCTTCGAGACCTACGCCGTGACGATCGTTGCCACGATGGTGCTTGCCGCTATTTTCTTCGGCGCGACACCTGTGCTCGGGCAGGTCATGCTGTATCCGCTGGCCATCTGCGGCGCCTGCATCATCACCTCGATTGCCGGCACGTTCTTCGTAAAGCTCGGTGCCAACAACTCCATCATGGGTGCCCTCTACAAGGGCCTGATCGTGACGGGGCTCTTGTCGATCGTCGGCCTCGCCGTCGCAACGTCGATGACCGTCGGCTGGGGCGAGTTTGGCACCGTGGCCGGGCGAGCTATCACCGGCACGAACCTCTTCTTCTGCGGTATTATCGGTCTCGTCGTAACCGGCCTGATTGTCGTCATCACCGAATATTATACCGGCACCAACAAGCGTCCGGTGAATTCGATCGCCCAGGCATCGATCACCGGTCACGGCACCAACGTGATCCAGGGCTTGGCTGTTTCGCTTGAGTCGACCGCTTTGCCTGCGCTCGTCATTGTCGGCGGCATCATCTCCACCTATCAACTCGCCGGCCTCTTCGGAACCGGTATTGCGGTGACGGCGATGCTCGGCATTGCCGGCATGATCGTTGCGCTCGATGCATTCGGCCCGGTAACGGACAATGCCGGCGGCATCGCCGAAATGTCGGGCCTCGATCCGGACGTGCGTAAATCCACCGATGCTCTCGACGCCGTTGGCAATACGACGAAGGCCGTCACCAAGGGCTACGCCATCGGCTCTGCCGGCCTTGGCGCGCTGGTGTTGTTTGCAGCCTATAGCAACGACCTTCAATACTTCATCAGCGAAGCCAACAAGGAAGGCGCGACTGCATTCAGCTACTTCAAGGGCATCGGGGCGGTCTCCTTCGACCTTTCCAATCCCTATGTCGTCGCAGGCCTTATCTTCGGCGGACTCATTCCCTACCTTTTCGGCGGCATTGCAATGACAGCTGTTGGCCGTGCGGCGGGATCGGTGGTCGAGGAGGTGCGTCGCCAGTTCCGCGAAAAGCCCGGCATCATGCTCGGCACCGAACGGCCTGACTATGCGCGTGCGGTCGATATTCTGACCAAGGCGGCAATCCGGGAAATGGTCGTTCCCTCGCTGCTGCCGGTGCTTGCGCCGCTCGTGGTTTACTTCGGCGTGCTGCTGATATCGGGTTCGAAGGCTTCCGCCTTTGCCGCGCTCGGTGCTTCGCTGCTCGGCGTCATCATCAACGGCATCTTCGTTGCGATATCGATGACCTCGGGTGGCGGTGCCTGGGATAATGCCAAGAAGTCGTTTGAGGACGGCTTTGTCGGCAAGGACGGCACCCGCCACATGAAGGGCTCGGAGGCACATAAAGCGTCCGTCACCGGCGATACCGTTGGCGATCCATACAAGGATACGGCGGGTCCCGCCGTCAATCCGGCGATCAAGATTACCAACATCGTGGCCTTGCTGCTACTTGCAGTGCTAGCCCACTGACACCTGCCAGCGAAAACGAAAAACCCGCGAAGCTTCTTCGCGGGTTTTCTTTGGGCCTCGTAGAGCGTGGTCGCCGGATCAGTCCGGGGCGCCGCCGGTTGGCGTGCGGCCGGCGCTCGGCAGCGCGCTTGGAGTCTTGCTGACGCCCTGCAGCATCTGCCCGAGGAAGGAGAGGTCCTTGCCGCCAGTCGGGGTCGTGCGCGAGATGAAGTCGAAGACCTTGCCGTCCTGCAGACCATAATTGGAGATGCTGGAAACCTTGCCATCCTTGTCGAAATAGACCGCAAGAATACGCCGGTCAGTCACGCGCGGCATCATGAAGGCAACCGAACGCTGACGCTTCTGCGAAATATAATAGAAGACTTCATTGTCGAAGGTCGCCGTGGTCGACGGGCTGCCAAGCGACAGGATGACCTGTTCGCGGCTTGAGCCAACCGGCACGAATTCGAGCGCCTTCTCGTCGAGAACATAGCCTTGCGTCAAGGTCTCTGTCGGTGCGAGCTTGAGGGCGGCAGTGTTGCAGCCGGACACCCCGGCAGCCAAAATAAGTGTTCCAACGAGAACGCACTCACGCGTACGCTCGGTCTTGAAAATCCGCTGCAGCAACGACATCTCCATTTGAATCTGGGCGCAAGTCTTTCGCTGCCCGCAGAAACTCGGTAAACCACCTTGAACTCCGATGCAACACGGCAAAAGTGCTGCGAGGAAGACTCAAGTCAAGGCACAACTCTATGATTCTCAGTCTATTTAGCCGCAAGGCCAAAGCAAATGAGGCGATTACAATTGCCCTCTACGATGCGATCGTGGCAGCGGCGCGGCAGCCCTATTTTTATTCTGACCTTGAAGTGCCGGATACTCCGCTCGGACGCTACGAGATGTTGTCGCTGCATGTTTTCCTGTTCATGCGCCGCATCAAGGACAGGGGCCCCGCGCTGAAGCCCGTTGGCCAGGAGGTTACCGACGAATTCTTCCGCGATGTCGACCATTCGCTGCGCGAACTGGGCATCGGTGATTCCGGCGTGCCCAAGCGCATGAAGAAACTTGCGCGCATGTTCTATGGACGCATCGAGTCGTATGATCGCGCATTGGAAACGAATGACCATCCGGCGCTTATCGCGGCGCTCGCTCGCAATGTGCGTCCGGACAGTGAGGGTTGGACAGGCGCGCCCGCGCTAGCCGCCTATGTCGAACGCACGGTACGCCACCTCGATGGGCAATCGGATGATGATATCGTGGCCGGAAGGGTTACGTTTCCTGATGCCAGCACCGACGATACGCCGCTTCGATAGGATGAAATGCGATGTCGAGAAACTCGGATGGAACCCTCAGTTATCAAGTCTCAGTGCAGCGGCTTCCGCAGAAAGGCCTCAACGTCAAAATCGAGGCGGATAAGAAAGAGCGTGACGCCATGCGCGATTTTCACGATTTGGAAGATGTTAAATCGTTCAAAGCGGAACTGCAGGTGGTACCGTGGAAGAAGGATGGGATCCGCGTGCGCGGGAAGGTACAGGCGGAAATCGTCCAGGCTTGCGTCGTGACGCTAGAGCCGATCGAAACGACGATCGATACGGACATCGACACGCTCTTCGTACCGGAGAATTCGCGACTCGCACGTCTTCCGCTCGATGAGAATGGCGAACTGATCATCAGTGCGGATGGCCCCGACATACCTGAGACATTTTCCGGCGATAAGCTCGACGTTGGGGCAATCGCAGAAGAATTCTTCGAATTGGCTGTCGATCCTTATCCGCGCAAGGAGGGCGTGGAGGCTGCGCCGCCCCTCGTTCTTGACGTCGGATCGGACGATGAGGAAGACGTAAAGCCAGCCAACCCGTTTGCGGCTCTCAAGGATTGGAAACAGAAGACTTGATCGCTATCTCATCCTGCGGGTAGATGGTGTCAGGGAGTTGAGACAAGACCAAGGATTGGGACGAGTATTCAAGCTTATTGGGTCGAGCGCGCCTATGATTGGGCAGAAATCAGTTGTGCGCCTACGCAAAATGTCTATTTTCCCCGAGTCTTTTCAAAGAACGCCATGCACAGGCACTGAACCAGACAGGACAATCGAGAGTGATCAGAATTTCCATTGACGCCATGGGCGGTGATTTCGGTCCAGAGGTCGTCATCCCCGGCATGGCAACGGCGCTGGAGCGCCATCCTGACATCAGGTTCGTGGTCTTTGGGCGTGAGGCAGAGGTGGCTCCGATCCTTGCCCGCCACCAGGCATTGTCCAATGCATCGACCCTGCATCATTGCGACGTTGCTGTACGCATGGATGAAAAGCCGAGCCAGGCCCTGCGCAACGGGCGTTGGAAATCCTCGATGTGGCGGTCGATCGAGGCGGTGAAGACCGGCGAGGCGGATGTCTGCGTTTCGGCCGGCAATACCGGCGCCCTGATGGCTATGTCGAAATTCTGCCTGCGTACAATGGCGAATGTCGAGCGTCCGGCGATTGCCGGTATCTGGCCGACTCTGAAGGGCGAGAGCATTGTTCTCGACATTGGTGCAACGATTGGCGCCGACGCCCAGCAGCTGGTCGATTATGCGGTCATGGGCGCGGCCATGGCCCGTTCGCTCTTTGAAATCAAGCGTCCGACGATCGGCCTGCTCAACGTAGGCGTTGAGGAGATCAAGGGGCAGGACGACGTCAAGGACGCTGCGCGCATCCTGCGCGAGATACCTTTGCCGACGCTCGAATATTACGGTTTTGTCGAAGGCAACGACATCGGCAAGGGTACGGTCGATGTCGTTGTTACCGAAGGGTTCGCCGGTAACATAGCCCTGAAAGCGGCTGAAGGCACGGCCAAGCAGTACACCCAGTATTTGCGCGATGCGATGAACCGCACGCTGATGGCCAAGATCGGCTACCTTTTTGCCAAAGGCGCTTTTGATCGCATGCGGGAGAAGATGGACCCGCGCAAGACCAATGGCGGCGTCTTCCTCGGTCTCAACGGCGTCGTCATCAAGAGCCATGGCGGTACCGATGCTCTCGGCTTTGCTTCGGCGATCGACGTCGGCTATGACATGGCGCACAACAAGCTTCTGGACAAGATCGCGGCGGATCTTACCCATTTCCATAAGAGCCCGGTCGGTGTGGCTTTCAAGGATGAAACCGAAAGCGACGCCGAGGTTGAAATAGAACAGGGAAGTAAATGATCCGTTCCGTTGTTAAAGGTATAGGGGCGGCCACACCGGCGCGCCTGGTAAAGAATTCTGATCTCGAAGGCATTGTCGAAACTTCGGACGAATGGATCGTCCAGCGCACCGGCATCAGGCAGCGCTACATTGCGGGTGAGGGTGAAACCACCGCATCGCTGGGCGAGGCAGCAGCGCGCGCCGCTCTCGATAATGCGGGCATGACGCCGGCAGATATCGATCTCATCATTCTCGCAACATCGACTCCCGACAACACGTTTCCGGCTACGGCGGTCAATATCCAGGCCCGGCTGGGCATGACGCACGGTTTTGCATTCGACATGCAGGCGGTCTGCTCCGGATTCGTCTACGCGGTTGCAACAGCCGACCTCTATATTCGCGGCGGCATGGCAAAGCGCGTTTTGGTGATCGGCTCCGAGACATTCTCGCGCATCCTCGACTGGAATGACCGCACGACCTGTGTGCTGTTCGGTGACGGCGCCGGTGCCATCATCCTTGAGGCCAATGAAGGCCGTGGGCTTACCTCCGATCGCGGCGTGCTGACGGCCAATTTGCGCTCCGACGGCTCGCACAAGGATAAGCTTTACGTCGATGGCGGACCGTCGACGACCCAGACTGTCGGCCACCTGCGGATGGAGGGCAGGGAGGTCTTCAAGCATGCGGTCGGCATGATCACGGACGTGATCGAAGCCTCGTTTTCCGAGGCAGGAATTACTGCCGAGGACATCGACTGGTTCGTGCCGCACCAGGCCAACAAGCGCATCATCGACGCCTCCGCAAAGAAGCTGCATCTGGCCGAAGAAAAGGTTGTCATCACCGTTGACCGGCACGGAAATACATCAGCCGCTTCAGTACCCTTAGCACTCGCGACGGCTGTTGCGGACGGGCGTATCAAGCAAGGCGATCTCGTGCTGCTCGAGGCCATGGGCGGGGGCTTTACGTGGGGTGCAGTTCTGCTACGCTGGTAGCAGGACGACCGGGTCCGTGGATTGGCCGACGAACTCTTCCAAGCTGCTTGCCCGATCGGTTTTCATCCTATAACTTCCGCTATCACCTGGTAGATTTGCAACAAACGAGAGCTTTGAGATCGTATGGGGGGTAAGACCATTACGCGTGCTGATCTGGCCGAGGCGGTCTACCGCAAGGTAGGACTTTCGCGAACGGAGTCAGCTTCACTCGTCGAAACAATCCTCGATGAGGTATGTGACGCAATTGTTCGTGGCGAGACAGTTAAATTGTCGTCGTTCGCCACGTTCCAGGTAAGGGACAAGAATGAACGCATCGGGCGCAATCCGAAGACCGGGGAAGAAGTCCCGATCCTGCCGCGCAGGGTAATGACGTTCAAGGCATCCAACGTGCTCAAGCAGCGGATTCTCCGCTCCCACCAGACACGCAAAAAGAAATCAGCCTGAATTCGGGCGATTCCGCAACTTTAAGCGTCCTTTTACGCGAGATTGCTGTGAGGTAGTCTCGCGTTCCGCTTGAATTATGCATTGCAAATCGCTGAAAATGGAGGTCGAATCAGATTTTCTCCTGAAAGGGTGAAAACATGGACAAAAGCCCCGACGCATTCAGAACCATCAGCGAAGTCGCGGAAGATCTCGATCTGCCCCAGCATGTCCTGCGCTTCTGGGAAACGCGGTTCACACACATAAAGCCGATGAAACGCGGTGGGGGCAGGCGCTATTACCGTCCGCTCGATGTGGACCTCCTCAAGGGCATCCGCCACCTCCTTTACGATCAGGGCTATACGATCAAGGGCGTGCAGCGTCTTCTACGTGAAAACGGGACGCAATTCATCATTGCGCTTGGCAGCGGCGATACGGCGGCAGCGGAAGCAATAAGCCAGCAAAAGCAGGCCAATGCCCGCCAGGAGGAAGCGCTTGCAGCTGAACAGGATCGGGTCGATGCTGCCGAGGAAGCCGCGGTCATGGGAACGCCGAAACCTGCGGCCCACGGGCGCCGGCTCTTCGGCCTGATCAAGGGCGAGGAAGAAGGGCCTGTTGCGGCCGATGGCAAGCGCCTGTCCAAGGACAACCGCACGCTTCTGCAGGAGACCTTATTCGACCTCTTGGAGTGCAAACGTCTGCTCGATCAGGTTCGATAAGCCCACAAAAAAAGCCCAGCTTTCATCGGAATGAAAGCTGGGACTTGGGGGTTGGGCCGTGGGGTGCGGCCTTGCTGGTTGGGAACCAGCACCTATAAAATGCCCATCTGGCGGATTGGTTCCGAAGAACCTGCAATAATTTTTAACGCGCCAGCATGCCGATAATGACGCCAAGTCCGGCGATGATCATAAGCGTTGAAACCGAGTTCTGGGTCGGCGTATCGGCGATCTGCCGCGCCTTATGCCCGAGGCCGATGGCAGCACGGCGACCGCGCTCCCGCAGATCGTCGAGCGTCGATGTCTCGTCGTCATCATCGTCGTCGCTAAAATCGTCGAGCAGCTCCACGCCCTTGTCAGCCAAGGTCTTGGTGATGGCGGCAAGATCGCGCTTCAACTCGGCAATTTCGGCCTTGAGGCGAACCTTGTCCGCCTCATTCTCAATGGTTGTTTCATCCATGGCGCTTCGGTCCTTCTATCGCCGAGCGAGCAGGCCGACCAGCACCGCTGCGCCAGCTAGGATTGCGATGGTAGCCACGGGATTTTCGCGCGCTGTGGCGGCTGCATGTTTCGCCTGCTTCGTCGCAATGCGCTTTACTTCATCAAATCGTTCGCTGGTCAAATCGGGAAGACTTGCGGAGATCTTGGAAATTTCCTTGCGCAGGGCAGCGATCTGCGCCTCGACATCACCTTGAATATCATCCGCATTCTTTGAAAACATTGCCATTTTTGGGAGCTCCTATTACTGACAGAGCTATAACGACCGCGCCTCGCGAATGTTCCGCGCTAATTGCCTGCGTGCCGGTCGTTTTGCTCTTTCATCCCTGGGTTTTACAGCGCATCAACCTAGGGTCGAGGACCTACCGCCACATTGCCCGCATTTTTGCGGCGACATCGACGCGTTGGCTACGAACATCCTTGGCGCGCGCCTCCTGATCCCGGTTGTGCACCGGCCACGGCCGGTTCTCGAAATACTGCAGCAAAGTTGCCGGGATGAAGCGCGTGCGCGACGCGTAGACGTGGCGATCGCCGAGTGAATTCTGGCCGTGTGTGAAGAAACGCTGCGGCAGGATGAGGTGGAGGCTATCCTTGGCACGCGTCATCGCCACATAGAGCAGGCGGCGCTCTTCCTCGAGTTCGGCCGTCGTTCCGGCGCCAAGGTCGGACGGAATGCAGCCATCGACAGCATTGAGGATAAATACGGATTTCCATTCCTGCCCCTTGGCGGAATGGATCGTCGACAGGATAAGGTAGTCCTCGTCAAGCAGCGGGACGCCCGATTGGTCACTAATCGCATCCGGCGGATCGAGGGTGAGTTCGGTGAGGAAACGCTCGCGAGACGCATAGCCCGCGGCGATCTGTTCGAGTTGCAGCAGATCCGTCTTGCGTATTTCGGCATCCTCGTGAATGCGGTCGAGATGCGGTTCGTACCAGGCGCGCGCACGCTCGAGTTCGGCAGGCCAGCCGGTCGTTCCGCGCTTCAAGTCGTTCAGCGCATTGACGAAAGCTGACCAGTCATTGCCCGCACGGGGAGGAGGGGCGATCTGCGCGAGCGCGCCGAGCGGATCGGGCTGCTCGGCCATTTCATCAAGAACGCGGCGCGCCGAGGTCGGGCCGACGCCTGGGATGATCTGCATAAGCCGGAAGCCCGCAACGCGGTCGCGTGGGTTTTGCGCAAAACGCAGCAAGGCAAGCATATCCTTGACATGGGCGCTGTCGAGGAACTTGAGGCCGCCGAACTTGACGAAAGGAATGTTGCGGCGCGTCAGTTCGACTTCCAATGGGCCGCTGTGGTGCGACGTCCTGAAAAGCACGGCCTGCTGTTTCAGCAAGGTTCCCGTTTCGCGATTTTCGAGTACCTCTTCGACGATGTAGCGGGCCTGGTCCGCCTCGTCCTTGACGGTCACCATGCGCGGCCGCTCCGCCGACTCGCGCTCGCTCCAGAGGTTCTTGGTAAAGCGTTCTCGCGCCAGATCGATCACGCCGTTGGCTGCGGCAAGGATCGGCTGGGTCGAGCGATAGTTACGGTCAAGGGTGACGATACTCGCCTGCGGGGTGAAGGTGGCAGGGAAATCCAGGATGTTGCGTACGGTCGCTGCGCGAAATGAATAGATCGATTGCGCGTCATCGCCAACGACGGTCAAGCCGACGCCCGCCGGCCGCAAAGCCAAAAGAATCGAGGCCTGCAGCCGGTTGGTGTCCTGGTATTCATCGACGAGAACGTGATCCCAACGGCAGCCCATATCTTCCGCGAGCATCGGATCGCCGACGGTTTGCGCCCAGTAGAGCAGCAGGTCGTCATAATCGAGTACGTTCTGCAGCTGCTTGGCTTCGACATAGGCGGCAAAGAGCTCGCGCAGCTGTTTCTCCCACCCGGCCACCCAGGGAAAGAATGCCTGCAGCACCTCAGCGAGCGGTACCTTCGAGTTGACGACGCGCGAATAGATGGCAAGGCATGTTCCCTTGGTCGGAAAACGGCTTTCCGTCTTAGAGAAACCGAGTTCGTGGCGAACAAGGTTCATGAGATCGGCGCTGTCTTCACGGTCGTGGATCGTGAAATCGGGATTGAGGCCGATCTGTTCGGCATAATCGCGTAGCAGGCGCGCGCCAATGCCATGAAACGTGCCCGCCCAGGCCAGCGCGTCGGTCAAGACTCCGGCATTTGCGCCCAGCACCTGCGTACAGATACGCTCTACCCGTCGCGCCATTTCCGAGGCAGCCCGGCGTGAGAAGGTCATCAGAAGAATGCGCCGTGGATCGGTACCTTTGACGATGAGATGCGCCACGCGGTGGGCAAGCGTGTTGGTTTTACCGGATCCGGCGCCGGCAATGACAAGCAACGGCCCGCCAATGGTCGATGGAAGCAA
The DNA here is from genome assembly GCF_900113985.1 of Phyllobacterium sp. CL33Tsu. Classification (NCBI taxonomy): domain Bacteria; kingdom Pseudomonadati; phylum Pseudomonadota; class Alphaproteobacteria; order Hyphomicrobiales; family Phyllobacteriaceae; genus Phyllobacterium; species Phyllobacterium sp. CL33Tsu. The sequence continues at coordinate 943 of NZ_FORJ01000001.1, read as the reverse complement.
GTCTGTTCCATATTCGACGGCAAGCCGCTGTTCGGGGTTAAGTTTCTCCAGATAGGCAGCGCCCATAGTCCCTCATTGCGGCAGGCCGGTCGGCTGCGTTGCGGCAGCGGTGAGTCGTTGCGCAAGACTACTCCAGCTTGGCCTGCGAACAAATGAAGAACTTTCGCGTTTGGCGTGCAGTCGCGAGAATATCGACGGCAAAGGTGAATTGAGCCGAAGTGGCTAATCGTCGAATGCGGACGGCCCCTAGGGGACGTCCGCATTATTCATGTCATTCACTTGGATGATGCGCTTGCTTCATCGCCTGAACCTGTTGGATCACCTGTTGGAGGTTATAGCTCGCCGGGTCCTGCATTGGCGGGAAGTCGATATAGCTCTGGAGTTCCTTGAGCCACAATGCCTGGCCGATCGGGAGCATGTTCCAGTCGTAGACGTAGGCAGTCGCCGGAGCCGAGATTGCCCCGCCCATACCGAAAAGCGTCTTTATCTGATCGCCGACAGAGGTTTCGAACGGGTCGCGCTTGATATTGACGACCTGTGTCCAGCTATACGGAATGACACCGGTCAGGAATCCCTGCGGAGCATCGGATACCATCGCGAAATACATTTTCCAGTTCTTGTAGCGGACGGCTGACGGGTCTTTGCCGGAATAGTAGAAGAATGTATCGCGGGCCGACTTGTCCGACGTTCCTTCAAGATAGTCGCGCTGATTGACGCCATCGAGTGTGGTCTTGGTAATCCCGGGATATGTTCCCTTCTCGATTTCGCTCTTCAATTCATTGCCTTTAGGACCGCCAGCAATGTCAACGAGGGTCGGCAACCAGTCGAGGGAAGCGAACATGTCGTTTTTCACCGTGCCGGGCTTGATGTGGCCGGGCCAGCGCACAACGAGCGGCGCCCGCATCCCGCCTTCCCAGGTCGACAGCTTGCCACCCTTGAAGGG